>CAVXJZ010000001.1:0-84053 GCA_963762205.1 uncultured Solirubrobacterales bacterium
GTCCCGCCGGGCGGCGCGGAAGGCGAAGTCGAAGCGGCGCCCGAAGAAGAAGTCGCGCCGGAGCCCGAAGCGGCGCCCGAACCTGAACTCGCCCCCGAAAAGGCCGCCCCGGCCGAACCGGCTCCCGCGCCCGAATCCGGCGGCACGCGGCCGGCGGCGGCATCACCGCCGGCTAGAGGCGCGGCCTGGAGACATACGGAGAGCCCGCCGCGCCGTAGCGCCAGGGCCGCTCGACCGCTTTCGTGATCCCGACTCGCGGCCCGGTTGCGACTCGCGGCGCCCTGCCGTTCTCCGGGGGAAGCAGCAGGAACGGGTCGCAGGCGAGGTCGACGCCGTTGTCGTCGAGGCCGACGCCGAGCGCCTCGGTCAGCTTGCCCGGGCCCGAGCAGAGCTCGGTGTCGGGACGGGCGCCGCGGCGCTCCCGCATTCGGTCGAGGCCGGCGGTCGGCTCGAGGGCGCGGATCAGCACCGCCGCCGCCTCGCCCACCGGCTCGGCGACGAAGTTGAGCAGGCTGTGGATCCCGTAGGAGAGGTACACGTAGGCGCGCCCGGGCGGGCCGAAGAGGGTCGCCGTGCGCGGCGTCAGGCCGACGAAGGCGTGGCAGGCCGGGTCGTCGCGCTCGTAGCTCTCGGTCTCGACGATCGTCCCGCCGACCCCGGCGTAGAGGAGGCGGCAGCCGATCAGGTCCGCGGCGACCTCATGTACCGAGCGGGCGAAAAAGGCGCGCGGTAGGCGCTCCCCATCAATGTTCGCGCGTCGCTCGGTCGCAGGGGTCAGCGTTCGACGCTCCCTCGCTCCGCACTCACTGTCGCTCTTCGCTGACCCGCGCGCGGACCGCGTCGAGGGTCTCGTGGGCGAGCTTGAGCTGGCGCTCGATCGGCTTCGAGCCTGTCCCCCCCTCGATCCGCTTCGACTCCAGCCAGCTGCTGCGCTCGAGCACCTCGTAGTAGCTGTCGTCGAGGTGCTCGGAGCGCTCCCGCAGCTCCTCCGGAGTCAGCTCGGAGAGACGTTTTTCGGCCTCCACCGCGTCGCGGACGAGGCCGCCGACGATCCCGTGCGCCTCGCGGAACGGGACTCCGCGGTGAACGAGCAGGTCGGCGATCTCGGTCGCGGCCAGCATCTCGTCGCCGGATGCGGCCTCCAGGCGCTCGCGGTCGAACTCGATCCCCGCCAGCATGCCCTCGGTGGCGTCGAGGCAGAGCTCGACGGTGTCGATCGCGTCGAAGAGCGGCTCCTTGTCCTCCTGCATGTCCTTGCCGTAGGTGAGCGGCAGGGCGTGCATGGTGCCGACCAGCGCCACGTAGTCCGCCGTCACCCGGGGGCCCTTGGCGCGCAGCAGCTCGGCCGAGTCGGGGTTCTTCTTCTGCGGCATGATCGAGGAGCCCGACGAGAACGACTCGTCGAGCTCGCAGAAGCCGAACTCGCTGCTCGACCAGATCACGATCTCCGAGCCGAGCCGCGAGAGGTGCATCGAGCAGGCCGATGCGGCGGCGAGGTAGTCGATGACGAAGTCGCGGTTGGAGGCGCCGTCGATGGAGTTGGCGCTGACGTGCTCGAAGCCGAGGTCGTCGGCGACCGCGCGGCGGTCGATCTCCCAGTTCACCCCGGCCAGGGCGCCGGAGCCGAGCGGCATCACCGAGGCGCTGTCGAGGGCGAACTGGAAGCGCAGGACGTCCCGGGCCAACATCCAGAAGTAGGCGAGCAGGTGGTGCCCGACGTAGACCGGCTGTGCGCGCTGGAGGTGGGTGTAGCCCGGCATCGGCCAGTCGCGGTGCGCCTCGGCGAGCGTGAGCAGCCGCGCCATCGCCGCGCCGGCGAGCTCGATGGCGCGCAGCGAGTGCGCCTGGACGACCATCGCCACGTCGGTGGCGACCTGGTCGTTGCGCGAGCGGCCCGTGTGGAGCTTGCCGGCGAGTGGCCCGATCTCGTCCCCGAGCAACCGCTCGATCGCCATGTGGATGTCCTCGTCGGACTCCTCGAACTCGAAGTCGCGTTCGGCCATCCTCGAGCGCACCCGCTCGAGGCCGGTGTCGATCCGTTCGAGCTCCTCGTCGTCGAGGACGCCGATCTCCCGCAGGCCGCGGGCGTGGGCCTGGGACTGGTCGAGGTCGTAGGGAGCCAGCCGCCAGTCGAACTCGATCGAGCGGTTCAGCCGCCAGAAGCGGGGATCGGGGTCTTTGCGGAAGCGCGACATCGGTCAGCTCAGGGATTGCGCGAGAGCCTCGCATACCCGCTCGACCTGGGCGTCCGTCATCGCCGGGAAGAAGGGCAGGGCGATCGAGCGGCGGGACGCCTCTTCGGCGACCGGGAACTGGCCCTCCCGGTAGCCGAGCTCGCGCAGATGCGGGAAGAGGTGGATGCAGGGGAGGTAGGCCTTGGCGGCGATGCCGCGCTCGGCGAGGCGGGAGATCGTCGCGTCGCGGTCGATCTCGGCCGCGAGCCGGGCCGTGTAGACGAACCAGCTGCGCCGCTCCCTGCCGCGGCCCGGCGCGGGCGCCTCCACGCCGTCGATGGCGGCCAGCCGCTCGGCGTAGGCGGCGGCCACCGTGGCGCGCCGCTCGAGCAGCGAGTCGAGCTTCTCGACCTGGGCGACGCCGAGCGCCGCAGCGAGGTCGCCCAGCCGGTAGTTGAAGCCGAGGCCACCGTGGTCGAGCCAGCCCATGTCGGCGGCCCGTCCCTGGTTGCGCTCGGAGCGCAGCCGCTCCGCGACCGCCGGCGTGGTCGGGACCAGCATCCCCCCCTCCCCGGTCGTGATCTGCTTGTTCGCGTAGAAGGCGAAGGCGGCGAGGTTGCCCCGGGAGCCGACCCGGCGGGCCTCCGCGTCGACCGCGCCGAGCGCCTCGCAGGCGTCCTCGAGGATGCCGAGGCCGTTGGCGGAGGCAAGCGCCTCCAGCTCCGGCATCGCCGCCGGGTAGCCGAAGATGTGGACGGGAAGGATCCCCGCCGTGCGCTCTCCGAGCGCCGCCTCGGCCGCGGCGGGGTCGAGGTCGAGGCTGAACGGGTCGACGTCGCAGAAGACCGGCCTGGCGCCCTCGTAGAGCAGGCAGTTCGCGGAGGCCACGAAGCTGAAGGGGCTGGTCAGGACCTCGTCGCCGGCACCCCAGCCGAGCGCCCGCACCCCGAGGTGGAGGGCCGTCGTCCCGCTCGAGACGGCGACCGCTTCCTCGGCGCCGAGCCAGTCCGCGAAGGCCCGCTCGAAGCGCTCCCCCATCGGGCCCAGCGAGAGCCGGCCCGAGCGCAGCACCTCGAGCACGAGCGCCTCCTCCCGCTCGCCCAGGTCGGGCCGGGCGAGAGGGATCTGTTCTTCGGTCGTCATAAACGTCGCGCTTCGCTCGCTGCGCGGATCACAATATTGCGACGCTTGCTCACTCCGCGCTCGGAGGCTGGAAGGCGTACTCGAGCGAGTCGACGAGGGCCTCCCAGGAGGCCTCGATGATGTTCTCCGAGACCCCGATCGTCCCCCACTCGCGCTCGCCGTCGGAGGAGTCGAGCAGGACCCGGGTGACGGCGCCGGTGCCATGGGTCTCGTCCAGGATCCGGACCTTGTAGTTGGTCAGCTCGATATCGGCGAGGTGCGGGTGGCGGCCTGCGATCGCCGCCCGCAGCGCCTTGTCGAGGGCGTTGACCGGTCCGTTGCCCTCGGCGACCCGCACGTAGCGCTCGCCGTCGACCTCGACCTTGATCGTCGCCTCGGTTTCGACCCGCCCGTCGGCCCGCTTCTCCGTCGTCACCCGGAAGCTCTCGAGCTTGAACAGCGGCGCGTAGATGCCGGCCTCCTGGCGCAGGAGGAGCTCGAAGGAGGCCGGAGCCGCCTCGTAGTGGTAGCCGCGGTGCTCGCGCTCCTTGAGTCGCTCCACCGCCCGCACCGCCGCCTCGTCGTCGAGCGAGAGGCCGGCCTGCTCGGCCTGCGAGCGGATCGTCGCCTTGCCGGAGAGCTCGGAGGCGAGGATCTCACGGTCGTTCCCGACCTCTGCGGGATCGAGGTGCTCGAACGTGCTGGCGTCGGCGGCGACCCCGGCGGCGTGCATCCCGGCCTTGTGGGCGAAGGCGTTGCGGCCGACGTAGGGCTGATTGGGGTCGACCGCCATGTTGCAGAGCTCGTCGAGATAGTGGGCGGTTGAGCTGAGCGTCGCGAGCTGCTCGGCGGAGACCACGTCGAAGCCCATCTTCAGCTGCAGCGCGGGCAGGATCGAGGCCAGGTTGGCGTTGCCGCAACGCTCGCCGTAGCCGTTGACGGTGCCCTGCACGAGGCGGGCGCCGGCTTCGACCGCGGCCAGCGAGTTGGCGACGGCGCACTCGGCGTCGTTGTGCGTGTGGATGCCGATCTCGACTCCGTCGTCCGACCGCCTCCACCACGGCCGCGGTGGCCTGCCCGACGAAGGCCGGCAGGCTGCCGCCGTTCGTGTCGCAGAGGGTGACGTTCTCGGCGCCGGCGCCGGCCGCGGCGCGGACGCAGTCGAGCGCGTATGTGGGGTCGTCGCGGTAACCGTCGAAGAAGTGCTCGGCGTCGAAGACGGCGCGCTTGCCCGCGCCCCGGCAGAAGGCGATCGAGTCGGCGATCATCGCCAGGTTCTCCGCCTCGGGGACGCGGATCACCTTCTCGAGGTGCAGCTTCCAGCTCTTGCCGACCAGGCAGACGATGGGGGCGACCGACTCGACCAGCGTCTCCAGGGCCGGGTCTTCGGCGGCGGCGACCCCGGCGCGCCTCGTCATCCCGAAGGCGGCGATCGTCGAGCTCTGCAGCTCGAGCTCGCCGAGCCGGCCGAAGAGCTCGACTTCCTTCGGGTTGGAGCTCGGAAAGCCGGCCTCGACGAAGTGGACGCCGAGCGCGTCGAGGGCCTGCACGACCTTGAGCTTCTCGTCGACGGAGAGCGACATGCCGTGCCCGCCCATGCCGTCCCGCAAGGTGGTGTCGTAGAGCTTGACCTGTTCCATCTGATGCCTTTCGAGTTCGAGAAGATCGGGTGAGGGCCGTGAGCGCGGGCCCCGCATGCGCAGCGCTCGGCTGCGCCAGCCGCTACGCGGCTGCGGTAATTCGCCCGATTCCCTCGATACGTCGGCGCATCAGGAGCGCACCTTACTCGGCTCGTCCGCCTCGGCGGGAGCCTCGACGGGGTCGAGCCACTCCAGGTACTCCTCGGCGCGGCCGTGCAGGGCGTCTTCGAACTTCGCCTGGATCACGCGGGTGATCTCACCGGGCTCCCCGATCGGATGGTCGTCGACCTCACGCACCGGAACGAGCTCGGCTGCGGTGCCGGTGAGGAAGACCTCGTCGGCGAGATAGAGCTCGGAGCGGGCGATGTCGCGCTCCTCGACCGTGTAGCCGAGGTCGCGGGCGATCTGGACGACCGAGTTGCGCGAGATCCCGTCCAGGATCGCCGCCGTGTGAGGAGGCGTGCAGAGGACTCCGTCGCGGACCAAGAAAACGTTCTCCCCCGAGCCCTCGGAGACGGCGCCGTGTTGGTCGAGCAGGATCGCCTCGTCGTAGCCGGCGTTCGCCGACTCGGTCTTGGCGAGGATCGAGTTGAGGTACTGGCCGGAGGCCTTGGCGTGCGGGATCAGGCTGTCGCCGGAGATCGTCCGCCAGGAGGAGACCTTGGTGCGGATGCCGCGTTCCTTGCTCTCCTCACCGAGGTAGGCGCCCCATGGCCAGGCCGCGACGATCACCTCGATCGGCGCGCTCTGGGCGTAGAGGCCCATCTCTCCGTAGCCGCGGAAGGCGAGGGGCCGGATGTAGCAGGAGCGAAGGCCGTTGCGGCGGATCAGCTCGTGGGTGGCGTGGCGCAGTTCCTCGGCGGAGTAGGGCAGGCTGAAGTAGTAGAGCTCGGCCGACTTCTCGAGCCGCTTGAGGTGCTCGCGATGGCGGAAGATCGCCGGCCCGCGCTCGGTCTCGTAGCAGCGGATGCCCTCGAAGACGCCGGTCCCGTAGTGCAGCCCGTGGCTGAGGACGTGGACCTTCGCGTCCTCCCAGGGAACCAACTCGCCGTTGTGCCAGATCAGCTCTGCCTGCTCCATATCGGGGATGAAGTATGCCCGATGCCACGAGCGCCTCGGGCCGTGCGGCGGTGACTGGGAATTTTCAGGCGCGAAGCTCGGCCAGGACGGCGTCGGTCATCTCGCCGGTGCCGACCGCGACCTCGCCCTCGCCCGCTGAGGTCGGGCGTACGCAGGCCGCGCTCGAGCACCGCGTCGACCGCGGCCTCTATCCGGGAGGCAGCGTCCGCGCGCCCGAGTCCGTGGCGCAGCATCATCGCCGCCGAGAGGAAGGTGGCCAGCGGGTTGGCGACGCCCTCGCCCGCGATGTCCGGCGCCGAGCCGTGGACCGGCTCGAAGAGGCCCGGATCGCCGTCGGCTCCGAGGCTGGCGGATGGCAGCATGCCCAGCGAGCCCGTCAGCATCGCCGACTCGTCGCTGAGGATGTCGCCGAAGAGGTTCTCGGTGACGATCACGTCGAAATCGGCCGGGCGCGAGACCAGCTGCATCGCGGCGTTGTCGACGAGCAGGTGGTCGAGCGCCACGTCGGGGAAGTCGGCGCCGACCTCGGTGACCACCTCGCGCCAGAGCCGCGAGGTCTCCAGGACGTTCGCCTTGTCGACCGAGGTGACATGGGCCGAGCCGTCCTCTCCGGCCCGCCTGCGAGCCGCGTCGAAGGCGGTGCGGGCGATGCGGTCGACCTCGGCGACCGTGTAGCGGCAGTCGTCGTGCGCCGAGTCCCCGTCGCGGCCCGAGTCCCCGAAGTAGATGCCGCCGGTCAGCTCGCGCACGACGAGCAGGTCGGTGCCCGCGATCCGCTCCTCCCGCAGCGGGCTGGCGCCGACCAGCGCCGGGCTCGGGCGCACGGGGCGCAGGTTGGCGAACAGGCCCATCCCCTTGCGCAGACCGAGCAGGCCCTGCTCGGGACGGGGCGCGTCGGGGTCGGTGGTGTCCCATTTCGGCCCGCCGACGGCCCCGAGCAGCACGGCATCGGCGGCCCGGCAGGCGGCGAGCACGTCGTCGGTGAGGGCCGTGCCGTGCTCGTCGATCGAGGCCCCGCCGACGAGGTGCTCGTCGTCGAACACGAAGTCGCCGATCGCCTCGAGCAGGGCGCGGGCGGCGGCGACGATCTCGGGGCCGATCCCGTCTCCGTGGAGGAGGACTATCCGCGGCGGGCTCATCGACGCGGCACTCTAGACGTGCCCGAGGCTCGGGGTCGAATGGCGGGCTGCGCTGCGGGCACGTCAGCGGGAGGGCAGGGTGGCGTCGATGTTGAGGCGGACGTAGCCGAGCACCAGCGGCTCGTCTTCGAGGGCGAGCACGTCGGCGACGAAGGGCCCGCGAAGCTCCTCGGGCAGGCGGTCCATGTGCGGGCCGAGGCAGACGGTTCGCACGAACTCGGCGGGCTCGGGCGGGGTGACGTCCCAGGGCTGCAGCCAGCAGCGCGCCTCGGCGAAGCCGGCGGCGCCCAGCCGCGCCTCGGTCTCCTCGGCGGCCGCGTAGTTCCAGGGCCGGCCGAATCCCTCGAAGTGCGCGGCGTAGGGCTCGCGACCGGCGACCTCCTCGCTGCTCCGCTTCAGGCTCGCGATGTTGCCGGCACCGCCGCACTGGGCCGCGAGGCGGCCGCCGGGCCTCATTGCCCGCCGCAGGCCGCGAAAGAGCGCCTCGTGGTCGAGGACCCAGTGGAACACCGCGCTCGAGAAGACGACGTCGACGGGCTCCTCGAGCCGCAGCTCGGCGAGGTCGGCGAGCATCGCCTCGTCCTGCGGCCGCAGGACCGCTCGCACTTCCTCGACCATCGAGGGCGAGCCGTCGACTGCGACGACGCTCCCCCCGGGAAGGCGCTCGATCAGCATCTCGGTAACCCGGCCGCTGCCGCAGCCGGCGTCGAGTACCCGCTCGTCGCCGGCGAGCTCCAGTCGGTCGAGGACCGACCGCGCCCACTCCTCGTGCGGGACCGCGACGCGCCGGTAGGTCGCCGCGTCCCAGTCTCGGGGCGGCGATCCCATCAGAGCGACGTCGTCTGCGGGCCGCTGTCGGCTGCGCCGGACTCCTCGAAGGCGTCGATCGCGGCGCCGTTCTCGAGCGTGATCCCGATGTCGTCGAGCCCGTTCAGGAGGCGGTATTTGACGTCGAGCTCGATCTCGAACTCGAAGACGCCGGCGGCGCAGGTGACGGTCTGGTCGTCGACGTCGATGCGCGCCTCCCCCGCCTCGGCGACGGCCCGGCAGTGCTCCTCGTCGAGGATCACCGGCAGCAGGCCGATCTTCGTGCAGTTGACGTAGAAGATGTCGGCGAAGGACGGCGCGACGATCGCCTCGAAGCCGAAGTCCTCCAGCGCCCAGGGGGCGTGCTCGCGCGAGGAGCCGCAGCCGAAGTTGGGGCCGGTGACCAGGATCGGGTTCGGCTCGAGCTCGATCTCCCCGTCGCGGATCCAGTCGTAGAAGAGGAACTCGCCGAAGCCGGTCCGCTCGACCCGCTTCAGGAACTGCTTGGGGATGATCTGGTCGGTGTCGACGTCGGCCCTCTCCAGGACCGACACCCGTCCCTCGATGACGTCCAGCGATCTCATCGTCAGCTCCAATCCCTGATGTCGACGAAGTGGCCCTCGACCGCGGCGGCGGCCGCCATCTTCGGGCTGACCAGGTGGGTGCGCCCGCCCTTGCCCTGGCGGCCCTCGAAGTTGCGGTTCGAGGTCGACGCGCAGCGCTCACCCTCGGCCAGTGTGTCGGGGTTCATGCCCAGGCACATCGAGCACCCCGCCTCGCGCCATTCGAAGCCGGCCGAGCGGAAGACCTCGTCGAGGCCCTCGGCTTCCGCCGTCTGCTTGACCTGCTGGGAGCCGGGGACGACCATGCCGTGCACGGAGTCCGCCACCCTGCGGCCGTCGACGGCGGTGGCGGCCTCGCGCAGGTCCTCGATCCGGGAGTTCGTGCAGGAGCCGATGAAGACGCGGTCGAGCGGGATCTCGGTCATCGGGGTGCCCGGCTCGAGGGCCATGTAGGCGAGCGCGCGCTGCGCCGACTCGCGGTCTGCGGGCGACTCCATCGCCTCTGGGTCGGGGACCGTCTCGGCGACCTCGACGACCATGCCCGGATTCGTCCCCCAGGTGACCATCGGCGAGAGGCTGGAGGCGTCGATCTCGACCTCCTTGTCGAACTTCGCCCCCGGGTCCGTCGGCAGCTCGCGCCAGCGCCCGACCGCGGCGTCGAAGTCGGCCGGCGCGGCGGCTCGGCCCTGGACCCACTCGAAGGTGGTCTCATCCGGGGCGATCATCCCGGCGCGGCCGCCGCCCTCGATCGTCATGTTGCAGATCGTCATCCGTCCCGGCATCGAGAGCTCCTCGATCGCGGGGCCGGCGTACTCGACGGCGTGGCCGACCATCCCGCCCGTGCCGAGGCGGCCGATCGTGGCCAGGATCAGGTCCTTGGGGGTGACCCCCTCCCGCAGCTGCCCGGAGTAGGAGATCCGCATCGTCTTCGGCCGTTTCTGGACCATGCACTGGGTGGCGAGGACGTGCTCGACCTCGGAGGTGCCGATCCCGAAGGCCAGGGCCCCGAAGGCACCGTGGGTCGAGGTGTGGCTGTCTCCGCAGACGATCGTCATTCCCGGCTGCGTCACACCGAGCTCCGGGCCGATCACGTGGACGATTCCCTGACGGTCCGAGCCGAGGCTGTAGATCGGGATCCCGAACTCCTCGCAGTTGCGCTCCAGCGTTTCGACCTGGACCCGCGAGAGCTCGTCGGCGATCAGGCGGGCCGCCATCGTGCCGTCGGTGGGCGTGTTGTGGTCGGCGGTGGCCAGGGTCTTGTCGGGGCGGCGGACGCCGCGCCCGGAGAGGCGCAGGCCGTCGAACGCCTGCGGCGAGGTCACCTCGTGGACCAGGTGCAGGTCGATGTAGATCAGGCCGTCGGAGACCTCGTGGGCCTCCCAGAGCTTGTCGAACATCGTCTGTGCCATCAGCTCCTCCTCAGTCCGGCGGCGATCACCGCGAGGAACCGGGTCGGCTCCTCGCCTTCGTTCTCGAAGTGGTGGGGCAGGTCGGCGTCGAAGGTGACGCTGTCGCCGCTGCGCAGCTCGTGGCGGCGGCCGTCGACGACCAGAGCGAGCGTCCCGGTGAGCACGACCGCGGTCTCGCGGCTGCCCGGCTCGTGCATCGGCGGATCGCCGCTGCCGCCGGTCGCCGCCCCCGGTTTCAGGGTGTGCAGCGAGACGTCGGCCCGCTGTCCCGGCAGCGGCGGCGTCAGCTCCTCGAATCGATGTCCCCCCCGCTGGTAGCGGCGGCGGCGACCCGATCGGCTGATCGCGACGTGCTCGCCCTCGTCGAGGCGCAGTAGCTGGGAGAGGCTCAGCTCGAGGCCGGCCGCGATCTTGGCCGCCGACCGCGATCGTCGGGCTGGTCTCCCGGCGCTCGACCTGGGAAAGCATCGGGGCGCTGACCCCGCTGCGCTCGGCCAGATCGCGCAGGGAGAGGCCCATCGCCTCGCGCAGGTTCCTGACCCGCGGCCCGACCGAGGTCTCCTCCGGGGAGGCACCCGCTTCGGGCCGGGCCTCGGTCTTGGCGTCGCTGACAGGCATCGGTGCCTGTACGTTATCACGTACGCTTGTACCGTAACCGCGAGAGCAGGCGCTCGAGGTCGGCCTCTGGTCAGAGGTCCTCGACCATCTCGTGCTCGATCTCCTCGACATCTTGCTCGAGTTCCTCGAAGACCTGTTCCTCGAAGAAGGTGATCTGCGCGGCTACGAATGTCAGGTAGATCGCGGTCGCGGTGAAGCCGGCCAGCGGCCAGGCCTTCGTCCCCCGCACGAGCTCGGCGACGATGACCGCCGCCCCGATCGAGGCGGCCACCGGGATGAAATGGAAGCTGCCCCAGAGAACCGGGTGGCTGACCGACTTCGCCCTCACCGGGAGCTTCGACCTATAGGCCGCGGCGCCGACCACGGCGAAGCCCGCCACGGCGCCGGCCATGAACATCAGCGCCTCGAGAGTGGTCGGGATGCCGCGGGCGTGGATCAGCACGGCCCCCGTCGTCCAGACCGTCAGCGTGTAGCCGTAGGGCCCGGCGCTGGTCCCCACCGCTTTTCTGAGGCCGTGCAGATAGCGGTCATGGAGCGGCGGCCGGGCCATCTCCTCAGGGCCCGGGCGTCCGTTCGACCGCCGCCTCGGCCGTGGCGGCCTCGGCCTCGCGGATCGCCGCCCCCTCGAGGGCGTTGGAGAGAGCGCGCACGTAGGCGCGGGCGGACGCCTCGAGGATGTCGGTGGCGACCCCCTGGCCGGTGGCCAGCCTGCCGGCCGCGCGCAGCATCACGGTCACCTGCCCGAGGGCGTCCTCCCCCCCGGTCACCGCCTCGACCGTGTACTGGCGCAGCTCGCACTCGGTGCCGACGGCCTTCTGGATCGCAAGGAAGATCGCGTCGACCGGGCCATCGCCGCTCGACTCGCCGACGGCCTCCTCGCCGGACGGCATCTTGACGCCGACCTTGGCCAGCGGCTCCCGCTCCGACCCTGCCTCGACCTCGAACCAGGCGAGCTCGTGGGCGTCGGCCTTCTCGCGCATCTCGTCGGAGACGATCGCCTCCAGGTCCAGGGCGGTCACCTGCTTCTTGCGGTCGGCGACCTCCTTGAAGCGCTTGAAGGCGGCATTCAGCGCGTTGCCCTCGACCTTGAAGCCCAGCTGCTTCAGGGCGTCCTTGAGGGCGTGGCGCCCGGAGTGCTTGCCGAGCACGATTGAGTTCGACTCCAGCCCGACCTCTGTCGCGTCCATGATCTCGTAGGTGGTGCGCTCCTTCAGCACACCGTCCTGGTGGATCCCGGACTCGTGGGCGAAGGCGTTGCGGCCGACCACCGCCTTGTTCGGCTGGATCGCGTAGCCGGTCAGGCGCGACACCATGCGGCTGGTGCGGGCCAGCTCCCTGGTGTTGAGGCCGATCGTCAGGCTGTGCACGTCCTCGCGGGTCCTGATCAGCATCGCGATCTCCTCGAGTGAGCAGTTCCCGGCCCGCTCGCCGATCCCGTTGACCGCGCACTCGACCTGTCGGGCGCCGGCGAGGACGCCGGCGTAGGAGTTGGCGACCGCCAGGCCGAGGTCGTCGTGGCAGTGCACCGAGGTCTCGACCTCCGCCAGCCGCGGGACCAGCTCGTAGAGGCGGCGGAAGTAATGCGCGTACTCCTCGGGCGTCGTGTATCCGACCGTGTCGGGAATGTTGATGACCGTCGCCCCCTCCTCGACCGCGATCGCGCAGACCTCCGCCGTGAACTCGACGTCGGCCCGGGTCGCGTCCATCGGCGAGAACTCGACGTCCTCGCAGTAGGACCTGGCCAGGACGACAGCGGCCCTGGCCTGGCCCTTGACGTCCTCGCGGTCGGTCCGCAGCTGATGCTCGATGTGGATGTCCGAGGTCGAGATGAACGTGTGGATTCGGGGCCGCTGCGCGTCCTTGATGGCGCCCCATGCCGCGTCGATGTC
Organism: uncultured Solirubrobacterales bacterium; assembly: GCA_963762205.1. Lineage (GTDB taxonomy): Bacteria > Actinomycetota > Thermoleophilia > Solirubrobacterales > 70-9 > VRUE01. Next base: position 12,442 of record CAVXJZ010000001.1, read on the forward strand.
GGCTTTGTGGGTGCGGGCCAGGCCGCAGACGACCGGGCCCTCGACCGTGCGGGCGATCGCCTCGACGGCCTCGAAGTCACCCGGCGAGGTGATCGGGAATCCGGCCTCGATCACGTCGACGCCGAGGCGCGCGAGCTGCTGGGCGATCTCCACCTTTTCGGCGGTGTTCAGCGAGATCCCCGGGGACTGCTCGCCGTCCCTCAGGGTCGTGTCGAATATGTGGACGCGGTTGGCGTCAGATGCGGGCCCCATCGGACCTCCTCCTTCTCTACCTAGCTCGAATGACCTTGTCTCTCGCGGCTCACGCGCCGCCCAGCGCTATTCCCCCCGAGGGGGGAGGAGAAGGAGAAGCGCGAGGCTGTCAAGCCTGAATGCCATCCGCGGATGAGCTTAGCGCATAGGGTGCCGGCATCGACGACGCTTCTTCCAGCCCGGCCAGGCTCGGCAGCACGACGATTCTCGCCCTCTTCGCGATGGCCGTCGCCGTGGTCGTCATCGCCAACGACTTCTCCGCCATCAACGTGGCCCTGCCGACGATGGAGAAGGACTTCTCCACGAACATCAACACGATCCAGTGGGTGGTCAACGCCTACGCCCTCACCTTCGGGGTGATGATCGTCACCGGCGGCCGCCTCGCCGACATGTTCGGGCGCCGCCGGGCCTTCTTCCTCGGCACGGCGATCTTCGCCTCGATGTCGGCGCTCGGCGGCGCGGCGCAGACCGAGGCCTGGCTGATCGCCTCGAGGGTGGTGATGGGGCTTGGCGGGGCGCTGATGTGGCCGGCGATCCTCGGCATGACCTACGAGCTGTTGCCCGAAGAGCGGGCGGGCCTGGCCGGCGGCGTGATCATCGGGGCGGCCGGCCTCGGGAACGCCATGGGGCCGTTGATCGGGGGCGTCCTCACCGACGCCCTGAGCTGGCGCTGGATCTTCTTCCTCAACGTGCCGATCTCGGTGTTCGCCGTGTCCGTGACCTACTTCCTCGTCAAGGTGAGGGATCCCGAGGTCGGCGAGCGGAAGATCGACTACGGCGGGATCGCGGCGCTCTCGATCGGCCTCGTCTCGCTGCTCGTGGCACTCGATCAGGTCGACGACTGGGGCTGGGGCGACCCGAGGGTGATCGGCCTGCTCGCGGTCGCAGCGGCCCTGGTCGCAGCCTTCGTGCCGATCGAGCGGCGGGCCGGGGGAAACGCGCTCGTGCCCGCCCAGGTGATGCGCAACGAGAGCTTCCGGGCCTCCTGCCTGGCGATCCTGCTGATGTCGGCGACCTTCTTCGCGGCGCTGCTCTACCTGCCGCAGTTCATGCAGAAGCAGCTGGGCTACTCGCCGCTGGAGGCCGGGGTCGGGATGCTGCCGTTCCTCGCCACGTTCGCGCTGGTGTCGTTCGTCGCCGGCCCCCTCTACGAGCGACTCGGGGCGAAGCGGCTCGCCGCCTTCGGCGCCGCCTGCATCGCGATCGCGCCCTTTCTCTTCTCGCAGGTGGATTCCGGCTCCGGCTACGACTCGCTGATCGTCGGCATGGTCGTCCTGGGCCTGGGCATCGGCAGCTTCTACCCGACCGCGACCACGGCCGGGGTCACGTCGGTCGACGAATCGCAGACGAGCCTCGCCGGCGGCATCGTCTATATGTTCCAGATCGCGGGTGGCTCGATCGGGCTCGGCCTGACGACGACCGTCTTCTCCGCATCCATCCCGCCGTTCGCCGACGGCATCCAGGCTGCCTTCCGCCTCGACGCGGCACTCTCGCTACTCGGCTTCCTGGTCGTCCTCTTCTTCGTCGGCGGGCGCCTGCTGGGCAGGAGCAGGCCCGCCTAGCTCCGGTGCCCGCCGCGGAGCGGGCGGTTGTCCTGCTCAAGTCGGTCCTTGCCGGGACCGCCGTTGAGCTGGTCCCGTCCCCTGCCCCCCCGCAGCAGGTCGTTCCCGGGCCCGCCGTAGAGGGTGTCGGGCCCGTTCCCGCCGATCAGCCTGTCGGCGCCGTCACGGCCGATCAGCCTGTCGGCGCCGTCGCTGCCGCTCAGGGTGTCGGCGCCCGCGCCACCCACCATCAGGTCGCGGCCGGGCCCGCCTCGCATGATCACCGGGGACTTCACCATTCGGGCGACCCTGACCACGTCGTCACCGGCGTCGGCGTTGACCTCGAACGAGGCGACCCGGGGCGCTTGGCAGAGCAGCTCCGTCGGGTTGCCGGGTGGGTTCTGGCAGACGTCGCCGCCGACTTCCAGCGGCACCACGGAGTCGATCACGTAGGAGCGGCCGTCGGAGCTGAGCCAGATGCGGATGCTGTTCGACTCCGGGCCGCCGGCCAGCAGGACCGTGTAGGTGAGCGGTTTCGCGGCATGGACGGACAGCGGCGCCTGGGCCGCAAAGAGCACCAGCAACACAAGGATTGCCTTCTTCACTCGGTGAACTGTCCCCGCTCGATCGAACGTCCTATCCAGGAAACAACACAACCTTGCCGACGTTGCGGCGTTCGGCGATAAATCGGTGCGCATCGCCGGCTCTCTCGAACGGGAAGGCCTCGGCGACGACCGGCTGCAGCCGTCCCGCCTCCAGGTCGGCGACCATCGGCGCGGTCAGCCGGTCGAGGTGGCCTTCCCGGTCCCACCACTTGAGCAGATTGAGGCCGAAGACGCCCTTGTTCTCGTTCATCAGCATCAGGCTCTTCCACCATGGCATCGTCGCCAGGGGCATCCTCGCGAGGCTCCTCAGCGTCGCGGGAATGTTGCGCTTGCCCTCACTCGAGTTCTCCGAGATCCCGTACATGATCAGGCGCCCGCCCGGCCGCAGCAGCCGGTAGTCCTTGCGGAAAGAGGTCGGCCCCTGGGCGTCGAAGACCAGGTCGACGCCCTCGCCGTCGGTGAGCCGCATCACCTCCTCCTCGAAGTCGCGGCTGCGGTAGTCGATCGGATCGCTGACGCCCTGTGCCGCGATCGCGTCGTGCTTGGCGGGTGAGGAGGTGCCGAAGATCCGGGCGGCGCCGGCGTTGCGCGAGATCTGAGTCGCCGAGATCCCGACGCCGCCCGCGGCGGCGTGGATCAGGACCCGGTCCCCCTCGCGCAGGCTGCCCATCAGCACCAGGCCCGCGTAGGCCGTGGCGTAGTTGACCGGGAAGGCGGCTCCCTGCTCGAAGGAGAGGCCCTCGGGGAGCGGCAGCGCCTGCTCGGCGGGGACGACGACCAGCTCCGCGTGCCCGCCGAAGCGCGTGCCCGCCATCACCCGGTCGCCGATATCGAGGCCATCGACGCCCTCCCCCACCGACTCGACCTCGCCGGCGACCTCGTAGCCGAGGACGCACGGGGCCTTTGGCGCGTCGGGGTAGAGGCCGACCCGGGCGAGGGTGTCGGCGAAGTTGACGCCGGCGGCCCCGACCGTGATCCGGACCTCGCCGGGCCCGGCGACGGGGTCGGGGCGCTCCTCGACCTTCAGCACCTCGGGCCCCCCGACTCCGGTCTGGACGAGAGCCCTCATGCCGGTGCGCCCTAGAGGTCCACCGAGCGCCCGACCGAGAAGCCGTCGAGCTCGAGGATCTTGGCGATCGTCTCGTCGCGGACGTGGTCGTCGGTGGTCAGGGCGACGACCGCCCGCTCTCCGTCAGGCTCGGCGCCGACCGCAGCGGAGACGATGTTCACCGACTCCTCGCCGAAGATCGTGCCGACCTTGCCGATCATCCCGGGCCGGTCCGCGTAGCGGAAGACCGCGATGTGGTCGGCGAAGGGCAGGTAGAAGCTCTCGCCCCAGATCGAGACCAGGTAGGGCTCGTTGCGGGGGCCGACGCCCGTCCCCGAGACCTCGACGCCCTCCTCGGCGTCGCCGATCCTGACCGTGACCAGCTCGGTGAAGTCCTCGGCGCCGGCGTCCTTGGTCTCGACCAGGTCGATGCCGCGCTCCTCCGCCATCTGCGGGGCGTTGACGAGGTTGACCGGCTCCTCCGTGTGGCCGGAGAGGATGCCGACCAGCACGGCGATCCCGAGCAGGCGCGTGTCGTGGGCCGCGAGCCTGCCGCGGAACTCGGCCGTGACCCGGTCGACCGAGCCGTCGCCGAGCCCCTGGGCGAGCCGGCCCAGCTTTTCGCAGAGCGGCACGAAGGGAGCGAGCGCCTCCATCTCCTCTGGTCGCACTGCGGCGATGTTGACCGCGTTGGTGACGACGCCGCCGGTCAGGGCCGCGGTGACCTGCTCGGCGGTGACGACCCCCGCCCGGTCCTGCGCCTCGGCGGTGGAGGCGCCCAGGTGAGGGGTGACGACGACGTCCTCACGGGCGAAGATCGGGTGCTCGGTGAAGGGCTCGGACGGGAAGACGTCGAGGGCCGCGCCCGCCAGCCTGCCGCTCTCGAGGCCGGCTGCGACGGCGTCGAGGTCGACGAGCTCACCGCGGGCGCAGTTGACCAGCCGTGCGCCATCCTTCATGGCGGCCACCGCGGCCCGGTCGATCAGGCCGATCGTCTCCGGAGTCTTGGGCGTGTGCAGGGTGACCACGTCGGCCCGGCCGAGCAGCTCCTCGAGTGTCTCCGCGCCCTCGACGCCAAGCTCGCGGAGGCGCTCGGCCGAGACGAACTTGTCGAAGGCGACGACCTCCATCTCGAAGGCCTGGGCTCGCTTGGCGACGAGCTGGCCGATGCGGCCGAAGCCGATCACCCCGAGGGCCTTGCCGTAGAGCTCGGTGCCCTTGAACTTCGGCCGCTCCCAGGCGCCCCCCGTCAACGAGCCGTGCGCCTGTGGGACGTTGCGGCAGAGGGCCAGCATCAGGGCCAGCGTGTGCTCCGCGGCGGCGACCGAGTTCGATTCCGGCGCGTTGGCGACGATCACGCCGCGCCTGGTCGCAGCCGGTATGTCGACGTTGTCGACGCCGGTCCCCGCCCGGCCGATCACCTTGAGGCGCTCGCCGCGCTCGATCAGGTCGGCGGTCATCTTCGTCGCCGAGCGGATCAGGATCGCGTCGTAGGCGGCGATCGCCTCGCCGAGCTCCTGGTCGGACATCTCGAAACCGAGGTCGACGTCGAAGTTCTGCCGCAGCAGGTCGACGCCGGAGTCGGCGATCTTCTCCTTGACGAGGACTTTCACGCCCGCTCCCCGCCCTTCCGGATGCTCATCGCATTACCCCGTCGGCGTTCTCGAGGGCCCAGTCGATGCAGGCGGTCAGGGCCTCGACATCGGCCGGCTCGATCGCGGGGAACATGCCGACCCGCAGCTGGTTGCGGCCCAGCTTGCGGTAGGGCTCGACGTCGACTATGCCGTTGGCGCGCAGGGTCGAGGCCAGGGCGGCGGCGTCGACGGCCTCGTCGAAGTCGATCGTGCCGACCACCAGGGAGCGCTTCTCCGGGTCGGCGACGAACGGCGTCGCGAGGTCGGATGCCTCGGCCCAGGAGTAGAGGTGCGAGGACGACGCGCCCGTCCTGCCCACGCACCAGTCGAGGCCGCCGTTCTCGAGCATCCACTCGAGCTGGTCGGCGAGCAGGAGCAGGGTCGCCACCGCCGGGGTGTTGTAGGTCTGGTCCTTGCGCGAGTTGTCGAGCGCGGTCTGCAGCGAGAGGAAGGCCGGCTGCCAGCGATCGCCGGCGCCGTCGAGGGCTTCGATCCTCTCGATTGCGGCGGGGCTCAGCGCCGCCAGCCAGAGCCCGCCGTCGGCCGCCAGCGCCTTCTGCGGGGCGAAGTAGTAGACGTCCGCCTGGGAGGCGTCGAGGGGAAGCCCGCCGGCGCCGGAGGTCGCGTCGACGAGGACGAGCGCGCCCTCGGAGCCGGTCGGCCGTCGGACGCCGACCATCACCCCGGTCGAGGTCTCGTTATGGGCCCAGGCGATCGCGTCCGCCTCCGGGTCGGCGGTCGGCTCGGGCGCGTCGCCGGGCTCGGCTTCGACCACGATCGGGTCGGCCAGGAAGGGGGCGCCCGCGGTCGCCTTGGCGAACTTCTGCGAGAACTCGCCGTAGACGAGGTGCAGCGGCCGCTCGCGCACGAGCCAGGCGGCGGCGGCGTCCCAGAACGCGGTCGTGCCCCCGTTGCCCAGTGCCACCTCGTATCCATCGGGCAGGTCCAGCAGCTCGGCGATTCCGCCGCGGACACGGCCGACCAGGTCGCGCACCGGCTGCTGGCGGTGCGAGGTGCCCATCACGTCGACGCGCTCGGCGAGCCTGGCGAGGGCCTCGGGGCGCACCTTCGACGGCCCGCAGCCGAAGCGCCCGTCGGCGGGCTTCAGCTCGGCGGGGATCTGGGCGGAGGTCGAGACGGCGGCCATCGGCGCAACAGGTTATTGACATAGGGTGCCGGCGATGAGCGACCCACCCGAGGCGATCACGAACGGCGACGGCTATGCCGTCGGGAATCTCTCCGGCATGGGCGAGGGCCACGGCTTCCGCAAGGTCCGCAAGGCCCTCGGCGTGACGGCGTTCGGTGTCAACGGCATCGTCATCCCGCCCTCCTACGAAACCGGCCGCCACCTGCACGAGAAGCAGGAGGAGCTCTATTTCCTGCACCGCGGCAGGATCGCGATCGTCTTCGACGACGGCGTCGAGCACGAGCTCGAGCCTGGCGGCTTCGCGAGAGTCGACGCCCCGACCGTGCGCAAGATCCGCAACCTCAGCGACTCCGAGGACGCCGTCTACATCGTGATCGGCGGCAAGGACGGCTACGTCGGCCGTGACGGGGCACTGCCCGAGGACGAGGCCAGCCGCTTCGGCGAGAACGCCCCTCCCGGGGCATAGAGGGTGGGAAGCCCGGCCACCCTCCGGGCGAATTGAGGAACCCGCCTGCGGCGGGTTCCAAACGACGTGCGCGGCTGCGCCGCGCAACTGACAGCTCGCGACGCGCGGGATGACCGCAGCTATTCCTTCGGGCGGCTCGGTGGACGGGTCGGCGGTCCCCGAGGCGGGACGGTCATGCTGTTGTCCCGCGGAGGGGGCCGTCGGCCCACCCGCGGCGCGCCTCAGAACTCCTGGTCGATCCAGGGCATCATGTCGCGCAGCTCTCCGCCGACCTCCTCGACGTGATGGGCGGCGCCCTCCTCGCGCATGCGGGACATGTTCTCGGCGCCGGCGCGGTTCTCCGCGATCCACTCCTTGGCGAACTCGCCGGACTGGATCTCACCGAGGATCTTCTTCATCGCCGCCCGCGCCTCGTCGCCGATCACCCGTTTGCCGCGGGTCATGTCGCCGTACTCGGCCGTGTTGGAGATCGAGTAGCGCATGCCCTGGATCCCCTTCTCGTACATGAGGTCGGCGATCAGCTTCAGCTCGTGCAGGCACTCGAAGTAGGCGAGGCGCGGGTCGTAGCCGGCCTCGACCAGGGTCTCGAACCCGGCGCGGACCAGCTCGCTGGCGCCGCCGCAGAGGACCGCCTGCTCGCCGAAGAGGTCGGTCTCGCACTCGTCCTTCATCGTCGTCTCGATCACCGCGGCGCGGGTGCCGCCGATCCCGGCTGCATAGGCGAGGACGAGGGCGTGCGCGTCGCCCGTCGCGTCCTGGTGGACCGCCATCAGACAGGGGACCCCATGGCCTTCCTCGAACTGGCGCCGGACCAGGTGGCCGGGGCCCTTCGGGGCGACCATGCCGATGTCGACTCCGGGCGAAGGCAGGATCTGCTCGAAGTGGATCGCGAAGCCGTGGGCGAAGAGCAGCAGGTTCCCGGGGGCGATGCCGTCGGCGATCTCCGCCTCCCAGATTTCGGCCTGCTTCTCGTCGGGCAGGAGGATCATCACCACGTCTCCGCGGCTCGCCGCTTCGGCGACGTCGAGCACCTCGAGGCCGTGCTCTTCGGCCTTCGCGCGACTGTCGGAGTCGGGGCGCAGCCCGACCACCACGTCGACGCCGGAATCCTTCAGATTGAGAGCGTGGGCGTGCCCCTGGGAGCCGTAACCGAGGATCGCGACGGTCTTCCCGTCCAGCTTCGAGAGGTCGGCGTCCTTTTCGTAGTAGATGTCGTCGGTGCGCATGGCCTGGCAGGCTATCGGAGGGCTCTTCGCATCAGCTTGCCCGAGGGAGTGCGCGGCAGCGCCGAGGCGAGCTCGACCCGCTTCGGCACCTTGAAGCCCGCCAGCGAGTCGGCGCAGTGGCGGCGCAGCTCGTCCGGCGTGGCCGAAGAGCCGTCTTCGAGCACGACGATCGCGGTCACCGCCTGCTGCCACTCCGGGTCCTCGCGGCCGACGACCGCCGCGTCGGCGACCTCCGGATGGCGGAGCAGGACCTGCTCCACTTCGGCCGGGACGACGTTCTCGCCGCCGCTGACGATCATGTCGTCCATGCGGTCCTCGACGTAGAGGAAGCCCTCCTCGTCGATGCGGCCGAGGTCGCCGGTGTGCAGCCAGCCGTCGGCGTCGGCCCGGCCGGGGGCGACGGTCGGCCCCTGGACGAGGATCTCGCCGTCCTGGATGCGGAGATGGGTCGTGAGCAGCGGCCGGCCCGCCGAGCCGAGCTTGCGCCGCGCGTCGACGGGCGCCAGACGTCGTCACCTGCGAGCAGGCCTCCGTGAGGCCGTAGGTCTGGACCACGGTCGCGCCCCTCCCGATCGCCTCTTCGAGCGGCTCCTCGGGCACCGGGCCGCCGCCGATCAGGATCGCCCGCGGCCCGGAGAGGTCGGCGTCGGCCTCGAGCAGCCGCACGAGGGTGGTGGTGACCAGCGAGAGGACGGAGATGTCATCGTCGACCAGCGCCGCGGCGACCCGGTCCGCGTCGAAGCCGTCGTGGATCACGGCCGTCGTGCCGTAGATCACCGAGCGCATCACGATCCCGAGGCCGGAGATGTGGCTGAGGGGCAGGCAGCAGAGCCAGCGATCGGTTGGCGCGACGCCGATGTTGAAGGCGGAGCCGACCGCGCTCCAGAGGAAGTTGCCGTAGGTGAGGCCGACCGGGCTCGGTGCCCCCGAGCTGCCGCTGGTCAGGACCCGGCAGGCGACGTCGTCCATGTCGTGCTCGCCGAGCAGCGGCAGGTCGGCCTCGGTCTGGGTCAGCTCACCGGGGTCGAGGAGGTCGACGCTCGCCTCCTCTGCGGCGATGATCGCCGCATGCTCCGCCTCGGAGAGCTGCGGGGCGAGCGGCAGCACCGTCGCCCCCAGCTTCATCAGGGCGTGAACGAGGACCACCTGCTCGCGGCGCGGGTGCATGGTCAGGGCCGCGGTCGAGCCGCGCCGCACGCCGTGGGCTGCGAGGCGTCTGGCGACCCAGGTGGCCTCGGCCTCGAGCTCGGCGTAGCTGACCTCCTCGCCGTCGGCGACGAGCGCCGTCCGGTCCGGGCGGCTCTGGGATCTCTGTGAAAGCCAGTCGTCGAGTTTCATCGCATGGAGGCGCGCGCAGGGATGTCCCTGGCTATCGTGCGCATCATGCCGCAACGTCACAGGGACGCTCCTCCCGAGGAGGAACTGTACGCGCCGATCGAGTGGAGCCCGGCCGGGGAGTACGAGGACATCCGCTACGAGACGGCGGAGGGGATCGCCCGGATCGCGATCGATAGGCCCGAGGTCCGCAACGCTTTCCGGCCGCAGACGCTGATCGAGATCTCGAAGGCGCTCGAGGCGGCTCGCGAGGACGTCGAGATCGGCGTCGTCATCCTCACCGGCCAGGGACAGGACGCGTTCTGCTCGGGCGGGGACCAGAGGGTCCGGGGCGACAGCGGCTACGTTGCCGACGGGAGCCTCGCTCGGCCGCTTCCACGTGACCGACCTGCAGGTGCAGATGCGGCGGCTGCCGAAGCCGGTGGTGGCGATGGTCGCCGGACACGCGGCCGGCGGCGGCCACGTCCTCCATGTCTGCTGCGACCTGACGATCGCCGCCGACAACGCCCGCTTCGGCCAGACGGGCCCCCGCGTGGGCTCGTGGGACGGCGGCTTCGGCGCCTCCCTCCTGCGCGACCTGGTCGGCACCAAGAAGGCCAAGGAGTTCTGGCTGCTGTGCCGCCAGTACGACGCCGAGGAGGCCCGGGAGATGGGGCTCGTCAACGCGGTCGTCCCGCTCGACCGCCTCGAAGAGGAGACCGTCGCCTGGTGTCGCGAGATGCTCCTGCTCTCGCCCTTCGCTCTGCGCCTGGTGAAGGCGAGCTTCAACGCACACGAGGACGGCTACGCGGGGATCCAGCAGCTGGCTCACGACGCCAACCTCCTCTTCTACGGCAGCGAGGAGGCCCGCGAGGGCCGCGAGGCGTTCAAGGAGAAGCGCCGCCCCGACTTCTCGCGCTACCCGCGGCGGCCATGAGGATCTGGCTCATGGCGGCCCGGCCGCGCACCCTGCCGGCGGCCGTCGCGCCGGTGCTCGTCGGCACGGCCGCCGCCGTCTACTGGGCCGGCAGCCTGCCGCGGCCCGGGGCCTTCGTCGCCGCCCTCGTCGGCTCGGTCTTCATCCAGATCGGGACCAACCTCGCCAACGACTACTCGGACGCCAAGCGGGGAGCGGACACGGCGGACCGGCTCGGCCCGGTGCGGGTCACCTCGGCGGGGCTGGTCCCGCCGCAGCGGGTCCTCAACGCGACCTGGATCGCCTTCGCAATCGCGATCGCCTGCGGCATCTACCTGGCCACCGTCGCCGGCGTCGTGATCCTCGTCATCGGCGCCCTCTCGATCGCCGCCGGCGTCCTCTACACGGGCGGGCCGCGGCCCTATGGCTACGCCGGTCTCGGCGAGGTCTTCGTCTTCCTCTTCTTCGGGCTTGTCGCCGTCAACGGCTCCTACTACGTGCAGCTCGAGGAGCTCGACGCCCTTCCCCTCGGCCTCTCGATCGCGGTCGGCTTTCTCGCCACGGCGATCCTCGTCGTCAACAACGTGCGCGACATGGAGACCGACAGGCGGGCGGGCAAGATGACGCTGGCGGTGCGGATGGGGCGCCAGAACGCGGTCGTCCTCTTCCGCGGCCTGGTCCTCGGCGCCTTCGTCGTCCTCCCCGTCGCCCTCGCGGCCGGCGACAGCTTCACGCGCCCTGCCGCTGATCGGCTTGCTCGCCCTGCCGCTTGCCTTCGGCCCGATGCGGACGGTGACGAACCGCACTGACGGCCCCTCGCTGAACGCGGCGCTGGCCGGCACCGGGGCGCTGCTGGGGGCCTACAGCCTGCTGGTCTCCGCCGGCCTGCTGCTCGCCAGCTGAGAGGCTTTGGGCGATGCGCATCCCCGCGCTCGAGGTGATCCCCTACGCGCTCCCCTTCCGCGAGCCGTACGTGACCGCCCGCGGCCGCCTCGACCGGCGCGAGATGGCGCTCCTCCGGGTGCGCGATGTGGACGGCGTCGAGGGGCTCGGCGAAGCGGTGCCGCTCAGCCTGCGCGGCGGGGCATCGCTCGGGCAGATCGTGGGCGAGCTCAGGGCGCTGACCGAGAGCTCGGTGCTGAGCCGTGCCGTCGAGTCGGACCGTCAGGGAGAGGACGCCCGGCTACCGGCGGACATCGACCTCTCCCCACCCGCCCGCTGCGCGGCTCTGACTGCGCTGCTCGACCTCGGAGAGCGACGAGCCGGAGACGGGGTCGGGACCCCGCCGCGGCCGGTCCCATGCAACGCGACCCTCGTTTCGGGGGAGCCGGCAGCGGTGGCGGCCGATGCACTCCGCTGGCAGGCCGAGGGCTACGGCACGTTCAAGCTGAAGCTCGGATCCGAAGACGACGTGGGCCAGGTGCGGGCGGTACGCGAGGCGCTTGGGGCCGATGCGCAGATCCGAGTCGACGCGAACGCGGCCTGGGATCTGGAGACCGCCCGGGCGGTGCTCGCCGAGATCGAGCCCCTCGGGATTCAGCTCGCTGAGCAACCGGTGGCGACCATGGAGCGTGCTGTGGAGCTGGCACGGCATACGGAAATCCCGCTCGCCGGCGACGAGAGCGTCGAGTCGCCCGAGGATGCCCTGCGCGCCGCTCGGACCGGCGCCTTTCGGTTGACCGGAATCAAGCTCTCGAAGGTGGGCGGGCTGTTTCGGGCCCTGAGGATTGCGGGCAACCTGCCGGCCTACGCTTCGAGCGCCCTCGACGGGCCGGTCGGGATCGCCCTCGGCGCCCGCCTCGCGGAGCGGCTGCGCCCCCTGCCATGGCCGGCCACCGGGGAACGCTCCCACGGGCTCGCCACGCAGAGGCTCTTCGCATCCACCGTTGCCTCGACCGAGTGCGAGCTGCGCGATGGCTTCCTCCATCCCCCGGCCGGCCCGGGGCTCGGCGTCGAGATCGACGAGGCGGCGCTGGAGGCCCACCGGATTTAGGCTGGCGTGGCGCGTAGGTCGCTCATATTGCGACCGACGCGACTATCGCATGGACTCGACCAACCCGAATACCGCGCTCGCATCCGCCTTCGTCGAGGAGCTGGCGCGCTGCGGCCTGCGCCGGGCGGTGATCTCCCCCGGCTCGCGCTCGACTCCGCTCGCGCTCGCCCTCTGGCGCCATGAGCAGATCGAGGCGACCGTGATCGTCGACGAGCGCTCGGCCTCCTTCTTCGCGCTCGGCGCCGCCCAGGCAAGCGGTGCGCCGGTGGCGATCCTCTGCACCTCCGGCACGGCCGCCGCCAACTTTCACCCGGCGATCTGCGAGGCCGACGAGTCGGCCCTGCCGCTGATCGCGCTGACCGCCGACCGCCCACCCGAGCTGCGCGGGATCGGCGCCGGTCAGACGCTCGACCAGATCAAGCTCTTCGGCTCGGCGGTTCGCTGGTTCTGCGAGGTCGGCACTCACGAGGCCGACGACGAGGGGCTGCTCCACTACCGCTCGACCGCCTGCCGGGCCTTCGCCGCGGCCCGAGGCGAGCCGCGGCCGGGCCCCGTCCACCTCAACCTGCCCTGGCGCGAGCCGCTGGCGCCGACGGCGGTCGAGGGGGCGGTTACCGCCATCGACCCGCTCGCTCTGAAGGGCCGCGACCCGCGGCCCCTGACCGCCGTGACCCCGGTCGACCTCGAGCCCTCCGGCTTCCTCCTCGAGGAGGTCGCGAAGCACATCGCCGAGGCGATCTCCGGTGTGATCGTCGCCGGCCGTCAGCTCGACCCCGAGTTGCGCGAGCCGCTCGCCCACCTCGCCGAGGCCGCGGGGTTCCCGATCCTCGCCGAGCCGACCTCCCAGATCCGCTGCGGTCCGCACGATCGCTCGCATGTGATCGCGGGATACGACCTACTGCTCCGCGACGAGCATTTCGCGCAACCGGACGACCCCCGACCTCGTCCTGCGCTTCGGCGAGATGCCGACCAGCAAGCCGTTGCGCGCCTGGCTCGCCGACTCCGGGGCCGACCAGATCGTCGTCGACCCCCGCGGGGGATGGAACGAGCCGACCCGGCGGGCGGCCGCGATCCTCCGCGCCGATCCGACCGAGCTCGCGGCCGGCTGGGCGGCGCGGGTGGAACGGGGCGACCGTGAATACGCGCAGCTCTGGCACCGCGCGGACGAGGCCGCGAGGGAGGCGATCGCCGCGGAGCTGGCCGGTGAGGACTCGATCAGCGAGCCGGGCCTCCACCTCGCGCTGGGCGCCGCCCACATGGACGGCGATCTCGTCTACACGGCCTCGAGCATGCCGATCCGCGACCAGGAGGCGTTCCTGCCGGTCGCTGCGGCGGACTCCCGCTTCCTCTGCAACCGCGGCGCCAACGGCATCGACGGGCTGATCTCGTCGGGGATCGGCGCGGCCGCCGCGAGCGGCCGGCCGACGACGATCCTGACCGGCGACCTCGGGCTCCTGCACGACCTCGGCGGCCTCGCCGCCCTGCGCGACGTCGAGCCCCCCGTCCGGATCGTCGTCATCGACAACGACGGTGGCGGCATCTTCCACTTCCTTCCCCAGGCGGAGTCGCTCGGCGGCGAGGAGTTCGAGGCCCTGCTCGGCACCCCCCGCGGCGTGGACGTGGCCAGGGCGGCCGCCCTCTTCGACCTCCCCCACCGCCGGCTCGGCTCGCTCGACGAGCTGCCCGCCGCGCTCGCCGCCGGCACCGGCCTGATCGAGGTCCAACGTCGACCGCCAGGCCAACGTCGACCTCCACCGCCACCTCGCAGCAGCGTATCTCAGGCGCTGGCCACGCTCGCTGAGGAGGGTCGGGGACCTCCGCCGGAGCCTCCCCGCTGTTGCTCCGCAGGGGGTCCCCGACCCGTCCTACACCAAGCAGCGGCAGCAGCGCCTGCAGCTTGATCTCGGTCTCCTCGAGCTCTGCCGCCGGGTCGGAGCCGGCGACGACGCCGACGCCGGAATAGAGGTGCGCCTCGCGGTCGCGCAGCAGGGCGCTGCGCAGGCCGACGCAGAACTCGCCGTCCTCGGTGGCGTCCATCCAGCCGATCGGGCCGGCGTACCAGCCGCGGTCCATGTCCTCCAGCTCGGCGATCGCCGCGACCGCCGCGCCATGCGGCTCGCCGCCGACGGCGGGGGTCGGGTGCATCAGGCCGGCGAGCTCGACCGCGGAGCGGGGTTCGGCGAGCTGGGCGATCACCGGTGTCCCCAGGTGCTGGATGTTGGCGACCTTGATCACCTCGGGCTCGGCGGCGGCCTCGACCCAGACCGAGTGCGGGCGCAGGAGCCTGACGATGCGCTCGCTGACGATGCGCTGCTCGCGGCGGTTCTTGTCGCTGCGCAGCAGCTGCTCGCCGAGATGGTCGTCGACGGCCGGGTCGGAGCTGCGCCGGGTTGAACCCGCCAGGGCCACGGTCGAGACGCTGGCGCCCGAGCGGCGCACCAGCAGCTCGGGGCTTGCCCCGAAGAAGGCGGCCTCGGGGGTGCCGCAGCAGAAGCAGAAGCAGGAGGAGAACGGCTCGCGCATCGCGCCGAAGAGCGCCGCCGGGTCGTGGGCCGACGGCGAGGTGACGATCACCTCGCGGGCGAGGACCACCTTGCTCATCTCCCCCGCCTCGATCCTCTCCACGGCGGCGGCGACCATCTCTTCGAAGTCTCCGGGTGGCCGGGCGCTGCGGATCTCGGCCTGCGCGGTCGGATGGGGGTCGAGCATCGGCAGCGGCCCCGGCCGCAGGCCGGCGAGGCGGGCCTCCAGCCGGGCGCCGACGGCGCGATGATCGTCGCCGGCGCCGACCACGGCGTTGACGGTCAGGTACGAGCGGCCGCCGTTGCGGCAGATCGAGACCTCGGGCAGGGTCAGCGAGGCGGGCGGCAGCGAGGACCAGGTCGGGGACGCGCCGCCGTGGGGGTCGAAGGCGAAGCCCCCGGCCCAGACGGGCCCGGCGCCCGCCGGCAGGCCGGCGGGCTGCTCGAGGACCGCGTCGCCCCCCAGGCTCAGGCACTGTTCGGTGACCTCGGCGAAACGTCCCTCGCCGCGCGACTCGGCTCCGTGGGCCACGCCCAGCGTCGCCAGGGCGAAGCCCCGGTCGGGCTGCTCCCAGCAGAACCAGCGGTCGGAGGCGAGCCGCGAGGAGAAGACCGCCGCGCAGGGATCCGGCACGTCGACCTCGACCGTGAGGCTGGCCACGGTGCGGCCGTCCCGCGCGGCCGCGCGACGGATCAGCCCGAGCAGGCTCTCAGTCGCTGCCGCGAGCAATCGCGATCTCGCCGGTGCGGACCATCTCGACCAGGCCGTGCGGGCGGACCATCTTCTCGAAGGCCTCGATCTTGTCGGCCGAGCCGGTCACCTCGATCGTCATCGTTCGCCGCGAGACGTCGACGATCTTCGCCCGGAAGATCTCGGCGAACTGGATGATCTCCGCCCGGTTCTCCACCGCCGCGGAGACTTTGAACATCGCCATCTCGCGGGCGACCGTCTCCTCCGGCTCCATGTCGCGGATCTTGAGCACGTTGACCAGCTTGTGAAGCTGCTTGATCACCTGGTCGATCGGGTGGACGGCGCCGTCGAGCGTCAGCGTGATCCGCGAGATCGTCGGATCGTCGGTCGGGCCGACCGCGAGCGTGTCGATGTTGAAGCCGCGCCGCGAGAAGAGGCCTGCGATCCGCGCCAGCACGCCCGGCTTGTTCTCCACCAGGATCGAGAGGATGTGCTTGCGCCCGCTGAGCTGCCCGGGCACGTGCAGGTCCTCCAGTTTGACCATCTGCGGGGTGCCGGCCTCCATCAGCTCACCTTCTCCGGGGCCTCGACCATGTCGCGCGCGGCCTGGCCGGGCGGGATCATCGGGTAGCAGTTCTCCTCCTGGGCGACGCGCACGTCGAGCAGGACCGGGCCGTCCGCCTCCAGCGCCTTGACCATCGTCTCCTCGAGGTCGTCGGCGCGCTCGCAGCGCATTCCCGTCGCGCCGAACGCCTCGGCCAGCTTCACCCAGTCGGGGCTGGCGCCCATCTCGACCGAGCTGTAGCGCCGGTCCCAGAACAGCTCCTGCCACTGCCTGACCATGCCCATGTAGCCGTTGTTCATGAGGAAGACCTTGACCGGGATCTCTTCGGTCACGCAGGTCGCGAGCTCCTGGCAGTTCATGATCAGGCTGCCGTCCCCGGCCAGGCAGACGACGGGGTCGTCGGGGCAGGCGACCTTGGCGCCGACCGCGGCCGGCAAGCCGAAGCCCATCGTCCCCAGGCCACCCGAGTTGATCCAGCGGCGCGGCCGCTCGAAGCCGTAGTACTGGGCCGCCCACATCTGGTGCTGGCCGACGTCGGAGGTGATGATCGCGTCGCCCTTCGTCGCGCGGTGCATCGCCTCGACCATGAACTGGGGCTTGATCTCACCGTCCTTCCCCGGCTCGTAGCGCAGCGGGTGCTCCTCCTGCCAGGTGTGGAGCTGCTTCCACCAGGCGTCCAGCCGGCTGGAGTCGGTCTGCAGCGCGCGGTACTCGCGGGTCAGAGCCGGCAGCACCCGCTTGACGTCGCCGACGATCGGGATGTGGGCGCCGATGTTCTTGGAGATCTCGGCCGGGTCGATGTCGATGTGGATGAATTTCGCGTTCGGCGCGAACTCGTCGAGCTTGCCGGTGATGCGGTCGTCGAATCGGGCGCCGATCGCGACGATCAGGTCGGCGTTGTCCATCGCCCAGTTGGCGGTCACCGTGCCGTGCATGCCGAGCATCCCCAGCCAGTGCTCGTCCGAGGCCGGGAAGGCCCCCAGGCCCATCAGGGTCGAGGTGACCGGGAAGCGATCCGAGCCGGCCAGCTCGCGCAGCTCCTCGGAGGCGTTGCCGTTGATCACGCCACCGCCCGTGTAGAGGATCGGCCGCCTTGCGTTCGCCATCGCTTTGGCGGCGATCCGGACCTGTTTGATGTTGCCGTCGGTCGACGGCTTGTAGCCGGCCAGGTCGACCGGCTCGGTACGCGGCTCGTAGTCGATCTCGGCGCGCGAGAGGTCCTGGGGGATGTCGAGCAGGACCGGCCCCGGCCGCCCGGTCGCGGCGACGTGGAAGGCCTCGTGCACGTACTCGGGGATCTGGCGCGGGTCGGTGACCTGGAAGGAGTGCTTGACGAAGGGCAGCGTCGCGCCGAGGATGTCGGCCTCCTGGAAGCCGTCGGTGCCGATCAGCTCGGTGCGCACCTGCCCGGTGACGAAGACGGTCGGGACCGAGTCCATCATCGCGTCGGCGATCGCGGTGACGAGGTTGGTCGCCCCCGGACCCGAGGTGGCGAAGGCGACCCCCACCTTCCCCGAGGCCTTCGCATAGCCCTCGGCCGCGTGGCCGCCGCCCTGCTCGTGGCGCACCTGGATATGGCGAAAGCCGGCGTCGACGAGCGCGTCGTAGGTCGGCAGGTTGGCGCCGCCGGGGATGCCGAAGATGTTCTCGACACCCTCCGCCTTGAGGCTTTCCATCAGTGCGTCCGCGGCTCTCATCGGACATGCGATGCTACCAGCGGGATCGTGCCCGCCCTGCAGCGTTTTTTGGCGTCGCTACCGGGAGAGGCTCTTGGCCGGGTTCCAGCGGGTGCGCGGGTCGATATGACCCTCGATCACGCGCCCCTTGTGGCGCTCGATCACGTGCAGCATCGACTCGACCAGCTCCTCGCCGAGCAGGGTCGGCTCGAGGCCGAGGTCGAGCAGCTTGGTGTGGATCGCGTTGTAGTAGTGCTCTTCCTTCTCGACCCTGGGGTTGTCGCAATGCTGGATCTCGACCGAGTGGCCGAGGTGCTCGGCGGAGAGCTTCACCAGGTGGGCGAGGTCGATCACCGAGAACTGCTCGGTGAACTGGTTGAAGACCCGGAACTCGCCGCCCTCGGCCGGGTTCGCGACGGCCAGCTCGACGCACTGCAGCGTGTCGCGGATGTTGAGGAAGCCCCTGGTCTGCCCGCCCGAGCCGTAGACGGTCAGCGGGTGGCCGATCACGGCCTGCAGGCAGAAGCGGTTGAGGACGGTGCCGAAGACCTCGTCGTAGTCGAAGCGGGTGATGAGGCGCTCGTCGCGGGCGGTCTCCTCGGTCTCGATCCCGTAGACGACGCCCTGGTTGAGGTCGGTGGCGCGCAGGCCCCAGGTGCGGCAGGCGAAATGGATGTTGGTCGAGTCGTGGACCTTCGAGCAGTGGTAGAGAGAGGCGGGCAGCTTCGGGAAGGGCAGGGTGTCCGAGCGGCCCTTGTGCTCGATCCGGATGTAGCCCTCCTCGATGTCGATGTTGGGCTGGCCGTACTCGCCCATCGTGCCGAGCTTGACCAGGTGGCAGTCGGGCACGTGGTCGCGGATCGCGAAAAGCAGGTTGAGGTTGCCGATCGTGTTGCCGTACTGGGTCTCGACCGCCTGCTCGCGGGAGGCCATCGAGTAGGGCGCCGAGGCCTGCTGGCCGTAGTGGACGACGGCATCCGGGCGGACCTCGGCGACGACGCCGTCGAGGAAATCGCCGTCCTCGACCGATCCGGCGTAGCTGCGGATCCCCGAGCCCGAGACCTCCTCCCAGGCGGCAAGCCGGTCGTCGAGGTCGAGGATCGGGGTCAGCGAGCCGCTGCCGACGCCCTCCACCCAGCGGCGGCGCACGAAGTTGTCGACGACGGAGACCTCGTGGCCCCGCGCCGAGAACCTCAGGGCAGTCGGCCAACCCAGGTAACCATCGCCCCCGAGGATCAGCACTCGCATAGCCCGCGGCAGGGTAACGGAAGGGCAGCGGCGCGCGCGCGTAGCATCGCCGCGTGGAGAAGACCGGCCGCACCCGCCCGCTGGCGCTCGCGATCCTCATCGGGCTGGTCATCGCCGGCGCCGGGCTGCGCGTCGGCTACGCGATCGAGCAGCCCGCGGTGGCGCCGCCGGACGCCCGCGCCTACGCCCGGATCGCCGAGAATCTCTACCGCGAGGGCTCCTTCGACGCCCGGCCGGAGGGCGCCGAGCGGGAGGTGCAGCCGAGCAGCGCCTACTCGCCGGGGCTACCGCTCTTCGCGGCCGGCGTCTACGGCCTCAGCGGCGGCGTCCACGAGACCCTGGCCCTGGTCCTCCTCGCGCTGATCGGCGCCGGCTCGATCCCGATGGCGTTCCTGCTCGGCCGCCGGTTCGCGGGCCCGCCGGCCGGATTGCTCGCCGGCACGGTGATCGCCTTCTACCCGGCGCTGCTCGAGTACCAGGGGTTGCTGCTGACCGAGCCGCTCGCCGCCTTCCTGCTCTCGGCTGCGCTGGTCGTCTTCTTTCGCGCCGGCGAGCGTGGCTCGCCCGGGCTCTGGGCTGGGAACGGGTGCGCTACTGGGCCTGCTCGCCCTTGTTCGCCCCGAGTACCTGCCGGTCGCCCTCGGCCTGCCCCTGCTCTGGCTGGCCCACCGGGCCGTCCACCACCCCCCCACCCTCGCCGATCGGCCGCAAGGCGATGCCCTACATCGCTTTTCGGCCGATCGGCTGCGCAGCGCCGGGCTGGCCCTGCTGGCCACCTGCCTGGTCCTCGCTCCGTGGACGATCCGCAACGCCGTCGAGCTGCACCGCTTCGTGCCGATCTCGACCGGGGGCGGCAAGGCGCTCTTCATCGGCACCCACCTCGAGGCCGACGGCGACGCGGTCGAGCTGCGCGAACTGCTGCTCGCCGAACGGCCGGCGCTGCGGGCGAAGCTTGCGGCGGGCGGGGCGCTCGACGACCCCGGTCGCCTGGTCCTGGAGCGGGTCCTCGAGCGCGTGGCAGAGGAGAGCTACCCGGGCTTGGAGACGGACGCGGCGCTGGGGCGGCTGGGGCGGCAGAGTCTCGAGGACGACGTCACCGAAGAGCCCCTGCGCTTCGCCGGCATGCTCGCCTCGAAGTCCTATGGCGCCTGGACCGAAGCGGCGCGTGGCGTGATGCTCGACCAGCCCTGGCGCACCCTGCAGCTCGCCGTCGTCGTCCTCGCGCTCGCCGGCCTCGCGATCCTGATCGGCCGCCGCCGCTTCGAGGGGCTCGTCGCCGGCCTCGTCCTCCTCTACATGACCGCGGTCGCGGCACTGCTGATCGCCTCGCCCCGGCGTGAGCTCGTCGTCCTCCCCCTGCTCGCCGCGCTCGCCGGGGCGGCGCTGGCCGTGGGCCGGGATAGCCTGGCGCGACGATGGGCTGGCTGAGAGCGCTTCCGCGCACCTACGGTCGCACGACGCTGATCCTGCTGGCGACGATCCTCGCCCTCGGCTTCGGCCTGCGCGCCTACCGGGTCGCCGAGCCGCTGGCGTCCCCCGGCGACGACGCCCACGCCTACTACGACCTCTCGAAGTCCCTCTACGACGAAGGCAGCTACGGCAGTCCGCGATTCCGCGACCCCAGCGACTGGTCACCCGGCGCGCCCCTCCTCTACGCCGCCTCCTTCTACGCGACCGGAGGAGCACGGGAAGGGATGGCGCGGATCGTCGAGCTGCTGCTCGGGATCGCCGCGATCGTCGTCGTCTTCCTGCTCGGCCGGCGGATCGCCTGCCGCCCGGCGGGGCTGATCGGGGCGCTCGGCGTCGCCGTCTACCCCCCCTTCATCCACTCCACCGGGGCCCTGTTCAGCGAGCCGCCCGCGATCTTCACCCTCCCGGCCGCTGTCCTCGCATTCCTCTGGGCGATCGAAACCTCCGCCCGTCCCTCCTCGTGGACGCACTTACGCCCGCTATCCGGGCGTAAGTGCGTCCAGATCGGGGGGCCGTGGGCGGTGGCGGGGGTCCTGTTCGGCGTGACGGCCCTGATTCGCCCGGAGTATGTCGTCGTCGGGATAGCTTTCGCGCTCTACGCGCTGATCGTCGAGTGGCAGCGCCGCGGATGGCGGCCGGGGGTGGCGGCGACGGCGCTGTTCACCGTTGCCTTCCTCCTCCCCATCGTGCCCTGGACGGTTCGCAACGCGGTCGTCCTCGACCGCGTCGTTCCGATCTCCACGGGCGGGGGCAAGGCCCTCTACGTCGGCACCTACCTGCCGGCCGACGGCGACTACCAGCGGGTCAAGGCGCTGTTGGCCCGGCGCTACCTGGGCCGTGACCTCGAGCCCGGCTCCGCCGCACTCGACCGCGTCGATCCGACGCCGCTCTTCGACCGGGTCGCGAGCCGCTATCCGCAGCTGCCGCGCGACGAGGCGCTGGGCAAGATCGGCAAAGAGAACCTCCGCGACTATCTCGGCGAAGACCCGGCCGGCTATGCGGCGATGACCGTGCGCAAGGTCTGGCGGATGTGGAGCGGCGGCGTCGGCAAGGCGATGAGCTCGACGGCCGGCAGGGTCGTTCAGGTGTTCATCGTTGCCCTGGCTCTCGCCGGCCTCGGCGTGCTCGCCTGGCGCCGCTGGTGGTGGGAGCTGGTCGCGATGGCGACCCCGCTCGTGCTCGTCACGGCGGTCGGCGCGGCCTCGCTGGCGGCGCCGAGGCGCAACGAGATCCTGATGACACTGGTCTTTCCACTTGCCGCTGCGGCCCTGGCGAGGGCCGGGGGCGCCCTATCCTCCCCGGGTCCATGGTCCTCCTCAGAGCAGGCATCTTCCCCGCCGAGCTGACCGCGCTGCGCGCCGCGGGCCTGCTTGCCGCGCTGGCGCTGGTCGTCTACGCGATCCTTCGCCGCCGCTCGCTGCGCAACGTCGACGTCCTCATCCTGCTCGGCTCGGGCGTCGGCCTCGCCTTGGTCGCCGGGACCGAAATCACCGACGAGCTGCTCTCGGCCTTCTCCTTCGAGAAGGGCAACGGCGGCCGCATCCTCGGCCTCGCCGTATTCGCGATCTTCATCCTCTTCCTGCTCATCCTGCGCGCCCTCTCACAGTCGGCCCGCAACGCGCGGCAGCTCTCGGCGGCGCTGGAGGGCCTGGCCTGGGACGAGTTCCGGCAGGCCGGGCTGCAGGAGCGCTTCGCCGGCACGGTCGCGGTCGTGATCCCCGCCTACAACGAGGCCGACAACATCGGCCACGTGCTCGACCGGATGCCGGCGGAGGTCTGCGGCCTGCCGATCCAGACCCTGGTCGTCGACGACGGCTCCCGCGACGGAACCGGCGACGTCGCCGCCGCTCACGGCTCGCCGGTGGCGCGACACGTGACGAACCGCGGAGGCGGCGCCGCCCTGCGCACCGGATACAGGCTGATGGTGGAATCGGGTGCGGAGATCGTCGTCACCCTCGACGCCGACGGCCAGCACCTGCCCTCGGAGATGGATCGCCTGGTCCAGCCGATCCTCGACGGCGAGGTCGACATGGCCCACGGCTCACGCGTCCTCGGCCGTGCCGACCGCAACCACTTCGCCCGTGAGCTCGGCATCGTCTTCTTCAATCGGCTGGTCTCCCTGATCACGCGCACCCACGTCACCGACTGCTCGAACGGCTACCGCGCGGTCCGCGCCTCGGTGCTCCCGCAACTCGTCCTCCGCCAGGAGCAGTTCCACACCTCCGAGTTCATGATCGAGGCGATCAAGCGCGGGATTCCGGCCAAGGAGGTGCCGATCACCGTCGAACAGCGCCTCCACGGCCACTCGAAAAAGCCGGCGGTCTTTCGCTACGGCGTCGGCTTCGCCAACGCGATCGTCCGCACCTGGCTGCGGTAGCCGCTGCGCGGGCCCCGGTCGGAGCGGAGCGGCGCATCCGTTCTATCGAACGCCCGGATGGCGCACTTCGGCCGGGTCGGGCAGGTAGAGGTCCGTGCCGCAGCGCGGGCAGACCTGGACGTAGAGCTTCACCGCCTTGTGGCAGTTCGGGCACTGGCGTTCGGGTTCGTCCTTCTCGGAGCGGTAGAGGACGACGGCAATCAGCCCGAGCGGCGGCAGCAGGGTGCCGATCAGCAGCCAGAGCCAGAACGAGCTGCCCTTGGCACGCCCGATTATCGCTGTCGCGACGCCGAAGAAGAAGGCGATGACGAGATACTCGAATCCCACGGCTCTATTTTCTCTCCAAGTGGCTTCGGGTGGCCGATCGACCCGACCTCGGAGAGGTCGCGCCTGAACGGCAGGCTTGCGGTCCAGTCGATCACGGCGCGCGCCTTGCGGGCGACGCCCGGGATCTGGCTCATGTGGTAGCTGCGCGCCAGCCACCAGGCGGGAAAGCCGCGAAAGGTGAGGCCGCCGACGCGGCCGACGGCCTTGTAGCGGCCGAGGTTGACGAACGCGGCCCGCCCCCGGTAGGAGAATTGCTCCGACCGCCCGACGCCTAGCTCGGCGGCGATGTTGCGGGCGGCGACGGGCGCCTGGCGCACCGCGTGCTGGGCCGTCGGCGGGCAGAGCCCGCCGCGCGGGTCCGGCACCGCCGCGCAGTCGCCGATCGCCCAGACCGAGTCCATGCCGCATACCCGCAGGCGGTCGTCGACGGGGACGCGCCCGCGGTCGTCGAGCGGCAGCGCGAGGTCGCCCAGCCTCGGGTTGGGCGCCACGCCTGCGGTCCAGACCGCGGTCCGGGTCGCCAGCGTCTCGCCGGTGGAGAGACGGGCCGAGTCGGCGGTCAGCTCCTCCAGCGTCGTGCCGAGGCGGATGTCGATGCCCCGTCCCCGCAGCTCGCGCAGCGCGTAGTCGGCGAGCTCGGCGTCGATCTCGGGCAGGACCCGATCGGCGGCCTCGACCAACATCCAGCGCATCCCGTGCAGCCGCGCCCGTGGGTAGCTCTCGATCGCGTCGGCTGCGAAGTCCTGGAGCTCGGCCAGGGCCTCGAGGCCGGCGTAGCCGCCGCCGACGAAGACGTAGGTGAGCAGCTCGTCGCGACGGGCCGGGTCGTCGGTCGCATTCGCGGCCTCGAGCGTCTCGACGACGTGGTTGCGCAACCAGATCGCGTCGGCGAGGCTCTTGAAGCCGACGGCGTAGTCCTCCAGGCCGGGCACGGGCAGCACCCGCGATACCGATCCGAGCGCCAGCAGCAGCTGGTCGTAGGGCAGGTCCTCCGTCTCATCGTCGCGGGTGCGAAGCCGCACGGTGCGGGCGCCCGGGTCGTGGCCGACGATCGCTCCGAGGCGCAGGTATGTGCGACTGAGGATCTCCCGCAGCGGCGTGACCACGTGGCGCGGCTCCAGGGTCCCGGCCGCCGCCTCGGGCAGGAACGGCGTGTAGAGCATGAAGTTGACGTCGTTGACCAGGGTCACTCGCGTCGACTGGCGCGGCACGATCCGCTCCAGCTCTCGTGCCGCCATAGCCCCCCCGAAACCACCGCCGGCGATGACCACGTTCCAAGCCATGGGTTCAAGGTAGCACTTTGTAACAGTGTGTTACAAAGTGCTGAAAGGCACTTCCACCCTCCGCTCAGGTTGGCCGCGGCTCTGCCGAGAGGAGCCGCTCGAGCTTGTCGAAGCTGTCCGTCCAACCGCCCCGGTGCAGGGCAAGGCGAGCGTCGGTCTTGAAGCTTCCCTGGGCAAGGGAGACCTCCGTGCCGTCGCCGACGCCCCGGAACGAGAGGCGGACCAGGGTCTCGACATCATCGGGGTCGGCGGGCTCCCAAACGAAGGTGTAGGCGAGTCGGACGACGGGGTCGACCTCCTGGAACTCTCCCGTCAGAGCGAACCGATCGCCGGTGGGCGGTTGCATCTCGATTCGATAGCTCTCTCCCACCCGGGCGGGGAAGCTCAGGTTCGGGATCGTGAAGCCCTCGGGGCCCCACCACCTGGCCAGCTCGCTCGGATCGACGAAGCCGCGGAAGACATCCTCCGGAGCCGCCGGCAAAACGCGCTCGATCTCGAGAACCCGCTCGTCGGTCATCCGAGCCTCTCCTTGATCAACCGGTTGACCTCGCCGCCGTCGGCGCGGCCCTTGGTCTCCTTCATGACGAAGCCGACGATCGCGCCGATCGCCTTGCCGTTGCCGGCGCGGATCTGCTCGGCGGCCTCCGCGTTGGCCTCGATCGCCGCGTCGACGATCGCGTCGAGCTCGCCGCCGTCTGCCGAGATCGCGGCCAGGCCCTCGCGCTCGACGATCGCCTCGGGGTCGCCGCCCTCGGCGACCAGCGCCGCCAGCACGGTCTTGCCGCTGCCGTGCGAGATCGCCTTCGCCTGGACCATGCCGATCAGGGTCGCCAGCGCCTCGGGCTCGACCTTCGAGGCCGCGGCCGTCGACTCTCCCTCGTCATGGCGTAGCGCGGCGGCGAGCTCGCCCGTCACCCAGTTGGCGACGACCTTGGGCTCGGCGTCCGCGGCGGCGTCGACCTGCTCGAAATAGGCGGCCGTGTCCGGGTCGGCCGCCAGCAGGCTCGCCGTCTCGGCGGCCAGTCCGAACTCACCCACGTAGCGCTCGATCCGCGCGGCGGGCAGCTCCGGAAGCGACTCGCGCGCCTCGCGCACCATCTCCTCGGTCGGCGCCAGCGGCACCAGGTCGGGCTCGGGGAAGTAGCGGTAGTCGTGCGCCTCCTCCTTCGAGCGCAGCGAGGTCAGCGTCCCGCCACCGGGGTCGAAGTGCAGGGTCTCCTGCTCGACCTCCGAGCCGGACTCGACCAGCTCGCGCTGGCGGCTCAGCTCCGCCTCGATGCCCCGCTCCAGGAAGCGGAAGCTGTTCATGTTCTTGAGCTCGGTCTTGGTGCCCAGTCCCTCGGAGCCGGCGGGACGCACGGAGACGTTGGCGTCGACGCGCAGGCTGCCCTCCTCCATGCTGACGTCGGAGACGCCGAGTTGGCGCACGGTCTCGCGCAGCAGCCTCGCCCAGGCGGCGGCGTCGGCCGCCGAGCGCAGGTCGGGCTCGGTGACGATCTCGACCAGGGGTGTGCCGCCGCGATTGAAGTCGACCAGCGAGGCGCCGGAGCCGTGGATGCGGCCGGACTCGCCGAGGTGGATCATCTTCGCTGCGTCCTCCTCGAGGTGCGCGCGGTGGATGCGAACGTCGCCGAGGCGCCCGCCGGAGCAGATCGGGATGTCGTACTGGCTGATCTGGTACGCCTTCGCGTTGTCGGGATAGAAGTAGTTCTTGCGGTGGAAGATCGAGCGCGGGGCCACCTCGCACTCGAGCGCCGCGCCGATCTTCAGCGCGTACCGGACCGCCTCCTCGTTGGGAACCGGCAGCACGCCCGGGTGGGCGAGGCAGACCGGGCAGGTGTGGACGTTCGGCTCGTCGCCGAAGGAGAGCTCGCAACCGCAGAACATCTTCGTGCGGGTCGAGAGCTGGACGTGGATCTCCAGCCCGATCACGGCCTCGAGGGCGGACCCGGCCATCGGGTCGCGGGTCGCCTCAGCCACCGCCGACCCCCTCGGGCCGTGCGTCGAACCCGATCGCCCCCTCGAGCGCGAACGCCGCGTCGAGCAGTCGCTGCTCGGCGAAGGCGGGGGCGGCGATCTGGAAGCCGACCGGGAGCTGTGGGCCGCCCCCCTCCGGCTCGGCGAGCCCCGCGGGGATCGAGATCGCAGGAATCCCGGCGAGCGGCATCGGCACCGTGAAGAAGTCGTTCATGTACATCGCCAGGGGGTCGTCGGTCTTCTCGCCGAGCCCGAAGGCGACGGAGGGCGAGGTCGGGCTGACGACCAGATCGACGCTCGCGAAGGCGGTGTCGAAGTCGGCGGCGATCTTCGTCCTCACCTTCTGCGCGCGCCCGTAGTAGGCCTCGTAGTAGCCGGAGGAAAGCGCATAGGTGCCGAGCATGATCCGACGCTTGACCTCGTCCCCGAAGCCCGCCGCCCGGGTCCGTTCGTACATCGCGACCAGGTCGGCCGCCTCTTCGCGCATCCCGTAGCGAACGCCGTCGTAGCGGGCCAGGTTCGAGGACGCCTCGGCCGGCGCGATCACGTAGTAGGCGGAGATCCCGTGCTCGGCGTGCGGCAGCGAGATCTCCGAGATCTCGCCGCCGAGGTCCTCGATCCGCGACAGGGTCGCCTCGAAGACCGCGCGCACGCCGGCGTCGATGGTGTCCTCGCCGAGCTCCGCGGGAACCCCGAAGCGCAGGCCCCGGAGGTCCTCCCTGGTCGGCGCCTCCACCCCGCCCTCGATCCCGACCGAGGTCGAGTCGCAGGGGTCGCGGCCCTCCATCGCGGCGAGCAGCAGGGCGGCGTCGGTGACGTCGCGGGTCAGCGGCCCGCACTGGTCGAGCGAGGAGGCGAAGGCGATCATCCCGTAGCGGGAGATCGCCCCGTAGGTCGGCTTCATCCCGACGATCCCGCAGAGCGCCGCCGGCTGCCGGATCGAGCCGCCGGTGTCGGTGCCGATCGCGCAGGGCGCGAGGCCGCCGGCGACGACGGCCGCCGAGCCGCCCGAGGAGCCGCCCGGCACCCTGCCGCGGTCCCACGGGTTGAGGACCGGGCCGTAGGCCGAGTTCTCGTTCGAGGACCCCATCGCGAACTCGTCCATGTTCGTCTTGCCGAGCACGCGGGCGCCGGCAGCGTCGAGCCGGCGCACGGCGGTCGCGGTGTAGGGCGGCCGGTAGCCCTCGAGGATCCGCGAGCCGGCGGTGGTCGGCGATCCCTCGGTGCAGAAGATGTCCTTGACGGCGACCGGTATGCCCTTCAGCGGCCCCTCCTCCACCTCGTAGGAGGCGGCGTCCCCGGCCGACCACAGGTAGGCGTTCAGCTCGTCGCCTGCCGCGGCCTCGCTCCAGGCCTCGAAGTACTCGTCGGCGGAGACCGCGCCGCCGGCGATCTCGCCGGCCGCCTCGGCGACGGTCAGGCTGAGCAGGTCCGTGCTCATTCGGCCTGGGGAGAGGGCGCGCGGAAGGCGCCGTCGGCCGGGTCGGGGGCGGAGCCCAGCATCTCCTCCCGCGGCCAGCTGGGACGGGGCTCGTCGGGGCGCAGGACGTTCTCGAGCGCGACCACGTGCGTGGTCGGCTCCACCCCGTCGAGGTCGAGGGTCGCGATCCGGTCGACGTGCTCGAGGATCCCCGAGAGCTCGCCCGCCATCCGCTCGACCTCCTCGTCGCCGAGGCGCAGCCGGGCGAGCCGCGCCACATGCAGGACCTGTTCCCTGTCGATCACGGCGGTGATTCTAGGCGGCGGCGCGCGAGCCGGCGCCTGGCTGCGCAGCCAGTTAGAGTGCCCGCCGATGCGGGGAGAGAAAGCGGAGAGCTTCGCCGTCCTTGGCCTGCGGATCCTGGCGCTCAGCTTCGCCGTCGTCGGCATCCTCTTCATCGCGGTTCCGAACGGCGTGCTCGACACGATCTCCGACCTCGGGGACGAGCTCGGCGGCTTCAGCCGCGCTCCCCACGGCAGCGAGCAGCTCTGGCTCTCGCTCGGCTTCTCCTACATGGTCGTGATCACCGCGCTCTGCCTGCTCGCCCAGGCCGACGTCGTCCGCTACCGCGCTCTGCTGCTCGTGCTCGCGGTCGGCAAGACGGCCTCGTCGCTGACCTCGCTCGGCTTCTACCTCTTCGACGACGACGTCTTCGCCTACCTGCTCAACTTCCTCGTCGACGGCTCCCTCGTCCTGGTCGCGCTCTGGCTCTGGTCGCTGATCGGGCGCATCGACCGCCGGCCCGGCTCGGGCTGAAAGAGCACGCCGGGGCTCTCGGCCGCCGAGCAGCGGACGCTGAGCGCGATCTGCGCGGCGATGGGGCCCGGCATCGACGGGCTGCCGGCGGCTGAGCGCGAGGTCGACGTCTCCGGGCCGGTCGCCGAGTTCCTCGGCTCGGTCTCGCCGCGGGTGCTGAACCGGCTCAGGCTCGGTCTGCGCGCCTTCGAGTGGCTGCCCTTCCCGTGGCGGTTCAGCCGCCTCGACGAGAAGGCCCGCGCCGAGTTCCTGCGCCGCATGGAGGGCTCGAGCTTCCGCCTTCACCACGAGCTGCTGCTGATGGCGAAGGTCTTCTCGACCCTCGGCTACTCGGTCGACCCCGAGGTGGAGAGGCGGATCGGGGTCGAGATCTCCTGCCGCCTCGCGGACGGCACGCTGCCGGAGCCGGCCGGACCGCTCGGTGAGACGACACCGCGGGGCGAGGGCGAGGAATGCGACGTCGGCGATCGTCGGCTCGGGCGCCGGCGGAGCGCGCCGCGGCGGCGGCCCTCGCCGAGGCGGGGCTGGACGTGCTCGTGCTCGAGGCCGGCGGCCACTACGACCGGGACAGCTATCCCGGAGGGCCGCCTCGACGCGATCGCCGACGCTCTACCGCGACGCCGGCCTGACGATCGCCGAGGGAAACCCGCCGATCCCGGTGCCGGTGGCGAGGATGGTCGGCGGCACCACGGTGATCAACTCGGGGACCTGCTTCCGCGCCCCGACGGAGGTCCTCGACGAGTGGCGCGACGAGCACGGCGTCGGCTGGGCCCACGACCTCGATCCCTACTTCGTCGAGGCCGAGGAGTTCCTGCGGGTGACGCCGCTGGACCCGGAGCGCATGGGGCGCAACGGGCAGCTGGCGATGGAGGGGGCGGCGGCGATCGGCGCCTCGGGCGGGCCGATCTCCCGCAACGCCGGCAACTGCGTCCAGTGCAGCTCCTGTCCCTACGGCTGCGAGATCGACGCCAAGCGGGGCATGCACGTCAGCTACCTTCCTCGGGCGGTCGCCGCCGGGGCGCGCGTCCGCGCCGGGGTCGAGGCGCGCCGCCTGCGGGTCGAGGACGGCCGCGCCGTCGGCGTCGAGTGCCTTGCCGGGCGCGGCGACGGGGCCGGCGGCTCGCGGCGCCCCTACACGGTGCGCGCCAGACGAGCGACGATCGTCGCCGGCGGCGCCTTCGGCACGCCCGAGCTGCTGATCCGCTCCGGGCTGGGCGGGCCTCAGGTCGGCCGCAACCTGCACATCCACCCCGCCTGCTGGGTGGGCGCCCGCTACGAGGAGGACGTCCGGGGCTGGGAAGGGGTGATGCAGAGCTACTACGTCGATGAGTGGGAGTCGGAGCGGATCCTGCTCGAGGCGACCTTCACCCCGCTCGCCTTCGGCGGCGCCTGGCTGCCGGGCACCGGGCGCCGGCACCAGGAATCGATGCTGGACTTCGGCCACATCTCCTCGATCGGCGTCCAGCTGGCGGACCGCTCCCGCGGCCGGGTGGGGACCCTGGGCGACGGCTCGCTGAAGGCCGGCTACAGGCTGACCGAGGACGACGCGCGCCGCCTCGTCTTCGGCATAGCGCGGGCCGCCGAGATCCATTTCGCCGCCGGCGCAGGCGAGGTCTACCCGAACATCGCGCGGGCGGGCGTCCTGCGCCCGGGCGACCTCGCCGAGTTCGAGGCGACGCGGTTCAGGCCCTCCGAGCTGCGGCTCGAGGCATTCCACCCGATGGGCACGGCGAGGATCTCAGCCGAGGAAGGGGCCGGGGTCTGCGACGAGCGCGGAGCGGTCCGCGGCGTCGAGGGCCTCTACGTCGCCGACGCGTCGCTCTTTCCCTCGGCGGTGCGGGTCAACCCGATGATGACCGTGATCGCCTTCTCCAAGCAGGTGGCGGCCGGAATCGCGGAGCGAGCCGCCGTTTGAGCGGCCCGCCCGGTCAGGCGGGCGGCGGCTGTTGCTGCCCCGGCGGAGGGGGCGGCTGCGGGGGTGCCGGCGGCTGTTGCTGCGGGGGTGCCGGCGGCTGTTGCTGCGGGGGGTCGGATGGCGGTTGCTGGGCCGGCGGCGGTGGAGGCGGCGCCTGCTGCTGCGGGGGCTGGTGCGCCGGTCGGATCGGAGAGCCGGTCCGCCGCGCCGCCGAAGGAGACACCCTCCTCCTGCATCGTCATGTAGCCGCCGATCGTCAGCGCGATCAGCGAGACCAGGCCGAGCCAGAGGCCGAATTCCCGGTTGAGGTCCAATTCCGGCCTGGTTTCGCCGAAGCCGGGGGAGCCCGGCGGGCTGATGATGTAGATGACCAGGATGATCGTCGCCGATCCCGCCGAGCACGGTCGCGAACACGCTGAGAGAGATCGGGAGGCGCTCAGAGCCGCTGCCGAAGACGGCCAGCTCCATGCCGGCGAACGCCGCCAGGACGAGGATGATGTTGAACCAGTCTCCGAAGGCGTCGAAGGCGTCGAAGCCGTTGACATCCACCCCGGCTGGGACATCTAATCCGTACCACGCGAAGAGGAACATGGTCAGGAACAGCACCAGCCCGCCGATGCCGGCGACCTGCTCGCCTGGGGATGGACGTTCGGTCATGCGATCTCCTCCTGAATAGGGGTTTGGCTGACACTACACCCGCGCCCGGGCGGCGGCGAGGGTGTTGACGAGAAGCATCGCGACGGTCATCGGGCCGACCCCGCCGGGCACCGGCGTGAGCGCGGCGGCGACCTCGGCGACGGCCTCCTGGTCGACGTCTCCGCAGACGCCGTCCTCGCCGCGGTTCATGCCGACGTCGATGACGATGGCGCCCGGCTTGACTGCGTCGGCGCCGAGCAGCCGCGGCACCCCGACTGCGGCGACGAGGACGTCCGCCCGGCTGCAGACCGCGGCCAGGTCCCGAGTCCGCGAATGGCAGACCGTGACCGTCGCGTTCGCCGCCAGCAGCAGCCGCGCGACGGGGACGCCGACCAGCCTCGAGCGGCCGACGACGACGGCCTCGGCCCCCTCCAGATCGACGCCCTCGTGGCGCAGCAGCTCCATGACGCCGGCCGGCGTGCAGGACACCAGCCCCGGCATCCCCTGCGCGAGCAGGCCGGCGTTGACCGGGGTGAGGCCGTCGACGTCCTTGCCCGGGTCGATCGCGGCGACCACCCGGTCCGGGTCGATCTGCTCCGGCACCGGCAGCTGCACGAGGATCCCGTCGACGTCCTCGTCCTCGCCGAGCGCGGCGACCAGCTCCAGCAGCTCCGCCTCGGTCGTCTCGCCGCCGAGGCCGTGGTGGACCGAGCCCATCCCGGCCTCCTTGCAGGCCCTGTGCTTGTTGGCGACGTAGATCTCCGAAGCGGGGTCGTCGCCGACGATCACCGTCGCCAGCCTGGGCGCGCGGCCGTGCTCGGCGGCGAATTCGGCGACCTCGGAGGCGACCCGGGCGCGCACCTCGGCGGCGACCGCCTTGCCGTCGATCAGCCTTGCCGCCACTGGCCCGCCACCTCCGGCATCCGCCTACCGCCTCCGAATCGGCGCGTAATCGGCCATCAGCTTGCGCTCGGTCCCATCGCCGGCGAAGCGCACGACGACGACCCCACCGGGCTCGACGCCGGTGACGACACCCTCGCCGAAGCTCGCGTGGACGACGTCGTCGCCGGTCCGCAGCTCCAGGGTCGGGCCAGGGTCGACCGGGGTCGCCGCCCCCGAGGCGGCCGCGGCCTGCCAGCCGCCGGCGCCGCCGGTCGAGCCGCCATGGCGCTCGGTCAGCTCGGCCGGGAGCTCGTCGACGAAGCGCGACGGCATGTTCCGCTCCGCCCGCCCGAACAGGCGGCGCTCCCTTGCCCAGGTCATGTAGAGGCGCTTCCGCGCCCTGGTGATGCCGACGTAGCAGAGGCGCCGCTCCTCCTCCTCGCCCCCCTCTTCGAGGGCCCGCATGTGGGGGAAGGAGCCCTCCTCGCAGCCGACCACGAAGACCGTGTCGTACTCGAGCCCCTTTGCGTTGTGGAGGGTCATCAGCGTGATCAGCGACTCGTCGGGGCGCAGGCCGTCCTGCTCGGTGTAGAGCGAGATCTGCTGCAGGAACTCCTCCAGCGGCGGCACCTCGCCGGCCCCCTCGAGCTCCCTGTTCGCGTCGAACTCGGCGGCCACTCCGACCAGCTCCTCGAGGTTCTCGACCCGGCCTTCCGCCTCGACCGTGCGCTCGGCCTCGAGCGCCTCCAGGTAGCCGGTCTCGCTCAGAGCCGCCTGCAGCAGCTCGGCGACCGGCGCGCCGGTCGCCGCCTTTTCGATCAGGCCCTCGATCGTCTCGTGGAAGCGCGCGATCGCCTTCAGCGCCGCGGCGCCCAGCCCCGGTACCTCCTCGACCCGCCCGACGACCTCCCAGATCGGCAGTCCGGTCGTGTTGGCGTGTGAGGCGAGCCGCCCCTGGGTGGTGTTGCCGATCCCCCGCCGCGGGGAGTTGACGACGCGGCCGAAGGAGACCTGATCGGAGGGGTTGACGAGCAGGCTCAGGTACGCGACAGCGTCCTTGATCTCCGCCCGCTCGTAGAACTTGGTGCCGCCGATCACCTGGTAGGGGAGCTCGAAGCGGACGAGCGTGTCCTCGAGCACGCGGCTCATCGCGTTGGTCCGGTAGAAGACGGCGACATCCTCGCGTCGCACCCCGTCCTCCTCGCCGAGCCGCTGGATCTCGCCGGCGACCCAGCGGGCCTCCTCGTGCTCGTCGCCGACCTCGACCAACTGCACCGGCTCGCCGCCGGCGATCTCGGTCCAGAGCTTCTTCTCGCGCCGTTCCCGGTTACGGGCGACGACCGCGTTGGCCGCCGAGAGGATCGTCTGGGTCGAGCGGTAGTTCTGCTCGAGCTTGACCACCTCCGCCTCCGGGAAGTCGCGCTCGAAGTCGAGGATGTTGCGGATGTCCGCGTGCCGGAAGCCGTAGACGGACTGGTCCTCGTCGCCGACCACCATCAGGTTGCCGTGCTCCGCGCAGAGCAGCTGCAGGAGCCTGTACTGGGCGTGGTTCGTGTCCTGGTACTCGTCGACGAGGACGTGGCGGAACGTGCGCCGCCAGCGCTCGCGGACCTCCTCGAAGAGCTCCATCGCGTTCACGGTGCGGACCAGGAGGTCGTCGAAGTCCATTGCGTTCGCGGCCAGCATGCGCTTCTCGTAGAGCGCGTAGGCCTCCGCCGCGGTCTCCTCGAAGACGCTGTCCTGGGCCTCGGAGTAGGCGGCCGCGTCGACGAGCCTGTTCTTGGCGCCCGAGATCTGGGCGCGGATCGCCCGCGGGGGGTAGCGCTTCGGGTCGATGCCGAGCTCGGTCAGGCAGCGTTTGAGCATTCGCAGCGAGTCGGACTCGTCGTAGATCGTGAAGCCGCGCGAGTAGCCGAGGCGCTCGGCGTCGGCGCGCAGCATGCGCGCGCAGGCGGAGTGGAAGGTGGTCACCCACATCGCCCGGGCGGAGCGACCGACGAGCGCTTCCACCCGCTCGCGCATCTCGGACGCGGCCTTGTTGGTGAAGGTGATCGCGAGGATCTCACCCGGGCGGGCGCGCTCGGTGGCGAGCAGGTGGGCGATCCTGTGGGTGAGGACGCGGGTCTTGCCGGAGCCTGCCCCGGCGAGCACCAACAGCGGACCCTCGCCGTGGCGGACCGCCTCGCGCTGGGGGTCGTTCAGCTCGGCGAGCAGCCGCTCGGCGCGGTCCGCGCCGGCCTCGGTGGGCGCGCCCGCGTGCTCGGAGGCGCCGTCCGGAGGGGTCTCGAACTCAGTCTGGAGGGCCACCCGCCGAGCATAGCCAGGCGCGCGGCGGGGTCGCGGCGGCCGGCGTCAGCCGCCCGCCGACGAGCGGCCGGTGCGCCTGCGCAGCTCGGACCCCTCGTCCTCGGCCTCCCCCGCCCCGCCGTCGAGCTCCGCCAGCCGCCGCTCGACCTCGGCGATCCGCGCCGAGAGGGCCTTGATCGCATCGGCGATCGGGTCGGGAAGGTGTATCCAGTCGGCGTCGGGCCCCTGAACGCGGCGACCCTCGACCCTGACCGGGTGCCCGGGATTGCCGACCACGGTCGAGCTCGGCGGCACGTCCTCGACGACGACCGTGTTGGCGCCGATCTTGGCGCCGTCGCCGACGGCGATCGGGCCGAGCAGCTTGGCGCCGGAGCCGACGGTGACGTTGTCGCCCAGGGTCGGGTGGCGCTTGCCGCGCTGGAAGCCGGTGCCGCCCAGGGTCACGCCCTGGTAGAGCGTCACCCGCTCGCCGATCTCGGCGGTCTCGCCGATCACGACCCCGGAGCCGTGGTCGATGAAGAACTCGCCGCCGATCCGCGCCGCCGGGTGGATCTCGACCCCGGTCACCGAGCGCGCCAGGTAGGCGATCACCCGCGGCGCCATCGGCACACCCGCCGCCCGCAGGGCGTGCGCGACCCGGTGCGCGAGCAGCGCCTGGACACCGGCCCAGCTGAAGAGGATCTCGACCGTCGAGACCCCCTGCGCGGCGGGATCGCGGTCGCGCGCGGCGGCCACGTCGGCCTTGATCTCGTGGAGGACCCGGGCGAGGGCGTTCATGGTGCGAAGAAGGGTAGGGACATGTAGCGCTCGCCCGAGTCGCAGACGATCGTCACCACCCTCTTGCCCGCCATCTCCGGGCGCGCCGCCACCTCGAGCGCGGCCCTGATGTTGGCGCCCGCCGAGATCCCCGCGAGGATGCCCTCGCGCCGGGCGACCAGGCGCGCCGTCTCCAGGGCCTCCTCGTCGCCGACGGAGATCGTCTCGTCGATCACGTCGCGGTTGAGGACCTCGGGAACGAAGCCGGCGCCGATCCCCTGGATCTTGTGCGGCCCGGCCGCGCCGCCGCTCAGCACCGGGGACGCGGCCGGCTCGACCGCGACGACCAGCGCCTCGGGGGCGCGCTCTCTCAGCATCCTCCCCACCCCGGTGATCGTCCCCCCCGTGCCGACGCCGGCGACGAAGGCGCCCACCTCGCCGTCGGCGTCGCGCCAGATCTCCTCGGCCGTCGTGCGCCGGTGGACCTCGGGGTTCGCCGGGTTCGAGAACTGCTGGGGCATGAAGGCCCGGCGCTGCTCGCGGATCTCCTCGGCGAGCTCGACCGCCTCGGTCATCCCGCCCAGCGACGGCGTCTCGCGGACCTCGGCCCCGTAGGAGCGCAGCAGCTTGGCGCGCTCCCGGCTCATGCCCTCGGGCAGGGTGAGGATCAGCTCGTAGCCGCGGGCCGCGCAGACCATCGCCAGGGCGATCCCGGTGTTGCCGCTGGTCGGCTCGACGATCACCGAGCGGCCGGGCCTGACGAGCCCCTCCTCCTCGGCGGCGTCGATCATCGCCACCCCGATCCGGTCCTTGACCGAGCCGCCGGGGTTGAAGTACTCCAGCTTGACGCAGACCTCGGCGCCCAGTCCCTCGCCGAGCCGGCGCAGCGCGACCATCGGCGTCTCGCCGACCACCGCGGAGGCCTCGGCGCCGATCCTCATCAGATGAAGTACATCCCGGAGCCGGCCTCGGCGGCCTCGCGGCGGGCGACTTCGGCGATCGTCGTCTGGCCGAAGACCTTGCGCAGGGCGGTGACGCCCTCGCCCCAGATGCCGCCGGCCTCGTCGGCTTCCTGGCCGACCTTGCCGTCGAGCGTCTGCACGACCTCGAGCACCGTGATCTCGTCGGCGGGGCGCGACAGCGTGTAGCCCCCCTTCATCCCCCTGTGGCTGGTCAGCAGGCCCCCGCGCCTCAGGGTCGAGAACAGCTGCTCGAGGAACTGCTCGGGGATCTTGCGGCGCTCGGCCAGCTCCTTGATCGGCACCGGCCGGTCGCCCGAGCGAGCGAGCTCCGCCATCGCGACGACCGCGTAACGGGACTTCGAGGTGATCGAGATCACCTGTCCTTTCTACCGCACCCTGCGGACCCGGCTCGGTTAGGATCGCCGGTGAGGGCCCCGACCCCGTCGGAGCCCTTCCAGGCCTCG
The DNA here is from genome assembly GCA_963762205.1 of uncultured Solirubrobacterales bacterium. Lineage (GTDB taxonomy): Bacteria > Actinomycetota > Thermoleophilia > Solirubrobacterales > 70-9 > VRUE01. The sequence goes on from CAVXJZ010000001.1 coordinate 48,878, forward strand.
AAACCGCGACCGAACGGAGCCGTCCTGAGCGAGCGCCCACACTGCTTGGTGATCGACGGCCACCCGCTCGTGCGCCTCGGGGTGCGCAACGCGTTGCGGGGAGGCTTCGAGGTCGACGAGATGGCGAGCCGCAGCGAGGCCGTCGACCTGGTCCGCGACGTCGGCAGCTTCGACGTCGCGATCGTCGACATGCGGCGTGGTGGGGTCGATCACGAGGCGGCGCTCGACGGCGCGGCGGCGATCCGCGCCCTGCGCAAAGCCGAGCCCGGCCTCGGGATCGTCGCCCACGGCGAGCGCCCCGAACGCCATCTGGCGAACGCGGCCCTGCAGGCGGGGGCCAGCGCCTACGTGGCCCGCACCGCGGCGGCGGAGTTGCTCGCCCGCGCGGTCAGGGCGGTGCTGGCCCAGGAAAGCTTCGTCGACCCGGCCGTGCCCCCGCCCGGCAGCCGCGGCAAGCTGACCCGCCGCCAGCGGGAAATCCTCCAACTCCTCGCCAACGGCGAATCGACCACGGTGGCGGCCCGCGAACTCGGCCTCAGCGAGGAAACCGTGAAGACCCACACCAGGAACGCGCTGGGCCGCCTCGGGGCCCGCAACCGGACGCACGCCGTGGCGATCGCCCTGCGCGAGTCGCTGGTCGAATAGCCGCTCGGCGAGTTCCGGAGCGCGAGGCGAAGGCGCCTAGATCCAGCCGTGGTCGCGCGCCGCGAGAACGGCCTGGGCGCGATCCACGGCGCCGATCTTGCCGTAGACGTTGTGCAGGTGGGTGCGGATGGTCGAGACCGAGAGCTGCATTTCCCCGGCGATCTGCTTGTAGACCATGCCCTCGGAGAGGTGGCGGAGGACGTCGAGCTCACGGGCCGACAGCGGGCACGGCTCGACGATCCTGGTTCCGCTCTGGCGCGGGTAGGGAAGCTCGTAGAGAACCTGGCGCAGGCCCTCGGGGTCGAGCCCGCACCGCTTCGCCGCGGCCCGCAGCTGTTCTGGCGCGACCGCCTCGCCCTGCGCGTAGTGGGCGACCATGTCGGCGAGGGAGACCATCGCGCTCAGGCCCTCGGCGTCCTCGGCGTGATGCCGCTCGATCGCGACCGCGATCTGCGGCGGCATGTTCCAGCGCCGCGCCAGCACGCCGCCGACCAGGGCGTGGTCGATGCCGAGCTGGTCGCGTTCCTCGTGCAGCCGCTCTTCAGGCGTGTTCGAGACGGCGTCGAAGTGGGGCTGCCGCCCCGGGTGGAGGTTGGTGATGACGAGCCGGCCGACGTCGTGCAGCAGGGCGGCGACCGCGAGCTCGTCGCGGTTGGCCCAGCCGACCGACCGCCCGATCCGGTCGGCGGCATGCTGAGTGGCCAGGGCGTGCACCCGGAAGCGCTCCGGACGCAGGTCGCGGTTGCCGTTCTGCTCGAAGAAATCGAAGACGCCGGCAGTGCCCGCAATCGCCAGGACCCCCGAAGGCTTGAGCACGTCGACCGCCTCCGGAATGGTGCTTGCGCGCCGCGCGGAGCCGCCGCGGTTGGCGGCGCGCATGACGGCGATCGCGAGGGCGACGTCAGTCTCGACAGCCTCCGTGATCTCGGCCACGCGGGCCGTCTCAGCGGTGGCTGCCTTCATCACCCGTGCCTGCGCCTCGACCAGGACGGGGAAGCGATCGACGGCCTCGAACGCCGCCGCCAGGCGCGCGCCGGGCGCGGGCTTCCCGCCCCCTTTGCGCACCGCATCGGGCTTCACCTTGCCGTTCGTCTGTGTGTTCGTCGATGGCATGCGTAATGAACTCGGCGTATTCATCGGCAGGAGAGGACGTTTGGTTTAGCGGGATTTTCGTCGAAAGTCGGTACAACCCCGCCTGCGCTTGCACCGAATGGACCGCGATCAGGGTGTGCCTTCCCCGCCTCGACCCAACCGCGACAGAGCGGCGTCGATGCGGGCGAGCGACGGGTCTCGCCCCAGCACGGCGAGCGACTCGAAGATCCCCGGCGAGACATTCGTGCCGGTGATCGCGACCCGGATCGGCTGATAGATCCGGCCCGGCTTGACGCCGAGCGCCTCGGGTAGCGGCGAGAGGGCCGCCTCGACCGCCTCGGCATCGAAGCCGCCGCTGATCCCGGCGAGGGTCTCGCGCGCCGCCTCGAGCAGGGGCGGGGTGCCGTCCTTCATCACCTTGCGCCAGGCGACCGGGTCCTCGACGGGCGGCTCGAACAGGAAGGCGATCAGCGGCCAGACCTCGTCAAGGGTCTGGGCTTTGTCCTGGGCGATCTCGCAGGCTGCCCGCAGACGCCCGTCCGGCTCGCGGCCGAGGTGGGCGGCGACGGTGGCCGTGTAGTCGTCGAGCGGAAGCTCCCGCATGTAGCGGCCGTTGACCCAACGCAGCTTCTTCTCGTCGAAGATCGCAGCGGCGCTGCCGACGTCCTCGATCCGGAACCTCTCGATCAGCTCCGCGGTCGGTATCAGGGTGGCGTCGTCGTCCGCCCCCCAACCGAGCAGCGCCAGGTAGTTGCGGACCGCCGCCGGCAGATAGCCCCCCGCGCGCAGCTCCTGGACGGATGCGGCGCCGTGGCGCTTGGAGAGCTTCTTGCCGTCGGGGCCGTGGAGCAGCGGCAGGTGGGCGTAGCGGGGGTGCGGGTGGCCGAGCGCATCGAGGACGAGCAGCTGCTTCGGGGTGTTGGAGAGGTGGTCGTCGCCGCGCACGACGTCGGTGATCCCCATCTCGGCGTCGTCGACGGCGACCGCGAAGTTGTAGAGGACGCTGCCGTCTGCCCTGGCGATCACGAAGTCGTCGTAGCTGCGGTTCGGGAAGGAGACGGGGCCGCGGATCAGGTCCTCGACGACCGTCTCCCCCTGGTCGGGAACGCGCAGCCGCACCGCCGCTCCCGGGTCGTCGACGGGCTCCCCCCGGTAGCCGCGGTCGGCCCCGTGCTCTGCCTTCCAGGCCTCGACCTCCTTCGCCGTGGCGGTGTCGCGATAGGCGGCGCCGGAGTCGAGCAGGCGGGCGAGCGCAGCCTGGTGGCGCTCCTCGCGGGAGAGCTGGGAGACGGGCCCCTCGTCCCAGTCGAGCTGCAGCCAGTGCAGGGCGTCGAGGATCTGCTCGACGTTCTCGTCGGTCGAGCGCTCGCGGTCGGTGTCCTCGATTCGCAGCACGAGCTCGCCTCCGTGATGGCGGGCGGCGAGCCAGTTGTAGAGGGCCGTGCGGGCCCCGCCGATGTGCAGGGCGCCGGTCGGCGAGGGGGCGAAGCGCAGGCGAATCGGGGGCTTGTCTGACACCGGCGGCAGTCTCGCAGGCCCGCCGCCGTTTGATCGCGCGGCCGGGGCCGGCCCCCCTAGGATGCCCGCTGATGCTGATCGGAGCGCATGTGTCGACCGCGGGAGGCCTGGAGAAGGCCGTCGAGCGGGGCGCCGAACGGGGCTGCGAATCGATCCAGATCTTCCACCAGAGCCCGCGCATGTGGCGGCCCACCGACTACGGCGAGGAGGACTTCGCGGCGTTCCGCGCGGCGATCGACGCCTCGCCGGTGGAGGCGGTCGTGATCCACGCGGTGTACCTGATCAACTGCGCGACCAAGGAGGCCGACCTGCGCAGGAAGTCGCTTGCCTCGCTCACCCACGCGCTGCGGATCGGCGATGGGATCGGCGCCGCCGGCGTCGTCCTCCATCCGGGCGCCCAGAAAGGCGAGCCGCTGGGCCCCTCGATGAAGCGGGCGGCGAAGGTGATCGCCGCGGCGCTCGAGGACAGCGACTCCTGTCCGCTGCTGCTCGAGCAGACCGCGGGCCACAAGGGCCTGCTCGGCCGCGACTTCGACCAGACCGCCGAGCTGGTCGAACTGGCCGGCGGCGGCAAGCGCCTCGGGCTCTGCCTCGACTCCTGCCACCTCTTCGTACAGGGCTACGACATCACCGACCCGGAGCATCTCGGGGCAGTGCTCGACGAAGCCGACGAGAAGGTCGGGCTCGAGCGCCTGCGTTGCGTCCACGTCAACGACGCGGCCGCCCCGTTGGGCTCGTGCCGGGACCGCCACGCCAACATCGGCAAGGGAGAGATGGGTAGAAGCGGCCTGAGGGCATTCCTCTCCGAGCCCCGCTTCGAGGGCCTGCCCGCGACTCTGGAGACGCCGGGACCGGACAAGAAGGGCGCCGACAAGAGGGAAGTGGCGGCGGCCAAGCGCCTGCGCGGAGCCGGCCTCAAGGCGCGCCGGAAATCGCCCGCCTAGTCCCAGAATTGGGGTTGCCGGCTCTTACGGGCTCCCCCTAGGCTTTCTATCGGGTCAATCGAGGAGGAATCGGATGAAGTGCCGGAGCGCGATCGCCGCAATCGGAATGGCGCTGCTCGGGGTGGTCGCCGCCGGCCAGGCGATCGCGGCAACCCCGGTCAAGACGTCGGTGACGATCCTCGACGGGAACGGGGAACGATTCGCCGGGAAGGTGACATCGCCGAAGAGGGCGTGTGTCAAGGGCCGCAAGGTCATCCTCTACACGAGATCGCTTGAACGCCGCGGCCGCGGTCTTTACCGGGGCTTCGAAGCGGTGGCGCGAACAAGGAGCAAGTCGAACGGCGCCTGGAAGGTCACGACCTCGCCCTCCGACGCGTTCCTCGAGGGCGACTACCGGGCCTTCGTGGCGGCCAAGCGGGTCTCCTCCGGCGGTCGCAACCTGCTCTGCAAGGCCCGCTGGGGGCCTCTCAAACACGTCTGAGGGCGTTCGGCCCAATCGAGACGGCGGGCTCTACCTGATCTGCAGCCCGCTGATCGCGCGGGAGATGACCAGGCGCTGGATCTCCGAGGTGCCCTCGAAGATCGTGTAGATCTTCGCGTCGCGGTGCATGCGCTCGACCGGGAACTCGCGCGTGTAGCCGTTGCCGCCGAGGATCTGGATCGCGCGCTCGGTCGCCCAGACGGCGACCTCGCCCGCCTTCAGCTTCGCCATCGAGCCCTCGGCGTTCTCGAAGGTCTTGCCGGAGCGGCCCATCCAGGCGCCGCGCCAGACCAGCAGGCGGGCGGCGTCGATCTCGAGCTTCATGTCGGCCAGGGCGAAGGCGATCGCCTGGTTCTCGATGATCGCGCGACCGAACTGGCGGCGCTCTTTGGCGTACTCGAGCGAGTACTCGTAGGCGGCGCGGGCGATGCCGATCGCCTGGGCGCCGACCGTCGGCCGGCTCGCCTCGAAGGTCTGCATCGCCGCCTGCGACTTCGACTTCTTGCCCTCGCGGACGCGCGCCAGGCGCTCGTCGAGCTTCTCCTTGCCGCCCAGCAGGCAGGAGCCGGGAATCCGGCAGTCGTCGAGGTGGACGTCGGCGGTGTGCGATGCGCGCAGGCCGTGCTTCTTGACCTTCGCGCCCTGCTCGCAGCCCTCGGTCCCGGGCGGGATCACGAACGCCGCGTGGCCGCGGGAGCCGAGCTCGCGGTCGACCGAGGCGATCACCACGTGGACGTCGGCGATGCCGCCGTTGGTGGCCCACGCCTTCTGGCCGTTGAGCACCCACTCGTCCTTCGCCTCGTCGTACTTGGCGGTCGTGCGGATCGCCGAGATGTCGGAGCCGGCGTCGGGCTCCGAAGCGCAGAAGGCCGCCACCTTCGGCTCCTCGGCGCTGCCGAAGCACTGCGGGATCCACTCGCCGAGCTGCTCGGGGGTTCCCTGCCCGAAGATTGCGGCGACGGCGAGCGAGGTGCCGAAGATGCTCATCCCGATTCCGGCGTCCCCCCAGAAGAGCTCCTCGTTGACGATCGGCAGGGTGAGGCCGGACTCGTCGGCCCAGAACTGCGCCAGGCCTTCGAAGCCGTAGAGGCCGATCTTGGCGGCCTCCTGGATCACCGGCCACGGCGTCTCCTCGCGCTCGTCCCATTCTGCGGCGGCCGGCCGAACCGTGCTCTCGGCGAAGCCGTGAACCCAATCGCGGATGTCCTGCTGGTCCTGGTTCAGCTCCAGGGTGAAGCCCGGTCCGCCCTCGCCGCTGCCGGCGCCGCCCGCCGCCTCGGCGACGATGTCGGCTGTCGTCTCGGGCGCGTCGGCGGTCGCCATGGGCGCGATGCTACATCAAATCGTGTCGTCGTTCGCGGGACGAGCGGGCGCTCGCGGCTCAGAGGTCGCGCAGGTCGAAGGCGCGCAGGCCCTCGGCGCCCTCGTCGGCACAGTCGAAGAAGCGGCGGTTGACGCAGTCGTAGGAGGAGCCGGCGCCCTCGTAGGCACGCTCGACCGAGAACTGGCAGTGGGGCAGCGCCTCGCCGGTCATCTTGACCCCGCCGAAGCCGCCCGGCTGGAGCACGGCGTCGAGCTCGACCCGCGCCCCGTAGACCCCCTGCATGCAGCCCACGTACTGGGTGCCGGTGAGCATGTCGAGATAGCTGTAGAGATAGCCGCAGCCCATCTCGACGCAGCCACGCGGCTCGACCATCTTGTCGCAGAAGGAGCGGCACTGGCGGCACTCGCCGGTCTTCTCCTTGATGGCTGGCATTCGCAAAGTCTAGGTGGATTGCCGCGTTAGAACCAAGGGGTTCGGTGGGCGCGGGAAGCGCAGTGTGCTCTGCACACAGGCGACCGAGGACGCCGAAGGTGGCCGGTCCTCACGCCGCCAGGGAGTCCGGGCCGAGGACGTGGCCAAGCTCCGCCCGCAGGCCGCTCGTGTTGCGTACCCGGTAGGCGTCGCCGAGGACGAGCCTTGTGGGGTCTCCCTCTCCCGGGATGACCGCGAGGTGCACGTCGGCCTCGCCCTTGTGGTGCTCGAATACGGCCTTCAGCTCCTCGAGCAGGCCGGGGGTCCACCGCGCCGCGTCGATCGTCAGGCGCAGGGGCTCGGCCGGGGCGCCGGCGGCGGCGCTCGCCCTGGCCACCTCCTCCTGATCGGGCTCGAAGCGCTCCGCCTCCTGGACGACGAGCTTGGTCTCGCCGCGCTCCTTGTGGTCGAGCCGGCCGCGGACGAGGACCACCGCGTCGGGCTCGATCACGGCCGCGCTCTCAGACTGGTCCGCCTTGAAGACGAGCATCTCGACCTGGCCCTCGACGTCGTCCAGCGTCGCGAACATCATCTGCGAGCCGCTCTTGGTGCGGATCTTCTTGCAGCTGGCGACGATCCCGCCGACCGTCACCCAGGCGCCGTCGGGTTTGCCCGAGAGCTGGGCGATCGAGCAGTCGACGCGGGCCGTGAGCGCGTCCCGCACTTCCGCCAGCGGGTGCGAGGAGAGGTAGGTGCCGAGGGTCTCCTTCTCCATCGCCAGCAGCGTCGAGCGGTCGAACTCCTCGGCGGAGATCGGCGGCCGGTGCTGGTGGGCGGCCTGCGCGCCGCCACCGCCGTCGGCTCCGTCCTCGCCGCCGAAGTCGAAGATCGAGCCCTGGCCGAGCTGGGCGTCCTCCTGGGCCTTCTGGCCCGCCGACTGCGCCGCCGGCAGCGCCTCGAGCATGCCCTTGCGCGAGGCGCCGGTCGAGTCGAGGGCGCCGCACTTGATCAGGCACTCGATCGCGCGTTTGTTGACCGCGCGGGCGTCGACCCGCTCGCAGAAGTCCCAGAGCGAGGCGATCGGCTTGTCCTCGCGGGCGCGCAGGATCGCCTCGACCGCGGCGCGCCCGACGTTCTTGACCGCGTCGAGCCCGAAGCGGATCGCCTTCTCGGAGACGACGAAGTCGTGGTCGGAGGAGTCGACGTCGGGGGGCAGGACCTCGATTCCCATCTCCTCGCAGCGGTTGACGAAGAAGGGCACCTTGTCTTTGGTGTTCATCACCGAGGAGATCACCGCCGCCATGTACTCGGCCGGGTAGTTGGCCTTCAGGTAGGCCGTGCGGTAGGCGATCAGCGCGTAGCAGGCCGCGTGGGACTTGTTGAAGGAGTAGTCGGCGGCGGCCTCCATCAGCGACCACATGTCGCGGGCGACCTTGCCGGCCGTCCCGGAGGCCTCCATGCCCTCGAGGAATTTGGCCTTCATCGTCGCCATCAGGTCCCGCTTCTTCTTGCCGATCGCCTTGCGCAGGTCGTCCGCCTCTGCCGGGCTGAAGCCGGCCATCCGCTTGGCGATCTCCATCAACTGCTCCTGGTACAGGACGCAGCCGTAGGTCGGCTCGGTGATCGGCCGCAGCCGGTCGTCGGCGTAGGTGACCGAGCCGGGGTCCCGCTTCCCCTTCGCGTACTCGGGGATGTAGCGCATCGCGCCCGGCCGGTAGAGGGAGACGAGCGCGACGATGTCGTCGAATTCCGTCGGCCGCACCTTCTTCATCGCCTCCGTCATGCCCTCGGACTCGAGCTGGAAGACCCCGGTCCCCTCCCCACGGGCGAGCATCTCGTAAGTCCTGGCGTCGTCCATCGGGACCTCGGCGATGTCCAGCTCGACCCCGCGCGAGCGGCGGATGATGTCGACGGCGTCCTCGATCACGTCGAGGTTGCGCAGCCCGAGGAAGTCCATCTTCAGTAGTCCGATCTCCTCGATCGGGCCCATCGAGTACTGGGTGACGATCTTGTACTGGCGCTCGGGCTTGCCGCCGCTACCGTTGGCGGCCGGAGCGCTGCGGTCCTCGGCCAGCTGCAAAGGCACGACCTCCTGCAGCGGCCGGTCCGCGATCACCACCGCCGCCGCGTGGATCGAGTTGTTGCGGATGATTCCCTCGAGGCCCTGGGCGACGTCGATGATCCGTTTCGCGTCGGGCTCGGCGTCGCAGGTCTGCCGCAGTTCCTGGCCCGGCTTGAGGCACTCCTCGAAGGACGGGCTGCGGCCCATGATCGGCTCCGGGATCTGCTTCGCGAGGCGGTCGCCGGTGCCGTAGTCGAAGCCGAGCACGCGGGCCGCGTCGCGGGTCGCGGCCCGTGGCGCCATCTTGCCGAAGGTGATGATCTGGGCGACCGATTCACGGCCGTACTTCTCGGAGACGTAGCGGATCATGCGCTCGCGGCCGCGGACCGAGAAGTCGATGTCGATGTCCGGCATCGATTTGCGGCCGGGATTGAGGAAGCGCTCGAAGAGCAGGTCGTTGGCGAGCGGGTCGAGGTCGGTGATGTCGAGGCAGTAGGAGACGATCGAGCCGGCCGCCGAGCCGCGGCCCGGGCCGACGGCGACGCCGTTCTCCTTCGCGTAGCGGACGAAGTCCCAGACGATCAGGAAGTAGGAGGAGAAGCCCATCTCCTCGATCACCCCGAGCTCGAACTCCATCCGCTCGACCGCCTCCGCCGCCGGCGGGTCCCCGTAGCGACCACGCAGGCCCTCGGCGGCGATCCGCCGCAGCATCGCCTCCGGCTCCTCGCCTTCGGGGGTCGGGTAGCGGGGCAGCAGCAGCGAGCCGAGCTCGATGTCCAGCGCGCAGCGCTCGGCGATCTCGATCGTGCTCGGCACCGCCTCCGGCCACTCGGCAAAGGACTCCGCCATTTCCTCGGAGCTCTTCAGGTAGAACTCGTTGGTGTCGAAGCTCATCTTCGGCGCCTCGAGCGTCGACTTCGTCTGCACGCAGAGCAGCGCGGCGTGGTTGTCGAAGTCCTCCCGTCGCAGGTAGTGGACGTCGGCGGTGCCGACCAGCGGCCGGCCCAGCTCGCGGGCGAAGCGGACGATCCCCTCGTTGGCGCGGTCCTGCTCCTCGATCCCGTTCTTCTGCACCTCGAAGTAGACGTTCTCGGGCCCGAAGGCTTGGATCAGGTCGTCGAGATGGGCGCGGGCGTCCTCGTCGCGCTCTTCGACGATGCGGCGGCAGAAGCGCGACTGCAGGCACCCGGTGAGGGCGATGACCCCCTCCGAGTGCGCGGCCAGCAGCTCCATGTCGACATTCGCCTTGCCCCGCGAGAAGCCCTCGAGGAAGCCGGCCGAGGTGAGCTTGACGAGATTGGAGAAGCCGGTGTCGCTCTCGGCGAGCAAAGTCAGGTGGTTGCGCTCGTAGCGGACCTGCTCCTTGACCGCGACGCGGTCGTCGACGAAGTAGGCCTCGAGGCCGACGATCGGCTTGATCCCGTGCCTGCCACAGGCCTTGTAGAGGTCGACGGCGCCGTTCATCACGCCGTGGTCGGTGAGGCCGAGGGCGGGCTGGCCGAGCTCGGCCGCCCGGGCCGCCATCGCATCGATCTTGCAGGCTCCATCGAGCAGCGAGTACTCGCTATGGGCATGAAGGTGGACTGCGGAAGGCGCGCTCACGAAGGACGCCGATCATGCCAAGAGCGGCAGATGCCACCGGCATCCTCCGGCAACGAGTTTGCGCTAAATCCGGCCTCAGCCGGCGCAGACCCAGGCGCCGCCGCCCGAGTCGGCCCAGATTTCTGCCGCGATCCGGTCCTGTTCCTCCTTGGGAGCGTCCTGCGGCGCGCCGCGGCCGCCGTAGAGGCTCCAGGTGGACGGCAGGACCTGGTAGGCGCCCCCGGCCCCGCTCGAGGGGTTGACGGCGCCGTAGTCGCCGCCGGACTCGCAGAGCACGATGTAGGAGGGGATCGAGTAGGGCCCGCCGAGCCAGCGGCCCACCTCGGCTTCCGCCGCGGCGCGGCTCGCCGCTTCCGCCGCTTCGATCTCGGCGACCCAGGTGCCGATCCGGGATTTCAGCGTCGCCAGCGAGGCCTCGCGCGCGGCGGCGACCGAGCGCAGGTCGGCGGCGGCGGATTCCGCCTCGAGTCGCACGGCCGCGATTTCGGACCGCGCCGCCGCGAGCCTGCCGTTGTAGGCGTCGGCGGCCTTCTTCAGCGCGGCGATGCGATCGCGCCCGTCGCGCATGTCGTCACGGACCTGCGCCACACGGTGCGCGAGCGCCGAGTCGAATTCCTCGATCTGAGCGAGGTAGTCGCCGCGGGTCGCGAGCTCGTCGAAGTCGGAGGAGCCGAGCAGCACGTCGACGCCGCTCGGGGTGCCGCTCTCGTAGATCGCGACGAGCCGCGACGCCAGCGCCCGGCGCGCGCGCCTCAGCCGGCGCCTCTCGACGGCCAGGCGGCTCTCGGCGCGCTCGACCTCGCCGGCCAGCTGCGCCGCCCGCTGCTCGCCCTCGGCGAGCAGGCCGCTCAGCCGTTCCTCGCGCGCGCCCGCGGCGGCGGCCCGTTCACGAGCGGCGGTGAGCTCGCCCTGGGCGGCACGCAGCCCGGCCGCGATCTCGCCCGCTTCGCCCCTGGCGGCCTCGACCTTCCCTTCCAGGGACCCGACCCCCGCGGCGCCGGCCAGGGCCGGAACGGCGACAACCGCGCAGGCGGCGGCCACGGCCGTCGCCAGGGCTCCCCTGGGTCGTAGTTCTTTCACCGCGGTCCGCCGCACAAAGCGGGCCAGCCTACCGCCTTCTGTTAGCGGACACTCACAAGGTGTCAATAATTTGCAACGAAACTTGCGGGGCTACCCCTCGGGCACGTTGCGGATCGCCACGTAGGCGGCGATCGCGATCGCTACGGCCGCCAGCCCGGCGCCGATGCGGATCTGGCGGCGGTAGCGGCGCCGAAGGTAGGCGTAGGCGAAGCGGAGCGCGGCCCTTCCCAGGCGGTTGTACATGCCTACCCTCCCTCCTCGCCGCGATGGCGGATGCGATGGGCGAGCCGTGACTGCAGCGACCAGAGCTCGATGAAGCCCGGCGAGGCCGCCTGCGAGAAGAGACCGCCGGACTCGGCGAAGGAGGCGAGGTCGGCGTCGTACACCGCGTTCGGCGAGGAGCGGGTGACGACGCGCACCGCGCCTTTGTAGAGGCGCAGGCCGACCGTGCCGGTCACCTGCGCGTTGGCGGCGGCCATGTAAGCCTCGAGGTCGCCGCGCAGCGGCTCCCACCAGAGCCCCGCGTAGACCAGGTAGGCCCACCTGCGGTCGAGGTCCGGCTTGAGCTGGTTCTGGTGAATGGTCCCGACCAGCTTCTCGAGATCCTGGTGCGCGGTGAGCAGAATCGCCGCCGCCGGCGCCTCGTAGATGTCGCGCACCTTGAGGCCGACGATCCGATCCTCGACGTGGTCGACGATCCCCACGCCGTGGCTGCCGCCGATCTCGGCGACCTCTTCAAGCAGCTCGACCGGGGCCAGTCTGCGGCCGTCGACCGCGACCGGCACGCCCGCCTCGAACTCGATCTCGATCGTCTGCGGCTCGTCCGGCGCCTCCTCGGGCCGGGTGACGAGCTGGAAGACGTCGTCCTCGGGCGCGTGCCCGAGGTCCTCGATCCAGCGACCCTCCGATGAGCGGCCCCAGAGGTTGTCGTCGATCGAGTACGGGGCCACCTCGGTTCCGCCCTTGACCGGGATCCCGTGCTCGCGGGCGTAGGCGATCTCCTCCTCGCGCCCCATCTGCCAGGAGCGGACCGGGGCGATGGTGCGCAGCTCCGGGGCCAGGGTCGCGACGGTCGCCTCGATGCGGACCTGGTCGTTGCCCTTGCCCGTGCAGCCGTGCGCGATCGTGTCGCAGCCCGAGCGGCGCGCGTACTCGACCGCGAGCTCGGCGATCAGCGGCCGCCCCAGGGCCGTGAACAGCGGGTAGCCGCCGCCGTAGAGCGCGTTGGCCCTGATCGCGGGGAAGACGAAGTCCGTGGCGAAGCGCTCGCGGGCGTCGACGACGTGGCAGTCGAGCGCGCCCAGTCGGCGTGCCTTGTCCTCGATCGCCCCGTAGTCCTCGCCCGGCTGGCCCAGGTTGACCGTTAGGCAGACGACCTCCGCGTCGTAGGAGTCCTGGATCCACTTCAGCATCACGCTCGTGTCCAGCCCGCCCGAGTAGAGCAGGAGGACGCGCTCGACCGCGGCCGGGTCGGCCTCGTAGCTGGCGGTCGGCTTCTGGTCGAGTGGGCCCGCGCTCATGGTGCGCGGAAGTGTGCCACGTTGCCGCGCCACACAACGCGGCTAGGGGGCTTCGATCCCCCCGCTGCCACCTTCTTCGCCCGGGCCCGGCGGCGCCGTCGTCGTGGTCTCGGTGGTGGTCGTCGGCGCCGTCGTCGGCGCGGTGGTGGTTGCCGTCGACTCGGTCGTCGGCGCGGTGGTGTCGGTGGTCGGCAGAGTGCTGACCTCCGAGGAGACGGTGGAGCTGCTGTTGCTACCGCCGTCGTCCCCGGCGATCACGATCACCGCGATCACGAGGCCGACTATGACGGCGATCAGGCCCGCGACCAGCAGCCTCATGTTTCCGTGGGGGTGGTGGTCGGGGTCCTCCGGCTGGCCCATCATCCGTGTCGGGTCGTCGTGCATCTCCTCTACTCCTCCGGTCCGAGTATGGCGTCGAGTATCTCGCTGGTGTCCTCGATCTCGAAACCATTTCTGAGTCGAGTCTCGATCTCCTTGCGACTGCTGCCGGATACCGCCATCTCCGTGGCGAGGAGCCTGGCGGCGGCGGAGCCGCTGCCCCCGCCCACGGATACCGTGAGTCCCCGGTCCTCGGCGGCCTCCGGCTCGGGCTCGGGCTCGACCGATCGCAGCTGCGACCCGGCTGCCGGCTCGCCCTGGGATTCGAGTCGGTCGGCCGCCTCGCGAAGCTGCGCGGCGACGATCCGGTCGGCGCGCGACCGGGCCTCCTCGAGATAGCGCTTGGCCTCCTGCTCGGCGTCGTCGATCACGCTCAGCGCCGCCCGCTCGGCTGCGTCGACGATGACGGCAAGCCGCTCGGCGGCCCGGCTCGAGGGAGGTGGCAGCTGCTCGGCGCTCATCCGGCCACGTAGCTTAGAGCGCCCTGGAAAGGGAAACGCCGACCAGCTCGACGGCGCGGTCGATCTGCCCGGAGTCGACGATCAACGGCGGCAGGAGCCGCAGCGTGCCCGGCTCCGGCACGTTGACGATGAGGCCGCGCCCGAGCAGGTCGGAGCCGACCGCGCCGGCGTCGATCCCCGGCTCGAGGCCGGCGCCGAGCATCAGGCCCCGCCCGCGCACCTCGCGCACGCCGTCGAGCGCCAGGAGGCCTTCGCTCAGCGCCGCGCCCAGCTCGCGCACTCCGCGCAACAGCGCCGGATCGTCGACGATCTCGAGCACCGCCAGCGCCGCCGCCGCGACCACCGCGCCGCCGGCGAAGGTCGAGCCGTGGTCGCCGGGCTCGAGCACCTCCCCCGCCTCCGGGGTGGAGACGCAGGCGCCAATCGGAAAGCCGCCGCCGAGCGCCTTGGCGCTGGTCAGCAGGTCGGGCCGCACCGGCGTCTGCTCGTAGGCCCAGAGGGAGCCGGTCCTGCCGACCCCGGTCTGGATCTCGTCGAGGATCAGCAGAGCTCCGGTCTCGTCGCAGGCCTCCCGGGCGGCGACCAGCGCCGCCTCCGAGACCGGGTAGACGCCGCTCTCGCCCTGGATCGGCTCGATCAGCACCGCGGCGGTGCTCTCGCCGACGGCCCCGCGCAGGGCCTCGGCGTCGTTCAGGGGCACGGCCCGGAAGCCCGGCAGCATCGGGCCCAGAGCCTCGTTGCGGGCCAGCGCCGGGGTCGCCGCGAGGGCGCCGTAGGTGCGGCCGTGGAAGTCGCGCTCGAAGCTGACGATCTCCGGCGCCTCGATGCCGCGCCGGCTGGCGTGCTTGCGGGCGATCTTGATCGCGCACTCGTTGGCCTCGGTGCCCGAGTTGGAGAAGAAGACGCGGCCGCCGAGGCCTGAATTGGCGCTGAGCCGCTCGGCCAGCCGCACCATCGGCTCCGTGTAGAAGAGGTTCGAGGCGTGGATCAACCGGCCCGCCTGCTCGCGGACCGCCTCGACCACGGACGGGTTGCAGTGGCCGACGGAGCAGACCGAGATCCCGGCCAGGAAGTCGAGGTACTCGCGGCCCTCGGCGTCCCAGAGCAGCGCACCCTCGCCGCGCACGAACTCGACCGGTGCCCGCCGGTAGGTCCTCATCAGGTAGCGCTCCTCGAGGGCCTGCAGCTCCGCCAGCCTCACGGCGTGACCATCGTGCCGATGCCGGCGTCCGTGAATAGCTCGAGCAGCAGGCTGTGCGGCCTGCGGCCGTCGACGATGTGGGCCGACTGGCCACCGCCGCGGATCGCGTCGACGCAGGCAGCCAGCTTCGGGCGCATCCCCCCGTCGATCGCGTCGAGCCTCTCCTCGACCTCGGCCACGGTCGCCCGCGAGATCAGGCTCTCCTCGTCGTCGGCGTCGGCGAGCCAGCCGATCACGTCGGTGAGGAAGATCGCCTTGTAGGCGCCCAGCGCCGCGGCGACCTTGCCGGCGGCCTCGTCGGCGTTGACGTTGTAGTGGTTGCCCTCGCGGTCGGACGCGGTGGAGGCGATCACCGGGATGTAGTCGGCAGCGATGTGGTTGAGGACGTCGACGTCGACCCGCTCGATCGTGCCGACGAATCCGACCTTCTCCGCGTTCGGGACCGGCGCCACCTCGAACAGCGAGCCGTCCTGCCCGGACAGGCCCACCGCCGGCTGGCCGTGGCGGTTGAGGCGCTGGACGATGTCCGTGTTGACTTTGCCGAGCAGCACCATCCGCGCCACCTCGACCGTCTCCGCGTCGGAGACCCGCAGGCCCTCGTGGAAGCGGACCTCGAGGCCGAGCCGCTCCATATAGCGGGTGATCTCGGGCCCGCCGCCGTGGACGACGACCGGGTTGAGGCCGACGTACTTGAGCAGGACGACGTCGGTCGCGAACGCCTCGCGCAGGCCCTCCTCGCGCATCGCGGCGCCTCCGTACTTGATCACGACCGTGCGCCCGTGGAACTCCCTGATGTAGGGGAGCGCCTCGAGCAGGGTGTCGACATTGGCGGTCACGTCTGGCTCCTCACGTCGTGTACTCGGCGTTGATCCTCACGTACTCATAGCTCAGGTCGGAGAACCAGACGTGGGCGGAATGCGGGCCGCGGTCGAGGCGCAGCCCGATCTCCGCCTCCGGTGTGTCCTCGCCGAGCTCGGTGGCGTCGATCGACTCGGCGCCGATCTCCTCGAGGTCCTCGCCGGCGAGGGCCATCCCCGCGGCCTGGGCGATCCGCCCCCAGTTCGGGTCGCGGCCGAAGAGGGCCGTCTTGACCAGCGGCGAGTTGGCGATCGCGCGCGCGACCCGCTCGGCCTCGGCCTCCGACGCGGCGCCCTCGACGGCGACCCGCGCCACCCGGGCCGCGCCCTCGCCGTCGCGGATGATCTCGATCGCCAGCTGCAGGAGCACGGCCTCCAGCAGGCCGTCGGGAAGCGGCGCGCCGGCGGCGCCGGTCGCCTGCAGGAGGACGGTGTCGTTTGTGCTCATCTGCCCGTCGACGGTGATTCGCTCGAAGGACTTTCCGACGGCGGAGCGCAGCGCCGTGTCGGGGTCGGCGACGACAGCGTCCGTCTGCACGAAGCAGAGCATCGTCGCGAAGCCCGGCATCATCATCCCGGCGCCCTTCGCCTGCGCCGAGAGGCTGACGTCACCGGCCCTCAACGTGCAGCTCTTCGGCCAGCGGTCGGTGGTCAGGATCGCCTCCGAGAACGCCATCCCGCCGTCCGCGGAGAGTCCCTCCGCGGCCTCGCCGATCCCGGCGAGCACCGCGTCGATCGGCAGCGGCACGCCGATCATCCCGGTCTCGGCCACGGCGACCAGCTCCGGCGCCAGGCCGAGCCGCGCGCCCGCCTCCCCGCACATCGCCCAGGCGTCGGCGAGCCCCTGCTCCCCCGTCTCGGCATTGGCGTTGCCGGAGTTGACGACGGCCGCGCGGACCGCCCCGCGATCGACCCGGTCACGGCAGATGCGGACCGGGGCCGCGGCGGAGGCGTTACGCGTGAGCAGCACCGAGGAGGAGACCCGGTCGGCGTCGCAGACGATCAGCCCGACGTCGGTCCTGCCGCCTCCCTTGAGGCCGCAGTGCGCGGCGCCGGCCCGGAAGCCCGGGGCGAGCCGGGCAGGGTCGAGCTCCTCGATCGCGTCCGGCGGCTCGACCCAGCGTGAGCGGAAGAAGGTCACGTCAATCCCTCCGTCTCCGGCAGGCCGAGCATCAGGTTCAGGTTCTGGACCCCCTGGCCCGAGGCGCCCTTCCAGATGTTGTCGATCGCCGAGAAGGCCAGCACCCGCCCGCGCTCCTCGACGGTCACGTAGACGTGGCACTCGTTGGTGTCGCGGACCGAGCGCAGGTCGGGCGGCCCATCGAGGACCCGGACGAAGGGCTCGCCCTCGTAGCGCTCGCGGTAGAGCCTCTGGACCTCCTCCCTGCCCATCGGCGCGTCGAGCTGCGCGAAGCAGGTCGCGAGCTCCCCCTGGTCGAGCGGCAGCAGGTGGGGGACGAAGGTGACCGGCGCCGGGCTGCCCATCAGCGCCAGCTCCTGCTCGATCTCGGGCCGGTGACGGTGCCCCTCGGTCTTGTATGGGAAGGCGTTCTCCGTCATCGAGGTGAAGTGGACGGTGTCGTCGCTGCTGCGCCCGTACCCGGACGTGCCCTGCATCGCCGACACGTACGCCTCGGCGATCGCCCCGCGCTCGGCGAGCGGGGCGAGGGCGAGCAGGCTCGCCGTCGGGTAGCAGCCCGGCGTCGCCACCAGCTCCGCCTCGCGCAGCTCGTCGCGATGGAGCTCGGTGAGCCCGTACACGGCCCCCTCGAGGAGCTCGGGCGCCCCGTGATCGCCGTACCAGCGCTCGTAGGTGGGCAGGTCGCGCAGGCGGAAGTCGGCGGAGAGGTCGACGACCAGGGCGCCGAGGCCGCGCAGGGCCGCAACCGTGGGGGCGGCCGCCCCGTGCGGGTAGGCGACGATCGCGGCGTCGATGTCCTCGAGCAGGTCGAGGTCGAGCTCGGTCAGCTCCAGCGGCACCCTGTAGCGGGGGTAGAGCGTGTCGAGCCGGGTGCCGGCGTCGCTGCGCGACGTCGCCGCGATCAGCTCGAGCCGCGGATGGCGCCAGACCAGCTGCGCCGCGAGCGCGCCGGTGAAGCCGGAGGCGCCGGCGACGAGGACCCGTGCGGCGGGCTTGCCGTCGATTGGCTGGGCGTGCGGATCAGGCACGGATCGACCCTCCGATCTCGCCGAGGGCGGACTCGATCGCGGCGCGCAGCCCGGCGACCTCCTCGTCGGTCAGGGTGCGGTCGGGCGCGCGAAACTCGAGTCGCAGGGCGAGGCTCTTGCGGTCCTCGCCGAGCTGCTTCCCTTCGTAGAGGTCGAAGACCTCGGCCGAGCGCAGCAGCTCACCGCCGGCGGCGAGCACCGCCTCGCGCACCGCCGCCGCCGCAGTCGCGGCTGGCACGACGACGGCCAGGTCCTGGTAGACGGCCGGGAAGCCCGTCACGTCCTCGTAGATCTCCTCGCCGGCCCGCGCCGCGGCGACCAGGGGCGCCAGGTCGACTTCGAATCCGGCGGCCGCGTCGATGTCCCAGTGCCGGCAGGCGAGCGGGTGCAGCTCGCCGATCCAGCCGGCGGCGGTCCCCCCGATCGCGACCCGCGCGGCGCGCCCCGGGTGCAGGAAGGGCTCCACCCCCTCCTCCACCGCCAGCGGCGCGCCGAGCTGGCCGGCGAGCGCTTCGAGCACGCCCTTGAGCGCGAAGAAGTCAGCGGGCCCTCCCCCGTCGCGCCAGGAGCCCGGGACCAGCGGCCCGACGACGAGGCAGGCGATCCGGTGCGGCTCGCGGAACGGCGCCGGCCGCTCGCCGGCGAAATCCCCGGCGAGCGCATCGATGGGCCGATCGACGCGGTCGGACTTCGCTTTTCGGCCCGTCGGCAGGTAGACGCGGCCTGACTCGAAGAGGGCGACGCGGTCGGCATCGCGCGCGAGGTTGGCGCGGGCGGCGTCGAGCATCGAGCCGAGCACGGTGGTCCGCATCACCGACTGCTCCTCGGAGAGCGGGTTGGAGAGAACGACGCCGTCGGCGCGCGGGTCGCCCTCGGGGATCCGCAGCCGCGCCGGCTCGCCGGGGTCGGTGAAGCTCCAGCCGACGACCTCGTCGAAGCCGAGGTCCCGCATCGTGTCCTCGGCGCGGCGGCGCAGGCGCTGCCCGCGGCTGAGCCCGCCGACCTGGCCGGCGGAGCCGGGTAGGGTCGAGGGCAGGTTGCGGTCGAGGCCGTGGATGCGGGCGACCTCCTCGACCAGGTCGACCTCGCGTGTGACGTCGAAGTGACGGTCGGGTGGGACCGAGACCCTCAGGTCCTCCCCCGCGGCCTCGACTCCGAAGCCGAGCCGCTCCAAATATGCGATCTGGTCGGCCTGGGCGATCTCCATCCCCAGCAGGCCGCCGACGCGGGCGTTGCGCAGCGGCAGGTCGATCGCCGCAGGAGCCGGGGCGGCGACGTCGATCGTCCCCGGCACCAGCCTGGCGCCGCAGAGCTCGACCATCAGGCGCGAGGCGATCCGCTGGGCCCGCATACAGAGATCCGGGTGGAGCTGCTTCTCGAAGCGGGAGGAGGCCTCCGAGCGCAGCCCCAGCAGCCGCGAGGTGCGCAGGATGTTGGTGCCGTTCCAGTTCGCGACCTCGAGCAGGACGCTGCTCGTCCCGGCCGAGACCTCGGAGACCTGACCGCCCATGATCCCGGCGATCCCAGACGGGCCGTTCTCGTCGCAGACCAGGACGGTCTCCGCGTCGAAGCGGCGCTCCTCGCCGTCGAGGGTCGTCATCGTCTCGCCGTCCTCGGCGGCGCGCACGGTCAGCGCCCCGCCGGGCACCCGGTCGAGGTCGAAGGCGTGCAGGGGCTGCGCGGTGAGCAGCATCACGTAGTTGGTGATGTCGACGACGTTGTTGATCGGCCGCTGGCCGGCCGCCGTCAGGCGGGCCTGCAGCCAGGCCGGCGAGGGCCCGATCGTGACCTCGGTGAAGACCCGAGCGGTGAATCGCGGGCAGAGTTCGGGTACCTGGACGGTGACCGAGGCGCGCTCGGCCACATCCCCCTCACCGTCGGCCGTCGCGTCCTCGGTCCAGGGCTCGGGCCCCAGCGGCGCGCCGCTGATCGCGTGGACCTCGTGGGCGACGCCGTAGACGCCCAAGCAGTCGACCCGGTTCGGCGTCACCTCGAGCTCGAGCACCGCCTCGCCCAGGGGCAGGACGTCGGCCAAAGAGGTGCCCGGCGCCGGGCCCTTCTCGAGGACGAGGATCCCGTCGGACTCCTCGCCCACCTCGAGCTCGGTCGCGGAGAGGATCATCCCTTCCGAGGCGACTCCGCGCAGCTTCGCCTTACGCAGCTTCTCACCTCCCGGCATCCGCGCCCCGGGCAGCGCCACGGCGACGGTTTGGCCGACGGCGACGTTGGGCGCCCCGCAGACGATGGTGCGCGCCTCGCCGTCGCCGACGTCGACCTCGCAGACGCTGAGCCGGTCGGCGTCGGGGTGCGCGTCGCGCGAGGTGACGGCGCCGACCACGAAGTTTTCCGCGGAGGGCGGCCCGACCGTCGTCACCCGCTCGACCTCGGTGCCGGTCATCGCCAGCCGCTCGGCGAGCTCGCCGGCGTCGACCCCCGGGTCGCAGTGCTCGCGCAGCCACGAGTACGGGACCCTCATGTCAGGGCCTCGCCGGCGCTCCGCTCACGGAGAATCGGATTTGGACGCTCGCTCCGCATTGGCTCAGTGGAATTGCCCCAGGACGCGCACGTCGTTGTCGAAGAAGCGGCGCAGGTCGGGGACGCCGTGGCGCAGCATCGCGATCCGCTCGACGCCCATCCCGAAGGCGAAGCCCTGCACCCGCTCGGGGTCGTAGCCGTTCGACTCGACGAAGCCGAGCACGTTGGGATCGACCATGCCGGCGCCGCCGACCTCGATCCAGCCGATTCCCTTGCAGAGGTTGCAGCGCTCGCCGCCGGTGAGCTCGCCGGTCCCCTCGCACTGGAAGCAGGAGACATCGAACTCGACGCTGGGCTCGGTGAAGGGGAAGTAGTGGGGCCGCATGCGCGCCTCGCGGCCGGCGCCGAAGATCGCCCGCAGCATCTCCTCGAGCGTCCCCTGCAGGTCGGCGAGCGTGATCCCCTCGCCGACCGCGAGCCCCTCGACCTGGTGGAACATCGGGCTGTGGGTCGCGTCGGAGTCGCGCCGGTAGACCTTGCCCGGGGCGATGATGAAGATCGGCGGCGGCTGGGCCTCCATCGAGCGCGGCTGCACCGGCGAGGTGTGGGTGCGGAGCAGCACCTCAGGGTCCGACTGGACGTAAAAGGTGTCCTGGAGCATCCGGGCCGGATGGCCGGGCGGGTGGTTGAGGGCGGTGAAGTTGTAGTGGTCGTGCTCGACCTCGGGCCCCTCCATCACCCGGTAGCCGAGGCCGATCATCACGTCCTCGAGCCGGCGGGTCGTGCGGGTGATCAGGTGCAGGTGGCCGACCGGGCGCCCGGGGGCGCCGGGCAGGGTGACGTCGATCCGGTCGCGGTCGAGCCGGGCCTCGAGCTCCTCGGCGTCGAGCTCCGCCGCGCGCTCCGACAGCCTCTCCTCGAGCTCGGCCTGGGCCCGGTTGGCGCCGCCCCCGACCCTGCCCCGTTCGTCCTGCGGAAGGTCGGCGATGCCGCGCAGGATCCCGGTCAGCTCGGCCTTGCGGCCCAGGTAGCGGACCCGCAACTCCTCGAGCTCGGCCGTGTCGGCCGCCGCGGCGATCGCGGCCAGAGCCTCGCTCCTGATCTCCTCGATCCGCTCAAGCATCCGGCCGGGCCTCCCGCATGGCGGGCGACGATATCCGCTCGACGCTCATGACTCGCGCTCGCTCGCCGGCGACGGGTCGGAGTTGGACCTCGCCCCTGCCACGCGCTCGCAGGCAATCGCGGCGGCCGCCGCGACATTGAGCGACTCGGCGCCGCCCGCCCTGAGCGGGATCGTCACCGTGGCGTCGCAGTGCGCGAGCACGGCGTCCGGCAGGCCCTCGCGCTCGGCGCCGAGGCAGAGCGTGGCGACCGGGCCGAGCCCGGACAGGGGCCCGCCCTCGTGGGCGACCAGAGCGGCGCGCGGTTCCGGCGTCTCCTCGACCGCCGCCCTGACCGGAGGGGAGGCGAAGATCGACCCCATGCTGGCCCTCACCGCCTTCGGCGAGAACGGGTCCGCGCAGCCCTCCCCGAGGGCGACCGAGCCCTCGACCAGCGCGTGCGCGGTGCGGACTATCGCGCCGACGTTCCCGGGGTCGCCGATCCCGTGCAGGTAGAGGCAGGTCGGCCGCGGGCGCTCGGCCCAACGCTGCCGCCAGACCGCGATCGCCCGCGTGCCCGAGCCGAGCGTCGACACGGCGGCGAGCAGCTCGGGCTCGGCCTCCTCGCCGCCCAGGCCGCTGCCCGCCGCGGTCAGCAGCAGGCGCGGCTCCTCGCCGGCGGCGAGGCCCGCCTCGAGCAGGTCCTCGCCCTCGCTGACGAACAGGCCCTCGCGCTCGCGGTGCCTGCGCTCGCGCAGTCTGCGGACCAGCTTCAGCTTCTCGTTTTGGGGGCTTGAGATCATCTCGATGTCGGTTGTCTGTTTCTTTTCCCTCGTGCCTTCTCCTCGACGCCAAAAAAAAGGCGAGCCGTCAAACGGCCCGCCCGGGAGAGTGGTGTCTGGGTTGCGGCTAGGCGGCCGCACCCTCCCGGGCCAACTCCACAAATCGGCGGAACGCATCGCGGTCGTTGACCGCGATATCGGCGAGCATCTTGCGATTGACCTCGACCCCGGCCCCGCCGAGGCCGTGGATCAGCTCCGAGTAGCTCATCCCCTCGAGCCGCGCGGCGGCGTTGATCCGGGTGATCCAGAGGCGGCGGAACTCGCGCTTGCGGTTGCGCCGATCCCGGTACGCGTACATCCCCGAGCGCTGCACCTGCTCTTTGGCGAAGCGATAGGAGGAGTGCTTGCGGCCGTAGTAGCCCTTGGCTTCCTTGAGCACCTTGCGGCGCTTCTTCTTCGCGTGGACGGAGCGCTTGACCCGGCTCATCGCTTACCTCCGAGCAGGGTGCGGATCCGCTTTTGATCGGGCTTGGCGATCTCCACCGGACGCGCCATCTGGCGCTTGCGCTTCGGCGACTTTTTCTCGAGGATGTGGCTCGAATAGGCGCGACGCCCGCGGAGCTTGCCCTTGGCGGTCTTGCGGAAGCGCTTCTTGGCGCCGGAATGGGTCTTCATCTTCGGCATCGGGTCCGCTATTGAAGCATGCCGACGCCGGGAACGGCCCGCGGCGAAGGTACGCTGGCGCCGCGATGCACATCCTCTACGTGGTCGGGACGCGGCCGAACCTGGTCAAGACGGCGCCCGTGATCGGCGCGCTGCGGGCCCGCCTGCCCGACGGCCGCCATACCGTCGTGCACACCGGCCAGCACTACGACCGCCTGATGTCCGAGGTCTTCTTCGAGGAGCTGGGGATGCCCGAGCCCGACCACATGCTCGAGGTCGGCTCCGGAAGCCACGCCCAGCAGACGGCGAGGACCATGGAGCGGCTCGAGCCGGTGCTCGCCGCTGGGGAGCCGGACCTCGTCGTCGTCCCCGGCGACGTCAACTCGACCCTGGCGGCGGCGCTGACCGCGGCGAAGATGGGAATCCCCGTCGGCCACATCGAGTCCGGCCTGCGCAGCTTCGACCGCGCGATGCCCGAGGAGCTGAACCGGATCGTCGCCGACGAGCTCTCCGAGCTGCTCTTCCTGCACAGCGACGAGGCGATCGAGAACCTGCGAGCCGAGGGCATCGCCGAGGCGCGGATGCAGTTCGTCGGCAACACGATGATCGACACGCTGGTCGCGCTCGAAGGGCGCTTCCGCGAGCTGGACGCCGCCGGCCGCCTCGGCGTCCCCGCCGGCGAGTTCGCCCTGGTCACGCTTCACCGCCCGGCGCTCGTCGACGGCCCGCTGCTGGGCGAGGCGGTCGCCGCGCTCGGCCGGCTCGCCGAGCAGATGCCGGTGGTCTTCCCGGTGCACCCCCGGACGCGCAAGATGATGGAGGCGGAGATCGGCGCCGAGGGGCCGCCGGGCCTGTTGCTCGGCGAGCCGCTCGGCTACCTCGAGTTCCTCTCGCTGATGGCGGACGCCGGCGCGGTTCTGACCGACTCGGGCGGAATCCAGGAGGAGACGACCTTCCTCGGCGTCCCCTGCTTCACCTTGCGCGACAACACCGAGCGGCCGGTGACGATCCGGGCGGGCACCAACACCCTGCTCGGCCTCGACCCGGCCGCGATCGCGACGATCCCCGCGGCGCTGGACGAGCGCGGCGATGCGCCCTCCGAGCAGCCGCCGCTCTGGGACGGGCACGCCGCCGAGCGGATCGCCGACGTGATCGCCGCCAGGGCCTAGCCGGCGTCCGCGTCAGCGTCTGCGTCGGCCCCTGCGTCCTCGGCCGGCTGCTTGCCCGCGCCCTTGCCGGGGGCCAGCATCATGCTCATGTTGCGGCCTTCCTGCAGGGGCTGGGACTCGATCACGGCGAGGCCGTCGAGGTCCTCGAAGAGCCGCTCCAGCAAAGCCCTGCCCCGCTCCGGATGGGCCTGCTCGCGGCCGCGGAACATGATCGTGATCTTGACCTTGTCCTGGTGATTGAGGAAGCGCTCGACGTGGCCCTTCTTCGTCTCGTAGTCGTGGTCGGCGATCTTCGGGCGCAGCTTGATCTCGCGCACGTTGACCTGCTGCTGGTGCTTGCGGGCCTGCTTCTGCTTCTGCTCCTGCTCGTACTTGTACTTCGAGTAGTCGAGCAGGCGGGTGACCGGCGGCTTCGAGTTGGGGGCGACCTCGACCAGGTCGAGGTCGGCGTCCTGGGCCTGCTTCATCGCGTCCTGGGTATCGACGATGCCCAGCTGCTCGCCGTCGGCCCCGATCAGCCTCACCTGGGGCACGCGGATTCGCTCGTTGATACGAGTGGTGTCGCGCTCTGGGAGGCGCCGGTCGAACCTGCGAGGGACCGGCACTATCGAGAGGTGGAAGACGTCAAGAGGGCGATGGGTAGCTCAAGTCGCCGCAGTATAGAGGGAGGCGCCTGGCGCGCAAGCTGTTCAACCACGCTCACTCTCGCCCCGTACCCGCTCGGCGAACTCGGCAATCCCCATCGCCCCCAGCTCGCCCTCTCCGTGGGAGCGGACGGCCACGGCGCCCGCCTCCTGCTCGCGATCGCCGACCACCAGCATGTAGGGATAGCGGCCCAGCTCGGCCTCGCGGATCTTCTTGCCGACCGACTCCGAGCGCAGGTCCGACCCCACCCTCACCCCGGCCGTGCGCAGCTCGGCGACGACCCCTTCGGCGTAGGCGTCGTGGCGGTCGGCGACCGGCAGCACGATCGCCTGCACCGGCGCCAGCCAGACCGGGAAGCGGCCCGCGTGGTGCTCGATCAGGATGCCGGCGAAGCGCTCCATCGAACCGAGCAGCGCGCGGTGGATCATCACCGGGCGCCGCTGGACGTCGTCGGCGTCGGTGTAGGTGAGGTCGAAGCGCTCCGGCATGGAGAAGTCGACCTGGCAGGTGCCGCACTGCCAGGAGCGGCCGAGCGCGTCGGTGACGTGGAAGTCGATCTTCGGCCCGTAGAAGGCGCCGTCGCCGGGATTGAGCTGGAACTCGCGGCCCTGGCTCTGGAGGGCGCTGCGCAGGGCCTCCTCGGCCTGCTCCCACTGCTCGGCGGTTCCGATCGATTTCTCCGGCCTGGTCGAGAGCTCGACCCGGACGTCGTCGAACCCGAAGCGCGCGTAGAGCTCGTCTATCGCCTCGCAGACCGCGGTCACCTCGCCGACGATCTGCTCCGGGGTGCAGTAGATGTGGGCGTCGTCCTGGGTGAAGGCGCGCACCCGCAGCAGGCCGTGCAGGACGCCCTCGCGCTCGGCGCGGCTGACCTGCCCGAACTCGGCGATCCGCAGCGGCAGCTCACGGTAGGAGTGGCGCTCGGAGCCGAAGACGAGACAGGCGCCCGGGCAGTTCATCGGCCGGATCGCGAACTCGCGCTCGCCGGACGAGGTGAAGTACATGTTCTCGCGGTAGTTGTCGTAGTGGCCGGAGCGGTGCCAGAGCTCGACGTCCATCACCTCCGGCGTCTTGATCTCCCGGTAGCCCCGCTTGTCGAGCTGGTCCTGCACCTCGGCCTCGATCAGGCGCAGCAGGGTCGTCCCGTTGTCGAGCCAGAACGGCATCCCCGGCGCCTCCTCGCGAAGCATGAAGAGGCCGAGCTGGGGACCGAGGCGGCGGTGGTCGCGGGCCTTCGCCTGCTCGATCCGCTCGAGGTGGGCGGCGAGGTCCTTCTTCGAGAAGAAGGCGGTGCCGTAGATCCGGGTCAGCATCGGCCGGTTCTCGTCACCGCGCCAGTAGGCGCCGGCCACGGAGTTGAGCTTGATCGCCGCGATCCGGCCGGTGTCGGGACCGTGCGGCCCCCGGCAGAGGTCCTCGAAGGGCCCGTTGCGATAGAGCGAGACCGTCTCGACCCCTTCGTCGGAGACGAGGTCCTCGATCAGCTCAACCTTGTAGTCCTCGCCCTGCCCCTTGAAGATCTCGATCGCCTCGGCGACCGGAACGTCGCGGCGCGAGAACTCCTCGGCGGCGCCGATGTGGGCGCGCATCGCCTCCTCGATGCGAGAAAGGTCGTCCTCGGTCACCTTGACCTCGGGCGGGAACTCGAAGTCGTAGTAGAAGCCCTCCTCGATCGCCGGCCCGATCGTCACCTTCGTGCCCGGGTAGACCTCCTGCACCGCCTCGGCCATCACGTGGGCGGCGTCGTGGCGGATCAGGGCGAGCGCGTCGGGGTCGCGGTCGGTGAGGATCCCGATCTCCACTCCGTCGGGCAGCGGCGCCGCGAGGTCGCGCAACTCGCCGTCGACCCGGATCGCCAGCGCCGCCTTGGCCAGGCCGGGGCCGATCGCCGCGGCGGCCTCGGCGCCCGTCGCCCCCTCGGGCAGCTCCAGCGGCTTGCCGTCGGGCAGCCTGACGGTGATCTTCGTGCTCGCCTCCATGCGGGCCATGCTACTCAGCGACCGGGCACGGTCTCCTCGCTCCCCTGCCTCCCCTCCCCCGACGACCCCGCGCACCGCCCTGGACGCAGTTGTGCCCGCATACCGGGAGGAAATGCGTCCACGTCATTCGGCGGCGGGCCCTGACGGGCCTGGCGGACGGCGATCAGCGGGCAGCCGCCGCGGCTGCCGGGCAGGCCCCTCGTTTCCCAGAGCAGGTAGGGGTCGGCGGCCCTGCGCAGGTGCAGGCCGGCGAAGGGCGGCCGTCGCCCGGCTTCGGCCACCACGTAGCGCACCCCGGCGGGCGGCCTCTCGCCCGCCCTCGCCCGGCTCGTCGGCTCGACGCAGACCCGGCCCCCACGCAGCTCCCAGACCAGGTAGCGCTCGCCGTGTTCGTCGTCGAGCAGGCGCTCGGAGGCAAGCACCAGGGTCGAGCCGTCGGCGACGATCGGCCGCAGGCCGGTAAGCGCCGGCGAGTAGTCCCTCGGCCCGACCGGGGCGTTGGCCAGCGCGAGCAGCATGCAGCCGGCGGCGGCGAACAGGTAGAGGAGGCCGACCGGACGGCGCAGCAGCGGCAGGAGGATGGCGAGGGCGGCGACCGGCGCGGCGACCTCGATCGCCTTGGCGGCCGTGTAGGGGGTGCCGCCGATGCGCGCCAGCCCGTAGACGACGGCCACCGATGCCAGCCCGGAGAGGATCGCTGTCTCGCGCCTCTGCACGCAGAGGACCAGGCCGTAGACGAGCAGGATCGACGCGAACGCCGCGCCGAGGTAGAAGCCGAGCGCCGGCACCGCGCCGTCGCCGGGCGAGAGCCGGAAGTCTCCGGAGGGCCAGATGCCGAGCGCCTCGAACGGCGACACCTGGCCGAAGAGGTTGCCGAGGCCCGGGCCGCTGGGGTCGAAGGTCTCGAACCCGCGGAACTCGATCATGCGGCCGAGCTCGGGCGCGACCAGGACCGCGAAGACGAGCAGCCCGAGGAGCGCCGGGCGCACTACCGCGGGTCCTGACGTGGAAGGGGCGGGGGCGCTGCGGGCCAAGCTGTCCTCGGCCCCCGCCCCTTCCACGACACCCGTGGACGCGCGGCGCAGCGCTACCCAAAGGAGCGCGATCGGGGCCAGCCAGACGAGGCCGGCGTAGCTGTAGACGTAAACCGAGCCGACCGCGAGCAGGGCGGCCGGGACGAATCGCAGCGGCGCCGCGCGCCAGGCTGAGCTGCGTCCCGCCTCGCGCAGGGCGAGGACGAAGGCGAGCACGAACAGCGCCTGCATCGTCTCCTTGAATGAGCCCTGGGCGAGGTATGAGGCGACCATGTAGGCGAGGCCGACGACCAGCGCCCCGGCGGCACGCTGGGGGCGCGGCAGCTCGGCGAAGGCCGTCAGCGCGGCCAGGCAGGCGAGCACGGCGACGGCGACAGTGAGTCCGTCGAAGCCCTGGACGAGGCCGATGCCGAGTCCCCTGTCGAGGGCGACGACGATCGAGTGCGGGCCCAGCGGGTAGCCCTGGGAGAGCAGCTCGCCGCCCTCGCCGCCGGAGAGGCGGTCGGCGGCAAGCAGGTGCTGGGACATGTCCGGGTTGAAGCCGGTCCCGAGGATGCCGAAGTGGCCTTCGACGATGAAGGGGAGCGAGGCGGCGAGCAGGGCGGCGATGCCGACGAGGAGCCCCACCCCGATGTCGTCCGGCCGTCCCTCCAGCCGGCCGCGCAGGACGAGCACCGCGGCGACGGTGGCAAGCGCGACGGCGATCGCCGACCCGATGCCGTCCCCCGGCAGGCGCACCGTCGCCCAGCAGACCGCGCAGAGCAGGGCGAGGCCCACCCCCGGCGAGAGCCAGGACCAGCGGCGCAACCCGCAGAGGGCGATCGCCGCCTGGCCGAGGACGAGCGAGGAGGCGCAGATCAGGATCGTCGCCGCGTAGGTGCCGAGCATCTCGCGGCGAGCCTAGTGGTGATCGGGGTCACCGGGCTCGAACCAGGATCTCGGCTCCTCGGGCGAGCGGCACTTGCTCACGGTGCTGAGCTTCCAGCCCGCCTGAGCTGCGATGGCCCGGTCAGACAGGCCCAGCTTCGTCCACATGAACTGGGGGGATCGCCGCTTCGGGCCGTGAACCGCAGGCGTGGCGGTTCACGCCTGAGAAACCGCGCTCCGCTCACAATCGGTAGCTGATCGGCAGCAACCGGGGGTGGTAGCCGGGCGCGAATCGGTAGCGGGCGGGGGATGCAAGAGCCGCAGCCGGCTGCCCAAACGAGTCTAGTATCGGCGTTCCCTCGGGGCCATCGGCCCTGCCACCCAAAAGGAGCAAGCGATGCGAATGATCCTGAAAGTCAGTATCCCTGCTGAGAAAGGGAGCGAGGCGTACAACAGCGGGGCGTTGCCGCAGACGTTCCAGTCCGCGGCGGAGGCGCTGAAGCCGGAGGCGTCGTATTTCTTCCCGGAGGACGGCAAGCGGACAGGTCTCTTCATCTTCGACATGGAGGATTCGTGGCAGTTGCCGTCGATCGTCGAGCCGATGTTCCAACAACTCAACGCAGCGGTTTCCCTCACGCCCGCGATGAACGGCGAGGATCTTGAACGGGGCATGAAAGAGGCGAGTCTCTGAGACTGGCTCGGTCAAACGCTTCCCCTCTGAGTCGGGGGCGGTAGCCCGGGGGCGAGTCGGCAGCAGGCCCCAGCCTCCGCGCCGGGCCTTTCTTCTGTCCCCGAGGCCGTCGCCTCGCTGCGTCACGCTTGCGTCCCATATCCCCGCGCCTAGACGCGATGGTCTGGCGATGGGCGTTACTGGGCTCGAACCAGTGACCTCCAGCTTGTCGAGCTGGCGCTCTCCCAACTGAGCTAAACGCCCGGGGTGCTTCGATCAGGGCTCGCCCAACCGAGTGCCCATCGAAGGCGTCACGATAGCGACCAGTCAGCTCTTCCCGTCGCTTGACCGCCTACTGGCGGACGCGGAAGGTAAGGCGGGCGTCGCGGACTACGGCCCCAAGGCTCGCGTAGGCCCGCTCCAGGGAGTGGAGGCGTCACGTTCTCGGATCCCCTCTCGGCCGCCGATGCCTAGAACGATCGGCCACCGGCCGCCAACATGTGCCGGGATTCGGGGATCCTCAGTCGGCATGAGATACGTCTTTGCAGTTGTCGCGGCGCTCGCGGTGGTCACCCGCGCCACCGTGTTCGCGGAACCGGATCAGATCCAGGCGTTTGTGACCGTCATCGTCTTCGTTCTTTGCGCCGGTGGGTATCTCGCCGTCTCCCTCATTGACTAAGGGGACGTCCATCAAGGGACGCGCCGGCGCCGCGAGGCTCGCCTCCGATCCGGCGCCGGCTAAAGGAAATCCCCGCAAGCGTCGATGCAAATCGCGAAACAATTAGCCGTTCCCGGTGTTTATAGATCCGCAGGACCGACGAGCCAGGGGAAGTGACTTCAACTGGTGGCACGTCCTTCGGAGACAAAGGGCCCCTCACGGGGCCCTTTTTCCAATTTGCGCCCGGTTTGCCGTGCGCCTAGGCTGCTCCGATGAGCGAATCGGGAAGCGAGCCCGCGGCGATCGATCCGGCGGTCCTCGACGCGCTAGAGCAGCGGATGTGGGGCGACGTCTGGGCGGGCACCCCAGCGGACATCGCAGCCGAGCACGCGGTCGAGCTGCGGCGCTTCGGCCCCGTCCAGGCGACGACGATCGCCGACCTGCCCGAAACCGGCTGGCTGAACCTGGTGCTCGGCGCGACCGCGCCCGGCGCCGTCGAGCAGGGCCACCTGGAGGCGGCGACGGCCTGGGTCGCCTCGCTCGGCGTCGCCCACTACGTGCCCGTGACACCCGCGCTGGAGGCAGCCGGGGAGGCGGAGCGGTGGCTTCAGCGCCACGGCTATGAGCGCGGCTACGGCTGGATGAAGTTCGTCCGCGACACCTCGCCTCCCGTGTCCCCCTCCCCCGCCGAGGTCGAGATCGTCGAGCTCGCGGCGGGAGAAGGAGCGGCCTTCGGCTCGATCGTCGCCGCCGGCTTCGGACTGCCGGCCTGGGCGGCCTCGCTCTTCGTCGGCCTCCCCGCGTTGCCTCACTGGCGCTGCTACCTGGCCGCCCTCGACGGCGAGCCCTGCGCGACCGCGGCGATGATCGTCGACGGGGGCGTCGCCGAGCTCGGCTTCGCGGCGACCCTGGAGGCCGCCCGCGGCCGCGGCTGCCAGGGCGCCCTGCTCAACCGCCGCATCGTCGACGCGCCGGCCGCCGGCTGCCGCACCCTGCTCGTCGAGACCGGCGAACGAGCTCCCGACCGGCCCTCGTCCAGCTACCGCAACATCCTGCGGGCCGGGTTTCGCGAGGCCTACCTACGGCCGAATTGGCAGCGGCGCCGGGCCTAGGGCCCGTCGCCGGCCGGGATCAGCAGGACCGAGCAGTGAGCGCCTGCGACGACGCGCTCGCTGACGCTGCCCAGCGCCTTGACGCCCTGGAGCCCTCGGCGCCCGGCGACGAGCAACGACATACCGCCCTCCTCGGCGGCCTCGACGATCTCCTTGTTGGCGTGGCCGTCGCGCCTGGTCAGCTTCGGCTCGCTGCCCGTCTTCTCGGCGACCTCCGCGACCTGCCTGCCGAGCGCCTCCTCGTCGACGTCGTGCTTGCCGTCGGCGACGTGGACGACCTCGATCTCCGAGCCGAACTCGGCGGCGATCGCCGCCGCCGTCCGCACCGTCGCCCAGGAGCCGGGCGAGCCGTCGCTGGCCAGCAGGATGTCCTCCGGGAAGGGCTTGGGGCCCGGCGCCTCGCGGGCGATCAGGAGCGGGCGCTCGGCGCCGTGCGCGGCCTCCCTGGCAGTGCTGCCGAAGAGGAGGCCCGAGGCGCGCGAGTGACCGTGGGTGCCGAGCACGAGCAGGTCGTGCTCCTTGCTTTCCGGGAGCAGCACGTCGATCGCGTATTTGGCCTCGCGCAGCTCGTAGGAGGCGGAGACGCCCGCCTCGCCGGCCAGCCTGGCGGCCTCCTCGAGGCTTTTCTGCAGGTTGTCCTTGTGGTAGTCGGGGCCGAGTTCGAAGCTCGTGTAGACGGCCGTGAACGAGAGGTCGCCCCCCTTGCTCGCGAGTGCTATCGCCTGTCGCGCAGCCTCGGTGCTGGCCGGATTCCCTTCGACCCCACAGAGAATGCTTTTGAACGGCGTCGCCATTGCTCTCCCCCCGGTTGCTTCTGCCGGCCGAACCCTAGCCCAGATCGTGCCTGCTCGCGCACGGCCGTGGGCGGACGTTAGGGTGGCCCCCGTGGACACCGAGGTGCTGAGCAAGTCCGAGTACGAAGGCGAGCTCGAGCGGCTTCAGGTGGAGCTCGTCCACCTCCAGGACTGGATCGTCCGCGAGGGGCTGAAGGTCGTCGTCATCTTCGAGGGGCGCGACACTGCCGGCAAGGGCGGCGTCATCCGCCGCATCACCGAACGAACCAACCCCCGCGTGGTCCGCACCGTCGCCCTCGCCAAGCCCAGCGACCGCGAGCGGAGCCAGTGGTACTTCCAGCGCTACGTGGCCCACCTGCCGGCCGCCGGCGAGATCGTCCTCTTCGACCGCAGCTGGTACAACCGCGCCGGCGTCGAGCGGGTGATGGGCTTCTGCACCGACGCCGAGTACGAGGAGTTCATGCGTACCTGCCCGCGCTTCGAGCGGATCATCCAGGGCTCCGGAATCGCCCTGCTCAAGTACTGGCTCTCGATCAGCGACGAGGAGCAGGAGCGCCGCTTCAAGAAGCGGCTGAAGGACCCGCTGAAGCGCTGGAAGCTGAGCCCGGTGGACCTCGAGGCGCGGGCGCGCTGGGTCGACTACGCCGAGGCCAAGGACGAGATGTTCGCCTACACCGACACCAAGGAGTCGCCCTGGTACGTGGTCGAGGCCGACGACAAGCGCACGGCCCGCCTCAACCTGATCTCCCACCTGCTCGAGCGGTTCCACTACGAGCGCGTCGACCACGAGAAGGTCGAGTTCCCAGAGCGCCAGCAGCGCGCCTACGTCCGACCCCCGGTCGACACGCAGACCTTCGTGCCGGAGCGCTACCGGGTCGAGTAGCGCTCCGGGGCCTCCCCGTCGTCGTCGCCCTCGCTACTTGACCCCGATCACGTCGACGGCGCCGAAGGTCGCCGTCGCCCCCGAGCCCGCTTTGCACTCGACCTCCGCGACCACGCTGACCGTGTGCCCCGTCGGCGTGTCGGGCTGGAAGCTCGCGCCGAGGTAGGGGCCGAGGCTGACCCGTTTGGTGACCTGGCCGCCCGCCTGGTCGAGGGCGGCGCCGAAGGCGACGACGTTGGTCTCGCTGGGTTCGGCCGGATTGGCCGCGTCGAGCAACACGTAGCCGAGCACGGAGCGCGGCGCTTCGCAGCTGGGCGCGAAGGTCACGTCGACGGCGCCGACGAATGTGTCGTCCCGGCCCGGCTCCTGCGTGTAGGCGGCGTTCGCCAGCGGATACGGGACCAGTGCTTTGTTGGGGAGGTCGACCGCGGTGCTGCCGCGAGCCTCGTGGACGATCCTCGAGAAGGGGGTCGTCGTGGCGTCGATCTCGCTTCCGGTCACGGAGTTGTCGGCGATTTTGGCTCCGTTGATCGCGTCATTCTTGATTTTCGACCGGTTGATCGCGTTCTTCTTGATTTTCGGGGTCGTGATCGAGTTCTTCCTGACTTTGGCCTTGGTCACCGCGTTCTTCTTCAGCTGCTTGGTGCCGACCGTGTTCTTGCCCAGGTTGGAGGCCGCCACCGCGCCCCCGCCGAGGGCGACGAAGAGGGCGAGGTAGGCGATCACGGTCCCGTGGCTCGGGCGTCTTAGGCGAAGGCGATTCATCGAGGCTTCCTTTCGGCAGGGATCAGCCTCGACCCTCCGAGGCGGAGTGGGCCGCAAACGTAAGCCCCCGAGCGCGGTTGGTCAAGCCCCGGCCGCGAGGGAGCCGGCCCACCCGGCGATCGCCTCGCCGATCCGCTCGCCGCTGTCCTCCTGGATGAAGTGCAGGCCGGGGACGGTGACCTCGGTCTGGTTGGGCCAGCGACGGCAGGTCTCGCGCTGGGCGCCGGTGAGGATGGAGCCCGGCTCGGCGTTGACGAAGAGCTTCGGGACGTCGCTGGAGGCGAGCCACTCGGCGTAGCCCGCGGTGATCTCCGTCGCGTCCGCCGGCTCACCGTCGATCGGGAGCTGTCGTGGCCAGGTCAGTGTCGGTCGCCGCCCCTCCCCCGGCTCGGCGAACGGCCGCCGGTACTCCTCCATCTCATCCTCGGTCAACTCGCGGAGGACGCTCGACGGCAGGATCCGCTCGACGAAGAAGTTGTTCTCGAGGACTAGCTCCTCGCCTTCGGGCGAGCGCATGCGCTGGAAGGCGTTGCGGGCCGCCTCGGGCCACTCGTCCCAGCTCATCGGCCGCACGATCGCCTCCATGTAGGCGATGCCGGCGACCCGCTCGGGGTTCCGCCGCGCCCAGTCGAAGCCGAGCCCGGAGCCCCAGTCGTGGACGACGAGCACGACCCGCTCGGGCAGGTCGATCCTCTCGAGCAGCCCGTCGAGGTAGCGACGATGCTCGACGAACGTGTAGGAGTCGGGTCCCGACTCGGGCAGCTTGTCGGAGTCCCCCATGCCGATCAGGTCCGGCGCGACGCAGCGGCCGAGCTGCGTCAGTGGCGGGATCACGTCGCGCCAGAGGAACGACGAGGTCGGATTGCCGTGCAGGAGGACGAAGGTCGGCTCGCCGGCGCCCACGTCGACGTAGGCCATCTCCAGGCCGTCGACCTCGGCGCGCAGTTTCACCCCCGCGCCGGCGCTCCCCATCGCCGTCATCGAAGCGCGCCCGCCTACTTGACGCCGATCACGTCGATCGCGCCGTAGGTCGCGACTGCGCCTTCGCCCGCCGCGCAGTTGGTGAGGACCCCCAGGTAGAAGGAGTGGTTCACCGCGACGTCGCGCTGGAAGCTGCCGCCGCCGATCTCGGAGCCTCCGATGTTGACGCGCTTGCTCACTTCGCCGCCGGCTTCGTCCTGGACGATTCCGAACGAGACGGCATCGGTCTGGTCGGGCTCGTTTGGGTTCGCCGGGTCGAGGAGGATGATCCCAAACGCCTGCCTCGGCGGCGTGCAGGACGGCAGGAACGTGACGTCCACCGCCCCGACGAAGCTGTCGTCGCGGTTCGCCTCCTGCGTGTAGGTGTGGTTGCTCAGCGGGAACATCGCCGGTTCTTCTTTCGGTACGGGCACGGGCCCCTCGCCGCGCGCCGAGTGGACGATCCGCGCGAAGGGAGTGGTCGCCGCATTGATCTCGCTTCCGGTTACCGAGTTGTCGGCGATCTTCGCGGCGTTGACGGCGTTGTTCCGGATCTTCGCCCGGACGATCGCGTTCCTCTTGATCTTGTTCTTGGTGACGGCGTTGCCCTTGAGTTTGCTCGTCGCGACCGCCTTCTTCTTGAGCTGCCTGGTCCCGACGCTGTTCTTCGGCAGCTGCGTCGCCGCATAGGCGCTGCCGCCGATGGCGATGAAGAGCCCCGCGTAGGCGACCAAGGTCGTGTGGCTCGGCAGGCCGAACCGGGTCCGCGTGCGCATCCTGAGAGACACCCCCTAGGGTCGTGACTTGTGGCCTCGACGGCAAGCAAAGGCCCGTGCCGTCCACCGTATCGAGGCCTCGGCCGACGGTCAAAAAAG
>CAVXJZ010000002.1:0-945199 GCA_963762205.1 uncultured Solirubrobacterales bacterium
ATGCCTCCCGGGCCTTCACCGCCTCCGCACGGCTCGGGGCGTAGGCGATCGCTCTCAGCAACTCCTTCGCCTCCGCCTGCTCCCGCTTGGCAGCCGGTCCAGGACGTTGCGCATCTTGTGATTCCAGCACCGCTGCTCCGCCGCCCTGGGCCACACCTGCCTGGCCGCCGCCCAGATCGCCGGGTTGCCATCGGCCATCAGGAGCCGGGGATCAGCGAATCCCCCGGGCCTTGAGATCCGCAATACCGCCGTCCAGTTCGTCGACTCCCGGTAGCCCGGCACGATGGCCAGGACCTCCTTCGTGCCGTCCCGCATGGCCCCGATCACCACCAGCAGCGCGGCCTTGTCCTTCTCCAGCCCCGCCTTCACGTAGATCCCGTCCGCCCAGGCGTACACCACCTCCCGGTCGTTCAGCGAGCCGCCGGCCCCAGGCCTCGAAGTCCTGCTCCAGCCCTCGCGGAGCCCTCGCGGAGCCGGCGCATCGTCGCCTTCGACAACGGCGCCTTCTCGCCCAGCAGCCCGCGCATGGCCAGCTCGAAGTCCCCCTCGGCCAGTCCGTGCAGATACAGCTCGGGCAGCAGCGCACCCACCTCCTTCGTCCGACGTGCAAACAGCGGCAACACCCTGCTCTCGAACCGCTCTTCCAGGCCCCGGACCCGCGGCCGCCGGACCGTGATCGTCCCGATGCTGGTGACCAGGTGTCTCGGCTTGCCGTGCCCGTTCCGATAGCCCTCCGGCCCGTCCACGGCCGCCTTCCGCTCCGACTTGCGGCGCCCCAGGAGCTCGGTGACCTCCTGTTCCAGGATCTCCTGGATGAGCTCCTGCGCCTTCTGCCGTACGAAGCCCTCCAACGCCTCCCACGTCGGCGTGGTGGACTCCTCTGCCTGTCCTGCGGTATCGTTCCTCATGAGGCGACGTTCCTTTCCCCCGGGTGGCGACCCGGGACTCGCTGGTTAACCCTCAGCGGAAAGGTACGTCGCCTCTCTTTTTACACACCCTTTGATCCTACCTCTCACGCGAATCTCCCTGCGGCTGGAGACTAGAGGCCGAACGTCAACGACTGCAGTGCCATAGAGTATACTCTCGCTGCCACCAGATCTCCGAGGTTCGGCGTCTGTGCCCGAGAGACGGGCGCTGCCGAGGCCCATCGGCCCATGGAGTCGCTCGCTGAGTCACTCCACGCTGGGCCATGGCGACCCCGGCCAAGCGACTCTTCCGGCTTCCATCTTCGCCTGCGAGGCCATCGCACTCGGCCACCTATCGGCCGCGACGTCCGACCGCGACGCCGCTCTATCCGGTGGTCCAACACCACTTGGAGACCTTCCTCGCCCAGGCCGCGGAGGTCGATCCCCTGGGCAACGGTGTTCCCTGGTGGGTGGAGAAGGACTTCCGTGCTTACCTGCGCTGCGGCATCCTGGCGCACGGGTTCGCCCGCGCCCGCTGCGAGGACTGCGGCCACGAGCGCCTGATCCCCTTCTCCTGCAAGGGCCGGGGCATCTGCCCCTCCTGCAACACCCGGCGCATGGCTGAGCTCGCCGCCCACCTGACCGATCATGTGATGCCCCACCTCGCAGCGCGCCAATGGGTGCTCTCGCTGCCCAAGCGTCTCCGTCCCTTCCTGCATCACAATCCAGACATCGCAGGCGCGGTGCTCCGGATCTTCCTGCGTGCGATCCGGACCACGCTACGCCACGCGAGTCCCGGTGCGCCCGCCGCCGCCCAGCTCGGGGCTGTCAGCTTCTTGCACCGCTTCGGCTCTTCTCTCAATCCGCACCTCCACTTCCACCTGGTCGTCCTCGACGGCGTCTTCTCCCGAGGCCACGGCGGGGATTCCGGTGAGGCTCGCTTCCATGAAGCGACGCTCCTCCAGCCCGGGCACTGGGTCCGACTCCAGGGTGTCGTTCAGCGTCGCGTGCTCCGATACTTCCGCACCCACGGGCTACTCGATGAGTTCGACGGGGGGTTCAGCATCGACGCGGGGCCCCCGCGCAATGCATGCATTGCGTGGGGTAGGGCGCCTCCGTGCGCATCGCGGGGGACGACCGCGCCGGCCTCGAGCGCCTCCTCCGTTACTGCGCCCGGCCGCCCTTCGCCCTTGAAGGGGGTGTCAGATCTTCTGTGTAAATGGCCTCGACATCAAACGGGTATCCGTCCCTCGAAGACGATGGACAGATGGTTCAGGGCGGAGGTCCAGTCGGCTACGGGCCGGCTCCACCGCTCACTGGCTTTCATGATGGCCAAGTACAACACCTTCCTCACGGAGTCGGGGGTGGGGAACGCGCCCCGGTGCTTCGTCACTTTGCGCAGCTGGGCGTTGACGGACTCCACCGCGTTCGTCGTGTAGATAACCTTCCGGATCTGGGGAGGGTAGTCGAAGAACGGCGTGAGGTTCGTCCAGTGCGTCCGCCACATCCGGCTGATCTGCGGGAATCGGCCATCCCAGCGCTCGGCGAACGCCTCCAGGGCCTCGGCGGCCGCCTCGAGCGTCGGCGCCCGGTAGATCGCCTTCAGGTCTCTGACCACGACCTTGCGCTCCTTCCAGGACACATAGCACAGGGAACCGCGGATCAGGTGCACGATGCACAGTTGCACCTGGGTCCTGGGGAAGACGGCTTCGATCGCGTCCGGGAAGCCCTTCAGCCCATCCACGGCGGCGATGAGGATGTCCTCGACGCCCCGGTTCTTGAGCTCCGTGAGCACGCTCAGCCAGAACTTCGCCCCCTCGGCCTCGCCCACCCACAGCCCCAGGAGTTCCTTCTGGCCCTGGAGGTTGATGGCCAACGCCAGGTAGACCGCCTGGCTCTCCACGTGGCCTGCCGTGCGCAGCTTCACGTGAATCGCGTCCAGGTACACGATCGGGTAGACGGCCTCCAGCGATCGAGCCTGCCACGCCCTCACGTCCTCGATCACCGCATCCGTCACCGCCGAGATCAGCGTCGGTGACACCTCGACCCCATACAACTCCTTCAGGTGCCCCTGGATCTCCCGCGTCGTCATCCCCCGGGCGTACAGAGCGATCACCTTCTCGTCGAAGCCTGGGAGCCGGCGCTGTCCCTTGGCCACGATCACCGGGTCGAACGTGCCGTCGCGATCCCGGGGCACCTCAATGGCGAGCTCGGCGGTGTCGGTCTTCACCCGCTTGCCCGTCCGCCCGTTACGCGAGTTGCCGCCGTCGCGTCCCTCCTGGGCATGCTTCTCGTAGCCCAGGTGCGCCGTCATCTCGCCTTCCAAGGCCCGCTCCACCAGCCGGCGCGTCAGGTCCTTCACCAACCCCGTCTCGCCCAGGATGTCCTCGGGCGTCTTGCCCTGAATCAGTCGGTCCAGGACCGCGTTCAGTTCCTTCTCGCTGAGCTCCTGTTCTTCTGCCATGGGGTACGTCCCTTCGGCTCGGGAATCCTACACCATGGCCACTTACACACCTTTCCGCACACTCCCCGCGTACGTTCCTTCTCGCTCGGAATGCTAACCTGGACTTACTGCCATGGGGCACGTCCCTTCGGCTCGGGAATCCTACACCATGGCCACTTACACACTTTTCCGCACACTCCTCACACTCCCCCCTTGAGCGCCTTCATGCCCTCGCCGGCGTCGCCTCCCTGGCCTCTCCCGACGCGCGCCTTCTGTATCGCTTTCCCAAACCCACCCCCGATGGGCGCACCGAGATCGTCCTATCCCCTCTCCAACTCCTGGAGCGCCTCGTCGCCTTCGTGCCGCCGCCCCGCATGCACCGCCACCGCTACCACGGTATCCTGGCGCCCCATGCCGGTCTGCGCCCCGCGGTCGTCGCCATCGGCAGAGCTCCGGCCGACACGCTCTGCACGGCCGACCCCAAGCCCGCCTCTCTCGCCTCCGGCTCTCTGGACGAGCCGCCTCGCCCAGCCAGCCCCGCGCGTATCCGCTGGGCCGTGCTCCTCGCCCGGATCTACGAGGTCCTGCCGCTCCTCTGCCCAGCCTGCGGCGGATCCATGAAGATCTTCGCCTTTCTCACCGACCCGCCTGTTCTCTCCGCCATCCTCGTGCACCTCGACCTCCCCAACCGGCCTCCGCCCCTCGCGCCCGCTCGCGCGCCGCCTCAGCGGGATCTCCTGATCGACCAAACCTCGAGCTTCGATCCCGCCGAGCCCGAGCCCGTGCCCGACTTCCAGCTCGACCAGTCGCTGCCCGACGACTCCGTCGACTGAGAACTCGATCCACCCCCACGGGCGTCCTCTCCGGCTCCCACCGCCCATCCTCCCATCCGCCCGTCTCCCACGAGCATCCCCAGCCACTCGCCCCCAGGTCCGTCGGCACGTTCTCCGCCTCCCCCACCATCCTCCCGCCTTGCCTCTCGTGGACCCGCAGCCTACCGTGCTTCCCAGGCCGACACGGCGGTTGCATTTCCTATACCTCTTCCGCAGGTTGATCCAAAGTCGGAACCCAGGGTGTGATGTGAGCGGGGGGCGAGGTATGTCTGAACCTGATGAAGTGGGGCTGGAGGCGCGGGTCGCTCGTCTCGAACGACAGGTCGAACGTCTCTCGGCCGAACGGGTGCCACAGAGCCGCGGGCAGGTCAGGGATCCCGTACCTCTGCAGCGACCTGTGGCGCCGGCCGAGTCGTCTGATCAGCCGGCTCAGGAGCCCCCCCGCCTGAGGCCAGCGTCCGCGCGGCCCGCAGGGCCTTCCCAGCCCCCGGTCCTAGCGGCCGAGGGTGAGAAGTGGCTCGGCCGAGTGGGCGTCGGATTCGTGGTCCTCGCATTCGCGTTCCTTCTGAAGCTCTCCTTCGACCGGGGTTGGATCACGCCGGCACTTCGGCTGGGGGTGGGATTCGCGGCTGGAACGGGATTGATCGTCCTGGGACTGCGGCTCGAGAGCGGGCGGAAATGGCTGGCTCAGGCCATGCTTGGTGGCGGCATCGCCCTCCTGTACCTGGTCGGCTTTGCCGGCTCCCAACTCTATGGACTCCTCCCGACATGGGCGGCGCTGTCGCTGATGTCGACCACCACGCTATTGGCGATCGTCCTGGCCGACCGCCAGGACTCGTCGATCCTCTCGATCATCGGCCTGTGCGGAGGGCTCGCGACGCCCTTCCTGCTCGGAGTGGTGGCCGCGAACCCGGGGGGCGTGGCCATCTACACGGCATTGGTCCTTCTTGGGGCAGCTCCGGTCCACTTCCACAAGGGGTGGCCGGAACTGCTCGTTTCACTGGTATCGGGCGGCGCCCTGGCTCTGGGCGGAGTCGTCGCAGGCAGTTCGTCCTCCGTGCCACTGCTACCCTTCGCCGCGTTGGTCGCCGTGTTCTGGATGGCCACCGTACCGTCCCCGATCTTCCGCCCCATGTTCCGTACATCCAACGCTCCGGCGGACGAGCTTTGGCTGACCCGCGCGGTTGCGGCCTTGGGCACCGCCGCAACGGCCAGTGCCGTGGCCTGGCAGATCGGCATGACCCGCACAGAGAGCGGGGTCATGCTCCTCGGCCTGGGACTTCTCACCGGGTCGTTGGCCCTCTTCTCTCGGGGCGCGCCGCGGGCGCAGGCCCCCGCCGCGGAGATTGCGGCACTCACGGTGGGGATCGGACTCGCGGCGGTTGCCTGGTCCTCCTTGGGCGTCTTCCTGGTGATGGCTGAGGTATCTGCGCTGCTCATGCTCGCGTCCATGGGCGCCCCTCCGACGCTGGCGAACGTAGCGCATTGGCTGGGTCTGGCCGTCGCCATCGCGTTCGTCGGTTACTCTCAGGTCGCGGAGCCGGGCGGATTCCTGGGACTGCGCGAGGGGGCTCTTCTGCGGGTTGGGGTCCTGGCTTTGGCGGTGGTTGCCGCGCTGTGGACCAGAGAACTGGCTGGTGTCTACAAAGGGGCTGCCTACGTTGGCCTCCTGGTGTGGCTCCTGTCGGAACTGGCTCACCGACCGAATGGTCAGGCCATGCTCAGCATCGCATGGGGCCTCCAGGGAACTCTGGCTCTCCTCGCAGCGATCCGCCGCCCCGGGGCCCGGGTCCTCCAGGGCGCCGGGCTAGCGACCTTGGGGCTTGTAGCCGGCAAGCTCCTTCTCGTCGATCTCGCCCAGTTGGACCCAATTTGGCGAATCCTCCTCTTTCTCGGATTCGGGACAACGCTTCTCGGCCTCGGGTACCTGGTCAACGTCCCGAAAGACCAGAAAGGGCATGGGGCTGCCGTCTAACGAGGAGTTGCTGCCCTCGTGACCCAGGGTCGTTGCGTGGGGGCGTTGCATGGGCAGGGGAACGCGCTATGAAGCTTATCTTCCTTCACGGGGCGCTGATCACATGTCGGAGCCGGATCCCTTTACGTGGAGCACTACCTCAATAGGGAGCGGAGCCATCAGGGTCTGGGCAACCGACTCATTGACCGGCATCCCCAGTTGGGCCCTGGGCCGGTCATCCGCCAAGAGGGGCTCGGCGGACTCGTGAATCACTGCCTGAGGTAGGCGGCTTGATCGTCGGCTGGGTTTTGGAACAGGACGGGGATCCGGATGTTGACTCTCGTGAGCGCGTTAGCGGGGTTTCACACCTGCTGCATACTCCAGGTGCATACTCCAGTGAATGGCAGGACGGCGAAGTCCGCACCCATGCACCACGGCATGCGATGTCCCGCCCCCCGACACCGGCGCCATGTCAGTCTCCGAGGAAGTCGATGATGTAGGGCTCCGGTCCCTGTTCCACTGGCCGCCCGTCATGCCATCGCTTCAAAGCCCGCGCGATCCGGCCCGGATCCTTGTTGGGTAGCGTGTGCGGAATCACGAGCACGCCGAAATGGGGCTCGCCGGCTTGGAAGAAGTCTCGAGTGAGGCGGATGAAGTCGTCGCGATTGCGCGTGACCATGATGCGCTTCTCGGCGGCGGCGAAGCGGAGTTGAGCGTCATCGGGGAACGCGACCCCTGTTCGCTCGATCCCGTGGACGCTCACGACATCCAAATCCAGGGCGCGCGCCGCCTCGGACACCGCCGGGTTGACGTCCTCGTCCAGCAGGTATCGCAACGACACTCAACGCCCTTCGCGTTGAGATCTGGCGAAGGGAAGTTCCTTTCTCACGCGTTCCGCAGTCCACTGGCGCTCACGCTCCAGGCGCTCATCGACTTCGACCGGGTACAGCTCGTAGTACCCGATAGCGGCCCGGATCTGCGCCTCGGAGAGCCAGGGGTAGTTCGCCCTCGTTTCGTCGAGGCTCCTTCCCCCATCTTGCCAGGTCCGGATGACCTCCCATACGTCGAGCCCTGTACCGGCGACCATGGCTCGGCGGCCCGTGGGACCATCGGCGAACAGGATCCCCGGCGCACGCCGCATGCGGACTCCCTCGGAGAGGAGGTCCAGCGCGGCGCTCGTCCACGACTGCCCTCGCTCTTTCCCCTCCCGCTCGATCTGACGCTC
Organism: uncultured Solirubrobacterales bacterium; assembly: GCA_963762205.1. GTDB lineage: Bacteria > Actinomycetota > Thermoleophilia > Solirubrobacterales > 70-9 > VRUE01. Next base: position 7,361 of record CAVXJZ010000002.1, read on the forward strand.
CAGGTCATCGGGTAGGCGCAGCCCCCGGGCTTTCGTGGTCATGGCGTACTCTCCAGAAGAAGCGCGTGCACGTTGTGCACCATGTGCACAAATCTGCCCTGCACCCGCTTCGGGTCAAGTCCCGACCTACCCTGTGGGCGGCGAAGCGCCGCCGTTGCAGCAGCATCAGTCAATGACGCTTTCTGTCGCTGAACCGTCAAAAGCCAGCAATTTCGCGACAGACGAGGTTTTCGCCACCCACAGGGGGCCCGCACCACACGCCGGTGGCAGGCGCCGGACGTGCGGGCGAAGTCGCCTGCTCGTCCGCCTTGGACCCTCGGCAGCTACGTCTCCTACCACCTCGAACGCAAACTCGATCGAGCCACGATCCCGCGAGCCACGGGAACCACCGCGCGATCGTCTCCGGGGCACGCCCGGGTGGCGAAAATATCCATCGGGTCGGAGATTACGCGCCTCGCGGGTACTCACTGGAGGCGGGCGGCGATGGGGGACTGGATCAGGATTGCGGTGTGGGGCCTCGTATCTGGACTGATGAGTCGGCGGGCTGGCGTCCTGGTCTTCGTGGCCGCCTTGAGCGCCCTGGGCGCGACCGGCGGCTCGGCGTCGGGGCAGAGCCGACAACCACTCCCCGGGTATTACGTCGGAGCGTCCATCGGTCGGGGCGTGCTCGTGCATGCGGGGGTCACGACTGACGTCTCGGACGTGCCACCGGTATTCGGACTGAGCCTCGTGCACGGGTTTCGGAATTCGGCGCATGGTGGTATCCGCGTCGACGCGACTCTGTCCCCCCTCCGCAACCCGGGTGCTCGCGACGGACTCGATGCGCGAACGCACCTCATATCCCTCACGGCCGGCCCCCAGTTCACGGCAACCCTGGGGTCCTTGAACCCCTACGCGCAGCCGATGATCGGCGGTGCGGCGGCGCTCTCTCGCGGGACTACGGTCGACGCGTCCAGTTCCGGCCCTTTCACCACCCGTGAAGTGAACGTGACGACGTTCGCCTTCGCGTACGGCCTCGCGCTGGGAGCGGAGGTGCCGATCGGGTCGGGTGGGCGTCGGTGGGTCCTGGATCTGGCGGCTCGGATGGTGGACATGTCGACCTTGACGTTCGTGCAGCCCGACACGGACACCTACGACCGGAACAGCCTTCTGCTCGAGGTACGAGTCGGCGTGATGGTCGAGTGGTAGACGTTGCGAAGGTGTGCGGAGTTACCGGCTCGACCAGGAGCGGCCCGACCTGAGACCCAGCCCGGACACCTTCGTCTCCTAACGCCTGCGTCGGCGCGGCGGCGGCCGCGAATGCTGCGTTCCTTCCCTTCTCAGGCTCTCCTTCAGCCCGGTGTGATCCGCACCCACCTTCGCCGTGCCTCTTGAGAGTGTCTAGGCGGGAGTGGACGGCCCCCGAATCGGCGCCAAATGAGGACGTAATGCAGGAGGAATGGTTGTCTCGATCGAGACAAGGCTGCCGCACGACACAGGGACGCACGAAGGCCCGACGCGAGATCTCCGTGTCGGGCTGGCTTCCTGCCAGTCGGGACGGCCGGATTGAGCTGCGGTGCCCTTCGGCCATCCTCGCTCGTCTCGCGGGGGGGCGGGCAGGTCTTCGAGGGCAACACGGGCCGCTCGGCTCGAACCGGCTATCCGCCTGCGGCTTCGCCGAATCCGGGCCGGTTCTCATCCGGCCGTCCCTCGACCAGGGTGACCGCAGAAGCAAAGAGGCCCTGCGACCACACTCGATCGCAGGACCTCTCTCTCCAATCGGGACGGCGGGATCGAGCTGCGGTGCCCTTCGGCCATCCTCGCTCGTCTCGCGGGGGAGCGCGTAGGTCTTCGAGGGCAGCTCAGGCCGCTCGGCTCGAACCTCGCGGCGGCTCGCTTCCCTCACCGCTTCGCGGGTCCGAACCCCACCGTAGAACGCGAAGATCCCGCAACGGGCTTCGCCGTTGCGGGACCCTCACCTTATCGGGACGGCCGGATTCGAACCGGCGACCCCCTGAACCCCATTCAGGTGCGCTACCGGACTGCGCCACGTCCCGTACTGCTCGAAACCTACCTTCTCTGAAGCGAGGGTCGAGGGCCGTGTGGGCCCCTGAACCCCATGGAGCTGCGGTCGCCTGCGGCGATCCTCGCTCGTCTCGCGGACCAACGGGTAGCTCTGCCGCGCGACTGCGTGGGCCGCTCGGCTCAGGTGCGCTACCGGGCTGCGCCACGTCTCGTGGGACGGAAACATAACCGTCGGCTCCGTCGCGTTCTCAAGCCCGGGGAACTCCGGCGACTCCAGCGTTCGTCGGGGAAGCTGAGAAAAGGATGTTTTCGGGCGTAATCAGATGGGCGAAACGGGTGCCGCATCCGGGTTGACACCTCTCTCGCGGGCTGGGTATACTTGTGGCCTACTGCGGGGTGGAGCAGTCTGGTAGCTCGTCGGGCTCATAACCCGAAGGTCGCGGGTTCGAATCCCGCCCCCGCTACTTGCCCTGAAGCGCCGCCAGATTGGCGGCGTTTCCCACGTAGAGGCGGTCCGGAGGGACAGGTGATCTCGCTCAGTCGATCCAGTTGGCGAGCCGGGTTTGCCCTGGCGGCGATGGACGCTGTCGCGACAGCTGTCCTGGACGGTCGCCGATACGTGGAGCCCGCGGTGGCGGGCGGGAGCGGAGAGCCGCTAGCACCGGCTTCTCCAGAGGAGCTTCCCGCCCGCGGCCCGAGAGGCCCGGGCGGTTTTTTTGTCGGGGCCAGGTAGCTCAGTTGGTAGAGCACGTGACTGAAAATCATGGTGTCGGCAGTTCGATTCTGCCCCTGGCCATGGGCTCTCGCGCGGGTGCGGTTGCGGGAGCGGCGTGATTTTAGAGGTCCGTAGCTCAACTGGTAGAGCACCGGTCTCCAAAACCGGGGGTTGGGGGTTCAAGTCCCTCCGGGCCTGTTTGGAGGGGAGCCGAAAGCCCCGATCGTCTAGCGGCTAGGACACCACTCTTTCAAGGTGGCGGCCGGGGTTCGATTCCCCGTCGGGGCGTGGTTTTTTGAGCGATAGGTTGTTCAGTGGATAAAGGGGCTGTAGCTCAGTCGGTTAGAGTGCCGGTCTGTCACACCGGAGGTCGCGAGTTCGAGTCTCGTCAGCCCCGCTGAGCAGTTGTAGTTGATTGACATCGATGCAGGTCGGCCCGCCGCGGCACGCGGTGGGTCACGGGTGTGAGGGGCCGTAGCTCAGTTGGGAGAGCGCTTGAATGGCATTCAAGAGGTCAGGGGTTCGATTCCCCTCGGCTCCACTGTCGGTCGGGTCTTCGGGCCCGGATGCGGCACCTGGCTCGGGTGGCGGAATTGGCAGACGCGCAGGATTCAGGATCCTGTGGGGGCAACCCCGTGAGGGTTCGAGTCCCTCCTCGAGCATTACAGAGCCCGCTTCGATCCCATCGGGCCTGCTCGCCCGGTGCCGAGGAGTCGGCCGACACGCCTCTGTAGGAATGCCCACGTGCTGGAATTGGTAGACAGGCTGGTTTGAGGGACCAGTGCCGGAAACGGCGTACAGGTTCGAGTCCTGTCGTGGGCACTTCCGCTGGACGGCCGGTCAGGGAGGGGCGCGCGCCCGTAGCTCAATTGGATAGAGCGCTTGACTACGGATCAAGAGGTTGGGGGTTCGAGTCCCTCCGGGCGCATCTCTGGATCCTTCGGGTTTGACAGTGGGACGCGGGCGCGTAGCTCAGTTGGTTAGAGCGCTACGTTGACATCGTAGAGGTCAGAGGTTCGAGTCCTCTCGCGCCCATCGTGTTGATCGATCGGAAGGACCGGGGCCGTAGCTCAGTTGGGAGAGCGCTAGAATCGCACTCTAGAGGTCAGGGGTTCGACTCCCCTCGGCTCCACTTACGAGACACGCCACCTTAGCTCAGCTGGTAGAGCACGTCACTCGTAATGACGGGGTCGTCGGTTCGATTCCGACAGGTGGCTCTGGGGTGAGGTCCGGTTCTCGCCGCCCTTTGCCCCGTGGTGTAACTGGCAACACGCCTGACTCTGGATCAGAAGAGTCTAGGTTCGAGCCCTAGCGGGGCAACTCAGGGGCGCCGGTCCGGAAGGTCGGCGGTCCGCTTGGAGGGATGGCCGAGCGGCTTAAGGCGGCGCCCTGCTAAGGCGTTGGGTCGAAAGACCCGCGTGGGTTCGAATCCCACTCCCTCCGTTGGAAGAAGGACGTGATGGTTCTGGGGATCGAACCCACGCGAGCTCGCGAAGGAGATCGTAGCGTGGGTTTGAGCCGAGCGTAGCCGAAGGCGGAGCGAGACGACCGAGCGAAGCGAGGTCGATCCCACTCCCTCCGTTGGTCGCGCCCGCCACGGCGCACGCGATTCTGGACGGGTGGCCGAGTGGCTTAAGGCGCACGATTGGAAATCGTGTGGGTGAAAGCCCGCGTGGGTTCGAATCCCACCCCGTCCGTTTGAAAGACAGAGGTGCTTCTGATTCGAACCCACGTGGACTGCGAAGAGGATCGCAGCGTGGGTTCGGCCGAGCGACAAAAGAGTGGACGCGCGATGCGCCCGAGGATTCGCGAGGCTGCCGAACGGAGCGAGGTCATCCCACCCCGTCCGTTGAACGACAGGTGCTGATCGGCCGACCCCGGCGCCGGCGAGAGGTGGTGCGGGGCGTGGCTCAGTCCGGTAGAGCGCTGCGTTCGGGACGCAGAGGTCCCCGGTTCGAATCCGGGCGCCCCGATTGGGAATCCGCTAATGCGGCCGAGCGTGTGGTTCGCCCGGATGAGAACCGGAGGTTCGAGCCGAGCGGCCCAGATGGGATTCGCAGAGCACGCGGGTGTTCCGCGAGACGACCGAGGATCGCCGAAGGCGACCGCAGGTCAATCCGGGCGCCCCGATTGGGAAGTCCGCTAATGCGGCCGAGCGTGTGGTTCGCGCGGATGAGAACCGGAGGTTCGAGCCGAGCGGCCCAGATGGGAGTCGCAGAGCACGCGGGTGTTCCGCGAGACGACCGAGGATCGCCAAAGGCGACCGCAGCTCAATCCGGGCGCCCCGATTGGGAAGTCCGCGTATGCGGCCGAGAGGTGATGCGACCGGATCTGCGAAGCTCATCCGGGCGCCCCGATTGGTACATGACAACCGTGGCTGTTGCCCGGATTGCCGCGGTACGCGACCGGCGATCCGGGCTTCGTTGTTTGGAGCGGTGGCAGAATGGCTATTGCACACGCCTCGAAAGCGTGCGTCCGAGAGGACTTGGGGGTTCGAATCCCTCCCGCTCCGTTGTGAGGCAGGCCCTCCGTGCTCTTGGGAGGGGTTCGGACAGAGGGTTCGAGCCGAGCGCGAGACGATGGGCCGCGATGCGTCCTCAAATGGTCCTCGCCGGACGATCGACCGGAGGGCGGTCAATCCCTCTCGCTCCGCTCGACGCTTGGAGGCGCCGGCGCTCGCGTTGGATGGACCGCAGGGGTCCTCGCCGCGTTCCTGCCGTTCCGCAACCTCACGCCTCCACGTGACCGACCGCCTCTCGCAGCGCACCATCGCCCTGTTCTGGGCGCCCCTCGCCGCCACCTGGCTCATGATGGGCGTGGAGGCGCCGTTCCTCGCGGCCGTCATCGCGCGGCACCCCGACGCCACGTTCAACCTGGCGGCCTACGGCGTCGCCTACGCCTTCGCGATCCTCACCGAGGCGCCGGTCATCATGCTCATGAGCGCCGCCACGGCGCTCGTGCAGGACGGCCACAGCTTCCGGAGCTGCGCAACTTCTCCCGCGCTCCTCGGGCGCCGGCGACGACCCTCTCCTGCTCCTGGTCCTGATCCCGCCGGTGTTCCGCTTCGTGATGCTCGACGTCATCGACCTGCCGCCGGAGGTCGCGGATCTCACCTACGGAGCGCTCTGGTTCCTCCTCCCGTGGCCGGGCGCCATCGGATACCGGCGCTTTCTTCAGGGCGTGCTCATCCGCTCGGGCCGGACCCGGCTGGTGGCCTACGGCACCGTGGTCCGCGTGGTCGGCCATGGCCGGCACGGCGGCGCTCGTGGCTTCTTCGTGTCTCGACGTCCCGGGCGCGTGGGTGGGCGCCATCGCCCTCTCGGCCGGCGTGGTGGCCGAGGCGATCGCCGCGCGCGGTCATGGCGGCCGCGACGGTGCGCGCGCTGCTGGCCCGGAGCCGGACGATCCGCCGAGCCCGCCGACGCCCTCACGTACCGGGACATCGCCTCGCTTCTACTATCCGCTGGCGCTGACGTCCCTCATCGGGCTCACGGTGCAGCCCATGCTCACGTTCTTCATGGGGCGCTTGCGTCTCCCGGTGGAGTCGCTGGCGGTCTTCCCGGTGGTGCAGGTCCTGTCGTTCATCTTCCGGTCGGTGGGGCTGGCCTTCAGGACACCGCCATCGCCCTCATGGGCGAGCGGCACCGCCACCTCCCGGAGCTGGGCCGCTTCGCCACGGTCCTCGGGCTGGCGGCCTCGGCGGGCCTCGCCCTGGTCGCGTTCACGCCCCTGGCCGCACGTCTGGTTCCAGGAGATCTCGGGCCTCACGCCGGAGCTGGCGGCCTTCGCCGTCCTGCCGGCCCGCGTCATCGCGCCGCTCCCGGCCCTCACGGTGCTCCTGTCCCTCCAGCGGGCGATCCTGGTGAACGTGCGCCGCACGCGGCCCATCACGGTGGCCACGCGCCATCGAGGTGGTGGCGATCGCCCTGTCGTTCGCGATGCTGGGCTGGGGGCTTCGGCGTGGTGGGCGCCACGGCGGCGTTCGTGGCGTTCGTGGTGGGGCGGGTCGGCGCCAACACTTCCTGGCCATCCGCTGCCGCCAGACGCGTCGTGGCCACGGCTGCCTCAGCGCCGGCCGCGGGCTGAGCGTCACACCCGGCGGACGCCCTCGAAGTCGGGCTCGAGCGCGAAGCCCACGCAGTCCGGGTCGTCGCGCGCCGGCGGCGAAGACCTCGTCGCATGGCGCTCGGCAACCGGTCCGGCGCATCGTCGGGGCGCAGAGCGGCGATGAGGCCCGGAGCCGCTTCCCGAGATGGTGACGGCCCAGGCGCCGGCGTCGTAGCCGGCGCCCATGGCGTTGTAGCGCCCGGGGATCAGCGGCAGGCGGTGGGGCACGTGCAGCTCGTCCTCGAACCCGATGCGGATCAGCTCGGGGTCGCCGTCGGCGAGCCCCCGGACGAGGGCGGTGAGGCGGCCGAGCTGCGCCACCGCCACGTCGTGGGCGACGTGCTTCGGAAGGGCGGCCCGCGCGGCCGCGGTGGAGACCCCGGCCGCGGGCGCGGCGTAGGCGAAGCCGACGTCAGGTCGAGAGCTCCAGGAGAAGGGCGCGCGGCCCGTCGGCGCCGGGACCACCGCCCGCAGGCCGCCGAGAGCGCAGGGGGCGGCGTTGTCTCCGTGCCCCTCCTGCGCGCAGGCGTGCGCGGAACGCGTCCTCCTGGCTCCGTCGACAGGCCCAGCGCCGCCGCGGGCCAGCTCGTGGCCCGCCACCATCGCCGCCGCCGAGGAGCCGAGGCCCGCGGGCCACGCGGGATCTCCGAGTGGAGGCGGAGCGTCCCGCCGGGCTCGGCCCCGGCCCGCGTCCATCACGCGCGGAGAACGACCGCGGACGCAGAAGTCGTCGTCCGGCGTCTCCGTCGAGCCGCGCGAGCGTGCCGGTGCGCTCCACCTCGAGCGTCCGCCGTCGCCGGGCTCGAAGTGCGGCCTCGAGGTAGCGGTCCAGCGCCAGGCCGAGCGTGTCGAAGCCCGCGCCCAGGTTGGACGTGGAGCAGGGTACGCGGACGCTGCGCCGGCGACGGCTCGCGTCATGCGGCGTGACTCCGTCCAGGAGGAGTCGCGCGCAGCGCGCCTGGGTCGGCGGGGATGATCGGCCATGTGCTCGGCCCGGTCGAGGGTGCGCTCAGCGCCGGCGGGGAGCGGACCGCGCGTCCCGGTGGCCTGCTCCACCACGTCGGGGAACTTGGCGGGGTGGGCGGTGGCCAGCACCACCCACGGGCCGGTCCGCCGGCTCCGCGCTCGCCCTCTCCATGGCCGCACCACGCCACCGCGGCGTGGGGGTCCAGGACGTATCCGGTGCGCTCGTGCGACCTCGGCGATGCAGCGCCCGGGTCTCGGCGTCGTCACGTCGACACGCCGCGCACGTCCCGGCGGAGCGCGTCGACGTCGTCGTCGTACAGCCAACGGATGCGCTCCAGGTTGCTGGGGTCGCCCACGTCCATGGCGTTGGACAGCGTCGGCACGGACGGGACGGGGCCGGAAGGCGCCGGCGTCCAGGTAGTCGGGGAAGACGTCGGTTGCGGTTCATCGCCGCGACGAAGCCGGCGTGCGGGCATGCCGGCCCGGTGGGCCAGCAGCCGGCGCACAGGTTGCCCAGGTTGCCCGACGGGCACGACGAAGGTGGGCGGGCGCGCCGTCCCATCCGAGCCGGGCCGCCGCGTGCACGTAGTAGAAGCGCCTGGGGAAGGAGCCGGCCCACGTTGATGGAGTTGGCCGACGTCAGCCCGCAGCGCCCGGCGCAGATCCGCGTCGGCGAAGGCGGCCTTGGCCAGGCGCTGGCAGTCGTCGAAGGTGCCCGTCCACGGCGACGGCGCGTCGACGTTGCCGCCGAGCGTGGTCATCTGCCTGCGTTGGCGCTCGCTGATCCCGTCCCGCGGGAAAGAGGACCACGACCCTGTAGCCGGTCAGGCCGTGGAAGGCCGCGGCCACGGCGCCCCCGGTGTCGCCGGACGTGGCGACCAGGACGGTGCGCGGGTCGCGCGCCGCCGTCAGAGCCGGCCATGGCGCGGGCCATGAAGCGTGCGCCCACGTCCTTGAAGGCGAGGCTGGGGCCGTGGAAGAGCTCGAGCACGTGGACGCCGTCCTCCACCTCCACCAGCGGACGGGGAAGTCCAGCGCATCCGTGGTGATCCGCCGGATGACGTCCGCCGGGAGCATGCCGCCGATGAGGCGCTCGCGCGGCCCAGGCCGCCGGTGTCGGGGAAGGGGGCGCCCGCGTGGCAGCGGCGAGCGCCCCCAGTCGCACGGCTCAGGAACGTAGAGGCCGCCGTCCGGGGGCGAGGCCCCGGAAGAGGGCCTCCGAAAGTCGACGGGCCCTGAGCCGCGGGTGCTCTCGAAACGGATCTGCCGCGATAACCGTCAGGCTCGGGACTTCGCGGTGCTCCCTGTCTGGAAGCTCGACGAGGTCGGCGTTCCACGTGCGTGCTCGTCACCCAGGAGGTTCTTCACGAAGTACTCGGCGCGCAGCCAGAACCAGTAGTCGCTCATGTTCCCGTACCCGTGCCGCGCGTCCGGGAAGACGAAGAAGTCGAAGCGCTTGTTCGCCTTGATGAGCGCTTCGGCCATCCGGTAGGTGTTCGGCGGGATGGACGTTGTTGTCCGCGGTGCCCGTCGGTGAGCAGCAGGTGTCCCTTCAGGTTCGTCGCGAGCTCGGGGTTCGTGGCGATGGAGTACTCGAAGGACACGTCGCCGGAGTCGCTCACGACCTCCTTCACGCCGTGGTGCGTCTCCGACCACCAGCGGTTGTAGATGTCGTTGGTGTGGTTGCCCGACGACGACACGGCCACCTTGAAGAAGTCCGGATAGACGAGCATGGCCGCCGTGGACATGAAGCCGCCGCCGGAGTGGCCGTAGATGCCCACCCGGTCCATGGTCGATGAAGGGATAGCGGCTCGGCCAGCTCCTCGACCGTCACCTTCTTGTCGGCCAGCCCGTAGTCGCGGAGGTTCCCGTACCCGTAGTTGTGGTACCACTTCGAGCGGTCGGGATTGCCGCCGCGGTTGCCCACCGTGACGACGATGAAGCCGAACTGGGCCAGCGCCTGCTCGTAGGGCGCGGTCGAGAACGACTTGGCCACCGACTCGGTCTGCGGGCCGGGATACACGTACTCCACGATCGGATACACCTTCGTGGAGTCGAAGTCGTAGGGCTTGTACATGACGCCGTAGAGGTCGGTGACCCCGTCGGCCGCCTTCACCGTGAAGGGCTCGGGGAACTTGTAGCCCGCGGCCATGAGCAGGGAGAAGTCGGCCGTCTCGAGATCCATGACCTTCCGGCCGGTCTCGTCGTAGAGCGCCGACGGCGGGCACGGTGTTGACCCGGGAGTAGTTGTCCACGAAGTAGTGCGGCCGACTCCGATGTCGACGCGCCGTGGTCGAAGTCGCCCGGGGTCGAGGAGCTGGAGCCCGGTGCCGTCCAGGCCCACCCGGTAGGGGTGCCGGTAGTACGGGTCCTCGCCCTGCTCGCGGTCGTTGGCCGTGAAGAGCAGCGACGCCCTTCGCCTCGTCGACGCCCTCGATGCCGTCCACGTGCCAGGGTCCCGAGGTGAGGCGCGTCTTCATCGTGCCGTCGGGCGCGTACCGGTACAGGTGCGCCCACCCGTCGCGCTCCGACCACCAGATCAGGTCGCCGTTGGCCAGCCGCCACGGAGGCTGCTGCTCCTGGTAGGTGTTCATGCGCTCTTCGATGACCGGACTGCACGGCGCCGGTGGCGGGGTCGGCCACCATCACGTCGATGCGGTGCAGGTCCCGGCTCGCGCGGAAGAAGTAGAGCTCGTTGGACTTGTCGGAGAGCCACCTGCGAGATGGGCGGCTCGTCGTTGCCGCTCGCCGCCGCCGAAGCCGCGGAGGCCACCCGGTCTCTGGGGTTGCCGGTAGACCCCCATGGTCTCGTCCTTCCATGGGTCGTCGTCGATCTTCTTCATCTGCCGGCTCTGCATGTCGAAGACCAGCAGCTCGGTCTGCGTGACGTTCTTCTCGCCGGGCATGTCGTACTTGTAGGTCTCGAGCTGGGGGCGCTTGTTGCCCGTGCTGTGGATGACCCACAGGTCGCCGACCTTGCGCTGGTCCTCGCGGGTCAGCGCGAAGTAGCTGCGAGTCCCAGCGACCAGGCGATGCCCGCGCGCTGGCGCCGCTTGAACTCCTTGGCGGTCTCGTCGTCGTTCTCGCCCCGGCCCTGGCTGCCGTAGCTGTAGTCCTTCTCGCCGTCGGTGGTGAGCTGGACCTCCTCCACCTTCGACCTTCCAGTCGGCGCTGTCGGCGGCGGCGCCGGTCTTCCCCCGGCGGGCGTCGAGGATCTTCTTGTACTCGCCGTACGTCATGGCCCACAGGTTGGCCTCCCGGCTGAACACCACCCAGGTGGTGTCCGGCGACACGCTCGCCCAGCCCGGGTGGTTGTCCGGCGCTTCGTAGTCCTCGAGCAGGCGCAGCGTCTGCGTGGCCACGTCGTACTGGAAGTGGAACATCTTCTTCTTCGTACGCGGCGTCGCTGCGGCCGTCGCCGCCCTGCTGCTCCTGCTGCTGCTCGCCGACGGCGGTGTCCGCCTCCTCGATCTTCTCGTCCTGGGACGACTGCACGTCGAACTGGATGGTATGGTCGTCGATGAAGCGGATGGCGCGGATGGGGAGGTGCTTGCGCGTCCCACGGATCGTGCGTGATGCGCGTCAGCTCGGCGGCGATGCGGTCGTTGTCGAAGATCGCCCGCTTGGTGCCCCGCGCCGGGTCCACCAGGTAGTAGGACGTCCCGTCGGTGGTCTCCCACTGATACCAGAATTTGTCGCCGTGGTCGATCCAGCGGGGCGACAGCGTGGTGCTCTTCAGCAGGTCGCGGATCTTGTACGGCGCGAAGCGGGCGGCGAGCTGGTAGTTGGCCGATCCCGAGCCGCCAACCACGTCGCGCGGGGGGGCGGACTGGATCTGCGCCAACGACCGCGATGGGCAGCAGGACTTCCGACGGAGCGATTGGAGACGCGAGCAAACGCGAGAGCGCCAGCCGGCGAACCGGCACGGCACGAGTGGTGCGAATCATGTAGACCTCTCGGTAGCGCGGTACGGGAAGGGCTGGCAGAAGAGGAGGCCTCGGGGCGCTTCCGGCAATGGGTGGTGTGTGAAGTCAGCCGGCCGTGCCACCGGATGAATGAGCGTCCGGGGCTCGCGGTGGGAGGAACAGTCCCTCGAGGAAGAAGGCTGACAGCTCGGAGCGGGACGCCACGCCGGCCTTCCGGTAGACGGCGACCGCGTGCTGACGCACGGTACGCTCGCTCCGCCCGGTGAGCCTGCCGACACGCTTGTGGCTGTATCCTTTGAGGACCATGAGAGCCGTTTCACGCTCCGCCGGCGTCAGCTCCCAGGCGTCGAACTGGATGGCCAGCGCTTCACCCAGTCCCTCCAGGGCGTGCTCCGCGCGGACGCGCCAAGCGTCGCTTGCGCTCCTCCGCTGGTCCTCGGCGGTGCGTAGGGACCGAACCTCCTTCATGGCTCCGTACCACCCCCACCCCAGATAGGCCGCGGCCCCGAGACTCGTCACCAACAACACGAGCTCGAAGAGCACGTGGACGCTCAGCAACGTTCTGGGCCGATCCATGAGAAGGTCCAGCGCCGCTCCCGTGGTGACGATGAGGAAGAACGCCGCCAGGAGGATCTGGAGCCGGGGAACCGAGTCGTCGTGTAGCTCGTTCATGGGGACTTCCGTCATTCGTCGGATGGCCGTACGGGGCGGATGCGAACATCTGCCGGATGGTCGCTCACTGCATACTCGGGCACCGTTAGCGTGTCTTCAACCGGAGGCCTCCATGCCAGATCCGCTGCACCCCGCCGTCGTCCACTTTCCTCTCGTCCTCGCTGTACTGATTCCTTTCGTGGCGGCCGTCGCGCTCGTGTTGGCGCTGCGCGGCACCGCGCCCCGACGACCGTGGACCCTGGTCGTGGTCATGGCCGCGGGCCTGGCGCTCTCCGCGTGGGTGGCCGTGGAGACGGGAGAGCAGCAGGAGGAGCGCGTCGAGGCCGTGGTGGCGGAGTCGGTAATCTCGCATCATGCGGCGGCGGCGGAGACCCTGCTGTGGTCCGCGGCGGCGCTCTTCGTCATCGCATTGGGCGGCCTCGCGTCCGGCCGAGTAGGCGCAGTGACGCGTGTCGCGACCGTGGCCGCGTCGGTAGTCCTCCTCGCGATGGCGGTCCGCGTGGGCGACTCCGGTGGTCAACTGGTCTACACCCACGGAGCCGCGCAGGCCTACGTGTCCGGCGGGGGTGGCATGGCGCCCTCCGGGAGCGGAGCCGGGAGCGCCGGCGAAGAAGCAAGGGAGGGGAGGCGCGAGCGCGCCGGCGACGACCGCCGCTGACGCTCGCACCGAAGTTCGTGGTCGAGGCTCGCTTCTCCACGAAGAGGGACGCGCCGGCAATGCCCGCGTGTAACATGCAGCACCGGACCGTCAGCACGTACATCACAGGTCATATAAGACGAAGGCGCCGGCACCCGAAGGTGCCGGCGCCAAGACCGCTCCAACGGAGCTCGAAGGCTACTTCTTCTTCCCGGCCTTCTTGGCGGGCTTCTTCGCGGTCTTCTTGGCGGGCTTCTTCGCCGCCTTCTTCGCGGCCTTCTTGGCGGGCTTCTTCGCCGCCTTCTTCGCCGCCTTCTTGGCGGCGCTTCTTCCCGGCCTTCTTGGCGGGCTTCTTCGCCGCCTTCTTCGCGGCCTTCTTCGCCGGCCTTCTTGGCGGCCTTCTTCGCGGGGCGCTTCTTCGCGCCGGCCGCCTTCTTCGCCGCCTTCTTGGCGGGCTTCTTGGCTGCCTTCTTCGCCGCCTTCTTGGCAGGCTTCCTCGCCGCCTTCTTCGCCGCCTTCTTGGCGGGCTTCTTCGCAGCTTTCTTCGCCGCCTTCTTGGCGGGCTTCTTGGCTGCGGCCTTCTTGGTGGCCTTCTTCTTGGTCGCCACGGTTACGCCTCCGGAAGCAGATTACGACCAGGTGACAGTTCGCGAACGACATCTATGTAGTGCGTTTCGTCGACAGAAAGCAATAGGCTCGATACGAAGGAACACAAGATGTCGTGGTGGCTTTCGCGCGAGGGCACTACCGGATGGGTAGGCCGGGAACCTCGGCGAGGGTCTCGTGGAGCTTCTCGGATACGCGTCGGGGTGGGGGGTGCGCAGGACGATTGGAGGCCCCATCATTCAGCGCCGGATCGATTCCGGATGATGAACTCCACGACCTGTCGGTGCCATGCGTGCCCGTTCTGCCGAAGACTTTCTGAAGGAGCTGAAGGAGCGTGGCGCACGCCGTTTGAAGGGCGTGCGCTTCCGCGCCAACCGCAGCACGATCTGGTCGCTCACGCAAGACGCGACCGTGCTGAACGTGCATGTGGCGTACCGACGGGCTCCAGCCAGCATCCTGGATGCGTTCGCGACCATCGTCCGGGGACGTGGCTACCGAACGGCCGCGGTGAAGGAAGCGGCTGAGCAGCTCCGGAACTGGCAGGGCCTGGGGCCGGTCATGGAGGCGGTGCGCGCCTATCACGCTCAACGCATGCGCCGTGCCGCCCACCGCTGTGACGAAGACACTCAAGTGACGCACTGCTGCGCCACGCCGCCTCAGCGCGCATACCTCCGAGCGCTGTATCGTTACCTGAACCGCTCTCGATTCGACGGCCTGCTTCCGGACGACCTGCCCGTGCGGTTGAGCAACCGCATGTCGCACGTCGCTCGGCCATATCATTCCCGCGCAGGACCGGAGGCGGGGACGCTTCGTCGTCGAGCTGGCGCTCAACGTCGACCTCATGCTCGAGGGCAACGGTGCCGAGCGCATGGACACGCTGCTGCACGAGATGGCCCACGTGGCCGACTGGCTCCTCGACGGGAACTACGGGCACGGCGACACGTGGCGGAAGTGGGCGCGACACGCCGGCTGCCGAGCCGAGACGAAGTATGAGCGGCCGGTGGTGCGCCGGCGGCGGCGGACGCAGCGCGTGACCAGGGTGCCGCCACTGCCTCTGGCGCTACGTCGGCGCGCCGCCTGAAGCGTCGCGAACGCCGGGATCGACCGACCTCCGCAGGGTTACGCTGGAGCGATGTCGACCGGCGACCTCAGCCGAGGACTCCTTCGCCGCGTCCACCACTGCTTGTGCAGTGATGCCGAACTGCTCGTAGAGAACCTCGGCGGGTGCGGAGGCGCCGAAGCGATCGAGGCCGATGGAGCGCCCGCCGCTTCCGACCCACCGGGTCCACCCGAAGGTCGATGCCGCCTCCACCGAGACCCGTGCCGTCACCGTCGGCGGCAGCACGCGATATCGGTAGGACGGCGTTCTGCTGCCCGGAACAGGAACCAGCTCGGTAGGCTCACCACCCGGGTCGGGATGCCGTCGGCCTCGAGACGTCTCCCGGGCCTCCACGGCCAGACCGAGCTCGCTGCCGCTGGCGATGAGGATGACGCGAGGGTCGTCTCCGCTGGCCTCGGCCAGGATGTAGCCACCGCGGCGTAGTCCTTCCGCGGACGCCAGCGTCGCCGCGGTCGAGGACCGCCACCTTCTGTCGGGAGAGCGCCAGGAAGCTCGGAGCCGTCCCTGCGCTCCATGGCCACCCGCCACGCTATCGGCGGTCTCGGCGGCATCTGCCGGGCGGAGGTCCATGAGGTTGGGCATCGGCCCGCAGCGCCGCGAGCTGCTCGACGGGCTGGTGCGTCGGGCCGTCCTCGCCCAGGCCGATGGAGTCGTGGGTGAAGACGTACGTCACGGGCTGCCCATGAGCGCCGCCAGGCGGATGGCCGGGCCGCATGTAGTCCGAGAAGATCAGGAACGTGCCGCCGAATGGGCGAACGCCTCCGTGGAGCGCCATCCCGTTCATGCACCGCGCCCATGGCGTGCTCGCGGATGCCGAAGTGGACGATCCGGCCGCCGGGCGTCGCGGGGAGCAGGCTGTCCGCGCCCTCGATGTCGGTCTTGTTGGACGGGGCCAGGTCGGCGGAGCCGCCCACGAGGTTGGGGATGCGGCCGGCGAGCCCCTGGATGACCTTCCCGGACCAGTTGCGGGTGGCGTCGGCCTTCTCCACTGTCGACAGGTCGGGAACGCTCGTCGTCCCAGCCGTCGGGGAGCTTCCCGGCCATGCATCCGCTCGAACTCCGCGGCCAGCTCGGGAAACTCGGCGCGGTAGATGGCCGAAGCGCGCCCGCCACGCCTCCTCGAGGCGCTCGCCCTTGCGCACGCACGCGCGCCAGTGCTCCGCGCCGGCGGGTCGACCCAGAACGGCTCCAGGGACGGATAGCCGAGGTTCTTCTTGGTGGCGTCGATCTCGTCCTGGCCCAGCGGCGCGCCGTGGGCGGCGGCCGTGCCCGCCATGTTCGGGCTGCCGTAGGCGATGGTCGTGCGCAGCACGATGAGCGTGGGGCGCTCGGTCTCGCGCTTGGCCTCCTCCAGGGCCAGGTCCATGGCCTCGAGGTCGTTGCCGTCGTGCACGTGGACGACGTGCCAGCCGTATCCCTCGAAGCGCTTGGCCTGGTCGGTGGACGTGGCCAGGTCCGGTATCGCCCTCGATGGTGATGTGGTTGTCGTCCCAGATCCAGATGAGCTTGCCGAGCTTCTGGTGTCCGGCCAGCGCCGCCGCCTCGTGGGAGATGCCCTCCATGAGGTCGCCGTCGGAGCAGAACGCGTACGTGCAGTGGTCGACGATCTCGTGGCCGGGGCGGTTGAAGCGGTGCGCGAGCCAGCGCTCCGCCAGGGCCATGCCCACGCTCATTCGCCACGCCCTGGCCCAGGGGGCCGGTGGTGCGTCTCCACGCCCGGCGTGTGTCCGTACTCGGGATGGCCCGGCGTGCGCGAGCCCCACTGCCGGAAGTTGCGGATGTCCTCCTCGGAGACGTCGTACCCGCTCAGGTGCAGCAGCGAGTAGAGCAGCATGGACGCGTGGCCCACCGACAGCACGAACCGGTCGCGGTCCGAGCCACGTCGGGTTCGCCGGGTCGTGGCGCAGGTGCCGGTGGAAGAGCACGTAGCCCGATGGGCGCCAGCGCCATGGGCGTCCCGGGATGTCCGGAGTTGGCCTTCTGCACCGCGTCCATGGAGAGGACGCGGACGGCGTCGATGGCGAGCTTCTCGATATTCGTTCATGACACCACGAAGTTGACGAGGCGGTCCTTCACGAAGATCACCTTGCGCTCGGTGGCCCCCTCCAGGTGGCGGGCGACGTTCTCCTCGGCGCGGGCCAGCGGCGACCACGACGTCCTCCTCCGGCGCCCGGCGCCACGTCCACGGTGCCGCGCAGCTTGCCGTTGACCTGCACGGCGACCTTCACGGTGTCGTCCACGGTCTTGGCCTCGTCGTACGCCGGCCAGTGGGCTCCGTCGAAGATGCTGCCTTCGTGGCCCAGGCGCTCCCAGAGCTCCTCGGCCACGTGGGGCGCGAAGGGCGCCACCAGGGCCACCAGCGGCTCCACCTCGGCCCGCACGGCCGCGCCGGCCGCCGGCGCGCACGGCGTTCAGGCACTCCATGAGCGCCGCGATGGCCGTGTTGTACTGCAGCGTCGGGAGTCTGCTCGGTGACCTGCTTGATGGTCTGGTGCAGCTTCCGCTCCACGTCCGGGTCGGGCGTCGCCGTCGCCGGCACGACAGCACCGTGTCCCACAGGCGGTGCAGGAATCCGAACGGCCCCTGGATGCCCTCGGCGCGGTAGTCGCCGCCCTCCTCGAAGGGCCCCAGGAACATGAGGTACAGTGCGGAACGTGTCGGCGCCGAACTCCTCGATGATGGGATCGGGGACGACCACGTTGCCCTTGCTCTTGCGACATCTTCGCGCCCTCGTGCGATGATGAGCCCGTGGGCGCGGAAGCGCGTGAACGGCTCCTCGAAGTCGAGGTGGCCCAGGTCGTGGAGCACCATGGTCAGGAAGCGCGAGTACATCAGGTGGAGCACCGCGTGCTCGTTGCCGCCGATGTACGTGTCCACCGGCAGCCACTTCATCGTGATCGACCTGGTCGAAGGGCCGGTCGTCGAAGTCCGTGGACGGGTAGCGCAGGAAGTACCAGCCCGAGTCCAGGAACGTGTCGGAGACGTCGGTCTCCCGGCGCGCCTCGCCCCCGCACTGCGGGCACGTCGGTCCGGTACCACTCCTCCACCCGCGCCAGCGGGCTGATGCCGCGAGTCGTCGGGCTTGAAGTCCTCGACCCGGGGCAGCACCACCGGGAGGTCCTCCTCGGGCACCGGCCACCGGCGCCGCACGCGTCGCAGTGGACGATGGGGATCGGCGGGCCCCAGTAGCGCTGCCGCGAGATGCACCAGTCGTGCAGGCGGTAGTTCACCCGCGACCTCGCCCAGGCCCGCTCGCCGCCAGCCACTCGGTGATCGTCCGCTTGCCTGCCTCGCCACGGCATGCCGTCGAAGTCGCCCGAGTTCACCAGCGTGCCGTCGCCGACGTAGGCCTCGGCCAGCGGCGTGTCGGCGTCCGTCGCCGGCACCGGCCACCACGCGCACGATGGGCAGGTCGAACGCCGTGGCGAACTCGAAGTCGCGCTCGTCGTGGCCGGGCACGGCCATGATGGCGCCGGTGCCGTACTCCATGAGCACGTAGTCGGCGATCCAGATCGGGATCGGCCTCGCCCGTGGCCGGGTTGCGGCAGTAGCCGCCGGTGAACACGCCCGTCTTGGTCTTGTCGACCTTCTGGCGCGCCACCAGGTCCTTGCGCGCCGCCTCGTCGCGGTAGGTCGACCACGGCGCGGCGCTGGCCGTCGTCGGTGACCTCGTCCACCAGCGGGTGCTCGGGCGCCAGCACCATGTAGGTGGCGCCGAAGACGGTGTCGGGCCGGGTGGTGAAGACGTCGATGCTGCGTGCCGGTCTCGTTGCCGTCGGCGTCCAGGACGGGGAAGCGCAGCTCGGCGCCCTCGCTCCGGCCGATCCAGTTCCCTGGGCCTTCCGGGTGGTGTCGGACCAGTCGAGGGTCGTCGAGGTTGTCCAGCAGGCGCTGGGCGTACTCGCGTGATCTTGAAGAACCACTGGGCGATGCGGCGCTGCTCGACCGGCGTGCCGCACCGCTCGCACGCGCCGGCGATGACCTGCTCGTTGGCCAGCACGGTCTTGCACGACGGGCACCAGTTGACCGGAGCTTCCTTGCGCTCGGCCAGGCCGGCCTTGAAGAGCTGCAGGAAGATCCACTGGGTCCACTTGTAGTAGGCCGGGTCCGTGGTATCGACGGTGTGGTCCCAGTCGAACATCCCCCCGATGCGCCGCAGCTGGCGCGTGAAGTTGCGCACGTTGGACGGGATGAGGTCCATCGGGTGGACGCCCCTCTTGAGCGCGAAGTTCTCCGAGTGGATGCCGAAGGCGTCGAAGCCGATGGGCTCGAACACGTCGTGCCCCCGCAGCCGCTGGTAGCGGCCGTGCACGTCGGCGCCCGTGAACGCGTAGATGTTGCCCACGTGCAGCCCCTCCGCGGAGGGGTAGGGGAACATCATGAGGTTGTAGAACGGGTCCGCCGGCGGCCTCCAGCTCCTCACGCGTGAAGCGGTTGGTGCCCCGCTCGTCCCATAGGCGTTGCCACTTGCCCTCGACCTGCGAGGGGGACGTAGGCGTCTCTGTCCTTCGTTGTCCATGGAGCGACGATGCGGGTGAGTCGGCCGCTCCGGGCTGCGGGGCAGTCGCCCCCGGGCTCGCGGAACCGGCTCGAGCCTGGTTCAACGGAGAAACCTGAAAGCTACAGATCGGGAAGGGCGGCCCAAGGCCCTGAGCGCCCTCGGCCACGGGCCGGAACGACGCCGTGCCGCGCCCCGATGGTCAGCCGGACGGCGCCGCGCCGCCGGTGGCAGCAGCGTCGAAGGGATCGTCTGTGCCCGTCACTGCTCCTTCAGGTCCTCGAGCGCGGCGCGCAGGTCGCCGCCGTGCTGCTCCAGGAGCGCCTGGAAGTCGGGGAGGCGGTGGATAGTAGCGGATGCGGGCCAGCAGCGTGGCGTTGTTCAGGGGCGATGTTGCGGAAGCCGCGGAAGCCAAGCGCCTCGAAGGTGGGCTCGCACGTCGTGGTCGAAGTGCTCCAGGGCGCGCTTGAAGACGTCCTCGCGGCGCCGGATCTTCTGGGCGAGGTCGAGGTCGCGTGCGTGCGTAGATGCGTCTGCAGGTCGTCCACCAGCCCGTCGACGAAGACGCTGAAGCGCTGGTAGTCCCGCCACCGCGCCTGGGCGCGCAGGCACTTCACGGTGTCGGGGCCGCCCCCCTGGCGGGTGCAGAAGAACCGGACGGCGGCCGCGCGGCCCACGAACGTCGGCGAAGCTCTCGTTGAAGCCGACCTGGCCGGGCACGAACAGGTACCGGTGGGCCAGCTCGTGGAGCACGGTCTCCACGACGTCCGACGTCGTCGGCGCGGAGCACCGTGGACAGCAGCGGGTCGTTGAACCAGCCCAGCGTGCTGAACGCCGAGGTGGGCCGAAGGTAGGTGTCGAAGCCGTCCTTCTCCAGGTCCGCCTGGGCCTCCCTGGCGTCGTCCTCGCTCGAAGAACCCCTTGTAGGGCACCCGGCCCACGATGGGGAACCACCACGTCTTGGGGACCAGTCGGTCCTTGTAGGCCGCGGACAGCACCAGCGCCAGCGTGTCGTGCTCCAGCTTGGTGTAGGTGGTGTAGGCGTCGCCGACGTCGATGCCGAGCTCGTCGGCGGCGAAGCGGCGCGCCTCGAGCACGAAGGCGAGCTTGCCCCGGGTGTCGGCGTCGGTGGCGAGTCGGTGAGCACCTCGGTGATGGGCCGCCGGGCCCGCAGGATCCTCGCCTCGGCGATGCCCGCCTTGATGACGTAGACCGGCGAGCACGCCCAGCAGCCGGCGACGAGGGCCAGCGCCGCCAGCGCGAGGACGCCCGCGGACGATCCTTGCGACGGGGCCGGGCCCCGGAGGAGAAGTGTTCACGGTCAACTTCTAGGCGGGACGGCCCCGGAGGTTTCAGCGGGAGCTCCCGGGGCCCTCGGCGCGAAGCTCTTCGCTGGCCTGCCGGGGGCCCGCCGTGCGCAGGGTCGGGCGCCCCGGCCCGAGTCTCCGCATCAGCGCGAGCCGCCGCCGCCTACCGGGCGCATGAGCGGGACGCCGCCCTCTGTGGGCACGTACACCACCGAGCCCGCGGGCAGCTTCGCGAGCTGCTCGATGTAGTAGAACGTGAGGTACTCCGGGGTCAGGCCCTGGGAGATGATGCGCTGGGCCTCGGCGATGCCCTTCGCCTGCTCGATCTGCTGGCGCGCCTTCTCCTGGATGATCTCCGTCTGGAACCGCTCGGCGGCGACGTTCTGCTCCCGCTGGAGCTTCTCCTCGATGGCCTCGCGGACCCTCGGCGGCGCCTGGACGTCCCTGACGAAGACCTCCAGCACCTCGATGCGGTCGCCGGCCTTGGCCTGGATGGCCGCCAGCATGTCGTTGGCCAGCTCCTTCCGGTTCGGCGAGAAGATCTCGTTGATGGACTTGGTGGCCACGGCGTCCCGCACGCCGTTGCGCACCGCGTTGAGCACGATGCGGCTCTTGATCTGGCTCTCCGAGCCGAGCCGCTGGTAGAGGTCCGGGGCGTTGGCGGGATCGATGCGGTAGAGGATGGCGACCTCGAGGGCGACGTTCAGCTGCTCACTGGTCTGGGCGTCGATCTTCTCCACGCTGCCGTCCGCAGGGAAGCTCTGCTCGCGGATGGACATCTTCTCGACGCTGGCGAGGGGGTTGATGACGTGCACCCCCTGCTCGAGGGGGGTGGGGTCGATGCGTCCGAGGAAGTGCTTCACACCCACGTCGCCCACGGGGATCACCGTGAAGGTGTTGGCAACGGCCAGGAGCACGCCGGCCAGCATGAAGCCGTAACCCATGAGCCTGGCCGAGCCGGCAGACTTGCCAAAGGAAGGTCCCATCCCCCGGATCACGGCTCCAACCAGGATGGCGAAGATGGCGAGGATGACGAGGCCCATGACGATCTCCTGTCGTGACAGCGCGTGAATGTGCTTCTACGAAAGAGCGGGCAGGGATCTTTGAAGGCTTCCAGCAGACGGTCCACTGATCCATCAGTACGCGGGCGGGCGACTTCTTCTTCGGGCAGGCTGCGGGAGCGCCGGGCCCGGGGCGGTCAGTCTTCTTCGCCGACATAGCTCCGGGCATCCGGATTCGGCGCGACCCGCAGCTCCACGAGGTCCGCTTCGGCGGCGACCTCGTCGGGTATCTGCGAAGCTGCCCGACCCAGAGCCTCCCGGGCGTCGTCGGCTTCCACCATCAGCGTGTGGTAGCGTTGGTAGCGCCCGCCGTAGCGGACGGTGACCTGGAATCTCATGGCTGCAATCTACCGGGTCCGGGAGGGGAGACCACTTCCGGTGGCGCGCTCGGGCCTCTATCCTCGGCCCATGTCTGCCGTATCCGTCGCGTACCGTCTAGCCCAGGCCGGCGTCCGCACCGCGGGCCCTCTGTTGGGAGTGCTGCCAGGTGCCGCAGCCTCCAAGCTCGCGCGGGGCATCGCGGGCCGGCGGGGTGCCGACCTGCACCTCGCCCGATGGGGCGGAGAGGCTCGAGACCCCACTCGCCCGGTGGTCTGGTTCCACGCGCCGTCGGTGGGGGAGGGGCTGCAGGCGCGGGCGGTCTCGAGGCGCTGCGCGGCGGCGCGGCCGGGCGTCCAGGTCGTCTTCACCCACTTCTCGCCCTCGGCGGAGAGGCTGGCCGCGGCCATGCCCGCCGACGTGGCCGGGCTATCTGCCCTGGGACCTGGTGGGCCCCATGCGCCGGGTGCTGGACGCGCTGCGCCCGGACGCGTTGGTCGTTCACCAAGACGGAGGTCTGGCCGGTGTTGGCGGACGTGGCCGCGGCCCGGGCGGATTCCCGTCGCGCTGGTGGCCGCGACCGCTGCCGCCCGGTGCCGGACGGCTGCGGTGGCCGGCCCGCGCGCTCCTGCGGGCCACCTGGGCCGGCTCTCGACGGGTGGCGGCCATCGCCGCCGAGGACGGCCGGCCGCTTCGTGGAGCTGGGCGTGCGCGGCGGACCGGGTGGTGGTCACCGGCGACCCCGGCATCGACTCGGCGGCCCAGCGGGCCCGCGCGGCCGATCCGGAGGCGCCCTGGCTGAGCGCCGTTCCACGCCGACCCGCGGCCCACCCTGGTGGCGGGCTCCACCTGGCCGGCCGACGAGGCCGTGCTCCTTCCGGCCCTGGAGACCGGGTACGCGGGGCGTGGCCCGGGGCTCGCGCGTCGTGGTGGCGCCCCACGAGCCCGGCTCCGGACCACGTGGCGGCGCTCGCTGGAGCGGTCTCGGCGCCGGCGTGGCCGGAGGGCCGCCACCCTGGCCGAGGTCGGAGGGGGCGGGGTACCGCCGCGGGTGTGGACGCGGTGGTGGTGGATCGGGTGGGCGTGCTGGCGCACCTCTACACGGTGGGGACGGTGGCGTACGTGGGCGGCGGCTTCCACGGACGCGGGGCTCCACTCGGTGCTGGAGCCGGCGGCCGCCGCGACTGCCCGACGACCTTCGGGCCCCGGCACCACAACGCGCGGGCGGCGGCGAGACCTGCTGGCGCTGGGCGGGGGCGGTCGGAGGTGGCCGACGCGACGCCGCTGGCCGCGACGCTCGGCGGGTGGCTCGCCGACCGCGCGGCCCTCGACTACGCCGCCGGCCGTGCCTTCGGCTATATTGACGCGCACCTGGGCGCCGCCGAGCGCACCGCGGCGATCCTGGACGACATGCTTCGCCCGTCGCTGATCCCCGCACAATCGGACGATGCACCCTCCCGACCTTCCTGAAATCACGCCCACCGAGCTCAAGGCCAGCACTGGACCAGGGCGACGATCCCCTGCTCGTGGACGTGAGCGAGCACTTCGAGCGGCGCATCGCCGACCTCCCCGACCACGGCCAGCTGCGCATCCCCACCGGCGAGTTCGTTCCAGCGCATGCGGCGAGATCGACCGAGACCGGAGCCGTGGTGGTCTACTGCCGCTCGGGCAGCCGGAGCGCCTGGGCGGCACGACTCCTGCTGGAGCGGGGCTATCCACGACGTCTTGAACCTGAAGGGTGGCGTGCTGGGGTGGCGGGAAGAGGTCGACCCCACGCTGCAGGCGTACTGACGGCCGAGGCGTGTCCGTGCCATCGTGAATCCGATCGTCCTGGCGGCTCCGGGCGCCATTCTCGCGCTGGCGCGCGTGGCCTCTGTCTTCGGGCGTGGTGCCAGAGGCGGGCCCGTCCGCGTTCGACCGAAGCGCCGGCGGGCGAGGTCCCGCGGGCCCGGAGGACACCGCCGACGCCTCGTCCTGGAGGTGCCGCGACGGGGCTCCGACGCGGCCGACACCAGGCGGGCCGCGGCCAGCGGCGCCGGACACCGCGGCGGGCTCGGCGTCCCGACCCGGTCGTGGCGCCCGCGGAGTCGGAGCGACGATGCGAGGTCGCGCGAGCGGCCGCGGCCACGAGGGCGTCCCGCCACTTCGAGCGTCCGGAGCACGTCCGCGGGCATCTACCTGAACGCCTGGGCGGCCGGGCTCGACGCGGCGGGTGGAGGACCTACTGGCGCTGGCCCGGCGCGACGGAGATCAACAGCTTCGTCATCGACATCAAGGACGCCAGCGGCTACGTGAGCCACCGACCGGCGGTGCCGCTGGCCGACGAGATCGGCGCCACCGGCGAGATCCGCATCCGCGACCTGCCGGGGCTGCTTCGGAAGCCTGCACGACGAGGGCGATCTATCCCATCGCCCGCATCGTCATCGTGAAGGATCCGCTGCTCACGCACGCCCGGCCCGACCTGGCGGTGCAGGACACGGCGGGGGGGTCTTCGGGTGACGCCAAGGGCATCGTCTGGCTGAACCCCTTCAACCAGCGAGGTGTGGGACTACCAGGTCGCGCTGGCCCGGGAAGTGGCGCGCGATGGGCTTCCCGGAGATCCAGTGGGACTACATCCGCTTCCCCGACATCCCCGCGTCCGAGATGGCCCGCGCGGTCTATCCCGGCGCCGACGGCCGCACGAAGGCCGAGGCCATCCGCGGACTTCCTGGCCTACTCCCGTGAGCAGCTCGCGGACCTGGGCGTGCGGGTCACCGCCGACGTGTTCGGCGTGACGACCTCGGCCGACGCGCGACGTGGGCATCGGCCAGGTGTGGGAGTCGTTCATCGACGTCCGTGGACGTGGCGCTGCCCATGGTCTATCCGAGCCACTACTGGGAGGGGAGCTTCGGCTTCGAGACGCCCAACGCCTATCCCGTACGAGGTCGTGCGGCGCGCCGCTGGGCGACGCCGTGCGCCGCTCCGCGGAGGTGCCCGGGCGCCGGCGCCGTCCGGCCGTGGCTCCAGGACTTCACGCCTGGGCAAGCCGCCGTACGGGCCGCCGGAGGTGCGGGCGGAGATCCAGGCGACCTACGACTCGGGCATCGCAGGAGTGGATCCTGTGGAATCCGGGGAGCCACTACACCGAGGCGGCGCTGGAGCCGGACGGGCGGGTTCGCGACCGAGCCGAGCATCCGCGTGGCCAGCAAGGTGGTGCCGGTGTCCAGGCGTTGGGAGTTCGTGGACTCCGCCGACGGTCGGGACATCACGCCCGGAGACTCGACCTCGTCGACCAGGGACGCGCAGAAGGCTCAGCAGGATTCGGGAAGGGTGAAGCCGGACACCGGCGCGGCTCCTGTCGACTCCACGAGGTCCGCGACGGACACACTCCCGGCCGACACCACGAGGATCCGCGCCGACACCACGAGGATCCGCGCCGACACCACCATCGGGCATCCTGACACCACCACGGCGCCCCGCGACACGACGAACGCCGTGCCCGACACGGCAACCGGGTCGTCAGGTGCGGCGCCGCGTCCCGTCACCACCGGCGCCCCCGATACGACGGGCGCGTCGTGGGAGATCGTGGGGCCCGGGCTTCGCGTCATCCCACTCCTGATTCGATCTCCAGGAGCCGCTGCTTCCGCCAGAGTCCGCCGCCGTAGCCGGTGAGCTTGCCGTCGGATCCCACCACGCGGTGGCACGGGATCAGGATCGCCACGCGGTTGTCGCCGTTGGCCTTGCCCACGGCCCGCACCGCGCTGGGGCGGCCGATGCGCCGGGCCAGGGTCCCGTAGCTGATGGTCTCCCCGTGGGGGATGGTCCGTAGCTCCTTCCACACCTGCTCCTGGAACTCGGTGCCCGGACGTGCGCAGGGGCACGTCGAAGCGTCTGCCGGCTTGCCGGCGAAGTACTCGCCGAGCTGGGGGGCGACGTCGCGCAGGACGGCGTTGTCGCCCGGCGCGAGCACGCCGGGCACGTACCGCGTGAGGCGCCCGATCTGGGTGGGAGCATTCGTCCGGTCGGCGAACTCCAGCAGGCAGAGCGCGTCGTCGGTGGCGGCGGCCACCATGGGACCCAGGGGCGTGGGGATGCGGGTCACGTGCACGACGTCACCTCGGGCCGCGGCGTCGGTGGGCGCAGGCCCCCGCGAGCTTCTGGAACGCCTCGTTGAAGCCGCTCAGCGAGTCGTAGCCCGCGTCGAACGCCGCCGGCGTCACCGCCTCGCCCTGGCGGATCCGGCCCAGGGCGCGCCCCAGCCGCCGGGCCCGGCTGTAGGCGTGGAACGTCATCCCGTGGTGGGCCTTGAACCAGCGGCGGACGCGCGCGGGGTCGAGCCCCAGCGCCCGCAGGTCCGGATCGCGCCAGCGGCGGGTCGGGTCCTTCTCCACCTCGCCGCAGGAGCCCGCCCAACCACTCCGGCGCCTGTCCCAGCGGGCTCCATGGGGCGGCAACGGCGACAGGGGCGGTATCCGGCGAGGAGCGCGGCGTGAGGAGGTGGCGAAGAACTCCACGTTGTCGGGCCTGGGCCTGCGGGCCGGACAGGTGGGCGGCAGAAGATCCCGGTGGTCCGTACGGCGGTGAGGAAGACGCCCTCGTAGGAGGCGTCCTTGCGCTGAACGCGCCGTAGCATCTCGCGTGCGAGGCGGCAGCGTGTGCGTATCCATGGGGACAACATTGTGGCGCGTCCGCCGGGAGGCTACCGGAATCCGAACACCGAATTCCCGTGGGTCTGGATTGGCCGACTGCTAGCTTTGTCGCCATGCCCCCCCGCCCTGGCGTTTCCCGTCATCGCCGCGTCCTGCCTGGCCGCTTCGGCGTATCCGCTCGACGCGCGGGCGCCCAGGTGACGCCGTCCTCCGTCGCCCACCCCCGCCGTCGGACACGCTGGCGGTCGCGCCCCGCCCGACAGCGCCGCCGTGGTGGTGCGCGGCGACACGCTGGGCTTCCTGTACGGGCGCCTGGGCCCGTTCACCGTGCCAGGAGCGCGCCGCCGCCGTGGCGGAGCGGATCCGCGACCTCCGCTTCCAGGGGGTCGACACGCCTCGGTACGTATGGTGGAGCACGCCGGGCGCGTGGAGGTCTGGGCCGGCGACGTATCCGTGGTCACGGTCACCGCGCAGGACACCCTGGGGACGCGGCGCGGACATGGCGGCCACCGGCAGCGAGGCCATGGCGTCCATGGTGCAGGTCGGCCTGAGCGCGCGCCGCTCATCACCCGCGACATCCGGGACCTGCTTTCGGGCTGGTGAAGACGGCGCTGGCCACCCTGGCGCTGTACTGGCTCTTCCGGCTCATGGCCCGGTGGTATCCGCGGCTCTACCGCCGCATCCGGGACATCCAGGAGGACAAGCTTCCGCTCGGTCCGCTTCCAGGGCCTCGTGCTCCTGTCGGGCGAGCGCATCGAGGCGGCCTCCTGGTCGTGGCCCGCGCTCTCGAGGCTGGTGGTCACCGCGGTCCTGCGTGTTCGCGCTACTGCCTGCTGGTCTTCAGCTTCTTCCCGCCGACCCGGGTCCTGGCGCAGCGCATCCTCGCGATGGCGTGGGAGCCGACGAGCGCTCGCGCTCGCGGCGATGGTCGGCTACCTGCCGAACCTGTTCTACATCGGCGTCATCGGGGTGCTCACCTACTACGGCCTGAAGGTCGTGCACCTCGTCTTCAGCGCGCTGGGCAGCGGCACCATCCGCATTCCCGGGCTTCTTCCCGGACTGGGCGGAGCCGACCTTCAAGCTCTTCGCGGGTGCTGGCGCTGGCCTTCGCGGTCATCCTCATCTGGCCGTACCTGCCCAACAGCGACTCGGACGGCGTTCAAGGGCGTGGCGGCCTTCCTGGGCCTGCTCCTCACCTTCGGCTCGGCGGGGGCGGTGTCGAACGTGGTGGGTGGCGTGGTGATGATCTACATGCGGCCCTTCCAGATCGGCGACCGGGTGAAGATCGCCGACACCGTGGGCGACGTGGTGCGAGCGCGGCATGCTCGTCACACGCCTGCGCACGCCCAAGAACGTGGAGATCACGATCCCGAACTCCATGGTGCTGGGCAGCCACATCGTGAACTACAGCGCCACGGCCAAGGAAGGCGGCATCATCCTGCACACCACGGTGACCATCGGATACGACGCGCCCTGGCGGGAGGTGCACGAGGCCATGAAGGATGCGGCCCGGCGCACGGACGGGATCCTGCGGAGCCGGCGCCCTTCGTGCTGCAGACCGCGCTGGGCGACTACGCGGTGAGCTACGAGCTGAACGCCTACACGAAGGAGCCCGGGCAGGATGACCGCGCATCTACTCCAGCGCTCCACGAGAACCTCCAGGACGCGTCTGGCCGAGGCCGGCATCGAGATCCTGTCTCCGGTCTACCACTCCCTCCGGGACGGGAACCGTCCACCATCCCCGCGCCACACACGCCTTCGGCGGTTGCGCCGGCGTTCAGAGTGCGGAGCGTGGAGGGCGAGGAGAAGGCGTAGCAGCGGGAAGCGGCGTTGCGCCGGAGTCGATGTCCCCACGGCCGTTTCCGGTGGGACTTCGACCTCCGTCAGACGACCGCGGGCGCGAACTGCAGCTCGTGGAGCCGGGCGTACAGGCCGCCCTGCTCGAGCAGCTCCTCGTGGGTGCCCTCCTCGCGGAGCTCGCCGTGGTGGAGCACCAGGATGCGGTCGGCGTGCTGCACCGTGGAGAGGCGGTGGGCGATGACCAGCGAGGTGCGCCCCTTGAGCAGCTCGTCGGTGGCCGCCTCGATGCGCGCCTCGATCTCCGAGTCCACCGAGCTGGTGGCCTCGTCCAGGATGAGGATCTCCGGGTCGAACGCGAGCGCCCGGGCGAAGCTCACGAGCTGGCGCTCTCCCACCGACATGGTGGAGCCCCGCTCGCCCAGCGCCTGGTCGTACCCCTGCGGCAAGTCGCTCGATGAAGGGCGCCGCGCCCACGCGCTCGGCGGCGCTGCGCGGACGCGCTCGTCGGCGATGTCCGGTGGCGCCCAGGCGGATGTTGTAGGCGACGTCCTGGCTGAACAGGAAGACGTCCTGGAGCACCAGGCCGATGCGCTCGCGGAGATCCTGGAGCCGCAGGCGGTCGATGGGCACGCCGTCCAGCAGGATCTCGCCCCGGTCCACGTCGTAGAAGCGCATCAGCAGGTTGATGAGCGTGGTCTTGCCCGCGCCGGTGTGGCCGACGATGGCCACCTTCTCGCCGGGCGCGACGGCGAAGCTCACGTCCTTGAGCACCCAGTCGGGCTCGCCGTCCTCCCGCGTTGCCGTACGCGAACCAGACGTCGCGGAACTCGATGCGACCCTCGAGCGGGACCGGCAGCGCGACGGGATCGACGGGATCGGTGACCGCGATGTCCCGTGATCGAGGAGCTTGAACACGCGCTCCGACGAGGCCATGGCGCCCTGCAGGAGGTTGTACTTCTCCGAGAGATCCTGGATGGGCCGGAAGAAGCGCCGGGCGTACTGCAGGAAGGCCGCGACGACGCCGACGGTCACGGCCCCGTGCGAGGATCTGGAACCCGCCGTACCACAGGATGAGCGCCAGCGCGATGGCCGTGAAGAACTCGATGACCGGAAAGAAGAGCGCGTAGTACGTGATGGAGCGGAGGTGCGCCTCCAGGTAGCTCGCGTTCAGCTCGGCGTGGCGGCGCATGTCCGCGTCTTCCCGGTTGAAGAGCTGGACGACGCGGACGCCGGTGAAGCGCTCGTGCAGGAAGGCGTTCAGGCGCGCCAGCCGCACGCGGATGTCGCGATACGCCGTGCGGATCCTGGCCCGGAAGACGAAGGCCGCGATGAACACGAGGGGCAGCACGCTGAAGGTCACCAGGGCCAGCCGCCAGTCCATGCGCAGCATGGCGACCACGATGAAGAGCAGCGTGAAGACGTCGCCGAAGACCGTGACCACGCCCGAGCTGAAGAGCTCGTTGAGCGTCTCGACATCGTTGGTGATGCGCGTCATGAGACGCCCCACCGGGTTCTTGTCGAAGAAGCGCAGGTCCAGCCGCTGGAAGTGGGCGAAGATCTCCGTGCGGAGGTCGTACATCACGCTCTGGCCGAGCCACGTGGTGAGGAGTCCCTGGGCGTACTGCAGGCCGAAGCCCAGGACGACGGCGCCGACGTACGCGAGCGCCAGCGACGCCCACGAGGTGCAGGTCCCCTGCGGGGATCGCGCGTGTCGATGACCTGCTGGGTCAGCCACGGCCCCACCACCTCCATGGCCGAGCCGAGCATGAGCAGCACGACCGCCACCGCCACCTGGAGCCGGTAGGGCTGCAGGTAGCCGAGAAGGCGACGCATGAGCCGGGCGTCGTACGCCTTCCCCAGCGCCTCTTCCTCGTGGTGGATTCCGGTGTCGGCCATGCGGGCGTGCGGACGGAGGTGGGCCGCCGCGGAAAAGCGGCGGTCCGGTCCGTACCCGTGCCGCCGGGAGGGCGTTCCCTACCTGGCCGTGCTCGGCGACTCCAGCGCGTCGGCGATCTTCCTGAGTGTCGCCTTCGTGTCCTTCAGCGTCTGCCGGAAGTCCATGGAGTCGGTGTCGGCGATCTCCATGCGCAGGTCCCCGAGATAGCTCTCGAGAGCGGTCTTCAGGACCGCCGCCTCGACCGGGGTGAGATCGAGTTGGATCATGGTGCCCTCCTCGTGATTGGCCATGAGGGCCCGGGGTTCATTCTCTCCGTGTGTGCTGGTACCCCCGAATCCCCGGCACGGGCCACGACGGGTGAGGCCCACCCCGCGGTGCGCGTCGGACCACTTCCCGTCGGCGCGGAGCCGTCAGGCGCCTTGCACCCCCGGTTGGGCGAGGTAGGCGTCGAGAGCGGTCAGGAATAGCTCCATGAGAGGCCACGGCGCCACGGTCACCCGGAGGGCGTCGGTGCCGTCGGGGTACTCACCCGCGAAGGGTCGCACGGCCACCCCATGCCCTCGGATGCCGAGGGCGTCCGCGCGTCCGTCGCCAGTCGGGGCGCGGAACATGATGAAGTTGGCCTGGGACGGCAGAGGCTCGAGGTGCCGCTCCGTGAGCGCCGACTCCATGCGCTCGCGGCAGGCGACGCAGTCGGCCACGGTTCGCGTCACCCACCCTTCCGTGTCGGCGAGCGCCGCGGCCCCGGCTTCCGCCGCGACCCTGTTGACCTTGTACGGACCGCGGGCCTTCTCCACCTCGAGGGTGGTCTCCGGCGTGCCCACCCCGTATGCGACACGGAGCCCGGCCAGACCGAAGGCCTTGGACAGCGTCCTGGACACGAGCATACGTGGCCGTTCGGCCGCGCGCCGCGCGAAGGAGTCGCTCCCGAAGTCGACGTACGCCTCGTCGACGATGACGAGAGGGCCGTCCTCTCCCGCCGCAGCGAGAAGCGCATCCACCCACGCCGTGGGGGCGACGTGGCCGGTTGGGTTGTTGGGTCGACAGACGTAGACGAGAGCGGGACGATCCTCGAGGAGCCGCTCGGGATCGGCGAGCGCGTCCGCCCAGGGCACCCCCCTGGCGGTCATTCCGTTCATGCGGGCCCACGTGAGGCCCATGGGGAAGGTCGGAACCGCGACGGCGACGAAGTCGTCGGGCTCCCCGGCGCAGGCCCGGTAGGTGCAGTCCAGGATGTCGTTGGAGCCGCATCCGGTAGCGATGCACTCCTCGGGCACCCCCAGGTGAGTCGCCGCCGCCGCCCGCAGGTTATCCGCATAGAGGAACGGATAGCGGGCCAGTGCGTTGTCGTCGGCTCGGCGCACCGCCTCCAGGGCCGCAGGGTGCGCGCCCCAGTGATTGGTGTTGTCGCTCAGGTCGAGGGCCACCGGAGTGCGATCGAAGTGGTAGCGCTTCAGGGGCTGGTAGCCGGAACGGGGAAAGGGACTCATTCGATGTCTCTCGAGTTGCGTCGGCGTGGGCTCCGGACGGCCAGAAGGCGTGCCGTCCCTCGCCCCGCGCAGTCGGTTGTCCGGGCTTGTCCCGGACGTGGCGCCTCCTGCCCGCAGGTAACTCTTGACGCCGCCGGGAGGCAAATATATAGATTGTCTTTATAAAGACCCTCTACATGACGACCATGACACAACGAGCGAACCTGTCCAAGCAGTTGAACGAGCTTCTGATCCTGGCGCGGCTCCGGACCGGGCCGGCCCACGGGTACGAGATCGCTCTGGCCGTGGAGCGGGACAGCGGCGGTGCCTTCACGCTCCAGCACGGCACGCTCTATCCGATCCTCCATCGACTTGAGAAGGAGCGCCTCATCCGCGGGAGCTGGGAAGGCGGAGCGCGAAAGCGGAAGACCTACGAGCTCACGGCGAAGGGAGAGGCGTACCTCAAGGGCGAGACCCGGGAGGTGAAGAGCCTCTTCACGACGCTCATCCAGGTCCTGGAGGGACCCGCCCATGCCCTCGGCTGAGTCGGTCTTCCGGCAGTTGAACGAGCGGCTGGATCTGCCGGCGCGGCGTCGCGCCGTGCTGCTCAGGGAGCTCCGCTCCGACTTCGAGGACCTGGTGGCGACGCTGGTAGCGGAAGGGCTCATGCCCGAGGCCGCTCACCTCAAGGCCTTCCAGCTGTTGGCGCCCACCCCCGAGGACGCGGGGGACCTCAGCGGGCTGCACCGGACGCGCTACGCGCGTCTGGTGAGCGGCTTCCGCGCCGCCCGGGTCCAGGTGGCGGAGCGCGTCGGCATCGGTGCCATGGCGGCGCTGGCGGCGCTGGCGCCCCTTTTCGCCCTCGCAAGGAGCTCCAGCCTCCCCTTCGGCACGCTGACGGTGCTGGCTGTCGCCGCGACCCTGCTGCTGGCCAACCTGGCCTGGCACGC
This sequence comes from uncultured Solirubrobacterales bacterium, assembly GCA_963762205.1. Classification (GTDB taxonomy): domain Bacteria; phylum Actinomycetota; class Thermoleophilia; order Solirubrobacterales; family 70-9; genus VRUE01. The sequence goes on from CAVXJZ010000002.1 coordinate 40,042, forward strand.
CTTCCGCATCGTCGTGCGCGACGACGCCGACGCCGACAGCCTGGCCTGGGCGGGGATGATCCAGGCGGCACTCGTGGGACTCACCTTGTCCGCCGGCACGCTGGCGATGCTCGTGGACGCGGGCCGGACCCTCGCTTCCTGGGAGACGTCAGGGGGCGTAACCGTCCTCCGGATCGCGGCAACCATGACCCGGTGCGCCGAGACCGCGGCCCTCACCCTGGGCCTCACCATCCTGGGCGTCTTCGGCGCCCTCGCGCTGCTTCAGTGGCACCTGTCCGCACGAACCGTCGAGGAGGAGCTCCGCATACTCCTCTCACCCACCGTCAACCCCGATGAGGAGTGACCGATGTTCCACAATTTCTTCCCCGACATGGGCTACATCCGATACCCCATGTACGTGGCGACCCTCTTCATGTTGGTGCAGGTGGTGCGGGCAACCCTGCAGTTGAAGCAGTCCCCAGCGTCGCGCTCGTCCATCACGACGCACACCATCCTGGTCTGGGGCGTCCTGATCGCGCTCCTGGGCGTCCTCGGGACCGTGGTGGGAATGGCCGTGGCCGGGCAGATCATCGAACACGCGGGCGACATCGCGCCGGGGCTGGTAGCCGGCGGCATCAAGGTCGCCCTCTACTCGACGATCTTCGGCCTGCTGCTCCTGACCTTCGCGGTGGTGGCCTGGCTGGTGCTGCAGACGCTCCAGCGGAGGGGCGAGCGGCAGACGGCGGGCTGATACCGCCGAGGAGGAGTTCCGCGTGCTCCTCTCACCGACCTTCAACCCTCATCAGGAGTGAACGATGTTCCCGCACTTCTTTCCCATGATGGGCGTCATCCGGTACCCCATGTACATCGCCACCGTGTTCATGCTGGGGGCGATCGCCCAGGCAGCCGTCGATCTGCGTCGGCCCGGCAAAGCGCGCTCCAGCGTGACCACCCACACCATCCTCATCTGGGGCTTCCTCAATGCCCTCCTGGGAGTCATCGGTACCGTGGTGGGTCTGGCCCTGGCCGGGGGGTCCGTCGAGCGCTACGGCGGGGTCGAGACCGGGCTGTTGGCCGGCGGCATCAAGGTGGCGCTTTATCCCACCATCTTCGGTCTGCTGCTCCTGACCTTCGCGGTGCTGGCCTGGTTGGTGCTCCAGGCGTGGCAACGTTCCGCACGAGGGGCCGGAGGCGGCGACGCCACGGCCTGAGGTGGGCACGCCGCGTTCTACCCGAAGGGTCGCTCGAGCTTGGCCGGGTCTCAGTTCTGGCAGGCCACCGTCCCGGCTGGGTGGCCGGCGTACCATTCGCCGCCGAGGCACCTCCGTAGTAGATGCCACACTGCCCTCCCGCAAACCCTGCGTGCGTGGCGGTGGCCGCCCAGCCGGTGCCGGTGGCTTCGTTGACCGTGATGGTGACCCCGGCGCTGACCGTGTAGTTCGTGAGGTCCGACACGTTCGCGGCGTACACCTGGTGCTCGGACTGATAGATCTCCTGCTGCGTCGCCAGGTTCTTGAGGTCGGACGTCACGGTCGCGATGAAGGATTTCTCTCTCACCCGCATGTACTTCGGGATGGCGATGGCGGCCAGAAAGCCGAGGATCACGACGACGATGAGCATCTCGATGAGGGTGAAGCCGCGATCACGCAGGTCCATGGAGCCTCCTGGGGGAAGGGCAGCGCATCCGGTGCCCCGGATCGAGCACACTAGGACGGTTGTCGACGAACGTGCAAGGTGAGCCTGCCTCGGGGATGAAGTGTGACCTGCCCGGATCCCCGCGTCCTCCTACCACTCCTTCCCTCGCGCGCTATCATCCACGGCATGACGGACGAGCCCATCCGCATCCGCGGCGCGCGCCAGAACAACCTCAAGAACCTGGACCTGGATCTTCCCCGGCGCCGGCTCACGGTGATCACCGGGCCCGTCGGGGTCGGGGAAGAGCTCCCTGGCCCTGGACACGCTCTTCGCCGAGGGGCAGCGCCGGTACGTGGAGTCGCTGTCCACCTACGCCAAGCAGTTTCTGGAGCGGATGGAGAAGCCGGACGGTGGACCGCGTGGACGGGATCTCGCCGGCGGTGGCCATCGAGCAGAAGAACCCCACCAAGACGAGCCGCTCCACGGTGGGCACCGCCACCGAGGTCTACGACTACCTGCGCCTCCTCTGGTCCCGGGTCGGGACGGACGCACTGTCCGGAGTGCGGACGGCACGTACGACCCGACACCGTGAGCGGTGCGGTGGACCGCACGCTGGCGCTTCCGGAGGGCACACGCGTCCAGGTCGCGTTTCCCCTTCCGCGGAGCGGCCAGGTCACCCACGGGCTGGTGGTGGAGAACCTGCGCTCCATGGGCTTCGTGCGGGTGCTCGTGGACGGCGAGGCGCTGGACCTCGGCGATCCCGCTGCCGACGATCCCGCCGAGCTCGGGGTGGACCTGGCCGGACGCGGCCGAGGTGCTGGTGGTGGTGGACCGCCTGAAGGTCGGCCCGGAGCTCGGGGACCGCCTGGCCGACTCGCTGGGCACGTGCTTCGCCGAGGGGAGGGGGAGGCGGTGGTGCTGGTGCGCGGACGGACCGCGGCGCGGCCGACCGGCTGCGCTTCACCGAGCGCTTCCGCTGTCCGGACCACCCCGACATCGCCTTCCTGGATCCCACGCCCCAGCTCTTCTCCTTCAACAACCCGTACGGGACCTGTCCCCTGTGCACGGGGTTCGGCGCGACGCTCGGAGTACGACGAGACCTCATCATTCCCAACCCGCGGCGCTCCCTGGCCGACGGTGCGGTGGATCCCTGGGAGAAGCCCCGCTACCGGCGGGAGCGGGAGCAAGCTCCGGGCCTTCGCCAAGGACCGGAAGGTGTCGCTCTACACGCCGTGGGAGGAGCTGCCCGAGCAGTTCCGGGAGGCGGTGCTCTACGGCGACCAAGGGATTCAAGGGGTCGTCCCCTTCCTGGTCTCCAGGGAGCGGAAGCGGTACAAGCAGTACATCCGCGTCTTCCTGCGCCAGTACCAGAGCCCGCGCACGTGCCGGGAGTGCGGCGGCGCCCGCATCCGCGCCGAGGCGCTCCGGGTGAAGGTGGGCGGGCGCACCATCGCCGAGGTCGGCGAGATGCCCCTGGAGGAGCTGCTGCCCGTGGGTGCGACGACCTGGAGCTCACCGGAGATGGAAGCGGCAGATCGCCGCCACCATCCTGCGGGAGGCTGAGGCCCGGCTCTCCTTCCTGGTGGACGTGGGGCTGGGATACCTGACGCTGTCCCGACAGACGCGGACCCTCTCCGGGGGCGAGGCCCAGCGCATCAGCCTGGCCAACTCCCTGGGCTCCCAGCTGGTGGACACGCTCTACGTGCTGGACGAGCCCACCATCGGGCTCCACCCCCGGGACACGGGCGCGCTCCTCGACCTGCTGCTGCGCCTGCGGGCCGCCGGCAACACGGTGGTCGTGGTGGAGCACGATCGCGCAGGCCATCCTGCGCGGCGGACCACATCGTGGAGCTGGGCCCGGCTTCCGGAGAGCAGGGCGGGCGAGGTGGTGTTCGAAGGGCCTCCCGACGACCTCGCGGCTCGCGACACGGCCACGGGTCGCTACCTGTCCGGGCGCTCCGCCGTGGACGCTCCCGGACGCAAGCGCCGTCGCGTGGACGGGCCGTCGCTCGTGCTCCGGGGCGCCCGTCAGCACAACCTCCACGGGCGTCGACATGGAGATCCCCCTGGGCACGCTCACCGTGGTCACGGGCGTCTCCGGCTCGGGCAAGACCACGCTGGTCCACGACGTGCTCTACCGCGCCGCGGAGCGGGAGCTGCGGTGGCGAGACCACCGCCAAGGAGCACCTGGGCGAGGCCGTGGGCGAGTACGACGCGCTGGAGGGCGCTCGCGCATCTGGACGCGCGTGGTGCTGGTGGACCAGTCGCCCATCGGGCGCACGCCGCGCTCGAACCCCGTGACCTACATCAAGGCGTGGGACGAGGTGCGGCGCATCCTGTCGCGAGCAGCCCGTGGCCCGGGAGCGCGGATACGGCGCGGGCCACTTCTCCTTCAACGTCGCGGGCGGGCGCTGCGAGGCGTGCAAGGGCGCCGGCCAGGTGGAGATCGAGATGGTCTTCATGGCCGACGTCTACGTCCCCTGCGACGTGTGCGGCGGCACCCGCTACAAGCGCGAGCTCCTGGACGTGAAGTACCGGGGCAAGAACGTCCACGAGCTCCTGCGAGCTCACCGTGGACGAGGCGATCCGCTTCTTCATCCGCGAGGCGAAGCTCGGGCAAGACGCTCTGGCAGCTCCAGCAGGTGGGCCTCGGCTATCTGCGCCTGGGCCAGCCCGCCACCACGCTGTCCGGCGGCGAGGCCCAGCGCCTCAAGATCGCCCGGGAGCTGGCGGGTGCCGCGGGCACCAAGGGGCGGAAGCTCTACATCCTGGACGAGCCCACCACCGGGCTCTCGGGCGAGGACGTGAAGAAGCTCCTGGACGTGCTCGCCCGCCTGGTGGAGGCGGGCAACACGGTGCTGGTCATCGAGCACAACCTGGACGTCATGAAGGTGGCCGACTGGATCGTGGACCTGGGGCCGGGCGCGGGGCATCGGGGGGGTGAGGTGGTGGCCATGGGGCGCCCGGAGACGGTGGCCACCGTGCCCGAGAGCGCCACGGGACGATACCTGCGCGGGCGTGCTCGACATGGGCACGGCGTGAGCGATCACGTGCGTCGAAGGTATGGCAATGCCGTGCGCTTTGACCGATCATAGACACGATCGGTGACGTGCACGCCCCTTCGTCGAACATCAGCGCGATGCGCATCTGCCTGCTGACGGACCAGGAGCTGGACGCCGATCCGTTCCCCGACGACGACTGGCCCTGCGACCCGCGGCCCTTCTATCCGGAGGCGGAGTGGGACGTGCTCACCCTGGAGAAGGAATCCGCGGTGGCACAGATCCTCGAGGCGTCGCGACAGGGATACGACCTCTACTTCAACCTGTGCGACGGGGCCTGGGACGAGGGGCGTGTGGGGATCGAGGTCGTGCAGACGCTGGAGTGGCTCGACGTTCCGTTCACGGGCGCGACCAGCGAGTTCTACGAGCCGACGCGCGAGGCCATGAAGCGTGTATGCCGCGCATGGGACATCGACACGCCGGAGTACGTCACGGCGCGCACCGACGCGGACGTCGCTCCACGCGGAGCGCACCCTCCGCTTCCCCCTCTTCGTGAAGCACCCCAGCAGCTACGCCAGCAACGGCCTCACCGAGCACTCGCGGGTGGAGACGCCCGACGCAGCTGCGCGAGCGCGCCGGGGAGATGATCCACCACTACGGCGCGGCGCTCATCGAGGAGTTCATCGAGGGGACCGAGTGCACGGTGCTGGTGGCGGAGAACCCCGACGATCCGGCGCACCCGACGACGTACCAGCCCATTCAGTACCGCTTTCCCGAGGGCGAGTCCTTCAAGCACTACAACCTCAAGTGGGTCAACTACGACGGGCTCGAAGCCTTCCCCGTGGAGGACCCGGCGATGGACGCGCTCCTCCGTGAGGCCGCGTCCAGGTTCTTCCTGGGGATGCGCGGCGTCGAGCTACGGACGCTGCGACGTGAGGGTCGATGCCGACGGGCGGGCCTTCATGCTGGAGATCAATCCCAACTGCGGGCTCTACTATCCGCCGACGGATGCCGGGCAGCGCAGATCTGATCCTGCTCAACGATCCCGGCGGGACACGAGGGCTTCACCCGTCAGGTGGTGGCCGCCGGCGTTGAACCGGCACGCAGCGGCGTGCCCGGGGGTGGCGGGTGCTTCCGCGGCCAGGAGGCGACTACGGCATCTTCGCCACGCGGGCTTATCGCCGCGGGCGAGCGCGTCATCGCCTTCGAGGAGCAGCCGCACCACCTGGTCACCCTCTCCCAGGTGGAGGCGAGCTGGGACGAGCGACACAAGGAGTGGTTCGCGCGCTACGCGTGGCCCCTCACCGACGAGGTGTGGGTGACGTGGAGCGAGGATCCGGAGGCGTGGCGACCCCTGAACCACGCCTGTGAGCCTTCGGCCTGGCTGGAGGGGCTCGACGTGGTGGCTCGCCGGGCCATCGATGCCGGCGAGGAGATCACGCTGGAGTACGCCACCTTCTACGACGAGCGGATGCCCGCCTTCGCAGTGCTCGTGCGGCGCACCGGGGTGTCGCGGGACCGTGCAGGGATCCGACTGCCTCGAGGACTTCGTGGACGCGTACGGGGACCACGTGTCGGACCACATCCGCCGCAAGCGCGCGGCCCGGAGCAGAGTCGGCTGACCGCGGCGCCCCCGGTCTCCATTCTCCTGCCGGTTCGCGATGGCGAGTCCCATCTCCAGGAGGCCATCGCTTCCCTGGAGGTCCAGACGGATCCGGACTTCGAGGTGCTCGCCGTGGACGACGGCTCCACCGACGCGACCCGGCGGGATTCTCGCGGATTGGGCCCGGCGCGACCCGCGGGTCAGCGTGCACGGCCAGCCTCCCGCCGGGCATCGTGTCGGCGCTGGAGCGGGCACGCGCCTCGGCACGGGGCAGATACCTGGCGCGCATGGATGCCGACGACGTGTGCGAGCCCGCCCGGCTGGAGCGCCAGCGCGATCTCATGGAGTCCGACTCCTCGCTGGCCGTCTGCGGAACGGGTGTTCGCTACTTCCCCAGGGAGGCTGTGCGAGACGGGGCACGTCGCTATGAGGCCTGGCTGAACGAGCCCCTGGGCCCCGGCGACGCTCGAGCGGGAGCTGTTCGTGGAGTGCCCCCTGGCGCACCCCACGTTCTTCCTGAACGCCGGCGCGGTGGAGGCCGCCGGAGGATACCGCGACGCGGGATGGCCGGAGGACTACGACCTCATCCTCCGCCTCTGGGAGTCCGGTGGCCACATGGCACGGATCCCGGAGGTGCTCCTGCACTGGCGCGAGGGGGACCGGCGACTCCACCGGACCGATCCCGCCTACTCCCCCGACGCCTTCGTCCAGTGCAAGGTGCACTACCTGCGCCGCACGCTGTTGCGGGGCCGCGAGGGCGCCGTGATCTGGGGTGCGGGACCGGTGGGGAAGGCCTTCGCCAGGGCGCTGCTGGCGGCCGGAACGCAGGGTTCTCGCCTTCGTGGAGGTGGATCCCCGGAAGATCGGCCAGAGCGTCCACGGGGCGCCGGTGCTGGACACCGGGGCGCGGCCTCGCGTGTCGGGAACGCCCTTCACGTTGCGGCAGTGGGCCAACCCGGGGTCCGCTGCGCACCTCCGGGACCTCCTGCGGCGCCCAGGGGCTGCGGGAGCTCCGGGACTTCGTGAGCGTGGCGTAAAGGGTTATTTTTCAATCTCCAAGGAGCGTCCCGGACGGCCCCGGCCGTTCGGGCGCTCGATGTGCTTCCCGGCGCGCGAGCCGAAGCGCCGGACCCTGCCCCGGGACCGCCGAGAGGACGAGTTTGCGCCGAAGCCTGGCATTCATTTCCCTGGCCCTGATTCTGGTCGGCCTCGAGCTCTCCACCGAGGCCGTTTCCCTCACCTTCGACCGCCTTCGGGCCGGCGCCGGGGCGGTCCTGGCCGGGGTCGAATTCCAGATCTCCGCGTTCCGCTTCGAGGCCGGCGTCGTCGCCCTCGTCGTGGGTGCTGCGCTGGGAGTGGTGCTGGTGTGGTCCGCGCGCGCCAGTGTCGACGTGCGGGCGGTGGGGCACCTGTGTCCCGAACTGCGGGGGCAACACCCGACGGGTGAAGCGTGGTAAGCGCCACCGGCTTCTGGCCGCGCTCATGAGCGAGAGCATCGCCCGCCGTGAGTGCGAGGCCTGCGGTTGGGTGGGGCTGTCGGTCCAGGGCTGACATGCGCCGGTGCGACTGAATCCCGCGGGTCGACCGACGCGGGCGTAATCACCTGAGAAGGATTGAGTATGGCGGACGAGCTCGATCTCAAGGGGAACGGCGGCGAGCAGGTCTTGACGCGCTTCCTCGAGGACGAGATGAGGGAGTCGTTCATCGACTACTCGATGAGCGTCATCGTGCAGCGCGCGCTGCCCGGACGTGCGGGACGGCCTCAAGCCCGTGCACCGGCGCATCCTGTACGCGATGAGCGAGCTGGGGCTCACCCCGGGCCGGGCGTACAAGAAGAGCGCGACCGTGGTCGGTGAGGTGCTGGGCAAGTTCCACCCCCACGGCGACTCGGCGGTCTACGACTCGCTGGTGCGCATGGTGCAGGACTTCTCCCTGCGCTACCCGCTGGTGGACGGCCAGGGCAACTTCGGCTCCATCGACGGCGACTCCGCGGCGGCCTACCGGTACACCGAGGCCCGGCTCACGCCACTCGCCATCGAGCTGCTGGCGGACATCGAGAAGGAAACCGTCGCTTCGTTCCGAACTTCGACGGGCGCATCCCCGAGCCCACGGTGCTTCCGGCCAAGGTCCCCAACCTGCTGGTCAACGGCTCCTCGGGGATCGCCGTGGGCATGGCCACCAACATCCCGCCGCACAACCTGCGGGAGATCGTCGACGGCCATCGACGGCGCTGATGGACGCACCCGGACCTGCCGCAGGAGCAGCTCGAGTCCATCGTGCAGGGACCCGACTTCCCCACGGGCGGCTTCGTGTGCGGGCGCGACGGCATCCAGGACGCGTACCGCACCGGCCGCGGGCGCATCATCATGCGCGCCCGTGCCGAGATCGAGCCGATCGACGCCAACTCGGAGCGGATCGTCATCACCGAGATCCCGTTCATGGTCAACAAGTCCCGCCTCATCGAGCAGATCGCCCAGCTCGTGCGGGACAAGAAGATCGTCGACATCCGGGACATGCGGGACGAGTCGGACCGCGACGGCATGCGCATCGTCGTGGAGCTGAAGCGCGACGCCGTGCCGCAGGTCGTGCTGAACCAGCTCTACAAGCACACGCAGATGCAGTCCACCTTCGGCACCATCATGCTGGCGCTGGTGGACGGCGTGCCGAAGGTGATGCCGCTGCGGGAGATGCTCCAGCACTTCATCGACCACCGCCTGGTGGTCGTCGTGCAAGCGCAGCCAGTTCGACCTGGACAAGGCGCTGGACCGGGAGCACATCCTCGAGGGGTCTCAAGATCGCCGTCGACAACATCGACGAGGTCATCGAGATCATCCGGAAGTCCCCGGACGCCGAGACCGCGAGCGCCACGCTGCAGGAGCGCTTCGAGCTGTCCGAGCGGCAGGCCAAGGCGATCCTGGACATGCGCCTGGCCCGCCTCACCGGGCTGGAGATCGAGAAGCTCGAGGCGGAGCTCGCCGAGGTGCGCGCCACCATCGAGGACCTGAGGGACATCCTCGGCGTCCGAGGAGCGCCGCATGAGCATCCTCAAGGGCGAGCTGCAGGAGATCGCCGACAAGTACGGCGACGAGCGGCGCACGGAGATCATCGGCGCGGTGGGGTACTTCGACATCGAGGACCTCATCGTCGAGGAGGACATGGTCATCACCGTGTCCCACCAGGGCTACGTGAAGCGCCTGCCCGTGGACACGTACCGCGCCCAGCGCCGAGGCGGGCCGGGGGCTCCAGGGGATGGGGACCAAGGACGAGGACTGGGTGGAGCACCTCTTCGTGGCGTCCACCCACGACTACCTCATGATCTTCACCCGCCGGGGCCAGTGCTACTGGCTCAAGGTGTGGGAGATCCCCGAAGGCGGCCGGCACTCCCGGGGCAAGCCCATCGTCAACCTCCTCAACCTCTCCTCCGAGGAGGCGATCGCGGCGGTGGTGCCGGTGCGGGAGTTCGCCGACGACAAGTACCTCCTGTTCTGCACGCGCAAGGGCGTGGTGAAGAAGACGGCGCTGTCGGCGTACGGCAACGTGCGCGCCGTGGGCCTCAACGCCATCAACATCCGCGAGGGCGACGAGCTCATCGACGTGCAGATCACCTCCGGTGAGGACCAGATCGTGCTGGCCACCCGCGAGGGCATGGCCATCCGCTTCAAGGAGGCCGATGCCCGGCCCATGGGCCGGGCCACCGAGGGCGTGCGTGGCATCGAACTGTCCGGTGACGACTTCGTGGTGGGGATGGTCGTGGTCCGGCCGGACTCGACGCTGCTGGTCGCGTCGGAGAACGGCATGGGCAAGCGCACCGACGCCGGAGGCGTACCGGCTGCAGAGGCGGGGTGGCAAGGGCGTCATCAACCTGAGGATCTCGGAAGCACCGGTAAGGTGGTGGCCATCAGGTCGGTGACGGAGGACGAGCAGCTCATGCTCATCACCCGCAAGGGCGTGGTGAACCGCCAGCGGGTGGACGAGATCTCGCTCATCGGCCGCGCCACCCAGGGCGTGCGCCTGGTGAACCTCGACGACGGCGACGCAGCTCATGGACGTGGCGCGGATCATCGCCGACGATGAAGATGGGAACGGCGACCACGACGACGACGAGGGCGGGCGAGAACGAAGACGACGATCGCCGGCTGAGGTGGAAGCGGCCGACGCTGACCCCGGGAGCCCACCGACGATGTGGGCGAAGGCGACTCCGACGAATGAGCGAGGTCCAGGGTGAGGGGCTCGTTGGCCTGACCGAGATCGAGGCAGCCGCGCGGCGGCTGGCCGGGGTGGCGGTGAAGACTCCCCTCCTCTTCGCCGATGCCGTCTCGGACGCGGTGGGGGCCGAAGTGCGGCTGAAGTGCGAGTGCCTGCAGCGGGCGGGGTCGTTCAAGATCCGGGGCGCATACAACTTCGTCTCGCAGCTCCCCGACCATCAGGTGGAGAAGGGCATCATCACCTATTCCTCGGGGAATCACGCTCAGGCCGTCGCCCTGACGGGCAAGCTCCGGGGAGTGCGGGCGGTGGTGGTCATGCCCACCACCGCGCCGAAGGTGAAGGTCGAGGGCGCGCGACGGCTCGGGGGCAGAGGTCGTCTTCGAGGGAACCACTTCGGTCGAGCGGAAGCTGCGCGCCGAAGCCATCGCGGAAGAGGAGGGGCTCGTCATCGTGCCCCCCTTCGACCATCGTCACATCATCGCCGGCCAGGGCACGGTGGGCCTGGAAATCGCGCGAGAGTGGGGCGATGTGGACCTGGTCCTGGCTCCTATCGGAGGCGGCGGTCTGTCCAGCGGCGTCGCCGCGGCGGTGAAGCGCATGCTGCCGGGAGCGCGGGTCATCGGCGTGGAGCCCGAGGGCGCCGCGTCCATGCGGGCGGCCCTGGACAACGGAGCGCCTACGTTGCTGCCCGAGGTGAATACCATCGCCGACGGGCTCATGCCCGTCATCGCCGGGGAGCTCACCTTCGAGCACGCCCGGGAGCTGATGGACGATGTCGTCACCGTCGATGACGACGCCATCCGTGAGGCCACCGCTCTCCTTCTCAATCGGCAGAAGCTGGTCGTGGAGTTCTCCGGCGCCGCCACGACGGCGGCGCTCCTGGCCAAGAAGGTGGACGTGGACGGTGCGCGCGTCGCCGCGGTGGTCAGCGGCGGCAACCTGGACCCGTCCTTCCTGTCGGCGCTGGCGTGAGGGACAAGGCGCCGGCCTTCGTTCGCGGCCTGGCCGTGGGTCACGGCCAGGCGTACGGCGGGCATACCGGGTGCACCGTGGTTCTGGGCCCGTTCCGCGGAGCAGCGGAGGTGCGCGGGCTCGCCACCGGCACGCGCGAGTTGGATGCGCTCTCACCACATCACCTGGTCCCCAGAGTGGACGCGATTCTCCTCACAGGAGGCTCGGCGTTCGGCTTGGCGGCCGCCGACGGCGTCATGACGTGGCTGGAGGGTGAGGGGAGAGGATACGACACCGGCGTGGTGCCCGTGCCCATCGTGCCGGCAGCGGTGATCTTCGACCTCCGCGCCGACACGCCCAGGCCGGACACGGAGACCGGTGACGCAGCGTGCCGGGACGCTCGGGAGAGCGGCTTCGGGGAGGGACGGGTCGGCGTGGGCTCCGGTGCCACGGTGGGGAAGATCGCCGGTCTAGAAGGCGCCATGGCCGGCGGCTTCGGCGCCTGGAGCGTGCCCTTCGGCGAGTATCGGGTGGGGGCCCTGGTCGTGGTGAACGCCCTCGGCGACATCCTCGACGAGGGCGGCCATATCGTCGCAGGCGCCCGGCGTCCCGACGGGTCGTTCCTGGACGCGGCGGCGATGCTCCGTCAGGGAGGCGTCGACGCGGGCGAGATGAGCGAGGGGACGCGGTCACTCGTGGCCGGCACGAACACCACGCTGGCGGTGGTGGCGACCGACATGCCCGTGGGCAAGATCGATCTGGGGCGCGTGGCACGCGTGGCCGCCAATGCCCTGGCTCGTCGGATCTCCCCGGTGCACACGCCCTTCGACGGCGACGTGATCTTCGCCGTCTCGACCGCTCCGGAGGAGCAGCCCCTCAGCTCGCGCGAGGTCCTGGCTCTCGGCGCCGCCGCTCAGGGTGCACTGGAGGTTGCCATCGTTCGGGCGGTAACGGAGGGCACGCGTTGAGGCGGCTGTTGCTCTTCGACATCGACGGGACGTTGGTAGCCGGGGGACCCGCGAAGGGGGCCTTTCACGTGGCCCTCATGGAGACGTTCGGCACCGCTGGAGCCATTGAGGTCCACAACTTCGCGGGCAAGACCGATCCTCAGATCGCAAGGGAGCTGCTCCGCGACGCGGGGTTCGATGGCCCCGACATCGACGCCGGGCTCCCGCACTTGTGGGAGCGATATGTGGCCCATCTCGCGGAGCGGCTGGGGACCCACCCTATGCAGGTGCTCCCGGGCGTAGGCGCGCTCCTGGATGCGGTTGCGGGCCGGGACGACCTGGCTCTGGGCCTCATGACCGGCAACATCGTGCGCGGCGCGGAGTTGAAGCTGGGGTCGGCAGGGATCTGGGATCGATTCCGGATGGGGAGCTTCGGGTCCGATCACGAAGATCGGGACGAGCTTCCGGCCATCGCCCTGAGCCGCGCCCACGAGGAGTGGGGAGTCGACTTTCCTCCGGAAGCGGTCGTGGTGGTGGGGGACACGCCCAGGGACGTCCAGTGTGGCCGCAGTTCGGGCATGAGAACTCTCGGCGTCGCCACCGGGCGCTACGCGATCTCCGATCTGGAGAGCGCCGGCGCGGACCGGGTGGTTCCGGACCTCACCGACACCCGATGGATCCTGTCGCTTCTCAGCGAATGACGGGTCGTTCGGGGTCTTGCGGCGGGGGTCTTCGGGGGGGTGGCGGATGCCGGGGCTCGCTTGATCGGGATGGTCCACGGAAACATCTTGGTGGCTCCGAGCGAACCAATAGGAAGTACGAACAAACGTGGCGACGTGACTGAACGAGGGCCGGCGACGAGCCGGCCTTTCCGACCGGCGGTCGATACGACCTGCCTTCGTGGAGGAAGATCTCGTGGTGAGCAGAGCCCAACAACGTAGGGAAGCCGCGGAAGCCCGGGCGGCTCCGACATGACCAAGTTCTACTGGACACTCGGGGTCGTGGCCGTCATCGGCTTGGGCGCCGTCGGCTACCAGGTCGCCTCGCAACAAGCTCGGGCACGCCGCCACCGCGCCGGTGGACCTCACGGGCCTCGACGACCCGACGGCTCTCATGAGAGCGGCCCAGGCCATCACCAAGGGGGACCCCAACGCCCCGGTAACCATCATGGAGTTCGGTGACTACGAATGCCCCGGCTGTGGCGTCTTCACGCTCACCGTCCAGCCTCAGATCGAGCGGGCCTACGTGGCGACCGGCAAGGCCAAGTTCGTCTTCTACGACTTCCCCCTGGTGAGCATCCACGCGACCTCGTTCATCGCCGCCCGGGCGGCGCGCTGCGCCAGCGACCAGGACCGGTTCTGGCAGTATCCACGACGAGCTGTACAGGAAGCAGACTGCCTGGGTGCCCCAGGCCAACCCCATCAACACGTTCATCGGCTACGCCAAGGGCCTGGGCATGGACCCGGACGCCTTCGGCGCGTGCCTGAACAGCGACAAGCACGCCGACGTGGTGACCGCGAACCTGAGGCTGGCGCAACAGTTCGGGCTGAGCGGCACGCCGACGATCATGGTGGGGCTCGACAAGGGGATGCCGCGGCGCCTGGGTGACGACTTCAGCTTACAAGGCGGTGACGGCGTCGTCGACCAGGTGCTCGCCGAGGCAGCCGCCCAGGACAGCGCCAGATCGGCGGAAGCTGAGCCACCGTGAGCGAAGCGCCGGCCAGCCTCCCGCCAACCGGATGGCCATCGCGGTGATGGCCCTCGTGGGCTTCTTCATCGCGTTCTACCTCCTGGCGCATTCACTGGGTTGGACCGGCTCGCTCCTCTGCGGAGTGGGCAACTGCGAGCGGGTACAGCAGAGCCCCTACGCGCGGATCGGGCCCATACCCGTGGCGGGGCTCGGCGTCGTGGGCTATGTGATCTTGCTCGTGGTCTCTTTCATGGGCATCCAGCCCGCAGGAAGGGAGTCCCGCGCCCTCGGCGGCCTGCTCTTCGCGGGTGGCCTGGTCGGGTTCGCATTCTCGCTCTATCTCACGTACCTGGAGGCCGCGGTGATCCACGCGTGGTGCCAGTGGTGTGTGATGTCGGCGATCATCATGACTTGATCTTCCTGGCGTCGCTGCCCGAGGTGCGACGGATCCGGGGAGCCTGAGAGGAGCCTCATGCCGAAGGCCAAACCGAAGGTCAAGGTGCGTCTCCTCTTCGTGGACGAAGGCTCGTATCACCACGAGGAGATCGAGATTCCGGCGTCGTCCATGGACGCGTACGACCGGCTCATCGACTGCGTGCGAGAGGACGAGTCGGTGCTGAAGGGTCTGTATGTGGACCTGGACCGCCTATGCGGCGCTTGGGTGGTGGACGCGTGACATCGGCGCAGGGCGGCGTTGGGCTCCGGGCGCCGACCTGCGACGTACCATTGAGGTACGCCTCGGTCGTCGTCCTCGCCCGCCTTCCCCTGCATCCGATTTGACGCGTCCCATTGCGTGAGGGTGGTGGACGCGTGAAGTGGGGGCCGGGCAGCGTTGGGCTCCGGGCGCCCGGGTACCCGCGCCCGTAGGGAGGGGGTGCGCGCCGGGGCGGCGAAATCGATCGCCGCCGTCGCTGGACCTCCGAGCGCGGCCGTGTGATCGTTGGCGTACGCCGACGAGACAGCCCACCGAGGCCGGGGCCCTCTTTCATGAACCCCTCCATCACGATGTTCACCGACGTCGCTCTTCCGGCGGTGGGGCTCCTCGCGCTCGCCGTCCTCGCGCTTCTCGTGTTCGGTTCGGTGACCTGGCGCCGCCGAACGGATGCGCTACGCGCCCGACTTCCTTCGCCCTCCTCATCCCCCGGTCCCCCGTTCCGCGCCGGGGACATGGACGCGCTCCCGCCACCGGTGGCGCGCTATCTCCGATTCGCGTTGAAGGAAGGCCAAGCCAGGGTGGTACGAGCCCACGTGACGTCGGAGGGGGAGTTCCGCCGGGGAGAAGCCGCCGACGCCTGGATTCCCTTCAAGGCGGATCAGCTGTTCACCGCGCTGCGCCCTGGATTCGTGTGGGACGCTCGCATGCGCCTGGCGCCGGGTCTGGCCATCCACGTCGTGGATGCATACGTGGATGGCGTGGGCACGATGAAAGCCGCCGTAGCCGGGTTGATCCCGGTAGTTGATGCTCCGGATACACCGGAGCTCTCGAGAGGAGAGATGATGCGGTGGCTGGCCGAAACGCCCTGGCTGCCCACCGCTCTGCTGCCCGGTGGATGCGTGGAGTGGAGCCCGCTGGACGACGACAGCGCGCGGGCGACAGTCCATGCGGACGGATTGGAGGTGTCGGCGGAGTTCCGCTTCGGAGCCGACGGCGGAGTGGTCGAGGTGAACGTTCCGGACCGCCCGAGGGAGGTGGACGGTGAGTTCGTTCGCACCCCATGGTCGTGTCGCCTCGGTGCATACGGTGAGCGGGATGGCATGCGAGTTCCCGGAGACGCAGTGGTCCTGTGGCAACTCACCGGCGGGGATCTTCCCTATTGGAAGGGCAGGATCACCGGAGCGACGTACGAGATGGCGGAGTGACCTACTCCTCCTTCAGCACCTCCACCGGATCGAGACGCGTCGCCCGGCGCGCGGGAAGAAACGACGCCAGGACGGCGATGGCCAGGAAGAAGAGCGCCGTGGCCGCCAGCACCGACGGATCCCGGGGAGTTACTTCGTAGAGGAGTGCCTGGACCATTCGTGAGGCCAGGATCGTCCCGAGGACGCCGACGAGAATCCCGGGGATGGCCACTTCGAGTCCCTCACGGAGCACCAAGCCTCGCACGCCAATCCGATCCGCACCCAGGGCCATGCGGATGCCGATCTCGCGGTCGCGACGGCTCACGGAGTAGCTGAGGGTGCCGTACAGCCCGACGCCCGCCAGGGTGACGGCGATGCCCGCGAGGAGCGTCATCAGCGTCATCACGAAGCGGGGCTTCTGCTCTTCCTCCGCGAGGGCCTGAGACGCCGTCCGCAGCTTGAAGATGGCCTGCTGTGGGTCCACGGCGCGCACGGCCCGCTGGATCGTGGGAAGGAGTGTCTCCGGGTCGCCGTCGGTCCGCACGGCCAGGGAAGCGTACGTCCAGGTGCCGCCGAGCTCGCTTGGGTGGAGGATCTGTCCGGCACCCAGGCTCTGGTCCCGCCCCATGAGGCGAAGGTCGCGGACGACGCCCACGACGGTGAGCCAGGGGTCGCCGTCGTCGAGGCGGAAGCGCTTCCCCACGGCCCCACGACCGCCCCACAGGAAACGCTCCATGTCCTCGTCGATGATCACCGCATCGGTGCCTGCGTCGGCGGGCTCGAACGCCCGCCCCTCGACGAGGTCGACGCCCATGACCTTGAAGTAGTCCGGGTGAACGCTGGTGGAGGGAACGAGGGTGGGTTGGTCCTTTCGAGGCTCGGCGCCTTCGGCCTGAAGGTGTACGTCGAAGCTGAACCCGGAGCCGTCGGTGACGGTCGCTCCGCGTACTCCCGGGCTGGTCTCCAGACGCGCCTGGAGCCTGCGCAGGAAGTCGCCCCGATCGGTGGCCTCCGGGTACCGCATCGACGAGGGCTGAAGGTCGGCGAGCGCGATGTGCCGGAAGTCGTACCCGGGGTCGACACGCACCAGGCGATCGAGGCTCTTCACGAAGAGGCCGGCGGCCGCCAGGAGGGTCATGGAGAGCGCCACCTGGATGAACACCATCGCGTTGCGGAGCCGGCGTCCCGATGCTCCGTCACCGTGGAAGCGCCCCGTCAGAGCTCGCGTGAAGGTAGACGGGAAGGTCCGGAGTCCGGGGAGGAGCCCTAGGATGACGCCCACCACCGTGGACACGCCGAAGACGAAGACCAGGGTCCGGCCCTCCACCCTGAGAGAGTAGGGGCTGAAGTACAGGACGTCCCTGGGGAAGATGCCACGGATCCCGCCCACGGCGACCAGAGCCATCACGACCGCCCCCACCCCGCCGGCCAGCCCGAGCAGGACGCCCTCCACCAGGAATTGGCCGAATGCCCGTCGTCTCGAGCCACCGAGCGCGGCGCGGACGGCCATTTCCTGGCTCCGTCCGGACGCGCGTACCAGGAGGAGGTTCACCCCGTTCACGAGGGCGATGAGGAAGATCATTCCCACGGTGGCGCTCAGAAGCCAGAGTGCCTGGCGGATGTCCGAGTTGACCCGGTGGCTTCCCAGGGGGACGAGGGCCACCTTCCAGGTGCCTCCCGACCTCGGTCGCTCCGAGTCCAGGGACGCGGCGGTGACGTCCACGCGGTCCTTCGCCTGGGCGAGGGTGATGTCCGCCCGCAGCCGGGCCCAAACCGTGGGGCGCACGTGAAGCGTCTCGCCGGCTAGCGTGTGGTCCGAGCGCAGTGGCAACCAGAGGTCCGGATCGTCGGACATCAGGATGGGGAACTTCACACCTCCGGCGAGGACACCCACCACGGTAACCGGGCCCGTCTCCAGGTCGATGGTGGAGCCGAGGATGGACGGGTCACCACCCAGGCGCTGGTAGTAGGCGCGACCGAGGACGGCCACTTCGGGGCTGGACGGCGATGCGTCCTCATGCGAAAACGAGCGACCCACGAGCAGGGGCAAGCCAAGCAGTGTATCCGCTCCGGGGGTCACGCCCAGAATGTGCAGTGGCTCGGCCACCGGACCATCGGTGCGGACCACGGTCTTGGGCGCATACTCCAGCCACCCATCGGTGAGGTCGCGTGTATCCTGGCGCCACTCCGCCGCGCTCTCCACCGAAAGCCCGTACATGTACCCGCCCCCGTCTTTCAACGCCTGGTCCACCTCCACCAGCCGGTCGGCGTCCTGGTAGGGAAGGGGGCGCAACAGCAGCGCGTCCAACACCGCGAAGATCGACGAAGCCGCGCCGATTCCCAGAGCGAGGGTCAACGCCACCGCGAGGGTGAAGACAGGATTCTTCTTCATGCCTCTGAGCGCATGACGCACGTCCCACCAGAGGGAGCGTAGGATCTCCGTGCCCGTCGTCGTTCTCGTGTCCACGTCGCCGTCGATTTTCATGAGCTCCCTCCTCACCCCGTCCACGTCCCCGAATCGGCGCTCCGCCTCCCGGAGAGCCGCGTCCCGCTCCCATCCTTCCTCCATGAGGAGCGCCGCGCGCTCTTCGATGTGATGACGGATCTCCTCGTCGACCGCACGCCTCATGCCTCCCCCGTCACCACCTTGCCCACCGCGGCCACGTATCGGTCCCAGTCTCGCGACACCTGGGTCAGGGCCTCGCTGCCGGCGGCGGTGATCTCGTAGTACTTGGCTCGCCGTCCCTTGGGCGACACCGCCCATTGGGACTTCAGCCACTTTCGCTTCTCCATGCGGTGGAGTGCCGGGTAGAGGGCGCCCTCCTCCACCAGGAGGTCTCCCTCCGACGTTCGCTCGATCCACGCGAGGACCTCGAAGCCGTGCATCCGTCTCCCCCGTGCCAGGGCTCCGAGGGCGAGGAACTCGACGGTTCCCGGGAGGATGGGGAGAGAGTGGCGGCTCATCCGAGCTCCGGCAGGATTCAGGGGAATTATGGTCTCAATCGTTGAGGTCATGGCAAGAATATTGGCCTCGCGTACTTAGGGCAAGCCCCTGATGCATGCCTCAGCGTCCCAGCCGAGCGGCTGGCGTTGTGTCGCCGGCCCGCGCGTTGGAGCCGTGGTGCCCAAGGGTCTTCACGAACTCCTCCACGGCGGCGTAGTACGCGGTCGGTCGTGAGTACATCGGGAAGTGGCCGCAGCGGGGGAGCCTCACCACGGGTACTCCGGAATCCTCCAGGTCCGCCAGGTAGGGAAGCCCGCGGCTTGACGCTCCGGTGACGAAGATCTTCGGAACGGTCAGGGCGGTGAACCAGCCGAGGAGTGGCGAGCCGGCGCAGTGCTCCACGAGCGATCTCGACAGGGCCAGGAACGTGGGACGGTCGCGGATCCTGCCCAGAGTGGCAGCGTAGCGCGCCATGCCGGGGCCGCGGGAGCGGGCCAGGGCCTCCGCCACCTTCTCGAGAGCCTCCGTCACCACGCGGCCGGAGACGAAGCAGTCGCCCGGTCCGAGATTCCCCTCGACGTTCACGAAACCGGCGACGAGGTGGGGCTCTCTCCGGCACAGGAGGAGGCCGGCGAGGCCTCCCATGCTGTGCCCCACGACGACGGCGGGTCCGTGGCCCAGCGCACGGACGAGGTCTCCGGCCAGGCGTGCGAGGTCCCCGACACTCAGGTCGGCCACTCCGGGGGTGTCTCCCGTGCCGGGGAAGTCGGGAACCAGCAGGGCACGTCCAGGCAGCACGCGCTCCGGCGGCACTCCCAACGCTTCCGCGGCGGGCATGCCGAGGCCGGGCAGCAGGAGCACGGCAGGCGACGCGCCCTCCCGTCGTAAGCACGAAACGGGAACCCGCCGCCCGGCGACGATCGTGGGCACCGTGGCCCGGAAGGAGGTGGTCATCTGCCCCACGTTAGCGCAACGGTCGGGGCCTGCCAGGCCCTCCCGGGCGTGACCGCCGCCGAGGCATCGTTCCCCTCGCCTTCACCGTCCCGCCGGGCTACCCTTCGGAGACCCCGCCGACGACCCACCGTCGTGACCCTCCGAGTCCATCGACGGAGACGCTGTCATGCACCGCCCCTTCCGGATCCGTGTCCGCGCATTCGGTCTCCTGGCCGCACTGGTGGCCTTTCACGGTCCCGTGGTCGCTCAGGCTCCCGACGCGCCGAAGCCTGGCCGCTTCGACTTCGGGAAGATGTGGACCTTCGAGTATCCGCCCGCGGAGTACTTCACGTCCACCTACGGCTTCGACGCGTCCCCCGAGTGGTTCGAGAAGGCGCGCCTCGCCGGCGCTGCGGATTCCCGGGTGCTCGGCGTCCTTCGTGTCGCCGGACGGCCTGGTGGTGACGAACCACCACTGCGCCCGGGGCGCCGTGAGCGCCGTGACCCGCGAGGGCGAGCACCTGCTGGACGACGGCTTCTACGCCCCGACCCTCGCGGACGAGCGCCCCATCCCCGGCTACTGCGCCGACCAGCTCATCGCCGTGGAGGACGTCACCGACGAGATCTACGCCGCCATGGACGCCGCTCCGGCGGACGGGCGAGGCGAGGCGCGGCAGGACGCCGTCGCGGCCGTCCAGCGCCGCCTCGAGGCGCGCACGCGGGCTCGGACGAGGTCCTGGTGCAGGTGGTTCCCCTCTACAACGGCGGCCGTTACTCGGCGTATGTCTTCCGGCGCTTCCGCGACGTCCGGCTGGTGGCGGCCGCCGAGCTGGACATGGGCTTCTTCGGCGGCGATCCGGACAACTTCACGTATCCGCGCTACGCGCTGGACTTCGCGCTTCTATCGCGTCTACGACGCGGACGGCAAGCCGCTACCATCCCACGACGTGGTTCACGTGGGGCGACGGGGTGCACGAGGGGGACCCGGTCTTCGTCATCGGCAACCCCGGACCCACGAACCGACTGCAGACCGTGGCGCAGCTGGAGTACCAGCGCGACGTTCTGGTGCCGGTGCGGAAGGCGTACTACGAGACGCGCCTGCAGGTCGCTGCGGGACGCCTACGCCGCCGACCCGGTAGCGGGCGAGGCGCTGGACCTGCGCAACCGCGCCTTCGGCCTCTCCAACTCCCTGAAGGCGTACACCGGGCGTCTGGCGGCGCTGCGTGACCCGGAGATCCTGGGGCTGAAGCGCGCCGCGGAGGAGGAGCTGGCGACGGCCATCGCCGCGCGATCCCGACGCTGCAGCGGTCGCTACGGCGGCGCTCCTGGCGGACATCGCCGCGCTGCAGGCCGCGAAGCGGGCGCTGGCGGGGCCGCCGGCGCCTTCTACGGCCTGGCCAGCGCCTCCAACGGGTCGCGCACTGCTCCGCCGCGGCCATGATGGCGGCGGACCTGCTGGAGGCGCGGAGCGGAGGGGCACCCGCCGACACCCTGGCGAAGCTGCGCGCGGCGGCTCCGCGAGGTGGCGGACCATCCCGCCGACCATGGAGGAGGACCTGCTTCGCCTCCGCCTGGAGGATCTCCAGCGCGTACCTGGGCGCCGGACGATCCCGCTGGTGGAGCGCGGCGCTGGACGGGCGCGATCGCCGGAAGGTGCCGCCGACGTCGCTGCTGGCGCGCTCCGCGCCTGTCGACCAGGCCAGGACGACGAGGCGGCCCTGGACGGGCGGCGGCATCCCCGCCGACGACCCGGCCGTGGCCCTGGCGCGGGCGCTCGCTCCCCGGGTGGCGGCGTTCAGGAGCGGACCGGGCCGTGAGCTGCCGCGGGAGAGCGAGCTGGCCGCGGACCTGGGCCGGGCCCGCTTCGAGGTGTACGGCACCGACGTGGCGCCCGACGCCACGTCGTCGCCCGCGCATCACCGACGGCGTGGTGAAGAGCTACGAGTACAACGGCACGCTGGCGCCCACCCACACCACCTTCTACGGCGTCTACGACCGGTACTACGGCCACGAGCGGCAACGTGGAGTGGCAGCTGCCCGAAGCGGTGGCGTGCCGGTGCCCGAGGGGCTGGACCTGTCCACGCCGCTGAACTTCATCTCCACGGCGGACACCTACGGCGGCAACTCGGGCTCGCCGGCGGTGACCAAGGACCTGGCGCTGGTGGGCCTCAACTTCGACCGCAACATCGAGGGGCTGAGCCGGGACTTCATCTACCTCCCGGAGCGGGGCCGGAACATCATGGTGGACGTGCGCGCCATCCGGGAGGCGCTGGCGAAGGTGTACGACGCGGACCGCATCGTCGAGGAGATCAGCCGGGGGGCTCCGGTGGAGAGCCGTCGATGATCCGATAGCGGCAGGGCCGCTCTACGCACCGAAGATCCATGCTGCGAGGGACGGGAAGTCCCGGAACTCCGCATCGCATCCGTCGACGACGGCGGAGCGACGCACGAAGCCGGTGAAGGCCACGAACGCGTCCACCGCGGGACGCATCTCGAGGTCGGTCACGCCGTCGCCGACGGCCAGGGCGGGGCGCGCCAGGCTCAGGCCGCCGACGACCGTCGGCTTGCCTCCCGCCGTGGCGAGTGGAGACGGGACCACGGACGTGAAGCGTCCGTGTCCGTCCAACGCGCAGCTGCACCGCATGGACGCGTTCCTCTCCGACCTCCAGGAAGCGGGCCAGGGGGAGGATGGCGTCCCGGATTCCGCCGCTGACGAGGGTCACCTCCACGCCGGTCGGCCCGGAGTCGTCGCCAGCAGATCGGCGGCGCCGGGGGCGACCGCGTCGAGGTAGGCGTCCGCGAGGGCCGCGATCTCCGCGGGGCCGGGTGCGATCAGCTCGAGGCGTCTGCCGTAGACCTCGTCGAGAGGGACGCGCCCCGCCATGGCGTCCCTGGTGAGCGTCCGAACCGCATCGGCCACCTCGGGGCCGCGCAGCTCCGCCAGCCAGTCGATGCCTTCGATGCCGACGAGGGTGGAATCGACGTCGAACACCACGCTGACGAAGCGACGGGAGACGCCCACCGATCCGCCGAGTCGCTCAGCGATCCGACGACGAAGGGTCACCACCATCGCGCTGTGCACCTCGGCGAGCGTAAGGAGCTGCATCGCGTGTGCCGGCGGGAGGGGCCCGTCGAGGGTGATCACCGCCAGGGCGTCGCCTCCCTGGCTCAAGCGTGCCTGATGGTACTCGGCGATGTTCACGTCCGCCGTCGCCCAGCAGGGTGCCGACCCGGCCGATGACGCCGGGGACGTCGCGGTTGGTCAGCACGAGGAGCGTGCCGCGCGGGAGCACGTCCACGTGGAAGGCGCCGATGCGGGTGATGCGGGGCGGGGCATCCAGCCGGCGCGATGCCTCCCACGCGTGACCTCGTCGCCGTCGGCCGCCAGGCGGACTTCCAGCGCCCGGGAGTGGGGCGGCTCGCCCGACGGCGGCCACGGCCAGCGCGATGCCGCGGGATGCGGCCAGACTCGGGGCGTTGATGAGGTTGACCCGGTCCGCGCCCATGACGCCTTCCAGGGCGCCCAGGGCGGCGGCGGCGAGGAGCGCCTGGCCCGCGCCCGCGAGCTCGTCGCCGGTGCGTAGCGTCAGCGACTCCAGAACGCGCCGTGTCCGCGGTCGGCCAGGAGCGCGCGGGCCACCGTCGCCGCGGCCCGGGCCAGGCGCATGGCCGGGCGGATCGCCTCGGCGTCCTCTCCGGCCAGCGCCGCGTTCAGGGAGCGGGAGTAGTCCCGCTGGAGGAGCGCGTCGCGCACCGCGGCGCACACGTCCACGGCGACGTTGCGCTGGGCCTCCGCGCGTGGACGCGCCGATGTGGGGCGTCAGCACGACGTTGTCCATGTCCGCGAAGCGGGTGGTCTCCGGCCAGGGGCTCCACCTGGAAGACGTCCAGCACGGCGCCGCCGAGCCTGCCGGAGGCGAGCTCGTCGTGGAGGGCCGCGTCGTCCACGATGCCGCCCCGGGCCATGTTCACGACGATGGCGCCGTCCTTCAGGAGGCCGAGGCGGGCGGCCGTCCAGGAGCCCCCGGGTCTCGTCGGTGAGCGGCGTGTGCACCGTGACGATGTCCACCTCGGCGCAGGAGCTCGTCCAGCGTCTGCGGCCTGGCGGACGCGCAGCGAGGCGAAGCGCTCGGCGGGGATGTAGGGGTCGATGCGCCACGACCTCCATGCCGAAGGCGTGGGCGCGTTGGGCCACCTCGCCACCGATGCGGCCGAGCCCGACGATGCCCAGCGTGCGGCCCTTGAGCTCGCCGCCCCGGAGGGCCGAGCGGTCCCACCGGCCCTCGCGCATGGACGGCGGTGGCCCGGTCCAGGTGGCGCAGCAGGGTGAGCACGGTGCCGAAGAACAGCTCCGCGACGGCGATGGTGTTGCCCGGCGGGCGCGTTGATGACCGCGATGCCCAGGGCCGTGGCGGTGTCCATGGCCACGTTGTCCACGCCGACGCCCGCGCGCCCCACGACCTTCAGGCGTGTGCCGGCGCGCAGCAGCTCCTCGGAGATGCGCGTCGCGCTCCGCCCGACGATGGCGTCGTACTCGCCGATGCGGGCCAGGAGCTCGTCGGCGGGAAGGGTGGCACGACGTCGACGTCCAGCCCCGGCGTCGACCGGAGCAGGGCGACGCCTTCGTGCGTCGACCTCGTCGGTGACCAGGATCTTGAACGGCGGGCTCGTCGGGTGCGGTCACGGCGCCCGTCGCGCTGCCAGCTCCCGTCCGGCAGCGCTCCAGGGTCCACTCCTGCACCACCGCGGGGCGGCCAGGTGCCGGCGCGTGCGGCCGCTCCAGGAGCGATCGGCCTCGGCGCGGGCCCGGTCGGCGGTCGCGCCGTCGATCCACTCCCGTCCCAGCGCCTCGTCCAGCTCGTCCTCGTCCAGGAGCATGGCCGTCGCCGTCCGGCGGCGAGCCACACGTCCAGGTAGAGGTCGGTGGTGTGCCACTCGTCGCCGTCGCATCTCCGGCGGCGTGAGGATGTTGGCGTAGATGCCCGGTGAACGTCCCGTCGGCGCGGTGGAAGCGGCCGATGTCGTGCCAGAGGCCGGGGAAGGTGAACCAGACGACGTCGGAGCCGTGCTCGAGGACCACGTCGCCGTCGATGCGCATGGGCGGATCGAAGGGCATGGCCTCGGCCAGCGTCACCTTCACGTCGTCGCGGTCCAGCACCAGTCGCTGGTCGAAGACCTGGACCTGCTGCGGAGGACGCAGGTAGTGGATCCGGACGCGCCGTTCGGGGCTCACTCGCGGCCGCTCGTCGGCCCGGGGAGCACCGCCTCGACGAAGACGTCCATGGTGCCCCCGCACACCGCGGGGCTCCAGGAGAGGAAGTCCTCGGTGAGGTCCACGGTCGATGCGCTCGGGCTGCCCGGTCTCCAGCACCCGCCGCGCCGCCTCGATGACCTCGGCTTCGCCGCACCCTCCGCCCACGGTGCCGGTGAGCCCGCGCTCGGGGTCCACCAGCAGGCGCGCGCCGACCTTCCGGGGCGTGGAGCCGCGGGTGGCCACCACGGTGGCCAGGGCGCAGGCCGTCCGCGCTCCCGGGCGTCCCGGAGGGCGTCGGTGAGCACGCGGTCGTCGTGGTGGGTCATCTTTCTTCGTGTCTCCGTGTCGTCGGCAGCGCTTCCTTCACCGAAGAAGCGCTCCGCGACGCGCTCCAGGTCCCGGAGCGATGCCCCGGAGCCGCCGCGGTGCACCTTCACCAGCTCCGCGGCCACGGCCACGGCGATCTCCTCGGGCGTCTCGGCGCCGATGTCGAGGCCCGACCGGGCGCGTGGATCTCGGCCAGCCGCTCGCGGGGGATCCCGTCCTCGAGGAGCTGCACGAAGGTGGCCCGCACCCGCCTGCGGCTCCCGATCATACCGATGTAGGCGGGCGCCGGGTCCCCCCGCAGCACGCGCACGAGGCAGTCGTAGTCGTACTTGTGGCCGCGGGTCACCAGCAGGACGTGGGTGCTGCGCGTGGATGGGCACGTCCCGCGAAGGGGTCGGAGAAGTCCGCCCTGACGACCCGGTATGCGTCGGGGAAGCGCTCCCGCGTGGCGAAGTCCGGCCGGTCGTCCAGGACCCATGACGCGGTAATCCCAGGTCGGCGCCCATGCGCGCCATGGGCCGGGCGATGTGGCCCGCGCCGACGATGACGAGGTCCCGCACGGGGCGGCGCACCTCGACGTAGACCTCCGCCCCCGCCAGCATCTCGAGCCCGTCGCGGTGGCGAGGATCGGCGACGGCGGCCCGTCCCGCCTCGAGGGCGGCCGTCGTCCAGCTCCGGGGAGCCCAGCGTGCCGTGCACGGCTTCGTCGCCGTCGGCGGTCACGACGAGGACCAGCGGGCGCCGTCGGGTGCAGCGGCGCTTCCTCCCACGGACAGCAGCGTGACGCGCCGAATACCCTGCCTCGACGGCGGCCATCACGACCTCCGCGGCCGTGGCGGCGCTCGAGCCTCATCGGTCCTCCTTCGACGCCCGGGACCGGGGAATCGGCCAGGGACGGGACGGGCTTCCGATGGCCTCGCGATAGGCCTCCGGGGTGTCGATGTCCGTCACCACGCCGGCGTCGTCGACCTCGACCCGAGTGCGTGTGCTCCAGATGGCGATGCACCACCGTGCGCGCTCCGCCCTCCAGCCCGGGGTCGGCCAACTCGGCGAAGAGCGGGCGTCCGAAGAGCGTCGGATGGCCGCCGCGCCCCCCGTGGTCGGGGAGGACCACCGGAGCGTCTCCGGCCGAGAACGCCTCGAGGAGCCGTGCGACGGTTTCCGGCTGCACCAGAGGGTGGTCCACCGGGCAGAGGGCCACGCCCTCCACCTCGCCGCCGAGGGCGGCCAGGGCCAGGCGCAGCGAAGTGATGGGACCCTCGCCGGGGTCGGGGTTCTCGAGGACCGACGCGCCGGCGGCCTGGGCGCGTCGGGCTTCGTCGTCCTGTCCCGGGGCGACCACCACCACCACCGGATCGCACCCTCCGCCGACGAGGGCGCCCACCACGGCAGCCACGAAGGAGCGTCCGCCGGCGTCCAGGAGGGCCTTGGACGTGCCCATGCGCGTGGACGCGCCGGCGCAGGGGACCACGCCCGCGACGCGAGGATGCCCGGCGACGTCGTCACGGGCGCCTGGTGTCCGCCGCCGGGTCCGCCGGCGCCCGAAGGGCCAGATGCTCAAGCTCCACCTCCGTTCGCCCGGAGCGGGTGCGCGCCAGGGCCGGTCATCCGCCGAAGGCCTCGTAGAAGCGACGGTCGTTCTCGCCAGGTCCTCCAGGAGGGGCGCAGGCGCGAAGCGGGGGCCGTATTGCTCGTGCAGCGCCTGCGATGCGGTCCAGGATCCCACGGGGGTGCAGGGTGTCGGCGAAGCGGAGGAGGCCGCCGCGGAACGGCGGGAACCCGGTGCCCATGATCATGGCGAGGTCCACGCGGCCGGCGCGCGTCGACGACGCCCTCCTCCAGGAGCGGGCGGCCTCGTTGATCATCTGGCACCACCAGCCGCCGCCGGATCTCGTCGCGGCCCACGTCCGCCGCGCTCGGGTCGGGGACGGCGCGGCCCAGGTCGGCGTAGACGCCTCGTCCACGCCCTTCTCCCTGCCGTTCTCGTACAGGTAGAAGCCGCTGCCGCCCTTGCGCCCCAGGCGTCCGGTCTCGGCCAGGGCGCCCAGGAGCCGGGCGGGGGCCAGGCGCTCGCCCAGGGCCTCGTGGAGGGACGCGCCGGCGTGGTGGGAGACGTCGATGCCCACCTCGTCCATGAGGCGCAGGGGCCCCATGGGCATGCCGAAGGCCCTGGCCGCCGCGTCGACCTCCTGGACGGTGGCGCCGTCGCCCAGCAGGCAGCCGGCCTCGTTCAGGTAGGGGCCCAGGATCCGGTTCACCAGGAAGCCCGGGCCGTCGCCGCACCACCACGGGCACCTTGCCCAGACGCGAGCGCCAGCGCGTAGACGGTGGCCACCGTCTCGTCGTCGGTGCGCGCGCCGCGGACCACCTCCACCAGGGGCATGCGGTGCACGGGGTTGAAGAAGTGCATGCCGCAGAAGCGCTCGGGGCGCGTCGAGCGCCTCGGCCATGTGCGTCCACCGAGAGCGACGACGTGTTGGTGGCCAGGACGCAGTGCTTCGGACGACCGGCTCTCGGCTCTCGGCGAGAACCGGACCGCTTCACGTCCATCTTCTCGACGACGGCCTCGACCACGAGGTCGGCGGCGCCGAAGCCCGTCCAGTCCAGGCCACCGGAGATGAGCTCCATGCGCTGCGCCGCCTCCCGGCGGGAGAGCTTGCGGCGCTCCACGGCCTTGTCGAAGAGCGCCCGGGCGTGGCGGAGCCCGCCGGTGACGGCCTCGTGGCGGATGTCCTTCATGCGCACGCGCATGCCCCGTCGACGCCGCGAGCTGGGCGATGCCGCCGCCCATGACGCCGGCACCCAGCACCGCCAGGACGTCGACCGGCTCGGGCTGCACCGAGGGGTCCGGCCACGCCGGTCCCTTCTCGGCCGCCTCCCGCAGGCGGAAGACGTGGATGAGGTTCTTGCACACCGGCGAGACGATGAGCTCGGCGGCGGCCCGGGCCTCGGCGTCCAGGCTCTTCTCGACGGATTCCGCCCAGGTGGTGGCGGAGCACGTCCAGGATGCGGAGCGGGGCCGGGTAGTGGCCGCCGGTCGCGGCCGCGCACGCGCTTCTTCGCCGCCGCAAGGACGACGCGGCGCCCGAGGCGCGTGTCGTCCATGAGCCGGGCGAGCAGGCCGCGCTTCGGTCTGCGGGGAGCGCCCCTCCGGCGGCGGCCCGGAGGGCGAAGTCGGCCACCTCGTCCATGAAGAGCTCCGCGGGAAGACCTCGTCGGCGAAGCCGATGCGCCGCGCCTTGCGCGCGTCGATCAGCCGGCCGGTGAGGAGCAGGTCCAGGGCGGCCTGGAGGCCCACCAGGCGCGGAAGGCGCGTGGTGCCGCCCCACGCCGGGAGGATGCCCAGCTGCACCTCGGGGAGGCCGACCCGCGTCGGCGTCGAGTCCGACAGCACCCGGTGTCCGGCAGGCCAGGGCGAGCTCCGTGCCGCCGCCCACGCAGACGCCGTGGATGGCCGCCACCGTGGGCACCGGCAGGGCCGCGACCTGGGGTAGATGGCTTGACCCAGGCGGACCTTGGCCTCGGCCTCGACGGGGTCCTCGAGTGCCGCGATGGCGTCGACGTCGGCGCCGGCGATGAACGAGTCGGCCTTGCCGCTGCGGAACACCACGACCTGGATGCTGCCCGCGTCGGCCGCGTCGCCGGCTTCTTCGACGACGCTCGGCCAGGCGGCGCATGACCGCCTCGGTGAGGACGTTGAGCCTGCGGTCGGGATCGTCGAAGGTGATCCAGCCGATGCCCCGCTGGTCGACCTCGAAGGTCGGGATTGTGCGGCGACGGTCGTGGCGGTCTCCATGGCTCCGTGGATGCTCGGGGCGGCGCTTCAGGGACTCCTCAACGATACGTGCCGCCGGCCGAAAGAAAGCCGCCCCGGCACCGCACGGTGCCGGGGCGGCGGCGAGCGGGACGGGGCCTCCGCTGCGAATCCTGCCGGGGACCGCTACAGCTTGATGCGCTCCTTGGCGTTCTCGCGGGTGAGCTTGACCTGGATCGGGTCGCCCCGCTTCACCTCGACGGGGACGTTCCAGTAGAGCTCCGAGTAGGGGAGCTCGATAGCGGGCGTACACCCAGTACTTGCCGGGCTTCACCTGGTACTGATCGCAGGTGACCACGCCGTTGGCGTCGGTGGTGTCGGTGACCACCTGCAGGCCTGACGCCCGCAGCTTCGCGCTTGAGCACCTCGTCCACGTCGGCGAACGCCGAGTCGGCCCAGTTCTCCCGGAGGATCGCACCGAGTCCGACTCCTGGATGCGTGCCCTTCTGCAGGGAGTCGAACTCCTTGAAGTAGGCGTTCTTCTGCTTCTCGACCCGGCCGTACTGCGAGTCGAAGTCCTGGAACTCCCTGTACATGGCCACGTACTGGGGCTCGCCCCGGCTGTACTTCTTCATGGCGTCGGTGATCTTCTGCAGCGTGTCCCGCAGGGTGTTCCAGCGCGACGTGGCGGCCTGCCACTTCTCCTGGGCCTGCTGCACCTGTGTCCCGGGCGTCCAGCAGTTCCTGGGGGATCGCCGGCTGCTTGGTGGGAAAGGCCTTCTCCAGCGAGTCGAAGACCTGGTCGCGGTCGTAGGGGAGAAGCTGGACCTCGACTCCGGCGATCGGCCGGGTGACCTGGCCGCTCCCGTCGGGGTTGTCGACGGTCTGCTCCATGGTCACGACCACCTTCGCCGGGCCGCAGGCGGCGGCGGCCAGAAGAAGGGCCAAGGCGAACGGGAGATTTCTGCGCCTCATAGCGTGCTCCGTGGCTTGGTCCTGGGAGTGAAAGCTCTCGAAACTAGGAGTCGTTACAGGGCCTAGCAACCTTGTTTCGGCCGGTCAATCTAAGTCCCCCCGGACTTCTCGGCACGGGGAGAAGGTTCCCCGGGGGACGCCGGCCGGTCCATGTCGTGGGTCTGGCCGAGGTCGGGACCGAAGCGGAGGATCCGCGGCTGTCCCAGGTCTCTTGCGGCCTGATAGAGGGTGTCGGCGTCGAGTCCCCAGATCTCTACGGCCGGATCGCGAGGTCGACCCACGCGAAGAAGGTCGCCCGTCATGCGCGCGGCCTCGACTTCAGGTGGAGCCTCCTCCAGGAGACGCTCCGTGCGGAACCGACGTCGTCGCCATGCGAAGAGGTCGGCCTGCATGGGGCCGGACGCGAGGCGGGTGACGGTACCGGTGATCTTGCCCTCCCACCGGTCCGCCGCCTCGGGGAACACCGTCGCGTCGACGACGAGGGCCGTGCCACCTGGCACGTCGACCAGCCGGACCTCGACCCCGTAGCGATCAGGATCGGGCGGCGTCGGGTCGAGCTCGTCGTGCACGAGGGCGGCCAGCATCTCGGCCGCCGTGCGCGAGGTCGAACGCGCGAGGGGGTAGGCCACGCGGATCCAGGTGCTGGTCACGTCCTGCACCTTGTCGACCCGCGAGCCGGCGCTCCACGCGAAGCCCGGCGTGGCGACAACCTCTGGAAGGGTGCCTCCGGCCAGGGGGTCCAGAACCTCAACCTGATGCTCGGCCTCGACGAGACGGAGGGGCTGAGTGAGCGCGCCTGGATTCTTCAGGTCGCGGTGGGTCGAGGCCGCCGGCCGGGGTCGAGGAGCTCGACCCGGCGCAGCTGGCGCCCGGCTTCCGCGCCGGCGGCGCCCACTGCGGGCTCAAGGGCGGCGGCAAGACCGACGTCGGCCTGCTCGTCTGCGACGCGGAGGCGGTCGACGTCGGCGCTGCTGCTGACCCGCAACGCCTCCGCCGCGGCGCCGATCCGGGTCTGCCGCGACGCTCGTCGACGCGGCCGGTCCGGGCCGCGGTCGTCAACAGTGGCAACGCCAACGCCGAGACCGGCGCGCAGGGCTATCGCCGACGCGCTGGCGATGTGCGAGCGGGCGGCGGCGGCGCTCGGCCTCGACGACCGCCAGCGTCGCCGTCGCCGAGACCGGCGATGATCGGCGTGCCGCTGCCGATCGAGGCGGTCCTGCCCGGGATCGAGGAGGCCGCGGCCGGGCTCTCCGCCGGCGGCGGCGGCGGTGTTCGCGGACGCGATCATCACCACCGACCGCTGGCCGAAGCGCTGCACGCTGCAGCGTCGGCGGCGTCACCCTCTCCGCCCAGGCCAAGGGGGCGGGGATGATGGAGCCGAACATGGCGACGATGCTCTGCTTCGTCCAGACCGACGCCGTCGTCGCCGACCCCGAGCGCCGCGCTGCGCGCGCGCCGTCGACGCCACCTTCAACCGGATCACCGTCGACGGCCAGATGAGCACCAACGACATGCGTCCTCCTGCAGGCGACCGGCGCCGCCGGCAAGCCGCTGCCCGCGGGGCTGCTCGAGGCGGTCCTGCTGCAGCTGGCGATCGAGATCGTCCGCGACGGCGAGGGCGCGGCCCGGGTCGGCCGGGTCGAGGTCGAGCGAGGCGGCCATCGACCGCCGAGGCCGAGCGGGTCGCCCGCGCGATCGCCAACTCGCCGCTGGTGAAGACGGCGCTCTTCGGCCGCGACCCCAACTGGGGCCGGATCGCCCAGGCCGCCGGCGCGGCGCTGGCCGGCGAGGACCTGGAGGAGATCGGCGCCGACTCGATCGACGCCGACGAGCTGGGCGGCGACGACCGACGAGGCCGAGATCGGCCTGCGGCTCGGCCGCGGCGAGCCCGCGCCCACGTCTGGTTCTCCGACCTCGGCTACGAGTACGTGCGGATCAACGCGGAGTACACGACATGACCGAGCAGCGCACCGCAGTCCGAGCGCGGCGAAGCGTCGAGACGCTGCTCGAGGCCCTGCCCTACATCCGCGAGTTCCACGGCCGCACGGTGGTGATCAAGTACGGCGGCGCGGCGATGCTCGACGAGGGGCTGCGCGAGGACTTCGCCGCCGACGTCGTCCTGCTCAAGTACGTCGGCCTCAACCCGGTGATCGTCCACGGCGGCGGCCCCGAGATCACCCGCTACATGGACCGGCTCGGCCTCGAGGTCAGGTTCCACGAGGGCCTGCGCGTGTCCGACGCGGAGACGGTCGAGGTGGCGAAGATGGTCCTGGTCGGCAAGCTCAACTCGGAAATCGTGCAGCGGCTCAACCGCGCACGGCCAGCCGGCGGTCGGGCTCGCCGGCGAGGACGGGACCCTGTTCGAGGTCCCCCGGCGCCGAACGCCGAGCAGGTCGGCTTCGTCGGCTCGGTCGAGCGGGTCGACGTCGACGTCCTCAACCACATCGCCGCCGACTACATCCCGGTGATCGCCTCCTCGGCCTCCGACCGCGAGGGCCAGTCCTACAACGTCAACGCCGACGAGGCGGCCGGCAAGGTCGCGGCGGCGCTCGGCGCCCACAAGGCGATCTTCCTCACCGACGTCGAGGGCTGGCTGGCCGACGCCGGCGACGAGGGCTCGCTGATCTCCCGCGCCGCGGTCGGGGAGGTCGAGGAGCGCTGGCCGGGATCGGCGGTGGGATGCGGCCGAAGCTGCAGGCCTGCGTCGACGCGATCCGCGGCGGCGCCCAGTCGGCCCACATCATCGACGGCCGCGTCCCCCACAGCCTCCTGCTGGAGCTCTTCACTGACGCCGGCATCGGGACGATGGTGACTCCGTGAGCGCTGCGCGCGAGGCTGACGCAGGACGCTGGAGGAGCGCTACCTGATGCGGACCTACAGGCGGGCGCGGTCGACTTCGTCCGCGGCGAGGGCGCGCTGCTCTGGGACGCCGACGGCAAGGAGTACCTCGACTTCCTCACCGGGATCTCGGTCTGCTCGCTCGGCCACTGCCACCCGGCCGTGGTCGCCGCGGTGCGCGAGCAGGCCGGGCGGCTGATGCACGTCTCCAACCTCTTCTACACCGAGCCGATGGCGCGGCTGGCGCGGCGGCTCTCGGAGTCGAGCCTCGGCGGCCGCGTCTTCTTCGCCAACTCCGGCACCGAGGCCAACGAGTGCGCGATCAAGGTCGCCCGCAAGCACGCCCACGGGCGCGGCATCGACCGCGCCGGAGATCGTCAGCTTCGAGGGCGACTTCCACGGCCGCACCTACGGCGCCCTCTCGGCGACCCCGGGGCTGGCCGCGAACGCGGCGCTCGGGCCCGATGCTGCCGGGCTTCCGCGCGGTCCCGCGCAACGACGCCGCCGCGCTGCGCGCCGCGGTCGGCGAGCGCACCGCCGCGGTCCTGATCGAGCCGATCCAGGGCGAGTCCGGGGTCTACCCGATCTCCGACGAGGCGCTGCTCGCCGCCCGCGAGGCCTGCGACGAGGTCGGCGCGCTGCTGATCCTCGACGAGATCCAGACCGGGATCGGGCGGACCGGCTCGCTCTGGGCCTACCAGCAGACCCCGGTCCGCCCCGACGTGATCACCAGCGCCAAGGCGCTCGGCGGCGGCATCCCGATCGGCGCCTGCATCACCGGGCCGGCCGCGGCCGACGTGCTCGAGCCCGGCGACCACGGCTCGACCTTCGCCGGCGGCCCGGTCGCGACCTCGGCGGCGCTGGCGGTGCTCGACGTGGTCGACGACCCGGCGCTGCTGCGGCGGGTGCGCGAGCTGGGCGCGGCGCTGCGCGAGCGGGCTGGCGGCGCTCGACGGCGTCGCGGAGGTGCGCGGCCGCGGGCTGATGGTCGGCGTCGGGCTCGAGGACGGGATCGACGCGCCGGCGGTCGGCGCCGACCTGCTGGGCGCGGGCTCGTCGTCAACGTGCCGGCGCCCTCGACACCTGCGGCTGCTGCCGCCGCTGGTGGTCGAGCCCGCCCAGATCGAGCGCGCGGTTGGACTGATCGGCGAATCGCTTCTAAGCTGTCCACCTGGTGAGGCGCAAGGACAAGCCCGAGCCGCCGCGCGCTCGCGGCCGGCACCGCGGAGCGCCTCGCCGCGATCGTCGAGGCGGCCGAGCGCGCCGCGAGCCAGGTGATCGACGACGCCGAAGCGAGGCGCAGCGCCGGCTCGCCGACGCCGAGGCGCTCGAGGCCGACGGCTCGGCGCCGAGGCCGACCGGCTCGCCGCCGAGCGCCCGGCGAGGCGATCGGCCGCACGAGCAGCTGCTCGACGCTCGCGCCTCGACGCCGGCGGCGCCGAGAGCCGCCCGACGCCGAGCCGGCCGGTCGAGGACGAGGCTCGCGACCGCCGGCCGCCGCGAGCCGGGCCCGGCCGCACCGCGAGCGAGCCCGCGAGCGCGGCCCGAGCGCCGGCACGCCCCGCCGGCGCCCGCCTGCTGGCGACCCAGATGGCCGTCTCCGGCAGCAGCCGGGAGGAGATCGCCGCCCGCCTGCGAAACGGTTTCGAGATCGAGGACACCGCCTCGATCCTCGACGCGATACTCGGACCGGAGGAGTAGAGACGATGCACGAGGATCCGACCCGACTGATGGGCCAGCCCGACGACCGCGAGCCCCGACGGCCACAAGCCGCACGGCAACATGCGCCTGCTCGTCGCCTGCCTGATCGCGGTGATCGTCGGCCTCTTGATCGCCGTCGTGGTGATCGCCAGCAACGGCGACAGCGGCAGCTCGACCGCCTCCAGCTCCGAATCCGTCGACCACGCTCCCGAGCACGACCGAGAGCACCGCGTCGACGACGACCACGACCACGGCGCCGACCACGACCGAGTCGACCACGACCGAAAGCACGGAACCGACGACGACCGACGGAACCGACGACCGACGCCGCCCGCAACGACGACGACCGACGAACGCCGGAAGAAGGCGGCAGCGGCGGCATCCCGGCCCCGCTGAGCCTCGGTCGTGCGAGACTTGCGCCTCGCGTGAGTCCCCTGCCCCCCCAAGCCAGTCCCACCGCCAGCTACGAGGCCGACCCGGCCCAGGTCGATCGCGTCCTGCTGCTCTACTCGGGCGGGCTCGACACCAGCGTGATGCTGAAGTGGATCCAGGACTCCTACGAGGCCGAGGTCGTCTGCCTCACCGTCAACCTCGGCCAGCCCGGCGAGGACTACGCGGTGATCGAAGAGAAGGCGCGCCAGCTCGGCGCGGTCGAGTGCCACGTCGTCGACGCCCGCGAGCGCTTCGCCGCCGAGTTCCTGGCGCCGGCGATCAAGGCCAACGCCGTCTACGGCAACGGCTACCCGCTCTTCACCGCGCTGGGCCGGCCGCTGATCGCCGCAGCTCGCCGTCGAGTACGCGCGCCGGGCCGAACTGCGACACGATCGCCCACGGCTGCACCGGCAAGGGCAACGACCAGGTGCGGATCGAGGCCACCGTCGCGACCCTGGCCCCGGAGCTGCGGACGATCGCCCCGGTGCGTTCCTGGCAGATGGGCCGCGAGGAGGAGATCGCCTACGCCCGCGAGCACGGGATCCCGGTCAAGGGCGGCACCGAGGTCGCGCCCTACTCGATCGACGACAACCTCTGGGGCCGCTCCTCGGAGGGCCGCTGGATCGAGGACCTGACCACGCTCCCGAGGACGACGTCTTCCAGCTCGTCACCCGGCCCGAGGAGGCGCCCGACGAGGCCGAGGTCGTCACCGTCGGCTTCGAGGCCGGCCTGCCGGTCTCGCTCAACGGCGAGCGCCTCGGGCTGGTCGACCTGCTCGAAGAGGCGGCGGAGATCGGCTGCCGCCACGGGGTCGGGATCGTCGACCACATCGAGGACCGGATCGTCGGCCTCAAGGTGCGCGACATCTACGAGGTCCCCGCCGCGGCGATCGTCCTCACCGCCCACGAGGAGCTGGAGCGCCTGGTCGGCACGATCCACCAGAACCAGTTCAAGCCGGCGCTCGACCAGAAGTGGGGCTACCTGGTCTACGCCGGGCTCTGGTGGGAGCCGCTGCGCACCGACCTCGACGCCTACATGGACGCGGTCAACGCCCAGGTCACCGGCGAGATCGGCCTGCGGCTCTACAAAGGCAGCGTCCGCGTCGTCACCCGCTCCTCTCCCAACGCCGTCTACGACTCCGAGCTGGCCAGCTTCGACCAGTCCGGCGGCCTCTTCTCGCAGACCGCCTCGCCGGGCTTCATCGAGCTCTGGTCGCTGCAGTCGCGGATGGCGCACCGGATCCGCCAGCGCGACGGGGAGAGGGGAGCTGATGTCCGACTCCCTCGGCCGGGCCGCGGTGCGCTTCGCCTTCAGGTACCTGCGCCGCCGCTACCGGCGGGAGATCCGCATCGGCATCGGCGTCACCGCGGTCGCGGTCGGCGTCGCCGCCTACCTCGCCGCCCGCGACGTCCGCGAGGGCTGAGGCCGCTGCGGGCACCCGCGCGTCGCCAATCGGCTTGCGGCAGTCCTTTGTGACGCAAGGGGCAATGACTGCCGCAACATTCCTTGCCGGTTTTCGACTAGCGACCGGAGCGGCCTTGGGGCGCCGCTAGCCTCGATCGTCTCGTGGCGCCGGCTCGCGCCAGAAAGGATCTCGTCGCTCTCGGCGTCGCCGTGGCGCTGCTCGCTGCGCTGCTGGCGCTCGTCCTTGGTCTCGCTGCCGCCGGCCGGGGCAGCCGACGCCGGCGCCCTCGAAGCGAAGCTGGCCGGCGCCCGGGACGAAGCCGGATCGATCGCCGCGGGACTGCGAGCCAGTCGCGAACAGCTGGCGGTCGCCGAAGGCGAAGCGGCGCGGGCGCAGGCCAAGCGAGGATCGCCTCTCCGGCCTCCTCGCCGAAGGCGAGGAACGCGCCGCCGAGCTGAGCCACAAGCTGGCAGGCGACTCGCGAAGAGCTGGCAGCCGAGAAGGCCCGCCTGCGCCGCTCCCGCGCGGCGCTCGCCGCGCGCCTCGTGGCGATCTACGAGAGCGGCACGCCGAGCACCGCCAGTCTCATCTTCGGTTCCGCCAGCTACCAGGAACTCGCGACCAGGAC
Organism: uncultured Solirubrobacterales bacterium; assembly: GCA_963762205.1. Taxonomy (GTDB): domain Bacteria; phylum Actinomycetota; class Thermoleophilia; order Solirubrobacterales; family 70-9; genus VRUE01. The sequence continues at coordinate 77,082 of CAVXJZ010000002.1, forward strand.
CGACTACCTGCGGATGATCGAGGACTCCGACAGCGCCCTTGCCGACCGGGTCGAGCAGGTCCGCGACGAAGTCCGCCACGAGGCGAAGGCAGGTCGCCGCGCTCGAGGGCCGCGCTGTCGCCTACAACCAGCGCCTCGCGGCCGCCCGCGACCAGATCGCCGCCGTCCGCGCCGCCGCCCAGGCCGCCGCCGCCCACCAGCAGGCGATCGCCGGCGAACGCGAAGCCGCCCTCGCCGATCTCAAGACCAGCATCGGCAAGTGGGTGAAGGAGGTCCAGGAAGCCCGCGCCGCCGAAGCCCGGGCGGCGAGCGAGGCCGAAGCCGAAGAAGAAGTCGGCCGCTGGCTCGGCGGCCCCTACTCGATCCCCACCTACATCGTGATGTGCGAGTCGGGGGGCGACTACGGCGCCGTCAATCCCTCTTCCGGCGCCGGCGGCGCCTACCAGATCCTGCCCTCGACCTGGGATCTCTACGGCGGCCAGGGCGAGCCGCAGAACGCTCCGAAGGCCGAACAGGACCGCATCGCCGCCGAAATCTGGGCCGACTCGGGCGGCTGCGCCTGGGTCTGCGCGTAAGCCGCGGCCTTCGTCCCGGCGCCGCCGTCCTTCTTGCGCCGAGATACCCCGGAAGTAGCGCGAAAGCGTCACGAAGGTCGCTCGTGGCATCTGCCCCGCTTGCCATGATCGACCACCTCGATGAGCGTACCGCTTCAGCCGTCCATCTGCACGCCCACAGCGAGTACTCGCTGCTCGACGGCGCCTGCAAGATCGACGCGATGGCGGCGCGCGCCGCGGAGCTCGGGCAGCCGGCGCTGGGCCTCACCGACCACGGCGTGATGAACGGCGCCGTCGACCTCTACAAGGCCTGCGAGAAGCACGGGATCAAGCCGATCGTCGGGCTCGAGGCCTACTTCGTCGACGACCGCCAGGCGATCAAGGAGCAGACCCGGTACGAGCGCAACCACCTGACCCTGCTGGCCGAAAGCGACGACGGCTTCGCCAACCTGGTCAAGCTCACCTCGGCCGGCTTCCTCGAGGGCTTCTCGCGCGGCAAGGCCAACGTCGACATGGAGCTGCTCGCGCGCCACTCCGAGGGCGTGATCGTCCTCACCGGCTGCCTGCAGTCGCGCTTCTGCCGGCGCCTGGTCGAAGAGCGCCACGACGACGCCCGCGCCCACCTCGACGACCTGATCCAGGCCTTCGGCCCCGAGCAGGTCTACTTCGAGGTGCAGAAGAACGGGATCGCCGAGCAGGACAAGGCGAACGAGGGGATCGTCCGCTTCGCCCGCGAGCTGGGCCGGCCGCTGGTCGCCACCGCCGACGTCCACTACCTGCGGCGCGAGGACTTCGACAACCACGCGGCGCTGCTCTGCGTGCAGACGAAGTCGACCCTGGAAGCGCCGAAGATGAGCTTCGACACGAACGAGTTCTACATAAAGAGCTCCGAGGAAATGGCCGAGTCCTTCGCCGAGTGGCCGGAGGCGGTGCCGACCACGCTGGAGATCGCCGAGCGCTGCTCGCTCGACATCGAGCTCGGCAGCCTGCTGCTGCCGCGCTACCCGACCGAGGACGGCGAGGAGCCGGAGGCGATGCTGCGGCGGATCGCCGGCGAGGGGCTGCGCGCCCGCTACGGCGACCCGCCGCCGGCCGAGGCGGTCGAGCGGATGGAGTTCGAGCTCGGGGTGATCGAGGAGATGGGCTTCTCCTCCTACTTCCTGATCGTCTGGGACTTCGTCCGCTACGCCAAGGAGAACGGCGTCGCGGTCGGCCCCGGCCGCGGCTCGGCGGCCGGCTCGATCGTCTCCTACGTGCTCAGGATCACCGACCTCGACCCGCTCGCCGAGGGCCTGATCTTCGAGCGCTTCCTCAACCCCGGGCCGCAAATCGATGCCGGACATCGACATCGACTTCTCGGTCCGCGGCCGCGAGCGGATGATCCGCTACGTCGCCGAGAAGTACGGCCGCGAATCGGTCGCCCAGATCATCACCTTCGGCAAGATGGCGCCGCGCGCCGCGACCCGCGACGCCGCCCGCGTGCTCGGCTTCGACTACGGCACCGGCGACCGCCTCGCGAAGCAGATCCCGGAGCCGATCATGGGCCGCAGCCCCTCCTTCGCGGAATGCCTGAAGCCGGGCCAGGAGCTGAAACAGACCTACGACGCCGAGCCGGACGCGAAGAGGATCATCGACGTCGCCCAGGGCCTCGAGGGGATCATCCGCAACAACTCGATCCACGCCGCCGCCGTGGTGATCGCCGACCGGCCGCTGCAGGAGGTGGTGCCGCTGCAGCTGGCCGAGGATCGCAGCGCTCCGGCGGCCGCGCCAACGGCAACGGCTCCGGCAAGCCCGAGCGCCAGTACAAGATCGTCACCCAGTACTCGATGGGGCCGATCGAGGAGATCGGGCTGCTGAAGATGGACTTCCTCGGCCTCCGCAACCTCGACGTGATCGAGGACGCGATCGACATCATCGAGCGCTCGCGCGGCGAGGCGGATCGACATGGAGCGAGATCCCGATCGACGACGCCAAGACCTACGCGATGCTCGCCGGCGGCGACTCGACCGGCGTCTTCCAGTTCGAGTCGGAGGGGATGCGCGACGCGCTGCGCAAGGTCGGGCCGACCGAGTTCGCCGACCTGGTCGCGCTCGGCGCCCTCTACCGGCCCGGCGCGATGGCCTACATCCCCGCCTACGCGAAGGGCAAGAAGGACCCGACCACGGTCCGCTACCCCGACCCGCGCCTGCGGGCGATCACCGAGGAGACCCACGGCTGCGTCATCTACCAGGAGCAGCTGATGGAGATCGTCCCGCTCGATGGCCGGCTTCACCGGCGCCGAGGCGGACGATCTGCGCAAGGCGATCGGCAAGAAGAAGCGCGACCTGATGGCGACGATGAAGGACAAATTCATGCAGGGGCTGGCGGAATCGGACACCGCCCCGAACGTCGCCAAGGACCTCTGGAAGCTGAACGAAGCCGCCGCCGACTACTCCTTCAACAAGTCCCACGCCGCCTGTTACGGGCTGATCTCCTACCGCACCGCCTACCTCAAGGCCAACTACCCGGCCGAGTACATGGCGGCGGTGATCTCCTCGGTGATGAACACCAAAGACAAGGTCCCGTTCTTCGTCAACCGCTGCGCGGAGATGGGGATCGACGTGCTGCCGCCCGACGTCAACTCCTCCGACCACAGCTTCGTCGTCTCCGAGAACGCGATCCGCTTCGGCCTCGACGCGGTCAAGAACGTCGGCCACGCCGCGGTCGAGGCGATCCTGCGCGCCCGCGAGGACGCGCCGATCGCCTCGATCTGGGACTTCTGCGAGCGGGTCGACTCGCGCGCGGTCAACAAACGGGCGATCGAATGCCTGGTCAAGTGCGGCGCGCTCGACTCGACCGGGGCGACCCGCAAGGGGATGCTGGAGGCGCTGCCGGCGGCCCAGTCGGCCGGCCAGAAGGCGCAGGAGGACGCGCAGATGGGCCAGGGCTCGATCTTCGACTTCGGCGACGACGCCGAGGGGGGCGGGCGCCGGCCGCAGGCCCACCACCGGCCGCCGATCTCCGCCGCCGAGTTCGACCGCGCCGAGCTGCTGGCGATGGAGAAGGAGACGCTCGGCACCTACCTCTCCTCGCACCCGCTGGCCGAGGTGCGCGACGCGCTGCGCGCCCGCGTCGACTGCGGCCTCGCCGCAGCTCGGCGGCAAGCCCGACGGCGCCTGGGTGACGGTCGGCGGGATCGTCGTCGAGTGCAAGAAGATCCGCACCAAGAGCGGCAGCCAGATGATGTTCGCGACGCTCGACGACGTCGAGGGCCAGGTCGAGATGCTGGTCTTCAAGGCCGACGAGGCCGAGAGCGCCGCGGTGATCGAGCCCGACGCGGTGGTCCTCGTCCGCGGCCGGATCGACCACAAGGACCGCGGCGAGACCAAGCTGGTCGTGCAGGAGGCCGAGCGCTTCGAACCCGACAGCGAGGAGATCGCCCGCGGCGACGCGGCGGCCGGCGCCGTCGCGGGCCGTTGAGGCTGACGATCGACGCCGGCGCCGCCTCGACGCCGGGCTGGTCGACGAGCTGAAGGCCGTCTTCGAGCACCACAAGGGCGAGGCCGAGGTCCACCTGGCGATCTCGACGGCGAGCGGCGAGCGAGCTGAAGCTCGGCGACGGCTACCGGGTGCGGCCGTCCAGCGGCTGCGGGCCGAGCTGGACCACGTGCTCGGCGCCGACGCGCTGGCCGCCTGAGCCAGCGATCGCTCGGTCCACGCGGCCCTGGCCGTCCCTAGACTTTCTCCTATGCACCGCGACCGCACGCAGAGTCGGCGAGTGCCGCCAGTGCCGCTCCTTCTGCGACAAGATGGTCGAGCCGCGCGGCTGCATCGAGATGGGCTGCCGCTTCCTCTACAGCTACGTCGACGCCTCACCGGCGACGCAGTACGTCGGCTGCATGCAGGAGGTCTTCGGCGCCGAGGTCGAGCTCGACGGCGGTGCTCGAGCCGGGCGGCTTCGGCGGCGTCAAGATGACCGGCGAGCCGCTGCCGCACTGCCAGTTCTCGGTCGAGCGGGCCTACGAGGGCGCGGGCGAGTCCTACGACTGCGTCAACCGGCGCTTCTTCGACTGCACCGACGACGGGCGCCGAGGGCCTGCGGGCCTTCGACCTGCGCGACATCTGATCGGAGCACGAATCCGTGTCAGATTCCGACACGGTTTCGTGTAGGATCGCGGCCATGGCGATCCAGCGGCAGTGGCAGAGGCGGAGCACGAGGCGCTGGCGGAGACGCCGGCGGCAGCGGCGACGCCCAGGACGGGCCGAAGTTCACGCTCGAGCTGAACCAGGACCAGAAGGACATCCGCGAGTGGGTCCACGGCTTCGCCGAGGGCGTCGTCCGCCCCGCCGCCGCCGAGTGGGACGAGCGCGAGGAGACGCCCTGGCCGGTGATCCAGGAGGCCGCCAAGATCGGCCTCTACAGCTTCGAAGCGCTGGGCCAGTTCTGGGCCGACGAGACCGGCCTGACGCTGCCGATCGCCAACGAGGAGCTCTTCTGGGGCGACGCCGGCATCGGCATGGCGATCATGGGCACCTCGCTCGCCGTCGCCGCGATCTTCGGGCAGGGAACCCCGGAGCAGATGGGCGAGTGGATCCCGCAGTGCTTCGGCACGCCGGACGACCTCAAGGTCGCCGCCTTCTGCTCCTCGGAGCCCGACGCCGGCTCCGACGTCTCGGCGATCCGCACCACCGCCAAGTACGACGAGGCGAAGGACGAGTGGGTGCTCAACGGCCAGAAGGCCTGGGCGACCAACGGCGGCATCGCCAACGTCCACGTCGTCATCGCCTCGGTCGACCGCGAGCTCGGCTCGCGCGGCCACGCCGCCTTCGTCATCCCGCCGGGGACCAAGGGCTGCGAGCAGGGCGCCAAGGTCAAGAAGCACGGCCTGCGCGCCTCGCACACCGCCGACGTCCACCTCGACGACTGCCGCGTCCCCGGCTCCTGCCTGCTCGGCGGCAAGGAGAAGCTCGACGAGCGCCTCGCCCGGGTGCGCGAGGGCAAGAAGCTCGAAGTCGCAGGCGGCGATGCAGACCTTCGAGGCGAGCCGGCCGACGGTCGGCGCGCAGGCGCTCGGCATCGCCCGCGCCGCCTACGAGTACGCGCTCGAGTACGCCAAAGAGCGCCAGCAGTTCGGCAAGGCGATCATCGAGAACCAGGCGATCGCCTTCGCCCTCGCCGACATGAAGCTGGAGATCGACGCCGCCCGGCTGCTGGTCTGGCGCGCCGCCTGGATGGGCCGCACCGGCCAGACGCTTCGAGAACGCCGAGGGCTCGATGTCGAAGCTGAAGGCCGGCGAGGTCGCCGTCTGGGCGACCGAGCGGGCGATCCAGATCCTCGGCGGCAACGGCTACACCCGCGAGTTCCCGGTCGAGCGGATGCACCGCGACGCGAAGATCTACACGATCTTCGAGGGCACCTCCGAGATCCAGCGCCTGGTGATCTCCCGCGCGATCTCAGGCGTCCACATCAAATACGAACTACGGCGGGAGAGCGAGGGCCGGCCGCCCTGCTCGAGCGCCGTCTCGCAGCTCCGCGCAGCCGCGGCGCTTGAGCCCTTCGCGGCGCAGCGCTTCGCAGCGGACTTCCTTCTTGTCCGGGCCCTTCTTTTCCGGCCCGGGGGTCTCCAGGGTCGCCGGCAGGCCCTCGAAGCGGGGCTCGGAGAGGAAGGCGCGCGAGGCCCTGCTTGCCCATCTCGCCCTTGCCGATGTTGGCGTGGCGGTCGCGGCAGGAGCCGAGCGGGGCGGCGGCGTCGTTGACGTGGAGGCAGCGCAGGCGCTCGAGGCCGACCTTCTCGTCGGCTTCGTCGAGGATCTCGGCGAGGCGCTCTTCGTCGGTGACGTCGTAGCCCTGGACGAAGAGGTGGCAGGAGTCGAGGCAGAGGCCGAGGCGCTCGCCGCCGCCGGCGCAGCTCGATCAGCTCGGCGGTCTGGTCGAAGTCGCGGCCGAGCAGGCCTTTGTGGCCGGCGGTCTGCTCGAGCAGCAGCGGGCAGCGCGTCGCTGTCCTTCAGCGCCGCGGCGATCAGCTTTGGCGGCGCGCTTCATCGACGGGCCCGAGCGGCTCGCCTTTCTGCGCGCCGGGGTGGAGGACGACGCCGGCGGCGCCGATCGCGTCGCCGATCCGCAGGGCGTGGGTCAGCGAGGCGAGCGACTTCTTGCGCAGCTCCCTGTCCTTGGTGGCGCAGTTGATCAGGTAGACGGCGTGGATCACCACCGCTTCGATCGGCGAGTCCTCCATCGCCTCGCGGAACGCGGCGAAGTCGTCGTCGCCGTAGTTGGTCGGCCGCCACATGCGCGGGCTCTGGTTGAAGATCTGGATCGACTCGCAACCGCGCTCGCTCGCCGCGCTCGATCGCTTTCGCCAGGCCGCCCGCGGTCGAAACGTGCGCGCCGATCAACATCTTGTCCGAACGAATCAGCCATCCGCTTGAGGTTCGCCCCCTCGCCGACCGGCGCGCTGCACATCGGCGGCGCGAGGACGGCACTCTACAACTGGCTCGCGGCGCGGCACGGGGGCGGCGCGCTGGTGCTGCGGATCGAGGACACCGACCGCGAGCGCTCGACCGAGGAGAACGTCGAGCAGATCCTCGACGCGCTGCGCTGGCTGGAGCTCGACTGGGACGAGGGGCCGCTCTCGCAGGCCGGCGCGGGCCGAGCGCCACGAGGCGGCGCTGCGCGCGGCTGCTCGAGTCCGGCGCCGCCTACCGCGACCCCGCGACGGCGAAGGACGTCGAGGCCTGGAAGGCCGAGCACGGCACCGGCCGCGGCTACCGCGGCGAGCCGACGCGAGGAGCCCGGGCGCGGCGGTCCGGCTGCGCGTGCCCGACGAGGGCGAGACCGTGGTCGAGGACCTGATCCGCGGCCCCGTCCGCTTCCCCAACCGCAGCTACGACGACTTCGTGATCGCCCGCGGCGACGGCTCGGTCCTCTACAACTTCGCCGTCGCCGTCGACGACGCCGAGATGGGGATCACCGACGTGGTGCGCGGCGACGACCACCTCTCCAACACGCCGAAGCAGCTGCTCGTGCTCGCGCGCGCTCGGCTTCGAGCCGCCGCGCTACGCCCACCTGCCGCTGCTGCACGGCCCGGACGGCCGCAAGCTCTCCAAGCGCCACGGCGCCGCCTCGGTGCAGGAGCTGCGCGAGGCGGGCTACCTGCCGGCGGCGGTGCGCAACTACCTGGCGCTGCTCGGCTGGGGCGCCGACGACGACGCGACGCTGATTCCGACCGATGAGCTGATCGAGCGCTTCCGCGGTCGCCGACGTCGGCAGGGCGGCGGCGATCTTCGACGAGAAGAAGCTGCGCTGGGTCAACGGCCGCTACATGCGCGAGCTGCCGCTCGACGAGTACATGCGCGTGGTCGCCGCGGCACCTCGGGCGCGAGGCGGACGAGCGGCTGCGCGCCGCCTGCGAGATCGTGCAGGAGAAAGCGCAGACGCTGGCCGAGGTCTGGCCGCTGATCCGCTTCCTCTTCGAGCCGCCGGTCGACGACGAGAAGGCCTGGCGCAAGGTGATGAAGGACGAGGCGCCGGCGAGCGCTCGCGGCCGCTCGCGAGGCGCTCGCCGCCGCCGAGGATTCGACGCCCGAGGCGGTCGAGGCGGCGCTGGCGCCGCTGCCCGAGCGGCTCGAGCTCAAGCCGGGCAGGCTCTACCAGCCGATCCGCGTGGCGATCAGCGGCGGCACGGTCTCGCCGGGGATCTTCGAGTCGCTGGCGGTGCTCGGCCGCGAGGCGTCGCTGAGGCGCATCGACGGCGAGCGCCTCGTCGCGCCTGCTCGGACGCATAATCGATACCTTAGTCAATTGCGGAGGCCAGGGCTAAACCGTGCGTCCTTCGCTGCCGATGAGGGCGAGCGGAGCGACGCCGCTCCATGGCAATCGCGAGCGCACAAGCACCAACGGCGCAAGGCCAGCCAAGGCCGACGGCGCGCGCGGGCGCGAAGCCGCCGCGCCGGGCGCCCGCCTCGCCGCCGCCTTCGAGGCGGTGGAGAAATTCCCGGCGCTGATCGAGTCCCGCGCGCGGGTGATGCAGGCGGCCACCGCCGAGACGGCGCGGGTCGGCGAGCTGGTCGAGGCGGTCGAGGCGGACGTCGCGCTGACGATCGCCGTGCTGCGCTTCGCCAACCGCTCCAGCGTCGTCCGGCGGGATCGGCGGCGTGCCCGACGGCGGTCGACGTGCTCAAGCCCTCGGGCGTGCTGGCGATCGCCGGCACCGCGCCCGTCTTCGACTTCTTCGAGTCCAACGGCGGCTGGGAGCTGCGCCCGGAGCAGTTCCGCGTGCACGCGCTGGCGACGCAGCAGGCGGCGGACCGGATCGGCCGCGAGATCGGCTGGGCCGAGCGCGACGAGCTGATCGTCGCGGCGCTGCTGCACGACATCGGCCGCCTCGTCATCTCCAAGCTTCACCCCGGCCGGCGCACCTACTTCGACGCCACCGGGCGCACCCCCGAGCAGCGCATCCGCGAAGAACGCGACCAGCTCGGAATCGACCACGCCCTGGTCGGCGGCGTGCTGGCGCGGCGCTGGAACGTGCCGCAGCGGATCGCGGTTGCGATCGAGCGCCACCATGCCGAGGACGCCGAAGGGCTGGCGGCGATCGTCGCCACGGCCGACATGGTCGCCCACTACTCGCAGGGCGAGGCGGTCAGCGCCGGAGCGCCTGCGCGCCGGCGGCGAAGCGCTGCGGCCTCGGCGCCGACGGCCTGCGCGAGCTGCTCTACGAACTTCCCTACCCGCGCGAGACGCGCTCCCGGGTCAGCGAGCCCTGCCCGCTCTCCGGCCGCGAGCTCGACGTCCTCCGCCACCTCTCCGAGGGCATGGTCTACAAGCAGATCGCCGGCGAGATGCAGCTCTCCGTCTCGACGATCCGCACCCACCTGCACAACGTCTACGGCAAGATCGGCGCGGTCGACCGCGCGCAGGCCGTGCTCACGGCGCGCGACCGCGGCTGGATCTAGCGCCCCGCTGCCGATCTAGTCGATCAGGCACTCGCGCAGGGCGATCGCGACGGCGTGGGTGCGGTTTCTGGCGCCAAGCCGCGCCAGCATGTTCTTGGTGTGGGTCTTCACCGTTTCCTCGCTGAGGCCGAGGTCGCGCGCCGCGACGGTGGTCGATCCGCCGTCGGCGAGCAGCTGCAGGATCTCCCGCTGGCGGCGGGTCAGCTTGCCGCGGCTGCCCTCGGCGGCACGGCCGGGTCGACGAAGCGCCCCTGGTCGAGCGCCGCGCAGGCGACCGCTCGCCATCTCCGCGGCGCTCGCCGTGCGGGCGACGTAGGCGCTCGCGCCGGCCTGCAGCGCGGCGCTGGCGAGGTGGCGCTCCGGCCGCTCGCCGTGGGCGACGATCCCCATCGCCGGCGCGGTCCTGTCGCAGGGCGCGGATCGCCTGCTCGCCGTAGAGCGATTCCGCGTCGCCGTTCGATGACGCCGCGGCGCAGATCGACGATCGCGACGTCGATGCTGCCGACGTCGCGGACCAGGCCGAGGGCCTCGTCGCGGCTCTCGCTCTCGTGGACCTCGAAGTCCCCGGCCAGCGCCTCGCGCACGCCGAGCCGGACCAGCGGGTGGGCGTCGATCACAAGGCAGTGTGGGCGCTCGCTCGGGACTGCTTCCGATCACTCTTCGATGCCCTCCACGAGCCCCATCGATCCGATCCTCGCCCAGGCCGTGCGGGTGCGGTAGAAAGGACCTGTGATCTCGATCACCTCGAAGTCGCGCTACGCGGTCGTCGCGATGGCGGAGCTGGCCCGCTCGGGCGAGCGGCCGGTGCCGATCAAGGAGCTGGCGGAGCGCCGCGGCATCCCCGAGCAGTTCCTCGAGCAGCTCTTCTCGACCCTGCGCCGGGCCGGCCTGCTGACCAGCCACCGCGGCATGCGCGGCGGCTACACGCTCTCCCGCCCGGCCGACGAGATCACCGTGCTCGAGGTCGTCCAGACCCTCGACGGCAAGGTCGGCCAGGAGGCCGACGAGGCGGGCGGCATCTGGGCCGAGGGCGTCACCGCCCTGCGCAAGGTCTTCGGCCAGACCACGATCGCCGAAGTCGCCAGGCGCGAGGCCGAGGAGGCCGGCAGCGGGATGTACTTCATCTGATGAGGATCGGGGCTGAGGCATCGCGGTGGTCGGCGGGACGCCGATGGTGGCGCTGCGGCGGCTGGGGGAGGGGCTGCCGGGGGAGGTCTGCGCGAAGCTGGAGTACTTCAACCCGGGCGGGTCGGTGAAGGACCGGATCGGGGTGGCGATGATCGATGCGGCCGAGCACGAAGGGCTGATCGAGCCCGGGGAGTCGGTGATCGTCGAGCCGACCAGCGGCAACACCGGGATCGCGCTGGCGATGGTCTGCGCGGCGCGCGGCTACGAGCTGATCCTGACCCTGCCGGAGGGGATGAGCCGCGAGCGGGCGAAGCTGCTGCGCGCCTACGGCGCCGAGGTGCGCGAGACGCCCTCGCTGGGCGGGATGAGCGAGGCGGTCGAGCTGGCCGAGGAGATCCGCGAGCAGCGGCGCGGCTTCATGCCGCAGCAGTTCTCGAACCCGGCCAACCCGGCGGCGCACCGCAAGACGACGGCGGAGGAGATCTGGCGCGACACCGACGGCGAGGTCGGCGCCTTCGTCGCCGGGGTCGGCACCGGCGGCACGATCACCGGGGTCGGGCGGATGCTGCGCGAGTGCAGCCCGGAGACGCTGGTCGTCGCGGTCGAGCCCGCCGCCTCGCCGGTGCTCTCCGGCGGCGCCGCCGGGCCCGCACAAGATCCAGGGGATCGGCGCCGGCTTCGTGCCCGAGGTGCTCGACCGCTCGGTGATCGACGAGACGATCGCCGTCTCCGACGAGGACGCGCTGGAGACGGCGCGCCTGGCGCGCGAAACGCGAGGGCGTGCTGGCCGGGATCTCCGCCGGCGCCAACATCAAGGCGGCGCTGGAGGTCGCGGCGCGGCCCGAGATGGAGGGCAAGCGGGTCGTCACCGTGGTCTGCGACTCGGGCGAGCGCTACATGTCCCTACCCTTCTTCGCACCGTGATCGGCTGAAGCGCGCGATCGCACGAGGATCCGAGCCGATGTCGACGCCGCGCGCGACCGCGACCCGGCGGCGCAGGGGGTCTCCTCCTTCGAGATCCTCACCGGCTGGGCCGGCGTGCAGGCGCTGCTCGCCCACCGCGTCGCCCACGCCCTGCGCGAGGCCGGGGTGCCGCTGGCGCCGCGGGCGATCGCCTACCTGACCCGCGCCATCACCGGGGTCGAGATCCACCCGGCGGCGAAGATCGGGCCGGAGTTCTTCATCGACCACGGCTCGGGCGTGGTGATCGGCGAGACCGCCGAGATCGGCTGTTGCGTGACCCTCTACCAGGGGGTGACGCTGGGCGGCACCGGCTTCCAGCCCGGCAAGCGCCACCCGACCCTGGGCGACAACGTCACCGTCGGCTCCGGGGCCAAGCTGCTCGGCCCGATCGCCGTCGCCGACGGCGCCAAGATCGGCGCCAACACGGTCGTCGTCGAGGACGTGCCGCCCGGCGCGACCGTGGTCGGCAATCCCGGCCACCCGGTCAGGGTCGAAGGCAGGCGGGCCGAGGGGCCCGACGCCGACTGGATCCACCTGCCGGACCCGATCGCCGACGCGATCAAGACGCTCGCCGAGCGGATCGCGCGAGCTCGAGGAGCGGCTGGCCGAGCTCGACGGCGGCGAGGCCCCGGACCGCAACGGCGAGGAGCTGCGCCCGCGCACCGGCCGCTCCTCGGCGGGCGGCTGAGGCGCCCGGCCGCGCCCGTCTCTATTCTCGGAGGCGATGCTGCAGACCGAGCCCGAGAGCGCCGCGACCGGCTCTCGGCGCGCCGACCGAACCCGGCGCCGACCGCGCCGAGCGCCTGCTCGCCGGGCTCAACGAGCCGCAGCGCGCGGCGGTGCGCCACGGCGAGGGGCCGCTGCTCGTGCTCGCCGGCGCCGGCTCCGGCAAGACGCGCGTGCTCACGCACCGGATCGCCTACCTGCTGGCGACCGGGCAGGCGCGGCCGGGGGAGATCCTCGCGATCACCTTCACCAACAAGGCGGCGAACGAGATGCGCGAGCGGGTCGAGTCGCTGGTCGGCCGCTCGGCCCGGGCGATGTGGGTGACCACCTTCCACTCCGCCTGCGCGCGGATGCTGCGCGCCGACGCCGAGCGGCTCGGCTACTCGCGCGGCTTCACGATCTACGACGAGTCGGACTCGCTGCGGATGCTCAAACGCTGCATGGAGGAGCTGGACGTCGACCCCAAGCGCTATCCCGCCGCGGGCGATCCGCTCGCAGATCTCCGGCGCCAAGAACCAGCTGGTCGACGCCGACGCCTACGCGCAGGCGGCCGGCAGCGTCTTCGAGGAGATCGCCGCCGACGCCTTCCCGTCTACGAGAAGCGCATGCTCGAGGCCAACGCGATGGACTTCGACGACCTGCTGGTGCGCACGGTCAACGGGCTGGAGCTGTTCGAGGAGGTGCGCGAGCGCTGGCGCCGCACCTTCCGCCACGTGCTCGTCGACGAGTACCAGGACACCAACCACGCCCAGTACCGGCTGCTGCAGCTGCTCACCTCCGAGCACGGCAACCTGATGGTCGTCGGCGACGAGGACCAGTCGATCTACGGCTTCCGCCACGCCGACATCCGCAACATCCTCGACTTCGAGCGCGACTTCCCGGAAGCCGAGGTGGTCAAGCTCGAGCAGAACTACCGCTCGACGCAGACGATCCTCTCGGCCGCCAACGCGGTGGTCGAGCACAACCGCGAGCGGCGGCCGAAGCGGCTCTGGACCGAGATCGCGGGCGGCGAGCCGCTGCAGCTCTGCGAGCTCTCCGACGAGCACGAGGAGGCGCGCTGGGTGGCGGGGGAGATCGAGCGCCTCGGCGAGGAGGAGGGGGTGAAGCGCGAGGACGTCGCGGTCTTCTACCGGACCAACGCGATGAGCCGCGTGCTGGAGGACACGCTGGTCCGCTTCGAGCTGCCCTACCAGGTGATCGGCGGCACCAAGTTCTACGAGCGGGCCGAGATCAAGGACGCGATCGCCTACCTCAGCCTGCTCGCCAATCCCGCCGACCAGGTCTCCTTCGGCGCGGATCGTCAACTCGCCGCGGCGCGGGATCGGCAACACCAGCCAGGGCCGGCTCGCCGCCCACGCGAACACGACCGGGCTGCCGATCTGGGAGGTCGCCGGGCGGGCCGAGGAGGTGCCGGGGCTGGGCGCGCGCCGCGATCAAGGCGGTCGCGCCGCTTCTACGAGACGATGGACGGCCTGCGCGAGCGCGGGCCGAGCGAGGCGCCCGGTGGCCGAGCTGCTGGAGGCGATGCTGCGCGAGACCGGCTACCTCGAAGCGCTGGCCGCCGAGCGCACGGTCGAGGCCGAAGGACGGGCCGAGAACCTCGAGGAGCTGATCGGCGTGGCGCCGCCGAGTTCGACGCCAACCACGAGCTCGAGGGCGAGAGCGAGGTGGCGCCGCTGGAGGAGTTCCTGCAGCAGATCTCCCTCTACACCGAGCAGGACGGGCTGCGCGACGAGCTCGGCTGGTCACGCTGATGACCCTGCACAACGCCAAGGGCCTGGAGTACGACACGGTCTTCATCGTCGGCTGCGAGGACGGCGCCTTCCCGCACATGCGAGCGCTCGAAGAGGGGGGCGAGGAGGAGGAGCGGCGGCTCTGCTACGTCGGCATCACCCGCGCCCGCCAGCGCCTCTACATGACCTGGGCGCGCGAGCGGCGGCTGTTCGGCCGCGCCGAGCGCAACCTGCCCTCGCGCTTCGTCGACGAGCTGCCCGAGGAGCTGACCGAGCGCCACTCCAGCGCCGCCCGGCGGCCGGCGGGCATGAGCTGGGAGCGCCGCGCCGCGGCGCCGGCGCCGGCGGCGCCGGTCGACCCGGGCCCGGCGCTGGAGCTGCAGACCGGCGACGACGTCGTCCACGCCAGCTTCGGCGACGGCGTGGTCACCGCGGTCGAGCCCGGCGGGGTGGTCGTCGTCCGCTTCTCCGGCGACGGCTCGGAGCGCAAGCTGATGGCCGACTACGCCCCGATCCGGAGGCGGTAGACGGTGGCGCGCGCGGATCATCGACGGCAAGGCGGTCGCCGCCGCGGTGCGCGAGCGGGTGCGCGCGCGAGGTCGCCGCCTACGCGGCGGAGCGGACGCGCGCCGGGCCTGGCGACGGTGCTCGTCGGCGACGACCCCGCCTCGCAGATCTACGTCGCGCAACAAGCAGCGAGGCCTGCGCGGAGGCCGGGATCGGCTCGTTCCACCACGAGCCTGGCGGCGACGTCGCCGAGGAGGAGCTGCTGGAGCTGGTCGCGCGCGCTCGGCGCCGACGACGAGCGTCGACGGCATCCTCGTGCAGCTGCCGCTGCCCGACCAGATCGACCCGGACGCGGGTCGATCGCCGCGATCGACCCGGCAAGGACGTCGACGGGCTGACGCCCGCTCAACGCCGGCCTGCTCGCCCACGGCACGCCCGGCGCTTGGTGCCCTGCACGCCGGCCGGGGTGATGGAGCTGCTGCGCGCACGAGGGGGTCGAGCTGGAGGGCGCCGAGGCGGTCGTGGTCGGCCGCTCGAAGCTGGTCGGCGTGCCGGTCGCGCGCGCTGCTGCTGGCGGCCAACGCGACCGTCACCGTCTGCCACTCGCGCACCCGCGACCTCGCCGCGGTCTGCCGCCGAGGCCGACGTGCTGTCGCCGCGGTCGGCGTGCCGCGGCTGCTCGGCGCCGACGCGGTCAAGCCGGGCGCCGTCGGTGATCGACGTCGGCATGAACCGGACCGAGGACGGGCTCTGTCGGCGACGTCGACTTCGACGCCGCGGCCGAGCGGTCGCCGCGGCGATCACGCCGGTTCCCGGCGGCGTCGGGCCGATGACGATCGCGATGCTGCTGGTCAACACCCTGGCCGCCGCCCGGCGCGCGGGTGTAGGGTCGGCCAGACCGGCCAAGTTCCCACTACGGAGGGATGTGCGATGGACGTAGACAAGCTGAGCACCGGCGAGAAGATCGCCGAGCATCGGCGGTCCTGCTCTTCATCTTCATGTTCTTCGACTGGTTCGGCGTCAGGTCTCCGGCGTCGCGGGCTTCTCCGGCGCGTCGACGCGGCGGCGGCGGCGAGCGCCTGGGACGCGCTCGACTTCATCCCGATCTTCCTCGATGCTCGCGATCGTCGTCGCGCTCGGCGTCGCCTTCGTCCGGCTCAGCCGACGCCGACTCGAGCCGCCGATCTCGCTGAACGCCGTCGTCGCCGTGCTCGGCGGCGATCTCCATCCTGCTGATCCTCTACCGGATCGTCGACCCGCCCGACTTCGGCAGCTTCGGCGGCGTCTCGGTCGACGCGACGCTCGAAGTTCGGCATCTTCCTCGGCCTGATCGCCGCCGCCGGCATCGCCTACGGCGGCTACCGCGGCATGCAGGAAGAGGGCACGACCTTCGGCGACGCCGCCGACAAACTGTCCGGGCGGCGGTCCCAGCGACCCGCCGCCACCGCCATCGTCGCCTCCGCCTCCGCCACCTCCGCCTCCCGCTCAGTAAAGGCAGCTGTCTCAGCGCGGGCTACGGCGGACTTCTCGGCCAGCCCTCGCGCCACCTGCTTGGCGAAGGCGATGATGGTCATCATCGGGTTGACGCCGACCGAGGTCGGGAAGAGGGAGGCGTCGGCGACGTAGAGGCCGTCGAGTGCCGTTGACCGAGCCGTCGGCGGCGCAGGCGCCCTCGCGCGGGTCGGCGGCGATCCGGGCGGTGCCCATCGGGTGGAAGGCCTCCAGGCGCAGCTCCGAGGGCTTGAAGGAGGTGGCCTCGAACTCGGCCAGGTCGCCCGGGTCGCAGCACCGCCGACCCGGGCGATGTTCGGGTAGACCTCGGTGGCGCCGGCGGCGAAGTGGATTTCGGCGGCGCGGGCGATGCCGAAGGCGAGGCGGCGGCGTCGTCGCTCGGTCAGCTTGTAGCTGGCCCGCAGCGAGCCGTCGCGCGCCGAGCCCGACCCGGCCCGACGGACTCGTCGGAGAGGTGGACGCCGATCGAGCCGATCGTGGCCGAAGTCGAGCATCGCCTCCTGGTGCTCTCGGCCGGCGCCGAGCAGCCAGGCGCCGCCGAAGGCGAGCGGCGTGAAGGTCGCCTCGAGCAGGATCCGCGGTCGGCTCCCACTCGTCGACGTAGTAGCTCTGCATCACGCCCTCCCAGCCGCGCACCTCCTCCTCGTAGCGGGCGCCGACCCAGCAGGCGGGGTGGATGTGGAGGTTGCGGCCGACCTGCCTGCCGCCGAGCCCGGAGCGCAGCAGCAGCTCCGGCGTGCCGAAGGCGCCGCCGGCGACGATCTCGCCCGCCGGGCGCGGACCGTGTAGGGGCGGCGCTTGCCGCCGCGACGCCGGCCATGCCGCTGACCCCGACCGCGCGCCCGTCCTCGACCAGGATCCGGTGCGACCTCGACCCCGGCGCGGAGCCGCGCGCCCGGCGGCGACGGCGCGCGGCAGGTAGCTGACGTGCATGCCGCGCTTGGCGTCGATCTCGCAGCCGAAGGGGCAGGAGCTGCACTGCACGCAGCTCGCCGGCGTTGCGGCGAGATCGGGCCGCCGCTGGCGCCGAGCGCCGCCGCGCCCTCCATCGCCAGCTGGCCGTTGCGCCCCATCCGCTCGGGGTCGAGCGGCGTGACGCGCAGGAACTCCTCGGCCTCGGCGAAGTCGGCGTCCAGGTCGCTCCGCCCAGCCGATCCCGAAGCGCTCGCTGCCAGTCGCCGAGGACCGGCTCGGGGGCGCGGAAGCAGGTGCCGGAGTTGATCACCGTGGTGCCGCCGACGACCTGCGGCGACCGGGACCGGGATCGGCGGCCGCCCTCGGCGATCGTCAGGCCGCCGTCGCGGTAGAGCGCGGCGATCGCCTCGAGCGGGTCGCTCGGGTAGCTGTCGCGGTTGTAGTGGCGCGCCGGCCTCGAGCACGATCACGTCGAGCCCGGCCTCGGCCAGCGTCGCCGCGGCGACCGCGCCGCCGGCGCCGGAGCCGACGATGACGACGTCGCATTCCTCGCCCTCGCCCGGCGGCGTCGGTGTCGCCCAGCGTGCCCGCCGGCTCGGGCAGCGAGCCGTCGGCGAGGCCGCAGCTGGTCTCGCAGCCGATCCGCTCCTCGACCTCGGGCGTCGACCGCGTAGCCGAGGGTCGAGAAGGTCTTCGCCATCAGCAGCAGGTCGTGGTGCAGGCGAGAGGCGCGAGCCCTCCATGCGTGCGCAGGAAGTCCTCGCGCGCCGCGGGGTCGAGGCGGCTGAAGCGCCAGGGGAAGGGCAGCCACTCGAAGGCGCGCAGGCCGAGCCTGAGCCGCAGCAGCACGCCGCGGGGAGACCGAGGCGAGGAACTCGGCGACCGGGCCGGAGACGTCGACGTCGCGCTCGGCCGCGGGCAGGCCGTCGATGCCCGGGCGCCATCGCCGCGCAGATCGCGCTCAGGGTGCGCTGCTCGGCGGCCGAGAGCCCCGGCGGGCGCTGTCAGCCGGGGTCGGCCGGGCGGTCGACCCGGCCGGCCAGCGACCAGAGCCAGAGCGCCAGCGAGGGCCAGGAAGCCGTCGACGAGGAAGTTGAGCAGGTAGATGAAGACGTGCTGGTCGAAGAGGAAGAAGCCGAGCGAGCCGAGCGAGGAGGCGGTCTTGCCGGCGGCGAGCACCAGCAGCAGCGGCGCGGTAGCGGACGACGTCGGTCTGGGCGACGCAGGCAGATGCCGGTGATCACGACCATGTAGGCGAAGCCGAGCGCCAGCCAGAGCTGCTCCTGGGTGTGGGGCGCCCGGGTGTCGTTGCCGAACCATTCGCCGAGGTCGGAGATCGATGTCGAGGACGCCGCTGGGGACGGCGATGAAGAGGATGCCGACGACGGCGAAGCTGAGCGGCGAGCAGGCGCAGGCTGAGGACGACGAATGCCTCTGCCCTGGGCTCCCCGCATCGCGCGGGACACTAACTGGCTGAGCAGCCAGTCGCTCCGCCCGGACGCCCTCCTAGAATCCCGCCGATGATCGACCGGGACCAGGTTCTGCACGTCGCCAGGCTGGCCCGGCTGCGGCTGACCGAGGACGAGGTGGAGACGGATGGCCGGGGAGCTCTCGGGGATCCTCGAGCACGTCGACCGGATCGGCGAGCTCGACCTGGACGAGGTCGAGCCGACCACGCACGTGGTCGCGCTGGAGAACGTCCTGCGCGCCGGACGTGCCGCGGCCGAGCCTGGCCGCGCGAGGACGGCCTGGCACGGCGCCCGAACCCGGCCGACGGCGCCTT
The DNA here is from genome assembly GCA_963762205.1 of uncultured Solirubrobacterales bacterium. Taxonomy (GTDB): domain Bacteria; phylum Actinomycetota; class Thermoleophilia; order Solirubrobacterales; family 70-9; genus VRUE01. The sequence goes on from CAVXJZ010000002.1 coordinate 95,838, forward strand.
CCGCGTTCCCTCGCCGCAGGCCGAGGCCTGATGGCGGAGCTGCTGGAGCTGACCGTCGCCGAGGCGGCGGCGCGGATCGCGGCCGGGGAGCTCTCGCGCCGAGGAGTACTTCGCCGCCTGGCGCGAGGCGGCCGCCGGCGACGAGCTCAACGCCTACCTCTGGCGCGCCGAGGACCGCGCGGCTACGAGGTCGAGCGACGGGCCGCTGGGCGGCGTCCCGGTCGCGGTCAAGGACATCTTCTGCACCGAGGGCGTCGCCGACCACGGCCGGCTCGCGCATCCTCGAGGGCTACCGCCCGCCCTACACGCGCGACCGCGGTGCGGCGGCTCGACGAGGCCGGCGCCCAGCGTGCTCGGCAAGACCAACATGGACGAGTTCGCGATGGGCTCCTCGAACGAGAACTCCGCCTACGGGCCGGTGCTCAACCCCTGGGACCGCGGCCGCGTTCCCGGCGGCTCCTCGGGCGGCTCGGCGGCGGCGGTCGCCGGCGGGCTCGCGCCCTGCGCGATCGGCACCGACACCGGCGGCTCGATCCGCCAGCCCGCCTCGCTCTGCGGGATCGTCGGCCTGAAGCCGACCTACGGGGCGATCTCGCGCTACGGGATGATCGCCTTCGCCTCCTCGCTGGACCAGTGCGGGCCGCTGACCCGCGACGTCACCGACGCCGCGCTGCTGCTGGCGGCGCTGCAGGGCCGCGACCCCTGCGACTCGACCTCGGTCGGGATCGAGGGCGGCGATCGTCGCGCCCGCGCCGCGAGGACCTCGACGGGCCTGCGCTTCGCGGTCCCGGCCGAGCTCGCCCAGCGACGCGATCGAGCCCGGCGTGCGCGAGGTCTTCGAGGCGACCCTGAAGCGGATCGAGGAGCTCGGCGGCGAGATCGCCGAGGTGTCGCTGCCGCACGCCGAGCACGGCATCTCCGCCTACTACGTGATCGCCCCGGCCGAGGCCTCCTCGAACCTGGCCCGCTACGACGGCGTCCGCTACGGGATGCGCGCGGAGGCGCGGGCGACCTGGTCGAGATGTACGAGAGCGACCCGCGCCGAGGGCTTCGGCGCCGAGGTCAAGCGGCGGATCATGCTCGGCACCTACGCGCTCTCCTCCGGCTACTACGACGCCTACTACGGCCAGGCGCAGAAGGTGCGCACGAAGATCGCCGAGGACTTCGCCGCCGCCTTCGCCGAGTTCGACTTCGTCGTCACCCCGACCTCGCCCTCGGTCGCCTTCGGGCTCGGCGAGAAGACCGACGACCCGCTGGCGATGTACCTGAACGACTTCTTCACGGTGCCGATGAGCCTCGCCGGGATTCCGGCGATCTCGATCCCGGCCGGCCTGGCCGAGCCCGAGGGCGGCGGCCCGCGAGCTGCCGGTCGGCTTCCAGATCGCCGCGCCGGCCTTCGCCGAGCAGAAGCTGCTGGAGGCCGCCTACGCGCTGGAGCAGGGGATCGGCTTCGACGCCAGGCCGGCGGGCGTCGATGGCTGACGGCTGAGCTGGAGGCGGTGATCGGGCTGGAGATCCACGTCCAGCTCGCGACCCGGACGAAGATGTTCTGCGGCTGCGAGCTCTCCTTCGGCGACGAGCCGAACGTCCACACCTGCCCGGTCTGCCTCGCCCACCCCGGCGTGCTGCCGGTGCCCAACGAGCAGGCGATCCGCTACGCGCTGAAGATCGCCGCGGCGCTGGAGTGCGAGGTGGCGCCGCGCTCGATCTTCCACCGCAAGAACTACTTCTATCCCGACAACCCGAAGGCGTACCAGATCAGCCAGTACGACATTCCGCTTGCCGGCGAACGGCCGGCTCGGCGACGTCCGCATCCACCGCGCCCACCTCGAGGAGGACGCGGCGAAGATGATCCACGTCGGCGAGTCGGGCCGGATCCACGGCTCCGGCGCCTCGCTGGTCGACTTCAACCGCGGCGGCACGCCGCTGGTCGAGATCGTCACCGAGCCCGACCTGCGCGGCGCCGCCGAGGCGGCCGCCTGGGCGCGGCTGCTGCGCGAGACGGTGCGCCAGCTCGGCGTCTCCGACGTCAACATGGAGGAGGGCAGCCTGCGGGTCGACGCCAACGTCTCGGTGCGCCCGGCCGGCAGCGAGGAGCTCGGCACCAAGACCGAGCTGAAGAACATGAACAGCTTCCGCTTCCTCGAGCGCGGGATCGAGGCCGAGCTGGCGCGCCAGCGCGAGCTGATCGAGGCGGGGGGGACGGTCGATCCAGGAGACCCTCCACTTCGACCCCGAGGACGGCAGCCTGCACCCGCTGCGCTCGAAGGAGGAGGCGCACGACTACCGCTACTTCCCCGAGCCCGACCTGGTGCCGCTGGCGCCGACCGAGGAGATGCTGCGCGAGGCGCGCGAGTCGCTGCCGGAGCTGCCGGCGGCGCGGATCGGCGCTACGAGGAGGAGCTGGGCTCTCGGCCGAGAACGCCGCGCAGCTCGCCGCCGACCCGGACGACCGCCGCCTACTTCGAGCGGGCCGCGCAGCGGCCGGCGGGGTCGAGGCGCAGGTCGTCGCCAACTGGGTGACCGGCGAGCTGGCGGCGGCGCTGCGCCAGGCGGCGGGGAGGCGGCCGCCGCCGAGTCCAAGGTCGACGCCCGAGGCGCTGGCCGCGCTGGTCGCGATGGTCGCAGGAGAAGAAGATCTCCCACGGCAGCGGCAAGCAGGTGCTGGCGACGCTGGTCGCCGAGGGCGGCGACCCGGCGGCGATCGTCGAGCGCGAGGGCCTCGCCCAGATCTCCGACAGCGGCGAGCTGGAGGCGATCGTCGCCGCCGCGATCGAGGCCAACCCCGAGGCGGCCGAGCAGGTCCGCGCCGGCAACCAGCAAGGCGATCGGCGCGATCGTCGGCGCCGTGATGAAGGAGACCAAGGGCCGCGCCGACGGCGGCGAGGTCAACCGCCTGATCAAGGAGAAGCTCGGAGAGCTGATCGTCGTGCGCCGGCGAAAGTGCGGTAAGACACTTTGTAACACGTTGTTACAAAGTGCTAGGTTCAGGGCATGGCCTGGAACGTCGTCATCGCCGGAGGTGGATTTGGAGGGGCGATGGCGGCGCGGGAGCTGGAGAGGATCATGCCGCGGCAGTCGGCGCGGCTGATCCTCGTCAACGACGTCAACTTCATGCTCTACACGCCGTTCCTGCCCGAGGCGGCGGCCGGGACGCTGGAGCCGCGGCACGTGGTGACGCCGCTGCGCGAGATCCTCAAGCGCACCTACCTGCGGCTCGGCGACGATCGTCGGGCACGATCCCGAGGCGAAGACGGTGCGAGCTGCGCAGCCACGAGGGCGAGGTCGAGGCAGCTTCCCTACGACCAGCTGCTGCTCGCGCTCGGCTCGGTCTCGCGGGCCCTGCCGGTGCCCGGGCCTCTCCGAGCACGCGATCGGCTTCAAGAGCCTCGCCGACGCGATCTGGCTGCGCAACCACGTGATCGAGACCCTGGAGGCCGCCAACGCGAGCGAGGACCCGGCCCGCCGCGACGAGCTGCTCACCTACGTCTTCGTCGGCGGCGGCTACGCCGGCCTCGAGGCGCTGGCCGAGCTGCAGGACTTCGCCGCCGACGCGATGGAGAGCTACCCGCGCGCCCGCCTGCACGGGATGCGCTGGGTCCTGGTCGAGGCCAGCCGACCGGGTCCTGCCCGAGATCGACAGCGAGCTGGCCGACTACGCCCTGCGCGAGCTGCGCGGCCGCGGCATCGACATCCGCCTCGGCACCACCCTGGAGGAGGTGAGCGCCGACAGCGCCCGGCTCTCCAGCGGCGAGACGCTGCCGACCCGGACCGTGGTCTGGACCGCCGGCGTCGCCCCGCAGCCCGAGCCTGCGGGAGCTCAACCTGCCGCTCGACGAGCGCGGCCGGGTCCCGGTCGACGAGCACCTGCGGGTCGAGGGCCTCGACTCGGTCTGGGCGATCGGCGACTGCGCCGCGGCGCCCGACCCGCGCGGCGGCATCTGCCCGCCGACCGCCCAGCACGCCGTGCGCCAGGGCCCGGTGGCGGCGCGCAACATCGCCGCCGAGCTCGGGATCGGCTCGGCCCGCGCCCTTCGAGTACCGCGGCGAACGCCGCCTTCGTCAACCTCGGCCGCTACAAGGCGGTGGGCAGGATCGGCGACCGCACCTTCCGCGGCTTCCCCGCCTGGTGGATGGCGCGGACCTACCACATGAGCCAGATCCCGGGCGCCGCCCGCAAGGCCCGCGCGGTGATCGACTGGACCGCCAGCCTGCCCTTCGGCCGCGACCTCGCCGAGGTCGGCTCGATCGGCCACCCGAAGCGCCTGGGCTGATCGGACCCACGGCCCCAAGCCGTCGAGGAGGCCCATCGAGTACCTCGTCATCGCCTTCTTCTTCGGCCTCGCCACCGGCGATCATCGGCCAAGGGCAAGGGCAGCTCCTTCTGGATCTGGCTCGTGATCGGCGCGGTCGTCCCGCTGCTCGGCCTGGTCGCCGTGATCCTCTACCGGGTCGAGAAGAACGAACCCGAACGCCAGTGCCCCACCTGCCGCAAGGAGCTGAAGCTCTACGTCCAGGTCTGCCCGCGCTGCGGCACCGACCTCTACCTGCCGGATCCGGCAGCGCGGCATCCGGGCGGGTGGCGACCATCCCAGGTCCGCTAGCGTGCTGCCTGCCGCGAGGCGGGAGCCCGGAGACGTGGCTCTATCCGCAGCCAGGTGCGGACGATCGCGTTGGCGAAGCCGACCCCGTAGCGGAACGACCGCCGGCTTCTTCGAGTGGCCGTGCAGGCGCTGTTCGACCGTGATCGGGACCTCCTTGGCGGGGATGCCGCGCTTGATCGCCTCGATCATGAACTCGGAGGTGTGGAACTGCTCCTGGCGCAGGACCAGCTGCGGGAGGACGGTGGTGCGGACGGCGCGGTAGCCGTTGGAGCAGTCGGTGACGTGGGTGCGGGTGATGAAGGAGACGAGGCGGTTGAAGAAGACGATGCCGAGCTCGCGGGCGAAGTGGTTGCGGTCGGCCTGGCCGAGCACGCGGGAGCCGTGGGCGACGTCGACCTCGCCGTCGAGCACCGGCTTGACCAGGCGCTCCATCTCGGAGGGCAGGTGCTGGCCGTCGGCGTCGAGGGTGACGACGACCTCGGCGCCGGATTCGACCATCAGGCGGTAGCCGGTGCGCAGCGCCGCGCCGCCGCCGCGGTTGGTGACGTGGCGGGCGACGATCGCGCCGTGCTCGGCGGCGACGTCGCCGGTGCCGTCGCGGGAGCCGTCGTCGACGACCAGGACCGCGGTCGGCGACGCCGCAGACCTCGCGCCGGCATCTGGTCGAGCACGTGGCCGATGTTCTCGGCCTCGTTGTAGGCGGGGATGAGGATCGCGATCTTGCCGCGGAAGCGCTCCGGCAGCCTCGCCTGGCGGAACTCCTCCCAGGCCAGCCCCTCGAGCGCGGCCGAGAGCTGGCGCGAGTTGCGCGCCGCCTGCGAGAGCGCCCGCAGGATCAGCAGGAAGAGGATGAAGATCGCGAAGACGGCGAGGCCGAGGATGCGGCCGCCGTTGCCCTTTTCGAAGGAGAAGGCGGAGAGCAGGCCGTCGACGATTTCGGTCCCGGAGACGATCGCCAGGCCGAGGCCGGCGGCGAGCAGGATCAGCACGTCGACGTTGCGCAGGGAGCGGCGGCGGAGCGACCGCGTAGGCGACGCAGCGCCGATCGCGACGATCAGCCCGCCGCCGCGCAGCGCCGTCAGTTCGGCGGGGAAGATGCCTGCTCTGGGGACCATTCGCGACCGGAGGATAGGGCCGCGACCCGCTCGCGACAGCGCCAGGGCGGCAAGCGGAAAGACGAGCGTCATCAGCACCTCGTTGCGCCGCGGCGCCGCCAGCGAGGCGGCGCCGACCGCGGTGACGAGGACGATCGGGGTCGCCAGCGCGACCAGCTCCCACCAGCGCCGGCGCAGCCCGAGCAGGACGAGGCCGGCCAGCCCGAGGGCGACGAGCAGGATCTGCACGACCCGCCCGAGGCCGCTGCTCATCGCTTCGCCGACCCCGCTGCTCCACATCCGCCCGACCTTGCGCACGGTCATCGCCGCGTAGCCGACCGGGTCTTCGCCGAAGTACTTGGAGAAGTTCTCCTTGCCGATCTTGCCCAGGGCGGCGTCGCGGGAGAGCTCGGGGTAGCGGCTCGCCGACCTGGTTGAAGAGCGGCGTCGGGTCGACTTCGTTCGAGCGCCTCCGAGTCGGGCGCCAGCGACTCGTGCCGGTAGCGCTCGTAGAGCAGCGCCTTGACCCGCTGGTATTCGCCGTCGGCGGGCAGGTAGGTGCCGACGTAGAGCGCCTTGCCGCTGCCGGTCGAGATCGGCACCACGCGGTCGAGCACGCGGCGTTGCGGATCGTCCAGGGCACGATCGGCAGCAGCAGGGCGACCAGGAGCAGCGCCGCGCCGGCGAGGCCAGGCCTCCACCCGGACGACCAGCTCCGCGTCAGGACCGGCCGCAGCCGCGGCGAGGACGACGAAGGCGGCGCCGACGAAGCAGGTACTCGGGCCGGAACATCGCCGTCAGGCCGAACAGCAGGCCGGGAAGGAGCCAGGCCCAGCGCGAGCGCTCGCGTTCGCTCGCCCAGAGGAAGGCGAGGACCGCGGCGGGCAGGGTGAGGATCGCCGGCGGCTCGCTCATCAGCTCGCCGGTGGAGTGGATGAACGGCGGGTAGACGGCGACCGCGAGGGCGGCGAGCAGGCCGACCGCGGAGCCACGGCGCGGTCGGCCGCGCGGCCCCGCCGCCCGCCGAGCCGCCGACCGAGCAGGAAGACGACGAGGATCGCGGCGACGCCGAGCAGCGCCTCGACGATCCGGGCCGTCCCTTCGCGGGCGCCGCCGGTCGCGTAGAAGGCGGCCGCGTAGAGCAGCGGCGCCCCCGGCGACCAGTCGCTGGCGTCGCGGAATTCGGGGCCGCCGTAGCTGCCTTCCTCGTACAGCGCCTTGGCGAGCGCGTAGTAGGCGTGCGAGTCGTCTGCCGGGTGCTCGACGCGGATCGACGACGACGTAGGCGCGCAGCGCCGAGCCCGAGCGCCACGATCAGCGCCAGCGCGATCAGCGTCGTCTGCCCGTGGCGCTGCGGGCAGCGCGCGGATCCGGTCGGCGAGCGCGGTCAAGGCCGGGTCAGGCTATCCGGGCAGGCGCCGGTCGCTGAGTTATTCCGGTCATAGGCGGGTCAACTCAGCAACCGTCGCGGGAGACGTGCCGCAGCCTCTGGGCCCAGAGCCAGATGGCGCCGACGCCGGCCAGGGCGGCGAGCAGCGGCACCATCACCAGCACCCGCCGCGGCGAGGCGACGAGGAGGGCGCTGACCGCGGTGATCGCGAGGAAGATCGTCGCCGAGCACCAGCGCCTCCCAGCGGCGGCGCCAGGCGAGCAGGCCGAGGCCGAGCAGGCCGCAGGCCGAGCGAGCGCCCAGTGCAGGACCTCCCAGCCCGGCTCGCGCATCACGTCGCGCGGGCCGTGCGACCAGATCCGCGCCGACCTTGGTCGGCGAGGAAGCCGGCGTACTCGAGCGGCTGCTTCGGTGATGTCGTCCCGAGCTGCTCGCGGCCCATCCGCGCGAGCGCCCGGTCGGTTTCCAGGTCCGGGTAGCGCGGCGCGGCGAGCCGGGCGAGGATCTGCTCCAGCCGCAGGCGCTCGGGCGTCGGCGGGCGCGAACAGCTCCGGGTGGTCGGGCGACGACCTCGGCCCCGACCCTTTCCGGGTCGCCGCCGGAGGGCAGGTAGGTGCCGGCGAAGAGGACCTGCCACCGCCGGTCGAGATCGGCACCGAAGCGGTCGAGCGCGACCGCGTTGCGGACGGTCCAGGGCGCGACGACGACGGCGACCCCGGCAAGCAGGACGCGGCCCGGCCGAGCCCGCGCCGCCAGTCGCCGCGGGCGTAGCGAGCGAACACCACCAGCGCCAGCAGGAAGGCGACGCCCAGGTACTCGGGCCGGACCAGCGCCAGCGCGCCGAGCAGCGCCCCGGGCCAGCCAGCCAGCGCGCCCGATCCGCTCGCGGTCGGCAGCCCAGAGCATCGCCAGCACCGCCCCCGAGAGCAGCGTCGCCGCCAGCGGCTCGCCCATCAGCATCCCCTGGTACTCGAGCAGAGCCGGATAGACCGCGACCGCCGCGGCGCCGATCAGCCCCGCGACGACGGTCGCTGAGTTAGCCCGCCTATAACCGGGCAGAGTCAGCAAGCGGCAGAGGCGGCGTCCCAGGAGGTAGGCGAAGAGGACCGAGAGCGTGCCGAAGAGCGCGAGGAGGACGCGCGCCAGGCGTTCGTGCGACGCCGCCGCGTCACCTCGTAGAGCCCCGGCGACGAGCAGCGGCAGGCCGGGGGAGTAGTTGCTGGACGGCTGCGTCGCGGCGGCGCCGACGGTGAAGCCGTCGCCCCGCTCGAGGTTGGCGGCGATCGCCGCGTAGGCGGCGGCGTCGTACACCGGCGCGCGCCCGTCCCAGGCGTAGTCCGAGCCGCAGCCCGAGTCCGAGCAGCAGGATCGCGGCCAGGGCGGCGAGGCCGACGCGGCCCCCGTTTCTCGCCGCCAGTCCGTTTTCCATCGGTCGGATTCAACTAGGACGGGTGGTCTGGCGCCCGCCCAACCGTCTAAGCTGCCGCGTCCTATGCGAATCCTCATCCTCGGGGGCGACGGCTACCTGGGCTGGCCGACGGCGCTGCGCTTCTCGGCCCGCGGCCACGAGGTCACCGTCGTCGACAACTTCTCGCGCCGGCGCTGGCACGAGGAACGCGGGCACCGACTCGCTGACTCCGATCGCCGATCTCGAGCAGCGCATCGACGCCTGGCAGGAGGTCTCCGGCAAGCGAGATCCGCGCTACGTCGGCGCGATCGAGGACGGCGACTTCCTCGACGAGGTGGTCGCCGAGACCCGGCCCGAGGCGGTCGTCCACTACGGCCAGCAGCCCTCGGCGCCCTACTCGATGGTCTCGCGCCGCAGAGCGCGGTCGAGACCCAGCACGCCAACGTGATCGGCAACCTCAACCTGCTCTTCGCGATTCGCGACCACGTCCCCGACTGCCACCTGGTCAAGCTGGGGACGATGGGCGAGTACGGCCAGCCCAACATCGACATCGAGGAGGGCTACATCGAGATCGAGCACAAGGGCCGCAAGGACACCCTGCCGTTCCCGAAGCTGCCGGGCTCGCTCTACCACTGCTCCAAGGTCCACGACTCGACCAACATCCACTTCGCCTGCCGGATCTGGGGCCTGCGCGCGACCGACCTCAACCAGGGCGTCGTCTACGGGATCGAGACCGACGAGACCGCGGGGGACGAGCGCCTGATCACCCGCTTCGACTACGACGAGATCTTCGGCACCGTGCTCAACCGCTTCTGCCTGCAGGCGGTGATCGGCCACCCGCTGACCGTCTACGGCGCCGGCGGCCAGACCCGCGGCTTCCTCAACATCCGCGACACCCTCGCCTGCGTCGAGCTCGCCGTCGCCAACCCGGCCGAGCGCGGCGAGTTCCGCGTCTTCAACCAGTTCACCGAGCAGTTCTCGGTGCTGGAGCTGGCGGGGCTGGTCAAGCACGCCGGCGAGCACCTCGGCTACGCGGTCGAGATCGCAGCACTACGAGAACCCGCGGGTCGAGAAGGAAGAGCACTACTACAACGCGATCCACACCAAGCTGCTCGACCTCGGCCTCGAGCCGACCCTGCTCGGCGAGGAGCTGGTCGAGTCGATGATCCACATCGATCGAGCGCTACAAGGGCAACGCGATCGAGAGCTCGATCGATCCCGCACACCCGCTGGAACCCGGCGAAATCGCCTGCTGGCCAGGCGTAACCGCGACTCGCCCGCCGGCCCGGACGGCGCCCGCCCGCTGGTAGCATCGCCAGTCCGATGAGAGCCGCCGACGCACTGATGGAAATCCTCAAGGCCGAGGGCGTCAAGGACGTCTTCGGGATCCCCGGTGGGGCCAACCTGCCGACCTACGACGCGCTCGTCGACGCCGACTTCCGCCACGTCCAGGTGCGCCACGAGCAGGGCGGCGGCCACGCGGCCGAGGGCTACGCGAAGGCCTCGGGCCGGGTCGGGGTCGCCTTCGCCACCTCGGGCCCGGGCGCGACCAACCTGGTCACCGCGATCGCCGACGCGATGATGGACTCGGTCCCGACCGTCTTCATCACCGGCCAGGTGCGGACCGAGCTGATCGGCACCGACGGCTTCCAGGAGGCCGACATCCTCGGCGCCACGCTGCCGTTCGTCAAGCACTCCTTCCAGGTCACCGACGCGCGCCAGATCCCCGAGTACGTCCACGAGGCCTTCCACGTCGCCTCGACCGGGCGCCCCGGGCCGGTCCTGCTCGACATCCCGCAGGACCTCTCGCGCGCCGACATCGACTACGAGCCGCGCACCGAGCCGGTCGAGCTGCCCGGCTACAAGCCCTCGACCGAGGGCAACATCAAGCAGATCCGGATCGCCGCCAAGGCGCTGGCCAACGCCCGCCGGCCGATCTTCTACACCGGCGGCGGCGTGATCAACGCCAACGCCTCCGAGGAGCTGCGCGAGCTGGCCGCCTCCGACCGCTTCCCGGTCACCTCGACCCTGATGGGCCTCGGCGCCTTCCCCGCCTCGAGCGAGCAGCTGGCTGGGGATGCTCGGCATGCACGGCACCTACACCGCCAACTACGGCGATGGACGAGGCCGACCTGATCGTCGCGATCGGCGCCCGCTTCGACGACCGCATCACCGGCAAACTCGACGAGTTCGCGCCCGCACGCGAAGATCATCCACATCGACATCGACCCGGCGGAGATCTCCAAGAACGTCGGCGCCCACATCCCGATCGTCGGCGACGTCAAGCTGGTGCTGCCGAAGCTGACCCGCGAGTACCGGGCGCTGCAGACCGACTCCTCGCGGCTCGACGCGCTGGTGGAACCAGATCCGCGCCTGGCAGCAGGAGCACCCGCTCTTCTACGAGCCCGGCAAGGACGGCGAGATCAAGCCGCAGTTCATGATCGAGGCGATGCACCGGGCGACCAAGGGCGACGCGATCGTCACCTCCGACGTCGGCCAGCACCAGATGTGGGCGGCGCAGTACTACGGCTTCGACAAGCCGCGCCGCTGGATCAACTCCGGCGGGCTCGGGACGATGGGCTTCGGCCTGCCCGCGGCGGTCGGCGCCAAGGTCGCCTGCCCCGACGAGCACGGTCGTCTGCCTGGCCGGCGACGGCAGCCTGATCATGAACGTGCCAGGAGCTCGCGACCTGCGTCAGCGAAGAGATCCCGGTCAAGGTCTTCCTGATGAACAACGGCTACATGGGCATGGTCCGCCAGTGGCAGGAGCTGTTCTGGGACCGCCGCTACAGCTCGGTCGAGATGGGCGCCAGCCCCGACTGGGTGAAGCTGGCCGAGGCCTTCGGCGCCACCGGCATGCGCTGCGAGAGACGCCGCCGACCTCGAGGAGACGATGGTCAAGGCGCTGGAGACCGACGGCCCGGTCCTGCTCGACGTCCGCGTCGCCCAGGAGGAGAACGTGCTACCCGATGATCGCCGCCGGGCAGGCCGCCCGCGACATGGTCGAGGCACCGTGGGCTGGTGCGCTGATGGAGGCCGGGACGCCGCAGGCGGTCAAGCTCGAGGACCTGCACCTGCCCGGGCAGCTCAGCGGGCGCAAGCACATCCTCTCGATCCTGGTCGAGAACAAGCCGGGCGTGCTGGCGCGCGTCGCCGGGCTCTTCTCGCGCCGCGGCTTCAACATCGACACGCTCGCGGTCGGGCCGACCGACGACCCGAGCATCTCGCGGATCACGCTCACCCTCGACGGCGCCGTCCACCCGATCGACCAGGTGACCAAGCAGCTGCACAAGCTGGTCAACGTCCTGAAGATCCGCGACATGGAGCCGGAGGAGACGGTGGCCCGCGAGATGGCGCTGTTCAAGGTCTCCTCGGCGGTCGAGAACCGGGCCGAGATCATCCAGTTCGCGGAGATCTTCCGGGCCAAGATCGTCGACGTCGCGCGCCGCACGATGACGATCGAGGTGACCGGCTCGGCCGACAAGATCGAGGCCTTCGAGCGCATGATCCGCCCGCACGGCCTGGTCGAAATGGTCCGCACCGGCGAGATCGCGATCGCCGCGGTAGCGACTGACGAGCTGCGGCCCGCCTGCGCGAGGCGATCGAGCGGGCGACCGAGCGCGAGGCGGCGGACGCTGGTCAGCGTCACGGTCGAGGTCGACGATCGACGATCCCTGCGCGGCGGTCTTCGCCTCGCGCCTGGCCTCCGACCGCTGGTTCTGCTGGGAGCAGCCCGACCGCGGCTTCGCCCTGGCCGGGCTCGGGGTCGCGCACGAGGCGGCCTCGCGCGGGGAGCGGCGCTTCGCCGACGTCGCCGAGGAGTGCCTGCGAGACCGGCGGCGACGCGATCCTCGACGAGCCGCGCGGGCTGCCGGCCGGCGCCGGCCCGGTCTGGCTCGGCGGCTTCGCCTTCGACGCCGAGGGCGGCGGCTCCTCGACCTGGTCCTCGCTGGCGCCCGGCTCGCTGGTCCTGCCCGAGCTCTCGCTCTGCCGCAGCGGCGAGCGCGCCTTCCTCACCGTCAACGCGGTCGTCCAGCCCGGGGACGACGCCGAGGCGCCGCGGCGCCGCGCTCGCCGCCCGGCTCGCCGGCCTGCGCGCCGAGGCGCCGCTGCCGCTGCTCGACCCGCACCCGACCGCGCACGCCGAGATCCGCAGCGCCCGCCCGCCGGGCGACTTCGAAGCCGCCGTCGCCGCCGCGACAGCGCGGATCGAAGCGGGGGAGATGAGCAAGGTCGTGCTCGCCCGCGAGGTCGTCGTCGGCGCCGCCGCCGCCCACGACCCGGCCGCGCTCTTCGGCGCCATGCGCGAGCAGTTCCCGGCCTGCTTCTGCTTCTGCGTCGGCACGCCCGAGGCGGCCTTCATCGGCGCCAGCCCGGAGCTGCTGGTGCGCCGCTCCGGCGCCAGCGTCTCCACCGTGGCCCTCGCCGGCTCGACCCGGCGCAGCTCCGACCCCGCCGTCGACGACCACCTCGCCGAGCAGCTGCTGCGCAGCGACAAGGACCGCCGCGAGCAGCGGATCGTCGCCGAGCGCATCGTCCGCGCCCTGCGCCCGCACGCGGTCTGGGTCGAGGCGGCGCCGGAGCCGGAGATCGTCAAGGTGGCCAACATCCAGCACCTGGCGACGCCGGTGATCGCCCAGCTCGCCGAGCCGCACTCGGCGATCGAGCTGGCCGGGATGCTGCACCCGACCCCCGCCGTCGGCGGCGAGCCCTGGCCCACGGCCGCGGCGCGCGATCGCCGAGCTGGAGGGCATGGACCGCGGCTGGTACGCCGGCCCGGTCGGCTGGATGGACGCGACCGAGGACGGCGAGTTCTGCGTCGCCCTGCGCAGCGCCCTGCTGCGCGACCGCGAGGCGCATCTCTTCGCCGGCGTCGGCGTCGTCGCCGGCTCCGACCCGGCGGCCGAGCTGGCCGAGACCGAGGTCAAGCTGAGCGCGCTGTTGCCGCTGCTGGCTGAGTAGGTCGTAGCGGGAGCCCCGCTCAGCCGTCGCGCAGCTGCTGCAGGCTTACGGCTGAGCCTCCGAGCGGCCTCGCCGCGACCGCGGTTCGGCGAGGTCGCGCCTGGAGTGGCGGTGGTCGACGTTGGTGGTGCGGTCGGTTTTGACCTCGATCAGGCCGGTTCCTGCCGCCAGCGCGTCCGGTAGATCGGCGAGGGACTCGAGGCGGCGGTGGGGGAGGCCGAAGAGGGCGGCGGCCTTCTCGGCGTCGACCCCGCGCGGGGTGCCGAGCAGCGCCTCGAACTCCTCGCCGTCCAGCGCCTGCTCCTGGGGCAGGAAGTGGAAGATGCCGCCGCCGCCGTTGTCGATGACGACGATGCGGACCGGGGTGGAGACGTCGCGCAGCGCGGCGAGGCCGCCGATGTCGTGAAGCAGGCCGAGGTCGCCGGTGACGATCGTGGTCGGGCGGCCGCTGGCGTGGGCGGCGCCGATGCCCGAGGAGATCAGGCCGTCGATGCCGTTGGCGCCGCGGTTGCAGAGGAAGAGCGCGTCGGCGTCGGCGGCCGCCAGGAATGCCTCCTGGTCGCGGATCGGCATGCTCGAGGCGGTGTAGACGAGGTCGCCGTCGCGGTGGGCCTCGCCGAGGGCGCGGTGCAGAGCGGGCTCTGAGATCGCCGCCTCCGCAGCCCGGCGGTCGAGCTCCGCCGCCCAGCTCGCCTTCGACGCTGCTGCGCCGCCGCCTCGGCCGCGATCCAGGCCTCCGGCGCGGACCGCGGTTCCCGCTCCAGCCGCGCCGCCCAGCCCGCGGCCAGCTCGGTCGGGTCGGCGCGCAGGATCGCCGCGGCGCGGTTGGTCGGCTCGTTCCAGCCGCCGCAGGGGTCGACGACGATCTCGCTCGGCGCCGCTCGCCGCCAGCCAGGCGCGCAGCGGCTTGCTGGTCGGCATCTCGCCGAAGCGGAGGACGAGGTCGGGGACGACCGAGCGGGCGAAGCGCTCGTCGCGCAGCAGCAGGTCGTAGCTGGCGACGACGTGGGAGCGGTCGTGGGGGCCGCAGCGCAGCTGCGAGGTCGGCTCGGCCAGGATCGGGAAGCCGGAGACGCGGGCGAGGTGGGCGAGCGGCTCGCGCAGCTCGGGGTCGAGCTGGCGGCCGGCGACGATCACGCCGGCGATCGCGTCGCCGATGTGCTCGGCCACCTCCTCCAGCAGGAAGGCCGAGGGCTCGAGGTCGATCCGCGTCACCGCGGTCAGGGGCCGTCCCTCGCGCCCCTCCAGCGCCAGCGGCTCGGTCGCGGTCACCGCTCCCTCGACCGGCACGGGGGCCAGCGGCTCGCGCCAGGGGAGGTTGAGGTGGACCGGTCCCGGACGGGTCTCGCCGCGGGCCGCCGCCAGCGCCCGGCAGGCGACGGAGCGGTAGTGGAGCAGCCCGTCGTCGTCGGCGCCGTGGGTCCCGACTTCGCAGAACCAGCGCACCGATTCGCCGAAGAGCTTGATCTGGTCGATCGTCTGCCCGGCGCCGATCCCGCGCAGCTCCGGCGGCCGGTCGGCGCTGAGGACGACCAGCGGCACACCCGACTCGTCGGCCTCGCATGACCGCCGGGTGGTAGTTGGCGGCCGCGGTGCCGGAGGTGCAGAGCAGCGCCACCGGCGCCCCGCTCGCCTGCGCCGCTCCCAGCGCGAAAAAGGCCGCCGAGCGCTCGTCGACGATCACCGTCACCTCGATCTCCGGCTGCCGCCACAGCGCCAGCGCCAGCGGCGTCGAGCGCGAGCCAGGGGAGACGACCGCGTGCCGCAGTCCCCCGCGGGCCAGCTCCTCGACGAAAGCCGAGGCCAGAGCGGTGTTGGCGTTGGTCGGGTCCACGCGGGCAACCTAGATCATCGAAGGTGCATGACTTGACCACACGATGATGGGGTCAAGTCGAGCAGGTTGGCTAAAGCCGATGGTGGTCGAGCGCCCGCTCGTCGATCTCGACGCCGAGGCCGGGCCCGCTGGGCAGGTGCAGCATCCCGTCCCGAAGCTCGCACTCCGTCGTGGCGACGGTGGCGGAGAAGAGGCGCTGGGTCGCGAGGCCGTGGGCCAGGTCGACGCCGCCGGCCGGAGCGTTCTCGCCCAGCGTCTGCGCCACCTGCGCCGCCGCCGCGATCCCCACCGGCCCGTCGAGGGCGCTCGACACGTAGGACGGCAGCACCTCGGCGATCTCGATCGCCTCCTCCGGCCCGCCGACCTTGGAGAGCTTGACGCCGGTGTAGGTGCAGGCTCCGAGCGAAACCGCCCGTTCGGCGTCGTCGCGACTCTCGACGCTCTCGTCGCCGGCGATCGGGATCGAGGTCGCCGCCGCCACCTCGGCCGCCTCCTCCAGGGTCGCCACCGGCTGCTCGGCCAACTCGACGTCGAGCTCCTCGAGCTCGGCCAGCGTGCGCTTGGCGGCATCGACGTCCCAGCTCGCGTTGGCGTCGACCCGGATCCGCGCCCGCGGCCCGACCGCCTCACGCACCGCCCGCACCTGGTCGGCGTCGTCGCCGGCGCCGAGCTTGAGCTTGAAGGTGGAGAAGCCCTCCTCGGCCCAGCGCTCCGCATCCGCGGCCACCGCGGCCGGCTCCCCGGCCACCAGGGTCGCGTTGCACGCGACGGGCCGCGCGGCAGCGCCATCGCGGCCGTCATTTCCTCCGGAGAGCGGTTGGAAAGACGACCGCGATGGGGTGGGGTGGCCCTCGGCGGCGGCACGGCGGCCTCGCAGGTCCATCAATGCCGTCAGCGCCGCGCAGCGGGCCGGCGCCGAGAGGTTGGCGATGCCGCCGCGCAGGCCCGACTCGTCCAGCTCGGAGAGCTCAGAGAGCAGCTCCAGCTCGGCGGTGACGCGGGCCAGGCCGGCACCGCCGCGCAGCGACATCGGCACCGCTTCCCCCAATCCCGTCAGCCCGTCGTCCGAGCGCAGCCGCAGCAGCACCATCTCGCGCTGGGCGAGGCTGCCGCGCGCGGTCACGTAGAACTCGCGGAAGGGCAGCGCGTAGGGGATGACCTCGACGGAGGCGATTCGCATGCCCATAGCTTCGCACTCACGCTCGCTGTTCCTTCCTCGCTTCGTAAAACAGCGATGGAATCTCGGCTGGTCAGCTGGAGATCAGCAGGCCGGCGGTGACCAGCAGGCTGTAGACGCCGAGCACGCGCGCCGGTCGCCGCCAGGGCCCCGTTCAGGGCCGGGCCGTCGGTGCGGTTGGTCATCGCCCGCATCGGCGCGAACGCCAGCGGCAGCGCCAGCAGTCCGATCAGCGGCAGCGCGCTCGCTTCGCCCGCCCACAGCGCGATCGGCAGGACGACGAACGCGCCCAGCATCAGCACCCGGTAGAGCATCACCGCGTTTGCGCGCCCCATCCGCACCGCCAGCGTCATCTTCCCGGCCCGCCGGTCGGTCTCGAGGTCGCGGACGTTGTTGACGACGAGGATCGCGGTGGCGAGGAAGCCGATCGAGATCGAGAGGCCCAGCGGCAGCGCGTCGAGCTGCTCGACCTGGACGTAGTAGGAGCCGTTGACGGCGACCAGGCCGAAGAAGAGGAAGACGAAGACCTCGCCGAGCCCGGCGTAGCCGTAGGGGCGCGGGCCCGCCGGTGTAGAGGACGCCGGCGGCGATCGAGAGCACCCCGACGACGAGAATCGCCGGTCCGGCCACGGTGGCCAGGTAGAGGCCGCAGACGACGGCGACCGCGAACGCGATCCAGGTCGCCCGCAGCACCCGCTGCGGCGTCACCAGCCCGGCCGAGGTGACCCGCACCGGGCCCAGCCGGTCGGCGCTGTCGGCGCCGCGCTTGGCGTCGGAGTAGTCGTTGGCGAGGTTGGTCCCGATCTGGATGAAGATCGAGCCGACCAGGGCGGCGAAGAACGCTCCCCAGCGCGGCAGGTGCCCAACCCACTGCACCGCGGCGGCGGTGCCGACCAGGACCGGTGCGATCGCCGCCGGCAGCGTCCGCGGCCGCGCCGCCATCAGCCAGATCCTCATGGGCGGCGGGGGAACTTGGAGAAGTCGGGCCGGCGCTTCTGCTTGAAGGCCTCGCGCCCCTCGGCGGCCTCCTCGCTCCCGTAGAAGAGGAGGTTGGCGTCGTGGGCCAGCTGCTGGATCCCCGCGTAGCCGTCCTCGTGGGCGTTGAAGCTGGCCTTGACCAGGCGCAGGGCGAAGGGGGAGAGGGCCAGCATGTCGCGGCACCAGGCGACCGTCTCGCGCTCGAGATCCGCGACCGGCACGACCGCGTTGACCAGCCCCATCTCCAGCGCCTCGCCGGCGTCGTACTGGCGGCACAGCAGCCAGAACTCCTTCGCCTTCTTGGTCCCGACCAGATCGCGCAGCAGCGAGGCGCCGTAGCCGCCGTCCCAGGAGCCGACCCGCGGCCCGGTCTGACCGAAGACGGCGTTGTCGGCGGCGATCGTCAGGTCGCAGCAGAGGTGGAGGATGTGGCCGCCGCCGATCGCGTAGCCGGCGACCATCGCCACCACCGGCTTCGGCAGCCGCCGCATCTGCACCTGCAGGTCGGTGACGTGGAAGCGCCCGAGCGAGGCGCCCTCGGCGACGTAGCCGCTGTCGCCGCGGACGGTCTGGTCGCCACCGGAGCAGAACGCCTTCCCTCCCTCGCCGGTGAGGATGATCGCTCCGACCTCGGTGTCCTCGCGCGCCAGCTCCAGCGCGGCGGCGATCTCGACCAGGGTCTGCGGCCGGAAGGCGTTGAGGACCTCGGGCCGGTCGATCGTGATCTTGGCGATCCCGTCGGCCTTCTCGTAGCGGATGTCGTCGTACTCGGCGGCGGCCTCCCACTCGATCGGCGCGTACAGCTCCTGCTCGGGCGGGGCGTCCTTGTGGCGTTTGGGCATGATGGGCACGATATCCCGCCGATGAAGCTCGACGACTGGCTGGCCCAGAGATCCCAGAGTTGCCCCGACCGCACCGCGCTGGTCGCGGACGGCGCCGAGATGACCTACGCCGAGCTGGAGGCGGAGGCGACCTGGGTCGCCCGCCGCCTCGCCGCCGCACGGCGTCCGCCGCGGCTCCACCGCCGCGCTGACCATGCACCCGCGCCGCGAGCAGGTCGTCCTCGCCCACGCGCTGATGAAGGTCGGCGCCAAGCTGCTGCCGCTGAGCCCGCGGCTGACGCCGGCCGAGCGGGCGGCGATCGTCGACGCCGAGGAGCCGATCGTCGACCTCGACGATGCCGGCGAGCTGACCCAGACCGAGGCCGACATGCCGCTGCTCGGCGAGCACGACATGGACGAGGTCTGCGCCCGCGTCCTCACCAGCGGCAGCACCGGCACGCCCCACCCGGTCGGGCTCACCTACGGCAACTTCCTCTGGAGCGCGGTCGGCTCCGCCTTCAACATCGGCGTCGAGCCCGAGCGACCGCTGGCTCTGCTGCCTGCCCCTCAGCCACATCTCCGGCCTCGGGATCGTCGATGCGCTCGGTCATCTACGGCACCACCGCGGTCGTCCACGACGGCTTCGACGTCGACCGCGTCGGCCGCCGCCCTCGAAAGCGACGAGATCACCGTCGTCTCGCTGGTGGCGACGATGCTGACCCGGCTGCTCGAGGCCGGCGCCGACCTCTCCGGCCCGCGGGCGATCCTGGTCGGCGGCGGCCCCGTCCCCGAGCGAGCCGCTGCGAGGAGGCGATCGCCAGGGGCGCCACCGTGGTCCAGACCTACGGCCTGACCGAGACCTGCTCGCAGGTGACGACGCTGGCCCCGGCCGACGCCAGGCGCAAGCTCGGCTCCGCCGGACGGCCGCTGCTGACCACCCACCTGCGGATCCAGGACGGCGAGATCCTCGTCCAGGGCCCGACCGTCGCGCCCGGCCGCGCCGACGCCGACGGCTGGCTGCACACCGGCGACCTCGGCCACATCGACGAGGAGGGCTTCCTCTACGTCGAAGGACCGGATCGACGACCTGATCGTCAGCGGCGGCGAGAACGTCGTTCCGGCGGAGGTCGAGGAGGTGCTGCTGCGCCATCCCGACGGTCGCCGACGCCGCCGTCGTCGGCCGCGAGGACCCGGAGTGGCAGCAGGCGGTGACCGCGGTCGTCGTCCTCGAAGAGCGGCTCCGCAGGTGACGCCGGACGAGCTGCGCCGCCACTGCGCCGAGTCGCTGGCCGGCTTCAAGGTGCCGAAGCGGGTCGAGCTGGCGGCGGCACTGCCGCGCACGCCGTCGGGCAAGCTGATGCGCAGGGCGCTCCGCTAGGGCTGTGGATAGCCTGCCCGACCATGCGCACCGACGACATCTTCTACGACAAGGACGCCGACCTCGGCAAGCTCGACGGCAAGACCGTCGCGATCCTCGGCTACGGCTCCCAGGGGCATGCCCACGCCCTCAACCTCAAGGACTCCGGCGTCGACGTGGTCGTCGGCCTGCGTCCCGACTCCTCCAGCCGCGCCAAGGCCGAAGGCGCCGGGCTCGAGGTTCTCGACATCGCCGAAGCCGCCAGCCGCGGCGACCTGGTGATGATCCTGCTGCCGGACGAGAAGCAGGCCGAGGTCTGGGACGCCGAGATCGCCGACGGCATCGCCCCCGGCAACCTGCTGCTCTTCGCCCACGGCTTCGCGATCCACTTCGGCGAGATCGAGCCGCCGGCCGGCGTCGACGTCGGCATGGTCGCGCCCAAGGGCCCCGGCCATCTGGTTCGCCGCCAGTACGAGGAAGGCAACGGCGTTCCCTGCCTGATGGCCGTCCACCAGGACGCCACCGGCAACGCCCACGACCTCGTGCTCGCCTACGCCTCCGGGATCGGCGGCGGCCGCGCCGCGGTCATCGAGACCACCTTCAAGGACGAGTGCGAGACCGACCTGTTCGGCGAGCAGGCCGTCCTCTGCGGCGGCGCCTCGGAGCTGGTCCAGGCCGGCTTCGAGACCCTGGTCGAGGCCGGCTACGACCCCCGCCTCGCCTACTTCGAGTGCCTGCACGAGCTGAAGCTGATCGCCGACCTGATGTACGAGAAGGGGATCCAGGGGATGCACTACTCGATCTCCAACACCGCCGAGTACGGCGACCTGACCCGCGGCAAGCGGGTGATCGCCGACGAGACGCGGGCGGCGATGAAGCAGATCCTCGGCGAGATCCAGTCGGGCGAGTTCGCCCGCGAGTGGATCGCCGAGAACCGCGCCGGCGGCGAGAACTTCGACCGCATGCGCGAGCGAGCTCGCAGGGCGCCGAGATCGAGGAGGTCGGCAAGGATCTGCGCGACGATGATGCCCTGGATCGACCAGGGGTTCTAGAGCCCTGCGAGCGGGCGGGCCGACGCACTCGAGGGCAGGTGAGGAGCGCGCGCCCTCTCGGCTCGAGCTCCTCCCGAGTCGCGGTTCCTTATGGACGGTCAGCGTCCAACGGCACTCACGGGAGTCGGTCGGCCGGAATTCCATGGCGTGGTTCCTTTCGGACGCCTCGTCCGAACGGAACCCGCGATGGCCGCCTGAATCCGCGCGGAGGGCACCGCACCGTCCTGGCGAAGAGGGCTCCCGGACTCCCTCGCTACCGGTGCGTCTCGCCCTCGGCCAGTTTGCCGTCGCGGCCCACGTAGCCGTCCTTGCCGCCGACGACCACGTAGACCGCCTCCTCGGAGTCGCTGAGGTTGCGGACGTTGCGGGGGGTGGGGGCGTCGACCCAGGCGAGGCCGCCGGGGCCGAGGCGCTGGGTCGAGCCGTCGCCGAACTCGAACTCGACCTCGCCGCTGTGGACGAAGTAGAGCTCCTCCTGCTCGTCGTGGTAGTGGCTGCCGGTCTCGTAGGCCGGCGGCAGCACGATCGCGTTGACGCCGAAGGCGGTGACCCCGAGCTCCTTGCGGATCTTGCGGAACCCGGGGCCCTCGCCGAGGTCGGCGAGGTTGGCGACGGCGTAGCCCTCGCCCTTGGTCACGTTCTGGTTGGCCTCGTCGCTCATCGCTGCCTCCTCAGAGGCTTGGCATCGCCGGCGGTGCGGGCGGGCGGCTGGCGGGGCGGCGGGAGCGACCTGGGCGCCGGCGCCCTTGGCCCGCTCGAGCCCGATCGGCGGGTAGTCGTCGGTGAGGATCGCGATGTAGCCGAAGACGCGCGCGTAGAAGCTGTTGACGAAGGTCAGCATGTTGTTGATCCCCTCCGGCAGGTAGCCGCGGAAGACGATCGTCAGCCAGGCGACGAGGCCGCCAGATTGCTGGATAGTAGCTGGTGCCGTAGGACGAGGACCAGCATCGGGCAGCACGAGGATGATGCGGAAGAAGCGCCTTGAGCCGGCTCTGGCGCTCGGCGGCGGGGGCGAAGTTGACGCGGATCGGGTAGCTGGGGTCGTCGCTGAGGCTGAACGGCGGCCAGACGTCGGTCTGCAGGTAGATCCAGGCCGAGGTGCGGATCGAGAAGCGGACGACGCCCGGAGTTGAACTCATACAGCCACTGCGGGTAGCGGCCGAGGATGACCACCGCGACCCAGGCGAAGAGGTGGGTGAAGGCGAAGAGGATCCCCCAGAAGGTGGCGACGATGAGCCACGGGATCGCCAGCAGCAGCCGGAAGAAGGTCGTCCAGCGGTTCGGCGTCGGGTTGAAATCGGCTTCATAGCTGATCGGATACACGGTTCCCCCTCGGGTTGGACGGGACTGCGAATACTGCGCCGCGAGCCTAACCCCGCCCCCGGCGGGAGTCCACCCGCGACGGTCAATAACCTGTCGAACCCGATGGCGACCCCGGCACCGACACCGCCCAGATCCCGGCCGAGCTGAAGCCGGCCGACGGCCGCTTCGGCTGCGGGCCCTCGAAGGTCCGCCCGGAGGCGCTGGCGGCGCTCGCCGAGCGCGCCGGACCTGATGGGCACCTCGCACCGCCAGGCGCCGGTCCGCGACCTGGTCGGCCGCGTCCGCGCCGGCCTCGCCGAGCTCTTCGCCCTGCCCGACGGCTACGAGGTGGCGCTCGGCAACGGCGGCACCACCGCCTTCTGGGAGGCCGCCGCCGCCTGGCTCGTGCGCGAGCGCGCGCTGCACCTCACCTACGGCGAGTTCTCGCAGAAGTTCGCCAAGGCGACCGCCGCGCGCGCCGTTCCTCGCCGACCCGATCCTGGTCGAGGCCGAGCCCGGCGACGCGCCCGACGCCGATCGCCGACCCCGCCGCCGACGTGATCGCCTGGGCCCACAACGAGACCTCGACCGGCGTCATGGTCCCGGTCGCGCGCCCCGCCGACGCCGGCGACGCGCTGGTCCTGATCGACGCCACCTCGGGCGCCGGCGGCCTGCCGGTCGACGTCGCCGAGGCCGACGCCTACTACTTCGCCCCGCAGAAGGCCTTCGGCTCCGACGGCGGCCTCTGGCTGGCGCTGCTCAGCCCGGCCGCGATCGCCCGGATCGAGGAGCTCGACGGCGCCGCCGACCGCTGGCAGCCGGCATTCCTCTCGCTGCAGACCGCGCTCGACAACTCGCGCAAGGAGCAGACCTACAACACGCCCGCGCTGGCGACCCTGCTCCTGCTCGCCGACCAGCTCGAGTGGATGCTCGGCGAACGGCGGCCTCGACTGGTGCGTGGCCCGGACCTCCGACTCCTCGGGCCGCCTCTACGGCTGGGCCGAGGCGCAGCGAGCGTCGCGACGCCCTTCGTCGCCGACCCGGCCAAACGCTCGCTGGTCGTCGGCACGATCGACTTCGCCGACTCGGTCGACGCCGCCGCGCTCGCCGCGGCGCTGCGCGCCAACGGCATCGTCGACGTCGAGCCCTACCGCAAGCTCGGCCGCAACCAGCTGCGGGTCGGGATGTTCCCGGCGGTCGAGCCCGCCGACGTCGAGGCGCTGACCGCCTGCATCGACTGGGTGCTCGAGCAACGTCGAGGGGGTGGCGCCGAGTGAAGGTCCTGGTCAAGGAGAAGATCGCCGACACCGGCGTCGAGCTGCTGCGCGCAGAACTTCGACGTCGACCTCGGGCTCGAGATGTCCGACGAGGAGCTGCGCGAGAAGATCGGCGCCTACGACGCGATCCTGATCCGCTCGGCGACGAAGATGACGCCGGAGCTGATCGACCTGGCGACCAACCTGAAGGTGATCGGCCGCGCCGGCACCGGCGTCGACAACGTCGACATCCCGGCCGCCACCCGCCGCGGCATCATCGTCGCCAACGCGCCCGAGTCGAACTCGGTCGCCGCCGCCGAGCACACCCTGGCGCTGGCGCTGGCCCTCTTCCGCAACGTCCCCCAGGCGCACGCCTCGCTCGTCGCCGGGCGCTGGGACCGGGCCAAGTTCAAGGGCGCCGAGCTCTACGGCAAGACGCTCGGGGTGGTCGGCTTCGGCCGCATCGGCCAGCTCGTCGCCAAGCGCGCCCAGAGCTTCGAGATGGAGGTCGTCGCCTTCGACAAGTTCGTCTCCGCCGAGCGCTTCCGCGAGCTCGGGGTCGAGGGGCGTCGACAGCCTCGAGGAGCTGCTCGGCCGCGCCGACCTGGTCACCCTGCACGTGCCGAAGACGCCGGAGACGATCGGCCTGATCGACGCCGAGGCGATCGCCGCGATGAAGGACGGGCGCCCGCCTGGTCAACTGCGCCCGCGGCGAGCTGGTCGACCTCGACGCGCTGCTCGCCGGGCTGGAGTCCGGCAAGCTGGCCGGCGCCGCGCTCGACGTCTTCCCCGTCCGAGCCCTTCACCGAGCACCCGATCTTCGCCCGCGAGGACGTCGTCGTCACCCCGCACCTCGGCGCCTCGACCGCCGAGGCGCAGGACCGCGCCGGCGTCGTCACCGCCGAGCAGGTGACCGCGGCGCTGAACGGCGGCGTCGTC
Organism: uncultured Solirubrobacterales bacterium; assembly: GCA_963762205.1. GTDB lineage: Bacteria > Actinomycetota > Thermoleophilia > Solirubrobacterales > 70-9 > VRUE01. The sequence goes on from CAVXJZ010000002.1 coordinate 120,012, forward strand.
ACCAACGCGGTCAACATCGCCGCCGTGCGGCCCGAGGCGATGGAGGCGCTGGCGCCCGTTCGTGCCGCTCTGCGAAAAGCTCGGCCGCCTCGCCGCAGGGCCTCGGCGACGGCTCGGTCGACCGCGTCACCGCCGAGTTCCGCGGCCGCATCGCCTCCCACGACACCCGCCTGCTCGGGATCGCCGTCCTGGCCGGCATCCTCTCCGGCCACACCGAGGAGCCGGTCAACCTGGTCAACGCGCCGCAGATGGCCGAGGAGCGCGGGATCGAGCTGGTCGAGACCAAGGACGCCAGCGCCGAGCGACTTCACCGAGCTGGTCACCGTCCGCGTCGGCTCCGGCGACGACGAGGTCGAGGTCGCCGGGACCAGCGTCGGCCCCCGCAACGAGCCCTACCTGGTCTCGGTCTGGGGCGAGAGCTTCTACCTGCCCTTCGCCGAGCACATCACCGTCTTCCGCTACGCCGACCAGCCGGGGATGATCGGCCGGGTCGGCACCATGTTCGGCGAGGAGGGCGTCAACATCGTCTCCGCCGCGGTCGGCGCCGAGCAGGGCGGCGAGCAGCGCGGTGATGGCGCTGACCACCGACGCCCCGGTGCGCGCCGAGACGATCGAGAAGATCCTCGGCGCTCGACGGCTTCGCCGTCGGCCGCTCGGTCGATCTCGTAGGCAGGCCTGGCTCGGTCGGCAGCAGGCGTCTAGGCTGTCGCCGATGCGGGCGGTGGTGCTGACGGGACCGGCGGTCCCGAGGTGCTCCAGGTGCAGGAGCGGCCCGACCCGGCCGTCGGCGCCGGGCGAGGTCCGGATCGCGGTGCGCGCCGCCGGGATCAACTTCGCCGACACGATGGCCCGCGTCGGCCTCTACCCGGACGCGCCGAAGCCCCCTGCGTGCTCGGCTACGAGGTCGCCGGCGAGGTCGAGTCGGTGGGGGAGGGGGTCGACGACTCGCAGGTCGGCGACCGGGTGATGGCCGGCACCCGCTTCGGCGGCCAGGCCGAGCTGGTCGCCGTCCCCGCCGCGCAGGTGCTGCCGCTGCCCGAGCGGCTCAGCTTCGAGCAGGGCGCCGCCTTCCCGGTCAACTACGGCACCGCCTACGCGGCGCTGATCGTGATGGGCAGCCTGCGCGCGGGCAACCGGGTCCTGATCCACGCCGCCGGCGGCGGCGTCGGCATCTCCGCCACCCAGATCGCCCGCAACGCGGGCGCCGAGATCTTCGGCACCGCCTCGGCCGGCCAAGCACGAGGCGATCCGCGCCCAGGGCGTCACCCACGCGATCGACTACCGCGGCCGCGACTTCGAGGCCGAGGTGATGCGGATCACCGACGGCGAGGGCGTCGACCTGATCATCGACGCGCTCGGCCCGACCTCGTTCCGCAAGGACTACCGGCTGCTGCGCCCGGGCGGCCGGCTGGTCATGTACGGGCTCTCGGAGAACTCCGACAGACGGCGCCCGCAACATCCCGGCGACGCTGAGGAGCCTGGCGACGATGCCGCTGGCGACGATGCCGTGGTGGAAGAGCCTGATGCTGATGAACGAGAACAAAGGCGTCTTCGGCCTCAACATGCTGAGCTGGTGGGACCGCGAGGGCAGCCTCGACCGCGTCACCGAGCCGCTGATGGCCGACCTCGAGGCGGGCCGGCTGGAGCCGGTCGTCGCCGCGTCCTTCCCCTTCGAGCAGAGCCGGCGAGGCGCACGAATTCATCGCCCAGCGCCGCAACGTCGGCAAGGTCGTGTTGTTCCCTAAGTAAGGCTCTGCGATCGGGCGGGAGCGATCTGGCGATGAAGAAGGCGATCCTGACTGCGATGACGGTGCTGGCGGCATGGGCCGCCGCGCCCGCCCACGCCTCGCGAACGGCTCGCTGACGGTGCTGCTGGCCGGCGGGGCCGAAGACAACCGGATCTCGATCGGCCTCAGCTCCGACGGGCGCAACTACCTGATCGACTCGATCGTGCCGCTGGAAGTGGGCGGTGAGGTCTGCTGGCACCCGGAAGGGATGCCCAACCAGCTGGAATGCGCGGCCACGGCGATCGGCGGCTTCGAAGTCAACGCCGGCGGCGGCGACGACTGTCATCGCTGTGGGCGCGAAGTGAGGATCCCGGTGACCCTGCGCGGCGGCCCCGGGAACGACCGGCTCGTCGGCGGCGGCGGGCCCGACAAGCTGGTCGGCGGGACCGGCGACGACCTCCTCGTCGGCCGCGGCGGCGACGACTCGCTGTTCGGCGGGCCCGGCGACGACTCGCTGTTCGGCGGCGGCGGCGGCGACCTGCTGCGGGCGGCCCCGGCACCGACCGGCTTGCGCGGCCAGGCCGGCGAACGACCAGGAATTCCGCTGAGCCTTGCCGGTTCCCGCGGGCGCTCAGGCCGGGCGCTCGCCGGCCGCGGCGCGAGAGCAGGCGTGCCGCCGACGAACAGCAGCGACGACCAGCGAAGCCGACCAGCGAGAGCGCCGCGTCGAGGCGGAAGCCGGCCTGGACGCCGTCGACGAAGGGCGGGATCGCGGCCGAGAAGACGGTCGTCGTCAGTCCCAGCCCGATCGAGCCGCCGGCGATCTGGAACATGTAGACGATGCCGCCGGCGAGGCTGGTCTGCGACTCGTCGACCGAGGTGACCCCGGCGGTCGTCGCGGTCGGGTAGAAGCTGCCGATCCCGATCCCGAGCACGACCATGCCCGGCGACCAGCGAGCCGTAGCCGGACCCGGCGTCGACCTGCGAGAAGAGGAACGGCGCCGACGGTGATGCAGGCGGCGCCGAAGACGGCCAGTGGCTTCGCCCCGAGCCGGTTGTAGAGCGGGCCGGCGAGGAAGGAGACGAGGGCGAAGACGCCGAGGAAGGGCAGGATCCCGACTCCGGCTTCCAGCGGCGAGTAGCCGAGCTGTTTCTCCATGAACTGCGGCAGGTAGAGCAGCGAGGCGAAGAAGGTCGCCGACATGAAGAGGATCGCCACGCAGGAGGCGGTGAAGCTGCGGTTGCGCATGATCTCGCGCGGGACCAGCGCGTGGGCGCCGGCGCGGCGCTCGATCGGGACGAAGGCGGTCGACCAGCGACCGCGGCCACGACCAGCAGCCCGATCACCCGCGGGTCTCCCCAGCCCCAGTCGTCGACCTGGTCGAGGGCGATCAGCAGCGAGACCAGGCCGATCGAGAGCGCCGCGATCCCCGGGTAGTCGATCCGCTGGTCCTTGGCTTCGGGCTCCTTGACGTGGACCAGGAAGTAGGTGACGGCGACGGCGAAGATCGCGATCGGGACGTTGAGGAAGAAGATCCAGCGCCAGCTCAGGGTGTCGGTGAGGACGCCGCCGATCAGCGGCCCGATCGCGTTGCCGAGCCCGGCGGCGCCGAGGATGATGCCGCCGGCCAGCCCGGCCTTGTCTTCGGGCAGGATCGCGAAGGTCATTCCGAGGATCGCCGGCCACATCAGCGCCCCGCCGATCCCCATCAGGGTGCGGCAGGCGATCAGCCAGGTCTCGGTCTGCGCGGCGCCGCCGAGCGCCGACATCGAGGCGAAGATCGCGGTGCCGAGGAAGAAGGCGTTGCGGCGCCCGAACATGTCGGCGAGCCGGCCGCCGGTGACGATCATCACCCCGAAGGTCAGCGCGTAGGCGTTGACCACCCACTGGATCGTGTTGATGTTGGTGTCGAAGTCCTTCTCCATCGTCGGCAGGGCGACGTTGATCGCGGAGAAGTCGTTGGCGATCACGACGCACGGCGATTCCCATCGCGAAGAGGGCGAGCCAGTTGATCCGCTGTGGCGGAGGCCTCGATGCGGCCCAGCCTACGAAAAGCCGCCGATGCCGCGCTCGTCTGCGCTACCCTCCACGGAGCGAATGACCCACCGCTTCCACAGCCTCGCGCTTCTCCTTCTCCTCCCCCCTCGGGGGGAATAGCGCTGGGCGGCGCGATAGCCGCGAGAGACAGAGGTCATTCGAATGAAGCAGAGAAGGAGGAGGTCCGATGGGACCAGCATCTGACGCCAACCGCGTCCACATCTTCGACACCACCCTGAGGGACGGCGAGCAGTCGCCCGGGATCTCGCTGAACACCGCCGAGAAGGTGGAGATCGCCCAGCAGCTGGCGCGGCTGGGGGTCGACGTGATCGAGGCCGGCTTCCCGATCACCTCGCCCGGCGACTTCGAGGCCGTGCAGGAGATCTCGCGCAAGGTCGAGGGGCCGGTGGTCTGCGGCCTCGCCCGCACCCACAAGGCCGACATCGACGCTGCCTGGGGGGCGGTGCGCGATGCCGCAGCGCCCGCGCATCCACACCTTCATCTCGACCTCCGACATCCACATCGAGCACCAGCTGCAGACCGACCGCGAGGACGTCAAGGGCCAGGCCCGGGCGGCCGTCGCCCTGGCCAAGGTCCTACTGTGAGGACGTCGAGTTCTCGCCGATGGACGCGACCCGCGCCGACATCGAGTTCACCGCCGAGGTCTGCGCGATCGCGGTCGAGGAGGGCGCGACGGTGGTCAACATCCCCGACACGGTCGGCTACACGACGCCGGAGGAGTACGCCGGCTACTTCCGCCGCCTGTACGAGCTGGTGCCCGGCGCTGCGCGGGGTCGAGACTGTCGGTCCACTGCCACGACGACCTGGGCCTGGCCGTCGCCAACTCCTACGCCGGCGTGCTGGCCGGGCGCGCGCCAGGTCGAGTGCGCCGTCAACGGGATCGGCGAGCGGGCCGGCAACTGCTCGCTGGAGGAGATCGCGATGCTGATCAAGGTCCGCGAGGACGCCCACGGCCTGAGCACCGGGATCGAACACCCGCGAGATCGCCCGCACCAGCCGCATGGTCTCGCGCCTGACCGGCTACGCGATCCAGCCCAACAAGGCGATCGTCGGCCGCAACGCCTTCGCCCACGAGTCCGGGATCCACCAGGACGGCGTGCTGAAGGAGCGCAGCACCTACGAGATCATGGACGCGACCGAAGTCGGCCTGGAGTCGAACTCGATCGTGCTCGGCAAGCACTCCGGCCGCCACGCCCTGAAAGACGCCCTGGAGCAGCTGGGCTTCAAGGTCGAGGGCAACGCCCTCAACGCCGCCTTCAAGGCGCTTCAAGGAGGTCGCCGACCGCAAGAAGCAGGTGACCGCGCTCGACCTGGAGGCGATCGTCTCCGACGAGATGCGCGAGCGCTCCGACGCCCACGAGCTGGCCTGGTTCGAGGTCGAGGCGGGCTCCCGGCGCGAGCCGCTGGCCAGGGTCGCGGTGACCCTGCCCTCCGGCGAGGAGGTCGTCGGCGAGTCCGGCGGCGACGGTCCGGTCGACGCGATCTTCCGCGCGATCCAGTCGGCGACCGGGACCGAGTGCGAGCTGCGCCAGTACACGGTCGAGGCGGTGACCGGGGGGGAGGACGCCCTCGGCGAGGTGACGGTGATGCTGCGCACCGCCGGTCGCCTGGCGACCGGCCAGGGGGTCGCCACCGACATCCTCGAGGCATCGGCCCGTGCCTACGTGCGGGCTCTGTCCAACGCCCTGGAAGGCGCCGCCACCCGCGAGGCCGAGGCGGCCACCGCCGAAGCCGCGGTCGAGCGAACGCCGGGGCCCTAGCCTCAGGCCGGGGCCGGCCTCTGTTTCCGCGGCGTCGCGCTTTCCTTCCGCGCTCGCTCCAGCTGCATCCGCTGGTCGTAGACGCGCAGGATGTCGCGATGCGAGAGCCAGCCGACCACGCTCTCGCCTTTCTCGTCGAGCACGGCCAGGCCGGCGCTGTCGGATTGACCAGGGTCGCCGTCGCTTCGGCCAGCGACTCGGCGGCGTCAGCGTCGGCAGCTGCCGGGCCAGCGAGGCCGGCGTCGACCTCGCCGCCCTCCTCGCCGAGAGCCTGCTCGAGTTCATCCTCCAGCAGGACACCGACGAAGGCGCCGGACCCGTCGATGACGGGCAGCCCCGGCTCGTCGCTTGCGCGCAGCCTTGCGACCGCCTCCGCCAGCGTCGCGTCGGCCGCCATCGGTTCCGGCGTCGGCCGCATCGCCTCGGCGACGGTGATCGCTTCCATCGGGCTGGCGGGCGGCGGCGGAGCAGGTCGATGCCGCGGCGCGCCAGCTTCAGCGTGTAGATCGAGTCGGGCGAGAGCCGGCTGGCGAGCGCGGTCGCGATCACCACGGCGAGCATCAGCGGCAGCATGATCCGGTAGTCGCCGGTCAGCTCGAAGATGATCAGGATCGCCGTCATCGGCGCCCGCGCGGCGGCGGCGAAGACCGCGCCCATGCCGATCAGGCCGTAGGCGCCCGCCGGCCCGGCGATGCCCGGGCAGCAGTGCGTGCGTCGGCGAGGCCGAAGGCGGAGCCGAGCATCGCGCCCATGAACAGCGAGGGCGCGAAGACGCCGCCGGAGCCGCCGATCGAAAGCGTCAGGCTGGTCGCCACCACCTTCGCGGCGAGCAGCGCGAGCAGGAAGCAGCAGCGTGTACTGGCCGGCGATCGCGCTTTCGAGCACCTCGTAGCCGACCCCGTACATCTGCGGGACGGCCAGCAGCAGCAGGCCGAGCAGGATGCCGCCGGCCGCCGGCCGCCAGGCCTCCGAGAAGCGCCAGAGCGCGGTCGGCGCGGTCCTCCATCCCGTAGAGGAAGCGGATGAAGGCGACGCCGACCAGCGGCGGCGAGCAGGCCGAGCACGAGGTAGAGCGGGTAGCCGCTGACCGGCGCCGACACCGAGCCTGCGGCAGCTCGAGGAAGGCTTCGGAGCCGAAGGCGGCGCGGCCGATCACGTCGGCGGTCACCGAGGCGACGACGACGGCGCCGAAGGAGCGCGTCTCGAAGTCGCGCAGGATCACCTCGAGCGCGAAGAAGACGCCGGCGATCGGGGCGTTGAAGGTGGCCGAGATGCCGCCGGCGGCGCCGCAGGCGACGAGCAGCCGCATCCGCGCCTCCGGCGCGCGGGTGATCTGGCCGAGGGTCGAGCCGAGCGCCGAGCCGATCTGCACGATCGGCCCCTCGCGGCCGACCGAGCCGCCGGAGCCGATGCAGAGCGCCGAGGCGAGCGACTTGACCAGGGCCACGACCGGCCGGATCCGGCCGCCGCGCTGGGCGACCGCGAGCATCACCTCGGGCACGCCGTGGCCGCGCGCCTCGCGGGCGAAGCGGTCGACCAGCGGGCCGTAGAGCAGGCCGCCGACGATCGGGACCAGGGCGACGAACCAGATGCCGAGGCCGGGGACGAGCGGGTTGGGCACGCGCCCGTCGCCGCCGTAGTTGTCGTGGCCGGTGAAGAGGTAGGTGAAGCCCTCGATCAGATAGCGGAAGGCGATCGCGCCGAGGCCCGCGCCGATGCCGACCGCGAGGGCGAGAGCCAGCAGGCCGCTCGGCCCTGCCAGCCAGGCGGCAGCCCGAGCCCGGCCCCTCGTCGGCAGATGCGGCCTCGGAGCCGATCCGGGGCCGGCGCGCTCATCTCGCCGCGATCCCGTCGAGCAGCTCGTCGACCGCGCGCCGGATGTTGGCCCAGCGAAAGGCGCTCGGGTCGAGCGTCGCGTGCAGCATCAGCCCGTCGGCGATGGCGAGGAGCATCGAGGCGAGCGCGTTGGCCGGCACCTCGCGCAATCTCGTCCGCGCTCGACGCCCTCCTCGATCCAGGCGCGGATGTGCACCCGTCGCCGAGCGCTGGTCTCGGCGAACTGGCGGCGCAGCGGCTCCTGCCCGAGCACGGCGGCCCAGAGGTCGGCGCTCACCTGGGCGCGAGCCGGGATCGTCGGCGTGCTCGACCATCGCCCGGGAGAAGCGGCGCAGGCGCTCGATCCCCGATGTCTCCTCTTCGCCGATCCGGTCGAGCATCCGGTCGAGCGCGGCCGCGTCGTCGTCGAGCAAGGCGGCGAGCAGCTCGTCCTTGCTCTCGAAATAGCCGTAGAAGGCGCCCTTGCTGAGTCCCGCCTCGGCGCAGACGTCGTCGACGGTCATCTCCGCGAAGCGCTTTGCCGCGGCGCAGCGCCAGGCCGCGTCGAGCAGATGGCGGCGGCGTTCGTCGCGAACGTCAGGTCGTAGCTTGGGCATGGGTGGCGGGTCGTCGAAGGTCGTAAACCGACTGGTCGGTTTTTATAGCAAAATCGCCAATGGCAGTCAGTTGTACGTGATAACGTACGACAGCGTGAACGCCACCGCGCTCAAGCCGGCCAAGCCAGCCGCGACGGCCCCGGGGGCGCGGATTCGCGCCCTGCGCGAGGCGATGGGTCTCTCGCTGCGCGACCTGGCCGAGCGCAGCGGCGTCAGCGCGCCGATGCTCTCGCAGGTCGAGCGCGGCGAGACCAGCCCGACCCTGGCGGTCGCCGAGAAGATCGCCGCCGGGCTGGAGCTGACGCTGTCGCAGCTGCTGCGCCTCGACGAGGGCCAGCACGTCGCCGATCAGCCGCGCCGGCGCCCGCCGCCGCTTCGAGCGCGGCGGCCACCGCTTCGAGGAGCTGACCCCGCCGCTGCCGGGCCAGCGCGCCGACGTCTCCCTGCACGCGCTGGAGCCCGGCGCCGCCACCGGCGGCCGCGCAGACCCGCCGATGCACGAGCCGGGCAGCCGCGAGACCGCCGTCGTCCTCGCCGGCGCCCTGGCGCTGGTCGTCGACGGCACCCGCCACGAGCTGCGCGAGGGCGACAGCGTCACCTTCGACGCCGATCTGCCCCACCATTTCGAGAACGATGGCGAGGAGCCGACCAGGTTCATCGCCGTGATCGCCGCCGGCCTGAGGAGCGAGCTAGGAGGAGCTGATGCCGCAAACGATGTTCGACAAGATCTGGGAGGCCCACGAGGTCTCCGACGGCCTGATCTACATCGACCTGCACCTGGTCCACGAGGTCACCTCGCCGCAGGCCTTCGACGGCCTGCGGCTGGCGGGCCGCGCCGGTGCGCCGCGCCCGACAAGACGCTGGCCACGGCCGACCACAACACGCCCGACCGACGGCACCATGGCGGCGCGGCTGATCGCCGACGAGCTCTCCCGGGTCCAGGTCGAAACGCTGGAGCGCAACTGCGAGGAGTTCGGGATCCCGATCTACTCGCTGGGCTCCGACCGCCAGGGGATCGTCCACGTGATCGGCCCGGAGCTGGGCGTCACCCAGCCGGGGATGACGATCGTCTGCGGCGACAGCCACACCTCCACCCACGGCGCCTTCGGCTCGCTCGCCTTCGGCATCGGCACCTCCGAGGTCGAGCACGTGCTGGCGACCCAGTGCCTGGTCCAGAAGCGGCCGAAGACGATGCGGATCTCCTACTCCGGCGAGCTCGGCTCGGGCGTCACCCCCAAGGACCTGATCCTGGCGACGATCGGCCGCCTCGGCACCGGCGGCATGACCGGCTACGCGGTCGAGTACGCCGGCCCCGCGATCGAGGCGCTGTCGATGCCGGGCCGGATGACGATCTGCAACATGACGATCGAGGGCGGCGGCCGGGCCGGGATGATCGCCCCCGACGAGACGACCTTCGAGTGGGTGCGCGGCCGCCCCGGCGCCCCCGCGGACTTCGACGCCGCCGTCGAGCGCTGGCGCCGAGCTGCCCACGCGACGCCGGCGCCAGCTTCGACACCGAGGTCGAGGTCGACGCCGGCGCGATCTCGCCGATGGTCACCTGGGGCACCAACCCGGGCATGGTCGTGCGAGGTCACCGACACGCGTCCCCGACCCGGCCGCGATGGACTCCCCGGCCGACCGCGAGTCGGCCGAACGGGCGCTCGCCTACATGGGCCTGGAGGCCGGGCACGCCGATGACCGAGGTCGCCCCGGAACGCGTCTTCATCGGCTCCTGCACCAACTCGCGGATCGAGGACCTGCGCGAGGCCGCCGCGGTCGTCGACGGCCGCAGGGTCGCCGGCTCGGTGCGGGCGATGGTCGTCCCCGGCTCCCAGCAGGTGAAGGCGGCCGCCGAAGCGGAGGGGCTGGACGAGGTCTTCCGCGGCGCCGGCTTCGAATGGCGCGAGGCGGGCTGCTCGATGTGCCTGGGGATGAACCCGGACACGCTCGTCCGAGGGCGAGCGCTGCGCCTCGACCTCGAACCGCAATTTCGAGGGCCGCCAGGGCAAGGGCGGGCGCACCCACCTGGTCAGCCCGAAGATGGCCGCCGCGGCCGCCATCGAGGGACACTTCGTCGACATCAGGGACTGGAGCTGAGCATGCGACCGATTGACGTAATCGAGGGCAAGGTGTCGGTCCTCGACCGCGCACGACGTGGACACCGACCAGATCATCCCCAAGCAGTTCCTCAAGCGGGTCGAGCGGACCGGCTTCGGCGAGTTCCTCTTCTACGACTGGATCCGCGACGGCGAGATCGAGCTGGAGCCGAACCCGATCCTCGTCACCGGGCCGCAACTTCGGCTGCGGCTCCTCCCGCGAGCACGCCCCCTGGGCGCTGGAGGACTTCGGCTTCGAGGCGATCGTCGCCCCGTCGTTCGCCGACATCTTCTACTCCAACTGCACCAAGATCGGGCTGCTGCCGGCGATCCTCGACGAGGAGCACTGCCGCGCCGTCGCCGAGGCCGGCGAGGCCCGGATCGACGTCGACGACGAGACCGTCACCTGCGCCGACGGGGTCTTCGAGTTCGAGGTCGAGCCCGACGTCAAGCACCGGCTGCTGAACGGCCTCGACGACATCGGCGATCACGCTCGAGAACGGGGCCGCGATCGACGCGCTTCGAGTCGCGGCGGCGGCGCCGCGAGCGGGCCGGTGACGACGGCGCTGTGATCGAGCACCGGCGCACCCGCGACTGGGACGCCGGAGACCTACCAGCGGGTCTCCGTCCCCCACGAGGAGTGGGCGCGGGCGGTGCTCGAGCGGCTGCGCTGGCCGGGGACGAGACGCGTGCTCGACGCCGGCTGCGGCACGCGGCCGGGTGACGCGGATGCTGCTCGAGCGCCTGCCGCGAGGGCAGGGTGGTCGCCGTCGACGGCTCGCGCGGCGATGGTCGAGAAGGTGCGCGAGCGTGCTGCGCTCGCGGCGACGAGGCGCTCGTCGCCGACCTGACCGAGCTGGAGCTCGAGAGCCGGTCGACGTGGTCTTCTCCAGCGCCGTCTTCCACTGGATCCTCGACCACGACGCGCTCTTCGCGCAGCCTGCGCGCGGCGCTGCGGCCGGGCGGCCGCCTGGCGGCCCAGTGCGGCGGCGAGGGCAACATCGCCGACTTCCGCGGCATCGGTCGCGGCGGTCGCCGCCAGCCGAGCCCTACGCGCCGCACCTCGGCGCGGCTTCGAGGAGCCGTGGAACTACGCCGGCGCCGAGGAGACCGAGGCGCGCCTGCGCGCGGCCGGCTTCGACGCAGGTCGCGCTGCTGGCTGCAGCCGTGGGAGGTCGTGCCGCCGGAGCCCGCCGAGTTCCTGCGCGACCGTCTGCTCTCGGGCCCACATCGACCGCCTCCCGGAGGAGCTCGCGAGCCGCTTCGTCGCCGACGGTCCTCGCGCCGAGCCGGCGAGCCGCTGCGCGCTCGACTACGTGCGCCTCAACATCGAGGCCGTCGCCGCCTGACCCCGCGCTGTTCCTTTGCCGTGATTAGCAGGGCAAAGGAACAGCGGAGCGCGTAGAGTGGCCGACCCGTGAGCACGCCCCCCGCATAGTCGTCCTGCCCGGCGACGGCATCGGCCCGGAGATCGTCGCCGCGGCGCCGACGGCTGCTCGAGCGCCTCGGCGAGTTCGAGTTCGACGAGCGGCTGATGGGCGGCTGCTCGATCGACGCCCACGGCGACCGCCCTCACCGACGAGGTGCTGGAGGCCTGCCAGGCGCCGACGCGGTCCTGCTCGGCGCCGTCGGCGGCCCCAAATGGGACACCACCGACCCCGACGCGCCCCGCCCCGAGCAGGGCCTGCTCGGCCTGCGCAAGGGGATGGGCCTCTACGCCAACCTGCGCCCGGTGCGGCCCAGCCCGGCCCTGGTCGGGGCCAGCCCGCTGCGCGAGGAGCGGATCGCCGGCACCGACCTGCTCGTCGTCCGCGAGCTGACCGGCGGCATCTACTTCGGCGACCAGCGGCCGCGACGGCGACTCCGCCCACGACACCTGCGAGTACGACGCCGGCGAAATCGAGCGCATCGCCCGCACCGCCTTCGAGGCCGCCCGCCGCCGCGCCGAGAGCTCCGGCCGCCGCCCGCGCGTCACCTCGGTCGACAAGGCCAACGTGCTGGAGACCTCGCGGCTCTGGCGCGAGGTGGTCGACGGAAGTCGCCCCCGACTACGCCGACGTCGCCCTCGACCACCTGCTGGTCGACAACGCGGCGATGCAGCTGGTCTCGCGCCCGGCCGACTTCGACGTGATCGTCGACCGAGAACCTCTTCGGCGACATCCTCAGCGACGAGTCGGCGATGCTGACCGGCTCGCTGGGGATGCTGCCCTCCGCCAGCCTCGGCGCCGACGGCGCCCCGGGCCTCTTCGAGCCGGTCCACGGCTCCGCCCCCGACATCGCCGGCAAGGGCATCGCCAACCCGCTCGCGACCTTCCTCTCGGTGGCGATGATGCTGCGCCACGGGCTCGAGCGTCCCGATGACGCGGCCCGGATCGAGGCCGCGGTCGACGCCGTCCTCGAGCGCGGCCTGCGCACGCCGGACCTGGCGGCGGGAACGCTGGCAAAGCCTCCGATGCCAGACGTCCCCGCCGAGGTCGAGGTCGGGACCGCCGAGATGACCGACGCGGTCCTCGACGCGCTCAGCGCTTAGCTACGGAGCGGTCACCGCCCACTGGCCGTAGGCCGAGAAGGCTTCTTCGGCATCTTCGGCGGTGGCCTCGTAGCCGAAGCCGAGGCGGTTGATGCCGGTCGCCGGCACCGTCAGCGTTTTCAGGTTGGTGGCGCTGGTGACGTAGAGGCAGAGATTGCCTGCCGCCGCCCCTGGCGCCTGGCCGCTGCCGAGGCCCGGGCAGGCCGGGGTCACCGCGGTCGCCGGGTCGATCACGTTCGCCGCCGGGGTGTTCGTCAGCGGGAACTGGAAGGACTGGCCGCCGATCGCCACCGAGAGTTCTTCGCCGGCGCCGCCGACCGCGAATGAGCCGCGCAGGGTCTGGCCGCTCTTCAGCGTCGCCGAGCAGATCGGACCGAAATCGCTGCTCAGCTTGGCCGGCGTGACCGAGCCGTTGGCGATGATCGGCGTCGTCACCGCGTCGTCGCCGAGCTTCTGCGTGGTCACCGCCTTGCTGTTCAGTTTGTTCGTGGTGACGACGTTGTTCTTGATCGAGCGGGCGATCACGGCGCCGTTGGCGATCTTCGCGGTGTTGACGCCGCCGTTGACGATGTTGCCGGGCAGGACCGCGTTCGCGCCGAGCTTGCCGGCGACGACCGACTTCGGCGCCAGCTTGCCGCTCCGCACCGCCGCCTTGCGCAGTTTCGCGGTGTTGACCGCGCCACGCTTGATCTGCTTGGCGCCGACGCTGTTCTTCGGCAGGCCGGCGGCCACCGCGGCGCCGCCGAGGGCGACGAACAAGCGCCATCGTCGCGATCACGTTCGAGTAGCTGAGCTTCGGGAGAAATCTGGAATTCATCGGGTTCTGCGCCTCCTCTGTTGCATTTCGCATTCATTCGCGGCTTCGGGGGTGAAGCCCTGCGTTTGATCGGGCATACTTCCCTGCAACATGGACCAGGCGGATTTGATTTGGAAGAACGGCGAGTTCGTGCCCTGGGAGGAGGCCAAGGTCCACGTGCTCAGCCACGGCCTGCACTACGGAACCGGCGTCTTCGAGGGAATCCGCTGCTATGAGACCGAGCGCGGCCCGGCGATCTTCCGCCACCGCGAGCACCTCGAGCGGCTCGAGAAGTCGGCCGAGCTCTACTACTTCGAGCTGCCCTACACGCGCCGAGGAGCTGCGCCTGGCCACGCACGAGCTGATGCGCCGCAACGGCCTGCGCTCCTGCTACATCCGCCCGCTCGCCTTCCGCGGCTACGGCGAGATGGGCCTCTACGCGAAGATCGCCCCGATCGACGTGATCATCGCCGCCTGGCCCTGGGGCGCCTACCTCGGCGAGGAGGGCAAGCAGCAACGGCATCCGCACCAAGGTCTCCTCCTGGCGGACGATCTCCGGCGACAGCCTGATCCCGCACGCCAAGGCCTCCGGCCAGTACCTCAACTCGATCCTCGCCAAGACCGAGTCGGCCAACGCCGGCTACGACGAGGCGATCCTGCTCGACGAGCACGGCTGCGTCTCCGAGGGCTCGGGCGAGAACGTCTTCGTCGTCCGCGACGGCGTCCTGGTCACGCCCCGGCGCACACCGTCGGCGATCCTCGACGGGATCACCCGCAACGTCGGTGGTCCAGATCGCCCGCGACCTCGGCTACAAGGTGGAGGAGCGCGACATCGCCCGCGCCGAGCTCTACCTGGCCGACGAGGTCTTCCTGACCGGCACCGCCGCCGAGCTGGTGCCGGTGCGCGAGGTCGACGACCACCCGCTCGGCGAGCCGGGCGAGATCACCCGCGTGATCCAGGCCAAGTTCGAGGACGCGCTGCACGGGCGCGCCGAGGAGTACCTGGAGTGGCTCGACTTCGTCGAGGTGCCGGCCGGGGTGGACGCGCCGAGTAAGGTCGAGCTCCTGATGCACGTCTCTGATCGAGTCAATCGGGCGAATTACCGCAGCCGCCTAGCGGCTGGCGCGGCGCTGCCGTGCGCTCGGGCCCCCGTGGCCTCACCCCCGATCTTCTCGACTCGAAAGGCATCAGATGGAACAGGTGAAGCTCTACGACACGACCTTGCGCGACGGCATGCAGGGCGAGGGGATGTCGCTCTCGGCCGCGCGAGAAGGTGCGCGTGGTCCTCGCCCTCGACGCGCTCGGCGTGCAGATGATCGAGGCCGGCTTCCCGAGCTCGAACCCGAAGGAGGTCGAGCTGTTCGAGCAGCTCGCCGAGCTGGAGCTGCGAGCAGGCGACGATCTGCGCCTTCGGGATGACCCGGCGCCGCGACACGGCGCGCCGAGGACGACCCGGCGCTGCGCGACCCTGGTCGCCTGCTTCGCCCCGGTGGTCACCCTGGTCGGCAAGACCTGGGGCCTGCACCTGGAGAAGGTGACCAAGGTCTCGCCGCGAGGAGAACCTGGCGATGATCGCCGACTCGGTCGCCTTCTGCCGCGAGCAGCGGCAAGCGGGTCGTCTACGACGCCGAGCACTTCTTCGACGGCTACCGCGACGACCCCGGCTACGCGCTCGCCTGCCTCGAAGCCGCGGTCGAGCGCCGGCGCCGAGAACGTCACCCTCTGCGACACCAACGGCTCCAGCCTGCCCGACCAGGTCGCGCGAGGCGACCGCCGCGGTCGTCGGCGAAGCTCGGCGAGCGGGTCGAGGTCGGCATCCACGTCCACGACGACGCCGGCTGCGGCGTCGCCAACTCGCTGGCCGCGGTGCGCGAGGGCGCCCGCCTGGTCCAGGGGACCGTCAACGGCTACGGCGAGCGCTGCGGCAACGCCAACCTGGTCTCGATCCTGCCCGCGCTGCAGCTGAAGATGGGCTTCGAGGTGGTCTGCGCCGGAGCAGCTCGCCGACGCTGACCGAGACCGCCCACTTCGTCGACGAGCTCTGCAACGTGACCCCGAACCCCGACGCGCCCTACGTCGGCCGCAACGCCTTCGCCCACAAGGGCGGGCATGCACGTCGCCGGGGTCGAGGCCGACGCCCGCACCTTCGAGCACATCGACCCGGCCGCGGTCGGCAACGCAGCGCAACGTCCTGCCCTCCGAGCTCTCCGGCAAGGCGACGATCCGCAACCAGGCCGAGCAGGCCGGGCTGGAGATCGACGACGAGGCCGCGGCGCGGGCGATCGAGCGGCTGAAGGAGCGCGAGCACCGCGGCTACCACTACGAGGCGGCGCCGGCCTCCTTCGAGCTGCTGCTGCGCCGCGAGGCCGGCAGCTACAAGCCGCTGTTCAAGCTGGAGAGCTTCCGGGTCGTCGACCGAGAAGCGGGCCGGCGGCGAGGTCGAGACCGAGGCGACGATCAAGGTCGAGGTCGACGGCGAGCGCTACGTGCGGGTCGCCGAGGGCAACGGCCCGGTCAACGCGCTCGACCGCGCCCTGCGCGGCGCGATCGCCGACCGCTATCCGCACCTGGCCGACATCGAGCTGACCAACTACAAGGTGCGGATCCTCGACGAGAGCCCACGGCACCGGCGCGGTCACCCGCGTCCTGCTCGACTCCTCCGACGGCGAGCGGGAGTGGGGCACGATCGGCGTCTCGGAGAACATCATCGAGGCCTCCTGGGAGGCGCTGGTCGACTCGCTCGAGTACGCCTTCCAACCGCGGCCGACGGGCCGAAATGTCGAGCATGAGTAGCAACGATCCACCGGCGGAGTCCCGCTGGCGCGGCCGGAGATCGGGCCGCGCGAGGAGGAGCTGGTGCTCGAGGTGCTGCGCTCGGGCCGGCTCTCGCTGGGGCCGATGGGCGAGCGCTTCGAGCGCGAGTTCGCCGCCTGGCTCGGGGTCGAGGACGCGGTCGCGGTCTCCAGCGGCACCGCCGCCCTGCACCTCGGCGTGCGGGCGCTCGGCTGGGGCGCCGGGCGACGAGGTGCTGACCAGCCCCTTCAGCTTCGTCGCCTCGGCCAACTGCCTGCTCTACGAGGGGGCGCGGCCGGTCTTCTGCGACGTCGACCCGGTCACCCTCAACCTCGACCCGGCAGGCCGCCGCGGCGGCGCTCGGCGAGCGCACCGCCGGCATCCTGCCGATCCACATCTTCGGCTACCCGGCGGCGATGCCCGAGCTCGAGGCGCTCGCCGCGCAGGCACGGCCTCGGCATCCTCGAGGACGCCTGCGAGGCGCTCGGGGCGGTCGATTCGCGAGGGCCGCAGGGTCGGAACCCGCGGCAACCTCGCCACCTTCGCCTTCTACGCCAACAAGCAGATGACGACGGGGGAGGGGGGGATGATCGTGCCCTCCGGGCCGCGAGGCGGCCGCGCGCCTGCGCAGCGAGCGCAACCAGGGCCGGGCCGCCGACATGGGCTGGCTCGACCACGAGCGGCCTCGGCTTCAACTACCGGCTCTCCGACCTCGCCGCCGCGCTCGGCGTCGCGCAGGTCGAGAAGCTCGACGCGCTGCTGGCGCGCCGCGCCGCGGTCGCCGCGCTCTACGCGCGAGCGCCTGGCCGAGGTCGAGGGCGTGCGAGGTGCCGCTCGCCGGCCGCGGTCGCGAGCGGCGCAGCTGGTTCGTCTACGTCGTCCGCCTCGCCGACGGGGTCGATCGCGACGCGACGATCGCCGGCCTCGGCCGAGCGCGGCATCGCCAGCAAGGCCTACCTGCCCTGCATCCACCTCTTCCCGCACCTGCGCGAGCTCGGCTACCGCGAGGGCCAGTTCCCGGTCGCCGAAGCCGCCGCCGCGCACTCGCTGGCGCTGCCCTTCTTCCCGGCGATGAGCGAGGCCGCAGGTGGAGCGCGTCTGCGAGGAGCTGGCGACGGCACTACGATCGCGCCGCTGATGGCGCCGCTTCCGCAAAGATCCCGACCCGCGCTTCTGGCGCGCTCAACCGCTCGCTGCCGTTCGACTGGCAGCTGGCGCCCTACGACATCGACCAGTCGCGGGCCCACGCGCGCGGCCTGCGCGGGATCGGCGTCCTCGACGCCGAGGAGCTGGGCGAGATCGACGCCGGCCTGGAGCGGGTGCGCGCCGCGGATGGCCGAGCACGGCTTCGCGTTCGAGGACGCCGACGAGGACATCCACATGGCGATCGAGCGCCTGCTCGGCGAGGAGATCGGCCCGCTGGCCGGCAAGCTCCACACCGGCCGCTCGCGCAACGACCAGGTCGCCACCGACGTGGCGATGGTGGTCCAGGTCCACTCGCTGCAGGGCGATCGAGCTCTGCGCGGGCGGCGATGGAGCGCCTGCTGGCGCTGGCCGAGGCGCACCGCGACTGGCCGATGCCCGGCTACACCCACCTGCAGCGCGCCCAGCCCGTCTACCTCGGCCACCACCTGCTCGCCTACTTCTGGATGCTCGCCCGCGACGTCGCTGCGCTTCCAGTTCGCGCTCGACAGCGCCAGCGTGATGCCGCTCGGCTCCGGCGCCCTGGCCGGGGTCAACTGGGAGATCGACCGCGACGCCGTCGCCGCCGACCTCGGCTTCGAGCACGTCACGCCACAACTCGATCGACGGCGCCTCCAACCGCGACTTCGTCCTCGACTACCTGGCCGCCGCCTCGACCTGCGCGATGCACCTCTCGCGCCTGGGCTCGGAACTCGTGATCTGGTCCAGCACCGAGTTCGGCTTCTGCGAGCTCGACGAGTCCTTCTCCTCGGGCTCCTCGATCATGCCGCAGAAGAAGAACCCCGACTCGGCCGAGCTGCTGCGGGCCAAGAGCCCCCGCGTCGCCGCCGGCTACGCGACCCTGCTCGGGGTCATGCACGCGCTGCCGCTGACCTACGGCAAGGACATGCAGGAGGACAAGGAGCCGCTCTTCGACGCGATCGACACGGTCGAGCTCTGCCTCGACGCGACCGCGGGGATGCTGGCCGGGATCGAGTTCGACCGCGAGCGCATGGAGGACGCCTCCGGCGACGAGATGCTGGCGGCGACCGAGGTCGCCGACCTGCTCGTCCGCAGGGGCGTGCCCTTCCGCGAGGCCCACGGCGATCGTCGGCGGCCTCGTCCGCGACGCGGTCGAGCGCGGCGGCCGCTGTCCGAGCTGACCCCGGAGGAGCTGCGGGCGCGCTCCGAGCACCTCGACGAGGCCTACTACGAGGTGCTGCGGCGCGAGCAGCTGGCTGGAGTCGAAGCGGATCGCCGGCGGCACCGGCTCGCGTCCGCTCGCGCGCCCAGATCGAGCAGGCGCGCGAGACCCTCGCCGCGGTCGGCGAGGAGCCGCGAGGGATCCTCGTGAGGCCGGCGGCGCCGGCGGCCGAGGCCCGACTGGACGCCGGCGTTCTTCGACCGCTCGGTGCACGAGGTCGCCCGCGAGCTGGTCGGCTGCCGGCTCTTCTTCGACGGCTGCGGCGGCACGATCGTCGAGACCGAGAGCTACGAGCGCGACGATCCCGCCTGCCACGCCTACGTCGGCCTGACCGACGCGCACCGAGGTCCTCTTCGGCCCGCCGGGGCGCGCCTACGTCTACCTCTCCTACGGGATCCACAGCCTGCTCAACGTCGTCGCCGAACCCGAGGGCGAGGCGGCCGCGGTGCTGATCCGGGCGCTGGAGCCGACCGCCGGCCTGGAGGCGATGCGCGATCGCCGAGGCGAGCGCCCCGACGGCGAGCTCTGCTCGGGCCCCGGCAAGCTGACCGAGGCGCTCGGCATCGGGCTCGAGCGCAACGGCGCCGACCTCGGCCGCGATCCCTTCCTGCTGCTGCCGCCCGAGGGGCTGGCGCGGCGAGGTCGTCGCCGGCCCGCGGGTCGGCATCACCAAAGCGGTCGAGCGCCCTGGCGCTTCAGCGCCGCCGGCAGCCGCTTCGTCTCGCGGCCGCGGCCCGCTAGCCGGCGGTGACGCCGCCGCCCCGGCGCCGCCGCCGCGATTCGGGCGCGGCTTCCGGAGCCGGCGCCGCTTCGGCTTCGGCTGCGGCTTCTTCGGCTGCCGGCTGCCGGTTCGCGCTGCTTCTTCGGGCGCCGCTTCGGCTTCCGCTTCGGTGGCGACGTAGGTTTCGCCTTCGGCTCGACGGATCCGCCGCGCTCGGCTTCGCGGCCTTGCTTCTTGGCCTTCTGTCTCGGCGACGTGGTTCGTCCTGATCTCCTCCCAGGCGGAGATCACGCTGGCCCAGATCAGGGCCGGGAAGGTGCCGCCCATGGACCGGGCCGCCGTTGTAGAGGGTCGTCATCGGCGTCGTCGTGTCGGCGTAGCCGACCCAGACGCAGGCGGTGACTTCGTCGCGATGCCGCCGCAGAACCAGGCGTCGCCGTTGTTCTCGGTCGTCCCCGTCTTGCCCCACTGGCCTTCGGCGCCGATCTGGGCGTGCGTGCCGGTGCCGCTGGAGACGACCGTTTCGAGGATGCTCTTCGCCTCCTCGGCGGTGCCTTCGTCGATCACCTGGGTGTGGATCGAGTCGTTGTCGCCGCCCTTGATCGTCTTGCCGTCCTTGTCGGTGACCTGGGTGTAGGAGACCGGGCTGTCGCCCGGCTCGCGGGGCGAGGGTGCCGCTGACGCGGTCGCCGTCGTTGCCGAGGGTCGTGTAGGCGTAGGTCCAGCCGAGCGGGGTGACGCCTATCTTCCAGGCCGCCGAGCACCATCGCCGGGTTGGTCGAGATCGGGTCGCGTAGCCCATCTTGTGGATCGTCGCCGGCGATCGAGCTGGTGCGGTCGTGCGACCGTCTTCCCCTTCAGCCCTTCGAGCGCGAGCTGCGCGTAGATCGAGTTGTCGGAGTAGGTCGTCGCGCAGATCGATCGAGCAGGAGCCGAGGTAGGCGTCCTCGTCGTTGTTGACTTCGAAGCGTTTCCTTGCCGTGCTTGCCGAAGTGGAAGGTCCGCGGTTCGGATGGGTAGACCGTTTCCGGGGAGATCCCCTCTTCGAGCGCCGTCAGCAGCGTGAAGGGCTTGATCGAGGAGCCGGGCTGGCGGTGGCCCTGGGTCGCCAGGTTGAACGGCTTGGTGTCGAAGTCGGGGCCGCCGACCATCGCCTTGATGCCGGCGTTGCTGGTTGTCGATCACGACCACCGAGGCGGTCGCCGGCAGGTAGCCGAGGTAGGAGTTGACCGCTTCTTCGGCTGCTTCCTGCAGCTGCAGGTCGAGCGTCGACTTGACTTTGAGCCCGCCGAAGAAGGCCTTCGCGGCGCCGTAGCGTTCGACCAGCTGCTGGCGCAGGCAGGCGGTGAAGTAGGGCGCCTTGGAGTCGAGCGTCGGCGGTTCGATGTCGGCCGGCGAGGGCAGCGCCTGCTGGATGCCTTCGTCGAACTGCTCCTGGGTGATGTAGCCCTGTTCGTACATCTTTTCCAGCACCAGGTTGCGGCGGCCGAGGCGTTTTCGGGGTAGACCTTGGGGTCGTAGGCAGAGGGCGAGGCGATGACCGCGGCCAGCGTCGCCGCCTCCCAGGGCTCCAGCACCGAGGCGCAGGGCTCGGTCGTGGTGCCGCAGCCGGGGTGGGCGTCGCCGAAGTAGGTGCGCGCCGCCGCCTCGATCCCGTAGGCGCCCTCGCCGAAGTAGATCGTGTTCAGGTACTCGGTGAGGATCTTGTCCTTGCTCCAGTGCCGCTCGAGCCGGTAGGCGAGCGCCGCCTCGCGGAACTTCTCGAGGACGGTCCGGCTGCCCTGCGCTTCGAGCGCGTTCTTGACGAACTGCTCGGTGATCGTCGAGCCGCCCTGCTGGGCGCTCTGGCTGAGGATGTCCTTGACCAGGGCGCGGCCGATGCCCTGGAAGTCGACGCCGCTGTGTTCGTAGAAGCGGGCGTCCTCGATCGCGACCACCGCGTTCTTGACGTTTGGGCGAGATCTGGCCCGAGTTGAGCAGGATTTTGTTCTGGTCGCTGGTCAGGGTGCCGAGCGGCGCGCCGGTGGCGTCGAAGACCTCGCTGTTCTTCGACGCCTTGTACTGGGCGAAGTTGTAGATCGCCGGCAGGTCCTGGGAGACCGCGGCCATCATCCCGAAGACCATCGAGACCACGGCGAGGATGCCGAGCCCAGCAGGACGAAGAGGACGCGCAGCTTCTTCAGGCGCGGCTTGGTGCGTGTGGCCCGCCGAGAGGAGGCGGCAGTCTAGCATTGCGCCGCATGTCGGACCTGACGCGCAACGCGGTCGACGTGCTGCCCGAGGGCAGGCTGGCGGAGCAGCTCGCCGCGGGCCGGCCGCTGCGGGTGAAGCTGGGGATCGACCCGACCACCGCCGACATCCACCTCGGCCACACGGTCGTGCTGGAGAAGCTGCGCGAGTTCCAGGCAGGCCGGGCACACCGTCGTCCTGATCATCGGCGACTTCACGGCCCGGGTCGGCGACCCGAGCGGGCGCTCGAGCACAGCGGCCGCTGCCGCTCGCCGGAGGAGATCGAGGCCAACGCCGCCACCTACCAGGAGCAGGCCTTCAAGCTGCTCGACCGCGAGCGCACCGAGGTCCGCTTCAACAGCGAGTGGCTGCGGATGGAGCCCGAGGCGCTGCTCGGGCTGCTGGCGACAGACGACGGTGGCGCGGCTGCTGGAGCGCGACGACTTCCAGAAGCGGCTGGCCGCCGGGCAGCCGATCGCGGCGCTGGAGCTGCTCTACCCGCTGCTGCAGGGCTACGACTCGGTCGCGGTCGAGGCCGACGTCGAGCTGGGCGGCACCGACCAGAAGTTCAACCTGCTCTTCGGCCGCGACGTCCAGGGCGCCTACGGCCAGCAAGCCGCAGTCGATCCTGACGATGCCGATCCTGGTCGGCACCGACGGCGTCAGAAGATGAGCAAGTCGCTCGGCAACTACGTCGGCGTCACCGAGCCGCCGGAGGAGATGTTCGGCAAGCTGATGGGCGTCCCCGACGAGGCGATGGCCGAGTACTTCCGCCTGCTGCTCGGCGCCGAGCTGCCCGAGCGGCCCGCCGAACGAGGCCAAGCGCGAGCTGGCGCGGCGGATCGTCGACCGCTTCCACGGCGAGGCGGCCGCGACCGGCGGCCGAGGAGCATTTCAACCGGGTCTTCGTCCGCCACGAGGCGCCCGAGGAGATCGAGGAGATCGAGCTCGCCGGGACCCGGCGACGACGGCGGACGTCGATCCACCTGCCGCGCCTGATCGGCGCCGCCTTCGAGATCAGCTCCAGCGAGGCGCGCCGCCTGCTCGAGCAGGGAGGGCGTCAAGCTCGACGGCGAGGCGGTCGCGCCCGGCGCCTCGAGATGCGCCCGCGAAGCGCTTGACGGCAGGGTGCTGCAGGTCGGCAAGCGCCGCTTCTCGTCTCTACGCAGCGCCGCCTGAGCCCCGCGCCCGGGCACTAGGCAAACGTCCGCCGGAGCGCTATACTCCCGCGTCCTTCTGGGGCTGCCCTGTGCCGTCCCGTGCGTGAAGAGCGGCGAGTCCCGCCGTCGAGGCGCAGCGGTCTTTGAAAACTGAGCAGCGTGCACTCCGTGGGCCCATCAACGGCCTGCGGAATGTTTGAGCCCGATCCATTCGGCGCGCCAGCGCGCCGGGTGGTCTGATTTACCCGTCATGCCGGTCGCCGAGTTTGTGTACCCGGTGGCCCGCCAGGCATGGCAACTCTTTGTAGAAGTACCTTTCACGGAGAGTTTGATCCTGGCTCAGGACGAACGCTGGCGGCGTGCTTAACACATGCAAGTGGTGCGACGAACCAGGGCTTGCCCTGGGGCTAAGCCGCGAACGGGTGAGTAACACGTGGGTAATCTGCCCCGATGACCGGGACAACCCGAGGAAACTCGGGCTAATACCGGATGTGGTGCACAGGCATAAGCTTGTGTACTAAAGGAAGCTTCGGCCTCCGCATTGGGAGGAGCTCGCGGCCCATTAGCTTGTTGGTGGGGTAACGGCCTACCAAGGCAACGATGGGTAGCTGGTCTGAGAGGACGATCAGCCACACTGGGACTGAGACACGGCCCAGACTCCTACGGGAGGCAGCAGTGGGGAATCTTGCGCAATGCGCGAAAGCGTGACGCAGCAACGCCGCGTGGGGGAAGACGGCCTTCGGGTTGTAAACCCCTTTCAGGAGGGACGAAGGTTCACCGGTGAATAGCCGTGTGGATTGACGGTACCTCCACAAGAAGCTCCGGCTAACTACGTGCCAGCAGCCGCGGTAATACGTAGGGAGCAAGCGTTGTCCGGAATCATTGGGCGTAAAGCGCGCGTAGGTGGCTCTATAAGTCCGTTGTGAAAGTCAAAGGCTCAACCTTTGAAAGCCGATGGATACTGTAGAGCTAGAGTCCGGAAGAGGCGAGTGGAATTCCTGGTGTAGCGGTGGAATGCGCAGATATCAGGAGGAACACCAATAGCGAAGGCAGCTCGCTGGGACGTGTACTGACACTAAGGCGCGAAAGCGTGGGGAGCGAACAGGATTAGATACCCTGGTAGTCCACGCCGTAAACGATGGGCACTAGGTGTGGGAGGTGTCGACTCCTCCCGTGCCGTCGCTAACGCACTAAGTGCCCCGCCTGGGGAGTACGGCCGCAAGGCTAAAACTCAAAGGAATTGACGGGGGCCCGCACAAGCAGCGGAGCATGTGGTTTAATTCGACGCAACGCGAAGAACCTTACCTGGGCTTGACATGTAGGTGACCGCCGTGGAAACACGGTTTTCCTTCGGGACACATTCACAGGTGGTGCATGGCTGTCGTCAGCTCGTGTCGTGAGATGTTGGGTTAAGTCCCGCAACGAGCGCAACCCCCGTCCTATGTTGCCATCATTCAGTTGGGGACTCATAGGAGACTGCCGGTGACAAACCGGAGGAAGGTGGGGATGACGTCAAGTCATCATGCCCCTTATGTCCAGGGCTACACACGTGCTACATTGGCGCATACAAAGGGCAGCAATACCGTGAGGTGGAGCGAATCCCATAAAGTGCGTCTCGGTTCGGATTGGAGGCTGAAACTCGCCTCCATGAAGGTGGAGTTGCTAGTAATCGCAGATCAGCAATGCTGCGGTGAATACGTTCCCGGGCCTTGTACACACCGCCCGTCACACCACGAAAGCGAGCAACACCCGAAGCCGGTGGCCTAACCGCAAGGAGGGAGCCGTCGAAGGTGGGGCCCGTGATTGGGGTGAAGTCGTAACAAGGTAGCCGTAGCGGAAGCTGCGGCTGGATCACCTCCTTTCTAGGGAGATTATCTCTAGAACGTCGACCGGGCTCCCCAGTCGGCATCAAGTCAGCTGGCACGAACGCTGCTCAGTTTTGAGAGACCGCCGCGGAGATACCGCCGCGGTGTGCCTCGGTGGACCTTGAAAACTGCACAAGGCCAATATGGCTTATTGAAATATGGGTAATTAATTACACGACCGGTACATGTATGTGTACCGGTCAGCTCACCGTCAAGATATTAAGGGCTTACGGTGGATGCCTTGGCACCAGGAGTCGATGAAGGACGTGGACGGCTGCGATAAGCCGCGGTGAGGCGCTGAACAGCCTTTGACCCGCGGATTTCCGAATGGGGAAACCCGGCGCCGGTAATGCGGCGTCATCTGTCGGTGAATACATAGCCGGCGGAAGGAAACCGGGCGAACTGAAACATCTAAGTAGCCCGAGGAATAGAAATCAACCGAGACTCCCTGAGTAGTGGCGAGCGAAAAGGGATCAGCCCAAACCTGACAGGTGTAAGCGGGCACGCGTTGCCTGTCAGGGGTTGTAGGACGTCATGCCCGAGCCGTGCCTGGCTCGGCGGCAGTTACAAAATCAGGTGTTAGCCGAAGCGAGTGGAACCTCGCACCACAGAGGGCAATCGTCCCGTAGGTGAAAACGCACTGATCTGCCGATTGATGTTCCTGAGTAGGACCGCACCCGTGAAACGCGGTCTGAATCTGGGGGGACCACCCTCCAAGGCTAAGTACTACCTGGTGACCGATAGTGAACTAGTACCGTGAGGGAAAGGTGAAAAGCACCCCTGAAGGGGAGTGAAATAGTACCTGAAACCGTAAGCTTACAAGTGGTCGGAGCACCTTCGGGTGTGACGGCGTGCTTTTTGCATCACGAGCCGGCGAGTTACTCGTCAGTGGCAAGGTTAAGCGATGAGCGGAGCCGCAGCGAAAGCGAGTCTGAATAGGGCGACACAGTCATTGGCGGTAGACCCGAAACTGAGCGAGCTATCCATGGGCAGGCTGAAGCGGGGGTAAGACCTCGTGGAGGGCCGAACCGACCTAGGTTGAAAACTGGGCGGATGACCTGTGGATCGGAGTGAAAGGCTAATCAAGCCCAGAGATATCTGGTTCTCTCCGAAATATATTTAGGTATAGCCTCGAGCGTAATTGCGTATCGGCCGTAGAGCACTGTTTGGACTAGGGGCCCTACCAGGTTACCGACTTCAGGCAAACTCCGAAGACCGTTACGCTTAGCTCGGGAGTCAGTGTGCGGGGGATAAACTTCGTACGCAAAAGGGGAACAACCCAGACCATCAGCTAAGGACCCTAAGTACTAGCTAAGTGGCAAACGATGTCCGAATGCAGAGACAACCAAGAGGTTGGCTTAGAAGCAGCCATTCCTTGAAAGAGTGCGTAACAGCTCACTGGTCAAGTGTTCGGGCGCGGATAATTCAACGGGGCTAAAGCTAGTCTCCGAAGCTATGGGTGTGCAGGCCTGCGGGCTCTGCACGCGGTAGGAGAGCGTTCCAGCTGCGTGAAGCGGATGCGTAAGCCTCCGTGGAGCGGCTGGAAGTGAGAATGCCGGCATGAGTAACGAAAGAGGGGTGAGACTCCCCTCCACCGATTGTCCAAGGTTTCCTGAGTAAAGTTCGTCTGCTCAGGGTTAGTCGGGACCTAAGGCGAGGCCGAAAGGCGTAGCCGATGGCCAACAGGTTGATATTCCTGTACCACGTCGTTTCCGTTATGACCGATGGGGGGACGGGGAAGGGTAAGGGAACCCAGGCGATGGTCGTCCTGGGGCAAGCACGTAGCCAGTCGCTGTAGGTAAATCCGCAGCGGCGTTATTACGCGAGGTGCGACGCCAGCTGGCATTAGCCGGCCAGTCCCCGATCCCATGCCTCCGAGAAAATCCCCTAGGCAGGATCCGCGTGCCCGTACCGATAACCGACACAGGTGGACAAGTAGAACATACTGAGGTGAGCGAGCTAACTCTCGTTAAGGAACTCGGCAAAATCGTCCCGTAACTTCGGGAGAAGGGACGCCCCGGTAGGGTGAACTCCGTTCGGAGGGAGCCCGAGGGGGCCGCAGTGAATTGGTCCAACCGACTGTTTACCAAAAACACAGGCCTCTGCTAAGTCGTAAGACGACGTATAGGGGCTGACGCCTGCCCGGTGCCGGAAGGTTACGCGGACTTGTTAGCGCTTCGGCGCGAAGCAACGAAGCTAAGCCCCGGTAAACGGCGGCCGTAACTATAACGGTCCTAAGGTAGCGAAATTCCTTGTCGGGTAAGTTCCGACCTGCACGAATGGCGTAACGAGTTGGACGCTGTCTCAACGAGAGGCTCGGTGAAATTAAAGTCTCGGTGAAGATGCCGAGTACCCGCGGCTAGACGGAAAGACCCCGTGAACCTTTACTGCAACTTGATATTGGAGTCTGGGGTATCTCGCTCAGGATAGGTGGGAGACAGTGAACCGGCTGCTTTGGCGGTCGGGGAGTCACCCTTGAGATACCACCCTTGGTAGTCCGGGCTTCTAACACCATGCCGTGATCCGGGTGGTGAACAGTGTCAGGTGGGCAGTTTGACTGGGGCGGTCGCCTCCTAAAATGTAACGGAGGCGCCCAAAGGTTCCCTCAGCACGGTTGGAAATCGTGCGCAGAGTGTAAAGGCAACAAGGGAGCTTGACTGCGAGACCGACGGGTCGAGCAGGAACGAAAGTTGGGCTTAGTGATCCGGCGGTAGCAAGTGGAAGCGCCGTCGCTCAACGGATAAAAGGTACTCCGGGGATAACAGGCTTATCGGTTCCAAGAGTCCACATCGACGAACCGGTTTGGCACCTCGATGTCGGCTCGTCGCATCCTGGGGCTGGAGTAGGTCCCAAGGGTTGGGCTGTTCGCCCATTAAAGCGGTACGCGAGCTGGGTTCAGAACGTCGTGAGACAGTTCGGTCCCTATCTGCCGTGGGCGTTGGAGAGTTGAGGGGAGTCATCCCTAGTACGAGAGGACCGGGATGAACGTGCCTCTGGTGTATCTGTTGTCCTGCCAAGGGCATTGCAGGTTAGCTACGCACGGAACGGATAACCGCTGAAAGCATCTAAGCGGGAAGCCGTCCTCGAGATGAGCTCTCCCATCCCCTTGAGGGAGTAAGACCCCTGGTAGACCACCAGGTTGATAGGCCGGCGGTGGAAGCACAGCAATGTGCGTAGCCGACCGGTACTAATGGGTCGAGGGCTTGACGGATATTTTTACCTTCACATTGGCCTTGTGCGGTTTTCAGGCTCCACCGGGGCCGTCTCGCAAGATTTCCGGTGGCGCATAGCGAGTGGGAGACACCTCTTCCCATTCCGAACAGAGCAGTTAAGCCACTCAGCGCCGATGGTACTTGGGGGGCAACCCCCTGGGAGAGTAGGTCGCCGCCGGTTTTTACTTCGAGCCCGACTCCGGTCGGGCTCGATTCATTTCGGGCCCGTGCCCGCCGACGCAGCTGAGATCAACCGCCGGCTCGCCCGCTCAGACGCCGCGGGCGGCAACGTCCCGCCCGCGGCCCGCAGAGCCACGGTGTCGGGTCCCTCGCCGCGCCGAGGTGCGGCTCCGCGACTCGCAGGCCGTGGAGGGGCGCTCGATCGGCTCGAGGCCGTACTCGCCGAGCGTGGCGAAGTCGATCAGCAGGTCGGCGGCGTCTGTGAGCCGCGCTGCCAGTGTCGTCCTTGAATCGAACATGGGTTCGCAATCTAGGGACGTGGTCGGACGGGCTTCTCATTCTGCACGGCTTTTTGCAGCGCGCGCCCGGAGGCTCGGGCGGCGGCGAAGCCGAGCACCAGGCCGGCCGTCAGCGCCGGGCGCTCGACGTTGGGCGAGTGGCCGGCCCCTCTCACCAGACGTGTCCTGGAGCGCGGCAGCGCCGCGTAGGCGGCGAGCGCCTTACGCGGATCGTAGAGCTGCTCGTCGGCGCCGAAGATCGCGAGGAGGGAGACGCCGGCTCGCCGCAGCCTTCCGTCCAGCGGCTCCTCGGACACGTAGTCGTCCTCGGCCGGGGCGCTCTCGTCGTAGGACGTGTAGGTCTGCCTGCGGAAGTCC
The DNA here is from genome assembly GCA_963762205.1 of uncultured Solirubrobacterales bacterium. Lineage (GTDB taxonomy): Bacteria > Actinomycetota > Thermoleophilia > Solirubrobacterales > 70-9 > VRUE01. The sequence goes on from CAVXJZ010000002.1 coordinate 148,615, forward strand.
TCGACGAACTCGTCGGGAACGTCGTACCCGGGAGCGAACGCGGCGCCCAGGCCATCCTTCACGGCGAAGTCGGGGGTGACCCGCCACAGAGCGGGCCCGAGCACGGGCAGGAAGGTGAGCTCCGCCGTGAGCGGCAATCCCTTCCTCTCGTAGTCGTCGTTGTTGGGAGCCTGGTCGACGATCACGAGCCTGGCGACGAGGTCGGGGGACTGCTCGGCGAGAGCCACCGCGACCGTGCCGCCCAGCGAGTGGCCGACGACGGTCGCGCCTTCGACCTCGAGCCGGGAGAGCGCTTCCGCGACCAGGTCCGCCTGATCCTCCATCGAGTACCCCGACGCCGGTTTCTCCGAGCCGCCGAAGCCGAGCAGGTCGACGGCGACGACCCTGTGGCGGCGTTCGAGCGCCGGCCTCATCCCGTCCCACCAGTCGATCGCACAGGTGAAGCAGTGGATGAGGACGATCGGGCTACCGTCGCGCGGCCCGCCCTCGGCGACCTGCAGGTCGCCGCCCTGCAGCTGCAGGATGCGTCCGCCCGGGACCGTCACCTCGGCGGGCTTCGTCTCCGCATCGGTGACGAGGGCGTTGACGGCGACCAGCACAACCAGGACGACCGCAACTCCGATCAGGATCTTCCAGGCTTTCCGCATCACCAATCCTCGCTCTTCGCTCGCTGCGCAGAGAACCAGAATTCGACGCCTGTCCGCTCCGCGCTCATCGCGGCCGTTACCCTAGCCGCAACCGAGCACGGAGCGGGCAGGCGTCCATCGCTGTCGTTCCACGCGCCGAGCAAAGCACGAGGACTGGAAATGAGCGAGAAATTCGTCATCCGAGGGGGCCAGCCCCTCTCGGGAGAGATGACGGTCGCCGGCAACAAGAACGCGGCCCTGGCGATCCTCGCCGCCTGCCTGCTCACCGAGGAGGAGGTCCTCCTGCACCGGGTGCCGCGGATCCGCGACACCGAGGCCCAGATCGCGCTGCTCGAGCGGCTCGGGGTCGAGGCGACCTGGGTCGGCGACAACAGCCTGAGGCTCTGCGCGGCGCAGATCGGCGACGTGGCGGTGGACGAGGAGCTATCAGCGAAGATCCGCGCCTCCTTCCTGCTCGCGGGGCCGCTGCTCGCCCGATTCGGCGAGGTGCGAATGCCTCCGCCCGGGGGAGACTTCATCGGCCGCAGGCGCCTCGACGCCCATCTCGACGCCTTCGTGGACCTGGGCGCGCGGATCGAGGGCGACCGCTGGATCGAGCTGGCTGCCGGCCCGGACGGCCTGAGGGCCTGCGCGATCTTCATGGACGAGCCGTCGGTGATGGGAACGGAGAACGCCCTGATGGCGGCGGCGCTGACCCCGGGGCCGACGACGATCTCCAACGCCGCCTGCGAGCCTCACGTCCAGGACCTGGCCCGTCTGCTGACGAGAATGGGCGCGGAGGTGGACGGCATCGGCTCCAACGTGATGACCATCCACGGCCGCGACGAGCTCGGTGGCGCCGAGCACACGATCTCCGCCGACCACATCGAGGTCGGCAGCTTCATGGCGCTCGCCGCGGCGACCGGCGGCGAGCTGCGAATCCGCGACGTCGAGCCCGGCGACCTGGTCAACGTCCGACGCCAGTTCGCCCGTCTCGGCCTGACCTCCAACGTCGACGATGGCGACGTCGTCGTCCCGCCCGGCCAGCGGCTGCAGGTCAGGGCCGACCTCGGCGACGCAATCCCGAAGATCGAGGACGGCCCCTGGCCGGCGTTCCCCGCCGACCTCACCTCGATCGCGCTCGCGCTCGCCACGCAGGCCGACGGCGAGGTCCTGATCTTCGAGAAGATGTTCGAGAACCGCCTCTTCTTCGTCGACAAGCTGGTCGCGATGGGCGCTCGGATCACGCTGTGCGATCCCCACAGGGTGATCGTCAGCGGTCCGAGCCGGCTTCACGGCGAACGCCTCGAGAGCCCCGACATCCGCGCCGGGATGGCGATGCTCATCGCCGCCCTCGCCGCCGACGGCGTGTCCGAGATCGGCAACATCGGGCAGATCGACCGCGGCTACGAGCAGATCGACTCGCGCCTGCGGGCGCTCGGGGCCCGGATCGAGCGGGTCTCCGCGGAGATTCCTGCATAGGGCGTCCCAGGTCCAGGGCGGCGCCCCGGACGCGGAAGCGAGCGAGCAAGATTGCCGGTCGTTATGAGCGCGAGCGAACGAGAGCAGACGAGGCGCGGATGATCCACCCGATACCCCCGGGGACAAGAGACGTGCTGCCGGACGAGATGCGGGAGCTTCGCAAGCTCCACCGCGCCCTGATCGAGGTCTTCGAAGGGCGCGGCTACGGCGAGGTCGCGACGCCGGCGATCGAGTACGACGAGGTGCTCGCGCGCGGCGACGGCCGCTCGGGCGGCAGCGGCTACCGCTTCTTCGACGCGAGCGGCGAGCTGCTCTCGCTGCGCGCCGAAATGACCGTGCCGATCGCGCGGCTGGTCGCCAGCCGCTTCGCCGATGCGGAGGGGCCGGTGCGCCTCTGCTACCTCGCCAACTCGTTCCGCGCCGTGCGCCCGCAGCGCGGACAGATGCGCGAGTTCGTCCAGGCCGGCGTCGAGCTGATCGGCCTCCCGGCGCCGGAGGGCACGGTGGAGGTCGTCGAGGTGCTCGGGGCGGCGCTCGAGGCCGCGGGACTGGATCGCGCGGTGATCGGGCTCGGCGACGCCGACCTGTTCCGGCAGCTGCTGGCCGAGTACGGAGTCGAGGGCGAGGCGCGCGACTCGGTCCTCGAGCGCCTGGCGACGCACGACCTCGTCGGCCTCGAGGCGGAGCTGTCGGATCTCGACGGGATCAGTGAGGAGCAGCGCGAGACCTGCGTCGCCCTCTCCCAGCTGCGCGGTGGCCGCGAGGTGCTCGAGCAGGCCCGCTCCCTGGGCGGTCGCGCCGTCGAGAGGGCTACGGCCAGGATCGGCGAGACCTTCGAGGCGCTCGAGGCGCGGGGCGCCGCGGACCGCGTGCGCATCGACCTCGGCCTGCTCCGTGACCTCGGCTACTACAGCGGCGCGATCCTCGAGGTCTACGACCCGGCCCTCGGCCACGTGCTCGGCGGCGGCGGCCGCTACGACGGGCTGCTGGAGCGCTTCGGCGTGCGGCGGCCCGCGGCGGGCTTCGCTCTCTATCTCGAGCGCGTCCACGTCGCCCAGATGGAGGAGGAGCCGCGCGAGGAGGAATCGGAGCGATGAGCGGGATCGCCGGCATGGGCGCCACCAAGGCCCACGGCCCGCTGAAACTGGCGGTGCCGCGCGGGGCCCTGCTCGAGGGGACGCTCGACCTGCTCGACACGGCCGGCATCGACACCACCGCGGTGCGGGGCGAATCGCGGGCGCTGATCTTCCCCGGGGAGAACCTGACCCTGGTCACGATGCGGCCGTCCGACGTCCCCACCTACGTCGAGGCGGGCGCCGCCGACATCGGCGTGACCGGCAAGGACGTCCTGCTGGAGCAGGCCGACCGGGTCGTCTACGAGCTGCTCGACCTCGGCTTCGGCCGCTGCCGCATGGTGCTCGCCGGGCGCAAGGGCGACACCCGCCTGGGCGAGTCCGAGCGGCGGCTGGGAATGATGCGGATCGCGACCAAGTACCCGCGGATCGCGGAGCGCCACTTCGAGGGCACCGGCCGTCAGGTCGAGGTGATCGAGGTCAAGGGCTCGGTCGAGCTGGCGCCGCTGATCGGCCTCGGCGACGGGATCGTCGACCTGGTCGCCACCGGCCGCACCCTGGAGGAGAACGACCTCGAGGTGCGCGAGGAGATCGTCGAGTGCACCGCCCGGTTCATCGCCAACCGCGTGTCCCACAAGCTCCGCTCCGACGAGGTCGACGATCTGACCGCGAGGCTGCGCGAGGCGAGCGGGCGATGAGGGCCAAGCGATTCGAGTGGAGCGAGCCGGGCCGCGTCGCCGACGAGGTCCGCGCCTGGACGGCCGAGCGAATCACCGCCGAGGACGTCGGCGCGATCGAGGAGGAGGTGGTCCGCGACGGCGACGGCGGCGTCCTGCGGCTGACCGCCGAGCACGACGCGACCGAGGCTCCGCCCGAGTCCCTGCGCGTCCCCACGGACGCTCCCGCCGCGGCGCTCGACGGCCTCGACCCGGCGCTGCGGGAGTCGCTCGAGGTCGCCGCTGCCAACATCCGAACCGTCGCCGAGGCCCAGGTCGACGAGGAGCCCCGCCGGGCGGCCCTGCCCGAGGGACAGACGGTGACGGTGCGCGAGGTCGCGGTCGACTCGGCCGGCGTCTACGCGCCCGGCGGCCGGGCCGCCTACCCGTCGAGCGTCCTGATGTGCGCGATCCCCGCCCGCGTCGCCGGAGTGCGGCGCCTCGCCCTGGCCTCGCCGCCGCGACCGGACGGCTCGCTCTCCGACGCCGTCCTGGCCACGGCGGCGCTCTGCGGCGTTGACGAGGTGTACGCGATGGGCGGCGCCCAGGCGATCTTCGCGATGGCCCACGGCACCGAGTCGGTCGCACCCGTCGACGTCGTGGTCGGGCCGGGCAACGCCTGGGTCCAGGAGGCCAAGCGCAGCGTCTACGGCAGGGTCGGGATCGACTCCTACGCGGGACCGTCGGAGCTGATGGTCGTCGCCGGCCACGACACCGACCCGGAGTGGGCCGCCCTCGATCTCTGTGCCCAGGCCGAGCACGGGGGCGACAGCCCGCTGCTCGTCGCCGCCGTCGAGACGGCGGTGCTCGACGCGGTCCTCGCCGCCGTCGAGAGCGCCGCGGCGCAGCGGCCCGGGGTGGCGGACGCCCGTCTCTGCCTGGTCCAGGTCCCGGACCTGAGCGACGCGATCGACCTCGCCAACGCCTTCGCACCCGAGCACCTCGAGCTGATGGAGGAGGACGCTGCCCGCCTCGCCGACCGGGTGACGACCGCCGGCTGCGTCCTCGTCGGCCGCTTCGGCGCCACCGCCTTCGCCGACTACGCGGCGGGGTCCAACCACGTCCTGCCGACCGGCGGAGCCGGGCGTTTCTCCGGGCCCCTGGGGCCTGGCGTCTTCCGCCGCAAGATCTCCACGGTCGAGGTTCCCGCCGACGCGGCCGCGAAGCTGGGCCCCCACGTGGAGGCGATCGCGCGGGTCGAGGGGTTCCCGGTACATGGTGAGTCCGCGATGATTAGGAGCAGGAGATGAGCCGCACGGCCGACAAGCAGCGCAGCACCGCGGAGACACAGATCCGCCTCTCGCTCGACCTCGACGGGGGGGAGGGGAGCACCGCCACCGGAGTCGGCTTCCTCGACCACATGCTCGACCTGCTGGCCCGCCACGGCCGGCTCGGCCTGCGCGTGGAGGCGAGCGGCGACCTCGAGACCGGCGCGCACCACACGGTCGAGGACGTCGGCATCGTCCTCGGGCAGGCGCTCGACGAGGCGCTCGGCGACCGCGCCGGGATACGCCGCTACGGGTCCGCGCTGGTGCCGATGGACGAGTCGCTGGCCGAGTGCGCGATCGACATCTCGGGACGGCCGTTTTGCGCCTTCGCCGCGGACCTGCCGGCGACGACGATCGCCGGCTTCGACACCGAGCTGGCGGAGGAGTTCTTCCGCGCCGTCGCCAACAGCGCCAAGCTCACCCTGCACGTCAACGTCCGTGAGGGCACCAACGCGCACCACATGATCGAGGCCGCCTTCAAGGCCTTTGCCCGGGCGCTGCGCGTCGCCGTCTCGGTCGACCCGGACGAGAGCGGCGTCCCCTCGACCAAGGGAACGCTCAGCGAGTGATGGCCTCCCGAATCGCGATCCTCGACTACGGGATGGGCAACCTGCGCTCCGTCGAGAAGGCGCTCGAGCACGTCGGTGCGCGCGCATCGGTTACCCACGATCCCACCGAGGCGCGGGCCGCGGACGGGCTGATCCTGCCGGGGGTCGGCGCCTTCCCCCGCGCGATGGAACGGATCCGCGAGCGCGGCCTCGACGAGCTGATCGACGAGCGGCGGGCGGCGGCTGTCCCGATCCTCGGAATCTGCCTGGGCCTGCAGCTGCTCTTCGACTCGACCACCGAGCTCGGCGGCGCCTCCGGCCTCGGCCTACTCTCCGGAGAGGTCGCCGAGATCGAGGCGAAGGGCCTCAAGGTCCCGCACATCGGCTGGTCGCCGGTCCGCTGGGAGAGGGAGTCGGCCCTGGTCGAGGGGATCGAGTCCGAGACCCCTTTCTACTTCGTCCACTCCTTCGTCCCCGATCCGGACCCGGGGGAGCTGCTCGGCAGCGCTGCGCACGGCTCCCGCTTCGCCTGCGCGGCCCGGCGGGAGAACGTATACGGGGTCCAATTCCACCCGGAGAAGTCGAGCGCGGCCGGCCTGCGCCTGCTCTCCAACTTCGCGGGGATCTGTGCTGCCGTGCCGGCGTGATCCTCTACCCGGCGATCGACATCCGGGGCGGCCGGGCGGTGCGCCTCCTGCAGGGCGACTACGAGCGCGAGACCGCCTACGACGCCGACCCGGCCGACGCCGCCCGCCGTTGGGCCGCCGAAGGAGCCGCCTTCCTGCACGTCGTCGACCTCGACGGCGCCAAGGCCGGGAGCCCGCAGAACGTCGAGGCCGTCGCCCGCATCGCCGCGGCGGTCGAGTGCCCGATCCAGGTCGGCGGGGGCCTGCGCGAGCCCGGGTCCCTGGACGCCGTCTTCGAGGCGGGAGCGTCGCGGGTCGTGATCGGCACCGCCGCCCTGCGCGACCCCGGCTTCCTCGACCGCGCCCTGCGCGACCACGGCCCCGACGTGGTCGTCTCGATCGACGCCCGCGCCGGCGAGGTCGCGCTCGAGGGCTGGACCGAGGCGGGTGGCAGGGGGGCGACGGAGGTCGCCGCCGAGCTCGGCGGGCGGGGCGTGCAGCGCTTCCTCTACACCTCGATCGAGGTCGACGGCACGATGGAAGGGCCGGCCATCGACGAGCTCAACGACGTCGCCGCGGCGACCGGCGCCCAGGTGATCGCCTCGGGCGGCGTCGGCACCCTCTCCGACCTCGAGCTCCTGGCCCGGGTCGCCGCTCCCAACGTCGAGGGCGCGATCGTCGGCCGGGCGCTCTACGAGCGCCGCTTCACCGTCGCCGAGGGCAACGCCGCCCTCGGCTAGGCGCCTGGCCCGCCGAACCGGACAAAGCGCCCCGTTACGCTTGCGCGATGGTTCTGAAGAGGGTCATACCGTGCCTCGACGTCGACGCCGGGCGCGTCGTCAAGGGCACCAACTTCATCGGCCTGCGCGACGCCGGCGACCCGGTGGAGCTGGCCGAGCGCTACGACGCCGAGGGCGCCGACGAGCTCGTCTTCCTGGACATCACCGCCTCGCACGAGCGCCGCGAGACGATTGTCGAGCTCGCCCGCCGCACAGCCGACAACGTCTTCATCCCGTTCACGATCGGCGGCGGTATCCGCTCGGTCGAGGACGCCCAGGCGGTGCTCGACGCCGGCGCCGACAAGGTCTCGGTCAATTCCTCGGCGCTCGATCGCCCCGAGCTGCTCACCGAGCTCGCCGGCCAGTTCGGCTCCCAGTGCGTCGTGATCGCGATCGACGCGAAGCGCGAGGACGGGTCCTGGGGTGTCTACGTGCATGGGGGCCGCAAGCCGGTGGCCGGCCGGGACGCGGTCTCCTGGGCGGTCGAGGCGGTCGAGCGGGGCGCGGGGGAGGTGCTGTTGACCAGCATGGACCGGGACGGGACCAATGACGGCTATGACATCGAGCTCACCCGCACGGTCGCCGACGCGGTGCCGGTGCCGGTCATCGCCTCTGGCGGCGCGGGCACCCTCGAGCACCTCAGCGAGGCGATCGGCGAGGGCGGCGCCGACGCGGTGCTCTGCGCCTCGATCTTCCACTACGGCAAGTACCGGGTCCGGGACGCCAAGCGCCACCTCGCCGAGGCCGGGGTCCCGGTGCGGCGATAGGGGTCGCGCCCACCCTAGGCTTCGTAGGCGCGCAGAAGGTCCACCATGCCGCTCACCCCGGCCGAGCCGAGCACCTCGAGCCGGGCCAGCTCGAGCGGACGGCGGCGGGTTGCGTAGCCAGGGACCTGGGTGGTCGCGGTCGTGTATCCGGCCGCGCGCACTGCGGCGACCGCCGCCTCGTCGTAGCGGCCGGCCGGATAGCAGAAGCTCCTGACCGGGACCCCGTACTCGCGGCGCAGGATGCGGCGCGAGCCGGCCACTTCCCGCTCCAGGTCCGCGCCCGACAGAGTGCTGAGGTCGGAGTGGTCGATCGTGTGGGAGGCGAGCTCCCAGCCGGCGGCGATCATCGCCTCGACGTTGCTCGGGTAGAGGTCCGACCCCTCGGCCTTCATGTTCAGCACACCCGCCCAGCCGTGGCGCCTCAGCTCGGGCAGGGCGAAGGTGAACTGCGGCCGGTAGCCGTCGTCGAAGCTGAGGACCACCGGCCTGCGGGGAAGGGTGCCCCCGCGCCACCAGGCGTCTTCGACCTGTTCGAGGGTGACCGCCTGGTAGCCGTGGCGGTCGAGCCAATCGATCTGATCGCTGAAGTCAGGCCGGCTCACGTAGAGGTCGGGGTAGGGGACCCCCGCCTCGGGCGACCCGAGCACGTGCCACTCGAGGATCGGCACCGGGCCCGTGTGCGGCCCCCAGTCAGGCTGCGGGGTCGCGTTGCGGACCCGGCCGGACGTCGCGCCCGAGCCGTCACCCTCGGCCGTGGACGCAGTTCGTCCCGCTATCCGGGACGAACTGCGTCCAGGACCGGCCGCGCCGTTGCGATCTCCGCCCGCGGAGCCCCCGAGCAGTGAGGCAAACAGCGCGACGAGGGCCGCGAGGGCGAGCGCCAACCCACCGACCGCGGCGAGGCGGCGGCGCCGGAGGCGTCGCCTGCGGCGCTCGCGACGGGCGAGCCGCGCGGCGCGGTCTTTCGCTTGCTCGGTCATCGGAGAAGCGATCATGGTAGGCAAGACCCTGCAGATGACCCCGATCTCGACCGAAGAGCTGACCGCGAGGCTGCGCCGCGCCTACCCGGAGCTGGAGGCCGTCGCAGCGGCGTCCGAGGACCCGGTCTTCCTGGCCGGGGGCTGCGTGCGCGACCTGCTGCTCGGGCTCGGCCGCTCCGCCAACCTCGATCTCGTCGTCGAGGGCGATGCCGCCGACCTCGCCTCCCGCATCGGGGCAGACGTGCGTGCGCACGAGCGCTTCGCCACGGCGACCGCCGGGCTCGGGGGCCTCGACGTCGACGTCGCCGCCGCGCGCACCGAGTCCTACGCCGCCCCCGGGGCCCTGCCGGACGTGACCGTCGGCGCCGACGTCGAGTCGGACCTCGGCCGGCGCGACTTCACGATCAACGCGATGGCGGTACCGCTTGCCGAGCCGCGCCTGATCGACCCACACGGGGGCGAGGCCGACCTCGAGGCCCACCTGCTGCGGATCCTGCACCCGGCGTCCTTCGTCGACGACCCGACCCGGGCGCTGCGTGCAGCGCGTTACGCCGCGCGCCTCGACCTCGACCTCGAGCCGGAGACCGAGAGGCTGCTGAGGGCGGCCGACCTCGACGCCGTCTCCGCCGATCGCCGCGACGCCGAGCTGCTGCGACTGGCGGCCGAGGCCCAGGGCCCGCGCGGCTTCGAGCTGCTCGCGCATTGGGGGCTCGCCCAGCCGCGCGCCGGCGGGGTCGAGCTCGCCGAAAGGGTCGCGGCGTTGCTCTCCTCACCCCCCTGGGAGGGCTTTGCCCGGCGCGACCGCACAGTGCTCGCCGCCGCCCTCGGGCCGCCGGGCGCCGAGCAGGAGCTGGCCTCCGAGCGTCCCGCCGGCCCCTCCGACGCCGTGCGGCTGCGCGGCCCGTCGCGACCCCCCGGAGCTCGCGCTGGCGCGGGCGCTGGGCGCCGAGTGGCTGGACCGCTATCTGACCGAGTGGCGCGCGGTGTCGCTCGAGATCGGCGGCGAGGACCTGATCGAGGCCGGGGTGCCGGAGGGGCCGGCCGTGGGCCGCGGACTGGCGGCGGCGCTGCGGATGAAGCTCGACGGCGAGCTCGCGCCCGGGCGCGCCGAGGAGTTGGCGGCGGCGGTCGCGGCGGCCGGGAGCGACGATGGAGTGGCGTGAGGACGGCGGCCTGCGCTGGCTGGAGGCCCGCCTGCCCGGCGCCAGGGCGGCCTTCTCCGCCCGCCTCGGCGGGGTCAGCGCGGCGCCCCACGACAGCCTCAACCTCGGCGTCCTGACCGAGGATCGGGCCGATGCCGTGGTCGAGAACAGGCGGCGCCTGGCGGCGACGCTCGGGCTCGAGCCCGAGCGGGTCGCGATCGGCCGCCAGGTCCACGGCATCGAGCTGATCGCCCACTCCGCCGCCCAGGCCCCGAGCCCGTTCGCGGAACCAGGCTCCGCGATCCCCGAGGTCGACGGGCACGTGATCCCGGCCGCGAACGGCGACGCCGAGCCCCCGCCCGCAGCCCTCGTCTTCGTCGCCGACTGCCTGCCCGTCGCGCTCGCGGGCCCGGGCGGGGCCGCGGTGCTGCACTGCGGCTGGCGTGGCCTCGCCGGCGGGATCGTCGCCCGCGGCGTGGAGGCGGTCGCTGCCACCGACGCCGCGATCGGGCCCGGCATCGGAGCCTGCTGCTACGAGGTCGGCCCGGAGGTCCTGGAGGCCTTCGCGGGGCTCGGGCCGGGGATCGCCTCGGGCCCGATGCTGGATCTGGTCGAGGTCACGCGCCGCCTGCTGGAGCGCGCCGGGGTGCGACGGATCGAGGCGGCCGGCCTCTGCACCAGCTGCGAGAACGCGCTCTTCTTCTCGCACCGCCGCGACCGGGGACGAACCGGGCGCCAGGCCGGCGTCGTCTGGGTCGAGGAGGGAGGCTGAGCGATGGTCGAGCCGATCCGCGGGCTGGACCCGGAGCGGGTCGCCGCCAACCTCGAGCGGGCCCGGGAGAAGGCCGGGAGCGGAGTCGAGATCCTGGCGGCGACCAAGTACGTGCCGATCGAGGAGATGGGCGCCCTTGCCGAGGGCGGCGTCACCCTCGTCGGCGAGAACCGACAGCAGGACCTCGCCGCGAAGCGCGAGCGCTGGGGCGACGCCTTCGAATGGGACTTCATCGGCAACCTGCAGAGTCGCAAGGTGAAGCAGCTCGTCCCGATCTGCCGCCTGATCCACTCGGTCGCAAGCGACTCGGCGCTGGCCCAGCTCGGCCGCCACGCACGCCCGGAGACGGAGGTGCTGGTCGAGGTGGACGTCGCCGGCGAGGAGGGCAAGGGGGGGATCCCCCCCGAGCGCCTGGCGGAGTTCGTCGAGGCCTGCCCGGTGCGAGTCTCGGGCCTGATGACAATGCCGCCCTTCAGCCCCGACCCGGAGGCATCGCGGCCCCATTTCGCCCGCCTCGCGGAGCTCGCCGCCGAGCACGGGCTGCCCCGGCTCTCGATGGGCACCTCCCAGGACTGGCAGGTCGCGATCGAGGAGGGGGCCACGATCGTCCGCCTGGGCACGACCCTGTTCCTGTGAAGGCGGGCAAAACCGGGCATAATCGGTAAAGGAGTCGGCCCCCGAAAGCCGAAACACCCGGTCATGGCCCTACGCGACACATGGCATAGAGCGCTGGTCTACTTCGGCCTCGCCGAGGACCACGACTACGGCCCCGAGTACGACGAAGTCGACGAGCAGGACACGGGGTCGGAGGACCTCTTCGAAGGCCGCCGCGAGCGCGAGCCCGCGGGCGTCAGCCGCCTGCCCACCTCGCGGCGCTCGCGCCGCGACGAGATCGACGACATCTTCTCCGACGACGAGCCGATCTCGGCCTCGCGCACGCGCACGCTGCGGCCGGTCGGCAACGGCGACTCCGACGTCCAGGTTCACCTGGTCATCCCGCGCAACTTCAACGACGCCCAACAGGTCGCCGACCAGTTCAAGCGCTCGGTGCCGGTGATCCTCAACCTGCAGACCACCGACCACGAGCTCTCGAAGCGGATGATCGACTTCTGCTCGGGGCTCACCTACTCGCTCGACGGCGGCATGCAGAGGATCGCCGAGAAGGTCTTTCTGCTCACGCCCCGCAACGTCGAGGTGTCGGCCGAGGAGAAGGCCCGCCTCATCGACAAGGGGTTCTTCAACCAGTCGTAGCTAGGCTGCGCTGGATGGTTATCGGCTTCTGTGGATCGGGCAGCATGGCTGCCGCCATGGCCCGCGGCTGGGCCGGCGAGGCGGACGGGATGCTGTTCACCGACTCCGGCTCGGGGCGGGCCGCCGAGCTGGCCGCCGAGCTGGCCGGCGAGGCGCTCGCCGCCAACGCCGAGCTGGCGGAGCGGGCCGACGTCGTCGTGCTCGCGGTCAAGCCCGCGAAGCTCGCCGAGGTGGCGGCCCAGATGGACGCGGCGAGGGCCGTCGTCTCGCTGCTCGGAGCCACCTCGCTGGCCGAGGTGCGGGCGGCGTTCCCAGGCGCCGAGGTGGCCCGCGTGATGCCCAACGTCGCGGTCGAGGTGCGCCGCGGGGTCCTCTGCCTCGCCGGCTCCGCCTCGCCCGAGCTGCGCGCGCTGCTGGAGTCGCTCGGCCACGTCGTCGAGCTGGCGGACGCCGACTTCGACGCCGCGACGGCGGTGATGGGCTGCGCCCCGGCATACCTGGCGCTCGCGGTCGAGGCGCTGGCCGGCGCCGGCGCCGGCGCCGGGCTGGACGCCGACCTGGCCGAGCAGCTGGTGGTGGAGACCACGGCGGGAACCGCCGAGCTGCTGCGCCGTCGCCGCCCGGCAGACGTGCGCGCCGCCGTCGCCTCGCCCGGGGGCAGCACCGAGGCCGGCCTCGAGGCGCTCGACCGGGAAGGCGCGGCGCGGGCCTTCGAGGCGGCCGTGCGCGCCTCCCTCGAGAGGATGGCAGGGGGATGATCGCGCTCGCCGTCTCCCGCGCCGACGTCGCCGACTACGTCTCGGCCCTCTTCCTCGTCTACACGATCCTGATCCTGATCAACATCCTGATCGGGTGGCTGCCCAGGATCCCCTTCTACAGCCGCTGGCTCCGGGCCGGGCTCGACTTCGTCACCGACACCACCGACCCCTACCTCAACGTCTTCCGGCGGATCGTCCCCTCGGTGGGCGGGGGCGGCTTCGCGCTCAGCTTCGCGCCGCTTCTCGGGCTGCTCGTCCTCTTCGTGCTCAGGGGCGTCGTCGTCGGGCTGATCCGCGGGTGAGCCTGCCCGCGAGGGGATCGGCGGCGCGCGCCTGGTGCCTGGCCGGGGCGCTCTGCGGCCTCGTCGTCGTCCTCGACCAGGCGGCGAAGGCGGTCATCGAGGACGAGCTCGTCCCCGGGGAGCAGGTGGACCTGATCGGCCCGCTCGGCCTCACCCTCGCCCATAACAAGGGGGTCGCCTTCGGCCTCGCCGACGGCGGAGCCGCGCCGCTGATCGCCTTCGCCTTTCTCGCGCTCGCCTTCGTCGGCTTCCTTCTCGTCCGCAACCCGGGGGTGGGCGGGATGTGGGTGGCCATCGGCCTCGTCGCCGGCGGGGCGATCGGCAACCTCGCCGACCGCCTGCGCGCCGGCGAGGTGACCGATTACGTCGAAGTCGGCTCCTGGCCGCCCTTCAACCTCGCCGACGTCGCGATCACCGTCGGCGTTCTCGCCTTCGCGCTGATCTTCCTCCGCGCCGAGGACGGCGCCTGACCGTGTCGCCGGGCCTCACACCCCGGATCGTCTTCTCCGACGACGAGCTCGCCGTGGTCGACAAGCCGGCGGGCCTCGTCGTCCATCCCGCCCCCTCGCACCGGGGGCCGACGCTCGTCTCCGAGCTCGAGGACCTGCTCGGCGGCGGCGGCGACCCCGAGCGCCCCGGGATCGTGCACCGGCTCGACAAGGGCACCAGCGGCCTGCTCGTCGTCGCCCGCACCGACGCCGCCCACGCGGCGCTGCAGGCGCAGGTCAGAGCCCGGGACGTGGATCGCATCTATTTGGCTCTGGCCGGCGGCCGGCTCGCCTCCCGCACGGGAACGATCGACGCGCCGATCGGCCGCGCCGGGCGCCGCCGACAGCGAATGGCCGTTGCGGGGGCCGCCTCCAGGGAGGCGCGCACGCACTTCTCGGTGCTCGAGCTGCTGGCGGCGGACACCTACCTCGAGGCCAGGCTGGAGACCGGCCGCACGCATCAGATCCGCGCCCACTTCGCGGCCATCGGCCATCCGCTGACCGGCGACGAGACCTACGGCGGCAGCGCCCGATACGGCCTCGAGCGGCAGTTCCTGCACGCGCACCGGCTCGCCTTCGACCACCCCGTCGACGGACGACGGCTGGAGTTCGACTCGCCGCTGCCCGCCGACCTCGAGCGGGCGCTGCGGGCCGCGCGCGCCGCCTAGCGGCCTCCCTCTACAATCCAGCGGTTCCCGAACCCGACCCCCACTGGAGCCGAACCGGATCCTGACCGGCCGAAATACGGCCGGATCCCGGCAAGGACAGCGGGCAATTACCACAGCAACCAAGGAGAATCGACACCAATGCCAGCCAGCATCGGCCTCAAGGAGCTGCTGGAGGCCGGAGTCCACTTCGGCCACCAGACGCGCCGCTGGAACCCGAGCATGCGCCGCTACATCTTCGGCGAGCTCGACGGGATCCACATCATCGACCTCGTCCAGACCGAGTCGCTGCTCGAGCAGGCGCGCGTCTTCGCCGGCGAGCTCTCCAGCGGCGGCGGGACGGTGCTCTTCGTCGGCACCAAGAAGCAGGCCCGGGGGCCGGTCCAGGAGTGGGCCGAGCGCTGCCAGATGCCCTACGTCAACCAGCGCTGGCTGGGCGGCCTGCTGACCAACTTCAACACGATCTCGCAGCGGATCAAACGCCTGCACGAGCTGACCGAGTGGCAGGAGGAGGGCAAACTCGAGCTGCTGCCGACGAAGGAGCGGATGGGGATGCAGGCCGAGCTCGCAAAGCTCGAGTACAACCTCGGCGGGGTCCGCGACATGGACCGCCTGCCCGACGCGGTCTTCATCACCGACCTCAAAACCGAGGAGATCGCGGTGCGCGAGGCCGCCCGCCTGCGGATTCCGATCATCGGCCTGGTCGACACCAACTGCGAGCCGGGGCCGATCGACTACGTGATCCCCGGCAACGACGACGCGATCCGCTCCTGCCAACTCGTGATCGGCACGATCGGCGGCGCGATCGAGACCGGCGCCGGCGCCTGGCGCGTCCAGGAGGAGAAGCGGATCGCCGAGGAGATGGAGCGGCGCAAACGCGACGAGGAAGAGCGCAAGAAGCGCGAGGAGGAAGAGAAGGCGCGGCTGGAGGCGGAGGAGGCGGCGAAGAAAGCAGCGCGAGGAGAAAGCGGCACCGACGCGAGGCCGCGGGTCCTGTCGCCGGGGGGGGCGACTCGTCCCCGCTGGCTGCGGGCGGGGCCCCCCTGCCCCGACAGCCGACCCGCGGCAGCGGCGCCGCCAGGCTGGCAGACTCCAGCAGGCTCCGGCCGCGCCCGAAAGAGGGAGGCTCCAAATGAGCGATCACGGCCGCGGACGTGAAGGCGCTGCGCGACCGCACCGGCGCGGCGATGATGGATTGCAAAGCGGCGCTCGCCGAGTCCGACGGCGACGTCGAGCGGGCGATCGAGATCCTGCGGGTGAAGGGCCAGGCCTCGGCTGCCAAGCGCGAGGGGCGCGGCACCGAGGAGGGGGTCGTCTCCTCCTACATCCACGCCAACGACAAGGTCGGCGCGATGGTCGAAGTTCAGTGCGAGACCGACTTCGTCGCCCGCAACGAGGACTTCAGGGCCTTCGCCTACGAGGTCGCCCTGCACGTCGCCGCGACGGCGCCGAGCTACGTCTCCGCCGAGGAGATCCCCGAGGAGGAGCGTGAGGCCGAACGGAAGGTCTTCGAGGAGAAGGCCAGGGAAGAAGGCAAGCCCGACGAGGTCGTCGAGAAGATCGTCGAGGGCCAGCTCGGCAAGTGGGCGAGCGAGGTCGCGCTGCTCGACCAGGCCCACGTCAACGCCGAGAAGCACGACTCGAAGTCGATCGAGGAGCTGCGCCAGGAGCTCGCCGCGAAGACCGGCGAGAACATCCGTGTCGCCCGCTTCGCCTACTTCCGCGTAGGTGCCTGAGGCCGTGAGCGCCGGGGGGGCCGCCAGGTTCAGCCGCATCCTCCTCAAGCTCTCTGGCGAGGCGCTGATGGGGACGCTGGAGTACGGCACCGACGCGGACGAGGTCCGCCGCCTCGCCAAGCAGGTCGCGGCGACCCGCGAGCGCGGCGTCGAGGTCGCGATCGTGGTCGGGGCCGGCAACATCTACCGCGGCATCGAAGGCGCCGCCAAGGGCATCGACCGGGCGACCGGCGACTACATGGGGATGCTGGCGACCGTGCTCAACGCCCTCACCCTCCAGGACGTGCTCGAGGACCTCGGCCAGCACACCCGGGTGCTCTCGGCGATCGACGTCAAGGAGGTCGCCGAGCCCTACATCCGCCGGCGGGCGATACGGCATCTGGAGAAGGGCAGGGTGGTGATCTTCGCGGCCGGCACCGGCAACCCGTTCTTCACCACCGACACGGCGGCGGCACTGCGAGCCCTGGAGATCCGCGCACAGGCGATCCTGATGGCCAAGAACGGGGTGGAGGGCGTCTACGACGCCGACCCGGCCACCAACCCGGACGCGAAGTTCATCCCCTCGATCGGCCACCGCGAGGCGATCGAGCGCGACCTGCGGGTGATGGACTCGACGGCGCTCTCGCTCTGCATGGACAACGACCTGCCGATCTACGTCTTCAACGTTGGGGACGAGAGCAACATAGATAGGATCGTCAGCGGCGAGAAGGTGGGCACGCTGGTCTCCAGCACGCCCGCGGACTAGTTCGAAGGGCGGATGACGGTGGAGCTGATCGACGAGTTGCTCGAGGACGCCAGGGGCAGGATGGAGAAGTCGGTCGAGGCCAGCCGCGGGGAGTTGGCGACCGTGCGGACCGGCAGGGCCTCGCCCCACCTCCTCGACCGGATCATCGTCGACTACTACGGGGCCGCGACGCCGCTCAAGCAGCTGGCGAACGTCTCCGCCTCCGACGCGCGGCTGCTCACCGTGACTCCCTTCGACAGCTCCTCGATCGCCGCGATCGAGAAGTCGATCCAGGAGTCCGACGTCGGCCTCACCCCGAACAACGACGGCAGCGTGATCCGCCTCCAGATCCCGGAGATGACGGAGGATCGCCGGCGCGAGATGGTCAAGGTCGTCAACGGCGTGGCCGAGGAGGGCAGGGTCGCGGTCCGCAACGTGCGCCGCGACGTGATGGGGGACCTGCGCGAGCTGAAGAAGGAGGGCGAAGCCGGTGAGGACGACGAGCGCCGGGCCGAGGCCGCCCTGCAGAAGCAGACCGATGAGGCGATCGCCGAGATCGACGCTCTCCTCAAAGGAAAGGAAGAGGAGATCCTGGAGGTGTGAGTGCCTCCGCGCGGCACGTAGCGATCATCACCGACGGCAACGGGCGCTGGGCACAGCAGAGGGGGCTGCCGGTCCTCGAGGGGCACCGGGCCGGCGCCGACGTGGTCAAGGAACGACTCCGCGACGCGGTCGACCTGGGGATCGAGGAGCTGACCGTCTTCTCCTTCTCGACCGAGAACTGGTCGCGCCCGCGGGAGGAGGTCGCCGGGCTGATGGAGATGTTCGGCGAGCGGATCGCCACCGAGACCCCGGAGCTCGACGAGGAAGGCGTGCGGATGCGCTTCATCGGCCGCCGCGAGGGCGTCGCGGCGGAGCTGGTCGAGCGCATGGAGTGGGCCGAGGCGAAGACCGCGGAGAACAACCGCATCGCCCTCTACATCGCCTTCAACTACGGCGGCAGGGCGGAGATCGTCGACGCCGCGCGAAGCTTCCAGGGGCGGGGTGGCGAGGAGGAGTTCCGTCGCCACCTCTACGCACCTGAGATGCACGACCCCGACCTGCTGATACGGACGAGCGGCGAGAGCCGCATCTCCAACTACCTGCTCTGGCAGTGCGCCTACTCCGAGCTCGTCTTCCGCGACGAGCTCTGGCCGGACTTCAGCCGCGCCTCGCTGGAGGAGTCGATGGCCGAGTTCGAGTCGCGGCAGCGGCGCTTCGGGGCGAGGGCGCTGATGGACCTCTTCGACGACGAGCTCTTCGACGACGAGCCGGCCCAGAGGCCCCGCGAGAGGCGGCCGCCGCGCGGGCGGCGCAGCCGCGGTCGCCTGCGCGGCGAGACCGCGAAGCGGATCCTGGTCGCGATCCCCTGGATCGTCTTCGCGATCGCGATAGTCGTCGCCGGAGGCATCTACTTCGCGCTCGCGATGATCGGCATCGGGCTGCTCTGCCTGCGCGAGTACCTCGCCCTGACCGAGGAGCTGCGGCCGATCCAGCGCGCCGCCTACGCCGCGGTGCCGGCGCTGATCCTCGCCGCCTACTTCGGCACCGCCTTCAACGTGCTGCTGGTCCTCGCCGCGGCCTTCCCGGTGATCTTCGCCTTCGGCGTCGACCGCCGGCACCGCGACGGCATCGTGGGCTCGATGGGGGTGACGCTGCTGGGCATCGTCTGGATCGGAATCCCCCTGGTCCACGCCGTCCTGCTCCGCGACCTCCCAAGCCACGGCGCGGCCCTGATGGTCGACGTCCTGGTCGGCACCTTCGCCGCCGACACCGGCGCCTACGCGACGGGGCGGATGTTCGGCTCGCACCGGATCGCGCCCAACCTCTCGCCCAACAAGACGCTCGAGGGCCTGATCGGCGGCTTCCTGATCGGCACCATGGCCTTCTGGTTCGCCGGCCTCTACCAGGACTGGCTCTCCGGGGTCGACGCCCTCCTCATGGGCGCAGCGGTGGCCGCGATCGCCCCGGTCGGCGACCTCTTCGAGTCGATGCTGAAGCGCGACCTGGGCAAGAAGGACACCGGCACCCTCTTCGGGCCCCACGGCGGCGTCCTCGACCGCCTCGACGCCGTCTTCTTCACGATCGTCGTCGGCTACTACCTGGCCGTGCAGCTCGTCTACTGAGGGCCTGTACCTAAACTCCGGAGGATGAAGAAGCTGGTCATCCTCGGCTGCACGGGGTCGATCGGGACCCAGGCGCTGGAGATCGCCGCCGGCTCCGACGAGCTCGAGGTCGTCGGCCTCGCCGCCGGGTCGAGCTGGGAGCGGGCGGTCGAGCAGGCCGCCGGCCACGGGGTGGCCGCGCTCGCCCTCGCCGACCCCGAGGCCGCCGGACGGGCGCGCTCGGCCTGGGACGGGCGCGTGCTCGAGGGCGAGGAGGGCGTCCGCGAGCTGGTCGCCGAGTCCGGTGCCGACCTGGTCCTCAACGGCGTCGTCGGCGCCGCCGGGCTGGGGCCGACGATCGTCACCCTCAGCGAGGGCATCGACCTCGCGCTCGCCAACAAGGAGAGCCTGGTGATCGGCGGCGAGCTGACGATGGCGCTCGCCGAGGCGACCGGCGCCAGGCTGCTGCCGGTCGACTCCGAGCACTCGGCGCTCTTCCAGCTGATCGGGTCCGAGCCGCCGGGCACCGTCGAGCGGCTCGTCCTCACCGCCTCCGGCGGCCCCTTCCGCGGTCGCACCGACCTCGCCGAGGTGTCGGTCGAGGAGGCGCTGGCGCACCCGACCTGGCGGATGGGGGGGAGGATCACGATCGACTCGGCGACGCTGATGAACAAGGGCTTCGAGGCGATCGAGGCCCACCACCTGTTCGGCGTCCCCTACGAGCGGATCGCGGTCGTCGTCCACCCGCAGTCGATCGTCCACTCGCTGGTCGACCTCAACGACGGCGCGACCCTGGCCCACCTCGGCCTGCCGGACATGCGGGTGCCGATCTCCTACGCGCTCCACCATCCGCAGCGGGCCGACGTCGAGGTGCCGCGCCTCGACCTCGCCGCCGCCGGCGAGCTCACCTTCGAGCGGCCCGACCTCGAGACCTTCGCCTGCCTGCGCCTCGCCCTGGAGGCCGGCGAGGCCGGCGGCACGGCGCCCTGCGTGCTGAACGCCGCCGACGAGGTCGCGGTCGCCGCCTTCCTCGCCGGCAGGATCGGCTTCGGGGCGATCCCGGAGGCGATCGGGCGGGTTATGGAGGAGATGCCCGCCGCCGCCGTCACCCATTTCGAGGACCTCTTCGAGGTCGACGCCGAGGCCCGCCGCCGCACCGAGGAGCAGGTCGAGGAGCTGGCGCCGGCATGACCTGGGTCTGGATATTCCTCGGCTTCTCGCTGCTGATCATCCTCCACGAGGCCGGTCACTTCGTCGCCGCGAAGGCGACCGGGATGCGGGTCGAGAAGTTCTTCCTCTTCTTCGGCCCGAAGCTCGTCTCGTTCAAGCGGGGAGAGACCGAGTACGGGATCGCGGCGATCCCGGCGGGCGGCTACGTGAAGATCAGCGGCATGAACCCCGACGACCGGCTGCCCCCGGGGGAAGAGCATCGCGGCTACTACGAAATGCCGGTCTGGAAGCGGCTCGTCGTGATCGGCGCCGGCCCGGCGGTCAACATCGTCCTCGCCTTCGCGATCCTCTTCGCCGTCCTCCTCGTCAACGCGGAAGGAACGACCCAGCGGGTCGAGACGGTCTTCCCCAAGACCCCGGCGAGCGCCGTCCTCGAGCCCGGCGACCGGATCGTCGCGGTCGACGGCAGGCGCTATCCGGGCGTCGACGAAGCGACCAGGGTCGAACGCTTCCGCGAGCGGGTCGCCACCCACACCTGCGCCGGGCGGCAGCGCGACGGCTGCCTCGCCGAGCGCCCGTGCGGCTGACCGTCGAGCGGGACGGGAAGTTGCGAACCGTGGCCGCGCGGCCCGAATACAGCGCCGACGCGGACCAGGCGCTGGTCGGCTTCGGCTTCGGGGGGAGGCCGGTGGACATCGGCGCCGGAGAGGCGGCCGACCGGGCGACCGGCTTCATGTGGGAAATCACGACGAAGACGGTCACCGTCTTCGCCAACCTGCTCGACGCCGAACAGCGCAAGGAAGTCTCCGGCGTCGTCGGCACCAGCGAGGTGGCCCACCAGACGATCGACAGGCTCGGCGCCACGAATGCGCTGATCCTGCTCGCCGTCGTCAGCCTCTCGCTCGGCCTGATCAACCTCTTCCCCTTCCTGCCCCTGGACGGCGGCCACATCTTCTGGAGCCTGGTCGAGAAAGTCCGCGGCAGGCCGGTGGCCTTCGCGGTCATGGAGCGGGCCGGCGCGGTCGGCTTCGTGCTCGTGATCATGCTCTTCTTCCTCGGCCTCTCCAACGACATCGGCCGCCTGACCGGCGAAGGGATCCAGATCCAGGGCCGCTGACGCGGGGCCCGGCGCCTAGCGTCGCCGCAGGACCCGGAACCTGAACCTCGCCGGCGTCCGGTCCCTGAGGCCGCCGGCAACGGCGCTGACCTTGAGCGTGTGGCGGCCGAAGGAGAGCTTCCTCGTGGTCAGCGGCGATCGGCACCGCTTCAGCACCCTGCCGTCGAGCCTGCATCTGAAGGTGGCCCGGGCGACCGTCGACCTTGAACTTGAAGGTCGGGGTGCGGTCCTTCGTCCTCGCGGGCGGCTTCCGGGTGAACTTGGTGTTGGGGGCGGCCCTGACCGTGGGCGACGGCGCCAGCGGTGGCGGGTCCAGCACCGGAGGCGGCGGTGCGGGCGCTGGTGGGGGTGGTGGCGGTGGGGGCGTGCCGGATGTGGTGAAGGCGTGGTCCGCTCCGGTGGCGGTTCCCGCGCCGCTTTCGGCGACCAGCTGGAAGTGGTAGGTCGTTTCGGGCGAGAGCCCGGTCAGCGGGGCCGATACCGAGGCGTTCGTCGTGCCTTTGCCTGCGGATTTGGTGGCGGTTTTCTGCCCGTAGGCGGATGTGGGGCCGTAGTTGAAGTAGTAGGAGGTTTCCTGGCCCTGAGCGTCGACCAGGCCCTGCAGGGTGGCGCCGGCGTCGCCTACCCCGACCGCTTCCCCAGTGGTCGCCAGCGGCGGACCGAAGGTCGTGAACGTCCGATCGACCCCTTTGGTTTCGCCGGCCGAGTTTTTGGCGACCAGCTGGAAGTGGTAGGTGGTTTCGAGCGAGAGCCCGCTCAGCGCCTCCGTTTTGGAGACGTTCGAGGTCCCCGAGCCGGCAACCTTTTCAGTCGTTTTCTGCCCATAGGCCACCGTTTCCCCGTAGTTGAAGAAATATTTGGTTTCCAGGCCCTTCGGGTTGATCACGCCCGCCAGCGTGGCCAGGGTGCCGCCGACGCCCGCCGCCGGTTCCGTCGTCGCCGTGGGCGGACCGGCGGTCGTGAAGGTGAGGTCGGAGCCCTGGGAGGTGCCTGACGAGTTTTCGGCGAACAACCTGAAGTGGTAGGTCGTGGCGGCCGTGAGGCCGGTCACCCCGGTGGAGGCCGTGACGGGGCTCGTCCCAGCGGACACCGAGGTCTTGCCGGTTTCCTGCCCATAGGCGGCGGTCGTTCCGTACTTGAAGAAGTATTCTGTCGCCAGCCCGTTCGGGTTCACGCTTCCTTTCAGCGTCGCGCCCGTGTCGGTGACCGAGGTCGCGGCGCTGGTGCTGACGACCGGCGCCCCGGGGCCGGCGGAGTTCACCGTGATGGTCCCCGTCATCGAGGCGTGGAGCGTGCAGACGAACGGGTAGCTGCCGGCGACCGTAAACGTGCAGGACCCGGACCAGGGCCCCGCCTGGGCGGGGCCTGGAACGCCGGTACAGCTCGGGGTCGCGGGCGCCGCGGGTTCCCAGCCGACACCGTGCGCGAGCGATTCGTTGCTTTCGAAGGTGACCGATTCGCCGGCCGTGATCGTCGCGCTGTTGGGGCTCCAGGCGGGGTAGGCGGCCGTGATCGTCGCTGCCGAAGCAGGGCTCACGCCGACGGCCGCGAGCGTCAGGAGGGCCCCGAGGAGCACCCCTCCTCTGACCGCCGACCAAGGGGCGCACCTCATCCCGATCCCCCGGGCTTGGACTTCCCGCCTCGCATCACGACCGCACGGGCCCGTTTGAAGACATCGCCGTCGCTCGAGGTGAAGGTGACCGTCGCCGTCAGTGGCAGGGCCTTCCCGTCGCGCAGAGCGCGGCGGGCCAAGCGCTTGAGCGAAACGGCAAAGCGGTGGCGCCCCGAGGTCGGCAAGGAGCGGGCGAGCCTGCCGACCCGCAGCTTCCCGGCATGACCCGCACCGAGCAGCCGCTTCCGCGAGGCGGTGAGCTCAACCACGAGCCTGCTGCCGGCGCCCGCCCGCAACAGCCGTATGGAGCCCCGCACGGCGCCTCCTCGCTGCTTCTTTGCGAGCCTCAGCCCGGTCGCCACCGCGCCGCCGATAGGCGACCCGGGCGGGGGAGGGGAACCCGGAGAAGGCGAACTGGTGGAGCCGACGGCGATCGTGCCTTTCATTTCGATCGGGTGGACGGGGCAGTAGAAGCTGTAGGTGCCCGCCTGCGCGAAGCTGCAGGTTCCGGTCCAACTCGCTTTGCCGCTGTCGATCGGCACGTTGGAACAGGTCGGGGTTTCGGGCCCGCCGGTCCAGGTCACGCCGTGGAGCGCGGAACCGCTCGGGTTCTTGAAGGTCACCGCCCCGCCGGGAACCGTTTGTGCGCTGGACGGGCTCCAGGAGTAGGGCCCCCCACCGGCGGCTTCGATCGTCGGTTCCGCCGCGAGGCTCGCGGTCGCGAAGGCGATCGCGGCAAGCCCCGTCGGGGCGGCGACCAGCAACAGGCGCAGCGGGGTCGTGAATTCGTATTTGCCGAACCTGCGCACGCAGCGCCTCTCCCCGGGTAGCGAACCGATCCGATCGGGATACGGGCGGGCGGGCGGAGAGGTTCAAATCTCGCCGGAGCAGCCCCCGAGGCCCTGCGAAAGCCTCCCCGGTACGCTTGCCAGATGGCTTCGAAGCGACAGATATTCGTCGGCGGTGTGCCGATCGGCGGTGGCGCCCCGGTCGCCGTACAGACGATGACGAAGACCGAGACCGCCAACCTGGCGGCGACGATGGAGCAGATCCGCACCGTCGCCGACGCCGGCGCCGATCTGGTCCGCTGCGCCGTGCCGCGCGAGCAGGACGTCGAGGCGCTGAGGACGATCGTCAAGGAGTCGCCGATCCCGGTGATCGCCGACATCCACTTCAACCACACGCTGGCACTGAAGGCGATCGACGCCGGCGCCCACTGCATCCGGCTCAACCCCGGCAACATCGGCGGCCGCGAGAAGGTCGCCGAGGTGGCGGTGAAGGCGACCGCGGCCGGCGTCCCGATGCGGATCGGCGTCAATTCGGGCTCCCTGCCCAAGCACCTTCACGAGCTCGAGCGCGAGGCGCCGGTCGAGGCGCTGGTCGCCGCCGCGGTGGAGTTCGTCGAGTTGATGGAGGGCCTCGACTTCGAGGACTTCAAGGTCTCGATCAAGTCGACCAACGTGCCCAACACGATCGCCGCCAACCGCCTGCTCTCGGAGAAGATCCCCTACCCGCTGCACCTGGGGATCACCGAGGCGGGGACGAAATGGTCGGGCTCGTTGAAGTCCTCGGTCGGCCTCGGGACGCTGCTCGCCGATGGTATCGGCGACACGATCCGGATCTCGCTCTCGACGTTTCACGCCGAGGAGGAGGTCAAGGTCGCCTGGGAGATCCTCAAGGCCCTGCAGCTGCGCGAGCGCGGCCCGGTGCTGATCGCCTGCCCGACCTGCGGGCGCCTGCAGTTCGACATGGACTCGGTGGTCGCCGAGATCGAGCGGCGGCTCGAGGCCTACACCGAGCCGATCGAGGTCGCCGTGCTCGGCTGTGCGGTGAACGGGATCGGCGAGGCCAGCCACGCCGATTTCGGGATCGCCGGCGCCAAGAACGAGGGGCTTATCTACGCGCACGGGAAACCGCTTCGCAAGGTCCCCCAGGAGACCCTGGTCGACACCCTCTTCGAGGAGATCGACAAGTCCCTCGACCGCGGCACGGTCGAGTTCGACGAGGCCGAGTCGCGCGAGGGCGCGGCCTGGCTGGCGAAGATCGAGGAGGAGAACGCCGACGAACTGACCCCGGAGAAGATCGCCAGGATGGAGCACGAGGCCGCCGAGCGTGGCGAGTCCGACAAGGTCCTGCTCGACGAGGAGGCCTCGCCGACCGCGGGCAGGCGATTCACGCGGGCCTAGCCGTCGCAACGGATAGGTTCCGGGCGTGACTCGCCTCAGCCAGACGTTCCTGCCGACCCTCAAGGACGCGCCCGCCGACGCGGAGGCGGTCTCGCACAAGCTGATGGTGCGGGCGGGGTTGATCAGACAGCTGGGCGCGGGCCTCTGGAGCTACCTGCCGGCCGGCTGGCGCTCGATCCGCAAGATCGAGCACATCCTGCGCGAGGAGATGGAGGCGATCGACTGCCAGGAGATGCTGATGCCCGTCCTGCAGCCGGCCGAGAACTGGGAGAAGACGGGCCGCTATGCGATCGAGGAGCTGTTCAAGCTCGAGGATCGCAAGGGCTCGCCGATGGTCCTCGCGATGACCCACGAGGAGGCGATCACCGACCACGTGGGGCGCGAGGTCCGCTCCTACCGCGACCTGCCGCTGATGCTCTTCCACCTGCAGACCAAGGAGCGCGACGAGCCGCGTCCTCGCGCGGGCGTCCTGCGCACGCGCGAGTTCACGATGAAGGACGCCTACTCCTTCGACCGCGACGAGGAGGGCCTCGAGCGCTCCTACCAGCTGCAGACGGAGGCCTACGGGCGGATCTTCGACCGCTGCGGGCTGCGCTGGTACAGGGTCGAGTCCGACGTTGGGATGATGGGCGGCTCCGGCGCCCACGAGTACATGGCGCCCTGCGCGGCGGGAGAGAACGAGGTCGCCCTGGCGCCCGGCTACGCCGCCAACGTCGAGGTCGCCACCGCCGAGGCGCAGCCGGTCGAGCTGCCGGCGCCCCTCGATGCGCCCGAGGAGGTTTCGACGCCGGGGCTGACGACGATCGAGGAGGTGTCCGGCGCCCTCGGGCTGCCCGCCGGCGCCCTGATCAAGGCGCTGCCGGTGATGATCGACGGTCGCGGCCTGGCGATGGCCCTGCTCCGCGGCGACCACCGCCTCAACGAGATCAAGATGCGCAATGCCCTCGGCGCCGACTTCCGCCCCGCCCGGCCGGAGGAGATCGAGGGCGAGATCGGCCCGCCCGGCTTCATCGGCCCGGTCGGGGCGGGCGTGCCGGTGCTCAAGGACGCCGCGATCGCCGGCGACTCGTTCGTGGTCGGGGCCAACCGCCCAGACGCCCACCTGCGCGGGGTGCGACCGGGCCGCGACTTCGAGTTCGACGAGGTCGACGTGCGCTCGGTCGAGGCCGGCGACACGGCGCCGGGCGGGGGCTCGATCGAGATCGAGCCGGCGATCGAGGTCGGCAACATCTTCAAGCTCGGCACCCGCTACTCGGTGCCGCTCGGGGCGACATACCTCGACGAGGAGGGCCACGAACAGCCGATCGTGATGGGCAGCTACGGGATCGGCCCGGCGCGCATCGCGGCTGCGGCGATCGAGCAGGGAGCCGACCAGAGCGGCATCGTCTGGCCGCCCTCGATCGCACCCTGGAGCGTGCACCTCGTCTCGCTCGCCAAGGCGGGCGAGGAGGAGCGCGAGGCGGCCGACCGGCTCTACGCCGAGCTGGGGGAGAGGCTCGGCGCCGAGGTCCTCTACGACGACCGCGACGCCGGCCCCGGCGAGAAGCTCACCGACGCCGAGCTGCTCGGCTGCCCACTGCGTGTGGTGGTCGGCCGGCGCGGGCTGGCCGAGGGCGTCGTCGAGGCCACCGAGCGGGCCTCCGGGAAGGAGAGCAAGCTGCCCGTGGAGGAGGCCGCCGAGCGGGCGCAGGAGCTCCTCCAGGGGCTCAATGCCTCCTAGCCGGGCGCCATTCGGGCGGGGGCGGGTCCGGCGCCTGGTCGGGCTCGATCGCAGCGGGCCGCCACCGCGGCAGACGCAGCGTGGGGAACCGCTCAACCCGTGGACGATCCCCAACTTCGTCGGCTACGCGCGCATCCTCGGGATCCCGGTCTTCCTCTATCTCGCCTTCGAATCGGACGACGGGCGCTCGGCGGCGGCGGCGGCCCTCTTCTGGCTGATCGCCGTCGGCGACTACGTCGACGGCTTCCTGGCCCGGGTGACCGGGCAGTACAGCCGCCTCGGCACGATGCTCGACCCGCTGATCGACCGCCTGACGATCCTCTCCGGCGCCGCCGTCTGCTGGCATTTCGAACTGCTGCCGCGCTGGGCGCTCGCGCTGCTGGTCGCCCGCGAGGTCGCGATGCTGGCCGTCGCCCAGTACGGGGTCCGGCACGGGGTCGAGGTCAGGGTCAACTGGCCGGGGCGGATCTCGGTCTTCCCGATCATGGGCGCGATCTTCTTCGCCCTGGTCGTCGAAGGCTGGGTCCCCGAAGCGCTGTTGATCGTCGGCGTCGCCCTGGCGATCGTCGCCACCGTGCTCTACGCGCGCGCCGGCGTCGCCGAAGCGCGGCGCGCCCGGTATCCATAACCTTCAACCTACGGTTGAACCTTTGGCCCGCGCACCTATAATCGGGGGAGCAGGCAACGGAGGCGACGCCTCACTCGACAAGGAGCGCCATGGAGGACACCTTTCCGGATCTCGGCTCGCTCGGCGACAAGGAGCTGAAGGATCTGATCGACAAGCTGACCGAGGAGGAGAACGAGATCTCCTACAAGCGGCGCGTGCTGCACGGGAAGATCGACATCCTCCGTGCGGAGCTGGTCAACAGACTGCGCCAAAAACGCGAGCAGGGGGGATCGCTGATCTCCGGCGACGACGTCCGCCAGCTCACCGAGATCCTCGCCGGCCGCGCCCAGGACGCCGCCCCCGACGACGAGCCGGCGGCCTAGAGGCGCACGGTGGCCGCTCACTGCCCGGAGTGCGGGTTCGTCAACCCCGAGGGCGCCAACTACTGCCAGAAGTGCGGCGCCTACCTCGGCGGCCCCTCGGAGGGGGGCGACGACCCGACGACGATGACCTACACGGTCGACGACACCGGCGACATGCAGCCGGTCGACATCGACGAGGAGGTCGAGCGCAGCGGCGCGGCGCTCGTGATCCGCACCGGCGGCGGCCGCGCGGGGGAGAGCTTCACCGTGACCGAGGACCGGATCAGCATCGGGCGCAGCCCCGACGCCGGCGTCTTCCTCGACGACGTCACCGTCTCCCGCAACCACGCCCTACTGGTGCGGCGGCGCGACGGCCTCTACATCGACGACCTCGGTTCGCTCAACGGGACCTACGTCAACCGCCGCAGGATCGAGTCCCACCGCCTGGCCGACGGCGACGAGATCCAGATCGGCAAGTACAAGCTCAGCTACCTGGAGAAGTGAGGATGGCGCTCTCGGAAACACGCCCCCCGGAATCGGCGAGCAGGCCCCGCAAGGCGCTGACGATCGGCGCCGTCTGCAAGATCCTGCAGTCGGAGTTCGACGACATCTCGATCTCCAAGATCCGTTACCTCGAGGACCAGAAGCTGCTCACGCCGCGGCGCACGCCGGGGGGCTACCGGCTCTACAGCCAGGCCGACGTGGAAAGGCTGCGGACGATCCTGCGGCTACAGCGTGACGAGTTCCTGCCCCTGCGGGTGATCCGCCAGGAGCTGGCTGCCGGCGGCGAGATCGACCTCGGGGGCGACGGCGACCGGCGCCAGTCCGGTGGCTCGGTGCGGCGCGCGATCCTCGTCAACACCTCGAGCGCCTATCTGACCCTCGAGCAGGTGATCGAGGAGACCGGCGCCCGTGAGGAGCTGATCTCCGAGCTCGAGAACTACGGCATCGTGCAGCCCGAGAAGCGCGACGGGACGCTCGTCTACGACGAGACCGACCGCGAGGTCGTGAAGGCCGCCAACGAACTCTCGCGCTTCGGGGTCGGGGTCCGCAACATGCGCGTCTTCCGCACCTCCGCCGACCGCGAGTCGAATCTGCTCGAAGCGGTGCTCGGCTCCTCGCTGCGCTCGCGCAACCCGGACCGGCGCAAGGAAGCCCTGGAGAGCCTCGAGAGCCTGGCGGCGACGGTCAGCCACCTCAAGCACCTGCTGCTGGTCAGGGACCTGCGCCGGCTCGCGGGCAACTAGCCGGCCGCCCGACCGCGATGCCGCGCGTCTCCCGCCGCCGGACCGTCTCGGCCCCGCCCGGCGACGTCTGGGACCTCGTCTCCGACCCCTACAGCCTGCCGCGCTGGTGGCCGCGGACGAGCAGGGTCGAGAACGTCGAGGAAAAGGGGGGCGGGCGGCGCGCCGAATGGACCAAGGTGCTGGAGACGGCCGAGGGGCGCGGCGTGCGGGCCGACTTCCGCTGCCTGAGCTCGGCCGAGGGCGAGCGCTATATCTGGGAGCAGCAGCTGTCCGGAACTCCCTTCGAGCGGCACCTGCGCAGCTCCAAAATCGAGATCGGCCTGCGGGGCACGGGGGAGGGGACCGAGGTCCGGATCGCCTCCGAGCAGTCCCTGCGCGGGATGTCGCGGCTCGGCTCGCCGATGATGCGCCACGGCCAGGGGGCGATCCTCGAGGAGGCGCTGGACGGGATCGAGCGGGCGCTCTCGGGGGGCGACGATGACTGACGAGTCGCGTTGGTCGCACATATGACGACCGGCGCGCCACGGCGCGACTCGAAGTGGTGGGGGTGGGGCGAGCCGGAGACCCTGCCCGAGCTCGACCCGGTTGCCCGGGCGACGCTGCGCGAGCGGATCGGCGAGCTGACCGCGACGCCCCGCGCGGCGACGCTCGAGGACTTCTCCCTACCGCCGGCGGGCGAGCTGCCCCGGGGGCTGATCGAGGTCCTCGGCGAGGAGGGGGTCTTCACCTCGCTCGAGGACCGGCTGCGCCACGCCACCGGCCGCGGCTATGTGGACCTGGCCCGGCTGCGCCACGGCGCGCTCGACACCGCCCCCGACGCGGTCGTACTGCCCGACGGGACCGACCAGCTGGCCCGGGTGCTCGAGGTCTGCGCGGCGGAGGGCGTCGCCGTCGTCCCCTTCGGCGGCGGCACCAGCGTCGTCGGCGGCGTCGCGCCCGAGCGCGGGCCGCACCGGCTGCTGATCAGCCTCGACCTTGCCCGGCTGCGGGACGTCGAGGTCGACCGGCGCTCGCTGACCGCAACACTCGGCGCCGGCCTGCGCGGGCCGGAGGCCGAAGCGGCGCTGCGGCGCCACGACCTCGTCCTCGGCCACCACCCGCAGTCCTTCGAGTACGCGACGGTCGGCGGCTTCGCCGCCACCCGCTCGGCCGGGCAGGCGTCCAGCGGCTACGGGCGCTTCGACGACCTGGTCAGCTCGGTGCGGCTGGTCGCCCCGGCCGGTGAGATGCACACCCTGGAGACGCCCCACACCGCGGCGGGGCCGGCCCTGCGGGAGCTGATCGTCGGCTCCGAGGGGACCCTCGGCGTGATCCCCGACGTCACGGTCCGCGTCCGCCCGGCGCCGACCGAGCGCCGCTACGAGGCCTGGATCGCCGAGGACTTCGAGGCGGGCGCCGAGATCGTCCGGGCCCTGGCCCAGGGCCCGGGGCTGCCCGACGTGATCCGCGTCTCCGACGAGGAGGAGACGGAGGTCTCGCTCGCCCTCTCGGGCCCGCGCGGGGTCGCCGGGGCCCTGCTCGGCGGCTACCTGGGGCTTCGCCGCCGCGCGAACGGCTGCCTCGTCGTCGTCGGCCACGAGGGCGATCGCGAGTCCGTGGCGCGGCGGCGGGCCCTGGCGGTGCGCGCCCTGCGCGCCGGCGGCGCCGCCTACCTCGGGCAGCCGGCCGGGCGCGCCTGGGAGCAGGGCCGCTACCAGGGGCCCTACCTGCGCGACACGCTGATGGAGATGGGGGCGCTGGTCGAGACGCTCGAGACCTCCCACACCTGGTCGCAGCTGGCGACGCTGCACGGCGCGGTCGGCGCCGCGATCCGCGGCTCGCTCGCCGGCCAGGGCACCCCGGGCCTGGTCTTCTGCCACCTCTCCCACGCCTACGCCGACGGCGCCTCGCTCTACTTCACCTTCATCTCGCGGGCGCGGGCGGGCGCCGAGATCGAGCAGTGGCGCGCGGTCAAGCGGGCGGCCTCGGAGGCGATCGTCGACGCCGGCGCGACGATCACCCACCACCACGCGGTCGGCCTCGACCACGCCCCTTACATGGAGGCGGAGGTCGGCGGGCTGGGGCTCGACGCCCTGCGGGCCCTGAAGGCGGAGCTCGATCCGGCCGGGGTCATGAACCCCGGCAAGCTGATCCCCGGCTAGTTTTCGCCGGCTTCGACGATCGGGCCCGTGACCGGCCCTTCGAGGACCGCGGTGCCTTCGTAGTCGGGCGCCTTCTTGGCCGTCCTGGCCTGGGCGAGCGCCGCCCGCAGCTCCTTCTCGGGGACGAGCGAGAGTTCCATCGTGTCGAAGCCACCGGCGAGCAGGCCGAGCACCTCGCTGGCGACCTGGAAGCGGCCCGATATCACCCCGGAATCGTTCGCCTCGGTGGCGATCAGCGGCAGGCGCTGATCGGGAGAGCGCACGAGGGAGACGGTGTAGGACTGCCCCTTGGGCGCCCTGGGCAGGCCTTCCGCGTTGAAGAGCATGACGACGTCCTGGCCGGAGCGACCGAAGAGCGCCCGACCGCTGGCGTCGCCGCCGTCGACGGGTTGCAGGACCGCTTCGGTCGGCACCTTGCCGTTGTTCGCGGCGGCGTTGGCCCCGCCGCCGCCATTGCCGGACGCGGTCGTTTCCGCCCCGCCGTCGTCGCCCCCGCCGAGAACGCCGGTGACGAGCAGCAGGACGATCACGAGGACGACAGCCCCGCCGGCGAGCAGCGCCCGCATCGCGCCTCTGTCCGCGGGCAGGCGCAGGCCAGCCGCCTTCGGCCTCGCCGGCTTCGCCCTGGTGGCGGGCACCGACGGCTTCGAATCCGGCTCCGGGGACCTGGATGCCGCCCCCGCCCTCGCCGCGGGAGGCGATGGCTCAGGCTCGGGGGACTTCGGCGCGGGAGAAGGCTCCGGCTCGGGAGCCTGCGGCGCCGGAGGCGGCTCGGGGCTCGCCTGGCTGCCGGCCGCCGCGAGCCCGGTGAGCGCGTCCCTCACCCTGGCGCGGACGTCCTCGACGCCAAGGCCCATCAGCGCCGCGATGTCGCCGTAGCCCTGTTCACGCTGGGCGAGCAGGCGAAGGATCGCCTGCTGGTCCTCGCCGAGGCCCCCGTCGAGCCCGGCTAGCGCCTCCTTCACCCTGGCGCGAACCTCCTCGACGCTGCCGCCGCTGAGCGCCGCGATGTCCTCGTAGCCGTCTTCCCTCTGCGCAAGCAGGCGCAGCAGCGCTTTCTGGTCCTCGCTGAGAGCCACGGGTCCGGAAGCCTACGCGACGGGCGCACCCTGGGTAGGGTCCGGCCATGGCCGACGAGATCGCCGCGAGGGAATCGAAGCCGCACTTCGCGGGCCTGGTCGGGATCGAGTGGCTCGACGACGATCTCGAGCACGCCCGCGCCCGCCTCGAGGTCCGCGACGACCTACTGCAGCCGTTCGGCATCGTCCACGGCGGCGTGCTCTCGACCATGGTCGAGAGCCTCTGCTCACGGTCGACCGCGATGGCCGTGTTCGGGGACGGCATGGCCGCGATGGGACAGTCGATCAACGTCAGCTTCATGCGCCCGATCAGCGCCGGCACGATCGAGGTCGTCGCCCGCGCCCGCCACCGGGGCCGGACCACCTGGGTGTGGGAGGCGGAGGTCCGCGACGAGCAGGGCCGCACCTGCGCCCTCTCGCAGATGACCATCGCCGTCCGACCTATCCCAGACCGGCCCTGACGGCGTCAGGGCCGGTCTAGCCGCCGAAGCGGTTGGTGATCGGCAGGCGGCGGTCGCGGCCGAAGGCCCGCGGCGTGATCCGGATGCCGGGCGCCGCCTGACGGCGCTTGTACTCGGAGTGATCGACCATCCTGACGACCTCGTCGACGACGTCGGCGGGCATCCCCGCGGCGATCATCTCCTCGCGGCCCTGGTCGCGCTCGACGTAGGCCTCGAGCACCCGGTCGAGCAACTCGTAGGGGGGGAGCGAGTCGCTGTCGAGCTGGTCTGGGCGCAGCTCGGCCGATGGGGCGCGCTCGATCACCGAGGCGGGGACGAGGTCCCGCCCGGCGACCGAGTTGCGGTGCTCGACGAGCTCGTAGACGAGCGTCTTGGGCACGTCCTTGATCGCGGCGAAGCCCCCCGCCATGTCCCCGTAGAGGGTCGCGTAGCCGACCGACATCTCGCTCTTGTTGCCGGTGGTCAGGACCAGCCAGCCGTGCTTGTTCGAGAGCGCCATCATCAGGTTGCCGCGAATCCGGGCCTGGATGTTCTCGGCCGCCAGGTCGGGCTCCGAGGGCCGCGCCGGGTCGCGGGGGAGCGAGTCCGCGTTCCCGTCGGCCCGCTCGACGCCGAAGGCCGGGGAGAGCGCCCGCGCGTACTCCGACATCGCCGCCTCGATCGGGATCTCGAGAGCCTCGATCCCGAGGTTGGCGGCGATATTACGAGCGTCTCCCTGTGTTTCAGAGCTCGAATGCGGAGACGGCATGATCACGCAGGTGACGTGCTCGGGGCCGAGGGCATCGGCTGCGAGCAGGGCGACGAGCGCCGAGTCGATGCCGCCCGAGAGGGCGATGCCGACGTGGCGGAAGCCGTTCTTGGCGACGTAGTCGCGCAGGCCGAGGACGAGCGCCGCGTAGACCTCGGCCTGGTCGGCGAGCGGCTCTGCGAGCGGGCAGGGGCCGGGGGAGTCGAGGTCGCAGACGAGCAGCTCCTCCTCGAACTGGGCGGCGCGGGCGACCACGGCGCCGCTCTCGTCGAGCAGGAAGCTCTGGCCGTCGAAGACGAGCTCGTCCTGGCCGCCGACGAGGTTGCAGAAGGCGAAGCGGGCGCCGTAGGCGCTCGCCATCGGGCCGAAGAGGCGCTCGCGCTCGCGGCCCTTGCCCCGGTGGTAGGGGGAGCCCGAGGGGTTGGCGATCAGGGTCGCTCCGTCGGCGACCTCGGTCGCGGCGGGCGGGCCCTCGACCCAGCAGTCCTCGCAGACCGTCAGCCCGACGAGCCTGCCGGCCACGTCGGTCGTGGCGCCCTCGGTCCCCGGGATGAAGTAGCGCTGCTCGTCGAAGACCGCGTAGTTGGGCAGGCGGATCTTGCGATAGACGTCCCGCACACCGCCGTCGGCGAGCACAGCGAGGGAGTTGTGCGCGTGGCGGAAGTCGCCGCCCCCGGCGGCGGGCTCGGCAAAGCCGACCAGGGCGACGATGCCCTCGACCCTTGCGGCGATCTCCTCGACCGCGCGCCGGTTGGCGTCGACGAAGTGCCGCTTCAGGTAGAGGTCCTCGGCCGGATAGCCGGGCACGCAGAGCTCCGGGAAGACGACCAGGTCGGCGCCCTCGGAGCGGGCGCGGGCGATCCACTCGGAGACCTTGGCCGAGTTGCCGTCGATGTCGCCGACCGTCGGGTTGACCTGGGCGAGGGCTACGCGCACGGCTGCCTTTCTCGAAGCACCGCTGAAGTATCGCCCCCCGGGCGGGCGGGCAGCGCTCCGCCGGTCTGTAGATTGGCCTGGAAATGAGGAAAGCGTGGAGATATGCGGGGGCGCTGCTCGCCGCCGTCGCGGCCCTCTCGCTGCTACCGGCCGCGGCGGCGGCCGGCGACCGATGGGCGTTCCGCGCCCCCGCCGCCAGGCCCACCGACCACCCCGACCCCAATCGCCACTCCTACACGGTCCCTCAGGCGCCGGCGTCCCCGGACTGCACGCCCCACTTCTGCGTCCACTGGGTCGCGGAGGGCCGAAACGCGCCGAATCTCACCGACCTCGACGGGCGCGAGGACGGCGACGGCGTCCCCGACTTCGTCGAGCAGGTCGAGGAGGTGGCCGAACACGCCCACGCGGTCGAGAACGAACGGCTCGGCTGGCGCGAGCCCCGCTCGGACGGCCGCAGGGGCGGGGGGCGGGGCAAGACCGACGTCTACCTGGCGCAGGTCGGCGGCAGCCTCTTCGGCTATGCCGCCCCCGACCGCGGCCAGGCCGACCGCCGCCACCGGCTGCCGCGGCACCTGCACGGCTACCTGGTCCTCGACAACGACTACGACCCCGCCGAGTACCCCGGGACGAGGCCGCTCGAGGACCTCGAGGTGACCTTCGCCCACGAGTACAACCACATCCTCCAGTTCGGCTACGACGCCTACCAGGACGCCTGGTTCGCCGAGTCGACGGCGACCTGGATGGAGGACCAGGTCTACAACGGGATCAACGACTACCTGCGCTACGTGCGGCGTTGGGCCCGCCTCTACGACACGCCGATCACCGCGACCGCGATCCGCGAGTACGGGTCGGCGGTCTGGAACCAATGGCTGGCGCGCCGCTACGGCCGCTCGATCGTGCGCAAGGCCTGGGCCGAGGCGATCCACGTCCGGCCGGGCGGCTTCTCGGTCGCCGCATACGACCGCGCGATCCGCGCCGCCGGCGGCTCCGACTTCAACCGTGACTTCGCCCGCTTCTGCCGCGACGTCGCGGAGTGGCGCACGGCCAGGGTCTTCCGCGAGGGGGACCTCTACCGCGACGTCTCGCGGCAGGGCGGGATCTCGACCCGGGGGCGGCCGAAGCTGCGCCGGCTCAACCACACGACCTTCCAGATGCTGCGCGTCAACGCCCGTGGTGGCAGGGCGGTGGTGGTCGACGTCACCGCGCCGGCCGGCGCCGCGCGCCGCGCTGGCCCTGGTCGGCAGGATCGGCAGCGAGAAGCGGGGGCGGGTCGTCTCCCGCCTCACCTTCAAGCGCAGGGGCGGCCGGATGTCGGTCCGCCTCTCCCGGCCAGGCCGCTTCGACCGGATCACCGCGGTGCTGATCAACGCCGACACGCGCGCCTTCGGCTTCAGCGCCAGGCGCTTCGACTGGAACTACTTGACGGACACGGCGCCGTTCCGCGCCCGCGTCCGCGTTGTGCGCTGACCGTTCCTCGCATCGGCGGGAAGGGTCACAACGATCTCCTCGATCGCACCTTCGAGGTCGAGCGCGAAGCTGTCGAGGTCGGCCATCGCGTCGTAGTCGCCGATCAGGCCGAAGTCGACCTCTCCGTCGTAGGACATGATCCCCACACAGAGCGCCTGGCGGCGCGCCAGCGGCACCATCGGGAAGATCGCCGCCATCCTGCGGCCGAGCAGGTACAGGGGGAACTGCGGCCCCGGGACGTTGGTGACGACGAGGTTGAAGAAGCGCTGGGCGGGCTGCAGGCGGGCCGCCTGGGAGGCGATCGTCGGCGGCGCGAAATCGGTGATCCGGGTGAGGATCTCGGCGCCGACCGCCTGGCCGGACCCCTTCAGGTCGCCCATCGTGCCGGTCACCTCGCGGAGGCGCTCGAGCGGGTCCTCGCTCCAAACCGGCAGCGGCGCCATCATCGCCGAGACGCGGTTGCCGAGCGCCCCGTGCTCCTCCTCGGCGCGGACGCTGACCGGGACCATCGCCCGCAGCTCGAGCTCCTCGGTCTCGTGCCCGCGAGCCCGTAGGTAATTGCCCAGCGCGCCGGCGACCACCGAGAGGACGACGTCGTTGACGGTCCCGCCGTGCTCGTCCTTGACCCGCTTGAGCAGGCCCAGGTCGGCGCGCACGAAGGCGAGCCGGCGGTGGGGCCCGATCTCGACGTTGAAGGGCGTGTGCGGCGCCGACATGCCGGCGCCGACCATCTTGCCGGTCGCGCCGAGGCCGCGGAGGACCTGGCGCGGCCCGCGCAACGCGGCGCGGAAGCCGCGGACGATCTCCTGCGGGCTGCTGGCACGCTCGCGCCAGGCCTCGCTGAGCAGGTGCAGGTCGCTCGGCTCGGGCCGCGGAGCCCACTTGGGCGGGCGCACGGCGGGCTCCTCGGGCTCGGGCTCGACGTCGAAGAGAACGGTGGTGATGTCAACCCCCGAGACTCCGTCGACGAGGGCGTGATGGCTCTTGCCGACGATCGCGAAGCGATCGCCGTCGAGGCCCTCTACCAGCCAGAGCTCCCAGAGCGGCTTGGTGCGGTCGAGCTGCTGGGAGAAGACCCGCGCCGCCAGGTTGCGGAGCTGCTCTTCCGACCCGGGCGCGGGAAGCGCGGTCTGGCGCACGTGGTAGTCGAGGTTGAGGTGGGGATCGTCGACCCAGACCGGGCGGCCCTGGTCGAGGGGCACCCTGCGCAGCTTCTGACGGAAGCGCGGGACGAGGTGCAGGCGCGACTCGATCTGGTC
Source organism: uncultured Solirubrobacterales bacterium (assembly GCA_963762205.1). Taxonomy (GTDB): domain Bacteria; phylum Actinomycetota; class Thermoleophilia; order Solirubrobacterales; family 70-9; genus VRUE01. The sequence continues at coordinate 185,574 of CAVXJZ010000002.1, forward strand.
GCGGAACTCGCGGTGGCTGGGCGGCGAGCCCTCGAAGACGATCGTCGAGGCGACGTGCATGTGGGCGCCGGCGCGCTCCATGTGGAGGAAGGAGGCGTCCAGTCCGCTGAGTCGATCCTCACTCACAGCGTGAAGTTTCGCACACACGCGGCCGCGCACGGCAACCGCCTCTATTCCGCTTGCCAAAGCGGTTTGCAGCTTTGCCGGCAGAAGCCCGCAATGTGACGCCCCTCACCCTGGGCTCGCCGCGGGGCCCCTACGGTGACCGGCTCCAATCGAACGAGCCGACCGCCGAGTCCCCCTGCGCAAGCGCGGGGGAGCGGGGGACCCACCGGCCACCGGCACCCAGCCGTGGCACGGGGCGAATCGGGCGGTGATCCGTCCGTAGCGGCCGCCGGGCACAGAGCCCCGGCGGCGGCGAGCCCGTCAGCTAACCCCGTAGGCGCAGAGAAAGCGAGTTGAAGACAGAGATGCGTCTACTCCTGCCTGCGACGCTGGCCGCCGCCATGCTGCTCCCGGCGGCGACGGCCGCGGCGAAGCGACCGCACGAGCACCACAAGCCGAGGCGCGTCCACGCCCACCTGTCGCTGCACGTCTCCCGGCACAACGTCCTCTCCGGCCGCGACCTGGCGGTCAGCGGCCGGATCAGGCCCAGCGCCGGCGGCGCCCACCGGGTGAAGATCGTCGTCAGCGGGCCCGCGGGCGGCCGCATCCGCACCCTCACCAAACGCGACGGGACCTTCCGCACGCACTGGGGGCTGCACGGGACCGGGATCTACGAGGTCCGCGCCTACGGCATCCACGACCGGCACGTGAGCGGCTCACGGAGCGCCGGGCGCCGGGTCGCCGTCTACAGGCCGGCCGCCGCCTCCTACTACGGCCCGGGCCTCTACGGGGGCGCCCTCGCCTGCGGCGGCACGCTGCAGCCGGGCACGCTCGGGGTCGCCCACAAGTGGCTGCCCTGCGGGACGAGGGTCAGGCTGCGCTACCGGGGCCGCTCGATCACCGTCCCCGTCGTCGACCGCGGCCCCTACGTGGGCGGCCGCGACTTCGACCTGACGGCGGCGACCAGGGCCCGCCTGCGCTTCCCCGACCTCGGTGTGGTCCTCTCGACCCGCTGACGCACACCCTCAGCCGGGCATGCTGAGCTGCATCTGGGACTCCGGGTCGTCCCTCCCGGCGGGCTCGTGCTCGCCGAACTGGGCGACCCGGACCCCGAGCAGCCGCACCGGTCGGGGAGGCGCGTAGGCGCGCAGCAGGTCGAGGGCGACCTCGGTCACGACCGCGACATCGGCGGTCGCCCGCTCAAGCGTCTGCGAGCGGGTGACGTTCGTCCAGTCGTCGAGGCGGACCTTGATCCCGATCGTCCGCCCGCGCAGGTCGCGCGCCCGCAGCCGCCGGCAGAGCTCCTCGGCGAGCGAGGTGAGCGAGGCGGCCATCGCCTTCGGATCCTCGACGTCGGTGTCGAAGGTGATCTCCGTCGACTGCGACTTGGTCTCGTGCTGGACGACCACCGGCGTCTCGTCCTCGAGGCGGGCCCGACGTGCCAGCCAGCCGCCGGCGCGCGGCCCGAACGCCTGCTCCAGCTCGGCCTCGTCGCGCGCGCCGAGCTCGGCGAGGGTGCGGATGCCCATCCGCTCGAGGCGCTCGATCGTCTTCGGCCCGATCCCGGGCACGAGGCCGGGCGACTCCCCCGCGAAGCGCTCGAGCGCCCGCTCCCGCGAGAGCACGACCAGCCCGCCGGGCTTCCCGAGCTCGCTGGTGACCTTCGCCAGCATGCGGCTCTCGGAGATCCCGATCGAGCAGCCGAGGCGGGTCTCGTCGCCGATCTGAGCGGCGATCCGCCGCATCGTCGCCTTCGGCGAGAAGATGCCCGTCAGGTCGACATAGGCCTCGTCGAGGCCGACCACCTCGACCGTCTCGGCGTTGCGGCGCAGGATCGACATCACCTCTGCCGATGCCGCTCGGTAGGCGGCGAAGTCGGGGCGCAGGTAGACCGCGTCGGGAAGCCGCCGGCGCGCCACCGCCGCCGGCATCGCCGAGTGGATCCCGGCGAGCCTGCGCGCCTCGTAGCTGGCCGTGGTCACCACCGCCCGCGGCCCGGAGCCACAGACGATCACGGGCTTCCCCCTGAGCTCCGGCCGCCGCCGCAGCTCGACCGACGCATAGAAGGCGTCCATGTCGAGATGGGCGATGCAGCGCGGCGGATCCGGCATCGCCCTGCAGGGTAGGCCCCGGCCAAGCGGATCCAGACGTCGATTCAGCCCCACATCTGCGGTGATGGCGACTTTCCCACCCATACGGTCGGAAAGTCGCCAGCGCAAGTCGTCACGAATCGACAGCGCAACCGCGCCAGCGGTCGCCAGGGCATGGACTCGACATCTACGGGAGGTGCTCGAGAGCGCGCTCGTGGAGCAGCCGCAGGAGGTTTCCCTCCAGCGCCCTGGAGACCGGGTCGGGAATCCCGGTGGCGGTCAGGGTCACTTCGGCGGGCCCCGCGACGAAGGCGAAGACGTCCACGTAGGCGGGCAGGGTGCGCGTCGTCCCCACCGGGGCCCCCGGCCGGTACGCGGTCAGCTGCGATGGGTTGTCGCTGACCGTGACCCGGGCTGAGACCCGAAAGCCGATGGCCCGCTCCGGATCCGGTCGCGGCACCGGCAGGCGGGCGATCGACACCGCCCCGATCTCGGCATCGGGCGAGCCCTCTTCCTCGAGCACGGGGACATAGAGGCGCTTCAGGCAGGTCAGGGTGCGGCCCCGTCGCAGCAGCCGGGCGCGGCGCCTGGCGAGCGCCGCGCTGGGTGCGACTTCGACTTCGGATTGGACGCTCAGGGCGCCGCCGGCGCCGCCCGTCCCGTAGGTCTTCGAGCCCTCTTCGGCCAGGTTCTCGGCGACCTCGCGGGGGGCGCCCAGGCAACGGTTGAAGCGACGCTCGAGCCGGGCTTCGCGCTCCGGGTCCTCGTCGCCTTCGTCCTCCGGCTGCACCTCGAAGTAGGGGAGGTCGGAGGCGCGCAGGTTGACGGCGCGGGCCAGGCGCAGCGCCTGCGGTCTCGTGATCGCGCCCCGCTCGCCGCCACCCGCGGAGCGGGCGCCGACCGGGGCGGCTCCACCCTCGGCGCCGGTCGCGGTGCTCGACGACTCGGCGTCGCCCCCGCAGCCGGCGGCCGTCACCCCCGCGAGGACCACCGCGAGCAGGCAGGCCGCGAGCCTCTGCCGGCCCGAGGGCCCGCGCGCACCGACGATATTCATGCCCCTGAGATCGGCATCTGGCGGCGGCAGCTTAGACTGGCTGCGTGGCATCCGCCGAGGCCAAGAACCTCGAGGCGATCTCGAAGGCGATCGACCAGCACAACTCCAACTGCCCCTACCCGGCGGCGGAGGTGCGGATGAACCCGTTCGAGATCGAGCGGCTGGGCTGGGACCAGATTCGCGGCCTGCCCCTGGTTCCCGACCCCGAGCTCGGCACCGGGCGCTTCCGGATCGTCTGCTCGCGGGAGCTCGACGGCGAGGGCCGGGAGGAGGTGGAGGCCGTCGGCCGCGAGGTCGAGCCCGCCGTGCCGACCACGAACCGCCGTTTGAGCCCCATGCAGGGGCCGGAGCACAGGCTCAGAAGTTCCAGAAGTCGAGCCCGACTTCGGAGAGCGAGCTCTGCAGTTCGGCGTTGAGCCGAGTCAGCTCTTCGGTCCAGATCAGCACGCCCATCGCGATCAGGATCACGCCGCCGACCGCGACGATCGCCTGGTAGTGGCGCTTGACGACGGCGAAGGCGGTCGTCATCCGCGAGAAGGCGAGAGCGGTCAGCAGGAAGGGGATCGCGAGGCCGGCCGAGTAGACGGCGAGCAGGAAGGCGCCACGGCCGGCCGAGTCGGTCAACGCGGCGGCCGAGAGGATCGCGCCGAGGGTGGGGCCGATGCACGGCGTCCAGGCGATCGCGAAGGCCGCCCCGGCGACGATCGGGCCGCCCTTGCCGGCACGCTCGAGCAGCGCATCCACGTGCCACTCGCGGTTGAGCCTGGCGACGAAGAGCGAGGCGACGAAGAGCACGCCCATGGTGATGATCAGCGCCGCCGAGATCTTGGTCAGAAGCTCCTTGTTGTCCTGGAAGAAGGACCCGAGCCCGGTCGCCGTCAGGCCGAGGACGATGAAGATCGCCGAGAAGCTGGCGACGAAGAGGAGGCTGGGGCCGAGCACGCGCCGCCAGCTCGCCTCGTCGAGCTCGGCCGCGGACACACCGGTCACGGCGGAGAGGTATCCCGGAACCAGCGGCAGCACGCAGGGCGAGAGGAAGGAGACGATTCCGGCCCCGAGCGCCGCGAAGACTGTGACCCCGGCCGCGGGGTCGCTGCTGATCTCGGCGATGAACACGACCCTCCAGGCTACCTGCGAGGCCCGGCCCCTGCGATCGACGGAACGCCCGGCGATCGGCGATTCGTAATGGGCCGCGATCCGTGGCATGCTGTGAGGGTGCTGACCAGGCCAGCTCTGCACCTGCTTGCCGTCGCCTGTCTCCTCGTCCTCGTGGCCTCGCCCCCGGCCCAGGCCGCGATAGTCGTGGCCAACACCGACGACAGCGGTGCGGGCTCGCTGCGCCAGGCGATCGTCGACGCGCCGCCCGGGGAAACGATCGAAGTCCCGGCGGGCACCTACACCCTGACCAGCGAAGAACTGCTGATCTTGAAGCCTCTGACGATCGTCGGGGCCGGGGCCGGGCAGACCGTGGTCCGCGGCAGCGGCAACTTCTCGCTCTTCCTGATCGTCAACGCCTCCTCGGTCGCAATCAGCGGCATGACGATACGCGACGGCACGCTGGTTGGCCCCGCCGTGAGCGGGGTCGGCGTGTTGGCGGCCACCACGAACCTGACCCTGACCGGCGTCGTCATCACCGACAACGTCGCAAACGCCGACGGCGGGCCCGGGAACCCGGGCGGCTCGGCCAGCGCGGCGGGGTTGCTCGCCGTCAACGGCAGCCTCAAACTTATCGACAGCAGCGTTGTCGGCAATACGGCCACCGCGGTGGGAGGCAGCGGCGCCCAAGGCGGGAACGCGGCGGACGCCGGAGTCCTGTCAACGGGACCGATCGAAGTCGTCAACTCGACGATCAGCGGCAACGTCACCGACGCCCGTGGCGGGCAGGGACCGGCAAACGCGGCTCAGGAAGGCGGCACTGCCGAAGCGGCGGGCCTGTTGGCGGTCCAGAACGGGCCCGATGAGCGGTCGACGATCATCCACAGCACGATCAGCGGCAACATCGCCGACGCCTCGGGCGGCCCCGGCGCCAAAGGCGGCCACGCGTCCGCCAGCGGGCTCCTCGACGTTACCAACAGCCCCGCGGTGCTGATCGCAAACACGACGATCGCCGCCAACGTAGCGCGGGCGCTGGGTCCCACCGGGAAAGCGGAAGCGGGCGGGGCCCTGGTGGTGGCGAACAGTCCCGGCTTGATCTCCCTGGCCGGGGTGACGATCGCCTCCAACGCGGTCGCGGGTCCGGCGGCCGAAGTGGGCAACCTCCTCGCGGCCAACAACATCACCATCGCCAACTCGATCCTCAGCGGCGGGGGAGGACCGACGGGCAGCGAGAACTGCCTGGCCGTCAAAACGACCTCCCTCGGCTTCAACATCGACAGCCTCGACCAGTGCGGCTTCCACGCCCCGGGCGACCGGGTCAACACCGACCCGCTGCTCGGCCCGCTGACCTCAAACGGCGGCCCGACCGAGACGATGGCCCCGGCCCTGGGCAGCCCGGCGATCGACGGGGGGGCGGCCTTCGGCCTGGCCAACGACCAGCGCGGTGTGATCCGGCCGATCGACCTGCCGACGATCCCCAACGCCGCCGTGCCGGGGGCCGACGGCTCCGACATCGGCGCGGTCGAGTACCAGCCCTCCAACGCGCTCACGCTCGGCAAGCTGAAGCGCAACAAGAAGAAGGGCACGGCGGTGCTCACGGTCCATCTGCCGGCGCCCTCGACCGGCGTGCTGAGCCTGGGCGGGAAGGGCCTCAAGCCTCGAACCGGAACGATCGCCGGCGAGACCGAAGTCAGGCTCAAGATCGCGATCCGCAACAGGAAGATCCGCAAGGCGCTGCGCAGGAGGGGGAGGCGCAAGGTCGGCATCCGCGTCACCTACACGCCGACCGGCAACGCGGCGGCGACCGCGACCCGCAAGGCGAAGCTGGTCAAGAAGCGCAGGAAACACAAGAGGAAGCACCGCAAGCACGTCAGGCGGTAGATTTCCTGGCCAGCCAGCCAACGCGCGCCGCGAGCCGCGGCGCCAATCACAGGAGCAGACTTTGAGCAACCGCACGTTCGTGATCGGGGTCGGGATGACCAAGTTCGAGAAGCCCGGCACCAAGGAGGGCGACTACCCGGACTGGGCAAAGGAGGCCGGGGAGAAGGCTCTCGCCGACGCCGGCATTCCCTACGAGGACGTCGAGCAGGCCTACGCGGGCTACTGCTACGGCGACTCGACCTACGGGCAGCGGGCGCTGTACCAGCTCGGCCTGACCGGGATCCCGGTGGTCAACGTCAACAACAACTGCTCGACCGGCTCCTCGGCTCTGTTCCTCGCCAGGCAGGCGGTCAAGGGCGGCCTCGTCGACTGCGCGCTCGCGATCGGCTTCGAGAAGATGGAGCCGGGCTCGCTCGGGGTCAAGTACACCGACCGCACCAACGCGATCGACAAGCACGCCGCGCGGATGTTCGAGATCCGCGACCCGGAGGCCTCGCCGCCGGCGCCGCAGATGTTCGGCAACGCCGGCCGCGACCACATGGAGAAGTACGGCTCCAACCCCGACCACTACGCCTGGATCGGCTGGAAGAACCACAAGCACTCGGTCAACAACCCCTACGCCCAGTTCCAGGACGAGTACACGATCGAGGACATCAAGGCGGCGAAGATGATCCACGACCCGCTGACCAAGCTGCAGTGCTCGCCGACCTCGGACGGCTCGGCCTGCGCGATCGTCGCCTCCGAGCGCTACGTCGACGAGCACGGCCTCTGGGACCAGGCGATCGAGATCGCCGGCCAGGCGATGGTCACCGACCTCTCCTCGACCTTCTCCGAGGACGCCGACTGCATGACGATCGTCGGCTCGGACATGTCGAAGACGGCGGCGGAGAGCGCCTACGCCGAGGCCGGGATCGGCGCCGAGGAGGTCGACGTCTGCGAGCTGCACGACTGCTTCAGCGCCAACGAGCTGATCACCTACGAAGCGCTCGGGTTCGCCGCCGAGGGCGAGGCCCACAGGCTGGTCGAGGAAGAGGCGACCACCTACGGCGGCAAGGTCGTGGTCAACCCGTCCGGCGGCCTGATCTCGAAGGGGCACCCGCTCGGGGCGACCGGCCTCGCGCAGTGCTCAGAGCTGACCTGGCAGCTGCGCGGCGAAGCCGACAAGCGCCAGGTCGACGGCGCCCAGGTGGCGCTTCAGCACAACATCGGCCTCGGCGGCGCCGCCGTGGTCACCGTCTACAAGCCGGCCGCCGCCTAGCGACGGCCGAGAGGGGAGAGGGCGATGGCGAAGCAGAGAGAGGCACTCGGCGGCAAGGTCGTCGCGATCACCGGCGGCGCCCGGGGGATCGGCAGGGCGACCGCAACCGCGCTCGTCCGCAAGGGCTGCCGTGTCGCGATCGGCGACCTCGACCTGCCGCTCGCCGAGAAGACCGCGGCCGAGCTCGGCGGCGGCACCGTCGCCCTGCCCGTCGACGTCACCGACCGGCCCTCGTTCGTCGCCTTCCTCGACGAGGCGGAGCGCCGGCTCGGCCCCGTCGACGTGGTGATCAACAACGCCGGGATCATGCCGGTGACGCCGTTCGTCGAGGAGAGCGAGGAGTCGATCCACCGCCAGATCGACATCAACCTGCACGGCGTGATCACCGGCACGCAGCTGGCGATCGAGCGCATGCGCCCCCGCGGCCGGGGCCACATCGTCAACATCGCCTCGCAGGCCGGCAAAGGCGGCCTGCCGGGGATCGCGACCTACTCGGCGACCAAGCACGCCGTCGTCGGCCTGACCGAGGCGGTGCGCTGGGAGCTGCGCGGCAGTGGCATCGCGACGCACTGCGTGATGCCGACGGTGGTCAAGACCGAGCTGACCAGCGGCGTCGGCCAGCGCTGGGTGAAACCGGTCGAGGCATCGGACGTCGCCGACGCGATCGTCGACGCTCTCGAGGTCGATCGGTATGACGTCTGGATCCCGAGGGAGAACGGCTTCATCTACCGCGCCCTCGCCCTCTGGCCGCGCAACGCCCGCGAGGCGCTGGGCCGGATGATGAAAATCGACAAGCTGATGACCGATGTCGACCACGGCGCCCGCAACTCCTACGAGGAGCGCGTCGCCGGGGCCGAGGCGGACGCCGCGGCGGCCGAGACGCGGCAGCGCGAAGCCGCCTGAGACGCCTTGAAGTGGGCCTGCCGGCCCGCTAGCCTCGGAGCGGTGAGGAACGGTCTGCGGGTCGCGCTGCTCGGCGCGACACTTCTGCTGTTGGGGTCCGGCGCCGCCGAGGCGGCGCCTCCAGCCAACGACGCCTTCTCCGCCGCGCAGCCGCTGAGCGTCGGACAGGAGCTCTCCGCCGCCAACCTCGAGGCGACGTCCGAGCCGGGTGAGCCCGATCCACAATCGGCAACCGAGTCGGTCGACTGCAAACCGGCGCCGATCGACAGCGCCCCTGAATGCGCGAGCTCGGTCTGGTACTCGTTCGAAGCACCCGCGAACGGCGAATACACGATCGAGACCTGCGACCGGGGGACCGACCTCGACACCGTGCTAGGCGTGTATACGGGAGCGACGATCGGCACGCTCGCCGCCGTGGCAACGGCGAGAACGACGACGCTGCTCCGGCGGCTTCGAAGCCAACCGGGCAGCCGTGTCAGCTTCGTCGCGAAGCCGGCGTACGACGTACAGCGTCGACGTCACCGGCCACGTCGCCGACCGCGGCTCCTTCTACCTGCGCGCCTACGCGGGCCCGCCGCAGCCGCGGCCGGCTCCCGACACCGCGATCGCCCGCCTCACCTCCTATCCCGACATCCTGCTGAAGTGCAGGGCCCTACGGCAGGGGCGTGCTCAGCGGACCGCGCCACAGCGCCAGCTTCGTGCTCGAATCCGTGCCTCCGGGCGGGACCTTCGAGTGCTCCCTCGACGGCGCGGCCCTCGCGGCGTGCGCGGCCCTGCTGTCCTGGACAGCCTCGGCGCCGGGGTCGAGCCACGACTTCGCCGCCCGCGCCACCGTCGGCGGGCAGACCGACCCAACGCCGGTCGTCGAGCGCTTCACGATCGACACGACGCCGCCGGAGACCGGCCTCGGCGGCACCACGGGAATGACCGGCAGCCAGGAAGGCAGCTGGTCGATGACCTCCTCCGAGCGGTTGACCGGTGCCGAATACCCGTTCGTGTGCGAGGTGGACGGCTGGCCACTCAACGGCTGCGAACCGAGCGAATCCGTCGAACAGCTCTGCATGGGGCACCACGAATTCCGCGCCGCGGCGCGCGACCGCGGCGCCAACCTCGACCCGACCCCTGCGGCGCTCGGGCTCGACGTCACGATCGGCCCGCCCTGCGCGGCGCCCACGATCGGCGCGCCGACCGTCAATCCGGGCTCGATCTCGCCGACCCAGTGGGCGAAATCGATTTTCCGCTCGACAACAAGGGCGCCGGCGGCGTCTTCGAAGTCGAATACGGCCCGACGTCGGCCTACGGCCGCATCGGCTACCCCCAGCCCGAGGGCCCCGACGGCGCCCCGAACAACGACTATGTCCAGCTGAGCGAGCTGGAGCCGGCCACCACCTACCACTACAGGGCGCGGCTGAAGACACCATTCGGGACCGCCGACAGCGGCGACCTGACGGTCGCAACGGTGCCGCTCGGCGGCGCGACCCTGCCGGTGGTCGCCAACGGGACGCCGACGGTCCTGCGGCATGCGGCGACCGTCCCGTTCACCATCGATCCCCAGGGCAAGGAAACCAGGTATCACCTGCTGCTCTCGACGAGCGGCCCGGTCGGGGACCGAGTGGTCCAGATCGGCCCCGAAGGGAGGATCCCCGCCGGCTTCGGCCCGGTCGGCGCATCCGTCTCGGTCGTCGACCTCGAGCCCGGGACCACCTACCACTATGTGGTGCGCGCCGAACAGACCGAAGCCGGCGGCACCGAGGTCCGAGGCCCAGAAGGCGCCTTCACGACGCCCGCGGTTCCACAGGCCCTCCAGCCGGCCTTCAAGAAGCGCTTCCGGCTGCGCCGGGGCCAGGTCAGGGTCGGGCCGATCACCCGGCGCTCGAAGAAGCTACGGGTGCGGGTCGTGCGACTGCCAGGGAAGACGAAGGTGAAGCTGAAGCTGATCGCCGGCGGGGCGAAGCAGTCGGCGCGCAAGAAGGCGGACGCAGCGGCCAGGATCCGATCTTCAAGGTCCGGTCCTCTCGAAGCGGATCCGCAAGGCGCTGCGGAAGAGGAAGCTGACGCAAGGTGAGGATGCAAGTTCACGGCGAGGCCCCCTGACGACCGGGCGGGCCGCTGACGGTGACGAAACGGGAGGGGCGGCCCGCCGCCGCCGTCGCGCGGCTCGCTGAGCGGGAGCGATGGGCGGCGATCTACGACGCGACCTGGGGGAGGGCCTTCACGGCCCTCTACGATCGTGGCCTGAAGTCGACCGAGGAGGCCGGGCTGCGGGAGATGCGGCGCGGGACGCTCACCGCCGCCAGCGGCCGGACGATCGACCTCGGGGCCGGGACGGGCGCCAACCTCGGCCTCTTTCCCGATGCGGTGACCGAGCTGGTCCTCGCCGAGCCGGACCCCCACATGCTGCGCCGCCTGCGGGCCAAGGTCGACGAGGCCGGAGCGAAGGCCGAGGTCGTCGCGGCGCCGGCGGAAGCGCTCCCGTTCGAGGACTCGAGCTTCGATACCGCCGTCTTCACCCTCGTGCTCTGCACCGTCCCCGACCCGGTTGCCGCCCTCACCGAGGCGACCAGGATCCTGCGACCCGGCGGCAGGCTGCTCTTCGTCGAGCACGTGCGCTCCGAGGAGGCCCCGACAGCGCGTTGGCAGGACCGGCTCGAGCGGCCCTGGCGCTTCTTCGCCGACGGCTGCCGCTGCAACCGCGACACCGTGGCGACCATCGAAGCCTCGTCGTTGACGGTCGAGGACGTCGAGCGGACCCAGCTGCCGAAGTCGCCGCCGATCGTGCGCCCCCTTGTGCGGGGCAGCGCCGTCCTCGCCTCCTGAACCCTTCCACCCGGGTCGAGCTCGCCTCTCTCGATCAACGCTCGATAATGGTGGTTATGTCAACTCGGGAGTCGATAGGCGCGTAGGTCGCCCTATTGGCGACTACTGCGACTATCCCCCGGCGCGAGCGGCCAGCGCCTCGCTCGCGCGATCACGGTCTAGGACTGGCTCGCGGAGTCGATCGCGGTCTAGGACTGGCTTGCGGAGTCGATCGCCGTTTCCAGCTCGCCGGCCGAGCCAGGCGTCCCGAGCGGTTCGAGCCCGCCGCTCGGGCCTTCGACCGCGAACGACGGCGTGCCGCTGAAGCCGAGCCGGGACGCTTCGGCGCTCGTCCTGCGCACCCGCGCCAGCGTGCGCGTGCTTTCGCGCGCCCTGTTCCAGCGCCCGATATCGGCGACACCCGCCGCTCTGGCGACCGCCGTGAGGAATTCGTCGTCGGCATAAGGGGCCGTCTCGACCCCCTGGTTGCGGTAGAAGATCTCGAGGAAGTTCCAGCCGCGACCCTGTTCGCCGGCGGCCAGCGCCGCGGCGCCGGCGGTTTCCGACTGCTCGTCGATGATCGTGAAGTTGCGGAATTCGATCCGCGACCGGCCGTCGCGCACCGTCGAGTCGATCACGTCGGGGATGACTTCCTTGGAAAACGAAGCGCAGACCGGGCACTTGAGGTCGCCGAACTCGACCAGCTTGACCGGGGCCTTGCTATCGCCCAGCGCCATGCCGTTCTGCGGTATCCCGGCCAGCCCGCTGTTGATCTCGGCCACCCCGTCGAGCCGATCGGCGTTGCCGCCGTCGCCGCCGCTCGAGTTGACGACGATCAGCACGACGACGGCGGCGAGCGCGAGGAAGACGGCGGCGCTCGCCAGCTGCAACAGCTTCTTGCGGCGTTCCTCCCCCTGCGCCAGCTGCTCGGCGGCGAGACGTTCCTGCCTGCGATTCTCTCGGTCCTTGCGCCCACTCACGTCGAGGTCCCAACGTAGCGAACCATGCGGATCGCGTTGACGGCGAAGAGCAGCGTCATCAGCGCGGCGCTGAAGACGCACCACTGACAGACGGCGTCGATCACGAATATCTCCAGGTAGGTGAGGAAGACGCTGTATCCGAAGCCGGCCAGGGCGACGACGAAGCCACCCATGCGGGCGCCGTCGCCGCGCAGCACCGCCGCGGCAAGCAGGAGCAGGTAGCCGATCGCCCCGAAGACCGCGATGTTGACGCCGAGCAGGTGCGAGTAGGAGCTTTCGGCCACCGTCTCGCAGCCCTGGCTGCCGCCCACGCAGACCGGGCTGCCGCCGCCCGAGTCGGCGATCGCGATATAGACGGCGACGCCGACGCCGACGGTCGCCACGAAGGTGGCGACGCTGCGCAGCGTGCCCTCGGCGGGCGGGTTCAAGCGCGCCGGCCCAAGCTAGCCGCGCCCCCGCCCGAAGATGCGTCCGAGGAAGCCGCCCGCCGCGCCCGGCGCGATCCCGCCCTGGCCCTTCTCCGGCGGGCCCAGCGCCCTCGCCTCCGCGGCGTCGAGGTTGAGGGTGACTCCGCGCTCGGCGGTCCTCGAGACCTCCGGAGCGTCGGCGAAGCGCAGGGCCCCGCCCGCATCGCGGAAGATGACGCCATCGAAGATGTGCTCGCGGTAGTTGTCGAGCATCTCCCGCACGGTCCCGACCTCGACCCCGTCGGAGGAGTAGACGGGGGTCCCCGGCGCGACCGCGGTGTAGTGGATCGCGGCGCCGTCGTCGATCGATCCGGATAAGTCGCCCTGCGCGCTCATGCTCTCATTCTTACGCCTTCTGCCCGGCGGCCGCGAGGAAGCCGGCGATCTCACGCGCGAGCCTGCCCCCCTGCCAGGCCAGCGGCGAGCTGCCCTCGTCCTCGACGATCAGCCGCGCCCGCGGCAGCCGCCGCGCGTACTCCGCCGCCGTCGCCTGCGGGTGGCCGGGGTCGGCCTCGTCACCGCTGGCGACGACCAGCGCCGGGACCTCGAGGCGCTCGAGCTCCGCGAGCGACCCGAAGGGCCGCGACCGCGGCGCCGCGCGCAGGGCGGCGGCGACGGCCCCGAGATCCCGATGGGCGGCCATCCGCTCGCGCGTGAAGCGCATCACCGAGTCGCGCCAGGCCGGGTCGATCCCGTGCACGCGGTCCAGGTGGTCGACGAAGCCGTCGATCCCGCCATCCTCGAGCGCCGCCGCCAGGCCGTCCCAGTACTCCAGCGAGCCCGCCCCGATCGAGCCGTCGTAGACGGGCCCGATCGCGACGAGGGCCGCGACGCGGCCCCGATCGGCGAGCGCGTAGGCCAGCGCCGTGTGGGCGCCCATCGAGTGGCCGGCGAGGGCGAAGGCCCCCTCCCCGAGCTGGTCGGCGACGACGGCCTCCAGGTCGGCGACCATCTCCGGGTATCCATAACCCCGGGAGGACGGCGCCGGATCCGACTGGCCGTGGCCGCGGGCGTCGTAGGAGATGACGGTGTGGCCGGCCCTGGCAAGCGCCCGCGAGCCGTGCAGCACCTGACGCCGTGTCGCGGTCAGCCCGTGACAGAGAACCACGGGCGGGCCCTCCCCTTCCCGCTCGCCGCGGATCGTCGCCGCGGCCGCGACCTCGAAGGGAACCGCCGGCGCCGCCGGCATCAGTCGAAGGCGGCCAGGGCCCGTTCGATGTCGTCGACCGACTGGAAGCCGGCACCCGTCCGCGAGACGTGCCGGTGGCGGACGACGCCCTCGCCGTCGATCACGAACAGGGCCCTCATCACGTAGCGGCCGTCGACCGCGCCGTCGAGCCCCGTGAGCCGGGCCAGCGGCCCGATCCAGCCCGTCACCCCGTAGCTCCTGCTGACCGCGACGTCCTCGTCGGCGAGCAGCGGGACGTTGAGTTCCTGCTCTTTCGTCCAGCGCTCGTGGGACTCGACCGACTGGGGCGAGATCCCGAGCACCTCGACCTCCAGCTCGTCGAGGCGATCGCCGTTGTCGCGATAGGAGCAGAACTGCTTCGTGCAGACGGCGGTCGCGTCGCCCGGGTAGAAGGCGAGCACGACGTTGCGGCCACGGTAGTCCGACAGCCTGTAGGTCTTGCCCTCGGTGCCGGGCAGCTCGAAATCGGGGGCGATGTCTCCAACGTCGACCTTGGCCATGGACAGACCCTAGCGCCGGGCGCCCGCCGGGTCAGGGGCGCTCGATCACCGCGTGCTCGATGATCACCGTCTGCTTCGGTTCTTCCTCCGGCGTGCCGAGCTCGCCGATCCGGTCGACGACATCCATCCCCTCGCTCACCTTGCCGACCAGGGCGTATTCCGGCGGCAGGCCGGCGTCGGCGCCGATCACCACGTAGAACTGGCTCCCCGAGCGCCCCGGAGGCTCCGCCGAGGTCTTCGCCATCGCCACCACGCCCTTCGTGTAGGCGAGGTTCGAGGGCGGCTTCTCGTCGACGCTGTAGCCGGGGCCGCCGGTGCCGTTGCCGAGCGGGTCGCCTCCCTGGATCACGAACCCGGGGACGATCCGGTGGAACGGCAGGTCGTCGTAGAAGCCTTCTTCGGAGAGGAACACGAACGAGTTGACGGTCTTCGGCGCCCGCGTCGAGTCGAGCGCGATCGTGAAGTCCCCACAGCTGGTCTCGATCCGCGCCGAGACCTGTTCGCCCTTCTTCACCGTCTGCTTCGGCTTGTCGAGGCTGACCTGCTTCGGTTCCGGCTCGGGCACCTCTTCGCAGCCGGCGGCGCCGGCCGCGCTCGAGTCACCGTCGCCGCCACGACCGATCAGGATCGCCGCGACGACGCCGACCGCGACCAGCGCGAATGCGGCGAGGACGAGCCAGCGGCGGTCCGGTCCCCCCTGCGTGCTTGCCTCCATCGCCGAGGAGCCTAGAGGATCGGCGCCCGCCCGCGCCTGCGATGATCGCCACGTGGGCCGGGCCGATCCGATGCTCCCCCTCGCCACCGCGGTGCTGCGCTCCGGGGTCAGCGCCCCCGAGCGCGTCCTCGCGCTCGAATGCGCCGGCGGCGACGACGCCCTCTTCCTCGCCCGCGAGTTCCCCCGGGCACGGGTGCGCGGCGTCGACGCCTCCGCCGAGCGCGTCTCCCGGGCGAGGGCGCGGACCGGCCTCGACCCGGAGGGGCGGATCGCCTTCAAGCAGGGCGCACCCGGTGACCTCCCCTTCCCGGACGACCACTTCGACCTCGTCGTCCAAGCCGCCGGCCGCCTCGCCCCGGGTGAGGCGGCGCGGGTGCTGCGCCCCGACGGACGCCTGGTCCTGGTCGATGCCGGCCCGCCGCCCGATCCCCTCGGCCTGCGCCTGAGGTGGCGGCGACGCCGTCTCGCGCGGGCTGGATTCGAGCGACTCCGCGAAGGAGACGCCGGCGGCGGCAGCTTTTGCGTCATGCGGCTGCGCGAGCGCGGCCCCGGGGCGCGGTCCGAATAGGCTCCTTGTTCATATGGGGAGCACGGAGCGATCGGGCGTCGACCCCGAGATGCCGCTGGCGCTGCTGATCAACCCGTCCTCGGGCGGCGGCCGCGCGCTGAAGCTGCTGCCCCGGGTCGAGCAGGCGCTCGACCAGCGCCGCGCCGGGTTCCGCGTGCAGCGCACCAAGAGCCTCGAGCACGGCGTGGACCAGGCGCTGGCGTCCGTGGAGGCCGGCGAGCTGCCGGTCGTGGTCAGCGGCGACGGCCTGATCGGTGCCATCGGCGGTGCGATGGCCGGCGCCGAGACGCCGCTGGGGATCATCCCCGCGGGCCGCGGCAACGACCTCGCCCGCGTGCTCGGCATCCCGGATGATCCGGAGGCGGCGGTCGAGGCGCTGCTCGGTGGCGAGACGCGCAAGATCGACGTCGGCGAGGTCAACGGCCGGCGCTTCCTGGGCATCGCCAGCGTCGGCTTCGACTCGGAAGCCAACCGGGTCGCAAACGAAACCCGCTTGCTGCGCGGAAGCCTCGTCTACGCCCTCGCCGCGATCCGCACCCTGATCCGCTGGAAGCCGGGCCGCTTCACGGTCCGCGTCGACGACGAGCGCTACCGCTTCACCGGCTACTCGGTCTCGGTCGCCAACAACAGGGCCTTCGGCGGCGGCATGTTCATCGCTCCCGACGCTGAGCTCGACGACGGCGAATTCGACATCGTCACCGTCGGCGAGGTCGGCAAGCTCCGCGCCCTGGGTAGCATGCCCAGGGTGTTCAAGGGCACGCACGTCGAGCAGGACTGGGTGCGCGTCTTCCGGGCCCGCCACCTCGAGCTGAGCGCCAGCCGCCCCTATCCGGTCTATGCCGACGGCGAGCACATCAGCGACCTGCCCGCCTCGCTACGGGTCCTTCCGCGCGCGCTGAGCGTGATCGTGCCGCCCCGGGCGGAGGCTTGAGCGCCCGCCACCGGAACGGGGCCCTGTTCGCAGCGAAGCGGGCCGCGGCGCGGTCGATCGGGGTCGCCAGCCGCGCCAGCGGCCGCGGCGGCGGCACGACCCTGCCCGGCCGCGTCCTGCTCAGGCTGGCGCCCGACGCGATCGGCCGCCTCGGGGCCCGCCTCGAGCGGACGACGATCGTCAGCGCCACCAACGGCAAGACGACCACCGCGGGGATGATCGCCGCGATCCTCGCCGCCGACGGCCGCGAGCCGGTCCACAACCGGGCGGGGTCGAACATGACCTGGGGGGTCGCCACCGCCCTGCTCGAGAAGGGCGGCGAGGAGGGTCTCTTCGAGGTCGACGAGGCCTGGCTGCCGAGGGTCGCCGCCGAGCTCGAGCCCTCGCTGATCGTGCTCGGCAACCTCTTCCGCGATCAGCTCGACCGCTACGGGGAGATCGAGGCGCTCGCCGACGAATGGGCGGCGCTGGTCTCCGAGCGCGCCGGGCGCACCCGCTTCGCCCTCAACGCCGACGACCCGCTGATCGCCGACCTCGGCCGCGACGCCGACGGAAACCGCCGCGACGGCGTCGTCTACTTCGGCATCGACGACCCCGCCCAGGCGCTGCCGGCGCTCCAGCACGCCTCCGACGCCAAGCACTGCCGCCGCTGCGGACACCCCTACTCCTACGAGCGCGCCTTCGTCGGCCACCTCGGCCACTACGCCTGCGACAACTGCGGCGCCTCCAGGCCCACCCCGGACCTCGCCGCGACGGCGGTCGAGCTGCACGGTATGGAGGGCACCACGGCGACGGTGCGGAGCGCGGCCGGCGAGGTCCGGCTCGAGCTGCCGCTGCCCGGCCTCTACAACGTCTACAACGCCCTCGCGGCGCTGGCCGCCGCCTCCGAGCTCGGCGTCGAGCCGCCGCGCGCGATCGCGGCGCTGGCCCGGGTCCGGGCCGCGTTCGGCCGGGTCGAGACGATCGAGGTCGCGGGAAAGCCGGTGTCGATCCTGCTGGTCAAGAACCCCGCCGGCGCCAACGAGGTGCTGCGCACCCTCAGCCTCGAGGCGGGCGGCGGAGACGGCCTCGACCTCTGGATCGCCCTCAACGACAGGATCGCCGACGGGCGCGACGTCTCCTGGGTCTGGGACGCCGACTTCGAGTTGCTCGCCGGCTCGGTTCGCCGCGTCACCTGCGCCGGCACCCGGGCGCCCGAGATGGCGCTGCGGCTGAAATACGCCGGCTGGCCGGAGGAGCGGATCGCGGTCGAGGCGGATGTCGCCGGCTCGCTCGACGCCGCCGTCGCCGCCGCCCCCCGGCGCCTCTTCGCCCTCCCGACCTACACCGCCCTGCTCGAACTGCGCAAGCTGCTCTCGTCGCGAGGACTTGCCGAGGAGTTCTGGCGATGACCCAGCAAGGACAGCCGCCCGTCGCGGACGCGGAAGCGAGCTCGCGAAGACTGGCAGGGGTGTTTCGGCGATGACCCACCAAGGACAGCCGCCCGTCGCGGACGCGGAAGCGAGCTCGCGAGGCCTCCGGTCATCATGAGCGCGAGCTCGCGAGAGCGGAGCAGACGGGCGAAAATGTCTGTCATCTGGCACGACGTCGAGTGCGGCGGCTACGACGGCGACCTCGAGCTCTGGCGGCAGCTGGCCGCCGGGGCCGCCGGGCCGGTCCTCGACCTCGGTTGCGGGACCGGCAGGGTCGCGCTCGACCTCGCCCGCCAGGGGCACTCGGTTTGCGGCCTCGACCTCGACGCCGAGCTGGTCGCCGCCCTCAACGAGCGGGCCGGCGCCGCCGGGCTCGAGGCCGAGGCGGTGGTCGGCGACGCGCGCGACTTCGATCTCGCCGGGCGGTTCGCCCTGATCCTGGCGCCGATGCAGCTGATCCAGGTCCTCGGCAGCATGGCCGAGCGCCTCTCCCTGCTGCGCTGCGCGCGCCGGCACCTCGGCCCCGGGGGGAGCCTGGCGGTCGCCATCGTCGACGGCATCCCCCCCGAGCTGGTCGAGGAGGGGCCGGCGCCGCTTCCGGACACCCGCGAGCACGAGGGGTGGGTCTACTCGAGCCTGCCGCTCGACGCCGCGCTCGACGCCGGCGCGATCGTCGTCCGCCGGCTGCGCCAGCGGTCTCGCCGGCGGGAGAGCTGCACGACGAGCTCGACGAGATCCCACTCCGCCTGCTCTCGCTGGAGGCGGTCGAGGCCGAGGCCCGCGAGGCAGGCCTCGAGCCGGTCGGCCGCCGCCAGGTCCCGCCCACCGACTCGCACGTCGGCTCGGCCGTCTCGATACTGGAGGCCCGCTGATGGAGCTTCGCGTCCTCGCCCTCTATCCCGACCAGATGAACATCTACGCCGACCGGGGCAACATCGTCTTCCTGCGCAGGCGCTGCGAGTGGCGCGGGATCGGCTTCTCCTACGCCGGCGCCGGGGCGGGCGAGTCGGTCGAGCCCGGCGACCACGACCTCTTCTACATCGGCGGCGGCCAGGACCGCGACCAGCGGGCGGTGGCCGCCGACATGGTCAGCCAGCAAGCGGAGCGCGATCGCCGCGGCGGTGGACGACGGCGCCGCTCTGCTCGCGGTCTGCGGCGGCTACCAGCTGCTCGGCCACAGCTACCAGCTCGGCGAGGAGAGGCTTCCGGGGCTGGGCGTCGCCGACCTCGAGACGGTGCGCGAGGCCGGCCCGCGCCTGATCGGCAACGTCACGATCGAGGTCGACCTGGGCGCGGGCCCGCGCACGCTCGCCGGCTTCGAGAACCACGGCGGGCGCACCTACCTGGGCCCCGGCGCCGAGCCGCTCGGCAGGGTGCTCAGCGGCTTCGGCAACAACGGCTCAGACGGGCTCGAGGGCGTGCGCCGCGACAACCTCTTCGGCACCTACCTGCACGGCCCGCTGCTGCCCAAGAACGCCTGGCTCGCCGACCACCTGATCGCGCTCGCGCTCGAGCGCCGCTACGGCGGCGGCCCGGACCTGGCGCCACTCGACGACAGGCTCGAGCAGGCCGCGCACGAGTCCGCCCGCCGGGCCGTCTGAGCCGCCGCCGGGCCGCCCGGCACGGCCTCTATGGTGAATCGAGGCGCTCCGGCCTGGGTTTACGTCAAGGATGAGGAACGTGCTGAGAATGCCGATCGCGACCGCGGCGCTCGCCGTCCTGGCGACGCCGGCGGTCTCATCGCCGGTGGCGATCGCCGCGCCCAGCTGCGCCGAGGGCCCGCAGATCGTCGGCAGCACCTACTACGGCACGCCCTGCGACGACACGATCCGCGCCCCGCGCGGCGTCACCGTCGTCCGCGGAGAAGGCGGCGACGACACGCTCTTCGGCCAGCGCGGCAACGACACGCTCTATCGGCGGCGCCGGCAGACGATCGCCTCTACGGCGGGGTCGGCGACGACCGCCTGCGGGGCGGCGACGGAGACGATCTGCTCTCGGGCGGCTTCGGCGCCGACAACCTCGACGGCGAGGAAGGAAGCGACCTCGCACGCGGCGACGCGACGATCGACGCCATCGACGACACGGGCTCGGTCGGCGTCGACACGCTGAGCTACGCGACGGGGGCGACGCCGGCTTCTTCAACAAAGAAGGGGTCTATCCGGACTTCTCCGTCTTCGACGGCCTCCCGCCACCGTCGAGGGCCGCGGCGCCTACATCAACCTGCGGCGCCGGCAGGGGCGACAACGGACTGGCGCCCGCCGGCGGCGGGGTCGACGAAGAAGTCGGCGGGGAAAGCGGGAAAGCTTCGAGGTCGTGATCGGCACCGCGTTCCCCGACTACATCGTCGGAACCGAAGCCCCCGAGACCTTCTACGGGGGCGGCGGCGCCGACGTGATCCTCGGCGAAGGCGGCGAAGACACCGCATTCGGCGGCGCCGAGGGCGATTACTGCGAAGCGGCCGTCACCGAATCCTGCGAGTTCGCGGACGCCGACACCGAAGTGGAACCGCGCGACCCGTCCGAAGTCGACGCCGGCTTGATGGCCCCGGGCGCCGCCGCCCCGCCGGCCCTCTACCTGACCGGCAGCGACGAAGACGACACGGTGGTCGCGACGTACTCGCCCGAAGAGCCCCCGGAAGGACAGCCGGTCGTGAGCTTCACCGTGAACGGCGGCGCGCCCGAAAAGTTCGAGCTGGGCGAGCCGCCCGACTCGGTCCTCCTCGCCGGGCTGGCGGGCGACGACGCCCTCACCGCCACCGGGTTCCCGGCGACGACGTCGGTGGTCCTGCTCGGCGGAGAGGGAGGCGACGAGCTCACCGGCGGCGAGACCGAAGACGCGCTCGTCGACGGTGCCGGGGACGACACGGTCAGCGCCGGGGGACGTGACGACGCCGTGCCCAACAACGGCGGACCGACGAGCTACACGCCGGTTCCGGCGAGGACCTCTTCATCTCCGACGCCGTCTGCGAGGGCGACACGCTCGACGGCGGGCCCGATCGCGACAACGCCAACTGGGCGAACTTCGAGGAAGCGGTCTCGATCGACATGGGCGCGCAGACCGCGGAGCTGGTCGGCCCGGGCGGGGGCCTGTGCGGAGCGGCCCGCCGACGCATCTCGCAGCGATCGAGGACGTCGAGGGCACGAGCAGCGGCGACGTACTGATCGGCGACTCGGGCGACAACCAGCTGCTGGGCCGGGCCGGCCAGGACCTCTACGCCGCCGCGGCCGGAAACGACACGATCCTCGCCAACTCGGGCGACTCCGACCTGGCGATCGACTGCGGCCCGGGCTACGACACGGCGCTGATCGACATCCCCACCGCCGCCTACGCGGACCCGGCGCCGGTCGAATGCGAGGACGTCGAAGAACGGGCCAAGAACAGCTTCCGGCCGCCGGGGACCCCGCCCGGCCCGGATACGGCCAGCGCCTCCTCCGCCTTGCCGCCGGCGGCCGACCGCACCCCGCCCCGCACCCGCATCCTGCACCGCCCCGGCCGCATCGTCTTCACGCGGTCCGGCTGGCGCCGGGTCGTGTTCGTCCTCGGCTCCAGCGAGCGCGGGGCGCGCTTCCGCTGCAAGCTCGACCGCGGCCGCTTCAGGCGCTGCGGACGGCTTCGCGCCTACCGGGTTCGCGCCGGCCGCCACGCCTTTCGCGCCTACGCGGTCGACCGGGCCGGCAACCGCGACCGCTCACCGGTGCTGTTCAGGTTCGTCGTGCGCCGGCTCAGCGCCCACTCGAGCCGAAGCCACCGTCGCCACGGACGGACTGGCTGAGCGCCTCGGCCTCGACCGGCTCGGCGAGCGCGATCGGCACGATAACGAGCTGCGCGATCCGATCGCCGGGCTCGATCCTGAAGGTCTCCGCGGGGTCGGTGTTGAGGAGCAGGACCGAGACCTCGCCGCGGTAGCCGGAGTCGATCAGCCCGGGGCCGTTGACCAGGCCGATGCCGTGCTCGCGCGCGAGGCCGGAGCGCGGCAGCACCAGGCCGGCGTGCCCGTCGGGGACCTCGACCGCGATCCCGGTGCCGACGCTCCAGCGCTCGCCGGGGCCGATGTGGGCGGCCTCGACCGCGCAGAGATCCAGCCCGGCGTCCCCCTCGTGCGCCCTGGTCGGGACCGTCGCCCCCTCCTTCAGCTTCGCGACATGCAGCTCCACCGCCTGGACCCTACTGCCCTGGTGAGCGGGGATGCCGGTGCCCCCGGGCGGACACTTGAGCGAGCCAAGCGAGCGGGTCCGACCGGGGGTGCCTTCATCCCCGCTGGGCGAAGAGAAGATCGTCGAAGCGGTGAAGCTCGGCGACCGGCACCTTGGCCTGCACGAGCACGCCGTCCTCGCGGTCGGTGCGCCGCAGGGCGCCGGCGACCTCGTGCAGCTCGTGCAGGCGGGCGCCCTCCGCGTAGGGGACGAGCAGCTCGACCTCGGCCAGGGTCTCCTCGAAGGCCTCCTCGACCCTGGTGCGCAGGCGATCGAGGCCCTCCCCCGTGGTCGCCGAGACGAGCACCGCTTCGGGATGCGCGAGCCCGACCTCCTCGCGCCCCTCGTCGTCGAGCAGGTCGGCCTTGTTGAGGACGAGCAGGCGGCGCTTGCCGCCGGCGCCGATCTCCTCGAGCACCTCGTCGACGGCCCGCATGTCGAGCAGGCGGCGCTCGTGGGGCTCGCCGGCGTCGACGACGTGCAGGATCAGATCGGCGAGCACGGTCTCCTCGAGCGTCGCCTTGAAGGCCTCGACCAGCTGGTGGGGCAGCTTCTCGATGAAGCCGACCGTGTCGGTGAGCAGGTAGTCGCGGCCGGAGAGCTCGAGGCTGCGGGTGGTCGGATCGAGGGTGTGGAAGAGCCGGTCGCCGACGCCGATCTCGGCCCCGGTCAGCGCGTTCAGCAGCGTCGACTTGCCGGCGTTGGTGTAGCCGGCGAGGGCCACCCGCGGCAGCGAGGAGCGCTCGCGGCGGGCGCGCATCACGCCCCGGTTGCGCTCCAGCCGCGAGAGCCGCCGGCGCAGCGCCGAGATCCGGTCGCGGGCGAGGCGGCGGTCGGTCTCGATCTGGCTCTCCCCCGGTCCCCTCGTGCCGATGCCGCCGTCCATCCTGCCGGCGCCGAGGCGCTCGAGGTGGGTCCAGAGGCCCCGCATGCGCGCCATGTTGTACTCGAGCTGGGCAAGCTCGACCTGGAGCTTGCCCTCGGCCGAGTGGGCGTGGTCGGCGAAGATGTCGAGGATCACTGCGGTGCGATCGATCACGGGCACGCCGAGGGCCGCCTCCAGGTTGCGCTCCTGGCGCGGGGCGAGCTCGTCGTCGCAGGCGACCAGGTTGGCGTCGCAGGCGGCGATCTCGCGCTTCAGCTCCTGCAGGCGGCCACGGCCGAAGTAGCGATCGGGATCGGGCTGTGCCCGCTGCTGCGTGGCTTCCCCGGCCGTCGCGACCCCGGCGGTGCGCAGCAGCTCCCGGAGCTCGGCCAGCGGCTCCTCGCCGTCCTCGCGCCCGTCGACGACGCCGATCGCCAGGGCCCGCTGGCGCGCCCTCGGATTGGAAATGCCGGCGCCGTGGGCGGCATAGCGGGTCTGGGCCGTGCGGCCGTTCCTGGATCGATCCACTCTCATGGAGTGTAGGCCCGTACGGGGAGCCCCCGAAGCGATCGCTATAGGCTTGGCCGATCAAGGTCTTCGTGACAGGGGCGACCGGATTCATCGGCGGCTGTGTGGCCCGCCGGCTCCGCGACCGCGGCGACGAGGTCGTCTGCCTCGTTCGCAGCCCCGAGAAGGCCGGGGCGCTGACCGGGATCGGCTGCGAGCCGGTCGCCGGCGACCTCGCCGACGGCGACGCGCTGAGCGCCGGCATGGAGGGTTGCGACGGCGTCATCCACGCCGCCGCGATGTACGAGGTCGGCATCCCCGAGTCGCAGCGCCCGGCAATGTACGAGGCCAACGTGGTCGGCACCGAGAATGTGCTCGCCGCGGCGCGGGACGCCGGCGTGCCGAAGATCGTCTACGTCTCGACCGTCGGCGCCTTCGGCAACACCCACCACCAGATCGTCGACGAGTCCTACGAGCACCCGGGCGAGGACTTCACCTCCTACTACGAGCAGACCAAGGTCGAAGCCCACAGGGTCGCCGGGCGGATGATCGCCGAGGGCCTGCCCTGCACGATCGTGCAGCCCGGCGGCGTCTACGGGCCGGGCGACACCTCGCAGCTCGCCGACCTGCTCGGGCAGTTCCTCGACGGCAAGATGCCGCTGATCCCCTTCCCCGACCTCGGCATCTGCCTCGCCCACGTCGAGGACACCGCGGCCGGGATCGTCCTCGCACTCGACAGGGGCGCGCCGGGCGAGACCTACGTCCTCGCCGGCCCGCCGACGACGATGCGGGAGGCGATCGCCACCGTCGCCGAGATCTCCGGCAAGCGGGCCCCCAGGCACGCGGTGCCGACCGCCCTGATGAAGGCGATGACGCCGATCGGGCCGCTGGTCGGCAGGGCGATGGGCCAGCCGCCGAACCTGCGCGAGCTGATCAGCTCGGCGGACAACGTCACCTTCTGGGCGACGAACGAGAAGGCCGTGAGGGAGCTCGGCTTCGACCCGCGCGGCATCGAGGAGGGCATCCGCCAGACCCTCGAGGCCGACGATCGCTTCCCCTCCCCCGCCCCGGCCTGACCCCCCCGGCCGCGATGCGGGTCATCGACGTAGAGCACCTCGGGCGCCCGCAACGTGATCGGCTGCTGGCAGCTCGACGGCGCGCTCGTCGATCCCGGCCCGCAGTCCTCGATGGACACCCTGCTGGCGGCGATCGGCGACGAGCGGCCGACGGCGATCGTCCTCACCCACATCCACCTCGACCACGCCGCGGCGACCGGCGCGCTGGTCCGACGCTGGCCGGAAATCGAGGTCTTCGTCCACGAGCGCGGCGCGCCCCACCTCGTCGACCCCTCGCGGCTGCTGGCCAGCGCCGAGCGCCTCTACGGCGACGCGATGGAGCGGCTCTGGGGCGAGATCGTCCCGGTGCCCGAGCAGAACGTCCGGCCCCTGGCCGGCGGTGAGACCGTTCTCGGGATGCGGGTCGCCTACACGCCGGGCCACGCGTCCCACCACGTCTGCTACCTGCACGAAGCCTCCGGCACCGCCTTCGTCGGCGACGTCGCCGCCGTCCTCATTCCCGACACGAACCTCGTCGTCCCCCCCACCCCGCCGCCCGACATCGACGTCGAGGCCTGGCTGCAGTCGATCGGCACGGTCGAGGCATGGCGCCCGCAGCGGCTCGCGGTCACCCATTTCGGCGCGATCGACTCGCCCGCCGAGCATCTGGCGACCGTGCGCGAGCGGCTCGCCGAGGAGGCGCAGCTGGCCCGCGAGCTGAGCGAGCCCGACTACGAGCGGCGCCACCGCGAGCTGGTCGCGGCGCGGGCGTCGAGCGAGGAGGCGGCCGCCGAGCTGATCCAGTGCGTGCCGCCCCAGTACCAGTGGCGCGGCCTGAACAGATACTGGACGAAGCTCACCGAGAGACGGGAGGCGTCCAGCTAGCGGCGAACGCGAATCCGCCGGCACCGACCGAAAAGGCGTCGGGTAAGGGCCGGAACGTCTTGTACTTTTCCCGCCGCTCCGTCGGCGGACGGCCACAGGCTGTGTTCGGGAAAAGTTAAGTGGAGGCCCTACTCGCGACGCCCCCTCACGTCAGATGCCGGCGCATCCGCTCGACCGCCTCTTCGATGCGCTCGTCGGGCGTCGTCAGCGAGATCCGGAAGAAGCCCTCGCCGCTCGGCCCGTACATCGAGCCGGGCGAGACGATCACCGCGGCCTCCTCCAGCACGAGCTCGGAGAACGAGGTCGAGGTGTGGCCCTCGGGCACCGGCGCCCAGACGTAGATCGTGCCCCGCGGGGCGGCGACGTCGACGCCGATCTCACGCAGCGCCCCGACCACGAGGTCGCGCCGTCGGGCGTAGGTCTCGTTCATGCGCTCCAGCGGCCCGCGCGGGCCCCGCAGCGCCGCCGCCCCGGCGAGCTGCACCGCCTCGAAGAGCCCCGAGTCGACGTTGGTCTTCAGCCGCCAGTAGGTCTCGATCGCTTCCCGATTGCCGAGAATCGCGGCGCAGCGCCAGCCGGTCATGTTGAAGCCCTTGGAGAGCGAGAAGACCTCGACGCCGACCTCCTTCGCCCCCGGCGTGGCCAGGAAGCTCGGGGCGACATAGCCGTCGTAGGTGGTCTCCGAGTAGGCGTTGTCGTGGACGACGAGGATCTCGTGCTCGCGGGCGAAGGAAACGGCCATCTCGAAGAAGCCCTCGGGGACGACGGCGCCGCTCGGGTTGTTCGGATAGTTGAGGAACATCAGCCGCGCCCTGGCCGCGGTCTCGGCCGGCACCGCGCTCAGGTCGGGCGCGAAGCCGAGCTCCGGCAGCAGCGGCAGCAGCTCCGGCGTGGCGCCGGCCAGGATCGGGCCGCCGGTATAGACGGGATAGCCGGGGTCGGAGGCGAGGGCGGCGCCGCCCGGGTCGAGGAAGGCGAAGCAGAGGTTGTAGATGCACTCCTTCGCCCCGATCGCGGGGATCACCTCGGACTCGGGGTCGATCTCGACCGCGAAGCGCTCGTCGTAGAAGCCGGCGAAGGCCTCGCGAAACTCGGCCCGGCCGCGGTTGCTCGGGTACTTCTGGTTGCCGGGGTCGGCCACCGCCTCCTGCATCGCCTTGACGATGTGCGGATAGGTGGGCTCGTCGGGGTCGCCGATACCGAGGCTGATCACGTCGACGCCCGCGGCGCGCTTGTCCGCGACCCGGCGCTCGAGTTCGGCGAACATGTACGGAGGCATTGCCTCGAGGCGCTTGGACGGCCCGGCGATTCCCATCGGCGCGGAAATCTACCCGAGTGCGGCGATCAGCTCGGCCGAGAGCTCACCGGCGCAGATCGGCTCCGCCCAGCCGCTGAGACGGACGTCGAGGTCCGCGGAGACCTCGACCTCGAGCTCGCCGCCGTCGAGCTCGACGGCGATCGGGCTCTCGGCGCCACCGAGGAAGGCGGTCACCGCGGCGCCGCTGGCGCCGGTTCCCGAGGAGAGCGTCTCCCCCACCCCGCGCTCGAAGATCCGTGCCCGCACGCGGCTTCCGTCGAACCGCAGGAAGGAGACGTTGGTCCGGTTCGGGAAGCGCTCGTCCGCTTCGATCTCGGGGCCGAGCGCGGCGAGATCGAGCCGCTCGAGCTCGTCGCCGACGACTATCGCGCACTGGGGGTTGCCGATCGAGACGTGCTGGAAGTCCCAGGAGCGCCCGCCGGCAACGACCGTCCCGGTGCCGTCCGGCCCGCCCGAGGGGAAGTCCTTCGATCGCGTCGAGGCGCGACCCATCTCCACCGAGCAGGTCCTCGCGGAGGTGATCGTCGGCGTGATCGGGCCGGCGGCGGTGAGGATCGAGAAGGTGTCGGCGTCGGTCCACTCGTGGCGGCGCAGGTAGAGGATCGCCTCGCGCGCGCCGTTGCCGGAGAGCTCGGCCTCGGAGCCGTCGGGGTTGAAGATCCTCAGCTCGGCGACGAAGGCGGGGTCGTCGCTGCGCGAGAGCAGCAGCACGCCGTCCGAGCCGATTCCGAAGTGAGGGTCGCAAATCCGCTCGACCCGCTCGCCGGTCAGCTCCCAGGGCAGCTGCTCACGCTCGAGGATCACATAGTCGTTGCCGAGCGCCTGCCACTTCTCGAATCTCATCGCGTCTCCAAAGCTAGGCGGTGACGGCCGGCACCCGCTCGCGGAGGCGCACCCGCAGGCCCCGCGGGCTCATCGTGAAGCCGAGCAGCTCGCTCACGGGCTCCGCCTCGGGGTCGAGCTCGAGCTCGAAGTTTCGGGCGATCATCCCGAGCGCCGTCTTCGCCTCGAGAAAGGCCAGGTTGCGGCCGGGGCAGAAGCGGGGGCCGGCCCCGAAGGCGAGAAAGGACTTCTGGTCCGGGGTCTCGATCTCGTCGTCCTCGAGCCAGCGCTCGGGCCTGAACTCCTCCGCCCGCTCGGTGCCGCGCAGCCCCGCCTCCCGATGCAGGAAGATCGTCCTGGCGCCGGCCGGTATCCGGATCCCCTCGATCTCGGTGTCGGCGAGCGCCTGCGCCCCGGTGATCGGGACGACCGGCTTGAGGCGCATCGACTCGCGCAGCACGCCCTCGCCGTAGCGAAAGCCCTCGACCGTGTCGTATTCGGTCGGGTGGCTCTGGTCTCCGAGGACCTCGCTCGCCTCCTCGGCCCACCTCGCCTGCACCTCGGGCCGGGTGGCCATCTCCCAGATCGTCCAGGCCATCGTGTGCGAGGTCGTGTCCTCGCCCGCGAGCAGCAGGGTGAAGACGTTGCCGACGATCTCGCCGTCGGTGAACCTGCCGTCGGTTTCCTGGGCGGCGATCATCCCCTCGAGGAAGTTGGTCGGCGACTCCCTCAGCTCGGGATTCGCCGCGATCCGTGCCCTCGTCTCGTCCATGAAGGCCCTCACCGCCCTGCCGATCGCGGCCAGCGACCTGTCGAGGGCGCGGTCGGCGGGCAGCTTCACCCAGCGCCAGTAGGGAATCGGCATGAACAGCCGCCGGTTGGTCGTGTGGAAGACCCGGTGCAGGTGGTTCTGCAGCTCGCTGTCGCCCCTCTCGAGCGTGTTCAGGTCGTGCCCGAAGGCGAGCGCCGAGGTCACGTCGACGGTGAACGACGAGAGCGCCTCGCCGATCTCGTAGGGCCGCCCCGCGTGCGCGACCCCCTGCAGCCGGCTGTAGAGGCGCCCGGCGCAGGTGCTGACCACGTCGAAGTAGCGCTGCAGGTGATTGCTGTTCAGCGCCGTGACCGCGAGTCGTCTCTGGCGCCGCCAATCGTCCCCCTCGGCGGCGAAGACGCCGGCGGTCCCCCACATTTCCTCGCTGATCGTCTGGATCTCACTCCAGCGCCTGAAGCCGTCGGGCCTGTCGCGCAGGACCGTGTTGATCGTCTCGGCGTCGGCGAAGACCACCACCCGTCGCGGCCCGAGGTCGAAGCGGTAGGTCGGCCCGTACTGCCTGCACCACCTCTCGACGATCAGGTGCAGGCTCTTCGGCCGTACGCCCAGGCTGCCGATCAGCGGGAGCCCGGGGGGGCCGGGCAGGTCGGAGATCGAGCGCGTCGCCGCCATCGCGGCCGCAGTGTCTCAGATGCCGCGCCCGCCCTGTGTGACGTCGGCCGCGATCTCCGCCGCGATCTCGCCGTCGCCGCGCCCGCCCCGGTCGATCCAGCGCAGGTTCGGGACCTTCCGCATCCAGGTCAGCTGGCGCCGGGCGTAGTTGCGCGAGCGCTTTTTGAGCCGCTCGACGTCGCCGGCAAGCAGCTCATCGAAGCCGAGCGCCTTGCGCGCCGTGCGCGACGGCCCCGCCGCCTCCGCCCGGCGCACCTCCTCGGCGGCGCCCGAGGCGACGATCTCCTCGGTGCGGGCGTCGATCCGCTCGTAGAGCGCCGCCCGATCCATGTCGATGCCGAAGATCGTCGTCGGGTGGCGGGTCTGCGGGGACCAGAGCTCGGAGTCCTCGGCCCCGCTCGGCACCTTGGTCAGCGAGAGGCTGGCGACCGCGGCGCGTAGGTAGAGGCCGGTTCCGCCGACGACCAGCGGCCACCTGCCGGCGGCCAGCGCCGCGTCGACCTCGCGGTGGGCGAGCTCCATGTAGTCGCCGACCGAGAAGGGCTCTCCGACCGGGACGAAGCCGACCAGCCGGTGCTCCAGCCTCGCCTGCTCCTCCTCCGTCGCCGCCCCGGTCAGCCTCCCCAGACCCTCGTACACCTGCAGCGCATCACACGAGATCGCCACCGGATCCTCCCCCCGCTCCCGCAGAATCTCGGCAAGCTCAATCGCCACACCGGTCTTGCCAACCCCCGTGGGCCCGAATATGGCTACCACGTCGCACGCCTACCGATGAGGGCTTGGCGCTGCCCCGAGCGGCTTGTACTTTTTCGCCGACCGGCCCGCGGACAGCCAGCGACAATTCACCGAAAAAGTTGAGCGAGGGGCTTGTGCCGACGATCCCGCCCAGACGTCTGCGACGTCGCCGACTCGATCTTCACGTCGACGAGGTGCACCGGCCTCGGCGACCCCTTCGAAATTCACCGCCTTGTTGTGCCTCGTTCGCCCGCGCAGCCGGCTCGGGTCCGTCCTGCTCGGCCCCTCGACAAGCACCTCCATCTCGCGCCCGACGAAGCGCCGGGCCCGTTCGGTCGCGCGGCGCTGGACGAGCTCGACCAGGCGCTCCATGCGCTCGACCTTGACCGGGTGTGGGACCTGATCGCCGAGTGTCGCGGCCTCCGTCTCCCGCCGCGGCGAGAAGACGAAGGTGAAGGCGCCGTCGTAGCCGACCTCGTCGACGACCTCGAGCGTCTGCTCGAAGTCGGCGTCCGTCTCGCCGGGGAAGCCGACGATGATGTCGGTCGTCAGCGCGCAGTCCGGGACGTGCTCGCGGATCAGCGCCACGCGGTCCATGTAGCGGCCGCGGTCGTAGGTGCGTCGCATCGCCTTCAGGACCGAGCTGGAGCCGGACTGCAGGGGCAGGTGGACATGCTCGCAGAGCGCCGGCAGCTCCGCGTGGGCGCGAATCACGTCCTCCTTCATGTCCTTCGGGTGAGGGCTCGTGTAGCGGATGCGGTCGATGCCCTCGACCGCGTCGACCCTGGCGAGCAGCTCGGCGAAGGCGATCCGCGTCCCGCGCGGCAGGTCCCGCCCGTAGCTGTTGACGTTCTGGCCGAGCAGCGTCACCTCGCGGACGCCGTCGGCGGCGAGCGCCTCCGCCTCGGCGACGAGCTCACCCGGGTCGCGGCTGACCTCGCGCCCGCGGGTCGAGGGCACGATGCAGTAGGAGCAGCGGCAGTTGCAACCCTGCGAGATCTGCAGCCAGCCCTGGAAGCGGCGCTCGCGACGGGCCGGGAGGTGGCCGGAGAAGTCCTCGAACTCAAAGTAGCCCTGGGCGCTGAGCGAGTCGGAGTTGAGGAACTCGGCGAGCCTGTGGATCTGTCCCGGGCCGAAGGCGACGTCGACGAAGGGGAAGCGGCGGAAGACCTCCTCCTTGACCGACTGGGCCCAGCAGCCGCCGACGCCGACGACCCGCTCCGGGTCCTCCGACTTGAGCCGCTTCGCCTCGCCGAGGTGGGCGATGAAGCGATTGTCGGCCGACTCGCGGATCGAGCAGGTGTTGAAGAGGATCAGGTCTGCGTTCTCGCGGCTCTCGGCCTCCTCGTAGCCGAGCGACTCGAGCATTCCCTGCATGCGCTCGGAGTCGTGCACGTTCATCTGGCAGCCGAACGTGGTGACGTGGAAGGTGGGCATCTCGCCCCCGAGGCTACTTGACGGTCAGAGTGCCTTCCATGCCCGCCTCGGCGTGGCCGGGCACGGTGCAGAGGAAGGTGTAGGTGCCGGGGGCGAGGTCGGCCTTCACCGACGTCTTCCCTTCGCCGATCGTTTCGGAGACGGCGATCTCCTTGCCGTCCTTCTCGATCGCGACGTCGTGTTCGAGCGCGGCGGGATTGGTGAAGTCGATCGTCACCTCGCCCGGCTTGCTGGAGAGCTTGGTCTTGTCGTAGGCGATGTCGGTCGGCGAGGCCGCCAGCTGCAGGGTGCCGCCGGGGCCCTGCACCGCCTTTCCACCACCGTTCCCGGCCGCCGCCTCGTCCGCGGCCCGTTCCTGGCCGACCGGCTGTTCCTCCAGCGCTTCGGCCTCTTCGGTCGCCGGCGCCAGCTCCTCGGCGCGGGCTTCCTGCTCCTCCTTGCCGTTGAGCACGGCGTAGGTCGTGGTGACGCCGATCAGCGCCACGAAGGCGAGGGCGACCAGCGGCGCCGCCCTGCCCGGGAACTTCTCGGAGCGCAGCCCGACGAGGGCGGTGATGACGGCGGCGGCGGCGAGAACCGAGCCGCATATGTAGAAGATCGTGTTGTACGCCATGCGCGCGGCATCCTATCCACAGACGGCGGTCAGACCCGGTGCGGGGCGGCGCCCGGTCTAGGCGGCTTTTGCCTCGCCCGCCTCCGTGGCCTCGGCCGCCGGCTCCTCGCGGCGCGGGCGCGGGGGCGGCGTCGGCTCCGAGGCCGAGCGCGGCCCGGATCTTGCCTTCGATCTCGGTCGCCAGCTCGGGGTTGTCGGCCAGGAACTGCTTGGCGTTGCTGCGGCCCTGGCCCAGCCTCGTTTCGCCGTAGGAGAAGAAGGAGCCCGATTTCTGGACCAGGTCGTGCTCCATGCCGAAGTCGAGCAGCCCGCCCTCGCGGGAGATCCCCTGCCCGTACTCGATGTCGAATTCCGCCTGGCGGAAGGGGGCGGCGACTTTGTTCTTGACGACTTTGACCCGGACCCGGTTGCCGACCGCCTCGGTCCCGTCCTTGAGGGTTTCGATGCGGCGGATGTCGAGCCGCTGCGAGGAGGCGAACTTCAGCGCCCGGCCGCCCGGCTGGGTCTCGGGCGAGCCGAACTGGACGCCGACTTTTTCGCGGATCTGGTTGGTGAAGAGGCAGACCGTGTTCGTGCGGTTGAGGTTGCCGGCGAGTTTGCGCATCGCCTGCGACATCAGCCGCGCCTGCAGCCCGACCGTCGTGTCTCCTATCTGCCCCTCGAGCTCGGCCTTCGGCGTCAGCGCCGCGACCGAGTCGATCGCGACCACGTCGATCGCAGCCGAGGCGATCAGCCGATCGGCGATCTGCAGCGCCTGCTCGCCGTAGTCGGGCTGGGAGACCAGCAGCTCGTCGGTGTCGACCCCGATCGCGTTGGCGTAGATCGGGTCCATCGCGTGCTCGGTGTCGATGAAGACGCAGACCCCGCCCCGCGCCTGGGCCTCGGCGATCACGTGATAGATCAGGGTGGTCTTGCCCGAGGACTCCGGGCCGAAGATCTCGACGATCCGCCCGCGGGGCACACCGCCGATCCCGAGCGCCAGGTCGAGGGCGAGCGAGCCGGTCGGGATCGCCCCGACCTGGACGGCGGCATCGGTGCCCAGGCGCATCAGCAGCCCCTCGCCGAACTCCTTCCTGATGTGGGTCACGGCGTTCTCGAGCGCCGCGTCCTTGGCCTTGGCCTCCTTGGCCGAGGCGTCCTTCAAAGTCGCTTTCTGATTCGCCATCTCTTCGATCACCTCACTGCTGCCCTGGTCCGGGCAGATCGACATGTGCCAGCGGGGTGTACTGCGCACCCTGGGGCTTGAGTTCGGAACGGTAGAGCGCCACTCGGACGCAACGGCCGGGCTGCAAGAGCTCCTGCGGCAACGGCCCCGGCGGCTCCGAAACGGCCCGCGGCCGCCTCGAGCCCCTGCCCTCGGGCCGCACCCGGGCGACCGTCAGATGGGGCCAGAACCGCCGCCGCTCGGGCTCGTGAAGGCGCCCCGCGACCAGACTCCCCTCGAGCCCGGCCTGCAGCGAGACGGCCTCGGGCGACTCGACCGGGAGCGCGAACAGCCGTGCCCTCCCCCGCGCCGGCCGCTGCTCGGGGTCGCGCAGCGCGATCAGCGGCGCCGGCCCGTCGAGCGCCTCGACCATCGCGGCGATCCGCCCGATCTCCTTCTCCGGCCGGTAGCCGAGGAAGACGAGGGTGATGTGGAGCGAGGAGGGCGGCAGCGGCCTCAGGGCCGGGTCGCGCAGCGCGTCCCTCCCCCAGGCCTCGACCCCCGCACGCAGCGGGGACGGCAGCTCGAGCGCCACGAACAGCCGTGCGCGGGGGCTCTTGAGGCGATCCTTGGCCACGACCCCACGCTATGGCGCACAGGCGCACGGGACAACGCCCGACTGCAACGAATTGGCGAAAGGCGTATCCAATAGCTGTCCCTGAGACCGCGCCTAGCGCTACTCCTTTCACGCGGGAGCAGGCGCCCTGCTAATGGCTGACAAGGGGGGCTTAACGCGGAGCGGCGGCAGGCACCCGCATTTCGTGAACCCGTGCTAATCAGGCCAACCGGCGTCGGGGGCTTGAGTCGTTCCAGGAGGGAGCGACATCGACGTCGTTGAGCATCGTGGCCGGCGAGGGTGGACGAGCTTCAGCCCGGCCGAGTGGTGATCGGCGGCTTCTCGGCGGGGGTCGCCTCCACACGCTCGAGGTTCCTGATCGTGCGCTTGGCTTCGCGCGTGAAGATGAGCTTGCCGATCAGTTTGAAAAGTGTCCCGAAGATCCTCCCGCGGGGGTTGTGTGTGAATTCGCGGATCCAGATCATCTCGACCTCGCTTCCGCTCTTGGCCGGTGTGGCTCGGAGCTCCCAGCTGCTTCGCGCCGACTGGTAGACGTTCGAATCGGTGACGACCGCCTTGACTGAACCGGGCTGCGACCAGTCGTACCGGCATCGCTCCCAGTCGATGCCGACGCCGGCCGGTGTGCCCTCGGTGACGTCGGCGGAGGTCTGGCTGAGATCGTGGACCTCGAGGTGCGGGATCGACACGGCGGGGAAGATCTCCGCACGCCGAGCCGAGAAGTCGTAGGCGGCCGCGAGCACCCGCTCGGGGGCCAGCCGGCTGTGAGTCGTGATGTGGATCGTCGTCATGTCGTTCCCCTCTGCGGTCAGGATTGGGCAGCGAGTCGGCGGGCGAAGAACTCGACCGTCGTTTCGACTGCGGCGGGCGGGATGTAGTGGCCGTGGCCGGGCAGGATCGCCAGCTCGCCGTCCGCGAGCCGCCGGTAGGCGGTGACGGCCTGCTCGACGGTGCAGAAGTCGTCGCGGTCACCGGCAAGGATCAGCGTTGGAACGGTGATCTTCGCGAGGTCGGCGTATGTGTAGCCGGGATGCTGGGTGGTGCGCTCCCAGGAGAGGCGCAGGTATGTCCGCCAGTGCCCGTCGCCCTGACCGCTGTCCTGGTCGCGCTTCATCAGCTCGAACATCGGGCGCATCTGCTCGGAGGCCTCGAAGCCGTGTGCTGCTGCGTCCGGATCGGGCTCGGTCGCGTCGGGGCTGCCGCCGAGGATCTGGCGCATCATCGCGAACGTCGGGGCCTCGGGATCGAACTCGTCGAAGCCCGCGTGGTTGACGATCGCTCGGGCTGTGTCCGGGTGCCGGATTCCGAGGATGGTCGCGGTGATCGCGCCCTCGCTGAAGCCGGCGATCAGGGGCCGCTCGAGTCCGAGCGCGCCAATCATCGCGGCGATATCGTCGGCCAAAAGATCGAAGCTGACCGGGCCGCCGGAGTGCACGGTCCGGCCGCAGCCGCGCGTGTCCGGGGCGATCACGCGGAAGTGCTCGGCCAGTCTGTCCATGTGGCCGGCATAGGCGACGGGCACACCCGTCCAGATCGGGTTGGTGGAGACCAGGCCGCCGTGCAGCAGCACAAGCGGCTCGCCCTCCCCCTGGTCGAGGTAGTGGATGTCGATGCCGTTGGCGTGAACGCGCTGGCCGTGCGGGGCCGTGGTGCTTTCCTGGCTGCTCATCGTGTCCTCCAAGCCGGGTTTCAATCGCTGCGGGCAGGCTCGCAACCGAGCGACGAGCCGTCATCGGGCGTTCGCCCGATCTTTGGGACCTCGCGGATCCGGAAAAGGTCTAGAGGCTAGGCGCCGTCTGCTGGCGGCGCGTCGCGCATCAGCCCGTGACGCATCGCGAACAGGCTGGCCTGCGCGCGGTTGGAGGCGTCGATCTTGCGGTAGATGTGCTCGACGTGACTGCCTGCGGTCTTCGGCGAGATCACGAGCTGCTGAGCGATCTGCTTGTTCGACAGGCCGCGCGCCAGGAGCCTGAGCACCTCTACCTCGCGCGCGGTCAGGCCCGCAGGCCACTCGCGGCGCCGGCGGACCCTGTGCCCCGCGGCCCTTAGCACGCTGTCCACGGCTTCACCGTCGAGTCGCCCGGCGGTGACCTCTCGGCGCAACTCGCCGGCCGCGTCCTGCGCGGCGCGGGCCGGCCGGTGTGGGCGCGGCTCGCATAGCGCCTGGTACACGTCCGCCGCGGCCAGCAACCGCGCGGTCGCTCCGATCTGCTCGCCCGAAAGGCCGCGGGGATAACCGGAGCCGTCAAGTCGCTCGTGATGCTGGACCGCGATCCTGCCAAGGCCCTCCAGTGAGGGCGCGAACGCGAGCATCCGCTCGCTCAGGTACGGATGCGTGCGCACCCGCTCGAGCTCGGACCGAGTCAGCGGCCCCGGCTTGTCCCAGACCGTGTTCGGAACCCCGAGCCGGCCGAGGTCGTAGACGCATGCCACTCTACGAAGCTGGGCTGCGTCGGCGTCCGGCAGGCCGAAGCTCGTCGCGGCCTCGGTGACCAGCCCTCTGACGGCGTGGACGTGACCCATGATGCTCGGCGACTTCAGCTCGGCGAACTCGCCAATCGCCTCGAGCGCGAGGTCGAGCTCCTCGCCGACGACCTCACGCGCCAGCGCCGGCTCCGCCGCGATCACCGCTTCCCAGCTCGGCGTGTCATCGAGCTCGGTCAACACCATCGGTGCCTGCTCGCAGAACACGTCGACCAGATCTGGATCGAACTGCTTGCCGCTGCGCTCCCGGGCCACCATCAGCGCCGCCTCGACGCCGCCGGTGCGCCCGAACACCTCGACCACGTCCGCGAGGTTGATCAGCCGCGAGCTGACGGCGATCTCCTCGCCCTTCATCCCGTATGCGCCTTTGCCATCCCAGCGCTCGTACGTCTGTCGAAGGCTCTCGCGAACGTCCTCGCCGAGGCCCAGACGCTCTACGAGTTCGTCGGTCGCGCGGTAATGGTTCTCTGCGAGCGACTTCATCGCCCGCAGCCCGTCCCCCATGAACGCCAAACCCACCCGGGTGCGCGTAGCCAGCGGTCGTTCGGGCCCGCCGACATGCCTGAGCATGAATGAGATCGCTGGGCCGACCTTGCCCATGTCGTAGTGGTAGTGCGCGTCTCGCTTCAGGGTCGCGTCATCCCCGAACCACTTCGCCTGCTCGTAGGCGTCGGTGTGGCACCCGACCCACGCCAGCAGACCCGAGTAGTAGACAACGCCGCGCTCGAACTCCGCCAGCCCAAGCCGCTCACCGAGCCGGAGCGCGATCAAGCACGCACGGATCATGTGCTCCATCGGCTGACCAAGCCCGAGATCGGTGCCCAGCGAGAGCAGCGCAACGAGCTCCGCCAGACGAACCCTCTCTCGAGCCACCGACGACATCTCCGGGATAGCCTATGCCGCGAAGACCGCCCCCACAATGCGCAGCGACGAGCCGCTATCCCCGGGCAGCAGGCCCACGGGGCCTTGCGTTACAGGCAATGTGGGGCTGGGCCGAGCACCTCGAACCGCGCCGGAGCGCTGTCGGCCGGCTCCTGCTTCCGTTGCGCGGAGTGCATCTCGCCGTCCGGGCCGGCGCACTCCCTTTGCGCGATAAGCGGTCGTCTCGTAACCGGGGGGCGTGCAGGCGTGCAAGCACAGGCGCACATCGAGATCCCGAAGGTGTAAGCGTTCAGCCGCCCAAGAGGACAGAACTCGAGGACGGCAACCTTTTGCCATGGAGCGCACGGAGGCCGAGGCGCTACGACGCGGGCCGCGAGGCTGCGTCGAGTTCCTCGTCGAGCTCACCGCCCGCTAGAGCGCCAGGTCATCGCTTGTAGGAACGAATCGAGCGCATGGAGGAGAAGCTGCGCGAGAACTCCCAGTCGCGCCGCCGTCGGCTCACCCGATAGGGCGACGACCGAGCGCTCGCCCAGTCCCCGCAAGCAGGGCGGCCAGCACGGCCACGAGGGAACGACTCGGAAGCTGTTGCCGAGGATCGCCTCGATCAGGTGATGGACCACTGGCCGGCCAGCTGCTCAAGCTGCGGGCACAACCTCGATCCCGCAACCACGATCAGGCCGCCGCGCCCCACGGCCACAGCTCACCGAGCTGCCGGCGATTGCGGTCACCGTCACCGAGCACCGCGCCCACGCCCTGCGCTGCTTCGGGGCGCTCACACCACCGTGCCGAGCTAACGCAGGGAGCCAGGGAAAGCGCTCGGCCCACGCCTTCAGGCAGCGATCGGGCTCTTGTCGGTCCGCAACCGGATCTCCGCCGCGACGCCTCAGAGCTATGCGGATAGCTGTTTGGATGCGCGTTCTCGACGACTCGGGGGAAGCGAAGACCAGGGCCCTACGCGCCTTGGCATCATTACGCAGAGTTGCGCGAGGCGGTAAAGGACGCCCCGGTGCTCTATGTCGATGAGACCGCCTGGAGCCACGTTCGACAACAGACTCCCTTGAAGTGAGATCTCGGTGAACTCGGCCGCGTTGCAGGTCGCCTTCCATCCGACACGAGCGCGAGAGGCCGCAGCGATCGGCGAGCGCTGCGGCGGGACCGTCTCCTTCGATCGAGGGTGGTCTATGACTATATGGATGAAGTTTGTTGGTAAGTCTGCTTGGCCCACTCTGAGTGACTTACGCCGCTACTACGAAGGCCTGGTCGAGCAGGATCGCTTCGGTGAGGAGGGGTTTGATATCTGTTGCGAGTTGTTCGTCGCCTGGCAGGCATCGCCACCCACGGTGATAGCAGGAGGCTGACACGCGAGATCGCTAAGATCAAGCGACGATGAGGGCCCGCTGGAGCCACACGACATGATGAGAACTCGCAACGGCGGCTTCCGCACCTTTGCGCGCAACGTCTCGAAGCTCTGGCCGGCGCTTTGGACCTACACCGAGGTCGAGGGGGTGGAGCCGACCAACAAGAGGGCCGAGAGGGGGCTCAGATCCGCAGTGATCTATCGCAAGATCTCCCTCGGCAGCCAGTCGCAAGCCGGAGAGCACTTCGCCGAGCGGATGCTCTCGGTCTCACAGACCTGCCGACTGCAGGGGCGATCGCTGTTCAGCTTCTTGGTTGAGGCGCTTACGGCGAGCGCTCGGGCGAGCCCTGCTCCTTCGCTGGTCTGAGCGGAGAGTGCGGGAATCGCAGGCGTCGGTTGAGGCTGAACGCTTACCGAAAGGTCCTCATTTGCAGCGATTCTGGCGGTGGCAGCGACTACCGATACCGGGCCCGATTCGTCTCTCTCAATACCACCCGAGGTGGGGCGTCAAACGCAGGAAATTGGCGATTCGCGCCGATTTCCCGCCGTAGGGCCTGACAACGAGCGGTTGGACTCGTTTCTGGATTGCTCGGTGAGGTGGGTGGTTCGCCGGACGGTTTTCGCAAGGAGCCCAGTAGGTGGTGGTCGGAGTTGATAGCCGATCGCGCCGGAGCAAGGAGGACTCAGGCATGACACGCACGCGCAAAGTGTTCGCGGTGGCCCTGTCGACCGTGGCGCTGGCGGTGACTGCAGCGCCGTTCGCTGGAGCCAATCCATCGCCGCCCACCGAAGGAGGCAACGGCGCCGGTAAGTCCGGCCAGTGCACGGGCAAGAACTCGGAACGTCCGGCTTCCTGCAAGAGCCAGGGCGGTCCGGGCAACCAGCCATAGCGGCGAGCACCGGGCGGAGCACCCAAACCGATTGCGGGCTCCGCTCGGTGCCGTATTTCCGGCTCCATGTGGAATGCACTCCTCGCGGGGATTGACCCCGTTCCAAGCCGACCGAACAGAAAGAAAGTCGAGTGGCCCGGGGGCTGCAGTCTTGCTCCGGCTGCGCTCGGCCCCGCGTGGCGGTGAGGGCGGGAGCCCACCTACTCGATCGCCTTCGGCGGCGCCGTGTTCGCGGCCGTGGGATTCGTGATCGCAGCCTGGGTCAGCCTGGCCGCGGTGACGGGCGCCGACCACTGGGGGCGCGATGCCGTCTACACGCTCAACCAGCTCACGCGGTGAACTGGATCCCGTTCACGGCGGGCCTAGCATGATGGTGCTCGCAGCCGGGATCGGCGGCCTTCGCACTCTGGCGCTGCCCAAGTGGCCTCGTGGGTCGCGATTGTGCTCGGGATTGGGTTCCTGACGCCGGTCGGAGCCGCCGGGTTCCTTATTCTGCCATTCGGGGCGATTGCCGTGAGCGTGGTCCTGTACCGCGGCCAGCGCGAGTCGGCCGGCGAGACGGCCCCTGCTGCCGGGAGCCCTGCGTGAGCGCTACCGCAATCACGCGAGAACAGAAGTGCAACGACGGCCCGCCACAACATTCTCGCACTAGTCGGTGCGAACAATGCGGTCGGTCGGGGCCGCTACCGAGCGAGCCAAGCCGGGACCTGCATTTCGGGCGAGCGCGGCGTCTGGCTGCCGCCGAGGGTTGCAACCCGACGAGCGATCTCTCACCCGGATCACCTGGAGTATTGAGGAGGATCTCACCCCGGGCGTGCGCTGCGGCAACGACGAACCTGCCGTCGGGGGAGTAGGCGGGGTTCGAGAAATGGCCGACCGGGTTGTTCGCTCCCCCTGTTAGACGACGCCACCTCTTGCCGTTCGGTCGCATCGTGAAGAGGTCGGCGTTGGGCGCGCCGGGATAGCCGCGCACGAAGACGATCTGGTTCCCGGAGGGGCTGAAGTCAGGCTGTGAGGACCAAGCGGCAAGCCTGGGCGTGAGAGTCGACGATCCGAGACCCGTTCGGGCGCATCGTGTGGACGTGCGGCTCCACTCCCACGATACCCTCCACGTTCGAAAGCGATGATGCGACCGTTCGGCGAGACGACCGGGTTTCGGTCACTGAAGTGGCCCGACGTGAGGCGGCGCAGCCCGCCGCCGCCGCGGCGGACGCTGAAGATGTGTTCGACATCGAAAGCCTTTTCTTCGCCGAAGGCGCCTAACGAAGCGCGAAAAGAAGATCTGGCGACCGGACCGAGAGAAAGACGGCGTTTGGTCAAAGCACGGGTCCCGTCGTCACCTCGATGACTCCGCGGCCGTTGGCGCGCGCGATGAAGACATGCCGTGCCGGAGTGCCACCGACTTCAACCGCGCGGATGAAGACGATCCAGCGGCCGTCCGCAGAGGTCTGGGCTTCGGAATCGGTCGGATTGGTAGTCAGACGCCGCATTTGGTTCCCGTTCGTCCTGGATGGACCAGAGCCCATCTCCGGAACCGGCATCACTGCCGGCAAAGACGATCGGCGCGTGCGTCCCCGGCAGGGCCGCGCTTGCAGATCCCGCCCCCATGCACGGCACCACAGCCCCCGTCAGGGCCGCCAGCGCCACCAGATGCTTGATTCGACTCCGCAGGACCATGTTGAGATCGCCCCTCGCGTGGAATCGTTGCTCGCGCGGCCCCCGCGTACAAGCGTGAAAAGTCACACACCGAACTCTACTTCGGATATTCAGTGGCTCCGCAAGGCGGAGGGGTCGGATCGAACCCACGAGCGTCTTGCGACGCCTTTCTGATCGTGCGCCGCTCAGCCAGATGCCTTCGGGCCTTGCTCGCTTGCCATCCCCTTGCTCACACTGCTTCAAAGCCTGTGAAGCAGGAGCCAAAGGGCGGCTGAAGTCTGGGGCAACTAGCCGTATGCCCTTATCGAGAAAGGCTTCGCTACAGGGGTGGCTCGATGCCGGTCAGGAGCGTCCGCAGCAGGTGCACGCCGACCAGCGCCGAGCGTTCGCGGATGTCGGCGCGGCCGCCGGGTATCACCGGCTCGCGGGCGATCTCCGTGCCGTCGGCCAGGCGGGCGTTGAAGCAGACGTAGCCGATCGGCTTCTCCTCGCTGCCGCCGTCGGGCCCGGCGATCCCCGTGATCGAGACCGCGACGTCGGCCTCGAAGCGCTCCAGCGCTCCCTCCGCCATCGCCGCCGCCGCCTGCGGCGAGACGGCGCCGTGACGCTCGATCAGGTCGGGATCGACGCCGAGCAGGCCTGCCTTCGCCTCGTTCGAGTAGGCGACGACGCTGCCCGCCATGTAGTCGGAGGCGCCGGGGAGGTCGGTGATCCGCGCCGCCAGCAGGCCGCCGCTGCACGACTCCGCGAGCCCCAGGCGATGGCCCGCCAGCAGCCTCGCCACCTGGGAGTCGATCGTCTCGCCGTCCTCGCTGAAGAGCTGGGCGCGGTGGCGCTC
The DNA here is from genome assembly GCA_963762205.1 of uncultured Solirubrobacterales bacterium. GTDB lineage: Bacteria > Actinomycetota > Thermoleophilia > Solirubrobacterales > 70-9 > VRUE01. The sequence continues at coordinate 227,277 of CAVXJZ010000002.1, forward strand.
GGCGAGGCCCCTGCGCACCGCCTCCGCGGTCGCCGCCGCATCGTCGCGGTAGCGGACGTCGATCTCGATCTCCCCGCGCCGCAGGCAGGTCGTGATCTCGACCTGCGCCAGGGCGACGCCCTCCTCCTCGATCTCGCGCAGGCTCTTGGCGATTTCGGACTCGGGGATCCCGAACATGCGCAGGGTGTAGGCGTGAAGGGGCGTGGCCCGCTCGAGCAGCGCGCGCAGCGGGGCGGTCTCCAGCGCCGCAGGCCACATCGGCTGCAGCTCGCGCGGCGGGCCGGGCAGGACGACGACGGCGCGCTCGCCGGCGGGGACGACGAGGCCCGGCGCGGTGCCGACCGGGTCGAGCGGTGTGGCGCCCTCGGGCACCATCGCCTGCTTTCGGTTCGCCTCGATGACGGCGTCCTGGTCGAATTTGAAGCGTTTGGCGAAGCCGCGCAGGATCTCGGCGATCTTCGCCTCGACCGCCTCGTCGAGGACCAGCTGGCGGCCGGTGAAGCGGGCGACGACCTCGGCCGTGAGGTCGTCGGCGGTCGGCCCCAGCCCGCCCGTGGTGACGATCAGGTCCATGCGCTCGGCGGCGAGGAAGCGCAGGGCGGCCTCGAGGTCGTCGGGACGGTCGGCGACGATCAGGATGTGGGCGACCTCGATCCCGAACTCGGCCAGCCGTTCGGAGACCCAGGGCCCGTTCCGGTCGGTGATCCGCCCGGTCAGGACCTCGGTGCCGGTGACCACGATCCCTGCCCTGACCGGGGCGGAATCGCTCACAGGCAGGTGGGCCTTTCCGATTCCGGCAACGACGTCAGCTCTCCCCCGCGCCCGACCTCGTAGCCGAGCGGGCTGGCGCTCTCTGGAATTTCGGTCTCCTTGCCGTCGACGCGCATCGCGACCTCGCCGTTGCCGAGCGAGACCGTGAAGCTACCGGAACGGAAGGGCCCCTCCTCGGCTCCGCCGGGAAGGACGACGCCCTCGACCAGGGGCTTGCCGCTCTGGTCGAGCAGGCAGACCCAGACTTCCGCCGTCGTCCGCAGGCTCAGCTCGATCGGCCCGCGCCCGGCCGCGGCCCGATCCGGCGCGGACTGCCTCTCGACGGGCGCCGTACCCGCGTCGGGTGGGGACCCCCCGCCCGCCTTCGGCGCAGCGCCGGGGGCGGCCGGGCCACCGCCTCCTCCCGTGTCCCAGATCAGCCCGACGACGCCGATCACCGCGACCAGGCCCACCGCCAGCGCCGCGGTCAGCGCCCGGCGCGATCCCCGTCGCGGCGCCCGCTCCGCGGCCACGGGCGGCGTCGGCACCGGCGGCGCCTCGGCCGCGAGCCGGGCGCCGTCAAGGCCGAGCTGGTCGGCGTAGGCGCGGACGAAGCCGCGCGCGTAGGCGTCCCCGGGCAGGACGTCCCAGTCTTCGGCCTCGATCGCGACCAGGAAGCGCCCGCGGATCTTGGTCGCCCGCTCGATCTCGCCGAGCTCGATGCCCTGTCGCTTCCGCGCCTCTCGAAGGGTGGCCCCGACTCCTTCCACCCCGACATTGTCGCCCTTCGCGGCTTAGGCGTCGACGTCTGCGTCGGCGCCGACCGGCTCGGCCTCGCCGCCGCTGAGAAAGCCGCCCAGGTCGGTGGCCGTGATCAGAACCTGCCGCGGCTTCGAGCCCTCGTAGCCGGAGATGACGCCGCGGCGCTCGAGCATGTCGATCAGGCGCCCGGCGCGCGTGTAGCCGACCCGCAGCCGGCGCTGAATCATCGACACCGACGCGGTTTCGGTCTCGACGACGATGCGGATCGCGTCGTCGAGCAGGTCGTCGCTGTCGGGGTCGAAGTCGCCGCCGGCCTCGACGCCCTCCTCGACGACCTCGCGGGTCTCGAGCAGCTCCTCCTCGAATTCCGGCTCGCCCTGCTTCGCCCAGTGCTTGGTGATGCGGGCGATCTCGTCCTCGGTGATGAAGGCGCCCTGGATCCGCTGCAGCTTCGAGGTGCCGGCGCCGCGGAAGAGCATGTCGCCCTGACCGAGCAGCGCCTCGGCCCCGCCCTGGTCGAGGATCACCCGCGAGTCGGTCTGCGAGGAGACCGCGAAGGCGATCCGCGCCGGGATGTTGACCTTGATCGTGCCGGTGATGATGTCGGTCGACGGCCGCTGGGTCGCGAGCACCAGATGGATCCCGGTGGCCCGCGACTTCTGGGCCAGGCGAATGATCGAGTCCTCGACCTCGGCCGGCGCGACCATCATCAGGTCCGCGAGCTCGTCGATCACACAGAGGATGTGGGGCAGCGGCGCCTCTCCCTCCTTCGCGCGCGCCCGGTTGAGCTCGTCGAGGTTTCGGCAACGGGCCTTGCCCATGATCCCGTAGCGGCTCTCCATCTCGCCGATCAGGTTGGCGAGCACGTTGGCGGCCAGGCGCGGCGAGGTTACGACCGGGGTCAGCAGATGAGGCACGTTCTCGTAGTGGTTGAGCTCGACCTGCTTGGGGTCGACGAGCACGAGCCGCACGTCGTTCGGCGAAGCCTGCATCAGGATCGAGGAGAGGATCGCGTTGACGCAGCCCGACTTGCCCGAGCCGGTCGTGCCGGCGACCAGCACGTGCGGCATCTTCGAGATGTCGGTCCAGACCGGGTTGCCGTCGATCCCCTTGCCGAGCCAGGCGACGAGGGGCGAGGTCTTCTGCGGTCGGCCCGCGTAGATGTCGCCGAGGCGGACGATGCGGCGGCGGGTGTTGGGCACCTCGACGCCGACCGCCTGTTTGCCGGGGATCGGCGCCAGGATGCGGATGTCGGTCGAGGCCAGCGCGTAGGCGAGGTCGTTGCCCAGCTCGGTGACTTTCTTGACCTTGGTCCCGGGCGCGAGCCGCAGCTCGTAGCGCGATACGTGGGGGCCGCTGACGATGCCGACGATCTTCGCCTCGACGCCGAAGTGGCCCAGGGCCTCGACCAGCTTGCGCCCGACCGCGTCGTGGTCCCTCGGGTCAGGGCCCCTGTCGGCCCCCTTGCCCTTCTCGAGCGCCTTCGCCGGCGGCGGCCGGTAGGCGATCTGCTCGGATTCGGTGACGCCGCGCTTGTTGCCCTGCGGGGTGAGGGCGGGGAGCACGGCGGTGGACGGATCGGGTGGACCCTGGCCCGATGCGTCAGTACCTTGAGCCGCACCGTCGGGGTCCGCATCCTCCTCCGAGAGAGTCAGATCGCGATCGTCGTCGGACGCGGACAGGGCTTCGCCGTCAACGGCCGCCTCCTCCGCTTCGCGTCCGGGGGCGGCCGGCGAGGCTCCGCCCTCGTAGATGTCGTCGTCCTGGTCGGCGAGGGCGACGGTGGGCTCGAACTCGTCCTCGTCGGGATAGGCGCTCATCACGTCGGTGACGCCGGCCCGCGTCTCCTGATCCGAGAGGGTCTTCTCCCGGCGCCGCTGCTCGCGACTGCGGATCGCGGTCTCGGCGACCCCGTGGCCACCGAGGAAGACGCGGCGCAGGCCGCGCCCGACGCCGCGGAAGATCGAGGAGATCGAGGCCCCGGTGACCAGCACGCCGCCGACCACGAGGATCAGCGCGGTCGCGATCCGGGCGCCGACGGCGCCGAAGAGGTACTCGAGCGCCGTCTGCACCCCGTAGCCGACCTTGCCCCCCTCCCAGCCGAAGAAGAGGACGAAGGTCAGGTAGACGCCGGCGGCGATCAGCAGCAGCCCGATCAGGTCGAGATGTCGCTGCTCCAGGCCCTGCGGCAGATGCGGGCGCACGGATTTCCGCCCCTTCGGCCTCTTCGCCTTGGAGCCGCGCTTGGCCCCGCGCTTCTTGCGCACGAACATTGGCCCTCGCTTCGACACCGAGGGCAATAGACCTGCGCCGCCCGCAACTGGACGCATTTGTTCCCGCTATGCGGGAGGAAGTGCGTCCAGGCGCGGGCCGGGCGGGCCTAAATTCGCGCTAAATGCAGCGGGGATCGGGTCCGGCCGCAGCTAACATCGAAGCGATGCAGATGACCGATGCCGATGCCGGGGGAGGCCGGGTCCTCCTGGTCGAGGACGATGCCGAGATCGCCGACGTCCTGCGTCGCTCGCTGCGCAACGAGGGCTATGAGGTGCGCACCTCCGCCGACGGGATCGACGCGCTCGACGCCGCCGCGGGCTTCGTGCCCGACCTCGTCGTCCTCGACCTCGGGCTGCCCCGCCTCGACGGGATCGAGGTCTGCCGCCGGCTTCGCGCCGGCAGCGATGTGCCGATCCTGATGCTGACCGCCCGCACTGAAACCGAAGATAGGGTCGACGGGCTCGATAGCGGCGCCGACGACTATCTCGTCAAGCCGTTCGAGCGGCGCGAGCTGCTCGCCCGGATCCGCGCCCTGCTGCGCCGCAGGCCACCCCGCGGCACCGCCTCGCTCGAGGTCGGTGACCTCTCGCTCAACCCGGACACCCGCGAGGTGCGGCGCGGCAAGCGCGAGATCGAGCTCACCAACCGCGAGTTCGAGCTGCTCGAATTCCTGATGCGCAACGACCGCCTCGTCGTCTCCCGCGAGCGCCTCCTCGACGAGGTCTGGGGCTATGACCCGACCGCCGCCACCAACACGATCGACGTCTTCGTCTCCAACCTGCGGCGCAAGCTCGAGGCCGGGGGCGAGCCGCGGTTGCTGCACACCAAGCGCGGCGCCGGCTACGTGATCAAGGACTAGCGCGTGGGCTCACGCGCCAAGCGCCCCAAGCATCGCGGCAGGCGCCTGCGGCCCCGCAACTGGCCGGTCCGCTGGCGGCTCGCCGCGACCTCGGCGAGCCTGACCCTGATCATCCTCCTCGCCTTCGGCGCCGTGATCGGCCAGGTCGCGACCAACCGCATCCGCGCCGACTTCAACAGCGAGGTGAGTGGCGCCGCCCAGACCCTTGCTGCCGGAAATCAGGATCGTCTACACGCCGCTCGGCGCCGTCGGGCAGGGCCCCAGCCTCAACGACTTCGTCCGCCCCGACGACGCAACCGCGCGCGTCTACGACCTCAGCGGCAACCTGATCGAACACAGCAGCGGCGCCGCCCACCTGGGGCCGGTCGCGGCCGGCCTCTCGACCTTCCACGGCAACCGGGTGGCGACCGCCGCCGTCCGCAACGAAGGAGGCGCCGCCACGGGATACGTCCAGTACGGGCGCAGCCTCGCCCACGTCGACTCGACCGTCAACCGACTCTGGCTCTTCATCGCGGCGGGCGTGCTCGGCGGCACGCTGCTCGCCAGCCTCGCCGGGCTGGCGATCGCCGGGCGGGCGATGCGGCCAGTCTCCTCGCTGACCGCCAGCGCCCGTGAGATCGCCAACACCGGCGACCTCTCCCGCCACATGCCGGAGCCGAAGTTCGACGACGAGGTCGGCGAACTGGCACTAACCCTGGAGCAGATGCTGCGCTCCCTCGACGCGGCCCGCGCCGAGCGCGAGGCGGCGATGAAGAAGCAGCGCGAGTTCGTCGCCGACGCCTCGCATGAGCTGCGCACGCCGCTGACCAGCATCCTCGCCAACCTCGAGCTGCTACAGGCATCTCTGGGCGAGCCCGGCCGCGACGACGAGCAGGCGATGATCGACTCCGCACTGCGCTCCTCGCAGCGGATGACGCGGCTGGTCGCCGACCTGCTCCTGCTCGCCCGCGCCGACGCCGGCCGGGCCGGGGCCCATCGCCGCTGCGACCTCGCCGAGGTCGCCGGCAACGCGGCGGTCGAGGCGGCGCCGCTGATGGGCGATCGCGAGCTGCTGGTCGACAACGAGCGCACGCTCTGGCTGCAGGGCAACCCCGACGAGCTGCACCGGATGATCCTCAACCTGCTCGACAACGCCGCCCGCCACACCCCCCCGACCTCCACCGTCGAACTGCGCCTGCGGGCAGACGCCGGCGACGCCGTCGTCGAGGTGGCCGACGACGGGCCGGGCATCGCGCCGGAGCTGCGTGCGCAGATCTTCGACCGCTTCGTTCGCGGCGACGGCCCGGCCGACACCGCGACCGGCCCGGGGAGCGGCCTCGGCCTGGCGATCGTCAGCGCCGTCGCCGCCTCCCACGGCGGCACGGCCGAGGCCGACGAGTCGGAGGCGGGCGGCGCCCTCCTCCGGGTCCGGATACCGATGACCAGCGCCCCGAGGCGTGCCGCGCCGCCGGTTTTAGACCGCCTTTAGCGGGCCTGCATATCTTCCCCTCTGGACGAGACACAAGGGTCCGCCGGGTTCTCCCCAACAGCCCCCGGCGGGCCCTCTTTTTCAGGGCGCCCCCGCGACACCCGGGACGCTCAGACCTCGACGACGACGGGCAGCACCATCGGCCGCCGGCGCAGCTTGTCGTAGACGAACTTCGCCACCGCGTCGTGCATGTCTTCCTGGATCAGGTGCAGCTCGCGGGTGCCGGCCTCCGCGGCTTCCTCGAGCGAGTCCTCGACCACGTCCTGGAGCTCTTCGACCAAGCCGCCGGCCTCCTCGAGGAAGGAGACGCCGCGAAAGCTCACCTCGGGATCGGCGACGACGCTGCCGTCGTCGGTTGAGATCGTCGCGACGACGATGAAGATGCCGTCGGCGGAGATCGCGCGCCGATCGCGCAGGGCTACGTCGTCGGGCTCGCCGACATTGACCCCGTCGACGTAGATCACCCCGGCGTCGATGTCCTCGCCGAAGCGGGCGCCGTCCTCGTCGACCTCGAGCGCCAGCCCGTTGCGGCCCTGGAAGATGTTCTCCTCGTCGATGCCGAGCGACTGGGCGAGTTCGGAATGCAGGCGCAGCCGCTTGAAGTCGCCGTGGACGGGCAGCACGTACTTCGGCTTGGTCAGGTTGATCATCAGCTTCAGCTCCTCCTGCCAGCCGTGGCCCGAGGCGTGGATCGGGGCGTCCTTGGCGGTCACCACGCTGGCCCCGATCTCGTAGATGCGGTCGATCGTTTCGTTGACCGCGCGCTCGTTGCCGGGCACCGGGGTGGCCGAGAAGACGACCGTGTCGCCGGAGTGGAGGGTGACGTCGCGGTGGTCGTTGTTGGCCATCCGGCGCAGCGCCGAGAGCGGCTCGCCCTGGCTGCCGGTCGAGATCACGATCACCTTCTCGTCCGGGAAGTTCTCGATCTCGCGCGGCTGGATGAAGAGGCCGGAGGGCGCCTCGGCGACCCCCAGGCTGGAGGCGATGTTGAAGTTCTTGCGCATCGAACGGCCGACCAGCGCCACCCGGCGGTCGAGCTCGACCGCGGCGTCGATCACCTGCTGGACCCGGTGGATGTTGGAGGCGAACGAGGTGACGACGATCCGCCCCTTGCAGTCGGCGAAGGTCTCCAGCAGGGCCGGGCCGACGCTCGACTCCGACGGCGCCGTGCCCGGGCGGTCGGCGTTGGTCGAGTCGCCGCAGAGCAGCAGCAGCCCGTCGCGTCCGAGTTCCGCCAGCCGCGAGATATCGGCGGGACGTCCGTCGACCGGAGTCTGGTCGAACTTGTAGTCGCCGGTCATCAGCATCGAGCCCAGCCCGGTGGTGAGGATCACGCCACGCGCATCGGGGATCGAGTGCGAGAGATGGACGAGCTCGAGCTCGAAGGGGCCCGCCTTGACCGCCTCCCCGGCGGGCAGGTCCTGCAGCGGCGCGTCGGAGAGCTTGTGCTCGTCGAGCTTGGAGCGGACCATGCCGATCGTCAGCTGCCCGCCGTAGATAACCGGCGGCTGGCCGATCTCACGCAGCACGTAGGGAAGCGCGCCGACATGGTCCTCGTGGCCGTGGGTGAGGACGATCGCCTCGATGTCATCGGCGCGGTCGCGCAGGTAGGAGAAGTCGGGCAGGACGAGGTCGATGCCGAGCATCTCGGGCGTCGGGAACATCAGCCCGGTGTCGACGACGACGATCCGGCCGTCGTATTCGACCACGGTCATGTTCTTGCCGATCTCCCCCAGCCCGCCCAGGGGCAGAACGCGAAGCTTCTTCCCCGCCACGGTCCGCTAGCCCGCCGTCACCGTCAGGCCGACGCTCTCCAGCGCCGCCCTCATCACGTCCCGCTGCCGATCGTCGAGCTCGACCATCGGCAGCCGCAGGGTTCCCGACGGAATGATCCCCGTCATCTCGAGCGCGGCCTTCAGCGGCATCGGGTTGGTGGTGACCCCGAGCGCGTCGTAGAGAGGCCGTAGGGTCGCGTCGATCTCATGCGCCCGCTCGAGGTCGCCGGCCTCGGCCGCGTCCCAGATCTCGCGCATCTGCGGCCCGACCAGGTGCGAGGCGACCTGGATCCCGCCGGCCAGGCCCAGCTCCAGGGTGCGCAGGAAGATGTCGTCGTTGCCGGCCAGCACGGCCATGCCCTCGATCGGGCCGAGCTCGTCGTTGTTCGCCTGCTTGACCGCGACCACGGTGTCGATCCTCGCCAGCTCGGCGAGCTGCTCGGGCGGGACGTTGACGATCGTGCGCGAGGGGATGTTGTAGGCGATCAGCGGCAGCTCGGGCACGGCGGCGGCGATCGCCTCGAAGTGGGCCAGGATCCCGGCCCGGTTGGGCTTGTTGTAATACGGCGTGACGATCAGCGCGGCCTCGGCCCCGGCGTCCGCCGCCGCCTTGGTCAGCTCGATCGAGTGGCGGGTGTCGTTGGTGCCGGTTCCGCAGGCGACCAGCGCCCGATCGCCGACCTCGTCGACGACGGCGCGCAGCAGCGAGATGTGCTCGGCGTCGTCGAGTGTCGCCGCCTCGCCGGTGGAGCCGGCGACGACCACCCCGTGTGAGCCGTTCTCGATCAGGAACGCGGCCAGCCGCCGCGCAGCCGCCTCGTCGACGGCGCCACCCTCGTCGAAGGGGGTCGCCATCGCAGTCAGCAGTCCGCGGAGCTCGCTCATCGCCATCAGCGTACCCGTCGCATTCAGAGCAGGTTCTCGAGGCCGACCGTGAAGCGCTCCGGCAGCTCGCCGACCCTGCGAACCGCGAGCAGCACCCCCGGCATGAAGGAGTGGCGGTCGATCGAGTCGTGGCGGACGGAGAGCGTCTGCCCCTCGCCGCCGAAGATCACCTCCTGGTGGGCGACCAGGCCGGGCAGCCGCACCGAGTGGATCGGCTCGTGGACGTTGCCGCCGGCCGCCTCGATCAGCTCGGCGGTGCGCCGGGCGGTGCCAGAGGGGGTGTCGAGCTTCTTGTCGTGGTGGAGCTCGACGATCTCGCACTCGGGCATGTGGGCGGCGATCCGCTGCGAGACCTCCATCATCAGCACGGCGCCGATCGCGAAGTTGGGCGCGAGCAGGCAGTTCGCGCCCGCCCCCGCCGACTCGGCGGCGGCGCGCAGCTCCTCGGTCTCGAACCCGGTCGTGCCGACCACCGCATGCACGCCCGCCTCGAGGCAGGTGCTCGCGTTGGCGACAGCGGTCTCCGGCGTGGTGAAGTCGACGACGACGTCGGCGTCGCCCAGGACCGAGGCGAGCTCGACCCCGAGCGCCGGGTCGGCGCGCCCGACCAGCTCCATGTCCTCGGCGCCCTCGACCGCCTCGCAGACGGCCTGGCCCATGCGCCCCGCGGCGCCCGATGCGACGACCCGGATCATGCGGCCAGGAGGCTCTCGGAGACCGGCGCCAGGGCGTCGCGGAAGCATGACTCGCCGCGACCGATGCAGGCGGCCGAGAGTCGCTCGGCCCCGTAGAGCTCGGCGGCCAGCTCGGTCAGGTCGTCGACCTCGACCGCGTCCACCTTGGCCAGCATCTCGTCGAGGCTGTCGATCGGCAGGCCGAAGAGGGTCGCGCGGGAGATCCGCGCCATCCGCGCCGCGGTCGACTCCGAGGAGAGGACGAGGCGGCCCTTGACGTTCTCCTTGGCCCGCGCCAGCTCCTCGCCGGAGACCGGCTCGGTGCGCAGCCGCTCGAGCTCGGAGCCGATGATCGCGCAGGCCTCCTCGACGTTGTCCTCGCGGGTGCCGACGTAGGTGGCGACCAGGCCGGAGTCGGTGTACTGATCGTTGTAGGAGCCGACCGCGTAGGCGAGGCCGCGCTTCTCGCGCACCTCGCGGAAGAGCCGCGAGGAGGTCGAGCCGCCGAAGATCGAGTCGAGCACGGCGAGCCCGTAGCGGCGCTCGTCCTCGCGCGAGATTCCCGGCGCCCCGAAGCAGATGTGGTACTGCTCGGTGTCCTTCTCGTAGAAGCGCAGCCGCGCCTCCTCCTCGGGGCCACCCCCGGCGCGGGGCCGTCCCCCCCGCCCGCGGGAGAGACCAGCCGCTCGGCGAGCTCGACGATCCGCTCGTGCTCGAGGTGGCCGGCGGCGCCGACGACCACGTTGGCGCCCGTGTAGCGAGCGCGGTGGTAGGCGTCGATGTCCGGCACCGGTATCGAGGCGATCACCTCGGCCTCGCCCAGCACCCGGCGTCCGAGCGGATGGTCCCCGAAGACGGCGCCGGCGAGGACGTCGTGGACACGGTCCTGCGGCTCGTCCTCGTACATCGCGATCTCCTCGAGCACGACATCGCGCTCGGAGTCGATCTCCGGATACGTCGGGGCGAGCAGCATTTCGGCGAGCAGCTCGAAGACCTCGGCGGTGTGCTCGTCGAGGAAGCGGGCGTGGAGGTGGGTCGTCTCCTTCCCTGTGGCCGCGTTGACCGAGGCGCCGAGCCCGTCGAAGCGCTCGGAGATCTCGATCGCCGAGTGGCGCGCCGTGCCCTTGAACAGCAGGTGCTCGAGGAAATGCGAGACCCCGGCCTGCGCCGGGGTCTCGTCACGCGATCCCGTCCGCACCCAGAGCCCGAGCGCGACCGAGCGGACCGAGGGGACCTCCTCGGTCACGACCCGGACGCCCGAGCCCAGATCCTTGACCTTTGCGGCGCTCAACGACCGCACAGATGTTCGTGCTTCGCGCGCTGCGCGGAGAAACAGATACGGACGCTTGCGCGCTCCGAACTCACCGGCGGTCGCCGCCCTCGCGGCGCCGGCGCCCATCGCGCCCGCCGCGTCCTCCGCGCCCGCCACGGTCGCCGCCGTTGCGGCGGCCGCCGTCGCTGGACCCGATCGCCTGCAGCTCCTCCTGCGACTTGCCCTCGACCGAGGGGTCGGCGGAGAGGCGCAGGCCGATCCGGCCGCGCTCGCGGTCGACCTCGACCACGGTGACGTCGATCTCGTCGCCGGCGTTGAGCACATCGTCGACCGAGTCGACCCGCTCGCCCGGCTTCACGTTGGAGATGTGAAGCAGGCCGTCGGTGCCCTTGACCAGCTCGACGAAGGCGCCGAAGGTCGTCGTCTTGACCACCTTGGCGGCGTCGTAGCGATCGCCGATCTCGGCCTCCTTGGTCATCGACTCGACGCGGGCGACGCAGGCTTCCACCAGGTCCCCGGTAGGTGCGTAGATGCGGATCGTGCCGTCGTCCTCGACGTCGATGTCCGCTTCGAACTCCTCGCAGAGGGCCCTGATCGTTTCGCCGCCTTTGCCGATCACGGCGCCGATCTTCTCCTGGTCGATCTTGATCGACTCGATCCTCGGCGCGTGCTGGGAGAGCTGCTCGCGCGGGCCGTCGATCGCCTCGGCCATCTTGCCGAGGATGAACTGGCGGCCCTTGTTGGCCTGCTCCAGCGCGTCGGTGAGGATCTCGAAGGTGACCCCGGTGATCTTGATGTCCATCTGCAGGGCGGTGATCCCGTCCGCGGTGCCGGCGACCTTGAAGTCCATGTCGCCGAGGTGGTCCTCGACGCCGGCGATGTCGGTGAGGACGATGTAGTCGTCGCCCTCCTTGATCAGGCCCATCGCGACACCGGCCACCGGCGCCGAGACCGGCACCCCGGCCGCCTGCAGCGCCATCGAGGACGCACAGACGGAGCCCATCGACGAGGAGCCGTTCGACTCCAGCGTCTCGGAGACGACGCGGATCACGTAGGGGAACTCCTCCTCGTCCGGGATCGTCGCCACCAGCGCCCGCTCGGCAAGCGCCCCGTGGCCGATGTCACGGCGCTTGGGGCCGCGCATGAAGCCGGCCTCCCCGACCGAGAAGGGCGGGAAGTTGTAGTGGTGCCAGAACTTCTTCGAGGTCTCCAGGCCGAGGGTGTCGATGCGCATGTCCATGCGCGTCGTCCCCAGGGCGGCGTTGGAGAGAATCTGCGTCTCGCCGCGGGTGAACAGCGCCGAGCCGTGCACGCGCGGGGAGATGTCGACCTCGCACTCGATCGGCCGGATCTCGTCCTGTCCGCGGCCGTCGGGGCGCTTCTTGTCGACCGCGATCCGCTTGCGGATGATGTCCTTCTCGACGCTCGAGAAGGCAGCCTTGACCTCGGCGCGACGGGCCTCGTCGGCCTCGCCGTCCTCAGCGGCCGGCGCGAGCGCCTCGAGGACCTCGTCCTTGACGGCGCCGGCGGCGTCCTGGCGGGCGAGCTTCTCCTTGATCGACGTCGCCTCGTCGATCTTGGCGCCGAAGTCGGCGCGGATCTGCTCGAGCAGCGCCTCGTCGATCGAGGGAGCCTCGACCTCCAGCTTCTCCTTGCCCACCTTCTCCTGCAGCTCCTCCATCGCGGCGACCAGCTTCTTGATCTCCGAGTGGGCGATGTCGAGGGCGTCGAGGATCTCCTGCTCGGTGACGCCGCTGGCGCCCGCCTCGACCATCAGGATCGCCTCGTCGGTTCCGGCGACGATCAGGTCGAGATCGAGCTCGGGGAGCGACTCCTCGGCCGGGTTGACGACGAAGTCGCCGTCGAGCTTGCCGATCCGCACGGCGCCGACGTGGGCGGCAACCGGGACCGGCGAGATCGCCAGCGCCGCCGAGGCGCCGTTCATGGCGAGGATGTCGTAGGGGTGGACCTGGTCCACCGACATCGGGATCGCGACCAGCTGTGTCTCGTAGTGCCAGCCCTTCGGGAAGAGCGGCCGGATCGGCCGATCGATCATGCGCGCGGTGAGGGTCGCCTTCTCGCTGGATTTGCCCTCGCGGCGGAAGAACGAGCCGGGGATTTTGCCCGCGGCGTACATGCGCTCCTCGATGTCGACGGTAAGGGGAAGGAAGTCCACGTCGCGAAGGCCGCCGACGGTTGCGGTGCAGAGCACCTTGGTGTCGCCGGCCTGGACCACGACCGCGCCACCCGCCTGCTTCGCGAGTTTTCCGGTCTCGAAGGAGATCTGGCTGTCGCCGACATCCGCCGAAACGCGGGTTACGTCAAACATGCTCATTTAGTTTTCCTACCTTCGGCCGCCCGGATGGCGGCCATCTGATTCAGAACTCTCGTTCTCTTTCGGGAAAGAGAGTACAGAGGCGCCGACGTGCCTGAAGTGAGCGTCGAGGATCGGGTCCGTGCCGGGGGCGTCCCCCGGCCACGACCACGCCGACGGGCGCGCTTCCTAGCGGCGCAGGCCCAGCTCGGAGACCAGGGCCCTGTAGCGCTCGAGGTCGGAGCGCTCGAGGTAGCGGAGCATGCGGCGGCGCTTGCCGACCAGCATCAGCAGCCCGCGCCGCGAATGGTGGTCTTTCGGGTGGGTGCGCAGGTGCCCGGTGAGCTCGTTGATCCGCTCCGTCATCAGTGCGACCTGGACCTCGGCGGACCCGGTGTCGCCGTCGCCCCGACCGTGCTTGCCGATCAGCTCGCTCTTCTTCTCGTTCGTCAGGCTCATCTCGTAAAAAAGCCGCGCACCCGGGGGGTCACGGCCGTTGGAAGCTAGCACAGACGGGCATCAGCCTTGAACCCGCTCTGTGGCTGCGATTGCGGGCTCGGCCTCGGGCACGTCAAGGTGATTTGTGCCCATTCGTGCCCAATCAATCGCCCTGTCGAACTCGTCCGCGTGATTCCCACGGAGCTTCGCGCGGCGGTTCACGGCCTGCGCGTAGACCGACATTGAAAAGCTCACCTGGCGGTGTCCCATCTGCTCCGAGACCCAAACCGGGTCGTCGCGCAGCGCGAATCGAATCGAGGCGTAGGAGCGCCTGAGCGCGTGAGGGCTGACGCTCTCGTCAATCGGCTCGATGCCGAGCTTGGAGAGTCCTTGTTGGCCTTGCGGATCGCCGGCTTCAATCGCTGTTGCGCGTTCCTCACGTTCTGGGGGTCGCCCGTGCGGTCCATGCGGAAGACGTGATCGCTCGGGCGGGTCCGCTGGCCCCTCGCCTTGAAGGCGCGGAGTTCGGATGCGAGACCATCCGGCAGCTCGACCACTCGGACGCCGGCCTCGGTCTTTGAGTCCTCGACCCTGACGGTGCCGCTCGCCAGGTTGATGTGCTTCCAGCGAAGCGCGACAGCCTCCCCCACTCGCAAACTCGCGCCGGCCATCGTCGCCGCCAGGACGCGAAAGCGAGGGTTGCAGGAGTCGAGCAGGGCCATTAGCTGCCCCCCGTGTTTTGTGAACCCACCGCTCTACCTCCGCCGGCTGGGCGCGGTGGCCCGCAGGCCGATGCCCGTCTGCTGGGTTCCCCTTACGGCGCTGTCACCGACCAGGTTCCGGCGACGGCGCCAGCTTTTATTCCAGTCACTTCCCCGTAGGCGTTTGCACCAAAGCGGCTCGCGCCGGGTTCGCCGGTTTCCGGGTCCTCAAACAACGTATAGATTTCGGCGCTCTGCGTGTAGCCGATATAGGCGCAGAAGTAGCCCGGGTCTGCCTGCCCGACGCCAGGGCAGTGTTCGTGGCTTGCTTCCCCTTCCGGCAAGGTGACGACGTGATTTTTGTCGAGCGGTGCCGGTAGCGGCTGGGCGAAAGACGCGACTGCGGTGAAGAGGTCTTCTTTACCTCCGGCTGCAGCGAAGGCACCGGACTCCGTGGCTCCGGAGGCAAGCGGTGTGGTCGCCGTCAGATTCTGGCCGGGAGGTCCCTGCGGTCCCTGCGGAAGCTGACCGGCCTTGAAGTCGGCGGCTCGCAGCGAGTGGTTCCTCACTTTGGCGCTATTGACTGCGTTCTTCTTGATCTTCTTCAGGGTCACAGCGCCCCCCTTCAACTGCTTCGTGCCGACGCTGTTCTTCGGCAGCTTGATGGCAGCATAAGAAGCGCCCCCCAAAGCGATAAAGACCGCGATGACGGACATCACGTTCGCGAAGGTCAGTCTCGGGCCCATATCAGTGTCCCCTCCCCGGTTTGGCTTCAGCCTCGCCCAAACCGAAGGGCTGAGGCCCCACCAAGCACGGTAGCCCTCCGAGGGGGATTGGTCAATTCGGCGGGTGGCGTGTTAGGGAGGAGGGAATTTGGGGGGCCGCCCTGGACCCCCCTCAGGTTCGGTGATGCTCAGGATTCGGCGCGGAAGGTGATGCCGCCCCGCTTCGACAGAGGCATGGATGTGAAGGCGTCTATGGCGCCGTCACCGCCCAGCTGCCACGGCTAGCGAAGAATCCCGCTTTTGTGGAGGAGATCTCGACACCGAACCCGTACACAGATGTCGAATCGGCAAGGTTGGATATCGGACTGATGATGATCGGGGTCGTCGCTTCGCCGGAAAGTCTCTCGTAAACGCAGAGGTTCCCTGGCGCGGCGGCCGGACTCTCGACTGTGCCCGGACACTCTGCGGGAGGGCTGTCGCCTTCTGGGATGACATGCTCGCTCGGTTCGGCCGCCAGCGGGAATGCAAACGACGCCGCGCCGACGGCCGCTTCGCTGGCTCCGGTAGCTAGCGACCCGACGTTGTAGACCCCCCTGAGCGTCTGCCCGCTCGGAAGCGTTTCGACAAGCGGTCCAGGTGCCCCAGTTTCGCCCTTTGGCCCAGTTTCGCCCTTTGGCCCAGTTTCGCCCTTTGGCCCTGCGGGCAGTTGGCCTTGCTTGAAGTCGGCCGCCCGCAGCGTGTGGTTCTTCACTTTGGCGCTGTTGACCGCGTTCTTCTTGATCTGCCTGGAGCCAACGCTGTTCTTGGGCAGCCTGAAGGCGGCGTAGGAAGCGCCGCCCAGGGCGATGAACAGGGCGAGCGTGGCGACCACGTTCGCGTAGCTTAGCTTCGGGCGCATCTGGACCCCCCGTTGGTTCGTGGCTTCGTCTCGCCCAACCCGAGGGCCGAGGCCCCACCAAGCACGGTAGACCTTCGAGGGGGGTTGGTCAATTCGGCGGAAGGCGCGTTAGCGGGCGGAAAGCAAATGGAAGGGCCGCTCTGGGCCGAGTGGCTGTCGAGAGCGGCTTAGGGCTCAGGGGAAGATCCCGCTCAGTCTTTCCTTGGGAAAGGCCCCGGTTAGCTGGCCCAAATGTCTGTGGGCTGCGTATACAAAGAGTGGTGCTGCGCCGACCCTAGACCCGCCCCCTCCCCCCCTTCACGGCCAGCTCGAGGCCGGCGAGCGCCACGGGCGGCCGGGAACTGACCCACGCTGTCAAACCTCATTGACAGAGACGGTGCGGAGCAAGGGCAAGGGGGGGATTCACTAGGGCCGTCTGCTCGACAGACAGGCGTACGCTCCGGCAGTCGATGCCACTGGTCAAGCGGTATCAGCCCTCGGCGTCAATGGGCACCGTGGCGCTTGTGCCCAATCCCGTGCCGATTCAACCCCTACCCGATGGAACACCGAACGGATATGCGGCGATCTAAGGGCCACTAGGCCCGATGAGTGTCAACAAGCCCCGGTGACACTGGCGGCAGGGCCAGGAGCGCAGCGAGGGCGAGCCTCACGCGCGTTTAGTAGGTGGTGTGGGGCCATTGCAGAAACCACGCTGAGGCGACCCCAGGACGGCCGACCCTGCAACGGCCCCAACCCCGCTTCCCGTGCGGGTTTGGGGGTGTTGCGAAGGCTCACGTTGGAAAGCCGCCGGGGGACGGGTCGCCGGGTTTAGGGACGCGGCGTCTCTCGTCCCCAAACCCCGCCGGATCGTGCCTGATCGGTTCGTATCCGAGGGGGCCTGAGCCGCTTGATCAGAAATTCGGTCTTGATGGCTCGGGTAAGAAAACCCGAGGCCAATCGACTAGCCGAGTCTGATCCCAGCGGCGGGGCAGATCAAGTCCAAGGCTTGAAGCGAATTGCTCGGCCCTACCGCACGATCCTGAAGCCGATGCGCCGCGGCTTCGATCGCGCGCCACCCCTCTTGGCGGTGGCGGTCAGCCTGTAGCGGCCCGGCTTCAGCCTCTTGCGGCGTGAGATGCGCCCTTGGAAGATGACCCGATTTCTGCCCCGGTGCCCGGCGAAGACGAGCGCACCGGCGTTTCTGAAGCGCTTGCCCCCGCCCCTGCGCCGCGCGAAGGCGAACTTCACCTTGGCCTTTCGGTTCAGCTTGAAGGTGAAGGTGGTGCCGAGCGGGGCGCGCCTGCGCTTTCTCCTCGCCGCCACCGAGCTCACCTTGGCGAGCCTGCGTCCCCTGCGCCAGCGGCGGTGGGACTGGCGCAGCTTGCTGATCGCCGGCCGCGCGGCCTTCCTCGGCACGCTTTCGATGCTGAGAGCGAGCGGCGCGCTGGTGGAGACGATCCCGAACCTGTCCGTGACGCTCAGGGTCACCTGAGCCGTGCCCGCCGCCGTCGGCGTGCCGCTGATCTGCCCGCTGGCGGCGATCGAGAGCCCGGCCGGCAGCCCGCTCGCCTGCCAGGCGTAGGGCGCGGTGCCACCTGCTGCCGTGGCGGTGGCGCTGTAGGGGGTGCCGACCTGCCCGCTCGGCAGCGAGCTGCTCGTCACCGCGAGGTTGGCGATCACCGCCAGCGTGTGGCTGGCCTGCGGGCCGGACGCCATCGTGTCGATCGTCGTCCCCGCCCCCAGGTCGACCAGGGCCGGGGTCGGGTTCGGTTCGCTGTTGGCTTTGCTGCCCAGCTGGCCGTAGTGGTTTTCGCCGAAGGCGTAGAGCTGCCCGCTTGAGGTCAGCGCCAGGCTGTGATAGCCGCCGCCGGCGATCTGCGTCACCGCGCCGCTCGCCCCCGGCAGGCCGACCAGGGCCGGGGTCGGGTTCGGGTTTTCGGTGCCGTTGTTGGTGGCGCTGCCCAGCTGGCCATAGTCGTTTCTCCCGAAGGCGTAGAGCTGGCCGGTGGAGGTCAGCGCCAGGCTGTGTCCGTAGCCGCCGGCGATCTCCGTCACCGGGCCGCTCGCCCCCGGCAGGTCGACCAGGGCCGGGGTCGGGTGTCGGTCCGCTGTTGGCTTCGCTGCCCAGCTGGCCGAAGGTGTTGGCGCCGAAGGCGTAGAGCTGGCCGGTGGAGGTAACCGCCAGGCTGTGTTCAATACCGGCGGCGATCTGGGTCACCGGGCCGCTCGCCCCCGGCAGGGTGACCAGGGCCGGCGTCGGGTTCGGTTTGATGGTGGCGTTGTTGGTGGCGCTGCCCAGCTGGCCATAGCTGTTGCGCCCGAAGGCGTAGAGTTGCCCGGTGGAGGTCAGCGCCAGGCTGTGTCCGTAGCCGGCGGCGATCTGGGTCACCGGGCCGCTCGCCCCCGGCAGGGTGACCAGGGCCGGCGTCGGGTTCGGGTTTCCGGTGCCGCTGTTGGTGGCGCTGCCCAGCTCGCCATAGCCGTTGTAGCCGAAGGCGTAGAGCTGCCCGCTCGAGGTCAGCGCCAGGCTGTGATAGCCGCCGCCGGCGATCTGCGTCACCGCGCCGCTCGCCCCCGGCAGGCCGACCAGGGCCGGGGTCGGGTTCGGGTTTCCGGTGCCGCTGTTGGTGGCGCTGCCCAGCTGGCCATAGCCGTTGTAGCCGAAGGCGTAGAGCTGGCCGGTGGAGGTAACCGCCAGGCTGTGTTCAATACCGGCGGCGATCTGGGTCACCGGGCCGCCCGCCCCCGGCAGGCCGACCAAGGCCGGCGTCGGGTTCGGGTTTTCGGTGCCGTTGTTGGTGGCGCTGCCCAGCTGGCCGAAGAAGTTGTAGCCGAAGGCGTAGAGCTCGCCAGGGTTGGTGGTGGCCGCCGAGGCAGGTAGCGGTGCCGCGCAGATCGCCAGCGCGATCAGCGCCGCAAACAGTCCCGCGCCCCTCCTGAGCCTGGGGCCGGCGATTTCGCTGTTCCTTCGCGTCGGCATCGGTGCCCTCCCCGGAGCAGCGCGCGATCCCCCACGCGCTTCGCGGCGATCTTACCAGCGGTTCGGGAGGCTGTTGGCTCGCCGCGGTCCGGCCTGAGGCTGACGGCCCACACTCACGCCCATGGCCCCGGCGAGGCAAGGCGTGGACTGGCGGGGGCCGGCGGGGCGGGCCCGTTGGGGCCCTTCCTAGACAGAGCTGGCACCGGAGCGGACAGGGTACGCATGCCCCTGTTGCTGGTCCTGGTTTGCGGCGGGGCCGGCCCGCGGAAGGCGAGCTTGTCCGGGTTAGGGGCCAAAACGGCGACCTCTGGGTCCTATCCCCCGAAACTGCTGGGGCGTGCACCGTGACCGAGTTCTGGTGCCCGCTATCCATCATCAGCCCAGCACCTAACGCCGTTCGAGCGGAAGGTCCTCGTGTTTCGCTAGCAGCTCGGGTTTTGCCCGGACGGCCGCGGTCCTAGCTCCGTCGATGAACCCCTGTCGGTGGATCGCCCGACGGCGCTCAAATGCGCGTCGCTGACCGGCCGACCGGCGGCAGCGGCTTATAGGCTTTCGAAAGGGCTCCGAGGTTTGGGCACAAGCGCGGTCTTGTGCCCAAACCCCGCCGGATCGTGCCTGATCGGTTCGTATCGCCGCCCACGAAAAAGGGGCCTTCTCGGCCCCTCTCTCGGCCCTACAAAGCCAAAAACCCGCTATTCGCGGCCGGTGAAGCTAGCACAGACGCGCCTGGCGTCCTCGACGTCGATCCGCATCTGGGCGATCAGGTCCTCGACCCCGGAGAAGCGCTTCTCGCCGCGCAGGCGCTCGACGAAGGCGACCCGCAGCTCGGTCCCGTAGAGGTCCTCCTCGCGATCGATCAGGTAGGTCTCGATCAGGACCCCGCGGCCGGCCTCGAACGTGGGCCGCACGCCGACGTTGACCGCCGCCGGAACGCCGTTCGCGAAGGCCGCGTAGACGCCGTGGCCGGGGATCGCGAGGCGGTCGTCGGGAACGATGTTGGCGGTCGGGAAGCCGAGCGTCCGCCCGCGCTGGTCGCCCTCGACCACGGTGCCCTCGACCATGAAGGGCGCGCCCAGGCAGTGGCGGGCGTGCTCCATGTCGCCTGCCGCGACCAGCGCCCGGATCCTGGTCGAGGAGACGGCCTCGCCGTCGACCTCGACCAGCGGCACCACCCGGGTCTCGAACTCCTCGCGGGCGGCGAGCATCTGCGGGTCGCCCTGGGCGCGGGTGCCGAAGCGGAAGTTCTCGCCGACCGAGACCCACTCCGCCCCGAGCTTCTCGACCAGGACCCCGTCGACGAAGCCCTCGGCGCTGACCTTGGCGAACTCCTCGTCGAAGGGGATGACCACGAGCTCGCGCACGCCGAGGCCTTCGATCACGTCGCGCTTGACCGCGAACGGCATGATCAGCTTCGGCAGCGCCGCCGGATGGAGGACCTCGAGCGGGTGCGGATCGAAGGTGAGGACGGTGTCCGCGCCCTCGATCACCGCCTGGTGGCCCCTGTGGACGCCGTCGAAGGTGCCGATCGCGACCCGGCGCGGACGCGGCTCGACATCGGGCAGGGGGGTCACCTCGATGCTTGGCATCAGCGGCGTTCCCGGCGATCGCCTCGCCGCGCCATCAGCGCAGCCCCTCCCCGGCGGCCGGGACGAGCCGCCCGACGGTCTCGAGGTCGAGCTCCTCGCCGGCGTCCTCGACCCGGAAGGGCCCGATCGCCGTTCGCCGCAGGTCCGAGCAGTAGGCGTCCTCGAGCGTCTCGACCAGCGTGCGGACGTAGGTGCCGGCCGAGCACTCGATCTCGTAGTCGGCGTGCTCGCCGTCGCTGCCGAGCAGATCGGCGCGCAGCACCTCGACGTCGCGCTCGGGGGTGGCGACGACCTCGCCACGGTGCGCCTTGCGGTAGAGGCGCTCGCCGCCGACGCGCACCGCCGAGGTCATCGGCACCCTCTGCCTCACCGTCCCGGTGGGCAGCTGCAGCGAGTCCGGTGTGCGGCCGGTCTCGGTCAGCTCGCCTTCCGGGTCGCCGGTGCTCGAGCGCCAGCCGAGCCTGGCGGTCGCCAGGTAGGTCTTGGGCAGGCCGGTGAGGAAGCGCTGGGCCCTGGTCCCGCGCCCGAGCAGGACGAGCAGCAGCCCGGTCGCGAACGGGTCCAGGGTCCCCGCGTGTCCGGCCTTGCACCCCCGCTCGCGTCTGACCCGCGCAACCATGTCGTGCGAGGTTATCCCGGCGGGCTTGTCGCAGAGCAGGATCGAGCCGCCTCCCTCGGCGGGCATCAGGAGCCGAGCTGGGCGCCGACCTCGTCGCAGAGGAACTGGATCAGCTCCTCGAGACCGAGGTCGGTGGAAAAGCCGGCGGCGCGCTTGTGCCCTCCCCCGCCGTGGCGGCGGGCGATCGCGGAGACGTCGACGTCGCCCTCGCTGGAGCGCAGGCTGACCTTGCGGGCGGCGTGGCCGCGATTCCCCTGGTCCCGAACCAGGGCGGCCACCCTCGGCCCCTCGACCGAGCGCAGGTGGTCGATGATCCCCTCGGTCATCTCCTCGCCGGCGCCACTCGCCTCGTAATCGTCATTGGTCACGTAGGTGAGGACGAGGCGGCCGCCGCAGTACATCTCGATCCCGTCCAGGGCCCGCGAGACGAGCCGCAGCTTCTCGATCGGCACGTGCTCGTACAGGCGCCTGTAGGTGTCGTCGACCTCGACCCCGGCGTCGATCAGGTCGGCGGCGATGCGGTGCGTGCCGGCGTCGGTGTTCTCGTACATGAACTTGCCGGTGTCGGTGACCAGGCCGACGTAGAGGGCCGAGGCTATCTCCGGGGTGATGCGCCCGCCCAGCCGGCGTGCGAGCTCGTAGACGATCTCGGCCGTGCTCGAGGCGTCGGTGTCGACGAGGTTGACGTCGCCGAAGCGCGTGTTGTCGTGGTGGTGGTCGATGTTGATGATGAAGTTGCCGCCGTCGGCGAGGAAGTCGACCGGCATCCGGTCGATGTTTCCGCAGTCGAGGAAGACGACCGTGCGGTCCGCCATGTCCGCGGGCGGCTCGTGGAAGACCTCCTCGAGGGGCAGAAAGCGGTACTCGATCGGCAGCGGGAACTCCTTCGCCGCCATGAACATCAGCGAGTCCTTGCCGAGCTGGGTGAGCAGGTGGTGCATGCCCAGCAGCGAGCCGAGCGCGTCCCCGTCGGGGCCCTCGTGGGCGGTGAGGATGAAGCGCTCGCGGTCGCGCAGCTCGGCGACGACGCGCTCGACCTCGGTTGCCGCGGCCCCCGCGGTCCCGCTCATCCCTTCCCCTCCTCCTCGAGCAGCTGCGAGATCCGCATCCCGATCTCGACCGTCGGGTCGTAGTGGAAGCTGAGCGTCGGCGTGCGCTTCATCCTCGTCTCGGCGGCGATCTTCGCCTGCAGCACGCCGTGCGAGGAGCGCAGGCCGGCCAGCGTCGCCTCGCGTTGCTCCTCGTCGCCGAGGACGCTGACGTGCACCTTGGCGGTGCGCAGGTCTGTGCTGGTCTCAACCGATGTCACAGTGACGAAGCCGATCCGTGGATCGCTCAACTCGGTGCCTATCGCCGCGCCGATCACCTCCCGCAGCACCTCGTTGATTCGGCGCATACGAGGCGCGGGCATCCTACTCCAGGGTCTGCTCGACCTGTTTGGTCTTGTACAGCTCGAGCATGTCCCCCTCCTTCACGTCGGCGTAGCCGTCGAGGACGATGCCGCACTCCTGGCCCTCCTCGACCTCCTGCACGTTGTCTTTGAACCTGCGCAGCGAGCCGAGCCTGCCGTCCCAGATCACCGTGCCCTCGCGGATCAGGCGCACGTTCGCGTCGCGGGCGACCTTGCCGTCGGTGACCAGGCAGCCGGCGATCCGCCCCACCTTCGAGGCTTTGAACGTCTGCTTGATCTCGGCCTCGCCGAGCGTCTCCTCGACCTCGACCGCCTCGAGCAATCCCTCCATCGCATTGCGCAGGTCTTCGGTGATTTTGTAGATCACCGAGTAGGTGCGGATGTCGACGCCCTCGCGCTCGCCGGCCCGCCGGGCGTCGGCGAGCGGCCGCACGTTGAAGCCGATGATGATCGCGTCGGAGGCGGAGGCGAGCATCACGTCGGACTCGTTGATGCCGCCCGTCTGCGAGTGGATGATGTTGATCCCGACCCGCTCCTGGGGCACCTTGGCGATCTCGTCCTGCAGCGCCTCCAGCGATCCGGCGACGTCGGCCTTGAGCACGATGTTGAGCTCCTTGATGTCGCCCTCCTGGGCGCGCGAGAAGACCTCCTCGAGGCTGACCTTGCGCGCCCCGCGGCGGGCGAGGGCCTCGGTCTTGAGCCGGTTGGCGCGCTCCTGGGCGAGCTGCCGGGCGCGGCGGTCGTTCTCGACCACCTGGACGAACTCACCGGCGTCGGCGACCCCGTCGAACCCCAGCACCTCGACCGGCATCCCCGGGCCGGCGCTCTCGACGCGATCGCCCATGAAGTCGTGCATCGCCCTGACGCGGCCCCACTCGGGCCCGGCGACGAGGGCGTCGCCGACCTTGAGCGTCCCGCGCTGGATCAGGATGCTGACCACGGGGCCGCGGCCGGGGTCGAGCTGGGACTCGATCACGTTTCCGGAGGCGGGCGCGTCGGGGTTGGCGCCGAGCTCCTCCAGCTCGGTGACCAGCAGGATCATGTCGAGCAGGTTGCCGAGCCCGTCGTGGGTCTTCGCGGATACGTCGCAGTAGACGGTGTCGCCACCCCAGTCCTCGGGGGTGAGCCCGTCCGCGGCGAGCTCGTTGCGGACCCGGTCGGGCTGGGCGCCCTCCTTGTCGATCTTGTTGACGGCGATCAGGATCGGCACGTCTGCCGCACGGGCGTGGTCGATCGCCTCTTTGGTCTGCGGCATGACGCCGTCGTCGGCGGCGACGACGACGACGGCGATGTCGGTCACCTTGGCGCCGCGGGCGCGCATCGCGGTGAAGGCCGCGTGGCCCGGGGTGTCGAGGAAGGTGATCGTCCTTTCGTCGTGGTGCACCTGGTAGGCGCCTATGTGCTGGGTGATGCCGCCGGCCTCGCCCGCCGCCACCTCGGTCTCGCGGATCGCGTCGAGCAGCGACGTCTTGCCGTGGTCGACGTGGCCCATGATCGTCACCACCGGCGGCCGGTCCTCGAGGCTCGCCTCGGAGTCGTCGTACTCGGGCGCTTCCGGCTCCTCCTCGGCGGCGGTCACGATTTCGATCTTGCGGTCGTACTCGTCGGCGATCGCCTTCACCGAGTCGTCGGTGAGGGTCTGGGTCAGGGTCGCCATCTCCCCCATCGTCATCAGCTTCTTGATCACCTCGGCGCTACCCAGCCCGAGCAGTTCGGCGACCTCGCGGACGGTCGCCCCGGACTGGACCTTGGTCGCCTCGAGCTCGGCCGGCTCCTCGGCTTTCGGCGGCGGCTCCTCGAGCAGGGGCCGGCGGCGGCGGCCGCCCCGGCGCCTCGGGGGCCGCTGCGGCGGCGGTCCGCCCATCTGGTCGCGGCGGGCCGCCTGCGAATCGATCACCACGCGGCGTTTCTTGGTCGCGCCGGCGCCACCTGCCGCCGCTTTCGGCTTCGCCGCCTTCGCCGGCCCGTCGCCCTTCGGCTTCGCCTTGGGCGCGGCCTTCTTCGCGGTCTTGGTCGCCGTCGCGCCGCCGTCGCCCTTGGCGGCGGCGAGCGCCTTCAGGGCGTCGGCCTCCTCGACGCTCGAGGCGGCCACCTTGGCCTCGATCCCGGAGGCTTTCAGCGCCGCGAGCAGCTCTTTGCTGCTCAGCCCCTGGGCCTTGGCGATTTCATGAACCCGCTTCTTCGCCACTAGGCCTGCTCCGCCTCCTCGGCGACCGGCTGCTCGTCTTCCACTTCATCCGCCTCGACTTCTTCAGCGGATTCCTCAGCCGCCTCGTCCTCGGCGTCCTGTTCCTGCTCAGTCGCAGGTTGGTCGTCGACCGCTGGGCTTTCGTCCTGAGGTTGCTCCGCCTCAGACGCCTCGTCCGCGGGTGGCGTGGACTCGGAGGGGTCGAGAACGGCGGCGGAGCCGCCGCCCGCAGGCCCCTCCGAGGTCGCGTCAGGGCCCGCGGCCGTGGGCTCTGAGCCCTCGGAATCGACCTCCTCGACGGTCTCCTCCTCGACCTCCTCGACCGGCTCCTCGTACTCGGCTTCCGCCCTCTCGACTATCTCCTTGACCTGGCCGTCGTCGGCCTCGGCGTCGGCGAGGATCGCCACCTCGGCCTCGGAGACGGGCCCGAGGACCGCGATCTGGTTGGTCTCGAAACGGCCCAGCGCCTGGTGCGTGGGAAGGCCGCAGTAGGAGGAATCGGCGATCGCGGCGTTCGGGCAGCGGCGGCCGTTGGAGAGCACCGCCAGGCAGCGCCCGTCGGCCTGCTCCTCGCCCTCGTACTCGATCTCCTCGTCGTCCTGGGCGAACTCGGTCTCCGATTTGATGTCGACGCGCCAGCCGGTGAGCCGGGCGGCGAGCCGGGCGTTCTGGCCGTCGCGGCCGATCGCCAGCGAGAGCTGGTCGTCGGGGACGATCACGGTCGCCTGGCGCTCCTCGTCGTCGACGATCACCTCGCGCACGCGCGCGGGCGAGAGGGCCTTGGCGACAAAGCGGCCCGGCTCGTCGTTGTGGGGGATGATGTCGATCTTCTCGCCCCGCAGCTCGGATACGACCATCCGCACCCGCGAGCCGCGCGGGCCGACGCAGGCGCCGACCGGGTCGACGCCGTCGGCGTGGGAGATCACGGCGATCTTCGAGCGGTAGCCGGGCTCGCGGGCGACGCCGACGATTTCGACCAGCTTGTCGGCGATCTCGGGGACCTCCATTTCGAAGAGCTTCTTGATCAGCTCGGGGCTGCGCCGGGAGACGACGATCGCCGGGCCTTTGGTCGAGTCGGAGACGTCGGTGATCACCGCCTTGACCCGCATGCCGTGGTCGTAGCGCTCGTTGTAGACCTGCTCGGACTTGGGCAGCAGCGCCTCGACCCGCTCGCGCAGCTGGACCAGCGTGTAGCGCTTGTCGGACTGCTGGATGATCCCCGTGATCAGCTCGCCGACGCGGTCCTGGTACTCGTCGAACATCATCATCCGTTCCGCCTCGCGGATCCTCTGCAGGATCACCTGCTTGGCGGTCTGGGCCGCGATCCGGCCGAAGTCCTCCGGGGTGACGTCGCTGGTGCTGATCTGGTCCTCGTAGGGGGCGATCATCTCCGGGTCGAGCTCGGGCTCCTCGGGCTCGCGCAGCTCACCCGTCTCGGGGTCGATCTCGCGCTCTTCCTCCTCCTGCGCCTCGGCCGCCTCGGCGAGCAGTTTCTCCTCCAGCTCCGGGGGCAGGATCAGTTCGAAGACGCGGAAGTCGCCGGTCTCGTGGTCGAGGTCGACCCGTGCGTACTTGGCCGCGCCCGGCGTCTTCTTGTAGGCGGAGAGCAGGGCGTCGGCGAGCGCGTCCATCAGCTTGTCCGAGGAGATGCCCTTCTCCTGCTCGAGCGCCTTGACTGCCTCGACGATCTCTTTGCTCACGGGGTCTCCTTGACTTCGGTGGGTTGATTGACGCTGCTGTACTTGGGACCCGGCGAGGAGACCTCGAGCGAGTAGTCGGCGCGCAGGTGGTTGAGGTGCCTGGTGACCTGTTCGCAGAGCGCCAGATCGACGCCGCCCGGATGGTCGATGAAGATCCGCAGCGCCTCGCCGCCGGGCTGCTCGACGGCAACCACGTCGAGGCTCTCGTCGAGGTCGGCGAGCTGTTCCTGGATGTCCGTCTGAAGGTCTCTCATCTCGATTCGGGGCGAAAAAAAAGTGGGCCAGGCCCACTTCTCGAATACTGCTGGGTCGAAAAAGCTTGCGCTCAGTATAGCCCGCTTGTGCGTGCTCTCAGGGTGTCGACCCTGTCGAGTATCGAGTCGGCTATCGAGTCCTTCGAGGCCCTCGGGACCGGCGTCTCGCCAGACCCGTCGACGAGGGTGACCGCGTTCTCCTCGCTCTCGAACCCGATCGCCGGATCGGAGACGTCGTTGAGGACGATCAGGTCGGCGCCCTTGCGCTCGAGCTTGGCGCGGGCACGCTCGACTCCGCCCCCTCCGTGCTCGGCGGCGAAGCCGACGATCGTCTGCCCGCCGCTCCGGCGGGCCGCCAGGCCGGCGAGGATGTCCTCCGTCGGCTCGAGGCGCAGCTCCAGGGAATCGCCGCGGCTGAGCTTGCCGGGCGCGACCTCGACGGCGCGAAAGTCGGCCGGCGCCGCCGCCATGGCCAGCAGGTGACAGGAGTCGAACTCGGCCCCGGCCGCGGCGGCGAGCTCGGCCGCGGTCTCGACGTCGACGCGGCGCACGCCGGCCGGCTCGGCCAGCGCCACGTTGGCCGCGATCAGGGTCACGTCGGCGCCGCGACGGGCGGCGGCGGCCGCCAGCGCGAAGCCCATGCGGCCGCTCGAGCGGTTGCCGAGGAAGCGGACCTGGTCGACCGGCTCGCGGGTGCCGCCGGCCGTGACCAGGACCCGCAGGCCGTCCCAGGGGCGCTCCCCGGCCGGAAGCTGCGACTCGACCCGGGCCAGCAGCTGCGCCGGGTCGGGCAGGCGGCCGCGGCCGACCTCGCCGCGGGAGGCGAGCCTCCCCTCCTCGGGCTCGATCACGGTCACGCCGCGCTCGCCCAGGGTCGCGAGGTTGGCCTGGGTCGCCGCGTCGGCGTACATGCGGTCGTTCATCGCCGGGGCGACGAGCCGCGGCGCGGCGCAGGCCAGGAACGAGGTCGTCAGCATCGAGTCGGCCGCGCCGGCGGCCAGCTTCGCGACGGTGTTGGCCGATGCGGGGGCGACGAGATAGGCGTCGCAGTTCGCCGCCAGCTCCAGGTGGCCGATCGGGTCGTGCTCGGGCCGCGGGTCGCCGGGGAAGGAGCCGCGCAGCGGGTCACGCTCGAACTCCGAGGTCAGGACCGGGGCGCCGACGATGCCCTCGAAGGAGGCGGCGCCCACGAAGCGCGTCGCGCTCTCCGTCATCAGCACGCGGACGCCGTGTCCGGCGACGGTCGCGAGTCGGGCGAGCTCCAGCGACTTGTAGGCGGCGATTCCACCGCTGACGCCGAGCAGGATTCTGGCCATCGTCTCCTCCTGGGTCACGCGCGCTCAGGCGCGCCCACGCTCAGGCGCGGTACTCGTATTTGAGCTTGCCCTCGGCAAGCTCCTCGAGCGCGATTGAGAGGTAGTTCCTCTCGTTGCCGGTCTCGACCATCGGCGGCGGGTACTCGCCGAAGCTGCCCTCGCCGAGGTTGTGGAAGTAGCTGTTTATCTGTCGTGCCCTCTTGGCGGCGACGACGACCGCGGCGTAGTGCGAGTCGGCGTGCCCGAGGAGCTTGTCAACGCGTGGCTTGATCATTCGGACCGGGAGTCTAGAGGTAAGCCGAGCTCGGCGCGCACGATCCCCTCCAGCTCGTCCGCGGCGCGGCCCAGGTCCTCGTTGACGATCCGGTGGTCGAAGTCGCCCTGGACCGCGAGCTCCAGCTCGGCGGTTTCCAGGCGGGTGTCGATCGCCTCGGCCGAGTCCGTCCCCCGTCCCTGGAGGCGGCGGCGCAGGTCGCCCGGGGTTGCCGGGGCGATGAAGATCTGGATCGAGTCGGGCGCCGCCGCCCGCACCTGCTGGGCCCCCTGCACCTCGATCTCGAGCACGACCGACCTGCCGTCGGCGAGGCAGCGCTCGACCTCCGAGCGCAGCGTCCCGTAGCGGTTGCCGCTGTAGCTGGCGAACTCGAGGAAGTCATCGGCGTCCATCCGCTCTTCGAACTCCTCGTGCGAGAGGAAGTGGTAGTCGCGGCCGTCGACCTCGCCCTCCCGGGGCTCGCGGGTCGTCGCCGAGACGGAGAGGGTCAGGTTGGGAACCCGCCCAAGCAGCTCCTTGATGAGCGTTCCCTTGCCGACGCCCGACGGCCCGGTGATCACGAAAACCTTGGACATGCGAACCGGATACTGACCGGCGGGGCGGCGGCCGGGTCTATCGGCGGAGCTGGGAGACGAGCTCGTTGCGCTGCCGCTCGGACAGCCCACCGATCGTCTTCGAGGGCGAAATCCGGCACTGGTTGAGAATTCGGTTCGCCTTCACCCGGCCGTACTTGGGGACGGCGAGCAGCATGTCGAATACCTTTGCCGTCATCACGTAGTCGGGCGGATCGAGCAGCAGGGCGTGGATGCTCGCCTTGCCCGCTTTAAGGTCCTTCTTCAGCTTGGCGCGGGCGGTGCGGATGTCGTTTGCCCGCTTGAGAGCGTCCATCCTCTGGTCCAGCGACCTCTCGGGGGCGGCTGCGGAGGTCTTCACTGGGGCGCTCATTGGGCGGCGAGTATAGCCGTGGGCCGAGGGCGTGCAAGGGCATTTCACCGATTTCCCCCGAAATTCACCTAGACCTCGACTCGAGGTCGAGTCACGTAGACCGGCGAGACCGCCGCGGCGAGCAGTTCGGCGAGCTCGGAGGCGACCCGCCTGCCGGCAAGCGGGTCGCGGAAGCTCTCGGTGCCGACGGCGACGATCCGAGCCCCGGCGTCGAGCATTTCGAGGGCATCGGCCCCCTCGCAGACGCCGCCCATGCCGATCGCGGGGATCCCGACGGCGGCGGTCACCGCTCGCACCTGGGCGACCGCCACCGGCCGTACCGCCGGGCCGGAGAGGCCACCGTGACCGGCGGCGACGCCGGGCCGGCCGCCGACCGGGTCGATCGCGCTCGCCTTCAGCGTGTTGATCAGGGAGACGGCGTCGGCGCCGCCCTGCTCGGCGGCGACCGCGACTCCGGCCGGGTCCGCCACGTTCGGGGTCAGCTTGACGATCAGCGGCTTCTCGGTCAGCGGACGCAGGTCCTCGAGCAGAGCCTCGGTCTCGTCGGGCTGCTCGCCGACGATCAGACCCGACTCGACGTTCGGGCAGGAGACGTTGAGCTCGATAGCGGCGATCTCCTCGAGCCCGCCGAGCGCACCGACGAGCCGCGCGAACCGCTCGCGGCTGGTCGCCATCGCGGAGACGATCAGCGGCACCGGCAGCTCCGCCAGCCGCGGCAGGTCCTCGGCGAGAAACCCGTCGAGGCCCTTGTTGGGCAGGCCGATCGAGTTGATCATCCCCGCCGGCGTCTCCCAGATCCGCTGCGGCTCGTTGCCGGCCCGGGGCTCGGGCGTGATCGTCTTCGAGACGAAGGCCGAGAACGGGAACTCCTCCAGGAGCGCGTCGCCGTAGACGCGCCGCGCCGCGATCGCGTCGAACGTTCCCGAGCCGTTGACCACCGGGTGTCTCAGCGTCAGTCCACAGAAGTCGACCACCTCCGGGCCGGCGGGTCCTGTCGCCGCAGGGGACCCCCCATCCCCTGCGGTAGCTAAAGCTTCCTCGGGGATGGGCCCCCCTACGGCGCCACCCCCCGGCAGCCGCGCGGACGCTTCCTCCGCGGCTGGCGCCGGGCGCATAACGTCGGCAGGATCTCCGTTCGCGGAGCGGAGAACCGGCCCATCGACGCAGAGCCGGGCGTAGCCGCCGCCTGGCCGTGGGATTGCGCAGCCGAAGCAGGCGCCGAAGCCGCATGCCATCGGTGACTCGAGGGCCAGCTCACAGGCGACGCCACGCTCCGCGCACATCAGCTGGACCGCGTCGAGCATCGCCGGCGGGCCGCAGGAATAGACGGCGGCGCTCGCCGCGTCGTCGCCCTCGAGCATCGCCGCGAGCAGGTCGGTGACCGGGCCGCGCTGCCCGACGTGGCCGTCATCGCTCGCGAGGCCGACCTCGCAGCAGCGGAAGAGGTCGTCGAGGCCGCCCGAATGAGCTGCGTCGCGAAAGCCGAGCAGGACCCGGGTCGGAACGCCCTCCGAGGCGAAGCGGCGCCGCAGCAGGGCGAGGGGCGCGATCCCGATGCCGCCGCCGACGAGGATCGCCCCCGCCGCGCCGGGCGCCAGCTCGCCCGGCGTCGAGAAGGTATTGCCGAGCGGGCCGTTGACCCAGACCCGCTCGCCGGCCTCGAGCCCGCAGAGCCGCTCGGTCCCGGGCCCGACCGCCTCGAGCAGGAAGTCGAGCCGCCCGGCGTCGGCGTCGGCGACCGAGAGCGCCCGGGGCAGGTACGGCCGGCCGCCCCGCTCCTCCCAGTGGCGCTCGGCGGCGAGCATGTAGAACTGCCCCGCCTTCGGCGGCGGCCCCTCCTCGTCCAGCAGCGAGACCACCCGGTAGCCGCCCGAGGAACGGTTCTCCGTCACCTCGCAGAGACGGCGGCCCGGCGGAGCGGTCATCGAGGCCGCGCGGCCTTCTTCGAGCCGTGTATCTCCTGCAGGGAGCGGACCTCGGCCTCGCCGCCGAGCCGCGCCGCGATCGCGCGCGCGGCCGCGGTGGCGCCGGTCATCGTCGTCACGCAGGGGACGTCGTGGCGGACTGCAGCGGTCCGGATCTCGTAGCCGTCGGAGCGGGCGCCGGATCCGGTCGGCGTGTTGATCACGAGGTCGCAGCGGCGCTCGCGGATCAGGTCGACGACGTGGGGAGACCCCTCCCCCAGTTTGTTGATCCGGGTGACGGGGACGGCCATCGCGGAGATCGCCTGGGCGGTGCCGCCGGTCGCGATCACCTCGAAGCCGAGGTCGTGGAAGCGGGCGGCGATCTGGGTCGCGGCCGGCTTGTCGGTGTCGGTGACGGTGATGAAGACGGCCCCCTCGGTCGGCAGCGATACGCCGGCGGCGGCCTGGGCCTTGCCGAACGCGGTCGGAAAGTCGGCGGCGATCCCCATCACCTCGCCGGTGCTCTTCATCTCCGGGCCGAGGACCGAGTCGGCACCGGCAAAGCGCGAGAAGGGCAGCACCGCCTCCTTGACGCTGACGTGGGTGGGCAGCTCGGCGGGCAGGTCCTGCTCGGCGAGCCCCTCCCCCAACATCAGCCTGCAGGCGACCTTGGCGAGCGGGGTGCCGATCGCCTTCGAGACGAAGGGCACGGTGCGCGAGGCGCGGGGGTTGGCCTCGATCACGTAGAGCTCGCCGCCGGCGACCCCGTACTGGATGTTGATCAGCCCGATCACGCCGAGCTCGAGCGCGATCCGCTCGGTCGTAGCCCGGATCTCCTCGAGCATCTCCTCGCCGAGGCTCATCGGCGGGATCACGCAGGCCGAGTCGCCCGAGTGGACACCGGCCTCCTCGACGTGCTGCATGATCCCGGCAACGTGGACCGACTCGCCGTCGGCGAGCGCGTCGACGTCGACCTCGATCGCGTTCTCGAGGAAGCGGTCGAGCAGCAGCGGGTGCTCCTGGTCGGCCCTGACGTTGGCCTCGAGGTAGGCGTTCAGGTCCTCGGTCGAGTAGCAGATCTCCATCGCCCTGCCGCCGAGAACGTAGGAGGGCCGCACTAGCAGCGGGAAGCCGACCTCCTCGGCGATCACAGCCGCCTCCTCGGCGGAGAGCGCCGTGCCGTAGGGCGGGTGCTTGATCCCCAGCTTGCGCAGCAGGGCGCCGAAGCGGCCGCGGTCCTCGGCGAGGTCGATCGCGTCGACCGGAGTGCCCAGCAGGGGGATGCCGGCCTCCTCGATCTGGCGGGCGAGCTTCAGCGGGGTCTGGCCGCCGAACTGGACGATCACGCCCTCGGGGCGCTCCTGCTCGCAGACCGCGAGCACGTCCTCGGCCGTGAGCGGCTCGAAGTAGAGGCGGTCGGAGGTGTCGTAGTCGGTGGAGACGGTCTCCGGGTTGCAGTTGATCATCACCGCGTCGCGACCGAGCTCGCGGGAGGTCATCGCCGCGTGCACGCAGCAGTAGTCGAACTCGATCCCCTGTCCGATCCGGTTCGGGCCGGCGCCGAGGATGACGATCGAGTCGCGGTCCCCTCTGCGCACCTCGGAGGCGACCGTGCCGTCCGGGCGCGGCCGCTCGTGACCCGAGTAGTAGTAGGGCGTCGCCGCCTCGAACTCGGCGGCGCAGGTGTCGACCGCCTTGTAGGCGCGGGCGAGGCCGTCGGTGCCGTCGCCGTCGACGGCCAGCGCCTCGAGCTCGCGCAGGAACCAACGGTCGACGAGGCAGCGCTCGTGGACCGCCTCGACGCCGAGCCCGCGGCGCAGGGCCTCGAGCACCTGGTCGAAGCGCTCGGCGCAGGGCGACTCGAGCGCCTCGAGCAGCTCCTCGTCGGAGGCGGGGGGCTCGGGGGCCGAGTCGAGCTCCCGCGAGCGCAGCGCCTTGGCGAAGGACTCGCGGAAGGTGCGGCCGATCGACATCACCTCGCCGACGCTCTGCATGTGGGTCGAGAGCCTCCCGGTCGCCCCCGGGAACTTCTCGAAGGCGAAGCGGGGGACCTTGGTGACGACGTAGTCGATCGTCGGCTCGAAGGAGGCCGGGGTCGCCCGCGTGATGTCGTTGGGGATCTCCTCCAGCGCGTAGCCGACGGCGAGCTTGGCGGCCATCTTCGCGATCGGGAAGCCGGTCGCCTTGGAGGCCAGCGCCGAGGAGCGCGAGACCCGCGGGTTCATCTCGATGACGACGATCTCGCCGCTCTCGGGATCGACGCCGAACTGGACGTTGGAGCCGCCGGTCTCGACCCCGATCGCGCGAATCACCCTGATCGCCTGGTCGCGAAGCTCCTGGTACAGGGCGTCGGTCAGGGTCTGGGCGGGGGCGACCGTGACCGAGTCGCCTGTGTGGACGCCCATCGGGTCGACGTTCTCGATCGAGCAGATGATCACGACGTTGTCGTTGCGGTCGCGCATCACCTCGAGCTCGAACTCGCCCCAGCCGAGCACCGACTCCTCGACCAGGACCTGGTTGATCGGGCTCGCCGCGAGCCCCTCGGAGACGACCTGGCGCAGCTCCGTCTCCGTTCCCCCCACACCGCCGCCCTGGCCGCCCATCGTGAAGGCGGGCCGGACGATCGCCGGCAGCGTGATCCGGCCGTCCGCCAGCGCCGCCTCGACCTCGCCGAGGCTCTCGACCGTCATCGACCAGGGGATCCGCAGGCCGGCCTCGGTCATCGTCCTGCGGAACTCCTCGCGGTCCTCGGCGCGGCGGATCGCGTCCTGGTCGGCGCCGATCAGCTCGACCCCGAACCTCTCGAGCGTGCCGTCCTCGTGCAGGGCCATCGCCACGTTGAGCGCGGTCTGGCCGCCCAGGGTCGGCAGCAGCGCGTCGGGGCGCTCCTTCTCGATGATCTTGGCGACCGGGCCGGGCAGCAGCGGCTCGACGTAGGTGGCCGTCGCGAACTCGGGGTCGGTCATGATCGTCGCCGGGTTCGAGTTGACGAGGATGACCTCGTAGCCCTCCTCGAGCAGCACCTTGCAGGCCTGCACGCCCGAGTAGTCGAACTCCGCCGCCTGGCCGATCACGATCGGGCCGGAGCCGATCAGCAGGATCTTCTCGATGTCGTCGCGCCTAGGCATGCGCCAGCTCCAGGAAGCTGTCGAAGAGGTGGCGTGCGTCGTGCGGGCCGGGCCCCGCCTCGGGGTGGTACTGGACGGTCGCCGCGTCGACATCGGGAAGCGCCAGGCCCTCGACCGTGCGGTCGTAGAGGTTGAGGTGGGTCAGCTCGGCGGCGCCGAAGTCGGTCTCCCAGCGCACCGGCTCGTCGCCGTCGATCCGCGGCTCCCCGCCCGGTCCCTCGACGGCGAAGCCGTGGTTCTGGGAGGTGATGTCGATGACGCCCGTGGCCAGGTCCTTTACCGGGTGGTTGGCGCCGCGGTGGCCGAAGGGAAGCTTGTAGGTCTGCAGCCCGACCGCGCGACAGAGCAGCTGGTGCCCGAGGCAGATGCCGAACATCGGCCGCCTGCCGATCAGCTCGCGGACCGTGTGGACGACGTAGTCGAGCGCCGCCGGGTCGCCTGGGCCGTTGGCGAGGAAGATCAGGTCGGGGCCCTCGTCCAGCACCCGCTCGGCAGGGCTGTCGCAGGGGAGCAGGGTGACCCGGCAGCCGCGCTCGCGCAGCTGGCGGACGATGCTCATCTTGATCCCCGTGTCGATCCCGACCACGTGCGGGCCGTCACCCTCGAAGCGCACCGGCTCCGGCGGCGTCACGGTGCGGGCGAGGTCGGCGCCGTCCATCGAGGGCTCGGCCTCGATCCGCTCGCGCGCCTCGGCCTCGGCCATCTCCCCCGGGAAGACCCCGCCCCGCATCGCCCCGCCGTCGCGGATGTGGCGGACGAGGGCGCGCGTGTCGACCCCGCCGATCCCGGGCACGCCGCCATCGGCGAGCCAGTCGAGCCAGCCCCCCTCGGCGGTGGCGGCGTCCTCGCGGTTCTTGGGGTCGCGCATGACCACACCGCGGGCCTGGGCTCGCTCGGACTCCATCGCCGCCGCCGAGACTCCGTAGTTGCCGATCAGCGGATAGGTGAAGACGATGATCTGGCCCGCGTAGGAGGGATCGGTGACCGACTCCTGGTAGCCGGTCATCGCGGTGTTGAAGACGACCTCGCCGGTGACCGGCTCCGCGTGCCCGCAGAGGCCGTCGCCGTCGAAGCGCGCGCCGTCCTCGAGCAGCAGGTAGCCCCCGCTCACGGGGCGACTCCAAGCGAGAAGGACCGCAGCCGGAAGGCGACCTGCCCGCCGGCGACCGTCAGCAGCACCCGGCCGGTCAGCCTGCGCCCGGCGCACCAGGAGTTGGCGGAGCGACTCTCGTAGCCGTCCTCGCCGACCGTCCACTCGGCGCCGAGGTCGCAGAGCGCGATGTTGGCCTCGCTGCCGACGGCCAGGGTCGGCCGCTCGAGCCCGAACGGCTCGGCGCCGCCCGCCAGCCGCTCGACCAGCAGCCCCAGCTCGATCGTCCCGGGCAGCACGAGGTCGGTGTGGACGGCGGCGAAGGCCGTCTCCAGCCCGGTCACTCCCATCGCCGCGCCCTCGAAGGTCAGCTCCTTTTCCTCGGCCGCATGCGGGGCATGGTCGGTGGCGATGCAGTCGATCGTGCCGTCGCGCAGGCCCTCGATCAGCGCCTGCCGATCGGTCTCGGTCCGCAGCGGCGGGTTCATCTTGAAGCGGGTCGCGTCGAGGCTGCGGACCTCCTCGTCGGTGACGCAGAGGTGGTGCGGGGTCGCCTCCGCGCTGATCCGCGCCCCGGCCGCCCTGGCGGCGCGCGTCGCCTCGACCGACTCCGCCGCCGAGAGGTGCTGGACGTGGATGCGCGCGTCCTCGTAGATGGCTATCGCGGCGTCGCGGGCGATCATCGTCGACTCCGAGATCGACGGCACGCCGGCCAGCCCGAGGGCGGCGGAAACCGAGCCCTCGTGCATGACGCCGTCCCGGGAGAGCTCCGGGTCCTCCTCGTGGAGCGCGATCGTGCCCCCGCAGAGCCGCTGGTACTGGAGGGCGCGGCGCAGCAGCCCGGCGCTGCGGATCGGCAGCCCGTCGTCGCTGAAGCCGAGCGCCCCGGCATCGCGCAGCTCGGCCATCTCGGTCAGCTCGGCGCCCGCCATGCCCTTGCTGACCGTGGCCAGGAAGCCGGTCGGCACCGAGGCGCCCTCGCGCGCGGCCTCGCGCAGGGCCTCGACGCCGGCCGCGGTGGAGACCGGCGGCTCGGTGTTGGCCATCGCGATCACCCCGCAGAAGCCGCCCGCCGCCGCCGAGCGCGTCCCGGTTTCGATGTCCTCCTTGTGCTCGTGCCCGGGGGTGCGCAGATGGACGTGGGGGTCGAAGAATGCGGGAAAGGCGTGCAGGCCGGCCGCGTCCACGGCCTCCGCGTCGCCGGCCTCGGCGGAGCCCGGCGCGGCGAGCTCGGCGATCCGGCCGCCGCGGACGACGATGTCGTGGCTGCCCTCGATCCCGGCGACCGGGTCGAGCAGCGTCGCTTCGCGCAGGATCACGTCCGCGCCCGGCCCGCCGCGCGCGTCGAGCGCCTCGGCCAAGCTCACCGTAAATCCTCCGCATTCACGCCGGCTGCCCCTGGCCGATCGGGGTCGGCCGCTCGGGCGCCGACTCGGAGCCGCCGGTCGCCGGCTCGGTCCGGTCCGGGCTCGCGGCCAGCAGCTCGTAGAGGATCGCCATCCGCACGACGAGCCCGGAGGCGACCTGCTCGCGCATCAACGACTGGGGCGAGTCGATCACCTCGCCGGAGAGCTCGACCCCGCGGTTGACCGGCCCGGGGTGCATCAGCAACTGGCGCGGGCCGAGCCGGCGCGAATCGATCTGGAAGCGGCTCGCGTACTCGCGGATCGACGGCACGAAGCTCTCGGCCATGCGCTCGCGCTGCATCCGCAGCGCGTAGACGACGTCGGCCTCCTCGATCCGGTCGAGCGTGTGCTCGACCGCGCAGCCGAGCGCCTCGATCCCGCGCGGGATCAGCGTCGGCGGCCCGCAGACCGTGACCTCGGCCCCCATCGTCCGGAAGGCGGTCAGGTTGGAGCGGGCGACGCGGCTGTGGAGGACGTCGCCGACGATCCAGATCCGCTTCCCCTCGAGGCTGTCGAGCCGGCGGCGCAGCGTGTAGACATCGAGCAGCGCCTGGCTCGGGTGCTCGTGCTTGCCGTCGCCGGCGTTTACGACCGCCGCCTCCGACCACCCGGCGACCAGCTGGGCGGCGCCGGCATGCGGATGGCGGATCACGATCGCCGCCGGGTCGTAGGCGGAGAGGGTCGCGACGGTGTCCTTCAGCGACTCGCCCTTGTCGACCGAGGAGCCGGCGGCCTTGACCGAGACGAGGTCGGCCGAGAGCCGCT
Source organism: uncultured Solirubrobacterales bacterium (assembly GCA_963762205.1). GTDB lineage: Bacteria > Actinomycetota > Thermoleophilia > Solirubrobacterales > 70-9 > VRUE01. The sequence continues at coordinate 264,618 of CAVXJZ010000002.1, forward strand.
TCGCGGCCAGCTCGAAGGAGGAGCTGGTCCGCGTGCTCGACTCGTAGAAGAGGCTGACGATGGTCCGGCCGCGCAGGGTCGGCACTTTCTTGATGTCGCGGCGGCCGACCTCGGCGAAGCTCGCGGCGCGATCGAGGATCGCCTCGATCTCGTCCCGGGTCAGGTCGTCGATCGCGAGCAGGTGCCTCATGCCGCCACCTCCGCCGGCTCGGAGATCGTCACCTCGTCGACCTTGTCGATCTCCACGAGCCGCACGTTGACCCGCTCCTCCGGCGCCGTCGGCAGGTTCTTGCCGACGTAGTCGGGCCGAAAGGGGAGCTCGCGGTGGCCGCGGTCGCAGAGGACGGCGAGCTGCACCCGCTGCGGCCTGCCGTAGTCGAAGATGGCCTCGATCGCCGCCCGCACCGTGCGGCCGGTGAAGAGGACGTCGTCGACCAGGACGACGGTGCGGCCGGTCAGGTCGAAGTCGATGTGGGAGGCGTGGACGACGGGCTGCGAGCCGGGCGCCTTGGCGCCGACGTCGTCGCGGTAGAAGGAGATGTCGACGTCGCCGATCGGCAGCTCGACCGCGGTCAGCTCGCCGAGCAGCGTGTGCAGGCGCCGGGCGAGCAGGGCGCCGCGCGTGTGTATGCCGACGATCGCCAGGCCCTCGGGATCGGGGTTCTTCTCGGCTATCTCATGGGCGATGCGCTGCAGCGTCCGCCGCAGGTCATCGCGCTCGAGCACGACCTTCTCGCTCAAAACCTCGCTCCTTCCTGGCCTCTCGGGACCGGGTTAAAGGACGGGGCCAGAGTAGCAGCGACAAATGCGGAGCCGTGAGAGGCTTTGCGCATGACGCGGGAAGCTCGGGAGGCGATCGCGGCCCACGAGGCCGCCGGCAGGAGGTTCTCGGCGGGCGGGGTCGGCAGCTTCGCGCTGGACGAGGGCGGCGGCGAGGAGGTCGTCCTCGTCCACGGTGTTCCCGCTGAGCAGCTTCCTCTACCGCCGCGTCGTGCCCGAGCTGGCGAACCGGGGGCTGCGCGGAGTCGCCTTCGACCTCCCCGGGCTCGGCCTCGCCGACCGCCCCGAGGACTTCGACTACAGCTGGAGCGGGCACGCGGCCTGGACCGGGGCCGCAATCGACGCTCTCGGAATCGGCCGCTGCCACCTCGTCGGCCACGACATCGGCGGACCGATCGGCTTTCAGTGGGCGATCGAAAACCCGGACCGGGTCCTCTCCTTCACCGCCCTCGACACCTTCGTCGACGTCGCCCATTTCCACCGACCCTGGCCGATGCACCCGTTCTCGATCCGCGGGGTCGGTGAGCTCTGGCTGCGTGGAATGGTGCGGCCGGCGTTCCGCCAGATCTACTACATGGTCGGGATCGCCGACCGCGGTGCCGTGCCGGCCGCCGAGGTCGACGCCCACCACGCCCTGCTCAAGCGCGGCGACGGTGGCAGAGCTCTCCTGCGAATCATGCGGGGCTTCGAGCTGACCGCCGAGAAGGAAGAGCTGTTCCTCACCGGCCTCGGCCGGCGGGAATACCCCGCCCAGGTCGTCTGGGGCGCCGAGGACAGGATGCTCGGCGAGGATCGCCGCCGCGCCGTCCAGTCCGCCCTCGGCGTCGAGGAGGCGACGCTGCTGCCGGCCAAGCACTTCCTCCCGGAGGATCAGGCGCCCGCCGTCGCCGAGGCGGTCTCAGCTCTCGCCGACCGGGCCCGCGCCGCCGCCTGAGCCCGACTCGCCGCGCCCGCGGGCGCCGTTGGCGACGAGCTGCGGCTCGCCGCGCTCGGCGAAGGGGACCTCGACCAGGTCGAAGTCGCGGGGGGCGACCGTCGCCTCGAACACCTCGCGGGCCTCCTCCAGCATCGCTCCCACGTGGTAGCGCGAGGAGATGTGGACGGCGGCGAGCATCTTCACCTCTGCCTCGCGGGCGATCGTCGCCGCCTGGGCGGCGGTCGAGTGGCCCGTGTCGCGGGCGCGCTGGGCCTCCTCCTCGGCGAAGCTGGCGTCGTGGACGAGCAGCTCGGCGCCGGCCGCGGCCTCGACGGTCGCCGGGCAGGGACCGGTGTCACCGGTGATCGTGACCCGCCGGCCCGGCCGCGCCTCGCCGACGACCTGGTCGGGACTGACCGGGCCGGCGGACCCGGCCACGGTCTCGCCCCGCTGCAGGGCGGCGAACGCCGGGCCTTCGGGCACGCCGAGGCGCCTCGCCGCATCGAGGTCGAAGCGGCCGGGACGCTCGTCCTCGACCAGGGCGTAGCCGCACCCGCGCACGCTGTGCTCGACCTCGAAGGCGCGGATCTCGGCGTCCTCGAGCCCCATCACGTCGCCCGGATCGAGTTCGACCAGGTCGAGCTGGAATCCGAGCCGCCCGATCAGCCGGCCCAGCGTCTTGAAGAGGTCCTCCAGGCCGCGTGGCCCGTAGACGGTGAGCGGCGCCTCGCGATCGGTGAGGTCATACGTTTTCAACAGCCCGGGCAGGCCCAGGAAATGGTCGGCGTGGAAATGGGTCAGGTAGATCTCGTCCACCTGGACCAGGCCCAACGACTTCTGCAGCTGGCGCTGGGTCCCCTCGCCGCAGTCGAACATCAGCCGTTCGCCCCCGCGGGAGACGAGCAGGCTCGCGGTCGCGCGCCGCGCCGAGGGCACGGCGCCGCCCGTGCCGAGAAAGGCCACCGAGAGGTCCATGCGCCGAGCCTACGCGACAGGGGCCGCCCGCCCCTGCGCGGCTAGACTGGCCTTGCTGCGCCCGTAGCTCAGCTGGATAGAGCGCCACCCTCCGGAGGTGGAAGTCGCAGGTTCGAATCCTGCCGGGCGCGTCCCGATGGGTCGAGCGGGCGGCTGCCGATTCCGCGGAGGCCGGTTCGCATACTGTCCCGCCCATGGCCGAGGGCAATGACAGCCGCCCCCCGCGCGGGGCCCTGATCGTGATCGCGGTGGGGCTGATCGCGACCGTGGCCGCGGCCGCCCTCGCCAACGAAAACCTCAGCGGCGAGGCCGCCCAGCTGGAATGGGTCCAGACCAGGCCGCTGCCCGACTCCAGGCAGGCCGACCTTCCCGGCGGCGGACAGATGCAGCTGACCGGCGTCGGCCTGCGCGCAACCGGGTCCAACGTCAGCGGCTACGCCCTCTACCGCAGCGCCGCGACCCTCCGGGTCTCGCAGGGGGCGCCGGTGGGCGGCGCCCGCGTCCTCTGCTCGATGCGCCCCCCGGGGGACACCGAAGTCGCGCAGACCCCCCATCTACGCGCCTCCTACCCGCGCTCGAGCGAAAACCTGATCGACCAGGACGCCTACGAAGTCGCCCTGGTCGAGTTCGCGTCCAAGGGAACCGGCCTCGCCGTGCTCGATCTGGAAGACCTCCCCGACGCCTACGCCACCGAGAGGGGCATCAAGCTGGAATGGCCGACCTACCACGTCGGCAACGAGCGCTGGCGCTACTTCCTGCCCGCGGGCCCGCCGGCGGAGGAACTGGTCCTGCCCTTCACAACCGTCTGGCGCAGCACGAAGGTCCCTGCCGTCGAGATCGCCTGCGCCCTGACCACCAGCGCCGGCACCGAGACGGTCCGGACCGGCGGGGCGATGGGCCGCTTCCCCCCGACGATCGACGAGACCGCCGAAGAAGAAGAACAGGCGGCCGGGGAAGGAACGGAAAAGGGCTAGTCGCCGCCCGCGGGGGCGACCAGCAGCTCCGGCCCCTCCTCCATCCCCTTGCCCACCCTGTTCACCTTCGGGTTGGCGGGGCTGCCGGACATCCGCGCGGCGCTCAACGGCGCGCACATCGCGACCGCGTCCTCGGCCTCCAGGCTCGGGCGCAGCCAGGCCGCCTCGGCCTCCGGGCTCGGCAGGATGACCGGCATCCGGTCGTGGACCTTGGCGACGACGTCATTCGGCGTCGTCGTCACGATCGTGCAGCTGTAGAGCCAACCCCCCTCGGCGCCCCGGTCACCGTCGTCCCCCCACTCCTTGCGCGTGCAGATCGCGGCGAAGGCGAACGGCTCGCCGCCGTCGACGGTGAAGTGCCAGGGCTGGCGCGGCTGCTTCGGGTCCTCGGCCCGCATCCACTCGTAGAAGCCGTCGGCGACGACCAGGCAGCGGTGCCGGAACTTGCCGACCAGCGGCGAGTAGGCCCGGCTCGAGGTCAGGTTCTCGGCCTTGGCGTTGATCATCCGATAGCCGACCTTGAGGTCCTTGGCCCAGCGCGGCACCAGGCCCCAGCGCATCAGCCGCGCCTCGCGCTCGCCTCGCGCCGCCTCCTCGGGGTCGGGCGAGGAGCGCACGGTGAGGATCTCCTGCGTCGGGGCCACGTTGAAGCGCCCCAGGCCCCTTGCCGCTTTCTCCGCCCGCTCCTTGGACGGCGGCGGCGCCTCGCCGGCGGCGTTGCGCTCCAGCGCCTTCTCGAGCTCGACCTGGAAGCGGTCGGCGACCTTCTTCGTGTCCTTCGCCGTGACCGTGAAGCGACCGCACATGGGCACTCACCCTAAAGACTGCCGCCTGGACGCAGTCGATCCCGCATACCGGGACGAACTGCGTCCAGGTGAAGGGCGGTCAGCGGGCCTCCGGGTGGTTCCGATACCACTCGATCGTGCGGGCGAGGCCGTCGCGCAGCTCGACCCGCGGGTGCCAGCCACTCAGCTCGCGCAGCTTCGAGGAGTCGACGAACTGACGGTCGATCTCGCCGTCCGGGCTGCCCTCCCCCCGGAAGTCCGGCTCGACCCCGGTCCCGGCGAGCTCCGCGATCAGCTCGATCACCTCGCGCACCGAATGGGGCCGCTCGCCGCCGGCGTTGAACGCCTCGCCGACCGCCCGTCCCGGCTCCTCGGCGAGCGCTGCCGCGATGTCGAGGTAGGCGGCGACCGCGTCCTCGACGTGGAGGAAGTCCCGTTCCGGGCTGCCGTCGGAGCGGATCACCGGCGCCCGGCCCTCGATCGCGGCGACCGCGGTCTCCGGGATCAGCCGCGTGAAGTTGAGGTCGCCGCCGCCGTAGACGTTGGCGAAGCGGGTGACCGCCAGCGGCAGTCCGTAGGCCCGCGCGTAGCTGCGGGCGATGATGTCGGCGGCGGCCTTGCTGGCGTCGTAGGGGTAGGCGGCGCGCAGCGGGAAGTCCTCGCGGTAGGGCAGCTCGGGGCTGGCGCCGTAGGCCTTGTCGGAGGAGGCGAAGACCACCCGCCCGACCTCGTTGCGACGGCAGGACTCGAACACGTTCCAGGCGCCGGAGACGTTGACCTCGAGCGTCTCCAGCGGCGAGCTGCGGGCGACACCGACGATCGTCTGGGCGGCGAGGTGGAAGACGGCGTCGCAGCCCGCGACCGCGGCCTCGACGCCCTCGGCGTCGCGCAGGTCCGCCTCGACCACCTCGACCTCGTCGCCGACCCCGAGCAGCTCGAGCCCCGAGCGCCGCGGCCCGCCGACGTCGGCTTCGCGCGGCGCCGGCCGGTCCAGGACGCGGACCCGCTCACCGCGCTCGAGCAGCGCCCGGACCAGGTGCGAGCCGACGAAGCCGTGCCCGCCGCTGACCAGGACAGGGCTCAGGAGGAGGCCTCCGCGGCGACCCAGGCCGTCCAGGGGGCCTCGCCGCTCGCCCAGAGGTCGTTGAGCACGACCGCGTCCTTGTAGGTGTCCATGCAGTCCCAGAAGCCCTCGTGGCGGTGCGCTCGCAGCTCCCCCTCCGCCGCCAACCGGCGCAGCGGCTCGCGCTCGAGGACGCTGTCCTCGTCGATGTAGTCGAGGGCGCCGGGCTCGAAGCAGAAGAAGCCGCCGTTGATCCAGTGCTCGCTGCGCGGCTTCTCGACGAAGCCGGCGACGCGGCCCTCCTCGTCGAGGTCGGCGACCCCCCACTGCAGGCGCGGCCGCACGACGGTCATCGTCGCCAGCGCCCCCTCCTCGCGGTGCAGGGCGAGCAGCGACTCGAGGTCGACGTCGGCGACGCCGTCGGCGTAGGTGGCGCAGAATCGTTCCCCCGCGAGACGCTCACCCAGCATCGCCATCCGGCCCCCGGTGGGCGTGTCGGCGCCGGTCGCGACGCACTCGATCTCGACCCCGCGGGGCCAGGAGCCGGCGGTGACGAACTCCTCGACCTGCTCGCCGAGATAGCCGGTGGCGAGCAGGAAGCGCCCGAACCCCTGGGCGGCATAGATGCCGAGAACGTGCCAGAGGATCGGCCGGCCGCCGATCTCGACCAGAGCCTTCGGCATCGACTCGGTCCGCTCACGCAGCCGCGTCCCCCGCCCCCCGCAGAGGATCACCACCGGCGGCTTGTCGGCTCCGGATGCCACTCAGCTACACCATCCCCGACCGGACCGGCGCCAGCTGAGACCGACGGCGGTCGGGTGCGCAGGGGTCATCTGGGTGGGGGTGAAACGTCTTGTACTTTTCCGTCGCCACCTCGCGGCGTCAGCAATAGAGCTCTCCACCGGAAAAGTTAAGTGGAACCCCCGCCGAGATGACCCCTACCCACCGGCCACGGCCGGCAGGATCGTGACCTCGTCGCCCTCGTTGATCTTCGTGTCGAGCCCCTGCTGGAAGCGGATGTCCTCGCCGCCGACGTAGACGTTGACGAAGCGGCGCAGGTCGCCGTCCTGGGTGATCCGCTCGCGCAGGTCGCCATGCGCGTCGAAGACGGCGTCGAGCACCTCGCCGACGGTCGAGCCGGTCACCTCGACCTCGCCCTCACCCCCGGTCGCAGCACGCAGCTGGGTCGGGATCTTCACGGTCACTGCCACTAGACGGTCACCTCCTGATGCTCGAACTCGGACTCGAAGCTCTCGAGATCGGGATCGATCTCGTGCATCTGGAACCTATCGCGGGCGGCGTCGAGCGTCTTCAGGCCCTCGCCGGTGAGGTAAATCACGACACGCTCCCCGGCGCCGATGTCGCCGCGCTCGGCGAGCTTGCGCAGCACCCCGACCGTGACCCCGCCCGCGGTCTCGGTGAAGATGCCGGTCGTCTCGGCGAGCAGGCCGATCGCCTCGCGGATCTCGTCGTCGTCGACGGCGTCGATCGCGCCCTTGGTGCGGCGGGCGTGCTCGACCGCGTAGGGGCCGTCGGCCGGGTCGCCGATCGCGAGGCTCTTGGCGATCGTCTCGGGCCTCTGCGGCTTGCAGACGTCCCAGCCTTCGGCGAAGGCGGTCGCGACCGGACTGCAGCCCTCGGGCTGTGCGCCGTTGAAGACCGGCTGGCGGCCGACGACGAGGCCGATGTCCAGCCACTCCTGGAAACCGCGACCGAGCTTGGTGAAGAGCGAGCCGGAGGCGATCGGGCAGACCACCCGATCGGGCAGCTCCCAGCCGAGCTGCTCGACGGTCTCGTAGGCGAGCGTCTTCGAGCCCTCCGCGTAGTAGGGGCGCAGGTTGACGTTGACGAACGCCCAGGGACGCGTTTCGGCGAGCTGGGTGCAGAGGCGGTTGACGTCGTCGTAGTTGCCGCGCACGCCGACCAGGTTGGTGCCGTAGACGCCGGTCGCGAGCAGCTTCTGCTCCTCGAGGTTGGCGGGCACGAAGACGTAGGAATCGAGCCCGGCGGCCGCGGCGTGCGCGGCGACGGCGTTGGCGAGGTTTCCGGTCGAGGCACAGGCGACCGTGTCGAAGCCGAGCTCCCGGGCCTTGGCGACCGCGACCGCGACGACCCGGTCCTTGAAGGAGTGGGTCGGGTTGGCGGCGTCGTTCTTGATCCAGAGCTCGGCGTCGAGGCCGAGTCGCTCGGCGAGCCGGTCGGCACGCAGCAGTGGAGTCAGCCCCGGCTCGAGCGGGTCGCCGGGGCGCCCCGCGAAGGGCAGGAAGTCGGCGTAGCGCCAGATCCCCTGCGAGCCGGCCTGGATCCTCCGCTTCGCCCCCGCCGCATCCAGCCCGGAGTGGTCGTAGGTCACCTCCAGCGGGCCGAAGCAGTTCTCGCAGAAGTACTGCGCGCCGAGCTCAAAGATCGACCCGCACTCCTTGCATCTCAGGCTATCTACCGACATCCGACCTCTTTCTGTCTTCCTCAAACAAAAGAACCTCCGCCATTTGTGGGGAGGTCCGGTCGGACTGTTCCCCACATCTTCCAGGCCTTGCGCTTCGCGACCTGCTGGAGTTGGCACCTCCCCTCGAACCTGAGTCCGAGGTGGTTGCCGGGGCTTCTCTGGGCCAGTCCCTCCACCCCTCTTGATGTGGCGCTTATGTGTGCAGAAGACTACCAGGGGCGCAGGCAGGGAAGTTTCGCCCAGTGCGCTCGGGCGTGGCCGTCTAACCTAGTGCGGCGATGCCCGTCGAGACCGAGACCAAGTTGAGCCCGAGCGATGCCGAACCTTCCGAAACCGAGGCTGCGGCGGGCGACCCGGCGCGGCAAGCAGCTCGCAGGCACGGCAGCGCCGTCTGAGCCGCGCACGCCGAACGTCGAGCAGATCGACTCGGCCGGCCTGCGCTGGGTGAACGTCGAGTGGCCAGGCGCGCTCGAGCGCGCCTGGCTCGAGGACAACTTCGCCTTCCACGCCCTCGACCTCGAGGACGTCCTCTCCCGCAACCAGCGGCCGAAGATCGACGTCTACGACGACTACCTCTTCATCGTCCTCCACTTCCCGATCTTCGACCCGCAGGCGGGCCGCCTCGGCACCGGCGAGCTCGACCTCTTCGTCGGGCCCGACTACCTGGTCACGATCCCCAACCAGCCCCTGCAGCCGGTCGAGTACCTGTTCGAGCGCTGCCGCGCCAAGGAGGAGCTCCGCGAGCAGCTCTTCTCGCGCGGCTCGGGCTACCTGCTCTACCGCCTCGTCGACGACAGCTTCGACTACTGCTTCCCGATGCTGCGCAAGATCGGCAACAAGCTCGACGCGCTCGAGGACGAAATCTTCGAGGGGCGCTCGGAAGAGGTCGTCCGCGACATCTCCAACGTCAAGCAGGAGATCATCAACTTCCGCAAGGTGATCCGGCCCCAGCGGCCCGTCCTCCGCGACCTCGAGAAGGTGAAGACGCGCTACCTGGCCACCGACCTCGACCTCGAGATCTACTTCGACGACATCTTCGACGCGCACGAGCGCATCTGGGACATGCTCGAAAACTACAAGGAGGTGGTCGAGGCGCTGGCCGAGACCAACGAGTCCGTGATCTCCCACCGCGTCAACGACATCCTCCGCGTGCTCACCTCGATCAGCGTCATCGTCCTGCCGCTGACCCTGATCGCGAGCATCTGGGGGATGAACGTCGGCGTGCCCGGCCAGGGCGACGACGCCGACTTCTTCGTGATCGTCGGCGCGATGCTGGTCATGTTCGGCGCGATGGTCGCGTACTTCCGCCGGCGCGGTTGGCTGTAGCCTGCGGCGCCAGTGGCCAATTTCAGGATCTGGGCGCCCTGGCGCCTCGCCTACGTGAAGGACGCGTCCAAGGACATCGAGGAGGACTGCATCTTCTGCGCCAAGCCGGCGCAGGACGACGACACCGCGAACCTGATCGTCCACCGCGGCGAGAGCAGCTTCGTGATCCTCAACCTCTTCCCGTACACCAACGGCCACCTGATGGTCGCCCCCTACGGGCACATCGGCCGCCTCCAGGACCTGCCCGCCGAGACGACCGCCGAGATGATCGCGCTGGCGCAGCGGGCGATGGCCCGGCTCGAGCAGGTCTATGAGCCGCACGGCTACAACGTCGGCTTCAACCAGGGCCGCGTCGCCGGCGCCGGCGTCGAGCACCACATCCACCTGCACGTCGTCCCGCGCTGGGGCGGCGACACCAACTTCATGCCGGTGATCGCCGACACCAGGGTGATGCCGCAGACGCTCGAGCAGAGCTACGAGGCCCTGAAGGGGGCGTTTTGACGCTCTCGCCGCCCGGCATCTACAAGGCCTACGACATCCGCGGCCTGCACGGCTCCGAGATGGACGAGACCACCGCGCACGCGATCGGGCGCGCCTTCGCCCGGGTCCTCGCCCGGCTGCGCGGCAAGCAGCCCGCCGAGCTGCGGGTCGGCCTCGGCCGCGACATGCGGCTGACCGCGCCGGCGATGGCCGCCGAGCTGCGCGAGGGGCTGATCTCCGAGGGGGCGACCGTGCTCGACGCGGGCATGGTCGCCACCGAGATGCTCTACCAGCTGGTCGGCTCACGCGAGCTCGACGGCGGCGCGATGGTCACGGCCTCGCACAACCCGAAGGCCTACACCGGAGTCAAGCTCGTGCGCGAGGGCGCCCTGGCGCTCTCCGGCGACGCCGGGATCGACGACGTGCGCAGGGAGATCGAGGGCGGCCTCGGGCCGGCCCCCGGCGGCGGCGCCTTCGAGGAGGTCGACATCTGGGACGAGTACCGCGAGCAGGCGCTCTCCTTCATCGACCCCTCCTCGGTGCGGCCGATGCGGGTCGTCGTCGACGGCGGCAACGGCATGGCGGGGCCGATGGTCGGGCCGATCCTCGAGCGGCTCGGGCTCGACCTCGAGCAGATGTACTTCGAGCCCGACGGCGAGTTCCCCGACCACGAGCCCAACCCGCTGCTCGAGGAGAACCGGCGGCTGATCGTCGAGCGCGTCCGCGCGGCCGGCGCCGACCTCGGCATCGCCTGGGACGGCGACGCCGACCGCTGCTTCTTCATCGACGGCGACGGCGAGTTCTGCGACGGCGACTTCGTCTGCGCCCTGCTCGCCCGCTCGGTCCTCGCCAAGCAGCCCGGCTCGATGATCCTCTACGACCCGCGCTCGAGCCGCGCCGTCCCCGACCTGATCGCCGCCGACGGCGGCCGCTCGGCGCTCTCCCGGGTCGGCCACGCCTTCTTCAAGGCGAGGATGCGCGAGGAGGGCGCCGCCTTCGGCGGCGAGGTCTCCGGCCACTACTACTTCCGCGATTTCTGGAGCGCCGACTCGGGGACGATCCCGGCGCTGCTGATGCTGGAGCTGCTCTCCGCCGACGGCCGCTCGCTGGCCGAGCTGATGGCCGACTTCCGCTCCCGCTACTTCATCTCCGGCGAGATCAACTCCGAGGTCGCGGACTCCGCCGCGAAGATGGAGGAGATCGTCGGGCGCTTCGGCGGCGACGCGGAGATCACCCGGCTCGACGGGGTCTCGCTCGACTTCCCCGACTGGCACTTCAACGTCCGCCCCTCCAACACGGAGCCGCTGCTGCGCCTCAACCTCGAGTCGCTCGTCTCCCGCGAGGACATGGAGGCGAAGCGCGACGAGGTCCTGGGATTGATCCGGGCGTGACCGTCGCCACCCCCGAGGCGGCGCTGGAGCAGGCCGCGCTGGCGGGGATCCACCGCCTCGCGATCCCCACCCCGTTCGCCGTCGGCAGGGTCAACTGCTACCTGCTCGAGGACGAGCCGCTGACCCTGATCGACACCGGCCCCAACTCGGGCAAGGCGCTCGACGAGCTGCAGGGCAAGCTCAGCGAGCACGGCCACTCGATCGACGACCTCGAGCTGGTGATCGTCACCCACCAGCACATCGACCACATCGGCCTGGTCGAGATCATCGTCGAGCACTCGGGGGCCGAGGTCGCGGCGATCGGGGCGGCGGCCCAGGTGCTCGCCAACTTCAACGAGGACGCCGAGGCCCAGGACCGCTTCGCCGTCGACCTGATGCTGCGCAGCGGGATCCCGGAGGAGGTGACGGCGGCACTGCAGAGCGTGTCGCGCAGCTTCCGCAGCTGGGGATCCCGGGTCCAGGTCACGAGGCCGCTCGACGACGGCGAGGAGATCGCCTTCCGCGACCGCACGCTGAAGGCCCTGCACCGCCCCGGGCACAGCCCCTCCGATACCGTCTTCTGGGACGAGGAGCGGGGGATCCTGATCGCCGCCGACCACCTGATCGCCCACATCTCTTCCAACCCGCTGATCACGCGGCCGCTCGACGGCTCCGACGAGCGCACCCAGGCGCTGGTCGCCTATATCGAGTCGCTGCGCAGGACCCGCGAGATGCCGGCCGAGTTCGTCCTCTCCGGTCACGGCGAGCCGATCGTCGACCACGTCGCGCTGATCGACGACCGGATCGCCAAGACCGAGCGGCGCAAGGAGAAGATCTTCAAGCTGATCGCCGAGCGGCCGCGAAGCGGCTACGAGATCGCCCAGGCGATCTGGGGCAACGTCGCCGTCACCCAGGCCTTCCTCACCCTCTCCGAGGTGATCGGCCACGCCGACCTGCTCGTCAACGAGGGCCGGGTTCACGAAATCGACGACGGAGAGGTGATCCGCTATGAAGCGGCCGGATAGAGCTGGACGATCGGGATCGTCCGGCCCACCCCCGCCGCCTCCCGTCGGTACGCCTCGTACGGCGCGAAGACCCGATCGGCGAGCGACCACAGCCTGCGGCGCTCGGCCTCGTCGTCGACGACCGTCGCCCGCATCGAGATGCCGCCGAATGTGACATCCGGATGGGCACGCAGATTGTGAAACCAGGCCGGGTGCATGGGCAGACCGAGCTTCGAGGCGACGATCGTGACGCGGTCGCCGTCGTGAAAGTAGATCACCACATTTCTTCTGGCGGCGCCGCTCCTCGCCCCCACCGTCTCGAGCAGTGCGGTGGGAATGCCGATGCCCATGCCGATTCGGCCTCCGGTGACCCGCATCAGCCACGGATCGACCTTCCAGACGACCTGGACCGAGAGAAACCTTCCGAGGCGGGTGTTGGCGAACGCGGCGTTTGCGCGGCTGAAATGGCCGGGCCGGCGGGTGGGATCGACGCGCTTGAGCCGAGCGGACATCGCATTTCGATCTTTTCACGCAGTACCGTGCGCGGCCGGCCATGACCAGAATCCGCTCAAGAAAATCGAGGGCCTCCGCCAAGAAACGGATGCTGATCATCGTCAACCCGTACGCGACGACGGTCTCCGACAGGCTCAAGAACCTGGTCGTCTACGCGTTGCAGGGCCGCTTCGAGGTGGAGACGGTCGCGACCGAGGCGCAGAACCACGCGACCGAGATCGGCCGCGAGGTCCGCGACCACGGCTACGACGTGGTCGTCGCCTTCGGCGGCGACGGCACCCTCAACGAGGTCGCCAACGGGCTCGCCGGCACCGACGTGCCGGTCTCGGTGCTGCCGGGCGGCTCGACCAACGTCGTCTGCCGCACGCTCGGCATCCCCAACGACGTCGTCGACGCGACCGAGCACCTGCTGACCCTGGCCGACGAGTGGTCGCCGCGCAGGATCGACCTCGGCAGGGCGGACGAGCGCCACTTCGTCTTCTCCTGCGGTGTGGGGATCGACGCGACGGTGGTCAGGCGCGTCGACGCGCACCCGCGGCTGAAGTCGAGGACGGGCCCCTACTACTACACCTGGTCGACGATCTCGGCCTTCTACCGCAGCTACCTGCGCAACCCGGTCCGGCTGCGGGTCGAGACCGACGCCGGAGGCCCCGCCGATGGGGTGACTGCCCTGGCTCAGAACTCGGACCCCTTCACCTACTTCGCCAGCCGCCCGATCCGGGTCTGCGAGGGCGTCGAGATCGACGACGGGACCCTCTCCGTGGGCGTTCTCGAGCGCGCTGCCCAGCGTGACATACCGACCCTGATCCCGCGGCTCTTCAGCGAGACCAGGCCGGCGGCGCGCCACCGCCGCATCGAGCACTTCGCGGACGTCACGGAGGCGAGCGTGACCTCGACCTCCGGCGACGAGGGCGGCGCCTCCCGCCCGTTCCCGATCCAGGTCGACGGCGACTACATCGGCGAGGCGGCCAGCCTCGAGCTGCGGGTCGAGCCCGGCGCCCTCACCGTCGTCGCCTAACCGGCCGGCGTTATCCGGTAGACGTCGAAGACCGACTCGACGTTGCGCAACCGCGAGACGCAGTGCTTGAGCTGCTCGCTGTCGCCGACCTCGACCACGAACTTGTTCTTGACCATCGGGTGGTTGGTCGTGCAGCTCGCCCCGATGATGTTGATGCCGGCCTCGGAGAAGGTCCGCGAGAGGTCCTCGAGCAGCCGCGTGCGGTCGTAGGCGTCGATCTGGACCTCGACCCGGTAGGAGGATTCGTTCTCGCCGTCCCAGCTCACCTCGACGAAGCGCTCGGGGTCCTTTTTCAGGGCGCGCAGGTTCTTGCAGTCGGTGCGGTGGATGGTGATCCCGCGCCCGAGCGAGACGTAGCCCTCGATCTCGTCGCCGGGCACCGGCCGGCAGCACTTGGCGAGCCGCACGGCGACCGAGCCCGCGCCCTTGACGCTGATCCCGTAGGTGGAGGCGTCCTTGGTCCGTCGCGCCTTGTCCTCGCCGCGCTCGCGTCCGAGCGGCTCGTGCTCCTCGACCGCCTCGCCGGCCTTCAGCCGCTGCATGATCTTGTTGGCGACGGTCTTGGTCGAGATCTTGCCCTGGCCGAGGGCGATGTAGAACTCGGTCGCCTTCTGGTGCCCCATCTCGCGGATCACGTCGGCGAGCAGCGGTGAGCCGGACACCTTCTGCATCGGCAGCCCGCGTGTGCGCAGGGCTTCCTCGAGCTTCTCGCGGCCGCTGCGCTCGGCGTCCTCGCGGCGCTCCTCTTTGAACCAGGCGCGGATCTTGTTGCGGGCGCGGCTGGTGCGGACCAGCTTCAGCCAGTCGCGGGACGGGCCGCGCTTCTGCTTGGCGGTCAGCACCTCGACGATGTCGCCGGAGCGCAGCTGGTAGTGCAGCGGCACGATGTTGCCGTTGACCTTGGCGCCGACGCAGCGGTGGCCGACGTCGGTGTGCACGGCGTAGGCGAAGTCGAGCGGCGTCGAGCCGCCGGAGAGGCTCTTCACTTCCCCCTTCGGCGTGAAGACGAAGACCTCGTCCTCGAAGAGGTCGACCTTGAGCGACTCGAGGAACTCGGCCGGGTCCTGCTCGCCCTCGGCCTCGACCAGCTGCCGCAGCCAGGTCATCTTCTCCTTGCGCGGGTCGGCGCCGCCGCCCTCCTTGTAGGCGACGTGGGCGGCGATCCCGTACTCGGCGAGGCTGTGCATATCCTCGGTGCGGATCTGGATCTCGAGCGGCTTGCCCTCAGGCCCGATCACGGTCGTATGCAGCGCCTGGTACATGTTGGCCTTCGGCATCGCGACGAAGTCCTTGAAGCGGCCGGGCAGCGGCTTCCAGACCGAGTGGATGACGCCGATCGTGCCGTAGCAGTCCTTGACCGAGCCGACGATCACCCGCATCGCCGTCAGGTCGAAGATCTCGTTGAACTCGCGGCCCTTCTTGGTCATCTTCGTGTAGATCGAATAGAAGTGCTTGGCCCGGCCGGAGATCTCGGCCTCGATGCCGAGCTGGCGCAGCTCCCCGGCGAGGAACTCGCCGGCTTCGTTGACGTAGACCTCGCGCTCGTCGCGCTGCTGGGCGACGAGCTGCTTGATCTCCCGGTACTTGCGCGGGTGCAGGGTGGCGAAGGCGAGGTCCTCGAGCTCCCATTTGATCGCGTGGATTCCCAGCCGGTGGGCGAGCGGCGCGTAGATCTCGAGGGTCTCGCGCGACTTCGTCACCTGCTTCTGCTTCGGCAGCGCCCCCAGCGTGCGCATGTTGTGGAGGCGGTCGGCCAGCTTGATCAGGATCACCCTGACGTCGGTGGCCATCGCCACCATCATCTTGCGGTAGTTCTCGGCCTGCCGCTCGTCGCGGCTCTCGAAGGTGATCCCGGTCAGCTTGGTGACGCCGTCCACCAGCTGCGCGATCTCCTCGCCGAACTCCTCGCGGATCTCGTCGAGGCTGGCGCTGGTGTCCTCGACCGTGTCGTGCAGCAGCGCCGCGCAGAGGGTCTCCGTGTCGAGGCGCATGCCCGCGCAGATCTGGGCGACACCGACCGGATGGGTGATGAACTCGTCGCCGGAATGACGGCGCTGGTCGCCGTGGCGCTCGCAGGCGAACTCGAAGGCGTGCTGGACCGCCGCATGGTCGATCGTCGCCAGCGCGACCGCGGTCTCACCGGCCGAGGCGCCATCGGCCGAGGTCCCGTTGGCCGCCCCGGCGCCGTTCTCGCCCGCGGGCGGCTCGAACTCCTCGACCACGGCAAAGAGGTCGGCGAGGAGCTCGTTTCGCGCTACGTCTGTTTGAGTCCTTCGAGGTATCGGCGACCCTCCTCATATCGGGCGCCGTAGGCGCGATACGCGCCCGAGCGCTCCAGGTCGGTCTCCTCGGAGGATACGACCCTGACGGCGCCGCGGCCCCGGTCCGGCGCTCCCTGCACGAGCCCGAGCTCGGCGAGGACGGCGAAGCAGCGGGCCGCCGCCTCCGGCCCGCGCGGATGGGGCCCGCCCCCGCGCAGCGCCTCGTAGAGCCGTTGCCCCGACTCCTCCCCCGCCTCCGCGGGCGGGTCGCAGGCGTCGCGCAGGTCGCGGAAGACGCCGGACAGCACCCCGCGCCGGGCGAGCTGGTCGCCGAGGGCGGCGAGCGCGAAGCGGCGCTCGGGCTCCCCCCAGGCGGGGTGGAGGTAGCCGCGCTCCCCGACGCCCGCGCCGGCTGCGCCGGGCACGGCCCCCTGCCGGGCGAGCCGCTCCAGATGGGGAAAGGGGGGCGGATCGACGAGGACGAGGTGCTCGTACCCGGGTGCCAGGTCGGGGTCGCGCTCGAGCTCCGCGTACTCGGCGAGCCGCGCGCCGGGCCTCGTCATCGCCTCCCGCCGCGGCAGGTCGGCGACCAGGCCGAGCACCGAGGCGCCGCTCGAGGCGAGCTCGGCGAGGACGGCCGTGGGCGCTCCGGTCACCTGGCGGACTGCCCTCTCCCCCTCCCCCCGCCCACGGGCCGATCAGCGATGAAATGGATCGCCTGTCGGCCCGTCGGCGGCCAGGCGGCGGGATCGGCGGCCAGCTCGGCCTCGAAGCGGTCCCACCAGGCCGCTTCGCCGACCTCCGCCTCGCCGCCGTCGTCATCCGCACCGGCGGCCGGATCGTGCGGGTAGACCTCGCGCAGGACGACCCGCGGCTCGACCGCGCCGTTCCAGTGGTTGACCTCGAGCCGCACTGCGGCATCGACCGTGTCGTCGGCGCCGACCGGGATTCGCGAGCGGCCGAAGGCGACCCCCAGCGCCCGATGGGCGCCCGAGTGGAGGTTGAAGCGGGCGTGCCTGCCCTCCTGCCCCATCGGCCGCACGTCGCGGACCTGCGCCCCCGGCACCAGCAGGCGCACGCCGGGATTCCCCATCCCGAAGGGAGCGAGGCGGCCCAGCTCCTCCGCCAGGTCGAGGCCGAGGTCGGCGCCGCCGACCATCGCGTCGATCCGCTCGGTCTTGATCAGGTCCTCGGGGCCGAGCAGCTCGGTGGCGTGGGCGACGAACGCTTCGCGGAAGGCCTCCAGGCTGCCGGCCTCGAGCGCGAGGCCGGCGGCGGCACGGTGGCCCCCGAAGGAGGTGAGGTGCTCGGCGCACGCCTCGAGCCCGGCGAGCAGGTCGAAGCCGGGGATGCTGCGCCCCGAGCCGCGACCGCCCCCCTCGCCGTCCAGCGAGATCACGATCGCCGGCCGATGGTGGCGCTCGACCAGGCGCGAGGCGACGATCCCGATCACCCCCGGGTGCCAGCCCTCGCCCGCGACGACCAGCGCCGGGGCCCCGCGCAGCGCCTCGGGCAGCTCGCGCCGGGCGGCCTCGGCGGCGTTGGCGACCTCGCGCTCGGTGGCGCGGCGCTCGCCGTTGGCGCGGCTCAGCTCGACGGCGATCTCCTGCGCCCGCCGCGGGTCCTCGGTGAGGAAGAGCTCGACCCCGGCGTCGGCCCGGTAGAGGCGGCCGGCGGCGTTGATCCGGGGTGCGAGGCGAAACGAGAGGTCGCCCTCGTCGAGCCGGGTCGGCTCGCAGCCGGCGGCCTCGACCAGCGCCCGCATCCCCGGCCGTCGCATACGCCGCGCCTCCTCCAGCCCCCGCTTCACAATCGACCGGTTCTCCCCGACCAGCGGTACCACGTCCGCAACTGTGGCCAGCGCAACCAAATCCAGGTCGGCGTCATGGACGGCGTCGGGTGCGGGGTCCCCCGGAACTCCTCGCGCATGCGAGCCGGGGGACCCCGTGCCCGACGCCCTCAGAGCGCAGGCCAGCTTCCAGGAGACGGCCGTCCCGCAGAGCTCATGGAACGGGTAGCCGTCGAGGGACGGGTGCAGGATCGGGCAGTCGGGCAGCTCCTCGCCGGGCTGGTGGTGATCGGTGACGATGACGTCGATCCCGAGTGAGCGGGCCTTCGCGACCTCGTCCACCGCGGTCACCCCGCAGTCGACCGTGACCAGGAGCTTCGTGCCGCGCTCGCCGAGCAGCTCGACGTTGGCCACGCTCAGCCCGTAGCCGTCGGCGAGCCGGTCCGGGATCAGCCAGTCGCAGTCGGCGCCGAGCTCGCGCAGAGCGCCGACCAGGACGGCGGTCGCGCAGACTCCGTCGACGTCGAAGTCGCCGTGCACGGTGATCCGCTCACCGCAGGCGATCGCCGCCTCGATGCGGGCGACGGCGGCGCCCATCGAGCGGAACTCATCGGGGTCGTGCGACTCGTCGGCGGCGAGGAAGGCCAGGGCCTGCTCAGGGGTCCGGTACCCCCGTCGCACGAGCGTGATCGCGACCGGCTCGCTGAGCTCGAGCTCATCGGCCAGCGCCCGCGCCTCGGCGTAGGAATAGGGATCGGCACGGTATGCGCTGATCGTCTCGGCCACCCACCAAGGCTCGCAAGCACCGAACTCGGAAAACCTGCCACAGCTGGGCCGAATTTGCGGCTTGAGAACGAGGAGGCGTTGCCTCTCCCCAGCGCGTCTACTCCGGCTGGCTCTCCGCCCGCACGCCGATCGCCCAGACGACGGCGAGGCCGATCGCCACGCCGGGGATCGCCGTCAGCGCCGTCAGCACGTCGGTCTCCCCGAGGCCGCGGCCGGCGGCGATCTCGACGATCCCGCCGAAGACGACGGCGCCGATCACCGCGCCGAGGAAGGCGCCGACGATTCCCTGCCAGAAGCGGTCGGGCAGGAAGACCGTGAAGTGCCAGAGGGCGATGCCCATCGTGAACCAGACGACCAGTGCCATCTCAGGCCACCGCCCTCTCGTCGGCGTGTGTCATCGGTTCCTCCCGTGCTTGCGGCGGCGCTGGCGCCTCTCGCGCCGTTCGGCGTTGCGTTTACGGCGCTCGGCCGAGGCCCGTTCGGCCGCGGCCTGCTCGCCGTTGGCGGAGGCGCCGGGGCCGCCGTCCGGCCCGCCCCCGTCCTCGGGCTCCGCCGTCGCCACGGCCCCGGCGGCCGGCCTGGCCTCCCGTTCGGCCGCCGCCGCGCCCTCCTCGATCTCGGCTTCGGTCTCGGAGTCGTCGCTGAGCTTCGCCAGCTCGACGTCGTCGGCGAAGGCCGGGACGGTCCCGTCGAGCTGGGCGATCCGCTCGCGGCGCCGGGCGAAGCCTGGCTCGCGTTCCTTCCAGGCGGTCAGCACCGGCGAGGCGATGAAGATCGACGAGTAGGTACCGGAGAGGATCCCGATCATCATCGCGAAGGCGAAGTCCTGCAGGGTGACGCCACCGAAGATCAGCAGCGAGACGACCGCGAGCAGGGTTGAGAAGCTGGTCGCCAGCGAGCGGGTCAGGACCTCGCTCATCGAGCGGTTGACGATCTGCGAGAAGGCCGCCCGCGGCATCCGCGGCATGTTCTCGCGAATGCGGTCGAAGACGATGATCGTGTCGTAGAGCGAGTACCCCAGGATGGTCAGGAAGGCGGCGACCGTACCGCTGCTCACCTCTTTTCCGGTCAGCGAGTAGACGCCCGCCGTGATCAGGATGTCGTGGAAGATCGCGATCACGACCGGGACCGCGAACTTGGGGTCGAAGCGGAAGGCGATGTAGGCGCCGATCACCAGCAGCGAGAAGATCAGCGCCTTCAGGGCGCTGTTGGCGACCTGTTCGCCGAAGGTCGGCCCGACGCTGGTGCTGTCGAAGCCGTTCTTCGCGATCCCGAACTCACCGTCGAGCGCTTCGTTCGCGCTCGCGACCCGGTCCGGTTCCAGCTCCTTGGTCTGGATCTGGAAGACGTTGTCGCCGAGTTCGGGGTCGGAGACCTGCTGGACCTCCTCGGGATCGATCCCGGTTGCGTTGAGCGCGTCGCGCACACCTTCCTCGTCGGTCGCCTTGGTCAGCGCCACCTTGATCCGGGTGCCCGACTCGAAGTCGATTCCGAAGTTGAGCTGCTCGGTGGCGAGCGCCAGGGCGCCGATGATCAGGATGCAGCCCGAGAGCGAGAAGAACCAGCGGCTCGCACCCATGAAGTCGTAGCGCCAGCGTTTGCGGGCATCCTTGGCGGCGCCGAGCACCGCCGGCGAGTTGAGCAGCCGCGTTCGGCTCATGCTGCCGAGCAGCGACTGGGTGAAGACGACGGCGGTCAGCAGCGAGACGATCGTGCCGATGCCGAGCACGAAGGCGAAGCCTTTGACCCCTGCGGTCGCCAGCACGAAGAGGATGAACGCGGTGAGCAGGGTGACGACGTTCGCGTCGATGATCGTCGCGATCCCGCGTTTGTAGCCGGCGGAGATCGCCGCCGACATCGACCGGCCGGCGCGCACCTCCTCCTTGATCCGCTCGAAGATGACGATGTTCGAGTCGGCGGCGACGCCGATCGTCAGCACCAGCCCCGCGATCCCCGGCAGGGTGAGGGTGACCGGGATCAGTTTGATCAGGGCGAAGAAGATCACCCCGTAGGCGCCCAGCGCCAGCGAGGCGATCAGGCCGAGGACCCGGTAGAAGAGGAGCAGGAAGAGGACGACGGCGATCAGGCCGATGACGCCGGCCTTGATCCCGTCGTCGAGCGCCTGGCTGCCGAGGGTCGCCGAGACCTGGGTCTGGCTGATCAGCTTCAGGTCGACCGGGAGGGCGCCGATCTCGAGGAACTTGGCGATTTCCTGGGCCTCCGAAGACATCCTTGAAGCCGCCCGATATCTGTGCTCCGGTGCGGCCGTCGATGCCGTCGGGGTTCTCGGCGAAGTTGATGATCGGCCGCGTCTTGACTTCGTTGTCGAGGACGACCGCGAAGTGGCCGGAGAGCGCTTCCGCTTCTTCGCCGGCGGCCAGGCCGATCGCCTGCGCCTGGCCGCGCTGGGCGATTTGCCGCGTGACGTCGTGGAAGGCCTCGCGGCCCTTGTCGGTGAAGTCGAAGGTCACCGTCGGCTGCCCGAATTCGTCGGTTTCCTGCCTCGGGTTGGTGATCTCGGTGCCCGAGAGGGCGGGTTCGTCGTTGAGCGCGTACCAGCCCCTGTTCTTCTCGCCCTCGATCGGCTCGCCGTCGGCGTTGTTCGGCTTTTCGGAGACGACGATCGTGCCCACCGACACCTTCAGCACCTCGCCCTTGCGAGCGCGCTTGCGGCCGTTGACGTCGATGTAGAGGTCTTCGACCTTGTTCTCGGGGCCGGCGACCAGTTCGTGCGGGTCGCCTTCCTTGAACAGGTAGTAGCGCGGCTTCGTCGTCGAGCAGGTCGTGCAGTCCGCGACCGGCGCCTGCTCGGAGCCGAGCTTCACCGCCCCGTAGGCGTTCGGGAAGGCGCCCGCGAAGATCAGCTGTTTGTTGAGGAGCCGCTTCGGTGGCCGCCCCGCTTCCTTCCATTCCTTTTCGGCCGCCTTCAGCGGCCCCGGCGGCGGTTCGCGGCCGGGGTGGCTGCCGATCGCCTTCTCGCGGCCGAGCAGGTTCGGCTCCCAGTCGTAGAAGTAGAGCTGAGAGGTGGTGCCGACCCTTTCGGTCGCCCGTTTCGTTTCGGTGACGTCGGGGAGGCTGACCGAGATCTCGGTTTCGCCGAGGCGCGAGACCTCCGGCTCGGCGACGCCCAGCTCGTCGATTCGTTCGCGGATGATCTCGATCGAGGTGTCGATGTCCGATCCAGAGACTTCCGTCACCTGCCCGGTCGGGGTCGCCTGGTAGACGAGCTCGATGCCCCCCTTCAGGTCGAGGCCGAGGCGGGTCTCCTTGTTGGCGATGACGATGCCCGAGAGGATGGCCAGCCCGAGCACGAAGAGCAGTACGAAGAGATGGCGGCGCCGCTTCCCCATGTCCCCCGCCTCAGCTCTCCGGCGTGAGGACGATCAGCAGGCCGCCGTCCTCGTCGTAGGCCGGGAAGACGTCGGCGACGGCGTCGGCGGGAAGGTCGCCCTCGGCGTTGACGGAGACGCGCTTGCCGAGCGAGCGCACCCCCCACTCGAGCGAGGTCTCGATCGGATCGGTGATCCCGTCGCCGTTGGTGTCGGCGGTCTCGCCGCCTTCGCCGGCTTCTCGCCACTGCAGGCCGAGGACTTCCTGCACGGGACGGCCGATCACGTCTTCGTCGGAGAGCCCGGTCAGCTCGAAGCTGCCGCGGCCGGCGTCGATCACCCGCGCCTGCTTGTCGCAGACGAAGAAGGCGGCGTTGGGGGCCGGGTAGTAGTCGTCGAGCAGCTCGAAGACGAAGCCGAAGCCGCATTTGGTGCAGCCCTTCGGCCGGGCGCTGAACCCGGCGGTTCGTTCGGAGCTGGCCTCCCTGTGGCCGCAGTTGGGGCAGATGAAGAACGGCATCCCATGCCAGATTACTGAGAGTCGCCCGGAAGCCTGCCGCCGGGACCCTAGAAGAGGCTCTTCGCTCCCTCGGGCGCCTGCAGCCCGAGGTGCTCGAAGGCCCGCTCGGTGAGGACGCGGCCGCGCGGGGTGCGCTTCAGCAGGCCCTGCTGGAGCAGATAGGGCTCGAATATGTCCTCGATCGTGTCCGGCTCCTCGCCGATCGCGATCGCCAGGGTCGAGAGGCCGACCGGGCCGCCGCCGAACTTGGTCGCGACGGTCTCGAGCAGGGCACGGTCCGAGCGGTCGAGCCCGCCCGCGTCGACCTCGAGCATCTCCAGGGCGGCGCCGGCGACGTCGGCGTCGATCGCGCCTCCCCCCTTCACCTGGGCGAAGTCCCTGACCCTTTTGAGCAGCCTGTTGGCCACCCGCGGCGTGCCCCGGGAGCGACCCGCGATCGTTCGCGCCCCCTCGGCGTCGATCTCGACCTCGAGGATCTTCGCCGAGCGCTCGACGATCGCGGCCAGGTGCTCGGCCCCGTAGTGCTCGAGGCGATGGCAGACGCCGAAACGGTCGCGTAGCGGCGTCGTCAGCAGGCCGGCCCTGGTGGTCGCCCCGATCAGCGTGAAGGCCGGCAGCGGCAGGGTCACCGTG
This sequence comes from uncultured Solirubrobacterales bacterium, assembly GCA_963762205.1. GTDB lineage: Bacteria > Actinomycetota > Thermoleophilia > Solirubrobacterales > 70-9 > VRUE01. The sequence goes on from CAVXJZ010000002.1 coordinate 287,586, forward strand.
CGCGCCCCGGCCCCCTGGCCGAGCACCACGGGCAGCTCGCCGTCCTCCATCGCCGGGTAGAGCGTCTCCTCGACCGCCCGGCCGAGGCGGTGGATCTCGTCGACGAAGAAGACGCTGCCCGGCTCCAGCGCGGTGAGGAAGGAGGCGACGTCGGCCTTGCGCTCGAGCGCCGGCCCGGCCGTCTGCACCATCGGCACGCCGAGCTCCGCGGCGACGATGTGGGCGAGCGAGGTCTTGCCCAGGCCCGGCGGCCCGGCGAGCAGCACGTGGTCGAGCGGCTCGCCCCGGCCCTGCGCCGCCTCGATGAAGATCGCCAGCTGCTCGGTGACCTGCTCCTGGTTGACGAAGTCGGCGAGCGTCCGCGGCCGCAGGGACCGATCGAGGTCCTCGTCGGGGACGTCGGCGCGCGCGTCGTGGAGGCGAGCATCCTCACCCGCCAACTCCTCTGCTCCCGCGAGGGCGGGGAAATCGGACGTGGTCCCGCCCTCGCTCCCGGGGGCGGCGGGGCCGGGGCCGGGGGAATCCTCGATGCCGGGCGTCCGAATCGGCCTGCGCGTCATGCCGCCTTCCCCGTTCCCGCCTTGCGCAGAGCGGAGGCGATCAGCTCCTGCGGGTCGGAGCTCTGTAGGCCGTCGAGGAGCTGCTCGGCCTCCAGCGGCGCGTAGCCGAGGTTGACGAGGCCGTCGCGGGCCAGGTCCCGGGCGTCGCCACCTTTGGCGAGCCCCTCGACGACCTCCTCTTCGAGCGAGCCGGCGACCTTGTCGCGCAGCTCGACGATGATCCGCTCGGCGGTTCGCTTGCCGATCCCCGGTACCGCCTGGAAGCGCTTGGCATCGCCGGCGGCGATCGCGCGCAGCAGCTCCCGGGCGGGCCCGCCGGAGAGGGTCGCGATCGCGACCTTGGGGCCGACCCCGCTCACCGAGACCAGCTCGCCGAAGAGGTCCCGCTCCTCCTCGGAGGCGAAGCCGAAGAGAGCCAGGGAGTCGTCGCGGGAGACCAGCTCGGCGTGCAGGAAGGCCTCGCGGCCGGTCGCCGGAACCGCTCGCAGGGTCTCGGAGGAGACGGTCAGCCGGTAGCCGACGCCGTTGGCGTCGATGACGACGTGGTCGGGGCGCCTCACCACCACCTCGCCGCGGACCGCGGCGATCACCCGGCCACCCGCTCCCGCGCCTCCGTCGCCGCGTCGACCGCCTGGCGGCGGCCGGCCCCGCCGCCGTGGCAGATCGCGACCGCGAGGGCGTCGGCCGCGTGGTCCGGATGGGGCGGCTCGGGAAGGCCGAGCAGGGTGCCCACCATCCGCTGCACCTGCCTCTTGCCCGCGTTGCCGGAGCCGCAGACCGCCATCTTGATCGCCTGCGGCGTGTAGGCGAAGCAGCGCACGCCGCGCTCGGCGGCGGCGAGCATGGCGATGCCGCTCGCCTGGCCGACGGCCATCGCCGAGCGCACGTTCTTGCCGAAGTAGACGTCCTCGATCGCCATCGCCTTCGGCTCGTGCCAGGCGAGCAGCTCGCCCAGCGAGCGATGGATGCGCTCGAGGCGGCGCTCGATCGGCAGGTCCGCGGGCGTTTCGACCACGCCGCCGTCGAGGGCGACCATGTGGTTGCCCTCGACCCGGACTATCCCGAAGCCGAGGTTGGCGGCACCCGGGTCGATCCCCATCACGACTTGCATGGGGACGGATTCTGGGCGGAGGCTCGGATGCCTTCGCGAAACGGAGACTCGTTAGGCGGCGATCTCGGCGAGGATCGGCTCAGGGATGTCGAAGTTGGCGTGGACCTCGCTGACGTCGTCGTGCTCTTCGAGCGCGTCGAGCAGGCCGAGCAGCGCCCGTGCGTCCCCCTTGCCGACCTCGACCGTGCTCTTCGGCTCCATCGTCACATCGGAGGACTCGATCTCGACCCCGGCGGACTCGAGCGCCTCGCGCACCGCGCTCAGGTCGCCCGGCTCGCAGAGCACGCGCACCAGGTCCCCATCCTCGTGCACGTCCTCGGCGCCGGCGTCGATCGCCGCGATCAGGTCGTCCTCGCCGTAGCGCGAGCCGTCGACGCTCACCACCCCGCGTTTCTCGAAGATCCAGGCGACCGAGCCCGGCTCGCCGAGGCTGCCGTTGTGCTTGCTGAAGGCGAGCCGCACGTCGGCCGTCGTGCGGTTGCGGTTGTCGGTCAGCGCATCGACCAGGATCGCCGCCCCGCCGGGCCCGTAGCCCTCGAAGGAGACCTGCTCGATCGCGGCGGCGTCGGCGCTCGCCCCGGTCCCGCGGTCGATCGCCCGCTGGATGTTTTCCTTCGGCATCGAGGCGTCCTTGGCCTTCTGCACCGCGGTTGCGAGCGTCGGATTGCCGTCGATGTCGCCGCCTCCCTCACGCGCGGCGACGATGATCGCGCGCGCCAGCTTCGAGAACAGCTTGCCCCGTTTGGCGTCGGCGGCGCCCTTCTTGTGTTTGATCGATGACCACTTTGAGTGACCGGACATGCGTGTAATTCTATGAATACGGCGATGCCCACCGACTCGCACAGCCACAGCGTCGGCAGGAGCGTCTCGGCGAGCCTGATCTTCGTCGCGATGCTGCTCGCCGCCCTCTCGCTCTGGACCGCGCTGCCGTTGAGCTGGCTCTACATCGGCTCGAAGGTCTCCAAAACACAGTTCCCGGCCGAGGCGCCATACGCGGTCGTGATCGTCGGCCTGACCCTCTCGATCGTCGTCGTCGCCTCGCTGATCAGCCGCCTCAACCGCCTCTATGTCGAAATCACCGGCACCAACCGCCTGGCGCCGATGCGGCCGGCCTGGATGCGCAGCATGCGCGAGAGCGCGAGCCCGCCGGGCACGACGACCGTGGTCGAGGCGGTGCTGATGGGCTCGGTCCTGCTCGCCGCCGCCGCCCTGACGATCTGGTTCTTCCTGCTCGCCGGCTCGCCGCTGCCCGACCAGTAGTTCCTGAGGATCGCTCGCGGGCGCGACGCCGGGCCTAGACGACGAACTTCCCGTCTTCCTGCATCGTCTCGCCGTCGACTTCCAGCTTCCCCCCGAGGCGGAGGTCGCAGACCAGGTCGGTGTGGACCGCGGAGTCGTTGCTGCCGCCCGACTCGGGGTAGCTGGCGCCGACCGCCATGTGGACGGTGCCGCCGATCTTCTCGTCGAGCAGCACCTCGCGCGTGCCGCGGTCGATCGCGTAGTTGGTGCCGATGCCGAGCTCGCCGAGGCGGCGGGCGCCCTCGTCGGTGTCGAGCAGCTTGACCAGGTACTCCTCACCGCGCTCGGCGCTCGCGTCGACGACCTTCCCGGCCTCGAACCGCAGCCGCACGCCGGAGACCTCGCGGCCGCCGATCACCGCGGGCAGGTGGAAGGTGACCTCGCCCTCGACCGAGTCCTCGACGGGGCCGGTGAAGAACTCGCCGTCGGGCATGTTGTGGTCGCCGTCGCAGGGGATGAACCTGCGTCCCGCGATGCCGAGCGTGATGTCGGTCCCCGGCGCCGTCACCCGCACCTGCTCGTGCCCCTCGATCCAGTCGGATAGGCGCTTGCACTCCTCCGACGCCCGCTTCCAGGCGGAGAGCGGCTCGGGGTCGTCGGCGAGGCAGGCGCCGAAGTAGAAGTCCTCGTAGTCGGCGAGGCTCATCTCCGCCTCGGCGGCGTAGGCGGCGGTCGGGAAGAGCGTGTAGCACCAGCGGTAGGCGCCTTCGGCGCTGCGCTTCATCGCCCGCGTCATCAGCTCGCCCGTCGCCGTCTGGCGCCGGGTCTGGCGCTCGGGCGGGATCGCCGACAGCTCGCGGGTGTTGGTGCTGGCGCCGACGGCGATGCGGACGTCGGCCTCATCGACCATCCATTCCGACAGCGGCGAGACCCAGTCGAGCTGCGCGTCGCTGGCGAGCTTGAAGTAGGAGGCGGCCTGGCCCTCGACGGCGACGTTGAGGATCGGCAGGCCGCCCGCCTTCAGGGTCGCCTCGTAGACCGCCAGCAGCAGCGGCTCGGCGGCGGAGTCGCCCTCGATCACGACCTTGTCGCCCTCCTGCACCCTGGTCGAGTAGCCGACCAGGATCTGGGCCAGGTTCTCAACCCTCGGATCCCTCAACTCTCCGCCTCCTCCTTCTCGCGTTCCCGCTCGCGCGCGGTCGTCGTCATCGCCATGAAAAGCGCGTGCAGCCGTGGGTCGTCGGTCAGCTCCGGATGGAACGCGCAGGCCAGCACTCCCTCGCCGCGGATCGCCACCGGATGACCCTCGTAGGAAGCTATCGCCTCGACCTCGGGCCCGAGGCGCTGCACCCAGGGGGCGCGGATGAAGACCGCCCGCAGCGGCTCGTCGCCGATCCCGTCGACCTGGAGGTCGGTCTCGAAGCTCTGCAGCTGGCGGCCGAAGGCGTTGCGCTCCGCGGTGGCGTCGACCAGGCCGAGGTGCTCGCTGTCGCAGACGATCAGGCCGGCGCAGGTGCCGAAGACCGGGCGCCCGGCAGCGTGGTGGGCGCGGATCGCCGGCTCCAGGCCCGCCGCCGCGATGCCCTTCGAGATCGTCGTGCTCTCGCCCCCGGGGATGACCAGGCCGTCGAGGCCGTCGAGGTCCTCCGGCGTACGCACCTCGCGGGCCTCGGCGCCGAGCTGGCGCAGCATCTCGAGGTGGGCTTCGAACCCCCCCTGGACGGCTAGGACGCCGATCAGCAGGTCAGGCTCCGCGGTCCTGAAGCAGCGCGTCGGCGGCCGCCAGGTCGGCGATCTCGAGCCCGGCCATGGCCTCGCCGAGGCCGGTCGAGGCGGCCGCGACCCGCTCCGGATCGTCGAAATGCGTGGTCGCCTCGACGATCGCCCGGGCGCGCCGCTCGGGGTCGGCGCTCTTGAAGATCCCGGAGCCGACGAAGTTTCCCTCGGCGCCGAGCTGCATCATCAGCGCCGCGTCCGCCGGCGTCGCGATCCCGCCCGCGCAGAACATCGGCACCGGCAGCCGGCCCGCCTCCGCGACCTCGCGGACCACCTCGAGCGGCGCCTGGTGCTCCTTGGCCGCCGCGGGCAGCTCCTCGGGTCCGAGCTGGGTGAGGCGCTTGATGCCGGAGACGATCTCGCGCATGTGGCGCACGGCCTCGACCACGTTGCCGGTGCCGGCCTCGCCCTTGGAGCGGATCATCGCCGCGCCCTCGCCGAGCCGGCGCAGCGCCTCGCCGAGGTTGGTCGCGCCGCAGACGAAGGGCACGTCGAAGGCGAACTTGTCGATGTGGTTGCTCTCGTCGGCCGGGGTCAGCACCTCGGACTCGTCGATGTAGTCGACGCTGAGCGCCTGCAGCACCTGGGCCTCGGCGAAGTGGCCGATGCGGGCCTTGGCCATGACCGGGATCGTCACCGCCTCCTGGATTCCCTTGATCATCGTCGGGTCCGACATGCGGGCGACGCCGCCGTCGCGGCGGATGTCGGCCGGGACCCGCTCGAGGGCCATCACCGCGCAGGCGCCCGCCTGCTCGGCGATCGTCGCCTGCTCGGCCGTGACCACGTCCATGATCACCCCGCCTTTCAACATCTCGGCGAGGCCGGTCTTGACCCGGAATGTCGCGCGCTCGGCCATCGCGCCCAATATTACGGGGGCGGCCGAACGCCCCGACGTCCGGCCCTCGCAAGGGCCGCACGAACCGAAGTGGCCCGCCGATCGGCGGTCGGGGTGGCCTCGCCGGCGCCTCCCTCGGCACCGCGGAGCGATTCCCGCCCGCGCAGCGGGCTCCTCGTCACACTCGCCGCAGGCGGGTGTTGGGCGCCGGAGAGGCCGCCTCGACCGCCGTGCCGCCGCGCTACTTGAGTTTGTAGGCGCGGATGCGGTCTTTGTGCGCCGCTTCGTCGCGCGCGTAGAGGCCGTAGGCAAGCGCCTGGACCAGCGCCATCAGCGCCGTGTTGGAGCGCGCGAAGGAGGGGCTGTTGGAGGAGAAGTAGAGGGTCTGCTCGGCGTGCTCGCCGACCTCCGACATCGAGGCGTCGGAGATCGCCAGGGTGCGGGCGCTGCGGTGCAGGGCGAGCTTCATCGCCCGCAGCAACAGCGGGTGGGCGCGACCGGAGGAGAGGACGATGACCAGCGTTTCGTCGTCGATCCGCCCGAGTCGCTGCAGCGACTCGCCGCCGGTGCTGGCGACGATCTCGGAGCGGATGTCGAGCAGGCTGAGCGTGTGCCGCAGGTAGCTGGCGAAGAAGGCCATCTGGTCGACCCCGACGATCACGATGCGCTGCGACTCGGCGAGCGCGGCGACGGCGCCGTCGACCTGCTCGCGGGTCAGGTTGCGCGCGGTTTCCTCGAGGTTCGCGTGGTCGGCGCCGAGGCTGCCCTCGAGCTCGGAGTGGTCGAAGGAGAAGAGAGCGCCGTTGCCGGACGAGGCGCTGCCGGCGGTCGCGATCGTGTTGCGGTACTCCTCGATCGCGGCCTGCTGGAGCTCTGGGTATCCCTCGAAGCCGAGGGCCTGGGAGAAGCGCACCACCGTCGAGGACGAGGTGCTCGCTCTCCGGGCCAGCTCCTCGGCGGTGAGGAAGGCTGCCTCGTCGAGGTGGTCGACGATGTAGCGGGCTACGTCTTTCTGTGAGCGGGAGAATTCGTCGAACCGCTCCTGGATGTACTCGGAGAGGCTCTTCTGGCGGGGACTCGTCTTGGTCGCAGTCTTGGTCACGGCGGTCCATTTCGCCGGACTTCGTCCTTTCCCTTCCGATCTGGTTGGATGCGTTCCGCAGATGACCCTCGAGCAGGCCCTCCGGCTCACCAACCGCAACATGGTCGCCTTCGACCTGATCCTCGGCTCGAGCGCGATCCTCGCCCCCGAGGCGACCCTCCGCGCCCTCGGCCACGACGAGCCCTCCCCGGACGCCGCCCGGCTCTTCCAGCGCTGCGGCCCGATCTGGCTCACGTTCGCCGCCGCCCACGCCGTCGCCGCCCACCGCGGCGAGCCGCGCGACTGGTGGGCGCTGGCCTGGCTGCGGGGGACCGAGATCGCAACCGATGCGCTCTGGGCGGGGTCCCCGGCGGTGAGCCGTCCCGGCGCCAAGGCCGGCCTGCGCCTCGCCGGCGTCGCCAACCTGGCGATGGCGGCGGGCTTCGCCTGGTTGTCGACGAGGCGATGAGCGCGCACGCCGGGCTTCCCAGCGTCCGCTGGAGCCTGCGCGGGCTCGACGACGAGGGCGACGAGGCCTGGCTGATTCGCGGCGTCTCGCGCAAGCTCTACCGCTGCCCCGGCTGCCACGGCGACATCGAGATCGGCGCCGAGCACACCGTCGTCCAGTACGTGCACCGCCTCGGCGGCACAGAGCACCACCACTGGCATCGGCGCTGCGCCGAAGAGCTGCTGGTCCCCGCCCTGCGCGAGCTGAAGCGGGTTCCGGCCGGCGAGTCCTCGCAGGCCAAGCTCGAGAGGCGCGGCCGGCGCAAGTCGGGTCGACGGCGCGGCTGACAATGAAGGGCCTGCGCACAACCGCCTCCCTCTACGCCCGGATCGGACGGACCTACGTCGGCTGGGCCCGCTCGCTGCTGCCGCTGGCGGTCGTCGTCTTCGTCCCCCTGGGCCTGATCCACGCGATCCCCGTCCACGTCGACGTCACCTCGCTCGACCTGCAGGGCAGCCTCAAGGTCGCCGCCCTCGGCGGCGCCGTGCTGGCCCTGACCGCCACCGGCCTGATCGGCGAGGTCTTCTACACGGGGGCGGTGGCGATCGCGCTCACCCATTCGCGCGACGGCGGCCGGCCGCCGACCCTCCGCGAAGTGGCCGGAATCGTCAACTACAAACGCCTGATCGCGGTCGACATCATCTACGGCGTCCTCGTCGCCGTCGGGCTCGTCGCCTTCTTCGTGCCCGGCGTGCTCCTCTACGTCTATCTGGGCCTCGCCGCCCCCGCGGTCGAGATCGAGCACCGCGGGGTGCGCGACGCGTTCGTCCGCAGCTTCAGACTGGTCCGCGGGCACTTCTGGCTCGTCCTCGCCGTCCTCGGCCCGATCGAGGTCGCCGGCAACGGCCTGATCAACCTGACGATCTCGGTCGCCCACAACCTCGTCGGCGGCTCCCTGGTCGCCGAGTGGCTCGCCGACACGACGGCGAACATCCTCGTCACCCCCGTCTACGCGGTCGCCGCCGTGCTGCTCACCCTCGACCTGATCGCCGACCAGGATGGCGAGGCGCCGGCACTACACTCCGCACCGATTCCCGCATGAGCGCCGCCTCCATCGTGATCGAATTCTGGGACGACCAGATTGTCTCCGAGGGCAAGGAGGGGCTCTTCCTCGTCTTCATCGGCTTCATCCTCTCCTTCTCCTTCATCAGGATGAGCACCCGCCTGATGCGCAGCCCGAAGGTGCCCTGGTGGCCCGGCAGCGTCGTCAGCGAGAGCGGCGTGCACGTCCACCACCTCGCCTTCGGGATCGTCGCGATGATGATCGCGGGGGCGATCGCCTTCACGGCCCTGGGGGAACAGCCCTACACCGACATCTGCGCCTTCGTCTTCGGTGTCGGGCTGGGGCTGACGATCGACGAGTTCGCCCTCTGGATCTATCTCGACGACGTCTACTGGGCCGAGCAGGGTCGCGCCTCGATCGACGCGACCGTGATCGCCGCCTCGGCGATGTTCCTGATCCTGATCGGGTTCAGCCCGTTCAGCTTCGACACCGACTCCCTGGCGGCGACGATCGGCAGCGTCCTCGGCGCCGGGATGGTCCTCGCCGTGGTCGCGATCTGCTTCTTCAAGCAGCGCGTCATGCACGGCTCGATCGGCTTCTTCGTCATCCCGGTGGCGATCTACGGCGCCTCGCGGATCGGCAAGCCCGGATCGCCGTGGGCGCGGCGGCGCTACGGCGAGCGGCGCCCGAAGAAGCAGGCCAAGGCGGAGCAGCGCTTCAAGCCCGACCGCCACACCGAGCGCTTCAAGAACGCGGCGCGCGACATCATCGGCGGCAAGCCCAGCCAGGGAGTCGCCGCGGTCAGGGACGAGGTGCTCGCAACCGGCCGCGAGGCCGCCGACGAAATCCGCGACGCGGCGAAGGGCATCACCCGCCCCGACCAGGGGAGAGATCGCGACCCTCGATGACTTTTCTCCGGCATGCCGGAGAAAAAACGACGAACGGCGGCCGGAGGTGGCGTTTGGGGCCTTGCCCAGCGGCAGCACGGAGTCGTCTCCAGGCGGCAGCTGCTCAACGCCGGTCTGAGCTCGTCGGCAATCCAGCGACGGATCGCGAGCCGGCGAATTCACCCGGTGGCGCGGGGGGTCTACGCGGTCGGGCGACCGGAACTCACCATCCACGGGCGCTGGATGGCTGCGGTCCTGACGGCTCCGGCAGGTGCCGTGCTGAGCCACCGAAGCGCGGCGGCGCTCTGGGGCATCGCCCCACTCACACACGGGGCGATCGAGATCTCCGTCCTCTCCACGGCGCCCCGACGACGTCCGGGCATTCGCGTCCACCGCCGGCCGACACTCCGGCGCCGCGATCTGGACGAGCGCGAGGGCATTCCCGTGACCGGCGTCGTCCAGACCCTCGTCGACCTCGCCACCGGGCTGTCGGACCCGCGACTCGAGCGGGCCGTCAACGAGGCCGACAGGCTCGACCTCATCGACCCGGATGCGCTGCGCGCCGCCCTCGACTACCACCGGGGCCGCGGCGGCGTCGCCAGACTCCGGAGCATTCTCGACAGGCGGGTCTTCAGGCTCACCGACTCCGAGCTCGAGCGGAGGTTCCTGGCCCTCATCGGACGCGCCGGCCTGCCCATGCCGCTCACCCGACAGCGTTTGAACGGGTTCACGGTCGACTTCCACTGGCCCGACCTGGGCCTCGTGGTCGAGACCGACGGCCTGCGGTACCACCGCACGCCGGCCCAGCAGGCGCGCGACCGGCGCCGCGACCAGGCGCACGCGGTGGCCGGTCTCCTGGCCCTCCGATTCACGCACGAGCAGGTGCGCCACGAGCCGGACAAGGTGATCGCGACGCTGTCGGCGGCCGTGGCGAGGCTAAGCTGAGCCGATGAGCAACGATGCGCGCCCAAACGTCTTCGCCGACGAGTGGCAGCGGGAGATGGAGCAGGGCTCCTTCTCGGTCCGCGGCACGCGGGTCGGCTCGATGGCCGGGGCGACCCGGGTCGGCGTGACCGTCTACGAGCTCGACCCGGGCAAGAAGAACCTCCCCTACCACGCCCACTTCGGGATCGAGGAGGTGATCGTCGTCCTGCGCGGGACGCCGATGCTGCGCTCGCCCGAGGGCGAGCGCGAGCTCGCGGAGGGCGAGGTGGTCGCCTGCCCACCGGGTCGGGCCGGCGCCCACCAGCTGATCAACCGCGGCGACGACGTCGCCCGCTTCCTGGTGCTCAGCTCGAAGGCGCTCGCCGACCTGATCGAGTACCCCGACAGCGGCAAGATCTCCGCCCAGGGCGGTGAGTGGGGCACATCCGAGGCAATCGCCTACATGCTCCCCACCGAGCCTGAAGTGGGCTACTTCGAGGGCGAGCCGGAGTAGTCGCCCGCGGCGCCGTCGTCGCCCGCGACCTCGACCGGCGTGCCGTGGTAGCCGGCGAGCGCCAGCAGCCGATCCTCTCCGCCCGGCCAGATCGTCATCCGGATCGCGGCCCGCCTGCCGTCGGGCTCCATCCGCAGCCAGGCCAGCGGCGCCTCCCCGGTCGCCCTCTCCCCCGCCTCGGCGATCGTCCGCGAGAAGGCCTCCTGATCGCCGGCCGAGAGGTACTGGATCACGATCGAGTGGTAGACGACGGTCGCCAGCCCGTCCGCCGGGGCGGCCAGCCGCTCCCGGGCCCACTCGACCGCGCCCGCCCGCTCGACCGGGAGCGGCTCCGCCACCGCCAGGTCGAGCGCGGCGCGCAGCCGCTCCATGCGCACGGGTTGGTCCGGCCAGACGTAGGAGAGGAGGGTCAGGCGGCCGTCCTCGGACGCCGGGTCGAGCGGCGCGGCGTCGCAACCGGCGCGCTCGGCGACGCTCGCCGCGGCCGCCGGGATCTCGCCGCCGAGGAGCTCGAAGCGGATCCGCAGGGGTGCGCCCTCCGGGCCCCACGAGAACCCGCCGGCCTCATAGCCGTACTCGTTCCAACGCAGGTTGAGGCCCGCGCTCGCGCCGATCTCGAGCAGCCGCAGGGGCAGTCCCGCCCGCCCGGCGAAGCCCAGGAAGCCCGGCAGCAGAGCCGCGCAGCGCCCCACCTCGTTCGTCTGCACCGGGCGCTCGACCAACTCCCGCATTCTCTCGGGATGCTCGGCGAGGACCGCCCGGAACGCCTCCCAGACGCCCTCGCCATCGCCGTCGAGCGCCGCGTAGCCGGCGGCCAGCTCGGGTGCCTCCCCCTCCAGCGCCAGCCGGTGCGCGGAGCCCATCAGGCGCAGCGCCAGGACCGAGTCCTTCGGATCGTCCTCATGGCCCGCCAACACCGCCCGGGTCGGCCCACCCTGCTCGTAGTCCCCGGCAGCGCGATCGAGCAGGTCGCCGTAGAGAGGCGACCCGACCTCGCGACAGGCGGCGGCCTGGAAGCGGAGGCGGCCGGCGACGGTCTCGTCGTCGCCCCAGCCGGCGAGGTCCCAGCCCCTCATCCGGGGCTCCCTCACTCTCCCATCGCCTTGATCACGAGCCGCTTCGGCCGCCGGCCGTCGAACTCGCAGTAGAAGACCTGCTGCCACGGGCCGAGGTCGAGGCGCCCGTCGGTGACGGGGACGATCGCCTGGTGGTGGACGAGGAGGTTCTTGAGGTGGGCGTCCCCGTTGTCCTCTCCGCCGCGATGGTGGCGGTAGTCGCCCTCGTCGGGGAGCAGCTCGCCCGCCACCTCGTTCGCCGCGGGGCGCCAGCTCGGCGGCGCCACCTTGTCGAGCCATTCGAGCACGTCCTCGTGGAGTCCCGGCTCGTCGTCGTTGACCCAGACGCCGGCGGTGATGTGCATCGCCGAGACGAGCGCCATCCCCTCGGCGATCCCGGCCGCGTCGACCGCGGCCTGCACCTCCTCGGTGATCCGGATCAGCTCACGACGCTCGCTGGTCTCGAAGGTCATGTACGCGGTGTGCGACTTCATCCTCCCTCGCCCCTTTCGTCTGCGATCGGTTGGCCCGGCCAGAACGGCCACTCCTCGAACTCCCGGCAGCGACCGTCGGCCGCGAAGCGGAGGATCCAGAGGTCGCGGTACTCGGCGCCGGTGCCGTACCGGACGGCGACCCGGACCACCGCGGTGTCGCCCTCGACGGCGACCACCTCGCGACCCATCTCGAACTCCTCGTCGGGGCCCTGGCGCTCGCGCTCCCAGAGCCCGGCGATCGCCCCGAGGCCGACCGCCGTCTCCCCGTAGGGCGACATCCGGTAGCCGGCGTCCTCGGCGAAGAGCTCGGCCAGCGCCTCGGTGCCGGCGCTGCGCCAGGCGGCCTCGTAGCGATCGACCCACGCCTCGACGGCGGGGCGGCCTCGATCGAGTCGCTCGGAGTCGGCCTCCATGCGGGAAACCCTAATCCCGCCACAACACTCCCCGCGGCCGAGGGCCGGGAGGCCGTGCGTAACATCAATTGCAGGGAGATCCATGCGACGCCTCGCAATTCCGACAACCATCGTGCTGGTCGCGCTCGTGGGAGCGACGATCGCCGGCGCCGAGCTCTCGCAGAACGGCAACCTGCGCCTCGTCTTCGGCGGCCGGATCGCTCCCAAGAAGCTGCCCCGGACCAACACGGCGCCGGTCACGGTGCGGATCAGCGGCGCGATCGGCACCGCCGACGGGGGCCGGCCACCGGAGCTGCGCAAGATCGCGATCGCCTTCAACCGCTACGGCCGGGTCTCGACCGCCGGCCTGCCGGTCTGCAAACCCGGACAGCTCGAGCAGACGACCTCGACGACCGCGCGCAGGCTCTGCCGCGGGGCGCTCGTCGGGCACGGCCGGTTCAGGGCGAACGTGGAACTGAACGGGCGCCGGCCGTTCCCGGTCAACGGCGAGATGCTCGCCTTCAACTCGGAGAAGAACGGCAGGCCGGCGCTGCTGCTGCACATATACGGGTCCGAGCCGGTGCAGCTGGTCTTCATCCTCACCTTCAGGATCGTCAAGGTGAAGGAGGGCACGTTCGGGACGATCTTCGTCGCCACGATCCCGAAGATCGCGGCCCAGGTCGGCTACGTCACCAACCTCAACCTCACCTTCGGCCGTCGCTACGTCTACCGCGGGAGGCAGCACAGCTTCCTGAGCGCCAGGTGCGCCGCGCCCTCCGGGTTCCCGGGCGCGATCTTCACCCTCGCCCGGGGCAGCTTCAGCTTCACCAACGGCCAGCGGATCAGCACCTCGCTGGCCCGCAACTGCTGGGTTCGGCGGCCCGCCCGCTCCCGCTAGGGCGCGTACTTTTCGGCTTCTTCGATGCCCTTCTGGGCTTCGTCCTTGCCCCGTTCGATGCCCTTCTGGGCTTCGTCAACGCCCTTTTCGAAGCCCTTCTTCACTTCTTCTTTGGCCTTTTCGAGCTGCTTCTTGTTCTTCGAGTTCGTGTTCTTGAGGCTCTTTTCCGCTTCCTTGAGGCCCTTTTCGGCGGCGTCGGTCGCTTCTTCCACACCCTCTTCTACGTTCTGCTGGATCTGCGAGCTGGTCTCGTCGCTGCTGCTGCCGCAACCCGCCCAGACGACGCCGGCAACACCCACCGCGAGGAGCACGACCAGCGCCCTGCTTCGATCGATGACGATTCGCTTCCAGTCTCGGTCAGCCACTTCTCCTCCTCGGTTCGAGCTCGGTTGACGAGGCGATCTTCTCACCGCCGGCAGCTGCGTGTAGGCCGGAGCGGATGAAGGCGCGAACCACCCCGACGGCGGGTGAGGCGAAGGGAAAGTAGATCGTCGAGGCGTGGCCGCGGTTCGGCGTCACGAAGAGGCGCGAGCGGGGGAAGCGGGCGACGACCTGGCGCGCCTCCGCCGGCGAGGTGACGTCGTCGAGCTGGCCGGCGAGGACGAGGGTCGGGAACGAGGCCGGCGCCCGCCAGCCGTCGGGGACGGGCGGCTCGAGCCCGCCGGCGGGGGGCGCGGGCCAGCTCAGGCAGTTGGTCAGGTGGGCGGCGGCCGAGAGCAGGTACTCGCGGCGGCTGAAGGGCGCGAAGTGGTCGCGGGGCAGGCCGCGGACCGCGGCCGAGAGCTGCCGGACCCGCTCGCCGGCAGGCGCGTTGGGGTCCCAGAGCAGCGGGTAGTCGTTGCACTCGACCGCGATCTCCATGCCGTAGGAGAATTCGCGCAGGTCGCCGTGGCCGACCGACCCGGTCGCGACCAGCGCGTTGAGGCGGCGCGGCTCGCCACGCAGGAAGCGGCGGTCGGCGTCGTCGAGGCTGAGATAGGAGCGCGGCGCCAGGGTGCCGGCGCCGAGCAGGAAGCCGAGCAGCCCCTCGGTCGAGCGTTCGGCAGCGTGGAAGCGGCGAACGACGCGGCGGAAGCGGCGAGCGGCGTCGCCCGAGCAGGCGGATGAGCGGCGACAGGCGATGCCCAGCGAGCGGATCCCGGCCGGGTAGAGCGTCCGGTAGTAGGGATCGTCGCCCGGATAGGCGGAGTCGAGGATCAGGCCGCGCAGCCGCTGCGGGTAGCGGACCGCGTAGGCCTGGCCGAGCAGGGTCCCGTAGGAGTCGCCGTAGAGGAACGCGCGACCCAGCCCGAGCGCCGCCCGCACGGCGTCGATGTCGGCGGCCGCCTCGGCGGTCGTGTAGGCGGCGTAGCGGGGGCCGAGCTGCTGGGCGCACTGGCCGATTGCGATGTATTCCTGGATCACACCGCGCTGCAGGCCGGTGCAGTCGATCGCATCCGAACGCCCCGTGCCGCGCTGGTCGACGAAGACCAGCTCGCGGCGCTCGAGCAGCGGCCCCAGCATCGCCGCCACCGAGCGCACGAAGGGCGCCGCCGTCGAGCTGTAGCCGGGGCCGCCGTCGACCGCGATCACCGTGCCCAGCGAGGGGCGGCTGCGGTCGCCGCGCGGGCGCACGGCGAAGGCGATCTCGGTCGTGCCCAGCGCCGGGTCGGCGCGCCGCAGCGGCACCGTGACGCTGCCGCATCGCAGCGACCGCCTGGCGCCGAGGTCGCAACGGTGAAGGTCGGCCGCCCCGGCGGAGGGCGGCAGCACCGGCAGGGCGACGACCGTGCCGAGCAGCAGCGCCCACCTCAATCGAGGGACCAATCCAGCTGCGACCCTGCCGCCCATACGACCGCAGTCTCGCGCCTCCGGCATAAGATCGCCGCATGCCCCAGCTCCACGTCCTCCGCGTCTTCGTCAACGAGGACGGCGAGTGGGGCAACCCACTGGGCGTCTTCCTCGATGGCGAGGAGATCGCCGAGGGCGAGCGCCAGCGGGTCGCGGCGGACCTCGGCTTCAGCGAGACCGTCTTCGTCGATGACCGCGAGCGCGGGCAAATCCGCATCTTCACCCCGGGGCTGGAGCTGCCCTTCGCCGGCCACCCGACCGTCGGAACGGCCTGGCTGCTGGCCCGGGCCGGAACCCCGGTCGACGCGCTGCAGACGCCGGCCGGCGAGGTCGGCGTGCGCCGCGACGGCGAGCGCGTCCACGTCTCGGGCCGCGCCGAGTGGGTGTTCGACCTCGACTTCGTCGAGCTCTCCTCCCCCGCCGAGGTGCGGGCCCTGGACGGCGTTCCGGCGGGCGCCGAGGCGACCTACGCCTGGGCCTGGATCGACGAGGCGGCGGGGACGATCAGGGCGCGCTGCTTCATCGAGGAGGCGGGCATCGCCGAGGACGAGGCGACCGGCGCCGCCGCGCTCGCGCTCGGCGACCGCCTGGCGCGGCCGCTGACGATCCACCAGGGCAGGGGCTCGGTGCTCGAGGTCCGCCCGCTCGGCGACGGCCGGGTCGAGGTCGGCGGGGGTGTTCGGCTCGACGAGGTGCGGGACCACCCCGTCTGAGCAGCCGCGGTCAGGAGCCGCGAGACGAAGGCGAGGCGACGCCGGAGGAGGAGCCCTGGGTGACCGCGAGGATCGTCTCGGCGACGAGCTTCGGCTCGTCGATCATCGGCACGTGGCCGGTGCCGGGAAGGGAGATCACGCGGGCGCCCGGGACGAGCCTTTCGCCGGGCTCCCGATACGCGGAGGCGGGGAAGAACCTGTCCTCCGAGGGCCAGGCGATCGTGATCGGGCAGCTCGCCTCGACCGGCGCCAGCTCCTGGCCCGGGGCGATCAGCTCCTCGGCGACGTAGCAGCCGATCGTGTCGTCGGAGCTGGAGATGAACTCCTCCCGGCTGACCCGGTCGCCGCGGACGGCGACATCGCGCAGCGCCCAGCGGCGGAAGCGCCTGGAGCGGGCGAGCAGCGGGATGACGCGCCGGGCGCGGGGCGTATCGCGCACGACCCGGCGCAGGAGCGCGAAGACGCGGTCCCGTTCGCCCTCGAGGCTCTCGTCCCAGAACCCGGCCGGGGAGAGCGCGCAGACCGACTTCGCCCGACCGCGGCGGGCGAGCTCCAGGGCCTGCCACCCACCCACCGAGTTGCCGGCGAGGTGGGGCCGCTCCAACCCGAGCTCGTCGAGGACCCGCTCGGCGTCGTCGATGACGTCGTTGATCGTCACCGGCCGCGCGCTCGGCCGCGGGCCGCCGTTGTGGCCCAGCGCGGTCGGCACGATCACCTCATGGTGTGAGGTCAGGTATGGCACCACGTGGCGCCAGGCCCTCTCGGTGTTGAGGATCCCGTGGTAGAGGACCAGCGGCTCCCCCGATCCCTCGCGCAGCATCGCGGAAACCATAACCCCCCCCCCACTCCGGGGCCGCTCCCGCGTGCGTCGGATCGCACCTCTCGGAGGCGGACCCACACCCTCTCGCAGGCGGGCTCAGAGTCGGCCGATGACCACGATCCCGGCGACACAACTCGCCGCCAGGAAGGCCAGCGCCACGTTCTCCCTGCCCCGCTTGCTCAACGTGTACTCGATGAGGTCGTCAAGTCTGTAGCGGTTCATGTCCTTGTAACACACGTCACACCCATTCAATGCGGCTCGAAGCCAACCGCCGAGTGTTCACTTTTGGAGCCCATGGACACGTCAAGTCATCACTCGCGCGGGCGCTGGCGAACTGGCCAGCCAGCCAGTAGGATGCGGCCACGCCAGCCAGGAGGAGGACGAGGTGACCGAGAGCGGCAGTACGACGGAGAAGGACGCAGCGGCGCAGGATGGCCGCCCGAGGCAGAACGGCGCCGAGGGCGGTGAGATCGAGGACGTCCTGCTGCTCGATCGTGAGCACTGGACCGACGGGCCCCCGCACGAGCTGTTCAAGCGGATGCGCGGCGAGTGCCCGGTCCACTGGACCTCCGGGGTCAGGGATTTCCCCGCCGCGGCCGGCTTCTGGTCGGTGACCACCGCCGACGACGTGCACGCCGTCAGCCGCGACTGGCAGACCTACTCGTCCGAACTCGGCGGCGTCGTCGCGATCAACGAGGTCTTCCCGATCGAGCTGGCGCGGGCGATGTTCATCGGCATGGACCCCCCCAAGCACGACCGGATCAAGGGCCTCTTCCAGGCCGGCTTCACGCCGAAACGGATCGCCGCCCACGAGGACGAGATCCGCGAGATCGTGGTCAGGGTCCTCGACCGCCTCGAGGGCCGCGAGTCCTGCGACCTGGTCAACGACGTCGCCCAGCCGGCCGTCTCCCGCGTGATCCACAGCTTCATGGGCATCCCCGAGGAGGACGACGCGACCTGGGCCCGGCTGATGAACGCGAGCCTCGGGGCCAGCGACCCGGAGTTCACCCAGAGCGCCGACGAGGTCGAGGGCTTTCTCGAGCAGACGATCGCCGAAATCTTCGAGCACTGCAGCACGATGATCGCCGAGCGGCGCGAGAACCCCACCGATGACCTGACCAGCGTCCTCGTCCACGCCGAGGTCGAAGGCGAGAAGCTCGAGGAGCACGAGATCGTGATGGGCTTCTTCCTGCTCGTCGCCGCCGGCAACGACAGCACCAAGGCCACCTACACGAGCGGCATGCGGGCGCTGCTCGAAGACCGCGAGCAGCTGCAGGAGGTCCTCGACGACCCCTCGCTGATCCCCGGTGTGGTCGAGGAGAGCCTGCGGATGTTCCCCGCCTTCGCCCACTTCCGCCGCACGGCAACCGAGGACACGGTGCTCAACGGCAAGAAGATCAAGAAGGGCGAGAAGGTGGTGATGTGGTACCCGTCCTCCAACCGCGACGAGACCCGCTACGAGGACGCCGACCGCTTCGACATCCACCGCAATCCCGAGCACCAGGCCTTCGGCGCCGGCGGCCGCCACTTCTGCCTCGGCACCGCGCTCGCCCGGCTCGAGCTGAAGATTCTCTTCGAGGAGACCCTGGCCCGCTACCCGAACATCGAGATCGAGGGCCGGCCGCGCTTTGTCGAGTCGGCCTTCCTCAACCAGCTGAAGACGCTGCCGGTGCGGCTCAGCGCTTGAGGGCGGACTGCCGGGTCTCTAGCCTCTGTTGCTCGGCACTCGGCGACTACCTCGTGAACCTGGGGACAAGGAAGATGGGGCTCGGCAAGAATGGCAGGGGCATCGACCGCGCTAGTGCTCGCGGTGCGCGTTGGTCGCGCTCGCCGCGACAGCCTACCGTCGTTAGGGCGGAGCTCGTCGCCAGCGGCAACCTCTTCGTCACGTTCAGCGGGGGCATCCGGCCCGACGCCCTCCCGCGTGACGAGCGCGGGCCGATCGCGGTCTGGATATCCGGCCAGGTCCGGACCCTCTCGGGGGAGAAACCGCCGTCGGTGCGCCGGGTCACGATCGGGCTCAACCGCAATGGGCGCCTGGAGACCCGAGGGCTTCCCGTTTGCCGGAAGGCGAAGATCGATCTCGCGTCCAGCGCCGATGCGCTGGCGGCCTGTGGGAGCTCGCTCGTCGGCAGCGGCAAGTACCGCGCCCGGACCACCTTCCCGGAACAGTCGCAGACGCCGGCGCACGGGAGGATACTCGCCTTCAACGGCAAGCTCGGCGGACGCCCGGTGATCCTCGGCCACGTCTACGGCAACCAGCCGGCGCCGAGCACCGGCATCATCGTCTTCAAGATCAGCCATCCGCACAAGGGGTCCTTCGGGACCGTGCTCGAAGGAACAGTCCCGGAAAGCATCTCGCGCTGGGGCTACCTCAAACGGATCCGGCTCGAACTCCACCGCGAGTACACCTACAGGGGCAGGCATCTCAGCTATCTCTCGGCACCCTGCCGGGCCCCCCGGGGCCTTCGACGGGCCGCGTTCAAGTTCGCCTACGCGTCGATGCTCTTCGACGATGGGCGCATCCTCTCGTCGAACATCACCCGCACCTGCCGCGTCGCACGGAAGCGGGGGAGATGACCGCCGCATCGCTCCTCGTGCGCTGACACTCGCCGCCCTCGCTCTCCTGCTCTCCGGGATGTCGCTGGTCGGAAATGCGGGAGCGACCCCCACCCCACTATCGCCCTCCGATCTCTCGACGCCGGCCCCCGATGCCCGCGAACCGCAGCTCGCCGTCGACTCGACGGGTTCGGTCGTCGCCGTCTGGTCACGCAACGACGGTGCGCACGACATCGTCCAGGCAGCGTCCCGCCCCGCGGGCGGGACCTGGTCGCCGCCGGTCGACCTCTCGGTACCCGGCCATGACGCGACCGAACCCCAGATTGCCGTCGGCGCAGGCGGCGATGCGGTCGCGATCTGGTCGCGCCACAACGGCTCCCGGACGGTCAATCCAGAGCGCTGCGCGGCCCGCCGGCGGGGCCTGGTCGCTGCCGGTCAACCTCTCCAACGCGGACTGGAACGCGACGGAACCGCAGGTCGCGATGAGCTCAGCCGGCGAGGCGATCGCCCTCTGGTCCCGCTACAACGGGACCCACTACATCGTGCAGTCGGCGATCCGGCTCGATCAGCGACGCCTGGAGCCAGGCCGGTGACGTCTCCGAACGCCGGCGGCAGACGCGGTCGAACCGCAGCTCGCCCTCGACGCCGGCGGCAACGCGGTCGCGATCTGGTCCCGCTACGACGGCTCCGACTGCGTCGTCCAGAGGCCGCCGCGCGTGGCCGGCGGCGCCTGGGGGCCGGCGGCCGACGTCTCCGCCGCCGGCGAGAGCACGGAGGCGCCCTCAGGTGGCAATCGGCTCCACCGGCGAGGCGGTCGCGGTCTGGACGCGCACCGACGGACCGAAAGACCTGATCCGGAGCGCCGCCGGCCCCGCGTTCGGCGCGTGGTCCGAACCGGTGACGTCTCCGGACGCGAGCAAGGACGCGGAGGCGCCACAGGTCGCGATCGGCCCGACCGGCGAGGCCATCGCCCTCTGGACGCGCATCGACCCGGGCGGGTCGAGCGTCGTCCAGGCGGCCACCCGCCAGCCCGCCGGCGCCTGGTCGCCGGCTGTCGAGCATCTCGGCCGAAGGCGAAGGCCGTGGAACCCGACCTTGGCGATCGACTCCGCCGGCGCCGCGATCGCCCTCTGGTCGAGCAGCGATCGGAGTCCGTCGGTGATCTTCAGCTCGACGCGTGCGTCCGGCGGGCCCTGGGGACCCCCGGTGGCGATGTCGGAAATCGGGCTCAGCGCGACGGAACCGTCGATCGCCTTTGACGCGGCGGGCAACGGCGTCGCGGCCTGGGCGCGTGCAAACAGCCTGAGCACCACGACCGTCCAGGCGATCGGATTCGACGGCGCCCCGCCGACAGTTGCGCGCCATCTCGATTCCCGCCGCGGGCACCATGGGGCAGGCCGTCTCATTCTCGGTCTCGCCATTCGACGTCTGGTCCGAGGTCACGTCCATCTCCTGGGCCTTCGCCGGCGGTGCGGGGGCGTCCGGGCCGACCGCAACGCACACGTTCCCCCGCCCCGGCGCATATCCGGTCGGCGTCACCGTCACCGACGCCGTGGGCCGCGCCGTCGCCGCGCGGCGGATCGGTCCGCGTGTACCCAAAGGCCCGCGCCGGTCGTAACGTCAGGGTGCGCGGGCGGCGCGCCCGGCTCCAGGTCCACTGCCCCAGCCCGGCAGGCTGCAGGGGCCTGGCAAAGCTGATCGCCGCGGTCGATCTGAAGCGCGGCAAGCGCCTCCTGCATCGACGCCGGGCAATCGGCAGGTCCAGGTTCGACATCCGAGGGCCGGCGACGAAGACCGTGGCGATCAAGCTCAGTAAGCCGGGACTGGTCGCCGTGCGGGCGGGCGGGCGCCGCGGGCTCAAGACCCAGCTCACAGGCCCGGGGATCAAGCACCGCCTTGTGGCCCTCTACGGTGCGCGCCGCAAGCGGACGAGCCGGCGCCACCCACACAGGCGCCCCTGAACTACAGCCCGAGGCCGCCGACGCCGCGCTCGTTCCAGCCGAGGTGGTGGGCGAGCTCGTGGCGCAGGGTGCGCTCGACCTGGGCGGCGAGCAGGCCGCGGTCGTGGCCGAAGTCGCGTTCCAGGGTGTCGCGGTAGATCACGATCCGGTCCTCGAAGTTCTCGCGGGCGACGCCGTCGCCGAAGTACTGGCCGTAGGCGCGGACCTCGAGGCCGCGGTCGGAGACGACGACCGCGACCTTCGCCAGCAGCTCCTGGAACTCGTCGGGCAGGCGATCGATCGCGTCGACGACCAGCGACTCGAACTCGTCCAGCTCGGGGGCCTCGGGCGCCCGCTCGGGCTCGTCGTCGCCGGTCATCGACCGCAAACGTTAGACCCCGGGTGGGCTAACGGTTCTGGTTCTGGCTCTGGTCGTGCTTGTGATTGTGGTGGTGCTTGCGCTCGCAGTTGCGCCGCTTCTTGCCCTTCAGCTTCTTGCAGGCGTCGTCTCCGTGTTTGTGCTGGGCGCCGTTGTCGGGGTTGGCCTGGGCGATGCCCGCCCCGCCGATGGCGAGTACGGCGCCGATTCCCATCAGGGCGATGACTCTCGAGACACGATTGGACATGGTCTTTCTCCTTGTCGAGGACCGGGGATTGACTGTCCCCCGGTTGTAGTGGGGGGCGCCCCAGCCGCCGGTCAAGGCCCGGCAAAGATCCGGCAAAGCCGGCTCAGACCGAGATCGTCACCGGGAAGGTCGCGACCCAGATCGTGGTGCCGATGAAGAGGACGTAGCCGAGCGCGAGCAGGGCGAGGCGCTGTTTGGGCACCGACAGCTTCGTGCTGATGCCGGCGAAGAAGAGCGAGGCGGCGAAGAGCACGACCGCGAGCACGTAGTTGTCGGAGCGCTGGTTTGACTGGCGCGCTTCGGCCGTCTCCTGTTCGGCATCGGCCAGGAGCTGCCGCGATTCCGTCTGTTTGGCGAGCTTGTACTCGGGCATCGCGAACGGCGTCGGCGGGGCGTCGGCGTCTTTCAGGGGCCGGGTCGCGATCCAGGCCTGCACGGCGGGCTTGAACTCGGGGCGGAAGCGCTGTTGGTAGAACTGCGTGAGTTTCTTGTCCCCTTCCGCGTAGGCGTTGACCCACTGGGTGAAGGTGAGAACATCGACCTGGGTCTGCTGCCCGGCTTCGTCGGAGGCGCGGGTCGACTCGACCCGGGAGGCATTCGCCTTGCTGAAGTCGATCGCCTGCACCCCGCTCCAGCGCGACGACTGGTAGGAGCTCCAGGCCGTCGCGACCGCGGCGATCGCGAGCAGGATCGTCGCGAGCAGCTCCATGTGCCGGTGCAGCCAGGCGAACGTCCCGCCGCCGGCCGAATCGCGGTTGGCGACGGGCTCGCTCGTCGTCATCGGTACCAGCCTACAACCCGGCCGACCGGGTGCGCAGCAGGCTCACCTCCCAATCGCGGCGACGCCAGGATCGCACCCTGGCGGCGATCGGCCCGCGGCGGTAGCTTGTCCTGTCGAGCCGCTGGACCCCGAGGAAGGCTGAGATGGCGCCGCCCCCACTGCTTCGCGAACGCCCCCGACGGGCTCAGGCCCTGCTCGTCTTCGTCGTCCCCTTCATCTTCGGCGCCGTCGTCGGGATCGCGCTGGGGATCGCCGCCGGGCTCTACTGGGGACTGTCGGCGCTCGCCGTCGTCGGCGGCATCCTCGCCGGCCACGAGCACGACACCCGCGGCGAAGGCGCCCGTCGTGGCCTGATCGGCGGCTCCCTCTTCGCCCTCGGCATCCTCCTCGCCCACGCCGCCACCGGCGCCGACGAGAAGGTCTCCCTCGGCAGCTTTCCTCCCCTCCTGATCGTCATCGACGCGCTCATCGGCATGCTGCTGGGCATGCTCGGCGCACGGCTCCGCGCATGAGCCTGCCGGCGAGCGCGAAGCCGGCTGATCGGGAGCGACGGGATGCCTTGACCCTCTGGGGAGAGCGATGCGACCGCCGAACCTGCTGCTGCTGATCACCGACCAGCAGCGCCGGCCCCGGCACTGGCCCGATGACCCGGGCTGGCTGCGGGAGCTGATGCCCAACGAGGCCGAGCTGGCGAGGACGGGGCTGAGCTTCACCAACGGCTTCTGCAACGCCTCGATGTGCTCGCCGAGCCGCGCCACCCTGTTCACCGGCCTCTACCCCGCGCGCCACGGGGTCACCCTGACCCTGACCGCCGCCGACCTCAAGCCCGACCCGCGCAACGGGCCGGCCGTGCTCGCCAACCTGGGCCGGCTGATGCTGCACGGGGGCGCGCCCCGGGGCCGAGCGCTGAAGCAGTTCGTGCGGGGATCGCTGGGGCTCGGGCCCGACGCCGGGGACGAGCCGGAGCTGAATCCGGCGACGCCGAACCTCGCCCGGATGCTGCGGGCGGGCGGCTACGAGGTCGGCTACAAGGGCAAGTGGCACCTGACCCAGCCGCTCGGCGACGGCTGGGGCGAGCGTGACGCGGAGCTGCTGGAGCGCTCCTTCGGCTTCGCCGGCTGGGAGCCGCCCGACGCCGGCGAGAACGCCAAGGCCGAGAACTTCGGCGGCGGCACGGCCGGGCCCCTCGCCGAGGGCTGGGACGAGGTCTACACGCGCCAGGCCGAGCAGTGGCTGGGCCGCGCCGAGCTTCCCGAGCCCTTCTGCCTGGTCGTCTCCCTCGTCAACCCCCACGACGTGCTCGGCTACGCCTCCTCCTACCGCGAGGGCGGCTACGACGCCTCCGAGTTCCGCGAGATGGGCGTCGGGCTGCCGGCGACGATCGACGAGGACCTCTCCACCAAGCCCGGCGTCCACAGCCTGATGCAGATGGGGATGACCGCCTACCTCGGCCCCCTGCGGGGACGCCGCGCGCAGCTCGACTACGTCAACTTCTATGCCCACCTGCACCACCTGGTCGACGCCAAGATCGGCCGCATCCTGGCGGCGCTCGGCGACCCGGGCGACCCGGGCTCGCTGCGCTCGCGGACCGTGATCGTGCGCAGCTCCGACCACGGCGAGATGGGCCTCGCCCACGGCGGCCTGCGCCAGAAGGCGTTCAATGCCTACGAGGAGACGATCAACGTGCCGCTCGTCGTCTCCAACCCGCTGCTCTTCCCGCGGCCGGCCGAGACCGACGCGCTGGCCTCGCTGATCGACGTGCTGCCGACGATGGCCGGGCTCGCCGGCGCCGAGCCGCCGCCCGGCACACAGGGGGTCGACCTCGGCCCCGTCCTCGCCCACCACGCCGCTCCCGAGCGCGAGGCGCCGGCCCGCTCCCGGGCCGACTTCGGCCCGCTGCTCGAGCACCCCTCCCCCGCCGCCTCGGTCCGCGACTCGGTCCACTACACCTACGACGACCACCAGGCGGCGACCGCCCAGGTCGACGCCCCCGGCCAGCCGAACCGGGTGCGCTGCATCCGTGAGGCGCGGATCAAGTACGCCGTCTACCTCGACCCGCGCGGGCGCGCGGCGCCCGAATACGAGATGTACGACCTGGAGCGGGACCCCGACGAGCGCCACAACCTGCTGCACCACCGGACCGGGGAGCCGCGGGAGGCGTCTGCCCGGGCCGACCGCGACCGCCTCGCCGAGGCCCTCGAGGCGCAGATGGTCGAACTCGGCACCGACCGCCTCTCCTGAGTCGCGGCGCGAGGCGCTCCTACTTCACGGCGACGCGCAGATCACATAGGACCGGAAGGTCATCGGTTCCGTGGATTCGTTTTCGATCTTGACGAACCACCCGATCGGCTCGGCGCCGTCGGGCGCCGGACCGACGACCGCGGTTATGCCTTCGCCCAGAAGCGCGGAGGGCAGGTTCGTGCCGACCTGGAACGGTCTCTCTCCGGACAGCACGAGGTAGCCCCCGCCGGTGACCGCCTCGTCGGAATGGCACATGGCATGGGAGGCGTCGGACCCTTCGCCCGGCGCCTCGGCTGAGTTCCCGTGGCGCACCACCACGCTGCTCGCCGCGGCGGGGCCCGCCGGACCGGGCTCGCCCTGCGGGCCCTCGCTGCCCCGTGGGCCGGCCGGGAGATGTCCCTTCTTGAAGTCGACGGCCCGCAGCGAGCGGTTCTTGACCTTCGCGCTGTTCACGGCGTCCTTCTTCAGCTGACGCGTCCCGACCGAGTTCTTGCCGAGCGTGAAGGCGATGGCGTTGCCGCCGAGCGCCAGGACGATGGCGACGAGGGCAAGGACGTGGGCCGAGTTGATGCGCGGCTTCATTTGGGACCCCTTTGCGGATCGAGACTTCGACCTCGCCCCCGTGGGGCGAGGCCCCTGGCGTGGACGATCGACGGTAGCCCCCGCATCGGGTGCGGTCAAGCGACGGCGGCCCGACCCACGGTCTCCCGTCGGGATGCGGGGGGGCGCTCAGCCGATCAGGCGGGACCTGACCGTGGCGGCGATGTTGAGTCGCATCGCGCGCCGCGTCGCGTGCGCCGCGGCGAGCAGCGCCAGGGCGAGGGCCGGGAGGATGACGAGGAGGAAGCTCGGCGGCTCGGGGTGCAGGCCGATCTCGAACCAGGCCTCGGCGATCCGCCGCGAGAGCGGCGCCGCGATCAGCACGGCAAGCGGGATCGAGAGTGCCGCCGCGACGAGGGTCTGGGCGAGCGCCTCGCCGGCCACCGCCGCCCCGATCTGGCGCCGCCCGTAGCCGAGCGCCGCCAGCGTCGCGAACTCGCCGCGCCGGTCGAGATAGGAGAGCGCCAGGGTCGAGACCAGGAAGAGGGCGCCGACGCCGAGGCTGATCGCCTGCAGGACGGAGATCAGCCCGGTCAGCTCGTCGAGCAGTTCCCGCTCCGCGGTCAGCGCCGAGGCCTTCGAGGTCACCCGGGCCACGGCGGGGTCGGCGCGCAGCCTGCGGGCGACGGCGGCATCGCCGGCGACGAGCACGCTGGTCGCCTGGCCGGGCAGCCCGAGCAGGCGGGCGGCCTCGGCGCGCGGCAGGTAGCTCTGCTCGGTGGCCAGGGTGCGGGCGACGCCGCCGACCGTGACCGTCCCCCGCCGCTCCGCGGTCCGCAGCGCCAGGCGGTCGCCGAGGCCGGCGCCGAGCTTGCGCGCGGTCTGCGCGCTGAGCACGATCCGGCCCGGCGCCGGCGGCGCGCCGGAGGTCAGGTCGAGCCGCAGCAGCGCCCGCCCTCGCGGCAGCCCGGCGAGCTGGACCCCGGTCCGGCCGCCCTCCCCTGCCGCGCTCAGTTCCGCCGGCCCCTTCACGGTCGGCTCGGCGCGCGGGGCGCCGGCCCGCGCGGCGATCGCCCCGACCCGTTTCAGGGGAAGCGGGCCGGCGAGGTCGGCCGAGTGGGTCCAGCCCTGGTTGGCGAACTCGGCGTCGACCGAGCTGTCGGTCGAGGAGACGAGGATGTTGAGCGCCGCCGCCAGCCCGATCGCGCCGGCGATGCTGACCACGGTGGCGGCGCTGAGCAGGGGCCGGCGCAGCAGGCCGCGCAGCCCGTAGGTGAGCGCCGGCGGGCCGATCGCGGTCAGCCGCTGCAGCCAGCCGGGCAGCTCGAAGGAGCCGGTGCTCTCGCCGCGCAGCGCCTCGATCGGGTCGAGGCGGGCGAGCCGGTAGGCGGGGAAGACGGCGGCGAGGAGCGTCGCGGAGACGGCCAGGCCGGCGGCCAGCGCCAGCGGCCCGAGGGCGAGTGGATACTGCGTCGCCGGGAAGCCGACCGCGCTCGAGTACTGGTCGGCGACGAGCCGGCCGACCGCGATCGTCACCGCCACGGCGAGCGCGCCGCCGAGGATCGCGAGCGCCGCTGCCGGCAGCAGAACCGAGGCGACCACCGTGCGCGGCGGGTGGCCGATTGCCAGCAGCGCCCCCAGCTCGCGGCGCTGGGAGTTGACCAGACGCTGCAGGCTGAGCCCGATCAGCAACAGGCCGACGATCCCGAACACCACCCCCATCACCGGCGCGAAGATCGCGAAGCTGTGGATGTCGGCCTCGGTCAACCGCAGGCCGTACTGCCTCGAGCGGGGCGTGACGCGGGCGACCGGCAGGCCGGCGGCCAGCTTCCGAGCGGCGCGCCCGGTGCCGCCGCCGGGCAGGTCGGCGGCGAGGTCGTTGGCCCGCCCGGGAAGGCCGGTCAGCCGCTGCAGCGAGGCGCGGGGCAGGAAGGCGACAGCCAGCGAGCCGCGCTGGGGCACCAGGTAGTCGGGGTTGGCGGTGGCGAGCAGGTACTCGGGGCTGCGCGCCAGGCCCCGGACCCGCACCGCGATCGTCCGCCCGGCGACCCGCAGGCGCAGGCGATCGCCCGGGGCGAGGCCGAAGCGATCGGCGTAGTCGGTGTCGAGCACGGCGCCGCGGGGGGAGCCGCGGGCGAGGCCGGAGCCGGCGGTGACGGCGAGGCGGTTGAGCGGCGCCTCGACCGGCATCCCGACCACCTCCGCCGAGGCCTGGCCGTGACGGCCGCCGAGGGCGGCGCCGTCGAGGATCAGGCGCGTCTCGGCCCGCTCCGCGCCGGCGGCGCGCGCCCGGCCGAGCAGCGCCCCGGCGGCGACCGGGTGGCGCAGCCGCAGGTCGAGGCCGGCGAGCGCGTAGCGCGAGTAGAAGCCGTCGCGCGTTTCCTGCACGTCGTGCAGCGCCAGCGAGATCCCCGCCGCGGTCCCCGGCCCGGCGCCGATCACGGCGACGATCAGGACCGCGCGCAGCCCCATCGCCCGCAGGTCGCGGCGTGCCTTGCGCCAAAGCATCAGGGCGCCGCCGGCTCCGAGGTGGTCGTCTCGGGTGGGGCGATCCGCCCCTGCGAGAGCCTCACGACCTGGTCTCCCGCCCGGGCGATCGCCGGGTTGTGGCTGACGATCACGAAGGTGGCGGCGGTCTCCCGGTTCAGCTCGCGGATCAGCTCGAGGACGCCGGCCGAGGTCTTCTCGTCGAGGTTGCCGGTCGGCTCGTCGGCGAGCACCAGGCGCGGGTGCTTGGCGAGGGCACGGGCGATCGCGACCCGCTGCTGCTGGCCGCCGGAGAGCTGCGCCGGGAAGCGCCCCGACAGCTCCCGCAGGCCGACCCGCGAGAGCAGCTCGACGCCCCGCTCCCGCGCCTTCTCCCGCTCGACCCCGGCCACCCGCACGCCGGCCTCGACGTTCTCCAGCGCCGTCAGGGTCGGCAGCAGGTTGTAGAACTGGAAGATGAAGCCGACCGAGCCGGCCCGGTAGGCGGTCAGCTCGGCGCGGGTCGCGTGGGTCAGCTCGGCGCCGCAGGAGCGGATCCGCCCCTCGTCGACGCGATCGAGGCCGCCGACGAGGTTGAGCAGCGTCGTCTTGCCGCAGCCGGAGGGGCCGTGCACGACGACGAGGTCCCCCTCGCCGATCTCGAGCGAGAGCTCGTCGAGGACCGGCTGCCGGGCGGCGCCGCTGCCGTAGGACTTGCTGACACTCTCGACGCTGACGAGCGGCTCAGCCATCGCTCTCCTCGCCGGGCGGCCGGGGCGCCGCGCCCTCGAGGAAGAGGCCGGTGATCAGCTCCGGGATCTGCGCGAAGGCCGGCCAGGCCCCGCCCGAGCCCCAGTGCTGGATCAGCGCCAGGTCCGCCATGCCGACGAAGACCAGGGCCAGCTCGCCGGCGGGGATGTCGGCGCGCACCTCGCCCCGGCGCACCCCGTCGGCGAGGATCTCCTCGACCCGTGAGATGAACGGCGCCGCCGCCTCCAGGATCCGCGGATAGAAGCGCGCGTTGGGGGTGAGAACCTCGCGCACCAGCACCTGCGCGAAGGCCTCGTGCGCGCGAGCCCACTCGACATCCGAGGCGAGGACGGCGCGCAGCCGCTCCCCGGTCGGCGCGTCGGCGGAGGTCGGGCGGGCGCCCGCCACGGCCAGCACGCAGGCCTCCTCGACCACGGCCAGGAAGAGCGCCTCCTTGGAGTCGAAGTGGTTGTAGACGGTGCCCTTGGCGAAGCCGGCCGCCAGCGAGATCTCGTTGATGTTGGCGTCCTCGATGCCGTTGCGGGCGAACTCGGTCGCGGCGGCGTCCAGCAGACGGCGGCGGTTCTCGGTCTTGCTCTGCTCGGTCAGACGTGGCATCGCCGGCTGGTTCGGGCCTCCGGTAATGTGGGTGGGCGGTCACCCACATTAACAAATGAGGTTCCACCGGCGCCGGATCTCGAACGACCAGATCGTCGCCGACGGCAAGGAGGGGCTCTTCCTCATCTTCGTCGGTTTCCACCAATGCCCAGCACCCCTCTCGTGCGCCCGCCAGGTGTCGATACAACCTGCGTGAGCAGATTCGGCCCTTTGACGGAACGCGCGCAGGACGCCTGGTACGACGTCACCGGGCCGCAGGGCTGGCGGACGGTCGCCGGCCCGACCGGGTTTGCCGTGATCTCGATCGCGCTGCTCGTCTACGACCACCTCCAGCAACGGGTCCCCCAGGGCATCTTCTGGTTCACCCTGGCGCTGATCGGAACGGTCTTCCTCTGGATGTTGCAGGCGAGCCGGCGCCAGTACGGCGCCCTCGCCGAACACTCACGCGACGCTCAGAGCGACCGGGTCACCGGCCTCAACAACCGGCTGCGGCTGGAGACCGACATCGAGTCGGCCCTGCTCAACCCCGCCGACAGGCGGGTGCTGCTGCTCTTCGACCTCGACGGCCTGCAGACCTACAACGACCGCTTCGGCTACGCCGCCGGGGACGAGCTGCTGCGCCGCGTGGCGCAGATGCTCGACCAGTCGGCCGCCCATCTCGGCGGCGCGGCCTACCGGCTGGAAGACAGCCGACTCGCCCTGCTCATCCCCTCGGGTGAAAGCCAGCTCGGCGAGGTCGTCCTCGCCACCACCGCGGCGCTGCACGACGAGGGCCGCGACCTGATGATCGGGCACGCCTACGGAGAGGTCGCGATCCCCGACGAAGCGACCGACTCGAACTCGGCTCTGCAGATCGCCGGCCAGCGGCTGGCCGCCCACAACCAGCGCCAGCACCGCTCCGCGCGACGCCAAGCGCACGCCGTCCTGATGGCCGTCCTCGTCTCCCGCCGCCCCGAGCTGCGCGAGCACCTGCGGGTCGTGGTCTTCCGGGCGCTGTCGATATGTCACCACCTGAACCTGAGCCGCGAGGAGATGGACGACATCACGCTCGCCGCCGAGCTGCAGGACGTCGGCCTCCTGGCCGTGCCCGAGGGGATTCTCGAGAAGCAGACGGCACTCAGCCCCGAGGAGGCGGCCCTGATCCGCGAACGGCCGATCGCCGGTGAGAGAATCATCGGCTCCGCCCCCGGCCTGGCGCCGGTCGCCGCCCTGGTCCGCTCCAGCTCCGAGCACTTCGACGGCAGCGGCTTCCCGGACGGGCTGGCCGGCGAGGCAATCCCGCTCGGTGCACGGATCATCGCCGTCGCCGTCGCCGTCGCGGCGCTCACCTCCCCACGGCCCTACCGTCCCGGGGGCAGCACCGCCGGCGCCCTCGAGGAGATCAGCCGCTGCTCCGGCACCCAGTTCGACCCGCGGGTCGTCGAGGCGCTGGCCGGGGACCTCAGCGAAGAGAGCGCCGAACACTCGCCCGCGGTCGCGGCCGCCTAGAGCGGCTACCGCCCAGGGCGCGGTCCTACTCCTCGGCCTGCCTTCTGGCTTTTTCGAGCCTTCCCTGGGTGCTCGAGCTCCGCCGACCCATCGTCAGGCCTCCGTCCGAGCGGTGGAGGCAAGCCGTTTGCTCTCCCACAAATAGGACCTATACCTACTAGCTGCGGGAACGCAAGGTCCTGCTCTTCGAGGGCCGGGGCCGCCCTACACGTCGCAGACGGCGATCGCCGGCGCGTCGCGGCGGGCCTTCTCGGTGGCGGTGTCGAGCTCGGCGAGCGCTGTGTAGGTGACGTGGTCGAGGATGAGCTGAACACCCTGTTCGCCGAGCAGAACACGAGCGACGAGGGCACCTCGATCCCGGCGACCTTCCTGCTGGTGACCGTCACGCGGTAGGGCGACTCACCGCCCCCGA
This sequence comes from uncultured Solirubrobacterales bacterium, assembly GCA_963762205.1. Classification (GTDB taxonomy): domain Bacteria; phylum Actinomycetota; class Thermoleophilia; order Solirubrobacterales; family 70-9; genus VRUE01. The sequence goes on from CAVXJZ010000002.1 coordinate 318,647, forward strand.
GCGCCTTCATCCCCCGGCGGCTCGAAAACGGAGGCGCCAGTCGTCGAGGTCGAACTCGGTCGGCTCGGTCTCGGCCAGGAATTGCTCGAGCACGGAGACGAAACGCGACGGCACCTCGAGCTGGGGCAGATGGCCGACTTCCTCGAACACCTCGAGGCGGCTGCCCGGGATGTTGCGACGGGCGTGCTCGGCATGGTGAGCGGGAACGACCCGGTCACGGGCGCCCCAGAGAATCAGCACGGGCACGGCATCGGCCAGGTAGAGGCGATCCACGGCGCTGACCCGCTGGCCGCCAAGGCCGAGGACCGTGCGCACGGTCGCCAGGAATGCGGCGCGTCGCCGAGGGTCGGCCAGCTGAGCGTACCCGTGCAGGATCTCGGTGATGTCGGTGCTCAGGCGCAGGCCGAGCGCCTCGGCGCGCCGGAGCCCGGATTCCAGCCACCGACCCAGCGGGGCGGTTGCCGCTATGAACGGCCCGGCACCGGGCAGCACGGCGGCGCGCAGGAGCGGGCTGACCTCGGGGCCGAGCCCGCCGCTGGAGACCAGGACCAGGCGCTCGACGATCTCTGGAAACTGGTAGGCGAACTGCATCGCGACCCCGCCGCCGAGCGAGTGCCCGACGAGCGTCGCGCGCCTGTGCTCGAGCAGGAGGAGGAGGTCCCGGAGGCCGGCCGCGAGCCCGCCGACCGAGTAGTCCCCGGGGCCCGGGGTCGACCGGCCGTGGCCGGGGAGATCGGGAACGATCACGGTGTGATCGCGCGCCAGCGGCTCGATCACCGCCCGCCAGTTCTCGGAGCTGCCGCCCATGCCGTGGATCAGGAGCAGGACCGGGCCCGTGCCGGCCTCCGCGTAGCTCACCGAGCGACCGTGAAGCGTCTCGGTGTTGAACTCCACCGCTATCGGCCCGCCGGCCCGCTCTTCTTCCGCCCCGGCACTCGGCTGGCGAGGCGGCCCATCGGCTCCACCCCCGCCTGAAGGGTGTCGATGCTCTGGTTGAGCCCGCCGAGCGCCGCCAGCAGCTGCTCGAGCAGCCCGCTGAGGCGGTCCAGGCCGTCGTTGAGCGATTCCATCGTCTCGGGCAGCTTGTCCAGATGGCGCTGGACCTCGACCAGCACCGGCATCGCCTCCTCGATGGTCGCCATCCTGCCGTCCATCGCGCCGAGGACGCTCGTCGCCTCGGCAACGCGTGCCATGTCCTCGCGGATGCCGGGAAGCGCCTCGGTGTCCCCGGCGACCTGCTCCAGGGAGCGGGCGACCCCGGGCAGCGCGGCGGTGTTCCTCGCGATCTCGGGAATCAGCCGCAGCGCCTCATGGACGTCGGAAGGCAGTGCCGAGAGACGATCAATTGAGGGGAGGCCGAGTCGGCTCACGATGGACCGGGATGGACTCTATGGCCAAAACGTCACCGAAGGCCGTGCGCCCGTGGGAAGCGGAGCCCGCGTGCCGGCCGTTGATTCGATGCCGGGCGATCGCTAAGGTCGCATCACATGCGGAAGAAGCGCGGCATCCGCCGCCTCTGCCTGCTTCCCACGGCGCTGCTTCTCCTCGGGCTGGCTCCGGCCCTGGCGCGGGCCGACACCCACACCTTCCTCAACACCGACGACCTCTACCCCACGGAAAACGCAGGGACCTTCGGCCCGGCGACCCATTACCCCTCGACCATCGTCGTCTCCGGGCTCTCGGGCACGGTCACGAAGGCGACCGTGACCCTGATCGGCCTCGACTCCTCAAGCCCGGATGACATCGACATGGTCATCACCGGGCCCAATGGACAGCAGGTGATGTTGATGTCGGATGCCTGCGGGGAGAACCCCAACACCCTGGCCAACGAGGACTGGACCTTCGACGACTCCGCCCCGACCTTCCTCTCCAACGGCGGGCCCTGCCCCGCCAATCAGCAGGCAGGCTACATGCCCTCGAACTACCTGGGGAGCGCCCCGGAGCCCGACGATCTGAGTCCAGGAGGCGGCCCGGCGCCACCGTATGTGAACGCGATGTCGTTCTTCAACGGCGCAACCCCCGACGGCGCCTGGAATCTCTTCGTGACGGACGACAACGCCGTCGGCTACCTCGGTTTCAACATCTCGGCCTGGGCGCTGACGCTGGAGGTCCAGCCGCCGCCCCCCACGCCACCGGTGGCGGTGCCGGCGACGGCGCCGGTGGCGACCCGCAAGGCGACCGGGAGGCGCGCCGCCGCCCTCGCGAAGTGCAGGAAGAAGAAGACGAGGAAGGCGCGCAGGAGGTGCAGGCACCGGGCGAGAAGGCTGCCGCGATGAGCCGTTACCGGTAGCTCCCCGCCGGTGATCGGCGGGCAGGTTCCGGCGTGGGCCTGAGCCGTGACCTCCCATGGCAGTATTCGAGAGGTGACCCGCCCCTGCTGTGCGCCGAGCGACGGCTCCCGCGAGCCGGACCCCCTGCAGGCGCCTGCCGAGGAGGTGGAGCGGTCGGTGGACGGAGCCGCTCTCGTCGAGCCCGGGCTGGTCGAGCTCGCGGGTGGCGCGTTCACGATGGGGACGAACGGCGAGTACGGCTATCCGCTCGACGGCGAGGGCCCCGCCCACGAGGTGGCGCTCTCGCCCTTTGCGATCTCGCGCCTTGCGGTCACCAACGAGCAGTTCGCGGCCTTCGTCGCCGCCACCGGCCACCGCACCGAGGCCGAGCGATACGGCTCGTCGTTCGTATTCGTCGGCTTCCTTCCCGAGGACGCCGAGCCGACCCGCGCCGTCGCCGCCGCCCCCTGGTGGCGAGAGGTGACGGGCGCCGACTGGGCCCACCCGGAGGGCCCGGCGAGCGACTGGGAGGAACGGGCCGACCACCCGGTGGTCCACGTCTCCTGGAACGACGCGCTCGCCTTCTGCGCCTGGAGCGGGACGCGGCTCCCGACCGAGGCGGAGTGGGAGTACGCGGCCCGGGGCGGCCTCGCCGGCTCTCGCTTCCCCTGGGGCGAGGACCTGGAGCCGGATGGCGAGCACCGCATGAACGTCTTCCAGGGGACCTTCCCGGCCGAGAACACCTGCGCCGACGGCTACGCGGGGACCGCCCCGGTGGGGGAGTTCGCCGCCAACGGCCACGGGCTGCACAACGTCACCGGCAACGTCTGGGAATGGACCGCCGACCGCTTCGACCGCAACTACTACGCCGAAAGCCCGCGCGCGGATCCACGCGGCGGCGAGGGCGAGGGGCCCGTCGTCATGCGCGGCGGCTCCTACCTCTGCCACGCCTCCTACTGCAACCGCTACCGGGTGGACGCGCGCAGCGCCAACAGCCCGGATGGATCGACCGGAAACCTCGGCCTCCGCGTGGCCAGAGACCTGGTCTGACAAGAGGGATTGGTCGATGCGGCCAGGCGGCCGACCCGCGCTATATCGTGGCGGCGGTTCGCGGAAAACGAGGGAAAGGGCAGGGATGGACGACTCGCAGGCCGAGGCCAACGGGCTCACTCGCAAGGAGCTGATCGGCTCCGGTGCGGCCGTCGCCGCGACGGCGCTGCTGCCGCAGGGAGTGGAGCGGGCGCTTGCCGCCCCCACCGACGGTCGCAACGTCGCCGGGATGAACGTGATCCTCTTCGTCAGCGACCAGGAGCGGGCGATCCAGCACTTCCCGAAGAACTGGCTGCGCAAGAACCTCCCGGGGATGCGGAGGCTGCGGCGCAACGGGATCAGCTTCGAACGCGCCTTCACGAGCGCCTGCATGTGCTCGCCCTCCCGAGCGACGATGATGACCGGCTTCTTCCCGGCCCAGCACGGCGTCAAGTACACGCTCGAGGAGAAAATGTTCCTGCCGAAGAACCCGCAGGTCAACATGCCGCTGCCCGCGGTGATGCCGAACATCGCCACGGTGATGAAGGCTGCCGGCTACAACGTGATCTACAAGGGCAAGTGGCACATCTCGAAGCCGCGGCACGGGCAGGAAGCGACCCCCGCCGAAGCGGAACAGTACGGCTTCGACCGCTGGGACCCGCCGGACGCCGGCGCCAACCAGGAAATCGACCAGGCCGGCGGCGGCAAGGCCAAGAACGACCGCAGGTACATGAAGTCCAAGGGCACCGGGGCCGACGAAGGGGCGCTGCAGTACCTGGGCACGGACGCAGCGCAGGAGCAGCCCTTCTTCATGGTGATCTCACTGGTCAATCCGCACGACGTCCTCTTCTACCCGAAAGTGTTCGAAGAAGCGGGCTATAGGGATTTCTGGCTGAACGGGGAAATGCACCTGCCGCCGACGCTCAGGGAAGACCTCGAAAGCAAGCCCTCGGTGCAGAGGGAATTCGTGAAACTGATGAACACCCTCGGCGGCAAACTGAAGACGCCGGAGAGGGTGCGCAACTACCTCAACTTCTACGGAAACCTGATGAAGAAATCCGACCGCTACCTGGCCGACGTGCTGGACAAGCTCGAAGAAACAGGGCTGATGGACGACACGCTGATCATCCGCACCTCCGACCACGGGGAGATGGGGCTCTCCCACGGCGAAATGCGGCAGAAGAACTTCAACTTCTACGAGGAGACGCTGCGGGTGCCGATGGTCTACTCGAACCCGAGGCTGTATCGGAAGCCGCACACCACGGACGCGCTCGTCTCGCACGTCGACCTGCTGCCGACGCTGGCCAACCTCGTCGATGCCCCGAAGTCGGCGCGGGCGAACTGGGAGGGGGTCGACTACTCCAAGCAGGTCCTGCGCCCGGCGCGGGAACACTCGAGTCAGGACTACGTCGTCTTCACCTACGACGACTACCAGTCCGGCCAGCCGCACGGTCCGTACCCGAAGCCGCCGAACCACATCGTCAGCATCCGCGAGGAGCGCTGGAAGCTCGCCAAGTACTACGACGCCAACCCGAAGAAGGGCGAACGGAAGCTGCCGCAGTGGGAGATGTACGACCTCAAACGGGATCCCCTGGAGAAGAACAACCTCGCCCGCAGGGGCTACAAACGCACGCCGCTCGAGGAGCGCAACTACAGGCGCCTCCGGCGCAAGCTAGCCCGCGTCCAGCACACCCGCCTGAAACCGCTCAAATCCACCAAATAGCCGGGGTTCGGGCTTCTGCGGTGGGCTGACCGGAGGCTCAGAACATCCGCTGGGGTCAACCTTACTCGCGCTCGCGCCGCGCCGCCTCGCGATCTTCAGCCGCCCTCTTGCGATCTTCAGCCGCCCTCTTGCGATCTTCAGCCGCCTCGGCGCGCGCGCCCGCCGCTCTGACTCGTGCCTCGGCGGCTGTCCCGAGCGCCTTCTCGGTGCGGAAGTCGGCGTCGGGTCCCACCAACTCCCTGGCGGCACTGTCGGTCATCTCTGCCGCCCGATCGGTGAGCTCCGCCGACTTATCTCGCTCAGTGGCTGTTTCGTCCCGCAGTCGGGCATTCTCGTCGCGGGCCTGTGCCTGGTCGTCGCGATCGGCGGCGGTGCCGGTCCTCACCCCCGAAGTCACGGCGCGGGCGATCGTGCCTTCTTCTCGCACCTGCTGCGCCTCGCCATGGGCTCGCAATTGCTCCTGCGTGCGCCCGGAGGCGGGCCCCAACTCGCCATCAGCGGCGGCCTGCTCGCGATCGGAGACCAGCTGATCGGCCTCTGAGGAGGCCTCGTCGCGATCGGAGAGTGTTTGGTCTTCGTCCGATGCGGTTTGATCCGCATCGGAAGCCGTCTGGTCGGTGTCTGAGGCCGTCTGATTATCCGCCTGGCCCCTGCCGCTTTGAGGCGTTGGGTCAGCTGCCATGCCGCTGGACTCTCTTCCAATTTGCAGGGTGCCTTGATCCTTCTCGACCTGGCACCCTTTGCACGAGGGTACTCTCCCGAGGCGCGACTGACCCCAAGGTCCCCATTTGTGCCAGGAAATCAGCGGTGCCGGGTCGCGCGAGGCAAGCCGGACGTCGATTGGACCTCAGCGCTTGCTCGGCTTCAGGTCGCCGACCACGCCGATTCGCAGGCCCAACCAGGGATAGGTCGCCGTGAAGAAGGCGTTGTCCTGCGGCTGCGGGCCGATCGCCGAGAGCGACAGCTGATAGACGGGCGCGTTGGCGATGCCGCCGTGGAGGCGGCGCCAGACGCGGGCGCTCTTGACGCCGAACGGCGGCGAGGTGATCGTGTCGGTCCACTCGACCGCGTTGCCGCCCTGGTCGAGGGTGCCCCAGGGAGAGAGGGTCCCGGCCTGGCCGACCGTCCCGAGGCTGCCCTGAAAGGCTTTGGCGTAGGCGGTCGGGTCGAGGCCGAAGGGGTTGACGGTGGAGCAGGCTTCGGGCGACTGCCCCGAGGGGCACCAGCTCGGCGCGGGCGGCCCGCCTTCGCCGGAGGCGTTGTAGGTGGCGAGGGGCTGGGTCGCGGCGTTGGTGACGTCGCCTGTGGTCGGGTCGAGCGTGGTCGGGCTCGGCGCCCCCGTCGTGCTTTCGCTGAAGAACACCCCCGGGTTGGTCGGGTACTGCCAGTAGGAGTAGGTGCCGCCGCCGCTGCGGTCGTAGTAGGCGGCCTTGATCCACTCGTCCTGGCTCGGAATGACGAAGCCGCGCTTGTGGGAGCGGGTCGGCGCGCGCCTGCGCATGTCGTACATGCCGCGCCCGGTTCTGCGCGAGAGGCGGACCCTGTAGGTGACGTAGTTGAAGCCGTTTTCGCTGCTCGCGGTCTTCTTCAGCAGGCGGCCGTTGTAGAGCGAGTTGGCGAAGCGGGCGGTGCGGAGGAAGTTGGCGAAGCCGTAGGGCTTGTCGGCCCATTCCGGCGCGGCCACCCTGTAGTGGCGGCCGGCTCCGGTGCCGGCGGAGAAGTTGATCTGGCCGAACCGGGGCCAGGAGGAGGAGCTCTCGGTCGAGCTGTAGAGCTTCTGCCTGTTCTTGCCGGCGGGGTCGACCGTATTCAGGAACGCCACCCACTGGCGGACGGTCACCTCGAGCTGGCCGATGCCGTACCGGCGCTTGACCCCACCGACCCGTTGGCAGCCTTTCTTGGTCTGCGGGGCTTCCTTGCAGCTGCGATAGATCGCGTCGGCGAAGGGGACGATCGCGACCGACGGGTTGCCGCCGGAGCCCACCGTGGCCGTCCTGAACGTCAGGACCGCCGGCTTCGGCGAGGCGAGCGCCTGCGCCGGGCCGAGGAGGGCCACGAGCGCCGCAGAGGCCACCACCAGCACCCAATGGAGTTTCCGATCTCTGGGTGCCGCCGGGGAATCGATCATCGACCTCCCATCGACGCACGAGGCACCTTCCATTAACGGTCAACGTCGGCGGCCCCACCGGTTCGGGGGCCGAATGGCTCTTCGGCGACTTCCTAGGGGTCTCCGGAGGGTCGCCCCCCGCTAGCCGGCTTGCCCTAGGCGAGATCACGCAGCACCGCGTCACCAATCTCGTGCACGAACTCGTCGTTGATGCGCTTGAAGTGGTCGAGGTCGAAGAGGATGAGGCAAATCGGCGCATCGGAGAGCCGCGTCCGGCTGAGTTCGGTGGAGTCGGGGATGGCTGCCTGCCCGTGGCGGACGTCGAGGAAAGGAGAGGGGGCCCGCCGCGGGCCCCCTCTCCGATCCCGCACGTCGATGCTTAGGATTCGACCCGAAGGGTCTCGCCTAGGGGCTTGCGCAAAGCGCCACCACCACGAAGTCCCTGGTCGATCCGGTTTCGTTCGTTGCGGAGGCCCGCCAGCCGAAGCCTTCGCTTGCGTCGGCCACCACTTTCCCGTTTGCGCCGGTCGGCACGCTGCCATGGATCTTCGCCGGGAAGTCGTAGAGGTCCGTGCCGGGTTCGACGAAGCCCGCACCCCCACCGACAAGCGACTCGCCTTCATCGCAGCTGACCGATTCTGTCGTCAGGCTGCCGTTCGTAATGTTCGGCTTGACCGCCCTGCGGGCGATCACGCTGGTGGCGCCGGGCGCCCCCTTGACGCCCTGGACGCCCTGATCGCCCTTGGCTCCCTGGATTCCCTGCGGACCGGCCGGAAGCTGGCCCTTCTTGAAGTCAACTGCCCGCAGCGAGCGGTTCTTGACCTTGGCGCTGTTGACGGCGTTCTTCTTGATCTGCTTGCTGCCGACGCTGTTCTTTGGCAGCTTGGTTGCGGCAAACGCTGCGCCGCCCCCGATCAACAGGAACAGGCAGAGCGTGGAGACAACGTTCGCGTAAGTCAACTTCTCGCGAAGCTTTGCGCGGCTTTGCATCTTGGACCCCCTCGAGTTCGTGGCTTCGGCCTCGCCGTGCGGGCCGCGGGCGCTAGCGGCGACGGTAGCTACATCGACCGGTGCAGTCAATCGGCCCGAGCGCCTCGAGCGAGAACTTCCCGGCCGAACTCCAACCCGCGCAAGCGGCGAATCGCGGTCCCCGTTGCCGTCAGGGTGCCTTCTCCGGCCAGGTTGGCGGCTCCGTAGACAGCCCGTCGCGTCGAGCCGCAATTCGAGCAGGGCTTCCTCTCTCCCTCCTCCGGCTCGTCGAAAATTTCGCCGCAGTTGGCGCCGGAGGCCCGAGTCAGTTCGACCAGGTGCTCGGCCGTCGTCGTCGCTTCGATCCCCTCGTCGGTGACGATTGCAGAATGGCCGGGCTACACATCGCAGACCGCGATCGCCGGGGCGTCGCGGCGGGCCTTATCAGTGGCGGTGTCAAGGTCCGCAAGCGGGGTGTAGGTAATCCCGTCGGGATCGAGATTGAGGCTGGCGGCGGCCTCGGGCTCCAGGCGCTCGATCAGCTCCTTTGAGGCGAGTGCCCGCCCGCCGCTCGCACAGGCCTCGATCCGCGCCGCCTCGTTGACCTCGTCGCCGAGCGCGGTCACCTCGCCGCGTCCGGCGGTGGTGATGTTGCCGACGTAGAGGGTGGACCCCCAGTGAAGCCCGAAGCGCATTACGACGTCCTCGGGCTGCAGCTCGCTCCGTGCGGCGACGTCGCCCATCGCGGTGCTGAGTGCGCGCGCCGCGGCGATGCACGAGCGAGCGCGGAGGACTCCGATCCGGCGTCCTCGGCCAGGAAGAACGCCGCCACTCCGTCGCCGACATGGCGACCGACCAGTCCACCCTCGTCAATCACGCACTGGTCGGCAGCGCGGACCAGGCGGCGGCCCAGCGCGAAATATTTGGCGGTGGATAGGTGGCGCGCAAGCGGCGAGGAGGCCTCTAGGTCGGCGAAGAGGACGGCAGCGGGGCGTCGCGCTGGGTGGGAGACGCTATGCATCCGTTCGAGATGCCCAAGATCGGCCATCGAGGCCATCGCCCCGAGCATCGCCATTCCGGCCGCGGGCTTGGTGATCATCGCGGTCCCGGCGAGCCTGCCGACCGCGTCGCGGATCCGCACACCGACCAGGGGAACGTTGACCTGTATGTCCCCGAAGCCCATCCCTGCCGCCGTGACCGATACCGCCGCCGGATCTGCGGGAGAGAGTTGGTCCACCATGTCTCGCAGCGATGGATCAACGATCTCGCGAAGCTCGTCGGGGCCGCCCGGAGTGTCAGCCAGTACCCAGCCGCCGACAGCCGGGAGCATCAAGCGGATCAACTCCGGAGTATTCGAGCCGAACCGCCAGGCCCGGCCTGCGCTGATCGCATCGGGCCCGAAGAAATGCGCCCCGATCGCCCAGGGCGCGAGCTCCATGCCAGCACCGAAGGTGAGGCGCAGTTCATCGGTCACATAGACGAGGTTCCAGCGGTCGTCGACGATCCATCCCCAGTGCCCTGTGTCGCGCAGCGCCCCTGCCACCTCGGCGAGAGCCGGATCTTCAGGCAGCGAATATGGCCCTTGGGCGTTCATCGGGTGACTCTAACCTCGGGGCATAGCCCGCGCTGCAACCCGGTCATGGGGCGGATTGGTTACACAGGCGCGGCAACCCCGCTGCTCAGGCGAAATCATCCTTCGGCCTGCCTCCGCTCTGCCTCCGAAATGAGGAGTTTTCGACCCGATCTGCCTCCGAACCGTTGCGCGCAGCTATAGACCCTGCCGCGGCAAGGAACGGCCGTGATCCCGCTACGCGCCGGCGCCATCGTTGACTGGCCGGCCGGCCGCCGCTGGCTTTTGTAGCCCTGTGGACTACAGGCGGAATTCCACCCTGGCGCGGCACTTCCCCGGGCAAGCGCCTAAGCGCCTGAATCACGGGTGGATCTTCTCGCCGCGCTCGAGCATGGCGACGAACTTGCGCAGCCGCCGCTCGCGCGTCTCCGGCTTCTTCGCGTCACCGAGGCGGTAGACGATCGCGTAGCGGTTGGCGCTGTCGAGTTCGGCGAAAAACTCGGCCGCGGCGGGATTGGCGTCGAGCTCGCGCCGCAGGTCGCCCGGCACCTCCGCCGCGCGCTGGCCCTCGTAGGCGGCCTCCCAGCGACCATCGGCTTTGGCAGCTTCGACCTCGGCCAGCCCCGCCGGTCGCATCGCGCCGACTGCGAGCAGAGCTTCCGCCTTCCCGCGGTTGATCTTCGACCAGCGGCCGCCGGGACGGCGCGGCGTGAACCGCTGCAAGAAGTGGCGCTCGTCGAGACCGCGCTTCTGGCTGTCGATCCAGCCGAAGCAGAGCGCCAGCTCCAGTGCCTCGGAATAGGTGACGCTCGGCGGCTCGGTCCCCTTCTTGGCGATCTTCAGCCAGAGCCCCTGGGACTTGGCGTGGCTCTCCTCCAGCCAGGTCTCGAGCTCGGCCGGCGTGGCGAAGAGCAGGATCGGCAGCTCGTCAGGCATCGGCGGCATTCTCGCTCAGGGGCATCCTGAAATTGGGTTCTAGGAGTTCCGACGCTTCGTGTTGCTCGCTATGGCGTGCGACGCCCTGGACAAATCTTAGTGGGGCGGATTGGCTACGAAAGGCCCGCAACCCGTTCTCTCAAGCGGTTTCGCGGGTCGTCTTGCCTCCGCTCTGCCTCTCAACTGTCGACTCCGCTCCGTTCTCTGTCTCCGAAACATCTCGGTGCGTGGGACGGCGCGCTGACTACTGAGGCGGATCAAAATCGTGCCCTGCGCTCATCCGGAATGGCCAAACCGACGCGGGTGAGCAGGTGCCGGTCGCAAACGTGTCTTCGTCAAATCCCCCGTTCCCTTCCTGAGATTGGCGGCGCCCACCACCTGGAAACCACCGCGGCGGACCAAGGCGTCCCGAGCCGCTCTCCGTAGACGGAGGGCAAATCGATGGGACCGCCCGGCGCGGAGAAAGAACTCGCGACGAGCGATCAACCTCCTGCGCCTCGGCGGCCCGCCTGACACGCCTTCCCGCGGCCGACGAGGCAGCCGCAGGGACAGGGTGCCCCGACAACTCGCATCTGGATCGTCCGACGTGCAACGGACTCCCACCCGGCTCCAACCCCTCCGGACAGATCCCAGCCGTCTCGTCAGTGTGGCTTCGATGAACGGCGGCGGTAACAGCCGGCCGACCAACCTGTGCTCGGTGCTGCCGACGGGGAGGGTTTCCTGCGTGAACCAGATCCCGCCTTCCGGACCTGTCGCGATCGCGGAGGGTTCCATCGACGTCCGGAAGCTGCCACGCGACTTCCCGGCTGGGCTCCTGCGGCCAATGAACCCAGCGCCGGGAGCCTTCCCCCCAGAGGTTCCGCTGTACCAGATACTCCCTTCGGGACCGGTCGTGATGTCGTTGGGAGAGCTTTCGCCGACGAGCCGGAATTCGGTCGATTCGCCCGAGGGGGTGATCCGTCCGATACTCCACGCGGTGCCCTCGGTGAGCCAGACAGCGCCGTCGGGCCCACTGGCGATCCCGCCGGGGAAAAAGTACTTGTTCGCAATGGGAAAGGTGGAGAGGAGCCCTCCGTCCAACCCCAGGCGACCGACGTAGGTTGGGGCGCTGAACCAGATGTTGCCGTCGGGGCCGACGGTTATGCCGGTGTGGCCGACGAGTTCTCCCAGGGCCGGAACGGGGAAATGCGTGACCGCCCCCGCTGGAGTGATACGACCGATGGCGCTCGAATCCTCGCTGAACCAGAGATTGCCGTCCGGCCCGAGGACGATGTCCGTGCTTGCCGAGCCGACATGGAACTCGGTCACCTCGCCGTCGGTCGTGATCCGACCGATCGCCCCGCTTGCCGACTGGGTGAACCAGAGGGCACCGTCCGGGCCCGCGGCGATCGCCGTCGGACCGTGTGAACCTCCGCCCAGAGGGAACTCGCTAACGACCCCATCCGGAGTCACTCGCCCGATCTGGTCCGCCGCTCGCTCGGTGAACCACATGTTCCCGTCCGAGCCCAGGGCGATGCCGCCCGGAGCGGCGTTGGGGGTCGGAATCGAAAACTCGGCGAGGCCTACCGGGGCAGCGCGGGCAGCGGACGGATCCGCGATCGGCACCGCCGCGCAGCACGCTCCCAATAGCAGGGCCAAGCCCCACGCTCTCGCCCTATTCGCATGCATTCCCCACCTCAACAGGCCCCCCACCTACTGCTTCCCCCCGCGCCACCTCAACTCATCGAGTGTAGCTGGAGCGAATCTTGGATGGGGCGGATTGGTTACGAAGGCGAGGCAACGCGTATCAGCACGCGGAATCATGCTTTGGCCTGCCTCTGCTCTGCCTCCGAAATGGAGAGTCTTCGGCCGGCTCTGCCTCCGAAAAACCATGCCCTTGACCGGCCCCGACCCTATGAGCATCGTCGTTCCACCGTGCCCGCCTGTTTCGTGCCGTCCCTGAACAAGTAGGACGCCCTCGCGAAGACCCTCCCATCCGTGCACCTGGCAGTGACGTAGCTCCGGCGTCGATGCCTTACGAAGAAGAAGCGCTTGATATTCACCTTGAAGCCCCAAAGGGAGCGGCTGCCGACCGCGGACGGCGGAAACTGCACGGTCGATACCAGCCGGTAGCGGGAGGAACGGATGCGATGGATCTTCATCGCCAGGACGCGGGGGTCTGATGGCGTCGAGTTAGCGGCCTGGAGGTACACCCTCGTCGTTCCCCCCGCGGTGCCGCCGTTGAAGAGAACGAGCGGCACCGGTCGAGCCAGGGCGCCCTCGATTCCGACTGAGACGGTTCCGGTCCCGATGATCGCGGCTCGGCACACGCGCTGCGCAGCTCGAGGGGCGAGCGACCTGACCCGACCCCGTCGACAGATCGGCAGCCCTCGGTTGTCGATCGCTCCGCCCCGTTCGAATTCGAATGTCGCTTCCCGGAGGGACGGTGGCTGACTGCCGTCGTCCATCCGGAACCGACTCCGCAGGCTCAGTGCGACCGGCGCCATCCTGGCCTCCGGCAATGTCGTCGGCCGGATACTCGCATCAAAGGAAACAATGAGGCGCGGTCCGCATCCGTCCACGCAGATCGCTACCGCGCGGTCCGATCCGGCGCCTGAAGCAACGACACCAGAGAGCGCCAGCGCCAGGAACAATGCTGCAACCCCTCTGCGCATCACGTGCTCGCCTCCTTGATCGAGACGACGATACCGCCCGCAGGCCGCGTCCCGGCATGGGGCGGGAAGGACTCGAACCTTCGACCGACGGATTATGAGTCCGCTGCTCTGACCAACTGAGCTACCGCCCCGGAGGGGGCATTATCGCCGCTGGCGGGGTGCTTGGGGAGGGGTGCGGCGGTCAGGACTCGCCGCTGGTCATGCCCTCGGCGAGCTCCATCATCTTCTCGTCGGGGGTGTGGCCGAGGACCTCGTTGCGCATCCAGTAGAAGAGGCCGTTGGAGGGCATCATCATCTGCTCGTTGCGGCGGCCGGTCTTCTCGATCTTGGAGACGTCGCCCTCGCGCTCGGCCTGGAAGGCGGCGAGCGCGTCGGGCAGGGAATCGGACTCCTCGAGCAGGCGGACGAGGTGGCCGACATCCTCGATCGTCGAGCAGGCTCCCATGCCGGCGAAGGGCGAGAGCGTGTGGGCGGCGTCGCCGAGCAAAACGACGCGGCCGTCGTGCCAGCTCTTCGGCGGGTAGGCGTGGCGGACCTCGGTGCGGACGATCTGGTCCTCGTCGGTCGCCTCGAGCACGGCGGCGACGATCTCGGGCAGGCCCTCGGCCCGCTCGATCAGGTCCTGCTTGGAGAGCGGCGGGTCGTCGACGAGGGCGATGCCGCGGCCGCCGAGGAACCAGCGCACGTTCTCGTCGCTGACCCAGCCGACGCCGCAGCGCGCCGTCTTGCCCCAGACCTGCTTGTGGTGGCCGCGGGGAAGGTGGGCCTCGTCGAAGGGGGCGATGCCCTCGATCACCTCGTAGCGGGAGCGCTTCAGGTCGACGCTCTGGCCGAGCACGTCGTCGCGGATGATCGAGTGAATGCCGTCGCCGCCGAGCACCAGGTCGCCCTCGGCGCGGCTGCCGTCGGCGAGCACCAGCGCCACGCGGTCGCCGTCCTCCTCGACCCCGGTCACCTCGGAGTCGAAGTGGTAGCGCTCGGCGCCGATCAGCTCGATCAGCGCTTCCTGCAGGCGCCGCCGGTCGACGTCCATGCTCGGCGCGCCGACCTCGGCCGAGGCCTTCTGGACCGGCATCGTCATCAGCGGCCGGTCGTCGCCGTCGACGACGTGGGACTCGACGATCTCACGGCCGACCGAGTCGAGCAGCTCGCGGTCGAAGCCCCATTCGGTGAGGCGCTTGACCGCGTAGGCCCAGACCGAGAAGCCCGTCGCCCGCCCCTGCAGCTCACCGAACTTCTCGTGGATCTCAACCTCGACCCCCGCGTCGCGCAGGGCCGCGCCGGCGGCGAGGCCGGCAATCCCGCCTCCCGCTATCTGGACCTTCTCGACCAGCATCGGCCTAGGCGCTGAAGAGCTGGGCCAGGGATCGGCCGACGTCGGGTGGCTCCTCGGCACCGTCGGCGGCGGCCTGGGCGCCCTCGGCGAGGGCCTTGGCGGCGTCGGCGATCTGGTGGGTGCGGCCGCCGCGGATGATGCCGGTCTTTTTCGCTTCGGCGAGGTCGGATTCCATCAGCCCGGCGAGCTCGGCGAGGCGGCGCAGGCCGACGGCGCCGGCGGTGCCCTTGAGGGCGTGGGCCTCGGCGCGCATCGTCTCGAAGTCGTTGGTCTCCGTCGCCAGGCCGGCGGCGATCACGTCGCAGCGGCGTTTGGCCTCCTCGGCGAAGGAGGCGAGCAGCTCGGGATCGGGCGCCTCGACCTTCTTCTCGGCCTTCTTCTCGACCTTCTTGCCGGCGCTCATCGGATCGCCTTTTCGACGGCTTCGGTCAGCAGCTCGACGCCGAAGGCGCCCTCGATCACTTCGGCGACGGTGCCGTCACGCTTGATCGTGAACAGCCAGGGCTCGGTCGGCAGGCGGAAGGCCCGCACCTGCGCGTTCGGCCCCCTGTTCGGATCGTTGTCCTCGAAGATCTCCATGTGGATGAAAGCCGCCTTGTCTCCGTAGAGCTGTTTGACCTGCTCGGTCACGTCGACGACCGGGCCGCAGACCCGACTCTGGCAGAACTGGGGGGTGGCAAACAAGAGGCACGATCGGTTCCTTTCCGAGCGCGTCCGCGTAGTCGACCCTGTTCTGTGTATCGGGCGGGATCCGCGTGGTCAACTGTTCGACGTCGCCGCCGACATCCTCCGCCGTCGGCGTGTGGATCTTCGGCGCCTGCCGGCCGACGCGCGGCAGCCTCTTGACGCCGCCGACGATGACGCTGGGCAGCAGCGTCCCGGCCAGTTCGCCGTCTTCGTAGATCACGGCGGCGATCCGCCACTCGCCGTCGGTGGGGAAGTCGAGCTCGGTCGAGTAGACGACGGTGGCGGCGTCGGGGTCGTCGCTGGTCGTCTTGGCGCGGAAGGCGGGCTGGGTGGCGAGGCTTTCGATGCTCGCCGGGAAGGGGCCGATCGCCGGCTCTTCGAGGGCTTTCAGCTTGGCCCTGGCGGCGGCGCCCTTGGCGTTCTCTTTTTCGGCTTTCTCGTTGACCTCCGGCACCGGCGCCAGGTAGAGCGCGACTTCGGCGTCGGCGACCTGGCTGCGGTCCTTCTGGAAGACGCCGAAGGGGAAGCGGTTCTTCCCCTTGTAGAAGACGGAGGCGGCGGGCGAGACGACGACGTCGGCGGGGTCGGCGTCTTCGAGCACCTCGGTGAGCGAGCGCCCTTCCGGCGCCGGGAACTCGCTCTTCGGCGGGGCCGGCCTGCCCTGCGCCGTCGCCGAGGAGGTATCGGTCGAGTCGCCGGAGCCGCAGCCGGCGAGAAGGGCGGCGGCCGCGAGCAGGCAGAGGAGAGCGCGAATCGAGGGGCTGGGGCGCATCGCGCCATGTTATTGAGGGGAGATATAGGGTGCCCGCTACCCGACGGCGAGCGCAAGGAGAGTCAGGTGGCGGAGCGAGCGGCATTGATCACGGGGGCCTCGAGCGGGATCGGGCTGGCGATCGCCCGCGTCCTCGGCGAGGACGGCTACCGGCTGACGGTTGCCGCGCGCCGGCCGGAGAAGCTGGAGACCGCCGCCGAGGGCCTGCGCGGCGAGGGCTTCGAGGTGCAGAGCATCGCCGCCAACATGGCCGACGAGGACGAGGTCGTCGGCGTCTTCGCCAAGCACAGGGAGGCCTACGGCCGCCTCGACGTGCTCGTCAACAACGCCGGGGTCGGGATCGGCGCGGCGATGGCCGAGATCCAGACCAAGCACCTCGACATGCAGCTCGCGGTCAACCTGCGGGCGCTGATCATCGGCACCCGCGAGGGCCTGCCGATGCTGCGCGAAGCCGGCGCCGAGCACGGCAAGGCGCTGCTCCTCAACACGGCCTCGATCGCCGGCAAGATGGGCCAGGGCTGGCTCTCGATCTACGCCGCGACGAAGGCGGCGGTGATCAACTTCACCCAGGGCACCCACCAAGAGGCGGGCGCCGAAGGGGTCCAGTGCACGGCGCTGGCGCCGGCCTTCGTCGACACGGCGATGACCGAGTTCGTCAAGGGCCAGGTCCCGGGCGAGGAGATGATCCAGCCCGAGGACATCGGCGAGGCGGTGCGCTTCCTGCTGCGCACCTCGCGCAACTGCCACGTGCCCGAGATCGTCTTCACGCGGCCCGGTGAGGGAATCGGCGGTCCCTAGCGCCGGGCGGGGCGCGGCGAGCACCCGCCGGGCCCTGCGCCTGCTGCTCGCCGCCTTCGGCGACGCGGGCCACGTCTTTCCGACGATCGCCCTGGGACGGGCGCTGGCCGCCCGCGGCCACGAGGTGACGGTCG
This sequence comes from uncultured Solirubrobacterales bacterium, assembly GCA_963762205.1. GTDB lineage: Bacteria > Actinomycetota > Thermoleophilia > Solirubrobacterales > 70-9 > VRUE01. The sequence continues at coordinate 335,632 of CAVXJZ010000002.1, forward strand.
AGACCTGGGAGGAGCGCCGCGACGCGGTCGAGGGCGCCGGCCTGCGCTTCACCGCGGCGGAGGAATACCGGATGTTCCCTCCCCCCGACCCCGGGTCCGCCGACGGGGCGCACGCGGCCGAGGCGGCGCGGGCGCTGCTGCCGCTGCTCGAGGAGATGCGCCCGCACGCGGTGGTCAGCGACATCCTCACCCTCGCCCCGGCGCTGGCGGCCGAGCGGGCCGGGGTGCCGCTGGCGACGCTGATCCCCCACATCTACCCGTCGGTCGAGTCCGGGCTGCCCTTCTTCGCGATCGGCCTGCAGCCGCCGCGCACACCGCTGGGGCGCGGGATCTGGAGGGCGGGGACGCGGGCGCTGAACGTCGGCCTCGAGCACGGCCGCCGCGACCTCAACAGGCAGCGCGAGCGGCTCGGCCTGCCGCCGCTGGAGCGCTTCCACGGCGGCATCAGCCCCGAGCTGGCGCTGGTCGCGACCTTCCCCCAGCTGGAGTACCCGCGGCGCTGGCCGGCCGGGGTCGAGATCACCGGGCCGATGACCTTCGAGGCCCCCCACCCCGCGATCGAGCTGCCGCCGGGCGAGGGGCCGCTGGTCCTCGTCGCGCCGAGCACCGCGCACGACTCCGGCAACCGGCTGGTGCGCACGTCGCTGGCGGCGCTGGCCGGCGAGCCGGTGCGGGTCGTGGCGACCACCAACCGGGTCGCGCCGCAGACGCCGATCGAGGTCCCCGCCAACGCCGTCCTCGTCGACTGGCTCAGCTACAGCCAGCTGATGCCGGCGGCCGACCTGGTCGTCTGCCACGGCGGCCACGGGACGGTCGCGCGGGCGCTCGGCGCCGGCACCCCGGTGCTGGTCTCGCCGATCGCCGGCGACATGAGCGAGACCGCGATGCGCGTCGCCTGGGCCGGCGCCGGCCTCTCGCTGCCCTGGCGCCTCTGCCGCCCGGCGCCGCTGCGCTGGGCCGTGCGCCGCATGCTGGCCGACGACTCCTTCGCCGCCCGGGCCGGCGAGCTCGCCGCCTGGGGCCGCGAGCACGACGGCGCCGAGCGCGGCGCCGAGCTGGTCGAGGGGCTCGCCCGCGAGGGCCTACGATGAGCGGCGCGATGGACTGGGGAGTCGGCCACTACGAGCAGGTCGCGGCGCAACTGCTCCCCGCCGCCACGGCCGTCGTCGACGCGGCCGCCCCCGCCGAGGGAGAGGCGCTCGTCGACCTCGGCTGCGGCACCGGCAACGCGGCGTTGATCGCCGCTCGGCGCGGCGCCCGGGTCACCGGCGTCGACCCCGCCCCGCGACTGCTCGAGGTCGCCTCGAAGCGAGCGCGGGCCGAGGGGCTGTCGATCGAGGTCGCCGAGGGCGAGGCCGCCTCGATCCCGCTCGCCGACGGCGCCGCCGACGTGCTGGTCTCCGTGTTCGGGGTGATCTTCGCCCCCGACGCCGAGGCGGCCGCCGCCGAGATGGCCAGGGTCACGGCGCCGAGCGGGCGGCTCGCGATCAGCGCCTGGATCCCCGAGGGCGCGATCTCGGAAGCGTCCCGGGCCGGCCGCGAGGCGCTCGCCGCCGCCCTCGACGACCCGCCGGCCCCGCCCCCCTTCGCGTGGCACGAGCCCGCCGCCGTCGGGGCCCTCCTCGGCGAGCACGGCTTCGCGGTGAGGATGACCGAGCGCCGCATGGCCTTCAGCGCCGAGTCCCCGCGCGCCTGGGTCGAGCAGCAGGCGCGCGACCACCCCCTCAACGTCGCGGGCAGAACGGTGCTGGAGCCGCGCGGGGAAGCCGACGCCCTCCTCGCCCGCATGCTGGAGATCTACGAGGCCGGGAACGAGGACCCCGATGCCTTCCGGGTCACCAGCCGCTACGTGATCGTCACGGCCACTCGCTGACCAGAGCTCCGGGGGTGGGACTCGAACCCACAACCCCGCGGTTAACAGCCGCGTGCTCTTCCATTGAGCTACCCCGGATCGTGCTAATCCGAATGAACCACCCCGGATCGAACTGCGTCGTCGTTGGAATTTACCGGCAACTCAATTAGTCCTGCCTCCACCTCCGCATGACAGTTCGCGCACAGCAGGACGCACTTGCGCGCCTCGTACCTCGACCTCGCCAATGACCTCGTGACGCCATTCATGCCGAGATGAAAGGCCTTGCTCGCGGGATCCACGTGATGGAACTCGAGGGCCCGTTGGCACCGGGAATAGCCGCAGACCACGCATCTTCCTCCCGCTTCCTCAACAAGCCTGCGCTTGACCTCGCGACGCCATTTCCCGACTCTTTCCGCTCTACAGGCGGCGCACCGGTAATAGCCGCTGCCCTCGAGCACGAAGGTCGTTTCGCCGTGGCGGCGGCACCTGAACACCTCTCGGCGGAGTTCCTCCGGATCACGCGCACGGCGGCCCCGCCGCAGTCGCAGATCGTATTTGCGGAGCCAATAGCGGATCGTCGTCGGACTTCGGTCGAGCCGATCGGCGATCTCGCGGAGCGTCAGCCCCGCCTGCACCAACCCCTCCAGCTCTGACCGGACCGGCTTGCCCTTCGGAGCATTCGATTGAGCGTTGCTCGCCGCGAGTCCGTGCTTCTTGAGCCAGTAACCGACCGTCGAGGGGTGCCTGCCGACCCGCTCGCCGATCGTCTCCAGCGAGAGGCCGTCGGCGAGGCAGCGCTCCAGAAAGGCCTTCTCCATGGCGCGAGCCTGCCATCCGCCGCAGACAGAAAGTTGCGAACGTATGTTCGCCGAGAGAGGAGGAGTTTGCCTGTCAGCCCACCCGCTCGGTGCGGGCGATTCGTTCGACCAGGGCGGCGCGCTCGCGGCTGAGCTCGGCGCGGCGCTCGCGCTCGCCCGCCTCGCCGGCGGCGGAGATCTCGGCCTCGAGGCGGCGCTGCTCGAGCAGCAGGAAGTTGAGCTGCATCGCTTCCGCCGAGGAGGGCTCATCGCCGGCGAGGATGACCAGCTCGGCGATCAGGCCGGCGAGCTCGTCGTCGTCGCGCGGCAGGTTGGAGGCCGGGTCCTCCGGGTTCTCGCGCAGCCAGGCGAGCGCCCTGGCGCCGAGCGGCGAGAGGTGGGCCTCGCTGAGCGCGTCGAGGAACTCCTTCCCCTCCGCCGGGAGCGCGATACACATCGCCAGCAGGGAGCGCTCGCGGCGTTCGCGGGAGGTCAGCGCCGCGGCTGCGCGCTGCGGCGCCGGCTCCGTCGAGCGGGGGCCCGAGGCGGAGATCCCGGCCTCGCCCGCCGCGCTGAGGCCGCCGCTGAGCGGCTGCGCCGTCACCACGCGGCTGCGGACCGTCGGTGGGTCGAGGTCGAGCCGCTCCGCCACTCGCCTTTCCAGCGCTTCGCGGCTCGCGACCTGCCCCTCGTCCATCGCCGCCAGGATCGAGGACGCCTCGCTCAGCGCCTGGTCGCGCTCCGAGGGCGAGGAGGCGTCCGCACGGTCGAGCACCAGCCCGACCTGGAAGGCGGACAGCTCGACCGCATCCTCGACCAGGGCGCGGAAGCGCTCCGCCCCGCCCTCGGCCGCGATCATCTCGGCCGGGTCCTCGCCGGCCGGCATCGCCGCCACCCGGATCCTCATCTTGCGCCCGGCGGCGACGCGCTGCGCCCGCACCATCGCCTCCTGGCCGGCCGAGTCCGCGTCGAGCGCCAGCACCACCTCCTCGACCATCCCCGAGAGGGTCGCCACCTGCTCCTCGGTGATCGCCGTGCCCATCACGCCGACCGCCTCCTCGACCCCCGCCTGGTGCAGGGCGAGGACGTCGGTGTAGCCCTCGACGACGACGGCGCGGCCGGCCTTGGCGATCGCCGCCTTCGCCCGGTCGATGCCATAGAGCATGCGGCTCTTGTGGAAGAAGTCGGTCTCCGCCGTGTTCACGTACTTGGCGCCCTGGTCGGAGCGCATCGCCCGCCCGCCGAAGCCGAGCGCGCGCCCGCGGCGGTCGCGGATCGGGAACATGATCCGCGAGCGGAAGCGGTCGTACTCGCCCCCGCCCCGCCCGCGCTGCGCGAGCCCGACCCCGCGCAGCTCGTCGACCGTGAAGCCGGCGCGCTGCCCGCGCAGCAGCACCTTGTCCCAGGCGCTCGGCGCGTAGCCGACGCCGAAGTCGCGCAGGACCTGCTCGCCGAGCCCGCGCTCGGCCAGGTAGGAGCGCGCCCTCTCGGCCTCGGTCGAGTCCCAGAGATAGGTGGCGTAGAAGGCGGCCGTGCGGTCGAGCAGCTCTTCCAACCGGCGCCGCTGCCGGCGCCGCGCCTCGGCCCGCGGGTCCTCCTTCTCGCGCTCGAGCTCGACCCCGTAGCGGTCGGCGAGCAGCTCGACGGCGTCGGTGAAGCTCAGCCCCTCCTTCTCCTCGACGAACTTGATCGTGTCGCCGCCGACCCCGCAGCCGAAGCAGTGGTAGAGCTTTTCCTGGGGGTCGACCGAGAACGACGGCGTGCGCTCCTCGTGGAAGGGGCAGAGGCCGACCCAGCGCGCCCCCTGGCGGCGCAGGTCGGTGTGGGCGGAGACGACCTCGACGATGTCGGCCGCCTGCTTGACCCGGTCGAGGCTCTCGGGGGAGATCAGCGCCACGGCGCCCTCCCCGGCCCGCCGGCCGGCATCAGAAGCGCGCCTCCTCGGGCACGGTCAGCTCGGTGAAGCGGGCGATGCAGTAACGGTCGGTCATCCCGGCCAGGTAGTCGGTGACCCGCTGGCTCGGGCCCGCCCCGGGCTCGGCCTCGGGCGCCTCCTCGGGATGCTCCATGTAGTGGTCGAAGAGGCCGCGCAGCGTGCGCTGAACCCGTTCCTGCTCGTGGAGGGCGGCCGGGCCGAGGTAGACGTTGTCGAACATGAACTTGCGCAGTCTCAGCATCGCGCCGCCCACCTCCTCCCCCTGGACGATGTCGGCTCCGTCGGCGGCCGAGTGGGCGACGATGTCGCGGACCAGGGTGTCGATCCGCGCCGAGCCGGTCGGCCCGAGCAGCTCGATCTCCTCCGTCGGCAGGTCGGCGGGCCGCAGGACGCCGGCGCGCAGCGCGTCGTCGATGTCGTGGTTGATGTAGGCGACGCGGTCGACCAGCTTCACGATCCGCCCCTCGAGCGTCGCCGGCTTGTTGGAGCCGGTGTGGTTGAGGATGCCGTCGCGCACCTGCTCGGTGAGGTTGAGGCCGGCCCCCTCGCGCTCGAGCACGTCGACGACGCGCAGCGAGTGCTCGTTGTGGCGGAAGCCGCCGGCGCCGCGCTCGCGCAGCGCCGCGTCGAGCGCGTCCTCGCCGCTGTGGCCGAAGGGCGGGTGGCCGAGGTCGTGGCCGAGCCCGATCGCCTCGGTCAGGTCCTCGTTGAGGGAGAGCGCGCGGGCGACGGTGCGGGCGATCCCGCAGGCCTCCAGCGTGTGGGTGAGGCGGGTGCGGTAGTGGTCGCCCTCGGGGGCGATGAAGACCTGGGTCTTGTGCTTGAGGCGGCGGAACGCCTTCGAGTGGACGATGCGGTCGCGGTCGCGCTGGAACGGCGTCCGCAGCGGGCTGTCGGCCTCCTCCGCGCGGCGCTCGGCCGGGTAGGAGGGCGTCGCCGACTCCGAGAGGAACTCGGCCTCCCAGGCTCTGACCCGCTCCTCCAGGTTGACCGTCGCCTCCATGTCCCGATCCTAGATGGTCAGGAGGGACCGGCAGAGGCTCTCCCCCGTCGGCGGTCGGAGCCCCGCTCAGGCGGCGGAGCGCAGCTGCACGTGGGCGTGGTGCTCGAGCGTCTGGCCGACCGCGCTCTCGGCCAGGCGCAGGTCGCGCGCGTCCGCTTCGGGGGCCTCGGTCAGCGGCCTGGCGATCGCCTCCACCATGAAGCGGTGCGCCCCCTCGGTGAGCGGGAAGGAGCCCGCCTCGCAGGCGGCGCAGACGACCCCGCCGGCGGCCCCCGAGAAGCCGGTCAGGTGCTCGCTCTCGCCGCAGCGCGCGCAGGAGGCCAGCTCGGGGGCGAAGCCCGCCGCCAGCGCCAGCTTCAGCCGGAAGGCGAGCGCAGTCTCCAGCGCCGCTCCCCGCTCCTGCGCCGGGTCGTCGAGCAGCGCCAGGTAGCGGCAGAGCAGGTTGTAGGCGGCGCGGTTGGTTTCGGCCGAGTCGAGCAGCCGCAGGACCGAGTCGCAGGCGCGGGCGCCGGCGTTGAGCGCCGCCGCCGAGGAGCGCAGGCGCGGGTAGCCGTCGACGGTGGAGACGTTGGTCACGGTGAGCAGCTCGCTGCGCCCCTCGTGGAGGAGGAGGTCGAGGCGGAAGAACGGCTCCAGCCGCCCGCCGAAGCGCGAGCGCGGCTTGCGCACGCCCTTGGCGATCGCGTTGACCCTCCCCCGCGCCGACGAGTAGAGGTGGAGGATGCGATCGGCCTCGCCGTAGCGGATGCTGCGCAGCACCACCGCCTCCGTCTTCACCGTGCGTCCGGCCATCCGCCCAGATTGACCCCCGCGCCGGACATCGCTCGGGCCTTTTTCCATGCCAGGGCATGGTCAAAGTCGCGAACGGCACCGTGAGCGGCGGGGCTACCGTTTCCTGCGGCGGCGCGGGCGCCTGCGGAGGCGCACCTGGCAGCTCGGGCAGAAGTAGGTGGAGCGGCCGGAGACGACGATCCTCGAGATCGGGCCGCCGCAGCTCGGGCAGGGCTCGCCCTCGCGGGTGTGGACGAGGAACTCGTTCTGCATCTCCCCCTTCTCGCCGCGCCCGTCGCGGTAGTCGTCGATCGAGGCGCCGCCGTGCTCGAGCCCCGCCTCGAGCGCCTCGACGACGGCGTCGCGCAGGGCCAGATGGTGCTCGGGCTTCATCGAGCCGGCCGGCGAGAGCGGGTGCAGCCGCGCCCTGAAGAGCGCCTCGTCGGCGTAGATGTTGCCGATGCCGGCGACGTGGGCCTGGTCGAGCAGGAACGACTTCAGCGGCGCCGTGCGCCCGGCGGCGGCCTCCCCGAGGGCCTCGGGCGTGAACTCGGCGGAGAGCGGCTCGACCCCGAGCTTTGCGAAGCGGGCCCCGAGGTCCCCGTCCTCGAGCAGGAATGCCTCGCCGAAGCGTCGCGGATCGGTGAACCAGAGCTCGCGCCCGTCGTCGAGGGCGAAGCGGGCGCGCAGATGGCGCTCGGAGGCGGAGCGCTCACCCTCGTAGAGGCGCATCCCCTCCGACGGATCGAGCCTGTCCTCGCCCTCGACCAGGACGAGGTTGCCGGTCATCCGCAGGTGCATGACCAGGGTCCGGCCACCGTCCAGCGCCAGCAGCAGGTACTTGCCGCGCCGCCCGAGCCCCTCGATCGTCCGCCCGGCGAGCGCGCTCTCGACCTCGGCGGCGGGCACCGGCCGGGTCCAGCGCTCGTCGAGGACCTCGAGCCCCTCGATCCGCCTCCCTTCGATCTCCGGCTCGAGCTGGCGGCAGACCGTCTCCACCTCGGGCAGCTCGGGCATCGCCCGGTTCTATCGCATGCGCGAGCCCACCCGACACGGCCCGGACGCACTGTGGACGCACTTATGCCCGCTATGCGGGCATAAGTGCGTCCAGTTCCGCTGCCGCTGCCGTCCGCTGCCGGGTCCGCCGCCGTCCGCCGCCGTCCGCTGCCGTCCGCCGCCGTCCGCTGCCAGGTCCGCTGCCAGTTCCGCCGGCCGTTCCGCTGCGTCCACTCCAGGCGGGATCGCGGGCGGGGTCGCGGGGTCAGGAGGCGGTGGCGCGCGGGTGGGCGTCGAAGTAGACCTGCTTGAGCTGCTCGCCGGAGAGGTGGGTGTACATCTGCGTGGTCGAGATGTCGGCGTGGCCGAGCATCTCCTGCACGGCGCGCAGGTCGCAGCCGCCGGCGAGCAGGTGGGTGGCGAAGCTGTGGCGCAGGGTGTGGGGGCTGAGCTGGCCGCGCAGGCCCGCGGCGCGGGCGTGGCGCTGGACGATCTTGTAGAGGCCCTGGCGGCTGAGCGGCCCGCCGCGGAAGTTGAGGAACAGCTTCGCCTCCTGGCGGTCGCCGACCAGCTTCGGGCGGCCGCCGCGTAGGTAGACGCTGATCGCGGCGATCGCCTTGCGGCCGAGCGGCACCAGGCGCTCCTTCGATCCCTTGCCGCGAGCGCGCAGGAAGCCCTGGCGCAGGTCGATGTCGGCGAGCTCGAGCCCGATCGTCTCCGAGGCACGCAGCCCGCAGGCGTACATCACCTCGAGCAGGGCGCGGTCGCGCAGCGCGGTCGGCTCGTCGCCGCGCGGCGAGGCGAGCAGCTTCTGGACCTCGGCGTAGTTGAGTACCTGCGGCAGCTTCTTGGCGCGGCGCGGCGCGGTCAGCACCGCGGTCGGGTCGTCGGCGATCAGCTCGTCGCGGCGCAGGTGCTTGTAGAAGGAGCGCAGACAGGCCGCCTTGCGGTGGATCGTCGCCGCCGAGCAGGCGGGGCGGCCGTTGCCGGTGGCGAGGTCGGCGAGGAACTCGGCGACCTCCGCCGGCCGCACCGCGAGCGCGTCGAGGTCGTGGGCGGCGAGGAATTCCCCGTACTGGAGGAGGTCCGTCCGGTAGGCGTTGAGGGTGTTGCGCGAGAGGCCGCGCTCCAGCTCCAGGTAGGAGAGGAAGTCGAGCACGAGGCTCGCGAAGCGCTTGCCGGCCTCCGGCCCGCCCGGCGCGGGCGGCTGCGGAGGCTTTACCGCGATCGCCATGCCGGGAGGTTCTCCCGGCCGGCTCTCATCCCTTGCCGCGCAAGACGGCGCCCGCCAGCGCCGCGCCGGCGGCGAGCGGCGCGGCGAAGAACAGCGGATCCTCGTCGATGCCGCGGCCCATGGTCCGGGCCGGCAGGCCGCTCTCGACGTAGTCGTCCATGTGGACGGGCTCCGGGACGAGCCGGTGGCGGCCGGCGGCGGCCGCCTCCAGCTTCTCCGCCGCGTCGGCCCCGCCCGGCCAGCGCTCGGGGCCCTCGGGCACGGCGATCTCGACCGGCGCCAGCAGCAGCTCCAGCACGGTCAGGGTGTGATGGCTGACCCCGCGGTGGCGCTCGCGCGGGTCGGCGGAGGAAAGCCGCGGCGAGATCGCCGTCGGCAGCCCGAGGGCGAGGGCGGCGTGGGCGTTGTCGAGCGCGACCGTGCCGCCGTGGCCGAGCGCCGAGTCCGACCCGATGATCCCGGGCCCCGGCCCGACGACGATCGCCTCCCATCCGAGCGCGGCGGCGGCGTCGAGCGCGCCGGCGGTGGAGATCGCCTCGTGCTCGCCGCCGTAGGCGGGGCCGGCGGTGAGGTGGCCGTCGAGCAGGCCCCGCTCGCGGAGCTCGGCCACGTCGCGCGACAGCGCGCCCGGCAACGCCCCTCCCCCGGTCTGGACATATCCGACCCTCAATCCCGGCGCCCTCCGGGTCGCCGCCCACACGGCCGGCGCCAGGTGCCCGTGCAGGGGCAGCACCAGGACACCGACGGAGGTGGCGAGTTTCCGACCGTGAGGGTCGGAAACTCGCCACCCGGCGCCCTCGGCCGGCTCGACCGGGTGCTGGAGCGAGGTGTAGTTGAGCTTGATCACGTGCGGCTCCTCGCCGCCGGCCGGGCTGCCGTCCGCGCCGCCGCCGGCCGGGCTGCCGTCCGCGCCGCCGCGCGGCGGGGTTGCCGTGCGCGCCGCCGGCCGTGTCGAGCCCGCGGGTCAGGTTGACGTGGACCACGTCGAAGCCGCCCGAGCCGAGCCCGAGCTCTACCGCGCAGACGTTGACGACGACCTCGTCGCCCTCGCGCATCTCGCCGAGCAGCGCGGTGTCGGCCCAGGCCGGCCGCAGCTCGCCGTCGACCTCGACCGTCAGCGGCTGCTCGCGGGCGACGACGCCCCGGCGCAGCTGCAGCCGTCCGCTCACCCGCTCGCGGTCTCGCCCTCGGCGGCCGCGACGATCCCCTCGCAGACCTCGAGCATCTTGTCGAGGTGGCGCGCCGAGACGCTCTCGTCCGAGGTGTGGACGTCGTTGGTGCCGTTGGAGAGCAGCGCGCAGTCGAACCCGTCGAGGCGCATCGCGTTGACGTCGCTGCCGCCGCCGATCGCGACCCTCTGCGGATCGAGCCCGGCGCCGCGCAGGCCGGCCTCGGCGAGGGCCAGCGCCGCCGAGTCGGTGGGCAGCTCGTAGCCGCGGAAGAGCTCTTCGACCTGGACGTCGACGTCGCAGCCGTGCTCGCTCGCGCCCCACGCGCAGGCCTCGGTGATCCCGCCGGCGACCTCGGCGGCGCGCTCGCCGTCGAGGCTGCGGGTCTCAGCGACGATCCAGCAGTGGCCGGGGACGACGTTGCCCGAGGTGCCGCCCTCGATCAGGCCGACGTTTGCCGTCGTCGCCTCGTCGAGACGGCCGAGCTCCATCCGCGAGATCGCCGCGGCGGCGGCCGAGATCGCGTTGTTGCCGTCCTCGGGGCGGATCCCGGCGTGCGCCTCGACGCCGGAGAAGTCGGCGCGGATCTTCTGCTGGGTCGGCGTGGCGACGACCACCTCGCCGACCGGCCCGGCGTGGTCGAGGACGAAGCCCTGCTGCGAGCGCAGGGTCGAGGTGTCGAAGGCCTTCGCCCCACGCAGGCCCTGCTCCTCGGCGACCGTGAAGAGCAGCTCGAGGCCGACCGCGGGCGGCTCCGCCGCCTCGGCGGCGCGGGCGGCGAGCTCCATGAAGACGGCGACGGCGGCCTTGTTGTCGGCGCCGAGGATCGTCTCGCCGCGGCTGCGGAAGACGCCTTCGTCGTCGACGACCTCGACCTGGCCGCGGTGCGGAACGGTGTCGATGTGGGCGCAGAAGGTGAGCCAACGCTCGCCGCCGCCGGGCAGGCGCGCGAGCAGGTTGCCGGAGCCGGCCTCGGCGGGCCCGGCGGCGTCGTCCTCGCTCACCTCGCACCCGATCGCCCGCATCTCGGCGGCGATCGAGTCGGCGATCTCACGCTCCTCCCCGGTCGGGCTGCGGATCTCGCACAGACGCACGAACGTCTCGTGAAGCCTCTCCACGACGGGAACTATGCCAAGTGTCCACCGGCCACCACGCACCGGGGGTCGTGGTGGGGCGCCGTGTCAGCTCGAGTGGCGGACGCCGATGTCGCTGCCCTCGGCCTCGGGCAGCTCGGCGCCGTCGGCGGGCCGCTCGCCGGCGTGCCGGGCGGCGGCGCCGACGAACTCCCGGAAGAGCGGCTCGGGCCGGTTCGGCCGCGAGTTGAACTCGGGGTGGAACTGGGAGGCGACGAAGAACGGGTGGTCGGGAAGCTCGATCATCTCGACCAGGCGCTCGTCGGGGGAGGTGCCGCCGCAGACGAGGCCCTCGTCTTCGAGCCGCCGCCGCAGCTGGTTGTTGACCTCGTAACGGTGGCGGTGGCGCTTGTAGATGACGGCCTCGTCGAAGATCTCCCGTGCCCGCGTCCCCTCGTGCAGCTTGACCGGGTCGGCGCCGAGCCGCATCGTGCCGCCCATCTCCGAGACTTCCTTCTGCTCGGGCAGCAGGTCGACGACCGGGAACGGCGTCTCGGGGTCGAACTCGGCGGAGTTGGCCCCCTCCATCCCGGCCACCGAGCGCGCGAACTCGACCACCGCGATCTGCATCCCCAGGCAGATGCCCAGGTACGGAATCGAGCGTTCGCGGGCGATCCGCGCCGCCGCGACCTTGCCCTCGATGCCGCGCTCGCCGAAGCCACCGGGGATCAGGATCCCGTCGGCGTCCTCGAGCCGCTCGGGCTCGAAGTCCTCGGAGTCGACCAGCTCGACCTCCACCCCGACACCGTGGTGGATGCCACCGTGCTCGAGCGCCTCGATCACCGACTTGTAGGCGTCTGCGAGCTTCACGTACTTGCCGACCAGGGCGATCTTGACCCGGCCCTCGGCGGCGTCGGCGCGGCGCACCATCGCCTCCCATTCGCTCATGTCGGGCGCCGGCGCGTCGATCCCGAAGTGGTCGAGGACGATGTCGTCGACGCCTTCGGCGCGGAAGACGAGCGGCACCTTGTAGATGTTGTCGACGTCGTGGGCGGAGATCACGCTGTCGGTCGGGAGGCTGGCGAAGAGGCCGATCTTGGCGCGGATCTCGCGGTCGAGGCGGCCTTCGGAGCGGCAGACCAGGGCGTGCGGCTGGATCCCGATGCGGCGCAGCTCGTTGACCGAGTGCTGGGTCGGCTTGGTCTTCAGTTCCCCCGCGTGGCCGACGTAGGGGACCAGGGTCAGGTGGACGAACATGCTCCGCTTCGGCCCCAGTTCGGTGTAGAGCTGGCGGATCGACTCGAGGAACGGCAGCGACTCGATGTCGCCGACGGTGCCGCCGATCTCGGTGATCACGAAGTCGACCGACTGGGTCTCGGCGACGATCAGGATTTTGTTCTTGATCTCGTCGGTGATGTGCGGGATCACCTGCACGGTGGCGCCCAGGTAGTCGCCGCGGCGCTCGCGCTTGATCACCGAGTTGTAGACCGCGCCGGCGGTGACGTTGGAGGCGCGCGAGGTGTTCTCGTCGGTGAAGCGCTCGTAGTGGCCGAGGTCGAGGTCGGTCTCCGACCCGTCCTCGGTGACGAAGACCTCGCCGTGCTGGAAGGGGCTCATCGTCCCCGGGTCGACGTTGATGTAGGGGTCGAACTTCTGCAGCTGGACCCGGAAGCCGCGGGAGACGAGGAGGCGGCCGATCGAGGCCGCGGTGATCCCCTTGCCGAGAGCCGAGACCACCCCGCCGGTGACGAAGATGAAGCGCGTGTCCCCTTTGTCGGCTCTACTCATTCTCTACCGAGCGAGTCTAGCCAGCGCAGGGGCGGAACGGCATCGATCGTCGCCGAGATCGAACGCAACTCTCCGAAAATCGTAAGTGCGACGACGAGGGCGAGGGCGATCAGCCGGCCGGTCCCGCCCAGCGTCGTCAGCAGCCAGACCCCGCCGATCGCTCCGACCAGGTTCGAGCCGGTGTCGCCGAGCATCGCCCGCTCGCGCAGGGTGAACCAGGCCCCGACCGCGACCGCGCCGGCGAAGATCCCGAGCAGCTCGATCGGCGCGATCGTCCAGGCCCCGAGGCAGAGCCCGGCGCCGAGCAGCGCCAGCCCCTTCTCGGCCCGCCCCGGCCGCAGGTCGAGCAGGTTGAAGCAGTTGGTGGCGAGGATCAGCAGCGCCACGTCGGCCAGGTAGCGCCACGATTCGAGGCCGCGCCCGGAGACCACGTAGGCGGCGAGGGCGAGAGCGCCGATCGCCTTGATCGCCCCGGTCGAGAGGCGCCCCTCGCGCAGCGCCGCCGCGTGGCCGCGCCAGCCCCGCGGCGCCTCGCCGCTCTCGCCGCGCCCGAGCGAGTCGTCGAGGAAGCCGAGGAAGGCGACGCCGAGCAGGTAGGGCATCCAGCGCCGCAGCTCCGGGTCGAGCAGCTCGAGGTCGCCGCGATCGTCGAGGAAGGCGAGCGGCGCCAGGGCGACGAGGGCGGAGGTGGCGAGGATCGCGCCGAGTGGGAAGGCGAGCGCCGCGCCGCGCCAGTTCTCGCGAACCAGGCCGGCGTCGAGCAGGCCGCGCACGCCGGCCGGCACGACCAGCAGCGCGACCGCGACCGCGACCGGGAAGCCGATCCAGGTCACTTGCGCTCGTTTGGCGCCAGCAGGTCGGGCAGCAGGCGGTCGGCCGAGCCCTTGACGCCGAAGCTGCCCTCGGCGCCGAGCAGGGCGAAGACCGTCGCCAGCCGCCCGGCGACCAGGTCGACGTCGTCGACGCTGGAGAGGTCGTTGCCCTGGTAGAAGGAGATCGAGGAGCTCTCCTGGTCGCTGGCCTCGACCCCGACCGCGGGCGTCTTGGTGGCGACGATGCCGCCGATCAGGCCCGACTCGAGCTTGCCCGCCTGGGCCGTCCGCTTCGGCCCCATCGCCTCGGGCGGGATGCGAACGACGATCACCCCGTCGAGGGCGCCGAAGTCGCCGCTCGCCCGCGAGAAGAGATGGCCCCGGACACGCTCGACCAGGGTGCCGCCGCGGACGACCTGGCGGCCGACGCCGACGCCGAAGGCGCTCAGCGCTTCCGGGTTCCTGGCGAGCTTCGCGAAGCGCGTCTTCGAGAGGTCGCCGGCCAGGCCCCGCACGTCGACCGGCTCGCGCACCACCCCGACCCCGACCAGCCGCGCCCCGGTCGGCGCCAGCGCCTCCTCGATCGAGTCCGAGACCCCGCCGGGGAGGTCGCCGATCGCGACCAGCCCGATGCGGCGCCCGTCGAGCTGGTCGCGGACCAGGGTCGGATAGACGCGGTCGGCGAACTCGTTGGAGCGCCCCAGTTCACCGCCCAGCTGGTCGGAGCGCTCGCGCGCTTCCTTGAGGTTGTCGACGAGGCTGCGCTCGAGGTCGCGGCGCGTGTTGCGCAGCGTGTCGCCGCCGAACTCGGCCCCGATCAGGATCCCGATCGCGAGGGCGATGAAGACCGCGACGAGGGACACCGCGTGATAGCGCGCGCTGTAGCCCATCGGCGGAAAGCCTAGTTGCGAATCGCGCCGGGCAGCCGTTGCTACCGTTTGACCATGCGGGCCGCGGGGGCAATCGCAATCGTGGCGCTGATCTTCGCGGCCAGCGCGCAAACCGCCGGCTCCGCCCCACCGACCGGGCCGTCGCACTGCGAGGCGCGCTCCGTCCGCTCGGCACTCGCCGGATACGCCAGAGCGCTCAACCGCGGCCAGTTCAAGCGGCTCGACCGGATCTTCGCCGAGAAGCCCGACTTCCAGTGGTACACGACCGACGGGCGCATCGGCCAGGCCTCGAAGCGCCGCAACACCCTGATCGGCTACTTCCGCCGCCGCCACGACAGGGGCGAACGTCTCGGCCTCGTTCGCTTCCGGTTCACCGGCAACTCACCTCACTACGGCAATTTCGAAATGACGATGCGCCGCTCGCGCCCGGGCCTCCGCGGCCATCGCTGGGTGCGCATCCCGGGCAAGGGGGCGGCCGTCTGCGCCGGCGGCTCGACGAGGCTGATCGTGATCAGCTTCGGGAACGCTCCCGGCGGCTAGCGCCGCTCAACCGATCCCGAGCCAGATCCTGATCTTCAGCCAGAGCAGGTCGGCGAGGTCGCTGAGCGCCGGCGAGGTGGCGATCACGATCACGAGCAGGACGACGAAGGCGGCCATGAAGAGCACCAGCGGGCCGAAGGTGGCGGGCGGTTTGTAGAGGCGGCTGACCCCCTTGGCGTCGACCAGCTTCTCGCCGATCCGCAGCCGGGTGAGGAAGGTCGAGGACATCCCGCCGCGCTTGCGGTCGAGGAACTCGATCAGGTTGAAGTGGGCGCCGACGCAGACGATCAGGTCGGCGCCCTTCTCGAAGGCCATCAGCATCGCAACGTCCTCGCTGGTCCCGGCCGCGGGCACGAGGGTGTGGTCGAGGCCGAGCTCGAGCAGTCGCTCGCGGCCCGGCGCGCGGCCGTCGGGGTAGGCGTGGACGATCAGCTCGGCGCCGCAGTGCAGCGCAGCGTCGCCGGCCGAGTCCATGTCGCCGAGGATGACATCGGGCGTGAGGCCCTCCTCGAGGGCGCCGTCGGCGCCGCCGTCGACGGCGACGACCAGCGGCCGCACGTCGCGGATGTAGGCGCGCAGGGCCTTGATGTCGTTGCGGTGCCGGTCGCCACGGACGACGATCAGGACCTGGCGATCGCGAAAGCTGGCGCGGGTCGGCGGGAACTGCACGGCGCCGGTCAGCAGGTCGGTCTCGCCGCGCACGTGGGCGACCGTGTTCTCGGCGAATTCGGCCAGCGCCTCGTCGACGCGCAGCCGCTGGGCGTCGAGCTGGCGCTCGAGCTCGACCGGGTCGAGCTCGCGGCCGCGCAGGACCGCCCTGCCGTCGACGCTGACGACGCCGGCCTCGATCCTCAGCCGCTCTCCGTCGCGGAACAGCTCGAAGGGGTCGCCCTCGAGGTCGACCAGGAGGACGCCGGCGCGGGTCAGCAGCAGCGGCCCCGTGTTGGGGTAGCGCCCGTTGGAGGACTCGGCGGCGTTGAGCACGGCCCGCACCCCGGTCGCGATCAGCTCCTCGGCCGCGATCCGGTCGATGTTGACGTGGTCGATGACGGCGACGTCGCCGGGCGCGAGGTGCTTGACCAGGTCCTTGGTGCGGCGCCCGAGGCGCGCCGGCCCCTCGACCGCGGCCTCCGGGCCGGAGCCATTCCGCCGTGAGAGCAGCGCGGGAAAACGACGGCGACTGGCGATTGCCACGCGCTCAGGTTAACCGCTTGGCTATGCGGCGGCGAGCAGCTCGCGGGCGTGCCGGGTGGCCGCCTCGGAGCCGACCGCCGAGCATCCGGCGGATCTCCTCGACCACCTCCTCGCCCTCGAGGCGCTCGACCGTCGCCCGCGCCGGCTCCCCCTCGACGTCCTTCTCGAGGCGGAAGTGGGTCCCGGCCAGCGAGGCGACCTGGGGAAGGTGCGTGATGCAGAGCACCTGGCGGCCGTCTCCGAGCGCTCGCAGCCGCTCGCCGACGACGCGGGCCGTGTTGCCGCCGACCCCGGCGT
Source organism: uncultured Solirubrobacterales bacterium (assembly GCA_963762205.1). Classification (GTDB taxonomy): domain Bacteria; phylum Actinomycetota; class Thermoleophilia; order Solirubrobacterales; family 70-9; genus VRUE01. The sequence goes on from CAVXJZ010000002.1 coordinate 351,984, forward strand.
CGATCTCGTCGAAGACCAGGGTCGGCGCCCCGGCGCCGACGCCGAGGCCGCTGAGCGCCAGCATCACCCGCGAGAGCTCGCCGCCGGAGGCGGCGTCGCGCAGCGGCGCCGCCTCGAGCCCCGGGTTCGGCGCCACCCTCAGCTCGACCGACTCGGCGCCGCCCGGCCCGAAGCCGTCCGCAACGGGCTCGAGCACGACCTCGAGCGATGCCCCCGGCATCGCCAGCTGCGCGAGCTCCTCGGCGACCTTCTCCTGCAGCGGGCCGGCGGCCTTCGCGCGGCCGGCGCTGAGCCTGCCGGCGAGCTTCTCGCGGCGCGCCTCGGCCGTGCTCAGCGCCGCCTCGGCCTCCGCCCCGCGCTCCTCGGCCCCCTCGAGCCGCCCGATCTCGGCGCGGCAGCGATCGGCGTGGGCGAGGACCGACTCGACGCTACCGCCGTGCTTGCGCTGCAGCCTGTCGATGGCGTCGAGCCGTTCCTCGACCGCGACCAGGCGGCCCGGGTCGGCCTCGATCCCCTCGGCGTAGTCGCGCAGCTCGGCGGCGGCGTCGCCGAGCTCGACCGCGAGCGCGCCGAGGCGCTCGCAGAGCGCGTCCAGGTCGGAGTCGACCCCGGCGAGGGCCTGCAGGCCCGTCTGGGCCTGGGCCAGCGCCGCCGCGGCTCCGCCGCCGTCCTCGTCGGCCCCGGCCGCCGCGGCGTGGGCGCCGGCCGCCGCCTCGCGCAGGGCCTCGGCGTGGCGCAGCCGCTCGCGCTCCTCGGCGAGCTCCGCCGACTCGGCCGGGTCGGGGGCGACCTCCTCGATCTCGGCGAGCTCGTAGCGGCAGAGGTCGAGGTCGCGCTCCCGCGAGCCGTCGCGCTCGCGCAGCTCGGCGACCTCCGCCGCCAGGCGCAGGCACTCGCGGTGGGCCTCCCGATAGCTCTCGCGCAGCTCCAGGTGGGCGGCGCCGGCGAACCCGTCGAGGACGTCCATCTGCGCCGAGGCGATCGTCAGCCGGCGGTGCTCGTGCTGGCCGTAGAAGGCGAGCAGCCGGCCGCCGAGCAGCTTCAGGTCGGCGGCGGCCGCGGCGCGGCCGGCGACGAAGGCCGCGGTCCGTCCCGAGGCCGAGACGCGGCGGCCGAGCACGACCTCCTCGGCGCCCTCGGGCAGGCGCTCGGCGAGCTCGGCCATCTCCGGCTCCTCCAGCAGCCCCGGGGGCAGGTCGAAGGCCCCCTCGACCCATGCCTCCTCGGCCCCCGGCCTGACGATCTGGGGGCGGGCCTTGCCGCCCATCAGCAGGTCGAGCGAGTGGGCGAGCACGGTCTTGCCGGCGCCGGTCTCGCCGGTGATCGCGTTCAGGCCCTCGCCGAGCCGCAGCTCGGCGCGCTCGATCAGCAACAGGTTCTCGATCCGCAGCTCGCGCAGCACGCCCTCTGTGTAGCACCCGCCCCGGCGGGTCCCGTCGCCCCCACCCCCCGGTGGGGGCTTGCGGCTGTTCGAGTTCGCGTGGGCAACACCGGGCTCTGTCCTTCTCCCGTAGGCTGAGCAAGGCGCCCGCTCGACGATTGGAGGACCGGATGGACAACGGCCCTGACCTCGGAGCCATCTTTGACGAGCACGTTGCGGACGAGTTCGAGATCAAAGACATCGACGCAACGATGGGGACCATGACCGACGATCCACACGTGTGGCACATCCCGGCGATGACCGGGGCGTCAGGTCGAGAGAACGTGCGGGCGTTCTACTCCGCCGATCTCGTCGGACGGATGCCAGAGGACGCTGTGCTGCGGCGGGTTTCGCGGACCATCTCCGGCAACCGGGTCGTCGAGGAGTTCATCCTCGAGTTCACGCATGACGTTGAGGTCCCGTTCATGCTGCCCGGTGTCCCGCCGACTGGCCGGAAGGTTCGGCTGCCGCACGTCGTAATCATGGGCTTCGAGGGCGACAAGGTCGCCAACGAGCACATCTACTGGGACCATGCGAGCCTGCTGGTGCAGGTCGGCCTCTTGGACCCCGCGGGACTTCCGATCGCGGGTGTCGAGCAAGCCGAGCGCTTGGTTGAGATTTCGGGAGAGCCCGAGGCCTAGTCGCGGCGGTCGTGAGCGCCCTGCTCGGGCAGCGGCCTATTTGGCCATGGGTCGGCCCTATCCGGAGGGCGCTTGGACGAAGTCGCGGGCGCGGACCAGGGCGAGGCCGAGGGCGGCGCCGACGAAGGAGACGATGGCGGCGATCAGGACGATCTCGTTGAAGCCGCTGACGAAGGCTTCCGTTGCTGCGTGCCCGTAGGCGCCCTGGCGGCCGGCGGGGGCGAATTCTTCGGCCGCCTTGGTGCCGCCCGAGGCGACCACCTCGCCGAACCCCTCCTTGGCGTTCGGCAGGATCTCGGCGAGGCGGGAGTCGATCCGCGACTGGAAGACCGCTCCCAGGCCCGCCACCCCGGTAGCGATCCCGACCTGGCGGAAGGTCGTGTTGATCCCCGAGCCCATCCCCGAGCGCTCGACCGGCACGACCCCGATCGCCGCCTGGCCGATGCCGGGGTTGGCGATCCCGATCCCCACCCCGGTGAGCAGGAAGCCGGCCAGCAGGGTGGTCCAGCCCGAGTCGACCGAGACCCCGTGGACAAGCAGCAGGCCCACTCCCACGAAGCCGAGGCCGGTCCCGAGCAGCACGCGGATCGGTATCCGGTGGGAGAGCGCGCCGGCGATCGGCGAGACGATGAAGGAGAGAACCGTCATCGGCAGGAAACGGAGTCCCGCCTGCAGCGGTTCGTAGCCGAGCACGCCCTGGATGTAGAGGGTCAGGTAGAGGAACATCGCGAACATCCCCGCCGAGAGGCAGAAGGCGACCGCGGAGACGCCGTTGAAGGCGGGCTTGCGGAAGAGCCCGAAGTCGAGCATCGGATGGGGACTGCGCATCTCGACCCCGACGAAGGCGATCAGCATCGCCGCCGACCCCGCCAGCGAGCCGACGATCTCGGCGCTGCCCCATCCCTCGGGGTTGCCGCGGATCAGGCCGAAGATGAGCAGGAAGAGGCCGAGCGAGAAGGTGATCAGCCCCGGCAGGTCGACACGCTCCGCGTATTCGGCGGCGACGTTGGGGACCTTCGCCTCGGTGAGCGCGATCGCCGCGATCCCGATCGGGACGTTGACGAAGAAGATCCACTCCCAGCCCAGGTGCTCGGTGATCAGGCCGCCGACCAGGGGGCCGATCGCGACGGCGCCGCCGATCGTCCCGCCCCAGAGGCCGAACGCGGTCGCCCGGTCCCGACCGTGGAACTCCTGGCCGATCAGCGCCAGCGAGGTCGCGAACATTGCCGCCGCCGCCCACCCCCTGCAGGCCGCGGGCGAGGTTGAGCAGGGTCGGCTCGCCGGCCAGCCCGCAGAGGAACGAGGCGAAGGTGAAGACGCCGAAGCCGACCGAGAAGACGCGGCGCCGGCCGAGGCGGTCGCCGAGCGAGCCCGCGGTGAGCAGGAAGGCGGCGAGAGTCAGCGTGTAGGCGTCGACCACCCACTGCAGGCTGGAGAGGCTGGCGCCGAGGTCGCGCTGGATGTCGGGCAGGGCGACGTTGACGACGGTGATGTCCAGCAGCAGCATGAACGTCGCCACCAGGATCAGCAGCAGGGTCCACCACTTGCGCTCCATGGCGGCGAACAGCCTAGTGAGGCGGGCGGGCCGGCCCGCCGAGGGGCGCTAGACGGCCAGGTAGCCGAACTTCTCGCGGATGCGCTGGTAGAAGCTGGTGCCTGGCAGCTGCGCGAGCACGCCGACGTCGTCGGCGAAGCGGACCTCGAGCTGGGCGCCGGGGTCCAGCGCCCCCACATGCTCACCGTCGACGGCGACGTCGACCGGCTCGCGGCCGGCGGCGTTGCCGACCTGGAGGACGTCGCTCGGGGCGACGACGAGCGCCCGCGCGGTCAACGAGTGCGGCGAGATGTAGCTGACCACGTAGCCCTTCACCCCCCAGGCGAGGATCGGCCCCCGGTTGGCGAGGTTGTAGCCGGTCGAGCCGACCGGGGTCGAGGCGACGAGCCCGTCGCAGCGCACGTGGCCGACCTCCTCGCCGGCGATCTTGTAGCTGAGCTCGGCGACGCGGTCCTCGGGGCGCCGGCTGAAGCTGACGTCGTTGAGGGCGATCCGGGTGCCGCCGTCGATCTCGACTTCGAGCCCGGGCAGGTCGATCGCCTCGGTCTCGCCGGCGAAGGCGCGCCGGATCTCCTCCCCCGCCTCCCCGCGCTCGACCGCGGCGAGGAAGCCGACCGTGCCGAAGTTGACGCCGAAGACGGGCACGCCGGTCCTGGCGAAGCGCCGCAGCGCGTACAGGATCGAGCCGTCCCCGCCGAGCACCAGGCAGAGGTCGACTCCATCGGGCCCCGCGGGCGGCTCCTCGATCCCGGCGCCGGCGTCGCCGTGCTTCGCGCGCTCCTCGGCGGTGGCGACGATCCGCCAGCCGGCGTCGGCCGCCGCGGAGACGGCAAGCTCGACCGCGGCCGTGGCCGCCGGCGGGTGCGAGTGGCTGATCAGCGCCGCCGTCTTCATCCTCGTCATGGTCGCGCCTCCGCCCGCTGCGCAGCGCACCGGATCGCGACGCTTGCCCGCTCGGCGCTCCCCCTCATACCTGGACCCCCTCGAGGGCCCCGGCGAGGTCCTCGATGCCGCCGCCCTGGCGCGCGCAGCGGACGAACGTCTCGCGGTTGCCCTTCGGGCCGGGCAGGCCCGAGGGGGCGAAGCCGGTGACGGCCAGGCCCAGGCCACGGGCCGCCTCGGCGACGCCGAGGATCGCCTCGCGGCGGTCGCCGGGGTCGCCGACGACCCCCCTGCCGACCCGCGCGCGGCCGAGCTCGAACTGGGGCTTGACCATCGCCAGCAGCTCACCGTCCGGGGCGAGGCAGCCGAGCACCGCCGGCAGCACCTTGGCCAGGGAGATGAAGGAGACGTCGATCGTCGCGAAGCCTGCGGCGAAGGGCAGGTCGACGGGCTGCAGCTCGCGGGCGTTGAGGCGCTCGATCACGGTCACGCGGGGATCGTCGCGCAGTGGCTGGGCGATCTGCCCATAGGCGACGTCGACGGCGGCGACGCGGCGGGCGCCGCGCTGCAGCAGGCAGTCGGTGAAGCCGCCGGTGGAGGCGCCGACGTCGAGGCAGTCGCGGCCGGCGACGTCGACCGCCAGCGCCTCGAGCGCGTTGTCGAGCTTGATCCCCCCGCGTGAGACGAAGCGCGGGCCGGAGTCGACGAGGAACTCGGCCTCCGGCTCGACCAGCTGGCTGGGCCGCAGGGCGATCGGGCCGTCCTCGCCGACGCGGACCTCCCCGGCCCGCACGGCGCCCGCCGCGGCCGAGCGCGAGGGAAAGATTCCCCGCTCGGCGAGAACCGCGTCTATGCGGGCCTTCCTCATCCTCAGAATTTACGTGATTTGGACTTGACCTTTACGTAGTCCTTAAAATTGGGTAGAATCCTGTGCAAACCGCTGCCGGCCCGCACGGGAAGCGGGCTACTGTGACCCGAATCACACACGAATCGCACATACGTTCGTATCCTGATTCAAGGATTCGATGAGGAGGCCGATAGGTAACTCGAACAAATGACTTCTTGGCTGGGTTCCGCGTCGTCGACATTGCGGGCATTGCTTCCCACAATTCCCGCGCCGAACGGCACTAAGGATCCCGGCCTACCTCCCACCGATCAACATATATAGAGATGAATATCTCTCCTCCCTGTAGTAACCCCAGATAGCGCCCCGTCGAAAGGCGGGGCGTTTTCTGTGTTGGATTGGGCTCGTGAGCAAGCCGAGAATCGCGGCGCGGATGCCCGAAATCGCGCTGGCCGAGGGCCGCCCCCGCAGAGCCCGGCGTTAGGCTACTTTGTGACCTGGCTCGGGGAGGTCGGCCAATGCAGCAGCCGAAGACCAGCTACGCCAGAAACGGCGACGTCAACATCGCCTACCAGGTGGTCGGCGAAGGGTCCCTGGACCTTGTCGTAGTGCCCGGGTTCATTTCGCATCTGGACCTGCTGTGGACGTTCCCCGAGCTGGGTGCCTTCGTTCGGCGCCTGGCCTCCTTCTCACGCCTGATCCTGTTTGACAAGCGCGGCACCGGCCTCTCCGACCCGGTGCCCGGGGTCCCAACCCTGGAGGAGAGGATGGAGGACCTGCACGCGGTGCTGGACGCCGCCGGATCGGAGCAGACGGCCCTGCTCGGGGTGTCCGAGGGCGGTCCGATGAGCATCCTCTTTGCCGCGACCTACCCCGAGCGCACCAGCGCGATGGTCCTCTACGGATCCACTCCGGACTTTTCTTACGACGGCATGCTCTCCGAGCCGAGGCGCCTCTTCTACGACGAGATGTGGCGAAAGTGGGAATCTATGGTCGAGCACTGGGGTGAGGGTGAGATGGTCGACCTCTTCGTCCCGAGCCTCGCCGCGGACGAGGGGATGAGGCGAAGTCTCGGGCTCTACGAGCGGGCCTCGGCGAGCCCGGCGATGCTCGCCTCCCTGACCGCGGCGCTCGACGACATCGATGTCACCGGCGTCCTGCCGGTGATCGGCGTGCCGACCTTGGTCCTGCACCGCGTCGGCGATCCGGTGATCCTCGTCGAGGGCTCCCGCTACATGGCAGAGCGAATTCCCGGCGCCCGCTGCGTCGAGCTGGCCGGTGATGACCATATCCCCTGGCTTGGGGATGCCGACGCGCTGCTGGACGAGATCGAGCAGTTCCTGACCGGCGCTCGGCAAAGCCGCGAGCCTGACCGCGTCCTGGCGAGCGTCCTGTTCACCGACATCGTCGGCTCAACGCAGCGCGCATCGGAGCTGGGGGACCGGCGTTGGCGCGAGTTGCTCGAGAGCCACGACGAAGGTGTGCGGCGACAGGTGGAGATGCACGGCGGTCGCGTCGTGAAGAGCCTTGGCGACGGCTACCTCGCCACCTTCGACGGGCCGGCGCGGGCGATCCGCTGTGGCGGTGCGGTGATCGGCGATGCGGACTCGCTGGGGATCAAGGTGCGCGCCGGAGTGCACACCGGCGAGTGCGAGCTGCTCGGGGAGGACGTCGGCGGGATGGCGGTCCACATCGGCGCCCGCGTGGCGGCGGAGGCGGGCCCCGACGAGGTGCTGGTCTCAAGCGCGGTGCGGGACCTCGTGGTCGGCTCGGGCATCGAGTTCGACGATCGGGGCACCCACGAGCTGAAGGGTGTACCGGGAAGCTGGAACCTGCTGGCGGTGAGAGAGCAGGGCTCGGTTCCGTCGCAGGATGCCGCGGCGCGGCGGGCGCCGGACCGACTCGCGCCCAACTTGGCGACCCCGAGGAGAGGCGACAGGCTGGCCCTGCGAATCGCCCGCAGCGCGCCTTCGATCCCTCGGTTCGTGGCCGGGATGAGAACGCGGCGCGCTATGCGAAGGGCCTCGGAGCAAGCGAACGGCTCACGGGAGTCAACCGGCGGCGGTTAGACGATATTCCGGGCGGAGCTGGACCTTCGCGATAGGAGCAGCTCGGGAGCACTTTGCCCCGGTCAAGGGCGAGGAGGGGGACACGGAGCGACACCTCACCCGCTATCGCCTGGTCTACCGGCACAAGTTCCGCGCGACACCGTCTTCTTCTAGAACTCGCGAGCGGATCGACGTGCCGCCATCGTCGAGGGGGACGAGCTCCATCGTCTCGAGCGAGCGGGGCATCAGCGGGGGCCCGTTGCCTCGGCAGATCGCTATGGGCAGCGGTCGCGCCAGGTATCGACCGTGTCGATGGTCTCCCCTTTCATGGACCCAAGGTCGGTGCCACAGTCGGCCACCGAAACAACCGGGCTAAACCGAACCCATCCGTACAGCATTTGGCTTGTTCATGCGGTTTCCGCATTCTGATGCGGTAACCCGCCAGGGCTCGACTCCCAGCCGCCTGGCCACCTCCACGGCGGAGCGGATCGCGTCCTCGTGCAGGCCGTATCCAAAGTAGCTGCCGCAGTAGTAGGTGTTCTTCACGCCGTTCAACTCCGGGAGCCGGGCGGTGGTGGCGCATGAGTCGAAATCGAAAATCGGGGTCCGCAGCACCGTGTCGAGCTCGATGCGATCCTCCCGGATCGGGAAGTTGGGGTGCTGCGAGGAGATCAGGTCGCAGGTGTCCGGAGCCGCAGACTCGAGCCACAGGGCCCCGTTCACCGAGGTCGAGAGGACCGCCGTCCCGCCTGCGGTAGAGGAAGGTGTAGGCCTGCATGAGCTCCCGCTCGGGAACGCGGTGTAATCCCGGTGTACCACCAGCCGGCCGTCCTTGTAGCGCCAGGCGGAGAGCAGCTCCCGCTCCAGCGGTGTCGGCGCCTCGAGCAGATCCAGCACCTGGTCGGCGTTGCAGGCGAAGATCACCTTGTCGAAGCTGGCCTCGCCACCGTCGACGAAGCGCGATGCGGATCCCGGTTCTCGTCGCGGCGACACGGCCCGGATCCGGGCACCGCGCACGATCCGGTCTCCGAAGGCCCGCGCCAGGGCGGAAACGTAGCTCCTCGTCCCGCCCGGGAGGGTGCGCACCGAATAGAGCGCCTTCGGCGACAGGAGGTCGCTGTGAACCGCGAGCTTCCCGAAGAAGAATTCCGCCGGCCCCTCGAGCACTTCCTCGGCGCTCATCGAGGAGAGGAGGCAGAGCGCGCAGACGAAAGATCGTCTCCGCGTCGCCGCTGATGCGCGGAAGGAGCCGCAAGGCCTCGCGCACCGTGAGATCTCCGAAGCCTTCCTCCCTTTGGATCCTCCGGGCCGCGGCCAGGCCGCGCCACAGCTCCCAGAAAGGCCGCAGCCGATGGGGTTGCAATATCCGCAGGCGCTGGGCGCGGAGCCCCCGAAGGTTGGGCGTGACGTAGGTGCCCTGCTGGGTGTCGAGGTCGTGGAGGCTCAGGTACCTGCCGGCCGATGAACGGGTGGCGATGCCAAGCTCGGCGAGCAGGCGGAAGAAGTGCTCGTAGCCGGCTCGCCCGAACGCGGCGACCGCGATGTCGAGCTGCTGCCCGTCGGACGCCGTGTAGGTGTAGGCGTTGCCGCCCAGGCGGCGCTCCTTCTCGAACAGCGTCAACTCGAACTTCCGTCGAAGCAGGTAGCCGGTGGCGAGGCCGGCAGCCCCACCCCCGATTACGGCGATGCGCTTGCTCATCCGGCCCTGAGCGAGAAGCTCGTGGCGGCCTGCTTGCTGACGCGAACCGCGAAACCGGCCACGCGCTGCTCGACGTCAATCAGACCATCGTCGTTCACGCTGCGAGAAGCGTACTGCGGCGTCGTCGCTGGAGCCCCGCACGACACCGTCTTCTTCCAGAACCCTCCTCAGTGCCTCCCCCCAGAGCTCGGGGGCGTTCCCCTGGAGGAAGGCTGCCACGGTTTCGAAGTGGCGCACGGCCTCCTCTCCATGATCCTCGAGCTTGATCCGCCAGTGGATCGACGTTCCGCCATCGTCGAGAGGGACGAACTCCATCGTCTCGAGCGAGCGGGGCATCAGCGGAGGTCCATTGGGCAGCGGCGTGAAGCGGCTGGTGAAGTAGCGGAACGGGCGCCAGTCGAGATACTCGCGCAGCGCGTCGCCGGCATCGCCGTGAGCGCAGTGGCTTGCGGCGCCCACCCCCATACGCCCACCGTCGTTCGGCTGGTTGTCCACCTCGGTCTGGAAAGGCTGCCAGCGCAGGCGCTTGTCGGCGTCGACCCAGTATTGCCAGATGGCGGACGCCGGGAAGGGCAGCTGAATTTCGACCTCGAAATCGGCGTCGCTCGAACCGACGTACTCGCGCCGGGACTCGCGCATCCGCTCTAGAACGGGCTTCAGGTCGTAGACACCCCCGACCACCTCGCCGAAGGCGTCGTACGTCTCCCTGTGCAGGGGCAGCTCGAATGACGAGCGGCAGGCGCCGTTGGCAGGCCTCGGTGAAGAGGGCATACGCCTCGGGCCCACCTTCCTCGCCGATGCTGTTCTTCAGGAGCCGGTGAGCGAGGATGACATCGGGCCCTGCAAGGTCCTCGCGGCCGTCCTCGCTTTCGATCATGAAGCTCCCGAAGTGCGCGATGAACTTGAGGTCGAGAGAGGGGATCGCCGCGCAGGCGTCACAGCGACACGTCGTTCCGCGCTCCATGTCCCGTAGCCGGTTGGCGAAATCGAAGTAGCACGCCTCGACCAGCTCGACGAACCGCTCGCCGTTTTCAAAAGCCTCGTCCTCCGCGTAGCAGAACACCGCATCGCCCTCCAGCTTCACGAACCGCATCGGAGGCGCGAGCCGTTCGCGGATCAGCTTGGTCAGCTCGCCGATGATGGCGTGGGCGTGCTCTAGCTCGGTGCCCGTGAGGAACGCCGTGTATCCCGAGATGTCGGCCAAGAGCAGGTAGCCCTGCCGGGGGGTGGGGTCAGGGCTGCTCATTTCGATGCCCCGCGGCTCAATGGTCCACTCCGTGGGAAGGCCAAGGTTTCGCTTGAACAATAGCCCGGCATCCATGGGGTGGTGGTGCCACATTCCGCACCCCGATGCGGCGCCCGGGACTTCTCTCCTCCTGTAGTAATCCCAGATAGCGCCCCTCCGCGCGAAGGGGCGCTATCTGTTGTGGAGGCCATCTGGTGCCAAAGAGGGGTCGCCCCTCGACCTTCAAGGCAATCGACGATTAGGCCTCAGGATCCAGCGCGGAACGCGATTCCGTCGAGGCTGACCGATGTGCCCACCGCTCCGACTCCACCGTCGACTTCGGCGCTGAAGCCGGATCCGAGGATCTCCGCGATCCCGATGCCTGACGCACATGCGCCGCCGGAACAGAAGACCGGCATGAACATCACCTTGCCGGTGGCGGGCCTGTAGCCGGGGGGCAACTGGAAGATGAGTTCGGTCCCGGCGGTCACCACGCCCTTCAGATGGACGGACCCTTCGTGGTCCTTGTAGAAGGCGGCGCTCTCGAGGGGGCCTCCGGCGTTTTCCCATCCGTGCTGGAACCCCGGCTCGCCCGGCGCGCCCACCTCGTGCCAACCCTCGGGTGGGACGATGCTGTTTGCCAACTGCGCGCTGGGCACGGTGCCGAGCGTCGCCTCGTTGACCTTGTCGCCGGTGACGGCGTTGTCCCTCAGCCGGTTGGTGGGGACCGCGTTCTTGGCCAGCTTGCCGGCCTTGACCGCTTCCTTGTCGAGTTTGCCCACCCTGACCGCGTTGCGGCCGATGTCTCCGGTCTTCACCGCGTTCTTCTTGATCTGCGCAGAGCCGACGCTGTTCTTCGGCAGTTGCTTCGCCGCGTAGGCGCTACCGCCGATCGCGGCAAAGAGAGCGACATAGGCGACGACCGTTGCGTGCCTGGGCCGGCGGATCTTCGTCTGCCTTGCCATCTTGAGACCCCCTGATGAGTTCGTGGCTTGCGGCCTCGCAACCGTCAAGGCCCAAGGCCCTCGTCGCGACCGTAGCTGCCGCGCGGAGCACCGTCAAGGTCAGAGCAGCGCCAGCTGACTGCTCTCGAGGGCGAGCAGGGCGCGCTTGCGCTCGAGGCCGCCGCCGTAGCCGACCAGGGAGCCGTCGGCGCCGACGACCCGGTGACAGGGGATGACGATCGGCACCGGGGTGCGCCCGACCTCGGCTCCGACCGCCCGCGGCCGCTCGTGCGTCTCCACCCCGGCGGGGAACGAGGTCGGGTCGATCTCCTCCGCGAGCTCGCCGTAGGTGATCGTCGCCCCGTAGGGGATCTCGCGCAGTCGCCGCCAGACCTGCATCTGCAGCGCCGTGCCGGCGAGCTCGACGTCGAGGTCGAAGGCGCGGCGCTCTCCGGCGAAGTACTGGTCGAGCTGCTCGGCGACGGCCGGGACCACCCTCTGCTGGGAGCGGGGCCCGGCATCGGCGCCCGGGTCGGGAAATCTGAGCCTGCGCAGGGCGCCGTCGGGGCCGACCTCGATCGTCAGCCGGCCGATCGGGCTCTCATATGCCGTCCGCAATCCGCCCACGGTCATTGAACGTTCGCCGACCGCCCGGACGTGAGTCCGCCTGCTTAACGCGCGGCGTTTGGAGGGGCCGGCCCCGGGTATCGGCCAGGTGAGACACCGAACACGCTCCCCAGCGTGAACGGCCTGCTCTCTCCCTGTGCACCCCCAGGACACGCCCCGTCCCCCCAGGCGGGGCGTGTCCGACGGGGGAGGTCGTTTCCCCGAGGCCTCGGAGGCGGGCGCGCCGGAAGGGTCGATCGAGGCATGAGGACACCCGAGGGCAGATCTCGATTGACCCATAGGGCGGCGGGTAGAGTGGCCGAAATGGAGGGGGCGCCCAGCAGAGAGTCGCGGCGGCGGGCGGGGGTCACAGGAGGCAGCGGATACCTCGGCGGGCGGATCGCGGCCCGCCTCCTGGCCGATGGCTGGGAGGTGGTCAGCCTCGGGCGCCGGCCCTCGGGACTGGCCGGAGTCGGGCACGCGCCCTTCCAGCTCGGCGAGGCGCCCGCGCCCGAGTCCCTGGCCGGCCTCGACGCCCTCGTCCACTGCGCCTGGGACTTCGGCCGGCGGACCTGGGAGGAGATCGACGCCGTCAACGTGGGGGGCAGCCGGCTGCTCTTCGAGGCCGCGGCCGAGGCCGGCGTCGGGCGGGTCGTGCACATCTCGACCGTGAGCGCCTCGGGCGCACCCCGCTCGATGTACGGGAGGGCCAAGCTCCTCACCGAGGCGGCCGCCCAGGAGCGGGGCGGCACGGTCGTCAGGCCCGGGCTCCTCTACGGCGGCGAGCCGGGCGGGATGGTCGGCATGCTGACCGCCCTCGTCCGCGGCCTGCCGATCGTGCCGGTGCTGGTCGGCGCCGACCGGCCGCTCTACCTGGCCCACGAGGACGACGTCACGGGCCTGATCGCGATGCTCGCCGACGGGTCCGAGGAGAGCTCGGAGACCCCCCTGGTCGCCGCCTCGCGGGACCCCCACACGTTGCGGCAGGTGCTGGGGGCGATCGCCGAATCGGAGGGCCGGCGGCGGCTCTTCGTGCGGGTCCCGTGGCAGGCGGCCTACCTGCCGCTTCGCGCCGCCGAGCTTGTCCGCCTGCCGCTTCCGATGCGCTCCGACAGCGCCCTCAGCATCGCCACGCTCGACCCCGATCCGTTCGCCTGGGGCGCCCACCCCCACCGGGCGCCGTTCAGGCCGTTCGAGGCGGCCGCCCTGCGCCCGGATCGAGGGGCCGGGCCGTCGTGAAGGCGGTGATCGGCTCGGGCCCGGCGGGCGTCGCCTGCGCCCGCCGGCTGGCCGACGACGGCGAGGAGGTGACGATCCTCGACGTCGGCCGCGAGCCGGACGAGGACAAGGCCGCCAGGTACGCGCCGCTCTCCGCCGAGCCGCCGGAGCGTTGGGACGACGGCCTGGTCGAGGAGCTGCGCGCCGAGTTCGCCGTCAGCCGCGACGAGCTGCCCCTCAAACCGGTTCTCGGCTCGCTGCACCCCTACGCACCGGACGACCCCAGCGCCCCGGCCCCGGGCAGCGGGGTCGGCATCACCCCCTCGCACGGGCGCGGCGGCCTGAGCGCGGTCTGGGGGGCCGCCGTCCTTCCCTACCGGGCGTCGGACCTCGCCGGCTGGCCGATCGCCCTCGACGCCCTCGCGCCCTTCTACTCCTCGGTGATGAAGCTGATGCCCCTCGCCGCCAGGCGCGACCGGCTCGAGCGGGAATTCCCGCTCTACCTCGACCGGGCCCCCGCCGACGTCGAGCCGACGCCGCAGATCCGGGCCTTCCTCGACGACCTCGACGGCGGCGCCGAGCGGCTCGGCCGCCAGGGCATCCTCGCCGGCCGCGCGCGGCTCGCCGTCCGGCCCGAGGACGGCGCCGGGGGCCGCGGCTGCCTGCGCACCGGGCTCTGCCTGCACGGCTGCCCGCTGGGCGCGATCTGGTCGGCCGAGCGGGAGCTCGCCGAGCTCGCCTCGCGCCCCAACGTCCGCTACGTCCCGCAGCGACGGGTCGAGCGCTTCGAGGAGGGGCCCGGGGCGGTGACGATCACGGCTTCGACGCCGTCCGGCGAGGAGGACGAGTTGCGGGCCGAGCGGCTCTTCGTCGCCGCCGGCGTCCTGCCGACGACCCGGCTCGTGCTGCGCTCGCTCGACGCCGCCGGCCAGCCGGTCGAGCTCTGCGACTCCCAGTACTACACCTTCCCGCTGCTGCGGGCCCGCGGCGCCGACGTCGGCGTCGACCGGCTCGGCAACACGCTGGCCCAGGCCTTCCTCGAGCTCAACGACGGGCTGGACCCCGGCCGCGCCGCGCACCTGCAGGTCTACGGCTACAGCGACCTGATGCTGCGCGAGGCCGCGGCGACGCTTCACCTGCCGCCGGCGACGGTCGAGCGGCTCGCGCGGCCGCTGCTCTCGCGGCTGCTCTTCTGCCAGGGCTACCTCCACTCCGACCGCTCGCGCAGGATCCGCGCCGAGCTCGCCGGGGCGGAGCCGGGGCAGCCGCTGCACCTCGCCCCGCTCGGCTCCGAGCAGGCGGTGCGGCGCGACGTCGACGCCGTGCTGGCCCGGCTCAGGCGCGCGGCCGGGCCACTGCGCGCGGTCCCGCTTTCGCCGCTGCTGCGGGTCTGGGAGCCGGGGCGTGGCATCCATGTGGGAGGCAGCTTTCCGATGGACGAGCGGCCCTCCGGCCTGCGGGCCGACCTGCTCGGCAGGCCCGCCGGCCTGCGGCGGGTCCACCTCGTCGACTCGAGCGTCTTCCCCTCGGTGCCGCCGACGACGATCACCTTCACGGCGATGGCCAACGCCCAGCGGATCGCCGCCGGGCACGCCGAGGACTAGCCCCGGCGTATCCGAGCAGCGGTCCGCCTGCCTGCCGGATCCGCTTGCTCGAGATACGTGTCTCTTCTCCCTGTAGTAACCCCAGTGGCAGCCCGACTCGAGGGCCGGGCTTCCTGCTCGTCACTGAAGAGACGGCGGAAGGCTAGCCGATTGAGCGCATTGGTGCAAGCTCAGTTGAGAGCGGGCTCGCCGGAGCGCAGCGCGGCCAGGACCTTCTCCGCCACAGCCTCCCCGGTGAGGCCGACCTCCTCGCGCAGCAGCGCCGGCTTGCCGTGCGTCACGTAGCGATCGGGCAGGCCGATCCGCAGGACCGCGGCGCGCTCGCCCTGGCGCCCGGCGAAGGCGTCCTCGAGGTGTTCGAGCACAGCCGACCCGAAGCCCCCCGGCAGCACGTTCTCCTCGACCGTCACCAGCAGGTCGTGGCCGATCGCCAGCCGCTCGAGCAGCTCGCTGTCCAGGGGCTTTGCGAAGCGGGCGTCGGCGACGGTCGGCCGCAGGTCGTGGGCGGCGAGCTGATCGGCAGCCTGCTTGGCGACCGAGACGCCGTGGCCGAAGCCGAGCAGGGCGACCCGCTCGCCGCTCTCGAGCAGCTCGCCGGTGCCGATCGGGATCTCCTCGGCCTCGGCCGGGAGCTCGACGCCCTCGGCGGCGCCGCGCGGGTAGCGCAGGGCCGCCGGCCCGTCGTGTGAGATCGCGGTGCGCAGCATGTGGACGAGCATCGCCTCGTCGCGGGGCGCCATCAGGACGACGTTGGGGATCGGCCGGAAGTAGGAGACGTCGAAGGCGCCGTGGTGCGTCGGCCCGTCGTCGCCGACCAGCCCGGCGCGGTCCATCGCGAAGGTGACGTCCAGCTCCTGCAGGCAGACGTCGTGGATGATCTGGTCGTAGGCGCGCTGCAGGAAGGTGGAGTAGATCCCGCAGACCGGCTTGGCCCCCTGGATCGCGAGGCCGGAGGCAAGCAGGACCGCGTTCTGCTCGGCGATGCCGACGTCGTAGTAGCGCTCGGGCACGGCGTCGGCCAGCTTCTGCAGGCCGGTCCCCCCCGCCATCGCCGCCGTGATCCCGACCACGCGGCTGTCGCGCTTCGCTTCGGCAACCATCGCCTCGCCGAAGACCTGCGTGTACTGGGGCGGAGCGCTCGCCGGCGACGGCTTCTCCAGTCGCTCGGGGGCGATCGACTCGGGCGAGTCGGACTCGCGGACCTCGACCAGCCCGGCCGGCTTGCGGTCGACGATCGAGCCGGGCTTGGCCGCGTGCCATTTCTCCATCGACTCGAGGCCGCCCTCCTCGGCCGGCGCGAAGCCCTTGCCCTTGACCGTGTGGATGTGGACGACGACCGGCCGGTCGGCTTCGAAGGCCTCCTCCAGGGCCTCGCGCAGGGCGTGGACGTCGTGGCCGTCGATCACCCCCAGGTAGGCGAGGTCGAGCTCCTCGAAGAAGAGCCCCGGCGCCCAGTAGGCCTTGATCGCCGCCTTGATCTCCGGCCCGAGGCGCTCGATCCGCTTTCCGAGGCCGAGCGGCAGCTTGGTGAGGCGGTCCTCGACCCCCTCGCGAGCGTGGTAGAGGCGGGGGTTGAGGCGGACGCGGTTGAAGTAGCGCGAGAGCGCCCCGACGTTGGGTGAGATCGACATCCCGTTGTCGTTGAGGACGATCACGATCGGCGTCTGCAGGCCGCCGACGGCGTGCAGCGCCTCGTAGGCGACGCCGCCGGTGAGCGCCCCGTCGCCGATCACGGCCGCGACCCGGCCGTCCTCGCCGATCCCCTTGCGCATCGCCTCCTTGAGGCCGACCGCGTAGCCGATCGAGGTCGAGGCGTGGCCGGCGCCCATGATGTCGTGCTCGGACTCGAAGACCGAGCAGAACGGGGCGAGCCCCTGGTACTTGCGGATCGTCGGCAGGTCCCCGCGCCGACCGGTGAGGATCTTGTGCGGGTAGGCCTGGTGGCCGACGTCCCAGAGCACCTTGTCGCGGGGCGATTCGAGCATGCTGTGCAGGGCGACGGCGAGCTCGCAGGTCCCGAGGTTGGCGCCGAAGTGGCCGCCGATCTCACCGATCGTGTCGATGATGTAGCCGCGCATCTCCTCGGCGACCTGCTGCAGCTGCGCGTCGTCGAGCCCGTTCAGGTCGGCGGGGCCGTCGATCTGCCCCAGCAGCGGCTCGACGGCGGGCTCGCGGCCCCTGTCGCTGTCTCGGATCTCGCTCATTCGTCCCTCGTGAGGATGTAGTCGGCCACCTGCATCAGGTCGTCGATCTCGCCGCTCGCCTCTGCCAACGCCGCGGTCGCGTTCGCGTGCGACTCGGCAGCGAGCTCGCGCGCGCGCTCGAGGCCGAAGAGACTGACGTAGGTGAGTTTTCCGTGTCGCTCGTCGCTTCCATGGGGCTTGCCCAGCCGCTCGTCGCTTCCGGTGACGTCGAGGATGTCGTCGACGATTTGGAACAGGACGCCGAGCTCGCCGGCGAACCGGCGATACGGAATTGTCTCAGGTTCGGAGAGTCCTTCGAGCGTGACCACGATGCCGACGCTCGCCGCGATCAGGCGCCCCGTCTTCAGCGCGTGCAGGGCCCTGAGGCCCTCCGCGTCGTCCGCCTCGCCGGCGACGTCGACGTACTGGCCGCCGACCATCCCGTCGACGCCGGTCGCCGCGCTCAGCTCGGCGAGCGCGGCCAGCACGCGCCCCGGCTCCCCCGGCTGCTCGCTGATGATCCGCATCGCTTCGGCGAAGAGCCCGTCGCCGGCGAGGATCGCGACGTCCTCGCCGAACCTGACGTGCGAGGTCGGCTGCCCGCGCCGCAGCGCGTCGTCGTCCATCGCCGGAAGGTCGTCGTGGATCAGCGAGTAGGTGTGGATCAACTCGATCGCGCAGGCCGCGGGCAGGAAGCGCTCCGGGTCGGCGCCCAGTGCGCGCGCCGTGGCCAGGGCGAGGACGGGGCGAACCCGCTTGCCGCCCGCGAGCAACGAGTAGCGCATCGCCTCATCGATCCCGGCGGTCGCCGGCGCCTTCGAGAAGCGCAGCTCGCCCAGCCAGGCGTCGACCAGCGTGCGCAGGTCCTCCGGGTACATCAGCGCCCTCCGGCGCTCACCGCGGGCCGGAGCCCTCGGCTTCGGCCCCGATCCGGCGGTTGGCCTCCTCGACCGCCTCGGCGGAGAGCTCCGCCGCCTCGCGGGCGAGCTCCGCGGCGCGCTCGTCGTCGGCCTGCTCGCCGCCGAGCTCGGAGGCGATCGCCTGCAGCCGCTCGGAGATCTCGGCCAGCCTGCTCATCTCACTGGACCCCCTCGCGCTCGCGCAGGATCGCGCCGAGGATGCCGT
Source organism: uncultured Solirubrobacterales bacterium (assembly GCA_963762205.1). Lineage (GTDB taxonomy): Bacteria > Actinomycetota > Thermoleophilia > Solirubrobacterales > 70-9 > VRUE01. The sequence goes on from CAVXJZ010000002.1 coordinate 369,978, forward strand.
TGACGAAACCGGGGGCGCCGGCGCCGCAGTACTCCTTGGCGATCTCGACCGCCTCGTCGATCGCGACCTCGGCCGGGACGTCGGTGTGTTCGATCTCATACAGCGCGACCCGCATCACGTTGAGGTCGAGCGGGGCGAGCCGCTCGACCGCCCAGCCCGTCGCGTGGGCCTCGATCTCGTCGTCGAGCTCTTCGCGATGGTGGTCGACGCCCTCGGCGATCTCGCGGGTGAGCGGCCGCGAGTCGGCGATCAGCTCGTCCAGGGGGCGGCCGGTCACGTCGCGCTGGTAGCTCGCGAAGACGGCGTCGCGGCGTTGGTCGGACCTACGCACGGGAGACGTACTCGCCGCTGCGTGTGTCGACCCGGACGACCTCGCCCTCCTCGATGAAGAGGGGCACCTGCACCGATACACCCGACTCGAGCGTCGCCGCCTTGCTGCCGCCCCCCGACGCGGTGTCGCCCTTGACGCCGGGCTCGGTGGTCGTGACCTTCATCTCGATCGCGCTCGGCACCTGCACGTCGCTGGGCCGTTCGTCGACGAAGAGGACGTCGACGTCGGCGTTGGGGAGCAGCCACTGCCTGGCCCCGCCGACGACGTCACCGGGAACCTCGATCTGCTCGTAGTCGTTGTTGTCCATGAAGACCGCAGCGTCGCCCGAGTCGTAGAGGTACTGCATCTTGCGCGACTCGGTGCGCACCGGGCGGAACTTCTCCCCGGCCCTGAAGGTCTTGTCCTGGACCGAGCCGTCGTTGATCCTGCGCAGCTTCGTGCGCACGAAGGCGCCGCCCTTGCCGGGCTTGACGTGCTGGAACTCGACGATCTTGAAGATCTTGCCGTCGATCTCGATGTGAGACCCGTTCTTGAACTGGTTCGTTGAAATCACCGCCGCGAATCCTAGATGGTCTGCGCTGGCGACTTTCCGACCCATACGGTGGGAAAGTCGCCAGCGGAGCGCGGCACCGAATCCATGCCCACAGGAAGCGGCAGGGATCGACCGGGTGGACGGACCGAATGCTTCGCTTCGCTGACGGGTTTACACCTCAGCGAGTTTGTAATCTGTGCCGCGCAGGGGGTCTCCTATGCAGCGAACGTTGACGACAGCCGCGCTGACGATCGCCGCCGCTCTGGCGGTGGCCGTGAGCGCGAACGCCGAGATCCTTCCCGGCGCCGTCCCCACCCGCGACGAATACGTCGCCACCGTCGACCCGATCTGCCAGAAGAACACGAACTCCAACAAGCCGATCCTGAAGAAGGCGAGAACGAACGTGAAGAAGGACGTGCTTCCGGCGGCCGGCGCCAACTTCATCAGGGTGTCGAAGAACTTCGGCCGCTCGCTGCGGGCGATCAAGGCCGTCCCGCGTCCGACCGCCGACAACGCCCGCCTGGAAAAGTGGTTCAAGTTCCTCTCCAGGGTGAGGGCCAATCTCACCAAGATCGGCAAGGCCCTGAAGGAAAAGAACAGGGTCAAGGCCTCACACGAAAAGATCCGCACCGAACGCAGCAGCAACGCGGCCAACAACGTCAGCTTCATCTACGGCTTCGACCATTGCCGGCTGACGCCGGCCCAGTTCAGGTAGTACGGGGGGCGCCGCTCAGGCGGCGCGCTCTTCCTCGGCGGTGCTCGTGGTGAGCGTCTCCGCCGCGCCCCCGGAGAGCACCCTGCGCACCAGCCCCGGCGCCAGCACCCGGACGATCGCCGCCAGCGCGTAGGGCCGCGGGACGTAACGCTCCGCGCGGCCTCCGGGCCCCGCCTCGACGATCGCGTCGGCGACCCGCTCGGGCTTGGAGACGATCCAGCGGGTGAGCGCCCTCTCGCGCAGCTCGGTGGCGGGGAATCCCTCCGTTGCGACGAAGCCGGGCAGCACCATCCCGACGTGGACGCCGGCGGCCCTCTCCTCCGAGTAGAGCGCGTCGGTCCAGCCGACCAGGGCGAACTTGCTCGCCGAGTAGGCGCCGGCGCGCGCCCGCGCCACCCGCCCCGCGGTGCTCGCGACGTTGACGATCGACGAGGGCGCCGAGGCGCGGAGGGTCGGCAGCAGCGCCTCGGTGAGCCGGACGACGGCGTCGAAGTTGAGCTCCATATGGCGGTGGACGTTGGCGTAGCCCCCCTCGGCGAAGCTGCCGCGCCAGGAGCCGCCGGCGTTGTTTACGAGCAGCCTGAGCCCGCCGAGCTGCTCGCCGACGTGGTCGGCGACCCGCCGCGGCGCGTCGGGCTCGGTGAGGTCGAGCGCCAGGTGGGTCGCCCGACAGGGCAGCGACGAGGCCAGCGCCCGCAGGCGCTCCTCACGGCGGGCGACGAGGACCAGCTCGGCGCCCGGCTCGCGCGCAAGTCGCTTCGCGGTCGCCTCTCCGATGCCGCTCGAGGCGCCGGTGATCACAGCGGTCAGGGGTGGGTCCACAACGGGGAAAGCTATTCGAAACCCTGCCCATTACCCACAGATGAGTCCTGGCATACTGCCCTCCGTCATGGCCGAGACACCGGAGCTTCTGAATAAGTTGCTGCGCGCCGGTGCCCCCTCCGGCTACGAGGGGCCCGCGGCGGCGGTCTGGAGGAGCGAAGCGGAGCCCTTCGCGGCGCTCTCCAGCGACGGGCTCGGCTCCTCGGTCGCGCGGGTCGGCGAGAAGGCCCCGCTGCTCGCCGTGGTCGGCCATATCGACGAGATCGGCCTGGTCGTGACCCACATCGACGAGAAGGGCTTTCTCTATTTCGCGCCGATCGGCGGCTGGGACCCGCAGATCCTGGTCGGGCAGCGGGTCGAGGTCCGCGGCCGGGACGGGCTCGTCGGCGGCGTCGTGGGCCGCAAGCCGATCCACCTGCTCGAGCCCGACCAGCGGAAAAAGGTGGTCGAGCTCAAAGGACTCCACATCGACATCGGCGCCGCCGACCGCGACGAGGCGAGCGAGCTGGTCCGGGTCGGCGACCCGGCTGTGATCGCCGCCGAGCCGGTGCGCCTCGCCGGCAACCGGCTGGCCTCGCGCTCGATGGACAACCGGCTCGGCGCCTATGTCGCGCTCGAGGCGCTGCGTCGCTGCCACGAGCGCGACTCGCTGAGCGCGAGCTTCGCGGCGGTGGCCGCGGTCCAGGAGGAGATCGGCCTCTTCGGCGCGCGCACATCGACCTTCGAGGTGCGCCCGGACCTGGCGGTCGCGGTCGACGTCACCCACGCGACCGACGCGCCGGGGGTCGAGGAGAAGGAGGTCGGCAGCCATCCGCTCGGCTCCGGCCCGGTGATCGGCCGCGGCTCGACCCTCTCGCCGAAGGTCTTCGAGCTGCTGGTCGAGGCAGCCGAGGAGGAGGGAATCGAGCACTCGATCGGAGCCAGTGGCCGGGGCACCAGCACCGACGCCGACATGATCCAGATCTCGCGCTCGGGCATCGCCACCGGCCTCGTCTCGGTCCCGCTGCGCTACATGCACTCGCCGGTCGAGCTGGTCGACCTCGACGACCTCGAGGCGACGGTCGAGCTGATCGCCGCCTTCGCGTCGCGCGTCGCCGAGGGCATCGACCTCAGCCGCTGAGCGGCGCGTCGCCCGTGCCTAGGCGGCCGTGGCGACGATGACCATGTCGCGACCGTTCGACTTCGCGCTGTAGAGCGCCTCGTCGGCGCGGTGGACGAGGTCGTCGGCGTCGAACCCACCGGGGCGCGAGACGGCGGCGCCGATGCTGACCGTCATCGTCACGCCCACCGGGCGCAGGTCGCGGATGGCGAGGCGCAGGCGCTCGGCGACCTTGACAGCGTCCTCCCTCCTGGCCCCGGGGAGGACGACGAGGATCTCCTCGCCGCCGACCCGGTAGATCGAGTCGCCGGCCCGCAGCGAGGCCCGCATCGTCGACGCGACCTCCTGCAGCACCGAGTCCCCGGTGGGGTGCCCGAGCCTGTCGTTGACCCGCTTGAAGTGGTCGAGATCGCAGAGGAGCAGCGCGTGGGAGACCGCCGGATCGCTGCTCGCGTTGCTGCCCAGCTCGGCGAGCCGCACCTCCAGCGCGTTGCGGTTGAAGAGGCCGGTGAGCGGGTCGACGGTCGAGCGCCGGCGGTGGGCGCGATCGGACTCGACCAGCGCGCCGGAGAGGGTCACGGTGCTGAGCACGAGCGTGATCGCCGCGATCAGGGCGTGCTGGTTGGCCGCCGCGCCGGCGACGTCGAAGGCGATGGCACTGAACAGCATCAGCACCAGGACGTAGGCGGTGCCGAGCGCGATCCCGCGCGGCTCGAAGCGGGCGCCGAGCGTCACCGCCGGCAGCGCGAACCACATCAGCGCCGGGCTGGCGGCGCCGCCGGTCGAGATCACCGCGGCGGCGAGCAGCAACGGGAGCAGGCCCCAGGCCGCCCCGACCCAGAGCGCCGGATGGGCGCTGCGGCGCATGAAGCGATCGGCGACCACGAAGCCGGCGAAGCCGAGCGCCATCGGCGCGAACCACCACCAGCCGAGGTCGGGCGCCAGCGGGACGAGGCCGATGGCGAGGATCGCGAAGCAGCCCGCCCGGTAGCGGCGCAGCCGCAGCTCCATGTCGATCAGCCGCACCCTGCGCGCGGATTCGCGGGTCTCGGCAAGCGGGGCGTTGCCCGTATCGGCGGCGTTGGCGACCACGACCCGAGGATCGGCCCGAGCGCGCCGGCGGCTGAGATCTGCAGGTGGCGGCCCTTAGAACTGCAGGCCGCGGCCCGGGCTAGGCGACGATCTGGAGGTCCTTCGGCAGGCCGCTGAGGTTCCGGTAGCCGTCCTCGGTGACGACCACGAGGTCCTCGATCCGCACCCCCAGCTCGCCGGCGACGTAGATTCCGGGCTCGACGGTCACGACTTCACCCGCCGCCAGCGTGTCCTCGGAGCGCTGCGAGAGGCGCGGGCCCTCGTGCACCTCGAGGCCGACCCCGTGCCCGAGGCCGTGGCCGAAGCGCTCGCCGTGGCCGGCGGCCTCGATCACCGCGCGGGCGGCGGCGTCGACCGCCTCCCCCCCGGCCCCGGGCCCGATCGCGTCGAGAGCGGCGGCCTGGGCCTCGCGAACGGTCTCATAGACCTCGCGCGCGCGCTCGCCGGGCTCGCCGCAGGCGAACGTGCGGGTGCCGTCGGAGCAGTAGCCGCCGAGCTTGGCGCCCATGTCGAAGACGACCAGCTCGCCCTCGCCGATCCTCCTCCCGCCCGGCTCGGCGTGCGGCAGGGCGCCGTCGGGGCCGGCGGCGACGATCGCCGGGAAGGAGGGCTCGGCGCCGAGCTCGCGAATGCGCGCTTCGGCGGCGGCCGCGACGTCGCGCTCCTCGCGGCCGGCGAGGCCACGCTCGAGGCTCCAGCGCCAGACCTCGTCGGCGAGCTCGGCAGCGGCGGCGATCGCCGCCAGCTCGCCCTCGTCCTTGACCCTGCGCAGCTCCTCCACGGCGCCGCCGGCGGCGACCATCTCCACCCCCTCCGGGATCTTCTCCTCGAGCCGCCTGAGCAGGCGGACCGACATCTGGTCGTCCTCGAACCCGACCCTGCCGCCGAGGCGCTCGGCGATCCCGCCCAGCCAGTCATCGGTCACCGTGACCACGTCCCAGCCCTCGACCTCGGCCTCGGCGCGCTCCGTATAGCGGAAGTCGGTGAAGAAGGCCCGGGTCTCTCCGCCGCAGAGGCAGGCCCCGTTGGTGCCGCCGAAGCCGGTCAGATAGCGGACGTTGACGAGGTCGGTGACCAGGGCCAGATCGAGCTCCCTCTCGGCCACCAGCCCGGCGAGCCGGTCGCCGCGCTCGGCGCTCATACCCCGAGCTCGGCGGCGATCCGCTCGAGAGCGTCGCGGTAGCCGTCCGGCCCCTTGCCGGAGACCTTGGCGAGCACCATGCCGTCGAAGACCGAGACCCGGCGCCAGTCGTCGCGGGACTCGACGTCGGAGAGGTGGACCTCGACCGCCGGCAGGCGGGCGACGTCGAGGGCGTCGGCGATCGCGCGGCTGTAGTGGGTCCAGGCACCGGCGTTGACGACGACGGCGTCGGCGAGGTCCGGCAGGCGGTGCAGGTACTCGACGAACTCGCCCTCCGAGTTGGTCTGGAAGTAGGTGGTCTCCAGGCCCAGCTCGCGGGCGAAGCCGGCGATCCTGCGCTCGAGCTCGTCGAGCGAGATGCCGCCGTAGATCGAGGCGTCGCGGCGCTCGAGGATGTCGAAGTTGACCCCGTGCATGACGGCGACGCGATTGTGGGCGGTGCTCATCGGCGTGCCCCCGAGGCGCTCAATGCAGTTCCTCCACGGCGGAGCGGACCCTATCCGGATCGAGGACCTGGCCTTCGCGGGGCTCGCCGGGCGTCGAGAGGAGCACGAACCCGACTCCCGCGGCCGTCCGCTTCTTGTCGCGCTGCAGGGCGTCGAGGACGGCCTCGACCTCGATCGACGGATCGAGCGAGACGGGCAGCCCGTGGCGCCCCAGGATCCCCTCGACCTCGGCGGCGAGCTCGTCGGCCTCGGAGAGGCGCAGCGCCGCCAGCAGGCCGAGGCCGACCGCCTCGCCGTGGCGGTAGCGCGAGTAACCGCTGGCGGCCTCGATCGCGTGACCGACCGTGTGTCCCAGGTTGAGGACGTGGCGCAGGGCGCGGTCGCGCTCGTCGGCGGCGACCACCGCGCACTTGTAGCGCGCGCACTCGAAGACGATCTCGTCGAGGGCGGCGGGGTCGAGCTCCTCCAGTCCCCGCACCCGCTCCCAGAGCGGCCCGCCGGCGAGCAGCCCCGTCTTGACCACCTCGACGAAGCCGGCCGCCAGCTCGGCCGGCGGCAGGGTGGCGAGCACCGCCGTGTCGGCGAGCACCGCGGCGGGCAGGTGATAGGCGCCGACGTAGTTCTTGCCCTCGGGCAGGTCGACCCCGGTCTTGCCGCCGTAGGCGGAGTCGACCTGGGCGACGAGCGAGGTCGGCACGCCGACGAAGGGCACGCCGCGCTGGTAGGTGTGGGCGCAGAAGCCCGCCAGGTCGCCGACGACGCCGCCGCCGAGGGCAACCAGGTGGTCCTCGCGGGTCATCCCGGCGGAGGCGAGCTCGCGCAGCACGCGCTCGGCCGAGGCCATCGTCTTCGCGCCCTCGCCCGCCTCGACCTCCACGCGCGCGGCCGGCTGCCCGAGGCGATCGGCGTAGCGGGGGCCGACGTTGGAGTCGCTGACGCAGAAGCGGCGGCCCTCGAGCGGCCACCAGCCGGCCCCGAGCAGGCCCGGGCCGACGAAGACCGGGTACTCGCCGGAGCGGCTCGCGGCCCAGAGCAGCCGCGTCCCCCCGGGAAGCTGCCGGAGGGCGAGGATCGAGGGCAGCGCCCGACCGGCCACGCCGCGGTCGCCCGAGGGCACGATCGCGTCGGCAAGCTGCTCGTAGAGCGGCAGGCGGGTTTCGAGCAGGCGCTCGACGTCGGCCTGCGACCGGGCGAGGGGCCGGTCGCTGTGCGCGATCCGCCGCCAGGCCTCCTCGGCGTCGAGCTCGAGCCAGACCACGGTGTGGCGCTCCAGCGCCGTCCGCACCCGCTCCGAGAGCACGCTGCCGCCGCCGAGCGCCAGGGCGCCGCCGTCGGCGCGCTCGAGCAGCTCACCGACGACCCCCGCCTCGCGGGCCCGGAAGGCCTCCTCGCCGTCGCGCTCGAAGGCGTCGGCGATCGGCATCCCGAGCTCGCGCTCCATCAGCTCGTCGACCTCGACCCCGTCCAGCCCGGCCCCGCGGGCGGCGGCCAGCGCCGTGCTCTTCCCCGCCCCCATGAAGCCGATGAAGACGACGGCCGGGCTGCTCATGCTCAGTCCCTGAAGTCGATGCGCGTCTTGTAGGCGTCGACGGCGGCGAGCACGTCGTCGAGGTGGTCGCCGCCGAACTTCTCGCGGTAGCAGCGCGCCAGGACCAGGCTGACCATCGCCTCGGCGACGACGGCGGCCGCCGGGACGACCGTGGAGTCGGTGCGCTCGCGCAGGGCCTCGGCCGGCTCCTTGGTCTCGGTGTCGACCGAGCGCAGCGGCTTGGTCAGGGTCGAGATCGGCTTGATCGCCGCCCGCACCGAGAGCGGCAGGCCGTTGGTCATGCCGCCCTCGACGCCGCCGGCGTGGTTGGTCTCGCGGTGGTAGCCGCGCTCCTCCGACCAGAAGATCTCGTCGTGCGCCTCGGACCCGGGCCGGCCGGCGACGTCCCACGCTTCGCCGATCGCGACGCCCTTCACCGACTGGATCGATGCGACGGCTCCGGCCAGGCGGCCGTCGAGGCGGTCCTCCCAGGAGATGTGGGAGCCGAGCCCGGGGACCAGCCCGAACACCCGCACCTCGAAGCTGCCGCCGAGGCTCTCGTTTTCCTTGCGCAGGCGGTCGATCTCCTCGACCATCGCCGCGCCGGCCTCCGGGTCGAGGCAGCGGACCGGGTCGTCGTCGACGCCGTCGAAGTCCCCGGGCCCGAGGTCGGGCCGCTCCGGCGCCCTGACCGAGGCGATCTGGAGGACGTGGCTGTGGACGCTGACCCCGAGCGCGGAGAGGAAGCCGCGGGCGATCGAGCCGGCGGCGACGCGGGCGGCGGTCTCACGGGCGCTGGCCCGCTCGAGGACGTTGCGGATGTCGGTGTGCCCGTACTTCTGGGCGCCGACCAGGTCGGCGTGCCCGGGCCTGGGCAGGTGGACCTCGTCGGGCTCGAAGCCCTCCACCGGCCAGGGGCTCATCCGCTCCTCCCAGTTCGCGTAGTCGCGGTTGGCGACGAGGACCGCGATCGGGCTGCCCAGGGTGCGCCCGTGCCGCACGCCGGAGCGGATCTCGACGGCGTCGGTCTCGATCTTCATGCGGCCGCCGCGCCCGTGGCCGAGCTGGCGCCGGGCCATGTCGCGGTCGAGCGCCTCGCGGTCCAGCTCGAGGCCCGCGGGCATGCCCTCGACGATGGCGACCAGGCCCGGACCGTGCGACTCGCCGGCGGTGGTGAAGCGGAAGCCACTCATGGCGGCAAGGCTATACGGAGGGGGCGCGGCTCAACCCCGGGCCGCGGCGCGCATCGCGGTGAGCGGCGCATCGCGCCCGGTCCAGATGCGCAGCGACAGCGCGCCCTGGCGGACGAGCACCTCGAGGCCGTCCACCGTGTCCGCCCCCGCCGAGCGCGCCGCCTCCAGCAGCGCCGTCGAGCCTCCCCCGTAGACCATGTCGACGACCGCCTGGCCGGGGCCGAAGTCGTCGCGGCTGAGGGGCAGCTGCTCGAAGGGGTCCTCGCCGTGCAGCCCGACCGTCGTCGAGTTGACGATCAGGTCGTACGCCCCCGCCTCGGCACCCTCGACGAGGCGGCCGCCGAGCTCCTCGCAGAGATGGCGGGCGCGCAGTGCGGTCCGGTTCCAGACGTCGACGGAGGCGCCCGCGCCGAGCAGCGCCCAGACCGCGGCCCTGGCCACGCCGCCGGCGCCGAGCACCAGCGCCCGCCGATCCGCCGGCGAGGCGGGCAGCGCCGCCAGCAGGCCGCCGGCGTCGGTGTTGTCGGCGTGGATCTCGCCGGCGGCGAAGCTCAGCGTGTTGGCGGCGCCGATCTCGCGCGCGGTCTCCGAGAGGCTGTCGGCGACCGCCAGCGCCGCGCCCTTGTGGGGAACGGTGACGTTGGCGCCGACGAAGCCGCGCTCGGGCAGGCCGCGGACCAGCTCCTCGAAGCGGTCGGGCGCGACGTCGAGCGCCTCGTAGCCCCACTCCTCGCCGAGCCCGAGCTCGGCGAGGGCCGCGTTCTGCATCGCCGGCGAGCGCGAGTGGGCGACGGGGTGGCCGATGACGGCGAGTCGCTTCATCGGCCTCATTGTCGCGCGCCTAGCCGCAGGAGTCGGGCGATTCGCCGCCGGCGGCGGCGCGCGCTTCCTCGTAGCGGGCGACGTCGGCTTCGAACTTCGCTTCGTTCGAGGAGAACGAGTGCTCCCCGCAGGTCCCCGGCTTGACCACGTAGAAGAGGTAGTCGACCTTCGCCGGCCGGGCGGCCGCTTCGATCGAGGCGAGCCCGGGGCTGTCGATCGGCCCGGGCGGCAGGCCGCTGTTGGTGCGCGTGTTGTAGGGAGAGGGGGTGGCCAGTTCGGATTCGGTCAGCGGCTCGTCGTAGTTGCCGGTGGCGAAGCGCGTCGTCGCGTCGATCCCGAGCGGCATCCTTTCGTGGAGCCGGTTGTAGATGACCGCCGCGACCAGCGGGCGCTCGCGGTCGATCATCGCCTCGCGCTCGACCATCGAGGCGATCGTGAGCACGTCGTAGACGGTCAGGTTCTTCGACTTCGCGTAGCGCATGTCGACGCCCTTGATCCGGCGCTTGAAGTCCTCGATCTGAAGCTGGACCAGGTCCGCCGCGGGCGCGCCCGGCTTCAGTTCGAAGGTGTCGGGGAAGAGGAACCCCTCGAGATCGCGGGCGCCCTTGCCGCCGTAGCGGGCCGGGTTCAGGTATCGCGAGCGCACGCTCGCCTCGAGGTAGCTGCCGGAGAGGCCGGCTTCCTCCGCCAGGGGCGCCGCCTGGGCGCGGCTGTAGCCCTCGGGGATCGTCACCGTCGCGACCTTCCTTGCGGGCGCCGTGGTGAGCGCGTCGATCGCGGCGCCGTAGGACATGTCGCGGGCGAGCACGAAGCGGCCCGGGTAGAGGCCCGAGCGCTCACCCGCGATCGTCACCCGGAACTGGAACAGGGTCGAGCTCGAGACGACGCCGTTCTGGTCGAGGATGTCGCCGACCTCGCTGACGCTCGCCCCCTTCGGGATCGTGACCACGACCTCGCCCGAGCCGTCGCCGTGAAACGGCTGGAACAGCGCGAATAGGAACCAGAGGACGGCGAGCGCGGCGAGCGCCCCCATCGCTCGCAGGGGATGTCGGCGCAGAGCGGCGAGAGCGCCGGAGCCCGGCCGGGGCGGGCGCGCCGCGCGCCGGGGCGGCTCCTGCTCTTCCTCCTCGAACGGCTCGGGGTCCTCCTCCCAGAAGCTCTCGTCGGCCGTTCGGGGGCGAACCGGCGGGTCGGGATCCTGCGGCGGAACCGGCGGGTCGGGAGTGCCCGGCGCTGGCGGCGGCGGAACCGGTGGGTCGGGATGCGGCGCTGCGGCGGATCGGCGGGTCGGGAGCCTGCGGCGGACTCGGCGGGTCGGGAGCCTGCGGCGGACTCGGCGGGTCGGGAGGCTGCGGCGGATTCGGCGGGTCGGGAGGCTGCGGCGGATTCGGCGGGTCGGGAGGCTGCGGCGGCGGCGGCGCGGCGGCGGCCTCCTCCGCCTCGCGCTCCTTCCGGCGCTGCTCGTTGCGGCGCGCTTCCCGCTCCCTGCGACGCTGCTCGCGCGCCGCGGCCTGTGGATCGTCGGGGTCGGCGAAGGCGTCGCCGCGGCGGTCATCAGTCATCGCCGTCCCCCTCTGCGGACTGCTCCGGATCGGCCCGCTCGGGATCGGGCTGCTCGGGATCGGCGTGCGCGGCCAGATACGCCTCGAGCAGGTGGGCCGCCGCCAGCGAGTCGGGCGGCGCGGCGGCGCCGCCACGCCGACTGGCCTCGGCCATCCGGGTCGTGAGGCGCTCGTCGTATGTCTCGACCGGGACGTCGAGCAGCGCCTCCAGTTCGCCGCAGAAGGTGCGCACCAGGCCGGCCTGTGCGCCTTCCTCGCCGCTCAGGTGCAGAGGCAGCCCGACGACGACGCGCTCGACCCCGTGCTCGGCGACGATGTCGGCGACGGTGCGCGGCTCCGGCGGCTCGATCGTCGGCAGCGGCGTCGCCAGGGTCCCGCTCGGGTCCGAGAGCGCGCACCCGATCCGCGCGGTGCCGTGGTCCAGGGCGAGGACGCGCATCCCTAGGCGGCGGCCGCCGCGACCCGTGTCGGTGTCATTCGGCGAGCCCCCGCTCGATCGCCGCACGCGCGGCGGCCAGGGCCTCGTCCAGTCTGGCGCCGTCCCGGCCCCCGGCCTGGGCCATCTCGTCGCGTCCGCCGCCGCCGCCGCCGACCACCGGCGCCGCCTCGGCGACCGCCGTCGCCGCCGAGGCCCCGCGCGTGACCGCGTCCTGGGAGACGAGCGCGACGAGGCCGACCCTGTCGCCCTCGGCTCCGCCGAGCACCACGGCCGAGCAGCCGCCGAGCTTCGACTGGATCCTGTTGGCGAGCTCGAGCAGTTGCTTCTGGTCGGCGATCGGCGCCCTCGCGCAGACGAGCCTCAGGCCGTCGCGCTCCTCCGCCTCGGCTGTCAGCCTGTCCGCCTGCTCGGCGAGCAGCTCCTTCTCCGCCCGCTTCGCCCCCTCGCCTGCCACCTTCATGCTCTTCGCCGCGCGACGGGCCCCGGCCAGCGGGTCCTGCGGTGCGCCGAGCAGCTCGCCGACCTCGCGCAGCTGCTCCTCGCGCTCGCGGAACCAGTCGATCGCGGCCGGCCCGGTGAGCGCCTCGATCCTGCGCACGTTGGCGGCGCTCGACCCCTCGGAGGCGATCTTGAAGATGCCGATCTCGGCCGTGTTGGCGACGTGGGTCCCGCCGCAGAGCTCGCGCGAGACCCCGTCGACCTCGACCACCCGGACCCACTCGCCGTATTTCTCCCCGAACAGCGCCATCGCCCCCAGCTCCTCCGCCTCGGCGCGGCCCATCTCCAGCCAGCGCACCGGGCGGCTCTCCTTGATCCAGGCGTTGACGCGGTCCTCGATCTCGCTCAGCTCCTCGGGGCCGAGGGCCTGGCCGTGGGTGAAGTCGAAGCGCAGCTTGTCGGGGCGAACCGCGGAGCCGGCCTGGCGCACGTGGGTCCCGAGCCGGGCCCGCAGCGCCGCGTGCAGCAGGTGGGTCGCCGTGTGGTTGCGCATCGTCGCGTGACGGGTCTCGCGGTCGACCAGGGCATCGACGGCGGCCTCCTCCGCTCCCAGGCGGGCGCGCTCCTCGTCACCGGCCGCCTCGCGCCCGTCCTCGCTCGTCCCGGGGCGGCGGGGGACGACCTCGACGACCTGGTCGTCTCCCACCCGGTAGACCTCGACCACCTCCGCCTCCTCGCCGGTGGCCCAGCGCAGCACGCCGGAGTCGGCGACCTGTCCTCCCCCCTCGGCGTAGAAGGGGCTCTGCTCGAGCTTGATCAGGGCGCGGCCCTCGTCGGGCTGGACCGCGGCCACGCCGGTCGTCGTGCGCAGCGTCTCGTAGCCGACGAACTCCGTCGCGGCGGCGGTGCCGGCAAAGGCCTGGACCGCCTCGTGGCGGTCCTCGGAGCCATGCGCGGTGGCGGCGCCGACGCGGGCGCGCTGGCGCTGCTCCTCCATCAGCTCCTCGAAGCCGCCGTCGTCGACCGAGAGCCCCTGCTCGGCGAGCAGCTCCCTGGTCAGGTCGTAGGGGAAGCCATAGGTGTCGTGCAGGCGGAAGGCGTCCTCGGCGTCGATCCATGAGGTCTCGCCCTCCCTGGCCTCGGCGACCAGCTGCTCGAGCTGCTCGGTGCCGCGCTCCAGGGTCCTGCCGAAGCTCTCCTCCTCGTCGGCGATCCAGCGCCCGATCGTCTCGCGCTCGGCGCCCAGCTCCGGGTAGGCGTCGCCCATGATCTCGATCGTCCTCGCGGCGAAGCGACCGAGCCAGGGCGACTCGAGGCCGAGCGTGCGGCCCTGCTGGATCGCCCGGCGCATGATCCGGCGCAGGATGTAGCCGCGGTCTTCGTTGGAGGGGACGACGCCGTCGGCGATCAGGAATGTGGCGCCGCGGGCGTGGTCGGCGACGATCCGCATCGCCCGCGTGACCGCGCCGCCGTCGGCGTAGGAGCGCCCGGAGAGCTCCTCGGCGAGGTCGATCAGCGGCCGCATCAGGTCGGTCTCGAAGACCGAGGGCACGTTTTGGAGGATCGCCGCCATCCGGTCGAGCCCCATGCCGGTGTCGATGTTGCGCATCGGCAGCTCGGTCAGGCCGCCGTCGGCGGCGAGGTCGTAGCTCATGAACACGTGGTTCCAGAACTCGAGGAAGCGATCGGTGTCGTCGCCCGGGCGCTCGCCCTCCGCGCCGAACTCCCGGCCGCGGTCGAGATAGAGCTCCGAGCAGGGGCCGCAGGGGCCGGTCGGGCCGGCCTGCCAGAAGTTGTCCTCGCGGCCGAGGCGGACGATCCGCTCGTCGGGCACGCCGGTCGCCTGCCAGATCGAGATCGCCTCCTGGTCGGGGCCGAGGCCGAGCTCCTCGTCGCCGCCGAAGACGGTGACCCAGATCCGTTCCGGGTCCATGCCGAAGCCGGCGGTGGACAGCTCCCACCCCCAGGGGATCGACTCCTCCTTGAAGTAGTCGCCGAAGCTCCAGTTGCCGAGCATCTCGAAGAAGGTCAGGTGGCGGGCGGTCTTGCCAACCTCCTCGACGTCGGTCGTGCGGAAGCACTTCTGGACGTCGGCGAGGCGAGGGGCCGGCGGCTGCTCGCGACCCAGGAAGTAGGGCTTGAAGGGCTGCATGCCGGCGGTGGTCAGCAACACGGAGGGATCGTGGACGGAGGGCACCAGAGAGGCCGAGGGGACGATCCTGTGGCCGCGCTCCTCGAAGAAGGAGAGGTAGGTCTGGCGGATCTCGGCGGCCTTCATTGAAGTGGGAGCGTAAGCACTATCGGCGGCGGCAGGCGCCGGGTCAGGCCGCGGCGGCGATCGTACCGTGGCCGACGATCGCCTCGCCGGCGAGCAGCACCGCGGTCTGGCCGGGGGAGGCGGCGCTGAACTCCTCGCCGAGCTCGACCTCGAGCGCCGCGTGCGGGCCGGGTGCGGCGGCCTGGGCCGCGCCGGCTGCGGGCGGCGCTCCGCCGGCCGCCGCGGGCGACGCTCCACCGGCCCGTGCCGCGGCGGGCACGACCTGGGAGTGGTAGCGGAGTCGCACGCCGTCGACCCTGGCGCCGTCGCGATGCAGGAACGCGTCGCGGAGGCGAACGGACCTCGTCCCCAGCTCGGCGCGGGTGCCGACCGTGACGGTGTTGGCATCGGCGTCGGTGGCGAGGACGTAGAGCGGCTCCGGCGCCGAGACCCCGATCCCGCGACGCTGTCCGACGGTGAAGTCGTGGTGACCGCCGTGGCTGCCGATCTCGCGCCCGGCGCTGTCGAGCACGGCGCCGCTGCGCTCGCGCATGCCGCCGTGGCGCCGCAGGAACCGGGACTTGCCCTGGCCGGCGAGAAAGCAGAGGTCCTGGCTCTCCGGCTTCTGTGCGATCTCGAGGCCGTGCCGGGCGGCGATCTCGCGCACCTCGGGCTTGCTCAGCTCGGTGAGCGGGAAGCGGACCCGATCGAGCAGGGCCGGAGGCAGCGCGGCGAGCATGTAGCTCTGGTCCTTGGCCCGGTCGGCTGCCGCGGCGAGCAGCGGGCCGGTGCCGTCGTCGATGATGCGCGCGTAGTGGCCGGTGACGAGGTGGGTGGCGCCCAGGCGCTCCGCGAGGTCGATCATCGCCGCGATCCGCACCTCGCCGTTGCAGACGATGCAGGGATTGGGCGTGGCGCCTGCGGCGTACCCGTCGAGGAAGCCGCCGACCACGCGGCTGCGGAATTCCTCCTCCAGGTCGAGGGTGAGGTGCGGGACGCCGATCGAGTGGGCTACCTCGCGGGCGCCGAGCACGGCCTCCGGCGAGCAGCAGGCCTTCGCTCCGTCGGTCTCGGGGTCGGCCCAGAGCTTCAGGGTCACACCGACCACCTCCGCCCCGCGCTCGCGTTCGAGCAGGGCGGCGACGGCGCTGTCGACGCCGCCCGACATCGCGACAAGTACGCGGCCGGGGTTAGGCTCGGCGAGCCGCTCCTGCGACGCGGCGGCGCGGGCCAGGGCTCGATGCAGCGCGTCGGCGGCGAGCTGGGCCGCGTGTCGCTTCGCCGGTGTCAGCCCGCCGATCTCGGCGTCTATCGCGTCGGCATCGACACGGGCCGCGCGCAGGACCGGCTCGCCGGCGACGAGCTCGGTGGCGGCGGCGGTGGCGGCGCGTGTCGCCCCGCATCCCTCCGCGTCAAAGGTCGCCATGGCGATTCGGCCGGCCTCGATCTCCACCGAGATCCGCGCCAGGTCGCCGCAGGCGGCGCCCCCGGCGGCGCCCGTGAAGGCTCCCTCCCCGGCGGGGCCACGCCTGGAGTCGTCGCGCAGATAGTGCTCGAAAGCTTCCGAATCCATACGCGAAGGGTAAGCCGTGAACCGCAGAACTACGGTGAGCCGTCGATTCGACCTCCCATGGGTGTTCAATCGGCGGCTCGAGCGGCGAGGAGGACGCTCAAGTCCGAAGCAAGAGCATCTGGTTCACCCTTCAGCTGCCGCCAGGTCACCCGGGTTGAGCGCCAGCCTTCGGCCAGCAGGATCCGATCCCGCTCACGATCTGCCTCGAATGCCCGGGCTGTGCCGTGAACCGCCCGTCCGTCGAGCTCCGCGATCAGCCTCTCCCGTCGCCACAGGCAGTCGACCTCGTAGAAGCGGCCGCGGACCGCCAGGTCGGCGTTGAGACGCGGGCGAGGAAGGCCACGGGCGTCGAGAAACGCGACGAATGCCTCCTCGAAGTCGTTGCGGGTGATCCCGCTCTGCCCCGATGCCATCAGCAGCCGGCGCAAGCGCGCCACCCCTCGGTGACCCGGGTGCCGCTCGATCAGTTGCCACAAGGAGACGCGGTCGATCAGCTGCCGCACTTCGGCCTCGTTGAACGCTCGCTCCAGCTGCCGCATCGTGAACATGGGCGCGAGGTCGAACAGAGTCCGAAACGGCGAGGTCACGGGGATCGCTCCATTGCGGTCGATTTCGTCGGCGGCCAGCACGGACTCGTGCCCGACGATTCCCGGCCGCCTGGTACGCGATCGGCCTGAACGCGTGACTTCGACCTGACCGCCGTCGGCCGCCGATATACGCCAAAGTCGTCCGGCGGACCTATGGCTGAGCACGGCCCCCGACCCTGACGCGAGGACGGCGGCCATCCAACGCCCCTCGAGCGTCAACAGCCTCGGATGGCCGACCGCGTAGACGCCTCGGTGGACCGAGTGGAGCGCTCCGCGGGCCAATCTGCCGCCGACGGCGCCGCGACCCATTCCCATCGCCAGCAGCTGGCCCCGGCCGACCACGCCATGCTGGCGGCCCGACAACTCGGAAATGGCGCGCTCCCAGGGTCGAGCCGTCGATTCGACCTCATATGGGTGTTCAATCGACGGTTCGGCGCGCATGCACCCGAGAGTGGCGGTGCCGGGCGCACGGGTGGCGCGCAAGAAATGAAAATGGTGCGACAGAGGCCGCGAGAGAACGCAAACGAGGCTCCAGCCCGCCGGTACCGCCTCTGGCTTTGATCCCTTGAAGTAAAGGGTGGGAGCCTCCTCGCGACCCCAAGGGGAAGAGAGAGATCTGCTCCCGCGCCGTTTGTGTTGGGTCAAACGGTGAGACGGCTCTCGAACGGGCTCGAGCCTCAGGACCCACCGTACCACCGGGCGGTTCCCGTGGCGAGGGGTATCTCCGTCCATGACGACGGCTGCCCGCAGCCCCGCGAGAGCCGTTTGGGGATCCCGTCCTGAGGGCGGCGCCGAAGGACGCGTCGCGCCGGTCAGTCGAGGTCGAGGTTGGAGAGCAGGAGCTCTGCCTCGCTCCAGTCCTCCGGCCGAACACAGAGCCAGATCTCCCCGTGGCCGAAGCGGTCGATCGGCCAGTCGGCGGTCAGCGCCGCGTCGATGCCCGCCTCGACCAGGGCCTGGTGCCAGGCGCGCGCGGTGCGCAGGTCGGAGAACTCGCGTACCGCCTCCCAACCCTCGAAGCGGGGGTCGGAGACGTGCACCGGGGTCTGGCCGGGGCCGCGGTCGACCACCGGAACGGCGAAATCGATCGAAGAGGGGGCCCACTCAGTGGCCCGCCGAACCTCGCCTGTGGATCGCCACGCCGAGCTCCTTCAGCTGCATCTGGTCGACGGGGGCCGGCGCGCCGGTCAGGGCGTCGGCGCCGGAGGCGGTCTTCGGGAAGGCGATCACGTCGCGAATCGAGTCGGCGCCGGCCAGCCGCTGGACGATGCGGTCGAGCCCGTAGGCGATGCCGCCGTGCGGCGGCGCGCCGTAGCGGAGAGCCTCGAGCAGGAAGCCGAACCGCGCCTCCGCCTCCTCCGCGTCGATGCCCAGCGCCGCGAAGACCTTCGCCTGCAGCTCGTGGTCGCTGATGCGGATCGAGCCGCCGCCCATCTCCTGGCCGTTCCAGACGACGTCGTAGGCGAGCGCCCGGGCCCCGCCGGGGCTCTCGGGGTCGAAGTCGCCGGCGGGCGCCGTGAACGGATGATGCAGCGGCTCCCAGCCGCCCTCGTCGTTCTCCTCGAGCAACGGCCAGTCGACGATCCAGAGCAGCTCGTCGCTGCCCGCCGGGATCAGGTCGAACTCGGCCGCCAGGTCGAGGCGCAGCTGGCCGAGCACGGCGTTGGCGACCCGGGGCCTGTCGGCGACGACCAGCAGCAGGTCGCCCTCCTGCGCGCCGAGGCGCTCGTTGAGCGCGGAGAGCTCCTCGGCGCTGAGGAACTTGGCGGTCGGCGAGCGCCAGCCGTCCCCCTCGCGGAACGCCCAGACGAGGCCCTTTGCGCCCAGCTCCTGGGCCCGGGAGATGAGCCCGTCGAGGGCCGAGCGGGGCATCTCGCGGGCGCCGGCGTTGAGGCCGCGGACGGCGCCGCCGGAGTCGATCACCGAG
The DNA here is from genome assembly GCA_963762205.1 of uncultured Solirubrobacterales bacterium. Lineage (GTDB taxonomy): Bacteria > Actinomycetota > Thermoleophilia > Solirubrobacterales > 70-9 > VRUE01. Next base: position 388,482 of record CAVXJZ010000002.1, read on the forward strand.
CGGAAGACCTTGAACTCCGTCGCGGCGAGAGCGTCGGCGAGGTCGACCAGCTCGAGGCCGAAACGTGTGTCGGGGCGGTCGGTCCCGTAGCGAGAAATCGCCTCGTCGTAGGGGAGGCGTCGCATCGGAAGCTCCAGGTCCGGGCCGCCGACCCGCTCGAAGAGGTGGGCTAGCAGCCGTTCGTTGGCCTCGATCACGTCGTCGACGTCGACGAAGGACATCTCGACGTCGAGCTGGGTGAAGTCCGGCTGGCGGTCGGCGCGCAGATCCTCGTCGCGGAAGCAGCGGGCAATTTGGTAGTAGCGCTCGAAGCCGGCCACCATCAGCAGCTGCTTGAAGAGCTGCGGCGACTGCGGCAGGGCGTAGAAGGAGCCCTGCTGGAGGCGGCTCGGCACGAGGAAATCGCGGGCGCCCTCCGGGGTCGAGCGGGTCAGCACCGGCGTCTCGATGTCGAGGAAGCCCTCGCCATCGAGGAACTCGCGCATCGCCGCGGTCACCCGGTGGCGAAGCTCGAGCGCCTCGCGCATCTGCTCGCGGCGCAGGTCGAGGTAGCGGTGGCGCAGGCGGGCGTCCTCGCCGACCTCACCGGAGAAGCCCTCGATCTGGAACGGCGGCGTGTCCGCGTCGGAGAGCAGCTCGGCCTCGGTCACCGCGAGCTCGATCTCGCCGGTCGGCATGTCGGGGTTGATCGTCTCCTCGGAGCGACGGACGACGGTGCCCACGGCGGAGACGACGTCCTCGGCCCGCAGCCTGTGGGCGAGCTCGAAGGCGGCGCCGGAGGAGTCGGGATGGAAGACGAGCTGGACCAGGCCGGTGCGGTCGCGCAGGTCGACGAAGATCAGGCCGCCGTGGTCGCGGCGGCGATGGACCCAGCCGGCGACGCGCGCCGTGGAGTCGACCCGGTCGGCGAGCAGCTCACCGCACCAGGCGTCGCGGTAGGAGTTGGGCCGCAGGGTGGGCAGGCTCACAGCCGCCTCTTCCTCGACTCCGCACAGCTCACGATCGCCGCCCTTCGATCTCGGCGACCAGATCGTCGCGTCCCACCGCGTCCTGCTCACCGCTCTCCATGTCGCGCAGCTCCAGCGACCCCCCCTCGCCGAGGACGACGACGAGGTCGGCACCGATCCGGTTCGCGTGCTTGAACTGCCCCTTCGTGCTGCGCCCGGCGAGGTCGATCTCGGCCGGCAGGCCGGCGCGGCGCAGCTCGCCCGCCAGGCCGACCGCGACCCTGGCGGCCTCGCCGTCGCCGCCGTCGTGCGCGATGAAGACCGTGGGGGCCGCAGGGACATCCTGCTCGCCGAGGGCGAGCAGGATGCGCTCGATCCCGGCCGCCCAGCCGACCGCCGGGGTCGGCGGGCCGCCGAGCTGCTCGATCAGGCCGTCGTAGCGACCGCCGCCGCCGATCTCGGACTGGGCGCCGAGCCGGTCGCAGACGAAGGAGAAGATCGTCCGCGTGTAGTAGTCGAGGCCGCGGACCAGGCTGGGATCGATCTCGTAGTCGATGCCGGCTGCCTCGAGCAGGCCCCGGACCTCGGCGAAGTGGTCGGCGTCCTCGCCCTCGAGCCGCTCGACGATCGTCGGCGCGCTCGCCATCACCCCGCGGGTTCCCTCGTGGTCGGAGTCGAAGGCGCGCAGCGGGTTGACGTCGATCCGCTCGCGCACGTCCTCGGACAGCTCGGCCTCGTTGTCGCGCAGGTGCGCCTTCAGCTCCTCGAGGTAGGCGCGGCGCGCCTCCAGGGAGCCGAGGCTGCCGAGCCGCAGCTCCACTCCCGGGACGCCGAGGCCGGCGAGCAGGTCGACCAGCAGGCCGATCGCCTCGGCGTCGGCGAGCGGCGAGTCGCTGCCGATCGCCTCGGCGCCGATCTGGTGGAACTGGCGGTAGCGACCGGCCTGCGGTCGCTCGTGGCGGAAGAAGGGCCCGGAGTAGGCGAGCTTGACCGGCTGCGCGAGCTTCTGCATGCCGTGCTCGAGGTAGGCGCGGCAGATCGGGGCCGTGCCCTCAGGGCGCAGGGTGATGCTGCGGCCGCCCTTGTCCTCGAAGGTGAACATCTCCTTGCGGACGATGTCGGTGGAGCGGCCGACGCCGCGCTCGAAGAGCTCGGTGTCCTCGAAGGCCGGGGTCGCAATCCGCCCGTAGCCGGCGCGCTCGAAGACCTCGGCGGCGGCGGCCTCGACCCGGCCCCTGGCGCGGGCCGCGTCGGGCAGGACGTCGAAGGTCCCGCGGGGTGCCTGGTACTTGCTCGCCATCGGTGCCGCGACCTTACCTGCGGGCGGCCGCTGCTAGCGGGCCAGCTCGGCGAGAAACGGGTTCGTCGCCCGCTCGGCCCCGAGGGTCGTCGTCCCCATGTGGCCCGGGTAGACCGTCGTCTCCTCGGTGTGGGAGTCGATCAGCCTGCGGATCGACATCATCAGCGTCGGCCCGTCGCCGCCCGGCAGGTCGACGCGGCCGACCGAGCCCTGGAAGAGGACGTCGCCGGAGAAGATCGCGTCCTCGCCGCGCACCGAGTAGGTGACGTGGCCGGGGCTGTGCCCGGGGGTGAAGACGACCTCGAGCTCGAGGCCGGCCAGCTCCAGCGTCTCGCCGCCGGCAACGGTCTCGTCGGCCTCGTAGTCCTCGAAGGGGCCGAAGCCCTCCCAGGGGACGAAGGCCATGATGTTGGCGAGGATCGCGGTCTCGATCTCCGGGCAGTAGACGGGGGCGCCGGTCGCCGCCGCGACGGGCGAGACGGCGCCGATGTGGTCGAAGTGGCAGTGGGTGAGGAGGATCGCCTCGGCCTTGCCGCCGATCCGATCGAGGGTGGCGAGGATCCGGTCCGGCTCGTCGCCGGGGTCGACGATCAGCACCCGGTCGGATCCCTCGCGGCGCACGAGAAAGCAGTTCTCGGCGACCGGGCCGACGGTGAGCATCTCGACCTCGAGGGCCATCGGCGCCGGCTCAGTCCTTCTCGCGGGCGCGAATCCTGGCCCGCTCCCGTTTCCTCCACATCATCATGTCGATGTAGTAGCCCGCGGGAATGTAGAAGACGAGCATGAAGGCGCCGAGCGCGAGGGCGGCGCCGACCGGGCGTTTGAAGAGGACGAGGAGCAGGATCGCGAAGATGACGGCGGCGACCAGGCCGCGGATCACCGAGCTTCGCCAGGTCGGCGGGCTGTCACCGCGGGGGCCGGTGGAGCGCCGCGAGCGCGCCTGCGCTTTCGCCTCCTGGCGGTTGCGGGGGCGGCTGCGGCGCTTGCTGTCGATGCGCCCGCCCTGGGTTCCCCTGTGCTTGCGGCGACGCTTCTTCTTCGTCTGGGCCACGCTCCAAATCTAATCGGTCGCGGCCGGGCGCGTTGCTCGAACTAGTCGCCCGCGGCCGCCAGGCGCCGCTCGATCGTCTGCCTGGCGGGGTCGAAGTCGCGGATCGGCACCGCCTGCGGGTAGGAGGCAAGGGCGGCCTCGGGGACGAGGCCGATCAGCTCGGCCTCGAGCGGCCGGGCGCCGAGCGGCGCGGCGAGCTCGGCGACCCGCTCGACGATCCGCGCCAGCGGCGTGGCGCAGCGGGTCGTGGACGTTGGTCGAGACCTGGGTGCGGCCGCTGCCCAGGGCGAGGCCGATCGCGCGCACGCCGGCGAGCCCGCCGCCCGACTCGCGCAATCCGGCGGCGACCGCGCGGGCGACGCTCGACGTCGCCGCTGTCGAGCTCGACGTTGAAGGCGGCCAGCGGCGGGCGGGCGGTGACCAGGGTCGCGCCGGCGCTCGGGTGCGGCTCGGCCGGCCCGCGGTCGGGGCGCAGCTCGCCGCTCTCCATCCGCAGCCACAGCTCCGAGAGGCCGCCGTTGCGGAAGAAGGCGCGCTCGCGGCGCTCGGCCCCGGCGGCGAGCTCGCCATAGAGGAAGACCGGGACGCCGAGCGCGCCGATCGCCTCGGCCGCGGCGAGGGCCGCGTCGCGGGCGAGCTCGCGGTCGGCGGGGTCGGCCCAGACGACCGGGCAGACGTCGAGGGCGCCGATCGCCGGGTGCAGTCCCTCGTAGGAGGACATGTCGATCGCCTCGATCGCGGCCGAGGCTCCTGAGGCGAGCGCCTCGACCAGGGCGTCGGCGCCGCCCGCCGATGCCGGCCCCGGGGAGGCGAGGGTGAAGACGCTGCGGTCGTGATCGGCGTCGGAGTGGCGGTCGAGCAGGCGCGCGGCGCCGGCGAAAGCCTGCTCGATGGCGGCGATCCGGGCCGGGTCGCGACCCTCGGAGACGTTTGGGACGGCGAGCAGGGCGGGCACGCTCAGACGAGCAGCTCGCCGCCGCGCACGAGCGCCTCGCCGTCGACTTCGACCGTCGGCTCGAGCACCACGCAGTCGAGGTGGACCGGGACCTGGACGGTGCCGCCGATCGCGGCCGAGGCGCCGAAGGCGACGTGGGCGGTGCCGAGGATCTTCTCGTCCTCGAGGATGTTGCCGGTCAGGATCGCCTCTTCGTTGGTGCCGATCCCGAGCTCGGCGACGTTGGTGCCGTCGGCGCCGTGCGCGGTGAGCAGGCCCAGCAGCTCCTCGCCCTCGACCCCGACGGCGTCGGCGAGGTGGCCCTCGCGGACGGTGAGCGGAACCGGCCGCCCGACGCGGCCGACCCCGGCGATCGAGCCGTCGACGACCAGGGTCCCCTCGGCGCTGCCCTCCAGCGGGGCGATGAAGCCCTCTCCGCAGGGGAGGTTGCCGAAGGCGCCGCGGGCGCTGAGGTCGCCGGCGTCGACGATCGAGCTGCGGGTCTCGAGGCCGAGCCGCAGGTCGCTGCCGTTGGCGCAGGTGATGCGCGCCTCGGCGCCTCCGTCGAGCGCCGCGCAGATCGCCTCGCCGCGCCGGCGCAGCTCGCCCATGTCGGCGCTCATCACCCGGGCCAGCATCTCCTCGGTGACGCCCGGCATCGAGGCGACCCGGGCGCCGGCCTCGCTGGCGGCCTTGCGGGAGGCGGTGTGGGAGAGCGACTGGACCGTGGGCGCGATCACGACGTCGGCGGCGAGCATCGCGGCGGCCACCGTCCGCGGCGGCTCGGCGGCATGGGACTCGCGCTCGCCGATCACCGCCTTCGTCGCCTCCGCCCCCTCGGCCTGGGCGACCTCGCGCAGGCGATCGCCGAGGCCCTCGGTCGCCGGATTGCAGACGACCAGGACCTCCTCCCCTGCGCCGACCGCGAGGCAGTCCACGACCACCGCCCGAACGGCCCTGTCGAGATCGCCAGCCACGCGGACAAGGCTATTGCCTCGACCCCGCCCGGGCCCAGACCCGCCGCTACCATTCCCGTCCCCGCCGGAGTAGCTCAGCTGGTTAGAGCAGCGGAATCATAATCCGCGTGTCGGGGGTTCGAGTCCCTCCTCCGGCATTTCAGGAAATGGCTCCATTTAGCCCATTTCCCGGCGCTGCATGTCAAGGGAGATCCCAGGTTCATGGCCTGGGTGGGCGGCCCCCAACGAGCGCCCCCGTCCAAGCATCGGTCGATCAGGACGACCGACGAAATGGATCCTAGCGTTCCGAACACACCCCAGGCCGAGGGGGCGCTCGACGAGGCTGTGGAGTCGCTCAAGGTGGCCCTTCCCGGCGCGACTGAGCTCGGAGACGAGTCGAACTTGCGCGCCGCCACCAGCCGTATGGCCGCACCACGCCAGTCGTCAGGGCCCGCAAGCGCCGAGCGGTGGTCGAACGGCGGCAAATTCATCTTCGACGGACCGGGTCTCGGAGCTCGTAAGACCCTGTTAATCGATGATTGATATATGCCACGCGTGCTTCCCCGTGTGCTGGTGATCGCCAAGGCCCCCGTTCCCGGTCGCTCGAAGACCCGGCTCTGTCCGCCCTGCACCGACGAGCAGGCTGCCTCGCTGGCCGAAGCGGCCCTCGCGGACACGCTCGCGGCGGTCAGCCAGGCCAGCTCCGGAGGGCGCACGCTGGTGCTCGAGGGGTCGCCGGGCGAGTGGCTGCCCGAGGGCTTCGAGGTGGTGGCGCAGCGCGGCGACGGGCTCGCGGAGCGGCTTGCCGCAGCCTTCGCCGACGCGGACGGCGCCGCGCTGCTGGTCGGCATGGACACGCCGCAGCTCCGGCCCGAGATGATCGACGACGCGCTGTGTCGGCTGCAGCAACCGGGGTGCGACGCGGTGCTGGGGCCGGCCGAGGACGGCGGCTACTGGGCGATCGGCATGCGGGTGCCCAGGCCCAGCGCCTTTCTCGGGGTGCCGATGAGCACGAGCGCACCGCGGAGCGACAGCGGCAGCGGCTGCGCCGCCTCGGCATGTGCGTCGAAGAGCTGGCGACGCTGTGCGACGTCGACTACTGGTCCGACGCCGCGGCCGTCGCCGCGGCCGCCCCCCGGAGTCGATTTGCCCGGGCGCTCCGAAGCGTGGAGTCGACGCTTGCCTGAGCTTGGGCTGACCAGCGCGATGCAGCTCTACGAGATCGGCCTCGGCAGCGGCTCCTCGGGGGACGCGCCCGTTCGCTTCGACGCCGTCGGCGAGGACGGCTCGCGGCGGCGGCTGCCGCTCGAGCGCTGGCTGCGACGGGCCGCTGCGGGGGAGGAGCAGGTGCTCCGCCGGGCGCTACGGCCCGGTCCTCGACGTCGGCTGCGGCGTCGGCCGGCACCTGGTCGCCCTGGAGGCGCTCGGCATCGAGGCGACCGGGGTGGAGCTCTCCTCCTGCGCCGCGGCGATCGCCCGCGAGCGGGGGGCGAAGGTGATCGAGGGGTCGATCTTCGACGTCCCGAAGAGCGGGATGTGGGGAACCGCCCTCCTGCTCGACGGAAACATCGGGATCGGCGGCGAACCGAGGCGTCTGCTCGCCAGGGTCGCGGAGCTGGTGCGCCCCGGGGGTCGCGTCCTGGTCGAGGTGGAGCCGCCGCGGACCCGAACGCGGACTGCTGCGCCTGCGGCTGGAGAGCCCCCGCGAGGTGAGCGACTGGATCCCCTGGGCGTGGGTGGGGGCGGACGCGATCGGGCCGCTCGCCCGCGCGGCCGGGCTCGGCACCGAGGAGCTGTGGTCGGTGGGTCAACGCTGGTTCGCGAGGCTACGCCGAGAGCAAGAGCCTTGGCTCCGGTAGTCCCGCCGCTGGGCGCCGAGCCGCCGCGAGCCGCCGAGCGGCGACCGGATCCCGCTGGCGGTGGTCGGCGGCGACGGCGGCGACGATCGCGGTCGGGCTGGTGGCCAAGGCAGCCGGCGTCAACTGGGGGGCCGCCGGCCAGCCGCTCTTCGTCGTCTTCGACCCCGTCCTCTCGGGCTGGGAGGTACTCGCCCTCGCCTCCTCTGGCCGCCAGTCTCCCGGCCGCGCTCCGCCTCCGCCGCGCCGAGGTCGGACCGGCGGGGCTCGGGCTCGGGCTGTTCGCACTGACGCTCTTCACCCGCCTCGCCCTCAACCTCGCCCGCTCCGGGCCGCACGGGTGGTACGAGGTCTTCGAGGTGCGGGCGACCGGGGAGGGCCGTCACGAGTACCTGCCCGCCCTGAGCGAGCTGCGCGACGGGGTCGGCTCCTTCCTCGACCGCTTCGACGCTCTGGTCGCCGACCCTGCCCGTCCATCCCGCCGGCCACCCCCCGGGCCTGGTTCTCACCCTCCACGCTCTCGGCATCGACTCCGCGCAGGGCGCCGCCGCGCTGGTGATCCTCGTCGGCGCGTTGGCCACGCCCGCGCTCTACGCGCTCGCTCGCGATCTCTTCGACGAGGCCACGGCGCGGACGGCCGCCCTGCTCTTCGTCTTCGTGCCCACCTCGCTGCTCTACGGGGCGACGTCGGCCGACGCGCTCTTCGCCACCCTCGGCCGTCCTCGCCGCCGCCGCTCTCCTCTCGCGCCGCCGCCTCCTCGTCGGCGCCGGCGCCGCCATCCTCGCCGTCGCCTCCTTCTACTCCTATGCGCTGCTCGCGGCGGGGGCATGGGCCGTGCTGGTGCGCTGGCGCCGCTAAGGGATCGGCGACGCACTGCGCGTCGCGGCTCCTCTGCGCCGCCGCCGTGCTCGCCTTCTACCTGGTGCTCAACGCCGCCACGGGCTTCGACGCCATCGCCGCCATCGAAGCCACCAACGTGCGCTACCGGGAGGGAGTCGCCAACGTCCGGCCCTACCTCTTCTACCTCTTCGGCTCGCCCGCGGCGTTCGTCTTCATGCTCGGCGCGGTGGCCTGGTTCGCGGCGCGGGCGCTTGCTGCGCGGGAGGCGACCGCGGTGGCGCTCGCGGCGGTGATCGTCGTCGCCGTCAGTGGGCGGCTACACCAAGGCCGAGACCGAGCGCATCTGGCTCTTCCTGGTGCCGTTCGCCTGCCTCGCCGCGGCGCGGGGCCTGCGCAGCACCCGCCTGGCACCGGTGCTGGTGGCGCTCGCCGCGCAGGCCTTCGCGATCCAGGTGCTGATCGACACCCGATGGTGACCTCAGCGCAGCGCGGCGGTGGCGAACTCGCGCATCCCTGCCTCGAGGCCGATCTCCGCCTCGAACCCGAGGCGCTCTCGCGCCAGGCGCGGATCGGCGAAGACGTGGCGAACGTCACCCAGCCGGTACTCACCGGTTATCCGCGGCTCGGGGGCACCGGGCCCGGCGGCGCGGCTCAGCAGCTCCGCCATCGTGCCGACCGTCTGCGGGTTGCCGCTGGCGACGTTGAAGGCGCCCGCCGCGTCCCGCTCGGGGTCGAGCGCGAGAAGGTTCGCCCGGGCGACGTCGCCCACGTGGACGAAGTCGCGCAGCTGGCGGCCGTCCTCGAACACGGCGGGCGCCTGCCCGCCCTCCAGCGCGCTCCTGAAGATGCTGGCGACGCCGGCGTAGGGCGTGTCGCGGGGCATACGCGGCCCGTAGACGTTGTGGTAGCGCAGCGCGGTGAAGCGAACGCCCTCGCGCTCGCGCGCAAAAAGCGAGCAGAGGTGCTCCTGATGAAGCTTGGTTGCGGCGTAGACGCTGCGCGGCTCCAGTGGAGCGTCCTCGGGGATCGGCCGCGGCTCGAGCGGCGCGCCGCAGCGGGGACAGGGCGGTTCGAACCGCCCGCTCTCGAGGTCCTCGCGGGCGCGGGGCTCGGGGCGCACCGCGCCATGGTCGGAGCACTCGTAGCCCCCCTCTCCGTAGACGACCATGCTGCTGGCCAGCACCAGCCGGCCACGGAAGCCGCGCTCGGCCAGCGCCGAGAGCAGCCGCGCCGTGCCGAGGTCGTTGGCGGTGGAGTAGTCCCCGACCTCGGTGAAGTCGAGACCGAGGCCGACCATGGAGGCCTGGTGGCAGACCGCCCCGACGCCCTCCAGCGCCGCTCCGAGCGCCTCGCGATCGTTGAGGTCGCCGACCAGGAGCTCGGCGGCGGCGTTGAGGTACGGGGGCCGCGAGGAGTGCGCCGCGGGATGCAGGCTGTCGAGCACGCGGACCTCGGTCCCGGACCCGACCAGCAGGTCGACGACGTGCGAGCCGATGAAGCCCGCGCCACCGGTGACGAGAACGCGCTCTGGCATCGGCGCAGCGTAGTGGGGGGCGGCGGCCGAGCGTCCAAACGGCTCGCGAACGATCGCCCCGAAGCCTCTCGCGGCGCCCCGCCAACTGCCAGAATCGACCGCATGGCCACGGTTCCCGGCTTCCGCGACGGCTCGCTGGCCGTGTTCGCGGGACTCTGCGCAGCGCTGATCGCCGGCTGCGACAGTGGCTTCCCGTCTGCCGCGGAGCCGGCGGAGTCGCCGCCGCTCACGGTCCGCCCGGCGGGGACGGTCGCCCGGGTCGGCAAGCTGCCCGAGGGGCTCGCGTTCCTCTCCGGCGCCGGCCTGCTCGCGGTCGGCCTGCGCAGCCCGAGCGCGCTCGGCTTCGTCGACCCCGAGACGCTGGCGCTGGTTCGCCGCGTGCCGCTGCCGGCGACGCCGCGCCACCTCGCCGTCTCGCCCGGCGGCGGGCGCGTCATCGTCCCCGCCGAGTCGGCAGACGCGGTGCTGCAGATCTCCCCCGACGGCCGCATCGCCTCCACCGCGGTCGGGGAGCACCCGCACGACGCCGCGGCCGCGGGCGGCCGCGTCTTCGTCGCCGACGAGTTCGCGGACGAGGTCTCCGTGCTGCGCGGCCGACGCCTGGCGGCGACGCTGCCGGCGCCGGAGCAGCCGGGCGGGATCGCGGCGGGCGACGGCTACGTCGCCCTGGTCGCGGTCGCCGAGCGCGTCCTGCAGGTCTACGACGCACGGCGGCCGCGGGCGCTCGGCCGCGTCCCGGCCGGGATCGGGCCGACCCACGTCGTGACGCTCGGGGCGGACGCCTACGTCGCCGACACCGAAGGCGGGCTGGTGCGCCGCTACCGGCTCGGGCCGCGCCCCCGCGAGACCGCCGTCGCGCGGGCTCCGGGCGCCCCCTACGGGATCGCCGTCGACCCCGCCGTCGTCGGCTGTGGGTGACGCTGACCGCGACCAACCGGCTCGTCGAGTACTCGCTCGCCGGCGGAGCGGCCGACCGTGACCGCAACCTACCCGACCGTTCGCCAGCCCAACTCGGTTGCCGTCGACCCGCGCTCGGGCGAGGTCTTCGTCGCCGGGCGAGACGAGGGGCAGATGCAGCGCATCGAGCCGGCGGGAGAGGTGCGGTGAAGCTCCGCCGGCCCAGGATCCCCGCGGAGCCGCCGCCCGGCCCGACGCAGCCGGGCTTCTGGCGCAGCCCGCTGCGCGGCCCCTGGCTCTCCTCGTTCCTCGGCTCGGCGCTGCTGCCGCTGATCGTCGTCTCGGCGGTCACCGGCTTCCTCTCCCAGGCCGCCTACAACCCCGGCCTCGGCGACAACTCGGTGCTTCCCGCCGGCGGCCTCGGCTGGGACGTCTTCTTCTTCTCCTGGCCGACCAGCCCGGCCTATCTGTACGCGGTCACCCAGGGCCTGCACGTGATCTGCGGACTGACCGCGATCCCGCTGCTGCTCGCAAAGCTCTGGTCGGTGATGCCGAAGCTGTTCGAGTGGCCGCCGGTGCGCTCGCTCGCCCACCTGCTCGAGCGCGCCTCGCTCGCTCTGCTGGTCGGCGGCAGCCTCTTCGTCTTCTTCACCGGGCTGCTCAACATCCAGCTCTTCTACCCCTGGCCGTTCAGCTTCGTCCCCTCCCACTACTACGCGGCGCTGGTCTTCCTCGCGGCGCTGGCCCTGCACGTCGGGCTGAAGCTGCCGACCGTGCGCGACGCCTTCCGCCGGCGCGGGGTCCTGCGGCCGCTTCGCGCCGACCTCGACCACACCGATGCCCGAGCCCCCCGAAGAGGGAACCACGGCGCCGCTCGAACCCGACGCGCCGACCATCTCCAGGCGAGCGCTGCTGGCCACGGTCGGGGCCGCCTCGCTGGGCGTCGGCGTGATGGCCGCGGCGCAGGTGATCGGCGGACCGCTGCAGGCGGCTGGCCTGGCTGACCCCGCGCGGGCGCGAGCAGCGGCAGCGGGCCCAACGACTTCCAGGTCAACAAGACCGCGGCGGCGAGGGGGATCGAGCCCGCCGCAGACCGGCGCGGCCTGGCGGCTGCGCCTCAGCGGTGCTCGCCAGGCTGCGGCTCTCCCGCGAGCAGCTGCTGGCGATGCCCCAGCACACCTACGACCTGCCGATCGCCTGCGTCGAGGGCTGGTCGACGACCCAGTCATGGACCGGGGTGCGGCTGCGCGACCTGGCCGAGCGGGCCGGCGCGGCCGGTGCCGACCAGGTTCTGGTCGAATCGCTGCAGAAGGCCGGATCGTTTCGCCAGGTGACGCTCAGCTCCGGCCAGATCGCCGACGAGCGCAGCCTGCTGGCGCTGCGCGTCAACGGGGCCGACCTCTCGCCCGACCACGGCTATCCGGCCCGGGTCATCGTTCCGGCGGCGCCGGGGGTCCACTGCACCAAGTGGGTCGACTCGATGCACTTCGAGGCGAGCCTGAGAATGGAGCGCTTGCGCTCGCGCTACGGTGCCTCGCCGCTGCACCTGCTGGCCGTGATGGCGAGCTTCGCGGTGGCCGGCTACGGCTTCTTTCGCATCGTCGAGAGCCCCTCGCCGCTCGGCACGCTGATCTACTTCGCGGCAGCCGTCTTCGCCCACGACCTGATCGCCTTCCCCCTCTACTCGACGCTCAACCTGGTCGCGCACCGCTCAGCTGGTGGCGCCGACCGACAACTGGCTCGCCCGCCGTCGCGTCCCGGCGATCAACTACGTGCGCGTGCCCTTCCTCCTCAGCGGCATCTCCTTCCTCCTCTTCTTCCCGCTGATCCTCGGCCTCGACTCGCACCGCTACGAAGCCAGCACCGGGCTGAGCGTCGACGTCTTCTTACCCGCTGGCTGGGTCTCTGCGCGGTCCTCTTCGCCGGGTCGGCGCTGATCTACGCGATCCGCCTGCGCAGAGCCGGTCGCCGGGGGGACGACGAGGCGAGCGGGGGCTGATCGTGCCCGACGTCGTCCTGCCGGTGCTGAACGAGGCGGAGGCGCTGCCGGCCGTGCTCGGCGCGATGCCGCCCGGCTACCGGCCGATCGTCGTCGACAACGACTCCGCCGACGGCTCGGGGAGGATCGCGGCGGAGCTGGGCGCGACGGTCCTGAGCGAACCGCGCCGCGGCTTCGGCGCCGCCTGCTACGCGGGCCTGGTCGCCGCGAGCGGAGGGGTCGTCTGCTTCATGGACTGCGACGGCTCGCTCGACCCCGGCGAGCTGCCGCGGCTGGTCGAGAGGCTGGAGGCGGGGGCCGACCTGGCGATCGGCAGCCGCCAGCCGGAGCGAGGGGCCTGGCCGCTGCACGCCAGGCTGGCGAACCGGGCGCTCGCCTTCGAGCTGCGGCGCCGCACCGGGAGTGGCGCTCAGCGACATCGGGCCGATGCGGGCCGCCGACCGGGACGCGCTGCTCGGGCTCGGGATCTCGCGACCGCCGCAGCGGCTGGCCGCTGGAGATGGTTCTGCGCGCGATCGTCGCCGATTGGCGGATCGCCGAGCTGCCGGTCGCCTACCGCAATCGCTCCGGCCGCTCCAAGGTCACCGGGACCGTGCGGGGGACGGCGCAGGCGATCGCCGACATGTCCTCGCAGCTACGCGACTTCTCACGCCGCTGAGCGCTTGCACCGTCATCGCCGACGTGGACGCTCGTCGAGCCGTCAGGAATATCTTGCCTATATCCTGCATAGGCAGTGCATCGAACCGTCGCGATCGGCGAAGCGAGCAAGCTGCTCGGGGTCAGCACCGACACGCTGCGGCGCTGGGACCGTTCCGGCAAGCTGAAGACGAGCCGCGACGAGCGCAACCGGCGGAGGATCCCGGTCTCCGAGATCGAGCGGCTGTGCGCCGCCCCCGAGCGCCACGGCACCGGCGACGCCTTCTCCGCTCGCAACCGGTTCCCGGGCTTGGTTCGCTCGGTTGAGGCCGACGGGGTGATGGCGCTGGTCGAGATCGAGGCCGGGCCACATCGGATCACCGCCGCGATCACCCGCGATGCGGTCGAGGAGCTCGGCCTCGAGCCGGGGATGAAGGCGGCGGCGACAGTCAAGGCGACCTCGGTCATGGTGGAACGGAGCAGCTGAGTGCGTCGGGTCGCGCTGCCCGGGGCGCTGGCCGTCGTCTCGGCGCTCGCCGGATGCGGCCATGGCGGCGAACAGGAGCTGACCGTCTTCGCCGCCTCCTGAGTGCGTCGTAGTCCTCCGCGGACCCGACCGAGATCCTCCACGACGCCTTACGGCGCTCGACGTCGGTGGTCACCCATTCGAACGGGCGATCGGCGAGGGCGAAACGCCTAGCCTCGCCTCGCCCAACTCAGGCACGCCTGTGCGCTCCCTTGCGGGCTGCTATTGGAGATCCGATCCCTGAGCCCATCCGGCTCGCGATCCGTCAAGATGCTTGAAGCTGAGGATTACTGAAGTGACGATCGAGGAACTCGAAGAGGAAGCCCTGACCTCGACGGGTGGGGCCGGAGATACTTGATGAGCGTCGCGGAGCAGAACGCCCCCAGATCGCGAAGCAGCAGAGGAAACCCCTGCTGCTTCAATCCTGTCTACTTACGCGTGTTGTTGGCTACCTCCTCGGCTGCCTCGCGGATCTTGAAAGCGACCACGATCAGCTCGAGGTAGAGCCGGATCACTATCAAGTAGATCAGGGCGATGATCGGCGCGAGGACCAGGAAGATGATCCCGGTGCCGACCTTGTCGGCGAAGGCGGCGATGATCGCCACGATTACGCCGATCGCAAGCACGACCATGCTTGCGATGTAGAGAAAACGGATCAGCTTTGGCGTGATCAGGTTGTCGAACCGGGTGTCCATCAGCGATTCGAAGAACCCGTGCTGCGTGACGCCGGTTGGGCTCTGTTGAGCTCCTGCCTCCATCGTTATTTCCCTTCCTGTCGACCCGACTTGGTGCTCACGCTAGCGCGATGTGCTCTCCGTGACATCCGTAAGCGCCCACACACTGGATACGGGAGACCCCCGACGGAAACCTCTTCCCGAGGCTTTGGGGTGTCAGCGGAAGCCACGGATACAGCCCGCAATCCAGATCCCGTTTCGAGAGCGAAAACGCCCTCTAGCGGGGGAATCCCGCAACAGCACGCACTCCCCCGCACTCGCGCCGCGGGATCATAATCCGCGTTTCGGGGGTTCGAGTCCCTCCGCCGGCATGGCTTCCACAGCCAAACCGAATCCTGAGCACGAACACAACAGGGGAGAGAGGGCCGAGCGGCCCCATCCAGTGTGCCGCGCCCTCACCTGCGGGCGATCACAAACGACCCGCCAAAGCGACGTCCCCGGTTGCCGGCGGTGTCGGTCGGCACTCCGATCATCCGGTACATGCCTGGCCGCAGGCGCCTGCCGCGGAGGTAGCCGCTGAAGCGGAAGCGGTTGGCGCCCTGGGTGCCCGCATGGGTGAACGCGCCCTTGACGCGGATGAACTTCTTGCACCTCTTGGCCTTGCCTAGACGCCGCGCCGGCTTGCCGATCACACACCGCTTGCCCTTCTTGCGCCCGATTGCCCGGCGCCGCACGGTGAAGCGCACCCTGGCGTCCTCTGAGAGCCGGTAGCTCGCCCGCGAGGTCTGCCGCGAGCGCTTGCCGCGCCTCTTCGCGCTCGCCGTGGAGACACTCGGCACGCGTTTGCCCCTGGGCCGGAAGCGCCTCGGCTTGAACTTGAGCTTGGAGCCGACCGGGGCGGTGGCGTCGGTCGTGGACAGAGGCGGGGGGAACTCGTCGGCGCCGATGTCGGGGGCCGAACCCTGCGAGCGCGGTTCGCCGTCGAGGTCGGTCGGACCGTTCTCGGGCGTGGCGATGCCGGCATCGATCGTCGGCGAGCTGGCGAGCTGGTGGTAGTCGCCGCCGGCCGCGTCGACGAAACGGGGCAGAGCCGTCTGGTTGCCCGCGCCCTGCACGATCGTCGATCCGGGTGCCGCATCGACCGTTTGGAAGTTCGAGTTGGAGACGTCGATCGTCGCGAACCCGAAGGTGTTGCCTTCAACTTTCAAGTCAAACCCGTCCCCGCCGGCGATCACGTTCTTCAGGTCGAGCCCGAAGCTCCCAGGTGCGTCTTTCTGATAGCGGGAGAACACCCCGATGGATTCGCTTCCGGTGGCGGTTGCGGTCACGTTGCGCATCGCGGTCCCCGTCCCTGTCCCGGTGGCGAATACCGCGAAGGAGCCGACGCCGTCGGCGAGGACCGAGCTGTCGCGAAGCAGACCGCCGATGCCGATCTCTGCCGCAACGCCGCCGGCTCCGGTTGCCGACACCCGAACCCGTTCGGCGCTCCCGATGCAGACGAGCGCGATCGGGGTGGCCGCCGCCGTGTCCGTCACCTCGACGGAGCGCAGGCTGTTGCCGACGCCGATCACGAAGAACTTGCTGGCGACGGTCCCGGCGATCACCGGCATCGGCCTCGAGAGCTCGCCGTGGATGTCGATGCCCTGGACCCCGACGGGGGTAGTGATCGGTTCTTCGACCGCATAGGTGCCGGTGGTGACGATTACCTCGTCGTTCGCTTCGGCTTTGGTGATCGCTTCCTTCAGCGAGCAAGGAGCGCCCTGGGTGCATTCCATCCCCAGGCCGCTCGGCGCCGCGTAGCGCTGTGCCGCCTGTGCCGCCGGTGCGGCTGCGAGGCCGGAGACGACGAGGGCGATCGTCGCGAGACCCGCCGGCCCTCGCCTTCCGGCGGCGCTGCGGCGCTTGACTCTCGACGAAGCAGTTGGCTGCGATCCCTCCGGTCGCCCATGTCGAGTGTACGCCGTGCGGGGCGCCATGACCAAACGCCTCCCCGGTTGCGATGGGCCGTCCGCCTCGGCCTCATGCTCGGTCTCCGGGGGTCGCTCCGATCCGCGGTCGGCAAGCTTGGCCGCTCGCT
Source organism: uncultured Solirubrobacterales bacterium (assembly GCA_963762205.1). Lineage (GTDB taxonomy): Bacteria > Actinomycetota > Thermoleophilia > Solirubrobacterales > 70-9 > VRUE01. The sequence continues at coordinate 404,710 of CAVXJZ010000002.1, forward strand.
GGGGTGTCAGCAGGGTGTCAGCGGAAGCCACGGATACAGCGCGCAATCCCGACCCTGATTTCGGGGCGAAAACGGCCTCCCAGCGGCGAAATCCCGTAACAGCACGCACTCCACCGCAATGCCGGGGCGCGATCATGATCCGCGTGTCGGGGGTTCGAGTCCCTCCTCCGGCATGCGCGAACGGGACCGAGCCCTCGTCGCTGGCATCTGCCACGGGCGTATGGGGATCAACGCTTCCAGGTCGAACGCGGGCCTTAGCGCCGGGCCACGACGAACGACCCGCCAAAGCGACGGCCGCGGTTGCCCGCAGCGTCGGTCGGCACCCCGAGCATCCGGTAGACGCCGGGCCGCAGTCGCTTGCCGCGGAGGTAGCCGCTGAAGCGGAAGCGGTTGGCGCCCTGGGTGCCCGCATGGGTGAACGCCCCCTTGACGCGGACGAGCTTCCTGCACTTCTTGGCCTTGCGCGGGCGCCGCGCCCGCTTGCCGACCAGGCAGCGATTGGTTTTCCCGAACGCTTTCTCGAACCCGAACACGAAGCGGTGCACGGTGAAGCGCACCCGGGAGTCCTCAGAGAGGCGGTAGCTCACCCGTGAGGTTTGCGGGGATCGCTTGCGGTCCCTTCTTCGCGCTCGCTGAGGCGATGCTCGCGGGGCGGGGGCGCCTCGGGCGGAACCGCTTCGGGTTGAAGCGGAGCCTGGCGCCGACCGGCGCCGTCGTGTCGGGTGGGGGCGCGAGCGCGAGCAGCTCGTCGGCGCCGATGTCGGGTGCCGCGCCCTGTGCTCGCGGTTCGCCGTCGAGGTCGGTCGGCCCGTCGTCGGGCGTCGCGATTCCGGCGTCGATCGTCGGCGATCCGGCAAGTTGGTGGAGGCGGTCGGGCCCGAGCAGGGGGTCGACGGTCGTCTGGTTCCCCCCCAGGTCGAAAATCCCCGCTTCGGCGCCCGCGACAGAGGTGGCACCGGCGCGGAAGTTGGAGTGAGCTACGTCGAGGAACGCCGGGCATTCCTTTCCGGCGAAGGCCCGTAGATCGCCGCCGACCCCGCGGGCAATCACGTTGCGCAGCTCGACCGTGGCCACCTCAATGCATTCTTCGAAGAAGGAGTCGTACTGGGCATCGGCGCCGATTGCGATGGAGCCGGCGCCATCGGCGACGGCCGTCACATTGCGCAACTTGGCGCTGGCCGAGGAGGCCTTGACCGCGAGCGAACCGGGACCGGTGGCGTGCACGAAGCTGTCGCGGAGCAGCCCCGTGACGAAGACGGGCAGGCCGGTTGCGGACTCGAGCCTGAGGCGGGAGCCGGTGCCGAACAGATAGATCAGCACCTGTGAGCCACTCGCGCGGGTCAGATCGAGCCGCGCCACGCTCGACCCGGCGGCGACGGTCAGCCAACCGCTTTCGTCGAACACGATCTCCGGCACCTTCTGCCCCTCGCCGATCACGGTGACGGCGAAGTGGGCAAGCGCAAACGGAGCTTCGAGATAGGGACCAAGGTCACCGGCGACGTGGACCGTGTCGCCACCCACCGCTTTCGTGATACCGGTCTCGAGCGCGCATGGGCTGGGCACGGTGCACAGTTCCCCTGCCCCGCCGGGAGTGACGTAGCGGTCTTTCGCCGCCGCCGGGGCGGCTGCGAGGCCGAAAACGACGAGTGCGATGATCGCCAGGCTCGCCGCCCCTCGTCCTCCTGCGGCGCTGGGGCGCTTGAATCTCTGACGAGGCATTGGCTGCGATCCCTCCGGTCGCCTGTGTCGAGTGTACGCGGCGCGGGGCGCCATGACCAAGCGCGCCTTCCGGGCATGGTTGGGCCGCGCCTTTGGGCGCTGGCGGTGCTTGCGACGCTGGCGAGGCACCTGCCTCAGCACGACGGCCCGGTGTCTGACGCCGGGCTCGGTGTGAGATATTGACGTCGATGACGCCGGGCGTACAGGTCGATCCGGAGTGGGTCGCCGGTCACCTCGACGATTCGGCGGTGCGGGTCGTGGAGGTGGATGTGAGCGCCGCCGCCTACGGCGAGGGCCACATCCCCGGTGCGGTCCTCTGGGACGCCTACCGGGATCTGCGCCATCCGGACTACACGCCGATCGATCCGGACGAGTTCGACGCGGTCCTGTCGAGGTCGGGGATAACGCCCGAGAGCACCGTCGTTTTCTACGGCTATGCCCCGTATCTCGGCTTCTGGCTGATGGACTGCCATGGCCACGAGCGGATCCGGGTGATGGACGGCCCGCGCGAGAGGTGGGAAGGCGCCGGTTACTCCTGGAGCAACAAGGTCCCGGAGCCGGAACCGTCCTCCTACGAACGCCTGGGTGAGAAGCCTGAGCTGATGGTCTCGCGGCAGGACGTGCAGGAGATGATCGGAAGTCGGGGGGCCGTGATCTTGGACGTGCGCGCGAGGGAGGAGTTCAGCGGCGAGCGCTTCTGGCCTTCGGGTGCCACCGAGGGGGCCGGGCGCCCAGGCCACATCCCGGGCGCCGTTCACGTTCCCGTCGACCTGGCGCGGCGGGAGGACGGCTCTCTGGCAGACGGCGAGAAGCTGCGGCGGGCCTGTGAGGAGGTCGGGCTCGAGCCCGAACAGAGGGTGGTCGTCTACTGCACGATCGGAAACCGGGCGAGCCTGGTCGCGTTCGCGCTGAAAGAACAGCTGGGCTATCGGCAGGTCGCCGTCTACTACGGCTCATGGTCCGAGTGGGGGAGCCTGCCGGACACCCCGGTCGAGAGCTGACCGGCGCGGCGCGGAATGCCAGAGCTGCCGCTTCTTCGCGCGCAGCGGACTCACGCCTTCCTTGACGCCAAAGCCGCGTATTTCGCCCTAAACGAATGCGACGAGGTAGCGTCAATCGGGTTTGCTGGGCGGTGCGGTGGTGCCCTTCTGTCCGCGCAGATTGACTGGTGCCCTGGCGAGGACTACCCTCGATGAAAGGGTCCCGCCCCTCTTCGGTTTGCGAGGCGATGGCCACGAGGCTCGATGGAGGCCGATGTTTTTGCGTCCCAAGCTGACCTACGCCAACGTGACGGCAACGCTTGCCCTGATCATCGCGGCCGGCGGTGCAAGCGCCTTCGCGGCCACGCAGCTGGCGAAGAACAGCGTTGGGGCGAGGCAGCTGAAAAGGAACGCGGTCAGGACGGCAAAAATCAGGCGGGGGGCAGTGACCACCAACAGGATCAAGGCCAATGCGGTAACGGGTGCCAAGATCCGCGACAACACACTGACCAACAAAGACATTGCCGTGGACACGCTGGGTCAGATTCAGTCGGCAGCGAACGCGGAGACGGTCGGCGGCCAGTCCGTTGTGAAGTTCTTCCGCAGTATCGCACCCGACGCACCGCAGGAAACCGTGCTCGATTTCGGCGGCGTGCGACTGACCGGTGGCTGTAGCGGGGGGCTCACGGACCTCCTGGCCGCAAACAGCTCCGCGGAAACGGCGGCCTTCGCGTTCCACGGAGTCGCGGCCGGAGACACGGCGACCAGCGCGTTTGCGTCCCCTCAGGCAGGCGACATGGATTTGACCGATCTACTCCACTTTGCCGGCTCCGGGACCCTCAATTCCGCTTTCACGGGCGGTCGCATCACCACCGTCCACTTCAGCTACGTCAGCAGCAACTTCGGCGCTCCGGGCTGCCTGGTCTTCGGCCATGCGCTGACCGGCTGAGGATTGAGGAATCAAGCTGTCGCGGCCCCGGCTGCCCGGTGCTTTCGGCGCCACTCGGGTCAGAGGACTAGCCGAGTTGCCCGAAAAGCCACTGCCGACGCAAAAGACGACCGGCCGCGATCGCTCGCGGCCGGTCGTCGGCGCCACGGTCCGTTCAGGCGGCCCTACTTGCTTCCGACCAGTCCGGACTTGCAGTGGTTCGAGTGCCGAACCAGCAGCCGGTCGAAGAAGACGGCCGAGTCGTACTGGCGGTCCCCCTGGTCGAACAGCGACAGGTAGAGCAGCTGGTAACCCGGCTTGACGGGCGTCGAGGCCCGCAGCTTGCCGGTGGCCGCGTCGTAGGTCGTGCCCTTCGCGGCGGCTCGTGACACCTTGGCGACTCCGGTGCCGTTGACGCTGACGTAGTCGCGCCCGCGCCGGGTCGTCGCGAAGTTGCGCGGCGCCTTGATCGTCGGGCGCCGGTTGTCGGAGGCGCTCCACTTCGGCGCATGTCCGACTTCGGCGATGAACGCGTCGTTGAATTCGGTGCCGACCCACTCCGGGTACTCCTCGGAGAGGAACTTGAAGCGGAACGAGAGGCAGTTGGCGCCGTTCGGCACCTTCAACCGGATCCGCATGATGGTCACGTCCCTGGCGCCGCGGGTCTTCACGCCGCCGTCCCTGCAACCGGTGGCGGTCCCGTGGTTCTTGCGGAGCGCGAAGTGGGCGCAGCCCGTCGAGAGGATCGCGAAGGACTCGCCCCTGCGGGGAAATCCGGCGATGTGCCTGCGCGATCTCGCAACGGGATCGTGCCCGGGCGGGACGGAGACGAACTTGGCCCGCACGAGCCGCTCGTCGTTGCCCTCGAAGATCGAGCGGGCCAGGTTGGTCGCGCCCTCATCGGAGCGCTTGACCGGCTTGATCGGCGAGTGGTTCTTGCCGGCGATGGCGGCGGCGCCGAGGCCGACGAGCAGGATTCCGATTGAGGCGACGATTGTGAGCAGCGCCCCCCTGAATCCCCTCGGGGCTCGCGGCAGACGAGGCTCAGCATCTTTCATGGTTCCTTTCACGGCCCTGCCGGCAGCGGCAAACACGCGCAGCCGATCGTTTGGGCCTGTGATCGTGATCAGGTTTGAGTCGCGTCGCGCCGACACTCGGCGCGCGAACACTTGGACTCTCGGCCACTACCCACCCTGCAGGCGAACAAACCTGTCGGTTCAGCTCCCGAACAACAGGGTCCGGCCTGCCGAGGGCGCTCTACGAGCGCTAACAGGCGCTAGAGCTCGGTCGCCGCCGGTAGGGCACATCGGGCCTTGACCCTCGCCCCCTCTCCGCTAGCCTCGGTGCGAGGGCCTCCGCCCTCCGTATCGGGCGAGGCTGAATCCGCCAACCCCGCGGAGGCCAAGATGCCCAAGCGCCTGCACCCCGAATTCACGTTTGCCAACGTCGTCGCCTGCCTGGCGCTCTTCGTCGCGCTCGGCAGCGGCGCCTATGCCGCGACCCAGCTGCCGAAGAACAGCGTCGGCCCCCGGCAGCTGAGGAAGAACGCCGTCAACCAGAAGAAAATCAGGAAGAACGCGGTCTCGACGGCGAAGATCGTCAACCAGGCGGTGACGGCGACCAAGGTCAGGGACGGGACCCTCACCGGCAAGCAGATCGACGCCTCGACCCTCGGCACGGTGCCGACCGCGCAGACCGCCGCCACGGCGGCCGTCGCGGACCTGGCCGGCTCGCTCGCCCCGGCGGAGGCCTGGCATGAGGTGGGGCAGCCGGGGGAGCCTCCGTTCGGGGTCGGATGGGTGAACGTCCAGACGAAAAAACCGCCGCAGCCGGAGACGGTCGCCTTCTACAAGGACCGCGGCGGCGTGGTCCACCTCAAGGGCATCGCCGGTCTCGGCGCCCCGGACACGGTGATCTTTCAGCTGCCCGGCGGCTACCGACCGGCCAGCGGCAGGTTCGTCTCACCCGAAACAGGCCTGGTCAGCGTCTACGGATCCGACAGCCAGGTTCTCGGACGGGACGGTGCGGTCATATCAAGGGACGGTGGCCTGACCAGCCTCGACGGAATCACCTTCCGGGCAGAATCCTGAGGGCCTGCGGTCTGTCGTGGACGCTGGTCGGCGGTTCAGCACTGCCAGGGACCGATGCCGGTCACCGGGACCCGGTTCGAGCGGGGTTTTAGCGAGAGGCGAATCAGGCGGCTGCAGACGAAGGTCCCCTGAGCGTCCGTCCTGCGGCGGTCGAAGATCCGGCAGAGCACGACGTGGCGGCCCTGGCGGCGGCAGTTCATGACGCCGTGCCTGGTGCAGCTCATGTCGTGCGAGCAGGTCTTGGCCGAAAAGGAGGTCGCCCGGTCCTTGGCGCGGCTGATCGTCAGCTTGCCGGCGGCCGGAGCGAGGGAGACGACGAGCGCGAAGGCAATCAGCATCGCAATCGCTCCGCGAAGCGTCCGGGACAGGGTCATCGACGCAATCTGAGTCTGGGAATCGGCGGCTTCGCCACGTAGGTCTCCCCCGTCTCGAGGGTGAACGACTTACGCTTGACGAAGTCGCGAACCCAGACGGTCCCTTCGCCGACCTTGAACAGGGTCGAGCCATCGCAGCGATCGACCACCAACCAGGTCGTGCCCCGGACCGTCGCCGCGCCGTGGCTGCCGGCGGTCTTGAAGCTCCCCTTGCCACTCCCCCACAGCCTGCGCCCACCGCCCCGCTTTCTCCGCAGCACTCTGACCCGCTTCTTCCCCGAGGACCTCTTGCGCTCGCACATCCGCCGCCCGACGAGCTTCATCACCACGTCCTGGTCGTCGCCGATCTCCTGGGAGACGACGAAGACGCCGCCCCAGAAGTGGCCGGACTGGAGGTCGCCGGAGGCGCCTTTCGACGCGGTCAGGCTCACAGTTCCGCGGCGGGTGTTGACCAGGCAGCCGACTGGGATCTGCTTGAAGCCGCTCAGCTTCGAGTAGGAGTCTTCTCCCGGACACTGCAGCTCCACCGTGCCGCCGGCGGGTTCGACGTTGAAACTGACCCCGGCGATCGGCGGCGGAGGGCCCGTGTACACGGGCGGGGGGCCCGTGTAGACGGGCGCGGGGGTCGTGTAGACGTTGAAGGCGGCCCCGGCAGGGGTCGGGTCTGTGTTGCCGGCCTGGTCCGTGGCGCGGACCTCGAAGCTGTGCGGGCCGTCGGCGAGGCCGGTGTAGGTCTGCGGGGAGTCGCAGGCACTCCAGTCCTCCTCGGCGACGGAGTCGAGGCGGCACTGGAAGGTGCCCGCCTCCGAGGAGATGAAGGTGAAGGTGGCCGAGTTGCCGGCGATCGGGGCGCTCGGGCCGGAGGTGATCGTCGTCTGCGGCGCCTGCGTGTCGGGGATCAACGCCGACGCCGAAGCCGCCAGGGAGCCGAACGCAAGAACCGCGAATAGGAACACCCCGATCGACTTTCCCTGACTCAAGAACGGAAAATCCTAGCCGGTCGAATCCGAAATCACAATCGCGCTCCGGCCGGCGGAGGCAAACCGGAGCGCTACCCGGCGGCGACCGGCTCGGCGAGGAACTCGCGGGCGCGCTCGGCGACCAGCTCGGGGCGCTCCTCGGCGATGAAGTGGCCGCAGTCGGGGACCAGCTCGACGCGCATCTCGTCGGCGTGGCGCTCGTAGCCGTCGAGCAGCTCCGGCCGCAGGGCGAAGTCGTCGGCGCCGAAGAGGAGCAGGGTCGGGACCTCGAGGCGCTGCTCCATGTATCGCCCTTTGGCGATCGAGGGCGCCTCGCGCAGGTTGAAGACGCGGTAGAGCTGCACCCCGGCCCGCGCCCGCGGTGGCTCACGCAGCTTGTCGGCGAAGACGCTCAGCGTCGCCTCGTCCCAGACGTCCTTGTTCCGGGAGGCGCCGACGATCAGCCTGCGGACGAAGCGGCCGCCCGTGTGCAGGCGGTAGCCGAGGCCCGGAGAGAGGATCAGCTGCTGGTACCAGAAGCGCCACATATGGGGAAGGAAATCGCGCAACTCGATCCAGGGATGGAGGATGTTCAGCGCCAGGTAGCGGCTGAAGCGCTCGGGTGCGCGAATCGCCAGCAGGAAGCCGATCCAGCCGCCCCAGTCGTGGCCGACCAGCTTGACCCGCTCGAGCCCGAGCTCGTCGAGGACGGCGAGCACGTCGTCGGCCATGTTCTCCTTCTCGTAGCCGTCGGCGGGCGCCTCCGACCAGCCGAAGCCGCGCAGGTCCATCGCCAGGACCCGGTGCCCGGAGTCGGCCAGCGCCGGCATCAGGTGGCGCCACTCGAACCAGTTCTGCGGCCACCCGTGCAGGCAGAGGACGACGTCGTCGCCCTCCCCCGCTTCGGCGACGTGGAATTCGAGGCCGCGGGCCCGCACCCACCTGTGGGTGACGCCCTCGACCTCGGGAAGCTCGACGATCACAGCGGCAGGCTAGCCGAGCGCGACTTCAGAGCGTGGCGCCGACGCCGGAACGGCGAAAGTCGTGGACGACTTCCTCCATCGTCTCGGGATTGCAGGGAACCTTCTCCGGCCACGGCCTGACCGGTTGCTCGCTGAGCGTCTTCAGGCCGTTGCCGCTGATCACGATGACGACGGTGTCGTCGCGGCCGATCGTCCCCTGCTGAGCGAGCTTCATCGTCGCCGCCAGGGTCGTTCCGCCGGCGGGCTCGGTGAGCACGCCCTCGGTGGCGGCGAGCAGCTCCATCGCGGTGATGATCTCGCCGTCGGGGACGGCGGCCGCCGAGCCGCCGCGGCTGCGCACGGCGTCGACGACCAGCGGGCCGTCGCCGGGGGCGCCGATCGCCAGCGACTGGGCGAGCGTTTCGGGAACCTGGTGGACGATCTCGGCGCTGTTCTCGACGATCGCGGTCGAGATCGGCGAACAGCCCGTCGGCTGGCCGACGTGGAGCCTGGTCCGCGCCGTCTGCGCGAGGCCGACGGTCTCCATCTCGTTCAGCCCCTTGTGCACCCGCGAGGAGAGCGTCCCTCCCGCGGCCGGCATCACGATGTGGTCGGGCGCCTCCCAGTCGAGCTGCTCGACCACCTCGAAGGCGAGCGTCTTCGCGCCCTCCGAGTAGAACGGCCGCAGGGTGATGTTGGCGAACTGCAGGCCGCTCGCTTCGGCCAGCTCGCGGCAGGCGCGGTTGGCCTCGTCGTAGTTGCCGTCGAGCTGGCAGACCTCGGCGCCGAGCGCCCGGCAGCCGCGGGCCTTGGCGCGCTCGAGGTTCGCCGGGTAGAAGATGTAGGGCGTCAGGCCCGCCTTGTTGCCGAGCGCCGCGGTCGCGGTGCCGACGTTGCCGGTCGAGACGCAGCCGATCTCGGTGCAGCCCAGCTCCAGCGCCCGGGCGACGGCCATGCTCACCACCCGGTCCTTGTAGGAGAGCGAGGGGCGGTTGGTCGAGTCGTCCTTGACGAAGAGGTTCGGCAGGCCGAGCTCGGCGCCGAGGCGCTCGGCCCGGATCAGCGGGGTCTGGCCGGAGAAGAGGCCGACCCGCTCCGAGGCGCGCAGGTCCTGGATCGGAAGCAGCTCCTCATAGCGCCAGATGTTGAGCGGGCGCCCCTCGGGCCCCAGGCCGGCGATGCGCTCGCCCGCGAGCTCGTAGTCGTAGGCGACGTCGAGGCCCTTGTCGCACTTCGGACAGCGGAAGGCCGTGTCGAGGAGCGGGGCGCGGTGCCCGCAATCGGGGCAGACCAACTCCGTCGCGCAGGAGCGGGTTCGCTGGTCGGCCGGCAGGCTCATCGCGCCGAGCAGCTCCGGTTTCGCGAGGGCAGGCCGCCGGCCTTGGCGAACCGCATCCTCCGCTTGTCGAGATTTCCCCTCTGCAGCTCGAACATCGACGGCTCAGGATAGCGCCTCGGCCAGCTGAGGCCAACGGCCCAGCAGCTCGACATCGTCCTCCCGTCCGGCCTCGATCAGCAGCGCCTCGGAGAAGTGGGGGGCAAACGGCGCCAGCACCCGGGCGAGCAGGACGAGGGCGTCGGCGAGCGCCTCGGCGTCCGCCCTGCTCAGCCGCCCGCGGCGCTTGACGACCCGCTTCTCGTAGTCCTGGATGCGCTCGAAGAGCCGGGTGACGTTGCGCACGGCCTTGTGCATCTGCAGCTCGTCGAGGTCGTCGGTGATCCGCGCGACCCCGTTGTCGCACCATTTGACCAGCCGCTCGCGCATGAAGCCGGTGTCGCCTTCGGCCTCCTCGTCCACCGGCGCCGACTCGGCCGCGGCGAAGCGCTCGAGCCCGTAGTCCCAGAGGTTGTTGAGGAAGCGGCCGGCGAATCGCATCGCGCCGTCGTTCCAGTTCAGGGTCTTCGCCGGACCGGCGGCGTAGAGGATCGCTAGCCGGACCGTGTCGGCCCCGTAGCGGCCGACCAGCTCGTCGGGGTCGACGACGTTGCCCAGGTGCTTGCTCATCTTGCGCCCGTCGGCGACCACCATCTCGTGGAAGAGGCAGCCGGCGAACGGCTCGCCGTCCTCGAGGAAGGCGAAGGGCCCGATGTCGCGCAGCGCCTTGGTCACGGCGCGCTGATCGAAGACGAAGCTGCCGCTGTCGTTGCCGGCGACGAGCCGCTCCGAGGGCAGCCAGCGCCGCAGGTCGGGATGGCTGAACATCTGCTCCGCCCGCCCGTCCGGCGGGACCGCCGCCGGCACCCAGAGCCAGAGCGCGTCGAAGTGGCAGTCGAGCGTGTCGGTCTCGCGCCTGGCCGCCCCGCCGCAGCGCGGGCAGTCGACGTCGACGAAGTCGGGGCGCTCGGCGAGCGGGTTGCCCTCCCCGGTCGGCTCGATGTCGCGGGGCAGGACGACCGGCAGCTCCTCGACGGGCACCGGCACGGGGCCGCAGGCCTCGCAGTCGACGATCGGGATCGGCGTGCCCCAGTAGCGCTGGCGGCCGATCGAGAAGTCCGATGCGCGGTAGCGCCTCGCCTCGCGGGCCGGCGGCGCGCCGTCGCCGGCAGCGGCCACCTCGCCGGCCTCGACCAGCGCCGGGACGCGCGCTGCGATCGCCTCGTCGGCCTCGTCGACGGACGGGATCCCCAGAACCGCGGTCGGCCCGTAGCGGGCATCGACGATCGGCGAGACGAGCACCGGCAGCTCGCCTCCCCCGGCCCGAGGGTGAGGACGGCGCCGGTCTCGATCAGCGGCACGGCCGAGGCGTCGCGCGCGCTGCGCTCCCAGCCGCCGGAGCGCAGCTCGTCGAGCTTGCGCCCGGGCCTCCGACTCGCCGACCCAGCGCTCGACCTCGGGGTGGCGAGGCGAGGCGAGCACGAAGCGGGCGGCGCCGACGTCGTCGCGGTGCGGAGTGAAGACGGTGACCTCTCCCCCGCCGGGCTCGCTCAGCTCGAGCTCGACGCCGTCGGTGCGGCCGAGGATGTAGCGCTGGGTCTTCAGCGAGAGCTCGTCCCACTTCTCGAAGCGCTCGAGGTTGAGCGTCGTTCTCCTCGAGGAAGGGGACGACGCGCAGGAACCAGGTCGGGCGGCGGATCAGGCGCACCGGGTTGTGACAGCGCCAGCAGCGCCCGTCCTCGACCTGGAGCGCCGCGAGCGTCGTCCGGCAGCTGTCGCACCAGTCGACGGTGGCGTCGTCGCGGTAGATCAGGCCCGCCTCGAGCAGGGTGACGAAGAGCCACTGGGACCAGCGGTACTGGCTCTCGTCGGAGCTGTAGAAGACGCGGTCGTAGTCGAAGGAGTAGCCGAGCCGCTTCATCTGCTCGAGCATCCGCTCGCCGCTCTCGACCACCCAGTCCGCCGGCCGCACCCCACGGTCGATCGCCGCCATCTCGGCGGGCAGGCCGAAGGCGTCGAAACCGAAGCCGAGCAGCACCGCGTCCCCGCGGGCCCGCCGGTAGCGAGCGTAGGCGTCGCCGATCGAGTAGTCGCGGACGTGGCCCATGTGCAGGTTGCCCGAGGTGAACGGGCTCGAGGGCTTGACGTAGACCGCCTCGCGCCCCTCCTCGGGATCGGGGGTCGCGTAGGCGCCCGCCTGCTCCCAGGCCGCCTGCCTGGCGGGCTCGATCGCCGCAGGGTCGTATTTCGGCCGCGTCTCGCTCATCGCCTCAGTCTTCCAAAGAGGCCAAGCGCCACCGCCCGGCCCGCGGCTAGGTCACTGCCCGGAGTTGACCCGCTTCGAGAGCTTCGTCACGCGTTGGTTGAGGCTCGCGACCTCTCCCCTGAGGTCCGCCACCTGATTGTCCAGAGCGCCGACTTCCTTGGCGAGCCCGGCGGTCTGCTGCTCGGACTTTTCCAGGGCGACGACCTGCTTTTCGAGGCTGGAGATGCGGCGACCCAGGTTCGACTGGGTCTGTTCGGCCTTGCGGGTGGCCTTTTCCGACTCGCCCTTGAGCGCTTCCTCGCTGCCGCTCACCTTCTCCTCGGCGATTCCGAGGCGGTCGTACAGGCTGGACAGCTTCGCGTCGACGGCCGCGACTTCGGATTCCTTGGCCGCTTCGTCGCTCGAGTCCTTGGCGCCGAAGGCGACGATCAGGGCGATGGCGCCGAGCGCCAGGCCGAGGCCGGCGATCGCGATCAGGGCCCAGGGCTGCTGCTGCTGCTGGTCTTCGTTCTCCACTTCCCTCTCCCTTGGTTCGACGAGACGTGCTCATGAAACCATCTCATTCCCGGTCGGACGGCGCCGCGACCGCGCCCCCCTAGGCGAAGGTCCAGAGCTTGTTGCCGGCGAAGTTGAACGGCATCGCGATCGCGACGGCGATCGCCTGCGCCGGGAGCTCTCCGAGCGAGGCCTCGGAGACGAGCGCCTCGAGCGCCACCAGGTTGATCAGCAGGGCGCCGATGCTGACCGCGAAGAAGCGCATCGCCTGGAATCCGGCGTGGCCGCCGCCGGCGGCGAAGGTCCAGTGGCGGTTGAGCAGGAAGTTGTTGGTCACCGCGACGCAGAAGGCGCCGAGCGCGGCGGCAACGTGATGGACGCCGAGGCCGCCCGTGAGGAGGGCGAACACGGCCAGGTTGACCAGATAGCCGGAGCCGCCGACGAGGCCGAACTTGACCAGCTGCAGCCAGCTCGCCGGGCGCCGGGCGGCGGCGCCGATCCTGTACGCCAGCTCGGTCGGGGGACTCATGGCAGCGCGTAAGAGTACGTAATGTTCCGGCCTCGATGCGCGGCAAGAACGCCATCCTCGCCGTGCTCGGCGTCGCCGCCGCGGCCGCTCTCCTCGCCCTCGTCGTCCTCGACTCGGGCGGTGGCTCGACGACCTCGTTGAAGCGCTCCGAGATCCCCGGCCGGCCGAGCGTCGACTTCGTCTCCCCCCGCAACGGGGCCGTGCAGCGCGGGACCGCGGTGGTGGTCAAGGCCGAGGTCGAGAGATTCCGGCTCGCGCCACGGCGCTTCGGCGGAGAACCGATGCTCGCCGAGGGCAGCATCCGCTTCAGCCTCAACCGGGTTCCCGACTGCGTCGACCCGGAGAAGCTGCGCCGGGCGGAAGAAAGCGCAATCGGCAAGGGCCGCCTGGTCGGGGCCTCGTTCGACTACCCGCAATACGCCGGGCCCAACGGGGTCCTCGGCGCCAGGATCGGCTCCAGCGGCAGCTACTCGCCGGCGACCCGGCCGGAGATCTTCTACAGCGGCCTGCGGCCGGGCTTCTACAGGCTGGTCGCCACGCTGGCCGCCAACGACGGGACGACGACCCCCTACCACGACGTCACCAGCTTCCAGATCCTCGAGAAACCGAATCACCAGATCGCCGACTGCGTCGGCGGCAAGGTCTCCAGCGCCGCCGCGGCGGCCGCCGCGGCGCTCGACTAGATCCCCCGCAGGACCCAATACTTCACTTTGTATAGTCAGGTGCGATGCGCACCTATCGCCGCCTGACGGGCTTCCTGCGGCCCTACCGGCCCCAGCTCTGGGGCTCGCTCGCCTTCGCCTGGGCGGCGATGGGGATGACCGTCCTGATCCCCTGGCTGATCGGCCGCGCCGTAAACGCGATCCAGCAGGGCGACCAGCCGGACCTGCTTCCCCTGGCGCTGGCGATCGTCGGCGCCGGGATCCTGCGGCTGGGATTGACCGTGGTGCGGCGGGTCGTCGCCGGCAAGGTCTCGCTGGCGGTCGAGTTCGATCTGCGACAGCGCTTCTACGCCCACCTGCAGCGCCTCGAGCTGGGCTTCTTCGACTCCCAGCAGACCGGCCAGCTGATGTCGCGGGCGACGGTCGATCTGCAGTCGATCCGCTTCTTCCTCGGTTACGGCCTGATCTTCATCACCCAGAACCTGCTGACGATCTTCCTCGTCACCATCGTGATGGTTGCGATCAACCCGCTGCTGGCGCTGATCGCCCTCGCTCCGGCGCCGCTGATCGTCTACACGGCGTCGCGCTACAACCGCGTCTCCCGCCCCGCCCTGCAGGAGGTCCAGCAGCGGATCGCGGAGCTGACCGCGGAAGCGGAGGAGAACATCTCCGGGGTCCGCATCGTCAAGGCCTTCGCCCGCGAGGAGCATCAGCTGCACCGCTTCCGCAGGGCCGTGACCCGCGTCTTCGACCAGAGCATCTACTCGACCAGGCTGCAGGCGTTCTTCTCGCCGCTGATCGGGCTGCTGCCGCAGCTCGGCATCGCCCTGGTGCTGCTGGTCGGTGGGCGCCAGGTGATCGACGGCAACCTCAGCCTCGGCGACTTCACCGCCTTCTACACCTACATGGTGATCCTCGCCGGGCCGATGCGGATGCTCGGCGTCGCGATGGGGATGGCGCAGCGGGCGATCGCCTCCGGCAACCGCCTCTTCGAGATCCTCGACCGCGAGCCCCGAATCGAGGGCCCGCCGGGGGCGCCGCCGCTGCCCGAGGCCGGCGGCGGCAGCGTCCAGATGCGGGGCGTCTCGCTGACCTACGACGAGCTCAACCCGGCGGGCCCCGGTGAGGGCGCCCTGCGGGGGATCGACCTCGACGTCGAGGCCGGGCGCACGGTCGCCCTGGTCGGGCCCTCCGGGTCCGGCAAGACCAGCCTCGTGGCGCTGATCGCGCGCCTCTACGACCCGAGCCGGGGAACGGTCTCGGTCGACGGCGCCGACGTGCGCAGCGTCGACGTCGGCAGCCTGCGGCGCGAGATCGCCTTCGTCGCCGACGACAGCTTCCTCTTCACCGCGACGGTCGCCGACAACATCGCCTACGCCCGCCCGGACGCCTCGCGCGGGGAGATCGAAGAGGCCGCCCGGCGCGCCCAGGCGGACGGGTTCATCCGCGACCTGCCCGGCGGCTACGAGACGATGGTCGGCGAGCGCGGGCTGACCCTCTCCGGCGGCCAGCGCCAGCGGATCGCCATCGCCCGCGCCCTGCTCGCCGACCCCCGCATCCTGATCCTCGACGACGCCACCTCCTCCGTCGACGCGACGACCGAGGCGGCGATCAAGGCCGGGCTGCGCGAGGCGATGGCGGGCAGGACCACGTTCGTGATCGCCCACCGGCTCTCGACCGTCTCGCTCGCCGACGAGGTGATCGTCATCGACGGCGGCGCGATCGTCGACCGCGGCACCCACGAGCAGCTGCTCGAGGGCTGCGGCTTCTACCGCGAGATCGCCGAGCACGGGCTGGCCGACGCCGTCTTCCTGCAGCGTGACCTCGAGCAGCGCGAGGAGATGGCGCGGCTGTGAGTGGAGCGCGAACATTTGCGCTGGGCGATATCGGAAGGCTCGCCCAAGCCCTCTGGAGACTCCTCAGGGGCCAGGACCAGCGCGGCCGCAAGGTGCGCTGGATGGTCGGGCTGCTTCGCCCCTACCGGGGCAGGGTCGCCCTGATGTTCGCCGCGCTGCTGGTCGCGACCGGCGCCGGCCTCGCCCCCCCGTATCTCGCCGGCCTCGCCGTCGACGACGGGATCGTCGCCGGCGACGTCTCCGCCCTGGACGGGATCGTCGTCGCCTTCGCCGTCGTCGCCACCCTCTACGCCTCGGCCACCTACCTGCAGACCTACCTCGTCGGCTGGGTCGGCACCCGCGCCCTGCAGGACCTGCGCGAGCGCGTATTCGTCCACCTGCAGGGGATGTCGATCGGATTCTTCACGCGGCGCAGCCCGGGCGTCCTGATCAGCCGCATGACCAATGACATCGAGGCGCTCAACCAGCTCGTCACCGACGGCGTGGTGACGATGTTCTCGAGCACCCTGACTCTCGTCGGCGTGGTCGTCATCCTGCTCTTCCTCGACCTGCAGCTGGCGCTGGTCACGTTCCTCACCTTCCCGCTGATCGCCGCCGCCAGCGTCGTCTTCCGGATCGTCTCGCACGGCGCCTACCGACTGACCCGCGAGCGGATCGCCGCGGTCACCGCCTATCTCCAGGAGAGCCTCAGCGGGGTCAGGGTCGTGCGCAGCTTCGGCCAGGAGCCCCGCCACGTCGGGGCGATGACCGAGCTCAACGAAGCCAACCGCGAAGCGAACCTGAAGACCGTCTACCTGAACGCCTCCTACTTCCCGGCCGTCGAGCTGCTGGCCGCGGTCGGCACCGCCGCGATCCTGCTCTACGGCGGCACCCAGGCGATCGACGGCGCGATCCAGATCGGCGTGATCGTCGCCTTCGTCGGCTACCTGACGACCTTCTTCGAACCGATCCAGCAGCTGTCCCAGCTGTACACGACCTACCAGCAGGGCATGGCGGCGCTGGACAAGATCTTCGACCTGCTCGACACCGCCCCGGACATGGTCGACGCCCCGGACGCGATCGACCCCGGCGAGATCCGCGGCGAGATCCGCATGGACGGCGTCTGGTTCTCCTATGCCCGGGAAGGCGCCGGCGAGGACGGAGGCCCCGATGGGCCCTGGGCGCTGGCCGACGTCAACCTGCACGTGCCCCCTGGGCAGACGCTGGCGCTGGTCGGCTCGACCGGGGCCGGCAAGTCCACCTTCGCCAAGCTCGTCGCCCGCTTTTACGACCCCCAGCGGGGCACCGTCTCGATCGACGGCCACGACCTGCGGACGGTTCGCCAGCGCGCCCTGCGGGGACGGCTCGGCATCGTCCCCCAGGAGGGCTTCCTCTTCTCGGGAAGCGTCCGCGAGAACATCGCCTTCGGCCGGCCCGAGGCGACGCTGGAGGAGATCGAGGCGGCGGCGGCGACCGTCGGCGCCACCGAGTTCATCGCCGCCCTGCCGGCCGGGATCGAGACCGAGGTCGGCGAGCGCGGAGTGCAGCTCTCGGCCGGGCAGCGCCAGCTGGTCGCCTTCGCGCGGGCCCTGCTGGCCGAGCCGAGCATCCTGATCCTCGACGAGGCGACCTCGAACGTCGACGTCCGCACCGAGCGCACGATCGAGCGCGGCCTCGAGCGACTGCTCAGTGGCCGCACCGCGATCGTCATCGCCCACCGCCTCTCGACGATCCGCCGCGCCGGCAAGATCGTCGTCATGGAGAACGGCGCGATCGCCGAGCAGGGCACCCACGAGGAGCTGATCGAGGCGGGCGGGCCCTACTCGCGGCTCTACGGCGCCTGGTCGGAATCCAGCGCCGCCTAGCTCCGCGTCGAATCGCGCCGCCGAGCGCAACCGGCCCACCTGGGGCGCCGGAACTCCCGGGGGGAGAATTCCGGCGCGGCAAACCTTTTGGCCCCCATGGGGGCCAAAAGGTTGGATAGGCGCAGCGCGGCGGCCTGGAGCCTTGCCGGGAAGCAGCACGGGCTGATCGCCCGGCGCGACCTGCTGGCCCTCGGGTTCAGCTCGAACGAGATCCGGCATCGCCTCGACAGGGGACGGCTGCACGCCGTGGCCCACGGCGTCTACGCGGTCGGCTGGCCCCGGCTGACGAGGAGACAACGCTGGATGGCGGCGGTGCTCGCCTGCGGAGACGACGCCGCGCTCAGCCATCGCAGCGCCGCGGCGCTCTGGGAGATCGGGCGCGAGGTCGGCTCCGCGGTCGACGTAAGCGTCCGCCGCCGATCCAGTCTCCGGCGCCCCGGGGTCCGATCCAGAGGCCGCCTCAGGCTGCCCGCGCGGGACGTGACGCGGCGCGACGGGATTCCGGTGACCACGCCCGCTCGCACCCTCGTCGACCTGGCGTCCGAAGCCGGCGCGCTGGAGCTGGAGCGCGCCGTGAACGAGGCAGACAAGCGGGACCTCATCGATCCCGAGGAGCTGCGGGGGAGCCTGGCCGGGTTCTCTGGCGAGCCGGGGGTCCGGGCGCTGCGGACGCTCCTCGACCGCGACACCTTCCTGCTCTCCGACTCGGACCTCGAGGTGATCTTCCGGCCGATCGCCGCCGCCGCGGGCCTGCCGCCACCCCTGAGCAAACAGGTGGTCAACGGGTACGAGGTCGACTTTCACTGGCCCGCTCTGGGCCTGATCGTGGAAACCGACGGCCTGCGCTACCACCGGACCCCGTCCGCACAGGCCAGGGACAGGGCCCGGGACCAGGCGCACGTCGCGACCGGCCTCACCGTCCTCCGCTTCACCCACGGGCAGATCAAGGACCAACCGCGTTACGTCCAGGGGATCCTGGCGCAGAGCGCGCGAAGGCTGAGCCGAGCCGGTCGACAGGCGAGGGAACGCTAGCCGGAGCCGATGCCTCCCGCGCAGGCGGGCCGGGAGCGGCTAGCCGGGTCCGATGCCGCCCGAGCCGCCCCCGCCTTCTTCGCCGCCGGGGGTGCCGGTGCCGCCGCCTTCGGCGGTGCCGCCGGCGCCGCCGGTTTCGGGCGCGGCTTCTTCGGGCGCGGCTTCTTCGGGAGCGGCTTCTTCGGGCGCAGCTTCTTCGGTTGCCGCTTCTCCGCCACCGGCGCCGCCGGTGGTGACTTCGGGGGCGCTGGGTGCCTCCGCGCAGGCTTCGAAGCCGTAGGCGGACGCCGTTTCCTGGAACGATTCGAGCGCCGTGGAGACCTTCGCCTGCGCCGTCGCCAGCGCTTCGTCGTCACCGCGCTCGGAGGCAAGCTCGGCGTCGGACTCGGCCTGGGCCAGTTCCTCGGCCGCGGTGGCGAACTCTTCGTAGCCTTCGGCTTCGTCCGGCGTGCCGAGTGCCTGCAGCCGGTCGACCATGCCGCCGTAGAGGGAGGCCGCCTGCGAGACCTGGTCGGAGCTTTTGGTTTCGCTGGCGACGACCGTGCCCACGGCGGCGTTGACCTCGGCGCAGATGGCGTCCCCCTGGGCGATCAGCTCCTGCTTGGTCAGCGTCGTCGCCGCTTCCGTCGTCGCCACCGGCGCGGCCGTCGTCCCGCCGTCACCGCCGCCGCAACCCGCGAAGGCAAGGGCGGCCAGTGGAAAGACGAGGACGGTGAGGGCGCGGGATCTCATCGAAGGGGCGACGGTAGCAGAGCGAAAGGCGCCCTGTGCAGGGATTTAGCACTGCGGCCCAGGGACTCGAACCCCGACTACCTCGTCCAGAGCGAGGCGTGCTGCCATTACACCAGGCCGCAAGGAGCGTCCCGCAGGATACTGAGAGCTGGGTCCGGGAAGCTCAGGGACCGATCGCCGAGAGGTCGCTGTCGGGATCGGCGATCTCGCCCCTGGCGCCGGAGGCGTCGACCCCGTCGGCGAGCAGGCGGCGCGCCTCGGCGAGGTCCTCGGGGCGGCCGACGCTGAGCGCGCCCGAGACCCTTCCCTCCCGCAGGTACCAGACGGAGAACTCACCGGCGTCGCGGTCACCGCGCCAGATCGGGTCCTCGTCCCAGTCCAGGGGCGGGCCGACGCACTCGAGCCCGGCCCAGTCGGCGAGGTCGCTGAAGAAGTAGGGCACGACCTCGAAGTCGGCGTCGGCGCCGAGCATGTTGCCGGCGGCGTGCATGCCCTGCTGCATCGCCACGTCCCAGTGCTCGACCCGCAAACGACGGCCGTGGACGACGCTCTCGTAGGAGCAGCAATCGCCGGCGGCGTAGATGCCGTCGGCCGATGTGCGCAGCTTCGAGTCGCAGACGATCCCATCGTCGACCTCGAGCCCGGCGCGCTGAGCGAGCATCGCGTCAGCCCGCACGCCGGCGCCGACGATCACGGTGTCGCACTCGATCGCGAGGCCGCTCCTGGCGATCACGGCCCTGACCCGGCCGTCGCCCTCGTAGGCCTCCAGCTCCTCGCCGCCGTGGATCTTCACGCCGTGGGACTCGAGCAACTCGTGGAACCAGCGCCCCGCCTGCTCGCCGAGCGTCGTCGAGAACACGGTGTCCTCCTGCATCAGGATCGTGCAGTCGACCCCCTTGGCGGCGAGCGAGGCAGCGACCTCGGCGCCGATGTAGCTGCCTCCGATCAGGACCACGCGCTCGGCCGCCTCGGCGTCGGCGCGAATCGCGTCCGAGTTGCCGAAGGCACGCAGGTAATGAACGCCCTCGTTCTCGGCGCCCTCGACGCGGAGGATGTTGACCATCGCCCCCGTGCCCAGCAACGCCCGACCGAAGGCCACCTCCTCGCCGCCCTGGATCTGCGCGGTGCGGGCCGCGGGGTCGACCGACATCACGTTGCGGCCGGTGAGCAGCTCGACCTCGTTCTCCTGGTACCAGGAGGCGGGGTTGACGTGGGCGTCCTCCCGGGTGGCCTCGCCGCGCAGGTACTCCTTGGAGAGCGGCGGCCGTTCGTAGGGTGGCTCGGGCTCGCGGCCGACGAGCAGGACCGAGCCGTCGGCGCCGCGCCTGCGCAGCTCGGCCGCGCAGTGCGCCGAGGCCATGCCGCCGCCGATGAGGAGGAAGTCGACTTCGCGATCGGCCACGGGGCGCCCTACCGGTCCTGGCCTCAGCCGGCGCCGTTGCCGGCGCCGTTGCCGCTGCCGCTGCCCGGGCCGAAGATGGCTTTCAGCTCGTCCTCCTTGCCCGGATCGAGGACGGCGAGCACCTCGTCCCCGGTCTCGAGCACGGTGTCGGGCCCGGGCACGAAGCCCTTGCCGTCGCGGAGCACGGAGATCAGCAGGCTGCCATCGGGCATCGCCAGGTCGCCGACGCGACGGCCGGTGACCCCGCAATCCTTGCCGAGCAGCATCTCGATGATCTCCAGCTGCTCCTCCTGCAGGTCGAGCAGGTGGACGAGCCCGTACTCGGGAACCTCGTGCTCGAGCAGGCGCAGGATCAGGTCCGTGGCGGACACCGACGGCTTCACCCCGAGCAGGTCGAAGTGGGGCTTGTTGCGCGGGTTGTTGACGCGGGCGATGATCTGGTCGACCGCGTACTTCTCCTTGGCGACCTGGCAGATCAGCATGTTGTCCTCGTCGTCGCCGGTCACCGCGATCACCATGTCGGCGCGCTGGATCCCCGCCCGCTCGAGCACCCAGAGCTCGGAGGCGTCGCCGTAGGAGACGTTGTGCTCGAGCTCCTGCTCGACGGTCAGGTAGCGCCGCCGGTCGCTCTCGATCACGGTCACCTCGTGATCCTTTTCGAGCAGCTCCCGGGCCAGGTTCCAGCCGACCTTCCCCGCCCCGACGACGATGATGTACATCAGTGGCCCCTCTCAGAACGCTGTGTTCGGAGGGAGGGCACTAGGCCGCCCCCCGCTCGAAGCCGTCGCGCACGGCCTCCTCGAGCATGTCGATCGCGACCCGCGTCGGGCAGATCGTGTGCAGCCCCTGACGCTGGTACCACTCGGCGCGCAGCGGGTCGAGGATGCGGGCGATCACGGTCGGCACCTCGTAGCGGCGCTGGGCGATCTGGGAGATGACGATGTTGGTGTTGTCGCCGTCGGTCGAGGCGATGAAGGCGTCCGCCTGCTCGATCCCGGCGGCGACCAGGGCGTCGGTCTCGAGCCCGGCGCCGACCGTGAAGCGGCCGCCGAGGTCCTCCCACGCCTTGTCGAGCCCGACCTCGAGCCGGGCGTGGGACTCGGGGTCCTCGTCGAGGCAGGAGACTTCGTGGCCTTCGTGCAGCATCGCCCGTGCGACCGACGAGCCGACCCTGCCGCAGCCGACGATCAGGATGAACAAGAGATCACCATCTGCGCTGAAGTCTAGTCAGCGGGGGCGGGCTCGGGCTGCGGCTCGGGCGCCGATTCCGGCGGAGCGGTGAGGAGCACGCGGCAGGGCGCCTTCATCAGCACGTACTCGGTGGCGGCGCCGATCTCCTCGGGCTTGGCCGCGCCGATGCCGCCGAGCGTGGCCCCGCCCCTGATCCGGCTCGGCGGCTCGGCGCCGACGACGATCGCTTCCGCGCCCGATCGGCGCGCCGCCTCGACGATCCCGGCGCCCACCTTGCGGGCGCGCACCAGCTCGGCGCTGACCTCGACGTCCTCGTACTCGTCGCCGACCTCGCCGGCCCGCTCGAGCGCCCGCCTCGCCTCCTCCTCGCGCTCGCGCGGCAGCGGCGCGTCGAGGGGCAGCGTCAGCGGCACCTCGATCACGTAGACCAGGTCCAGCCTCGCCTCGCCGGCGGCGCCGTCCTCCCCCACGGCGGCGGCCAGGCGCCCCGCGGTCGAGACGATGTCGTCGTCGAGCTCGGTGCCGAAGATCGGCACCAGGATGTTGCGGTAGGCGAGCTCCGGCACCTGCTTGGTCAGCGCCTTCTCGGTGACGGAGACCCGTTTGGTCAGGGTCGTCCCCTCGAACACCTTGCGGTAGACGACGTAGAAGAGCAGGCCGAAGGCCATCCAGCCGCCACCCACCCAGCGCGCGGTGTCGTGGTAGGCGAGGACGCTGAGGAAGGCGAGACCGCTGACCACCGCCGCGAGCAGGGCCGGCACGGGCAACTCCGCCTTCCCCCAGCGCACGCTCCCGGGCACCCGGAAGGGGCGCGGACGATCCGGCTCGGTGACCCGCAGCCGCAGGATCGAGAGCTGTGCGATCGTGATCGCCAGGGTGGCGCCGAACGCGTAGATGCCCGCCAGCAGCTTGACGTCGGTGGGCAGCACGAGGCCGATCGCGATCGCCCCGGAGATCGCGATCGCGACCTGCGGGGTCGCGTGGCGCGAGCTGAGCTTCCCCAGCCAGCTGGGGATCTGGCGGTTGATCGCCAGGGCGTAGATGTGGCGGGAGACGCCGAGCATCGACGTTGTCACCGCCCAGAACAGCACCGGGGTGGCGACCAGGGCGACGACCCATCTCATCGTGTCGGCGACCGCCGCGGGGCGGAACGAGGAGACGACGCCGAGCACGGGCGCCTCGACGAACTCGGAGCCGAGCGCGGTCTGCGGGCCGTCCGGCCCGGCGACGACGGGCACCGCCATCAGCGCCACCACCGCCATGCCCGCGTAGACGAGCGGCACCGCGAGCGCGCCGATCGAGACGATCCGCCGCAGGTCGCGGGGATGGACGTCGATGTCGGGCGCCAGGTCCGAGGCGGCCTCGATGCCGGCGTAGGCGAGCATTGCGACCACCGAGGCGTAGACGATGTCGACGGCGTTGGGGTCGGTGAAGAGGTCGAGCTGCGCCGTCAGGCGGTCGGGGTGGAAGACGGCGAGCACGCCGACGACGATCACCGCGAGCTGCAGGGCGATGTCGGCAAGGGCGAGGGCGGCGAGCCGGCGCTCGCGCCCGCGGCCGGTGATGTTGAGCACGTTGAGCAGGCAGGCGGCGACGATCACCAGCGCCGCGATTCCTATCTCCCAGCCCGGGCGGGAGAGGTCTTCGGAGATCGGCTCCAGATAGTGGGGCACCGAGATCGCGGCCAGGGCGGCGACGATCAGGTAGTCGATCAGGATCGCCCAGCCGGCGACGAAGGCGATGAGCTCGTTGAAGGCGTGGCGGGCGAAGCTGGAGGACCCGCCCCGCTCGCGCAGCATCGCGCCGCCCTCGACGTAGCTGAGCGTGGTGACGACGAAGAGCAGGCCGGCGGCGAGGAAGATCAGCGGGGTCAGGCCGAGGCCGCGGTCGGCGACGACGCCGAGTGCGAAGTAGATCGAGAAGCCGACCGCGGAGTAGGCGGCCACGAAGAGCCCGGGAACGCCGAGGCCGCGCTGGATCAGGGGTTTCGGGGCGGGCTCCTCCACCACCTCACCCAGCTGTCCGCGAGGCGATCCAGAGCCGCGCGACGCCGATCGCGACGAAGAGGACGCCAAGGACGACGCCGAAGGAGGCGGGACCGCCGCCGCCGGCCACGGTCCTGATCAGGACCACCAGGCCGATCGCGATGAAGGCGACCGAGAAGGCGCGCACCGAGCCGTGGTAGATCCCCTCCGGAGACGGCATCGTGGGATTCTAGGCGAGCGACGGGGCCGCGCCGACACCCTGGCCCTCGCTGCGGTCGGAGACGACGATCACCCGGCAAGGGCGCTCGCCGAGCACCGTCTGCAGGGTCTTGTCGTAGATCGGCACGCCGTTCCGGTGGCGCAGGCCGACGACGACGGCGGCGCCATTGATCAACTGCGCCTCCTCGGCGATCGCGTACCCCTCCTGGCCAGGGCGGACGCGCTCGACGTGGCCGGTCACGCGCTGGCCGCCAATCAGCTTCGCCTGCTCGATCTTGCTCTGCGCCTCGGCTTCCTGCTCGGGCAGGTCGGCGTCGAGCTCCATGTGGGTCGGCACGACCATCATCGAGTGGATGTGGATCCCGCGCCTGCGCTTGGAGGCGAGCTTGACGGCGGTCGCCACCATCTCCTCGGAGAAGGGCTCACCGTCCTCGAAGGCGACGAGGACGCTGCGGTACTCGATCTCCTCGACGCCGAGCGGCTCCGGGGTCACGACCTTGACCGTCTCGGTCAGGGGCAGGCGCTGGCTGCGGCGGTAGAGCACGTAGACCGCGATGCCGGCGACCATCCAGCCGATGCCGACGGCCAGCGTGGTCGGGTTGAGGGCCATGACCACGAGCCAGGCCGAGAACGTGCCGAGCCCGCCGAGCACCGCGGTGATCGGCACGTCGAAGCCGAGCGCACGGACGTTGAGGGGAGGCTTCCAGGGCCGCTCGTCCCCCGATTTCGTTCTTCGCAGCTGAATCACGGCGACGTGGGCGATCGTGAACGAGAGCATCGCGCCGAACGAGTACATCGTCGCCAGGAAGTCGGTCTGGCCCGGTACCAGGGTGATCATCGCCACCGAGGCGAAGACGAGGATCGCGATGTAGGGGGTGCGGTAGCGGGGATGGACCTGGCGCAGCTTCTCCGGCAGCTGGCGGTGCTGGCCCATCGAGTAGGTGAGGCGGGAGACGCCGATCAGGCCGGCGTTGGTCGCGATCAGGAGGATCACCGCGGCGAGGATTCCGACGTAGTAGCGGAGCGCTTCGGTGAGGCCGGCGCCGAGGCCGAGGTTCTCGACGATGCCGAGGATCGGGTCGTTGGCGAACTCCGAGCCGAGCGGGGTCGAGAAGCCGCCCGCCGCGTCCTGGGTGACCGGCATCGCCGAGAGGGCGACCAGCGGCAGCAGCAGGTACAGGCCGAGCACCGCGGCGACGACGAGACCGACGCTGCGCGGGATCGTGCGCGCCGCTTCCCTGGCCTCCTCGGCCATGTTGGAGATCGTCTCGATCCCGGTGTAGGCGATCATGCCGACCGCGACCCCGAGGGCGAAGTCGCTCCAGGTCGGGGCGACGCCGAGGTGGACGTTGTCGATCAGGACCTGGGGGCTGAGCACGAGGACGATCCCGATCCCGACCAGGACGACCTGGGTCGCGAGATCGGCGATCGCGAGCACCAGGTTGAGCTTCGCCGACTCCTCGGTGCCACGGATGTTGATCAGGGCGAGGGCGGCGATCAGCGTCGCACCGCCGAGGATGTCGCCTGGCGCGTGCCCGAGCGGCTCCCAGAAGACAGCCAGGTAGTGGGGCACGAAGTAGGCCGAGATCGCGACCGTGATCGTGTAGTTGAGCATCTGCCCCCAGGCGGCGATGAAGCTGACCAGCTCGTTGAAGGCGTGGCGGGCGAAGCTGGAGGAGCCCCCCGCCTCCGGGTACATGACGGTGGCCTCGGCGTAGGTGGCGGCGGTCGCGGCGAAGATCAGGCCGGAGATCACGAACGCGACCGGCGTCAGGCCGAGCGCGAAGGCGGCGGTGACGCCCAGCGCGTAGTAGATCGACGAGCCGACGTTGCCGTAGGCCGCCGAGAACAGGGAGCCGACGTCGTGGACGCGGCTCAGCGATTCGTCTCTGGGGATTCGCTGGGCCATCTAGAGGGTGGGGACGGACATCTAGCCCGAATATACGGACGACGCCGGTGCTCTCTGGACGTGCCCGGGGCCAAGCTCGGCAGGGGACGAGCAGCCGCAGAGCAGCAGCGTCAGCTCGAGCTCGGCGCGCAGGATCTCGAGCACGCGCCGCGCGCCCTCCTCACCCGCGGCCGCCAGCCCCCAGAGCGCGGGGCGGCCGACGAGGACGGCGTCCGCCCCGAGGGCGAGCGCGATCGCGACGTCGACGCCGCGGCGGATGCCGCCGTCGACCAGGACCGGCAGGCGTCCGTCGACCGCGTCGACCACCTCGCCGAGCGCGTCGGCGGTCGCCGGGACCCGGTCCAGCTGACGGCCGCCGTGATTGGAGACGACGACGCCGGCGGCCCCGTGGCGGACGGCGAGGGCGGCGTCCTCCCCGGTGAGGACGCCCTTGACGAGCACCGGCACCTCGCACTCGGAGGCCAGCTCCTCGAGATCGGGCCAGGCGAATCCGGGGTCGACGAGCTCGAAGGCCTCGGCGACGGTGACCGCGCGCTCGCCGCCGAGCGCGGCCTGGACGCTGGGCACGCCGAGGCCCTCGGGCAGCTGGAAGCCCGTCCTTCGGTCGCGCTCGCGGTTCCCCGCCCGCGGCGCGTCGACGGTGACCACGATCGCCTCGAAGCCCGAGTCGACCGCGCTTTCCATCAGGGCTCGGGTGACGCCCTCGTCGCTGAAGCAGTAGAGCTGGAACCAGTGCCGGCCGCCGGGTGCCGCCTCGGCAACCTGGGCCGGCAGCGCCGTCGCCAGCGTCGACAGGCACATCGCCGTCCCTGCGGCGGCCGCCGCCCGCGCCATCGCCGTCTCCCCCTCCTCGTCGACCATCCGCTGGAAGGCGACCGGCGCGACGAGGATCGGCATCGAGAGCTCGGCGCCGAGGACCTCGGTGCGCGCGCTCCACTCCTCGACGCCGGCGAGCATCCGCGGGCGCAGCTGCCACCGCCCCCAGGCGGCGACGTTGTCGCGCAGCGTCGCCTCGTCGCCGGCGCCCCCGGCGAAGTAGCCGAGCACGCCGGCCTCCAGCTTCTCGGAGGCGACGCGCTCGAAGTCGGCAACGTTGACGAGACCCTCGATCACGGCCGCGACCCTACCCACTCTGCACGGAGGGAGAGCGGGGACCGGTACCCCTCCCTCGCGCTATCCGGCTTCGCCGGTAGCGCCGCGCTCGGGCAGTGGCACCCGGCCCCGCTCTCGAGCCCCTCGCCGCGCGAGCACGGACGCGCCCGACGAGCTGAGAGCTGAGTGATCCGGTCCCGATCGGCGGGCTCGGCGGTCGTGAGGGAGGGGTGGTCGCCCCTCCCCGAGCGTGGGCGCGTCCGGCAAGCTGAGAGCTGAGTGATCCGGTCCCGATCGGCGGGCTCGGCGGTCGTGAGGGAGGGGTGGTCGCCCCTCAGCCGCGAGCGGCGCTACCCGAAGGGATAGCGAGCGGGGAGGGGTGACCACCCCTCCCCCTCACCACACCTAGAACTTGACGATCGGGATGATCAGGATCGCGACGATGTTGGCGACCTTGATCATCGGGTTGATCGCCGGGCCGGCCGTGTCCTTGTAGGGATCGCCGACGGTGTCGCCCGTCACCGAGGCTTCGTGCGCCGGCGAGCCTTTGCCGCCGTGGGCGCCGTCCTCGATCAGCTTCTTGGCGTTGTCCCAGGCGCCGCCGCCCGCGGTCATCGAGATCGCGGCGAAGAGGCCGACGACGATGACGCCGATCAGCAGGCCGCCGAGCGCGTCGACGCTGAGCAGGCCGACGATCACCGGCACGACGATCGGTATCAGCGCCGGCAGGATCATCTCCTTCTGCGCCGCCGCGGTGACGATCGCGACCGTTTTCCCGTAGTCGGGCTTTTCGGTGCCCTCCATGATCCCGGGGTGCTCGCGGAACTGCTCGCGAACCTGTTCGACGACCTGGCCGCCGGCGCGGCCGACCGCCTCGATCGCGAAGGCAACGAACAGGTAGACCATCATGCCGCCGACGATCAGCCCGATCAGGACGTCGGGGCTCGTCAGGTTGAACAGCGAGCCGAGATCGAACCCGGACGGGGCCTCCTCGGCGAGTTCGCTCTTGAAGGCCGAGAAGAGGACCAGCGCGGCGAGCGCGGCGGAGCCGATCGCGTAGCCCTTGGTGACCGCCTTGGTCGTGTTGCCGACCGCGTCGAGCGGATCGGTGACGGCGCGGACCTCCTCGGGCAGGTCGGCCATCTCGGCGATCCCGCCCGCGTTGTCGGTGATCGGGCCGAAGGCGTCGAGGGCGACGATCAGCCCGCATAGCGAGAGCTGCGCCATCACGGCGATGCCGATGCCGTAGATCCCGGCGAGCTCGTTCGCGCCGAGGATCGCCAGGGCGATCACCAGCGCCGGCGCGGCGGTCGACTGGAAGCCCTGGGCCAGGCCCTGGATGATGTTCGTCGCGTGCCCGGTCTCCGAGGCCTGGGCAATCGACTTCACCGGCCGGAAGCGGGTCGACGTATAAAATTCGGTGATCACGAAGAGGAAGGCGGTCACCGCGACGCCGATCACGGCGCAGAGCCAGAGGTCGGTGACGCTGACCGCCGAGGCGGCGGTGTCGAGCACGCCGATCCGCACCGGTTCGCTCATCAGCCAGTCGGTGATCGGGTAGAAGGCGGCGATCGAGAGGATCCCGGAGAGGATCACGCCCTGGTAGAGAGCGCCCTCGACGCGGTCGGATTTGGTCCGCACGGCGAGCGCCCCGATGATCGAGGCGACGATCGCGACGCCGCCGATCACCAGCGGGAAGATCGCGACCTCGCGGGCGAAGTCGGCGTTGAAGGTGAGGACGCCGAGCAGCATCACGGCGACCGAGGTGACCGCGTAGGTCTCGAAGAGGTCCGCCGCCATGCCGGCGCAGTCGCCGACGTTGTCGCCGACGTTGTCGGCGATCACGGCGGGGTTGCGGGGGTCGTCCTCGGGGATCCCGGCCTCGACCTTGCCGACCAGGTCGGCGCCGACGTCGGCCGCCTTGGTGAAGATGCCGCCGCCGAGCCGGGCGAAGACCGAGATCAGCGAGCCGCCGAAGCCGAGGCCGATCAGCGCGTCGACGGCCTCCTTGTCGGAGCTGCCGGTGAGGACGAGGATCCCGTAATAGCCGGCGACGCCGAGCAGCGCCAGGCCGACGACCAGCAGGCCGGTGACCGAGCCGCCTTTGAAGGCGACGTCGAGCGCCGGCGGGACGCCGCCACGAGCCGCCTCGGCGACCCTGGAGTTGGCGCGCACCGAGAGGTTCATGCCGATGAACCCGGTCGCCCCCGAGAGGACGCCGCCGATCACGAAGCCGATCGCGGTCTTGTAGTCCTGCAGGATCCAGAGCACGATCGCGATCGGCACTGCGACCGCGGCGATGATCATGTACTGGCGGTTGAGGTAGGCCTTCGCGCCTTCCTGCACCGCACCCGAGATTTCCTGCATGCGATCGTTTCCGGGCGACTTCGCGAGCAGGCGCTGGGTGACGATGAGGCCGTATAGCACTGCCGCCCCCGCGCAGACGAGCGCGACGACGACTCCGTAGTCGGTCAAAAAGTCAGTCAAGTTTCTGGTTCCTCCGGCTGGTTTAGCGCGTGGCTTTTGTCGAAGAGCGCGCTTTAGCGGCGGCGGAGTCTATCTACGAGCGCTGACGTCGGCGGCGTAGGTGCGCTTCGTGTCCGCGACCGCCTGCCGATAGACGTCCTCGATCGCGGTCCCGCCCGCGTGCGCCGCCCGATCCCGCTGGGCTCCGTTGCGCTCCGGGAAGGAGGCCTCGATGCCCAGGCGCGAGCGGGCCGGCTCGGTCCAGGCGAGCAGCTCGTCGAGCGCGGCGCGGGCCGCGATCAGGCCGCCCCCGCCGCGGAAGTCGATCAGCTCGCCGTCCATCCCGTGGCGGATCGCCCGCCAGAGGTTCTCCTCGATCTCGCGGTCCTCGAGCGGCCGCCCGCTCCCCGCCGGGCCGCGCTCGTCGTAGTCGATCGCCGCCTGCGCGATGCAGGCGGCGATCAGCCCGGCCAGGGCGAACGACTCGTCGCCCCGTGTCTGCGCGTCGCAGATCCGCACCTCGACCGTCCCGAACGCGTGGTGGGGGCGAACGCTCCACCAGAGCTGAGTCGATTCGGCCACGGTCCCGTTGCGCTCCAGCATGCCGACGAAGTCGGCGTAGCGCCGCCAGTCCCCGAAGGGGCTGGGGACGCCGCAGCGCGGGAAGGTGCGGGTGAAGATCTCGGTGCGGACCGTGTGCAGGCCGGTGTCGCGGCGGTCGAGGAACGGCGAGTTCGCCGAGACCGCCAGCAGGATCGGCAGCAGCTCGCGCATCCAGTCGCAGACGGCGATCGCCCGGTCTGCGCCGCGCACGCCCATGTGGACGTGCAGGCTCCAGGTGTTGTTGCGCTGCGCGACCCAGCCCAGTTCCTCGCGCAGGCGGGTGTAGTGGGGCGTGTCGATGATCCGCTGCTCGAGGTAGTCGGCCCAGGGATGGGTACCGGTCGCGGCCAGGGCCAGGCCCATCCCCTCGGCCAGCGCGAAGAGCCTGTTGCGCCGCTCCTGCTGGGCGCCGAGCGCCTCGGCGAAGCTCTCGCTGCGTCCCGATCGGATCTCGATCTCGGAGGCGATCAGCTCGCCGGCCGCGGACCCGGCGAGGACCTCGTCCCTGCGGCACGCCCCGTACACGTCCTCGAAGCGATGCTCGAGCTCCAGCGTCTCCGGGTTGACGATCGCGAACTCCTCCTCGAGCCCGATCGTGAAGTCGATCGAGGACTCGAATCTCTCCCGAGCGAGGTCGAGGTCCAGCGCGGACATTGATCTAGATTTCGCGCTTCACGCGCGGCGCAGGGAAACAGATATGGATGCTTGCGCGCGCCGCGCTCATGGTCAGGCCAGGTAGAAGTAGAGCGCGTAGAGCAGGTCGACCGCCGGGCTCGAGGTGTGGACGGTGACCTCCGGAGGCACCTGCAGAAGCTGCTCGGAGTAGTTGAAGATGATCGTCACGCCCGCCTCGACGAGCCGATCGGCGACCGCCTGGGCGGCCTCGGCGGGAACGGCGAGGACGCCGACGACGATCTCCTGCTCGGAGACGACCGCCTGGAGCTCGGAGAAGTCGCGCACCCGGAGGCTGCCGACCTGCTTGCCGACAAGCGCGGGCTCGACGTCGAATATGGCGACGACCTGGAAGCCGTGGTCGGCGAAGACGTCGGAGCTGGCGATCGCCTGGCCGAGCTTGCCGGCGCCGAAGAGGGCGATGTTGTGCTGCCCCGAGGTGCGCAGGATCTTGCGGATCTCGCCGACCAGCGACTCGACGTTGTAGCCGACGCCGCGCTTGCCGAACTTGCCGAAGCCGGAGAGGTCGCGGCGGATCTGGGTCGGGTTTATGTGGGTGTGCTCCGACAGTTCCTGCGAGGAGATCGTCTCGCGACCCATCTTGCGCGCCTGGGTCAGCACCTGCAGGTAGCGGGACAGTCGCGCCGCGACGCCGAGCGAGAGCCGCTCGCCGTCGACGACCAGGCCCTCCCCCGCTTGCTCCTCGATCGTCTCCTCGATCATCTGTCGCCCACAACAGTATCGAGCCGGGCGCGAACCTCGGTTGCGTCGAGAATAAGCTCGGAGACGACGACGCCGTCCACCTCGACGACCGGGATCCTCTCGAGCATCCGCCGCAGCAGCAGCTCGTCGCTCTCGATGTCGACCTCCTGCAGCTCGAAGCTGCGGCCCTCCTCGTGGATCGCGACGATCTCCTCGATCGCCTGATCGCAGAGGTGGCAGCCGGGCCGCGTGTAGACGGTGACGACAACAGTCGCGCGGCGTTCGCGGCGCGAACCGGCCGGATATGGACGCTTGCTCACGCCGCGCTCCGATCGACCTTCGATGGAAAAGCGTCGTAGGAGAGGTAGTCGGGGTAGGGGATGCGCGGGGCGAAGCGGGCGGCCGAGCCGATCATCGCCGCGTTGTCCGTGCAGAGCTCGATCGGCACCAGCTTCAGGCCGACCCCGCGCTCCTCGCAGAGCGCCCCGACCGCCTCGCGCAGGGGTCGGTTGGCGGCGACGCCGCCGCCGAGCGCCACGGCCCGCCAGTCGCCCTTCTTCAGGGCCCTCCCCAGCTTCGCGGTCAGCTGTCCCACCGCCGCTGCCTGGAAGCTCGCGGCGAGGTCGGCGCCGCACTCCGCCACACGCTCGGGGCCGAGGTCCCGGCAGAGGTAGACGAGAGCCGTCTTCAGGCCGCTGAAGCTGAAGTCGAGGCCGGGATCGCGGCTCATCGCGACCGGCAGCTCGAAGGCCTCCGGGTCGCCGCCTGCCGCCAGCCGTTCGAGCGCCGGCCCGCCCGGATAGCCGAGGCCGAGCAGGCGGGCGACCTTGTCGAACGCCTCACCGGCGGCGTCGTCGAGAGTCTGCCCGATCACCTCGTGGCCGGAGCGGTCGCGGACGGCGGCGAGCAGCGTGTGGCCGCCGCTGGCGAGGAGGCAGAGGAAGGGCGGGTCGAGCGGGTCGGGCTCGAGGAAGTTGGCGGCGACGTGGCCCTGGAGGTGGTCGACCGGGATCAGCGGCAGCCGCCGCGGCGCGGCGAGCGCCTTCGCCGTGCTGACGCCGACCAGGAGCGCCCCGATCAGGCCCGGCCCGACGGTCACCGCGACCGCCTCGACGTCGTCGAGCGAGGCCCCCGCCTCGGCCAGGGCATCCTCCACCACCGGGATCGCCAGCTCCAGGTGGTGGCGGGAGGCGACCTCGGGGACGACGCCGCCGAAGCGCGCGTGCGCCTCCGCCTGCGAGGAGATCGTGCTGGCCAGGACGGTGCCGCCGTCGAGGAGCGCAGCGCACGTGTCGTCGCAGGAGGTCTCGATCGCGAGGGTCAGTCCAGCCACATGATCAGCGCGTCCTCGCCGTTGTCCTGGTAGTAGCGGGGACGGACCCCGGCGGAGCGGAAGCCGAGGCCCTCGTACATCGCGATCGCCTCGCGGTTGGACACCCTGACCTCGAGCGTGATCGGCAGCGCGGCGGCGCCCCCGGTCTCCTCGAGCAGGCGGTGGATGAGGCGGGTGGCGACGCCGGCGCGGCGCCGGTCCGGTGAGACGGCGACGTTCATCAGGTGCCAGACCTGGTCATAGCGGCAACAGACCAGGTAGCCGAGCAGCTCGTCGCCGGCGGTGGCCGCGAGGCAGACGCCCGACGGCTTGGAGAGCTCGAGCACGAACATCGCCAGCGACCAGGGGGCCGGGAACGAGCGCCGCTCGATCGCGATCACCGCCGGCAGGTCGCTGTACGCCAGCCGCCGGATGCCCGGCGCCGCCTCAGCCTGTCTTCTTGGAAGTGTCTCGCTCACGCCACCGCTCCGCGTCCGGGGGCCTCAGATAGATCGGGGCGAGCGCCCCGCCCGCCGCCTCGGCATCGCCGGCAGCGGCGAGCCCGCAGACGTCGCGGCCGGACACGCGGTGCACGGAGTCCCCGTCGTCCGGCACCTCAACCCCGCGATCCTCAAGCTCATCACGAAATCGTACCGCCCCCGATCCGCAGGCCAGAACCGCCCCGGGGGCCTCCGCGAGGCGCTCGCCGAGCGCGGCCGGTGCGCCGACCCACGGGCCCCAGAGACGCTCGCCCGCCGGCGAGTAGCGGGCGGCGAAGGCCTCGTCGCGGCGGGCGTCGAGCACGGCGGCGAGGTCGACCCCGCGGCCGGGGGCCGACCGCGAGAGGCCGTGGGCGAGGGCGTCGAGGGTGCAGACGCCGACCGCCGGCACGCCGGCACTCGCCGCCAGCGCCCGCGCTGTGGCGATGCCGACGCGCAGGCCGGTGAAGGAGCCCGGCCCGAGGCCTACCGCGATCGCGTCGACCGCCGTCCAGCCGCCCGCCGCCTCCGCCGCCCGCGCGACCTCCCCCAGCAGCCGGGTCGTGTGCCCCGGACTACCGTCGGCCGAGAGCCCGAGCAGCGATTCGTGGAGGACCTCACCGCCGCGCATCGCGCAGACGGCCGTGTCCTCCGTGGCGGTGTCGAAGCCGATCAGCGCCAGCTCAGCGGGGGACCCGGAAGACGAAGGACCCGACCCTCTTCCCCTTGACGAACCAGCTGACCCGGTGTTTGCCGGGGATGTTCGAGGTGATCTGGTTCACGTAGAGGGTGCCCTGCGTGGCTTCCTCGCGATCCGCGCAGAGACTTTTCTTGGTTGGGAATCTGACACAGACCGTGTAGAAGACGGTGGCCTTGTTGCTGCGGAAGAAGGCGCCCTTCTTGCGCTTCGGCTTGCAGAAGTGGGAGTGCTTGGCGTGCTGCGAGAGGCCGCAGGCGACGTAATGGCTGTAGGCGGCGGCGCTCGCCGATGCCGCCTGCGTCGCCAGCAGCGCCGATCCCGCGAGCAGCGTCGCCGCAAGCGTCTTCAGTCCCTTCATTTGCCGCCCTGCCTCCTTCGGTCGAATTTGCCGATGCTACACCGCCCTCTTCGAACACGCCTAGGCGCGGCTGGATGCGGAAAGCACCTCGATTTCGCGGGCATCCCCGCCGCCGTGGCGCATGCGAATCTCGATCGCCGGCCGGCCCAGGCGCCCGGCGGCGGCGTCCGGCCACTCGACGAAGGCGATCGCGTCCGCGGACAGGTAGTCGTCGAGCAGCGCCGGGTCCTCGCCCTCGAGCCCCTGCAGGCGATAGAGGTCGAGGTGCGAGACCCAGGTCCCGGCGCCCCGATGGCGCTGGCCGATCGTGAAGGTCGGCGAGGTGACCGGGGCCTCGACCCCGAGCGCCCGGCAGGCCCCCCTGATCAGGGTCGTCTTGCCGGCGCCGAGATCGCCGGAGACGACGACGACCGAGCCGGGCGAGAGGCCCTCGGCGAGCTGGGCCCCGAGGGCTTCGGTCTGCTCGGCCGAGGCCGTTGTCACCCGTCTAGCCAAAGAAGTCCAGCTGGTCCTCCGAGGGCGGCGGCGGGTCCGAGGCCTCGCCGGCCGGCTCCTCGAGATCGTCCGGGATACCGCCCGGCGCCGGCTGCGCGACCAGCCCCGGGAGCAGCGCGAAGTCCTCCCTCAGCGTCTCCTTGACGGCCGGAGTTCGCAGCGCAGCGGCCGGGTGGAAGAGCGGCAGCAGGAACACGCCGCGGCCGCCGAGCTCATGGACCTGGGCCGTGCCGCGAACCTTCGTGATCCCGGCCTGGTTGCCGGTCAGCAGCTTGGTGGCGAAGTTGCCCAGCGTGCAGACGACCCGCGGCTCGATCAGGCGGATCTGCTCGAACAGGTAGGGCCGGCAGGCCTCGATCTCCCGAGGCTGCGGATCGCGGTTGCCGGGCGGCCTCGACTTGAGCACGTTGGCGATGAAGACGTCCTCGCGAGAGAGGCCGATGCCCTCAAGCATCTGATTGAGCAGCTGTCCGGCGCGGCCGACGAAGGGCAGCCCCTGCCGATCCTCGTCGGCGCCGGGCGCCTCGCCGACGAAGAGCAGGTCGGCGTCGGCGTTGCCTGCGCCGAAGACGGCCTTCGTGCGGGTCTCGTGGAGGGGGCAGCGGGTGCAGGAGCGGACCTCGTTGAGGAGGGCCACCAGCGCCTCGCGCCGCTCCTCCCTGGTCGCGCTCACGGCCGCTCCCCGCGCGCCCGCCTGGCCCGGTCGCGCGCCAGCCGCTCGCGGTGGCCCGCTTCGCGCTCGCTGCGGCGGGACTCGTCCGAGCGAACCGCGGCCCCGCGCGGCTGCCGACCCGGCGGCGAGACATTGGAGAGCAGACGCCGCACGCGCCGCGACCCGCACCGCGGGCACGGCGGCGGGGCGTCGTCGGGGTCGACCAGCTCCTCGAAGCGGGTCGCGCACTCCTCGCACTCGAATTCGTAGATCGGCATCTCTCGGCGCTCCGCGGCGATTCTACGGTCGCCCGGAGCCGATTCGCCGGGATTCGCGTCCCGGGCGCCTATACTTCGTTGCTCGGCCGTGACCCTCAGGGCATGGACCTCATGAAGCCTTCTCAGACCCTCAACTCGGATGCGCAGGCCGGCGCGGTCTTCGTCCGCGCCAAGGACGAGCTGCGCGGCGCGCTTGCCGCGCACCGTGCCGCGGGCCGCTCGATCGGCCTCGTGCCGACCATGGGCTTCCTCCATGACGGTCACGTCTCGCTGCTCCGCGCCGCCCGGCGGGAGTGCGACGTGGTCGTCATGAGCCTGTTCGTCAACCCGACCCAGTTCGGGGCGGGCGAGGACCTCGGCCGCTACCCGCGCGACGAGGGCCGCGACGCCCGGATCGCGGCTGAGGCCGGCGTCGACCTCGTCTACGCCCCGCCGGTCGACGAGGTCTACCCGCCCGGGTTCGCGACGACGGTCGAGGTCGAGGGGCTGACGGGCGTCCTCGACGGCGACCCGGCGCGCCGCGGCCCCGGCCACTTCCGAGGCGTCACCACCGTCGTCGCCAAGCTCTTCAACTCGGTCCAGCCCGACGTCGCCTACTTCGGCCGCAAGGACGCGCAGCAGCTGGCGGTGATCCGCCGCATGGTGCGCGATCTCGACATCCCCGTGCGGGTCGAGGGGCTGCCCACGGTGCGCGAGCCCGACGGCCTGGCGATGAGCTCGAGGAACGCATATCTGGACGGCGGGGAGCGGGTGCGGGCCGCGGCTCTCTCCCGGGCGCTGCGCGCGGCGGCGACGCGCGCCCGGGAGGAGTCGCTCGAGGCGGGCCTGGCCGCGGCGCGCGCCGAGCTCGAGCGGGCCGGGATCGAGCCCGAGTACCTGGAGGCGCGCGACCCCGACGACCTGCGGCCGGTCGAGGGGCTCAACGGCAGCCCGGTGCTGATCGCGGTCGCAGCCGAGGTGGGCGGCGCCCGCCTGATCGACAACGTCCTGGTCGACCCGGGCGCAGAGACCTAGACACACGACGAAGCGAGAAGGGGAGCCAATGCAGAGGCAGATGCTGAAGTCCAAGATCCACCGGGCGACGGTGAGCGACTGCGATGTCGACTACATCGGCAGCATCACGGTCGACACCGAGCTGATGGCGCAGGCGGACCTGATCACCAACGAGCAGGTGCACGTCTGGGACATCGACAACGGCGCCCGCTTCGTCACCTACGTGATCGACGGCGACCCCGGCTCCGGCGCGATGCAGGTCAACGGCGCGGCCGCCCACCTGACCCGCCCCGGCAACAGGATCATCGTCGCCTCCTTCGGCGCCTACGACGAGAGCGACCTCGAGGCCTACGCGCCGATCGTCGTCCACGTCGACGAGGCGAACCGCACGGTCGCAGTCGACTCCCACCCGGAGGTGCTCCTCTCATGAGCTCGAACACGGCCCCGCCACCCGCCGACCGCAGCGCCATGACCCTGCCCCGCCTCGCCAAGATGAAGGAGGCGGGCGAGCCGATCGTGATGGTGACGGCCTACGACTACCCGTCGGCGAAGGTCGCCGAGGAGGCCGGGTCCGACATCGTCCTCGTCGGCGACACGGCTGCGATGGTCGTGCTCGGCTACCCGGGCACCGAGCCGGTCTCGATGGACGAGATGATCGTGCTCGGCAAAGCCGTCCGCCGCGGCCTGACCATCCCGCTGATGGTCGGGGACATGCCGATGGGGAGCTATGAGGCCGGCAACGAGCTCGCCGTCGCCAACGCCCAGCGGCTGGTCAAGGAGACCGGCTGCCAGGCGGTCAAGCTGGAGGCGGGCGGGACCTCGGTCGAGCGGGCGCGGGCGATCGTCCGCTCCGGGATACCGGTCATGGGCCACGTCGGCCTCACCCCGCAGACGGCGACCGCGCTGGGCGGCTACAAGACCCAGGGCAAGACCGCGCAGGCGGCGATCAAGCTCTGCGAGGACGCCCTCGCCCTGCAGTCGGTCGGCTGCTTCGCGATCGTCTTCGAGGCGGTGCCGGCGGCGGTCACGGAGGCGATCGTCGAGAAGC
This sequence comes from uncultured Solirubrobacterales bacterium, assembly GCA_963762205.1. Lineage (GTDB taxonomy): Bacteria > Actinomycetota > Thermoleophilia > Solirubrobacterales > 70-9 > VRUE01. The sequence goes on from CAVXJZ010000002.1 coordinate 442,069, forward strand.
TCGAGGTGCCGACGATCGGGATCGGCGCCGGCCCGTCGACCGCCGGCCAGGTGCTCGTCTACCACGACCTGCTGGGGATAACCACCGGCCGCACGGCGAAATTCGTCAAGCGCTACGCCGAGATCCACGAGGCGATGGTCGACGGTGTGCGGGCCTACGCCGAGGAGGTGCGCTCGCGCCACTTCCCCGAGCCCGACCACGTCTACGGCGTCGAGCCGGCGGAGCTGGCTGAGCTGCGGCGCTACCTGGACCAGGAGAGCCTGACCTCACAGAAGGCGTGGGACTGGGAGCCGCTGCCCTGACCAAAACGGGCAGCGGCAGATTGGAATCGCTCCGCCTACCCGCCTGACTTCAACTCGATCTTCCTCAGAACACGGGCAGGAGCACCGGCGGCGACACTCCCTTCGGGGAGGTCGCCGGTGACCACCGAGTTGGCTCCGATCACGCAGCGGTCGCCGATCGTGACGCCGCTGGTAACGACGCAGTTGACGCCGAACCAGCAGTTGGACCCGATTCGCACGGGGCCCTTCGAGGTGAAGCCCTGGCGGGTTACCGGCACGTCGGGGTCGTCGTAGCGGTGCTCGCCGTCGCCGACGAAGCAGCCGTTGGCGAACATCGTGTGGTCGCCGATGCGGACCTCGCGCAGGGCGGCGATCATCGTGTTGCGGTTGAGGAAGCACTCGCCGCCGATCTCGATCCGCGCCTCGGGCGCGAGGGTCAGCCAGCAGCCGGGCTCGAGCAGGGTGCCGGCGCCGATCGAGAGGCGCCCCTCGTCGAGCGCCTCCAGCGCCTCTCCCTCAACCGGCTGCCTGACGAAGAAGCCGCCGCGAGCCGCGTGGCGGGCTATCCGCAGGCGGCGCAGGGGACGGCGGTTGCGCTCGTACCAGCGCCGCTTCGCCCACCACAGCCTCCACCCGCGCTTCTCGGCCACCCCACTAGCTTTCCAGAGCGGCCGGGGATAGGGTCGGCTCCCGATTCCGTCGAAGAGGAGCAGCGATGGGAATGTTCGAGATGAGCGCCGCGCAGATCGAGGAATGGCGGCAGCAATGCCGGGCGCTGGTGGAGTCGCGGGTGAACGGGGAAGAGGTCGTCGCCGCCGCGGGCTTCCGCCAGGGCGGGGCGACGGCGAGCATGGCCGCCTCGAAGGCGCAGCTCGGCGGCGTCGTCTACGCGGGGATCAAGATGATGCGCAAGAAGAAGGCCGGCGGCCTGCCCGACAAGGTGATGCTCGCGGTGACGCCGGCGAAGGTCTACGCCTTCAAGCTGAAGGTCGGGCGCGACTACAAGCTCGGCGACGAGGTCGCGGTCTGGGACCGGGGCGGCCTCAGGGTCAGCACCGATAGGGGCTCGGGGATGACCGCCCTGACGATCGAGTCCCCCGCCGAGGGCGAGAAGGCGACCCTGGTCGGGATCAGCGTCAAGGACGACCCGGTCAGCCAGGAGCTGATGTCGGTGCTGCAGGGAGATGGCGGACCGCCGGGAGCCTGACGGCGAGCTTCAGGAGGAGCTGGGATGGCGATCCACAGGCAGCGAGGCGGCCGCTACTGGTATTACTGGCTGGTGATCGTCGGTGGCACAGCGTTCGTGATCGCATACCTGGCAACCGACGGGTTCGGGCTGCAGCCGTGACCCCCGGCAAGGCGCCGCTGCTGGGCGGGATCGACCTCGGCGGCACCAAGATCCAGACCGCCGTCGTCGACGCGAAGGGAAAGGTGGCCGGCGAGGCGCGCCGGCCGACGCCGACCAGCGGCGGCCCCGGCGACGTCGCCGAGGAGATGGCGGCGGCGATGCGCGAGGCCGCCGAGGCCGCGAGCGTGGAGACGGCGGACCTGGGCGGGGTCGGAGTCGGCTCGCCGGGCGACGCCGACGAGAGGACGGGCATCGTCTCGGCGGCCAAGAACCTGCCCGGCTGGGAGGGCAGCTTCCCGCTCGCCGAGAGCCTGCAGAAGGAGCTCGGCACCGACGTGCGGGTCGGCAACGACGTCCAGGTCGCGACCGAAGCCGAGTTCCAGCTCGGCGCGGGGCAGGAGTTCTCGACGCTGATCGGGGTCTTCTGGGGGACCGGTGTCGGCGGCGGGCTGATCATCGACGGCAGGCCCTGGGTCGGCCGCGGGGCCGCAGGCGAGATCGGCCACATGGTGGTCAAGCGCGGCGGCGCCAAGTGCCCCTGCGGGCGCAAGGGCTGCGTGGAGGCCTACGCCGGGCGCTCGGCGATGGAAGCCGAGGCGCGCCGCCAGCACAAGGAGGGCCACAAGACCGACCTCTTCAAGCTCATGCACAAACACGACAAACCGCGCCTCACGAGCGGCATCTGGGAGCGCGCCCTCGACCACGGCGACCATCTCGCCGAAAAGCTGATCGACCGGGCGATCGAGGCGCTCGGGACGGGCGTCGCGTCGGCGGTCAACCTGCTCGACCCGGAAGCCGTCGTCCTCGGCGGCGGCCTCGGGGTCCGCTTCGGCGAGCGGCTGATGGAGCCGCTGACCAAGGAGATGAGCAAGCACCTCTTCGTCGACGAGCGGCCCCCGGCCGTGCGCGTCGCCTCGCTCGGCGACCTCGGCGGCGCGATCGGCGCCTCGCTGCTCTTCGCGCGCTGAGAGAGCCGCCGCGCCGGGGCCTCAGGCGGCGACGGGCTCGCGCCGCTTGCCGCGGCGCGCGCGCTTCGGCTTCGCCGGCTCGACCAGCGAGGCGAGGAAGCGCCCGGTGTAGGACGACTCGACCGCGGCGACCTCCTCCGGGGTCCCGGTGGCGACCACCTCGCCGCCCTCCTCCCCCCCTCGGGCCCGAGGTCGATGAGGCGGTCTGCGGTCTTGATCACGTCGAGGTTGTGCTCGATCACGACGACGGTGTTGCCGGCGTCGACCAGGCGGCCGAGGACGTCGAGCAGGCGCTGGACGTCGGCGAAGTGGAGGCCCGTGGTCGGCTCGTCGAGGATGTAGAGGGTGTCCCCGGTCGCCACCTTGGAGAGCTCGGTCGCCAGCTTCACCCGCTGCGCCTCGCCACCGGAGAGGGTCGTCGCCGGCTGGCCGAGGCGAATGTAGTCGAGGCCGACGTCGTGCAGGGTGCGCAGGCGGCGGGCGATCTTGGGCACGTTCTCGAAGAACCCGAGCGCCTCCTCGACCGACATCTCGAGCACGTCGCCGATGTTCTTGCCCTTGAAGCGCACCTCGAGCGTCTCCCGGTTGTAGCGCTTGCCGTGGCACTGCTCGCAGGGCACGTAGACGTCGGGCAGAAAGTGCATCTCGATCTTGATCTGGCCGTCGCCGCGGCAGACCTCGCAGCGGCCGCCCTTGACGTTGAAGCTGAAGCGCCCCGGCTTGTAGCCGCGCGCCCTCGCCTCCTGGGTCTGGGCGAAGAGCTGGCGGATGTGGTCGAAGATGTTCGTGTAGGTGGCCGGGTTGGAGCGCGGCGTGCGGCCGATCGGCGACTGGTCGATGTTGATGATCTTGTCGACCTGGCTGAGGCCGTCGACGCCGTCGTGCGCTCCCGGCCGCAGCTTCGCCTGGTGCAGGCGGTTGGCGATCGCGTGATGCAGCGTCTCGTTGACGAGGGTCGACTTGCCTGAGCCGGAGACGCCGGTCACGCAGCAGAAGACACCGAGCGGGACGGCGACGTCGATGCCCTTCAGGTTGTGTTCGCGGGCGTTGCGGACGAGCAGCGCGCCGCTCGGCTCGCGCCGCTCCGCCGGCACCTCGATGCGGCGCTTGCCGGACAGGTACTGGCCGGTCAGCGAGGCCGAGTTGGCGGCGACGTCGTCCGGCGTGCCCGCGGCGATCACGTGGCCGCCGTGCTCGCCCGCCCCGGGGCCGAGGTCGACGACGTGGTCGGCGGCGAGCATCGTCCCCTCGTCGTGCTCGACGACGATCACCGTGTTGCCGAGGTCGCGGAGGCGGTCGAGGGTCCCGATCAGCTTCTCGTTGTCGCGCTGGTGCAGCCCGATCGAGGGCTCGTCGAGAACGTACATCACGCCGACCAGGCTGGAGCCGATCTGGGTCGCCAGCCGGATCCGCTGCGCCTCGCCGCCGGAGAGGGAGCGCGCCGAGCGGGCCAGCGAGAGGTAGCCGATACCGACGTTGTCCAGGAAGGCGAGCCGTTCGGAGATCTCGCGCACGATCAGGCGGGCGATCGCACGCTGGGTCTCGGTCATCTCGAGCTCGTCGATCCACTGTGCGGCGGCGCGTGCGGAGAGGGCGCTGTACTCGGCGATGCTGATCCCGCCGACCTTGACCGCGAGGCTCTCCGGCCGCAGCCTGGCACCGCCGCAATCGGGACAGGGCTGCTCGGCCATGTAGCCCTCGATCCGCTCGCGGTTCGTGTCCGAGTCGGTCTCTTCGTAGCGGCGCTGGAGCTGGTTGAGGATGCCCTCGAAGCGGACCTTGTAGGAGCGTCGGCGGCCGAAGCGGTTGGTGTAGGTGACCTGGTGGCGCTCGCCCCCGGTGCCGTCGAGGAAGATCTCGCGCTCGGCCTTCTTCAGCTTCGACCAGGGTTTGTCGATGTCGACGCCGTACTCCTCGGCGACCGCCGCGATCAGCCGCCGCCAGTAGGCGGTGACACCCCGGTTCCAGGGCTGCAGGGCGCCCTCGGCCAGCGACAGGGTCGGGTCGGGCACGACCAGGTCGGGGTCGATCACCTTCTGGAAGCCGAGCCCGTGGCAGCGGTCGCAGGCGCCGTGGGGCGAGTTGAAGGAGAAGATCCGCGGCTCCAGCTCGGGGATCGAGGTCCCGCACTCCAGACATGCAAATTGCTCTGAGAAGAGCAGGGGCTCACCGTCGATCAGATCGACTTCGACGAGGCCCGCGGCCAGCCCGGCGGCCGCCTCGACCGACTCCGAGAGGCGCCGCCTCAGATCGGGCTTCATCACCAGGCGGTCGACGACCACCGAGATGTCGTGTTTGTACTTCTTGTCGAGGGCAATCTCCTCGTCGAGGCGGCGCATCTCGCCGTTGACGACGGCGCGCGAGTAGCCCTCGAGCCGCATCTGCTCGAGCAGCTTTCCGTACTCGCCTTTGCGGCCGCGCACCACCGGCGCCATGACCATGAACTTCGTTCCCTCGTCGAGGGCCATCAGCCGGTCGACGATCTGCTCCTGCGTCTGGCCGGCGATCTCGGCGCCGCATTGGTGGCAATGCGGGGTCCCGATCCGCGCCCAGAGCAGCCGCAGGTAATCGTAGATCTCCGTCACCGTTCCGACCGTCGAGCGCGGGTTGCGCGAGGTGGTCTTCTGGTCGATCGAGATCGCCGGCGAGAGGCCGTCGATCGAGTCGACGTCGGGCTTCTCCATCAGCCCGAGGAACTGCCGCGCGTACGCGGAAAGCGACTCGACGTAGCGGCGCTGCCCCTCGGCGTAGATCGTGTCGAAGGCGAGGCTGGACTTGCCCGAGCCCGAGAGCCCGGTGATCACGATCAGGGCGTCTCGCGGCAACTCAAGGTCGACGTCCTGGAGATTGTGCTCACGGGCGCCTGAGATGACGATTCGCTCTGAAGCGGCCACTCGGCCACATCTTAGTGACCCGAACAGATGTTCCCCGGGGAGACTCTCCGTCCGGACGTACTTGAACCCGCTATGCGGGACGAAATGCGTCCACGGCGGAAGATGGCGGAGCTGGCGACCAAACAGCACGGGGTCGTCTCCGCCCGCCAGCTGCGCGACCTGGGGGTGTCGGACAGCGCAATCGGACGTGAAGTCGATGCCGGCCGTCTGCACCCGCTGCATCGGGGTGTATATGCGGTCGGGCATCGGGTTCTCCCCGACCGCGGCCGCTGCCTGGCCGCGGTTCTGGCAAGTGGGAGCTCGGCCGTCCTGAGCCACCGGTCGGCGGGATGGCTCTGGGGACTGACGACGTCGCTTCCGAGTCCGGTCGACGTCACCGCGCCGACCGGGCGCCACCGGCACGCGCGCATCCGCCTTCATCGCGCGCGCAACCTGCGCCCCGAGGACCTGGACACCCGCGACGGCATCTCCGTCACGGCAGTGCCACGAACGATGCTCGACCTCGCGGTCGCACTATCGCCACCGCGAATCGATCGGCTGTTCGAGCGCGCCGACCAGCTGGAGCTGTTGGACCTGAGCGGGATCGCGGATCTGCTGGAGCGCACCAGAGGCCACCGAGGACGCCGGAAGTTGAGGACCGCCGCCCAGAGCTACCGCAGCGAGCCCCGATTCACCCGCTCGGCGCTCGAGCGCCGATTCCTCGAGCTGGTCGAGCGCAGCGGTCTACCCATGCCGCTGGTCAATCTCAACGTCGTCGGGCATGAGGTCGACATGTTCTGGCCCGAGCACCGATTCGCGGTCGAGCTCGATGGGTTCGAGCACCACCGCACCCGGGCCGCCTTCGAGCGCGATCGAGTCCGTCAGGAGGATCTGAAGCTGGCGGGAATCGACTCGATCCGCATCACCGCGCGCCGGGTGCGCGAAGAGCCGGACACGGTGATGTCACGTTTGCGGGACTTGCTACACAATCAGCCCCACCGCGACCCCTACTGGACGTAGTAGTTCCCGGCATGCGGGCGAAAGTACGTCCAGTGGCGGTCAGAGGGCGGCGGAGAGGCGGCGGCGGAAGGCTCGGGCGGCGGGATCGGCCGGGTCGAACTCGGCGAGGATGCCGACGATCGCGCGGCGGAGGTCGTCGCGCAGCCTCGCCCGCTCCGCGTCATCGCGCGGTTTCGCCCGCTCCGCGTCATCGCGCGGTTTCGCCCGCTCCGCGTCGTCGCCGCCCTCGTCCCGATCGAGGTTCGCGAGCTCGGCGAGCAGAGCCTCGATCGCGGCCTCGCCCTCGCCCCGGTCGAGGGCGGCGAAGGCCTCCTCCCCGACCCCCGCCTCGGCGAGGCCGATGCGGGCGGCGATCCCGGCGGCGGCGAAGTCGCCGGAGTGGGCCCTCACCGCATCGAGGGCCTCCTCCGCCGCGCCGCGACCCAGGCGCGCGCGGGCGAGGGCGACGGCGATGTCGGCGCGCCGCGGCTCCAGTTCGGCGGCCTCGCGCAGGGAGAGCTCGTCGCCTCTCTCCAGCAGCTCGTCGGCCCGCGACGGCGCCAGCGAGTCGAAGAGCTGCTCCACCTTCTCCCGCGGCACGGCGCCGACGAACTCGTCGACGACGGCGCCGCCGCGGAAGGCCTTCACGGCCGGGATTCCCTGCACGCCGAAACGGGCGGCGAGCGCCTGGTTGGAGTCGACGTCCACCTTCGCCAGCACGACCTTGTCCCCGCGGGCCGCCTCCGCCGCCTCCAGGGCCGGGCTCAGGGTGCGGCAGGGACCGCACCACTCGGCCCAGAAGTCGACCACGACGGGCGTCTCATGGGAAAGCTCGACCACGTCGCGGTCGAAGGTCGCTTCGCTGACGTCGACCGGCATCTCCGCAAGGGTAATGCGGGCAAGAGGCCGACCCGCCGGTAGGCTCGCCCCATGGACCTCTACGTCTGCTGGACGACCCGCAACCCGCCCCTGCCGCCCTACGACCATCCCTGCGCGATCGCCTACCGGGCGCTGCGGGAGGCCGGGCACGACCCGGAGGTCAAGTACGCGCTCAGCTACGGCCCGCTTCCCGCCGCGATCCAGACCCCGGCGCGCAAAAAGGTCAAGGAGCACACGGGGACCCACTCGGTGCCGGCACTCGAGACCGACGACGGCGAGTGGGTGAGCGGCTCGGCGGAGATCGCGGCCTGGGCCGAGCAGCACCCGGCCTGAAAACGCGAACGGGCGCCGCGACCTCAAGGTGCTCGGCCCGATGGCCGAGGGGCGCTCCAACGCGGCGATCACCGCCGCGTGCTCGCCGTCCTGCGCTTCCTCGACCGACCCGACTGAGCGCCCGGCCCGCGGGCCGTGTTCAGGTTCCCGCCCGCATCCCGTCCAGGTCGCGGCGCAGCTCCTTGAGCTCGTCGCGGATCCGGGCCGCCTCCTCGAAGCGCAGGTCATCGGCGGCGGCGAGCATCTCCTCCTCGAGCGCGACGACCTGCCGCTCGAGCTCCTCCGGGCTCTCCGCCTCGGTGCGACCGCGACGCCGGCGGCGCGGCGCCCGGTCCTCCATCGCCAGGAACTCCGACATCTCCGAGATCCCCTTGCGGACGGTCGCCGGGGTGATCCCGTGCTCCTCGTTGTAGGCGACCTGGATCGCGCGGCGGCGGTCGGTCTCCCTGATCGAGGCCCGCATCGCGTCGGTCTCCTTGTCGGCGTACATCAGCACCCGGCCGCCGACGTTGCGGGCGGCGCGGCCGATCGTCTGCACGAGGCTGGTCTCGCCGCGCAGGAAGCCCTCCTTGTCGGCGTCGAGGATCGCGACGAGGGAGACCTCCGGCAGGTCGAGGCCCTCGCGCAGCAGGTTGACGCCGACCAGCACGTCGTACTCGCCGAGCCGCAGGTCGCGGATGATCTGGATCCGTTCCAGGGTGTCGACCTCGGAGTGCAGGTAGCGGACCCTGACCCCGTACTCGAGCAGGTAGTTGGTCAGGTCCTCCGCCATCTTCTTGGTCAGGGTCGTGACCAGCACCCGCTCGCCGGCCTCGGCGACCCCCTTGATCTCATTCATCAGGTCGTCGATCTGGTTCTTCGTCTCGCGCACGTCGATCGCCGGGTCGACGATCCCGGTCGGGCGCACGATCTGCTCGACGATACGGGTCGACTCGGCGCGCTCGAACGGGCCCGGCGTCGCCGAGACCATCACCAGCTGCGGCACCCGTTCGAGGAACTCGTCGAACTTGAGCGGCCGGTTGTCGATCGCCGAGGGAAGACGGAAGCCGTAGTCGATCAGCGTCTGCTTGCGCGAGCGGTCGCCCTCGAACATGCCGCCGATCTGCGGGATCGTCTGGTGGGACTCGTCGACGAAGACGACGAAGTCGTCGGGGAAGTAGTCGACCAGGGTGTGCGGGGGGCTGCCGGCCGGGCGCCCGTCGAGGATCCGCGAGTAGTTCTCGATGCCCGAGGTGAAGCCGAGCTCCTTGATCATCTCGAGGTCGTAGGCGGTCCGCTGGCGCAGGCGGTGCGCCTCGAGCTGCTTGCCCTCCTCCTCGAGCTCCGCCGTGCGCGCTTCGAGTTCGGTGCGGATCTCCTCCACCGCGCGCTCGACCGTCTCGTCCTTGGTCACGTAGTGGGAGGCAGGCCAGACGGAGACGTGGTCGATCTCGTCGAGGATCTCGCCGGTCAGCGGGTCGAAGTGCTGGATCCCCTCGATCTCATCGCCGAAGAGGGCGACCCGGTAGGCGGACTCGGCGTAGGAGGGCATGATCTCCAGCACCTCGCCGCGCACCCTGAAGGCGCCGCGGCCGAGGACCGAGTCGTTGCGCTGGTACTGCATCTTGACCAGCTTGCGCAGCACCTCGTCGCGGTCGATCTCCTCGCCGACCTTGAAGAGCTGCATTTTCTCGTTGTAGACCTGCGGCGAGCCGATCCCGTAGATGCAGGAGACCGAGGCGACGATGATCACGTCGCGGCGGGCGAAGAGCGCCGCGGTGGCGGCGTGGCGCAACCGGTCGATCTCGTCGTTGATCGAGGAGTCCTTCTCGATGTAGAGGTCCTGGGCCGGGACGTAGGCCTCCGGCTGGTAGTAGTCGTAGTAGGAGACGAAGTACTCGACCGCGTTGTCGGGGAAGAACTCGCGGAACTCGTTGCAGAGCTGCGCGGCGAGGGTCTTGTTGTGGGCGATCACCAGCGAGGGGCGCTGCACCTCGGCGATCGTCGCCGCCATCGTGAAGGTCTTGCCGGTCCCCGTCGCCCCCAGCAGCGTCTGGAACCTGTCCCCCGCCCCCAGCCCCTCGGCCAAGCCGGCGATCGCCTTCGGCTGGTCGGCGGTCGGCGTGTAGGCGGGGTTGAGCTCGAACTCCGGCACCCTCCTAAGTTAACCGGCTCAGGAAGCGGCGGGTCTCGACTCGCTGCGGGGAGTCGAGCACACGCTCGGGCGTGCCCTGCTCGGCGATCCGGCCCTCGTGCAGGAAGGCGACCTGGTCGGCGACCTCGCGCGCGAAGCCCATCTCGTGGGTCGCGATCACCATCGTCATCCCCGCCTCCTTGAGGTCGCGCACCGCCTCCAGCACCTCACCGACCAACTCCGGGTCGAGGGCGCTGGTCACCTCGTCGAGGAGCAGGGCGCGGGGGCGGCCGGCGAAGGCCCTGGCGATCGCGACACGCTGCTGCTGACCGCCGGAGAGATCGTCGGGACGGTCGCCCTCGCGGCCCTCGAGGCCGAAGCGGCGGAGCAGCCCCCGGCCGCGCTCCTCGGCCTCGCGGCGGCCGACCCCGTGGGCCCGCATCTCGCCGAGCACGACGTTCTGCAACGCCGTCATGTGGGGGAAGAGGTTGTAGGCCTGGAAGACGACGCCGAGCCGTCGCCGCACTGCGACGGTCTCGACCGCGGGGTCGGTGATCACCTCGCCGTCGAGGAGGATGTCGCCGTCGTCGATGTCCTCGAGCAGGTCGATGCAGCGCAGCAGGGTCGACTTGCCCGAGCCGGAGGCGCCGATCAGCGCCACCGCCTCGTGCTCGCGGACGGTCAGGTCGACCCCACGCAGGACCTGGCGCTCGCCGAAGGCCTTGGTCACCCCCCGCACCTCGAGCACCGGCGCGCCGGCGGCGCTCATCGCAAATCCTCGCGCTTCGCTCGCGGCGCGAGGAAGCAGATATGGACGCTTGCTCGCTCCGCGCTCATCGAATTGCCCCCTCCGGCCCGCCGCCGATCCGGTCGACGACCCGGGCGAAGGGAACGGTGACCGCCAGGTAGAGCAGCGCCGCGGCGATCAGCGGCGTGTAGTTGAAGTCCTCGCCCTGGATGATCTGGGCGATGCGGAAGGCCTCCTGGGGGCCGAGGATCGAGACCAGGGCGACGTCCTTCTGCAGGGCGACGAAGTCGTTGAGCAGCGGCGGCGCCACCCGGCGCACGGCCTGCGGCAGGATCACGTGGCGCATCGCCTGGCCGTCGGTGAGGCCGACCGCGAGCGCCGCGTCGCGCTGGCCTCGGTGGACCGAGCGGATGCCGGCCCGGTAGACCTCGGCGACGTAGGCGCTGTAGGAGAGCCCGAGCGCGATCCCGCCGAGGACGACCGGGTCGGTGGGCAACCCGGTCAGCCGCAGGGCCGGGATGCCGAAGCCGATCAGGTAGACGAGCAGGATCGTCGGGATCCCGCGAAAGAGGTCGACGAAGACGGTCCCGAGCAGGCGCAGCGGGAAGAGGGCCGGGGCGCGGCTGGTGCGGGTCAGGGCGACCAGCAGCCCGACGATCAGGACCGCGATCTCGACGACCACGAACAGCTTGACGTCGAGCCAGAAGCCCGAGAGCACATCCGGAAAGGAACTCTTGAAGACGCTCCAGGAGAAGAAGGTCTCCCTGACCGCCGGCCAGCCGGGACTGGTCAGAATCCAGGCGGCGAGGCCGCCGAGGACGACGACCGTGGACGCCGCCGCGATCGCCTGGCCACGCCGCGCCTGGCGGTGCCGTGCCGCCTCCCTTTCCAGGCGGCGGTTGCCGAGTGTTGCCGCGGAACCGTTCAACCGGCGCCGATTGTGACCGCGGCCGGGGACGCCGCCGCCGGTGCGACGCGGTCAGCCGCGGCCGGAGCGCGGCGGCCGATCAGCGCAGCTGCGGAGCGCCGGCGGCCTGGCTCATCCAGCGCCGGGTGATGCTCGCCAGTTCGCCCGAGTCCCGCATCTCTTCGATCGCGTAGGTGACGCAGGCCGTGAGCGGGGAGCCCTTGTCGAGCAGGGCTCCCCAGCGGTCGCCGCCCGGGGCGCTGAACTGGCCGACGACCGTCGCGTTCGGCACCTGGACCGCGGTCAGGTAGAGCGCGGTCGGCAGGTCGACCACGACGACGTCGACCTGGCCGTTCTTGAGTGCGGTGACGACGTCGTTGGAGCTGTTGAAGACCTGGGGGTCCTCGCTCGGGTCGATCTCGTCTTCGACCGCCGCGAGGCTGGTCGTGCCGATCTGGACGCCGATTCTCGCGTCCTGCAGCTCGGCGAGCGATTCGGCGCTCGCCGCATCGGAGTCCTTGAGCGCGACGACCGCCTGGTTGGCCGTGTAGTAAGGCGCCGAGAAGTCGACCGCCTTTCTGCGCTGCGGGGTGATCGAGATCTGGTTGACGTCGAAGTCGAAGTCCTTCGGGCCCGGCGCGTAGGAGGAGTTGAACGGCTCGATCGTCCACTTCACGTCCGACCTCGCGAAGCCGAGCTGGTCGGCGATCGCGTAGGCGACGGCGCTCTCGAAGCCCTTGCCGTTGGCCGGGTCGTCGTCTTCGAAGTAGGGCGGATAGGCCGGCTTGTCGGTCGCGATCGTAAGCACGCCCGTGGCCCGGGTTTCGAGCTGAGCGGGCGTGCAGTCGCCGGCGGCGGCTACCGTCGAGCCGGTGTCGTCGTCGGAGCTGCTGCCGCAGGCCACGACCAGCAGCGCGAGTGCCGCGGCCGCCAGGAGCGCGACCGGTAGCTTCATGGGCGAGCGCACGCGGGCACCCTACTCCCTGCAACACTGCCCGCGCAAATGGCCCTTTCCCGGACAGCCCTGGCCGCCTTCTTCACCACCACCGGCGTGCTCCACTTCGTCATCCCGCGCAGCTACGAGGCGATGATGCCGCCCTGGCTCCCGGCCCATCGCGAGGCGGTGATCGTCAGCGGCGTCGCCGAGATCGTCGGCGGCGCGGCCCTGGTCCCCCGCCCCACCCGGCGCCTCGCCCGCTGGTGGCTGCTCGCCCTGCTGGTCGCCGTGTTCCCGGCCAACGTCCACATGGCGGCAAATCCGGAGCAGGTCAGGGGCCTGGACCTGGACCGGGTTCCGCGCTGGGCGCTCTGGGCCCGGCTGCCCCTGCAGCCGCTGGCGATGCTCTGGGTCTGGCGCGCCACAGGCGACTGAGCAGGCCCTGTCGCAGCGCACGGCCGCTAGCCTCGCCTGGGAACGATCGGGCGGCGGAGGCGGCGCCCTATTCGGGCAGGAAGCCTTCGAGTATCCCCAGGCCCGCTTCCCCGAGGCCGAGTATCGAGCCGCCGCCTTCGAACAGCGACCGCGCGTCGGTGACCAGTTCGATCGCCTCGTCGAGCGGGATCGACCGCACCACCCGGCGCAGGGGCACCGCGATGAAGGCCGCGAGCGCCCCCGCTTCTTCGGCGTCGTCGATCGCGCGCAGCAGGCCGGCCCGGATCGCGCGGGCCAGCTGCGCGTCGCCGATGTCGTAGCGATCGAGGAACCTCTGCCGCGACTCTTCTGTGGCAAGCGCCCGGGCCAGCGTCTCCCGGCTCACCCCCAGCTTGCAGGCGGCCCCGTCGAGGGCCGAGAGCGAGAACTGCTCGGCGATCTGCTGCAGGCCTTCGGGGTCGCGCCACTCGCGCGGCTGGCAGGGGTCCTGGGTCTTCCCGGGCTCGTAGCTGGAGCCGCCGGCGAGGAGATAGGCGCCGACGAGCACGGCGGCGGCGGCCAGCGACCCGAGGACGAGGAGCCTGTCGCGATTCGCGCCCATCACAGATCGACCCTCCGCGCCAGGCCGATCGGGATCAGGGCGAGCAGGGCCATCAGCGCCCCGAGCGCGAACGACGGGCTGAACGCATGGGTGGCGCCGCGGTCGAGCTGGTCCTGGAGGTCTTCCCGCAGGTCGACGACCGCCTGGCGCTCATCGGGGCTCTCGGGCAGCGGCTCGAAGACCGGGCCGATCGTCGGCACCCGCCCGCGCTCTTCCTCGAGGCGCCGGTCGATCCGCTGCCCGAGCTGGATCTTGAGCAGCGGACTGACGCGGGAATCGAGGACGACGGCGGTTCCGGCGTCGATCGCGTCGGTGCGCTGCTCGGCGATGTCGCTGGTGAAGATCGGGGTCAGGGCCAGCAGCCCGATGACCACGCCCGCATGGCGCGCCGAGATCGTCCAGCCTCCGTGCAGGGCCTGCGGAGCCCGTCCGGCGAGGGCCGTCTCGGTGAGGGCGGAGAGGACCAGGGCGAGGCCGAGGCCGACGAGGACCTGCGGCGGCACGGTGAGCACTACCTCGGCCTCGGGCAGGAGCGCCAGGCCGCCGAGGCCGCCGGCGACGAGGATCGCGCCGGCGGCCGCACGCGCGCGCGTGCTCAGCGCGAAGGAGCCGATGCGCCCACCGGCGAGGGCGAAGATCGGCATCACCGAGACGACGATCGCGGCGCCGATCGGCGACATCCGCCAGCCCTCGATGAGGAGCAGGACGAGGAGGAAGAGGGCGGCGGCGATCGCCGCTGAGATCAGCATCAGGGCGAGGTTGGCGAGCAGGTGCGGGCGACCGGTCCGACGCAGCTCGGTCTGGACGATCCCGGTCGCCGCCTCATGCCTCGCCACGGCGAGGATCGGCACCGCCGCCGCGATCGCGACCGGGACCTGGACCAGGAAGATCGACTGCCAGGAGACGAGCTCGGTCAGCACGCCGCCGATCGCCGGGCCGAGCGCCGCGCCGGCGGCCCCCGCGCCCGCCCAGAGGACCGTCGCGCGCCGCTCCGAGCCGACCGTCGCCGGCAGCAGCTCCAGCACAGCGGTCACGGCCGCCGCGCCGCCGAGCGCCTGCACGCAGCGGGCCGCGATCAGGGTCTCGAGCTGCGCGGAGAGCCCGCAGGCGAGGCTGGCGCCGGCGAAGACCGCCAGCCCGACCGCGGCCGCCCGCCCCGGGCCGACGCGCCGCGCCAGGTGGGCCGCGGGCACCGCAGCCAGCGCCATCACAAGGTTGAAGGAGACGAGCACCCAGGTGACCGCCCGGACGCTCGTGTCCAGCTCGCGGTAGATGTCGGGCAGGGCGAGCACGACCACCGAGGAGTCGGCGAGAACCAGGCCGACGGCGAGCGCCAGCGCCGCCGTCCGGGGTCGGGGCGCCTCGCTCACCGGTAGCCGAGCTCCTCGGGGTACTTGCTCCGGTATTCGTCCTGCTTCTCGAGCACGTCTTCAACATACGCGCGGGTCTCGGGGAAGCGGATTTCGCTGAGGCTAAGGTTGCTTCCGCCCCATCGGTCCGCGTTCGTGGGACCGGCGTTGTAGGCGGCGAGGACGGCGACCACGTCGTTGTCGTAGCGCTTGAGGAGTTCCCGGAGCAGGAACGTGCCGTAGCGGATGTTGATTTCGGGGTCCGAGAGGTCCTCCAGCTCGAAGGTCGTCCCACCGCTCAGCCGCTCGATTTCCCGCGCCGACTCCGGGGTGATCTGCATCAGGCCGCGGGCGCCGGCGTCCGAGGTCTGGTCGCGAAAGCGCGACTCGGAGTAGATCACCGCCGCGATCAAGGAGGCGTCGACGCCCTTGTCCGCGGCCTGCTGACGAATCACGTCCTCGTGGTCGAGCGGCAGCGTCAGTTCGTCGATCGCCTTATCCAGGACGCCCGTCGCCACCAGCGTCACGGCCCCGGCCGCGACCACGGCCACGGCCCCGGCTGCGAGCAAACGCCGGCGGCGCTTCCTGCGCTTCATTCCCTCAGCTTCTCGACGAGCGCGGACAGCGCCCGCTCGAGGTCCTCGGGGGTCCCGTCGTTCTCGATCACATGCTCGGCGCGCCGCGCCTTCTCGCCCTGGTCGAGCTGGCGCGCGTCGCGCTCGGCGACGAGCGCATGGCCGCGGGCCTCGGCGCGGGCGCGACGCACCTGGTCGGTTGCGACGACGGCGACGCTGGTGTCGAAGACGCCCTCCATCTCGGACTCGAAGAGCAGCGGCACCTCGACCACCGCGAGCTCGGCCTCGGCCGGCAGCGAGGCGAGGAAGGCGCCGACCCTCTCGCCTACGAGCGGATGGATCTGCGACTCGAGCCACGCAAGCTGCTCGGGATCGGCGAAGACGATCTCCCCGACGCGGGCACGATCGACTCTCCCGGCGGGCGCCACGTCGGTTCCCCAGCGCTCGATCAGCCGCCCGAGCAGCGGCTCGGAGTCGAGCAGCTCGTGGACCACCGCGTCACTCGAGATCGTCGCCGCGCCGAGCCGTTCGAAGGCGGCCAACGCCGTCGACTTGCCTGCCGCGATCCCGCCCGTGAGGCCGATCGTCAGCGGCGGCATCGCGCCCGGCTAGGACTCGTCGGTCGCCTCGGCCTCAGGCTCGGGCGCCGTCTCTGCCTCGGCCTCGGGCGCCGTCTGCGGATGCCTCGGGCTCCTCGGGGTGCCTCGGCTCTGCCTCGGCATCGTCCTCCGCCTGCTCAGCCTCGGCAGCGGCCTCGGGCGCCTCCTCTACGGAGTCGTCCTGGGGGAGCTCAGCCTCAGACGCCTCGTCCGCGGGTGGCGTAGAGGTGGGCTCCTCGCCCGCAGCTTGCGAGGACGAGGAGTCCTCCTCTGCGACAGGACCCGCGGTCGTGGGGTCTGAGCCCTCAGCCGGTTCCCCGGACGCCTCCGCAATCTGGGCGCCGAGGTCCTGCATGGGCATGTTCTGGCCCTCGACCCGCTTGATGCTGAGCGAGAGGCGGCGGCGCTCCTCGTCGATCTCGAGGATCTTGACGTTGAGGCTCGTGCCCGGCTCGACGACCTCGCTCGGGCTCTCGACGTGGTGGTCGGCGAGCTCGGAGATGTGGACCAGCCCCTCGACCCCGGGAAGGATCTCGACGAAGGCGCCGAAGGCGACGACCTTGGTCACCGTGCCCTCGAGCACGTCGCCGGAGCGATGGGTGCTGACCACTCGCTGCCACGGGTCCTCCTGGGTCTGCTTGAGGCCGAGCGAGATCCGCTGGCGGTCGCGGTCGATGTCGAGGACTTTGATCCTCACGTCGTCGCCGATCGCGACGACCTCGGAGGGATGGTTGACGTGGCTCCAGGAAAGCTCGGAGATGTGGATCAGGCCGTCGATGCCGTCGAGGTCGACGAAGGCGCCGAAGTCGACGATGTTGGAGATCTTGCCCTCGACGACCTGGCCCGGCTGGAGGCGGTCGAGGATCTGCTCGCGGACCTCCTTGCGCTCTTCCTCGAGCACCGCGCGCCGCGAGAGGACGACGTTGTTGCGGCTCCGGTTGAGCTCGATCACTTTGCATTCGAGTGTCTGGCCCATGAACTCGTCGAGGTTGTGGACGCGGCGTATGTCGACCAGCGAGGCGGGCAGGAAGCCGCGTACCCCGAGGTCGAGGATCAGGCCGCCCTTGACGACCTCGATCACGCTGCCTTCGACCGGCTCGCCCGACTCGGCGGCGGTCTCGATGCGGCGCCAGGCCTTCTCGAAGCGCGCCCGCTTCTTGGAGAGGATCAGGCGTCCCTCGGCGTCTTCCTTGGTGAGTACGAGGGCGTCGACCTCCTCGCCGAGCTCGACCTCCTCGCCCGGGTCGACCGACTTCCTGATCGAGAGCTCGTTGGAGGGGATGACCCCCTCCGACTTGTAGCCGATGTCGACCAGGACCTCGTCTTTGTCGATCCGCACGACGCGCCCGTTGACCACGTCCCCCTCGTCGAAGGAGACCATCGTCGCCGCGTAGTTGGGGACGATCTTTCCGTCGACTTCGAGGAGCAGGCCTCCGGAGCCCTCGATCGGGCTGCCCGCCGGCGCGGGCGGCGTCAATGTCTCGGTCGCTGACACAGCGGGCAATAATGGCAGAAACAACATTGCCCGCCTCTCCTCTGCTCTCGCCCCGCTCGCGCTCACCATCACCGGCGGCCTCGCGAGCGGGGCTTCCGCGTCCGGGGCGGGCGGGCAAGAGCGCCCCGCGGCCGACCCTCTCGCGTCCGGGGATGGCGGGGGTCGTCCGAGGGCTTCCGCGTCCGAGGCGGCCGGGGGTCGATACCCTGCGAGCGATGCCTGTGCGGGCCACGAAACGCGGCGACGAGCGCACTCCGTTGGGCGGGCGTCACGACGTGCTGATCTGCGGTGCGAGCTTCGCCGGCCTGGCCGTCGCGCGAGAGCTGGCCGGGTCGGGTGCCGACGTGCTCGTGGTCGACCGCTACGAGATCGGCGAGCGCCAGACCTCGGCCTGCGGAATCCCGACCGACTGGCTGCGGGCGACGGGGCTGATGGACGCCGAGCTACAGCGCTTCGGAGAGCTGGTCATCCACACGCCCCACGGCAGCGCCCGCTACGACCTCCCCTGGACCTTCTCCACCTTCGACTACCGCAGGATCTGCGAGCTGCTCTGGGGCGACTGCGACGCCGTTTTCGAGACCGCGAAGGTCGACGGCCGTGCGGGCGGCGGCGATGGTGGCGAGATCGCGGTCGCGACCGACCGCGGCACGATCTCCGCGCCGCTGGTCGTCGACGCGCTCGGCTGGCGCCGCGTGCTGGCCGGCGGCGACGGCCACCAGCCGCCGGACGCGCCCCTCTCGCGTGGCCTCGAGGTCCACCCGGGTGGCAGCGGGAACGACCTCGAGATCTGGATCGACCGGCGCTACGTGCCGGCCGGCTATGGCTGGTGCTTCCCCGCCGAGGACGAGTTGCGGATCGGGATCGGCTCGTTCGACCCGCGTTTCCACGTCAAGGACACGACCGTCCTGCTCACCGAGGACCTCGGCAAGGCCCCGAACGACTACCAGGGGAACTGGATCCCGCACAAGCTGCGCCGCGCGACCGAGGCCGGCGTGTTCTTCGCCGGCGACTCGGCCGGCCACTGCCTGCCGCTGACCGCGGAGGGGATCCGCACCGCCCTCTACTTCGGCATCGTGCTCGGACGCGAGCTGCGCACGGTCGTCGAGGGCGGCCAGAGCCGCGAGCGGGCCGCCGCCCGCTACGCCGAGTTCAACGACGCCCACGAGTGGAAGTTCCGCTGGATGCTGCGCGCCCAGCGGCTCGTCCCGCGGATACCGGCACGCATGCAGCGCCTGATCATCCGGCTCTGCGGCCGCAAGCGCTTCGTCGATTGGTCCTTCGGCCACTACCTGCGGATCGCCCCGCCCGACTTCACGCCGCCCCCGGCCGACCCCCCGACACCGTCTGCGGGTCGTGAGAACGGTGCCGCCGGGCAACGCCCCGGAGGCGACCGACCGCCCCCCGGTGAGCGGGATCTGGTCGAGGCCGAATAGGCCGAGACACAGGGGCCGATCGCCCCGACTCCCCGCGCCTGGCGCATCTCCCGGTACCCTCATGTCTCTATGGGATCACAGGGAGAGCAGCGCGGTGGCGGGGACGGGCCCCTGGCCGGGCGCCACGATGTCCTGATCTGCGGGGCGAGCTTCGCCGGGCTCGCGGCCGCCCGCGAGCTGGCCGGCTCGGGTGCGGACGTCCTCGTCGTCGACCGCTACCGGATCGGCGAGCGCCCCACCTCGGCCTGCGGGATCCCGACCGACTGGCTGCGGGCCCTGGGGCTGATGGAGATCGAGCTCCAGCGCTTCGGAGAGCTGGTCGTCCAAACCGCCGGCGGGACCACGGTGCTCGACCTCCCCTACACCTTCTCGACCTTCGACTACGACGAGATGTGCGACCTGCTCTGGCGCGACTGCGACGCCGCCTTCGAGACCGCGACGGTGACCGGCCGCGGCGCCGAGGAGGACGGCGAGATCGCTGTCGCGACCGACCGCGGCACGATCTCCGCGCCGCTGGTCGTCGACGCGCTCGGCTGGCGGCGGATACTGGCCCCGGGGCACGGCTTCCAGCCGCTCGACGCGCCGCTGACCCGGGCGCTCGAGGTCCACCCTCCGGGGACCGGCGAGGACCTCGAGGTCTGGGTCGACCGCCGCTACGTGTCGGCGGGCTACGGCTGGTCGTTCCCGGCCGGCGACGAGCTGCGGACCGGCGTCTGTTCGTACCGCCCGCCGTCACACGTCCGCAAGGGGACCGACCTGCTCGCCGCCGACCTCGGCCGCGAGCAGGTCCGCTATCAGGGCAACTGGATCCCGCACGAGCTCCGCCCCCCGACCGAGGCGGGCGTGTTCTTCGCGGGAGACTCGGCCGGCCAGTGCCTGCCGCTGACCGCGGAGGGAATCAGGACCGCGCTCTACTACGGCGTCGCGCTCGGCCGCGAGCTGCGCGCGGTCGTCGAGGGCCGCCGCAGCCGCGACCAGGCGGCCGCCGCCTACGCCCGGCTCCACGACTCGCACACAAAGGGCTTCGGCCTCCTGCGCTTCGTGCAGCGGCTCATCCCCAGGATCCCGCCGCGGTTGCTGGCGCCGCTCTTCCGCATCTACAGGACCCAGTGGCTCGTCGACCTGACCTTCAACGCCTACCTGCGCCTCGCCCCCCCCGACTTCGTCGGCGAGGCCTCAGCGGACGATCAGATAGGTCCCGCCGAGCAGCAGGGCGACGCCGAGCAGCCGCTCGGCGCTGATCGGGACTTCGTCAAGGCCGAATAGCCCGAGGCGGTCGATCGCGACCGACGCGGTGAGCTGGCCGGTTATCGTCGCCGCGGCGACCCCTCCGGCTCCGATCGCCGAGACCGCGATCAGCGCGTTGGTGACGTAGACGGCGCCGAGCAGCCCTCCGAGCAGGTAGTACCAGCTGACGTCGAAGGTCGAGCTGAGGCCGCCGGCCCTGCCGCTGAGGACGACGATCGCCGCCAGGGCGATTGTGCCGATGCCGAAGGAGACCAGGGCCGCCGGCAGGCTGCCGGTCGATTTCCCGAGACCGGCGTTGATCGGCGCCTGGACCGCGATCAGGCCCCCCGCGCAGGCAGTGAGCAGCACGGCGACGCCCCTATCCAAGGGAAATTTCCTCAGCCGGCGTGATTTTCGGGCGATCGGCGTGTTTCATCGTCACGGGCCCCGACTCGGGGCTGCGCTTGCTGTCATATCAGCAACCCGGGAGGATCAACCAGAAGCGATGAACCCGCCGCCGCCCGCAGAGGGACTCGCGTCCCGGCTCTTCCTCGGCCCGGCGCTGCGCACGCAGCCGGACCGGCGCCTGGTGACCCTGGTCCGCGACGGCTACGACGCCGCCTTCGAGGAGATCGTCCGCCGCTATGGGAGGCAGCTCGGCCACTACGCCACCGCGATCGTCGGCGGCCGCTCGGAGGACGTCACCCAGGACGCCTTCTCGAAGGCCCTGCTGGCTCTGCGGCGGGACTCCGAGGCGGAGATCGATCTGAAGCCGTGGCTCTACCGCGTCGTCCGCAACACGGCGCTCAACGATCTGCGCGACCGGCCCCCGGACACGGCGGAGCTGATCGAGGCCCTCGGGTCCGGCTCCCGCTCCGCCGCCGAGGAGGCCGAGCGCCGCGAGGAGATGGCCGAGCTGATCGAGAGACTGCGCGCCCTCCCCGAGCCGCAGCGCGCCGCAATTGTCATGCGCGAGCTGGAAGGGCTCAGCCACGAGGAGATCGCCGCCGCCCTGGGCCTCAGCGGCGGCGCCGCCCGACAGGCGATCTTCCGCGCCCGCCAGGCGCTGCGCGACGGGCTCGGCCTGATGGTCCCGCTGCCGATCCTGCGCCTCCTGATCGAGCCCGGCGCCGATGCCGGCATCGCGGCGGCGGGCGCCGGCGGCGCGGCTGTCGCGGCGGGCGGTACGGGGGCCGGCGCCGGCGCCGCGCTCAAGGTCGGCGTCGCCACCGCGGTCCTTGCCGGCTCGGTGGGAACGGGGATCGCGATCAACGAGGACCGCTCCCAGGACAATCGGGCCGAGGCAGCAGCGGCGGCCGCGCTGCCCGCATCCGCGGCGGGCGAGGCGGGCGCGCCGCGGCGCTCGGCGGGCGATGGCGACCCGACCGGAGGCGGGTCGGCCTCGCATCGGGACCTGAGCGGCGAGCCCGCCGGAGGGGGAGATGCCGGCGTCGAGCGGTCCTCGGCAGCCCTCGTGACGGGTGGCGGCGGCGAGGGCCGTGGCCCCGGCTCCTCGGGAAGGGGGGGCGGCGGCCGCGAAGCGCGGCACGGGCCCCCGCGGCCCGGTCGCCATCCCGCGGGCGAGGGCCCCGGCGGGCCCAGGCATCACCTCCCGTCGGGAGGCGGCCGGGGCCCTGGCGGGGGCGGGCCCGGCGGCGACACCGCTCCGATCCGCGAGGGCGAGGGAAACAGGGGCCCGGGCCCCGGGCCCGAATCCGGCGCTGTGACCGATATCCCTCTTCGCGACGAGCCCCTCTCCGAATCGGACCCCGAAGAAGGGCCCTCCGGCGACGGCTCGCCTGGGCCGGGTCGCTCCGGCCCGGGGACGGGAGACGGCGAAGAAGGCGCGTGATCTTTCCTCCTCGCCCGGGTTGAGAAGGCGAAGCGTGATGTCTCAGCCAACGCAAGGAGGAAAGATGAAGCTCCAACGCGGCATTCGAGCTCGGCTCGGAGGGGCGCTGCTGGCCGCCGTAGCGGCGGTCGCAATCCTGGCCCTCCCGGGCCTCGCGTCAAGTCACGACGGCGGGCAGGGACGACCGGCCGCCGGCGTGATCGAGTCGTTCGATCCCGAGACCGGGGTGCTGACCGTCGACCTGACCAAGGGCGACACGATCTCCGCCCTGGTCGTCGACCGGACCCGCATCCGCTGCGGGAAGCCGCATCGCCGACACCACCGCGGACGCTCCCACGCGCGCGCGGCGCAGCGCCCGAGTCGCGGCGGCGACCAGTCCGGCGTCAGGGACGAGGGCCAGGGCCCCCGGGACCAGGGAGAGGATGCTCCCGGCCACGACGGAACGCCGCCGGGCGCCAGCGAGGGCCCGGGCAGGGGCGCGGAGCACTCGGACAGGTGCGGCACCGACGACCTGATCCCCGGCACCGTCGTCAAGAGGGCCGAGATCGTCCTCACCCACGGCAACGCCTACTACAGCTTCGTCGGCCTGCCCCGGCTGGCGCAGCCGACCGACGAACAGCCGGAGCCGGAATCGGAGACCGAACCGGAAGGCTGAGAACGGCAGCCGCTCGGCATCGCGTCGGCCGCGACTACTTGGTGTCCAGCCAGTCGCGGCCGACGCCGATGTCGACCACGAGCGGCGGGTCGAGCTCGTAGGCGGCGCACATCTCGCGCCGCACCAGCTCGGCCGCCTCCTCCATCTCGGCCGGCGGGCCCTCGAAGAGCAGCTCGTCGTGGATCTGCAGGACGAGCCGGGTCCTCGTTCCCTCCCGACGCAGCGCCTCCTGGCAGCGCACCATCGCCACCTTGATGATGTCCGCGGCGGTGCCCTGGATCACGGTGTTGACGGCCAGCCGCTCGCCGAGGCGGCGGGTGTTGGGGTTTGCCGAGCGCAGCTCCGGGATCGGGCGGCGGCGCCCCATCAGGGTCGTCACGAAGCCCTCGTCGGCGGCTCGCTCGACCACCTGCTCACGGAAGGCCCGCACCGCCGGGAAGCGCTCGAGATAGCGAGCGACGAATTCCTCTCCCTCCTTGCGCGGGATATTGAGCCGATCGGCGAGCCCGAAGCCGGTGAGGCCGTAGACGATCCCGAAGTTCACCATCTTCGCCTTCGAGCGCTGGCCGACGTCGATCTCCTCCCGCGAGATGTTGAAGACCTCGGCCGCCGTCGCCGCGTGGACGTCGTCGCCCGCCCGGAAGACCTCCTTGAGAACCTCCTCGTCGGCGACGTGGGCGAGCACGCGCAGCTCGACCTGGCTGTAGTCGGCGGAGAGCAGGCGGGCGCCGCGCTCGGCGACGAAGCAGGCGCGCACCGGCCGGCCGATCTCGGTCCGGATCGGGATGTTCTGGAGGTTCGGATTCGTGCTCGAGAGGCGCCCCGTGGCGGCGGTCGTCTGATTGAAGGTCGTGTGGACGCGACCGGTCTCGGGGTCGATCAGCTCCGGCAGCGAGTCCAGGTAGGTGTTCTTGAGCTTGGTCAGCTCGCGCCAGGACTCGATCTTCTCGACGATCGGGTGCTCGTCGCGGATCTGGGCGAGGACCCGCGCGTCGGTCGAGTAGCCGGTCTTGCCGCGGCGCTTGCGGGTCAGCCCGAGCTCCTCGAAGAGGACGCGCCCCACCTGCTGCGGCGAGCCGATCGTGAACTCCTCCCCCGCAAGCTCGTAGATATCCGTCTCGAGCGTGTCGATCCGCTCGCCGAAGCCGGTGCCGACCTCGCCGAGCCGCTCGGCGTCGAGCTTCAGCCCCTCCCGCTCCATCGCCGCCAGCACCTCCACCAGCGGCAGCTCGACGTCGCGCAACAGCGCATCGAGCCCGAGCTCCTCCAGGCGGGGGCGCTGAGCCTCGGCGAGGGCTGCGACCAGGCGCGCTTCCTCGGCCGGCTCGAGGCCCGCCTCGCCCTCCTCGCCGAGCTCGAGCTGGCCGTCGTCCTCGGCGCGCTCCGGCGCCATGCCCTCGGCGAGGCCGATCCCGGCGTCGGCGGCCAGCTCGACCAGCTCGTAGGCGCGCCGCTGGGGCTCGAGCAGGTAGGCGGCGATCATCGTGTCGCTCTCGATCGTCAGCTGCACGCCCTCGCGCGCCGCCGCGGCGAGCAGGCCGTGGCGGCCGCCGCCCAGCGACTTGAGGTCGTGCGCGGTCAGCGGCCGCGAGCCGAGCTCGACCGCGAGCGTGTCGAGGGCAGCGCTGCCGCTGACGATCCGCTCGCCGTCGGCGGCCGCCCAGCGCTCGCCGTCGATCGCCAGCGCCACGCCCCGCTCGGCGAGGTCGGCGGGGGTCCCCTCCACCGCCTCGACCTCGAGCTCCTCCTCCACCCTGCGACCGGGGACCGCATCCCCCTCGGGCAGGGCCTCTTCGAGGCGCTCCATCACCGCGCGCAGCTCGAACTCGCGCATGAACTCGCGCAGGGCGCCGCGGTCGGGCTCGGCCGCCATCGCCGCCTTCAGGTCGACGCCGGTGTCGAGGTCGCACTGCAGGGTCGCCAGCTGCTTGGACATGCGGGCGTCGTCGGCGTGCTCGACGAGATTCTGCTTGCGCTTTGCGCCGGAGACCTCCTCGACGTTCGCCAGCACGTCCTCCAGGGTCCCGAACTTCTGCAGCAGCTGGGCCGCCGTCTTCTCGCCGATCCCGGGAACGCCGGGGATGTTGTCGGAGGTGTCGCCGCGCAGGCCCATCATGTCGGTGACCAGCTCGGGCGGCACCCCGTAGCGCTCGATCACGGCGTCGCGGTCGTAGACCTTCGTCTCGGTGATGCCGCGCGAGGTGCTCATCACCCGGATCCCGTCGCCGACCAGCTGGTAGGCGTCGCGGTCGCCGGTCACGACCATCACCGGGATCCCCTCCTCGCGGGCGCGCACCGCGAGGGTGCCGATCACGTCGTCTGCCTCGTAGCCCTCGACCCTGACGTTGGTGTAGCCGAACGCCTCGACCAGCGGCATCAGGTGCGGCCACTGCTCGCGGAGGAGGTCGGGGCGCGAGGGGCGCTGCGCCTTGTAGAGGTCATAGGTGACCTCCCGCCCCGACATCCCCGCGTCCCAGGCGACGACGACGCCGCCGGGATGGTGTTCGTCGATGATCTTGACCAGCATCGAGGCGAGCCCGTAGATCGCGTTGGTCGGGCGGCCGTCGGCGGTCGCGATCGACTCCGGCAGGGCGAAGAACGCCCGGTAGGCGAGCGAGTTGCCGTCGAGCAGGAAGAGCTCCGGGGCTTCGGCGGTCATCGGCGCCACTCTACGTCGCCCGGTCGCGCGTCACGGCGCAGCCCGCCGACCGGCCACCCCGAGCGCCCCGGCGATATCGGCCGCGACCCTCTCGGGCTGCTCGTCGATCTGCCGTTCGCTGAAGCGCCGGACCTCGTAGCCGCGCTCGCGAAGGTCGAGGTCGCGGGCCCTGTCCTGCCGGAAGGCGACCGCGCCCCGATGGTAGAGGTAGCTGTCGGTCTCGACCGCCAGCCCCCGGGCGCGCCAGAAAAAGTCGACCGTCCAGCGCCCGACCCGCACGTTCACCTCCGGGCCCGGCAAGCCGAAGCGCCGGCAGAGACGCAGGAAGTCCCGCTCGAGGTCGCTGCGGGTGCGGTCGGAGGGGAATTCCAGGCCGAGCGGCAGCCCGAGCGTCTCGGCCTGCCGTTGCGCGCGCCGCACGAGGCGCGGGGCGAGGACGCCTCGCAGGTCGGCGATCGTCCGCGCGGGCGTGGTCACGGGAATCCGCCCGTGGCGTGTGACCTCCGCGCGCGCCAACGCCCGCCGACGGTGCAGGCGGATGCCGGCGCGGGCGCGCCGCCCGGCCTGGGTCGGCACCGAGACGTCCACCGGCCCGGCCATCGGTCGCAGCAGGCCCCAGTGGGCGGCGGCGGCGGCGTGGCTGAGGACGGCGCCGTCGCCCGAGGCGAGAACCGCCGCCAGCCAGCGCCCCTCACGCGAGATGCCCGGGTGCCCCACCGCGTACACCTCGCGGTGCACGGGGTGGAGCCGACCGGCTCGCACCCGCGAGCGAACCGCGTGCTTGTCGAATCCGGCCTCCCGCAGCTGCCGGACCGAGAGGACGCCGAACTGTCGCGCGGCGATGCGCGCCAACTCTCGATCGCGATAGTCGCGTCGGTCGCTCATATGGCGACCCAGGCGACACGCGGCTTGCTTCGCCCCCTTTCAGCTCCGGTGCGAACTCATCGACGGGCCGTAGCTGGACCCCGAGCGGCTACTTCGGTGGCAGCGAGGCGGCGAAGTCGGCCCCGGCGTCGACCCAGCCGCCGAGGTCGTCCTCGGCCTCAGTGCCCTCGGCCTCGACGAAGACCATCCCCTTCATCGGGCGGCCGGTGAAGTCCATCGGCCGCACATGGGCCTCGCGCAGGGCCGCCTCGGCATCGCCGGGATCGAGACGGACCATGAGGTCGTCGCCGATCACCCCGACCGCCATGTTCCCGCCGACCATGAAGGCGATCCCGCCGAACATCCGGCGCTCCGTCAGCGCGGAGCGCGGGGCGAGCGCATCACGGACACGTGCGGCAAGCGTCTCGTCATAGGCCACCGGTGAAACCTAGCGCCGCGGCCCCGGCCAGGCGGCGACAGGCACGCTCGCCGAATCTGATTCGATAGCAGGTCCCCATGGCTGTCAGCGCCCAGTACAGCGTCACGATCCGGGTCGAGCTCGACGCTCGAAAAGAGCCCCTGGGCAAACTCACGGCCGTGATCGCCGAGGCGGGCGGCCAGCTGCAGGGCGTCGACCTGGTGCCCGGCGCCGGCGGCGAGGGAAAGCGGGTGCGCGAGTTCACGATCGACGCCCAGGACCGCGAGCACTGGGAGCGGATCCTGCGCGGGATCGGCTCGACCCGGGGCGCCAAGGTCCTCGACTACGTCGACCGCACGATGCAGATGCATCGCGGCGGCAAGATCGAGATCCACAACAAGTATCCGCTGAAGACCCGCGACGACCTCTCGATGGCGTACACGCCCGGTGTCGCCCGCGTCTGCCAGGACATCCACGCCGACCGCGCCAAGGCCTTCGAGTACACGATCAAGAAGAACATGGTCGCCGTGGTCTCCGACGGCAGCGCCGTGCTCGGGCTCGGCAACATCGGCCCGGAGGCCGCGATGCCGGTGATGGAGGGCAAGGCGATGCTGTTCAAAGAGTTCGCCGACGTCGACGCCTTCCCGGTCTGCCTCGACAGTCAGGACCCCGAGGAGATCATCAAGGCGGTCGAACTGATGGCTCCGACCTTCGGCGGCGTCAACCTCGAGGACATCTCGGCGCCGCGCTGCTTCGAGATCGAGGAGCGGCTCAAGGAGAGCCTCGACATCCCGATCTTCCACGACGATCAGCACGGCACGGCGGTGGTGACGATCGCCGCACTCTTCAACGCGCTGAAGATCACCGGCAAGCCGATCGAGGAGCTGCGGGTGCTGGTGGTCGGCCTCGGCGCCGCCGGGGTGGCGACGACCAAGATGATGCTCGCGTCCGGAGTCACCCACATCGTCGGCTGCGACCGCAAGGGGGCGCTCTCGACCGACCGCGACGACTACGTGTCGGGCGAGATGACGGGGATCAAGCGCTGGTACTCGGAGAACTCGAACCCGGACCGGATCGGCGGGCCGCCCGACGAGGTGATCGAGGGCATGGACCTCTTGGTCGGCCTCTCCGGGCCGGGGATCATCCAGCCCGACTCGCTGGCGAAGATGAACGACGACGCGATCGTCTTCGCGATGGCCAACCCGAACCCGGAGGTGATGCCGGAGGACGCGGCTCCCCACGTGCGGATCATGGCCACCGGGCGCTCCGACTACCCGAACCAGATCAACAACGTGCTCGCCTTCCCCGGCATCTTCCGCGGCGCCCTCGATGCCGGCGCGCCAAGGATCACCGAGGAGATGAAGCTGGCGGCGGCCAAGGGCATCGCGATGGCGGTGACCGAGGAGGACCTGGCCGAGGACTACATCATCCCCAGCGTCTTCAACCGCGAAGTCGCCCCGAAGGTCGCCGAGGCGGTCGTCGAGGAGGCCAAGCGCGAGGGCATCGCCCGCTTCAGCGAGGAGACCGGCACCTTCTCCACGGTCGAGGTCCGCTAGCCGGTGAAGGTCCTGGTCACCGGAGCCAGCGGGTTCATCGGGTCGGCCCTCTGCGACTCGCTGCTGGTCCGAGGCGACACCGTCGTGGGGCTGACCCGGGACCCGCAGCGTGCCCGCGGGACCAACCCCAACGTCGTCTGGCACGCCTGGGAGCCGACCCTCGAACGGCCGCCGGAGGCCGCCTTCGAGGGCGTCGACGGGGTCGCCAACCTGCTCGGCGAGAAGATCAACCAGCGCTGGACCGACGAGGCCAAGCAACGGATCCTGGAGAGCCGGCGCACGGGGACCCGCAACCTGCTCGGCACGATCGCGGCGCTCGAGGACAAGCCCAGCGTCCTCGTCAGCCAGTCGGCGATCGGCTTCTACGGGGACCGCGGCGATGCGATCGTCGACGAGGAGGCCGCGGGCGGCGAGGGCTTCGACGCCGACGTCGTGCGGGAGTGGGAGGCCACCGCCGGCGAGGCCGAGGCGCTCGGCCTGCGACTGGTGGTCGTCCGCACGGGCCACGTGCTCGACCCCAGGGGAGGGTTCCTCGCCCAGCTCCTGCCGCCGTTCAAGCTCGGTGTCGGCGGGCCGCTCGCCGGTGGCCGCCAGTACGTCTCCTGGATCCACATCGACGACGAGATAGGCATCCTGCTCTGGGCGCTCGACAACGAGAGTGTGCGCGGGACGATCAACTCGACCGCGCCGAACCCGGTCACCAACCGGGAGCTCTCGAAGGCGCTCGGCCGGGCCCTGGGACGGCCCGCGGTGATGCCGGTGCCGGGGCTCGCCCTCGACCTGATGTACGGGCATGAGTTCGGGGCGGTGCTCAGAGGGGGCCAGCGGGTCGTGCCGCGGCGGGCGACGGACCTCGGTTACTCGTTCCGGTTCACGGAGATCGACGAGGCGCTCGCGGACCTGCTTTAGGTCGGTCGACGACCCTCTCGCCGAACCCGCAGCCCCGCGGGCTGCTCACAAGTTCGGCGAGACGGTCACCGACCGACCCAGAGCGATTCGCGAGGGGATTCGTCGGCACTGCGGGAATCGAGAGCGCCCATGACCGTCGCCAGCCCTCGGGCTCCGGAGCTGTCCGGGATCAGGCGGATCTCGGCTTCGTCGAGGATCGGGCGGATGAATGCGACCGCCCGGCCGGGGGCTTCCAGGTAGGCGACGGCGCTCGAGTCCTCGGTCGCCCGGCGCGCATTCGCCCCCGTGACGGCAAGGTCCAGGCGAGCACCCGGCCCTCGTTCCCCTGCGCCGAGGGACGGCGAGGCGCAGACGACCCGAATCCGCACCGAGCCGACCTCCGGCCCCGAGCGCGCCAACCTCCTCTTCGCCTGCGCGCAGACCGGCGCTCCGGCGTAGACATCGACCGTCGCCCCCTCCTCGACTTCGCTCCCGCCCCCACACCCCACCGACATTGCCAGCAGCCCGATGCCCGCTGCAGCCACCGCGCCGGCCGCTGCTTTGCGGGAGGCGCCGGAGGGGCGGTGGACACCGTCGACGAGCCCGTGAGCAGCCCGAAGGGCTGCGGGTTCGGCGAGGGGGCGACCGCCCCTCCCCCACCTACCCAAAGAACACCTCCGCCTCGGCATAAAGCTCGTCCGGCACGGTCTTCAACTCGGCGGTCGCCTCGCTCAGGGCGACCAGCTCGATCTCCGTGCCGCGCAGAGCGGCCATCTTGCCCCAGTCCCCGGAGTCGGCGGCGTCGATCGCGTGCAGGCCGAAGCGGGTGGCGAGGACCCTGTCGAAGGCGGTCGGCGTGCCGCCGCGCTGGATGTGGCCGAGCACCGTGGCGCGAGTCTCCTTGCCGGTGCGGCCCTCGATCTCGCCCTCGAGCCAGTGGGCGATGCCGCCCAGGCGAACGTGGCCGAAGGCGTCCCTGCGTGCGTCCAGCTCGGCCGGCATCCCGCCCTTCGGCTGGGCGCCCTCGGCGACGACGACGATCGGCGCGAACTGGGCCTCGTAGCGCCGCCCGACGAGCTCGCAGACGCGCTCGATGTCGAAGGGCAGCTCGGGGATCAGGATCAGGTTGGCGCCCCCCGCGAGGCCGGCGTGGAACGCGATCCACCCCGCGTGGCGGCCCATCACCTCGACGATCAGGACCCGGTGATGGCTGTCGGCGGTGGTGTGCAGGCGGTCGATCGCCTCCATCGCGATGTTGACCGCGGTGTCGAAGCCGAAGGTGTAGTCGGTGGCGCTGAGGTCGTTGTCGATCGTCTTCGGCACGCCGATCACATGCAGCCCGTGCTCGTCGTGGAGGCGCGAGGCGGCGCCCAGCGTGTCCTCGCCGCCGATCGCGATCAGCCCCTCGACCCCGGCCGACTCCAGGTTCCCGGCGATCCGCTCGGCGCCGCCGTCCTCCGCGAACGGGTTCGTCCGCGAGGAGCCGAGGATGGTGCCGCCGCGGGGCAGGATGCCGCGCACCTCAGGCACGCCGAGCGGCCGGCTGTCGCCCTCGAGCGGGCCGCGCCAGCCGTCGCGGTAGCCGACGAACTCGTGACCCATCTGTTCGACGCCCCTGCGGACGATCGCCCGGATCACGGCATTCAGTCCGGGGCAGTCGCCCCCGCCGGTGAGCATGCCGATGCGCATAAGCCGTTCAGATTACGCAGCCGACCGCGGGGAACGAGCGATGAGCGGGAATGGGGCCCGGGGGGGCCGGGCCGGCGGCCTCAGGACCTGGGCACTACGACGCGGATCGCGGCGCCGATGAACAGGACCGTGAGGAAGACGAGCCCGGCGACGGGCCCACCTTGGCCGAAGGCGTAGGAGAGCGTCATCGCGCCGAGCGCCAGGAAGAGTGTGACGACCATCGTCATGCGGCCGGGAGCTTATCCAGTGAGGGCGACGCGCGTCTCACGCAGGAAGGCCGAGACGGCGGCGGCGGCGGAGGAGGGTGAGCCCGCCTCGCCGGCGGCACGGACCAGGCGACTGCCGATGATCACGCCGTCGGCGATCCGCCCGACCGCGGCCGCCTGCTCGGGCGTGCCGATCCCGAAGCCGACGGCGACGGGCACGTCCGCCTCCGCCTTCGTCGCGGCGACGAGGCCCGCCAGCTCCTCGGGCAGCTCGTCGCGCTCGCCGGTGGTGCCCATGGTCGAGACGACGTAGACGAAGCCGCGGGCGACGGCGCAGATCCGTGCCAGCCGCCCGGACGGCGTGGTCGGCGCGACCAGCGGGACCAGCGCGAGCCCGGCCGCGGTCAGCGCCTCGCGGATCTCCTCCGCCTCGCCGAGCGGCAGGTCCGGGACTATCGCCCCGGCGGCGCCCGCCTCGACCGCACGCGCCGCGAAGGCCTCGGCGCCGCCGTGCGCGAGGACCATGTTGGCGTAGACCATGAGCACGACCGGCACCCGCTCGGCGACCGACTCGCAGATCTCCAGCGCCGCCTCGACGTTGGCGCCGCGCTCGAGCGCCGCCGTCGCCGCGGCATGGATCGTCGGCCCGTCGGCGAGCGGGTCGGAGAAGGGGATGCCGAGCTCGATCAGGTCGGCGCCGGCCTCGGCGTAGGCGCCGGCGACGGCGAGCGAGGTCTCCTGGTCGGGATAGCCGCCCATCATGTATGGCATCAGCGCCGCCCGCCCCTCATCCCGGGCAAGCTGAAAGGCGCGGGCCATGCGCTCCTCGCCGGGGCCGGCGCCGGCGTCGACGGGCGCAACCGTCGAGGGGGCCGGGGGGTGACTCTGGCGAGCCTCCCCGCTGTCGCTCGACGGAGTCACTCCCCGGCCCCCTTTGCAATTACCTCCGCCAAATCCTTGTCTCCGCGTCCCGACAAGCAGAGGATGTCGTACCCCTCGTCGCCGCCGTCGTCCTCGAGCAACCAGGCGATCGCGTGAGCCGACTCGAGCGCCGGGATGATGCCCTCCAGGTGGGAGAGCGCCGAAAAGGCCGAGAGCGCCGCCCGGTCGGTGACGGCGGTGTAGGTGGCGCGGCCGCTGTCGCGGAGCTGGGCGTGCTCGGGGCCGACACCGGGATAGTCGAGCCCGGCGGAGATCGAGTGGGCCTCGAGGATCTGGCCCTCGTCGTCGGCGATGACGGAGGAGAGCGAGCCGTGCAGGACGCCCGTCTTGCCCGCCCCGAGCGAGGCGCCGTGGCGACCGCTCTCCAGGCCCTCCCCGGCGGCCTCCACGCCGATCAGCTCGACCCCGTCGTCGGCGATGAAGGGGGTGAAGATCCCGATCGCGTTGGAGCCGCCGCCGACGCAGGCGATGACCCGCCGTGGCAGGGCGCCCTCCGCCGCCAGCGCCTGCGCGCGGGCCTCGTCGCCGATCACCCGCTGCAGGTCGCGGACCAGCGCCGGAAAGGGCGCCGGGCCGACCGCCGAGCCGATCACGTAGTGGGACGTGCCGACATTGGCGACCCAGTCGCGGATCGCCTCGCTGACCGCCTCCTTCAGGGTCCGCGCCCCCGCCTCGACCGCCACGACCTCGGCGCCGAGCAGGCCCATCCGCTCGACGTTGGGAGCCTGCCTGCGGATGTCCTCGGAGCCCATGTAGACGACGCACTCGATGTCGAACAGGGCGCAGGCGGTCGCGGTGGCGACGCCGTGCTGGCCGGCGCCGGTCTCGGCGATCACCCGCCGCTTGCCCATGCGCTGGGCGAGCAGGGCCTGGCCGATCGCGTTGTTGATCTTGTGGGCGCCCGTGTGAGCAAGGTCCTCGCGCTTCAGATAGACCCTGCGCCCGACCCGCTCGGAGAGGCGCTCGGCGAGGTAGAGCGGCGTCGGCCGGCCGATGAAGTCACGGTGCAGGGCGGCGAGCCTGGCCGTGAACTGCTCGTCCTCGCGCGCCTCCGCCCAGGCCGCGGCGAGCTCGTCGAGGGCCGCGATCAGGGTCTCGGGAACGTAGCGGCCCCCGTAGGGTCCGAATCTCTCCTCGACCGCGCTCAAGATGTGGGAACGCTAGCCGCCTTGGCGGCCGCGAAGAACGCCGACATCGCCGCGTGGTCCTTGCGGCCGGGCTCGGCCTCGACGCCGCTGGCGACGTCGACCGCGTAGGGGTGCGTGACCGAGATCGCCTCGGCGACGTTGTCGGGCCGCAGGCCGCCGGCGACGATCGCCGGCACGTCCGAGCGTCGCTCGCGCATCAGGCCCCAGTCGAAGCTCTCGCCGCTCCCGCCCCACTGCCCACCCGACCCGCGACGGTCGAAGAGGTGCAGGTCGGTGCGGAATGCCTCGGCCGCGTGGATGTCGGCGGCGCTCGCAACGTGGATCGCCTTGACCACCTTGACCCCCGTCCTGCGGGCGACCTCGGCACAGAAGCTGGGGCCCTCTTCGCCGTTCAGCTGCACCATCGTCAGCGCCGCGTCCTCGACCGCCCTGCCGACCTCCTCGAGCTCGGGGTTGACGAACACCCCGACCACCTCGCACTTGCGCCGGAAGGCGGCGGCGATCGCCGCCGCCTCGGCCGCCTCGACGTGCCGAGGGCTCTCGCCGTGGTGGATCAGGCCGATCGCCCAGGCGCCCAGGCGCACGGCCTCGGCCGCGTCGTCGAGATTCGTGATTCCGCAGATCTTTACGCGCATCCATCCAGGGTAAGGGAAGGCGCCCTTCCTCCGAACGGCTTGTACTTTTCGCCGGACCGAATCTCGGACGGCCGA
Source organism: uncultured Solirubrobacterales bacterium (assembly GCA_963762205.1). Classification (GTDB taxonomy): domain Bacteria; phylum Actinomycetota; class Thermoleophilia; order Solirubrobacterales; family 70-9; genus VRUE01. Next base: position 475,756 of record CAVXJZ010000002.1, read on the forward strand.
CTCAAATCTCGAAAAAGTCGAGAGGGGGGTGGTCGCCTTCCCCTATTCGATGGAGGCCGGTCGGTTGCCGAGCTTCACGGTGACGGCCTTCTCGTCGCCCCCGCGCAGCAGGGTCACCTCGACCTCGTCGCCCGGCTTCTTGCCGTCGACGAAGGCGATCAGCTCTTCCATGCCGCCGATCTTCTCGCCGTCCAGCTCGGTGATGATGTCGCCGCCGAGCGTCACGGTGGCGCCGTCGATGGTCGCTTCCGTGTCGCCCCCCTCGATGCCCGCGCTGTCGGCAGGGCCGTCCTTGACCGCGTCGGCGACCAGGACGCCCTTCGTCGACCGGGAGGTTCAGCGCCTTCTCGAGGTCGGGGGTGACGGTGCCGCCGCTGATCCCCATGTAGGCGTGCTCGACCCTGCCGTTCCGCTCGATCTGGTCGGCGACCTCGCGCGCGGTGTTGATCGGGATCGAGAAGCCGATGCCGACGTTGCCGCTGCCGCCGCCGCCGGTCTCGATCTGCGAGTTGATCCCGATCACGCGGCCGTCGGCGTCGATCAGGGGACCGCCCGAGTTACCGGGGTTGATCGCCGCGTCGGTCTGAATCACGTGCGATATGGAGAAGCCGTTGGGCGCTTCGATCTGACGCTGCAGGGCCGAGACGATCCCGCTGGTCACGGTGCTGTCGAGCCCGAACGGGTTGCCGATCGCGACCACCGGGTCGCCGACCTCGACCTTCGAGGAGTCCCCCAGCTCCAGCGGATGGAGGTCCCCGGCGGCGGCATCGATCTTCAGCAGGGCGACGTCGGTCGCCGGGTCGGCGCCGACGACCTTGGCGGAGTAGGAGCGATCGGTGGCGCCGAGCTTGACGGTGATGTCACTCGCTCCTTCGACGACGTGGTTGTTGGTGAGCAGATGGCCTTCGTCGTCGATCACGAAGCCCGAGCCGGTCGCAGTGCCGCCGCCTTCCGATTCCCCGAAGGGGTTGAACGGCGACGGTTCGACCTGGTGCGCTTCCTGGTCGGCTTCGATGAAGGCGATCCCCTTCCCGTCGCGCTTGTAGATCTCGCCGACGAGGTTCGTGTCGCCGGAATCGCGGCTGGCGACGGGGGCGGTGAGCGGCGCGACCGCGGTCGCCGCCGTCCGCTGCTCGCCGGAGTCGATCCAGCCGGCGGCGATCGCGCCCCAGCCGAGCAGGCCGACGACGAGCCCGCCGAGCACGGCCGAGCCGAACGGGCTGCGTGGGAAGCGGCGGATCCTCTGCATCGCGAGCGAGGATCGCGCGCCGCCATCTGGCCTTCCTAAAGGCCGGTGAAAGAGTTCCTAAATCCGCCGGCTCGCGCTCAGGGCAGGCGGTGCTCGCGGGTGCCCTCGTCGGGCCCGGCCAGCTCGCGCGCCTTCGCCTCGGGATCGGTTGCGCTCATCAGGGCGCCGCCGATCAGCACCGCGTCGACGCCGACGCGTTCGAGCTCCTCGAGCTCGGAGCGCTCCGAGATGCCGCTCTCGGCGACCACGGTCTTGCCGGCGGGCACGGCGGGCATCAGCTCGTAGGTGGTGGTGACGTCGACCGTGCCCTCGTCGAGGTTGCGGTTGTTGATCCCGATCACCTCCGCGTCGGCCTCCAGCGCCCGCTCCAGCTCGCCCTCGTCGTGGACCTCGACCAGGCAGTCGAGGTCGAGGCCGCGCGCCTCCCCGTAGAGCGAGCGCAGCTCGGCGTCGTCGAGGGCGCGCACGATCAGGAGGACCGCGTCGGCGCCGTTGATCGCCGCCTCGTAGAGCTGGTAGGGGTCGACGATGAAGTCCTTGCGCAGGATCGGCAGGTCGCAGGCGGCGCGGGCCGCGCGCAGATCCTCGAGCGAGCCGCCGAAGTGCCGCTCGTCGGTGAGGACGGAGAGGGCGGCGGCCCCGCCCCGCTCGTAGGCGGCGACCTTCCCGGCGACCGTCGCCTCGGCGGAGATCTCGCCGACGCTCGGGGAGCGCCGCTTGAACTCGGCGATCAGCGACAGGCCGGGCCTGACCAGGGCCTCGTTGAAGGGCCTGTCCTCGCCACGGCCGTGGAGCCGGGCCTCGAGGTCGGCGAGGGGCAGGCCGCGCCGGCGCTCGTCCACACCCGCGCGAGCCGCTGAGATGAGCTGCTCGATCATTCCCACTTGAACCGAGAAAGCCTAGCCCCCGGCCGCGGAGGTTGCCGCAACAAGCCGCTCAAGCAGGGCTTTCGCCTCGCCGCTGTCGATCGCCTCGGCGGCCTTCGAGATCCCCGCCTCGAGGCTCTCGGCCGCGCCGCCGACGTAGATCGCCGCTCCGGCGTTGAGCAGGACGAGGTCGCGGCGGGCGCCCCGCACCCCGTCGAAGACGGCGCGGGTCGCGGCGGCGTTCTCCCGCGGGGTGCCGCCGGCGACGTCGTCGAGCTCTGCCGGCGCCAGGGCGAACTGGCCCGGCTCGACGAACCACTCCTCGGTCGATCCCTCGGAGACCTCGATCACGCGGGTCGGCGACGAGAGCGAGAGCTCGTCGAGCCCGTCCTCGGCGGAGACGACCAGCGCCCGCGTGCTGCCGAGGCCGACCAGCGCCTCGGCGATCGTCTCCTGGAAGTGGCGGTCGGCAACCCCGAGCAGCTGACGGGTCGCCCCCGCCGGGTTGGTCAGGGGGCCGAGGAAGTTGAAGATCGTCCGCACGCCAAGCTCCTTGCGAACCGGGACCACGTGGGCCATCGCCGCGTGGTGGCGGGGAGCGAACATGAAGCCGAAGCCGAGCGTGTCGATGCACTCGCCGACCCGCTCGGGGTCGAGCTCGATGTCGACGCCGAGCGCCTCGAGCAGGTCTGCGGACCCGCTCCTGCTCGTGTTGGAGCGGTTGCCGTGCTTGGCCACCGCGCAGCCGGCGGCGGCGGCGACCAACGCCGCCGTGGTCGAGACGTTGAAGGTGGAGGGGCCGCCGCCGGTGCCGGCGGTGTCGACGAGGTCGTCGCGGCTCGTCCTCACCGGCGTCGCGAGGGAGCGCATGGTGCGCGCCAGCCCGACCAGCTCGGGCACCGTCTCGCCCTTCGCCCGCAGCGCGATCAGGAAGGCGCCGGTCTGCACCTCCCCGGCGCGCCCTTCCATGATCTCGGCGAGGACCGCGGCGGCGTGGTCGGCGGTCAGGTGATCGCCCGCGCAGACGGCGTCGATCGCGCGGGTGACGACGTCGTTCGGCGTCACGCCGCCCTCCCTTCCCCCGACGACGCCAACTGGACGCACTTCTTCCCGGTATGCGGGCTCAACTACGTCCGCACCTCCTCGAGGAAGTTCCGCAGCAGGGTCTTGCCCTGAGGAGTGAGCACGGACTCGGGATGGAACTGGACCCCCTCTGCGGGCAGCTCGCGGTGGCGGGCGCCCATCACCACCTCGCCGAGGCTCGCGCTTAGCTCGAGCTCGTCGGGAAGGTCGGGGTCGGCGACCAGCGAGTGGTAGCGGCCGGCGACGAGCGGGCTCGGCAGCCCCGCGTAGATCGCCCTGCCGTCGTGCTCGATCTCGGCGTCCTTGCCGTGGATCGGCTCGCCCTGGACGGTGCGGCCGCCGAAGGCCTCGACCAGCGACTGGTGGCCGAGGCAGACGCCGAGCACCGGCGTGCCGGCCTCCGCGAAGGCGCGGATCGCGTCCTTCGAGATCCCTGCCTCCGCCGGGGTGCACGGACCCGGCGAGACGACGAGGCGGTCGGCGCCGCGCTCGAGCAGCTCGCCGACCTCGGCGCGGTCGTTGCGGACCACCTCGACCTCGGCGCCCAGCTCCCCCAGGTACTGGACCAGGTTGTAGGTGAAGCTGTCGTAGTTGTCGACGACGAGCGCCCTCATGGCCAGTCCGGCTGCTCGCAGGCCAGCTCGACGGCGCGGAAGACCGCCTTCGCCTTGTTCACCGACTCGTCGTACTCGTAGGCGGGCTGGGCGTCGGCGACGGTGCCGCCGCCCGCCTGGACGTGGATCTGGCCGTCCTTGACGACCACGGTGCGGATGTGGATCGCGGTGTCGAGGTCGCCGTTCCAGGAGAGGTACCCGATCGCGCCGCCGTAGGAGCAGCGCTTGACCTTCTCGAGCTCGTCGATGATCTGCATCGCGCGCACCTTGGGCGCGCCCGAGAGGGTGCCGGCGGGCAGCGCCGAGCGCAGCACGTCCATCGCCCCGACCCCCTCGCGAAGCGTTCCGGAGACCTGGCTGACGATGTGGAGGACGTGCGAGTAGGTCTCGACCACCATCAGCTCGTCGACCGCGACCGTGCCGTACTCGCAGACGCGGCCGAGGTCGTTGCGGCCGAGGTCGACGAGCATCACGTGCTCGGCCCGCTCCTTGGGGTCGTTGACCAGGCGCTCGGCGAGGCGGCGGTCCTCGTCCTCGTCGGTCCCGCGCGGATAGGTGCCGGCGATCGGCCGGGTCTCGACCCGGTTGCCGGTCACCTTGACCAGCGGCTCCGGCGAGGCGCCGGCGATCTGGAAGTCGCCGAACTCGAGGAAGTACATGTAGGGGGAGGGGTTGACCGCGCGCAGCCCGCGGTAGACGGAGAAGGCGTCGACCGGCTGCGGCGCCGAGAAGCGCTGCGACGGGACGACCTGGAAGGCGTCGCCTGCGTGGACGTACTCGACGATCCGCGCGACCGCGGCTTCGAACTCCTCACGCTCCATGTTCGAGGTGAAACGGGGCGGCTCGCCGACGCTGGGCCGCTCGGGCACGGGCACCGCGGCGCGCAGGCGGGCGCGGACGTCGGCGATCGTCGCCGCCGCCCGCTCGTAGGCGGCGTCGATCTCGCCGCCCTCCTCCGCGAAGGCGCAGGAGAGGATCGTCAGCTCGTGCCTGAGGTGGTCGAAGACGAGCAGCACGTCGGTGATCATCAGCGCCATGTCGGGCAGGCCCAGCGGGTCGGGGTTGGGCTCGCCGAGGGGCTCGACGGTGCGCACGAGGTCGTAGCCGAAGAAGCCGACGGCGCCGCCCGCGAACGGCGGCAGGCCCTCGACCGGCGCCGGCTCGTAGGCGGCCAGATGCGCGGCGACGGCCGCGTAGGGATCGGGGGCGGGGACCGGAGGGCCCTCTCCCTCGGTCAGCGACCCGTCGCTCCAGCGCAGGGTCGAGCGGGGGCGGATGCCGACGAACGAGTAGCGCCCGACCTGGCCCTGCTCGGCCGACTCGAGCAGGAAGCAGGGGGAGTCGGCCGGCTCCCCGGCGCGCAGCTTGAGGAAGGCGGAGACCGGCGTCTCGCAGTCGTCGACGAAGCGGGCGCGGACGGGGACGACGTTGCCCCGCTCGGCGAGCGTCCGCGCCTCCTCGAGGCTCGGCTCGAGGCGGATCTCGGTCTCAGCCACGACGGCCATTCAACTCCTCCATCGCGGCCGACAGCGGCACGCCACGCGAGGTGAGCAGGACGCTGAGGTGGTAGAGCAGGTCCGCGGCCTCTTCGGCCACCCGCTCATCGCTCTCCTCGCGGGCGGCGCGACCGACCTCCTCGGCCTCCTCCTCGACCTTCTCGGCGATCAGCTTCGGGTCGTCGAGCAGCTGCACGGTGTAGCTGCCCTCGGGGCGCTCCTCGGCGCGGCTGCGCAGTGTCCGCTCCAGCGCCGCCAGCGCCTCGTGGGCGGCGGGCGCGGGCGCCCCTCCCCCGACCTCGCGGTGAAAGCAGGAGCGCTCGCCCGTGTGGCAGGCGGGGCCGGTCGGCTCGACCAGGGCGACGATCGCGTCGCCGTCGCAGTCGAGGCGGAGCCGGCGCAGCTTCAACACGTTCCCGGAGGTTTCCCCTTTCTCCAGATCTCCTCTCGCGAGCGGCTGTAGAAATGCAGCTCGCCGGTCTCGACCGTGAGCCGCAGACTCTCCTCGCTCGCGTAGGCGAGGGTCAGCACCTCGCCGCTGGCGAAGTCCTGCGCCACGCACGGCACCAGGCCTTTCTCGTCGAACTCGATCCCCTCGAACATCAGCCAATCGTATGCCAGCCGCTTTCCGCTCGGGCCGACTGGCGGCGATCGAGGCGATGGGGGGTGTGCTGGACGGGCGGATACTCAAAGTGCCGGTCTCTGTAGACCGGCACTTGTCCGGCCGGCGCATCCCCCATCGCCTTTCACTCAATGCCCGAGTCGATCGAGCAGATCCTCGTCCCGCCGCCAGCCGCGGCGGACGCGAACCTGCAGCTCGAGGTGGACCCTGGCGCCCAGCTCGGCTTCCAGGGAGGCCCGGGCGGCGGCGCCGATCTCCCCCACCTTGGCGCCGCCCCTGCCGATCAGGATCCGCTTCTGGGACTCGGTCTCGGCCCAGACCTCCGCCGGAACCGTGACCAGGCCGTCCTCGCGGCGCGTGACCTCCCCCACCTTGACCTCGACCGAGTGCGGGATCTCGTCGCGGGTCCTGTTCAGCACCTGCTCGCGGATCAGCTCGGCGAGCAGCAGCTCGCTGGACTGGTCGCTGTGGTCGTCGGGCGGATAGAGGAAGGGGCCCTCGGGGACGAGCTCGCCGAGCCGCGTGACCAGCTCGTCGAGGCCCTGCCCGGTCCTGGCGCTGATCGGGAAGACCTCGTCGACGCCCTCCAGATCGGCCGCCTCGGCGAGCACCGGGACGAGCTGGTTCGGGCCGAGCCGATCCGCCTTGTTGACGACGCAGATCGTCGGGATCCTGGCGTTGGCGCCGAGCAGAGCGCGGGATATGAAGCGGTCGCCGGGGCCGATCCCCTCCTCGCCGTTGACGACGATCAGAGCCAGGTCCGATTCGGAGAGCTCGCGCTCGACCCGGTGCTGCATGCGCTCGGTGAGCACATCGCGCGGCTTCTGCACCCCCGGCAGGTCGACGAGGACGAGCTGGCGGCCGGCCTCGGCGTCGGTCGCTATCCCGCGGATCGCGCGCCGGGTCGTCTGCGGCCGCACCGAGACGATCGCGACGTGGCTGCCGACGATCGCGTTGACCAGCGTCGACTTGCCCACGTTGGGCCGCCCGGCAAGGCCGATGAACCCAGCGCGCGTCGCATCGTTCCGTCGCCTCCCCTGCTCCCGCTCGCCGGCGCTCATGATGACCGGGGATCTCGCCGGCTCGCTCTCGCGTCCGGGGGCGACGGCTCATCCATCGACCGCATGATCTCAGCCTGTAAGGCGAGCATCTCGCCGTCGTCGGTCTCGTGGTCGTAGCCGCAGAGGTGGAGCGTGCCGTGGACCGCCGCCTCGGTCAGGTCGCCGCAGTGCTCGGGACAGATCGCGACGTCGCCCAGCTCGCGCGGCCCGGCCGTCGGCCCGGCGCCGTCGACCGGGAAGGCGAGGACATCGGTCGGCTCGTCGCGGCCACGGTGTTCGCGGTTCAGCTCCCGGATGCGTTCGGCGTCGACGATCTCGACCGCGAGGTGGCCGTCCTCGAGGCCGGCGGCGGCGAGGGCGGCGGCGGCGGCGGCGCGTAGCTCGCCGGGCACGTCGGCGAGGTCGACGCTCAAGACCTGTGGGCGTCGTAGGCGGCGACGATCCGCTGCACGAGCTTGTGGCGGACGACGTCCTCGCCGCCGAAGTGGATGAAGGAGATGTCCTGGACCTCGTTGAGGATGTCGCGCACGGCCACCAGCCCCGAGCGCTGGTCGGTCGGCAGGTCGATCTGGGTGATGTCCCCCGTCACCACCATGCGCGAGTTGAAGCCGAGCCTGGTCAGGAACATCTTCATCTGCTCGGGGCTCGTGTTCTGGGCCTCGTCGAGGATCACGAAGGAGTCGTTGAGGGTGCGGCCGCGCATGAAGGCGAGCGGCGCCACCTCGATCACCCCGCGCTCGAAGTAGCCGTTGACGCGATCCGGGTCGAGCATGTCGAAGAGGGCGTCGAACAGCGGCCGCAGATAGGGGTCGACCTTGGCCTGGATGTCGCCGGGCAGGAAGCCGAGGCTCTCTCCCGCCTCGACCGCCGGCCTGGTGAGGATGATCCGCTGCACCTCCTTTTCGGCCAGGGCCGCGGCCGCCATCGCCACCGCGAGGAAGGTCTTGCCGGTGCCGGCCGGGCCGATCCCGAAGGTGACCGTGTGGCGCCGGATCGAGTCGACGTAGCGCTTCTGGTTGACGGTCTTCGGCGAGACCCTGGTGTTGCGGTGGCGCCAGACGACGTCGTCGAGGATCTGCGCCGGGCTCTCGTCGGCGTCGAGGGCGCCGGTCACGGCCTCGATCGTGCCGGGGGCGACGTCGTGACCCTGCTCGATCAGCTCGACGAGCTCGTCGACGACCGTCGCCGCGGTCTGCAGGTCGCCGGAGTCGCCGTCGAGGGTGAGGACGTTGCCGCGCAGATGGAAGTCGACCTCGCCCAGGTGCCCCCGCAGGGCGCGGAGGACGGTGTCCTCGGAGCCCGCGAGCTCGGCGGCGACGGTGTTGTCGAGGGTCAGCTGCCTACGAGCCAAGCTGCTCACGCACCGCCGCGCTGACGCGCTTGCCGTCGGCCCGCCCGCCGACCTTCGGCATCAACGCCGACATCACCTGGCCCATCTGCTTCTGCTCGCTCGCCCCGGTCTCCTCGACCGCGGCGGCGACCAGCTGCGCCAGCTCCTCGTCTGAGAGCTGCTCGGGCAGATAGCCCTGGATCAGCTCCGCCTCGAAGCCCTCGGCGTCGGCCTGCTCGGCACGCCCCGCCGCGCGATACGCCTCGGCCGCCTCGAGGCGCTTCTTGCGCTCGCGCTGCAGGACCGCGACCTCGTCGCCCTTGCCCAGCTTCGCGTCCTGCTGGAGCGAGTCGACAATCATCCGCAGCGCCGCGGCGCGGTCCTTCTCGCCGGCCTTCATCGCCGTGCGCACGTCCGCCTGAACCTGCTCCAAAACACTCATTCGCGCCTAAGGGTAGGGACTCTCAGCCCGCGGCAGGGAGCTCGACCCGCTCGACCGCCCCGAGCGGCATCTGCAGGAAGCGGGTGCCCAGCTCGCGGAACGAGTCGACCTCGCCGGTGCAGAGGAAGCGGTAGTCGCCCTCGCCGCCGCCCGCCCGGGCGAGGGAGGCCGACTCCAGGGTGCGCTGGACGGCGGCGGCGACCGCGTGGCCGCCGCTGACCAGGCGCACGTCGCGGCCGAGGATCCGCTGCAGCATCGGCGCCACCAGCGGGTAATGGGTGCAGCCGAGGATCAACGTGTCGACCTCGGCCCGCTTCAGCGGGGCGCAGTAGGCGCGCGCCATCTCCAACACGCCCTCGTCGAAGGGCGAGCCGTCCTGGATGAAGGGGGCGAGGTCGGGGGCCTCGACCTCGGTCACCTCGAGGGCGCGACCCTGGGACTCGAGCGCCCGCCGGTAGGCGCCGCTCTCGACGGTGTTCGGCGTCGCCAGGACACCGACAGCGCCGCTGTCGGTGATCGCCGCCGCGATCTCCGCCTGCGGCTCGACCACCGGCACCACCCCCACCCCGTGCGCGGCCGCCACCTGCCGGGCCACGTCCTCGCCGATCGAGGTCGCCGTGTTGCAGGCGATCACCAGGAGCTTCGCCGAGTCGTCGCCGAGCAGCCGCTCGGCGATCGTGCGGATGCGCTTCCGCAGGCGGCCGGGGTCGCGGGTCCCGTAGGGGAACATCGCCGTGTCGCCGAGGTAGACGAAGTCCTCCTCGGGAAGCGAGACGAGGCACTCGTGGAGGACGGTCAGGCCGCCGACTCCCGAGTCGAACATCGCGATCGGGGTCGCGGGACCGGCTATAGGAACGGTTTGTACGTCATGAAGAAGACCGTCACGACGACGACGATCCCGGCCAGCGTCCCGACCTGGCCGATCCGCTGCGAGACCGCTTCGAACTCGGCGCTGAGCTCGTCGCCGGACTTCAGATCGCGCTCGGCGATCTCCTTGGCCCTGCGCGTCTGGGGCTGGAAGAAGGCGTGCTGGAGGGCGAAGAGGCCGATGATCGCCAGGAAGCCGACGCTGATGAAGGCGTCACTCGCCTCCCAGGGCCCGTCGGCGAGCAGGTAGATGCCGGCGAGGAGCAGGACGATCATGCCCGGGGTTGACCAGGTAGCGGTCGCATTTCTGGATGCCGGAGAGGATCGCCGGCGTCGCCCGTGGGTAGGTCGGGGTGACGGAGACGAAGAGGGCATAGCCGAAGGTGGGGCCGAAGGCGAGCACGACCGCGAGGATGTGCAGGAAGAGCGCGATCTTGTAGCCGGGATCGACGATCGTCGCGAGCATGGCGGGAAACATATTCGACCGGGCGGCAGCAATCCCCTCCCCAGTCGCGTCGGTCGCTCATATGCCTACCTACGCGACTCGCGCCAGCGCCAGCGCCGCCCAGTCGCCCTCGAGGCGACGCTCGCGCTCCTCGAGGCCGAGGGGCGCGAACGCGTCCACGACATCGTCCAGCTCGATCGGCAGCAGTCCCGAGAGGATCAGGGTGGTCGGCGGGGGGCTCGGCGGAGCCTCCCCGCTATTGGCGCGCAGAGCCCCCGCCGACCACCCTCGCCGCTCGCGAGCTGCGCCGCGAGATCGCGCAGCACGGGGGCGGTCATGTTGGCGACGGTGACCGGCGCCAGGGCCGGAAGGCGCTCGCGCAGGTTGACCAGCTCGAATTCGGCGGAGACCTTGTTCGCTGCGGCGTTCGCCGCCGCCGCCTCGATCGCGGCCGGCTCGTGGTCGTAGCCGCGGACCGGGCCCCAGCCGAGCTTGGCGGCTGCGATCGCCAGCACGCCCGAGCCGCTGCCGAGGTCGGTCAGCGGGCCGGACGCCCCACCGGCCGCCTGCAGCTCGAGCAGGAGCTCGAGGCAGAGGCGCGTGGTCGGATGGGCGCCGGTGCCGAAGGCACGGCCCGGATCGACGATCAGGTCGACCGTCCTCGCCCGCGGCGCCTCCCAGGAGGGCCGCAGCCACAGCCGCCCGCCGACCAGCAGCGGCTTGTGGAAGTCCTGCCAGCGGTCGGCCCAGTCGTCGGGGACCTCGGTGGAGACGACGTCGACCAGGCCCTCGCCCGCCGCGGCCTCGATCTCCCCGAGCTCGGGGAGCTCCCCCTCGCCGCCGTAGATCGCGTACTCGACGTACCCCGGCCCCCGCTCCTCCTCGACCCCGTTCGGGGCCAGCACCGTCAGCTCGGCGAGAACGAGCTCGGCCTGCTCGGGCCGGCAGCGGACCGCGAGGCGGATCAACCGAAGGCCCGGCGGAAGCGGGAGAAGAACGTCTCCCCCTCGCCGCCGGAGGAGCGCTTCAGGTTCTGCGGCTCGAGCGACTCACCGAGTTTGCGGGCCAGCTCCTCCTGCTCCTCGCTGAGGTCGCTGGGCACGAGCACGTGGACGACGAGCACCATGTCGCCGGACGGGCCGCCGCCCGAGCCGGGCAGGCCCTGGCCGCGCAGCGCGTACTGCGTCCCGTGCTGGGTCCCGGAGGGCAACTCGATCTCCCTCTCCCCCTCGTGGGTGGGGACCCTGACCGTCGCCCCGAGCATCGCGTCGACCGCGGTGATCTCGACCTGATGGACCAGGTCCTGGCCGCGCATCGGCCCCCGGTTGAAGCGGATCCCCTGGCCGCTGAAGAAGGCCTGGAAGATGTCGTCGATCGAGCCGAAGCCGGCCCCCGGGGCGAAGCCGTTCCCGCGCAGGCCTTCGTGGCCGTAGGCGTCGTAGGCGCGGCGCCGCTCGGGGTCGGAGAGCACCTCGTAGGCTTCGGCCGCCTCCTTGAACTTCTCCTCCGCCTCGGGGTCGTGGTCGTTGACGTCGGGGTGCAGCTCGCGGGCGAGCCGGCGGAAGGCCGTCTTCACCTCGCCGCGGTTGGCGTCGCGCCCGACCCCGAGCACCTCGTAGTAGTCGCGTGGCATCGGCTCAGCTTCCTCGTCGCGCCTCGATCAGCCGCCGTAGACCGTCTCGCAGTAGCGGGAGAGCTCGCGGGCGGCGCCGCGGACCGAGGCGATCGCGGTCGCGTAGTCCATGCGCAGCGGCCCGACGACCCCGACCGAGCCGAGGTTGCGGTGTGCGAGGCCGTAGTTGGCGCCGACCACGCTCACCGAGCGCAGCTCCGGCTGCGGGTTCTCGTCGCCGATCCAGAGGAAGACCGAGCGCTCGTCGAGCGCCGAGCGCAGGACTCGCAGGACGCTGGCCCTGCCCTCGAGGGCGGTCATCAGCTGGTCGGCCCGGGGCAGGTCCTCGAGCCGGGCGTCGGAGAGCAGGCGCGCTGCGCCGTCCATATAGAGGGTCTCGGCGGAACCGCCGCCGAGCTCGGTGAAGACCGACCCGAGCGCCCGCACGAACTCGGCCTCGAGGGGGGCCAGTTCGGGATCGTGGATGCGGTCGGCGATCATCCGGGCGCCCACGCTCATCCCCGCCAGCGACTCGTTCAGATAGCTCGACGCCCACTCGACCAGGCCCGGGTCCACCGGCGCGTCGAAGTCGAAGACCCGCTTGGCGACGGCGCCGCTGGAGGCGATTGCGATCACCATCACCCTGTTCGCGCGCAGGCGGAGCACCTCGACCCGGTGGATCGTCGCCGCGATGCTCTCGGGTGGCGCGGTGGCAAGCGCGACGAGATCGGTGACCCTGGCCAGCGCCGCCGTCGTCTCCCGCATCGCCTCGTCGACCTCGCGCCGCAGGCGGGAGAGCTCGAGCTCGACGCCCGCCTCCGGCGCCGGCGACCCCGACTCGAGCAGCAGGTCCACGTAGCGGCGGTAGCCGGAGTCGGTCGGCACCCGCCCGGCCGAGGTGTGGGGCTGGGCCAGGTAGCCGGCCGACTCGAGCGCGGCGAGCTCCGCCCGCACGGTCGACGGGCGCCACTCGACCTCCGGCTTCTCGGCGACCTCCTTGGAGCCCACCGGCTTCGCCGACGCCAGGTAGGCGTCGACGACCAGACGCAAGATGAGCTCCTGTCGCGGGCTGAGCATTCACACAGTCTAGGAACCCGGCCGACGCAGGCCGCAAGGAGCACCAACCGCAGGGAGTAGGAGGGGCCGGGGTGCCCTTCCGCCACACGCCGCTGGGGCGAGCCGGCGCCGAGGCTTGGGAGTGCGGGCCAGGTGCCGCTACCCGAGCGCGGCGCTACCCGCGAAGCGGGATAGCGCGAGGGAGGGGTACCTGGCCAGCTCCCCTGACCTCAGACCTGGACTTCCGCCTCGGCGTTGCGAATCGTCTGGTTGTCGCCCTGGGCGGCGACGGTGTCGATCGTCGCGCGGTCGCCCTCGACCGACTTGACCGTGCCGGTTACGACGATCTCGGTCTCCGGCGCGCCCATGCCCCGGAACTGCACCGAGAGGCGCTTCAGCGCGGCCGGATCCCCGCCCGCGGCCTCGGTGTTTGCGCGCGCGACGAGCCCCATCATGTAGAGGCCGTGGAGGATCGTGTTCGGCAGCCCGACCGCCTTCGCGAACTCGGGGTCGATGTGGATCGGGTTGAAGTCGCCGGAGGCGCCCGCGTAGCGGTGCGGCAGGTACTTGTCGGGCGTGACCCGCAGCTCCGCGATCTGGTCCCCCTCGCTCAACGCCATTCTCAGACCCCTCTCACGATGTTGGTCCAGGTCCCCTTGACGACCTGCCGACCGTCCTGGTTGACCGAGTTCGTCTCGAACACGTAGAAGCCCTTGCCGTCTTTCTCGAAGATCTCCAGGCACTTGGCGGTGGTCGTGATCTCGTCGCCCGAGCAGGCCGGCTCGCCCCACTCGAACTCCTGGCCGCCGTGCACCATCGCCGCGAAGTTCATCCCCACCTCGTCGTCGAACATCGCCGGCCCGAGGGCGGGCGCGCTGTAGACGACGCAGAACATCGGCGGCGCGACGACGTCGCGGTAGCCGGCCGCCTGCGCCGCCTCGCGGTCGACGTGGACGGAGTTGTCGAGGCCGACCACGCGCGCGTACTCGGCGATCTTCTCCTTGCCCACCTCGTATCTCGTGGCGGGCCATTCCTTGCCTATTGCATCCGTCTTGATAGCCATGGCGCGGCAGTGTATTCGTCAGCCGATTAGCGAGCATCACAATCTGATTCTCTGCGAGCGGCGCCAATTCGCTGGCGCGCGCCGCCGTAGGCGGCGTTTGTCACTCGTCGATCTGCAGCACCGCCAGGAACGCCTCCTGGGGCACTTCGACCCTGCCGACCGACTTCATCCGCTTCTTGCCCGCTTTCTGCTTCTTGAGCAGCTTCTGCTTGCGGGTGACGTCGCCGCCGTAGAGCTTCGCGGTGACGTCCTTGCGGACCGCCTTGACCGTCTCGCGGGCGAGGATGTTGGAGCCGATCGCGGCCTGCACCGGAACGTCGAACTGCTGGCGCGGGATCGTCTTGCGCAGCCGCTCGACCAGGCGTTTGCCCTGCTCGTATGCGAAGTCGCGGTGGACGATGATCGAGAGCGCGTCGACCTTGTCGCCGGCAAGGAGGATGTCGACCTTGGCCAGGTCGGAGGGCCGGTTGCCGATCGGCTCGTAGTCGAGCGAGGCGTAGCCGCGGGTCGAGGACTTGAGCAGGTCGAAGAAGTCGAGGACGATCTCGGCGAGCGGCATGTCGTAGCGGATCTGCACCCGCTGGGGGCTGAGGTAGCTCATGTCGACGTGGGTGCCGCGCCGCGTCTGGCAGAGCTCCATCACGGCGCCCACCTGCTCGGAGGGACAGATGATCGTGGCGCGGATGTAGGGCTCTTCGATCGCCTCGATCGCGCCCGGGTCCGGCAGCCCCGTCGGGCTGTGGACCTCGACCTCGTCGCCGTTGGTGAGATGGACCAGGTAGCGCACGTTCGGGGTCGTCGCGAGCAGGTCGAGGTCGTACTCGCGCTCCAGCCGCTCGCGGACGATCTCCATGTGGAGGAGGCCGAGGAAGCCGCAGCGGAAGCCGAAGCCGAGTGCCTCCGAGGTCTCCGGCTCCCAGGAGAGGGCGGCGTCGTTGAGGGCCAGCTTCTCGAGCGCGTCGCGCAGGTCTTCGAAGCGGTCGGTGTCGATCGGGAAGAGCCCGCAGAAGACCATCGGCCGCACCTCCCGGTAGCCCTCCAGCGGCCCGGCGGCCGGTTGCTCGCGGTCGGTGAGCGTGTCTCCGACCCGGAGCCTGGCGACGTCCTTGATCCCGGTTATCAGGTAGCCGACGTCGCCCGCCTCCATCCCCTGCACGCCGGTCATCTGCGGGCGGAAGAAGCCGATGTCGTCGATGTCGGCCTCGGTGCCGTTCTGCATGGCGACGATCCGCTCGCCCTTGCGGAAGGCGCCGTCGACCATCCGCACGTAGGCGACGACGCCCCGGTACTGATCGAACTCGGAGTCGAAGATCAGCGCCCGCGGGGGCGCCTCGATCTCCCCCTTCGGCGGCGGGATGCGCTCGACGATCGCCTCCAGCACCTCGGGGACGCCCTCCCCCGTCTTGGCGGAGATCCGCAGCGCTTCGGAGGGGTCGCCGCCGAGCAACTCGGCGACCTCCTGGGCGACGCGATCGGGCTCGGCCCCGGGCAGGTCGACCTTGTTGATCACCGGGATCAGCTCGAGGCCGTTCTCGATCGCCAGATAGGTGTTGGCGACGGTCTGCGCCTCGACGCCCTGGGCGGCGTCGACGACGAGCAGCGCCCCCTCACAGGCGGCGAGGCTGCGCGAGACCTCGTAGGAGAAGTCGACGTGGCCCGGGGTGTCGATCAGGTGCAGGTGGTAGGCCTGCCCGTCGGCGGCGCGGTACTCGACCCGCACCGCCTGTGCCTTGATCGTGATCCCGCGCTCGCGCTCGAGGTCCATCGAGTCGAGCATCTGCGCCTGCATGTTCTTCGGGTCGACCGCTCCGGTGACCTCGAGGATGCGGTCGGCCAGGGTCGACTTGCCGTGGTCGATGTGGGCGATGATCGAGAAGTTGCGGATGTCGCGGGCCATCGGCGACCCGCCAGTATGGCGAGTGGGGCGCGGCGGGCGGCGGGCCGGCGGGCTAGTCGTCGGAGGATAGGCCGAAGGCGGCGAGCGCCTGACGGCGGTCGACATAGCCCTCGAAGAAGACGACCTTCCCGCCGTCGACGCGGACGACATTCGCCGGCCAGGCCTTGAAGACCGCCTCGCCGGTCTCCCTGTCGAGGCGCCGGACCCTGTTGAGCAGGACGATCGCGCCCTCACCCGCGTCGACGATCTCCTCGACCTCGATGTCGAGGTCCCACTGCCGGAGCTGGACCTCGCCGTCGCTCAGCCAGCGGTCGATGCCGAAGGCCCCGTCGCGGGTCACGTACTCGATGTCCTCGGAGACGTAGCGATCGCTGGCGGCGGCGAGGTCGCCGTCCAGGGCGAACTGGGAGAAGGCCGCGCGGATCACCTTGCGAGCCGAATCGAAGTCGTCGTGCGGGCCGCGCGCGGGCATCGGCCGCAGCCTACGCGCTGCCGTCATCGATCGCCAGGGCCGCCTAGCCGGGACAGGCGGACGGATCGAGGCGGCCGTCGAGGCGAAAGACGACGGTCGGCGGCTCGCGCAGGAGGACGGTCGCTCCCGGGCCTTCCGTCCAACGGGCCGTCGCCGGATAGCGCGGCCTGCCCGCTTCGACCCGGTCGCGGGATGCGACCACGTAGTCGTAGTCGCCCTCGTCGAGCAGGCGGCGCCAGGCGCGGCAACCGGTCGGGGCGACGAAGCCGCCCTGGGGTCGCTCTTCGCCGACGAACTCGACCCGGTTCGAGAGGTCCGTGCCGAACAGCGGGTACTGGCGAGTGCTGGTGGTCGCGATCCGGGCGCCGGAGATCGGTGTCGCCCATCCGAAGGCGCGATCCAGGCCGGGCGTGGCGAAGGTCGGATTCGCGTAGCGATCGCGCAGGTAGCTGCGCTGGACGAGGTAGCCGGCGGCGACCGCGAGGACGACGGCCAGGACGCCGAGAGCCTCGACCCACCGTGACTGGACGCACTTCCTCCCGGTATCCGGGAGGAAGTGCGTCCAGAACGGACGGGGCGGGTGCGGCGGGGGTCCGGTCGGGGGGTTGGTCGCGCCTGGGACGGGGAGGCCTGCCGAGAGACGGCGCAGGCGCTCGCCGACGGCGGGCACGAGCGGCAGCAGCGCCAGGCCGAGGACGAGGGCGGGGGCCAGGTAGCGGAGGCCCGACTCGAAGCCACGGGGCATCCCCTCCGGGCCGGAGGCCGAGGTCGGCGCCACCAGCCAGGCGAGCACCGCCGCCAGGCCGGCGGCGGCGGCGACCCGGGCGGCCGGGCCGGCGTGGCGGCCCAGGTTGAGGAGCAGGCCGGCGAGCCCCAGGCCGGCGAGCAGTGGCCAGATGACCCAGAGGCCGTGGTGCAGGCCCGGCAGGAACCAGTCCGACCAGACCGAGCCGTCGAGGAGATAGCCGAGCACGCTGTGCCCTTCGCGGCCGCCGAGCGCCTGCTCCGGGCCCGGCAGGGAGATCGGGCCGACGCTGTCGAACCAGGGCAGCGGATTGCCGCTGTGAAGCAGGTTGCGCAGGTACCAGTAACCGCCGCCGAGCAGGGCGGCGAACGTGCCGAGCAGGAGCGTGCCGCGGCGGCGGCGTGGAGGCACGATCAGCGCGAGGCCGACGACGAGTGCCGCGCAGGGCAGCGCGAAGTTGAGCTTGGTGCCGACCGCGAGGCCGGCCGCCAGGCCGGCCACCGCGACGGCGCCGGGCGCCGGGCCCCGATCCCTTCCCCCGGTCCCGTCTCCCGCCGCCCACGAGGTTGCGTTGACGACAACCGCGACCGCGGCGAGCAGGAAGAAGGCGCCGACGATGTCGTTGCGGGCCTCGCCCGCCTGGTCGGAGAGCGCCGGCACGCTGAGCGCGACCGCCCCCAGGGCCAGCGACCAGGGGGCGACGCCATGGGGGCGGCCGATGCACCAGCAGGCGAGCAGGCAGGCGACGAGCCAGCCCAGGTTGAGGAGCGGCGAGAGCAGGTCGCGGTCGAAGGCGTTCATCCCGATCGCGTGGAAGAGCTCCGCGTTCGCGGGATAGAACCAGGCCAGGAACTGCGGCGCGATGAAGTGCAGCCCCCAGGTGTCGCCGCTCTGGAAGAAGCCCGCGGCGAACGGCCCGTGGTACCAGGTCGAGTCGAAACCGGTCATGCCCGTGCCCGAGCTTCAGCTTCACCTCGGCGCCGAACTTGACGACCGCCGCTGCTGCGATGGCCAGGGCGATCAGCGGTCGGGACGAGGGCGCTCCGGCCGGCGGGTCCTGTCGAGGATCGAGGGGGGCGCTGCGGGTCGAGCCGTCCTCGACCCCCCCATCCCCTCGCCACCCGCCGGAGGAGCGTCCGAGCACCGAAGCCGAGGGCACCCGACCGCAACAGGTATGGGAGCGGGCTCGAAGGCACCGAAGCTGCCGAGCAGCTCGGCGGACCAGATCAGGAGGCGAGGCGCGAGGACCGAGGTGGCCAGGAACGCCGGTGCGCCCGCGAAGCTCAGGGACCAGACGCCTGCGCAGCGGTCGTTGCGCCGAGCCAGGCGAAGCCGACGAGGAGCCGAATCTCGGCCGACTCCCAGCAGGTAGCGCGAGAGGCTCAGCATCGGGTCAGCGACGCCGCAGGAGGCGGACGATCTGCTCGAGCTCGGCGATCCTCAGCACCCTGGCCGCGGCCAGGTAGACGAGCCCGCCGAGCGCGAGGGCGGTGCCGAGCGAGACCAGCTGACCGCCGAGGCCGCGGCCCAGGGCGCCGTCGAGCAGGTCCCAGACGCCGAAGCTGACCGCGGCGAGGAGCGCCGCCGCGATCGAGATGCGGATCCCGCTGGCGAGCAGGCTGCCGAGCTCGAGGCCGTCGAGGATCCGCCGCAGGACCAGGCACTGGACGACGACGCTGGCGCTGGTCGCGATCGCCGTCGAGGCGACGATCCCGCCGACCCCGAGGTGGTAGAGGCCGAGCGCCGCGAGCGCGGTGACGGCGAGGTTGCCGGCGGCGATCGCGGTCGGCACCCAGGGGCGCTGCAGGCTGAAGAAGGTGCGGGTGAGGAGCAGGAAGAGGCCGTTGGTGGGCAGGGAGAAGGCGAACCAGAAGAGGGCGGTCGCGACCAGGGTCGTCTGCTCGGGCGTGAACTCGCCGCGCTGGTAGACGAGGCGGATCATCGGCTCGGAGAGGACGAGCACGGCGGCGGCGGCCGGGATCAGGATGAAGAGGATCTGACGCATCCCGTTTGCCATCGTCGCCCGCAGGTTGGCGTGCTCCCCGCGGGAGGCGAAGCGGGCGAGGGTCGGGAAGAGGACCGTGGCGATCGCCACGGAGAAGATCCCCTGCGGCAGCTGGTAGATGCGGAAGGCCTTGTCGATCGCCGCCGGCCCCTCGTCGCTGACCAGGCTGCCGAAGAGGCTGTTGATCAGCAGGTTGAAGTTGATCAGGCCGAGGCTGAGCGTCACCGGCAGCATCAGCACCAGGACCCGCCTCACCCCGGGGTTTCGCCAGGCGAGGCTGAAGCTGAACTCGAAGGGCGTGTTGCGCAGGTCGAAGGCCGGGATCAGCAGCTGCACCAGCGTTCCGACCAGGATCCCGATCGCGTAGGCGTAGATCCGGTCCTGCCCGTGGAAGAGGGGCGCGACGACGACGAGGACGAGAATGATCGTCACGTTCCAGAAGAACGGCGCGATCGCGAAGGCGCCGAAGCGGTCGTAGCTGTTGAGGATGCCGACGACCACTCCGCTCGCCCCGAGCAGGATCAGGATCGGGAAGAGGACCTGCGAGAGGGTGACCGTGAGGTCGAGGATCTCGCCCTCGAAGCCGGGTGCGAAGAGTGGCATCACGAGCGGCGCGGCGAGGACGAAGATCGCCGTTATCGCCCCCAGTACGAGCGTGACGAGCAGCAGCAGGGTCGAGGCGAGGCGGAAGGCCTCGCGATAGTCCTTGCGCTCGAGCTGCTCGGTGAAGACGGGGATGAAGGCGGGCTGCAGGGCGGCGTCCGCGAAAAGGCTGCGGATCAGGTTCGGCACCTGGAAGGCGATCGTGAAGGCCGACATCGGGCCGCTGACGCCGTAGTAGCCGGCGGCGAACACCTCGCGCACCAGGCCCGCCACGCGCGAGGCCGCGGTCGCCACCGAGAAGAAGGCGGTCGAGCGGGCGATCCGCCCGCCCTGCCCAACCGGAGCCGCGTCGACGCTCGGTTCCTCACCCGGGTCGAAGGCCTCCGCGGCGCGGACGGCGGCGTCGGCGGCGACATCCCGGCGGTCGCGGGACCCGTCGCCGCCAGCCTCGGGCTCATCGCGGCCGGGTGTCTTGGGCGTCTCCAAACTGGGTCTCAGTCGCTATAGTCGGCGGCCGCCCGAAGCCGGCTCGACGCCCGCTCAGGCGCAACTCAATGGCCAACATAGCCTCACAGAAGAAGCGGATCCTACGCAGCGAGCGCGAGCGCACCGAGAACCGGCTGCTGACCAGCACGGTGAAGACGCATTTCCGCCGCCTCGAGAGCGCTGTGGAGTCCGGCGACACGGAGGCGATCGCCGGCGAGCACAGGGAGCTCGTCTCGCGGATCGACAAGGCGATCCAGAAAGGCGCCCTGCACAAGAACACCGGCGCCCGCAAGAAGTCCCGGGCCGCACGCCTGGCCGCCCCTAAGTAGACGCGGTCGCGCGCCGGAGAGCCATCGTCAGCGCCAGCGGCTCGCCGTAGTCGGCGCCGCCGCGGCACCAGACCTCGAGGTCGGCCAGCGCCTCGGTGGCCGGGCGCAGGTCGTCGCGCCCGGACCGGCGCAGGCGCGAGGCGAGCGCGTAGACCATCCCGGTCACGTTCTCGCCCTGATCGATCAGTCGCTCGGCGACCGATAGCGCCGCCGCCGGATCGTGGCTCTGCAGTGCGTCGGCGAGCGACCAGACGATCGCCTCGGAGGTGTCCGCGACCATCGCGTCGAGGTCGGCGAGCGTCACCTCGCCCCCGTCCCCCGCCCAGAGAGCCAGACGCTGAAGCTCTTGGCCGAGGCGCACGGGGTTCGCCCCCATCCGCTCGACCAGCGCGGCCGCGGCGCCGGGCTCCAGGCGGAAGCCCAACCTGCCGGCGTCGGCAACCAGCGCCCGCGGCATCGCCCGCGGGCGCGGGGCGGCGAAGGCGTGCACCTCGCCACCGGCCTCGCCAACGGCCCGCTCGAGCTTCTCCGGGGCCTCGGCGCGAGCGATCAGGACCACGGTGAGGTCGGGTGGCAGCGTCGCGAGGGCGGGGATCACCTCGTCCAGCTGGCGGTCGCGCCAGCGCTCGACTCCGTCGGCGAGCAGGTAGCGCCGCGACCCGGTCAGCGACATCGCCGGCAGGGCGCCGAGCAGGGCCTCGTGATCGGGCGCCCCCCGTCCCTCCGTCGCCTCGAAGACCTGCAAGGAGCCGGCCCCTCCCTCCGACTCGGCGCGCGCCCTGAGCCGGGCCCGCGTCGAGTCGATCTTGGCGCCGTCGGTGCCGGCGATCAGGTAGAGCGAGCCCAGTTCCTCGGCCATCGGATCGAGTCTAGCCGCGGGCCCCGGCGGCTCAGCCACCGTGGACCGTGACCCGCCCGGACCGGACCTCGAGGACGATCGCGCCGTAGCGGTCTGTGCGCAGCGTGCGCACGCCGTGCGACGCGAGTGTCCGCAGCGTCGCGGCGGTCGGATGGCCGTAGGGATTGTGCTCGCCGACCGAGATCAGCGACAGCCTCGGCAGCGTCCTTTCGAGCAGGCCGCCGAGGCCGCCGTCCTCGCTGCCGTGGTGGGCGACCTTGAGCACGTCGACCGGGCCGGGGTCGATCGGGACCGCCTCCGCCTCGGCGTCGGCACTGAGCAGCATCGAGAAACCTCCCCAGCGGGCGACCATCACCAGGGCCAGGCGATTCGGGTCCTCACCGGCAGGGGGCGATCCGAGCAGGGTCGGAGGGGGCCAGATCACGTCGAGGCGGAGGCGGCCCGAGCGCAGCTGGTCGCCGGCGGCGACCCGGCGGGGCACGGCTCCCGCCGCCCGCGCCTCCTCGATCAACCGAGGGGCCGGCACCCCGTAGATGAGCCGGGCGACCGGCAGCCGGCCGAGCGCTTCCGCAATTCCGCCGGAGTGGTCCGACTGGTCGTGGGTGAGGACCGCCGCGGCGAGCCTCTCGACCCCCGCCCTGCGCAACGTCGCCACGAGCCGGTCGCCGGGCGGGCCGCCGTCGACCAGGATCGCCGGCGCCGCCGCGGGCTCGAGCAGGATCGCGTCCCCCTGGCCGATGTCGAGGACCGTCACCCGCAGCCCCGCCGGCGGCGCCGGCGGCCTGCGTGCCCCGGCCTCGGCCAGCGCGAGCGCGGCCAGAGCGACGAGGGCCAGCGCGAGCGCCGGCCCGAGCCGGCGCAGCGCACCGGGCCGACGGGCGGAGATGCCGCCGGATCGGTGTGTCCCGGGCCCATCGGCGAGCTGGTGGGCGCGACGGCGGGAGATTCTGCGGCGGTGGGCGGCAGCGCGGCCGGCGAGGAAAGCGACCACGATGCCGGCGTAGGAGGCGGCGAGGCCGGCGGGCCCGAGGGTCACCTCGAGCGAGGCCCAGCCCGGCCTCGCGCACCAGGCGGCGACCTGCGCGATGTAACCGAGCAGCAGGGCGTTGGGCGCGTTGACGGCCTCGACGGGGAAGCCCGGAATCTGGCCGCAGGCGGCGGCGAGCATGCCGAGCCACATCGCCGGAGCAACGGCCGGCAGGGCCAGGAGGTTGGCGACGAGGGTCACGGTCGAGAGCTCGCCGAAGTGAAAGGCGATCAGCGGGGCGGTCGCGACCGTCGCCGCGACCGTCATCCCCGCCCCCTCGGAGAGGGCCCGCGACAGCGGCCCGGCGGCGCCGAGCCGGGACCCGATCGACCTCGCCGCGGGCGCCGCCAGGAAGACGATGCCGAGCACCGCGGCGAAGCTGAGCTGCCAGCCGATGTCGGCAGCCACGCCCGGGTCGATCGCCAGCGCGACGAGCGCCGCCATCGCCAGCGCGTAGAGGCGCGACGTGCGCCGCCCGGCGAGCGTCGCCAGCACGCTCAGCCCGCCCATCACCCCGGCCCGAAGGATCGAGGGACCGGCGCCGGCGACCGCGACGTAGACCGCGATCGTTCCGAACAGCCAGATCAGGCGCGTTCGCAGCGGCATGCCCAGCAGGGCCAGCAACGGGATCGCGAGCAACGCGACCAGAGCCACGTTCTGGCCCGACACGGCCAGCAGGTGGCTCAGCCCGGCCCGGCGGAAGTCCTCGACCGTGTCCTCGTCGATCCCCCCGTCGTCGCCGAGCACGAACCCCCGCGCCAGCTCCGCCTCCCGCGCCGGCATCCCCCGGCCGAGGGCGGCGCCGGCCCGCTCGCGAACCTCGCCCGAGTGCGCCAGCGCCAGCCCCGCGGCGAGCGCCGCTGAGAGGACGACGGCGAGCGTGGACGCGCGCACCGGCACCGTGCCCTCAGGGCTGGAGCCGGCCGCGCAGCGACTCCATCGTCGCCGGCCCGATGCCGGGCACCTCGTCGAGCTGGTCGACCGAGGCGAGCCCACCGTGGCGATCGCGGTACTCGACGATGTCCCCCGCCGTGACCGGCCCGATGCCGTCGATCGATTCGAGCTGCTCGACGGTGGCGCTGCCCAGGCTGATCGGCCCCTCCTCGCCGGCGGCCCCGGCCGCCGCCGTGCCGCCGGCGGCCAGCCGCCCCGGCACCAGCACCTGCTGTCCGTCGGCGAGCCGGGCCGCGAGGTTGATCCCTTCCAGCCCGGCGCCGGCCGCGGCGCCGCCGGCCCGCTCGACCGCATCGGTGACGCGGGCGCCGGCCGGCAGCCGGTAGACACCGGGGCGGCGGACGGCACCGGTTACGTCGACGACCACGTCGGGGCCGCCGCCTCCGACGCTGAAGCCGGATGAGCCTCCCCCGCCGCTGAAGCCGGATGAGCCTCCCCCGCCGCCGCCGTCCGCCGCGAAGGCGCTGTCTCCGGCCGAGCCCGGGCCTCCGCCCTCGGCCCGTATGGCCCGGGCGCCGACCAACAGCAGGGCGACCGCCACCGCGCCGTAGACGACCACCTGGGACCTGCTCAGGTCGGGCATCGGCCCAGCCTGTACGACGGCCGCGCGCGGGTGACGCCCCAACTACAACGATTCGGCCGAGGGAAAGTGCCGAGATCGCGGCGCCGGCGCCTAGGCGCCTTCGTCGTCGTCGTAGCCGGCCACGTCGGCGGCCATCTGGCCTCCGTAGAGCTCGGCGACCGCGACCGGCGGCGACTGCACCGAGATGCAGGCGAGCTCGTCCTCGCCGCCGTTGGCGATCGAGTGGTCGCTCGCCGGCGAGACGACGATCAGATCGCCTTCGCGGACGTCCTGGGTGTCGCCGGCGACGGACATGGTGCCGGCGCCGCGGACGACGACGTAGACCTGCTCGGCCTCCTCGTGCGAGCGAAGCGATTGCTGCGTGCCGGCCGGGACCTCGAGCCAGGTGACGGACATGTTGCGGGAGCCGAGCTCGCCGGCGTCCATGAGAACGTGCGAGCGGAGGCGGTGGAACTCCTCCACGGGGGCGTCTGCGAGGCGCCTGACGAGCATCGGCGGGCTTTGTACCAGATATCGCGTCGCCGACCGGGAGCGGTCAGCGGACGACGAGGTTGACCAGCTTGCCGGGGACGACGACCTCCTTGACGATCTCCCTGCCGTCGAGGTGGCGGCTGACGTTCTCGCTGGCCCGCGCCAGCGCCAGCAGCTCGTCCTCCGGGGTGTCGGCGCCGACCTCGATCCGGTCGCGGAGCTTGCCGTTGACCTGGACGACGAGGGTGACCGTGTCGCGGGCGAGCAGCGCCGGGTCGGCCTTCGGCCAGTGCTCCTCCCAGACACGGCCGCCGTTCAGCCTCTCCCACACCTCCGCGCCGAGGTGCGGGGCGAAGGGGAAGATCAGCGAGGCGGCGGTCGCGGTGGCGAAGCGAAGCGCGGCCCGCCCGTCCTCGCCGGCGAAGAGGTCGTCCTTGAGCCGGTAGGCGTCGTTGACAAGCTCCATCACCGCGGCGATCACGGTGTTGAACTGAAAGCCGCGCTCGAAGTCCCGGGTCACCTTGTCGATCGCCCAGTGCGCCTTGCCGACCAACTCGCCCACCTCGGCGCTCTCCGAGGAGCCGGGAGCGCCCTGCGCCGTCCTCTCCTCGACCTCCTCGCAGAGGCGCCAGAGACGGGCCAGGAAGCGGCCGACCCCCTCGACCCCCTCGTCCGTCCAGTCGCCGCCCCGCTCCGGCGGGCCCATGAAGCAGACATAGGTGCGGGCGGTGTCGGCCCCGTATCGCTCGACGTACTCGGCCGGGGCCACCGTGTTCCCCCGCGACTTCGACATCTTCGCCCCGTCGCGCGTGATCATCCCCTGCGCGAACAGGTTCGCGAACGGCTCCTGCACCTCGAGCTCACCCAGGTCGGCGAGCGCCTTGGTGAAGAAGCGCGCGTACATCAGGTGCAGGATCGCGTGCTCGACGCCGCCGATGTACTGGTCCACCGGCAGCCAGTGGTCGGCGGCGGCGCGGTCCCAGGCCGCCGCGTCGTTGCGGGGATCGAGATAGCGGATGAAGTACCAGGAGGAGTCGACGAAGGTGTCCATCGTGTCGGTCTCGCGCCGGGCGGCGCCGCCGCACCTCGGGCACTCGGTCGCGACCCACTCCTCGGCCGCGGCCAGCGGGCTGCGGCCCTGCGGCGCGTAGTCGTCGACCTCCGGCAGCTCGACCGGGAGCAGGTGATCCGGAACCGGGACGATCGCCGGCGCGCCCTCCTCGCCGCACGCCTCGCAGTAGACGACCGGTATCGGCGCCCCCCAGTAGCGCTGCCTCGAGACCAGCCAGTCGCGCAGCCGGTAGTTGACCGCCGACTCCCCCCGGCCCTCGGAGGCGAGCCACTCGACGATCTCCGCGTAGGCCTCGCGATTGTCCTTGCCGTCGAAGCGGCCGGAGTTGACCATCGGCCCGTCGCCGGGATACGGGAGGCCGGCGTCGTCGCGGTCCGCCCCCTCGCCGACCCCCTCGATCACCCGCCTCACCGGCAGGTCGAATGCCTGCGCGAACTCGTAGTCGCGCGTGTCGTGGGCGGGGACCGCCATGATCGCCCCGGTGCCGTACTCCATCAGCACGTAGTCGGCGACGAACATCGGGATCTCCTCGCCGTTTACCGGGTTGACGACGCTGCGGCCGAGCGGCACGCCCGTCTTCGGCCGGTCCTCGTCGCCGCGCTCCTCGGAGGACTCGCGGGCGACGCGATCGACGTACTCGCGCACCTCCGCCTCCGCCGGCGTCCCGGCGACCAGGCGCTCGAGCTCGGGGTGCTCGGGCGCCAGCACGAAGAAGGTGGCGCCGAAAAGGGTGTCGGGCCGGGTGGTGAAGACCGGGAAGTCGATCCCCGGCTCCTCGCAGCGGAAGACGACCTCGGCGCCCTCCGAGCGGCCGATCCAGTTGCGCTGCATCGTGATCACGTGCTCGGGCCAGGACTCGAGCCGGTCGAAGTCGGCGAGCAGGCGCTCGGCGTAGTCGGTGATCCTGAAGAACCACTGCTCGAGCTTGCGCTGCACGACGGGCGTCCCGCAGCGCTCGCAGCGCCCGTCGATGACCTGCTCGTTGGCGAGCACGGTGGCGTCCTTCGGGCACCACTGGACCGGGGCCTCGGTGCGATAGGCGAGGCCGCGCTCGAGGAGCCGCAGGAAGATCCACTGCGTCCAGCGGTAGTACTCGGGCGTGTGGGTGCCAAGCTCTCGCGACCAGTCGATCGAGATCCCCCACTCGCGGAACTGGCGGCGGAAGGACTCGATCGAGCGCTCGGTGGCCTCGCGCGGTGGCTCGCCGGTCTTGATCGCGTTGTTCTCGGCCGGCAGGCCAAAGGCGTCGTAGCCCATCGGATGGATCACCTCGTAGCCGTGGCGGCGACGGAAGTGGGCGATCGCGTCGCCGACCGCGTAGCACTTGAGGTGCCCGACATGGGGCTCCCCTGACGGGTAGGGCAGCATCTCCAGCACGTAGGACTTCGGCTTCGCGTCGTCGAAGCCGGGCTGCCCCGGGTTCGGCACCTCCCAGGTCCGCTCCTCGGCCCAGAGCCGCTGCCACTTCTCCTCAATCGCCTTGGCGTCGTATCCGCCGGCTCGCCCCGCGCTCATACCGATGATCCTACGAAGGGAGGCGGCACCGAGGGGTGCGCCCCGACGGTCGCATCGGGGCCTGGGCGCGAACGCACTTCTTGCCGCATATCGGGAAGAGGTGCGTTCTCACCGCATTCGGTGGCCGGCGACGCTCAGGTGCCGAGCCTGTCCTGGAGGCCCGCTGAGAGCGCCTCGAGGAGGTGTGGCCAGATGTAGACCTCGATCGTCGCCGCGATCACCAACGCCGGGATCGCCAGCAGCACGGTGACGAACGTCGCCGCCAGCAGCTGGTTCCACTCCCCCCGGCGGCTGGCGATCAACCAGGCGGCGAGCGGGAGGAAGAGGGCGGTCAGCTCGAGCAGCGCGTGGGGAAGGACGCTGAGGATCAGGACGCCGTGGGAGATGCCCAGCTGGTAGGAGATCGTCGAGCCCTGAAAGCCGAGGTAGAGAGCCTGGGTGCTGAGCGAGAAGAGGGTGACGGCGCCGACGAAGACGATCGCCAGCTCGCCCGCCTTGACGTGAACCCAGCGCGAGAGGCCGGTTCGCCGGGCGGCGGCGATCGGCATCGAGGCCCCGGCGATGAAGCCGGCCACGCAGGCGGTCGCGTGCAGGGCGAGGACGAGCGAGTTGCGCCAGAGGATCGGCAGCAGGTCGCGCGGCTCGGATGGTTCGGTCAGGCCCGGCAGGCGGATCGGCGTGATGTCGGGCGCGAGCAGGCCGGCCACGACCCAGACGGCGCCGAGCAGGGTCAGGGCGATCGCCATGCTGAGAGCGAGCCAGCCGCCGAGAACCACCCCGCGCCGATCGCTCCACAGCTCGAGTGTCTCGCGGGTGTCCCGCATCCCGTGCGAGAAGACGTGCTCGTTGGCGGTGCTCATCCCTACCCCATCGGCAGCCGGGCGAGCGGATTTTAGGGGCGGCCCAGACGAACCGCCCGACCAAATCCGACACCACAGGCCCCGACCGTACCGCCTAGTCCTCGCCCCGGGCGGGCGTCCGCGCACAGGCGGGAGTGCCCCCGGGCAGCCGGTACCGGTTGTCGGCGACGAGCCGGTAGACACCGGCGGCGACCCGCCTGAGGCCCGGAAACAGGAGCGCCCGGCCGGCGAGACTCCAGGCCGGGCCCGAAGCGCAGAGCGCCGCGGCGATCGCCTCGTGCCCCGAGCGGATCGTGCCGTCGGCCTCGACCCACTGCACCGCGTCCGCCGCCCGGGCCTCGTCGAGCCCCAAAGAGGCGAGGTCGGTGAGCTGCCAGGGGACGATCTCCGCATCCGGGCCGATCCGCCTCAGCAGGCCCGCGCTCGAGGTGCAGAACGCGCAATCGCCGTCGTATACCAAGACCGCGCGCCTTCGATCGCCGCACACGTCAGCTCCACGAATCGCTGAGCAGCCTGTCGACCGCGAGCCGGAGCACATCCGACCGGGACCTGCCGTCGTGCCCGGCGGCGATGAAGTAGCTGCCTATGAGCAGCGAGTAGGCCAGCATGCTGCGCGCCTCGACGTCGTCCTCGTCGCTGCAGAACCCCTCGAACAGAGAGCGCAGGAACCCCATCCGCCGGTCGTCGACCCGGTGAAGGCGGGCGGCGACGACCTCATCGCGCCGCCCCCAGTCCCGAATCGCCAGCTCGACGGCGAAATCGGCCGAGGAGCTGAGCTCGAAGAGCTGCTGGACCTTCTCGCGGGGCTCGGCCGGACCGCCTTCGACGAGCGCGATGACCTCCTCGGTGCCGGTCCGCTCCCAGGCGTCGAGCAGCTCCTCGAGCAGCGCCCGGCGATCGTCGAAATGCCAGTAGAAGCCGCCCTTGGAGACCCCGAGCGACTCCGCCAGGGCCTCGATCCGCACGGCCTCGGGGCCACCATCCGCCATCGCTCTCAGGGCCGCGTCGATCCAGGCGCCGCGCGGTGTCCTCAGCTTGGCCACAGACATATCTATACGGGACCGTATTGACAGATGCAACCGAGTCTCATAGTGTCTTCCATACGCCATCGTATGGAAGGAGGCCCAGGATGAGGATCGCCAACGTGGAGCACGAGTCCCGCCCCTGGCGTATCCGCGAGATCACCGGGGACTTCACACTGGAGGACGTCTGGGCGCTCCCCGCGGAGGGTGGCGTCGACGACTTCGACATCCTGCTCGAGTTGCTCTCCGAGGCCGATCCGGCCCATGCGGGCTCCCCTCCGACCCGCATCCTCTGGAACCTCCGCGATCGGCTCGGGAAATGGTTCGACGTCGGGCGGATCTCGACCGCAGTGGGCGGCGAGGGGAGCGAACGCGGCGTCGGGCTGCCGATTCCGGGAACCGACGAGACCTCCCTTGCCGAGCGCCTCCCGGCGGACCTGCTGGGGACGGCGGCGGACATCGACTTCGCCTCGCTGCCGTTCGAGCCCCTCTATCGCACCGACCGCGAGTTCGCGGCCGAGATCTCGAACCGGACCGTGCACGGCGTCATGCACCTGGCCTGGGTCGAGCGGGGCGAGGGCCGCTATCAAGGACAGATGGCCGTCTACGTCAAACCCCGCGGCGCGTTCGGAAAGGCCTACATGGCGCTGATCAAGCCGTTCCGGCACCTGATCGTCTACCCGGCCCTGATGCGGCAGACCGAGGGCGCCTGGAGCGCCCGGACCCGGCCGCGCGAAGCGCGCTGAGGCGGGCACCCATCGGGATGGAGCTGAGGGGGCTCGAACCCCTGACCTTCGCGCTGCCAGCGCGACGCTCTTCCAGCTGAGCTACAGCCCCGGGCGAATCACGGATTCTAGCCGGACGAGACCGAACCGCTAGGCGGCGCGATGCTCTGGATCGTCCTCGTCGACGTCGAGGACGAGGTTGTCGTCGGAGGCGCGGCGCACGCGGAACTCCATCGGCGAGTGCTCTTCGAGCTCGCGCAGCAGGTCGACGGGCTCGTCGAGCTGCATCGAGAGTGTCGCTCGCCCCTCGGAGAAGCGCTCGATCGAGATCGCCGAGGCGCCGAGCCGGTCGATCGCGTCCTCGATGCCGACGAGCTGCGAGTAGTCGCCGAGCGGGCCGATCTCGACCCGGATCTCACCCTCGAAGGTCTCGCGGGGTCTTTCGCCTGCCCCGTTCTCCACGGCCCGCCCGTTGAGCTCGGCGTGGCCGTTGGCGGCAGCGGGTGCCTGCTCGTCGACCTCGACGTCGGCCGTGGTCCGCTCCGCTTCGGTGAGCTCCTGCGCCCGGCGGCCGACCTCGACCGCCTCGCGCAGCGCTTTCATCCGGATCCGCGTCGCCTGGCCCCTGGCCTGCGCCTCGATCTCCCCGAGGCGGGCGCTGACCGAGTCGAGCGAGGCGATGCTGCGGTCGTGTCGCTCGTTCGCCTCGCGCAGCTGCTCGTTGAGGCCGCGGATCTCGCGCTCGCGCTCGATCACCATCTTCGACAGCGAGGTGAGCTCGGCCTCGAGCTCCGCCTGATCGGCCAGCTCGCGCCCGAGCTGCTCGATCATGAAGTCACGTGCCGTCATCGCCGCGTCCACTTCGGGGCGGCGGTAGCCGAGGAAGGCCCTCTGGAAGCTACCCATGCGCGGCACCGTAGAGGTGCCCTCGGACGGCATCTCGGGGTGCCTGGAGATCGAGTCGCGGCGCCTCTCTCCAGAGGTCCTCGAGCTGGTATCGCCGCCTCTCCTCCTCGGTGAAGACGTGCAGGACGGCGTCGAGGAAGTCGAGCACGATCCAGCCGGCGGCACCCTCGCCGTCGGTGCCGCCGGGCAGCAGGCCGTCCTCGTTCTTCAGCCTCAGCCTCACCTCGTCGACTATCGCCCGCGCCTGGCGCTCGTTGCGAGCCGTGCAGATCGCGAGATAGTCGGTGTAGGAGACGAGCTCGCGCATGTCGAGGACGACGATCTCGGTCGCGCCTTTCGAGTCGGCGAGCGCCGCCAGCCGCCGCGCCAGGGCGCCCGAGTCGAACTCCCGCTCCGCCGGCGCGCCGCTCACGAGTAGACCCCCTTCTCTTCGACGAAGCGGGCCACCGACTCGGGGACCAGGTAGCGCAGCGGCCTGCCGGCGGCGGCGCGCTCGCGGACCGAGGAGGAGGAGACGCCGAACTGCGGCATCTCCAGCATCGTCGCGCCGCCGTCGGCCCCGAGGCTGCGCATCACCGCGGCGACCTCGGCGTCGGAGACGCCCGAGCGACGGGCGACGGCGAGCCGCGCCAGCTCGACGACCCGCTCCGGGAGGCGCCAGCTCTCGAGCCCGACGGCGGCGTCCGCGCCCATCACGAACACCAACTCGGTATCGCCTCTTTCGCCAGCAAGCAGCTCCAACGTCTCATACGTGTAGGACGGCCCCTCGCGGTCGACCTCGAGGGTGGAGACCGAGAAGCGGGCGTCGTCGGCCGCCGCCAGCCTCGTCATCGCCAGCCGCTGCTCGCGGCCCGGGTCGTCGGCGATCCGCTTGTGCGGGGCGTCGCCGGTGGGCATCAGCACGACCTCGCTCAGCTCGAGCTGCCAGAGCGCCTCCTGGGCGAGCGCCAGGTGCCCCAGGTGGGGCGGGTTGAAGGCCGAGCCCAGGACGCCGATCCCGGCGCCGCCCGGAGAGCTACCCACGCACCTGGCCGTCGCCGCGGACGACGTACTTGTAGGTCGTGAGCTCACGCAGCCCGATCGGCCCGCGGGCGTGCAGCTTCTGGGTCGAGTTGCCGATCTCGGCGCCCATGCCGAACTCGAAGCCGTCGGTGAAGCGGGTCGAGGCGTTCGTGTAGACGACCGCCGCGTCGACGCCGGCCGTGAAGCGCTCGGCCGCCTCCTCGGAGCGGGTGACGATCGCCTCGGAGTGGCGAGTCCCGAAACGGTTCACGTGGTCGACCGCGTCCTCGAGCGAGTCGACGACGCCGACCGCGAGCTTCAGGTCGAGGAACTCGGTCGCCCAGTCCTCCTCGGTCGCCACGCCGATCGTCATTCCCGCGGCGGCGGCCCTCACGCGGTCGTCGCCGACCAGCGCGACGCCGGCTTCGGCGAGGTCGGCGAGGACGGCCGGGAGGAAGTCATCGGCGACCGCGGCGTCGACGAGCAGGGTCTCGGCGGCGTTGCAGACGCCCGGCCGCTGCACCTTCGCGTTGACCGCGATCCGCCGCGCCATCCCCAGGTCGGCGTCGGCGTGCACGTAGACGTGGCAGTTGCCGGCGGCGGCGTAGATCACCGGCACCGTGGCGACGTCCCTGAGCGCCGCCTTCAGGCCTTCACCACCGCGCGGGATCAGCAGGTCGACGAGGCGGTCCTGGGTGGCGAGCTCGGCCAGGCCCTCGTGCCCGCCGCCGGCCAGCAGCTGGACGGCGTCCTCGGGCAGGCCCGCCTCGGCGAGCGCCTCGCGGACGACCGCGGCGAGCGCCCCGTTGGAGCGCTCGGCGTAGCTGGATCCGCGCAGGGCGATCGCGTTGCCGCTCTTGATCGTCAGCGCCGCGCAGTCGACGGTGACGTTGGGGCGGGCCTCGTAGACCACCGCGACGACGCCCAGCGGCACGCGCAGCTTGCGCAGCTCGAGCCCGCTCGCGAGCGTCCTGCGCTCGAGCTCCTCGCCGATCGGATCGTCGAGCGCCGCCACGGCGCGAACCCCGTCCGCCATCGCCGCGATCCGCTCCTCGCTGAGGGCGAGGCGGTCGCGGAGAGCGCCGGTGAGCCCGCTCGCCCGCTCGTCGGCGAGGTCGGCCGCGTTCGCCTCGACGATCCCCGCGGCTCGCTCTTCGAGCAGCCGCGCGGTCGCCTCCAGGGCGGCGTCCTTCTCGGCGGTCTCGGCGCTGCCCAACGCCAACGCCGCGCGCTTCGCAGCGTCGCAGCTCTCAGCGACTGTCGGGGTGGTGATGGCCACGACCGCACAGGGTAGCTGTGAGGCGCCGGCTCCCTTCTCCAGAACACTCCAGCGCGGCTCCTGCCGCGCGTTCTGGGGAAGGGGGGCGGTGCCTCACACCAACACGAACCGATCGCGGTGGATCACCTCATCGGCCGCATGCGGAAGCACTTCGCGCACCCCGTCGCTCTTCATCCCGATCACCTTGGCGAGCTCGGCGGCCGAGTAGTCGACGATCCCCTTGCCGACCAGCGAGCCGTCGGCGGCCACCTCGACCGCGTCGCCGGCCTCGAAGTCGCCCTCGATCGCGGTGATCCCGACCGGCAGCAGACTGGAGCCGCGCTCGCGCAGAACCCGCGAGGCACCCTCGTCGACGAGCAGCCGGCCGTGGGTCGGCTTCGCGTACTTGAGCCAGAGCTTGAAGCTGGACGCCTTGCCCTCCCGGGCGGAGAAGCGGGTGCCCACCGCCTCGCCGCCGGCCGCGGCCGCCAGCGTCCCGGCGACGGTCCCGTTGCAGATCGTCGCCCGGATCCCGGCCTCGGCGGCCATCTCCGCCGCGGCGACCTTGCTGCGCATCCCGCCCGAGCCGAAGGCCGAGGTGCGGTCGCCGATCCGCATCCCCTCCAGCTCGGCGAAGTCCTCGACCGTCTCGATCAGGCGTGCCTGCGGGTCGCTGCGCGGGTCGGCGCTGTGCAGGCCGTCGGTGTCGGTGAGCAGGACGAGCAGCCGGGCGTCGAGCAATATCGCGACCTGGGCGGCGAGGAAGTCGTTGTCGCCGAAGGTGATCTCGTCGGTGGCCGTGGTGTCGTTCTCGTTGACGACCGGGACCACCCCCCACTCGATCAGGCGGCGCAGGGTCTGGCGCGCGTTCAGGTAGTTGGTGCGGGCGGCGATGTCGGCGGCCGTCAGCAGCACCTGCGCGGCCCGGGTCCCGCCGGCCGCCAGCCGCTGCTCGTAGGCGCGGAAGAGGTCGCCCTGGCCGACCGCGGAGGCGGCCTGGAGCTCGTCCATCGCCCGCGGCCGCACCGGCAGCTCCATCAGCCGCATGCCGCGGGCGATCGCTCCGGAGGTGACCATCACCACCGTCTCCCCGCCCCGCTCGAGCTCGGCGACCTGCGCGCAGACGGCGTCGAGCACGTCGGCGCGCAGCTCGCCGTCGTCGGCGGCGACGATCGAGGAGCCGAGCTTGACGACGAGGGTCACGGGCGCCCCAGTCTAAGAGCCGCGGCGCGGGCGCGGCCCGCCTCGGAGCACCGCCGGCGACCCGCAGGCCTACAAGCGGATGTGCACGCACGTGGTCCAGGGCAGCGCGGCCCCCGCGATCCGGCGGCTCGCCGTGCTCGAGCGCCCTAGCGCGAGCGCTTGCCGCGCCCGCCCTTCCTGACCAGCTTGAAGCGCTTCACCTTGGTCCGCGGGGAGCCGCCGGCCGGCCGGTATGTGACCCGCGCCTTCACCCGCAGGCGGGCGACCTTCTTGCGGCCCTTCCGGGCCCGCCCGGCCAGACGGCGCTTGAACTTGCCGCGCAGCCTGATCTGCAGCTTCACGTTGCCGGCCTTCCGGGCCCCGACCCGAGCGCCGCGCAGCTTCGTGTTCTTGGCGAGGCGGACCGTGCCGGGCCCCGGGACGCGGACAACGAGGACCGCCGTCCCCTTCCTCTTGTTGCGGCGCAGCTTGACGAAGCGGAAGCCGTTGCCGGGCGCGAGCGCGGCAGGAGGAAAGAGCTTCTCCTCGAGCAGGATGCGGGCGGCGAGCTGGTCTTCCGGTGGGTTTTCGGGGCCGAAGGGGGGATTCGAGGCACCGGCGACCAGCAGCCCGTCGAGTCGGTCGATCGCCGCGTCGAGGGGCCTGACCCTCCCCTGCGGGCCGGCGAAGGAGCGGACGCCATCGGGGCCGAAGCTCGGGTCCGGCTCGCCGCCGTCCAGCAGGCGGGCGATGCCGATCCGGCCCGCCGTGCTGAACATTTCCGGGACCGTCAGGAAGCCGCTGCCGACGACGACGATGCGGCCGTCGGGCTGGATCTCGACATCGAGCGGAACGTCATGCTCGCCCGGGGTCGGATCGGCGACGCGCAGGCCGAACTCGGCGTCGAGTTTCCCGGCGGGATCGAAGCGGGCGATCCGAATGTCCTCGTCCAGGCCCCCGACGGCACTGGCGACGACGATGCGGCCGGCCGGGTCGGCGGCCAGCGCCCCGCCTTCGTCGATGCCCCCCGGGTGGTCGACCTCGGCGACGCCGTCCCCCGAGAAGGAGGGGTCCGGCTTGCCGTCGGGACCGACGACCGCGACGAAGGTGTGTTCGTTCAATTTGTCCGTGAAGGCGGCGCGGCCGCCGCTCAGGGTGGTGAGGTCCTCGGGCCGGTCGTCGCCGGTCGCGTCGACGGCGAGGATCACCTTGCCGTTGCCGCCTCCGGGGTTGCCGACGGGCCCGTCGAATGCCGGGTCGAGCACACCGTTGGGGTCGTAGCGGGCGAGGACGCTGTTCTGGAACTCCGGAGCATCACCCGTGCAGCAGATTCCGCCGAGCGTGATCGACCCGTCGGCCGGCTCCACCGCCATCGCCGAGAACCCGATCGGGACCGGGAAGCCGGTCTTGACCACTCCGTCGGCGTCGAAGCTCGGGTCCGGGCTGCCGTCGGAGTTGAATCGCATCAGGAGGAACTCGTCGCCGCACTCACCGCCGGTGAGTATGCGCCCGTCGGGGAGGACGAAGAGCCGCCCGATGTAGGTCTGCTCGGGCGAGCATTCCGGCAACGGGTAGATCCGCGTGCCGCCGAAGCCGAAGCTCGGGTCGGGCGAGCCGTCCGGCATCAGGCGGGCGAGCGAGGCGCCGTACTCGAGCGGGGTGCTCTGAATCCAGTCGCCGCCGAGCACGACCCTGCCGTCGGGCATCGCCCCGATCGCACTGCCGGCTTCGTTGGATTTGGCGAGATCGACAAGGGCAAAGCCGTCGTCGCTGAAGCCGGGATCGGGCTCGCCCGGCGGGACCGCCGAAGCCGGCGCCGCGAGCAGCAGGGCGCCGAGCCCGAGCGCGAGCGCGAGCGCGAGGCGGGCCGCGTCCCGCGATCTCGTCTTCGGCGACATCAAAGGAAACGGTACGGCATACCGCCGCGAACCCCTAGCAGGGGTCATGATTCTTTCCATCCCGCCTACGGGTGCAGCTCGAACTCGTGCTCGCCGACCCGCACGTCGTCGCCGGGCTCGAAGCCGGCTGCGCGCAGGGCCGCGACCACGCCGATCTCGTTGAGCCGGCTCTCGAGGTAGGCGAGCGCCTCTTCGTTGGCGAGGTCGTGCCGTTCGAAGAGAAGCTCGACGCCGCGGCCGAGGACCCGGAAGCCGCCGTCGGCCTCGCGCTCGACCGTGTAGCCGCCCTCGCCGGCCGGGCGGTAAACCCGGTGCTCGGCCTCGAACTCCTGCGCCGCGCCGTCGCCGAACTCCGGCCCCGGCTCCGAGGCCTCGGACAGCTCGGCGAAGATCGCCCGGCGCAGCTCATCGAGGCCCTCGCCGGTCGCCGAGGAGACGGCGAGCGGGCCGGGCGCGTCGGTGCCGAGGCGCCCCCTCCAGTCCCTGATCGCCACGCCGACGTCGTCGGGGGGCAGCAGGTCGCGCTTGGAGAGCACGACGAGCTCGGGCAGCCGGTCGAGGCCCGCCCCGTAGGTCGAGAGCTCCGATCGCACCGATTCGTAGTTGGCGACCGGGTCGCCCTCGAGCGGCGCCAGGTCGACCAGGTGGACGAGCATCGCACAGCGCTCGAGGTGGGCGAGGAACTCGTGACCGAGGCCGGCCCCCTCGGCGGCGCCCTCGATCAGGCCGGGGATGTCGGCCAGCACCGCCTGGCGCTCGTCCCCCTCGATCACGCCCAGGGCCGGCGCGGTCGTCGTGAACGGGTAGTCGCCCACCTTCGGAGCCGCCCGCGTCAGGCGGCCGAGCAGCGAGGACTTGCCGGCGTTGGGCTGGCCGACGAGGCCGGCGTCGGCGAGCAGCTTGAGGCGCAGCTCGATCCAGCCCCGCTCGCCGCCCGTCCCCCTCTCGGCGAAGCGCGGCGCCTGCCGGGTCGAGTTGGCGAAGCGCCGGTTGCCGTGCCCCCCGCGGCCGCCGTGGGCGACGGTCGCCCGCTGCCCGGCCGAGACGAGGTCGAGCGAGGCGCCGTCGACGGTCTCCCCCTGGGTCCCGGGGGGAACCGGGATCTCGCGGTCCTCGCCCCGCGCCCCGTGCCGGTTGGAGCCCTCGCCGTGGCGCCCGCGGCCGGCGCGGAAGTGCTTGCTGCCGGTCAGCGCTCCGAGGTCGCGCCGGGAGGGGTCGCAGACCAGGACCACGTCCCCCCCGTGGCCGCCGTCGCCGCCGTCGGGCCCGCCGCGGGGCACATGCGCCTCCCTGCGGAAGCTGACACAGCCATTCCCGCCGGCCCCGCCCTCGACCCAGATTTTCGCCCTGTCGTACATCGGGAGCAGGGTAGAGGGAGAGGGTCGACCGCCGCTCCCGCTCGCCGGCCCTTCGGGTAACGCCGCTCGCGGATAGCGGCGGCCGACCCTCTCTCACAAGCCACCCGGCGCACAACGGGGGTGAGAAGCTCGCGCAAAGCGGTCGTTCCCGATCTGGGCGCTTCGTGAGAGGGGTGCCGGGCGTCCCTACTCGAGGGCGGCGTTACTTTTTCGCCCCACCCGCCCCGGGCCGCCACCCACGCGGCTGGCGAAAAAGCCAGCCCGAGAGAGGGATGCCCGGCGACCCTCTACAGACGCCTAGTCCTGGACGACCGAGACGGTGCGGCCCTTGCGGGCCTGCTTGAACTGCACGGTCCCCTCCGCGGTCGCGAAGATCGTGTGGTCGCGGCCGAGGCCGGTGCCCTGGCCCGGCCAGAAGCGGGTGCCGCGCTGGCGGACGATGATCTCGCCGCCACTCACCTTCTGCCCGGCGAAGACCTTGACGCCGAGCATCTTCGGGTTGGAGTCACGCCCGTTGCGGCTGGAGCCGAGCCCTTTCTTATGAGCCATCTCCGGCCTCCTTTTTCACAGCTGGTTTTTTGGCTTTTTTCGCGGCCGGCTTTTTCGCAGCGGCTTTTTTCGCGGGAGCTTTTTTCGCGGGAGCTTTTTTCTCGGCTTTCGGCTTGGCGGCTGCTTTTTTCGCAGCGCGGCCGATCTTCAGGTCGGTCACCTCGAGCCTGGTCAGCTCGGAGCGATGTCCGGCCCGCCGCCGGTAGCCCTTCTTCGGCTTGTATTTGAAGACCTTGACCTTGGGCCCGCGCAGGTGCTCGGCGACCGTCGCCTCGACCTGGACCTTCTCGAGCTCCTTGGGCTCGGCGACGACCTCCTTGTCGCGAAACATGACCGGCCGCAGCGCGACCTTGTCGCCCTCCTCGGCGTCGAGGCGGTCGACGACGAGGGCCGTGCCCTTCTCGACCTTGTACTGCTTGCCTCCGCTCTCTACGACCGCGTACATGCTCATTCGTCCTTGCCGCTCTGGGTGGAGCGCGCCCGTCCTCGACCGCCTTCGCGACCGCGACGGGAACTGCGCGAGTCGCCGGATTCTAGCTGGCCCTCGCCGCTGTCGCCGTTTGCGCCGCTGCCGCTCTCGCCGCCCAGCAGCGAGGCGACCGCGGCCGCCCTGGCGACCTCCTCGATCCGCACGAGCTTGCGCTCGCCGACGTAGCGCCCGGCGCCGCTGACGCTGACGATGTAGGAGTCGACGCGGGCGACCGCGTCGTCGGCGTTGTACATGTGCGGCTCCTCGATCTTGACCAGGACCTCCTCGCCGACCTTGAAGGGCAGCGCCCTCGCCTCGATCTCCTCGCGCGTGCCCGACTCGACCACGTCGAAGGTGTCGATCGAGAGCGCGTCGCCGCCCTCGAAGTGGAACTGCTTCCCGGTTTCCTCCTCGAGCTCGGCGAGGCCGCTGTCGGGGCCGATCAGCTGCGCCGCGACCTTCGGGTTGACGCGGACCAGGAAGGCCTCGGCGTCGGAGCCGGCGACCGCGTCGCGCATCGTCCGCAGGCCTTCGATCGCAACCGTCTCGGCGGAGAGGACGACCCCCTCCCCCTCGCAGGTCGGGCAGGGCCCGGTGAGGATCTCGCGCACCCCGTCGGTGATGTTCTGGCGGGTCATCTCGACCAGCCCCAGGGGCGAGACCTCGACAACGTAGCTCTTCGACTTGTCGGCGTCGAGTGCTTTGCGCAGCGTTTTCAGGACTTTGTCCCGGTTGCGCGCACGCGCCATGTCGATGAAGTCGATGACGATGATCCCGCCGATGTCGCGCAACCGCAGCTGCCGCACGACCTCGTCGGCGGCCTCCGTGTTGACCCGGGTGATCGTCTCCTCGAGGCCGCCCTTGCCGCGGCCCGTGAAGCTGCCGCTGTTGACGTCGATCACGGTCAGCGCCTCCGCGTAGTCGATGATCAGATAGCCGCCCGAGGGCAGGTCGACCCGACGGTTGAGAGTCGACTCGATCTCCTTGTCGATGCCCCATTTCTCGAACAGCGGCTTCTTGCCCTTGTAGAGCTCGACGCCGCCGACCAGCTCCGGCGCCGTGCGCTGGAAGAAGCTGGTCACCCGTTCGAACTGCTTCTCGGAGTCGATGATCGCGGTCTCGAAGTCGCTGAGGAAGACGTCGCGCAGGACCCGGACCGGAAGGTCCGCCTCCTGGAAGATCAGGTTCGGGGCCTCGATCTCACCCGCGCGCCGCTCCAGCACCTCGTTGAGCTTGTGCAAATAGCCGACCTCACGCACGAAGTCGGCTTTTTTCGCCCCGTGCGCGGCCGTGCGGACGATCAGCCCGCCCGGGCCCTTGTAGGTGCGGTCGACCATCTTGCGCAGCCGGTCGCGCTCGGAGTCGGTCAGCCGGCGGCTGACGCCGACGCCGCCGCCCTGGGGCGCGTAGACGAGGTAGCGGCCGGCGATCGAGACGTTCATCGAGAGCCGGGCGCCCTTCGTCTTCAGCGGGTCCTTGACCACCTGGACGATGATCTCCTGGCCGGGCTTGATCAGCTCGTCGATGCGTTTGCCGCTGCCGCGGCCGCGCTTCGGCGCCTGCTGGCCGTCCGGGAGGACGATCTCGTCGACGTGGAGGAACCCGTTGCGCTCGAGGCCGATGTCGACGAAGGCGGCCTCCATGCCGGGAAGGACGTTGTCGACCTTCCCCTTGTAGATGTTGCCGACGATCGAACGCCGGCCGCGTCGCTCGATGTAGAGCTCCGCGACGTCGGGTTTTTTCTTGCCGCCTCTCGATTTCGCCTCGAGGACGGCAACGCGTGTCTCGCCGCGATCGGCGGACACCAGGATTGTTTTTTTCATTGGCTAGCTCAGTTCAGTAGGTACGCATCGCCGGACCCCGAGGTTCGGGGACTCCAGGCGAGCCTGCCCTTCTGGCCGAGGCGCGCTTGCATGTGAACGCTCTGGAGCACTCCGACCGCAAGAAAGGTCGCGAGCACCGAGGAGCCTCCATAGCTCATCAGCGGTAGGGGAATCCCGGTGATCGGCATGATCCCGAGGTTCATTCCAACGTTGACGAAGACCTGGAACAGCAGCATGGCGGCGATTCCGCCCGCCACGAGCATTCCGTAGGAGTTCTTCGAGAGCGTCACGATCCGCAGCGCCCGCCAGATCAGCAGGGCGTAAAGGGATAGGACTAACGCCGCTCCGACGAATCCGTAGCGCTCGCCGATCACCGCGAAGATGAAGTCGGTGTGCCGCTCCGGAACGAAGTCGAGCCGCGTCTGTGTGGCCCGGTCGCCACGGCCGGAGGTCTCCCCGGCGCCGATGGCTGTCCTGGCCTGATTCTGCTGGTAGCCCGCGTCGCTGGGGTCCGCGCTGGGGTCCAGGAAGGAGGTGAGCCTCTCTTGCTGGTAGCCCTTGAGGATCGGGGCTCCCACTGCGGGAGCCACCACGAGGACCAGTGCTGTCAATGCGGCGAGGGCCGCGCCGATCACCGCGAAGTGCGTCCAGGGGACGCCCCCCACGTACATCACGGCGAGGGTTATCGCCCCGAACACCAGTGAGGTGCCCAGGTCCGGCTGCAGGAACACGAGCGCAGCCGGTGCCAGGCCCAGGACGAGGTAGCGCACGGTGCGCTGCCTCGGCGAACCGCGCCTGGCGCCATCGATCACGAACCCGGCAAGCGCAAGCACGAGCAGGAGCTTGCCGAGCTCCGATGGCTGAAAGCTGAAGAACGGCAGGTCGAATGCGCGCCGCGAACCGCGCGCCGCGAACCCGAAAACGAAGACCAAAGAGATGCTTGCGCATAGGAATGTGTAGATGCCGACCCGGAGCTCCCGGAATCGCGAATAGTCGACGCGAGCGAGGAGGTACATGCCGGCGATGCCGAGTACAGCGTAGATCGTTTGCCGATCGGAGTAGTAGCCGGGGTCGCCGGGGACGTCCCTTGCGGTCGTCTCGCCGAGCACGAAGACGCTGAGCGCGACGAGCGCGGCGGCCGCAAAGGCGAGCGCCCCGTCCATGTAGGGGAGGCTCAGCCGCTCGGCGATTCCGGGGCGCACCGAGAAGGGCTCGGGCCGCGCCCGGCGGCTGCGCGTCGCGTAGCTCATTCGGCGCTTGCCCCTTCCGCTGCCGAGCCGGGCTTGCCGGCGAGTTGCCTGGCGAAATACGCCTCCAGGATCGTCTTCGCCGCCGGGGCGGCGGCGTCGGAGCCGAAGCCGCCTTCCTCCATGGTCACCACGGTGACGATCTTCGGGTTCGGGTAGGGGGCGAGGACCGCGTACCAGGACTGGTCGGCGTTCGGCGGCCGCTGCGCTGTGCCCGTCTTACCGGCCACGGGGACCGGGAAGTCGCCGAAGATCGCGAAGGAGGTCCCGGCGCCGCTCTGGGCCGCATCGTGGAGGCCTTCGAGGATCTCGGCGCGGTAGGTCGGGTCGATCCTGACGTGACGCTGCGGCCCGGGCTCGAATTCGCGCAGCACCCGCCCGGCCGCGTCCTCGACCTCCATCCCGACGTGCGGGGTGACCACGGTGCCTCCGTTGCCGAGCGTGGCGTAGGCGAGCGCCAGCTGCAGCGGGTTGGTCTGCAGGTCGCCCTGGCCGGTGGCGAGCTGGATGTTGTCGCCCGCCGACCAGGGCCGGCCTTCCGCTTCCCCTTCGGCGGCGAGCCTGTCGCGCCACTGTTTCGTCGGCAACAGGCCCTTGGCCGCGCCCGGCAGGTCGATGCCCGGGTCGCGACCGATGCCGAGCCGGTGCGCCCACTGCTGCAGGTAGCCCTTGTCCCACATCCGCAGGCCGAGCACGTAGAAGTAGACGTCCGAGGAGACTTCCAGCGCCGGGATCAGGCTGACCGTGCCGTTGGCCGCTTCGCCGGCGTTCGTGAAGGTCTGGCCGCCGACGGTGAGCTGGCCCGGGTCGTTGATCGGTTCGCCGACGGTGACCGCCCCGCCTTCGAGCGCGGCGATGGCGGTGATGAGCTTGAAGGTCGAGCCCGTCGGGTAGAGGCCGGCGATCGCCCGGTTGGTCAGGGGCGCCGAGACCGGATCGCGATAGAGGGCGTTGACCTGCGCCTGCGTCATCGGCCGGGTGAACACGGACGGGTCGAAGGTCGGGAAGGAGCCGATGCCGAGGATCTGGCCGTTGTGCACGTTCATCGTCACGAAGGCGCCGCGCAGGCCGAAGGACCCGAGCGCCGCTTCGCCGGCGGTCTGCACGTCCCTGTCGATCGTCAGCTTCAGGCTGTCCCCGGGGACGGGCCGCTGCGAGACGAGGCGGCCGCCGGAGGTCGGCTGGCCGAAGGCGTCGACCTGGATCCTCGTCACCCCCGGCCTGCCGCGCAGGAAGCGATCGTAGGTGTCCTCGACGCCGTCCTGGCCGATCTGGTCGCCGGCCTCGAGCCCCTTGTAGCGAATCTCCTTGAGGTCTTCGCCGGTGACCTCGCCGACGTTGCCCAGGATATGGGCGGCCATGACTTCGTGCGGGTAGCGGCGCACGAACACCCGGGCGACGGCGACACCCGGGAAGCGGTCCTTGTTCTCTTCCAGGTAGTAGACGAGGAAGTTGCCCACGTCCCGCCTCAGCGTGACCGGGGCGCCTGGCGCCAGGCTCAGCTCCCTGCGCATCGTGCGGCGCAGCTTGGGCAAGGTCGAGTGCGTCAGCTCGGCGAGCTGCTTGAGCTCGGCCTGCCTGCGGGCGGTGTCCTCGGGCAGCTTCTGCGGGTTGATCTGCAGGGCGAGGCTGGTGCGGTTGGTGACCAGGATGTCGCCCTCGCGGTCGAGGATGTTGCCGCGCGGCGCGCTGACCCGGAATTCGCGGGTGCGGTTGTTGTTGGCCTCGGCCAGGTACTCGTCGCCGTTGAGGATCTGCAGGAACCAGAGGCGGAAGAAGAGCACCGCGAACAGCGCCAGCGCGACGCCGCCGAAGATCGCCACGCGCAGGGCGACGTTGCCGTTCATCTGGGGGCCGCGCTGGTCGGAGCGCAGGTACACGCCTAGGCCCCCAGCACGGTCGGCGAGCGCCGCCGCGCCCGCGGCTCCTCGACCAGGGCCGGGCGCAGGATGCGCCGCACGGCGAGGTAGATCGGCCAGCCGAGGAAGAACGCGTAGACGGACTTGAGCAGCATGTCCCTGACGATCAACAGGCTGACCGGGGAATCGATTCCCAGCATCACCTGCACCGCCGCGTAGCCGATCTCCGCGAACAGGGTCAGCCCCATGCACAGCAGCGGCGGCACCAGGGCGCTGTGGATGTCGAAGCGTTCGCGGAAGAGGCCGGCGAGGTAGCCGGTGCCGAGCAGGACGAGCGAGGTCGCGCCGAGCGCCTCGACCAGCAGGCAGTCGACGAGCAGCCCGATCGAGAAGCCGGCGACGGCGCCGGTCATGCTGCCGCCGAGCAGCCCGAGCGAGACGACCAGCGCCGGCATGACGTCAGGGCTGGTGTGGAAGAGCGCGACCCGGGAGAAGAACGAGAGCTGGAGCAGCACGCCGACGATCACGATCGCCGCCAGCCGCAGGAAGATGCGCGGGGTGACGATCACCGCTTCGGCCCCCCGGTGAGGACCTGGACCAGATCGAGGTTGGCGAGGTCGGCGTAGGGGCGCAGCCGCACCTGCTGGCTCGCCTCCTGCTCGACGATCGAGGCCCGCGTCACTTCGCCGACCGGGAGGTTGGGCGGGAACAGCGAGGCGAGGCCCTGGGCGCGCCAGCCCGAGGTGACCACCGACTGCCCGATGCCGATCTTCTCGGTCGTGTCGATGTAGTCGAGGATCAGGTCTTCGGGGTCGCCGAGGTCCGGCCGGATCACGCCCTGGACGCCGCTCGGCACGACCTTGGCCGAGATCGCGCTGGCGTGGTCGGTGATCAGCGCCACCTGGGCGGAGGACGACTCGACCGAGGCGACGCGGCCGACCAGGCCGTCGCCGCTGAGCACGGCGTCGTCGACCGCGACCCCGTCGCCGCTGCCGACGTCGACGGTGACCGCCGAGTGCCAGATGGTCGGCGCGCGGGCGATCACGCGGGCGGCGACGGGCTCATACGACGAGGCGGCCAGCGCCGGGCCGCGGTCGAGCTTGAGCAGCTTGCGCAGCTGGGCGTTCTCCTGCAGGGCCGCCTGGCCGGCGACCCCGAGCTTGCGGGACTTGACCAATTCGCTCTTCAGCCTGCTGTTTTCGCCGCGGGCGTCGAAGGTCTTGTCGAACCAGCCGACCAGGTCGCGGGCCGGCTTCAGGGCGCGGTCGGCGACGTCCTGGAGCGGGCTGAACGCGGTGCTCACTCCACGCTGCAGGCCACCCGACCCCTTCCCATAGGTCACCGTCAGCAACACGAAGGAGCTGATCACTAGGAGCGCGAGCACCGCCCGGCGGCGGCGTACTTGCTTTCGGTACACGATTGGATCTCAGGTT
Organism: uncultured Solirubrobacterales bacterium; assembly: GCA_963762205.1. Taxonomy (GTDB): domain Bacteria; phylum Actinomycetota; class Thermoleophilia; order Solirubrobacterales; family 70-9; genus VRUE01. The sequence continues at coordinate 520,171 of CAVXJZ010000002.1, forward strand.
TGGTTCGCGCGGTGGATGGCCTCGAACTCCTCGAGGGAGATGCCGGAGCCGACCGCCACGCAGGTCAGCGGTGACTCTGCCAGTTGGCAGGGCATTTGGCACTCATCGCGGAGTCGTTGCTCCAGTCCTTGCAGCAGAGCGCCGCCACCGGCAAGGGTAACCCCCCGGTCCATGATGTCCCCGGCGAGCTCGGGCGGCGTGCGGTCGAGGGTGTCCTTGACCGCATCGATGATGTGGCCGACCGTCTCGTCGAGGGCCTCGCGCACCTCTTCGGAGCCGAGCGTGATCGTCTTCGGCAGGCCCGAGACGAGGTCGCGGCCGCGGATCTCCACCTCGACCCCCTCGGGCAGCGGCGAGGCCGAGCCGACCTCGAGCTTGACCTGCTCGGCGGTCTGGGTGCCGATCGCCAGCTTGTGGCGGTGCTTGCAATGGCCGACCAGCGCCTCGTCGAGCTCGTCGCCGCCGATCCGGATCGACTGCGAGACCACGATCCCGCCCATCGAGATCACCGCGACCTCGGTGGTGCCGCCGCCGATGTCGACGATCAGCGAGCCGGTCGGCTCGGCGACGGGCAGGCCGGCCCCGATCGCGGCCGCCATCGGCTCCTCGATCAGGTAGGCCTTGCGCGCCCCGGCGGACAGGCAGGCCTCCTCGACCGCCCGCTTCTCGACCCCGGTGACGCCCGAGGGGACGCAGACGACCACCCGCGGGCGGGCGAAGCGGTTCGAGTGCACCTCCTTGATGAAATGGCGCAGCATCTGTTCGGTGACGTCGAAGTCGGCGATCACTCCGTCCTTGAGCGGGCGAATCGCCGTGATCGTGCCCGGGGTGCGCCCCAGCATCCGCTTCGCTTCGGCGCCGACCGCGTGGACCTTGCCGTTGCCGGAGTCGATCGCCACCACCGAGGGCTCCGAGAGGACGATGCCCCGTCCGCGGACATAGACGAGCGTGTTGGCCGTGCCCAGGTCCACGGCCATGTCGCGGCCTCCCAATCCTCGCAGGTAGCCGATCAGGCCCATATGTGATTTCCGCCGGATACCAGGGGGAAATCATCCCAGACCGGGCAAGTCGGCCGCCTGCGCGCTCAGCTCCGGTCGAAGAGCTCGGGCGCCAGGGCGACGAGCAGGCCGACAGGGAGGCCGACCACGTTCGAGACGCTGCCCTCGAGACGCTCGACCAGGGTCGAGCCCAGGGTCTGGATCGCGTAGCCGCCGGAGCGGCCGCGCCACTCCCCGAAGGCGACGTAGCGCTCCTTCTCCTCGTCGCTCAGCTCCTTGAAGACGACGGTCGTCCGCTCGAGGCCCGAGCGCTCCTCCCCGTCGGCGAGGACCACCAGGCCGCTGAGCACCTCGTGCGCCCGCCCCGACATCCGCTCCAGCAGGGCGCGAGCCTCGCCCTCGTCGGCCGGCTTGCCCAGCACCTCTAGATCGAGAACCACGTCGGTGTCGCAGGCGATGACCAGTCCGCCCCGGGCCGACGCATCGGCGACCGCCCTCGCCTTGCGACGGGCGTTCTCGACGACGAGGCGGTCCGGATCGCCGTCCGTCAGCTCGGCGACGCCGGAGACGACGACCTCGAACTCGACCCCCAGCTTCTCGAGAATCTCAACCCGCTGCTGAGACCCAGATGCCAGCGTGATCCTGGGTTCTCGAGCCGCGCTCACGGGTTCGATGCCGGTAGGGGTGAAGCGTCTTGTACTTTTTCGCCGACCCGAATCTCGGACGGCCGAGGGCGATCCGCGAAAAAGTTAAGCGAAGCCCCTGCCGGCACCGAGCCCGTGACTACGACAACTCGGGAAACCAGATCCCGATCTCGCGCTCGGCCGACTCGTCGGAGTCCGAGCCGTGAACCATGTTGAAGGTCACCTCCAGCGCGAAGTCGCCGCGAATCGAGCCCGGGGCGGCCTCGATCGGGTTGGTGGCGCCGATCAGCTGCCGCGCCGCCGGGACCGCCTCCTCGCCATCGAGCACGGCGGCGACCAGCGGCCCGCCGGTGATGAAGGAGACCAGCTCGCCGAAGAAGGGCTTCTCGCTGTGCTCCGCGTAGTGCTCGTTGGCGATCGCCTCGTCGGCCTGCATCTTCTTCAGGGCGGCGATGCGCAGGCCCTTGCGCTCGAAGCGCGCCAGCACCTCTCCGGTGAGGGCGCGCTCGAAGGCGTCAGGCTTGACGAGGATCAGGGTCCGGCTCACGGCTTGTGCTCCTTTTCTGTCGTTTGGGGCTCCCCTGCTGCGCCTCCGTCTCGGCGGCGCGCGTGGCCGGCTCTCTCTTCGGTGGTGGCGCTGAGGATTTCTGGCGCGGCTCCTTCGGGCGTTTCGGGGCCGGCCGCTCCTCGGGCCGGGCGCTCGCGTCTCTCGGGCGGGCGGCGCTTCTCGGGGGCGCGGCGGCGGGACCGCTGCTCGAGCGCCGACTCGCAGTAGGGGCAGAGGGCCCAGCGGGGGTCGACGGGCTTGCCGCAGGACGGGCAGGGGTCCTTGAGCCGGTGCTGGCAGTTGGGACAGCGCAGGTAGCTCTTCTCCACCGGGTACTCGCAGTTCGGGCAGGAGAGCTCGGTCAGCTGCCGCACGCGCAGCTCGGCGGCGCGGATCTCGAGCTCGCGCTCGTGGGCGTCTTCGAGGAACTCCGGCGGGCGCAGGATCGCGTAGACGGCGGCGCCGATGTAGGGGATGAAGGAGCCGATCGTCGCGCAGGCGACGAGGAACGGGTCGGAGACCCTGCGCCGGGCGTCGAGGTAGGTCCAGACGATCAACGCCAGCCAGACCACGACCAGCATCAGGACGAAGAGGGTTACGACCAGGTTGAGGCCGTTGTTGGTGATGTCGAAGATCGCTGGAGGCATGGCTGGGGCGGTCGGCCAGTCTACTTCGCCGGAACCGCATCTAAACCTGTCAGAGGAACATGCTCCCGAACAGATAGCCGATCCCGAAGAAGACGAGGATCACGGCCGCGACCACCGCCGCGACCAGGGCCATCATCGACAGCAGTTCCGATCCAGCCCCTCTGTCCATGCCCAAATCCTCGCACAGTGCCGCTATCTGAGAGCGGCCCGCGCGGGTCCCAGCGCGTAGTGGGAGCCCGCGACCAGCACCACGCCCTCGGGAGCCGCCTCCGCCGCGAGGGCACGCGCGCGCGCCAGCGCCGTGCCGAAGTCGGGCTCCGCCTCCGCGGCCAGACCCGCCGCCTCACAGAGCCGGGCCAGCTCCCCCGCCCCCCTCGACGGCCGGTGGGCCGAAAAGCGAAGCATGGCTTCGCTTTTCGGCCCATCGGCGGGGAGTTGGGTGCAGATGACGCGGTCGAGGGCCGGGGCGAGGGCGGCGATCATCCCCTCGGCGTCCTTGTCCGCGAGGACGCCGAGGACGCCGAGGACCGTGCGGTCCCCGACGATGCCCGGCAGCGCTTCGGCCAGCGCCCGGGCGCCGTCCGGGTTGTGGGCGGCGTCGACGAGGACGAGGGGCTCCTCGGCGAGCCGCTCGAGCCGGCCGGGGACGGTGAGCGTCCCGGCCACGTCCGCGACGCGGGCCGGATCGAGGGCATCGCCTCCCCCCAGGTAGGCGCCGGCCGCCGCCACGGCGAGCGCGAAGTTGCGCCGCTGGAAGCCGCCGGCGGCGCGCAGGCCGACGCCCTCCCCCGGGTCCTCCGGAGCGAGGATCAGCTCGGCGCCGCGCTCGGCGGCGACCCGCTCCGCCTGCGCGCGGACCTCGGGGCTGACGCGGCCCAGCACCAGGGTCGTCGCGTCGCGGAGCACGGCGAGCTTCTCGGCGGCGATCTCCGCCTCGGTCTCGCCCAGCCACTCGGTGTGGTCGAGGCCGACCGAGGTCAGGACGGTGACCCGCGAGGGGATCGTGTTGGTCGCGTCGAGCCGCCCCCCCAGCCCGGCCTCGATCACGGCGGCGTCGACGCGGGCCGCGGCGAAGGCGACGAAGGCGGCGGCGGTCGCGACCTCGAACTGGGTGACGGCCTCGCCCGGCTCGAGCGCGCGGTCGACGGTCGCCGCCGCCTCGGCGCTGCGCTCGACCGCGGAGGCGAACTCGGCGGCGCCGATCTCCTCTCCGCCGATCAGGATCCGTTCGGCCCAGCGAGAGGGGTGCGGAGAGACGCAGGCCCCCGTCCTCACGCCGTGGGCCTCGAGCAGAGCGGCGGTCATCCGCGCGACCGATGACTTGCCGTTGGTCCCGACCACGTGGATCGAGGCGAACCGGTGCTGGGGCATGCCGAGCACCGTGCAGAGCCTGTGCATCCGCTCGAGGCCGAGCTTCCAGCCGATCGGCTCGAGCGAGTCGAGATAGGCCTCCGGGTCGCCCGACGCTATTCGGACAGCTCCTCGAGCTCGCCCCGGTAGCGCTCGAGCTTGCCGCGCTCCTCCTCGATGACCTCCGCCGGCGCCTTGCCGACGAACCCCTCGTTGCCGAGTTTGCGCTCGGCCCGCTCGACCTCGGCACGCAGCTCCTCGCGCCGCTTCTCGAGCCGCTCCGCCACCGCCTGCGCGTCGATCTCGTCGGTGGCCAGGACCCTGACCGGGCCGACGGCGGCGACCGGGTCCCCCCCGTCCTCGACGAACTCGACCCGGGCCAGGCGACCGACGAACTCCTGGGGCTCGACCCCGTCCAGCCGGGCGGCGAGCGTGCTGGCCACGGGCACCTCGACGAGGTCGCGCCAGGCGCGCAGGCGGCGGGTCAGCTCGATGCCGGCCTCGACGTCGGCCTCCGCCGCGTCGTCGACGAGCGACTCGTCGGCCTCCGGGAACGGGTGGACGGCGAGGTGCCCGGTGCGGGCCGGGTGGTGCGACCAGATCTCCTCGGTGACGAACGGCATCAGCGGGTGCAGCAGGGCGAGCACGCGCTCCAGCGCCCAGAGCAGGTTCGCCGAGACCTCCGCCTCGCCCTCGTAGAGGCGCGGCTTGACGATCTCCAGATACCAGTCGCAGAGCTCCGACCAGAAGAACGAGTAGCACTCCTGGGCCGCGTGGGCGAAGTCGTAGGCCTCGAGCTTCTCGGTGACCGAGGCGATCGTCCGCTCGAGCCGCGAGAGGATCCAGCGGTCCTCGACCCGCCCCATTGAGAGCTCGTCCCGCGATACACCCGTCCTGCCGACCGCCGCGGCGGGAACCTGGTCCTGCCGCGCATTGGTGTCCGATCGATCATGCGGCAATTTGCAGTTCAAGAGGATCAATCGGCTCGCGTTCCAGAGCTTGTTGGTGAGGTCCCGGCCCTGCTCCACCTTCGCGTCCGAGTAGCGCACGTCCTGGGTCGAGGACATCGCCAGCAGGCCGAAGCGCAGGGCGTCGGCGCCGTGCACGTCGATCTCCTCCAGCGGGTCGATCCCGGTCCCGAGGCTCTTCGACATCCGCCGCCCGTCGCGTGCCTGGATCACCGAGTGCACGTAGACGTCGCGAAAGGGGATCGCGCCGGGGAACTCGATCCCGGTCATGATCATCCGCGCCACCCAGAGGAAGAGGATCTCGCGCGCCGTGGTCAGGAAGCTGGTCGGGTAGAAGGCGCGCAGCTCGGGGGTGTCGTCGGGCCAGCCGAGGGTCGCGAAGGGCCAGATCGCCGAGCTGAACCAGGTGTCGAGCACGTCCTCCTCCTGGCGCAGCTCGCCGCCGCAGGAGCCGCAGCTGTCGGGCGCCTGCTCGGCGACGAAGGTCTCCTCGCAGGCGTCGCAGTACCAAACCGGGATCCGGTGCCCCCACCAGAGCTGGCGGGAGACGCACCAGGGCCTGATCTCGCGCATCCAGTCGAGGTAGACGCGCTTCCACTGCGGCGGCGCGATCCGGACCTCGTCGCGCTCGACCGCCTCGATCGCCGGCGCCGCCAGCTCGTCCATGCGGCAGAACCACTGCAGCGAGATCAGCGGCTCGATCCGCTCCCCTGAGCGGTGGGAGAAGGGAACGGAGTGGACGTAGGGCTCCTCGGCGCCCAGCGCGCCCTCCTCGCGCAGCGCCGCGACGACGGCCTCCTGCGCCTCGGCCGCCGTCAGCCCCGCGAAGCGCTCGCCCGCCTCCTCGGTCATCCGCCCGTCGGGCCCGATCACACCGATCTCCTCGAGGCCGTGCTTGCGGCCGATCTCGAAGTCGTTGGGGTCGTGCCCGGGCGTGATCTTCAGCGCCCCGGTCCCGAACTCGATATCGACGTGCTCGTCGGCGATGATCGGCAGGCGCCGGCCGACCAGCGGCAGGACGCAGTGCTGCCCGACCAGGTCCCGGTAGCGCTCGTCGTCCGGGTTGACGGCCACCGCGGTGTCGGCCAGCATCGTCTCCGGGCGCACGGTGGCGACGGTCAGGGCGCGGTCGGAGCCCTCGACCGGATAGTCGATCGAGTACAGCGTGTCCTCGACCTCGCGGTTCTCGACCTCGAGGTCGGAGATCGCCGAGTGCGAGCCGGGGTCCCAGTTGACCATGTAGTTGTCCCGGTAGATGTAACCCTTGTCGAAGAGCTGCTTGAAGACGCGGTAGACGGCGCGCGCGTAGCCGTCGTCGAGGGTGAAGCGCTCGCGCTCGTAGTCGCAGGAGGCGCCCAGCCGCTTGTACTGCTCGACGATCCGCGAGCCGTACTCCGCTTTCCACTCCCAGACCCGCTCGACGAAGGCCTCGCGGCCGAGCTCATGGCGGCTGCGGCCTTCGGCGCGGAGCTCTTTCTCGACCACCGCCTGGGTGGCGATCCCCGCGTGGTCGGTGCCCAGCGTCCAGAGGGTGTTGCGGCCGCGCATCCGGTTCATGCGCACAAGCGCGTCCTGCATCGAGCCGTTGAGCGCATGGCCCATGTGCAGGGCGCCGGTCACGTTCGGCGGCGGGATCGCGACCGAGAAGTTCTCCTCGGGAGTGCCCTCCGCGGGCGGGTGGAAATAGCCGCCCTCGATCCACTCCTCGAACACGCGTCCCTCGACCTCACCCGGGTCATACCGGGTGGTCTCCTCCAGCTTCGTTCGACGGGCGTCGGCGTCGTTCATGGGGCGCCGAGTCTAGTGCGCGTGAGAGCCCGTCCCGGTGGGGGTGAAACGTCTTGTGCTTTTTCGCCGCAGACCATCGTCGGCGACCGCCGACGCAACTCGAAAAAGCTAAGTGGAACCCCTACCGGGACGGGCCCTGACTCAGGCGGTTTCCTCGCCGAGCTCCTCCTGGGCGTCGCCGATGTCCTGGTGGGCGGCCTCGGTGACGAGGGTCGGCCTGCGGCCCTGGGCGATCGTCTCCCTGGTGACGACGCACTTGGTCACGTCGCGGCGCGAGGGAAGCTCGAACTGGACGTCGAGCAGGGTCTCCTCGAGGATCGAGCGCAGCCCGCGGGCCCCGGTCTCGCGCTCGAGCGCCTTGTCGGCGATCGCCTCGAGGCTGTCCTCGGCGAAGACGAGCTCGATGTCGTCGAACTCGAAGAAGCGCTGGAACTGCTTGGTCAGCGCGTGGCGGGGCTCGGTGAGGATCGTGATCAGGTCGTCCCGGCTGAGCTGGTGGATCGCGGCGACCACAGGCAGGCGGCCGATGAACTCGGGGATCAGGCCGTACTCCATCAGGTCCTCGGGCAGCACCTGCTCGAACCACTCGCCGGTGTCCTTGTGCTCCTTCGAGGAGATCGCGGCGCCGAAGCCCATCCCGTTGTCGCCGACGCGGCGCTCGATCACCTTGTCGAGCTCGGCGAAGGAGCCGCCGCAGACGAAGAGGATGTTGGTGGTGTCGATCGTCAGGAACTCCTGGTGGGGGTGCTTGCGCCCGCCCTGCGGAGGCACCGACGCGGTCGTCCCCTCGAGGATCTTCAGCAGCGCCTGCTGCACGCCTTCGCCGGAGACGTCACGGGTGATCGACGGGTTGTCGGCTTTGCGCGCGATCTTGTCGATCTCGTCGATGTAGATGATCCCCGTTTCCGCCTTCTTCACGTCGTAGTCGGCGGCCTGGATCAGCTTGAGCAGGATGTTCTCGACGTCCTCGCCGACGTAGCCGGCCTCGGTCAGCGCCGTCGCGTCGGCAATCGCGAAGGGGACGTTGAGGATCCGCGCCAGCGTCTGCGCGAGCAGCGTCTTGCCGCAGCCCGTCGGCCCGAGCAGCATGATGTTCGACTTCTGCAGCTCGACGTCGGGGTCCTCGTCCTGCGCGATCTGGACCCGCTTGTAGTGGTTGTAGACGGCGACCGAGAGGGCGCGCTTGGCGGCGTCCTGGCCGACCACGTACTCCTGCAGCACGTCATGGATCTGACGCGGTTTCGGCAGGTTCTCGAGCTCGATCGCGGGCGGCGCGGTCAGCTCCTCGTCGATGATCTCGTTGCAGAGGTCGATGCACTCGTCGCAGATGTAGACGCCGGGGCCGGCGATCAGCTTCTTCACCTGACGCTGCGACTTGCCGCAGAAGCTGCAGAGGAGCTGCTCGTTCGAATCTGTGGGACGTGCCAGCGGGATCCCCTCCTTGCGGGGCGGTAGTGGTGGCCACCGGCGTCGCGCCCCTAGCTTAGTCGGAGCCGAGCGCCGGTCGAAACGGTGGTGGGGTCGTCTTACGTCGCCGGCCGGGCCGTCCCTCCTCATGACAAACCGCGACCAATTCGACGCGGACGGGAATCACCGGAGATGACCCTGTCGATGGTCGCTCTCCTAACCTTGGTGCGTGGATCTGAGAGTCGAGCCGATCTCCGGGGACGAGTTTGAGGAGCTGCTGCCGATGATCGCGGCCTACCAGGGCTTCTACGAGGCCGAGGACGTCGGCGCCGATCGCAACCGCGCCTTCTTCCGGCGCTTCCTCCCCCCGAGCGACCGCGGCGTGCTGATCGGCGCCTGGCGCGGCGATCGGCTCGTCGGCTACGCCTGCCTCTACTGGCACTTCTCCTCGACGAAGGCGGTCGAGACGGTCCTCATGAACGACCTCTACGTCGACGCCTCGGCCCGCGGCGAGGGCGTCGGGCGCTCCCTGATCGAGGCTTCCGCGGCGGTCGCCAGGGAGCGCGGCTGCCCGATCCTCGAGTGGTCGACGGCGCCCGACAACGAGACCGCCCAGCGGCTCTACGACTCGACCGGCGCCGAGCGCTCGACCTGGATCGAGTACGAGCTGCGGGTCTGATGTCAGGGCTCGGGTTCGAGGCGGCTCGCCGTGGCGATCCGGTGGTCCTGGACCTCTATGCGGACTTCATCCGCGAGGCCGACGGCCCGCTCGATCCCGCCGTGGTCGACATCGACGCCGAGATCGCCGCCGGGCCACCCGCCAATCTCGACCCGCCCGACGGCGTGCTGCTGCTCGGCCGTGTCGACGGCGACCCCGCTGCGATCGGCGGCGTCCGCCACCTCGACACGGAGATCGCCGAGGTGAAGAGCATGTACGTCGTCCCCGCCTACCGCGGCGCGGGCGTCGCCGCCCGGCTGCTCGACCAGCTGCACGCCGTCGCCCGCGAGCACGACTGCCGGGCGACCCGCCTCGACACCTCGGCCTACCTGCGCCCCGCGGTCGCCCTCTACAGATCGGCCGGCTATGCCGAGGTGGCCGACTACAACGGCAACGTCAAGGCCGACCTCTGGTTCGAACGTGGCATCTGAGGAGCCGATCCGCATCCTGGCGTACGACCCGGTCTGGCCCGCGCGCTTCGAGCGGGAGCGGGCGGCCCTGCAGGAGGCGGTCGGCCCCTGGGTCACGGGCGGCATCCATCACGTGGGCAGCACGGCAGTGCCGGGGCTTGCGGCGAAGCCGATCATCGACATCCTGGCCGGCGTCGAGAGCCTCGACGCCGGCCATGCGTGCTTCGCGCCCCTGGCGGGCCTGGGGTACGTTCACGCCCCCTACCTCAGCGAGGAGATGCACTGGTTCTGCAAGCCGAGCCCGAGCCGGCGCACCCACCACCTGCACCTGGCGCCCACCGGCGGACGGCGCTACGTCGAAGAGCTCGCCTTCCGTGATCGCCTCCGCGACGATCCCGCCACCGCCGCCGCCTACGAGGCCCTGAAGCACGAGCTCGCGGCGCGCTTTGGCGATGACCGGGAGGCGTATACGGACGCCAAGTCCCACTTCGTCGCCGCGGCGCTGGCCGAAGCGGGCGCCGGTGGCCGGGACCCTCCAACCCGGGCTCAGCGGCCGTAGCGGTCCCAGCCGCGCAGGGCGGGCCCCGGGTCGATCGGGCGGCCCCGGACGTGGATCTCGAAGTGCAGGTGACAGCCGACCGTGCGCGCGTTCCCGGTCGCTCCGACGCCGCCGATCCGCCGGCCGGTGAGGACCCGGTCTCCCCGCCGGACCCGGGCCGGCCGGCGCAGATGCGCGTAGAGGTAGCTGCGGCGCTCACCTTCGCCGTGGATCAGGACGTAGTTGCCGTAGAGGGCCGGGTCATGGCCGGCCCGGCGCACCCGCCCGCCTCGCGCCGCGACCAGCGGCGTCCCGCAGGCGGCGACGACGTCGAAGCCCTCGTGGGTGCGGCCGCCGCTGCGCGGCGCCCCGAACTCGCCGATCGCCCCCCGCGTCCAATGCGGCCCCGCGACCGGGAAGACGTGGGCGAGGAAATCAGTCCCGCCGCTGGAGATCTGAGCTGAGGCCGAGGAGGCCGCGAGAAGGCTGAGCGTCAGCCACACGGCCGTCGCGGCAGGGGTGAAGCGTCTTGTACTTTTTCGGCGCAACGACTCTCGGACGGCCCTGGCGACGACCGAAAAAGTTAAGCGGAACCCCCGCTGCGAAGGCCGCGCGCTCAGTGGTGCTCTATGACCCGATCGACGAGGTTGTACTCCTTCGCCTCCTCGGCGCTCATGAAGTAGTCGCGATCGGTGTCTTTGGTGATCTTCTCGAAGGGCTGGCCGGTGTGCTTGGCGAGGATCTCGTCGAGGCGGCGGCGCACGTCGATGATCTCTTTCGCGTGGATCTCGATGTCGGTCGCCTGGCCTTCGAAGCCGGAGGAGACCTGGTGGATGAGGATCTTCGAGTTGGGCAGCGACATCCGCTTGCCGGCCGCCCCCCCGGCGAGGAGCAGCGCCCCCATGCTCATCGCGATCCCGACGCAGATCGTCTGCACTTCGGGCTTGATGAACTGCATCGTGTCGTAGATCGCCATGCCGGCGTACACCGAGCCGCCCGGCGAGTTGATGTAGAGGCTGATGTCCTTGTCCGGGTCCTCGGACTCGAGATGCAGCAGCTGGGCGACGATCAGGTTGGCGATTTCGTCGTTGACGGCGGTCCCCAGGAAGACGATCCGCTCGTTCAGAAGCCGCGAGTAGATGTCGAAGGAGCGCTCGCCGCGCGAGGTCTGCTCGACCACCATCGGTACAAGTGGGCTCATGGCCGGCACTCTATAGAAGGCGTCCGGCGGGCTAGGCGCCGGCTCGGTCGTCCCGGGCCCGCGCCTGTCCGGCGCCACCGCCACCCCCGGCCTTGACCACGTACATCGCCTGATCGGCTCGGGCGATGAGCTCCTCGGCACCGGCGTCGCGGCCGTCGAAGGGGGCGACGCCGACGCTGACCGCGAGCGGCACCGGGCTCCCTTCCACCGTCAAATCGGTCGCTTCCAGGGCCGCGACCAGCCGCTCGCCGACCGCGGCCGCCTCGACCGGGCCCGCCTCCGCGAGCAGGACCGCGAACTCGTCGCCGCCGACCCTTGCCACCATCCCGTCGAAGCCGCGCCCGACCGCGTCGCTGCCGCGGGTGTTCTCGTCGAGAACGCGCGCCACCTCACACAGGGCCAGATCCCCGGCCGCATGGCCGAGCTCGTCGTTGATGCGCCTGAAGCGATCGAGGTCGATGAGGAGCAGGGCGCCGCCGCGCCGGTGGCGGCGCGCGTCGCTCAGCCTGACGCTCAGCTCCTCGTCGAAGCGCCGCCGGTTGAAGACGCCGGTCAGCGGGTCCCGCTGCGCGAGCCGCTCGAGCTCCAGCTCGAGCTCCCGGCGGTCGGTGACGTCGCGGGCGACGGCGTGGATCAGGCCCTCATCCGGAAGCGTCGCCAAGCTGCAATCCAGCCAGTGGGCCTCGCCCTGCTTGCCGAACCAGCGGCTCTGGAACCGGGCCGCGCCGTCGCCGCTCGGGATCGCCGCCGCTCCGGCTTCGATCCGGTCGCGGTCGTCGGGGTGGACGAGGTCGACGAGCGGGCGCCCCAGCAGCTCCTCCTCGCGGTAGCCCAGGGCCCGTTCGAAGGCCGGGTTGACGGACCGGATTCGGCCGTCGAGCCCGGCGATGCAGATCATGTCGAGCGAGAGCTCGAGGTGGCGGGTGCTCGCCGCCTCGGCACGCCGCAGCCTGCCGGCGAGGCGGCCGGCGACGACGGCGGCCACGCAGAGGCCGACCGCGAGCACGACTATCAGCGTCAGGGCCAGGGTGCTCATACCCGACGTCTATCGACGGGCGGTGGCGGGCCGCCAGAGGTGCAAGCGGATGTTCAGGCGTGGACGACGCCGCTCAGGAGTCGTCGCCCGGCGTCCAGAGCCCGCCCGCGGCCTCGCGCTCCTTCTCCGGGGTCCACAGCTGCTCGCGCGCCTCGGCCTGGCCGACGGGGATCGGCTTCGCCTCGGACGCGAGCAGGTCCATCGCCTTGCGCACCCGGATGTCCTCGCGCACCATCCCGTCGCGGCCACTCTCGCGCAGGCGCTCGAGCAGCTTCTCCGGCGTCGTGCGCTCGTGCTCGGCGGTGTGGGCGAGCGCCTCGACCATCTCCTCCTCGCTGACCTCGATCTCCTCGGCCTCGGCCACCGCGGCCAGGACCGCCTCCCGCTTCAGCTCCTTGACGGCGTCGGGCTTCGATTCCTCGAGCAGCTCCTCCCGGGTCTTGCCCTGCATCTGGAAGTAGCCGGCCGGGTCCATCCCGCGAGCGGCGAGCTGGCGCTCGAGCCGCTCGAGCCGCTCGGTCGCGCGGGCCAGGGCGAGCTCGTCGGGCACGTCCACGCTCGCGCCCTCGACCGCGGCGTCGATCGCCGCCACTCGGAAGTCCTGCTCGATGCGCTCGCCGACCGCCTCCCCGAGCCTCTCCTCGATGTCGGCGCGCAGCTCGGCGAGCGTGTCGAACTCCGACGCTTCGGCGACGAAGTCGTCGTCGAGGTCGGGCATGACCTTCTCGCGGACCTCCTTGACCTTGACCGTGAAGACCGCCTCTTCGCCGGCGAGCTCCTCGGCCTGATAGTCGTCGGGGAAGGTGACCTCGACCCTGCGCTCCTCGCCGGCCTCGGCGCCGATCAGCTGCGCCTCGAAGCCCTCGATCAGGCGGCCACTGCCGAGCTCGAGCAGGTAGTCGCTGGCGGCGCCGCCCTCGAAGGCCCTGCCGTCGAGCAGCCCCTCGAAGTCGATCAGCAGCGCGTCGCCGTCCGCAGCGGCCCGCTCGACCGGCTCGAGCTTGGCGAAGCTCTCGCGGATCCTCTCGACCTCGCGGTCGACGATGTCGTCGGGCACGTCGGTCTCGGCCCTACCCACCTCCAGGCCCCTGTACTCGCCGAGCTTCGCCGCCGGGCGGACACCGATCTCGAACTTGAAGCCGAGCGGCTCGCCCTCCCCCTCCGGGGTCGAGACGATCTCAACGCTCGGGTCGCCGACCGGGATCACCGCGGAGCCGAGCAGGGCGAGTTCGTACCACTCGGGGAGCGAGTCGCGGATCGCCTCCTCCAGCACCGGCGCGAAGCCGAGCCGCTGGATCACCAGCGAGGGCGGCGCCTTGCCCTTGCGAAAGCCGGGCAGGCGCATCTCGCGGGCGAGGGTGCGCGCGGCCCGATTGACGCCTTTCTCGACGTCCGCGGCCGGCACCTCGACCTCGACCTCGACCCGCGATCCGGGCAGCTCCTTGACGTTCGTCTGCATCGGCTGACCCTAGATGATCCAGCGAACCTGACGATCGTCGCCCTTTCACCGGTAGGCCGGAGAAAAGACGACGAGCGACGGCCTATCCGCGGCGGCGCAGCAGGGCGCCGCCGACCGCGGCGGTGAAGTCGATCGCGAAGGCGAGCCCGCGCCCGAGCGGGCCGGTGACGAGCCACGCCTTCGCCCTAGTCGCCATTCGCGTATTCCAGCAGGGAGGAGTCGACCAGCCACTCGACCGGCGCCCGGTCGTCGGTGAAGACCTCGCCGGGGCCCAGCCGCGGCGAGAGCCGGGCGGCCGCCTCGCGGGCGAGCGGGCGCAGGTCGGGCGCCAGCGACCCGGCGCGGCGCCCGAGGCGATCGGGTGACAGCGAGCGCCCGCCGGCGAGCAGCAGGGTGTTGGTCGGCTCGATCGGATAGCGGAGCACGCGCGGGAAGGCGGTCGCCATCGTCGCCCCCAGCACCCGCTCCAGCTCGCCGCTGCCCTCCGGGTGGCCGACGTTGACGATCACGACGCCGCCCGGGACGAGTCGCTCGCGTGCCAGCTCGAAGAACTCGCGGGTGGTCAGATAGAAGGGGATATAGGGCTGGCGGTAGGCGTCGACCATGATCGCGTCGAAGCCTCCGGACGAGCGCTCCAGCCAGGGCCGTGCGTCCTCGGCAAAGGTGCGCATGCGCCGGTTGCGCAGGTCGAAGAAGCGCCTCCCCAGCTCGGTCAGCTCACCGTCGATCTCGACCGCGTCGACGGCGGTGCCCGGGAAGTAGTGGCCGTAGGCGCGGGCCACGGTGCCGGCGGCGTTGCCGAGGATCGCGATGCGTGCCGGCGGGCGGGGGGCGGCCGCGAAGGGCAGCACCAGGTGGCCGTCCCAGTAGTCGCCGGTCAGGTAGGTGCCGGGGCGGTAGAGGGAGTGCACCGCCTGGCCCTCGTTCAGCTCCAGCGCCCGGGACCCGTCCGGCCGTTCGACCACCCGGGCGTACTGGTGCACGGTCTCCGCCTCGTACAGCACCCGGCCGGTGTCGGCCGCCTTGATCGTCCCGACCGGCGCCGCGACCGCCAGCGCGAGCAGCGCCGGGACGACGGCGAAGCGCCAGCCGAGCCCGGCGGCGGCGACCAGGGCCAGGACCAGGGCGAAGACGATGAAGGTCCGCTGCGTGCCCAGCAGCGGGATCAGGAGCAGAGCCGCCGCCATCGTCCCAAACAGCGAGCCGGCCGTCGATATCGCGTAGAGACGGCCGACCACCTCTCCGGAGCGGCTCGGATCGGCGACGGCGAGCCGCACGGCCCAGGGCGCGGCGGCGCCGAGCAGGGTGACGGGGACGGCGACCAGCACCAGGACCCCGAACAGCGAGCCGGCGAAGCCGCCCACCGACACCGTGTCGAAGGCGTCGACCGAGAAGCCGAGGAAGGGACGGGCCGCAAAGGGCACGATCGCGATCAGGACCGCGGCGGCCAGGACCAGGAGGCAGAGGCCCCGCATCTGCGGATGGCGGTCGGCGTAACGGCCTCCGAACCAGTAGCCGACCGCGAGGGCGACCAGCACGACGCCGATCGTGTTCGCCCAGACCACGGTCGAGGCGCCGAAGTACGGCGCCAGCAGCCGCGCCGCGGCGATCTCGGCGCCGAGGCTGGCGGCCCCGACGACGAAGACGAGCGGGGCGAGCAGCGAGCCACCTGGCGACTTACCCACCCCATGGGTCGGAAAGTCGCCAGGCCTAGTCGGAGTCGCGGTCATTCCCGGCCGTCGTCAGCCGCTCCTCGAGCAGCGCGCCGTGGCCGGCTGCGACCGCCCGCTGCGCGCGGCGCTCGTCGAGGTCGACGCCGCGCTCGCGCGCCAGGTCGAGCAGGCGCTGCTTCTCGACGCCTTCGCGGGCGACCTCGAAGAAGACCCAGGCGAGCACCCCCAGGGCGACGAACGTCCCCTCGATCATCATCAGCGCCCCGGCCGTGCTCTGGTCGGCCTGTGGCGAGAGGTTCCAGAACGCCTCTCCGGGCGCGTAGATCGGATACAGGATCGCGCCCGACCACATCAGCACGTTGCCGAGGATCGCGCCGACGAAGCGGACCGCGACCACGTAGGCGACCTTCCAGCCGGCCCCGAACCAGGCCGGCTTCGGCAGCGGCCCGAAGACCGGCATCCACATCAGGCAGCCGAAGAAGAGGAAGCTCGCGTGCTCGAGGGCGTGAACGGGCGCCGTGCCGTAGGCGTCCTGGTAGAGCGCCGGGATATGCCAGAAGAAGAGGTTGAGCGCCCAGAGCGGCAGGGCCAGCGCCGGGTGGGTCAGGACCTGGAGCCGATCGAAGAGACGGATCGCGAGGATCGGCTGCAGCAGCGAGCGGGTCAGGCCGAGGACCAGCAGCAGGGTGGCGATGTCGCCGATCAGCAGGTGCTCGGCCATGTGGGCGATGACGAGCTCCTCGGAGAGGTGGCCGATCGGGCTGAAGAGCGCGATCGCCACCGTCGCCAGCCCCAAGCCGAAGCAGATCTGGCGCCATGCCGGGACCGGCCGCCCGTCCCAGGCGAGCACCATCGCGCGGTGCCAGTAGAGGATCGCCGCCGCGGTCAGCGGGATCACCTCGAGCGGCACGAAAGCGCCGGCGACGTGGGCGATGGGGATGCCGCTCATGGTGGTAGCTTGGCACCCACCCTGTGAGCGCGGAGCGACCAAGCGTCCATGTCTGGTTCCTCGCGCCGGGAGCGCAGCGCGACCTCTGATGTCCCGCGCCGCCGACAACCGCTTCCCGCCGATCGGCAGCTACGGGTTCCTCTCCGATTGCCACACCGCGGCGCTGGTCTCCTACGCGGGCGCGGTCGAGTGGCTGTGCCTGCCCCGATTCGACTCGCCGAGCGTGTTCGGCGCCCTGCTCGGGCGGGACGCCGGGCACTTCAGGCTGGCGCCGCGCGGCGTCGTCGTCCCGATCAGCCGCCGCTACGAGCCCGGCACCCTGGTGATCGAGACGACCTGGGTCACCGAGACCGGATGGGTCGTCGTCCACGACGCGCTGACGATCGGCGAGTGGGTCCCCGACGGCGACGGCCGCAGCCGCCCGCGCACCGAACACGAGTCCGATTGCTCCCTGTTGCGCACGATGACCTGCATAGACGGCGAGGTGCAGATGGAGATGGAGTGCGTGCCGCGCTTCGCCTATGGCGCCGAGGCCGCGGACTGGGTGGCCGGCGGCGTCGGCGAGGCGAGCGCCACCGGCGGTGACGGCACCGGGTTGCTGCTGACCGGCGACATGGAGCTCTCCCTGGACGGCGGCGTCGCGCGCGGCTCCCTGCACCTGCGCGAGGACGAGTCGGGTTTCTGCGCCGTGACCTGGGGCGAGGGGGACCTGGGCGGGCCGCGCAGCGCGCCCGAGGCCCTCGAGCGACTGGACTCGACCGAAGAGTTCTGGCGCAGCTGGCTGCGCGACGGCGACTTCCCCGACCACACCTGGCGGATCCACCTGCAGCGCTCGGCGCTCGTCCTCAAGGGGCTCACCTACACCCCGACCGGGGCGATCGTCGCCGCCCCGACCACGTCCCTGCCGGAGACCCCGGGCGGAGAACGCAACTGGGACTACCGATTCAGCTGGATCCGCGACTCGACCTTCAGCCTCTGGGCCCTCCACACGCTCGGCTTCGACCAGGAGGCGCGCGACTTCATGCGCTTCGTGCTCAGCGTCTGCCGCGAGGATCCCAACCTGCAGATCATGTACGGCATCGGCGGCGAGAAGCAGCTCGACGAGCAGACCCTCGACCACCTCGAAGGCTACGGCGGCGCCCGGCCCGTGCGGATCGGGAACGGCGCCTTCGACCAGAGCCAGCACGACGTCTGGGGCGCGCTGCTCGACGCGATCTACCTGCACGAGAAGGCGCTGAAGGGCTCGGGGACCCCGGCCGACCGTGCGCTGATCCGCGCGATGGTCGAAACGGCGATCGCCGCCTGGCCGAAGCCGGACCAGGGGATCTGGGAGTCGCGCGGCGAGCCCAAGCACTACGTCTCCTCGAAGCTGATGATCTGGGTCGCGGTCGACCGCGGCGCGCGCCTCGCCCGCAGCGTCGGCCTCGATGAGCTGGCCGACGGCTGGCAGGGGACGGCCGACGAGATCCGCGAGGAGATCCTCGCCCGCGGCTGTCGCGACGGCGTCTTCCGCCAGCACTACGAGACCGACGCCCTCGACGCCTCCACCCTGCTGATCCCCCTCGTCCGCTTCCTGCCGCCCGACGACGAGCGGGTGCGCAGGACGGTGGAGGCGATCGCCGACGGGCTCACCGAACACGGCCTCGTCCTCCGCTACCGGGTCGACGAGACCGACGACGGGCTCAGCGGCGAGGAGGGGACGTTCCTGATCTGCTCGTTCTGGCTGGTCTCGGCGCTCTCCGAGATCGGCGAACAGAGCCGCGCCCGCGACCTCTGCGAACGGCTGCTCCAATCGGCGGGGTGGCTCGACCTCTTCGCCGAGGAGCTCGACCCGGGAAGCGGCAGGCACCTGGGCAACTTCCCGCAGGCCTTCACCCATCTGGCCCTGATCAACGCGGTCTCGCACGTGATCGCCGACGAGCAGCGCGAGGACGGCGGGCCCACCGCGGTCTTCAGCGAGATGGGCGGAGTCCGCGAGGCTTCCTGAGCCAGTCCTCCGGCACCGGCCTGCTGCACCGCAACGGCGACTTCGCGATCCCCTCCCGCGCCGCCCTGCGCTTCGACGAGCTGTTCGGCGAGTGAGGGCGCTGAAAGAGCCAGGGCCGCCCGGAGGCGGCCCTGGTCAGGTGCATGAAACGAGCGCGGGACCCGCGACCGGGTGGGACAACGCCCGGCCTCCCTTTGCTCGCCGGTGCCCGGGTTGGATTCCGCCGGGCTGCCGAACTCGATGCGGCGCCTAGCGGCCCTGCACCTCCAGTGTCCCCTGCAGCATGTGACTCAAGCTAGGACCACCTCCTTTCTCTGGTGATCCGATTGAAGCAAATGCGCCAGTCGCCGGGAGGGCGACCTCACAACCAACCCTGCGGTCGGCGTTGCATCCTGCGATGGGACGGTATGAGCTGATCGGCGCCGACGGCAGGTCCTACCGGTCGGATACGCCCGGAACGCTCGGGGGGCATCGGCGCAACAGGGGATACGGGAGGCTCGACTGCCGGGTCGCGTTGAGCTGGATCGCGAAAGGCCACTACGTCGAGCACCGTGTCTTCTTCGCCGACGAGGCGACCGCGATCGCCGCCGGCTACCGCCCGTGCGCGGTCTGCATGCCGGAGCGCTATCGGGAATGGAAGGCGGACGCCGGCGCCTTCGTGGCCCGAGGGCCATAGGCCCGATGGCAATATACCCCCCGGGGGTATGCTACTCTGCGCCCATGGACGCCACCGCGACCACCGACCCACGACAATCCGTCGACCACCATCACTCGATGCCGACGGAGGGCGCCGCGCTCACCGGCGTCGCCGTCTCGGCGACGCTGCACTGCCTGACCGGCTGCGCGATCGGCGAGATCGCGGGCATGGCGATCGGGTCCTCCCTGGGCATGTCGAACCTGGCCACCGTGGTCCTCGCTGTCGCCCTCGCCTTCGCCTTCGGCTACGGGCTCACCAGCCTCCCCCTGCTCCGGGCCGGACTGGCGCTCTCCGTCGTGATCCCGATCGCCCTCGCATCCGACACGCTCAGCATCGCGACCATGGAGGTCGTCGACAACGTGATCGTCGTCGCCATCCCGGGTGCGATGGACGCCGGCCTGGGGAGCCTCCTCTTCTGGGGCAGCCTCGCCTTCGCCCTGGTCGTCGCCGGCGCCTTCGCGGTCCCCGTCAACCGCTACCTGATCGCCCGCGGCAGGGGGCACGCGGCCGTGCACGAGACGGGCATCCACGGCGGGCCGCCGGTGCGGGTCGTCGGAATCGTCGCGGCGGCCGGGTTCGTATTCGGCTCGGCCGTACTGCTGGCCGAGGTGCTCGGCTGATGGCGACCGCGGAGCAGCCCCCCGCCTACCAGGGCGACAAGGACGCGCTGCTGAAGCGCCTGCGCCGCATCGAGGGCCAGGTGCGTGGAGTCGAGCGGATGGTCGAGGAGGAGCGCTACTGCATCGACGTCCTCACCCAGATCGCGGCGGTCGAGGCCGCCCTCGACGAGGTCGCCCTCGGCCTGCTCGACGACCACGCGCGGCATTGCGTGATCGGCGCCGAGGCGGGCCTGCAGGAGGAGCGAACGACCGAGCTGATGGGCGCAGTCAGGCGTCTGCTGCACCACGGCTGAGAGCCGCCATGTCTGCTGCACCACGGCTGAGAGCCGCCGTAGTAGGTTGCAGGCGATGGCGGTCAAACTTCATCGCTGCAGCCTGGTCTGGGCGAAGATCGACGCGCACCCGTGCTGGAAGGTGCAGAAGGCGCTCGACGAGCAGCGGATCGAGTACGAGGTGGTCAAGGGCCCGGTCCGCCCGAGCAGGCGCGATGAGCTCGAGCAGCTCTCGGGCCAGCGCAAGTACCCGACGATCGAGTTCGAGGACGGCAGCGTCTACCGCGAGGAATCGAAGGACATGGCCGCGCGGATCAAGGCCGGCGACCTGTTCGCCGACGGCGCCCAGAACGGCCCCTAGGCCGGCAGGCCGAACCGCTCGCGGCGCTCCTCCGGCACGAGGTCGAGCTCGGCCGGATGGCGCTCGATGTAGGAGCGCACGAAGGGGCAGAACGGCAGGACGCCGACCCCCTCGGCGCGCGCCCGCCGAAGAGCCTCGCGGGCGAGTTCGCCGCCGAGGCCCCTGCCCTCGAACTCGGGCTCGATCTCGGTGTGGGTGAGGGCGATCGTCCCCGGCCGCCGGCGGTAGGCGGCGTAGCCGGCGCGGCGGCCGCCGACGAGGATCTCGAGCCGGCCCGCCTCGCGATCGTCGCGGAACTCGGGCGGCGCGGGGGCCCGGAACCTATCCAGCAGCGACATCGGGGAGACGCCGGGTGCGGGGTGTGATCAGGGCGATCGGCAGCGCGAGGCCCGCCGAGCGGCGCAGGGTGGCGATGCGGCGACCGGGCTGTACCGCGTCGCGCGCCTCGCCCACCCGGTCGCCGAGCGAGGCGACCGTCGCCTCGAGGTCGTGGGAGACCATCGCAAGGCCCCAGAAGAAGGCCGGCCTGTCCGCGCCGCCCGCCTTCCCGATCGCCTCCGGGGGCTCCTGGACGACCTCGAGGACGACCGCGCCGAGGCGGAAGAAGGCCTGCCGTGGGGCGCCGGCGGGGGTCGGCTCCTCGCGGACCCGGCGCAGGTCGAGCCCGGCGGCCTCGAGCGCCGCGACGGTGCGATCCAGGTCCGGCGTGATCGCGACGACGTGGTCGAGCGCGGCGACGCCGTTCGGATGTGGCGCCGGCTCCGCCGGCGGCGGCCGGTCGGACCGCTCGGTGGGAAGGCCGTCCAGCTCGACAGCGGCGACGTCGCGGAGCGACCAGCCGACCAGGCCGCTCCCCGCATCGCGCCCCGCGAGGCGGATGCGGACATCGCCGAGGAGGCAGGTGTCCTCGTCGACCCCGAACCCGCATCCCCGCCAGGCATCGGGCGAGTCGGCGACGGTGAGCTCGTCGAGCGTCGGGGCCATGCCCGCACGGTAGCCGCTCGCCCCAGCGGACCTTTTGGCCCCCGGGGGGCCAAAGGTTGGATACGGCGCCGGCCGGGGCCGCACTCAGTCGAGGCCGTGCGGGTGGAGGTGGTCCTCCGCCATCTTCTTCAGCCCGACCCGGTCGATCTTGCCGGTCGGGTTGAGTGGCATCTCGTCGAGGAAGACGATCTCCTCGGGCGCCTTGTAGCCGACCCGCTCGCGGCAGAAGACGATCAGGTCGGCGCTCGAGGGACGCTCGGCGCCCTCGCGCAGGGTCACGTAGGCGCGCACGTTCTCCCCGTGCACTTCGTCGTGGACGCCGACGACCCCGACGAGGCCGACGTCGGGATGCTCGGCCAGCGCGCTCTCGACCTCGAGCGGGCTGATGTTGGAGCCGTCGTGGACGATCACCTGCTTCTTGCGGCCGAAGAACCAGAGGTAGCCGTCCTCGTCGGCGCGGGCGAGGTCACCGGAGTCGAGCCAGCCCCCGTCGACGATCTCCTCCGTCGCCTCCGTCGCCCCCCAGTAGCCGGCCATGCGGCTGGGCGAGCGGATGAAGATACGGCCCACCGTCTCCGCCCCGACCGGCTCGCCGTCGTCGCCGCGGATCGCGATGCTGAAGCCGCAGATCGGCCGCCCGATCGAGCCCTGCCTGATCTCGCCCGAGGGCGGGTTGAGCGTTGCCAGGCCGACCTCGGTCATCCCGTAGCCCTCGACGATCGGGAAGCCGGCCAGGGCCGCGAACTCGGCGAGCAGCTCGGTCGAGACCTTGTCGGCGCCGGCGCGGCAGAGCCGCAGCGAGTCGAAGTCGTGCGGCTGCAGCCCGTGGTCGCGGATCAGCGCCGAGAGCGCCGCTGGGATCATCGCCAGCACCGTCGGCCGGTGGTCGCGCAGGAGGGGCAGCAGCTCGTGGGCGTCGGTGCTGCGCGCGACGACGACCTTGCCGCCGGCCGAGAGCATGCTGAGCGCCCAGAGGAAGGAGCCGACGTGCGACATCGAGGAGCCCGGAAGGAAGACGTCGCTCGAGTCGAGCTCGAAGGCGGAGGTGGCGCTGGCGATCATCCAGCGCAGCGACTCGCGGGTGTGGGTGACGCCCTTGGCCGGGCCGGTGCTGCCCGAGGTGAAGAAGATCGCGGCCGGGCTGTCGGGATCATGGTTTCGCCCGTCGGCTGCCAGAGGATCGCTGTCGAGCAGCGCGGTGAAGGACCTGCCCCACCCGGCCCCGGCGTCCTCCTCGTCCCCGTCGGCGAAGCCGACCGTCCCCAGGTCGAGCTCGCCGGCGAGCCTGCTCCGGGCAACGTCCTCGGCCCGCTCGACGTGGGCGACCAGCGCCCTGGCCTCGCTCACCTCAAGGGCGTGGTCGATCTCGCGGAATGTGTAGCGGTAGTTGAGCGGAGTGGCGACCAGACCGGCCCTGAAGCAGGCCAGGTAGTGAATGACCAGCGCGAGCCGGTTCGGCATCAGCGAGGCGATCCGGTCGCCGGGCTCCAGGCCCAGCCCTCGGTAGCCGCCCGCCAGGGCCGCGCTCTCTTCGTCGAGCTCGCGCCAGCTCAGCGATCTGTCGGCCGAGACCAGCGCCGGCGCGTCGGGCGCCGCCTCCAGGCCGACACGCAGAAGCTCGTCGAGGGGGGCGGCGGGGGTCTCGAGCGGAATCCCGTCGATCAGCATTGCCGGAATCGTACGGCTGACGGTCGATTCAGAAAGCCCGGGGCCGACACGCCGCCGCGGCGGCACGCTACGGTTTCCGCGTGGACCAGGACCGCGCCCGAGAGCTGCTCGCCCGCGAGCGCAAGCAGGTCGAGCAGGAGATCGCCGCGATCGGGCGCGAAGGGCCCGAAGAGGGCGACCAGCGGGTCGAGCCCGGCGACCTCGGCTCCGAGGGCCTCTACCAGGACGAGTTCGACGCCGGCCGAAGCCAGGACCTGAAGCGCCGGCTCGACGCGATCGAGCGGGCCGAGGCCCGCCTCGAGGCGGGCACCTACGGGGTCTCGATCGAGAGCGGCGCCCCGATCCCCGACGAGAGGCTCGAGGCCTTTCCGACCGCCGAGCTGACCCGCGAGGAGCAGGAGCGCAGCGCCGGGTGAGCCGGCGGCCCCCAGCGGCGCCTCGGTTGCCTAGGAGTCGCGCAACAGCTCCTCGAGGGTCTCGCCGCCGAGCACCGAGCGAGGCATTGCGGCGACCACGTCGGTGCCGGGCCTTGCCTGCTCGTCGCGGCGCTTGATCAGCAGCCACTGCGGCTTCTCCCCGGAGCGAATGCGCTGCAGGGCGAAGCCGCCGCGCAGCTTTTCGCCATGGAGTACGAACACGGCGTGGCCGCGCTCGAGCGCCTCGGGCCAGGGGACGCGGCCGCCCTGCTCGTAGCTGCCGCGGTCCCAGACGATCGCGCCGCCCTCGCCGACGGCGCCCTCGTGGTCGTTGTCGGAGATCTCGTGGTCCTCGACCTCGACCGCGAGGCGCTTGACGGCCGGGTCCAGCGACGGCCCCTTCGGCACCGCCCAGGAGCGCATCGCCCCATCCAACTCCAGCCGCAGGTCGAAGTGGTGAGAGGTGGCGGCGTGCTCCTGGACGACGAAGGCGCCGGCGCCGACGCCGCGGATCGCGAACTGCTCGTGGCCCTCGACCCCGACCGACTCCGCCTCGACGTCGCCCACACGCGCGGCCGGCGGGCCCTCGCGCAGAAAGGCGAGCAGCTTCTCGACCGCCGCCTCGGGTCCCTCGGCATGGACCTGCACGCCGCCGTCCTCCGCATTGCGCACCCAGCCCATGACGCCCAGGCGCTGCGCCTCGCGCCGGGTGGCTTCGCGAAAGCCGACGCCCTGCACGCCCCCGCGCACGAGGGCCCGGACCGCTACGCCTTCCCGGCGTCCGCCAGCCACCGGTCCAGCTTCCGGGTCTCCTCGGTGTCCTCGTAGACCTCGTACTCGCGCAGCTTGCCCCAGGCGATCCGGCCCCAGATCACGTAGCGGTTCTCGTAGACGCGCCCGTCCTTGGGGTCGTCGAGATGGATGTGGCCGCGGACGCAGATCGTCTGGCGCCACGGGAACCCCTTGAGCACGACCTCGTCCGGGTAGATCTGCAGGCCGATCTCGACGAAGCGGTCGAGCCACCGTTCGAGCTCCCGCTTGCCGCTGGCCCCCGGCGCGAACGAGCTCTCGCCCGGGAAGGTGAAGCGGACGTCGTCGGCGTCCAGCGCCAGGGTAGGCCCCGGGTCCCCTGCCCGGATCGTCCTCATGTTGCGGGCGATCATCTTGCCTGCCAGCCAAGAGAGCATCGGCGCCTCCTTCGTCGGTTGCCTACCCGGCGGGTGTTATCACGAGCTTCGACCGGTGGGTGGCGATCGCCTCCTCGATGAGTCGAGATGCAGCATCGAGCCGCCTCGGATCTTCGCCCCGCGCCGGTAGGCGCCAGCGTCCCGGGGAGGCTAGCCGGCCCCGACCCGCACCTCAGTCCCCCTGCGCCCGGAGGACCTCCGAGGCCGCCCGCTCCCCGGACTGCACGGCGCCGTCCATGTACCCGGCCCAGATCGTCGCCGTCTCGGCGCCCGCCCAGTGCAGGCGGTCGATCGGGGCGCGCAGGGCGCTGCCGTATTCGGTCCAGGCGCCGGTGGTCATCAGGCAGCCGTAGCAGCCGCGGGTCCACTCCTCCTCGGCCCAGATCCGCTCGATGTAGCGCTCTGGGGCGCGCCGCCCGCTCGCCGAAGAGCCGGGCGTGGCCGGCGAGGACGGCCTCGCGTCGGTCCGCCGCCCCCCTCGCCCCCCAGTCGCGCGCCAGGCGTCCCTCCAGGAAGCCGAGCAGGACCCCCGGACTGCCCTCGGGCGGCGAGTTGTCGAAGACGACGCGCGCCGGGCCGACGTCGCTCGTCGCCTGCCCCGAGAGCCCCTCCTGGCGCCAGAAGGGCCGCTCGTAGACGGCCATCGTCTTGATCACCGTCCCCTGCGGCATCCGCTGGGTGAGCTGGTCACGCCGCGCCGGCAGCGGCGGGTCGTAGGCGATGCGCCCGGCGAGGGTCGGCGGGATCGCGACGATCGCCCGCCGGGCGCGCACCGCGAGGCCCCCGCGCCCGCCGGCCCCGTCCGAGTGCAGGACGACTCCGTCGCCGTGCCGCTCGATGCGACGCACCGGCGCGCCGAGGCGCAGGCGCTCGCCGCCCAACTCCTCGGCCATCAGCAGCGCCAGCCGCTGGGAGCCGCCGTGGAAGCGGTCCTGCTGGGCGCCGCCGCCGGTCCCGACCAGGGTGTTGAAGCCGCTGCCCGAGTGCGTGTAGAAGAGGACGTGGAGCAGCGAGACGTCGGCGGGCTCGGCTGCCCAGACCGCCTCGGTGGCGAGCTCGAAGAGGCTGCGCGCCGCCTTCGTGCGCGTGTTGCGCCGGATCCAGGTCGCGAAGGTCTGGCCGTCCCACTCGACCGCCTTGGGCGCGGTCCAGGGCGCCTCGGTCGAGACCTGCCTCGCCATCCGGTCGAGACGGGCGCGCGCCCGTTCGAAGTCGGCCAGGGCAAGCGGCGAGATCGCCCGCGAGAGGTCGCGGACCAGACCCAGCCGCGCGTCGGTGAAGGCGCCCTCGAAGGTGGCCCGCCGGCCCGAGAGCTCGACCACGTGGCGCCCCTCGTCGTGGGTCGGGAAGGTCTCGACGGATAGCTCGGCGGCCAGCGCCGCGATCCGGTCCTGGGTCGGCCCGATCCACTGGCCGCCCACCTCGACCACCTTGCCGTCGCCGATCTCCTCGTTCAGCAGCCGCCCGCCGACCCGGTCGCGGGCCTCGAGGACGACGACGCCGCGCCCGGCTTCGGTCAGCCGCCGCGCCGCCACCAGCCCCGCCAGCCCGGCGCCGACGATCGCGACCTCGACCTCGATCTTCGAGCGCCGCACCCTCAGCCGCCGCCGGTGGGCACGTAGCAATCGAAGGTCTCGGGGGCGAAGACAAGGCCCTCGCGGACGGTGATGAAGGCGGTGAGCTCGGCCTCTAGCTCCCCCACCACCTCGAAGTACCGGCGCACGACATCCGCGGTGCTCGCCATGCGGCGAAGGATACGAGCCGATACCGCTCGTCACCCTGATGCGGTGCGATGTAGATCGATTGCCTACGCACACCTATCCGTCCAACCCATCCGTCACCGCGAATAGCCTGGCGCGGACCGTGCCCGAATCGAGGAGATTTCGGTCGTTCGCCTCACCGCTGCCGACGGCGGCCGCGGTAGCCGTCGCTGCGGGGATGCTGTCGGCGGCGTCCGGTTGCGGCGGCTCGGGCGATTCGTCCGGGTACGGCCCCAAGGACGGGAGCACGACGTCCACGTCCGAGGCGACGACCGCGTCCACCCTCGAGGCGACCCCGGTCAACGTCCACAAGCTGCCGCTCGGCGACGACAGGTACGAGGTGGACGGGCCGAGGAACGGCTACGTCTACTCGTGCATCACCGACTTCAACGGCGGCGGTGCCTTCGAGCAGGGGCCCTGGATCGACGACGCGGCGGCCACCTGGGACCTGAGCAAGAAGGTCTCCGTCGAAGGCCGCGTCCACTGGGACTCCGAATTCACCCAGCGCGTGTCCGGCTCCGAGCGGGAGCTCGCCGGCAACGGCCTGCCCCCGCAGACGTCCGGGACCTTCCCCGTCGAAGCCACCGACCCCGCCTACGAATACGACCGCAACCCGAACTCGATCTCATCCTACGAGCTGAGGGCGAGCCTGCCGGCCGACCCGGAACGGGCCGACGAGCCCAGCTGCGTGGGCGGGACCGTCGGCCTGATGAAGAACGGCATCCCGCTCTTCAGCCCCTTCGACGCCGGCGGCCGCGACGCGGTCGCGACCGAGATCCAGGACCACTGCGACGCCCACCCCGAGAAAACCGGCCAGTACCACTACCACGGGCTCTCGACCTGCCTCTACAGGGACTCCGACGAATCGTCGTCGGTTCTGCTCGGCTGGGCCCTGGACGGCTTCGGCATCTACGTCGAACGCGACTCCGAAGGGACGATGCTCTCCAGCGCCGACCTCGACACCTGCCACGGCCGTACCAGCGCGATCTCCTGGAACGGCAAGACCCGTCGGAGGTATCACTACGTGATCACCCTCGACTTCCCCTACACCGTCGCCTGCTACCGCGGCACCCCGATCACCGAAGCCGAGGGCCTCGCGATCGGCGACCCGGGCGTGGGCGCCAGCGGCGAACCGGGCGGCTCCGCAAGCGGCCCACCCGGCGCCTGAACCCAAATAAGGCAGACACTCGTCAGGGGTGGACGACCGGATTCGAACCGGCGACCGCCTGGACCACAACCAGGAGCTCTACCAGCTGAGCTACGTCCACCGCGCGGGGTCCAATCTAGCGGGCTTCGACCAGTTCGGCGAAGGCGCGGAAGCCCGGGGTCGTGCGTGCCAGGAGGTCGGCCTCGAGGTCCTCGGCCTGTGAGGGAAGGAGGCCCGAGGCGCCGAGGCCGATCGCGCGGCCGGCTTCCATGACCATCTCCGGAACCCGCAGCCACGATTCGAGCATGGCGGCATCGGCCTCGGGATGGAAGAGGACGCCCCAGGCGTTGCCGTAGCGGAAGGCCTGGTGCTCGGTCGCCGCCGAGGAGGCGAGGGAGCGGGCGCCGTCGGGCAGGTCGAAGACGTCGCCGTGCCAGTGCAGGACAGTCGCCTCCGGCGCCAGGGCGCCGATCACCGGGTCGTCGGGGTCCGAGACCCTGACGTCGAGGAAGCCGATCTCCGGCCTCGGCCCCGGCCGCACCTCGGCGCCCAGCGCCCGGGCGAGCAGCTGCGCCCCGAGGCAGATTCCGAGCACGGGGATCTGCCGCTCGACCGCCTCGGCGAGCCACTCGCGCTCCGCCTCCAACTCGGGGTGGCTCTCGAAATCGTCGACCTCCATCGGTCCGCCCATCGCGACGACGCCGTCGACCTCGTCGTGGGAGGGAAGCGGGTCGCCGGCCAGCGCTTCCACCTCGAGCAGCTCGACCTCGCCGAAGGCGCGGGCGATGCGGTGCGGGCGCTCCCAGGACGCGTGTATGAGAACGAGAACGGTGGTCAAGGGATGCGCAGCCTAGTCGCGCTACGGTTGACGGCGATGGCCAGGCGGTCGATCTCGCTCTTCAGGCCCGCGGCGCGGCCGGCGACCTCGACCGGCGCCCGCGCCGTCGGAGCGTTGGCGATCGGAGCCGCGGCGATCGGCGGCTTCGCGATCGGGCGGCTCGGCATCGGCCGCCTCTCGGTGGGCCGCGCCAGGGTCGGCCGGCTGCAGGTCGAGGAGGTCGAGATCGGCCGGCTCTCAGTCCGCGAGCGCGCCCCGGGCGAGCCGCCCGACCGACTTTGACCACGCCAGGACGGGGAAAGGGTCGGCTGCGCGGGATGGCCGGCCCGCTGGTGACCGGCCTGGTGGCGGCCGGCCTGACGCTGCCCGCCGGCAATAGCGCCGCCGGCGGCCCCGAACCGGAGTTGTACGGGTGCCCGGTGTTCCCGCAGCCGTCGGCCTCGACACCGGCCGACGCCGCCTCCCTCCCCAACCAGTCCGCGTGGAACCAGGACATCTCGAAGGCGCCCGTCGCCCGTAACTCGGCGCGGACGATCGCCTACATCGCCGCCCACGGCGGCAATCGCCTGCACCCCGACTTCGGCTCCCCGCGCACATACGGATTCCCCTACTCGCTGGTCGGCGCGCGCCGCACGAAGCTGCCGGTCCACTACACCGCCTACGGCAGCGAGAGCGACAGAGGGCCCTTCCCGATCCCGAGGCGGTCGCCGATCGAGGGCGGCGATCGCAGCGATGGCGACCGCCACGTGCTCGTCGTCGACCGTGGCCGCTGCGTCCTCTACGAGCTCTACCGGGCCTTCTTCAGGCCCAGGCCCCGGCCCCACTGGAATGCGGACTCCGGCGTACGCTGGAACCTCCGCTCGCGGGCCCTGCGTCGCGACTCGTGGACCTCCGCCGACGCCGCCGGGCTGCCGATCTTCCCCGGCCTGGTCCGCTATGGAGAGGCGTCTGCGGGCCGCGTCGACCACGCCATCCGCGTCACATTCGAGAGCACCCGGGACGCCTGGGTCCACCCGGCCTCCCACTGCGCGGGCGACACCGCGAACCCGAACGCGCCGGCGATGGGGACGCGACTGCGGCTGAGGGCCGGCTACCGCGTGCGCGGCCTCAGCGGCGTCGCCCGGACGATCGCGATCGCGCTCAAGCGCTATG
The DNA here is from genome assembly GCA_963762205.1 of uncultured Solirubrobacterales bacterium. Taxonomy (GTDB): domain Bacteria; phylum Actinomycetota; class Thermoleophilia; order Solirubrobacterales; family 70-9; genus VRUE01. Next base: position 549,593 of record CAVXJZ010000002.1, read on the forward strand.
GGCTCATCGTCGCCGACAACGGCTCCAACTGGTTCCTCAGCGGCAGCAGCGACAGGCGCTGGGACGACGAGAGCCTCGACCAGCTGAAGCGGATCCCGGGACGCGCCTTCGAGGTCGTGCGCAGCAGGGCGCGCCCGCACCTCTGCCGATAAGAGCGGCACGCTGTCCGGGGCGTGAGCCGCCGATTCGACACCTCATGGGTGCTCAATCGACGGCTCGACCCCTCATCGGTGCTCAATCGAGGGCTCGACCGGCCAGCCGCAGGTGTTGGAAGTCGGGCTCGAGCCGCTCGCCGAGCTCGCGGGCCGCCTCGTCGACATCCTCGGCCGCGCCCACGCCGATCAGGACGACCTCGGTCGCCGGGAAGGTCTGCAGCTGGTCCTCGACCGCCTGGACCACGTCCTCGTCGCCGACCCGCGCCTCGGCCTCCACCCCACCCTTGGCCAGGGCGGCGACGGTGGCGACGAGGTTGCGCTGCGCCGCCTCTCGGGCCGGCTCGACGTCGGAGGCCCAGCGGTCGAGAAAACGGATCCGCGCGGGGGCGAGGACGAGCACGTCGGCGTCGGTCCCGCCGCCTATCCCGGCGGCGCGGGTGATCTCCGCGACCGCGGACGGCTCATCCACGGGGCACGTGGTGACGAGCAGCAGGTGGCGCCGGCCGTCCGGCGCCGTAGCCGAGCCGATCGCCCCGCGCGGACGCTGGCGCGCCGCGACCAGGACCAGCCCCAGCACCGACAGCGCCCCCGTCGCCAGGCCGAGCCCGGCGCCGCCGATCGCGAAGCCGGCGACGATCGGGAGGACCAGGGCGACGACGATCAGCGGCAGCTTCCAGGCGGCCATCAGCCGCGACCTCCCCTATCGGATTGCGCCCAAAGGCTAGACGGCCCGGGGCGCGCGAGGGCGCCGGGGCGCTACGCGCGCCCGGCGCCGCCGGAGAGGCGGGGAACGATCAGCAACGCAAGCCCGATCAGGATGACGACGATCCCGAGCGCGTAGTGCACGAGGATCGCGAGGGCGATTCCGATGATTATGAGAAGCAGTGGTAGACCCATGGCCCGGATCTACCCCGAACCGGCGCTCGGGAAACCCCAACGAGCGGCGCCCCCCATCCGCGCCGGCGCCAGGCGGGTTTCGCGTCACACCCCCGGTTGGATTCGAACCAACGACCCTCGGATTAGAAGTCCGACGCTCTGTCCACTGAGCTACGGGGGCTGGGCCTGGACCGATTCTAGGTCCGCGGCTGGCCGTCGCCCACTTCGGTCGGCAGCGCGTCCGCTTCGAAGTCGAGGTCGACGCGATCGCCGTCGACCGCCGTCACCTCCACCCGGATCTCGTGTCTGTCGCCGTCGAAGCTCGCGTAGCAGGTGGTCGTCGCGCCGACCTCTTCGTCGAGGTCGCCGGGACAGGTGACCTTCGGGAAGGGGGCGCCTCCGTGCTGGGCGGAGACGGCGCTGAGCTGGACCCGCGCTTCTTCGGCGACCTCGTCCATGTCGACGCCCCCCTCGCCGACCGAGAAGGAGAACGAGCAGCCGGCGAGCGCGAGCGCGCCGAGCAGGGCGAGTGGGGCGGGCAGGGCGCGCTTCATCGGCGCCAGGCTAGGGAACCGGGCGGCGTCATGTCCCGTTGGCGTACCATCGCCGCCGATGCCAGGCGTCGACGCAGCGGGGACGGAGCTCTACTACGAGCGCGCCGGCGAGGGTGAGCCGATGCTGCTGATCCAGGGGATGAGCGCCACCCACCTCGCCTGGGGCGACGAGTTCCGCCCCCTGCTCGAGTCGAGCTTCGACACGGTCGTCTTCGACAACCGCGGCATGGGCCGCTCGGGCAAGGCGGAGCTTCCCTTCGGGATCGCCGAGATGGCGGCCGACGCGGTCGGCCTGCTCGACGCGCTCGAGATCGACGCCGCCCACGTCGTCGGCATCTCGATGGGCGGCGCGATCGCCCAGGAGCTCGCACTCGCCAACCCCGGCCGGGTCCGCACGCTCACCCTCGGCGCCACCTTCTGCGGCGGCCCGGAGGGCACCCTGATGGCGCCCGAGGACCTGCAGATGCTCGGCGCCGCCTACGCCTCGGGGGACCCCGAGCAGGTCTTCCGCGCGATGTGGGAGATCAACATCTCCCCCGGCTTCGCCGCCGACGACTCGCGCTTCGCCGCCTTCCGCGAGATGGGCAGCGCCCTGCCGGCGCCGCGCCCGGTCGTCATGCAGCAGATGCAGGCGTGCGGCAGGCACGACAGCAGCGGACGGCTCGGCGAGCTCGAGATGCCGACGCTCGTCATCCACGGCACCGCCGACCGCCTCATCGACGTCGCCAACGGCGAACTGATCGCGCGCTTGATCCCCGCCCCGATCGAGCTGCTCGACGGCGTCGGCCACATGTTCTGGTGGGAGCAGCCGCGGCGCTCGGCGGAGCTGATCCGCGACCACGCCCTGGCCGCCGTCTGAGCAACCCCGCCCGACGCTATTCCGGCTTGCAGGCCGACGGGTCGAGCCTGCCGTCGACGCGGAAGACGAAGTCCGGCTGGGGCTCGATGTCGGGCTCTTCGATCAGCAGGGTCACGGCCGGGTCGTTTTTGATCCAGGCGTAGACCGGCTTTTGGTAGGGGCCGATCGCGTCCATCGTGTACTGGCTGAGGATCAGGTAGTCGTAATCGCCCCGGTTGATCTGGTGGCGGAAGCCGCGGCAGCTCGTCGGCAGGCGATAGGTGCCGTTCGGCCCCGGCACCCCGATGTACTGGACGTGGTTGTCGAGGCTCTCGCCGTAGAAGCCGTACTGGCCGAAGAAGATCTCCCCGGACCCGGCGATGCCGATCCGCTTGTCGTGCTGGCGGCGGGCGAAGTCGTAGGCCTTCTTCGGGCCGCCGTCCTGGAGGAAGTGGTCGGCGATCGTGTAGTGGTGCTTGAAGTACTGGACCTCCTGGGCGCGCCCGAGGACCACGGCGAGGAGAAGGACGGCGCCCAGCCCGGCCGCGACCTGGCCGCGGGTGACGCGGCGCCGGGCACGCAGGAGGCCGAGCCCGGCCGGCGCCCAGACCAGGCAGAGGGTGAGGAAGACCGTGCCGGCGATGAAGCCCGGGTACCAGCGCGGCGTCATCAGCACCGTGACCGCGTAGACGCCGAGCAGGAAGAGCAGCGTCTGCCAGGCGCGTGAGTCCGGTGCGCGCAACGGCCGCGCGATCGGCAGCATCGTCATCGCCAGGAGCAGGCCAGGCGCCAGATAGCGGGTGTTGGTGAAGAACCCGGTCGGCGAGCCCTCCTGGCCGGCGGCGGTCAACGGCGTGAAGACGTAGACGACCGCGGTCAGCAGCGCGGCGGCGGCCAGCACCTGCACGATCCGGTTGCGCGAGCGCACCACCAGGTAGACGGCGACGGCGACGGCGACGATCAGGATCAGCGGCCAGAGCGGCCCGAAGGCGTCGTCGAGGCGCGGGAAGAACCACTTGCGGTAGATCGTCGGCTCGGTCAGGTAGTCGGCGACGGCGAAGCGCGGGCGCGGGTCGAGCGGCATCTGGTCGGGCCGCGGCAGGTGCAGCGGGCCGAAGCCGATCTGCGGGATCGGGTTGCCGCCCGTCTTGATCGCCGCCCGCAGATACCAATAGCCGCCGACCACGAAGGTCGAGAGGCCGACCACCCAGGCCGTCGTCAGCCGCCGTCCCCTGCCGCTGAAGGCGACGACCCCGAGCCAGATCGCGACGACCGGGATCAGGAAGGTGAGCTTGACGGAGGCGGCGAGCCCGGCGGCGATGCCGGCGACGACGAGCGGGCCCCTGTCGAGCAGGGGGGCGTCCTTCTCGGGCGCGTCCTGGACCGCGGTCCCTTCGGCCGGCGCCCGCCGCTGGTGGCCGTTGATCAGGAAGGCGGCGAAGGCGAGCAGGAAGGCGAGGCCCATGATGTCGTTGCGGCCCTCGCCGGGCTGGGTCTCGATCATCACCCCGGCGTCGAGGACGATCGCGCCGGCGACCAGCGTCGCCGGGCCGACCTTGTAGGGGCGCCCCACGCACCAGGCGGCGAGCAGCGCGATCGAGAGCCAGACCAGGTTGAGCAGCGGCGAGAGCCAGTCGCTCTTGAAGAGGACGATGCCGGTGGCGTGGACGAGCTCGGAGCTCTGCGGGTAGAACCAAGCGGCCAGCCGCAGCGGATCGGTGAAGTGCAGGTGGACGATCGAGCCTTCCTGGGCGATCCGGGCCGAGAAGGGCATGTGGTACCAGGTGGTGTCGCCGCCGAACATCCCCTGGTCGAGGCTGAGCTGCGATGGGAAGGTCCACTCCGCGACGGTGAAGGAGGCGACGCCGATCGCCAGCAGCAGAGCGATCGTCTGCACCCGCGGCGCCTTCACCTCGCGGCTGCCGGGCGGCGCCATGCGCCAGCCGATCCAGGCCGCGAGCAGGCCGGCGCCGATGCAGACCACCACGGTCCAGCCCAGCGTGAGGATGCTGAGGGTGCCGAGCAGCTCGAGCGAGAGGATCAGCAGCGCAACCGCGATCGTCGCGTCGGCGAGGCGCGCCAGCGCCCCCGAGAACTCGGGGACGATCCAGCGCCGCAGCCAGTAGCCGCCGAGGCCGATGGCCGCGACCATGCCGATCACGGCCAGGCAGCCGCCGATGTAGGAGCCGAGCGAGGGGGTCACCGGCGCGGGATGGTATTGGCCGGGACCGGCGGGCGGATGCTAGGAAGGAGCGGGAATCCGGCAGGAGACGCCGGTCCCGGCGAGGCCGCAGTAGCCGTTCGGCACCTTGTGCAGGTATTGCTGGTGGTAGTCCTCGGCGTAGTAGAAGGGCGCCGCCGGCTCGACCTCGGTCGTGATCGGCTGGTGGCCCGCTGCCCGCAGGTCGGCGTCGTAGGCGGCGAGCGCCATCTCCGCCGTCTCCTTCTGGGCGTCGCCGGTGTAGTAGATCCCCGACCGGTACTGGGTGCCGACGTCGTTGCCCTGGCGCATGCCCTGGGTCGGGTCGTGCTCCTCGAAGAAGACCGTGAGCAGGTCGGCATAGGAGATCCGCGCCGGGTCGAAGGCGACGAGGACCGCCTCGGTGTGCCCGGTCCGGCCGCCGCAGACCTCCTCGTAGGTCGGGTTCGGCGTGGTCCCGTTCATGTAGCCGACCGCGGTCGTGTAGACGCCGTCCAGCTCCCAGAACAGCCGCTCGGCGCCCCAGAAGCAACCGAGCGCGAGGTAGGCGACCTCGATGCCGTCGGGGAAGGGCGGCTTCAAGGGCGCGTCGAGCACGGCGTGGCGGTCGGGCACCTCGAAGGCGGGCTCGCTACGCCCCGGCAGCGCCTCCTCGGCGCTGGGCATCCTCGTCTTCTCGGGGCCCATCGCCGCGATCAGCTTGCCGAGCCGGTTCATACACCCAAGGTATCGAGCATGTCCAGTAACGTCCGCGCATCGGCTGCCTCGTCGCCCTCTTCGCGTTGATCTCGCCACGGCTGGCGCTGTTCGCGCTGTGGCTCTTCAGCGACCTGCTGAGCCGCGCCTTCGACGACTGGATCGTCCCCCTGCTCGGTTTCTTCCTGCTGCCCTGGACGACCCTCGCCTACGCGGTGATGTGGAGCGCTGGTGAGAACGGCGTGACCGGCTTCGAGTGGTTCATCGTCGCCCTCGCCTTCTTCTTCGACCTCGCCTCCTACGCGAGGGGCAGCCGGGAGCGCGCGGCCTAGTCGACCTCGCCGAGCGGCACGGCCACGCGGATGTGGTCCTTGCCGACGACCAGGAAGTCGTGCTGCACGAACTCGCCCCCGTCGATCAGCCGGACTTCGGCGTCGACGACGGGGATGAAGGCGACGTCGGGCCGGTTCAGCGAGTCGGAGAAGCGGCTCTGGTAGCCCTCCTTTGGGGGGAGGGTGACGTTGCCGACGATCAGGTGCCGATCGGTTTCAAGCTGAACCCGTTCGACGCGCCGCTCCATGTGGTCGAGAGCCTCCATCAGATTTGCCTATCGGCAGTTATCGCCTGCATACAGGGGGAACATAAGGCTTGTAAGAAAACTTACACCGATTTCGGGGGGGTGCGCCAGGCGTCAAACCTGAGCCCGTGGGCGATGGTACCTGCTCGCCATCGACCGCCCCGGGACTTCGCATGAGGCCCCTCGACCGATATCGGAGGCGGCGCCGGCCGGGGACCGCTGGTAGCCGATCAAGAGCCGCGTCCTTCGACGGATGGACTTCGTCCACTCGCCCAGCTCGTCGCTTGGCTCCAACCCGTTGCCTAGCTGGACCGCGACAGGGGACGCGGCCGCTTCCTCGGCTCAATTCGACGCGGTCAGCACCCTGTACTTGTGGTAGACGGCCTGCCGACGGCCATGCTTGAAGCGCTTCGCGTGGATCAGCTCGCGGACGTACAGGAGCTTCTTGTTCGGCTCCCTGGCCATCTTCCTGACGACCTTCCTGTACTTCGGCTTCACCTTCAGCGCGAAGACCTTCCACTCGTTGGGCTTCTGCTTGGCCGAGGCAGAGGCGGTGATCGGCTTGACCGCCTTGCAGTGGCGGCGCCCCTCGCTGCGGGTGCAGCGGACCTTGCTGGTGAATCCGGCCGCGGTGCCCAGGCACTGCGGCTTGAAGCGGGGCGGGCATTTGACCCGCAGGTAGAGCGTGGTGCCGTCGAAGAGCGCCGTGGCGAAATCGGAGGGCACCGGCGGTCCGACCGGTGCGGGCGGCATTTCGATGGGGGGCGGCGGGAGCGTGACCCCAAGGATGTAGGTATGGCCCATCGAGGCGCCTCCCCCGCAGAGGTCGTAAGCCACGAAACGGAGCCTGTTGTTGCCGACCCCGAGCACTGAAGTGATATCGAGATTTTTGTGCACTATCGAGCCACTACAGCCTTCGCTGAAGTCGTGTTCCAGCCCTTCGCCGTTCGTAAGGTTGCTGAGGGTGAGCCCGTCATTGACGTACATCGCTTCCCCTTCGCACGAGTCCGCGAGGGTGGCCGGTCCCACGCCGTCGTAGGCGACGTCAAGCGTCTTGTCGAGGAAGACCTCTCCCGGGTTGATGAAACCGCCGTCGACGTACTCCGTCACCTCGACGCACTCCGACAGTTCGTCGGCGCCAGCCGACTGCGCGGTGGACGCCGACCCAATCCCCATCATCAGCATCACCGCCAGCCATACGATCCTTGTCCGGACCCTCGGCCCGCGCGCGAAGTCCGCGACTGCGCCACTTCCCATATTCGATCCCTCCCCGGAGGCAACCGCGCGATCGCCTATATCGGGTGGCGGCGCGCGTTGCGTTGGACGAACCATCCGATGGTAGCCGGTCCACCTGTGGCCGTAAACCCCGCAGGCCGCCCCTCGATCGAGGGCAGCCGGCGAAGGGGAAGGCTCTGAGAATCGGGGCGCCCGGATTCGAACCGGGGACCTCGGCCACCCAAAGGCCGCGCGCTACCAGGCTGCGCCACGCCCCGAGGCGCCCAGTGTAGGGCCGCGTCGCCGGGAAGGCCGGGGCGCCACACGGCCGCAGCCCGGCAACCGCTAGGTTTCGCCGCCGTGGCCGACGTCCGCCCCCTCCACGCCCTCCGCTACGACCTCGACGTCGTCGGCCCGCTCGACGGGGTGGCCGCCCCTCCCTACGACGTGATCGACCTCGAGCAGCGCGCCGCGCTGCTCGCGCGCTCTCCCTACAACGCGGTCGGCGTCGACCTGCCGAAACCCTACGGGCAGACCGGCCCCCAGGAGACCGAGGGCGACCCCTACGAGGCCGCCGCCGAGACGATCGCCAACTGGCGCGAGGCCGGCGCCCTCGTCGACGACCCCGAGCCGGCGATCTGGGCGATGACGCAGGACTACACCGGGCCCGACGGCGAGAGCCGCACCCGCCACGGGATCCTCTGCCGGGTTCGGGTCGAGGACTTCGAGGCGGGCCAGGTCCTCCCCCACGAGCGCACCCTGCCCGGCCCCAAGAAGGACCGCCTCGACCTGACCCGGGCGACCCGCCACAACCTCTCGCCGATCTTCTCGCTCTCGACCGAGGACCCGTGGCCGCTGGTCGCGCCGGCGATCGACCCGGACCGGCCGTGGGGCGAGGCGACCGACGAGGGCGGCGTCCTCACCCGGGTCTGGCGGGTCGGCGACCCGGAGGTGCTGAGCGCCGTGACCGAGCTGCTCGGCGGCGCCCAGCTGCTGATCGCCGACGGCCACCATCGCTACGAGACGGCGATCGCCTACCGCGACGAGGTCGGCGGCGAGGGGGACCACGAGTTCACGCTGATGGCCCTCACCGGCCTCGCCGACCCCGGCCTCACCGTCTTCCCCACGCACCGGCTGCTCTCCGGCTTCGCCGGCGACGCGGAGCGGCAGCGCCGCCTCGGCGAGGGCCTGCGCGAGCTCTTCGACGCCGAGGAGGTCGCGGCGGAGGACCTCGACCCCCGCGGCGAGGAGGGCGTCGGCGTCTTCGGCCTCTACGACGCCCATCACGAGAAGGCCTTCCGGCTGCGGCTCAAGGACTCCGCCGTCGAGGCCCTCGACGAGCAGCTCGCCGGCAAGCCCGAGGCCTACCGCCGGCTCGACGCGGCGATCCTCGAGACCCTGGTGCTCAAGGGGATCGCCGCGATGAGCGAGGAGGACATCCTCGCCAAGCGGGGGATCGGCTACTCGAAGAGCGTCGAGGACTCGCTGGCGCTGCTCGCGGACGGCTCCTACGACGTCGCCTTCGTCCTCCGCCCGATCCCGGTCCAACAGGTCCGCGAAATATGCGAAAGCGACGAGAACATGCCGCCGAAGTCGACCTACTTCTACCCCAAGGTCCTCACCGGGCTGGTCTTCAACCCGGTCGGCTGAGCGCCCCTTCGACCGCGCCCGCCGCGAGCCGCCGCTTGGCCGCGGCGTAGGATCAGGCCGTGGTCAAGATCTACACCAGGAAGGGCGACGACGGCACCACCTCGCTCTGGTACGGCGGCCGGGTGGCCAAGCACCACGGCCGCACCGATGCCTACGGCTCCCTCGACGAGGCCTGCTCGCAGCTGGGCCTCGCCCGCGCCCTCTGCGGCGCCGGCGAGGAGGAGCTGGAGGCGGACATCCTCCGCCTCCAGGACGACCTCTTCGTGGCCGGCGCCGAGCTGGCGACCGCCCCGGAGGCCGCCGACCGGCTCGAGGACGGCGTCAGCCGCACGACGGAGGAGATGGTCGCCTGGGTCGAGGAGCGGATCGACCACTACATGGGACGGGTGGAGCTGCCGCCGAAGTTCGTGATCCCGGGGGGCAACGAGCTCTCCGCCCGGCTCGACGTCGCCCGCACCGTGGTCAGGCGGGCCGAGCGCCGGATCACCGCCCTCGCCGAGCAGGGTGAGCTCGCCGGCGAGACGGTGATCCACCTCGTCAATCGCGCCTCCGACCTCGTCTACGCGATGGCCCGCTTCGCCGACGTCGAGGACCCGGCCCTGTTCGAGGGCCGCGACCGGTCCTAGCGCGTGAAGGTCGTCGCCCGCCGGCTGCAGGGATTCGCCCACGAGGTCGACATCGAGGGCGGCCACACGATCGTCGTCGACGAGCCGATCGACGACGGCGGCACCGACACCGGCCCCTCCCCCGGCCGCCTGCTCACCGCCAGCCTCGCCGCCTGCACGGCGGTGACGATGGAGATGTACGCGGAACGCAAGGGGTGGACGATCGGGGCGGTCGAGGTCGACGTGGACGCCACCTACGAGGGCCACGTCCCGAAGACGTTCGACCTGACAGTGCGACTGCCGGGCGGGCTCAGCGACGAACAGCGCCAGAAGCTGCTCGTGATCGCGTCCAGGTGCCCGGTCCACCGGGCGTTGACGGGCGAGACCACGGTGAGGATCTCCGATCGCGTCGAGGTCCTCTGATGGACCTCGGGCTGGCCGGGCGGGCCTGCGCGGTGACAGGCGCCAGCCGCGGAATCGGCCTGGAGACCGCGAAGCAGCTCTGCGCCGAGGGCGCCGCCGTGCTGCTGATCGCCCGCAACGAGGAGCGGCTGGCGCGGGCGAGCGAGGAGGTGGCCGCCGCCGGCGCCGGCGCCGGCGGGCGGGCCGAGCACCTGACTCTCGACGTGACGGCGGAGGAGGCGGGTGACCGCATCCTCGCCGCCGCCGAGCAGGACTTCGGCGCCCTCGACGTGCTCGTCAACAACGCCGGGGCCGCCACCTGGCACGACCTCGACGAGGTCGGCGACGAGGAGTGGCGGGCCGCCTACGAGCTCAACGTGATCGCGCCGCTGCGGGCGATGCGCGCCGCGATCCCGGCGATGGAGGAGCGCGGCTGGGGGCGCGTCGTCAACGTCTGCTCGACCGCCGGCAAGCGGCCCTCGGCGGCGATGCCCGAGTACTCGGTGGCGAAGGCGGCCGAGCTCTCGCTCTCGCGACTGTTCGCCGACCGCCACGCGAAGAGCGGCGTGCTCGTCAACGCGATCTGCCCCGGGCCGGTCGAATCGGAGATGTGGATGGAGCCGGGCGGCCTGCTCGACCAGTCGAAGGAGATGTCAGGGGCGGAGAGCCGCGAGCAGGCGCTCTCCGCGGCCGGCGCCAAGCGCCCGATCGGCCGCCTCGCCGAGGTCGGGGAGATCGCCGCCGCGATCGTCTTCCTCTGCTCGGAGCGCGCCTCCTACGTGAGCGGCGCCGCCTGGTCGGTCGACGGCGGCACGGTGCAGGTGATCATCTGACCCGCCCGGCGAGCCTGCCCTCCCGCGGCGGACGAGCTCGCCACCCGCATGGGTGACATCGGCGATCGCCTCCTCACCCCCGAGCAGGCGCTGGCCATGGAGACGCGGGGACGAACCGACGCCGCCGTGCTGTTACCCCTCTTCGGCTGGCCCGAGCAGCCGGGGCTGATCTTCACCGAGAGGCGGGCCGACCTGCGCCGGCATGCCGGCGAGATCTCATTCCCGGGCGGCCGCCAGGACGAGGTCGACGCCGACTTCGCCGCGACCGCCCTGCGCGAGGCGGAGGAGGAGATCGGCCTCGACCCGGCCGCGGTCGAGCTCGGCGGCGCGCTCTCGCCGACGACGACCTTCGCCACCGGCTACCGCATCTACCCCTTCGTCGGCCTGATCCCGGACCCCGGCGAGCTCGGCCTGGAGCCGAGCCCCGCCGAGGTCGAGACGGTGCTGGCCTACTCGCTCGAGGTCCTCCGCGACGGCTACGCGATGCGGCGCCTGGTCCGCCGCGGGGTGCCGATCCACACCCCGACCTACGAGGTCGAGGGCCAGATCATCTGGGGAGCGACGGCCCGCATCCTCGGCGAGCTGCTCGACCGGCTCGGCTGACCGCTCCGGCTAGGTCCCGTCGGGCTGGGAAACGATGCGGATGTAGGGCCGCGGCTCCTCCCAGCCGTCCGGGTAGATCTCCTTCGCCTCGTCGTTGGAGACCGAGCCGGAGATGATCACGTCGCCGCCCTGCTGCCACTGGGCCGGAGTGGCGACTTTGTGATCGGCGGTCAGCTGCAGCGAGTCGATCACGCGCAGGACCTCGTCGAAGTTGCGCCCGGTGGTCATCGGATAGACGAGGATCAGCTTCACCTTCTTGTCGGGGCCGATGACGAAGACGTTGCGCACGGTCTGGTTGTCGGCCGGCGTGCGGTCCTCGGGGTCGCCCGAGACCTCCGCCGGCAGCATCCCGTAGAGCTTGGAGACCGCGAAGTCGGCATCGCTGATGATCGGGTAGTTCGGCGCCGTCCCCTGGGTCTCCTCGATGTCGCTCGCCCACTGCTCGTGCTTGTCGAGCGGGTCGACCGAGAGCCCGATCACCTTGACGTTGCGCTTCTCGAACTCCGGGTTGATGCTCGCCATGTAGCCGAGCTCGGTCGTGCAGACCGGGGTGAAGTCCTTCGGATGGGAGAACAACACCGCCCAGGAGTCGCCGATCCAGTCGTGGAACCTGATCGGCCCCTCGGTCGTGTCGGCCTCGAAATCGGGTGCTTCGTCACCAAGTCTCAGCGCCATCGAAACGCTCCTCTCGAGAAGTTCGCCGTCGGGATTTACCTTAATTCCTATCCGAGTTTAGCTATATCGACCGGCCGGCTGCCGGAGCCACCTTCAGCGTCGCCGCGAGCGTGTCCTCCACCCAGGCGCCCGGGTCGCGAGGTTCGCCCTCGACGATCGAGACCGGGATCCGCCAGGTCTCCGCCGCGCTCCTCACCGCCGCCGCGCCCCCTTCCAGCAAGCCGGCGGCGACGCTTCCCGCCGCCTCGTAGACGAAGCCGCGCACCGGCGTGTCGACGAGCCGTTCCAGCAGGCGTTCGAGCCGCCTGCCGTGGATCCCCTCGAGCAGGTCCGGCTCGCCCTCGGCCGAGCCCAGCAGCCAGTGCACGACGGTGACGTCGCCGACCAGCTCGAGCAGGGTCCCGGGCCGATCGGGATCGGCAAGCGCCGGCTCGATGCCCGCCGCCTCGATCGCGGCCAGGCCGTCCTCGCGGCGGCTGGTCCCGCGCACCGCCCAACCCTGCTCGAGGAGGGCGGCGCCGAGGGCCCGTCCGCGGCAGCCGCAGCCGACGATCAGCGCCCGGGCCACTCGACCGTCAGCGCTCCGGCCATTCCAGCGACTCGATTTCCTCCGCCGCGACCTGGCGGCGCAGCTCCTGCTCGTCGAGGGCCGGGGCGCCGCGCCGGGCGCGCATCTCGTTCTGGGCCTCGACCATCTGGCGCACGTCGTCGAGCTCGTTCTGCGCCTCGACATCCGGCGAGCGGGTCGGGTACCAGTCGACCAGGCTCGCGTCGGACCCCCTGTAGAAGTGGCCGACGACGACGATGACGCCGACCAGGAAGAACACGATGGCGATGGACCCGAGGACGAAGACCACGGGCCAAGGATAAAACAGCTCGGGGGCCCCCATTCGCCCGGCCGTGTTTAATCCGCAGCCGTGACCGAGGCCTACGTGGTGGACGCGCTGCGGACCCCGATGGGGGCCTATCGCGGTGCCCTCTCCGGCGTCCGCCCGGACGATCTCGCGGCGCGGGCGATCGGCGCCGTGGTCGAGCGCACCGGAGTCGACCCCGAGCGGATCGCCGACGTATACCTCGGCGCCGCCAACCAGGCCGGCGAGGACAACCGCGACGTGGCCCGCATGGCGGCGCTGCTCGCCGGGCTGCCGCGCAGCGTGCCGGGGGCGACCGTGAACCGCCTCTGCGCCTCGGGGCTGGAGGCGGTCAACTGCGCGGCGCGCGCGGTCAAGGCGGGCGAGGGCGACCTCTACCTGGCCGGCGGCGTGGAGTCGATGAGCCGTGCCCCCTGGGTCGTCGAGAAGCCGGAGCGCGGCCTGCCCCGCGGGCCGCAGACGATGCACGACACGACCCTCGGCTGGCGCATGGTCAACCCGCGCATGGCGGAGCTCGGAGTCTCCACCGAGTCGATGGGCGAGACCGGCGAGAACGTCGCCGAGCGCTACGGGATCTCCCGCGAGGAGCAGGATGCCTTCGGGCTGCGCAGCCACCGGCGTGCCGTCGCCGCGGCCGAGAACGGGGTCTTCGCCGAGGAGATCGTCGCGGTCGAGGCGCCCAAGGGGCGCCGGGAGACGGTCCTCGTCGAGGCCGACGAGGGGCCCCGGCCCGATGCGTCGGCCGAGAAGATGGCCGGCCTGCGGCCGGTCTTCCGCGAGGGCGGCACCGTCACCGCCGGCAACGCCTCGACGCTGAACGACGGCGCCGCCTGCCTGCTGATCGCCTCGGAGAAGGGGGTCGAGGAGCTGGGCGCGGAGCCGCTCGCGCGGATCCTCGGCACCGGCGTCGCCGGCGTCGACCCCGCCTACATGGGGATCGGCCCGGTCGAGGCGATCCCGAGGGCGTTGGCCAACTCCGGCCTCGAGCTGGACCAAATCGACCTGATCGAGATCAACGAGGCCTTCGCATCCCAGGTCCTCGCCTGCGTCGACGAGCTCGGGATCGACGAGGAGCGCCTCAACGTCAACGGCGGCGCGATCGCCCTCGGCCACCCCCTCGGCTGCTCGGGCGCCCGTCTCGCCACCACCCTCGTCCGCGAGCTGCGACGGCGGGACGGCAGGTACGGCGTCGCCTCGCTCTGCGTCGGCGTCGGCCAGGGCCTGGCCACGGTCTTCGAAGCGCCGTGAGCCGGGAGCGAGCAAGCGTCGCAATCTGATCTTCCTCGCCGCGAGCGAAGCGCGAACCATTTATGAGAGGTAGCGTCCCGATCCGATGAGCGGCGATTTCACAGAGCTGGCCAGCGTCGACGGGACCGTGACGCCGACGGCGGAGGCGATGGTCCCGCTCAAGGACGACGGCCTCTACCGCGGCGACGGCGCCTTCGAGGTGATCCGCCTCTACCGCGGCCGGCCGTTCGCGCTCGCCGACCACCTCGACCGGCTGCAGCGCTCGGCGGGGGCGATCGAGCTCGACTTCGACCGGGCGGCGCTCGAGCGGGAGATCGACGCCCTGCTGGACGAGCACGGCGAGGGCGATGGTCAGCTGCGCCTGATCGTCACCCGCGGCGGGCGGCGGATAGCCGCGACCGAGCCGCTCCCCCCCACGGCGAGTCGCTGCGGGTCGCGACCGTCCCCTACGCGCCGAGCGTGATCCTCAACGGGGTCAAGTCGCTCTCCTACGCGGCAAACATGCAGGCGACCCGGATCGCGAAGGGCTCGGGCGCCGACGAGGCAGTCCTGATCGAACCCGACGGGACGGTGCTCGAGCCGCCGACCTCCTCGATCTTCTGGGTCTCGCCGCAGGGCGCGCTGCGGACCCCGGCGCTGCACGCGGGCGTGCTCGAGTCGATCACCCGCGACCGCCTGGTCAAGGCCCTCGACGTGGATGAGGGCACCTGGCCGGTGGCCGACCTGCGCGCCGCGGGCGAGGCGTTCCTCGCCTCGACAACGCGGGAGATCCAGGCCGTCTCCGCGATCGACGGCGCCGAGCTGCCGGTCGCGCCCGGGCCGCGCACGCTCGAGGCGCAGGAGGCGTTCGCGGCGACCCTGAAGCAGGAGCTTCGATGACGAAGCGACCCGGCGATCCCGCGACTGACGAGAAAGCGAAGGTGAGATGGACTTCCAGTTGAGCGACGAGCAAAAGCTGATCTCGGAGGCGGCGCGCGAATTCGCCGACAAGGAGATCCTCCCGCGGGTGAAGGAGAACGACCGCGCCGCCCGCTTCGACCGCGAGCTGGCGAGCAAGCTGGGCGAGGTCGGCTACCTGGGGGCGCCGGTCGCCGAAGAGTACGGCGGCCGCGGCCTCGACTATCTCGGCTACGGGCTGATCGTCGAACAGGTCGGCCGCGCCGACTCCTCGGCGCGCACCGTGGTCTCGGTGCAGACCTCGCTGGTCGCCGGCTCGATCGAGAAGTGGGGCACCGAGGAGCAGAAGCAGGCCTGGCTGCCGAAGCTGTGCTCCGGCGAGTCGCTGGGCTGCTTCGGGCTGACCGAGCCCGACACCGGCTCGGACGCGGCCAACCTGCGCACGCGGGCGACGAAGACCGACTCGGGCTGGTCGATCAGCGGCCAGAAGATGTGGATCAGCCTCGGCAACTTCTCCGAGGTGGCGCTGATCTTCGCCCAGACCGACCCCGAGAAGAAGCACAAGGGGCTCGCCTGCTTCCTGGTCCCGACCGCGAGCGAGGGCTTCACCACCCAGGAGATCCACGGCAAGCTCGGGCTGCGCTCCTCCGACACCGCCGAGCTCTCCCTCGACGGCGTCGAGGTCGGCGACGACGCCATGCTCGGCGAGATCGGCGACGGCTTCAAGGTCGCGATGAGCGCCCTCGACAACGGCCGCTACAGCGTCGCGGCCGGTTGCGTCGGCATCTGCGAGGGCTGCGTCGACGCGTCGGTCGCCTACGCCAAGGAGCGCGAGCAGTTCGGCGTCCCGCTGGCGCGCTTCCAGCTGGTCCAGGAGATGATCGCCGACATGATCCTCAAGCGCGACGCGAGCCGGATGCTCGTCTACAGGGCGGGCGCGCTCAAGGACGAAGGCAGGCCGAACACGACCGAGACGTCGGTGGCGAAGCTGTTCGCGACCGAGTCGGCGGTCGAGTGCGCCAACCTCGCGATCCAGGTCCACGGCGGCGCCGGCTACGTCGACGACTACCCGGTCGAGCGCTACCTGCGTGACGCCCGCGTGACGACCCTCTACGAGGGGACCTCGCAGATCCAGAAGCTGATCATCGGCCGGGCCGCGACCGGAATCAACGCGATGACGCCGCTCTGAGCGCGGAGTGAGTGAGCGTCATAGCCTGATCCCCGCGAAACGAACGAAGCGCGAAATTTATCCCGCATGACTGATTCGGTCCAAGTTCAAATCGACGAGTTCCACGTCGCGCTGCTGCGGATGAGCCGGCCCGAGGCGCGCAACGCGCTCTCGCCGGAGATGATGGAGGAGATCTCCACCGAGCTGGAGCGCCTCGACGCCGACCCCGAGGTCCGCTGCGTCGTGATCAGCGGCTCGGAGGAGGTCTTCGCCGCCGGCGCCGACATCCGGGCGATGGCCGAGCGCACCCTGCCCGAGGCCCTCTACCACCCCGCCGCGGGCTTCTGGCGCCGCCTCACCTCGATCAAGACGCCGCTCGTCGCCGCGGTCTCCGGATACGCGCTCGGCGGCGGCTGCGAGCTGGCGCTCGCCTGCGACATGATCGTCGCCTCCGAGACGGCCCTCTTCGGCCAGCCCGAGATCACCCTGGGGATCATCCCCGGCGGCGGCGGCAGCCAGCGCCTGACCCGGGTGCTGGGCAAGCAGCGGGCGATGGAGTACGTGCTCACCGGCCGCCGCTTCGACGCCGAGATGGCCCTGCGGATGGGCCTGGTCAACAGGGTGGCGAAGAAGAAGCGCTGGCTGGAGGAGGCGATCGAGCTGGCGCGGACCGTCGCGGCCCGGCCTCCGATCGCCGCCCGCCTCGCCAAGCAGGCCGTGCTCGCCGCCGACGAGACCGGGCTGTCCGCCGGCATGGACAGCGAGCGGCGCATGTTCGAGATCGCGATGGCGACCGAGGACCGCGTCGAGGGAATGACCGCGTTCGTCGAGAAGCGCGAGCCGAAGTACGAGGGGAAGTGATGGCGAACCTCTACGAGCCCGAGTGGGACGGCGATAGCAAGCGTCCGGGTTTCAGCTACCGCCGGGCGAAACTCGGTGGGCAGGCGGGCGGGGAACGACTCGGCGCGAGCCTCTACGAGATCCCACCGGGTCAGGCGACCTTCCCCTTCCACGCGCATTTCGCCAACGAGGAGATGCTGATCGTCCTCGCGGGGCGGCCGAGCCTCAGGACCCCGGAAGGCTGGCGTGAGCTGGAGCCGGGCGAGGTTGTCGCCTTCAGGGTCGGCCCCGATGGCGCCCACCAGGTGATGAATCGCGGCGAGGAGCCGGCCCGGGTCCTCTTCGTCAGCGAGATGAACGCTCCCGAGGTCTCTGTCTACCCGGACACCGGCAAGATCCTTGCCGGTACCCGGCCTCCCGGCGGCGCCGGGGACCCCGACGACATCTTCGAGGCTTTTCGCCTCGACGATGCCGCCGACTACTGGGAGGGCGAGGAGCCGCCGAAATGACCGCGGTGGAGCGGGTCGGGGTCGTCGGCGCCGGGACGATGGGCTCGGGGATCGCGCAGCTCGCCTGCCTCGGCGGCTACGAGACGCGAATGCAGGACCCCGACGCCGGCGCGCTCGAGGCGGGCGAGGCACGGGTCGGCGAGTCGCTCGACAAGGGCGTGAGGAAGGAGATGTGGAGCGCCGCGGAGGCCGAGGGCGCGCGGGGGCGGCTGGCGGCCGTCGCCGAGATCGGCGCGCTCGGGGGCTGCGACCTGGTGATCGAGGCCGCACCCGAGAGCCTCGAGCTCAAGCAGCGGCTGTTCGCCGGGCTGGCGGAGGCCTGCGGGCCGGCGGCGATCCTCGCCACCAACACGTCCTCGCTGCCGGTCGGCGCGATCGGCGCCGAGACCCCCCATCGCGAGCGGGTCGTCGGCATGCACTTCTTCAACCCACCGGCGCTGATGAAGCTGGTCGAGGTCGTCGCGACGGCCGAGTCCTCCTCCGCGGCGCTGGAGGCGGCGGCCGAGGTCGGGCGGCGGATGGGACGCACGCCGATCCGCGCGAAGGACAGTCCCGGGTTCCTCGCCAACCGGCTCGCGCGCCCCTTCGGCCTGGAGTCACTGCGCATGCTCGCCGAGGGTGTCGCCGACGCGGCGACCATCGACCGCGCGGTGCGGCTCGGCGGCGGCTTCAGGATGGGCCCCTTCGAGCTGATCGACCTGATCGGCCTCGACGTCAACCTCAGCGTCGCCCGCTCCTTCTACTCCCAGGGCGGCGAGCCCGAGCGCTGGCGCCCGAGCGAGATCCAGGAGCGAATGGTCGACGAAGGCCTGCGCGGACGCAAGAACGGGCGGGGCTTCTACTCCTACGAGGGCGGCGGCCACCACCGCGACGCCGATCCCGACCTCGGCATCGCCGCGCCGACCCTCGACCCGGCCGAGCTGGAGAGGATCGGCCCGGCGGCGCCCGAGATAGTCCCGCGGCTGGTTGCCCAGATCGCCAACGAGGCCGCCTTCGCCCGCGAAGAGGAGGTCGGCTCGCCCGCGGACATGGACACGGCGATGCGGCTCGGCTTCAACTGGCCCCTGGGCCCGATCGAGTTCACGGAGCTGATCGGCGCGAGGCGGGCGCTCGAGCTGCTCGAAGGGCTGCGCGCCACCCACGGCGACGCCTACCTGCCCGCCCCCGCCCTGGCCGAGGCCGCGGGAAGGGGCTGAGCATGGGGTCGGAGCGCAAGCCGGCGAGCGAGTCGACCGCGGCGCGCAACCGCGAGGCGCGCGCCACGCTGCCGCCCGACGACACGATCGAACAGGAGGAGGCGCGGCGCGGCCTGGTCGCCGCCTTCGACCCGGCCCGGATCGAGTCCGGGTCGGGGCGCACGGTCTGGGAGCTCGAGTCCTACGACTTCCTCGAGCGCGAGTCGCCGCCCGACACCGCGCACCCGAGCCTCTGGCGCCTCGCCCGCCTCAACCGGATCGCCGGCCTCTTCGAAGCGGCGCCCGGCTTCTTCCAGCTGCGCGGCTTCGACCTCTCCAACATGCACATCGTCGAGGGCGAGGAGGGCATCGTCGTCATCGACCCCCTGGTCTCGGCCGAGACGGCGGCCGCCGCCCTCGCCCTCTACCGCGCCCATCGCGGCGAGCGGCCGGTGACGGGCCTGGTCTACACGCACAGCCACGTCGACCATTTCGGCGGCGCCAGGGGCGTCGTCGACGAGGGGGAGATCGCCGAGCGCGGCATCCCGGTCCTCGCCCCCGCCCACTTCCTCCACCACGCGGTCAGCGAGAACGTCTTCGCCGGGACCGCGATGGGTCGGCGCGCCGCCTACATGTACGGGGCGCGGCTCGGGCGCGGCGCCGACGGGCAGCTCGGCTCCGGCCTCGGGATGACGACCTCGCTCGGCACCCTGACCCTGATCCCGCCCAACCTCGACGTGACCGAGACCGGCCAGGAGGAGGTGGTCGACGGGATCCGCATGCGCTTCCAGCTCACCCCGGGGACCGAGGCGCCCGCCGAGATGAACATCCACTTCCCGGACGCGCGCGTGCTCTGCGTCGCCGACAACGTCGCCCGCTCGATGCACAACATCCTCACCCCGCGGGGCGCCCTGGTCCGCGACCCGCGGATCTGGGCCCACTACCTGGACGAGGCGATCGAGCTCTTCGCCGGCGAGTCCGAGGTGCTGCTCAGCGGCCACCACTGGCCGGCCTGGGGCGAGGAGCGGATCGTCGACGTGCTCGAGAAGCAGCGCGACCTCTACGCCTACCTGCACGACCAGACCCTGCGGCTGATCAACAGGGGGCTCACGGGCCCCGAGATCGCCGAGTCCCTGGAGCTGCCCCCGAGCCTCGCCTCCGAGTGGCACTGCCGCGAGTACTACGGCTCGGTCAGCCACAACGTGAAGGCGATCTACCAGCGCTACATGGGCTGGTTCGACGGCAATCCCGCGCACCTCTGGCAGCACCCTCCGGTCGAGGCCGCGCGACGCTACGTGGACGCGATCGGCGGCTCGGAGGCGGCGCTCGAGAAGGCGCGCGCGTCGTTCGAGGAAGGCGACTACCGCTGGGTCGCCGAGCTCGTCGGCCACGTCGTCTTCGCCGAGCCCGGCAACGAGGAGGCCAGGGCCCTGCAGGCCGACGCCCTCGAGCAGCTCGGCTACGGGTCCGAGAACGCGACCTGGCGCAACTTCTTCCTGATGGGCGCCCGGGAGCTGCGCGAGGGCGTCTCCGGCACGCCGACGGCGACGGCGCCGCCCGACGTCCTCTCCCGGCTCACGGTCAGCCAGCTGCTCGACGCGATGGCGATCCGCCTCGACGGCCCGCGCGCCGCCGGGCACGAGCGGCTGCGCATCGACTGGGTCGTGACCGACCCCGACGAGGAGCACGCGCTCACCCTGCGCAACGGCGTCCTCGGCCACCGCCCCGGGCGGCACGACCCGCCCGCCGACGCGGGCCTCGCGGTCGAGCGCGCCGCCCTCGACGAGCTGCTGCTGAAAACGGCCGACATCGCCGCGCTGGCCGAGAGCGGGCGGCTGCGGCTCGAGGGCGACGGCGCCCGGCTCGGCGAGCTGCTCGGACTGCTCGACGAGCCCGACCCCGGCTTCGCGATCGTCACCCCGCGCTCAGTCTGAACATCACCTCGTCGACGTAGCACCAGCTCCAGTTCTCGCCCGGCTCCGCCGAGCGCACGATCGGGTGGCCCGTCTCGCGGTGGTGGGCGGTCGCGTGCTTGCCTTCGGATTCGTCGCAGCAGCCGATGTGCCCGCAGCCCTGGCACATGCGCAGGTGGACCCAGCGCATCCCCTGGGCGAGGCACTCCTCACAGCCGGCGATCTCAGCCGGCAGGTCGAGGCGCTGGACCGAGTCGAGATGTGAGCAGGTCGCCGCCGTCGGCCGAGCCTAGTGCATCCCCACCTCGCTGAATCGGCCCGCAAACTGTCACCATCAGGCAATCGGCGCCCAGGACACGACACAACTGATCCGATGAGCGCCGCGGCAGGGGCCGGCGGCGAGTCGATCACCGAGGAGGGCATCGAGGCCCTCAAGGCGGAGATCGAGGACCTGGAAGGTCCCCAGCGCGGCGCGATGGCGGCGCGGATCAAGGCCGCCCGCGAGCTCGGCGACCTCAAGGAGAACGCCGAGTACCACATCGCCAAGGAGGACCAGGCGCATTTGGAGACGCGGATCAAGCGGCTGCGCGAGCGGCTGCGCAACGCGGTCGTCGTCGACGTCGACGGCGATGGCGACGGCTTCGCCTTCGGTCGCACGGCCGAGGTGCTCGACGAGCAGAGCGGCAAGGTGAACGCGTGGACGCTGGTCGGCTCGACGGAGGCGGACCTGGCCGCGGGACGGCTCTCGGCCGAGTCGCCGATCGGCAGCGCCCTCAGGGACGCGGCCGTGGGAACTCCGGTCGAGGTCAAGACCCCCGGCGGCAGGCGCACCTTCGTGGTCCAGAGGCTCCTCGACTAAGCAGCCGCGGTCGGTCAGGTCAGCAGAAGCAGCGCCCAGACCACCGCCGCGAGCACGGAGACGACGATCAGGCGGATGCCGAGCTCGCGTTCCTGCTGCTGCAGGCCGGCGAGGCCGAGCAGCAGGCCGGCGGGCGGGAACAGGACCGCGATCGCGAACGGGAAGATCCTGGCCATCTGCTCGCCCATCGCGGCAGCGTAGCCGAGGCCGGCGCCTAGGAGCCGGGCGTCGGCGCGAACTCGGCCGGCTCGCCCCCGGGCATCCAGTGGGCCTCGGGGGAGGGCGGCGTGTCACGCAGGTACCACTCCGCGTCGAGGGCGCCCTTGCAGCCGCTGCCGGCGGCCGTGACCGCCTGCCGGTAGATGTTGTCGACGACGTCGCCGACCGCGAAGACGCCCGCCAGGTTGGTCCTGGTCGAGCCCCCCTCGGTGAGGATGTAGCCCTCGCCGTCGGTGTCGACCTGGCCGGCGACGATCTCCGATTTGGGAATGTGGCCGATCGCGACGAAGGCGCCGTCGGTGGCCATCTCCTCGACCTCCTCGGTCTCGACGTTGCGGAGCCGGACATGGTCGAGCTTGCCGTCCTCACCGGCGACGAACTCGTCGGCGACGAAGGGTGTCTTGAAGTCGATGTTGGGGCGCTCGGCGGCGCGCGCCTGCATGATCTTCGAGGCGCGGAACTCGTCGCGGCGGTTGACCACGGTCAGCTCGCTGGCGTACTTGGAGATGAAGATCGCGTCCTCCATCGCCGAGTCGCCGCCGCCGATCACGATCACCCGCTGGTCCTTGAAGAAGGCCCCGTCGCAGACGCCGCAGGTGGAGACCCCGCGGCCGCCGAGCTCGACCTCGCCCGGCACCCCGAGCCGGCGCGGCTCGGCGCCCATCGCCAGAATCACCGTCCTCGCCAGGTGCTCCTCGTCGCCGAGGAAGACCTTCTGCACGTCGCCGTCGCTGAGCTCGACCCGATCGACGTCGTCGGCGACGAACCGGGTTCCGAAGCGCTCCGCCTGGGCGCGGAACTGGTTCATCATCTCCGGCCCCATGATCCCCTCCGGGTAGCCGGGGTAGTTCTCGACGTCGGTCGTGTTCTGCAGCTGCCCGCCCCACTGGAAGCCCTCGAAGACGAGCGGCTCGAGGTTCGCCCGCGCCGTGTAGAGCGCCGCCGTGTAGCCGGCCGGGCCGCCGCCGACGACGATCACGTTCTCGACCTTCTTCTCGCCGTTCTCGCTCATCTTCGCGCCACCCTTTGCGCCGTCCGGGGTCTCATACTTCACTTTTTATAGTACCGACTCGGTCAACCGGCGCCGGTCGACCGGAGGCCCTCCTCTTCCCACCCCTGGACGGTCGTTGCGGAGCTGGAGGAAGGCGACGGCGCCGAACGGGATCGGCAGCCAGAAGGCGACCAGGCGGTAGATCAGGATCGCCGGGAAGACGGTGCCCTCGGGGATGCCGAAGAGGACGAAGGCGCCGATCATCCCGGCGTCGACGGCGCCGACCCCGGCCGGCGCCAGCGGGAAGAGGTTGGCGACCATGCCGAGGAAGAAGCCCTGGACGACGACCGCGAGCGGCACGTGGACGCCGAAGCGCGTGGAAGGAGGCCCAGAGGACGCCGATGCTGGTCGCCCAGTAGCCGGCGGCGCCGATCGACCGCCAGACCCCCGCGGGAGGGGTGGGCGAAGAGGCCGAGCGCGAAGCGGAACCCCTCCCCGACGATCGCCGGGACCTTGGCGACGTTGCCGCGATCGAATGGGCGCGCTCGCCGCCGTGTTCCTCGGCGAAGGCGCCGCGCCCGCTGCGCGAGGTCGGGCGGGATCAGCGCGATCAGCAGGCCGACGACGAGCGCCAGCCCGGCGACCGCCGGCGGGAACGATCGTCAGCTCGACCGAGCCCTCGCCGTTCATCACGCCCGGTCCGCAGCAGCACGCCGAAGAGGATCAGCGCGATCGGATAGAAGGCGTACTGGAGGGTGAGGAAGGCGACCATCCGGCGGCCGACGTCGTGGCGGCCCATGCCCGCCTTGCGCAGGGCCCAGTAGGTGAGCACGATGCCGCCGGCGCCCCCCGCGGAGAAGAGGCGGCGTCGCGGCGAGCCCCGGCCATGTTGATCTCGTAGGTCTCCGACCAGGAGAGGCGCAGCGCGTCGCCGCCGACCACGGCCTTGAAGAGCGCGATGTAGGCGAGCGAAGGAGGCGACGCAGAAGGCGACCGCGACGGCGATCCAGGCCGGGTTCGGCCTCGTCGAGCCTGCCCAGCGCGTCGCCGAGGCCGACCAGCTTCGGGAAGAGGAAGTAGATCCCGCCGAGCAGGGCGATGACGACGACCGCGCGTCTGCGCCATGCGCCGCGGAGTGAACAGGGGCAGCTGCGCGCGCGTCGACTCAGTTCGGCGGTGTCGTCGACCTCGATCGAGGCCTCCTTGACCGAGCCCTCCTCTCGGACACGCCTGGGAAGCTACCCGTTCGCGAGGCGCTCCAAGCGGCGCAGGCGACGGTTGACGCCGAGCACGAGGGGCTCGGCGAGCGGCTCGCCCTCGCGCACCGCGGCGAAGAGCGCCGCCCCGGCGGCGAGGTCGGTGACGTAGTGCTCGCCGAGGTAGACGAGGGCGAAGCCGAGGGTGAGGGCGTAGGCCCAGCCGGCGGCGCCCTCGACCCGGCCGGCGGCGGCCAGCTCGTCGGCGACGACCAGCGACGTCGCGAAATGCAGGGACGGCATCGCCGCCCAGGGGTTGCCTCCGAGCGCCTCGTACATGCGCGGCCAGGCGTCGCCCCAGAACTCCTCTCCGACCTCGATCATGATCCGCCGCACCCCCTCGCCGGTCAGGCCCTGCTCGGAGGACCACCAGGGCGGCGCGGTCGGCACCGCGAAGTAGACGACGCAGCCGAGGTCGAAAACCGCGGCCAGGCGACGGGCCGCGCGCGGGAAGCGCGCCGGGTGGCGGATGAGCAGGTAGAGCAGCGCGCAGTAGGGCTCCAGGAACCAGAGCCAGTGGACCCAGGTGAGGACCTTGTTCAGCGACCCGACCCGGCGCAGGCCGGCAAGGCGGCGCTGGAGGCGGACACCGGGGAGGCGACCGAGGCCGATCCGGCGGTCGAGCGCGATCGGGTAACGGGCGCGGAGGCGGGAGCGGAGGCGCTCCGGGTCATCGTAGGGAAGCTCGTGAACCATGATGAAGGCCCACATCTGCATCGCGAACAGGGCGACGTCCCGGCGCATGGAGCGGGGGCGCAGGACGGCCAGCGCCAGCGGGCCCGCGGCGCAGGCGGCGACCGTGGCCGGGGCCGGGATCCGGGCCCGCCGCCGCAGCAGCGGAACCGCGAAGGCGGCCGCGACGGCGCCGGCTGCCCCGGCCCGCAGGGCCACCCGTAATGCCGGAGATGGCCGCGAGGGGCTGCGCATCAGCGCGCGAGTATAGGATGGCCGCGCCTTGGCGCCCCATTCACCCGGCACTGAACAGATCGACACGCTGATGTCGATCGGCTTCGTCGCCGCCGCGATCCTCGTCGTGGCGGTCAACGTCGCGCTCCTCTACGCCCTGCGCCGCTACCGCAGCGAGCGCGGCGCGGAGCCGCGCCAGGTCACCGGCGGGGGCCGGGTCCAGCTCCGGGCAGGCGCCGCGCTGACGGTCTTCGCCGCCGCCCTGCTCGTCCTCGGCATCGTCTTCACCGACAGGGCGCGCGAGACGCCGGCCAGCGGCGCGGACGGCCTCCAGGTCGCCCATTCGGAGCCGCTCCGGATCGAGGCGACCGGCCAGCAGTGGTTGTGGCGCTACGACTATCCGAACGAATCGTTCTCCTACTATCGGCTCGTCGTCCCGGTCGACACCACGGTCTCCCTCGACCTGGTCTCCACCGACGTCGTCCACACCTGGTTCGTGCCGGCGCTCGCCGGCAAGCGCGACGCCGTGCCGGGCAAGCACAACACCGTCGTCTTCCGGGCCGACGACGAAGGATCGTTCCGCGGCGACTCGGCGACGCTCTCGGGCCAGGCCTACGCCTCGATGCGGACCGAAGTCGAGGTCGTCTCGCCGCAGGAGTACGAAGCGTTCCTGGAGCGCCAGAAAGCCGACATCCAGTCCGCACAGGACCGGGTCGTCGGCCTGATCGAAGCGAGAGAAACGCCATGAGGGCACCGGAGCTGGTCGTCGACGGATTCCCCAGGCGCCGGGCGCGATGGGTCGAGATCGCGACGAGCGCCGGCCACAAGGACCTGGGCCGGATCCTGATCGTTTCCTCGCTGGGCTTCCTCTTCGTAGCCCTGGTCGAGCTGCTGCTGATGCGCCTGCAGCTGGCGATCCCGGAAAACACCTTCCTCTCACCGGTGACCTTCAACCGCGTGCTCTCCCTGTACGGGGCGACGGCGATCTTCTTCTTCGCGGTGCCACTCGTGCTCGGCCTCTTCTACTACGTGGTGCCGCTGCAGATCGGCGCCCGTGGCAGCGCCCTGCCCCGGCTCGGCCAGCTCGGCGTCTGGCTGACGATCGCCGGCGCCACGGTGCTCTACTCGGGCTTCCTCTTCACACCCTCTGAGGCCGGTGTCAACCCGTTGCCGCCGCTCTCGGAGCTGGCCTTCCTCCCCAACGACGGCGTCGACGCCTGGACCTCGGCGACGGGCCTGGCGACGCTCGGCTTCGTCCTGATCTCGATCGACCTGACGACGACGCTGCGCAGGATGCGCGCGCCGGGCATGGCCTGGCGCAGGCTGCCGGTCTTCTCCTGGGCGGCGGCCACCGGCTCCTGGCTGATGCTCGTGATCGGCCCCGTGCTGCTCGCGGCGCTGACGATGCTGGAGATCGACCGCAACTTCGACGGTGTCTTCTTCGCCGACGGCTCCGGCGGCGCGCCGCTGCTCTGGCAGCACCTGAGCTGGATCTTCTTCACCGGCGTCTACATGCTGATCCTGGTCGCGGCGCTCGGCGCGACCGCTGAAATCGTCAGCGCCTTCGCCCGCAAGCCGCTCTTCAACCGCGACGTCACGATCGGCTCCCTGGTGGCGATCGCCGTGGTCGGCACGCTCGCCTGGATGCAGAACATGCTGACCGCCCCGATCGGGATCGGCTGGATGTACTTCGCGATGATCCTCTCGCTGGCCCTGATCGTGCCCTTCGGCCTGGTCCTCTTCAACCTGATCGCGACGCTCGTCGGCGGCACGATCCGGATGCGGGCGCCGCTGCTCTTTGCGGCGGGCGCGATCTCGATGATCTCGATCGGCCTCGCCGCCGAGCTCGAGCACTCGATGGTCGCCGTCGCCTGGCAGCTGAAGAACACGACCGACGCGACGGCCGCGACGCACTTCGCGCTGATCGGCGGCGCCGTCTTCGGCGGCTTCGCGGCGCTCCACTTCTGGTTCCCGAAGATGACCGGGCGGACGATGGGCGAGAGCCTGGCGCGGATCTCGTTCTGGACGCTGCTCGTCGGCACCCTGGTCACCTTCGTGCCGCTCTTCCTCGCCGGCGGCGAAGAGGGCCAGGTCGTCGACGCCTACAAGTTCTTCGACGGGATCGGCGTCAACGCCTACAACCTGGTCGCGACGATCGGCTCGTTCGTGCTCGCCATCGGGATCGTCCTGGTCCTCGTCAACGCGGTGCTCAGCCGCGAGGGCGGCGCCGAGGCCGGCCACGATCCATGGGGCGGCGACTCGCTCGAGTGGTTCGCGCTCTCCCCGCCCGACCCGCACAACTTCGACGTCGTGCCGGACGTGCGCAGCCCGCGGCCGATGCGCGACATCCGCGAGGCGATCTCGCACAGCACCGCCAGGGCGGAGCAGAGCCCGGCCGGGGAATCGCAGCCGGTAGCCTGAGCCGACGATGAGCGGCGCTCAAACCGCGGCGATCGACCGGCGTCCGCTGGCCCGGGCCCAACCGCTGCGCGACTACCTGACCCTGACCAAGCCCAGGGTCCAGTCGCTGCTGCTGCTGACGACGGTGACGACGATGTACGTGGCCGGCGACCCCTCGGCCGGGCTCGTCCTCCTCACCTGCCTCGGCGGCGCGCTCTCGGCGGGCGGCGCCGGCGCGATCAACCACGCGATCGATCGCGACATCGACCGCCGCATGGCCCGCACCGCCGACCGCCCGGTGGCGTCGGGGCGGATCTCTCCGGGGGCCGCGATCGCCTTCGGGGCGCTGCTCGGCTGCGCCTCGTTCGCGCTGCTCGCCGTGGCCGTCAACCCGCTGGCCGCGGCGCTCTCGCTCAGCGGCCTGCTCGGCTACGTCTTCGTCTACACGCTCTGGCTGAAGCGGACCACCCCCCAGAACATCGTCATCGGCGGCGCCGCCGGCGCGGTCCCGCCCCTGGTCGCCTGGGCGGCCGTCACCGGAGGCCTCGGCGGCACCGCCTTCTACCTCTTCGCGATCGTCTTCTTCTGGACGCCACCCCACTTCTGGGCGCTCTCGCTGCTGATGAAGGACGAGTACGCGAAGGTGGGCGTGCCGATGCTGCCGGTCGTCCGCGGCGAGCGCGAGACGCGGCGCCAGATCCTCCTCTACACGGTCCTTCTCTACGCCGTCACCCAGCTGCCCTTCTGCGCGGGCGGCTTCGGGGTCGAGTACCTGATCGCCTCGATGACCCTCGGCGCCGGCTTCATCTACTGCGCGGTGAGGCTGCTGCGCAGCGCCGACCGCCGCTGGGCCCTGCGCACCTACCTCTTCTCGCTCGCCTACCTGGCGCTGCTCTTCATATCCATGCCCCTCGACAGGTTGCTCTGAGCTGCGGCTCCGGCTCGGCCGTCTGGTAGAAATCCCGCCGTGGACCGCGAGAGCGCACGAGGCAACATGGGCGCCGGCCTGCTGGCCGGAGGCATCGCCGCCGGCGTCTTCGCCCTCGCCTTCGTCGTCGCCGTCCTCTACATCGCATCCTGAGCATGAGCGAGCACCGCGACATCCCCGAGCCCGGCGAGCTCGTCTACGCGCCCCGCCCCTCCTGGCTGCCCGCCTTCTTCGCCTTCGCCCTCGCCCTGGTCGTCTGCGGCGTCTACGCCGAGGGGTTCATGGTCCGCGGCTGGATCTACTCGCTGATCGGCGGCGTCGCCGCGCTGCTGATCCTGCGCGCCGTGGTCCGCGGCTCGATCGGCGACTTCTTCCGCCTGCGCCGCAGGCAGAGGACCCGCGGCGCGGTCCTCCCCGTCGAGACCCTGAAGCCACCCGAGGGCTGAGAAAAAGCGGGCGGAGGGCGCAGAGAGCGTCGCCTGCTCCGCATGCGAGGGACCGAGGACGTGGACCGGCGCAGGTGTCAGCCCTCGGGCGACATGCCCGAGGTCGCGCCGTCCGAGGTCCAGACCCGGACGATGTCCCGCATCGAGAGCACGCCGACCAGCTCGGCGCCGTCGTAGACGGCCAGGTGGCGTATGCGGCGCCGAGACATCTCGGCGGCCGCCCGCTCCAGGCTCCAGTCCGGCGCGGCCGTGATCACGCCGTCGCTCATGTGGTCGCCGACCCGCTCGGAGTCCGGGTCCTCGCCGGCGCCCAGCGAGAGCAGGATGTCGCGCTCGGTGAGGAAGCAGGGGACCGGGGTCGCATCGTCGCCGACGAGCGCGGCGCCGACGCCCTTGGCCGTCATCTGTTCGGCGGCCTCGCGCAGCGTGTGGGTGGGGCCCACCGTGAGGACCACGTCCGACATCCCTTCCCTGACGAGCATTCCGCGCCCTTTCCTCGATCGGCGAAGCGTTCGTGATGATCGCCTCAAGCGTAGCTGACCGGCGGGCGCACCAACAAGCTTTGAAGGGTGCCCCGGCATATAGACTCCGGCGCGCTCCGCGCCGCACCATGACCAAGCTTCCGATGCCCATCCGACCCCTGCTCACCCTCGCCGCCGCGGCGGCCGTGGCGTTGGGCGCCTCCGCCTGCGGCACGACCACGGCCGACGTCGAAAACGGGCGCACGCTCTTCATCGAAAACTGCGGCACCTGCCACGTCCTCGCGGAGGCGGGCACCAAGGCGCAGATCGGCCCCGACCTCGACGACGCCTTCGCCGCGGCGCGCGCGGCCGGCGAGGGGGGCGAAACGATCGAAGGCGTCGTCGAAGCGCAGATCGAGTACCCGCGCCCCAACAACGGCAACCCGGCGGTCTCGATGCCGGCCAACCTGGTCGAGGGCCAGGAGCTCGAGGACGTCGCCGCCTACGTCGGCAAGTGGGCAGGGGTGCCCGGCGCCACGCCGCCCGAAGCCCCCGGCGGCCCCGGCGCCCAGGTCTTCGCCAACAACGGCTGCGGCGGCTGTCACACCCTGGCCGCGGCCAACTCGGGCGGCATGGTCGGGCCCGACCTGGACGAAGTGCTCAGCGGCCAGAGCGCGGCGATGATCCACGACTCGATCGTCGACCCGAACGCGATCATCGCGCCCGGCTACCCGGCGAACGTGATGCCCGCCAACTACGGCGAAACCCTGACCGGCGAAGAACTCAACGACCTGGTCCAGTACCTGGTCGACGAAACGGGCGGCGGGTCCGGCGGGTCGGGGTCCAAGGGCGGCTGAGCCGCCCCGGCCGCGGGCCGTTGGCATCATCCTGTGGCGATGCGCGCCCGCCTGCCACAGATCACCCCACAGCTCTACGCGAACGTCGCCCTCGTCGCCCTCGCGGCGCTCGCCCTGATCGTCCTCACCGGCGCCGGGGTGCGGCTTACCGGCTCGGGGCTGGGCTGCCCGGACTGGCCCAAGTGCTACGGCGGCACGGTTCCGCCCCTCGACACCCACGCGGTGATCGAGTACGGCAACCGCGTGCTGACCGGCTTCGTCGGACTCGCGGTGATCGCCGCCGCCGTGCTCGCCTTCCTCCGCACCCCGTTCCGCTGGCATTTGGCCCTGTTCGGGGTGCTGCTGCCACTCGGCGTCGTCGGCCAGGCCGTCCTCGGGGCGCTCGTCGTCAAGTACCACCTCGCCCCGGGCCTGGTGATGAGCCACTTCATCCTCTCGATGCTCCTCCTCGACGCCTCCTTCGCGCTCGCCTGGTGCGCGCGCTACGAGCCCGGGGAGCGGCGCCCGTCCGGCGACCGCCTCGGCGTCTGGTCGGTGCGGGCGCTGATCCCGCTCGGCCAGCTGACGATCCTCGCCGGCACGATCGCGACCGCCTCGGGCCCCCACGCCGGCGCCCACGAGGGCCAGCTCGTGCACCGCTTCGACTTCGAGGGCACGGGGACGCTCGAATGGGTGGTGCAGCGGCACTCGGCGATCGCCACGGCCTTCGGCCTCGCGGCGATCGCGGTCTGGCTGCTGCTGCGGCGCCCGGGAGGCGACGGGAGGGCGCTGCGACCCCTCACCGCCGTCCTCGCCCTGCTCGCCCTCCAGGGCGCCGTGGGGGGCGTCCAGTGGGCCCTCGAGCTGCCCTCCGAGATCGTCTGGCTGCACGTCGCGCTGGCCACGGCCACCTGGCTGGCGATGCTCTGGGCGGTGGCTACCGCCGGGCGCCTGGAGCCGCGCACAAGGGAGGCCGTCGCCGTCGCCGAGAGCGCCTCCCTCGACGCGCCGGCGCCCGTGGGCTAGAGGCGCCGGAGGGGCGACCTCGTCACGAAGCCTGCCCGCCGCCGGTCTGCTCGGCCTCGAGATCGACCACGACGTGGGCGATCGGCAGGTCGACCTCCTCGCGGGCCCGGGCGACGACGCCGCGCTCGAGCCAGCGCGACCGCTCCGGGGGGTGGGTCGAGATCACGATCTCGTCGGCCGGGAAGACGCGCAGCGCGTCGTCGATCGCGACGTTGGGGTCGGAGTCGCCGATCTCACCCCGCGCCCTCAACCCGAGCCGCTGGTCGATTTCGATCAGGGAGAGCTCCATCCGCTGCCGGGCGAGCACGATCGCTTCGTCGATGTCGGAGGCCCAGTGGTCGGCGCGATTGGCGGCCAGCGCCGGGTTGATCACGAGGATCTCGCAATCACGGTCGTGGCAGCGCCCGCGGATCTCCTCGAGCAGGGCCGTGCCACCGACCGTCTCGTTGGCGACGACCAGCAGCCGGTGGGTTCCGTCCCCGCCGCGGGTCAGAGGGACGTTCACGGGGAGCCTGCCCCGCGAGTGCCGATAGGCGATCGCGCCGCCGCCGCAGATCAGCAGAGCGGCCCAGATCAGGCCGACGAGCGGCCTGGTCAGCGCCGCCAGCGCCCCCACCGAGATCGCACCCGCCAGGACCACGACGAACCAGCGAAACGCGTCCGCCTCCGACCTGAGCGGGTTGTGCATACCCCCAGTGTCGTGACGAGACGCCGAAAATCAAGCCTGGGAAGGACGCAGGGACGGCCGACGAGGGGAGCGGCACATGGGGTGCGTGACCCGAGGAGGCCGACCGAGGACGCCCCCAGGAGCCGACTTGCAGGCGCCTCAGAGGACGTAGACGCTGAGGAAGACGATGATCCACATGACGTCGACGAAGTGCCAGTAGATGCCCGGCACCTCGACGCCGAGGTGGTCCTTCGCCTCGGGGCCGAAATGGCCGCGGAAGGCGCGGATCGTCGCGAAGCTGAGCAGCATCAGGCCGACGAAGACGTGGGCGCCGTGCAGCCCGGTGAGGCTGTAGAAGATCGAGCCGAAGCCGAGGTCGCGGGCGCTGAAGCCGATGTGCGCGTACTCGTTTATCTGGATGAAGAGGAAGGTCGCGCCGAGCAGCCAGGTCAGCACCAGGCCCAGTTTGAGCCCCTTGCGGTTCCCCTTGCGGATCGCCTCCAGCGCGTAGTGGACCGTGAAGCTCGAGGAGACCAGGATGCAGGTGTTGACGAGGGCGACGTGGACGGGGAGCTGGTAGGGGTGCGGGGGCCAGTTCGGCGGGTCGACGACCACGCGCAGGAAGAAGTAGGCCGCGAAGAAGGCCCCGAACAGCATGACCTCGGAGACGATGAAGAGGAGGATGCCGAGCGTCTGGCGGTCGATCCGCGAGCTCTGGTTGGCCTCGGGCGGGCCGTGGTGCTCGTCGTGGGCGTGCTGGTCCAGTGCGACCGTCGCGCTCTCCATCAGGACTCCCCCTCCTCGCCCACCGGGCCTCCCTCGGCGACGGCCGCCGCGACTGCCGCCGCCGGCCGGCCGACCTCGATGTGCTCGACCGGCTTGTCGGTGATCTCACGGGTGCGGCCGACGAGGTCCTCGTCGAGCCAGTGCGACTGCTCGCCGGCGAAGGTCGAGATCAGAACCTCGTCGATGCTGTAGTGCTCGATCGCGTTCCTGACGGCGTGGAACGGGTCGGGGCTCATCGGCTGGCCGGTCGCGTCGATGTCGTTGCGATAGAGCTCCGCCAGGGTCGAGGCGAGGTCGGTGACGATCTCCGCCTCGGTGACGTCGTCGGAGCGCGGGCAGACGATCGTGTAGCGGTGGGGGTGGCCGGCGGCGCGCTCCTTCAGCCTCGAGACCAGGTCGGGCGCGGCGACGGTCTGGGTGGCGACGACCAGGGTGTGGCTCTTCTCCCAGCTGACCGAGTCGTCGGCGACCCGCACCGGGATGTGGGTGAGGGCGATCTCGGGCTCGACCCTGGCCCGCGCCCACTCGACCAGGTCCTTGCGGGTGATTCCGTAGCGGCTGTCGGCGAGGCAGGAGAGCAGCACCTCGTCCGGTTCATGGGCACGCACCGCGTCGTCGAGGGCCAGGAAGGGGTCGCGGTCCATGACCTCGCCGACCGAGGCGATTCCGTACTCGGAGAGGATCGCCATCGTCACCTCGACCCGTGCCCGTGCCGCGTCGCGCAGTTCGCCCGAGTCGATCAGCTGGCCCACGGCAGGCTGGTTCTGCGGAGCCGCGACCACGACCATCGAGGCGGCCTCGGCACGCTCGCGGACGGCAGCCAACAGCTTGCGCCCGCCGGCGACCTCGTTGAGGAAGACGAGCAGCGGCCTGCCGCCTGCCTCAGCCATGGAAGACCCTCTCGCTCATGTCGACGAGCCCGCCACCGCGGGCTCCGCCTCCTTGGCCTCGCCGGCCTCGCCGGCCATGATCGCGTGGCGGGCGCCGGGGACCCCGAACTCGTAGGGGCCGCCGACGACCCGGGGGATCTCGTCGAAGTTGAAGATCGGCGGCGGCGAGCTGACCTGCCACTCGATCGAGTTTCCTCGCCAGGGGTTCGCCTCGGCGCGCGGGCCGAAGCGCCAGCTGACGACCATGTTGTAGAGAAAGACGAGTTGGGCCGCGCCGAGCAGGAAGGCGAAGGTGCTGATCAGCAGGTTCCAGTCGCCGAACTGGGTCGCATAGTCGGCGACTCGGCGGGGCATGCCGTCCATGCCGACCCAGTGCATGGGAAGGAAGGTGCCCCAGGTGCCGACCAGCGTCCCCCAGAAGTGAACCCTGCCGAGCTTCTCGTCGTACATGCGCCCGGTCATCTTCGGGAACCAGTGGTAGATCCCGGCGAAGATCGTGAAGACCGAGCCGCCGAAGAGGACGAAGTGGATGTGGGCGACGATGAAGTAGGTGTCGGAGACGTGGATGTCGATCGGGACCATGCCGAGCATGACCCCACTGATGCCGCCGACCGTGAAGGTGACGATGAAGGCGAGCGCGAACAGCATCGCGGTCGAGTAGGTGTGGATCTTGCCGAAGTACAGGGTCCCCAGCCAGGAGAAGATCTTGATCCCGGTCGGCACCGCGATCAGCAGCGTCGTGATCATCATCGGCACCCGCAGCCAGCTGAACATGCCGGCGACGAACATGTGGTGGGCCCAGACCGAGTAGCTGAGCACGACGATTCCGATCAGCGCCAGGGCCATCAGCCGGTAGCCGAAGATCGGCTTGCGGGCATGGATCGAGATGACCTCGGAGATGATCCCGAACCCGGGCAGCATCATGATGTAGACCGCCGGGTGCGAGTAGAACCAGAAGATGTGCTGGTAGCTGATCACGTCGCCGCCGCCGGCGAACTGGAAGAACTGGGTGCCGAGGATGCGGTCGAAGAGGACCATGAACTGGGCGCCGGCGATGAACGGCGTCGCGGCGACGACGAGCAGCGAGGTCGAGAGGTTGGCCCAGACCAGCAGCGGCATGCGCCAGAAGGTCATTCCCGGCGCACGCATGGTGATGATCGTGACCAGGAAATTGAGCGCCGTCGCGATCGAGGAGGCGCCCGCGAACTGGACGCCGAGGTTGAAGAAGGACTGCCCGAGGGGGGCTCCCGTGGAGAGCGGCGCGTAGCCGGTCCAGCCCGCGTCGAAGGCGCCGCCCGGCGCCAGGAAGCTGCCCAGGAAGAGCAGCCCGGCAATCGGCAGCATCCAGAAGCTGAGCGCGTTGAGGCGCGGAAAGGCCATGTCCGGCGCGCCGATCATCAGCGGCAGCACGTAGTTGGCGATGCCGGCGAAGACCGGGACGATGAATACGAAGATCATGATCGCCGCGTGGGTCGAGAAGAGCCCGTTGAAGGTGGCGGCGTCGACGATCTGGGTGCCGGGCTGGGCGAGCTCGGCGCGGATCAATAGCGCGATCAAGCCGCTGACGAAGAAGAAGAAGAAGTTGGTGCAGATGTACTGGATGCCGATCACCTTGTGATCGGTGTTGAAGCGGAAGTAGTCCTTCCAGCTCTTGGCGCCGTGCTGGGAGTGGTCGTCGGGAATCGTGGGCATGCCCGCGGCCCAGCGCAGCCAGTAGTCGAAGCAGCCGAAGCCGGCGAGGAAGCCGAGTGGCGCGGCGACCGCCGGCACGACGACCTGCGGGTAGCCGGTCTGCTCGGTCTGCCAGGCGCTCAGCCCCGAGGCCTTGCGCAGGACGTAGACGAGGGCGACGCCGAAGGCGGCGGCGAGCAGCGCGCCGAGCGCGCCGCGGATCCAGCCCGGTTGCTTGATTGCAGCGACCATCAGAGCGGCCCCATTATGCCCCGCCCGCCCCGACGGGTTGGGTTTCGACCTCGGCGTCCGAGCTGATCGATTCGAGGAACGGGGGCGGGATCCTGTCCTTCAGGCCGGCCACCCATCTGCGGAAGTCCTTCGGCGGCTCGACCACGACCTTGGCCCGCATCGTCGAGTGCCCGAACCCGCAGAGCTCGGTGCAGATCACCTGGTAGGCGCCGACCTTGTCGGGGGTGATCGTCGCCGTCGTCGTGATCCCGGGAACGTTGTCTTTCTTGATCCGCCACTCGGGCACCCAGAACGAGTGGATCACGTCCTCGGCGTGCATTTTGAACTCGACCTGGCGATCGACCGGCACGTGCAGCTCGCCCTGCGACCAGACGTTGTCCTTGCCCGGGTAGCCGAAGCTCCAGGCGAACTGCTGGGAGAAGACGTCGACCCGCAGCGAGTCCTTTTCCTTCGCTTCGATGTCGTCGAGGACGACCCAGCTGTAGCCGGCGCAGAAGAGGACGATGATCGTCGGGATCAGGGTCCAGGCGACCTCGAGCCGGGTGTTGCCGTGGATCGGCTCGCCGTCGGACTCGTCGCCCGGCTTCACCTTGAATTTCCAGAGCGCGTAGAAGAGCATCACCATCACCAGCGAGAAGACGAACGACGAGAGCACGATCAGGACGTCTAGCAGTTCGTCGATCTTGGGGGCCGCGGTCGAGGCCTGCTGGCCGTTCCAGTCGACCTGGAGCATCGCCACCGAGATGACCGCCGTGAGGGCGGCCGTGACGGCGAGCATCTTCGCTATCGGGAGGCGTCCAATCATTCGAAATCCGGGTCCGCGGACCCGGAGGCGCGCATTCTATGCAAGCGGCAGACGGTCAAGGTCGCCCCGCGAGGCGGAGATCGCTCCGCGGGCGACGCCCTCCCAGCTCCAGAGCCTGCGAGCGGTCTCCACGAGCGCCTCCCGGGCCGCCTCACGCCGCGGCTCCGGAAGCGCCAGCCAGCCGTCGATGCGCTCGGCGATCGCCGCGACCGCGCCCTCCCGCACCGCAAACGAGGTCAGCCGGCCGCTGTCGCCGGGCAGGGCCGCAGCGAGCTGCACGGAGACCTCCCTCATCCCCGAATGGTCGGCGGAGATCGGCAGGGCGCCGCAGGCGGCGGCCTCGACCGCGACCATCCCGAAGGCCTCGGGGAAGGTGCTCGGCATGACCAGCGCCTCGGCCTCCGGGAGGAGCGCGGCGACCTCATCGTGCTCGAGCCTGCCGACGAGCTCGACGGAGTCCGCGACGCCGACAGCCGCCTCCGCATACCCGGCCGGAGGGTCGGCGAGGAACGCGGCAAGGATCGGCAGCGGGCCCTCCCCGCCGCCCTCGAGGCCACGACCGATGCGCGCGACCTCGCGGGCGTCCTCGAGGTCGCCGCGGTCGAGCGCCTCGAGCAATCGCCGCAGGCCCGCCTCGTACTCGCCGTAGCCCGCGATTCGCAGGCGGGCCTGCGGGTGCCTCGCCCTGACCAGGGGCCAGGCGGCGAGCAGGAGGTCGACGCCCTTGGAGACGATCAGCTTGCCGACGAAGACGACCAGCGGCGGGCCTCCCGACCGCGGGTCCTGCCGGCGGACATCGGGGGGCGCTGCGGGCCGAGCTGTCCTCGACCCCCCGATGTCCGCCGCCACCCGCGGAAGGGAGGGACGCGGGCTGAAAGCTTCCGTGTCCACGCCGGGGGGGCCGAGGCGGGTCTTCGCCTCGAGGCCCGGAACTCCCGGCAGGGCGGCCCAGAGGGACTCGGCGGTGTGGCGGGAGCCGACGAGCACGCAGGACGCGGCCTCCATGCCCTCCTCCGCGTAGCGGCCGAAGCGCTCGAGGTTCGGCTTCACCGTGTACTCCAGCGCCGAGCCGTGCACCTTGGCGGCGAACGGCCCGACGTCGGCGCGGGCGAGGATCGCCGGGCCCATGACGAGGTGGTTGGCGAGGGCAGCGTCGAAGCCACCGACCCGCTCCGCCAGCTCGCGGACCGCGGCGACATTGGCGTCCAGGTAGCGATCCAGCTCGGCGTCGCTCAGCTCCGGGAAGGCCTTCACCTCGAAGCCCTCATAGGGGTCCTTGACGTAGACCGGGAGCAGGCCGCCGATGTCCGGGTTGTGGATCTCGACCCCCTCGATCCGCACCTCGCGGTCCTGGCAGAGCAGGTGCACCTCGTGGCCGAGCCGGGCGAGGGCCGGCGCCAGGCTGGCGTTGTAGATGTTGCTGCCCGTGCCGCGCAGCATGTAGCCGTGGAAGAGAAGGATCTTCATATTCCGCCGCCTCCTCTGCTCCCGGCGTCGGCGCCCATGGCGCCAACGCAGGGATTGATGGACTCGCCTCCTCCGCTCCCGCGTCCGGGGGCGGCGGGGGCATTATCCGCGCCGGCGGGGTCGGCAGGGAACGCACTCGGGGCGGCGGGGGCATTATCCGCGCCGGCGGGGTGGCAGGGACGCACTCGGGGCGGCGGGGGCATTATCCGCGCGGCTCGTGCCGGGGCACCGTTGTATTGTCCCGGCCGTGAACGAGAAGCAGACCTACAGGATGCGGGCGCCGGCCTCCGGGCGCGAGGCGCTCGCCAAGGCCGAGCCGGGCCAGGTCTACGTCGACCGAGAGACCGGCGAGGAGATGCTGCCGGTGTCGATGGTCCTGCCGCTGGCGCCCTCGGACTCGGCGCTGCCGCGCACGCCCGACAACCTGCGCGCCTGCCGCCGCTGCGACCAGCTGATCGGGCTCGACGTCAGCGACTGCCCCTACTGCGGCCTGCGCCAGGCTGCGCTCTAGCCGGGCTGCGCCGGGCTCAGCGCCGCTTGACCAGCGTCGCCGTGTAGAGCAGCCGGGCGTTCGAGTAGTAGCAGCCGTAGACCTTGTTCTTGCCGACGCCCTGCTGGGGGTGGCCGGACTGGATGTCGGCCCGGTTCGAGCAGTGCCCCGGCTTGCGGCTGCCGCGCCAGGTGTTTTCGCCGGAGACGTTGAAGGCGAACATCGGCGCCCAGGTCGGGATCGTGAGGGCGACGACCTGCCCCTGGAGGACGGTCAGCGGGTGCTCGAGAGCGAAGATGACCTTGCGGCCGAAGTAGGGGTTGAGCACCTGCAGCGGGCTCTGGCGAACCAGCTTGAACTTCGGCGGCTTGCTCTTCCCGACCGGGCGCAGGACGCCGATCCTCGCCTCCGAGGGCTTGCCGAGGAAGTCGTTGAAGTAGGCGATCTCGTCGCTGGTCGTCTTGGTCTCCTTGCGCGAGGGGCGGGCAAGGGTTATCGACCAGGCGACGAGCTTGCCGTCGAAGGGCGCCTCATACGGAGCCGCGACCCCACCCGCCATGGCCTGGTATCCCGTCACATGGCCCTCCACGCGACAGGGGATGACCTCGACCCCGTTGACGATCTTGCCCGGGCAGGTCGGCGGCGGCGTGGTCGCGGTCTGGCCGAGGACGATGACCCGGTCGGGCGCCGAGTCGGCGCTGCCGGGCCAGGCGACGAGCGCCAGCGCCAACAGCAGGCAGCCCATCGCGGCGGCGAACGGAAGGCGCGCGCGGTTGGGTCGCTTTTCGGCTGTCGTAAGCACGATCTCCAGCT
This sequence comes from uncultured Solirubrobacterales bacterium, assembly GCA_963762205.1. GTDB lineage: Bacteria > Actinomycetota > Thermoleophilia > Solirubrobacterales > 70-9 > VRUE01. The sequence goes on from CAVXJZ010000002.1 coordinate 588,263, forward strand.
GGAACCCGTGTGTTGTACCGGGGTTGCGGCAGGGATGTTGCCTTCGCCGCCGCGGCGCCGCACCCTGCTCGGGCGCTTGCACGATCCCGGCCAGGGCGCCTCTGTAGGGTTGCCAGCCGATATGGAGGCCTCCCAGCGGGCAGACGATTTCATCGACGGAGGCCTGGCCGTGCTCGGCATCGAGGCCGACGAGGTGGAGCGCGCCGTGATCGGCGCCTCCCATGAGCTCTTCTGGCCGGCGATCCTCGATCTGCTGGCGCTCGACCTCGGAGAGCTCGAGCCCGAGCCCGAGCCCGACCTCTCCAGGGCGCCGAGGTGAGCGGGCTCGACCTGACCCTGCGGGCGCAGGCGGCGGCGATAGCCTCGGGCGGGCTCGACCCGGCTGCGCTGCTGGACGCGGCGCTCGCGCGGATCGAGGAGCGCAACCCGGCGATCAACGCCATCGTCGAGACCTTCCCGGAGCGCTCGCGCGCGATGCTCGACGCCGCCCCCGACGGGCCGCTGCACGGCGTTCCGGTGGTGATCAAGGACGAGTGGCCGCTGCCCTGGCGCGCGCAGCGCTTCGGGGCGGCCGAGATGCTGAGCCCGGTCGAGCCCGGCGAGTCGGGGCCCTTCCGCGCCCTGAGGGACGCCGGGGCCGTGATCGTCGGGGTCGGCAACATGCACGAGGCCGGGGGCGGCAGCACCGGCAACGTCTCGGTCTACGGGCCCGCCCGCAACCCTTGGGACACCGCGCGCTGCCCGGGGGGCTCCTCGAGCGGGCCGGCTGCCGCCGTCGCCGCCCGCCTGACCGCCGGCGCCGTCGGCGCCGACGGGATCGGATCGATCCGCTTCCCGGCCGCCTACTGCGGCCTGACCGGGCTGAAGCCGACCTTCGGCCGCTCGGCGATGGACGGGCATCACATGGACGGCGTGACCTCGACGATCGTCTCGGGGCCCCTCTGCGCCGACGCCGCCGACTGCCGCCTGCTCGCCTCCACCCTCTTCGGCGAGCGGCTCGCCACCGGCGAGCCGAGCGGGCTGCGGATCGGCGTGCTGGCGGGGGGCCCGGTGCGCGACGACGTCGCGCCCGAGGTCCGCGAGGCCTGCGAGGGCGCGGTCGAAGCGCTCGGCGCGGCGACCGGGGGCGAGGTCCGCGACGTCGTGCTCGCCGACCTCGAGGCCTCGGCGCTGGCAACGGTGCTGATCTCCAACGCGGAGGGGCTGAGCGGCGTGACGCCGCAACGCCTCAACGAGCTCGACCCGGAGCTGACGCCGATCAACCGGGGGTTCGCCAAGTACCGGATGCTGATGCCGGCCGCCGCGGCGGTCAAGTCGGCGCAGGTCCGCACGGCGATGCGGCGGCGCCTCGCGGCTCTCTTCGAGGAGGTCGACCTGCTCGCCTGGCCGACCGTTCCCGCGGTCGCCCCGCCGCTCGAGGCGCCGCTGGTCGAGCTTCCCTCCGGCACCGTCGCCGCCGACCAGGCCAACATCCGCGGTGCGGGCCTCGCCAACCTGACCGGGATCCCCGCGATCAGCGTCCCGGTCGGAGTCGGGGGCGACGGGCTGCCGATCGCGCTGCAGCTGCAGGCGGCCTGGGGCAATGACGAGCTGCTGCTCGACGCTGCCGAGGCCCTCGAGCGTGCCAACGGCCGCCGCTGGGTGGAGTCGTTGCCGCCCCTCGCGGCGGAGCCGACCGGAGCCTGAATGTCGGCAATAGAGGTCGAGGGTCTCGAGCGCGCCTTCGATGAGGTGAAGGCGGTGCAGGGCATCGACCTGCAGGTGGCCGAGGGTGAGATCTACGGCTTCCTCGGGCCGAACGGGGCCGGCAAGACGACGACGGTGCGGATGCTGACCACGCTGCTGCTGCCGACGGGGGGCCGGGCGAGCGTCGGCGGCCACGACGTCGTCAGGGAGGCGCGACTGGTGCGCCAGACGATCGGGGTCGCCCTGCAGGAAGCGGCCCTGGACCCGCTGATGACCGGACGCGAGCTGATCCGCCTGCAGGCGACGCTGCAGGGGATACCGACCGCCGAGGGGCGCCGGCGGGCCGACGCGCTGCTCGAGCGGGTCGACCTCGCCGACGCGGCCGACCGGCGAGTCGGCGAGTACTCGGGCGGGATGCAGCGCCGCCTCGACCTCGCCGCCGCCCTCGTCCACCAGCCGCGGGTCCTCTTCCTCGACGAGCCGACCACCGGCCTCGACCCGGTCAGCCGCAAGACGATCTGGGAGGAGGTGCGGGCGCTGAACGACGACGGCACGACCGTCTTCCTCACGACCCAGTACCTCGAGGAGGCCGACCAGCTCGCCGACAACGTCGGGATCATCGACAACGGCAGGCTCGTCGCCGAGGGGACGCCGGACGCGCTCAAGTCCGCCATCGGCGACCCCCACATCCGCCTGCAGCTCGAGGAGGGCTCGATCGCCGAGGCCGAGCGGGTCTGCGCGCAAATCGGCAAGCTCCTGCCCCCGGTCGACGGGAAAACGGTGCTGGTCGAGGTCGCCCGAGGAGCGGCCGAGATCCCGACCGTGGTCCGTGCCCTCGACGAGGCCGGCATCGAGGTCGGCTCCCTGGAGCTGGTCCACCCCACCCTCGACGACGTCTTCGTGGCGAAGACGGGGAAGCACATCCCGACCGAGTCCGCGGCTCCGGCGGGCGGCGAATGAGCGGCCTGGCGGCCAATCTGAGGGTGGTGAGGGCCCTCGGGCTGCGCTCGGTGCGGCAGACGTTCCGTCGCCCGCAGCTGCTGGCGCCGATCGTCGTCTTCCCGACGATCCTGCTCGCGATCCAAACCGGCGGCGCCGGCTCGGCGGTCGACCTGCCCGGCTTCCCGCCGGTCCAGAGCTTCCTCCAGTTCATGCTGGCCGGAGCGATGATGCAGTCGATGATGCTGGCCGGCAACAGCGGCGGCATCGCGCTGGCGGTCGACATCGAGATGGGCTTCACCGACCGGCTCTTCGCGGCGCCGATCTCGCGCTTCACGATCGTCCTCGGGAGGCTCGCGGGCACGGCGGCGCTCGGCCTCTTCGCCGCCCTCTGGTTCCTGGCGATAGGCCTGGTCTTCGGAGCCGAGATCGAGAGCGGTGTCGCCGGGGCGGCGATCGCGATCGCCTTCATCACCTGCTCGGCGCTCGCGGTCGGCGGCATCGGCGCGGCGATCGCCCTGCGCACGGGCAGCGCCAGCGTCGTCCAGGGTCTCTTCCCGCTGGTCCTCGTCGTGCTCTTCGTCTCCTCCGCCTTCTTCCCGGTCGACCTGATGATCGAACCGGCGAAGGCGATCGCCGAATACAACCCGATGAGCTTCATCGTCGAAGGGGTCCGCAACCCGATCATCGCCGGGATCGACGCCTCGGACATGCTCGACGCGACGCTCGCGATCCTCGGGATCTTCGTGCTCGGCCTCGTGCTCAGCGCCCGCGCCCTCCGCCACCGGCTCAGGGTCGGCTGATGGAGCAGGCACTCGCGATGCCCGCCTGGCGCGCCAACCTGGCGACGATCGCGGCGCTGATGGCGCGGGCCCGAAACGAGCTCCTGCGCGTCCCGGGGGCGGCGATCCCCGGAGTGCTGGCGCCGACGATCTTCTTCCTCGGCCTCAACGGCGTCTTCGGCGCGCTCACCCAGCTGCAGGGCTTCGACACCGGCGTCTACGAGAGCTTCATCGTTCCCGTCAGCATGCTCCAGGGGGCCGGCTTCACGGGCGCCGCGGCGGGCGTGAACCTCGCCCGCGACATCGAACACGGCTGGCTCGACCGGCTGCTGGCTTCGCCGGCGCCGCGCTGGGTGCTGCTTTCCGGCACGGTGCTCGCCGCCGCCGCCCGGGCGCTGATCCCCGCGACCTTCGTGCTCGCCGTGGCGCTCGCGCTCGGGGCCGGCTGGCCCGGCCTCGACGGTCTCGTCGTCACCTACGCGATGGTCTGCTCGATGGCGGCCGTCGCGGCCTGCTGGGGCTCCTTCCTCGCCCTGCGCTTCAAGAGCCAGTCGGCGGCGCCCCTGATGCAGGCGGGGACGATGGCCGTGATCCTGACCACGACCGCCTACGCGCCGCTCGCCCTGCTGCAGGGCTGGCTGCAGGACGTGGCGCGGGTCAACCCGGTCACCGACGTGATCGAAGCGGCGCGCCAGGGCTTCGTCGGCACCGTCACCTGGGCCGACACCTGGCCCGGCCTGCTCGCCCTCGCCGGCCTGATGGCGCTGCTCGGGGCGCTCGCCCTGCGCGAGCTGGGCCGCACCGGGCGCTGAGTGCGGGTGCCGTGATTCCCGCGGTTGCCATCGCCGAGCGGGTGCTGCGGCAGAACTGGCTGCAGGGTGAGCGCCGGGGCGTGCCCTTCGCCTACACGCGACCCAGCCCGGGACGCTATCCGTGGCAGTGGTACTGGGACTCCTGCTTCGCGGCGATCGTCTGGCGGCGATTCGACCCGGCGCGATCGCGGGCGGAGCTCGAGAGCCTGCTCGCCGCCCAGCGCGAGGACGGGTTCGTCGGCCACACGATCTTCTGGGACAGCCAGGTCTCGCTGAGCCGGCTGCCCTTCTACAACGTCCTCGCCCGCGAAGCCCCGCAGACGGAGACGATCCAGCCGCCGCTGCTCGCCTGGGCCTGGCGGATCGCCGTCGGCGACCCCGCCGAGGAGCCCCGTATAGCGGCCCAGGCCGACTGGCTCGCCGCCAACCGCGACCTCGAGGGCGACGGACTGCTCTGGATCGTCCAGCCCGACGAGTCCGGCCTCGACGCCTCGCCCAAGTTCGACCCGGTCTGGGGGTTGCGGGCGAACGGGCGGATCGGCTTCCCGCTCCTCGTGCGCGGCAACCGGCGTCTCGGCTTCGACGCGCGCCGGATTCGCGACCGCGGCGGGCCGGTGCTCTGCGAGGTTCTCGTCAATACGCTTTGGTCGCTCTCGCTGCAGGCGCTGGGACGGCCCTCGGCGACGCCGGCGCTCGTCGAGAGGCTCTGGGACGAGCGCGCCGGGGCGTTCCTCGACGAGGTCCGGCCGGGCGGCGCCCGGCCGCCCGTCCTCACCTGCGCCGCGCTCGCGCCGCTGGCCCTCCCCGACCTTCCGGAGGAAATCGGCCGGCGCCTGGTCGAGGAGCACCTGCTGAACCCGAGCGAGTTCCTGACCCCGGTCGCGCCACCGTCGGTGGCGGCCTCCGAGCCGTCCTACCGGCCGTCGGGCGGGCACGGCCCGATCCGCCGCTACTGGCGCGGCCCGACCTGGGTCAACACCGCCTGGCTTGCCTGGATCGGCCTGCGCCGCCTCGGCTACGAAGAGGCCGCGCGCGAGCTCGCCGCCGGCCTGGTCGGCGCCGTCGAGCGCGAAGGCCTGCGCGAGTACTACGACCCGCGCGACGGGACCGGGCTGGGCGCGACCGACTTCGCCTGGTCCGCCCTGATCTGCGAGCTCGCCGACCCGGGGTTCGAATAGCCGCTCTGGCAAGGACGCAGGGAGGTCGGCAAGGGGAGCGCACACAAGTGCGTGACCCGCAGCCGGCCGACCGAGGACACCGCCAGACGGCTATTTGTACCGATAGGTGATGCGGCCCCGGTCGAGGTCGTACGGCGAAAGCTCGATCTTGACCCGGTCGCCGGGAAGGATGCGGATGTAGTGGCGGCGCATCTTGCCCGAGATGTGGCCGAGGACATCGTGGCCGTTGTCCAGTTTGACCCGGAACATGGTGTTCGGGAGGGCCTCGGTGATCTCGCCCTCCATCTCGATCTTCTCCTCTTTGCCCATGCGGCGAGCAGCGTACCTGACCGCGGGGCCGATACGAGCGCCCTAGCGGCCCTCGAAGGTCGCGTTGCCGGGGCCGTCGTCGAGGAAGGACCTGACCGCGTTCTGCAGATCCTCGGTGGCGAACAGCGAGCCGGAGACCTCGGGGGTTTCCGCATCGGCCTTGTCGACGCCGCCTTCGAGATAGGCGCGGACCAGCCGCTTGGTGGCCCCGTGCGCCACGGTCGGGCCGGCGGCGAGCCGGTGGGCGAAGCGCATCCCCTTCTCGAGCAGCTCGTCGTCGCCGACCACCCGATTGATCACGCCCCATCGCTCCAACGTCGCCGAGTCGTAGAGGCCACCCGTCATCACGAACTCGCGTGCCCGGCCGGGCCCGGCGCGCTCCGCCATGCGCTGGGTGCCTCCGGCGCCCGGCGTCAGGCCGACAACGGCCTCGACCAGGCCGAACTGCGCCGACTCGGTCGCCCAGATCAGGTCGCAGCCGAGCGAGACCTCGAGGCCTGCCGTCAGGCAGAGGCCGTGGACGAGTGCGAGGGTCGGGATCGGCAGCGCCTCGAGCCGGCGCACGCCGGCGACCAGCGCGGCAAACATCTCGCCGCCATCCTCGGGGCTCGTCCCATCGAACACCTTGACGTCGGCGCCGCCGGTGAAGACGTCGCCCTCGGCGCGCCAGACCAGGGCCCGCGCGTCGGAGCCCTCGACCTCGGCGACCCGCGCCTCCAGGGCCTCGAACGCCTCCCGCCCGAACAGGTTGAGCGGCGGGTCGTCGAGCACCAGCACCGCCACCGCACCGTCGCGCTCCAGCCGCACCGGTTCAGCCATCGCCCCTCCCTCGTCTCGTTGGTAAAGAGCCCAGCGGCGGGAGCCTATCCGCGCAGCCCGCGCGCCAGCGCGACAGCCTCCTCGCGCGTGCCGACCTCGCCTGCGTACTGGGCCGCCTCGAGCTCGGCGATCAGCTCGCCGAGCTCGGGCCCCTCCGCGATCCCCACCTCGGCGGCGAGCTCGTCGCCCGCGAGCAGCGGCCGCGGCGGCCCGTCGCGGCGCCAGTCGAGGGCGGCGGCGAGCATCTGGCGGGCCAGCTCGAGGTGGGCCTCGATCGCCTCGTCGGTCGCGAACGGGCCGCTGCCGCGGGCCGAGAGGCGGTCGGCAACCGTGAGCAGGGTGACGTCCGCCGCAACCGGCTCGGTCGCCCGCAGGTACTCGTGGACCCGGCGCGCGGGGAGCGGCATCTCGTGGACGAGGAAGCCGAGGCGCAGGTGATGCAGCGTCAGCGCCTCGAGATGGCCGGTCAGGGCGCGGCTTGCGCGCAGCCTTCGGCAGGCGGCGCCGACCAGCTTCGCGCCCTCGCCGTCGTGGCCGATGAAGGTGACGTAGCCGCTCCGTTCGCCGCGGGTGGCCGGCTTGCCGATGTCGTGCAGGACGGCCCCGAAGCGCAGCGCCGTCCCCCGGGTCATCTCGTCGGCGAGCGGCTCGGCCAGCAGCTCCGCCGTCTCGGCCGCCCGCTCGCCGGCGAAGCGCTCGAGGTCGGCCTCGACCACGAGCGCCTGCTCGAGCACCGCCAGCGTGTGGCCGTGAACGTCGAGGTGGTGGTTGGGGCCCTGTTCGACGCCGCGCAGGGCCGCGAGCTCGGGCAGGACCGCCCCGGTCAGCCCGAGCTCGTCGAGCAGGGCCAGGCCGCGCAGCGGGTCGGGGCCCCCGATCAGGCGGCGCAGCTCGACCAGCTGCCGCTCCCCGGCCGGCTCGCCGGCTCGCCCCGCCTCGGCGCGCGCCAGCGCCGCCGTCGGCGCGTCGATACGCAGCTCGAGCTCGGCCGCCAGGCGCGCCGCCCGCAGCAGGCGCAGCGGGTCGGCTGCGAAGCTGCCCTCCCCGACGACCCGCAGCAGGCGCCGCTCGAGGTCGGCGAGGCCGCCGTGCGGATCGATCGGCTCGCCGCCCGCCAGCGGGACCGCGACGGCGCCGATCGTGAAGTCGCGCTCGCCCAGGTCGGCCTCGATCGTCTCCCCGCGCAGGGCCGTGGCGTCGACCTGCCAGGCGCCCTCCCGGTCGCTGACCCTCCAGGTCGCGAACTCGGCGGAGAGCTCGAACGCGTGGCCGCCGCCCCGTTCGGCGATCGCCCGTGCCGCCGCCCCGGGGTCACCGGCCACGGCGAGGTCGAGGTCCCTCACCTCCTCCTCGAAGGCGGCGTCGCGGACGGCGCCGCCGACGACCCAGGCGTCGATCCCGGCCTCCTCGAGCGCCGGGCGGGCGAGCTCGACCACCGGCGCGGCGGAGAGCCGGCCGCCGAGCCCGGGTGGCGAGGCCGGGCCGCTCACGCGGGCACTCGCGGCACCCGGGCGGAGACACCGCAGGTGATCTCGTAGTTGATCGTCTCGAGCCGCGCCGCGACCTCCTCGGCGAGGATCGCCTCCTCTCCCTGGGCGCCGATCAGCACCGCCTCGTCCCCGGGCTCGACCTCGGTCTCGGGCCCCAGGTCGATCGTCACGTTGTCCATCGAGACCGTTCCGACGAGCGGGTGGCGGCGGCCGCGCACGAGAACCTCGGCGTTGTTGGTGAGGCCGCGCCGGACGCCGTCCCCGTAGCCGATCGGCAGCACGCCGATCCTGGTCTCCTCCGCCGCCTGCCACCTGCGCCCGTAGCCGACACTGTCGCCGGGGGCGAGGCGCTTGACGTCGGCGACGTAGGAGCACAGCGACATCGCCGGCGAGAGGCCGCGCTCGGCGGGATCGCCCTGAAAGGGGTCGAGCCCGTAGACCGCGACCCCGCAGCGGACCATGTCGAAGTGGGCGCGCGGCTCACGGAAGACGGCGGCGCTGTTGGCAGCATGGAGGGTGACCCCCGGGAACTCGTCCCTGACCGCCCCGGCGACCCCGGCGAAGCGGGCCAGCTGCTCGTCGAAGAACTCCGAGTCCGGTTCGTCCGCGGTGGCGAAATGCGTCCACACCCCCGCCAGGGCCAGGTCGGGGTCCTCGGCGCAGGCGCGGGCGAGGGCGATGACGGCCTCGCCGTCACGGTTGCCGAGCCGGCCCATGCCGCTGTCGTGCTTGACGTGCACCCGCGCCGGCCGCCCCTGGGCGCGGGCTCGCGCCGCCGCCAGGATGCGGAACTCCTCGTGCCAGACGGCGACGTCGGAGCCGGCCGCGAGCGCGGTGTCGAGCTCCTCCTCGGTCAGCGCCCCCATCGTCAGCAGCGACACGTGCGGGAAGCGACGGCCGACTTCGGCGGCCTCGGCGCCCGTCGCGACGGCGAGCCGCGAGGCGCCGCCCGCGAGGGCGGCCGTCGCGCATGCGTCGGCGCCGTGGCCGTAGCCGTCGGCCTTGACCACCGCGCAGAGCTCGACCCCGTCGCCGACGACCGCCGTCAGCCGCCGGCAGTTGTGCTCTACGGCGGCGGCGTCGATCCGGGCGACTGCCCGCGCCACGGGCTACCCGTCGACGAGCGCGGCCAGCGCGTCGGCCCGGGTGACCATGCCGACGAGGCGGCCCTCGCCGTCGACCACGGGCAGGTGGTTGTGGTGCTCGTCGGCGATCTTCTTCGCCACCGACTCCGCGCCCTCGTCGGTGGAGGCGACCACCGGGTCGGCGGTCATCAGGTCGCGGACGTTGGTCGCGAAGGCTTTGTTGAGCTTCTCTTCGAACCCCTTCATCGAGCCGACGAAGACGATCCCGCCCATGATGTTCAGGTAGTGGGGCAGGTGGAGGTCGGACTCCTCCTCGCTGAGGATCAGGTCCGACTCGCTGATGATGCCGACGACCGTGTTCTCGGAGTCGACGACCGGGATCGCGCCCAGCTCGGTCTGGGCCAGCAGGTCGATCGCCCTGCGGGCGTCCTCCTCGCGGGTGACGGCGGGCACCTCGGCGTCCATGATCTCGGCGGCGGTCTTCATCTCCTCCCCGAGATTATTCGACCCCGGCGCCGGGAAGCAGCCCAAGCGGGATCGAGTCGATCACGTCGGTGGCGATCACCGACTCCGCCGCCCCGACCCGCAGGGCCGCGTCGCGGCCGGCGCGGGCGTGGGCGATGACCCCGGCGCAGGCGGCCGCGAAGGGCTCGAGGCCTCGCGCCAGGAGGGCGGCGACGATCCCGGAGAGGACGTCGCCGGTGCCGGCCGTGGCCAGCCCCGGCGCCGGCAGCACGTTGACCGCGAGCCGCTCGCCGTCGGTGACGATCGTGTCGTCGCCCTTGAGGACGACCGTCGCCCCGGCCGCCCGGGCGGCAGCCAGGGCGCGCTCGACCCGGTGTGCCGAGATCCCCTCCGAGCCGCACTCGAGCAGGCGGGCGAGCTCGCCGGCGTGCGGAGTGAGGACCGTCGCCGCGGCCCGAGCCGCGATCTCGTCCAGCCGACCGGCGAGGGCGTTGAGGCCGTCGGCGTCGAGGACCAGCGGCGCCTCGATTTGCGGAAGCACCTCGCGGGCGAGGTCGACCGACCCCGGGTCACGGCCCAGGCCGGGCCCGAGGACGCCCGCCGCGGCGCCGTCGAAGGTCCGCAGCACGGCCTTCGCGGAGCCCGGCGCCAGACAGCCGTCGCCGCCCGGGCAGCCGACCGACATGACCTCGGGCTGGGCGATCTCGAAGATCTGCTCGAGCTCGGCGGGCACGGCGACCGTCGCGTATCCGGCCCCCGCCCTGATCGCCGCCAGCGAGGACATCCGCACCGCCCCGGTCAGGCCGCGCGACGCGCCGGCGATCGCCACCTGCCCGGAGCTGAACTTGGTCGACGCCGCGCCGCGCCGCGGGGCCAGAGCGAGCACCGCCGGATCGATCTCGCCGGCCGCGGGCGCGGCGGGCGCGCCCTCGGGAATCCCGATCGGCGCGACGCGCAGCTCGCCGGTCAGGCCCTTCCCGGGGGCGACCCGGTGGCCGACCTTGGCGGCGTGAAAGGAGACGGTGATCGAGGCCTCGATCGCCACCCCCGCGACCTCGCCTGTCGACGCGTCGACGCCGGAGGGGATGTCGCAGGCGACGATCGGCGCGCCGCAGCGGTTGGCGGCTTCGATCGGCACGATCGCGGGCTCCCGCGGCGCGCCGGCGAAGCCGGTCCCGAAGATCGCGTCGACGACCGCCCCCGAACCGGCCAGCCGGGCGTCGAGGTCGCCGGGAGGGCCGCCCTCGAAGATCTCCAGCGCCTCCGCCTCGAAGCCCATCGCGGTCAGGCGCCGGGCGGCGACAAGCCCGTCGCCGCCGTTGTTGCCCTTGCCGCAGAGGATCCGCACGGGCCCCTGGGGCGCGAGCCCGGCCACCGCCTCGGCCAACGCCGTGCCGGCCGCCTCCATCAGCTCCGCCTCGGGGACCCCCTGCTGCTCGATCGCCCAGCGGTCGACGGCGCGCATGCCCTCGGCGTCGAAGAGCGGCCGCAGCCAGGGATCCATCAGGCCGGGCCCGCGCCGGCGCCGCGGACGGCGACCGCCGCCGCGAAGTCGCGCGAGTGGGTCAGCGAGACCTCGATCCGATCGTCTCCCACCGCCTCGGCGGCACGACCCGAGACCCTGACCGCCGGAGGCTCACCGGCGACGATCTCGATGTCGCGGAGACCGAAGCCCGCGGAGAGCCCGATCGCCTTGACCACCGCCTCCTTGGCGGCGAAGCGCGCAGCCAGGTGCCGCCCGGGGCGAGCGCGGGCGGTCGCGTACTCGAGCTCGGCCTCGGTGAAGACCCGCCGGGCCAGGCGTGGATGGCGCTCCAGCGCCCGCTCCAGGCGCTCGATCTCGAGCAGGTCGATGCCTATGCCGTCGGCCACCGCGCCCCCCTACTTCGTCACTCCCAGGATCAGGCTCAGACGGGCGACTTCTTCCTTCGCTTCCGCGCCGATCGCCAGGTAGGGAACATTACGGAGGTAGGGGGCGAGCTCTTCCAGCCTTTCCCTGTCGCCGGCGTCGGCGACCATCCCTTCGACCACACGCAGGACCTGCGCGCCGGCGGCGAAGCCGCTTATCGGCGTGGTGCCGAGAGCGTCGACCGCTTCGTTGTAGGCCCGGGTCTCGGCGAGGGTCGGGCCGGACTCCGACTCGAGTCCGACGAGCGTCGCCGGCAGGCCGTAGCCGACCGCGACGCGGTTCCCCTTCGCGGCGACGACCAGCGGTCGGTCGCCGAGGTCGGCGCTGCGAATCGAGAAGCCGGAGGCCTCGCCGGAGACCGCCGTCACCCCGGGTGTATCGCTGGCCCGCAGCAGGGCGCCGACGCTGGATACGGTGTCGCGCGCCTCGCTCGCGTCCTTGGCCTCGATCACGAGCGCGCCGCCCAGGGTCGCCCGGCTCGTGCCCAGGGCAAACGCCGCCGCGTCGCCGATGTTCTCGGCGATCCGGTCGAGATCGAGACCGACCTGCTCGAAGGTGCTCCTGAACCGGCCCGCGGGCACCTCGCCCGGAATCCCTTCCTTGTCGATCATGTCGACGACCTTGGCCAGGCCCGCGCCCAGGTTGCCGGCGCCGACGGCGGCGATCGAGCCCGCCGGCATCGAGCCCAGAAGCTCGGTGGCTTCGTTGCTCGGAAGGGCATCGTCGCCTTCTTCCGGGCCCAGTCCGGCGGTGAGCCTGATCTCGATGTGATCCGACCCCGGGATCAGGCTGACGGCGGCGGCTGCGTCCTCGAGTGCGAGACCGGCCGATTCGAGGAACGCCAGGGCCTGGGGATCGATGCCGGAGCCGGCGGATTCGATCAGGCCGCCCACGTCGACGTAGACATCGGCGAGGCTGAATTCCGCAGGGCTCAGATTCGCGATCTGGTCGTAGGCATCCGTGTCGGCGAGCGAGTCCCCGTCGGCGGCGTCCACCGCCGCCTCGAAGGACGCGCGGTCCTTGCCGAAGACGACCAGGTCGCCGATGATCCCGACCGCGTCTTCGTCGTCTGGGTCGAGCCTGTAGTCACGGCCCTCGTAGGACTCGTCGGTCGGCCTGGGATCTTTGGACGCGCTCTGCCTGTCGATGAATTCCTGGGCCGCCGTGGTGTCGGTCACCTCGACCGCGAAGCCACCGCCGTTGAAGTCGTTGCCGTCGTACTCGGTTAGGAAGATCCCGGCGGCCTCTCCCAGCCAGGGCCGGATTTCCGTCTCGAAGTCGAAGGGCCGGTCCGAGTCGAGTGCCGACTTTTCCAGATAGGAGACGACCGTCGCGCCGAGGTCGTCGACCCCCGCGACCCTTTCCGCCATCGCTTCGAGGTCCGCCTTCAGCTCGCCCGTGGGCTGGATCCGAGCTTCGATGAAGACCGGCGTGTCGGGCGGGGCGACGCTCGCCGGGTCGCCGTTCGAGCCGCCGCCGCCGCAGCCGGCGAGCACGGTCGCCGTCGCCAGGACGGGGAGGACGAGACGTGCCTTGCTCATGCGCGCCAGCCTAGCGGCGGGGCGGCGACGGTCGCTACTCGACCGTGACCGTCTTGGCCAGGTTGCGCGGCTGGTCGACGTTGAGGCCGAGCGAGCGGGCGATGTCGTAGGCGAGCAGCTGCAGAGGCAGGATCGCGACGACCGGCTGCAACAGCCAGTCGGTGCGGGCGACCTCGATCGTCTGGTCGGCGACCTCGCTGACGCCGTCGGCGCCCGCGGTCGCGATCGCGATCGCTTCAGCGCCGCGGGCCCGCACCTCTTCGACGTTGGAGAGGACCTTGGCGAGGACCGGGCTCTCGGTGGCGACGCAGACGACGGGGGTCGACTGGTCGAGCAGGGCGATCGGCCCGTGCTTCATCTCGCCGGCGGCGTACGCATCTGTGGGGATGTAGGAGATCTCCTTCAGCTTCAGCGCCCCCTCGAGGCAGACCGGAAGGCCGACGTTCCGTCCCAGGTAGAGAAAGAAGCTCCTTCTCGTGATGGGTCGCGGCGACCTCCCTGACGCGGTCCTCGCAGCCTGCCAGGGTCTCCTCGATCTTCGAGGGCAGGTGCTTGAGCTCGGCGACCAGCTCGGCGAGCCGCTCGGGCGGCAGCGTTCCCCGCAGCTCGGCGAGCCGCAGTCCGATCAGGTACATCGCCGCGACCTGGGCGACGAAGGTCTTGGTCGCCGCGACGCTCACCTCGAGCCCGGCGCGCGTGTAGAGGACGGCGTCCGCGTCGCGGGTCGCCTGGCTCCCCATCAGATTGGTGATCGCAAGCACCTTGGCCCCCTTCTCGCGAGCCAGCCGCATCGCCGCCAGGGTGTCGGCCGTCTCCCCGGACTGGGTCATGCCGATCACCAGGTCGCCGGGCCCGACGACCGGGTTGCGGTAGCGGTACTCGGAGGCGATGTCCATCTCGATCGGCACCCGCGCCCACTCCTCGATCGCGTAGCGGCCGACCAGGCCCGCGTGATAGGAGGTCCCGCAGGCAACGATCACGACCCGCTTCAGGTCGCGCAGGTAATCGTCGTCCAGCTCGACCTCCGAGAGGTCGACCCCGTCATCGCCCGGCAGCCGCCCGGCAATCGTTTCGGCGACGGCGTCGGCCTGTTCGTGGATCTCCTTGAGCATGAAGGTCTCGTAGCCGTCCTTCTCGGCGGCGGCGGCGTCCCAGGAGATGTGCTCGGAACCGCGCTCGATCGGGTTGCCCTCGGCGTCGGTGATCGACACGCCGGAGGGGTCGATCGTGACGATCTCGTCGTTTTCGATGGTTACCGCGTCGCTGGTCTCGGCGAGGAAGGCCGGGATCGCCGAGGCGAGGAAGCTCTCGCCGTCGCCGACCCCGGCGACCAGCGGGCACTCCTTGCGGGCGCCGACCAGGAGCCCGGGGCAATCGGCGTGCATCGCGACGAACGCGTAATGCCCGCGCAGCTCGGCGAATGCCGCCCGGACCGCGGCCGGCAGGTCACCGTCGTATTGGCGGGCGATCAGGTGGGCGACGACCTCGGCGTCGGTTTCGGAGCTGAAGACCTCGCCCTCGGCCTCGAGCTCCCGGCGCAGCTTGGTGTGATTCTCGACGATCCCGTTGAGGACGATGTGGACGCGGTCGGTGCTGTCGCTGTGCGGGTGGGCGTTCTCCTCGGTGACGCGCCCGTGGGTCGCCCAGCGGGTGTGTGCGACCCCGGTCGTCGCCGGCGGGGCGGCGACCGCGACGCCGCCGCCGCGCCCATCGCGCTCCTCGAGGGCAGCCCGAAGGTTGCCGAGGTGGCCGACGGCGCGCACGCTCTCGACCCGGCCGTCTTCGATCACCGAAACCCCGGCCGAGTCGTAGCCGCGGTATTCGAGCTTCTCGAGGCCGGCGACCAACAGGTCGCGGCAGGGCCGAGACCCGACGTATCCGACAATTCCGCACATGGAAGGCGATTAAGAGTAGAGGGAGCGCGTCAGCCGAGCTCTCGGCGGACGATCTCGACGAGGCGGTCGCAGACCGCTTCCGCCTCCTCGGCGCTCGGCGCCTCGGCCATCACCCGCACCAGCGGCTCGGTGCCGGAGGGCCGCAGCAGCACCCTGCCGCGCCCGGCGAGCGCCGCGCCCTCCTTCTCCACCGCCTCCCAGACCGGGGCTGCGGAGGCGACCGCATCGCGCTCGGCGACCTCGACGTTTACGAGCACCTGGGGCAGCTTCTCCATCGGCACCGCGTCGGCGAGGCTCGCCCCACCCAGCTCGCGCATCGTCGCCAGCGCCGCGCCGATCCCGTCGCCGGTGGCGACGATGCGGGTGTCGATGATGTGGCCGGACTGCTCGCCGCCGAGCGCCCAGCCGCGCTCACGCAGCTCGTCGAGCACGTGGCGGTCGCCGACCTGGGTCGTCGCCACCTCGATCTCCGCCTCCTCCATCGAGCGGTGGAAGCCGTAGTTGCTCATCACCGTCACGACGATGCCGCCGTCGAGCTCGCCGCGGGCGGCCATGCCGCGGGCCGCGAGCGCGATCAGCTCGTCGCCGTCGCGGCCGCGACCGGCGCCGTCGACGGCGAGCACGCGGTCGCCGTCGCCGTCGAAGGCGAAGCCGATCTCGGCCTCGCCGGCGGCGACGTGAGCGCCGAGGAGGTCGAGGTGGGTCGAGCCGCAGCCGTCGTTGATGTTGCGCCCGTCGGGCTCGATCGCGATCGGCTCGACCTCGGCGCCGAGCCGCTCGAAGATCGCCGGCGCCGCCCGGTAGGCGGCGCCGTTGGCGCAGTCGAGCGCGACCCTCCTTCCCGTGAGGTCGAGCGGGAAGGCGGCCTGCAGCGCCCGTAGATAGTCCCCGAGGCCGCCCTTCAGCTCGCGCACCCGCCCCGGGCGCGCGACGCTCTCGGCCGCGGCGCCGTCGGCCAGGGCTTCGATCCGCTCCTCGGCGGCGTCGTCCAGCTTCGTCCCGGCCGCCGAGAAGAACTTGATCCCGTTGTCCCCGAACGGGTTGTGGGAGGCGGAGACGACGGCGGCGAGGTCGAGGCCCAGCTTCCTGACGAGGATCGCGGCGGCGGGCGTCGGCAGGACGCCGCCGAGCAGAGCATCGCCCCCGGCGGCGGCGATGCCGGCGGCCAGGGCCGCCTCCAGCATCGGACCCGACTCCCGGGTGTCGCGGACGATCAGGACCTGCGGGCGCTCGGCGTCCAGGGAGGCGGCCGCGGCCCGCCCCAGGGCGGTCGCCAGCTCCGCGGTCAGGAACGTCCCAACCTCCCCTCGGACCCCGTCGGTGCCGAAGAGCCTGCGCCCCGTCGCCATCAGCCCTCGCTCAGCGCTTGCTGAACTGCGGCCGCTTGCGCGCCTTCTTGAGGCCGGCCTTGCGCCGCTCCTTGACCCGCGCGTCGCGAGTGAGGAAGCCACGCCGCTTGAGCTCGCCGCGCAACTCCGGGTCGATCTCCGTCAGCGCCCGGGAGATCCCGTGGCGGACGGCGCCCGCCTGGCCGCCGATCCCGCCGCCGTGGACGCGGACGCGGACGTCCACGCTGGTCTCATAGCCGCTGGTGCTCAAAGGCTGCCTGGCCATCGTCTGGTGCAGCGGGCGGGGGAAGAACTCCTCGAGCGATCGGCCGTTGATCTCGAACTTGCCGCCGCCGGGCATCAGGGTGACACGCGCGATCGCGCGCTTGCGCTTGCCGGTCGCCTGGAAGCTGGAGCCGCTCTCGAGCTTCGCCGGGGCGCGACTCGCCGCGCTCGAGTCCTCCTCGCCGTCGCCGGCGAGCTCGGCCTCGCGCTGTGCCCGCTCCTCATCCTCGGCCTCGCGGCGGGCGCGCTCCTCGGCGCTCAGCGGCCTCTCGTCGGCCTGCTCGACCGAGATCGGCTCGAGGTCGGCGCCGGGAATGACGTCCTTCTTCTTCTTCTCATCGTCCGCCTTGGAGTCGTCCTTCTGCGGCTCTTCGGCTGGGGACTCGGCGGTCGCGGCAGGGCCCTCGGCCTCCTCCGAAGGACTCACGGATGCATCGTCGTCGGCCTCGGCCTGGGCTTCGCCGTCAACCGCCGCCTCCTCCGCTTCGCGTCCGGGGGCGGCGGGCGTCTCCTCGGTCGCCTCGTCCTGGACCTGTCCAGGCTCGGGCGCCTCCTCCGCGGGGGGCGTGGAGGATGGCTCCTCGCCCGCAGCTTGCGGGGACGAGGAGTCGTCCTCCGCGGCAGGACCCGCGGTCGTGGGGTCCGTTTCTGGCTCGTCGGGCGATGCGCCCTCGGAGGTCTCTTTGTTCTCTTCGTCGCTCACTTCTCTATCTCCATCGGTTTCGGCTGCTGGGCCGCGTGGGGGTGGTCGGGGCCGGCGTACACCTTGAGCTTGGTCAGCTGCCGGCGGGCGAGGCGGTTGCGGGGGAGCATTCCCTTCACGGCCTTGCGGATTACCTCCTCGGGCCGGCGCTCGAGCATCTCGCCAAGGGTGCGCGACTTGATCCCGCCGGGGTAGCCGGAATGCCGCCAGTAGGTCTTCTGGGCGAGCTTGTCGCCGGTGACGTGGATCTTCTCCGCATTGACGACGACGATGAAGTCGCCGGTGTCGACGTGCGGTGTGTACTCCGGCTTGCGCTTGCCACGCAGCGCGTCCGCGATCCGAGTCGCCAGCCGGCCCAGGGTCTGGCCCTCGGCATCGACGACGTACCAGTCTCGCTGGCGGTCGGCGGGGGTGGCGACATACGTCTTCATTCGTGGAAAAACCGCGCGGAGGCCTCACGCGCGGCCTCGGGATGATAGGCGAAGCGCGGCCCACCCGCCGCGAGGCATGCCTATACTGCCGCCGCACCACGCCGAATCCCGCCGGGAGGGTCCGGACGGGAGCGGGGGAACCGCAGGGACCGTTGCAGGTCCCGGGGGCGAATCGGGCGAAAACGCCCGTAGCGCAATCTCTTTCAGCGCGAGCCCGACAGCTAACTCCGCAGGCGGTCGAAAGAGAGGCAACGTGGTCTCGAGCACGTCGAGAGCCCGGCCCATAGCGGCGGGCATGGTCGTAACGGTCGCGGTGGCGGCCCTGCTGGCGATCCTCCCGGGCAGCGCCGCGGCGGCGATCGCGACCGGCGGCGCGCCGACCCCCGCCGGCGGGCCCCCGGCGCCTCCGAGCGCCACCGGCTCCCCGGCTCCCGGCACGCCGAGCGCCGGCGCCATCAGCCTCGTCTCGGCCAGGACGTTCCCCCGCGTCTCCTTCTTCTACGGGGTCCGCAGCCCCAGCCTGCGCTTCGAAATCGAGAGCAGCCAGCCGCAGAACGACCTCCGCATCGACGTCGTCAGGCGAGGCGGCAGGGTCGTTCGCAGCTACTTTCGCAATGACGTCGAGCCGCACACGACGATCGGCATCCGCTGGGACGGGATGACCGCCGCGAAGCGGCCGGCGCGCAACGGCCACTATGGCTTCCGGGTCCGCGCCCAGGGCACGTCGCGGGTGGCCCGCCAGGCCTCGGCCCCGGCCAAGGCGCCGAGCCTCGGCTTCGCCTTCTACGCCTTCGCCTTCCCGATCCTTGGAAAGCACGACTACGGCGGCGCCGGCGGCCGCTTCGGGGCCGGCCGCTCCGGCCACACCCATCAGGGCCAGGACGTGATGGCCGCCTGCGGCCTGCCCCTGGTCGCCGCCCGCGGTGGCCGCGTCCAGTACGCGGACTGGGACGGCGCGGCGGGCAACTACATCGTGATCGACGGCCGGGGCTCGCGCTACGACACCGCCTACATGCACCTCGCCGAGCCCTCGCCCCTGAAGGAGGGGCAGGTCGTCCGCACCGGCCAGCCGATCGGAATCGTCGGCGACACCGGTGACGCCAGTGCCTGCCACCTCCATTTCGAGCTCTGGGACGCCCCCGGGTGGTACGAGGGCGGCGGCCCGATCGACCCCCTCCCCTTCCTGAAGGGTTGGGACCGCTACAGCTGAGTCCCCTTCCTGAAGGGTTGGGACCGCTACGACTGAGCCGGGACCCGGCCTCGGCGCTCGACGATCGCCAGCGCCACGGCGACCGGCACCGTCGCCGGCAGCGTGTCGACCGCGAAGAAGAGCAGGTCGAACGCCAGGGCGAGGACGGCGACCAGCGCCGCCGCCCACAGCTGCGGCCCGTCGCCGGTTGGGAGAACGCTCGCGCGGGCGCCGGGCGCGAGGAGGCAGCCGACCAGGCCGGCGACGAAGAGGTCGCCAAAGCCCATCGTGGCGGAGCCGAGGTGGACGGCCTGCAGGCGGGGAAGGTCGCCGGCGGGCGCGGCGGCGCTGAGCACCGAGCTCGGGCCCTGGAGCAGGTCGGCGGCGACCAGCACCGCATCGATCGTCGCCATCGCATAGACGCCCCTGCGCAGCCAGAGGGCGGGGACGACGGAGACCAGCAGCCACCCCAGGGCGATGCAGGCGAGCGCCGAGAGCGCCGTCGCCGCCGCCTCGCCGGCGAGCGCGCCGGGCAGCGCCCAGGCGAGCGCGAACATGGGCAGGACGCCCAGGCTCCATAGGGGGTCGGCGCCACGCACCAGCCACCCCAGCGCGATCGCCGCCAGCGGCGGGACCGCGACGAGCGCCAGGTAGGTGAGAAAGATGGCCGAGCCCTCGTAGAGGTCGACGACGAGGACAACGACGACGATCGAGAGCGCCGGCGCCAGCGCCCACCAGCGGGTCCTCGGCGCGCCGACCGGCAGCGGCGGCAGCCGCCCCGGAAGCGCCACGAGGGCCGCCTGCACGAGGCCGAGAGCCGATATCGAGGCCGCGAACGGCATTTCCTGGCTGCCGCTCGATGTCTTTTGCCCGGTAGGCCGGGCAAAAC
The DNA here is from genome assembly GCA_963762205.1 of uncultured Solirubrobacterales bacterium. Lineage (GTDB taxonomy): Bacteria > Actinomycetota > Thermoleophilia > Solirubrobacterales > 70-9 > VRUE01. The sequence goes on from CAVXJZ010000002.1 coordinate 607,998, forward strand.
TCATCGAACGACGGTCAAATCACTCCCACTCGATCGTGGCGGGGGGCTTCGAGGAGATGTCCAGGGCAATGCGGTTCACGCCGCGGACCTCGTTGATGATCCGGTTGGACACGCGCTCGAGCAGGTCATAGGGAAGCCGGGCCCAGTCGGCGGTCATCGCGTCGTCGGAGGTGACGGCGCGGATCACGATCGGATAGGCGTAGGTGCGCCCGTCGCCCTGGACCCCGACCGAGCGGACCACGGGCAGCACGCAGAACGACTGCCAGAGCTGCCGGTAGAGGCCGGCGGCGCGAACCTCCTCCTGCAGGATCGAGTCCGCGGCGCGCAGGATGTCGAGGCGCTCCCTGTTGACCTCGCCGCCGACTATGCGGATCGCCAGCCCGGGGCCCGGGAAGGGCTGGCGCCAGACCAGGCGCTCGGGCAGCCCGAGCTCGGCGCCGACGGCACGGACCTCGTCCTTGAAGAGCAGGCGCAGCGGCTCGACCAGATCGAATTCGAGGTCCTCGGGCAGGCCGCCGACGTTGTGGTGGGACTTGATCGTCTCCGCCCCGTCGCTGCCGCCCGACTCGATCACGTCCGAGTAGAGGGTGCCCTGCACCAGATAGCGGGCGTCCTCGAGCTTCTCGGCCTCCTCCTCGAAGACGCGGATGAACTCCTCGCCGATGATCTTGCGCTTGGTCTCCGGATCGTCGACCCCCGCCAGCTTCGCCAGGAAGCGGTCCTCGGCCTCGACGTGGACGAGCGGGATGCCGAACTGCTCGAAGGCCTCGACGACCTGCTCGGCCTCGTTCATCCGCATCAGCCCGTGATCGACGAAGACGCAGGTCAGCCTCTCGCCGACCGCCCGGTGGACGAGCAGCGCCGCGACCGAGGAATCGACCCCGCCCGAGAGCCCGCAGATGACGCCGCCCTCCCCCACCTGGGCCTGGATCCGCGCGACCTGCTCGGCGATCACCGACTCCGGCGACCACTGCTGCTCGCAGCCGGCGATGTCGCGCAGGAATCGGGTCAGGATCTCGGTCCCGTATGGCGTGTGGACGACCTCGGGATGGAACTGGATCCCGTACAGCCCCCGATCGGGGGCCTCGCAGGCGGCGACGGGCGAGCCGGGCGTCGAGGCGAGGGCCTGGAAGCCGGGGGGCGGCTCGAAGACCGTGTCGCGGTGACTCATCCAGCAGGCCTGCTCCTCGGGCAGGCCGCCGAGCAGGCGCCCGCCGCCGTCGCGGAGGATCAGGTCGGCGCGGCCGAACTCGCCCGACTCGGCTCCCTCGACCTTGCCGCCGAGGCTCTGGACCAGGGCCTGCATCCCGTAGCAGATGCCGAGCATCGGAATGCCCAGGTCGAGCAGCGCCGTCGGGAAGGGAGGCGCCCCGGGCTCGTAGACCGACGCCGGGCCGCCGGAGAGGACCAGCCCCTTCGGCGAGCGGCCGCGGATCGAGTCGAGCGAGGCAGTCGCCGGCAGCAGCTCGGAATAGACGCCGCATTCGCGGATCCGGCGGGCGATCAGCTGCGAGTACTGGCCGCCGAAGTCGAGAACGAGGACCTCCTCGTTCTCCGTCGGCGCGCTCGCGGCCACCTCAGCCGCCGAGGCCTGCCGGTCCAGTTGCTCGGCGACTTCGCTCAATCGTCGGCGACCCCGACGCCGGCGGAGACCGCGGCTCGGCCGTTGGAGCCCATCCCCACCGCCTGCTCGTTCTGCAGTTTCTTGCCCTCGCTCTGCAGTGCCGGTGCGACCATCACCTCGGCGCGCTGAAAGGAGCGGATGTCCTCGTAGCCGGTCGTCGCCATCGACGTTTTCAGCGCCCCCATCAGGTTGAAGGTTCCGTCGTTCTCCTGGGCCGGGCCGAGCAGGATCTCCTCCATCGTCCCGTCCTGCTTGGTCGAGACGCGGGTGCCGCGCGGCAGCGAGGGATGGAAGGTCGCCATCCCCCAGTGGAAGCCGCGGCCGGGGGCCTCCTTGGCGCGCGCGAGCGGCGAGCCGACCATCACCGAGTCCGCCCCCACGGCGATCGCCTTGGAGACGTCGCCGCCGGTGCGCATGCCGCCGTCGGCGATCACGTTCACGTACTCGCCGGTCTCGAGCATGTGCTGGGAGCGCGCCGCCGCCACGTCGGCGATCGCCGTCGCCTGCGGCACGCCGATGCCGAGCACGCCGCGGGTGGTGCAGGCTGCGCCGGGGCCGACGCCCACAAGGACGCCGACCGCGCCGGTCCGCATCAGGTGCAGGCCGGTCGAGTAGGACGCGCAGCCGCCGACGACGGTCGGCACCGGGACGTCGGAGATGAACTCCTTGAGGTTGAGCGGCTCGACCGTGGTCGAGACGTGTTCGGCGGAGATCACGGTTCCCTGGATGACGAGGATGTCGATCCCCGCCTCGATGGCGGTCTCGTAGTGCTCGCGCACCTTCTGCGGCGTGAGCGAGCCGCAGGCGACCGCGCCCTTCTCCTTGATCTCGGCTATCCGCCGGCCGATCAGCTCCGGCTTGACGGGCTCGGCGTAGATCTCCTGCATGATCCGGGTCGCCTCGTGCTTGGGCGCCGCGGCGACCATCTCGAGCTTCTCCTCGGCGTTCTCGAAGCGAGTCCAGATGCCCTCCAGATTGAGGACTCCGAGCCCTCCGAGCCGGTTGACCAGAGCCGCGGTCTCGGGGCTGACGACGCCGTCCATGGCCGAGGCCACGAGGGGGATCTCGAAGCGGTACGGGCCGAGCGTCCAGCTGATGTCAATGTCGTCAGGATCGCGGGTGCGGCGCGACGGAACGATCGCGATGTCGTCGAATCCGTATGCGCGCCGCCCCTTCTTGCCCCGACCGATGTCGATCTCCAATTGGTCCTCCAGGGGATGGCGTTGAGAACCCAGACTACACTTCCGCGGGGACCTCCAGATCGTGCACGTGGACCTCGCCGAGCAGGCGCTCGACCTGGTTGCGGTCGACCGTCCCGGCACCGAAGTGCTGAGTCGACTCGGCGCCGCAGGCGACGCCGTAGGCGAGGCACTCCTCGGGCGAGCGCCCCTCGTAGCGGCCGGCGACGTACCCGGCGAGGAAGGCGTCCCCCGAGCCGACAGTCGAGACCGGCTCGAGCGGCTCCGTCCGGGCCTCGAGGAAGCGCCTGTCCGAGCCTTCGCCGACCACCGCCGCGCAGCCGTCGGGACGGGTGATCGCCGCTTCTCCGGCACCCAGGCGAAGGAGCTCGGAGAGCCCCTGGGCGAGGTCGCCCGGGTCGGCGAACTCCTGGCCCGCGAGCTCCTCGGCCTCGCGCTCGTTGGGCGTGATCACCGAGGCGCCGGCGCGGACGCCTTCGAGCATCGCGTCGCCGTCGGCGTCGAGGACGACGACGATCCCGCGCGCCAGCAGGTCCTTGACCAGGCGGGCATAGAGGTCATCGCCGGCGCCGGGCGGGAGGCTGCCGGCGAGGACGCAGAGCTTCGCCCCGGCGGCGAGGTAGTCGAGGCGCTCGACGAAGCGGACGACCTCCTCCGGGCTGACCGCCGGGCCGCGCTCGTTGATCTCGGTCTGCTCGCCCGAGGTCGGGTCGATCACCGCCAGGTTGATCCTCGTCTCGCCGGCGATCCGGGTGAAGTCGGTGAGCACGGCCTCCTCGCGGAGCTGTTCGACGACGCGGATGCCGGTCGGCCCGCCGACGAAGCCGGTCGCGATCACCGGCTGGCCGAGCAGGCTGAGGGCGCGGGCGACGTTGATGCCCTTGCCGCCGGCGAGCGTGCGGCTCTCGACCGCTCGGTGGCGCCGGCCGAGGCGGAAGTTGGGGACCGCGACCGTGCGGTCGATCGCGGCGTTGAGGGTGACTGTGAGGATCACTTTGCGGTGCCTCTGGACATCTGATCTCCCTGTCGCCTACGGCGCATCGCTCGCCCCAGCACGACAGCCCCAATCAGTATCACGAACAACCCGGCTCCGGTGAGAATCGTGTGTTCGGAGGCGAAGCTCCGTGCCCGGTCGAATGCGTTGGCCGCCGAAATCGAGCGGCCTGCGCGCAGTGCCGTCGACCCCGCCGGGCGGCCGTCGACGAGGACGGTGGCCCGCCCGAGCGGGGCGCCGCGCTCGACCGGGCCCTCGACCTCGACGGGCGCCTCGACGTCGACGTCGAGGCGCTGGCCGGGATAGACGCCGGCTACGACGGCGCGGGTCGCGCGCAGCGGCAGCTCGCCGCCGGCGTAGCGAATGCCCGGGTCGGCCAGGTCCTGCCCGGCGCGGACGGGGACGCGCCTGCGATAGCGGGCGAAGCCGCCCTCGAGCAGTTCGAGGCTGCCGTCGTCGCGGGCTTCCGCGCTCGGCGCGCCGATCACCACCGAGATCAGCTCCACGCCCTTGCGCCTGCCCGAGCCGACCAGGACGTAGCCGGCGTCGAAGGTGTGGCCCGTCTTCACCCCCGTGACCCACGGCTCCAGGTAGAGGAGTTCGTTGATCGTCGTGATCCTGCGCGGCGGGCGCAGGCTGCGCAGGCGTGCGCTGGTCGAGGCGGCGATCCGGGCGAAGGCGGGGTCGCTGAGCAGGCGGCCGGTCAGCGTCGCCAGGTCGGCGGCGCTCGAGAAGTTGCCGCGCTGGTCGAGGCCGATCGGGTTCGCGTAGTGGGTGTCGGAGAGGCCGATGGCCGAGGCGCGCCGGTTCATCTTCCGGACGAAGGCATCCTGCGAGCCGGCGGCGGCGCGGGCGAGGTCGTAGGCGGCGTCGTTGCCGCTGCGCAGAATCAGGCCGTAGAGCAGGTCGAGGACGCTGACCGACTGGCCGGCGCGCAGGTTGAGCAGGGACTCGCCGTAGATCGGGTCGTAGGGCGCGGCCCTGATCCGCTTGCCGAGCGGCAGCTCCCTCATCGCCACGTAGGCCGTCATCAGCTTCGTGGTGCTGGCGATCGGCAGGTGCCGCCTTGCGGCATGGGACTCGAGCACCCGACCGGTGCGCGCGTCGACCAGGATCCACGCTTTCGCGGTGACCGCGGGGCCTCTCGCCGCAGGGGACCCCCCGCCCCTTGCGGTAGCTGAGGCTTCCTCAGGGGCGGGCCCCCCTACGACGCCACCCGCGGCCGCAGCGAGGAGCGCAGCGAGCAGCGACGCCCTGATGGCGCCGCGTCTCACCGAAGTTTCAGCTTTTCGCCGGAGATCAGGATCTGCGGGTCGACGTCCGGGTTGAGCCGCAGGATCCTCGCCACCGGGACTCCCGTCTCGTGGGCGATCGCGGTCAGGGTGTCGCCGTTCTTGATGACGTAGACCCTGGGCACCTTCTTCGCCTCCTCGCGCCGCGGCGCGATCTTGCCCGAGGTGCCCGCGCCGCCGCCGGAGGAGGAGCCTCCGCCGTCGCCGCCGAGCGCCGACGAGAGGAGCACGATCACGACGACGAAGCCGCCGACCAGCGCGATGACGGCTAGGGCCCTGGCTGGTGCTGTCGATCGCTTGGTCATTGGCGCGGAGGGGGATCGGCGTCGAGGATCGTACAGTCGCCCGCCGGCTCGCTAGGCGGTCGACACGTCCCAGACCGCGGCGCGAAGGCGCTCGGCGGCGGCGGCCGGGTCGGGGTCGCCGGCGATGCTCCGCGAGGCCGGCACCAGGGCCGCCGCGCGACCGGCGGCGAAGGCGGCCCCGAGCAGCTCCGGCCGGCCGCCCTGGGCGCCGACGCCCGGGATCAGGAAGATCGAGCGGGGCATCAGCTCGCGCAGCCTGGCGATGTGGCCGGGCTCGGTGGCGCCGACCACCGCCCCCATCCCGCTGAGCGGCGCCGACTCGCTGCCGGCCAGCCGGTCCGCGAGGCCGTCGACGATCTCCGCCAGGCGCTCGTGCACGGGGCGCCCCTGGGCGTCCAGGTCCTGCAGATCGGCCGCGCCCGGGTTGCTGGTGCGGACGAGCGCGAAGACGCCCGCCCCGGCGGCCTCGGCGGCGGCCACCAGCGGCTCGAGCGCGTCGACGCCGAGCAGGGGGTTGGCCGTGAAGGCGTCGGCGCCGAGGCCGGCGACGGCGCCCCACGGCGTCGCGGTCTCGCCGACCAGGGCCTGGCCGTAGGCCGCCGCGGTGACCGGCACGTCACCGCGCTTGCCGTCGGCGACGACCAACAGCCCGGCGTCGCGTGTGGCCGCGCAGACGTCTTCGAGGGCCGCCCAGCCCGGCGCCCCGAGGCGCTCGAAGCAGGCGAGCTGCGGCTTGACCGCCACGCAGGCCGGGCCGGCGCGGCCGATCAGCGATCGGCAGTGGGCGGCGACGGCGCGCGCCGCGACCTCCGCCGGCGTGCCCTCGACCGTGGGACCGAGGTCCTCGCCGGTGAGCTTCGCCGGGTCCGGGTCGAGCCCCAGGCAGACCTGGCTGCGGCGCTCCTCGACGAGCGCCGCCAGCCGGTCTGCGAAAGGAGCCGTCACAACCGGTCTGCGCCCGATTGCAGGCGCGGAGAGACAGGCGGCGACGCGCCCGAAATCGGGCTTGCCTCAGCCTTTGACCCTGGCCTTCAGCGCGGAGCCGGCGGAGAAGCGCGGCACCTTGCCGCCCGGGATCGTGATCCGCTCGCCGGTGCGCGGGTTGACGCCCTGCCGGGGGCCGCGCTCGGCGACGTGGAATTTGCCGAAGCCGGTGAAGCTGACATCGCCGCCGCCGCTCAGCGTCTCGGTGATCGCCTCCAGCACCGCGTCAACCGCGTCGCCCGCCGCCTTCTTGCTGCCGATGCGATCGTCGCCTGCCAGTTGATCCAGAAATTCAGCCTTTGTCACGTCGAAAGCTCCTCTTTCTCCATCGGTGGTTGAAAGTCGGCCGCAATCTAACAGTGGGCTCGGCGACCAGGTAGGCACGCCTGCCGGGCGTGCGCTCAGGCTCCGGCGACGGTCATCTCTCCGATCAGCAGCGGCGGGGTCCTGACCGAGCCGCCGAAGGGGACCCAGCGCGCCTCCGCCCCCGCGGCTCGCACCGAGCCGAGCATCGAGACGAGGTCGCCGGCGATCGTGAACTCGCGCACCGGCTCGGCCAGCTCGCCGCCGTGGATCGCCCGGCCCGAGGCGCCGACCGAAAAGACGCCCGTGACCGGGTTGACGCCCGAGTGCAGCCCGGCCACGTCGGTGACGAAGATCCCCTCCCCAGCCTCGCCGAGCAGCTCCTCAAACCCGAGCCCGCCCACATCGAGGACAAGGTTCGAGGCGGAGACCCGCGGCAGGCTGCGGTAGCCGGAGCGCCCCGCGCTCGAGGTCGACTCGGTCCCGCCGCGCCTCGCCGTGTAGGTGTCGAACAGGTAGGTGCGCAGCGTCCCCGCCTCGATCAACGCCGTGCGGGCGCTGCCGCGCCCCTCGCCGTCGAAGGGGGCCGTCGCGGGGCCCGCCGGGTCGAGCCCGTCGTCGTGCAGGGTCACGGCCTCGGTGCCGACCTCGGTCGCGACCCGATCGGCGAACGGCGAGCGGCCCCGTTGCACGGCGTCTGCGCCCAGCGCCCCGCCGACGATGCCCAGGAAGCCGGCGGCCACGGTCGGGTCGAGCACCACCGGGCAGCTGCGCGAATCGGGCTTGCCGGCCCCGATCATCGCCGTCGCCCGCTGGGCGCCCTCGCGGCCGGCGGCGACCGGGTCGAGCGCGCCGGGCCCGCGCGCCAGGTCGAACCCGAGCCCGGTCTCGGCCCCCTCATCGCCCTTGGCGAGGACCATCGCATAGGCGTAGCAGCCGGAAGACCGGTACTCGCCTGCGACGCCGGTCGAGGAGGCGATCGCGACGTGGTCCGCGGAGCCGGCGTAGACGGACTGCTCCACGCCTGCGACGCGCGGGTCGGCGGCGAGCGCCTCGCGCTCGACCGCCAGCGCCAGGTCCGCGACCTCGGCCATCGACCAGGAGTCGATCGATGGATCGCGCAGATCGAGCTCGGGCGGCTGCTCGGGGCTGGGAGCCGGGGGGCCGGCGAACTCGTCCTCGTCGGCCGCCCGCGCCGCCTCGACCGCGCGGGCGGCGAGCGCCGCGATCCCCGCCTCGCCGAGGTCGGTGCCGTAGGCGTATCCGACCCGGCCACCGAGCCAGGCGCGCAGGCCGAGTCCGCGTTGGGTCGCCCCGGTCAGGCTCTCGATCGCGCCGCCGTGGACGCGGACCTCGCGCTCGACGGACTCCGAGGCATAGGCCTCGGCGTCGCCGGCGCCGGCCGACAGCGCCGCCTCGACCGCGCCTCGGGCCACGTCGATCACAGCCGCGCCCCCGCCCTCACACCCGCGTCCCCCCCACCGTCATCGCCGCGATCCGCACGTGGCCCTGGCCGGTGCCGACCGGGGCGCTCTGGCCCCCCTTGCCGCAGATGCCGGTCTTCATCGCGAAGTCCTCGCCGACCGCGTCGATCGCGGCCAGCGCCTGCAGGCAGTTGCCGATCAGGGTCGCGCCCCGGCACGGCTTCGTCACCCGCCCGGCCTCGATCAGGTAGCCCTCGGACACGCCGAAGACGAAGTCTCCGGTGGCCGGGTCGACCTGGCCACCGCCGAAGGACGCCGCGTAGAAGCCCTTCTCCAGCTCGCCGATCATCGCCTCGGGCTCGGCCTCGCCGGGCGCGATGTAGGTGTTCGTCATGCGCGGGATCGGCAGGTGCCGGAAGCTCTCGCGACGGCCGTTGCCGGTCGAGGCGACGCCGTCGCGCTCGGCCCGCAGGCGGTCGTAGAGGAAGGAGGCGAGCCGGCCGTCCTCGAGCACCAGGGTCCTCTGCGTCGGCGTGCCCTCGTCGTCGATCGCGTCGGACCCCCACTCGTTCGGCATCCGGCCGTCGTCGTAGGCGCTGATCAGCGGCTCGGCGACCTGCTCCCCGAGCTTGCCGGCGTAGACGCTCGCCCCCTTCTGCACGTGGTCCGCCTCGAGCCCGTGCCCGGTCATCTCGTGGAAGAGGACGCCGCCGAAGCCGCCGCCGACCACGACCGGCATCGAGCCGGCCGGCGCCGGCCCCGCGTCGAGCAGGGTCAGGGCCTTGCCGGCCGCCTGCGCGGCGATCGAGCCCGGATCGTCTTCGAGCAGCTCGAAGCCGCGGGCGCCGCCGAGCGTCTCGTGGCCGGTCTCGACCACGTCCCCGCGCCGGGCCACGGCCTGGACGCCGATCCGCGTGCGGGTGCGGTCGTCGCCGCAGAAGAGCCCCTCCGAGTTGGCCACGGCAACCTGCCGGCGCGCCTCCGCGTAGGAGGCGAGGACCTGGGTCACCTCGGCGCCCTCGGCCCTGCCGCGCTCGTCGAGCTCGCGCAGGAGCGCCGCCTTGCGCTCCACCGGCACGTCCTGCGGGCGGCGCTCGACCCGATGCGGGGTGGTCTCGACCGCCGCCAGCGGCCGCGGCTCGGCGCGCCCGGAGCGCAGCGCCGAGGCAGCCTCGCCGGCGGCCCGCTCGAGGTCGGCCGGCTGGAGGCCGTCGACGTGCGCGAAGTAGGTGGTGCCGTCCGCGATCACCCGCACCCCGGCCCCCTCCTCGGCACCGGACTGCACCGCTTCGACGCGCGACTCGTCGATCGACATGCCCAGGCCGCTGCGGCGCTCGGCGAAGACCTCGGCGAACTCGCCGCCGTTGCCGAGCGCGACGGCAAGGACGCGGGCGGCAACGTCGGGGGCGACGAGGTCGGCGGGACGAGCGGCGCTCATGGCTCGCTCTTCGCAACCTCGATCAGCTGCCCGGCGGCGACGAAGAGCTCGCCGCCGGCCTCGCTGTCGGCGGCATGGTCGGACGCCCTCCCCCCGGGGTAGTAGAGGCGGGCGAAGGGGCGCCGGGACACGCGCCGCCTGCGCATGTAGGCGGCGGCCTCGTCGGCATAGCCGGAGACCCGCTCGAGCAGCACGCGGTGGGGCTTGGGGGGCGTCATCGGTCGCCGCCGCCGACCAGGTCTCGGAGGATCGAGCGCATGTCGAAGAAGAGCAGCGAGGCGAGGGCGAAGCGCTCGGTGACGGCGACCGCGGTCAGGCCCGCATGGCGGATCGCGAACACCTCGCCCTGCTCGGTGCCGATGTGAACCTGCTCGACCGGCTCGCTTCCGGCGCGATCGGCGACGTCGAGCAGCGCGGCGACGTCGTCCCGCCAGCGCGGCGCCCGGTCGGTGGCCGCGAGCACCGAGCCGCGGCGGTCGAGGATTGCCGCTCCGCGCAGGTCGGGCGACAGCTCGGCGAGGAAGGCGAGGGCCTGCTCGGCGGCGCCCTCGGGGACCGCGGGATCGCCGGCTGTTGCGGTATCGACCATCGGATCAGCCAAAATACAGTCAGTGTCACTTGCCCGCGCATCCTGGATCACCGTCGTCGCCGTCTGCGCGATCGCGGCGATCCTCTTCGCGGTCAGCGGCTACACCGGCTACACGGTGACCGTCAGCGCCGTCGGCCTGGCGGCGGCCGTCAACCTCCTGCCGGCTCCCTAGCCCGACCGGTAGGGGTGGCCGCGCCCGGCGCGGTGAGCGGAGGTCTCGGGCTCGACGTGGATCAGGACCTCGGCGCCGGGCAGGGTCTCCTCGATCGCGTCGCGCATCAGGTGGGCGAGCGAGTGGGCGCGCTCGAGGCTGGTCCCCGACCGGTACTGGACGTGGAGGTCGACGTAGCGGAGCGCCCCCGCCCGCCGCGAGCGCAGCTTGTGGTAGCCGACCACCTCCTCCGTCCGCACCGAGGCGATCACCGCCTCGATCCGGTCGACCTCCTCGTCGGGAAGAGATTCGTCGACCAGCGCACCCGAGGAGCGGCGAATGATCCGCAGGCCCGCGGTAACGATCGCCACGGCGACCACGAGGGCCGTGATCGAGTCGAAGGCGACGACTCCCGTGATTTCGACCAGCAGCAGCCCGCCGAGCACGCCGGCCGAGGTCAGGGCGTCGGTGCGTAGGTGAGCGGCGTCGCCCTCCAGCGCCGGCGACTCGTGCTCCCTGGCCTGGCTCGAGAGCACGCTCGAGACGACGAGGTTGGCGAGCACCGAGAAGCCCATCACCGCGATCCCGACCCCGAGCGTCTCGACCTTCGAGCCGACCACCAGCCGGTGGGTCGCCTCGTAGACGATCACGCCGGCGCCGACCAGGATCAGCATCCCCTCGATCGTCGCCGCCAGGCTCTCGACCTTGGCGTGCCCGTACGGATGCTCGGCATCGGCCGGCTCGTCCGCTTTCCGCACCGAGATGAAGGCGATCACCGAGGCGACCAGATCGATCAGCGAATGCAGGGCCTCGGTGATGATCGCGATCGACCCCGTGATCGCCCCCGCCGCGATCTTGATCGCGATCAGGATCGAGTTGGAGGCGATCGAGAGCGCCGCGGCGCCGGTTTTCGTGCGGATCATCGGCCGGTCCGCGCCGCGCCCCGCTGCTCGAGGTGCGCGGCCAGCATCCGGGCCGCCCGGCCGCGATGGCTGATCTCGTTCTTCTCCGCGTCGCTGAGCTCCGACGCGGTGCGGCCGTCGCGCTGGCCCTCGGAGACGAAGGCCGGGTCGTAGCCGAACCCGCCCTCCCCACGCGGCTCCTCGACCAGGTGGCCGTCCCAGCGTGCCTCGAAGACGTGCTCGGTGCCCTCCTCGTCGATCAGCGCCAGGGCGCAGATGTAGTAGGCGCGGCGCTCCTCGCCGGCGGCGTCGACCTCGCGCAGGAGCTTCTCCAGGTTCTCCTGGTCGCCGGCGCCCTCGCCCCCGTAGCGCGACGAGTGGATCCCCGGCCGACCCCCGAGGCCGACGGCGCCGATGCCCGAGTCGTCGGCGATGACCGCCTCTCCGGTCGCCGCGCGCGCCGCGCGCGCCTTCTCGAGCGCGATCTCCGCAAACGACTCGCCCTCCTCCGGCGGCAGGGTGACGCCGTCCGGCAGCGGCTCCAGCTCGACCCCCGGCAGCAGCTCGCGCATCTCGCGCAGCTTGTGCCTGTTGCCGGTCGCGAAGATCAAGCGCTCGCGACCTGCTCCTGAACTTGGCGCAGGCGATCGATGCCGAGCTCGGCAAGCCCGAGCAGCTCGTCGAGGGAGGCGCGGGAGAGCGGGGTCCGCTCCGCCGTCGCCTGGACCTCGACCAGGCCGCCCTCGCCGGTCATCACCACGTTGGCGTCGACCTCGGCGCCGGAGTCCTCGGAGTAGTCGAGGTCGCAGAGTGCCCGGCCGCCGACCATGCCGACGCTGATCGCCGCGACCGAGCCGTTCAGCGGCAGCTCGTCGATCTCCTTCGCCTCGACCAGCTTGCCGAGCGCCAGTCGCAACGCCACGTAGCCGCCGGTGATCGCCGCGCAGCGGGTGCCGCCGTCGGCCTCGAGCACGTCGCAGTCGACGTAGACGCTGCGTTCGCCGAGCCGCTCGAAGTCGACGACGACGCGCAGGGAGCGGCCGATCAGGCGCTGGATCTCGACCCCCCGCCCATCCTGCTTGCCGCGCGAGATGTCACGCGCCTTGCGCTCGCCGGTCGAGGCGGGCAGCATCGAGTACTCCGCCGTCACCCAGCCACGACCGCGACCCTGCATCCAGCGCGGAACCTGGTCGCTCACCGACGCGGTGCAGATCACCCGTGTGCCGCCGACCGAGATCAGCGCCGAGCCGTCGGCGGTGGCGACGAATTCGGGCTCGATCGTCACCGGCCGGATGTCGGCAGGGGCGCGGTCGTAGCTGCGCGACTCGGGCATCAGGGACTCTGCTCCTTGCTCATCCGCCCGAGTCTCTCATTTCTATTTGAACGCCACCTTGTCGACCGCCTCCGTGATTTTGTCGACGATCAGGCTCGCCAGCTCGGTCCCCTGGCGGCCGTTGAACCCCTTCATCGCCGCCACCATGCCGACCATCAGCAGGGAGACGAGCAGGATCAGGCCGACGTACTCGACCGTGCCCTGTCCCCTGTCGCCCTCGGCCAGCGAGCGGATCGTCCTCACCCGCTCGGCGGCCGCGGTGTGCAGGTATCCCATCAGCGCGTAGATCATCGAAACCTCCGGTTCGTTCGGTTTCGACCCACGCTGGCGGGCGCCCGGTCAACGATCCAGACCGAGTTGCGCCAATTCGGCGGCCCATCTGTGCCGAACCGCCGCACCGCCACCGACCGCGGATACGCTCAGCCCGATGCGGGTCCTGGTCGTCACCAACTTCGTGCCCGACGCCGGCGCCCCCCAGCGGGGCAGGTGGGTGCGGGACCAGGTCGAGGAGATGCGGCGCCGTGGGATCGAGGTCGAGGTCTTCGAGTTTCCTCCCGGCGCGCGCCGCTACGCGCCGGCGACCCGGCGGCTGCGCCGCCTGCTGCGCGAGGCGCCGCCGTTCGACCTCGTCCACGCCCACTACGGGCTACCCGGCTGGTGCGCTCGGCTCGCCGGGGCACGGCCGCTCGTCGTCAGCTTCCACGGCACCGACGTGCGCCACCCGGTGGTCGGCGCGCTCTCACGCCGACTGGCCCGCCGGGTCGACCTCGCCGCCGCGGTCTCCGCCGCCCTCTTCCTCGAGGAGCACGGCCGGCCCGGCCTGCCGCTGCTGCACGGCTCGGCGATCCTGCCCTGCGGCCCCGACCTCGAGCGCTTCGGCCCGCTGCCGCGGGCGGAGGCGAGGCGGGAGCTGGGCCTGGACCCCGATGGCCGCTACCTGCTCTTCCCGGCCAACCCCGCCAGGCCCGAGAAGCGCGCCGACCGCGCGCTGGAGCTGGCGAGGGCCTGCGGCGCCGAGCTGCTCAGCGGCGGCTCGATCGAGCCCGAGAGGATGCGGGCCTGGATCAACGCGGCCAACGCGGTGCTGGTCACCTCCGACTACGAGGGCTTCGGCATGGTCTGTCTCGAGGCGCTGGCCTGCGACGTGCCGGTCCTCTCCACGCCGGTCGGCATCGCCCCGTTTGTGCTCGAGGGCGTCGACGGGGCCCTCTGCGCCCCCTTCGATCTGGAGGCGTGGTCGGCGGCGGCGCGGCCGCACCTGGAGTCTCCCGACCCGCGCGTCAGCGGCTCCGATCGCGCCGCCCGGCTCTCGTCGGCGCGCACCGCGGAGCGCACGATCGAGGCCTATCGCGACGTACTGGCCGCCTCGTAATAGATTGGTCCCGTGAGCGCGGAGCGAGCAAGCGTCCATCTCTGCCTCTTCGCGCAGCGAGCGAAGCGCGATCCGGTGACGGGATGAGCGACGGGAGGGCCGACTCCGGTGGCGACACGCTGAGCGTGCGGATCGAGGAGGCCGAGCGACGGCTCCGTGCGGCGGCCGAGACCGCCGAGGCCGCCGAGCGGCGCGCGACCGCCGAGATCCGCGCCCTCGAAGCCGACCTCGAGCAGGAGAAGCTCGGGGCCGCGGAGGCCGTCGAGTCGGTGCGCGAGAGCTTCCGCGAGGACGTCGAGCGCGAGCGCGAGGCAAAGGAGCGGGCGATCGCCGCCGCCGAGGAGCGCCTCGCCGAGATCGAGTCGCACGCCGAGGCGGCCGAGCGGCGGGTCAGGGAAGCCGAGCGCCGTGCAACCGAGGCCGAGGGCAGGATCGCCGTCGCACAGGCGAAGGCGCGCGAGGGGGCCGCCGCCTGGCTGCGCGAACAGGTGAAGGCGATCCGCCGAGAGGCGGCCGGGCGATAGCGGCAACCCCTGAGTTCGACGTCGTCGTCGTCGGCGGCGGCGCGGCCGGGCTCTGGACGGCGCTGCGGGCCGCGGAGGACGGCGGCCGGGTCTGCCTGATCTCGCGCACGCCCCTCTCCCAGAGCGCGAGCTATTGGGCGCAGGGCGGGCTGGCCGCCGCGCTCGAGCCCGGCGACTCTCCCGCCCGTCACGCGGCCGACACGATCGCCGCCGGGCGCGGCCTCTGCCGGCCGGCGGCGGTGCAGGCGCTCGTCGAGGAAGCTCCGGGCGCGGTTCGCGAGCTGCGCGAGCGGGGCGTCGCCTTCGACCTCGACGACGACGGCGAGCTCTCGCTCGGCCTCGAGGGCGGTCACACGCGGCGGCGGATCGTCCACTCCGGCGGCAGCCAGACCGGCCACGAGATCACCTCGAAGCTGGCGGCCATGGTCGACGCCGAGGAGCGGGTCGAGGTCCGCGAGCGGACCTCCGCGACGGCTCTTTGGAGCGACGGCGAGCGCTGCCTGGGGCTGGTCACCGAGGGCGGCGAGATCGCCGCCGCGGCGACCGTCCTCGCCACCGGCGGGGCGGCCGCCCTCTGGCGCCGGACGACCAACCCCTGGGGCGCGATCGGGGCCGGGCCCGTGCTCGCCTCGGCGGCCGGCGCCGATCTCGCCGACCTCGAGTTCTGCCAGTTCCACCCGACGGCGCTCGCCCTGCCCGGCACCCCGGCCGACGGCCTGCTGATCACCGAGGCGGTGCGCGGCGAGGGGGCGGCCCTCCTCGACGCCTCGGGGCGCCGCTTCACCGACGAGCTGGCGCCCCGCGACGCGGTCACCGCCGCGATCCTCGCCCGGCTCGAGGCGGACGGGACCGCCGACGTCAAGCTCGACCTGCGCGGCCTCGACCCCGCCCGCTTCCCGAACGTCTTCTCCTCGCTGGCGGACGCCGGCCTGGCGCCGGAATTGGAGCCGGTCCCCGTCTCCCCGGCGGCCCACTACGTGATGGGCGGAATCGCCGTCGACCTCGACGGACGGGCGTCGCTCCCGGGCCTCTTCGCGGTCGGCGAGTGCTCCTGCACAGGGCTGCACGGCGCCAACCGCCTCGCCTCCAACTCGCTCAGCGAGTGCTTCGTCTTCGGCCGGCGGGCCGCCCTCGCCGCCGTCGCCGAGCCGGCTGCCGAGCGGCGGCCGGATCCTGGCGCCTGGAGGTTCCGGCCGCCGACCGAGGAGACCCGCGACGCCGTCTGGCGCCTTGCCGGGCCGATGCGGGACGCCGGCCGCCTCGAGCAGCTCGCCGACGACCCCTATCCGCTGGCGGCGGCGATCGCGACCTGCGCGCTGCGGCGGGAGGAGTCGCGCGGCGGCCACCTGCGCTCCGACTTCCCCGGCCCCGACCACGAGCTCGACCGCAAACACGTCGTCCTCGCCCCCGACGGGACGACGCGGACGGAGCTCTGGACGTGACCCCGTCGGGCCATTTGTTCTAATCACGCCGTGCTCCTTGGCGTCGACGTGGGCGGGACCTTCACCGACGCCGTCCTGGTCGACGGCGAGAGAATCCACACCGCGAAGCGACCCAGCACTCCGGACGACCAGTCCGTGGCCGTCATTGGGGCGGTCGAAGAGGTGCTCGACCGCGCCGACGCAGCGCCCGCATCCGTGGAGATCTTCGCGCACGGGATGACCGTCGGAACCAACGCCCTGCTCGAGGAACGCGGCGCCCGCACGGCCCTGATCGCGACGAGGGGCTTCGCCGACCTGCTCGAGATCGCCCGCCAGGACCGTCCCCACCTCTACCGGCTCTGCACGCCGAAGCCGGCCCCGCTCGTCGAGCGCGAGCTGCGCTTCGAGGCGGCCGAGCGGGTCGGGCCGAAGGGCGTGATCGAGCCGCTCGCGCCAGACGAGCCGCAGCGACTTGCGCGTGCGGTGCGTGAGAGCGGCGCCGGCTCGGTCGCCATCTGCCTGCTCTTCTCCTACCTCGACCCCTCCCACGAGCGCCTGCTCGCCGAACATCTGCGCGAGGAGCTGCCCGGCGTCCACGTCTCTGCCTCGCACGAGGTCCTGCCCCGCTTCAGGGAGTACGAGCGCTGCTCGACGACGGCGATCGATGCCTATCTCTCGCCGCTGCTCGGCCGCTACCTGGAGCGGCTCGAGCGGGCCGCGGAGGAGGCCGGGCTGCCGGCGCCGCTGGTGATGCAGTCCTCGGGCGGCGTCGCGCCTGCCGCCGAGGCGGCGCGGGCCGGTGCCTGGAGCGTCCTCTCCGGGCCCGCCGGGGGCGCGGTCGGCGCCGGCCTCATCGCCCGCACCAGCGGCGACGACAACGCGATCGGATTCGACATGGGCGGCACGTCCTGCGACGTCTGCGTGGTCGAGGGCGGCGAGGTCCGGCGCACGGACTCGCGCCTGATCGACGGCCGCACGATCCAGCTGCCGATGGTCGACGTCCACACGGTCGGCGCCGGCGGCGGCTCGATCGGCTGGCGCGATCGGGGCGGGGCGCTGCGCGTCGGGCCGCGCTCGGCCGGCGCCGACCCGGGACCCGCCTGTTACGGCCGCGGCGGCGCCGAGCCCACGGTCACGGACGCCAACCTGCTGCTCGGCCACCTGGCCGGCGACTCGAAGCTGGCCGGCGGGGTGGACCTTGACCCCGACGCCGCGGCCGCCGCGGTCCGCGGGCTGGCGGAGGAGCTCGGCATCGGCGAGCTGGAGGCCGCGGAGGGGATCGTCCGCATCGCCAACCAGGAGATGGTCCGCGCCCTGCGCGTGGTCACGGTCGAGCGCGGCATCGACCCGCGCCGCTTCGCGCTGCTGCCCTTCGGCGGAGCCGGCCCGATGCATGCCGCCGCGATCGCCGCCGAGCTCGGTATCGGGCGCATCCTCTGCCCGCGCGCCGGCGGCGTCCTCTCGGCACTCGGGCTCTGCGCGTCGGACAGGCGCCGCGACACCGCCCGCACGGTCATGCTCGAGGGCGAGGAGCTCGCCGGGGAGCGGGTCGCGGCCAAGGTCGCCGAGCTGGTCGCCACCACCGGCCGGCAGCTCGCCGATGCGGAGCCGGAGGTCGTCTACGAAATGCGCTACGCGGGCCAGGCCTTCGAGTTGCCCGTGCCCGGGCCGCCGGACCCCGATCCCGCCGACCTGGTCGAGCGCTTCGAGCGGGCCCACGAGGACCGCTACGGCCACCGCGACCCCGACGGCAGCGTCGTCCTCGTCCACATCCGCCTGGCGATGGTCTCGCCGGGCCCGCGCCCGCGTCCGGCGGCCGCCACCGCCGGGGTGCCGTCCGAGGCCTCGCGACGGGTGCGCGGCGGCGGTCGCTGGCTCATCTCCCCGGTGATCCGCGGCGAGCCCGCCGCCGGCACCGAGGTCGAGGGGCCGGTCGTCTTCGAGCTGCCCGAGGCGACCTTCGTGGTGCCGCCCGGCTGGTCGACGCGGGTCGACGAGGCGGGCACGATCGTGGCGGAGGCGACTCCTTGAGCGCGGTCGACCCGATCACCCTGCAGGTGCTCGCGGGCGGGCTCCGCGCCGCCTGCGACGAGATGGGCGCGGCCCTGATCCGGTCCGCCTACTCGGCCAACATCAAGGAGCGCCGCGACTGCTCCACCGCCCTCTTCGACGCCCACGGCGAGCTGGTCATGCAGGCCGAGCACATCCCGGTCCACCTCGGCTCGATGCCCGACGCCGTCGCCGCCGTGCTCGGCGAGGAGCAGCGCCCCGGGCGGGACTGGATCCTCAACGACCCCTACCGCGGCGGCACCCACCTGCCCGATATCACGCTGATCTCACCCGTCTTCGTCGAAGAGTCGCTGGTCGGGTTCGCCGCCTGTCGCGCCCACCACGCAGACGTCGGCGGGCCGACCCCGGGCAGCATGCCCGCCCGCTCCCGGACCCTCGACGAGGAGGGCGTCGTGATCCCGCCCACCGTCGCCGGCGCGGAGGAGCTGCAGGGGATCGCCGCCCAGATGCGCTTCCCCGAGCAGCGACTCGCCGACCTGCGGGCCCAGGGCGCGGCGAACAGGATCGGGGCCCGGCGCCTGGCCGAGCTCGCCGGGCGCCACGGGCTCGAGCTGCTGCTGGCTGGGATGGAGGAGATCCTCGCCTATGCGGAGCGCCGCACGCGAGCGGCCCTCGGCGGCCTGCCGGACGGCTCCTACCCGGCCGAGGACTTCCTCGAGGACGACGCGTCCGGGGAGGCCCGCGACGTCGCCCTGCGGGTGATGGCAACCATCTCGGGCGAAAGCCTCAGCCTCGACTTCACCGGCACCGACCCGCAGGTCGACGGCAACCTCAACTGCCCGCTCTCGGTGACCAAGTCGGCCGCCTTCTTCGCCGTCCGCGCCCTGACCGACCCCGACGCACCCCCCTCGGCAGGCGCCTTCCGGCCGATCGAGGTCCTCGCCCCGTCGGGCTGCCTGCTCAACGCGCGCCCCCCGGCCGCGGTCGTCGCCGGCAACACCGAGACCTCGAGCCGTGTAGCCGACCTGGTGATCGCCGCCCTCGGCGGGGCGACGGCGATCCCGGCCCAGGGCCAGGGAACGATGAACAACCTGACCCTGGCCGGAGAGGGCTTCACCTACTACGAGACGCTCGGCGGCGGCCAGGGCGGCTGCCCGGGCGCGGACGGCCCCAGCGCGATCCACGTCGCCATGTCCAACACCCTCAACACACCGGTCGAGGCGCTCGAGACCGAGTTCCCCCTGCGGGTGCGGCAGCTGGCGGTGCGTCGCCAGAGCGGCGGCGCCGGCGAGCAGCGCGGCGGCGAGGGGATCGTGCGCGAGATCGAGGCGCTGGCGCCGATGCGCTTCAGCCTGATCGGCGAGCGCCGCAGGCTCCCCCCCAGGGGGCGGAACGGGGGCGGCGACGGGGCTCCGGGGCGGAACCTGCTCGACGGAAGGCCGCTTCCGGGCAAGGCGGAGGGTGACATGCGTCACGGTGAGGTTCTGCGAATCGAGACCCCGGGCGGCGGAGGCCTCGGCTGAGCATCCTTAAGCGTAAGTTTATTTGGCTATTTGGACCGCCTCGTCTAAAATGCCGATTCGTGCGGGGTTCCCCCCTCGCCGACAGGGGCCGGTTGCCCCCTCCAGTCCGAATTCTCGATTCAAAAACCTTCTTATTTAGGTAGCTAAATGCCGATCGCTTTCAAGGAATGGGCCGTAACGGTTCGTGCACTCGCCGAGGGCGAGCAGCTGCTCACCCTGCGCAAGGGCGGGATCAGCGAGGAGAACAAGCACTTCGAGGTCGAGCACGAGCGCTTCTTCCTCTATCCGACCTTCGACCACCAGCAGAACAACCTCGTCCGCGAGTCCCACCACCCGGAGCTGCGGCGCGCGCTCGAGGAGGGTGTCTGGCCCGACGAGGAGCCGCCGCCCCGCGCCCTGATCCAGGACGGTGGCATCGCCCAGCCCGACCGCGTCCGCCTGCGCGCCTGGGCGGAAGTAACCGACCACGTCACGGTCACCGACCCGCGGGCCGTCGACGCCCTCTCCCCCTTCTACGTCTGGACGCCGGACTACGCCGAGAAGCGCCTCAACTGGAAGCGCCGCCATCCGCTGCACATCCTGCTGCTGCGGGTGCACCGCATCCCGCGCCCGGTCACCGTCAAGGTCCGCGACGAGTACCACGGCTGTCGCTCCTGGGTCGAGATCGACCGTGAACTGCCCTTCGAGGGCACCCCGGTGATGGCCGACGAGGAGTTCGACCGCGCCCGCGCCGAGATCCGCGAAGTCTGTGCCCCGGCGCAAGAACCCGCGCTGGTCTAAGGCGAAGGGCCTCCTTCCGGCGCATTTCTTCTTCGACCTCGGTCGCCCACGTGCGGAGCACGCCCCGCTCCCTGCGTCCTTGATCTGCCTGGCCGGACGCCCTTAGTAGGCTCGAATCATGCCGTGGGTCGAGACGGAATCGCTGAGCTTCACCGCTCGCCACGACAGCGGCGACTCCGCCTACGCGGCGCGCACCCTGGACCGCCTGGAGGGCCTGCGCCTGCGCCTCGAGGAGCGCTTCGAGGAGGTCCCCGGCGAGATCACCGTCGTCGTCCACACCAACCCCGCCCTGCTCGCGATGGCGCACCCCTTCCTGCCCGCCGCGCGCTGGTCGGCGGCGCCCGCCGGCCGCCGCTACCTGGCCGGCTGGGCGATGGCGACCGAGCTGCACGTGCTCAACGACCCCTCGATGGAGCGCCGCGCGGCGGGCGAGGACTCCCGTGAGGCGCTGCGCGGCACCGCCGAGCGCCTCTACGCCCAACTCGTCCTCGCCTCCAACAACCGCAACCTGCCCCCCTCCTGGACGCCGCGCCGCTTCGCCCGCTACCTGCGCTGGGCCTGGCTCGTGGAAGGAGGAGCCCAGTACTTCGCGCGCCAGGTCGGCCTCTACCGCGCGGCGGTGATCCGGCGGCTGCGCGAGAGCGCCCGCCCCTCGTTCCCGCCGTCCCGCCGCGACGCGGTCATCCTCGGCGGCACGATCTTCGACCTGCTCGAGACCGAGCGCGGGCCGGACGCCTGTGAGCGCCTCGCGCTCGAGATGCACCCCGGCGGTCCGGCGCCCGCCCTGGAAGCCGCCTTCGAGGCGCCGATCGGAGAGATCGAGGACGCCTGGCGGTCCTCGCTGCGGGCGATCGCCCGGCCGCCGGCCGACTGACTGGTCGGCCGCCTAGCCGGGGCTCACTCCGGGCGTCCCCTCGAGGACCCGGCGCGCCTCCTCGGCGACGGACTCGAGCACGAACACCTGGCGCGGCCCACTGGCAAGGAACTCCGGCACGTCGAAGCCGGGGCCGCGCTTCAGCATGCTCTGGATCCCATGGTCGCTGAGCAGCCCCTGGATCATTTCGGCCTCCATCTGGTTCGGCGCGAAGGCGACTTTCACCAACCTGTCGCCACCGCCACCACCGCCGCCGCCACCGTCGTCGCCGCCGCCACCGGGCCCGCCTCCACCGCCGCCGGCCTCGCGGGGCGGAGCTTCTGGCGTGTGGCTAGGTGATGACGATCTCGGCATCGGCGATCCTCAGGTCCCTCAGAAGGTACCCCTTCACGTCCGGTGCGTCGGGATCGGCCAGGGAGACGATCACGTAGACCTGGTCGGGCCAGGCGACGGCTTGATTGACGTCGGTCTGCGACGGGTAGGCCGCGCTCTTCGTGTGGGAGTGGTAGATCGCGAGCAGCTCGCGGCCGTCGTCCTCGATCGACTTCCAGGCCTCGTACTGGGCCCTCGGCTCCATCTCGTAGCGCAACGGGCTGGCGGCGGCGTTCTCCACCCGGATCACCTCGGTCGCATCGCCGTCGCGTCCGGCGACCATCCCGCAGCACTCGTTGGGCAGGTCCTCGCGGGCGTGCGCGACCATCTCGTCGACGAGGGCCTGTGAGATCCGCATCGGCAGGACGAGACGGGCTACCACCAGACGGTGGAGTCCAGGTTCTCGATCTCGTCGATGGGCTTCGTGTAGACGCCGGAGGAGAGGTACTTCCAGCCGTCGTCGGGGATCAGGAAGACGACGTTGCCGCCCTCGAGCTCGCCGGCAATGCGGGTCGCGATCG
Source organism: uncultured Solirubrobacterales bacterium (assembly GCA_963762205.1). Taxonomy (GTDB): domain Bacteria; phylum Actinomycetota; class Thermoleophilia; order Solirubrobacterales; family 70-9; genus VRUE01. The sequence continues at coordinate 629,933 of CAVXJZ010000002.1, forward strand.
CGGCGATCGCCCCGGCGGAAACGCCGGCGAAGACCCCCTCCTCGTCCAGCAGCTTGCGGGTCCAGACGACCGCGTCGCGGTTGGAGACCATGATCTTGCGGTCGAAGAGCGAGATGTCGATGATCGGCGGGATGAAGCCGTCTTCGAGCGAGCGCAGGCCATGGACCATCTCGCCCTGCATCGGCTCGGCGGCGACGACCAGCGTCTCCGGGTCCGCCTCCTTGAGCCGCCTGCCGTTGCCCATCAGGGTGCCGCCCGTGCCGAGCCCGCCGACGAAGGCCGCGACCCCGTCGTCGAGCTCTTCGAGGATCTCGACCGCGGTGCCCTCGTAATGGGCGCGGGGGTTGGCCTCGTTGCCGTACTGGTAGGGCATGTAGTAGGCAGAGTCCTCCGCCATCTCCAGCGCCAGCTCGACCGCGCCGTTGGAGCCCTTGAGCCCCTCCGAGTAGACGATCTCGGCCCCGTACATGTACAGCAGCTGGGTGCGCTCCTTGGTGACGTTGTCGGGCATCACCACCTTCAACGGGTAGCCCCTGCGCCGGCAGATCATCGCCAGGGAGATCCCCGTGTTGCCCGAGGTCGGCTCGAGGATCGTCTGCCCTGGCTCGATCGCGCCCTCGGCCTCGGCGGCCTCGATCATCGACCTGGCGACGCGGTCCTTGACCGACCCGGTCGGGTTGCGGCCCTCGAGCTTGGCGTAGATTTTCACGCCGGGCTTCGGGGAGAGGGTCGGCAGCTCGACCAGAGGCGTGTTGCCGATCGACTCGACCAGGTTGCCGAAGTGCCCTCCGCAGGGCCGGTTGAGTAGGTGGTCGCGCGCCATCGAGGTCCTTACTTCAAAAAGTATAGCTACGGGCCGGGCACGCGCCCCGGCTTGCGCCGTGCCTGTCAAAAAGGGTAGTTTCGAATGCCACCCCAGCAAATCTCCACCGAATCGGAGGCATCACCCTATGCGCGGCATTCCTCGACTGACCGCACTGCTCGCGGCGGCGGCCCTCCTTGCCCTCGCGGCGTTCGCGGCGGGCTGCGGCAGCAGCGACGACAGCACGACCGGCGGAGGTGGCGGCGGCGAGAAGCTCACGGTCGGCTCGGACATCCCCTATCCGCCCTTCGAGCAGGGCAAAGCGCCGAACTTCACCGGCTTCGACGTCGAACTGATGGAAGCGATCGGCGAAAAGATCGGCCGCACCGCCGTGTTCCAGGACACGTCCTTCGACACGATCTTCCTCGATCTCGCCCAGGGCAAATTCGACGCCGTGGCATCGGCGGCGACGATCACCGACGAACGCGAGAAGACGGTCGACTTCACCAACCCCTACTACCTCTCCGAACAGGCGATCCTCGTCAAGGAAGGCAGCGAAGTCGACTCGGTCGAGGCGCTGAAGGGGATCACGGTCGGCGTCCAGCAGGGGACGACGGGGCAGGAATTCGTCGAAGAAAAGGGCGAAGCCGGCGAATTGCGCAAGTACCCGCAGGGCCCGGATGCCGTCAATGCGGTCAAATCGGGCACGGTCGAGGCGGTGGTGATGGACATCCCGGTCGCCGAAAACGCCGTCGCCGCGGGCGGTGGGCTCGAGGTCTCGGCCGCGATCCCGACCGAAGAAGAGTACGGCTTCGCCGTCGCCCAGGGCGAAGACGAACTGCTCGAAGAGCTGAACGAAGGCCTCGCCGAAGTGATCGACGACGGGACCTACGCGACGATCTACGAAAAGTGGTTCAAGCACTCGCCACCGGAGGCGATCTCGAACGCGACCCACGAAGCGAGCTGACGGGCGCGGGTCGACAGGCCTGAGGCGAGAAGGGGCGCCGGAGACGGCGCCCCTTCTCTATGTTCTAGACCGGTTCGACCGCGCCCCGGCGAGGAGAGGCAATGCAGGAGTTCCTCAACCAGTTCTTCGACATCGGCTTCATGGTCGACCACTTCGACGAAGTCCTGGCGGGATTCTGGCTCACGATTCAGCTCTCCGCGGTCAGCGGCGCCCTCGCCCTCGTCTGGGGGCTGATCCTCGCCACCCTGCGGCAGCTGCCGGGACGGGCGACGGCGCCGGTGCGCTTCTTCACGATCGCCTACATCGACGTCTTTCGCGGCGTCCCGCTGCTCCTCCTCATCCTCCTGATCGCCGGCGGCATCCCGTCGCTCGACTTCCTTCCCGAATGGCTGCGCCTGCCGCAGTGGTTTGGCAAACCCGACAACTTCTGGTTCGGGGTGACGGCGATCACGATCACCTACGGCGCCTACATGGCCGAGGTCTACAGGGCCGGAATCGAAGCGGTCCCGGGCGGGCAGACCGAGGCCGCGCGCTCACTCGGGATGAGCCACCGGCAGGCGATGCGCAACGTGATCCTGCCGCAGGCGGTGCGCAAGGTGATCGCGCCCCTCCTCAACGACTTCATCGCGCTGACCAAGGACACGACCCTGGTCAGCGTGATCGCCCTCAACGAGGCGGTCCTGGTCGGCAGCGACATCCAGTCGGAAACCTTCAACAGCTCGGCCCTGACCCTGGGGGCGATCCTGTTCCTGGTCGTCACCCTCCCTCTCGCCCGCCTCGTCGACCGGCTGATCACCCGCGAACAGAGCCGCTTCACCCGCGGCGCCCCGCGCGTCGAGGCGCTCTGATGGCGCACGGGACCGCGGCAGGCGGCCCGATGCTGAGGCTCGAGGCGATCCACAAGCGCTTCGGCGATCTCGAGGTGCTGCGCGGCATCGACCTCGAGGTGAGGCGCGGCGAGGTCGTCTGCGTCCTCGGCCCCAGCGGCTCCGGCAAGAGCACGCTGCTGCGCTGCATCAACCTGCTCGAGCCGCCCGAGCAGGGCGAGATCCTGATCGAAGGCCACGACATCTGCAGGGGCCCGGGATCGGGAGCGGGCGAGCAGAGCTGGGAGCTCAACTTCGTCCGCCAGCGGGTCGGGATCGTCTTCCAGCAGTTCAACCTCTTCCCCCACAAGACGGCGCTGGAGAACGTCACCCTTGCGCAGGAAAAGGTGCTCGGCCGCAAGGCCCGGGAGGCGAGGGAGAGGGGCGTGAGCCTGCTCGAACGGGTCGGCCTCGCCGACAAGCTCGAGGAGTACCCCGAACGGCTCTCCGGGGGCCAGCAGCAGCGGGTCGCGATCGCCCGGGCGCTGGCGATGGACCCGCACGTGATGCTCTTCGACGAGGTGACCAGCGCGCTCGACCCCGAGCTCGTCAAGGAGGTCCTCGACGTGATCCGCGAGCTCGCCGCGGAGGGGATGACGATGATCCTCGTCACCCACGAGATGGGGTTCGCCCGCGAGGTCGCCGACCGGGTCGTCTTCATGGACGAGGGCCTGATCGTCGAGCAGGGGCGGCCGGCCGAGGTCTTCGACGCCCCGCGCGAGGAGCGCACCCGGCGCTTCCTCGGCCTCGTCCTCGACCGCTGAGCCGCGTCTAGCGGCGGCCGCCGGCCATCGCCGGCAGGATGACGACGGTGTCGCCGTCGGAGACCGAGGTGTCGAGCCCGTCGAGGACGCGCACGTCCTCGTCGTTGAGGTAGACGTTGACGTAGCGGTTGAGGTCGCCGTCCTCGCCGAAGAGCTGGCCCTCGGTGTCGGGGTGGGCGGCGGTGAGCGAGCGCAGCACCTCGCCGACCGTCGCGCCGCCGGCCTCCACCTCCGGGTCGCCGCCCGTCTGCGGGCGCAGCACCGGTGGGATGCGAATCGTCGCCATCAGGCGGGAAACCTACCGGCTAGCCGGCGCAGAAGAGCTCGTAGTCGGGGAACTGCCCCATCTCCGACTCGGGGATCTCAGGGGCGTCGTCACCGCAGATCGGGCACTGGGGGTCGCGGCGCACCTTGAGCTCGGTGAAGCGGGTGCCGAGCGCCTCGTAGAGGAGCAGGCGGCCGATCAGCGGCTCGCCGACGCCGAGCACCAGCTTGATCACCTCGTTCGCCTGCAGGGTGCCCATCGTCCCCGCCATCACGCCGAGCACGCCGTTCGCCGAGCAGCTCGGCGCCAGCTCGGCCGGCGGCGGGGTCGGGTAGAGGCAGCGGTAGCAGGGCCCCTCGTAGGGGACGAAGGTCGAGATCTGGCCGTCGAAGCTGAGGATCGAGGCGGAGACGACCGGCTTGCGCAGGCGCACCGAGGCGTCGTTGAGCAGGTAGCGGGTCGGGAAGTTGTCGGCGCCGTCGACGATCACGTCGTAGCCCTCGATCAACTCGAGGATGTTGCCGGCGTCGAGCCGCAGGTTGTGCTCGACCACCTTGACGTCCGGGTTGAGCGCCTCGATCGTCTTGCGCGCCGAGGAGGTCTTCGGCTCGCCGATCCGCTCGGTGTTGTGGATCACCTGGCGCTGCAGGTTGGAGGCGTCGACGACGTCGTCGTCGACGAGGCCGAGAGTGCCGATGCCGGCGGCCGCGAGGTAGAGGGCCGTCGGCGCGCCGAGCCCGCCGGCGCCGAGCAGCAGCACCTTCGCGTTCAGCAGCTTCAGCTGGCCGTCGACGCCGACCTCGGGGAGCAGGGTGTGGCGCGAGTAGCGGTCGCGCTGCTCGGGGGTCATCCCCTCGGCCGCGACGACCGGCAGCCCCTGCTCCTGCCAGGCGAGGATCCCGCCCGCCATCGAGGCGACGTTCTCGTAGCCGAGCGCCTGCATCTGCTCGGCGGCCTTGTAGGAGCGGTTGCCGCTGCGGCAGTAGAGGATCGTGCGGGCCGACTTGTCGGGGGCCGAGGCGGCGATCTCGTCGCCGAGCAGGCCGGGCGGGACCAGCCTGCCGCCCTCGAGATGGGCCTCCTCGTACTCGTGCGGCTCGCGGGTGTCGATCAGGACGACGTCGCCGCCGTCGATCTCCTCCGCGGCCTCGAAGGGCTCGATCTCCTCGACCTGCGCCTGAATCTGCGTGTCAGCACCCGCCATGATGCAAATCTCCTAAATCCGGATCGGCTTTTACTTCAAAAAGTATAGCGGCCGCCGGAAACCGGCCGCTAGAGCGACGGACGCATCTGGCGCAGCCTCTTGACCCGCTCCTCGATCGGCGGGTGGGTGGAGAAGAGCCCGGCGATGCCCTTGCCCGAGAAGGGCTTGACGATGTAGAGCGGCTCGGCCGCCTGGTTGACCTGCATCGGCATCGCCTCCGCCCCCTGCTCGAGGCGCAGCAGGGCGCTGGCCAGCGACTCCGGGTTGCCGCAGATCGCGGCGCCGCCCGCGTCGGCCGCGTACTCGCGCTGGCGCGAGATCGAGAGCTGGATGATGCTGGCCGCGATCGGCGCCAGCAGCACCATCGCCAGCGAGGCGACGAGGCTGAGGGGGGACTCGTCGTCGCTGCCGAACCAGAGCAGCATGTAGGCGAGGTAGGTGATCGCGGCGCCGATCGCCGAGGCGACCGACTGGATCAGGATGTCGCGATGCTGGATGTGAGCGAGCTCGTGGGAGAGGACCCCGCGCAGCTCGTCCTCGGAGAGCAGCTTGGTGATGCCCCGGGTGACGGCGACCGCGGAGTGCTTGGGGTTGCGGCCGGTGGCGAAGGCGTTGGGCTGGTCCTGGGGAATCATGTAGAGGCGCGGCATCGGCAGGCCGGCGCGGGTCGTCAGTTCGCGGACGATCTGGTAGAGCCGCGGCGCTTCCGACTCCTCGATCGGCTTGGCGCGGCTCATCGCCAGCGCCATCTTGTCGCTGAAGAAGTAGGAGCCGAGGTTGATCAGCAGGGCGATGCCGAGGAAGAGGGCGGCGGTGCTGGGCCCGCCGATCAGGGCGCCGATCAGGACCAGCAGACCGGAGAGCGAGGCGAGCAGGATCGTCGTGCGCAGGGTCGCGCCCCAGGTGGACTGCTTGGTCGTCGTCATCGCGTCTGCTGCTCCTTGCTGGGGGTTTCTCTTGCCGAACAAGTATTCCGGCGGGCTCGGCGCGGCGCCATAGGGGGCATCCCCTATTGGCCCCTCCCCCGCCACCTACGTGCCTGGGCCCGGCCCGCGCGTACCGTGTACAAACATCAGGCACGTGCATGCGAGGGGACCAGAGTGAGCGGCGGCGCCACGGTCGCGATCGTCGTGCTCGCCCTGGCCTCCCTCGCCCTGGGGGTAGACGTAGTCCTCCTCAGGCGCCGATTCGCGCCGCTCGAGACCCTGATCGAGGAGATGGAGAAGGTCGACCTGACCCGGCCGGGCCCGACCCTGCCGCCCTCGATCGACGGCGTCGGCCAGACCGAGGAGGTGGCCCGCATCGAGCTCGCCTTCCTGCGCATGATCGGGCGCCTGGAAGCCGAACGCCGGCGTGCCGGGTCGGCCGCGCTGCGCGCCCAGGAGGAGGAGCGGGCGCGCGTGGCGCGCGATCTCCACGACGAGGTGAACCAGTCCCTGACCGCCGTCCTGCTGCGGCTCGAGGCCGCCCGGGAGGGAGCCCCCGCCGAGCTCGCCGGCGAGCTGGAGGAGACCAAGGCGCTCGCCAACAGGGCGATGCGCGAGCTCCTCTCCCTCGCCCGCCAGCTGCGCCCGACCGCCCTCGACGACCTCGGCCTGGCGGCGGCGATCGCGGGCCAGGTCGACCAGATCTCCGCGACCGGGTATCGCGGCGGAGCTGGTCGAGGACGGCGACTTCTCCAACCTCGATGGCGACGCCCAGCTGGTCGTCTACCGGGTCGCGCAGGAGGCGCTCTCGAACGCCGCCCGCCACTCGGGCGCCGGGCACATCTCGGTCGCTCTGCGGCGCGCGGAGAAGGGTGTCGAGCTCGATGTCTCCGACGACGGCCGCGGGTTCGCCTTCGAGGAGTCCGAGAGCGGCCTCGGGATCGCCGGCATGCGGGAGCGGGCGCTGCTGCTCGGCGGCGAGCTGACGATCGAGTCGCGACCGGGCCAGGGAACGACCGTGAGGCTGCGGATATGAGGGTCCTGATCGCCGACGACCACGGCATCGTCCGCTCCGGGATCCGGCTGCTGCTGGAGCGCCAGGCCGACATCGAGGTGATCGGCGAGGCCGCCGACGGCGCCGAGGCCAGGGAGCTGGCGGTGCGCGAGCGCCCCGACCTGGCCATTCTCGACGTGAAGATGCCGAAGCTGACCGGCCTGCAGGCGACGCGGGAGATCAAGCAACAGGCGCCCGAGGTCGCGGTCCTGATCCTCTCCATGCACGACGACGAGCGCTACCTGTTCGAGGCCCTGAAGGCGGGTGCCTCCGGCTACGTGCTGAAGACGCAGGCGGACACAGATCTGCTGGCGGCGATCCGCGCCGTGCAGCGCGGCGAGCCGTTCCTTACCCCCGAGGCCCAGCGCACGCTGATCCGCGACGTGCTCGAGCGCGGCTCCGACGGCGAGGAGGAACTGACCCCGCGCGAGGAGGAGATCGTGAAGCTGGTCGCCGAGGCCCACACGACGAGGGAGATCGCCGCCATCCTCCACCTCTCCGAGAAGACCGTCGAGAACCACCGCGCGAACGCGATGCGCAAGCTGGGGATGCGGGATCGGGTCGAGTTGGTCCGCTACGCGATTCGGCGCGGCCTGATCGAGCCCTGAGGCGGGGCGGCGGCATAACCGACTCACTCAGTAGGATTTAGCTCGATGCTGTTCTCGACCAAAGCCGAGTACGGAGTGCGCCTGATGGTCGAGCTGGGCCGTGTCGGGCCCGACTCGACCCCGATCTCGCTCAGCACCGTCGCCGAGGCGGAGCGCCTGCCGCTCTCCTACCTCGAGCATCTCGTCGCCAAGCTTCGCAAGGCGGGCCTGGTCGCCTCCACACGGGGCGCCCATGGTGGCTACCGCCTCGCCAAGCCGGCCGACGAGATAACGATGGACTCGGTGGTCGAGGCGCTGGAAGGGCAGATCGCGCCGATGGAGTGCTTCCACGAGACGCCGGAGGGCAAGGTGCTCTGCTCGCACGAAGACGACGGCGACCACGCCTGCGCGACGAAGCTCCTCTGGACCCGGGTCCAGGGCGGAGTCACGAAGGCCCTGGCCGGGACGACGTTGGCGGAGCTGGTCGAGTTCCGCACGCCGCCGGCGCCCGAGCAACCGCTGACCACGGTCGGCGGAGCCGCCTGAGCAAACTTGAAACCAGAAACGGAGTGTCGAATTGGCTGAGCTTGAGATCCGCAACCTGCACGTGAACGCCGAGGACAAGCAGATCCTCCGCGGCCTCGACCTCGACGTCGAGAAGGGCAAGGTCCATGCGCTGATGGGGCCGAACGGCTCGGGCAAGTCGACGCTTGCCAACGCGATCATGGGCCATCCCTCGCTGGAGGTGACCGAGGGCACGATCACCTTCAAGGGCGAGGACGTGACCGAGGCGGATCCCGACGAGCGCTCGCGCGCCGGGCTCTTCATGGCCTTCCAGTACCCAGTCGCGATCCCCGGCGTCTCGGTCAGCAAGTACCTGCGCATGATCCTCAACGCCCATCGCGAGGCGCGCGGCGAGCCGGAGATCAAGATCAAGGACTTCGCCAAGGTCGCGCAGGAGGCGATGGAGCTGGCGAACATCCCCAAGGACTTCTCCAGCCGCTACCTCAACGACGGCTTCTCGGGCGGCGAGAAGAAGCGGATGGAGCTGCTGCAGCTGGCGCTGCTGCGCCCAGAGCTGGCGATCCTCGACGAGACCGACTCGGGCCTCGACATCGACGCGCTGCGCACCGTGGCCGACGGCGTGAACAGGTTCGCCGGCCCCGACATGGGTGTCCTGATCATCACCCACTACCAGCGGATCCTGCACATGGTCGAGCCCGACTTCGTGCACGTGATGTTCGAGGGCCGGATAGTCAAACAGGGCGGCCCGGAGCTGGTCGGGCAGCTCGAGGCGAAGGGCTACGGCTGGATCGGGGAAGAGGTGGAGGCAGGAGCCTCCGCCTAGACGCAATGGGAACGACGACCGCCAAGCCCGCCGCGACGTCGTTCCCGATCGAGAAGGTCCGCGCCTCCTTCCCCGCCCTGGAGCGCGAGGTCAACGGGCAGCCGGTCGCCTACCTCGACAGCGGCGCCAGCTCCCAGCGGGTGCTCGCCTCGATCCAGGCGGTCGACCGCTACGAGCGCGCCCATCACTCGAATGTCCACCGCGGCTCCCACACGCTCTCGGCGGAGGCGACCGCCGCCTACGAGGGCGCCCGGGCCACGGTCGCCGACCACATCGGCGCGAGCGACCGACGCGAGGTCATCTTCGTCCGCAACGCGACCGAGGCGATCAACCTGGTCGCCCGCGCCTGGGGCGACGCGAACCTCGACGAGGGAGACCGGGTCCTGCTCACCGAGATGGAGCACCACTCCAACATCGTCCCCTGGCAGCAGCTGGCCGGCCGGGTCGGGGCCGAGATCGACTGGGCTCCCGTCACCGACGACGGGCTGCTCGACATGGAGGCCTTCGCCCGCCTCCTCGAGCTGGGGCCGAAGCTGGTCGCCGTCACTCATATCTCCAACGTGCTCGGCACCGAGAACCCGCTGGCCGAGGTCTCGCGCCTGGCCCACGAGGCGGGTGCGCTCGTGCTCGCCGACGGCGCCCAGGCGGCGCCGAAGCTGCCGCTCGACATGGCCGAGCTGGGCGTCGACTTCTACGCGCTGACCGGCCACAAGCTCTACGCGCCGACGGGGATCGGCGCGCTCTGGGCGAGGCACGAGCTGCTGCGCGAGATGCCCCCCTTCCTCGGCGGCGGCTCGATGATCCGCAAGGTGACCAAGGAGGGCACGACGTACGCGGATACGCCGGCCCGCTTCGAGGCCGGAACGCCGGCGATCGCCCAGGCAGTGGGGATGGCCTCGGCGCTGCGCTGGCTCGACGGGCTCGGCATGGAGGCGGTCCGCGGCCACGAGGCCGAGATCGCCGACTACGCCCTGGAGCGGGTCGCCGAGATGCCCGGCCTGCGCGTCTTCGGGCCGCCGCGCGGCCCCGGCCGGCTCGGCCCCGTCTCCTTCGAGCTCGACGGCGTCCACGCCCACGACGTCTCCGAGATCCTCGACCGCCACGGGGTCGCCGTGCGCGCCGGGCACCACTGCGCCCAGCCGCTGATGGACCGCTTCGGCATCGCCGCCACCGCGCGGGCGAGCTTTGGCGTCTACACGACCCGCGAGGAGATCGACCGCCTGGTCGACGGCCTCCACGACGCCCGCCGCGTCTTCGGCCTCGACGACTGAGCCGCTCGGGCTTTTTTCCGCGCTATCGCACGGTGAACAGCCCGAGCGCGGCCTGCTGAGCCGGCTGCGCTAGCCTCGAATGCGTGGACGAGCTCTATCGCGACCAGATCCTCGAGCACTACAAGCGGCCCCATAACTTCGGGCGCCTGGAGGATCCCGACCTCGAGTACGAGGACACGAACCCGCTCTGCGGAGACGAGCAGCACGTGACGATCCGGCTCGACGGCGACGGCCGCGTGGCGGAGATCGCCTTCGACGGCAAGGGCTGCGCGATCTCGACCGCGGCGACGTCGCTGCTCACCGACGAGCTGGCCGGCAAGTCGCGCGAGGAGCTGCTGCGGCTGCCGAAGGAGTTCGTCCTCGACCTGCTCGGCATCGAGATCTCGGCCACGCGCATGAAGTGCGCGATGCTCGGCCTCAAGGTCGTGAAGAGCGCCAGCCTCGGCCAGCCGGCCGAATGGGAGGACGAGGGCGAAACGGGGGACCCCTCCGAAGCGGTCCGCGACCTGGGCTAGCCGGCCGCCGGCCCGGCCCGGCTCGGGTCCTCAGGCGTTCTGCTGCGCTCCGTCGCCGGGCGCGATCACCGCGAAGGCCGCCCCCCAGGGGTCGGCGACCATCGCGAAGCGACCGGCGGGGATGTCGACCGGGCCGAAGCGAACCTCGCCGCCGCCGGCACTCACCTGCTCGACCGCGGCATCGGTGTCCTCGACCCCGAAGTAGACGAGCCAATGGGCGGGGACCTCGTCGGGAACCCGCCCCGTGATGTCGGCCATGCCGCCGATCGAGGCATCGCCCAGCTTCCACTCGGTGTAGGTCCCCATCCCCTCCATCTCGTGGTCGACGAAGCTCCAGCCGAACACCCCGGCGTAGAACGCCTTCGCCGCGCCCGGATCACGGGTCTCGAGCTCGTTCCAGGAGAGTGCGCCGGGCTCGTTGACGAGACCGGCGCCGATGTTCCTGCCCGGCTGCCAGAGCCCGATCGCCGCCCCGGTCGGGTCGAGGAGGAAGGCCATCCGGCCGTAGTCGAGCACGCTCATCGGCTCGACCATCACCCGCCCCCCGCCTCACGCGCCTTGGCCACCGTCGCGTCGACGTCCTCGACGCTGACGTAGCTGGACCAGGCCGGCGGCTGGCCCTCCTGCATCAGCTTCATCACGCCGCCGACCGCCTGGCTCGCCGAGCATCGCCGACCCGGTAGCCACCGGTCTCCTCGGCGTTCTCGTCCTCCTCGACCTTCCAGCCGAACAGGGCCCCGTAGAACTCGGCGGCGGCGTCCTGGTCCGGTGTCGCCAGGTCGATCCAACAGGGCGTCCCCGGCTCGTAACTGGTGCGCTCCGGCATCTCGTTCCTCCTCGAAGTGGGTGTCGCCGCCGATCCTCTCACCTCCGGCGCCGCCAGGAGTGAACAGCCCGTTGCCCACCGGCGCCGAGCTCGCCCTTTGCCGGGGCGTGGCCGCCGAAGGCGAGCTCGGCGGAGGGGCGGGCCGGGCGGGCCGCTAAAATCCGACCGTGGAAGTAGGATTAAGTCTCATCCCGCACTAGCTGGTCGCGGGGAGCGTCCTCTCTCATGTCCGACACCGCATCGACATCCATCCCCGTCTGCCCGCTCGCCGAGCTCGAGCCGGGCAGCGTGCGCCTGGTCGAGCACGACGGCGCGAAGATCGGCGTCTTCAACTGCGACGGGACGCTCTACGCGATCGAGGATCGCTGCTCGCACGACGACGGGCCGCTCGCCGAGGGCGAGTTCGACGCCTCGACCTGCACGGTCGAGTGCCCGCGTCACGGCTCGCTCTTCGACCTGACCACCGGCAGGCCGAAGACGCTCCCCGCCTATGCTCCGGTGAAGACCTTTCCCGTGTCCGTCGAGGACGAAACGATCACCCTGGAGGTCGACTGAGCCATGGCAACACCCGAGGTAGTCGCTGAGAAGCGAGAGCTGGCCGGCATCAACGCCGACTACAAGGAGAAGTTCGGCTTCCACGATTCCGAGAGCGGCTACGCCTACAAGGCCCCGAAGGGCCTCAGTCGAGAGGTGGTCGAATCGATCTCCGAGTACAAGGACGAGCCCCGGTGGATGCGGGACTTCCGCCTCAAGGCCCTGGAGCACTTCGAATCCCGCCCGACCCCCGCCTGGGGCGGCAACCTGGCCCAGATCGACTTCGATGACATCCACTACTTCGTCCGCGCCTCCGAAAAGAACAGCCGCGACTGGAGCGAGGTCCCGGAGGACATCAAGAACACCTTCGACCGTCTCGGCATCCCCGAGGCGGAGCGCAAATTCCTCTCCGGCGTCGGCGCCCAGTACGAGTCCGAGGTCGTCTACCACCAGGTCAACGAGAAGCTCGAGGAACAGGGCGTGATCTTCACCGATATGGACACCGCGCTGCGCGAGCACGAGGACCTGGTCCGCGAGTACTGGGCGACGATCATCCCGGCCAACGACAACAAACTGGCGGCGCTCAACTCGGCGGTCTGGTCGGGCGGCTCCTTCGTCTACGTGCCGGCCGGCGTCAAGGTCGATATGCCGCTGCAGGCCTACTTCCGGATCAACACCGAGAACATGGGCCAGTTCGAGCGGACGCTGATCATCGCCGAGGAGGGATCCGACGTCCATTACATCGAGGGCTGCACGGCGCCGGTCTACTCGACCGACTCGCTGCACTCCGCGGTGGTCGAGATCGCCTGCAAGCCGAGCTCGCGGGTCCGCTACACGACGGTCCAGAACTGGTCGCAGAACGTCTTCAACCTGGTCACCAAGCGTGCCGTCGCCCACGAGAAGGCGACCATGGAGTGGGTCGACTGCAACCTCGGCTCGAAGCTGACGATGAAGTACCCGTCGATCTATCTGCTCGGCCCCGAGGCCCACGGCGAGATCCTCTCGATCGCCTTCGCCGGCGAGGGCCAGCACCAGGACGCGGGCGGCAAGATCATCCACGCCGCGCCCCGCACCTCGTCCTCGATCTTCTCCAAGTCGATCTCCAAGGACGGCGGCCGCAGCACCTACCGCGGCCTGCTCGAGGTCGCCGACGGCGCCTCGGAGGCGCGCTCGAAGGTCGTCTGCGACGCGCTCCTCCTCGACGAGGACTCGCGCTCGGACACCTACCCGACGATCCGGATCGGCGAGAACGATGCCGACGTCGGCCACGAGGCGACGGTCTCGAAGATCGGCGACGAGCAGCTCTTCTACCTCCAGAGCCGCGGGCTCGACGAGGAGGAGGCCTCGAAGATGATCGTCAACGGCTTCATCGAGCCGGTCACCAAAGAGTTGCCGATGGAGTACGCGGTCGAGCTCAACCGCCTGATCGAGCTGCAGATGGAGGGCTCGATTGGCTGAGCCGGCGACCCTCCCGCCCCTTCCGGACCAGAAGCAGAAGGGGTGGGAATTCACCGACCTCTCCAGCCTCGACCTCGACGCCTACGAGCCCGGCTCGGCCGCGGCCTCGATCACGGCCGCCGAGGGAGCCACCGTGCTGCCGCTGGCCGAAGCGGCGGAGTCCCGCCCGGAGCTGGTCGAGGGCCGGCTGGGCGCGCTGGTGCCCGGCGAGGACCCGTTCGTCGCCCGCAACGACGCCAGCTGGCGCGACGGCGTGCTCGTCCACGTCGCGGCCGGAGTCAAGGTCGCCGACCCGATCAGGGTCGAGCTGCCGATCGACGAGGACGGCGCGGCCGTCGCATGGCGAACGCTGGTCGTGCTCGAGGAGGGCGCCGAGGCCGAGGTCTGGGAGCACTGCTCCTCGCGGGGCGACGAGACCGCGGCGCTGCTCAACTCGGTGGTCGAGCTGCACGTCGGCCAGGCGGCCACCCTGCGCTACGTCGGCACCCAGGACATCTCCGAGGCCTCCTGGATCTTCTCCACCCAGCGCGCCCGGGTGGAGCGCGACGGGCGCCTCGACTGGACGGCGCTCGGATTCGGCTCGGCGAACGGCAAGGTGAGGATGGAGACCAACCTCGCCGGCCCGGGCTCGGAGGCGCGCGTCACCGGCGGCTACGCCGGCGGGCCCGGCCAGCACCTCGACTTCGACACGACCCAGGAGCACGCGGCGCCCAACACGTTCTCCGACCTCGCCTTCCGGGGCGTGCTCGCCGCGGGCTCGACCGCGGTCTGGCGCGGAATGATCCGGGTCGACCCCGGCGCCCAGCAGACCGATGCCTTCCAGGAGTGCCGCAACCTGCTGCTCTCGCCCGAGGCGCACGCCGACGCGATCCCCGGCCTCGAGATCGAAGCCGACGACGTCCGCTGCACCCACGCGGCCGCGATCGCACAGGTCGACAGGGACCAGCTCTTCTACCTGACCTCGCGCGGCCTCGACGCCGCCGAGGCCAAGGGGCTGATCATCGAGGGCTTCCTCGAGTCGCTCGTCGAGCGCCTCGCCAAGGGCCCTGTCCGCGACGAGATCTCCGCCGCGCTCGAGCGGCGCCTCGCCGAGATCCTCTAGCCATCCGCCGCCTCCTCCGCTCCGTGTCCGGGGCGGCGGCAGTGCGCCATATCAGCGCCGCGCGCAAGGAATCGGATCGCGATGCTCGCTAATCGTCGCTTCCATCGTCCTTCCTCCGTTCGCTCAGCTTCGACCTCGCGACCGATCCGATCACGATCAGGATCGGCGGAACGTAGAGGGCCCAGGCCCAGTGTCCGGCGTGGGCAAGCGGCGGCATCCCGGCAAGGGTACGGCGTTGGCGACTTTCCGACCCCTGAGGTGGGAAAGTCGCCGGAGCATCGCCCGGCCTAGCCGTTGGCGACCGAGAGCAGGTAGAGGCCGAAGCAGGTGAAGGCGACCATCACCGCCAGCATCCAGTACTGCGAGCGGGCCGCCTGGCGGTAGTCACCCCAGTAGGCGGTGGCGCGGTCGTGGGCGAGGGTGAGCCCCACCACGTGGCCGACCACGAGAGCGCCGACCTGTACGTACCAGGTCGCGTTGGCGCTGAGCACCTTGATAGTCGATGCCGCCGTCGTCTTTTCCGATCTGGAAGAGGCCGAGGTGGACGGCGCTGTGTGCGGTCCCGAAGAGGTCGGTGGTCGCCGTGCCCAGCGGGTCGGAGAGCAGGTAGGTGAACTGAGCCTGCTCCTGGAAGACGAAGAGGCTGAAGTAGTGGGCGACCAGGTAGGCGAGGGCGATCGGGATCAGCGAGTGGGCGAAGCCGCTGAACAGCTTGCCCAGCGGCGGCGCGCCCCGCACGGTCGACATCCCCCGCACGCCGATCAGGTAGACGAGGGCGACGCCCGCGAGGGTGAGGAGGATGAAGAGCGTGTCGGTCGAGCGGACCGCCGTCGTCGGTTCGAGCCCGCGGTCGAGCAGCCACGTCAGGGTGCTTTCCATGGCGCCCTTGAAGGCGCCCTCCTGGGCGCCGTCGAAGCTGGTCGTCCCGATCGAGGCGATGACGACGGCGGCCGAGCCGGGGACGGTCGCCCAACGCGTCGCCGCCGAGAGGGGACGGCGCACCCCGAGGCGGCCGTCGCTGACCCCGAGGAAGCCGAGCCGCGAGAACATCCCGAAGTAGACCGAGAACACCTCCCCCCTCTCGCACCACTCCTCGACGCCGAAGAGCGCCATCATCGCCAGGGTGTAGCCGCTGTAGGCGAGCGCGGCGACGGCGGCCGAGTGCGGCGAGAGGCCGACGGCGACGCCACCGCTGACCCCGTAGACGATCTCGAGCCAGACGAAGGCGACCAGGCCGACGGCGGCCGGCCAGCGGCCGAGGCGCCGCGGATACGCGAGGTGGGCGAAAGGCTGCCCGGCGAGCGCGGCGAAGGCGCCGCCGACGAGGCGGCCGATCGCCCGCCAGGGGTTGAACGGCTTGAAGACGTTGCCGAAGACGACGCTGAGGACCGGGAAGCCGAGCCAGCAGGTGACGAAGAGGAAGGTCAGCGCGAAGTTGCGGTCCGGGGCTTCGGTCCCCCTCAGGCCGGCGTAGACGGCGACGCCGAGCAGGAAGACCCCGACCGCGCCGCAGAGGACCTGGGCGGGCAGGCCGATCAGGGCCCGCGACGCCCGGGCGCCGATGGCGCGCCAGTGTTCGCTCTCGAAGCGCGGCTCGCGCCAGGCGGCGGAGAGGGCGAAGAAGGAGACGATGAGGACGATCGACGCCCCCCAGGCGAAGAGCCAGGCGGGAATCGGCAGGTCCTCCCGCGCGACCAGCGCGTGGGCGAGCGGGAGGACCTGGATCGGGTTCATCGCAACCCCGCTACGGGTTGACCCGCAGCTCGAGGATCTGCACGCCGCGGCCCTCCAGCTCGGCCTCGAAGACGCCTTCGATCGTCGCCGGGAAGTCGAAGCTGGCCGGGTCGCCCGGCTCGACGTCCTTGGAGATGTCGTAGCCGTGCAGGTGAACCTCGTCGCCGACGTCCGACCTCACCACGAAACGGACCCTTTCGCCCTCTGCGGCGCTGAGCTCGGCGACCCCGCCGACCGGCTCGCCGTTCCTGATCACGATCGTCGGCGCCGCCGGCTCGCTCGGCTCCGACGGGGCCGCACCCGGCCGTTCCGGGCTCGTCCCGGTCGTCGCCGTCGTCGACGCGCCGCCCCCCGAGCTGCCGCCATCGCCGCCGTCCCTGAGGACGACGAGCAGCACGACGGCCACGACGACGACGCCGATCCCCAACACAACTCGCATGGTCGAACTCATTTCGCCTGCTCCTTCCTCGTGCGCCCGGTCCAGCCGGCGCGAAACTCGGCCTGCGGCGAGCCGCCGCGGCCCCGATCTCGGCTAGGCGACGAGCGGCGGCGGGCGCCGCGCGAGGCGGAGGCCGGCCGGGCAGCGGGCTACCGCGCCGTCGCGACGCCGTCGAGCAGCCCCCAGTTGGCTTTGAAGACGGACTCGGCGGCGGTGACGAGCGCGTCCGGGTCGGCCTCGGAGAGGTGCGCCTCGATCAGCGAGCGGGCCTCGGCGGCGTGGTCGACGTCGGCCTTCTCGTGGACGCGGAAGTACTCGTTGCCCGGCCCGTCGCCGATCCCGTAATGGGCGGCGAGGCCCTCACGCTTCGTCTGCGAGATCGCCGGCTGGCCGCTCTCGATCGCGTACATGCGGACGAGCTGGGAGACCCTGTCGCCGGAGGCGGTCCAGGCGCCTACGCACTCCTTCGTCTCTGCCGTGGGGGGAGCGGCGACCTCGCCGCCGACCGCCTCGACGAAGCCGTCCCAGAGCGCGATGTGGGAGGCCTCCTCCTCGGCGTGACGCCGCAGCTCCGAGCGCTCGGAATCGGGCGCGGACTCGGCGACGTCGGCGCTGAGCCGGGCCAGCGCCGCGGTCGCGTGGCGGTACTGCCCCGAGTACTCGGCGAGCTCGTCGCGGCTCAGCTCGCCGGCGGACCAGCGCTGGTAGAAGGGGTGCTCGAGCACATTCCACTGCTCGCGTGCCTGCTCGATCCTCTGCCAGACGTCGTTGCTCACCTGAGTCCTCCTTCGGGGTCCGCCAACTGGTCGGCCCCAGGATAACGTCCGGCGGGTGCGCCCCGAGAGAGAGAACATCGCCGCTCCCGACCTGCCCGAGGGAATCCCCTGGATCGGCGAGGAGCCGAGGTCGATGCCGGTCCTCACCGCCGGCGGCCCGGCGCTGGTCCACTTCATCGACTTCGCCCAGCTCAACAGCGTGCGCACCCTCCCCTACGTGATCGAGTGGGATCGCCGCTACCGCGACGCCGGCCTGCGCACGATCGGCGTCCAGGCGCCGCGCTTCCCGTTCGGCGCCGACCCCGATGCGGTGGCCGTCGGGCTCGAGCGCCTCGGCGTCGGCTTCCCCGTGGCCGTCGACGCCGAGCGCCGCCTCTGGCACGCCTACGGCTGCGAGGGCTGGCCCAGCCTCTTCCTCTGGCGCCTCGGCGGGGCGCTGAGCTGGTTCCACTTCGGCGAGGGCGAATACGCCGGCACCGAGGAGGCGATCCAGGCGGAGCTGCGCGAGCAGGACGCGTTGCGCCAGGACCTGCCGGCCCCGCTCGCGCCCCTGCGGGCGACGGACGGACCCGGCGCGCGGGTGATGGCACCCAGCGCCGAGGTCTTCCCGGGCGGCTCCTGGGAGCGCGCCTGGACCGCGGGCGAGGACGGCGAGGAGCTCGTCGTCCCCTACGAGGCGGGCAGCGCCCACGCGACGATCGAGGGCGAGGGCGAGGTCGCGCTCGAGCTGGACGGCGCCCCGCGAGCGCCGCTCGCCGTCGACGGGCCGGCGCTCTACGACCTCGCCGAGCATCCGCGGCACGAGGCCCACTCCCTGCGCCTCCGCGCCTCGCCGGGCCTGCGGGTCTGGTCGGTCAGCTTCGCCGCCGGCACGCCCTAGGCGCGCGCTGAGATCTCCTCGCGGATTTCCTTGGGGAGCATGAAGCGCACGTCCTCGTGGACAGTGCGCAGCTCGGAGACGTCCTCGGCGCCACGCTCGCGAAAGAGGGCGACGAGTGCCTCGACCAGCTCCTCCGGGGCGCTGGCGCCGGAGGTGATGCCGACAGTCTCAACGCCCTCCAGCCACTGCTCGCGGACCTGGGACTGGTTGTCGATCAGATGCGAGGCGGCGCCGTGTTCGCGCGCGACCTCGACCAGTCGGTTGGAGTTGGAGGAGTTTGTCGAGCCGATCACGAGCACCAGGTCGCACTCGCGGGCGAGCTGCTTGACGGCGATCTGGCGGTTGGTCGTCGCGTAGCAGATGTCGTCGGACTTGGAGCTGACTATCGCCGGGAACTTGGCCCGCAGGGCGGCGATGATCTCGGCCGTCTCGTCGACCGAGAGCGTGGTCTGGGTGATGAAGGCGACGCGCTCGGGATCGGGCACCTCGAGGTCGGCGACCTCCTCGACCGTCTGCACGAGGACGATGCTCTCCGGCGCCTCGCCGGTCGTCCCTTCGACCTCCTCGTGGCCCTCGTGGCCGATCATCACGATCGTGTAGCCGTCGGCGGCGAAGCGCCGGGCGGAGACGTGAACCTTGGTCACCAGGGGACAGGTCGCGTCGATCGTGCGCAGATCGCGGGCGGCGGCGTTGTCGTGGACGGCCGGGGCGACTCCGTGGGCGGAGAAGACGACCATCTCCCCCTCCGGCACCTCGGTCTCCTGCTCGACGAAGATCGCGCCGCGCTCGGCGAGCTGCTCGACCACGTGCTTGTTGTGGACGATCTCCTTGCGCACGTAGACGGGCGCGCCGTAGAGGTCGAGGGCGCGCTCGACGGTCTGCACGGCGCGGTCGACGCCGGCGCAGTAGCCGCGCGGCGCGGCGAGCAGGACCCGCTTCGGAGCGGAGGCAGCGATGGCGGACATTCACAGCAGGGTAGCGATGGCAGTTAGCCTTGAGGGATGAACACCGCCGGAAACCACCTCGATCGGCTGACCGCCATCGACGCCTCGTTCCTGAGCAACGAGAGCGACTCGAGCCACATGCACGTCGGCGCGATCCTGATCTTCGAGGGCCCGCCGCCGCTCTACGTCGACCTCGTCGAGCACATCCGCGGCCGGCTCGGCCAGGTCCCGCGCTTCCGCCAGCGCATCGTCGTGCCCCCGCTGGAGGCCGGCCGTCCGCTCTGGGCGGACGACATCAACTTCAACCTCGGCTACCACATCCGCCACACCGCGCTGCCCGAGCCGGGCGGCGAGGAGGAGCTCAAGCGGCTCGCCGCGCGCGTCTTCTCCCAGCAGCTCGACCGCTCCAAGCCGCTCTGGGAGCTGTGGCTGGTCCAGGGCCTGGAGCGCGACCGCTTCGCGATCCTGACCAAGACCCACCACGCGATGGTCGACGGGGTCTCGGGCGTCGACATCGGCACCGTGCTCTTCGACCTCGAGCCGGTGCCGAAGCCGGCGGAGACCCCCGACGACTGGACGCCGGGCCCGGAGCCGAGCACCTCGACCCTGGTCGCCCGCGCGGCCACCGACATCGCCGCGGCGCCGGCGAAGCTGGCCGAGCGCGCGATCGAGGCGGTGCGCAGCCCCGAGACGACGGCGCGCCGCGTCGCCGAGGGCCTGGAGGGCCTGGGCGAGTTCGTCGGCGCGCTCGCCGACCCGGCGCCGGACGTCCCGCTCAACCAGGAGATCGGCCCGCACCGACGCTTCGTCTGGGCGCGCTCGGAGCTCTCGACCTTCAAACGGATCAAGAACGGCCTCGGCGGAACGGTCAACGACGTCGTGCTCGCCGTCGTCACCGGCGCCCTGCGCGAGTGGCTGCACGGGCGTGGGGTGCGCACTGAGGGGCTGGAGCTGCGCGCCCTCGTGCCGGTCTCGATCCGCAGCGAGGACGACCGCGGCAACCTCGGCAACAAGATCGCCGTGATGCGAGGGCCGCTGCCCGTCTACGTGGAGGACCCGGTGCGGCGCCTGCGCGTGGTGAGCGAGCAGATGGAGGGCCTGAAGCGCTCCAAACAGGCGCTGGGCGCCGAAGTCATCTCCCGCTTCAACGACTTCGCGCCGCCGACACTTCTCGCCCAGGCCTCGCGGGTCAACTTCTCGACCCGCCTCTTCAACCTGATCGTCACCAACGTGCCCGGCCCGCAGCTGCCGCTCTACGTCCTGGGGCGGGAGATGGAGGAGATCTTCCCGGTCGCCTTCCTGCCCCAGAACCACGTCCTCGCCGTGGCGATCATGAGCTACAACGGCCACGTCGGCTTCGGCCTGCTCGCCGACTACGACTCGGTCGAGGACGCCGACGTGATCGCCGAGGGCATCGCCGCCTCGCTGGCGGAGCTCGAGGAGGCCGCGGCAGCGGCGGCCCCGGCCTGAGTCTGCACCAGTGTCCGCGATGCGAGCGCTGAAGCAGACTCGTCGGTATCTCTAGGCTCTGGACATGGCCCTCATCGTCGTTCTCTTCATCGTCGTCCCGATCGTCGAGCTCTGGCTGATCATCGAAGTCGGCGGGTTGATCGGGGTCGGGCCGACGATCGCGCTGCTGCTGGTGGACTCGATGCTCGGCGCGCTGCTGCTCCGCCATCAGGGGCTCGGGGCATGGCGCCGCTTCAACGAGGCGATCGCCGAGCGCCGCTTTCCCGGCCGCGAGGTCGCCGACGGGCTGCTGATCGCGATCGGCGCCACCCTGCTGCTCACGCCGGGCTTCCTCACCGACTTCGTCGGCCTCCTGCTGCTGGTGCCCCCCACGCGGGCGGTCGTCCGCCACCTGCTCAGGCGCTTCCTCGGCCGCCGCCTGATCGTCATGGGCGGCCCGACCGGTGCCGCCTACGGCGCGGCCGGCGCGGCCGGGCGCGCCTACGGATACGCGCGTCCCGACTCCGGCGCCGCGAACGGAGCGGACCCGGGCTCGAACGGGGTGCGGCGCGACTACGACGTCGAGGGCAGCGCCGAGGAGATCGGCCCCGACGACCCGCAGCTGCCGGGTTGAGCGCACGGCCGGCGGGCTGGCCCGCCGGCCACGTCCGCGATACCTTCCTCCCACTGACGCCACGAAGCGGAGGGATGGAATGACGATCGACCTCGATTCATACCGGGAGCAGAGCCTCGAGACCTGGGGAGAGATGGCCTCCGGGTGGGAGGAGCGCAACCAGTGGATGGCCGCGGCCACCGGTCGGGTCAACGAGTGGATCCTCGAGCACGCCGACCTGCAGCCCGGGCAGACGGTGCTCGACATCGCCGCCGGCCCCGGCGACCTCGGCTTCAGGGCCGCCGGCCGGGTCGGCGACCAGGGCCGCGTGCTCTCGACCGACTTCGCGCCGGAGATGGTCGAGGTCGCCCGTCGCCTGGGGACGGCGCGGGAGTTCGACAACGTCGAGTACAGGGTCCTCGACGCCGAGCGGATGGACCTCGCCGACGACAGCGTCGACGTCGCCCTCTGCCGCTGGGGCTACATGCTGATGGCCGACCCGGCCGCGGCGCTGAAGGAGACGAGACGGGTGCTGCGCGACGGTGGGCCCCTCTCCTACGCCGTCTGGGCGTCGCCCGAGCGCAACCCCTGGGCGGCCGTGCCGGGGATGACCCTCGTGCAGCGAGGGCACATGCCCCCGCCCGAGCCGGGAGCGCCGGGGATCTTCGGGATGGCCGACCCGGACCGCGTCCGCGAGCTCGTCGCCGACGCCGGCTTCGGCGAGCTGGAGCTGGAGGAGATCCCGTTCGACTTCCGCTATGAGGACTTCGACGACGTCTGGGACACGCTGGTCCGGCTGGCGGGGCCCCTGGCGCGCGCGATCGGGGCGCTGCCCGAGGACGAGCGCGAGGCGACCCGGGAGGCGATCAAAGAGGGGCTTGACCCCTACGTGAACGCCGAGGGCGCCTACGAGGTGCCGGCGCTCTGCTGGGGCGCGATCGCACGCTGAGTCGGGAGCGACCCGCGCGGACCGGCGCGCTCAGCAGCGCTTGAATTCGACCCTGGCCGTCTGGGTGCGACCGCCGCCGAGCTTCGCTTTCACGATCAGCAGATAGGAGGGGAAGTTCCCCTCGTCGATCTGGGTCTCGGCCTTCGACGCCGGGATCCTCATCTTGATCCTGCGCCCCCTGACCTGCTTGCTGAACAACAGGTGGCGGCCGTTCTTCGTGTCGAAGCCGAGGTCGGCCTTGATCTTCATCTTCTTCGTCTTCGCCACCTTCGAGACCGCGGTCAGGGTGAAGTTCTTGGTCACGCAGCTCCGCGGCAGCCCGATCAGCTTCAACCGCTTGGAGCCCTTGACCTTGGGCGGCACGTCGAGATAGAAGGCCTTGGAGCTTTCGTCGTTCGACTTTACGGCGTCGCCGTATTCGTTCTCCCCGGGCTTGGGCAGGAGCGTCGTCGTCTGGACGGCGCTCTCGCGCACCCGGATCGTCGCATGGATCTGGGCGCTCTGACCGGGCGCCAGCGAGCCGAGGCTGCAAACCAGCGCCTGGGTGGTGATCCCCCGTTCGGCGTTGTCTTCGCAGCTGCCCTGTGAGCTCGAGAACGAGATGTAGCGATCGTTGGCGCCGAAGACGAGGATCTTGCCCTTGAGCGTGGCGAGCTCCACGTATGCCTCCGTATAGGGCTGGGTCCCGACGTTGGTGACGGTCGAGGTGACGTCGATCGTCCGGCCCGGCTTCGCTTTCTTGGCCGACAGGGTCTGGGTCACGCCAAGGTCATTGGCTGCGGCCTGCACGGCGGCCGGTATGGCGAGCCACGCCGCAACGACTACGAGCACCGCCCCCAGTGATTGCTTCGCCCTCAATCGATCCCCCCGATCAGCTCAGCCGTTCTTCCTCGAGCACGTCGTACTCAGTCCCCCCCGAAGACCGATCCGGTCTGGTACCAGACCTTCTGGCCTTCGACGAAGCGGGCGACGGTCAGTTGCCGCGTGAAGTAGCGCTGGCAGAACTTCGGCGTGCCGGGGATCTGGAACCGGACGCTGAAGTCGGTCGCCGCCCGCACCTTCTTCATCCTCTTGCGGGTCTGTTTCTTCGGCAGCCGGAAGACGCCCTTCTTCCTGAACGTCTTGGTCGCCTTGCCGAGGAAGAGCTTGCCCTTGCGCCCGTGCAGGGTGTAGGAGGTGGTGACTTTGGCCCGGGTGTAGGCGACGTAGCGGATAACCAGGCGCACCCTGTTGTGGCGGGTGTAGATGAAGACGCGGGCGCGCGCCTTGCGCAGCTTGCACTCCGGGGGCGGGATGTTGATGTTGGCGGCGGCGGTTTCGCCTGCCGGCGGCCTGGTGATCGTCACCATCTCCGACGGATCTGAGCAGCCGGTCTGGGCCGGGTTGTTGTTGGCGTCGCCGGGGTAGGAGGCGACCCAGTAGTAGTCACCGGCGGCGGCCGGGGTGGCCAGCGGAGACGCGTAGTCGCCGTTGCCGTTCACCGCGCCGTTGGTGACTTCGGCCGCCGGGGTGCCGGCGCAGTTGGGATTGTCGTAGAGGAGGAACGTGATCGACCCGGTCGGGTTGACCCCGCCGCTCAGATGCGCGGTGTCGAAGACCTGGCCACCCAGCTCGGCACCTGGGCCGGCGGTGGTGGTGAGCGTCGGGGAGCTCTTGCCGACGGTCGAGGTCTCGTTCTGGTCAGAGCACTGCCCGTCGACCGGGTTGTTGCTGGCGTCGCCGGAGAAATGGGCGATCCAGTGGTAGGTCCCGGCCCCCGAGGAGGTCGTGTCGAAGTTGCCCGAGTGGTAGTCGCCGTTGGCGCCGACCGGGTTGTCGGTGGCGTTCAGCGTGGTCAGCTTCTGGCCCGAGCAGTCGGCGCCCTTGTAGAGGTCGAAGCTGACCGTGCCGCCGCTCGGGTTGACCAGGCCCGAGAGGGTGGCGACGTCGGAGATGTTCTGGCCGACGGTCGCCGTGGCGGTGGCGTTGGTGACCAGCTCGGGGGTGGCTTTGTTGACGGTCGAGGTCTCGTTCTGGTCAGAGCACTGCCCGTCGACCGGGTTGTTGCTGGCGTCGCCGGAGAAGTGGGCGATCCAGTGGTAGGTCCCGGCCCCCGAGGAGGTCGTGTCGAAGTTGCCCGAGTGGTAGTCGCCGTTGGCGCCGACCGGGTTGTCGGTGGCGTTCAGCGTGGTCAGCTTCTGGCCCGAGCAGTCGGCGCCCTTGTAGAGGTCGAAGCTGACCGTGCCGCCGCTCGGGTTGACCAGGCCCGAGAGGGTGGCGACGTCGGAGATGTTCTGGCCGACGGTGGCGCTGGCGGTGGCGTTGGTGACCAGCTCGGGGGTGGCTTTGTTGACGGTCGTGTTCTCGTTCGTGGTCAGAGCACTGCCCGTCGACCGGGTTGTTGCTGGCGTCGCCGGAGAAATGGGCGATCCAGTGGTAGGTCCCGGCCCCCGAGGAGGTCGTGTCGAAGTTGCCCGAGTGGTAGTCGCCGTTGGCGCCGACCGGGTTGTCGGTGGCGTTCAGCGTGGTCAGCTTCTGGCCCGAGCAGTCGGCGCCCTTGTAGAGGTCGAAGCTGACCGTGCCGCCGCTCGGGTTGACCAGGCCCGAGAGGGTGGCGACGTCGGAGATGTTCTGGCCGACGGTGGCGCTGGCGGTGGCGTTGGTGACCAGCTCGGGGGTGGCCTTGTTGACTTCGGTGTTCTCGTTCTGGTCGAGGCATTCCCGTCGACCGGGTTGTTGTTGGCGTCGCCGGAGAAGTGGGCGATCCAGTGGTAGGTCCCGGCCCCCGAGGAGGTCGTGTCGAAGTTGCCCGAGTGGTAGTCGCCGTTGGCGCCGACCGGGTTGTCGGTGGCGTTCAGCGTGGTCAGCTTCTGGCCCGAGCAGTCGGCGCCCTTGTAGAGGTCGAAGCTGACCGTGCCGCCGCTCGGGTTGACCAGGCCCGAGAGGGTGGCGACGTCGGAGATGTTCTGGCCGACGGTGGCGCTGGCGGTGGCGCTGGTGACCAGCTCGGGGGTGGCCTTTTCGACTTCGGTGTTCTCGTCTTCTTCAAGGCATTCGCCGTCGACCGGCTTGTTGTTGGCGTCGCCGGAGAAGTGGGCGATCCAGTGGTAGGTCCCGGCCCCCGAGGAGGTCGTGTCGAATTCTTCGGAGGTGTATTCGCCGTCTTCTTCGACCGAGCTCGGGGTCGCGTTCAGGGTCGCCAGCGCTTCGTCGGAGCAGTCTTCGCCCTTGTAGAGGTCGAAGCTGACCGTGCCGCCGCTCGGGTTGACCAGGCCCGAGAGGGTGGCGACGTCGGAGATGTTCTGGCCGACGGTGGCGCCTGGCGGTGGCGCTGGTGACCAGCTCGGGGGTGGCCTTTTCGACTTCGGTGTTCTCGTCTTCTTCAAGGCATTCGCCGTCGACCGGCTTGTTGTTGGCGTCGCCGGAGAAGTGGGCGATCCAGTGGTAGGAGCCGGCCCCCGAGGAGGTCGTGTCGAATTCTTCGGAGGTGTATTCGCCGTCTTCTTCGACCGAGCTCGGGGTCGCGTTCAGGGTCGCCAGCGCTTCGTCGGAGCAGTCTTCGCCCTTGTAGAGGTCGAAGCTGACCGTGCCGCCGCTCGGGTTGACCAGGCCCGAGAGGGTGGCGACGTCGGAGATGTTCTGGCCGACGGTGGCGCTGGCGGTGGCGCTGGTGACCAGCTCGGGGGTGGCCTTTTCGACTTCGGTGTTCTCGTCTTCTTCAAGGCATTCGCCGTCGACCGGCTTGTTGTTGGCGTCGCCGGAGAAGTGGGCGATCCAGTGGTAGGAGCCGGCCCCCGAGGAGGTCGTGTCGAATTCTTCGGAGGTGTATTCGCCGTCTTCTTCGACCGAGCTCGGGGTCGCGTTCAGGGTCGCCAGCGCTTCGTCGGAGCAGTCTTCGCCCTTGTAGAGGTCGAAGCTGACCGTGCCGCCGCTCGGGTTGACCAGGCCCGAGAGGGTGGCGACGTCGGAGATGTTCTGGCCGACGGTGGCGCTGGCGGTGGCGCTGGTGACCAGCTCGGGGGTGGCCTTTTCGACTTCGGTGTTCTCGTCTTCTTCAAGGCATTCGCCGTCGACCGGGTTGTTGTTGGCGTCGCCGGAGAAGTGGGCGATCCAGTGGTAGGAGCCGGCCCCCGAGGAGGTCGTGTCGAATTCTTCGGAGGTGTATTCGCCGTCTTCTTCGACCGAGCTCGGGGTCGCGTTCAGGGTCGCCAGCGCTTCGTCGGAGCAGTCTTCGCCCTTGTAGAGGTCGAAGCTGACCGTGCCGCCGCTCGGGTTGACCAGGCCCGAGAGGGTGGCGACGTCGGAGATGTTCTGGCCGACGGTGGCGTGGCGGTGGCGCTGGTGACCAGCTCGGGGGTGGCCTTTTCGACTTCCACCTTCTCCGAGGCGTCCGAGCAGCCGGTTTCCGCCGGGCTGTTGTTGTCGTCGCCCGAGTAGCTGGCAAACCAGTAGTAGGTGCCTGCCGCTTCGATCAGGGTGCTGCTTGGGATGCTGGTGGAGTAGAAGCCGTTGTCGGTCACTTCGACAGTGTCCTGGGCAACCGGCGTACCGTCGCAGTTCGCATTGTCGTAGAAGGCGAAGCTGATCGAGCGCGTTCCCTGGGGATTGACCAGCCCGGTGAGGTGGGCTTCGTCGTCGGGAACGGGGTCGCCGACCGTGACCGCGCCGTCGGAGACCGTGGTCGAGATTTCCGGTTCGGCCTTGGTGATGATCACCATCTCGTCGGGGTCGTTGCATTGCGTCGGGCCGGCGTTGGTGACCGAGAGCGTTTCGGATTCGAACGAGGCGACCCACCAGTAGCTTCCGGCGTTTTCGACCGTGACGTCGGGAGAGTCGTAGCTGCCGTCGCCGTTTTCCACCGCCTTGGTCACGGTGGCGACGAGGTTGCCCGGGAGGCCGCTTTCATCGCACGCGTCGTTGTCGTAGAGCTTGAAGGTGAGTTCGCCGGTATAGGCGTTGCTTTCGATCCCCGAGAGGATCGCCGTGTCGTGGATCTGGCTGCCGACCGCGTGGAAATTGCCGTTTTCGTTGCCGTTGGTGGAGTCGGTGGTGAGCTGCGGCGTGTCGGGAGGAGCGACCACCGAGGTCTCCCCCGCCTCCTTGCAGGTCGTGGAGATGTCGGTGGCCAGCGGGTCGGCCGTGCTGTGGTAGGTGGCGACCCAGTAATAGGTGCCGGCGCTCAGAGGTTCGAACGGAGCGGAGGTGACTTCGGAGCTTTCGTCCAGGTCGACGGCAATGGGCCCACTGGTGAAGTCCGCTTCCCCGGTGCAGGTCGTGGGGTCCTTGTAGGCGTTGAAGGTGACCGTGCCGTCGGGGGCATTCGTTTCGTTGGTGACCGCGTCGGTGACTTGGGCGGTGTCGGTGATCTGTTCGCCGAGCTTGACGCTCGGCGTCGCGCTGGTGGTGATCTTCGCGAAGTGGACGCAGGAGCCGCCGTTGACGTCGAAGGCGTTGGTTTCGATCGAGTTGTCGCCGTTGGCGAGCACGTCGAGGCTGGCGGTGCTCTGAGGCACCTGGAAGTTCGTCGGAAATTCTTTTTTGCCTTCTTCTTCGCCGCCGTGCACGTCGTAGAAGTTCACGCAGACCGATGTCGGCACGAAGTCACGCGACCGGTAGACGTGCGAGTAGCCCAGGTGGATGTTTTCGTCGGTGCCTTCGCTGGACTTCTCATAGCCCCAGGAGCCCCAGGGGTGTTCGGTGTAGGCGTCGGCATGGTCAATGGGCTCGCGCCCGCAGCCACCGCGCCAGGTGGTGGTCGGGTGCGGCTGACCGGCGGCCTGCGGTTCGGGGTCGTTGAAGGCCTGATTAACCGCGAAGGGCGGGTTTGTGACCCCGGGAAGCCCTTCCGGAATGTTGCCGCGGTCGACCGGGTGGACCATTCCGTCGACAGAGTTGGGGTCTGTCCAGCTGCCGTCCTTGGTTTTGACCCCGACCTGTGCGCTGATTTTTCCGTTTGTGAGCGTGTAGCCGGTCTCGGTCGGGTCGTTCCAGATCATCGAGAGGCCGGTCGCCGCGCGGGAGAAGTTGCAGTCCTTGTCGTGGGTGAGCCAGTTCCACTGGCCGCGCACGTAGACGGTCACCGTGCCGTCGGGGTTCTGGACCAGATCGCCGTTGGTGGTGCCGACGATCGGGTTGCCGGCGTCTGCCAGCGCGGAGGACGCGCCGAGGGCGAGTAGGGCACCCAGCGCGAGCAGGACGGAGACGGCGAAGCGGCCACTGCGGCGGCGGCGGACCGGGACCGCGGCCCGGAAGCCCGGGTGCGACTGCGTCCCAGAGGGCCGACCTTCGATCGAACGAGCAACGGACCCCCGAGAGAACAGCATCGCGCGATGTTGGCAGTACGGAACCCGCTCGACCAGTCGATCCGGTGGCCGCCGACCCGATTGTCCTCATATTCGGTATCGCGCCGAGTGCGGTTTCGGCAGAAATTTGAGTAGCTATATCTCCGACCCCGTTTAAGTTCGCGCCGGTTGTGACCGATAGAGGTTGGTTGGCCCGGGATCTCGCCGAGGCCTCGCCGGTCACAACGATGGGCGTCGACGCGCGCGAAGCGGTGGAGGCAACGTCCCCGTGAGGTCGGGTCGGTCAGCGCCCGGAGGGGGCGCTCAGCAGGTACCGCCGAAGTGGGTCACCCAGACATGGGCGTCCGGGTATCCGCTGAGCGGGCCGACCTGCACGCCAACCCCGAACTGGTCGAATGAGGCGCTGAGCATGTTGGCCCAGTGGTCGGGCGAGTGGACCCAGGCGGTGAGGATCGAGCGGACCGTGCCCAGCTCGCCGGTGCCCCAGGCGATGTTCTCGCCCGCCGGCCGGCAACTCTCAAGCTGGAGAAAGCCGTGCTGCTCGAGCCAGTAGGTGAAGGCACGGCCGCACGCGGTATGGCTGAAATCGTCGCACTGGACGATGTCGTTCGCCTTGTCGTCGGAGGATTCGTCGAGCGCTGCGACGGGGGCGAGGCCTTGCTCGCCCGCCCTGCTGCGCGCAAAGTTGATCATGCAACCCATCGTCGCCTCCTGTGAGGCCAAGGAGAGGCCCTCGTCGGACTGGCCCGGGCAGACCGTCTCCGGCGCGATCAGCTCCGACAGCGTCGGGGGGACCGCCGACGTCGACGGGCCACCGGACGTCTGACCCGCGCCGCGCTTGAGACCCGCGCTGCGCTCGACGCCCTGCTGCCAGCGGCGGCAGCGCTTGGCGCGCGGCCTCTGCTGTTTGCGCAGCTTGCGGCACGATCGGTTGACGCGGTGCTGCTTGTTGCGGCGGCAGCGCTTGGAGCGCCTGTGCTGCTTATGGCGCTTGTGCTGCTTGTGGCACGACTTGTGGCGCTGGGGGTGCTGACCCGCGGAGGCAGACGTCGTTCCGCCGGCGACGCCGGCGACGAGCAGGCAGAGCGCGATAAGGCCGATTCGTCCCATCCATGGGGCTATCGTCCGTGCCTGAGGCCCGATTAGCGCCCGCCGCCCGGGCTGGACAAATTGGCAAGATGGAGGCCAAGGGGGTCATGCGCGGCGCATCCCCCGATCTGGCGGGGACGACTGCGCGGATTGAAATTTTCCTCCCAGGAATCCGGTCACCCGGCGCCCGCTCAGCTCCGAAGAGACGCCGAGGACGTCTGCGTGTCCCCCTGATTCGCGCCTAGAAGCCGAGCGCGAACTTGGCGTCGTCGGTCATCATTTCCGGCGACCAGGGTGGATCGAAGACCATCTTCGGGTGGACCGCTTCGACGCCGGGGAGGTCGCCGACGAACTCCTTCATCTGCTCGGAGACCTGGGGGCCGATCGGGCAGGCCGGAGTGGTCAGAGTGAAGGTGACGTAGACGTCCTCGCCCTCGATGTCGACGTCGTAGACGAGGCCGAGCGAGACGAAGTCGAGGCCGAGCTCGGGGTCGATGACCTCCTCGAGCGCCTCGTAGACGTCCTCCTCGCTGAGGGCGCCGTCCTCTGCGGCTCCTGCGGGCTGCTGTGCGGTGGGCTCCTCTGACATGGCCCCAATGGTAGAGGGGCCGGCCGCCGGGCTCAGCGCGGCTCTGCGGGTGGGTCCTCGGCGCCGGGGCTCAGCTCCAGCTGCCACCAGCCGACGTCGCGCCAGGCGCCGTCCTTCCAGCCGATCCCGCTGTAGACGCCGACCGGCACGAAGCCGAGGCCCTCGTGGAGGGCGACGCTCGCCTCGTTGGGCAGGGTGACGCCGGCGCAGGCGACCCGGAAGCCGCGCCCGCGCAGGTCCTCGAGAAGGGCTTCGTAGAGGCGGCGCCCGTGACCCTCCCCCCGATGGCCCTCCTCGACGTAGACGGAGACGTCGGCCGACCAGCGGTAGGCGGCGCGGGAGCGGTGCGGGCCGCCGTGGGCGAAGCCGACGACCCGGCCGCCGGCCTCGGCGACGAGCCAGGCGTGGGTGGCCGCGGCCCGCTCGATCCGCTCCGCCATCTCCCCCGGCCCGGGGGCGCGCTCCTCGAAGGAGGTGGCGCCC
Organism: uncultured Solirubrobacterales bacterium; assembly: GCA_963762205.1. GTDB lineage: Bacteria > Actinomycetota > Thermoleophilia > Solirubrobacterales > 70-9 > VRUE01. The sequence continues at coordinate 660,648 of CAVXJZ010000002.1, forward strand.
GACTCGACCTGTGGCGCGTAGATCGCCGCGCAGGCGGCGGCGTCGCGGCGGTCGGCTCTGCGCACGGTCGGATCGGTCAAGCGCACTAGGTTAGGGTGCCGTGCCCGTGCGAAGCGAGCGAGCATGAGCGAGGACGCGGCCCTGCGCCGGTCGATCGGGATCGTCTTCTCCGACGGCGGCCTGCTGGCGCTGAGCGCGGTGCGGCCCGCGGGCTCCGAGGAGCATGGCTCCGAGGAGACGGTCGCGATCCTCTGCGACCCCGATGCGGCCCCGGTCGAGATATCCGAGGCGCTGCTCTCCACCGAGTACGGCCCCGACGGGGTCCAGCGCCGGGCCACGCTCGAGCTCTGGACCGACGAGGGCCCGCCGCTGCGGGGCGCCGGCACGCTGATCAGCTCACGCGCCGTGCACCGACCCGGACTCGACTCGAGCGTCGCCTTCTTCCGCTGGTCGGTCGAGGGGCGGGACGGGCTCGGCCACTACGAGATCGTCCGCCCCGATGCCTGACGGCGAGGCCGGCATCGAGGTCGTCGTCTCCGACTTCGGCGGCGTGCTGACCAGCCCCCTGGTCGAGTCCTTCATGGCCTTCCAGGACCAGACCGGGATCACCACCGAGGCCCTCGGCAGGGGCATGCAAGCGGCCACCGAGGCGAACGGCGGCGAGAACCCTCTCTTCGAGATGGAGCGCGGCGAGATCACGGAGGTCGCCTTCCTGGAGAAGCTGACCGAGAGCCTGGAGCCGCTGCTCGGCCACTCGCCCGAGATGCACCGCTTCAAAGAGATCTACTTCGAGGCGCTGCAGCCGAACCCGGAGATGATCGAGCTGATGCGCGAGCTGAAGGCGGCCGGCTACCGGATGGCGATGCTGACCAACAACGTCAGGGAGTGGGAGCCCTACTGGCGCTCGATGCTGCCCGTCGACGAGATCTTCGAGACCGTCGTCGACTCCGGCTTCGTCGGCTGCCGCAAGCCCGAGTCGCGGATCTACGCCCTGACCCTGGAGAGGGTCGGAGTCGCGGCCGGCGCCTGCCTCTTCGTCGACGACGTCGAGGTCAACTGCGAAGGCGCGCGCCGGGCGGGGATGACCGCCGTCCACTTCCGCGACAACGAGCAGGCGATAGCCGAGATCCGGGCGACGCTCGGCGTCGGGCGGCGCGCCTAGTTGTCGGAGCCGGCGCGGTCCCAGACGTAGAGCTCGACGGCCTCGACCGTGAGCTCCATCAGCCGCGGCGGCGAGAGCAGCTCGAGGACCAGCTCTAGCGCGTTCTCCTCGGTGACGCCGGCGTCGACCGCCTCCTCGCCGCGAAAGCCGGCGGCGAGCTTGAGCGCCTCTCGCCGGTTCTCGCCGAGCGAGCCGAAGGCGCCCATCAGGAAGTCGCGGTTGGGGACCGGCTGGCCCACCTCGAGCGAGCCGTGCCAGGCGGCGAGCATCGAGAGGTCGTGCTCGTCGAGCTCGGAGAGGGCCTTCGCGTAGTGGACCTCGAGCTCGCTGTCGGGGATCTCGTCGACCCAGGCGCGCACCGCCTCGCCGAGCAGCTGGCGGCGGGCCTCGCGACCGATCGAGTCGGCGATGGCGCGGATCGCGTCGGCTGGGTCTACGAAGCAGAGGGCCATCTGCGGATCAATTTAGAGACGCCGGGAGACGGCAAAGCTGGGCGCGGTTTCGCCCCGTTTGCGGGATTTGCCACGCCGCCGCCGGACCTATGCTGGGCAGCTCCCCCCGCCATGCCCCTGAAACTGATTCACGGACCCCCCAACTCCGGCCGCGCCGGCCTGATCCGCCGTGGCCTGGTCGAAGTCCTCGACCGCGACCCGGTCCTGGTCGTGCCGACCGTGGACGACGTCTACAGCTTCGAGCGCGAGCTCAGCGCGGGCGGCGCGATCCTCGGCGCGGACGTGATGACCTTCGCGGGCCTGTTCAGGGCCGTCGCCACCATCGGCGGCGCGCCGCCGGGCGCCGTCCTGACCCCCGCCCAGCGGCTCGGCGCCGTCGCCGCGGGGATGCTCGAGCTGCGCTCCGAGCTGCGCCCGCTGCGCGCCTCCGCCCGCCAGCCGGGCTTCGCGCTCGCCCTGGAGCGCCTGCTCGACGAGCTGCAGGGGGCGGGGCTCGAGCCGGCCGACGTGGAGGCGGCCGCGGCGACCCTCGAGGGCTCGGCCTACCTGGGAGACGTCGCGGCGCTCTTCTCCGCCTACGCCGGGGTCCGCGACGGGCTGGGACTGGTCGACACGCACGGCATAGCGCGGACCGCGATCGCCCTGCTCGACGAGGACGGGAGATTCTGGCGCCGGCCGGTCTTCCTCTACGGCCTCGACGACCTGACTCCGAATCAGCTCGACCTGATCCGCGCCCTCTCCTCGGTCACCGAGGTGACGATCGCCCTGCCCTACGAGAAGGGGAGCGCCGTGCTGGAGGCCCGCAACGCCCCGCTGCTGAGGTCGCTGGAAGCGATCGGGACGGCGACGGTCGTCGAGACCGAGGCCGACCCGGCCAACACGAGCGACGCACCGCTGCTCTTCCACCTCGAGCGCGGCTTTGGCGCCGGCGAGGCCGAGCGCCGGCGCCTCGACGACAGCCTCGTCCTCCTGCGTTCCGCGGGCGAGCGGGGCGAGGCGGAGTCGATCGCCCTCGAGGTGGCGCGCCTGCTCGCCACGGGCACCGATCCGGAGCAGATCGCGATCGTCGTCCGCGACCCCGCCCGGCGCGGCCCCCTGATCGCGTCGGTTTTCGAGGCCTACGGGATACCGACCGCCCTCGAGGCCGAGCTCCCCGTCGCGACAACCGCGGTGGGGGGATCGCTGACGGCCCTCCTGGAGGCCGTCCTCGGGACCGGAAGGGCGACGGACCTGCTTCGCTACCTGCGCGGCCCCTCCGGGTGCTCGGCGAGCCGCGTCGACTGGTTCGAGCGCGAGGTCAGGCGCGGGCGCATCCAGACCGCCGCCGCCGCGCTGCGGCTCTGGGAGGAGAGGCACGGAGAGCCTCCGGCCGACGTCGCGCGCATCCGCGCGGCGGCCGGCAAGCCCGCCCGGCTCGCCGCCGAGGTCGGCGCGCTGGCCGCCGCGATGGGCGCCCGGGCCGGCTCCGAGCTGGAGGCGAAAGCGGGCGGGGCGATCGCCACCGCGATGGCCGAGCGGGCCGAGCTCGACGGCCTGGCCCCGCTCCCGGACGCGATCCCGCGGGCGCTGGCCGGGATCTCCGTGCGGGTCTGGAGCGGTCCGGTGGAGGACCGGATCAGGATCGCCGACCCCTACCGCCTGCGCGCGGCGCGCTTCGAGAACGTGTTCGTCGCCTCGCTCCAGGACGGCGAGTTCCCCCGCGGCGTCGGACAGTCCGACCCGTTCCTCTCCGAAGGCCAGCGCGAGTCCCTCGGCCTGCGGGCACGCCGCGACACCGAGGCCGAGGAGCGCTACCTCTTCCATGCCTGCCTGGCGCTGCCGGAGAGGCGGCTCTTCCTCTCCTACCGCGAGAGCGACGAGAATGGCGCCGCCGAGGCGCCTTCACCCTTCCTCGACGACCTCAGGCGGCTGCTCGAGCCGATCGGCGACGAGGAGATCGGCGGCCGCGGCCTCGCCGAGGTCGTCCACCGGGTCGCCGACGCGCCCTCCGAGACGGAGCTCGCGAGGGCGATCGCGACCCGCGGGGCCGCCGCCGAGCCCGACCGGCCGCTCGCGGTCGCCGGCGCCGACGAGGCGACCGCGCGGCGGGTCGCCGAGCGGCTGGCGAGCGCCCGTGACGCCGAGGCCGCGAGCCGCGAGCCGGGGCCCCTGTCGAACCCCGCGGTGCTCGCCGCGCTCGGCGACGTCCCCGCCTACGGGGGCACGACCCTGGAGGGCTTCGACCAATGCTCGTACCGCTGGTTCGTCTCGCACGAGCTCGCGCCGCAGCCGCTCGACCCGCCGCCGGACCCGCTCGTCCAGGGCGGGATCATGCACGCCGCCCTCGACTCCCTCTACGGGGAGCGGCCCGGCGGCGATCCCCTGCCCCGGCCGACGTCGCTTGCCGCCTGGATCGCCCGCGGCCGGGAGCTCGTCGGCGAGATCGCCGCCCAGAGGGGGCTCGGGGACCATCCGGCCGAGCGGGCGATGCGGGCTCGGATCGAGGCGCTGCTCGGCCGCTTCCTCGCCGAGGAGGCGCGTCGCGAGACCGGCGGCTTCGAGCCCTGGCTCCTGGAGGCGGGGTTCTCCGACTCCGAGGAGAGCGAGAAGCCGGCGCTCGAGATCGACGGCTGGCGCCTGCACGGCGCAGTCGACCGCGTCGACCGGGCGGCCGACGGCCGCGCCCTCGTCCTCGACTACAAGCTCTCGGGCAAGGTCACGGCGCGGGAGAAGCTCGAGGAGGACGCAAAGCTGCAGCTGCAGCTCTACCTGATCGCCGTCGCCGAGCTCTGGGGGGCGGAGACGGTCGGCGGCCTCTACCACCCGCTGCGCGGCACCTCGGAGCGCCGGCCGCGGGGAATGATCCTCGAGGGCGCCGCGCCGGACCTCGCCGCCTACGGCCTCTCCCGCACCGACAAGGTCGACGAGCACGAGCTCGAGGCGCTGCTGGCCGACGCCCGCCGCCGGGCCGGCGCGATAGTCGCCCGCATGCGCTCCGGGCGGATCGACCGCGACCCGGGCCCGAGGCCGGGCCTGCGCGACCACGGAGTCTGCCCGCCGTTCTGCGACTTCGCGCCGATCTGCCGGCGCGACCGGGCGCCGGTCGAGACGGTGGCCGACGAGGACGAGGACGAGCGGTGAGCGGGCGGCAACCGACCGGCGAGCAGCGGGCCGCGGTCGAGGCGACCGCGGCCGAGGTGCTGGTCGAGGCCGGCGCCGGCACCGGCAAGACCGGCGTCATGGTCGACCGCTACTGCCGGCTCGTCTGCGAGGAGGGCGTCTCGCCCGACGCCGTCCTCGCCTTCACCTTCACCGACAAGGCGGCCGCCGAGCTGCGCCGGCGGATTCGAGCCGAGATCGAGCAGCGCGCCGAGGCCGGCTCCGCCCGCGCCCGCGAGCTGCTGCAGGGGATGGGCGGTGCCTGGGTGACGACGATCCACGGCTTCTGCAACCGCCTGCTCTCCGCCCACCCGGTCGCGGTCGGCATCGACCCACGATTCCGGGTCCTGGACGCGCCTGAGACCGAGCGCGCGGCCGGCGAGGCATTCGACGAGGCGCTCGAGGCGTTCCTGGCCGACGGCGACCCCGACCGCGAGGCGACGGTTGCGGCCTTCGACCTCGGCGGGCTGCGGGGGATGACGATCGGCGCCCACGCGGAGCTGCGCAGCCGCGGCGAGGCCGAGCCGCGGCTTCCAGAGCCACCGGAGCCGGACCTGGAGCGGGCGCTGGGGAGGGCCGCCGAGGTGGCCGCCGAGACGCTCGTCGAGCTGAAGCCGGGAAGCGCCAAGCGCGAGCTGGTCGAGCGGGCGCTGGAGGTCCTCGACGGGGACGCGGGGCCACCCGGCCTCGACGAGATGGCCTCGCTGCGGACCGAGAGCAGGGCGAAGCCGATGGCCGCCTACAGGGAGGCCATCGAGGCGGCGCTGAGCCGGGTCGCCGAGGCCGGCGAGGGCGGCCGCGCCTACGGGCACGTCGCCGAGCTGCTGCGGCTCTTCTCCGAGCGCTTCGCCGCCGCCAAGGAAAGGCGCGCCGGGATCGACTTCGAGGACCTGCAGCTGCTCGCCGCGCGGCTGCTCGAGCGGACCGAGGCGGGGGCCTCCTACCGGGCCAGATTCAGCCACCTGCTGGTGGACGAGTTTCAGGACACCAACCGGCTGCAGCTGCGGCTGATCGAGGCGCTGCGGGGGCCGCGGACGCGGCTGATGGTGGTCGGCGACGAGCTGCAGTCGATATACGGCTTCCGGCACGCGGACCTCGAGGTCTTCCGCGAACGGCGGCAGGCGCTGGCGGAGCCGGGTGCCGCCGGAGAGGCGATCCCGCTGAGCGGCAACTTCCGCTCTCGCCCCGCGGTGATCGGCGCCGTGAACGCGATCGGCGAGAAGCTGCTCGGCGACGACTACAACCCGCTGCGCGTCGGCGCCCCGGCGGGCGGGCCGCAGCCTCCTGGCGAGGAACCCGCGGTCGAGATCCTGCTCACCGGCCGTGACGGCTGGAACGAGGACGGGATCGAGCTCGACCCGGCGACCGATGCCCGAACCCCGGCGAACCAGCTGGCCGAGGCGCGCTTTCTCGCCGCGCGGCTGCGCGAGCTGGCCGACCGGGGTGTGGACCGCGGCGAGATGGTCGTGCTGCTGCGCGCCTTCACCCGCCTCGACGCCCACGAGGACTCGCTCGAGCGGGCCGGCCTGCGCCCCTACGTCGTCGGCGGCCGCGGCTACTGGTCCCAGCAGCAGGTGGCCGACGTCTGCGCGCTGCTGGCGACCCTCGCCAATCCACTCGACGACCAGGCGCTGCTGGGAGCGCTTGCCTCGCCGGCCTGCGGGGTGACGCCGGACACGCTCTGGCTGCTGCGCGCGGCGGCAGGACCGGGCCGCCACATCTGGCCGGCCGTCGAGCAGGTTGCCGGGATCGGCGAGGACGAGCGCGCCGACGGCGAGCGGCTCGCGCAGATCCCGCAGGCGGAGAGCGCGCTGGTGGGGCGCTTCGCGACCACGATCGCGGATCTGCGCCGCCGCTCCACCTCCCTGTCGCTCGCCGGCCTGATCGACGCGGCGGTGACCGAAACCGGCTACGACCTCGCGGTGCTGATGCGCCCGGCGGGCGAGGCCCGCTTCGCCAACGTCCGCAAGCTGATGCGCCTCGCCGCCGAGTTCGAGGGCGCCGAGGGCCGTGACCTTCGCGGCCTCCTCGACTTCCTGGCGGCGCGCGCCGACGCCGACGCCGACGCCCAGGCGGCGACCGCGGTCGAGGGCCACGACGGGGTGCGGATCATGACGATCCACAGCGCCAAGGGCCTCGAGTTCGGCGTGGTCGCGATCCCGCACCTCTCGCGCGGGCTGCTGCCGGCGGCGCGAACCCCGCTGCTCACACTCGGGCGTGAGCAGGACGCGCCGCGGGTTGGGATGCAGCTGCGCAGGCTCGGGGCTCGCGGGATCAACCTCTACGCCCAGCGCGAGCTCTGCGAGGAGTCCCAGCGCAGGCAGGCCGAGGAGGAGCTCCGCCTCTTCCACGTCGGCGCCACCCGGGCCAGGGACCGCCTGCTGCTGAGCGGCGTCGTCTCCCCGTCGCCGCCGTCGCAGGAGACGGTCGGCAGGGCTGTGATCGAGCGCATCGTCGCCGGGCTCGAGATCGATCGCGAGGGCGACTCGGCCCTCGCCGTCCCCGCCCCGCGGCCGCGGCCGGGCCTCGACGAGGCATTCGGGCCGTCCGAGATCGCCGTCCGCGTCAACCACGCCTCGGCCGAGCGCGCGGCGGTGCTGAGGGCGGTCCGGAAGGAGGCCGGCGCCGCCCCCGAGCTCGGTGAGGGACCGGCGCCGCTGGTCGCCCACCGGCCGACCCGGCGGGCTCGCCGGCCACTGTCCTACACGGCGATCTCCGACCACGGCGAGGGCTCCGAGGAACGGCTCGTCGCCAGCGACCGCGCGCTCCGCGAGGGCGGCGACGGGCCCGCGGACGAGGGCGGGGTCGTGCGAGGGCGGGCGGTGCACGCGCTGCTCGAGTGGAGCCAGGCAAACGAGTGGCGCGCGCCGACGCCCGACCTCCTTCGCCGAATTTCGGCATCGGCGGAGGTCGCTGCCGAGGCGGGACTGGAGGAACGGCCCCTGCTGACCCCTTTCCAGGCCTGGCTCGACTCCGGCTTCTTCGCCGAGCGGATACGAGACGCGTGCGGCAGCCGCGCCGAGGTGCCGCTGCTGATCGAGGTCTCCGACACGATCCTGCGCGGCTCGATCGACCTCCTTGTCGAGGAGGACGGCCGCCCGCCGCTGGTCGTCGACTACAAGACCGACCGGGTCGAGGGCTCCGACCCAGAGGCGCTGACGGCCCGTTACGAGATCCAGCAGGCGATCTACGCGCTGGCTGTCGCCGAGGCGCGCGGCGCCCCCGAGGTCGAGCTCGCCTACGTCTTCCTCGAGCGGCCCGAGGCCCCGGTCCTCGCGAGCTGGGGCGAGGACGAGCTCGCCGCCGGCCGGCGGCTGCTCGAGGCGGCGATCGCCAGGGTCAGGGAGAGCTGATCAGCCCGCGCCCGGTGCCGAGGCGTCGAGCTTCTCGGCGAGCTCGTCGAGCTTCAGCTCCCGGAGGCCCTCGCCGACCGCGTCGAGCTCGGCGGCGCAATAGGTGACCAGCTCGCGGCCCTCGGTGCAGAGGTCGAGCGTCTCGCGCAGGCCGGCCTCGCCGGAGTCGAGGCGCTCGATGATCTGCTCGAGGCGCGCGACCGCGTCCTCGTAGGAGTCAGGAGTCTGGTCTGACCTGGACTCTGCCATCGGAGAAGCGCAGGTTAATCCGATCCTCGGCGCGGGCGGACTCCGCGCTCGTCAGGGGCTCGCCGTCGGCGGTCTCGGCGAGAGCGTAGCCGCGCTCCAGGGTGCGCTCGGGCTCGTGCGCGCGCAGCGCGACCGCGGCGCGGCGCAGGGCCTCCCGGCTGCGCTGGGCGTCGGGGCCGGCGGCGCGGCCGGCGGCGCGGCGCAGGATAAGGGCGACGCGCTGCTGGTGGCGCAGCCTCTCCTCCGCCCCGCGCTCGGAGGAGGCGCGGATCTCACGGGTCCTCTGGTTGAGGGCGAGGCGCTCGCGGCGCAGCGCCCTGGCCGGGCCGCGGGCGAGAGCGACGAGGTGGCGGGTGCGGACGCCGACGGCGCGTTCGCCGACGCGCCGCAGCGCCGCCGCGCTGCGCTCGAGCTCGCGCCGGGCGGCGCCACAGTCGAGCGGGACCAGCGCCTCGGGCGCGTGGGTCGGGGTCGAGCAGGCGAAGGCGGCGACGTCGTCGATCAGGGTCGAGTCGCGCTCGTGGCCGACCGCGCTGATCACGGGCACCCTGAGCATCGCCACCGTTCGGCAGAGCGTCTCGTCGCAGAAGGCCCAGAGGTCGGCGAGGCTGCCGCCGCCGCGGGTGACGAGGATCGCCTCGACCTCGGGTCGCGCCGCCAGGTCCTGGACGGCTGCCGCGATCGCCGGCGCCGCGCGCCGGTCCTGAACCGGGGCGAAGGCCCAGACGATCGTGCCCGCCCAGCCCCGCCGCGCGAGGCCGGCGAGCAGGTCGCGCCGCGCCGCGCCTCCCTCGGCGGTGACGACGCCGATCGTCTTCGGCAGCGCCGGCCGGGCGAGCTGCTTCTGCAGCTCGAAGAGGCCCTCGTCGCGAAGCTGCCCGCGCAGCGCCTGCGAGCCGCGCCAGCAGGTCGCCCTCCCCGGCGAGCCGCACATGCGTGGCCCTGAAGGAGAAGCTGGGCGAGGCCTGGCCGCCGCCCGGGTAGTAGTCGGGCCCGCCGGAGATCACTACTTCGGCCCCGTCGCGCAGGCCACCCTCGGGCAGCCCGGCCCTCTCCAGATCGTTGAGCCAGATCGCGCAGGGGACCGCGCCCTCCGCGTCGCGCAGCTCGAAGTACGCCTGGACCCGGCTGCGGCCGATCCCGGTCACCTCGCCGACCAGCTGCACGCGGGCGCGCCTGCGCATCTCCTCCTGCAGCTTGTGGGCGTAGCGGCCGACCGCAAACGGCCCCGGAAGCTCGGGGCCGGCGGCGGCGGACGCTACGCCGTCGTCTTCCAGCGGCGTGCCCACGCGCGCAGCTCCGACATCGCGGGCCCCAGGTCGGCGCCCTTCTCGGTCAGCGAGTAGCTCACCCTCACCGGCGCCCCCTCTTCCACCTCGCGCTCGACGACGCCCGCCTCCTCGAGCTCACGCAGCCGCCGTGAGAGCAGCCGGTCCGAGAGGCCCGGCACCGCCCTGGCGAGCTCGCCGAAGCGCAGCGGGCCGTCGGTGAGGGCGGAGAGGATCGCCCCGGTCCAGCGTTTGCCGATCAGCTCGATCGCCGCGTGGAAATGGGGGCAGACCGCCTGGTGCCGCCCGGTCGCGGATGCAGCGTCCACTCCCCGAGCTTACTGAACGTAAGTGATGGGCCCCGGACTTGCCCCACCTGCTTCTATTTAGGCCTTGACGGCGCTCGACTGGGGAATAGTCGCATTCACGCTGGCCCTGGGGATCTGGGGCTACAGACAGGGTTTGATCGTCGGCCTCCTCACCCTCTTCGGCTTCGCCAGCGGCGCCTTCATCGGCAGCAGGGTGGCGCCGCTGGTCCTCCGCCAGGGAACCGAGTCGCCCTACGCGCCGCTTTTCGCCGCGCTCGGCGGGCTGATCCTCGGGGCGCTGGTCGCCGTCGCCCTCGAGACCATGGCGCTCGGCCTGCGGGCGAAGGTGATACGCGGACCCAGGCTTCATCTCGCCGACGGCGCCGGAGGAGCGGCGCTGGTCGCCTGCGTCGCCCTGGGGATCGTCTGGGTCACGGGGGCGGTCGCCCTGCATGCGCCGGGCACCACCCAGTTGCGCGGTGACGTGCAGCGGTCGCTGATCATGCGCAGCCTCAACGAGCTGCTGCCGCCGTCGGGCCCGGTGCTCAACGCCCTCAACCGCGTCGACCCCGCGCCCTCGATCATCGGCCCGGCGACCCCGGTCGGCCCTCCCGACCCGCGGATCGCCCGGGACCCGGACCTGCAGGCGGCGGGCCGATCCGTGGTCCGCGTGCTGGGAACCGCCTGCGGCCTCGGCATCGAGGGCTCCGGGTGGGTGGCCGCCCCCGGCCTCGTGGTGACCAACGCCCACGTCGTCGCCGGCGAGGACGACACGACCGTGACCACGCGAGGCGGTGCGAGCCTCGACGCCACGCCCGTCCTCTACGACACTCACAACGACCTCGCGATGTTGCGCTTCCCGGGCGGCGTCCCCGCCCTGCCGCTCGCCCCCTCCGCGAGCAGCGGCCAGACGGCCGCCGTGCTCGGCTACCCGGACAACGGCCCCTACCGCGTCGCACCCGCCCGCTTCGGAGAAACGCGCGACGTGATCAGCGAGGACTCCTACGGCCGGGGCCCGATCCGCCGCTCGATCGGCTCCCTGAGGGGAAGCGTGCGCAGCGGCAACTCGGGCGGGCCGCTGGTCGACGCCGAGGGCCGCGTTCTGGGCACCGTCTTCGCGACCACGACCCGCGGCAACCCGGGCGGCTTCGCGATCCCCAACGAGCTCGTCGTCGCCGCCCTCGACCGGGTCGGCGGCGAGGTCGACACAGGACCTTGCACCGGCTGAGCGATCGACCACTACATTTTCTCGGCAGTGAACAGCCATCCGTCTGAGGTGGAGCGGCGTCGCCGGCTCGTCACCCGCACGCTCCCCCTCGCGATCGTCGCGATCGTCGCCTTCGTGTTCGGCGCAATCCACGGCGCCCCGGGCTCGCCGGGCAGGGACGCGGCCGGGCGCTTCGCAAAGGCCTGGGAGAGGGACGACTTTCGCGCCATGTACCGAGAGCTGAACCCCGCCGCGAGAAAGGAAGCCTCGTTCGCGGACTTCGTCGCCGCCTATCGCGAAGCGGAGGGCACCGCCACCCTGCGCTCGCTCGAAGCCGGCTCGGCGGAGGACGCCTCCGAGCTGGACGGCGTCGCGGCCTTCCCGGTTGCGATCGGCGCGCGCACCGTCGCCTTCGACAGCGTCGAGGCCGAGGTCGCGATCCCGTACGAGGACGGCGGCATCGCCTGGGATGCGAGCCTCGTCTTTCCGGGCCTGCGCCGCGGCGAGCACCTCGAGAACCGGATCGTGCTGGCGCCGCGGGCGCCGATCCTCGCCGCCGACGGCAGCCCGCTGGCGGAGGGCGAAGCCGGCGCCCGCGAACACCCGATCGGCAGCGAGGCGATCGACGTCACCGGCGAAGTCGGCACCGCCGGCGAGGAGGAGGTGGCGGCGCTGGAGCGGCAGGGGTTCTCTGCCGAGACGCCGGTCGGCGTCAGCGGACTCGAGCAGGCCTTCAACGCACGCCTCGCCGGCAGGCCCGGCGGCTCGCTGCTGGCCGTCTCCGACGCCGGCGGCTCGGCACGCATCCTCGCCCGCGGCGAGCCGCGCGCCGGGGCCCCGGTGAAGACCACGATCGACGTCGGCCTACAGGAAGCGGCGGTCTCCGCGCTGGCCGGCCGCGCCGGCGGGCTCGCGGTCCTCGATGCCCGCACCGGTGACGTGAGAGCGCTCGCCGGACAGGCCTTCTCCGCTCCGCAGCCCCCGGGATCGACGTTCAAGATGGTCACCACCACCGCCGCCCTGCAGAAGGGCCTGGTCTCGCTCGACGACTACTTCGAGATCACCAACGGAGTCAACGTCGGCGGCCGCTTCATCGAAAACGCCAACGGCGAGTACTGCGGCGGGTCGTTCCGCGAAGCCTTCGCCGAGTCCTGCAACGCCGACTTCGCCCCGCTCGGCCCGGAGATCGGCAACGACGACCTGGTCGCCACGGCCAGGCGCTTCGGCTTCGACTCCCCGCCGACCCTCTACGCGCCCGAGGTCGTTCGCGCCGTCGACCCGCCCGAATCGACCATCCCGAGCGAGGTCGGCGACGACCTCGACCTCGGCGTCAGCGCGATCGGACAGGGCGAGGTCCTGGCGACGCCGCTGCAGATGGCCAGCATCGCGCAGACGATCGCCAACCACGGCGTCCGCATGCCGACCTCGATCGTCGCCAACCGCAGGATCCGCCCGCAGGCCGCCCCGGTGCGGGTGATGTCGAAGAAGATCGCCGACCAGCTCACCGAGCTGATGGTCGGCGTGGTGACGGGCGGCACGGGCTTCGCGGGGGCGATCCCGGAGGCGCAGGTCGCCGGCAAGACCGGCACCGCGGAGCTCGGCCCGGTCCCCGGCCAGGAGAACGAGGAGAACCCGGAACAGATCAAGGACGCCTGGTTTGCGGCCTTCGCCCCCGCCGACGACGCGAGGCTGGCGGTCGGCGTGCTGCTGGTCGACGCGGGGGCCGCGGGCGGGGAGGTCGCCGCTCCGGCGGCGTCGCAGGTCCTCTCCGCCGGGCTCTAGAGGTCGAGCGTGACCTCGCCCGATTCGCCGTCGGGGGTGTGGATCTCGAGGGTCAGCGGCCGGTTCTGGGAGGCGTCGTCCGGCAGGTTGAAGAGCACCAGCGCACCCTCGATCGGGCCCTGCTCAGGGGTCGAGTCGAGGATCGGGATCTGTTCCTGGGATTCGACTTCCCCGCCCAGCGGGAAGGCGTAGAGGCTCTCGCTGTCGAGCGACCTGAAGACCCGGCTGTCGGCGTCCTTGATCGTGAACTCGTCCGGCAGCGGCTTCGCCTCTTCCTGCTTGTTCTGGACTTCCATGAAGACGCCGAAATAGGTGGTCCTCGGGGCCGGCGCCGGCTGTCCGACGAGGTAGGCGGAGTCCTCGTTGTCGTCCGGGTTCAGGTAGCGCGAGAAGACCACGTTGTAGTGGATTTCCCCCAGCTCGACCGGCTCTCCCTCGACCACCTCCGTCTCGTGGCTCTGGTAGCCGCAGGCGGAGATGGTCGCGGCGAGGGCCGCTAGGGCGAGGGCCGCGAGCAGCAGGCGGACGAGTCGGCGCGGGTCTGACATCGGCGGGCGGAAGTCTATTGAGGGAGGTGGATCAAGGGATGCCCGTCTCGTGGCGGTTGCCGCCGGCGAGCGCGAGCGCGGCGACCGGGCGCGCTCCCGACTCGAGCAGGTCGCGGAGGCGGCGCAGGGCCTCGCGCCAGCGCCTCTCCTGCCAGCGCGCGGTGCCCGAGGCGAGCTCGAGGGCGCGGTCGACGTGCCTCGAGGGCTCGGTCCAGTGCGAGACCCTGACCCTGGTCAGCGCACCGGGCCCCTCGAGGAGCTCCCAGACCGTCGTCGCCGGGATCCGGTTGGCACGGCCGCCACGGCCGTGCTCGACGATCCGGTGCGGGGGCTCGACCTCGGCGATCGCCGTGTCCATCCAGACCCGGCGCCGCCTGGGGCCGACCCGGAAGCGGGCCCCGGCACCGGGGCCGGTGGACTCGATCCTGGTCAGGTGGAAGCCGAGCAGGAAATGGTCCGTGAAGGCGGGGCGGCGCGCCAGGTCGGCGAGGGCCTCGAAGGCCTCCGCTCTGGGGACGTCGACGTCGATCTCAGCGCTGACCGGGCCCATCGGCGGCGCGAGTCTATTCGACCGGCTGCCCGCGGGAGCGCGCGAAAGTGTGACCAAAGTGCGAGAAACCGGGACGCGCCGCGCGGCAGGCCACGATACGATCCTCACAAGAACGAAGGAGACAGCATCCCTACCCACACCCGCCCCACGGTCATCAGGCGCGTCGCAACGGGGTCGGCCCCGGGCGCCGGAACCTTCTTCTGCACCGACTGCGGCTCCCACCTCTCGCTGCTCGAGCACGATGTGCTTCCCAACTGCCCCGGCTGCGGTGGGTCGTCGTTCGGACGCGACTCGATCTTCGAATCCATGCAGGACCACGGCAGCCCGACCTCCGAGTTCGACGCCGCCTCCGGCGGGGCCCTGCCGGACTGGCTCGACGAGGCGCGGGAGATGCTTGGCCCGGGGGGCCGCGGCCTCGCCTCGCGCGATGACGACGAGAGCTCGATCGAGCTGTTCCCGATCGAGCCGGGCTGGACGCGGATCGGCAGGTCCGCCACCGCCGACGTCCGCCTCGACGACCCCAGCGTCTCCCGCCGCCACGCCCTGATCGTCTCCGAGCGGCCGAAGGCGCTGAGGGTGCTGGACGACCGCAGCCTCAACGGGGTGCGCCTCAACGGTGTCCTGCTCGAGTGGGCCAGGCTCGCCGACGGCGACGAACTGGCGATCGGCCGCTATCGGCTGTTCGTCGTCGAAAACTGAGCCCCGGGGTTGCCGCCACCGCGGCCCCTAGCATTCATCGCGATGAGCACCGATCCCGAGCCGGCCGGGTCACCTGGCCCTGAGATCTCCGAGGCGGCCCAGCTCGCCCGCCTCCGGCTCCACGAGGAAATCGAGCGGGTCCGCCGGGGAGTCGAGGAGATGCTCGACGAGCGGAGCGCGGGCAGCCGTGCCGACGGCGGCGATCGGGAGCTGCGGCGGGAGCTCGAGGAGCTCCGCCTGGAGACCCGCACCTACGTCAAGCGCAAGGTCCGCAAGTCGGAGAAGAGGCTGCGGCGCTCGGTGCGGGAGCTGGAGGCGCGCGCCGACGAGCTCGAGCAGCGCATCGATCGGGTCGCGGGCGACCGCGCGGAGGCCGAGTGGCGCATCCACAACAGCACCGAGCGGATGCTCGACGGCCTGCTGGTCGAGGTGCGCGCGATCGCGGACCGGCTCTCCGCCCAGGCCCTCCCGCCCGGCCGCTGACGACTACTCGGTGGAGATGCTCGGGTCCGCCTGGACCTTGTTGGGCACGACCATGAGGAAGTTCTCCGGCGCGTTCGCGGCCAGCTCCAGGATCCGCACGGCCTCCTCGCTCTGGTCGGTCGCCTTCAGCTGTTCCGCGTAGTCGGTGAGCAGGTCGTCGACGTCGAGCAGGCCGTCGGCGTCGAGCGCCTTCAACTCGACCTTGGCGCCCTCGCCCAGCCGCCTCTCGATCGCCTCGGCGTCGATCCCGAAGGCGTTGTGGCGGACGTAGACGCGGCCGCCGGTCATCCCGGCACAGGCCCAGGGGCCGATGTCGCCGAGGACCACCGCCCGGCCCGAGGTCATGTACTCGAAGGCGAAGCCCTTGGCGTTGGCGCGGTCGACGACGCAGCCGCGGCTGTCGTCGATGTCCTGCTCGGGCTCGCCGGCGAGGACGATGTCTGCCCCGGAGAGCCGGATGCAGAAGCGCGAGTCGGCGGAGCCCTGGACGAAGAGACGGCCGCGCTGGGCCCCGTAGGCAAACGACTTGCCCACCGACCCGTTGAGGCGCTGCCCCTTCGCGCCCCTGCCCTTCATCACCGCCACGGTGCCGCCCAGCATCGCCTTGCCGACGCCGTCCTGGGCGCCCCCCTCGACGCGTATCGACACGCCGTAGGCGTTGAAGGCGCCGAGGCCCTGGCCGGCGACCGAGCCGTCGTCGAACTCGAGGCTGGCGAGCACCTCGTCGTCGGAGGGCTCGGGCCCGTCGTCGAAGATCCGCGAGCGGGCGATCGCCCCGGCCAGCTCGGTCCCGAGCACGCGGTCGTTGGCGTCGGTCGGGCGCGGGAACTCGCTGCGCAGGGTTCGCCCGGCGCAGATGTCGCCGGCGAGGGCGGCGATCTGGGTCGAGGCCTGCTTCTCCTCCATGCGGATCGGGCGGGCGACGACCAGGCCCGCCTCGGCGCGGCTCTCGGCGATCTCCTCGGCGACCGGCAGGTCGAGCGGCTCGAGGTCGAGGAACTCCTCCAGCGGGGTGATCAGCGGCGCCAGGTCGAGCGAGTCGGCGTGCGAGACCTGCTCGAGCAGGTCGTAGCGGCCGACCAGGTCCTGAGCGCGCTCGTAGCCGAGTGAGGCGACCACCTGTTTGACCTCCTCGCCCATCGCCCCGAAGAAGCGGGCGCAGCTCTCGGCGGCGACATCGACCTCCTGCGGAGTGAACTTCTTCAGGCCGTGCTCCTGGGCCTCGTCGACGGTCTCGATCTGGGTCGCGATGCCGACGTGGCAGGTGTCGAGCTGGCAGCCGCGGCAGATCGTGCAGCCGAGGCTGACCATCGCCAGGGTGCCGAAGCCGACCCTGTTGGCGCCGAGGCAGTGCAGTTTGACGATGTCGTGCCCGGTCCTGTAGCCGCCGTCGGCCCAGATCTCGACCCGGTTGCGGATCCCGGCCTCCATCAGCGCCCTGTGCACGGCGCGGGTGCCGATGTCCGAGGGCAGGCCGACGTGGCGCAGGGCGTGCTGCCGGGCCGCGCCGGTGCCGCCCTCGAAGCCGGAGAGGGTGATGATGTCGGCGCCCGCCTTTGCGATCCCCAGCCCGATCGTGCCGATGTTCGGCACCACCGGGACCTTGACCGAGACGCGCACGTCGGGGTTGACCGTCTTCAGCTCGTCGATCAGCTCGGCGAGGTCCTCGATCGAGTAGAGGTCGTGGTTGTTGGAGGGCGAGATCAGGTCGGTCCCGGGCGCCGCGTTACGGGCGGCGGCGACCTTCTCGGAGACCTTCTTGCCGGGCAGGTGGCCGCCCTCGCCCGGCTTCGCCCCCTGGCCGATCTTGATCTCGGCGACGTAGGAGGAGTTGATCATCTCCGCCGAGACGCCGAAGCGCCCCGAGGCGACCTGCTGGCCGCGCCACTTGCGGTACTTGCCGTACATGTCGCGGATCTCGCCGCCCTCGCCGTTGACGCAGAGGACGTTGATCTGCTTGGCGGCCTCGGCGTAGGCCCGAAAGGCCGGCTCGGACTGGGATCCGAAGCTCATCGAGGAGATCACGACCGGGTAGTCGTGGTGCCCGACGCCGGCGTCGACGACCGCCGGGTCGACCGGGTCGCGGTCTCCCTTCAGCGCCATCACGTGGCGCATCGAGATCGGGTTCTGGCGCTCGAGGTCGCGGACCTTCTCCGAGTATTCCTCGTAGCTGCCGGAGCCGTTGGCGGTCGCGATCGCCGCCTTGTAGACCTTCGGGTAGAAGCGGAAGGTCTTCGCCGGTTTGGCGTCCTCGTCGCCGCCGAGGATCCGCGTCCGCTCGTTGCTGTCGCCGTCAAGGGCGTTGAAGCCGACGCCGCCCTTCTCGGAGGCGGCGAAGGCCTCGGTCTGGAAGATCTCGGCGAGCTCGGGCTTGACGCCGATCGAGGAGAACTGGCGGGCATAGCCGCGCACCTCGTGGATGCCGATCGTCGAGATCACTTTCTCGATCCCTTTGGTCAGCGCCGCGCAGAGGTTGGAGACGTCGGTCTCGTAGTCCTCGACGCAGATCACCTCGACCATCGTGTAGGGGCAGACCCCGTTGGCGCCGAGGCCCAGCGCCAGCATCGTGTCGTGCACGTTGCGGATCGCCGCCGAGCGCAGGACGATGCCGCAGCGGCGGCGCAGGTTCTCCTTCCCGACCTCGACCTTGAACTGCTTCAGCGCCTGGTCGACCGCCGAGGTCGCCAGGTGCGGGTCCAGGTAGCGGCGCTCGGCGTCGTGCACCGTGCGGTCGGTGAGCACCAGCAGCTCGGCCCCGTCGCGGACCTTCTTCACCGCCTCCTGCTTGATCCGCCCGATCGCGCCCCTCGTCGTCTCCGACTCCAGCAGCGAGATGTCGACCGCGCCGGCACGGCCCCGGAACTCCTCCCAGAGGTCCTCGAGCAGGTAGGTCTCGTGCTCGCGGGCGATGCGCCGGTAGGTGCGGTCGGAGAGCGGCGCCATGTCGTGGTGGCCACCGAGGATCACCGGGAAGGCGACCTCGATCGTTCCCGTGTCCTCGTCCGCCGCCTCCACCGAGGGGCGGCGGCCGAGCACCGCGCGGGTCGAGAAGTGCTCGATCTCGCGCTCGCGGTCGATCGCCGGGTTGGTGACCACGGCCACGGTCTCCTTGAAGTAGTCGGCGAGGTTCTGGCGCTGGGGCGAGAGCGCGGCGAGCGGCCCGTCGTAGCCGAGCGAGCCGATCGGCTCGGCGCCGTTGGAGGCCATCTGCTGGACCAGTTTGACGTCGTCGCGCTGCCAGCCGAAGCCGGCCAGGATCCGATCGGAGACCTTGACCGGCTCCTCGGGCCCGGCGTCGGAATAGCCGGGGACCTCGCCGCCCTCGAGCGGGCCGCCGGGATCGAGTGCGCGGTCGTAGGGGCCGGCGTCCTCGGCGCCGTTGCGGGCCAGCCAGCGGTCGCGGACGATGCGCAGCATCTCGTCGTGGGCGTGCAGGGTCGAGCTCTTGCGCTCGCGATCGATGGTCACCAGCGCCTTCTCGCCCGGCGCCAGCGGCTTCGGCTCGGCGGTCATCTTCGCGACCGGGACGACCCCCGGCTCGGAGCTGAAGACGTGTTCGGCCGCCGTCTCGACCTGCCAGAGCGGCCGCAGGCCGAGCGCGTCGGCGGAGAACACGCACTCGTCGCTGTGGCGGGCGATCAGCGCCACCGGTCCCTGCGCGAACGGTCCCATCGCCTGGCGCAGGTACATGTAGAAGCGGTGCAGCTCGGCGGGCAGCGAGCGAATCTCCTCGACGATCGGCGGCACCACCATCTCCATCGCCTCGGCCAGGCTGAAACCGGCGCGGCTGACCAGGGTGTCGATCGTGCGGTTGAGGTCCTGGGAGTCCGAGGAGCCGGGCTCGATCGGCACGCCGAGCATCCTCGCCTCCTGGCGCAGCTGCTCGATCGTGTTGATCTCGCCGTTGTGGCCGAGCACCGAGAACGGCTGCACCCGCTTGAACGACGGCCAGGTGTTGGTCGAGTAGCGATTGTGGCCGAAGCAGCCGATCGTCTCGGCGCGCCCGTCGCGCAGGTCCGGGTAGTACGCGCCGAGCACCTTCGGCGCGCCCATCACCTTGTAGACGCAGGTGGTCGCCGAAAGCGAGGGGATGTGGATGCCGAGCCTCTGCTCGAGCTCGATCTGCAGGTCGAAGAGGACCGCGTCGCGTCGCGAGGCGTCGGCGACGAGGCCGGCGAGTTGCCAGAAGTGGGGCTCCTCCTCGCGCGCGGTCGGGCCCAGCGCCGAGGAGTCGACCGCGCCGATCCGCTCGGCGAGGATGCGGAAGCCGCCCTGGCCGAGCAGCTCGCGGGCGTCGTGCTGGATCCGGTCGAGGTCCTGGGAGCGCTCGACGAAGATGTGGGCGACGGCGAAGGCGTCGTCAAGGGCGAGCGAGGGGTCGTGGCCGCCGGCGCGGACCTCCTCCGACCAGATCTTGCGGGGAATGTCGATCAGGACGCCGCAGCCATCGCCCTCGCCGTCGACATTGCCGGCCCGGTGGAGCATCTTCTGCAGGGCCGGGATCGCCAGCTCGATCGGCTCATGGCTCGGCGTCGCGTCGCGTCGGACCGATGCGTAGATCGCGCATGCGTCCTTGTCCTCAACGCTGGGTGGAGAGACGAGGGGCCGATAGGGGCGCTCGGGCGAGTAGCGAAGGGTGCCCTCGCCGTTTTGCTCACGGGACTGGGTGTCCGACATGCTGACCTCCCGGTTTCCGCGCCTTCTCCGAGCGGGCGCGCGACGGGTTGACAAGTCGGAGCAGTATAGGGCGACCGGCGCCGTCGATCAACGAGATGTCTCGGATCAAACGGTGGGCCGCCGTTTGTGCCCGTATGGGGTGCACAAACGGCGGCTCACCACTCAGCCCCAGCTCATCGGCTCGTAGCCGCCGCTGGGGTCGACGCCGATCAGCAGCGCGGTGACCGGGGCGTCGGAGTGGTTGAGGATCGTGCGCGTGGCCGGCGGCTCGATCGAGGCGAAGGTGCCGGCGGGCGCCGGATGGTCCTCGCCGTCGAGTCGCAGGACCGCCTCGCCCTCGAGGATCACGTAGAGCTCGACCTGGCCGCTGCCGGACTCGTCGTGCTCGGGGATCTGCCCGCCCGGCCCGATCTCGACCAGGTTGTAGCCGAATGCCTCCGTTCCCAGCGCCTTGCGCGCCAGCCTCCAGGTCGAGTTGCCCGAGCCCTCCATCGACTCGAACTCGTCGCGGTGCTTGATCGAGTAGCCGTCGGCCATCTCGAATGCGACCATATCGCCATCGACGCCGACCTCAAAGAGACGATCGACCGCTACAACGACGCCTGGAACGCCCACGACCTCGACGCGATCGTCGCCATGCACGCCCCCGACATGGTCTTCGCCAACCACACCGCGGGCGAGTCCGCCGCGGGCGAGGAGGTCCGGGGGCACATCGCGGCGATCTTCGAGACCTGGCCCGACATCGCCTTCTCCACGCGCCGGCTCTATGTCGGCCGGGACCTGGTCGTCCAGGAGTGGACGGCGACGGCCACCCACGCCGAGACCATGCGGCGCGGCGAGCTCGTCGCCGAGCCGACCCGGCGCCGGGTCGAGTGGGACGGCGTCGACGTGATCCCGTTCGAGGACGGCCTGGTCAAGCGCAAGGACGTCTACTCCGACAGCGTCTCGATCCTGCGCCAGGTGGGCCTGCTCGACTGAGCAGTCGGCCTCAGGCCGAGTCGCCGACGCCGGGGAAGACCTCGAGCTGGCGCAGCAGGCCGAGGTCGTCGCGGATCGTGTCGTGCTCGACGAAGCGGCCCTGCTCGTCGACGGTGAGCAGGTGGCACTGGCGCCAGCTGACCTCCTTGCCGGTCCCGGGGATCCCCGAGATCTCCCCCTGGTGGGTCCCGGTCATCGTGCCGACGAGGAGGACGGTGCGGCCGGAGGCGGCGATCTGCTCCACCTCGAAGCGGGCATCGGGGAAGGCGGCCCAGAGCCTCTGCATCACCTGCCGCTGCCCCTCCGGGCCCGGGGGAGTCCCCTCGACGGCGTTGCGGTTGACGAACTCGGACGAGAAGGTCTCGTCGTTGATCCTCGCCAGGTCGCGGTCGTTGAAGACCTCCTCGACCGCGCTGCGGACCCGCTCGATCAGTGCCTCGTGCATGGAGGCAGGCTAACCGCCGCCACCCGGCCGACGCAAACGCGGGCGCCTCAGCCCGGGCCGACGATCGCCGCGGCGAGGAGGCCGCCGCTGACCCCGAGGAAGGAGACGACGGCGAGCGAGCGGTACCAGAGCCGCTCCTGGATCTCGGGATCGAAAGCGAGGGGCAGGAAGAGGAAGGGGTTGACGGCGGTGCCGAAGACGAGCGGGACCCCGATCGCCGTGGGCAGGTCGGGGATCGCGAGCCCGACGCCGATCAGGATCAGGCCCATCATCACGTAGTCGAGGTGAATCTGGCGGATCCGCTGTGGGGCTACGATGCCGATCCGGCGCAGCAGCTCGGGGCTTTCCTGGCGGATCACCATCGCCCAGCCGAGCAGGCCGCCGATCGCCAGCTCCACGAGGCCGATCTGGATCATCCAGTCCATCGCAGAGCCCGGCGCCCGCCGGCCTAGAGCTCCGGCACGTCGGCCCCGTGCGGGCTGAAGGGCAGGCGGCGGACCTCGGCCCAATCGCCGCAGCGCCGCTCGAGCTCCTCGGCGACCTTGCCCGCGTCCTGCCAGGTCGTCCAGACGAGGACGGCCGGCCCGGCGCCCGAGATCGTCGCCCCCAGCGCGCCCAGGTCGGCGGCCGAGTCGACGAGCTCCATCGAGCGGGGGTAGAGGTCGCGCCTGCGCTGCTGGTGGATGCTGTCGCGAAGGCCGCGCCTGACGAGGTCGAGATCGGCTGTCAGCAGGCCGAGCAGCAACGAGGAGGCGGCGGCGAGGTTGGCGATCGCGTCGGCGCGGGGCAGCTGGTCCGGGATCGCGCCGCGGGCGAGCTCGGTGGACACCTCCTCGGGAGGGATCGCGACGACCGCCTCGAGCTCCCTGGGCGGGTCGAAGCGCGCCGCGACGGGCGTTCCTGCCTCGGTCCCGCAGACGACGAAGCCCCCGTAGATCGACGCCGCGACGTTGTCGGGGTGGCCCTCGAGCTCGCTCGCCCTGGCCAGCATCTCCTCCTTGGAGAGGCCCAGCTCGTAGAGGTGGTCGGCGGCGTGGAGGCCGGCGACGATCGCGGCGGCGCTGGAGCCGAGGCCGCGGGCGAGCGGTATCTCGCTGCGCAGGCGGAAGGCGATGCCGTCGGCGGGGCGCAGGCTCTCGAAGGCGCGCACGATCAGGTTCTCGCGGCCGGTGGGGACGTCGGCGCCGCCGGGATCGAAGGAGAACCCGCCGGACTCCTCGACCTCGAGCTCGAGGAAGAGCGAGACCGCCGCCGCCAGCACGTCGTAGCCAGGCCCGAGGTTGGCCGAGGAGGCGGGGACGCGGACGAGTCTGCGGCGCTTGGTCATCTAGTCGAAGACGGCGCGCTCGACCGCGCCCAGGTCGTTCTCGCAGTTGACCACCGGCGGCGCCTTGGAGAGGGCCGTGTCCGGGTCCTTGAGGCCATGCCCGGTGAGCACGCAGACGACGCTCTCCGGCGGCGTGGCCCCCTCGCCGACCGGCATCCCGTGGGCGAGCAGGCCGGCCACCGAGGCGGCGGACGCCGGCTCGCAGAAGACCCCTTCGCTGTCGGCCAGCCAGCGGTAGGCGTCGAGGATCTGCTCGTCGCTCACCGCCGCCACCCGCCCCCGCGATCCGGTGAAGGCGTCCATCGCCTCCTCCCAGCGGGCGGGGTTGCCGATCCGGATCGCCGAGGCGACGGTCTCGGGCTCGGCGACCGGCGCGCCGTTCACGAGCGGCGCCGCCCCGTCCGCCTGGAAGCCGTAGAGGACGGGCGCCGAGCCGGCCTCCTGGAAGCCCCGCCAGTAGGCGGTCACGTTGCCGGCGTTTCCGACCGGGATCGCCAGCGCGCCGGGCGCCTCGCCGAGCTCCTCGACCACCTCGAAGGCGGCCGTCTTCTGGCCCTCGATCCGGTAGGGGTTGACCGAGTTGACGAGCTCGATCGGGTGCTTCTGGGCGAGCTCGCGGACGATCCGCAGCGCGTCGTCGAAGTTGCCCTGAAGGGCGACGACCCGGGCGCCGTGCATCAGCGCCTGGGCGAGCTTGCCGATCGCGATCTTGCCCTCGGGGACGATCACGGCGCCGCGCATCCCGGCCCGCGCCGCATAGGCGGCGGCGCTCGCCGCCGTGTTGCCGGTCGAGGCGCAGATCACCGCCTCCGCGCCCCGGCCCTTGGCGCGGGAGACGGCGACGGTCATGCCGCGGTCCTTGAAGCTGCCGGTCGGATTCGGCACCCTCGAACTTGAGGTAGGCGCTGGCGCCGAGCCTCTCCGAGAGGCGCGGCGCCTCGATCAGGGGCGTCGAGCCCTCCTCGAGGCTGACCACCGGGTCGTCGGGCTCCAGCGGCAGCCGGTCCCGGTACCTCTCGATCAGGGAGTTGGACATCAGAGCCTCGCCGGAGCGGGGACCGAGGCGCTCACACGAACTCCTCCTCGATGACCCGGATCGAGCGCGGCGCCGAGCGAATCTCGGCGAGCTGCGCGATCTCCTCGACGGCGGCGGCGAACTGGGGCTCGGGGCACTCGTGGACGACCATCACCAGGCGGGCCTCGTCGCCGATCCCGCGCTGGACGACGCTCTTCACCGAGATCCCGTGGTCGCCCAGCACCTGGGCGATGCTGGCGAGGACCCCTGGGCGGTCGGCGACCTCGAGGTGCAGGTAGAACGACGAGGAGACGTCGGCGACGACGGGAAGCTGCGCGCGGGGCCGGTTGACCGGCGCCTCTCCGGCGAGGATCGAGACGACGTCGCCGAGCACCGCCGAGGCCGTCTGCGGCCCGCCCGCCCCCGGGCCGGACATCGTCACCTCGGTGATCGCCGGCGCCTCGATCATCACCGCGTTGAAGGGCCCGCCGACGGGCGCCAGCGGGTGCCCGCCGTAGAGGAAGCAGGGGAAGACCCGGACGCTGATCCCATCCTCGCGGCGTTCGGCGACGCCGAGGAGCTTCAGCGAGAGGCCCAGCTCCTTGGCGTAGGCGAGGTCGTCGGGCTTGATCGTCTCGATTCCCTCGTAGGCGACGTCTCCGAGCGTGATCGGGGTGTGGAAGGCGAGCCGGGCGAGGATCGCCATCTTCGCCGCGGCGTCGGCGCCGTTGACGTCCTCGGTCGGGTCCGCCTCGGCGTAACCGAGGTCCTTGGCGCGGGCGAGCGCGTCCTCGTAGGCGGCGCCGGTGGCGGCCATCTCGCTGAGGATGAAGTTCGTCGTCCCGTTGACGATGCCGAAGAGCTTCGAGATCTCGGTCGCGCCGAAGCTCTCCTGGACGACGCGCACGATCGGGATCACGCCCGCCACCGCGGCCTCGAAGCGGATCTGCACGCCGGCCTCGCGGGCCGCCTCGAAGAGCTCGTCGCCGTGCTGGGCGAGCAGCTGCTTGTTGGCGGTCACCACGGGCTTCCCGGCGCGCAGCGCGGCGAGCACGTGCTCGCGCGCCGGCTCGGTGCCGCCGATCAACTCGACGATCAGGTCTGAGCCGGAGAGGATCTCGGTGAAATCGCCCTCGCCGCGGGTCAGCACCCCCGATATCTCCGGCCGCCGCCCGCAGGCCGCCTCGACCGCCTCGGCGCGCTCGCCGACCAGCTCGGCGAAGGCAGCGCCGACGGTGCCGCGCCCGAGCAGCCCGATGCGAACCCCCTCAGACATCGCGGGAGGTGAGGTCCTCGTAGGTTTCGCGCCTGATCACGACGCGGGCATCGCCGTCGCGGACGAAGGCGACCGGCGGCCGCGGGACCGCGTTGTAGTTGCTCGCCATCGCGTGGCCGTAGGCGCCCGTCGCCGGCATCGCGACGACATCCCCGACCCGCGGCTCCTGCAGCCTCGCCTCCTTGATCAGGATGTCGCCGGACTCGCAGTGCATGCCGACCAGGCGACAGGGGGTGGAGTCGCCGATCCGATCGGCGACCTCGGCTTCGTAGACGGCGTCGTAGAGCATCGGGCGGATGTTGTCGGCCATGCCGCCGTCGACGGCGACGTACCTGCGGACTCCGGGCACTTCCTTGACCGTGCCGACCGTGTAGAGCGAGAGCCCGGCGTTGGCGACCAGCGAGCGGCCCGGCTCGCAGAGGACCCGGACCCCGGCCGGCACCGCCGACAGCATCGCCTCCGCGTAGGCGGCGGCGGAGGGCGGGCTCTGCCCTTTCGTGTAGGCGGCCGCGAAGCCGCCGCCCATGTTGATCACCGGGAACTCCCCTGCGGCCCCGAGCACCTCGCCGAGGGTCTCGTAGACGTCCAGGTCGAAGACCTGGGAGCCGATGTGGGCGTGCAGGCCGCGGACCTCGAGCCCGGCCGCCGCGCAGCTCTCCAGGGCCTGCGGCAACTGCGCCAGCGGGATGCCGAACTTCGAGTCCTCCTGGCCGGTGGCGATCTTGTCGTGGGTGTCGGGACGAATGCCCGGCGTGACCCTCACCAGGACCCGCTGGCCTCGTCCGGCCGCGATCCGGCCGAGGCGCTCCACCTCGTCGAGGGAGTCGACGATCAGATGGCCGACGCCGGCCTCGACCGCCTGCTCGAGCTCGGCGACGCTCTTGTTGTTGCCGTGCATGTAGATCCTCTCGGGATCGAAGCCGGCGCCCAGCGCCAGGTACAGCTCTCCGCCGGAGGCGACGTCGCAGGAGAGGCCCTCCTCGGCGAAGAGACGCAGGGCGGCGGTGCAGGGGAAGGCCTTGCTGGCGAAGACCACCTCGAAGTCGTCGCTGCGCTCGGCGAAGGCGGACCGGAGGGCGCGGGCGCGGGCGCGCATGTCGTCCTCGTCGTAGACGTAGGCGGGCGTGCCCAGCTCCGCGGCGAGCTCGACGAGGTCGCAGCCGCCGACCTCGAGCCGCCCGCGCTCGTTGACGCGGCTGCTCCGCGGGTAGACGGCGGAGCCCGCTATCGGGTCGGCCAGGGCCTGTCCACGCTCCGCCATGAGACGGGCATTGTGACGGTTGCGGGGGTCTCCCCGGCTAGTCGCCGTTGCCGAGCAAGCCGTCGACCGTCTCGCCGACGCCTTTGACCGTTTTGTCGACCGTGCCGCCGAGCGCCGATTCCGGCCCGGCGACCCCGTTGACGGTGTCTTCGACGATCTGCCCGACGCCGGCCTGCCCGACGGCGCCGCCGGTCGCCCCGTCGGCCGCCGAGACGGCTTCGCCCGCGGTGCCGGTGACCGTTTCGGACACCTTTCCTCCCGATCCCGAGGACCCCGAGCCGCCTCCCGAGCCTGCGCTCGTGCCGCCCTCCGAACGAGAGGGCGAGCCGCCGCCGGTCGACGGGATGCTCGCGGTGTCGGTCGAGGTGGGAGCGGGCGGGGTCACGCCGGCCGTTCCGCCTCCGCCGGCACCGCCCCGGGAACGATCCGCGGCGGCGTTCGAAGCCGCCCCCTGCGCCACCGCTGCGCCCGGCCCCGCGGCCGCCGGCCGCGCCTCGGAGACTCTGCCGGGGGAGCCGGCGTCGTCCCCCCCGACCAGGCCGGCGAAGGGCCAGTCCCTGACCGCCAGCACAGAGACGAGCACCACGAAGACGGCGACCGCGGCCGCGATCAGCGCGGTTCCGGATACGGCGCCGGCGAGATAGGCGTGTGCCTGGCGGATCATCGATCGACTCCCGTTGCCTCCACCACAGCGTGGCATGGCGACCCGGAGGCGGCATACCCAATATTGGGAAATCGTCTACAGGTAGCCGAGCGGGTCGGTGGGGATGCCGTTGACCCGGACCTCGAAGTGCAGGTGGTCGCCGAAGCAGTGGCCGGTGCAGCCGACGTAGCCGATCACGTCGCCCTGGGAGACGCTCTGGCCGGAGCCGACCGCGAAGGCGGACTGGTGCGCATAACAGGTCTGCAGGCCGCCGCCGTGGTCGAGGCAGGTGAAGTTGCCGTAGCCCCCGCTGCTGGATTCGGACTGGAGCAGGACGACGGAGCCCGACGCCGCGGCCCGGATCGGCGTCCCCGCCGGCACGGCGATGTCGATCCCCTCGTGCCGGCGGCCCCAGCGGTAGCCGAACCCGGAGACGACCGGGCCGTCGACGGGCCAGATCAGGCCGCTGCCGTTGCCGGGCCGGATCGGGCCGGCGGGCAGCGGCGCGGAGCCGTAGCCGGCCAGCTGCGCCGCCAGTTCGCCCTGGATGGCGGCGACGTCGCCGTCGAGCTCTTCCTCGACCGAGTTGATCTTCGCGAGCGCCTTCATGCGCTCGGCGCGGGTGGCGACCAGCTTCGACTGACGCTCCTGGACCGCGCGGCGGGCGCCGGCCAGCGCCCGCTCTTCGGCTGCGATCGCGTCGCGCGCGACTTCGATCCGGTTCTTGGCCGAGCGCAGGCGTGCGACCGTGTCCTTGACCTGGTCGCGCAGCTCGCGCACGCGGCCGACGACGGCTTCGTCCATGCCGTGGATCCGTTCCAGGTACTCGGTGCGGTCGACGAGCTCGTCGTAGCCGTCGGCGCCGAGGATGACGCTGAGCACGTCCGGGGTCCCGGTCTCGTAGATCGCGACGAGGCGCCTGCGGAGGGCGACCAGCGCCCGGTGCAGCCGTGCCTTGACCACGGCGAGGTGCTTCCTGGCGACCCTGAGCTCGGCGACCGCGCGGTCGAGCTCGGCCTGCTTGGCCGCGAGCCGGGCGCGCACCGCCTGCTCCTCCGCGCGCAGGGTCGCCACCTCGGCCGTCAGCCGCCCGATCCGATCGCGGTAGCGGGAGATCGTGGTGGTCAGCACTCCCTTGCGCTCGCGCACGTGGGAGAGCTTCGCTTCCTTGTTTTCAAGCTTGGACTGGATGTCCTTGGCCGGGGCGCCCGGGGCCGCGAGCAGCGCGACGAGCGCCGCGGCGGCGGCGGTAAGAGCCGCCGGGGCAAGGCGATTCTTGAGCATCGCCACGAGGCTAGCCGAGCCTGGAATCGGGCTCGCCCGGCCCCGATCCGGTGCAATCGCGCTTGCGCTCAGCCCTGGCCGGGCGCCCGTTCGACCTCGAGCAGGCCGCCTGCGGCCTCCTCCTCCATCTGCAGCGTCGTGTGGTCGATGTCGAAGCGCTCGTGGAGCAGGACCTCGAGCCTGCGGCGGACGAGGTCCCGGTCCGAGCCGGCGGCGACGACCACGTGGGCGGCGAGCGCCCCGAAGCCGGGGGTCACGGTCCAGACGTGTAGGTCGTGGACCGAGCGCACCCCCTCCTCGGTGCAGATCGCCTCGCCGACCGCGTCGACGTCGAGCCCCTTCGGCGCCGTCTCCATCAGGACCTCGACCGGCTCCTTGATCAGCCGCCAGGAGGAGGCGAGCACCAGCGCCGCGATCGCCAGGCCGACGATCGGGTCGACGATCGGCGAGCCGCCGGCGAGGACGACGGCGCCGGCGAGGACGACCCCGAGCGAGCCGAGCGCGTCGGCGAAGCTGTGGCGCAGGGTGCCCTCGAGGTTGAGGTCCTCGCGGCGCCCGCCGGCGAGGACCACGGTTGCCGCGACGTTGCCGGCGAGGCCGACGACGCCCAGCACCAGCACTCCGGCGCCGTCGATCCCGGGCGGCTCGCCGAGGCGCCCGATGGCCGCGATCGCGACGGCGATCGCGACGGCAACGAGCAACAGCCCGTTGACGAGCGCCGCCAGGACCTCGGAGCGCTGGTAGCCGAACGTGCGCCGGGCGCCGCCCGGGCGGGAGGCGAGCGTCGCGGCGAACAGCGCCAGCCCGATCGAGCCGGCGTCGGAGAGCAGATGACCGGCGTCGGCGAGGACCGCCAGCGACCCGGTCAGGATCCCGCCGACGACCTCGATTCCGACCATGCCGCCGTTGATCGCGAGAGCGATCCACATCCGGCGGCGGCTGTCGCTGCGCCGCGCCTCCAGCGCGTGCCCGTGATCGTGCACGCCCCTGAGCTTAGGCGGGAACCGGCTCCTTCTCCGGCTCGGCCGCCCCGGCGCCGCCGTTCATCGCCTGCTCGGCGACCTCGGCGCCGTAGGCGAGGCGCTCGGCGTACTCGCGGGCCTGCATGCGGGAGATGACCATCCGCTGGATCTCGGCCGTGCCCTCGAACAGCTGGTAGATCTTCGCGTCGCGGAAGAACTTCTCCAGCGGCAGCTCGGTGCTCCAGGCGGCGGGCCCGACCAGGTCCATCAACGTCGTCGTCGCCCACATCGTCACGTCGCCGGCCTTGAGCTTCGACATCGAGCCCTGGCCGCCGGTCATCGGGATGCCGCTTCGCCCCATCCAGGAGGCGCGCTGGACGAGCAGGCGGGCCGCCTCGATCTCGGTGGCGACGTCGGCGAGCGTCTGCTGGATGCGCTGGGTCTGCAGCAGCGGCGTGCCACCCTCGGAGCGGCCGTCGAGGTACTCGAGGGTCCACTCGTAGGCCGCCTGGGCGATGCCGAGCGCCGAGGCGCCGACCAGCGGCCGCGTCATCTCGAACGTCGCCAGCGCGTCGGCCGAGCGCGACTTCTGCCCGGAGCGGCCGCGCTCGAGCTTTTTCTGCAGCTTCTCCTCGCCACCGAGCAGGTTCTCGGCGGGGATCCGGCAGTCCTCGAGCACGATCTCCGCGGTGTGGGAGGCGCGGATGCCGAGCTTGCTCTCCTTTTTGCCCTGGCTCAGGCCGGGCGTCCCCTTATCGACGACGAAGGATGCCTGGCCGCGGGTGCCGAGCTCCGGGTCGACGGTGGCGACGACGACGTGGACGTCGGCGATGCCACCGTTGGTGATGAAGACCTTGGTCCCGTTCAGGACCCACTCGTCGCCGTCGCGCCTCGCGGTCGTCTTCAGGCTCTTGACGTCGGATCCGGCCTGGGGCTCGGTCACCGCGTAGGCCCCGAGCTTCACCTCGTCGGCGTCGCCGAAGCATTCGGGGACCCAGCGGGCGATCTGGTCGGGAGTGCCCGAGGCGGCGATGCCGGCGGCGGCGAGGCCCGAGCCGGAGATCGCCAGGGCGATGCCGGCGCAGCCCCAGTGGAACTCCTCCGCCGAGATCACCTGCATCTGGCCCTCGGTGTCGGCCGCGTTGCGCTGGATCCCCTCCAGGGTCCCGAACCCCTGCCGGCGGGCCTCCTTGATGACCTCCCAGGGAGTGCTCTCGTCTTCGTCGTGCTTGCGGGCGGCGGGACGGATCACCTCACGGGCAAACGTCCTGCAGCGCTCCCTGTACTCGAGCTGCTCGTCGTTGAGTGCGAAGTCCAATTTCGATCCCCTCTGCCCGCTGCGGCAAGTTGACGGCTCGTTGATTGACTGGTCAGTCAACCAGTTTAACTGACCGGCCAGCCAGCTTCCGCCTGTAGCTTTGCGCTCGTGGCCAGAGAAAAGCCGATAAATGCGGAGGTTCCGCCGCCGCGGGCCCCGCCGCGGGCGCCGAGGCGGCGGCGCCTGCCCCTGCCCCTCGTCCTGATCGGGGTCGCGATCCTCTTCGCTGTCGCCTTCATAGTCGCCGCGATCGTCGGCGGCGGCAGCGGCGGTGGCGGTCAGGGGAACGCCGAGCCGGCCGCGCCACCAATCGCCGGAGGCAGGGGCGAGGCGCCGCCGGAGCAGTCGACCACGGACCTCGGCTACCCCGCCTTCGCGACCAAGAACACGACCCGGGTCGGGGGCGCCGGGCCTGCCGCCAACGCGGCCGGCGCCGCGCTCGCCGTCTTCCCGGCGACCGACGGCGCGCAGAGGCCCGCGGCGGTGACGCTCGTCGACGAGGGCGAATGGGCGGGGGCGATCGCCGCCGCGGTACTGATGGCCGCGCCGGTTCGCGCGCCGCTCCTGGTCTCCGGCACCGAGCAGATGCCCGAGGAGAGCGTCGAAGCGCTGCGCGCCCTCGACCCGACCGGGAGCGACGCGACGCACGGCGCCGCGGTCCTGGCGGTCGGCCGGGCGGGTTCGCCCGCCGGCCTGCCGACCACCCGTGCGCGCGGCAACGGCCCGGCGGCGACCGCCGCCGCGGTCGAGAGGTTGCGCGACCGACTCTTCAAAAGCCCCCCTGAGCACGTCGTGGTCGCCTCGCTGCGGCGCCCGGCGTTCGCGATGCCGGCTGCCGCCTGGGCGGCGAGATCGGGTGACCCGGTCCTCTACGCAAACCGGAGGAAGCTGCCCCGGGCGACCGCCGCGGCGCTGCGGCGGCACCCGGATGCCCCCGTCTACGTGCTCGGGCCGTCCTCGGCGATCTCATCCGACGTGCTGCGCCAGATCGCCGAGATCGCCCCGGACGTGCACCGCGTCGCCGGCGAGGACCCGGTCTCGAACGCGGTCGCCCTGGCCCGCTACGCGGACGGCAGCTTCGGCTGGGACGTCAACGACCCCGGCCACGGGTTCGTCGTCGCCCGCAGCGACGAGCCCCTCGACGCCGCGGCGGCCGCGCCGCTCTCAGCCGCCGGGACCTGGGGGCCGCTGCTCCTCACCGACGACGCCGGTACGCTTCCCCCGGCTCTGCGCGGTTACCTGCTCGACGTCAAGCCGGGCTACACGGACGACCCGACGCGGGCCTTCTACAACCACGTGTGGGTGATCGGAGACCAGGAGGCGATCGAGGTGGGACAACAGGCTGAAATCGACGCCCTCGCGGAGCTCGCCCGGATCGGCGGGCAGCCGTGAGCGAGGCCGAGAACCCCGAGCTGCTGGGCCGCGCAGGCGAGGTCAGCGCCGAGGACATCCGCGCCCTGGCGGGCGCCTCCACCCCGCATTTCGCGCTCCAGGTCCGCAACCGGATCCAGCGCCTGATCGAGGCGCTTCCCGCCGACCACCCCGCACGACTCGAAGGCGAGCGCAAGATCGCCGCCCTCGAGGAGCTCGCCGAGCACAGTGGCGACCCGCGCGGCACGATGGGGATCGGCCATTGAAGAGCGTCGCGCCGAACGTCTGGCGGCTGAAGGAGCTGCCGGCGCCATCGATCAACATCTACCTGGCCGAGGACGTCCTGATCGACGCAGGCCGGCGCTGGGACCGGCGCCGCGTCTTCGCTGAGATCGAGGGCCGCGAGCTCTCCGCCGTCGCCCTCACCCACGTCCACCCCGACCACCAGGGTGTCGCCAAGGACGTATGCGAGGCCCGCGGGGTACCGCTCGCCTGCCACGCCGACGACGTCGACGCGATGGAGGGCCGGCGCCCGGTGCAGGAGGCGCATCCGGGCAATCCGGTCAACCGCCTCATCGGCCGGCTCTGGACCGGCCCGCCCCACAAGGTCGACCGGGTCCTCGAGGATGGCGACGAGATCGCCGGCTTCCGCGTGATCCACGCTCCCGGCCACGCCCGCGGCGAGGTGATCTTCTTCCGTGACTCCGACCGGGTCGCGATATGCGGCGACGTGATCCGCAACATGAGCTACGCGACCGCCCTGCCGGGGATCAAGGAGCCGCCCACGATATTCACCTACGACCCGGCCGAGAACCGTCGCTCGATCCGCCGGCTGGCAGAGCTAAGGCCGGCCACGATCCTGCCCGGCCACGGTCCCGCCGTCACCGACATGGCGGCCTTCCAGCGCTTCGTCGCCGGCCTGCCGGCTTGAGCCGCGCCGCCCGCTACTTGCCGTCGACGCTGACGCCGAACTCGCTCAGCACGGCGCCGATCGGGTTGGCGATCGCGAACTTGCCGCTCGAGCTGCCGGCGAAGAGCAGGCCCACCGGGCTGGCGCCGGTGTCATCCGTGACCAGAAGCGAGCCGGAATCTCCGGCCTTGATGAAGGGCTTCTTGCTTTCGACGAAGACCTGGCCGACGAAAATCGCCGTCCCGGCCTGGTAGCTGACCGTTGCGATGCCGTTCACGGCAGCCACCGTGCCGTAGGTGAGCGCGCTCGTCCGCCCGAACTTCTGGACCCCGAGCCCGACGCTCGCCGCCACCGGGGTCGAGGAGGGCGCACCGTAGCCGCCGCTCGGGGTCGACGTGCCGAGCGAGGTCGTCGCAGCGATCGCGGCGTCGATCACGTTTTCCCCGGATTTGCCGAACTCGATTTTCGAGAATTTCGAAAGCGTGCCGAGGTGGTTCTTGGTGGAGTCGAGTACGCAGCCGGTGTCGTAGCGGCCGGGCTGAAGCACCTCGCTGCCGATTTCGGCGCTGTTTTCGAGGGCGTAGACGTGGTTGTTGCTGAGCGCGTATTCCTCACCCGCACCGTCGCTGACCCGCGCCCCGATCGTCCCCGCAGAGCACTCGCCCGCGTTGCCGGTCGAGACGCCGATCGGAACCGGCCGTTCGAACCATTCGGTCGGGCTCGGCGAGGTTCCCGTTTCGCCACCGCCACCGCCGCCATGTCCGCCGCCGGGATTCTCCGGCTTCCTGCTCGGCTCCGCCAGCCGCAACGAGGAGATCGGGCCGGTCACCTTCAACTCCACCGGGACCCCGCCCAGCGAGCTCGCCACCCTGAGGGGTCGCTCGGCGAGGACGACGATCTCGGGCTCGCCCGACGAACTGCGATTTACCCCGGTGCCGACGATGGCCCCGCGGGAGAGCAGGCGGGCGG
Organism: uncultured Solirubrobacterales bacterium; assembly: GCA_963762205.1. Classification (GTDB taxonomy): domain Bacteria; phylum Actinomycetota; class Thermoleophilia; order Solirubrobacterales; family 70-9; genus VRUE01. The sequence continues at coordinate 694,283 of CAVXJZ010000002.1, forward strand.
AGTTCTGCTCCTGGGCGCGGATCGCCTGCTTCAGACCGGGGCCGCCGGCGCCCGAGCTGCTCCCGGCCAAGGCGACGGCGACGAGCAGCGCCAGCGGCACGGATGCCACCGCCAAGCGCAGCAGACGGCCGCGCGCACGCGCTTCGGTTCTGTCTCCCCCCATCGCAGCCGCGATGTTAACCCGACCAGGCGCAGCCCGCGCCGACCCCCTTCATCCGAAAGGAGCGCCGGCACGGGCTGACCCAGGCCGCTGCCGCCGGCTCTAGCGGGGTGCCGTCTCCCCCCACCCGGTTTGCTGACCAGTGTCGCTCCCATCGCCAGCAGCCAGATGATGAAGAGGAGGAAGGCGCTCAACCCGAGTGCGCCGTCGGAGGGGGAGAAGGCGCCGGTCTCGCTGAACGAGCCGACCAGCCCCACCACGAACGCGTAGATGCCGGCGAGGAGGCTGTACCAGCCGAGCAGGCCGGGAAGGCTGCCTGACCTGAGTGCCAGCACGCCGGTGGCCCCCGCCAGCACGCTGAGGCCGACGAGGAAGAAGAGGAACCCGAAGAGGCTCAGGTCCCAGAGCGCCGTGACGGACCCAGGATCGAGGACCTGGGCGTGATAGACGGAGGCGGCGGCTGCGGCGGTACCGACCAGCCCGCCGGTCGCCAGGGTCACACCCCCGGCGAGTGCCACGGCCGATAGCCGTGCCGCGGGCTCAGCGGCTCGCAGGCGAAAGAAGACGCTGCCGAGGAACCAGAGGAATGCGGAGAGAGCGGCGAAGCCCAGGGCGACGGTCGCCTGCAGCTCGCCGTGATTGTCGCGGATGAACGATTGGACTTCCTCCGGCGTGTCGTTGAACCCGGGCGGCGAGCCGTTCGGCCCGAGAATGAACGTCAGGATCAGCAACAACGCAGCAACAAGCCCCGCGGACGCACCGAGCTTCGGCCAGGCATCCTCGGACATGGCAACACCTCCTGAGCAGGGGAACTGGACATCCGATCCTAGGCCGCGCCACAGCCCCCGCGCAAGCCTTTTGGGGCTGCGGAGAGGCTAGGCTTGCCGCAATGAGCGAGGAGCACGGCTTCAAGGAGGGCGACAAGGTCTGGGTCGAGGACGGCGACGGCAGGCACCACCCCGGCGTGTTCGTCGGCGACAACGAGAGCTCGGGCTGGTTCGGTGGCGGGCCGAGCGCCTACGTGGTCCATCCCGAAGCCCACAACGCCGAGGTCGTCTCGATCTTTCGCATCACACCGCGCGACGCCTAGCGGGCTCCTACGAAGGGAGCCGCGCGGCTCTCATATCGACGCGCGCGCCCCTGAACGGCACCCCCTCGGCGATCAGGCGGCGGCGCTGGCGATCGCCCTTGGCGAGCGAGCCGTCGGCGCGGACCACCCGCCACCAGGGCAGCCCGGGCTCGTCGCAGGCGAAGAGCACGGCACCGGCGAAGCGCGGCGCGCCCGGGCAGACGTCGCCGTAGGTGCCGACCAGCCCCTCGGGAATCGCCCGCACCCGCTCCAGCACCTCGAGCTCGCGCGAACGCGCTTCTTCCCGCATACGGCGCGTCTACGTCGTCGTGGCCGGGCCGAAGGCGTCGATGATCCGCCTCTGGTACTCGCTCAGCTCCTCCGGCGAGATGAAGTACGTGGGCGGGGTGAGGAAGAGGCCGTCGGCGCGCTCGGCGGTCTCCTCGACCCGCGCCCGCACCTTGTCGAGCGGCCCGGCGGCGCAGTAGGTGTCGACCATCTCGTCGCTGATCGCGGCCGGCACGGCGGCGAGGTCGCCGCGGCGGAAGGCGTCGCCGGCGGCGACGGCGTTGTCGGCGAAGCCGTGCAGCTCCCAGAGCGGCATGTAGGTCCTCACCGTCGCGTAGAAGGAGATCGTCCGGCGCGCCATGTCGAAGGCCCGCTGCTCGTCGTCGTCGATCACGCAGCAGACGGTCGGCAGGTAGTCGAAGTCGGCGCGCTCGCGGCCGGACCGGCCCAGGCCCGTCTCGAAGGAGTCGACGACCACCTCGTCGATCCAGCGCAGGCTCTGGATCGGGTGGCCGATCAGCCCGTCGGCGACGTCTCCCGCCATCCGGCACATGCCGCCCTGGACCCCGGCCGTGTAGATCGGCACCGTCTCGCGCGGCGCCGGATGCGGCCGGACCCAGCCCCTGATGTCGATGTCGTAGTAGGAGCCCTCGTAGCGGATCGGCTCGCCGGCGCCGGCCTGCTGCATGATCAGGCGCGTCGCCTCGATCGCCTCGCGCAGGTGCGGGGCGGGCTTGCCGTACTCGGCGTTATGCCAGGTTTCGTTGAGGCGTTTGACCCCGGAGCCGAGCCCGAGGCGGAAGCGACCGCCGGACATCTCGTCGATGTCGAGCGCCGAGACGGCGAGGATGAAGGGGCTGCGGGTGAAGGCCCAGGCGATGCCGGTGGCGACGTCGATCCTCTCGGTGCGCCCCGCCAGGTAGGCCGCCTGCGTCATCGAGGAGCGGAACAGCTCCGGCGCCCAGACGCACTCCACGCCCGCCTTCTCCGCGCTTCGCGACTCGGCCTCGAGGTCGGCGACCGAGCCGCCGATCGCGGCGACCGAGATCCGCTCCAGAGCCCCCATCCGCAGGCGCCTAGGCGGCCACAGGCTCGACGGCCTCGTCGAGCACGGCGTCGGCCACCCGTTCGCGGTGCCACTTCGCGTCGCCGAACAGCGCCGCGTTCGCCTTGCCGCGCTTGAGGAAGAAATGCAGGTCGTGCTCCCAGGTGAAGCCGATACCGCCGTGGACCTGGATCGCCGCGTCCGGGACCCGCCAGCCGGCGTCCGAGGAGTAGGCCTTGGCGATCGAGGCGGCGAGCGGCAGGGCCTCGGGCTCGGCGTCGGCGGCCCAGGCGGCGCCGTAGACGGCGGAGCGGGCGTTCTCGGTCTCGAGCAGCATCTGGGCGCAGCGATGGGAGACGGCCTGGTAGGAGCCGATCGGGCGGTCGAACTGCTTGCGGTCCTTCGCGTACTCGATCGACATCTCCATCGTGCGCTGGGCGACCCCGGTCGACTCGGCCGAGAGGGCCACGCAGAGGCGGTGGAAGACGGCGAAGTAGTCGGCCCCCTCCGCCGGGAGCGAATCGGCCGCCGGCACCCTGACGCCCTCGAAGCGGACCGAGGAGAGGCGGCGGGTCGCGTCGATCGACGGTTCGGCGACGATCGTCACCCCGTCGGAGCCTGCCTCGACCAGGTGACGGCGGCCGTCGGCGGTGGCGACGAGAAAGAAGTCGGCGACGGCGGCGTCCATGACCAGCACCTTTTCGCCGTCGAGGACCACATCGTCGCCGTCGGCGGCGGCGTCCATCGTGAAGGCGCCCGGGCTCGCCGGCGAGCCGGCGTCCCAGAGGGCCGGCACGCCGCGCAGCTCGCCCGCGGCGAGCGGGCGCAGGAAGCGCTCGCGCTGGTCGTCGGAGCCGCAGATCGAGAGCGCCAGGCCGGCGATCGTGTTCGAGAAGAGCGGCGAGGGGGCGAGCGCGTAGCCCATCTCCTCGAAGAGGACGGCGAGGTCGACGATCCCGAGCCCGTGGCCGCCCCACTCCTCGGGCAGCGCCAGGCCGGGCCAGCCGAGCTCCGCCATCTCCTCCCAGTCGGACTGCTCGAAGCCGGTCTCGGAGTCGGCGAGCTCTCGGATCCGCTCGGACTTGTAGCGGGCGGCGAGGAAGTCGCGGGCGGTCGACCTGATCGCCTGCTGCTCGTCTGTTAGGTCGAAGTACATGGGTGAGCGACAGGCCCTAACGCATCTTCGGCAGGCCGAGGACGCGCTCGGCGATGATGTTCTTGAGGATGTCGGTCGTGCCGCCCTCGATCGAGTTGGCGCGCGAGCGCAGGAAGCTGTACTCCCAGGCGCCCTTCGCGAGCGCGTGCTCGGAGCCGCGGGCCAGCGGCGCGTAGGCGCCCTCGATGTCGAGCGCCAGCTCGGCGATCCCCTGGTTGATGTCGGCCCATTGCCACTTGCCGAGCGACCCCTCGGGGCCGGGGATGCCCGACTGCATCGTCTTGGTCAGGCCGCGGTAGGCGTTCAGCCGCATCGTCTCGGCCTCGATGTGGAGCTGGGCGATCCGCTGCCGGAAGACCGGGTCCTCGGCCGCCGTGCCGCCGTTGACGCGGGTCTCCGCCGCCAGCGAGCCGAGCCGCCTGAGGCTGTTGGAGATCTGCGAGATCGCCCCGAAGGCGAGGCCGGCCCGCTCGTTCATCAGCGTCGTGATCGCCACGGTCCAGCCGTTGCCCACTCCGCCGACGACGTTGGCGTCGGGAATCCGGGCCTCCTCGATGAAGATCTCGTTGAACTCACCCTCGCCGGTGATCTGCACCAGTGGGCGCACCTGCACGCCGGGCTGCTCCATGTCCATCAGGAAGTAGGTGAGGCCCTTGTGCTTGGGGGCGTCGGGGTCGGTGCGGGCGACGAGCATGCACCACTTCGAGAACTGCGCCAGCGTCGTCCACACCTTCTGCCCGGTGACGACCCATTCGTCGCCGTCCTTGACCGCACGGGTCTTCAGCGAGGCGAGGTCGGAGCCCGACTCCGGCTCGGAGAAGCCCTGGCACCAGATCTCGTCGGCGGTGAGGATCGGTTCCAGGTAACGCTTCTTCTGCTCGTCGGTCCCGTGTGCGATCACCACCGGGCCGCCCATCGCCAGCCCGAGCACGTTCGCCGGGCTCGGCGTCTGCTGCCGCGCCGCCTCGCCGACGAAGATCGCCTGCTCGATCAGCGTCGCGCCGCGGCCGCCGTACTCCTTCGGCCAGGAGATCCCGGCCCAGCCGGCGTCGTGGAGCTTGTGCTGCCACTCGCGGCGAAAGGCGATCACCTCGTCGAGCCCGCTCTCGGGCTCGGGGCCCGGGTGGTTCTCCTCGAGCCAGGTGCGGACCTCTTCGCGGAACTCCTGCTCGGACGGAGAGAGGGTCAGGTCCATCTGCGAGCAGCATATCGGCGGACTGGCCGCGCGGCCAGTCCGCCTGCCTCAGCCGCGGCCGAGCCGGCTCAGGTTTCCTGCGCGCAGACGTTCAGGCCGAGCGCCGCGGCTTCCTTGTTGACCGACTCGAAGGGGCTGGTCTTCGCTTCGGTGATCAGGGTCGGGTCGGCTTCGACCTCCTCGACGACCTTTTCGGCATGGTCGAGGAAGGCGTCGACCTCCTGCTCCACGGCGCTCGGCGCCCCCAGGTCGCGGACTTCCCCGACCTGCTTGCTGACCGACGGGATCAGGATGTCGGTGGCGAGTTCTTCGAGCTGCTCCGCGGTCGGCTGGTCGTTGCCGCTGAGGCCGTTCTCTTCGGCGAACGATTCGACCTCGGAGTTGATTTCTTCGTTGCCGGCCTGGCAGATCGCGTTGCCCTGCTTGACGAATTCCGCCTTCGTCAGCGAGGCGGTCGTGGTGCCGTCGTCGCTGCCGCCGCAGCCGGCCGCGAACATTGCCAGGCCCGCGAGGGCGACGAGCGGTGCGAAGTATCTCTTCAAGGAGGGCTCCTATGCCGAGGGTTGACGAGCCTGGAACCTACTGCAGCGCGCCCTGGGGACCCGCCGTAGCGCGATCGGCCGCTCGCCAGGAGCTCAGCTTCAGCGCCTGGCCGAAGCCGGCCCGGAACGATGCGGCGACCCGGCAGGCCGGAACGTTGGCGACGTGGGCGCGCAGGGGCGGCTCGGCGTCGACGGTGAAGCCGTGCCGCGGATGCCTCTCGGCCACCCGCCTGACCCCGGCCGGGTCGAGCTCCCAGGCCCGGGCGCCGACCACGTCGAGCAGGACGCCGTCGTGGGTGAGGTGCTGGACCGCCCCCTGTGAGGGCGGCACGGTCGGGTTGAAGTGGAGGGTGATCGCGTCGAGCACGTCGTCTCGCGAGGCCTGCGGCAGCGAGGAGCCCTCGAGGAACTCCTCGGCGGCCTCGGCGCCGGCCGCGGTGAAGCACCTGTCGGTCAGCGACTCGATGCCCATGAAGCCGTGGTCGTGGAACATCGTCGCCGCGAACAGGGCCTCCTCGTCGCACTCGATCCCGCTCGCGACGCCCAGCGCCCGCCCGTATATGTAGGAGCGGTAGCCGTGCTCGACGACCATCGGCCCGAGCTCGGCGCAGGCCTCGACGACCTCCCGGGCGAAGGGGGTGTCGGGAGGCGTCAGCTCCGAGGGGTCGGGACCGGAGCCGCGCATCCCGGCCCGAGCGGCCAGCAGCCGCGGCGTCGCCCTCATCGTCGTCAGCACGAACGCCGCCATATAGCGCGCCCGCTCGCCGCGGCCGAGGAGGCCGTTGGTGCGGCGGCTCCACTCGATCGTCCCGATCTCTCCCAGCAGCGCGCCCACCTCGCAGCCTCCGCAGGGGGGGCCCGCTCAGACCCGCTGGATCAGGGTGCCGGTGCCGAGGCCGCCGCCGCAGCACATCGTCACCAGGCCCATCTCCTTGTCGGTGCGCTCCATCTCGTGCAGCAGGGTGGTGATCAGCCGCGCGCCGGTCGAGCCGAGCGGGTGGCCGAGGGCGATCGCGCCGCCGTTGACGTTGACCCGGTCCATGTCGGGCTCCAGTTCGCGCCGCCAGGCGGCGATGACCGAGGCGAAGGCCTCGTTGATCTCGACCAGGTCGATGTCGTCCATCTCCATCCCGTTGCGCTCGAGCAGCTTCTTCGTCGCCGGGATCGGGCCGGTGAGCATGATCACCGGGTCGACGCCGACCGTGGTCTGGTCGAAGATCCGCGCCCGCGGCTGCAGGCCCAGCTGATCGGCCTTCTCGCGCGCCATCAGCAGCACGCCGGCGGCGCCGTCGGAGACCTGCGAGGAGTTGCCGGCGGTGATCTTGCCGTCCTCCTTGAAGGCCGGCTTCAGCCCGGCGAGGCCCTCGAGGGTGGTCTCGCGCAGCCCCTGGTCGGTCATGTAGGTGTCGCCGTTGACCGCGAAGGGGACGATCTCGCGCTCGAAGCGCCCCTCCTCGGTCGCCTTGGCGGCGAGCTGCTGCGAGCGCAGCCCGAGCTCGTCGAGCTCGGAGCGCGGGATCTCCCATTTGTCCGCGATCATCTCCGCCGAGAGGCCCTGCGGGACGAGGTCGTACTGCTCGAGCAGCTGCGGCGAGAACGGGCTGCCGTGGTCCTTCATCACCTCGTAGCCGGCGGCGAAGGAGATGTGGCCCATGTGCTCGACGCCGGAGCCGATCGCGACGTCGTGGACGCCGGTGGCGATCAGCGCCGCGGCGAAGTTGACGGCCTGCTGGGCCGAGCCGCACTGGCGATCGATCGTCGTCGCCGGGGTCTCGATCGGGAGGCCCGCCTCGAGCCAGGCGTTGCGGCCGATGTTGACGCCCTGCTCGCCGAACTGCTGGGCGCAGCCGGTGACGACGTCGCCGGTCTCCGCCGGGTCGACGCCGGAGCGCTCAAACAGCTCCGAGTAGACCTTGGCGAGGAGGTTGGACGGGTGGGTGTCCCTGTAGTAGCCCTTCTCCGGGTGCCCCCGGCCGATCGGCGTACGCGCCGCCTCGACGATCACGACCTCGCGCCCCCCGAACCTGCCGTTGCCGTTCTCCGCCATCGAAAGCCTCCGTTCGCCGTGTGGTGAGGCGCGATCGAGCGCCGACATCCACGATAGCCGACTGATTGGTCAGTCAGCCAGTCGCGTGATCGGTCTCACGTGATAGGAACCCGTCTCCATGGGCGCCGAGCGAGCGAAGCGGGAGGAATCGGTGAGATGAGCGGCACGGGATACGAGGCACCGGGGATAGCCGGCAGCGGGGCGATCGCCACCGGGCTGGCGGCGGTGTCGACGACGACGGCCGACACGATCCTGCTCGCCCGCAGCGAGGCCTCGGCCTGGCGCGCGGAGGAGAAAGTCGTCGCGGCCTGCTCCAAGATCGAGGGCGCGGAGCCCTCCCGCCTGCGGGTCACGACCGACCCGGCCGACCTCTCCGAGTGCGACATCGTCGTCGAGGCGATCGTCGAGGAGGTGGCTCCAAAGGGCGAGCTGCTGGCCCGGGTCGCCGACGCCTGCCCGGACGCCCACCTGGCGACCACCACCTCCTCGCTGGGGATCGCCGAGATCGCCGAGGCGGGAGGCATCTCCGGGCGCCTCTTCGGCCTGCACGTGTTCAACCCCGTGCCGCGCATGAAGCTGGTCGAGGTCTGCTTCCCCGAGGGCGCCGACTCCGCCCGCGAGAAGGCGCTCGCCTGGTGCGCGGCGCTGGGCAAGACGGCGGTTGAGGTTCCCGATCTGGCCGGCTTCGTCGTCAACCGCCTGCTCTTCCCGTACCTCTTCGACGCCGTCCGCTTCATGGAACAGACCGGCATGGAGGCGGGCGAGATCGACACCTGCATGAAGCTCGGCGCCGGGCACCCGATGGGACCGCTGGCGCTGCTCGACTTCGTCGGCCTCGATGTCTGTCAGGCGATCGGCGACGCCCTCTACGCCGCCTCCTCCGAGGACTACCAGAAGCCGCCGGAGCTGCTGGTCAGGATGGTCGGAGAAGAGAAGCTGGGCCGCAAGAGCGGCGCCGGCTTCTACTCCTACGACTGATCCGGCGCCGCCCGTTGGCGACTTTCCGACCGTAGGAGGGGGAAAGTCGCCACCGCGACGGGATCGACGGCCTAGGTGTACTTGGAGGGGTCGAACCTGCAGTACCGGAAGGCGAACGCGATCACCTGGTTGTTGGCGCTCGTCGCGTTGCGGTTCAACCGCGTGACCAGCGCACTGGCCTTCCCCTTCTTGCCCTGCTTCAGGGCCTTGCCGGCCGCTCTGAAGAGGTTCGCCTCGACCTTGACCTTGTCCAGCCACCTGCCCAGGCGCCCGGCGTCGGCCGGCGGCTGCGGCAGCCCCCTGAGCTTGAAGTAGGTCGTCTTCAAGGCCCGCGAGGCGCGCAGCATGCTCCGTCCCGCCCTCGAGAGCCTGTCCTTGCGGAAGTCGGAGCGGACGTGCTTGAGGATCTTCTGGTTCGCCTTCGAGTTGACCCTGCAGATCGGCTCCGCCGCCTGCTTGTAGGTATCCCGTGTGGCTTCGCCCTCCAGCGAGGCGGTGGCGAGCGGCCGGCTCGAGGCCCTGGCCCTCCCGACCGGCTTGCAGCTGCGGGTGACTTTGCCGGACAGCTTCGTCCCGTCGCCGAAGATGAAGTCGCCGTGGGCGAAGAGGCGCCCGGTCGGACAGCTGGCGAGCAGCAGGCTGCGTTTGCGGCCCTTGAAGCGCCAGCTTTTGCGCAGCTTCGCCCGGAAGAAGGTCAGCGAACCCTGGCCGCTGACGATCGTCGGGATCTTGACGTCGGCCGTGGTGCCGTAGAGGCCGCGCGACCTGCCGATCACCGCCGTCGTCACGAATGTGGTCGGTGCGGGGACGTGCGCGTAGACGTGGAAGATCAACACCTGCCTGCGGCCCTTGGGCTTGCCGTTGAAGATCAGCAGCGGGCCCGATGCCTTGAAGGGCTCCTGTTCGGGGAAGGCGATCTCCGCGCCCACGCGCCCGGTGCCGATCAGCGCCTTGCCGCAGGCGCGCCGCGCCTGCGAGGTCAGCGTGTTTTCGAGCCGGGGGACCCTGCAGGTGGCGAGGCCCCTGGTGAAGAGATGGCCGTGGCGGTCGAAGGCCAGGTCGAGCTTCCTCAGCGCCGGCGGGTGCGACCCGTCGGCGGTGTCGAGCGACCCCGACAGCCTCAGCGTGATCGGCGCCGGCCTCTTCTTCGGCAGGCGGTTGGGGGTGATCGTCCCGTCGATCTTCGCGATCAGGTTCCCGGCGCGCACGGTCTGGCCGAGCGCCGCCGTCGCCGTCAGGGCGACGACGGCCAGCGCGCACAGGCCGACGGCTGCTCTCTTCACCTTGGGCCTCATCCGATTAGCGGACCAGCTGGTAGGCGCAGATGTATTTGACCGGCGCGCCGATGCCGATCTCTTGGATCGTTCCGGCGCCGTCGACGGCGATCGTCCTGTAGTTGACCCCGGTGGTGTCGGCGTAGTACTGGTCGGCGACCGCGTAGTCGGAGCCGATCCCGGTGCCCAGGTTGATCACGTTGCGGATCGAGTAGAGCTCCATCGTGGTCGGCAGGTAGCCGCCCTTGGCCGCGCAGGTGTCCGCCGCGGCTTTGACGCCGGCGATCGGCCCGTTCAGGGCGAGGTCGAAGCAGAGACCACGGATCAGTGTCGATCCCGCCGGGCAGTTCGCGGCGTGGCCGCCGACGGTGTTCGCGTTCCCCGCCGCGGCGGCGCTGATCGCGCTCGGCACGACGCCGAGCTTGTTGACGTCGATGTCGGCGCCGGTCAGCGAGTTGTTCTTGACCTTCCCCGAGTTGACCGCGTTGTTGGCGATCTTCCCCGTCTTGACGGCCTTCGCCTTCAGCTGACGGGTGCCGACCGAGTTCTTGGCAATCCGGGGCTTCTTGTTCCGCCTCAAGGCTTCATCGCCGAACGCCGCCCAGGCGCTTCCGGTGAGACTGGTTATCAGGGCGACCATCGCGATCACCAGGGCCGGGCTGGGCCGGCCGATCCTCCGCCGCTTCGACTTCTCGTGCATGTGGCTCCTCTTCATGGGGGTTCATGGGAGGAGTACCCCGTACGCACGGTTCGCATCGCAACGGTGTTAGAACACTTACGGCTCGCGGAAACGGGCGGCGCCGTGAACGGCCCTGTCTTCAGCGCTCAGCGCGCAGTGCGCCGCGCTTTTTGCCGCTCAGGTCCCAGATCACGTCCGCCTCGGTGATTCCCTGGCGGCGCGCTGCGGCGGCGACCTCGCCCCAGGGCAGCTCGGCGTCGGGGAGCTCGTCCCAGCGAGCCAGGTCGAGTGCCTCGACGGCGCCCTTCAGGGCCGGGCCGAGGTGCTCCTCGGATCGAAGCAACGCCCTCAGGACCTCAAGCTGCTTGTCGCTCAGACGCACAACCCACACACGACACCTCCAGGCTCGGCGGGAACGCGGGTTGCCCGGGAAAACTAGGCAGCGGGGCGGACGGAACCGCTGATCCTGACCGCCTCGATCCGGTTCTCGCGGACCGACTCCACGCGCAGGGTGTAGCCGTTGGCCTTGATCGAGTCGCCGCGCTTGGGCAATCGGCCGAGCTCGCCGAAGACGTAGCCGCCGACCGAGTTGTAGGCGTCGGTGTCGACCGGCAGCTCGATCCCGGCGTCGGCGAGGTCGCCGAGCGAGACGTGGCCGCGCACGAACCAGTCGCCGCTGGTCAGCCGCCGCAGGGCGGCCGCGCGAGGATCCGTCTCGTCCTCGATCTCCCCCACCACCTCCTCGAGGATGTCCTCGACGGTGACGATGCCGACCGTGCGCCCGTACTCGTCGACGACGACCGAGAGCGAGGTGCGCTGCACCTGCAGGTCGTGGAGGAGGTCGTCGAGGGGCCGCGTCTCGGGGACGATCAGGGCGTCGCGGACGACCGGCTCGATCCGCGCCTCCGGCCCGTCGCTCATGTAGAGGCGGGCGAGCCTGTTGTTGTGGACGATCCCCTTGACCCGGTCGGGGTTCTCGTCTTCGATCACGACCAGGCGGGTGTGGCCAGAGGTGACGCAGCGCTGCAGGGCGGTCTCGACGCTCTCGGAGGAGTCGACGGTGACCACGGCGGGGATCGGGGTCATCACCTCGCGCGCCTCCTGCTCGTGGAGGTGGAAGACGCCGCCCAGCATCCCGGCCTCGCCCGGGTCGAGGGTGCCGCCCTGCTGGGAGCTGTCGATGATCTGCTTCAGGTCCTCGGCCGTGTGGTGCTCTTCGAGGTCGCGGGGATCGACGCCGAAGAGCCGCACGATCGCGTTCGAGAGCTTGCTCAGCGCCATCGTCACCGGCGCGGTCGCGACACGGAACCAGTTCAGCGGCCTGGCGACGCGCCGCGCGGTCCGCTCGGCGCGCGATATCGCCAGCATCTTCGGCACCTGCTCGCCGACGCTGATGTGGAGGGCGGTGACCAGGGCGAAGGAGAGCGTCAGCGCGAGCGCGACGGCGACGCCGTGGGCGAGCCCGCCGAAGAGCGGCTCGAGCAGCTTCGCCAGCGAGGGCTCGCCGAGGAAGCCGATCCCGATCGAGGCCATCGTGATCCCGACCTGGCAGGCGGAGAGAGACTCGTCGATCTTGTCGAGCTGCTCGACGACGGTGTCGGCGCCACTCTCTCCTTCCTCGGCGAGCTGCTCGAGTTTGCCGCGGCGGCTGCGGACGAGGGCGAACTCGGCCGCGACGAAGAAGCCGTTGACGGCGACCAGCAGCAGGAGGAGGACGAGCAGCAGGACGCTCATCGGTTATGTGGCCCGGTACTTCGGGGGAGGTCGTCTTCGGCCATTCGGCGTAGGAAATATAGCTTTCTCGTCATGCGGATTGTCAGCCTCGTGCCCTCGGCGACCGAGATGCTCTTCGCGCTCGGCCTTGGAGACGACGTGGTGGCGGTCACCCACGAGTGCGACTACCCGCCGGCGGCGAAGGAACTCCCCCACCTGACCCGGACCGTGCTGCGGGACGGGCTCGACGCCGGGCAGATCGACGCCGCCGTCAAGGCCACGGTCGCCGAAGGCAGGGCCCTCTACGAGCTCGACGAGGGCCTGCTCGCCGAGTTGGCGCCGGACCTGATCGTCTCCCAGGCGGTCTGCGAGGTCTGCGCGGTGTCCTTCGAGGACGTGACCGAGGTGGCGGCGAGGCTGGAGAGCCGGCCGCGGGTCCTGCAGCAGGATCCGAGCACCCTGGGCGAGATGCTCGAAGACGTGCTCCGCCTCGGCGAGGCGGCCGGGGTCGCGGCGGCCGGACACGAGCTGCGCGGCGAGCTCGAGGGCCGCCTCGCCTCGGCCCAGGCCGCCGTCGGGGCGGCGGTCGCGCCGCGGGTGATCGCGCTCGAGTGGCTCGACCCGCCGTTCGTCGGCGGCCACTGGGTGCCGGAGATGGTCTCGATCGCCGGCGGCGAGGACGTCGCGGGCCCGCCGGGCCTGCGCTCTCCCGAGGTCAGCTGGGGCGAGCTCGCGGGCCTCAACCCGGACGTCGTCGTCGCGATGCCCTGCGGCTGGTACCTGGACGACTCGCGCGAGCAGACGCTGCGGCACTGGGACAGGGTCGAGTCGCTCGGCGCCGACCGGGTCTTCGCGGTCGACGCCGCCTCGACCTTCTCCCGCCCGGGGCCGCGGCTCGTCGACGGGGTCGAGCTGCTCGCCCACCTGCTCCATCCCGACCTGCTCGACCCCCCGGGGAACATCGGCTTCGCCGAGGTGCGCGCGCAGGAGGGCGGTGGCGGCCGCCGGGCCGGCGGGTAGGGAGCCTCAGGCGGCGACGATCGCGCCGACGAGGGAGACCGCGGCGACGGCGCCCATCGCGGCCAGCTCGACCGCGAAACGGCGCGGCCCGAGCAGGCCGCGCTCGCCGAGGACGACGATCAGGCCGCAGAGCACTCCGGCGAGGAGTCCGCCGAGGTGGCCGCCGACGCTGATCCGCGCGACGCTGAAGGTGAAGACGAGGTTGATCAGGAGCAGGACCCCGAGCTGCGTGGCGATGTCGCGCAGGCCGCGGGCGCCGGCGATCACGAAGGTCGCGCCGAAGATGCCGAAGATCGCCCCCGAGGCCCCGACCGTGATCTGGCCGGGGTCGGTGAGCAGGATCGCGCCGAAGGAGCCGGCGAGCAGCGAGGCGGCGTAGAGGGCGACGAAGCGGGGCGTGCCGATCGAGGGCTCGAGCAGGCGGCCGAGGAAGTAGAGGGCGAACATGTTGAGCGCGATGTGGCCGAAGCCGGCGTGCAGGAAGCCGCCGGTCACCAGCCGGTACCACTCCCCTTCGGCGACGGAGGCGCCGCGCAACGCGAAGTCGTTGACGACCGAGCCGCTGGATTCGCTGAGGCCGCCGGAGCCGCCGCCGACCTCGACCAGGAAGGCGAGCACGTTGAGCCCGATCAGGACGAAGGTGGCGGGGGCCCGGGTGCTGCCGAAGGCGGAGGGGCCGGTGCGGACTTCGGTCCGCTGCTGCGAGCACTCCGGACAGCGCATGCCGACCGGGGTCGGCGTCATGCAGGAGGGGCAGATGGGCCGCCCGCAGGAGGAGCAGGAGACGCCGGTCTCGCGGTCGGGGTGTCGGTAGCAGGTCTGCGTCATCGGAATCGGGGAGCCTACAATCGGGCGCCCTTGGGCAGCGAGAACGAGATCGGCGAGGACGGCGCGAGCCCGGCGAGGCTCTACGCGACGCTGGTCGGGGCCGGCCTGGTCGTCCTCGGCATCGTCGGCTTCTTCTACAGCGCCTCCTTCGGCTCCCCCGGGAAGGTCGACGACGCCCTCGGGGTCCTCGCCGTCAACGGCTGGAGCAACACGCTCCACATCCTCACCGGGGCGCTCGGCCTGCTCGTCGCCGGCTTCGCCGCCCGCCGCTACGCGCTCTGGCTGGGGATCGCCTACCTCGCCCTCGCGATCTGGGGCTTCGCCCTCGGCGGCGGCGAGGCGATCGTCGGCCTGCTCCCGGTCGACACGGGCGAGAACGTCCTGCACCTGGCGCTCGGCCTGCTCGGCGTCGGCGCCGCCCTGGGCACGCCCGGGGGAGCAACCCGCGAGACGCCTGCCAGGGGGGCGGCTAGGGCCTGACGCGCTCGGTCAGCGAGCGCAGGCCGCCCTTGGCCTGGCTGCGACCGCGGCGGCGCATCTCGAGCAGGATCAGGGCGCCGGTCGCGACGCTGCCGGCGCTGACCGCGACCACCGGCCGCACCCAGTTGCGCGGGTCGCGGAGCGCGCGCAGCTCGCTCTCGGAGAGGGCCTCGGCCCAGTCGGAGAGCTCCTCCGCCGCCGCCTGGGTGATCGCGCCGAGCGTGTCCTCGAGGCGGCCCGAGAGCCTCTCGGGCGGCTCGATCGGCCGCAGCGCGTCGGCGAGCATCCTCTCGACGTCAGTCATCGTCCACCCCCATCTCCTCCTGCAACTGCTTGATCGCCCTGTGGATGAGCACCTTGGTGGCGCCGTCGGTGCGGCCCAGCGCCCGCGCGATCTCGCGGTTGTCCATGCCGAGAGCAAAGCGCATGATCAGCGCCTCGCGCCGGTCGTCGGGCAGGTGCTGGAGGTTCTCCATCACCTGACGCAGCTCCTCGCGGCCTTCGGCGATCGCCTCGGTGCCGTGCTTGGCCGGTATCGGCTCGGCGTTTTCCAGCGGCGTCTGCGGCCGCCGCGAGCGGTCGCGGTAGTAGTTCGAGGCGAGGTTGTGGGCGATCCGGATCAGCCAAGGTCGCAGCGGCCGCCCGTCCGACTCGCGCCGGGCGCGGTCGAAATGGCGGTAGGCCTGCAGGAACGCCTGCTCGGTCAGGTCCTCGGCGTCGTGCTGGTTGCCGACCTTGTAGTAGGCGTAGGAGTAGACGTCGCGCAGGTGGGTCCGGTAGAGCTCTTCGAAGGCGCGGTCGAGCTCCGCCTTCGCGGCCGGGTCGAGGCTTGTCGGCTCGAAGCTCTCCGCCCTCTTCGCCTCTTCCGCGCTCACCGCCCAAGCCTATTGGGCGCGGCAGCCCGCGACCGCGCATCAGGCCGCCCTCCGCGAGCGCTCGACCCGGCGCAGGCCCTCGATCCAGGCGTCGGCGTCGATCTCGCCCCCGATCAGGGCGGCGAGGCCCTCGAGCGCGTCGGCCGGGCAGCCCGCCGCCGAGATCGCCTCGGCCAGCAGGGGAACGGCGTCGAGGCCCTCCGAGGCCTGCCCGATGATCCGCGGGATCTCCTCGACCGGGGTGCCACCGCCCAGCAGTTCCCCGGCGCGGCGGTTGCGGCTGTTGGGGGCCATCATCGTCGCGGTCAGATCGCCGACTCCGGCCAGGCCGGAGAAGGTCTCGAGGTCGGCGCCCCGCTCGATCGCGTAGCCGGTGCACTCGCGCCAGACCTCGGCGGCGGCGATCCCGGCCGCGTTGAGTCCGTGGGGCTCGGCCGCCGCGGCTGCCAGCGCGGCCGCGTTCTTGGCGGCGCCGGCCATCTCGACGCCGGTCACGTCCCGCGAGCGCTCGCAGACGAGGCCGGCGCCGTCGAAGACCTCGCCGAGCTGGCTGCGCAGGTCGGCGTCGGCCGTGCCGAGCACGAGGGCCGCCGAGCCGGAGACCGCCTCGCGGGCGTGCGCGGGGCCGCCGAGGCAGGCGATCGCGCGGGCGCGGACCCGCTCGCCGACGTACTCGGCGGGCAGTTGGCCCAGCGGCGCGATCAGCCCCTTGGTCAACAGCAGCACGGCGGCCCGATCGCCGACCCGGTCGGCGATCGCGCCGACCGCCTGGGGCAGCGAGCTCGAGGGGATCGCGAGGCAGACGAGGTCGAGGCCGGCGAGCTCGATCTTGCCCGCCTGGCGCACCCGCAGCGAGCCGGGCAACGGAACGCCGGGCAGGTAGCGGCCGTTCTCGCGGGCGGCATCCAGCTCGGCGGCCTGCTTGCCGGTGCGGGTGCCGAGCTGGACGTCGAGGCCGCCGCGGGCGAGCAGCACCGCGACCGCCGTCCCCCAGCTGCCGGCGCCGATCACGGCGGCGCGGCGCATCGGCGGCAGGCCGCCGAGGTCCTCCCACTGCAGCTCGACGTTGGGCCAGATCCGCGTCGTCACCGTCTCGGCCAGCGCCCGCGAGGGAGCCGCGGCCCGCGGGAAGGTCATCGCCCTGCCGAGCCTCACCTTGACCTTGCGGGGCCGGATCCGCCAGCCGCGGCGCACCTCTTCGGTGCCGAGCACGGCGGCGGGGATGACGGCGGCGCCGGTCTCCAGCGCCAGGCGACCGACGCCGCGCCTGGGCGCCGCCAGGGCGCCCGTCCGGATCCGCGTCCCCTCGGGGAAGATGCAGACGGTGCCGCCGCGCTCGACGACGAGGCGGGCGGTCTCCACCGACTCCTCGTCGGACTCGCCGCGGCGGATCGGGAAGGCGCCGAGTCGGGAGAGGATCCAGGCCTGCCAGCGGCGCTCGAAGAGCTCGACCTTGGCCACGTAGTTCATCGGCCGCCGCCAGGGCAGGGCGCCGCCGATCGCGAAGGGGTCGAGGAAGCTGCGGTGGTTGGCGGCGACGATCAGCCCGCCGTCGAGGCGGGCGTGCTCGCGACCCTGGCGGGCATAGCGGAAGTAGACGAGGAAGAACGGCGTCATGAAGACCCTGGCCAGCAGGTAGAGCAGCCGGTTGACACCGTGACGGCGGGTGTACTCGTGGTAGCGGGCGAGGCGCTCGGGGGTCACCCAAGGGGCTACACGGTGCGCCCCGCGCGGTTACCGGGCAGGAGGCCGCGGGCGCCGGGCGCCGGCCCTCACCAGGCGCGCTCGATCAGCGCGGTCAGCTGCCCGCGATCGGGCGCGCCGGGTGTGAAGGCGAGCTCGGGCCGGGCGAGGATCGCCTCGACGGCCTGCTCCAGCCGCCCGCGCTCGGCGCCGACCGAGCCGAGGCCGGGTGGGTCGCCGCCGAGCTCGAGGATGCGCTCCTCGATGCGGTCGGGCTCGGTGCTTATCGCCGCCGCCAGGGCCGCGATCTCGTCCGGGGCGCGCGGCTCCATGAAGGCCATCGCCCGCGGCAGGATGCCGGCGTTGGTCTCGGCGTGGGGGCTGCCGCAGACCCGCACCAGCGTCTGGCAGACGACGTGGTGGATCGCGAACATGCCGGAGTCGATCGCGTAGCCGGCGAGGATCGCGCCGAGGGCAAGGGCACCGCGATCGCGGCTCTCGCGGCCTTCGTCGAGCGCGCCCGCGATCAGCTCCGCCCCGCGCAGCGCAGCCATCCGCGAGATCGGGTTGGCGAACGGGGTGTAGAGCGAGTCGGCGGCGTGCGCGAGCGCGTTCATCGCGCTGGCCCGCAGGCGCGACTCGGCGTGGCCGGTCATCGCCTCCGGCGCCGCGATCGCCAGGGCGGGCCGGACCAGGGCGGTGACTCGGTCCTCGGCGCCCGCCGGCAGGCGGTGGATCCCGGTCATCTCGGCGCCGGAGAGCGTCGTCGGCACCGCCGCCACCTCGGCCCCGCTCACCGCCGCGATCGCCTTGGCGGTGTCGATCACCCGCCCGCCACCGAAGGCGACCAGGCGGCTGGAGCCCGCCGCGTCGAGCAGCGCAGCCGCCGTCTCGGGCACCTGGCCCGGGGAGACGACGTGGACGGCGCCGGCCGCCTCGCGAAGCAGCTCGGCCTCGCCGGCGGCGCGCGCGGTGGTGAACAGCTCGAAGGACTCGAAGCCGTGCTCGGCGAGCAGCTCGGGGGCGTCGCGCAACCCCGCCTCCCGGAAGACGATCGTCCGCCCGGCGTCGCGCCAGGTGAAGTCGGAGATCACGGGCGTCCGGGGACTGCTCAGCCCCGGGGGTTGACGACCGGGCGGAGGTTCGGCTCCACCTCGTCGCGCAGGTGCTCGAAGTCGGGCGGCAGCGAGAGCTTCTCGCCCAGGTGCTCGACCGGCTCGTCGACGGTGAAGCCCGGGCCGAGAGTCGCAATCTCGAAGAGGACGCCGCTCGGCTCGCGGAAGTAGATCGATTTGAAGTAGAAGCGGTCGATCACCGGTGTCGGCCGGGCGCCGGCGTAGGTCGCGCGGTCGCGCCAGACCTCGTGCTCGCCGATCGTCGAGGCCCAGGCGATGTGGTGGACGCTGCCGGCGCCCTGCACGGCGCCCTCGGCGGGCGGCTCGTCATATATGTAGAGGCCGCCGCGCCCGGTGCCGCGCGCCTCCCAGCCCTCGCCGGCGCGCTCGAGCTCGAGCGCTTCGAGCAGCGCCTCGCTGGCCGGCGGCTCGGCGCTGTAGGCGCGGGCGGCGTGGAAGCCCTGCAGGGCGACCTCGGCCGGCACCTCGGGGTGGTTGGCGATCAGCGGCTCGTCGGTGACGTCGACGACCGCCAGCTCGTGCTCGAGGCCCTCGGGGTCGGAGAAGACCAGGCTCTCGTCCCCCCGCTCGGGCTCGATCCCGTTGGCGGCGAGGCGCTTCTCCCAGAAGTCGAGCGCCTCGGTCGAGGCGACCCGCCAGACGATGCGGTGCACGTCACCCGCCCCGGCCCTTCCCGGCGGCACCCCGGGGAACTCGAAGAAGGTGAGGTCGGAGCCGGCGCTGCCCTTCTCGTCGGCGAAGAAGAGGTGGTAGACGGTGGGCTGGTCCTGGTTGACGGTTTTCTTGACCAGGCGCAGGCCGAGGACCCCCGCGTAGAAGTCGACGTTGTCCTGCGCGTCCGAGGTGATCGCCGTGATGTGGTGGATGCCCTCGAGTTTCATTGGCCGCTCCCTCGGAGTTTGGGTTGGTGACGTATAGCATCCCCGCATGAGCCGCGGTCGCCGACGTTGGGTCAAAGCGCTGATCGCGTTCGGCTCGATCCTCGCCTTCCTCAGCGTCTTCGCTATCTGGGTCGAACGGCAGGCGCTCAACACCGACGACTGGGTGCAGACCAGCGACAGGCTGATCCGGAACGAAACGATCCGCTCGACCCTGGCCGACTACCTCGTCGACCAGCTCTACACCAACGTCGACATCGAAGAAGAACTCGAGTCGATCCTCCCCGGCGAAACGAAGGAGCTCGCCGGCCCGGTCTCCGGCGGCCTGCGCTCGGTCGCCGGCGACGGCGCCGAAAGGCTGCTGGAAACGTCGACCGCGCAGAACCTCTGGGAGGACGCCAACCGCACCGCCCACGAACAGCTCGTCGCGGTGCTCGAGGACAAAAAGGACGCGGTCTCCACCGAAAACGGCGAGGTCAAGCTGGCGCTGGGCAGCCTGGTCACGAACCTCGCCGACCAGGTCGGGATCGGCGCCAAACTGGCCGAAAAACTCCCCCCGGACGCGGCCGAGGTGACGATCCTGCGCTCCGACCAGCTGAAGACGGCGCAGAACATCGCCGCGGCGCTGAAGGGGCTGGCGATTCTCCTCTCGCTGCTGACCTTCGTCGCCTTCGGCCTGGCGATCTACCTCTCGCGCGGCGAACGCTGGGTGACCGTGCTCTTCTGCGGGATCGGCCTGGTCGCCGCAGGCTTCGCCGTGATCGTCGCCCGCGAGGTCGCCGGCGGGATCGTCGTCGGCCAGCTCGTCGACCAGGACAGCGTCAGGCCGGCCGCCGACCAGACCTGGTCGATCGCGACCTCGCTGATGACCAGCATCGCGACGACGGTGATCGTGATCGGCGTCCTCTTCGGGGTCGCCGGCTGGCTCGCCTCGCCGACCGGCTCGGCGCGGACGACCCGCCGCTACATGGCCCCGGCGCTGCGCGACTTCCCCGCCTACGTCTACGCGGGCCTGGCGGTGATCGTCGGCATCTACTTCCTCTCGGCGCCGACCCAGAACCTGCGCTCCTTCCTCACGACCCTGGTGATCGCGGGGATGACCGCCTTCGGCATCCACGAGCTGCGCCGGCAGGCGAACGAGGAATACCCCGACATCACCTACGACGACCTCTTCGGCTCGACCCGGGATCGCTTCGTCGGCGCGGTCAGGAGCGGCAGCGCCAACATCGGGGAGCGGGCCTCGAAGCTGAAGATGCCCGACGTGGGGCGCCCCGATGGCGGCGATGGCGGCCAGGGGCCGGTGGATGCCGAGGATGCCCGCCTGGCGCGGCTGGAGCGGCTGGCGGACCTGCACCAGAAGGGCGTCCTCAACGACGAGGAGCTGGCCGCCGAGAAGGCCCGCCTGCTGAATGCAGACGATTGAGGTCTCGCGCAGGCTCGCGATCTGGACCGTCGTCGGCGTCTGCGTCCTGAGTGCGGCCGTCGGCGCGAGCATCGCCCTGGTGGCGGAAACGGGGCCGGCCGGCGGGCGGGGCGAGCGCGGCGCGACCGGCCCCCGGGGCCTGCGCGGCCCGGAAGCCACCGTCGAAGCGCCCGACTACGGCTTCATCGAATCCGAAGTCGAAGACCTCGCCCGCGAGCTCGGCGACATCAACGCCACCGAAGGCCGCCTCGACGAACTCGAAAAGGACCTCTCCGACACCGAAGAAACCGTCGGCGAACTCTGCCTCGAACTGGAAGTGTTCTGCTGAGGCGGACGGCGCGAATCGCGGCCGATCGAAGCCCGCCTCCGGGATCGAACCGGAAACCTCCTGATTACAAATCAGGTGCTCTACCAGTTGAGCTAGGCGGGCAGTTCGCCGAATATAGACGCCATGGATGCAGGAGAGAGTCGATGCCGGTTTCGGTTCCTGCAGCCGGGCGAGGGACGCGTGCTCGCCGAGGCGATCCGCGTCGCCTACGGGGACAGCTACGACGTGCCCTGGGTCTACGACCGCGACGCGGTGGACGCGCGGCTCGCGGCGGGCACCTACGTCTCCTGCGTCGCCGAGACCGCCGGCGGCGAGCTGCTCTGCCACGAGGGGATGAGCCTGGCGGCGGCCGGCGACGCGGTCGCCCACGCCGGCCAGGCGGTGACGATGCCCGCCGCCCGCGGCCACCATCTCTTCACCCGCACCAAGCGCTTCCTCATGGACTGGGCCCAGGGGGAGGGCCTGGCGGGCCTCTTCAGCGAGGCGACCGCCGCCCACCCCTACAGCCAGAAGGCCAACGTCCAGCTCGGCGCCTACGAGACCGGCTTCCTGCTCGGCTGGATCCCGGCGAGCGTCTCCAACGATGCCGCCGCGGCCGAGAGGCCGAAGCGCCAGTCGGCGGCCCTCTTCTACTCCAAGCTCAACGACGGACACGAGCGCGAGGTCTACGCCCCGCCCCGCCACCACGAGATCATCGGCCAGACGCTCGAGCTCTGCGAGCTGCGCGGCAGCCTCGCCCACGCTCCCGCCGAGACCGAGCTACCGCCCCGCACCGAGCTCCACGTCGAGGTCAACGCCGACCACAACCTCGCCCTGATCACGGTCAGGACGCCGGGCGCCGACCTCGAGGCCGAGATCGCGGCCGAGCGCCACCACCTCTTCCACACCAAGAACCTCGACGCCGTCTACCTCGACCTCCCCCTCGAGAACCCCGCCACCGCCCTCGTCGCCGACCACCTCGAGCGCCTCGGCGTCTCCTACGCCGGCGTCTTCCCCAACCACCACGTCGACGGCGACGTCCTCCGCATGCAGTCCCTGCACCGCGTGCGGGTCAGTTCCGGACGATGTCGCCACGGCCTCCGAGCACGGGCGGGAACTGCTCGAGTACGTGCTGGACGACCTACGGTAGATGGCTCGCAACGCAGGTGCCGCGAACGGGACCACGCACGGTGAGTGGCCGAGCCGCTCGCACGACCGCTCCGGCGCGTAGCAGTCCGCAATTCCCCCAGGATCTAAGGTGTTGCTCGCACGCCTGGCGGCGGGAGCCGGCACTTGCCTGATCTGAACCCCGGACCGAGAGATCACCTGCTTACCCGTGCACTACGGGAGGCAACTGCTGGACTCGATCCTGAGCTGGTTGCTGAGGAGGCGCTCGATCCCGCCGAGGCGCCGAACAGGCTCGCCCGCCACCTGATGGCCGAGGTACGCCGTGCTCTCCATGAGGAGGACTCTGCCGATCTGCAGGCAGAGCGAATTAACGCGCTGCTCAATGGCGCCCTCCCGCCTGCCGATTCGGAAGCGGCAGAGGTCGTGTTGCCAGCACGGATCCTGCAGGGCATCAGTGAACGAACTCCGCTCGGTTCCGTCGCCCCGCTCCCGGCCCTTCCGTCGACACCGCTGTCCCAAAGCGATCTGCTGGTAAACGCAGAGGGCCAGCCGAATGTCGGCACCGAGCTCCGCCGAGAGCTTGCCAGCGCCGACTCGGTCGACCTCATCTGCGCCTTCGTGATCTGGTCTGGGGTACGCCAACTGCGTGAGGCGCTCGCGGACCTTGTCGCCCGCGGCGGCAAGGTGCGTGTCATCACAACCACCTACATGGGGGCCACCGAGAAACGTGCGGTGGATGAGCTGGCCCGCCTGGGGGCAGAGGTGCGCGTGGCGCTCGACGCACGCACAACCAAACTGCATGCAAAGGCCTGGCTGCTCGAGCGCGGCTCAGGGCTGAGCACAGCGTTTGTCGGCTCCTCCAATCTCTCCCATACGGCGCTATTCGACGGCCTCGAGTGGAATGTTCGGCTGTCGGCCGTCGACGCCGGCCATGTGATCGACCGGGTGCGGATGACATTCGCCAGCCACTGGGAGTCCGAGCATTTCGTTCCCTATGACCCCGAGCGTGACGGAGAGGAACTTTCCCGCGCCCTACGCGAACATGAGCGCCGCTCGGTCGGGAGCGCAACGACGATCGACTTCGCCAACCTCGACGTGCGTCCCTATCCGCACCAGCAGCGGATGCTCGACACACTGAAAGTGGAGCGCGAGCGCCACGGCCGCCATCGCAACCTCGTGGTCGCGGCAACCGGAACCGGCAAGACTGTCGTGGCCGCGCTCGACTACCGCGCGCTCTGCGAGGTCACGGGCTCCAGGCGTTCGCTTCTCTTCGTTGCCCACCGCGAGGAGATCCTGCGTCAGTCACTTGCGACCTTCCGTGCCGTGCTCCGCGACGGCTCGTTTGGCGAAATTCACGGCGGCGGCCAGATCGCCGACGGCAAGCACGTCTTCGCGATGATCCAGTCCCTGCAGGCGGAGCGGATCGAGCGACTCGATCCCGACGCCTTCAACGTCCTTATCGTCGACGAGTTCCATCACGCTGCAGCGTCTAGCTACGAGCTTCTGCTGGAGCGGTTGCAGCCGGCCGAGCTGCTCGGGCTGACAGCGACCCCGGAGCGCCTCGACGGGCGGGATGTCACCCACTGGTTCGGCGGTAGGACAGCCGTGGAGCTACGCCTTTGGGAGGCGATCGACGAGGGCTTCCTGGTGCCGTTCCAATACTTTGGCGTCGCCGATGACACCGACCTCTCGGCGATCACCTGGCGCCGTGGTCGTTACGCGACCGAGGAGCTCAGCAACCTCTACAGTGGCGATGACCGGCGGGTAGCGAAGCTGCTCGAGGCAGTCAACAGGATCGTCCACGCTCCGGAATCGATGCGGGGACTCGGATTCTGCGTATCGGTGGAGCACGCTCGCTTCATGGCAAAGCGGTTCACCGAGGCGGGCCTAGAGAGCGTCGCGCTGAGCGGCGAGGACGACGCCGCCACCCGTTCCGCCGTGCTCGACCGACTCGGCCGCGGCGAGCTGCGATGTGTCTTCTCAGTCGAGGTGCTCGGCGAGGGCGTTGACGTCCCCGACGTCGACTGCCTGCTGCTCCTGCGCCCCACCGAGTCGGCGACCCTATTCACGCAACAACTCGGACGCGGATTGAGACGGGCCAAGGGGAAGAGCCACCTCACCGTTATCGACCTGATCGGCCAGCACCGTGCCGAGTTTCGCTTCGAGGACAGGCTGCGGGCGATCGTCGATCCGCGGCGGGGGCGAGTCGCAGAGCAGGTGGAGCGCGGCTTCCCGTTTCTGCCGGCCGGCTGCGCGGTCGAGCTCGACCGCAAGAGTCACGAGATCGTCCTCAAGAACATCAGGGCCGCGGTCCAGCGGCGGCGCTGGGGTGCGTTGGTGCAAGACCTGGTCGATGCGCCGTCTGACACGACCTTGTTCGACTTCCTCGACCGTTACGACCTCGTGGTGGGCGACCTTTACCGCAATCGCCATTCTTGGACCGAGCTCTGCCGCGAGGCAGGTCGAGAGATGCCAGCCAGCAAGCGATGCCGGGTTCGAGGCGCAGACCCTGGCAGCGCTAGGCAAGCTCACGCACATCGACGACCCCGAGCGTGTTCAGTTCTACTCCGAGGCCCTGGAATCGGCGGGACCCCCAAGCTTCAGACACAGACGAGCGGAGCCGGCGGTTGTTGACCATGCTCGCTTGGGGTCTCGGCTCCGGCAAGGAACACGAATCTCTCGAGCGCTTTTGTGCCGCGCTTTGGGCGGAGCCAACGGTGCGAGACGAGCTGGTCGAGCTGCTCACTGTGCTGGACGCCCGCTCACGCACAGCGTCGCAGCCCTCGCCACTCGACCCCGAGATCCCCCTCGCACTGCACGCGCGCTACACGCGCCAGGAGATCGTCGCAGCATTGGGCTTCGCGGAAGGCGCAAAGCCCAAAGTGACCCAGGGCGGCGTGCTCTGGGTCCCCGAGGCCAAGAGCGACGTCTTCTTCGTCGACCTGCGTAAGGCGGAGCGCGACTACTCGCCGACCACGATGTACCGGGATTACGCGATCAGCCGCGAGCTATTCCACTGGGAGTCGCAGTCGCGCCAGGCCCCACACCAGCCAACCGTCCGCCGCTACATAGAGCATGCCCAGCAGGGTACGAACGTCCTCCTCTTCGTCCGCGAGCAACGCCGCGACGCCCTAGGCACCGCGCCGTTCCATTTCCTCGGTCCAGTCTCCTACGTCAGCCACGAAGGCGAACGCCCGGTCGCCTTCACGTGGCGCCTCCAGACGCCGATGCCAGAGGAGCTGTTCGAGGTGGCCCGGAGCGTCGCGGCAGCATAGAGGGCAACACCGGATTCGAAGACGTTCTTCGACTGTTCGCCTATCTAGGTGGCACGCCCCTGAACTGGACTGCCCTACGCGAGCACCTCACGCGACGCGAGGTGGGCGCCGACCTTGCGCTTGACGCGCTGGAGGGCGTTGTCGACGGTCTTGGTGTCGCACTCGAGCTTCTCGGCGGTCGCCTCGTAGGAGTGGCCGTCGAGGTAGAGGGAGAGGACGCGGGACTCGAGGTCGGAGAGGACGCCGGAGACGCCGGAGAGGCAGGAGACGAGGCTCGAGAGCTCTTCGGTGGCGATCACCTGGTTGACCGGGTCGTGGACCGAGGGGCCGGGGAGGATCTCGTCGAGGGTCGTGTCGGAGTCGCCGGCGGCCGCCGGGGTCTGGCTGAACGAGACGTACTGGTTGAGGGGTGTGTGCTTGTTGCGGGTCGCGGTCTTGACCGCGGTGATGATCTGGCGGGTGATGCAGAGCTCCGCGAAGTTGCGGAAGCTCGACTCGCGATCGGTGCGGTAGTCGCGGATCGCCTTGTAGAGGCCGAGCAGGCCTTCCTGGATCAGGTCGTCGGACTCGCCGCCGAGCAGGAAGTAGGACGAGGCTTTGAGGCGGACGAAGCCGCGGTAGCGGCGGACGATCGCGTCGTAGGCATCGGCCCGCCCGTCCTTGGCGAGGGCGACCAGATAGTGGTCATCAAGCTCAGGTTGAGAGTTAGTGTCCGACGGCCGGAGGGAGCCGTTGAGGCGCCCCGACGGGAGTCGCATTTCCTGCGTAGGCGTAGATAGAGCCACAGATCCTTCTCCTTTGAAGGGTCGGTGGCGCCGCTTACCTCCCCAGAGGCGCCTTTATGGACTGGATGGCCTCAGACTCAAGCTGAGGTTCACCCTTTGTTGGCGCGGAAGTCTTACCGCTCTGCGGAGTTCTGTCAACCCCCGAACTGACGTTCGTGCAACCGCCGTTGCAGGTGCTACCCGGGTCGGCCGCGCTGGCGGACGGCCTCGAAGAGCAGCGCCGCGGCGGCGGCGGAGACGTTGAGGGAGTCGATCCTGCCCGCGGTCGGCAGGGCGACCAGCCCGTCGCAGGCGGACGCGACCCGAGGCCGGATCCCGCTTCCCTCGCCCCCCATGACGATGACGGTCGAGCCGCCGAGGTCGACCTCCCAGGGAGCCTGGGCGGCGCCCGCGTCGGCGCCCCAGATCCAGAAGCCGGCCTGCTTGGCCTCGCCGAGCCAGTCGGCGAGGTTGCGGACCCGGGCGACCTCGAGGTGCTCGACCGCGCCGGTGGAGGCCTTGCAGGCCACGGCGGTCACCTCCGCCGCCCGCCGTTCCGGGATGACGACGGCGGCGGCGCCGGCCAGCTCGGCCGAGCGGCAGACGGCGCCGAGGTTGCGCGGGTCCTGAACCTGGTCGAGAGCGACGATCAGCGCGCCCTCGCGGCGCAGCATCGCCACCGGGTCGCCGTAGGGATAGGGATCGACCTCGGCGACGACGCCCTGGTGGTCGGGTGAGCCGCAGAGCCGCTCGAGCTCCTCGGCGGGGGTATCCGGCGCGCGCCAGACGCGCTGCACGGCCCGCCTCCCCCGTTCCGCCTCCGCGACGGGCCGCCTGCCGTAGATGGTCTGGCTCTTCGCCACCTCAGGGCCTCCGCCTCAGCCCCTGGGCACGAGGCGGGCGCCGTCGGCCGAATCGCGGACCTCCCAGCCCAGCTCGGCCAGCTCGTCGCGAATCGCGTCGGCGCGCTCGAAGTCCTTCGCCGCCCGCGCCTCCTCGCGCTGAGCGAGAAGCTCCCGGGCCTCGCCGTCGGCCTCAGCTCCCTGATCCGGCTGGGCAAGGGAAGCGAGCCCGACGAGCTCGAGCATCTCCCCCACTGCACCGGGGGCGCCCCAAACCCCGTCTCGGTTGGCTTCGCCGAGGAGCTCGAACAGCTGGGCCAGGGCTCTCGGTGTGTTGAAGTCATCGGCCAGCGCGTCCTTGAACTGCTCCAGGCGCTCCGCGGCCGGGGAGCCGGGGGTGGCCCCCGAGGAGCCTCCCCGCTGTTGCTCCGAAGGGGCCGCCCCCGGCTCCCCCTCTGCGTGCTCCCTGAAGAAGTTCCTGATCCGCTCGCAGCGGGTCACCGATTCCTCCATCTCATCAGGCCCGAATGCCAACGGCTGTCGGTAGTGCCCGGAGATCAGGTAGAGGACCACCGCCTCGCGCCCGTAGCGGTCGAGCGCCTCGGAGAGCTGGAAGATGTTGCCCTCCGACTTCGACATCTTCTCGGCGTCGGCCTCGACCATCCCGTTGTGCATCCAGATCCGCGCGAAGCCGCGGCCGGCCGCCTCGGACTGGGCGATCTCGTTCTCGTGGTGGGGGAAGACGAGGTCCGAGCCGCCGCCGTGGATCGCGAAGGAGGGCCCCAGCTCGCGCTCGGCCATCACCGAGCACTCGATGTGCCAGGCGGGGCGCCCGCGGCCCCAGGGGGACTCCCAGCTCGTGTCCTCGCCCTCCTTTTGGGATTTCCAGAGGGCGAAGTCGAGCGGGCTCTCCTTCAGCGACTCGGCGCCCGCCTCCTCGCCCTGGTCCATGTCCTCGGGGCGGCGGTTGGAGAGCTTGCCGTAGCCGTCGAAGCTGCCGACCCGGAAGTAGACGTCGCCGCCGGACTCGTAGGCGTGGCTGCCGTCGACCAGCTCGGCGATCAGCTCGACGATGCCGTCGACGGTCTCGGTGGCGAGCGGCTCGGCGTCGGGCCGGCCCAGGCCGAGCCTCTCGGTGTCCTCGATGTAGGCGGCGGTCATCCGCGCCGCGAACTCGTCGGAGGGCTCGCCCGCCTCGCCGGCGGCGGCGTAGATCTTGTCGTTGATGTCGGTGACGTTGATCACGAGCCGGGTCGCGTAGCCCTCTGCGCGCAGGAAGCGGGCGAGCAGCGAGAAGACGACGAAGGGCCGGGCGTTGCCGATGTGGATGCGGCTGTAGACGGTCGGCCCGCAGGCGTAGATGCCGACCTCCGCCGCCGGGTCGAGAGCGGCCGGCTCGCCGCTCAGGGTGTCCTTGATCCGAACCTCGCGCATCGCGGTCGCAGCTTACGGCCGCGCGGGGTCGATTCGACCCCTGGCTCATTCATCGCCCGAAGGCCGAAGGGGGCGAAGTCGCCGCGACCGGGCCTCATCTGGAGGTGAGCCACTCGAAGGGCCGAGCAGAGAGCACCGACGCAGCGTGGGCGTTGATCGAAGAGCTATTGCGGACGTCTTTCGCTCTCTCGGACACCCTCTCGTCGTTGCTCGAGGATCTTCCAGAGCACGCCTTTCCCGGCGAGGACAACGCTGCCGTGCTGCTGGAGATGGTCGTCGGCAGCTGTCGCCCGGCAATCGATGCGGCCGGCGAGCGAGAGTGCAGGGCGGCGACCGCACTGATCGGAGATCCCGCAGCCGCGCCAGCCGCTGCCTGAGCCCTCAAAGTGCAGCTCGTAGTCGTTTGCGCACGGTGCGCCGGGTGCCGGACGCGTCCCGCACCCGGGCGATCGCGAGGACGCGGCGCGATGCCCGACCGCTGCGCAGCAGGCGCAGCCTGTAGCCGCGGACCCGCAACCTCACCGCCCTCACCCTCCCTGCGCCGATCCTGAAGCGGGCGCGGGCGAGCACCACGCGTCGCCCCCTTGCCGACCTCGCAGCGCCATGGGACCTGACGAATGTCCTCAGAACGAGCACTCCCGAGCAAGGGGGGGACTGCTCGCCCGCTGGCCAGCGAAGTCGCAGCCGCGCGATGCCGCGGCGACTCACCCGCAGTCGCCTGCCGAGCAGCTTGACCGTGACCGAGGTATCCGGGGTCGCGCCGGCGGGCTGTGGCGGGCCGGGCATCCCCGGCGCCTCGAAGGCCCCCTGGTCGCGCACCGCGGCTCCGTCGCCGTCGCCGTCCAGCGGCCGCGGGGAGCCGAGGAAATCCGCCACCAGGCCGCCCGGCGCCGGGTTGCCGGCGTCGATCGAGGGTGAGCCCGGCAACAGCGCCAGGTCGGCCGGAGCGCCGTAGGACCCCGGCGAGGCGAACAGCGGGTCGGCGTCGATGTTTCCGGTGGCGATGTCGAGTGCGCCCATGGCGATGTCGGTGCCGCCCGGCTCGAGGTTCGAGTAGCGGATCGTAAGGTCCGCGGGGGCCCCCGTGCCGACTTGGCGTAAGGGAAGGCGAAGCCGCGCAGGATCGAGTTCTCGATCAACAGGTCGGCTTCGCCGCTTGACTCCGCCCACGAGCTCACCCCCCTGCCGGTGCCGGTGCTTTCCTGGACGATCGTCAAATGGTCGGCGCTCGCGCTGGAGTCGGCTGCCGGGCCGCTCCTGGCTTCCAGCGCCGTCGCTTCGCCGTTGACCAGCACGAGAAGGGGGAGCACTTGCACGGTTCCGCAGGCGAGACTACTTATGTAATTCGAACCGCGATCCGATAGAAACAGCGTGGAAAGCAGGCAAACCGAAACACTGCTCCGCCTCGGCCAGCCCCGTTTCCGGAACTTCTCGGATGCGGCCGATTCCGCGCTCCGCGCGCTCTCCGAGGCGATCCCCGGCGCGATCGTTTTGGGCCAGCTCGAGCCCGACGAGCACGGCTGCAAGGTGACCGACGTCCGGGGCACCGGCCCAGGTGGCGTCGGCAAGGGCGCGGTCCTGACCCTGGCAAGCTCCGCAAACAGCGATCCGCCCCCCGCGGACCCCAACCAAGGCCGCTCGCCGAGCGGCGAGCTTCTCGACCGGTCCTCCCTTGAGCAACTCGGCGCGCGAGCCTCTCTGGTGATTCCGCTCGAGATGAGCAACGGCAGAATCGTCGGCGTCCTCGCCGCCCTGAACTCGAACGCCGACGTCTACGGCACCGAGCACGCTGCGATGCTCAGCGTGGCCGCGCGGCTACTCGGCCACGAATGGGAGAGCGTCGAGCAGCGGGCCGAGTTGCGACGGCTCCGACGACGCGCCTCCGTGGGCACCGACATCGATGCAGAGACCGGGCTTCCAAGCCGCGACGGCTTCCTCGATCTGCTGGACCACGAGTGGAGACTGGCCAACCGGGGGACCGTGGAGTCGGTCCTCGTGGCCTTCAAGATCGACGGGGGCCCCGACCCGACACCCAATGGCGGCGCGATGAGCAAGCTCGCTTCAAAGATCGTCGCCGAGGTGCTGGAGGGCAGTGCCCGGGCAACCGATCGGGTCGGCCGGGTCGGCCCCGCCACCTTCGCAACGGTCCTGGTCGGCTGCCGCCCTGATCGGGCACCCGCCTTCGTCGGGCGCTTCCAGGCGGCCCTGCGGCGCGTCACCGAGGGGCGTGACCCACAGGTCGAGCTGTCGCTTGGCGTTCAGACCCTGACCGGGGCGCCGTCCTCCGAGGTTGTGCTGAAGCTCGCGGAAGCTGCCGCCGAGACTCCGGAGGAGCAGCACCGGACCCTGGCGACCCAGGAGGCGAGCAGATGAACGAGAGCGCGGCGGTAGGGGCCCGCCCGAGCGCAGCGGGGTTCGCGCCCGGAGCGCCGGGAGTCACCGCTCCGTCGGTTCCCGACCGTCACGGCGCCTTCCTTACCGACGTGATCGCCGAGCTCGGCTTCGCTGCTCGCGAGACGGTCGCGAACGCCATCGAGGCGACCCGCCAGACGTCGGGTACCCCCGAGGGCCACCTGCTGGAGAGCGGCGTGATTGACGAGCAGCAGCTCGCCCTGGCGGTCGCCGAGCGAAACGGGCTCGACCACGTCGATCTCGACCGCTTCAAGGTCGACCCCGAGGCGGTCGCCATGATCGGCAAGTCCACAGCGACGCGCTACGCGGCTCTGCCGATCGCCTTCGCCACCGACGGAGCACTGCTCGTTGCGATCGAGGACCCGTACAACATGCTGGGGATCAGCGACATCGAGGTGATGACCAGGAGCGAGGTCCGGCCCGTCATCGCCGCCCGGACCCAGATCCAGCGCCTGATAGGTCAACTCCCCGAGGGAGTGCCCCCGCCGGTACCCGAGACCCCGCCGCTTCCCCCCCAACCCGTGCCGGCTGTTCCCGAGCCCGACTCGCCACCGGGACGCAACGGCTCCGAGTCGAGCGGCGATGTCTCCCAGTCGAGCGGCGATGGAGAGGGCGATGCCGAGCTGGGAGAGCTCTCGGCGGCGCTCGCCACACTTCAGGAGAAGATGCGCCACGCCGGTGACCTGATCGACGCCGTCGAACAGGAGCGGCGGCAAAGCGCCGGGCGGGAGCGGGAGCTCGAGCAGCGGCTCGACGAGGCGCAGGAGCGCATCTCCGCGCTCGTGGAGAGCCAGTCGAAGACGGACACCGCCGTCGAGCTCGCGAACACGGCAACCGAGAAGCTCGCCGAGCTTCGTGCGGTCCTCGGCGAGGGCCGCAGTCTGGTGGAGCCGTAGTGCGTCCTTCGAGGTAGCCGTGGATATAGGTCGGAGCCGTCAGGGACAGGGTCCTCGACGATCTGCGGACCGCCGCTCGGCTGGCGAAACCAGAGCGGTGAACCCGCTGTCGGCCGATGGCGGTTCTGCTACTTTCATGTACATGAGCAAGACGGTCGGTGTCGCGGAGCTGCGGCAGAACCTGAGCATCTACCTGCGGCGCGTCAGAAAAGGCGAGCGCCTGGTGGTGACCGATCGCAATCGACCGGTGGCCGAGCTCGGCCCGGCGCCGACGACGGGGCCCGACCTCGACCGGCTGATCGCCGAGGGACTGGTCTCGCGCCCGGTGCGAGCGGGGCTGCCGGAGCCGCTGGAACTGACCGGCGATCCGCAGGCCCTGAGCCGTGCGCTCGATGACATCCGCGGCGATCGCTGAGCGGTGGCGATCTTCTACGCGGATGCCTCTGCGCTGGTCAAGCTCCTTCGCGAGGAGGCCGAGACGAGCGCCCTGCGGGCGTTTCTCGAGGGCGCCGACCTGGTCAGCAGCGAGCTGATCCTGACCGAGATCCCACGCGCGGTGCGCCGCGCTGCCGCATACGACCCCGCGCTTCCGCTCGACCTGCTGCTGGAACGCGCGGGGGAGTTGGTCGACGCGGTCGCGCTGCGCCCGCTGGACCGCGCTCTGCTCGCCGGCGCCGGGGCAATCGCCGAGCCGGCGCTGCGGGCCCTCGACGCAGTCCATGTCGTGTCGGCCGTAGATCTGGCTCCAATCGAGGCGTTCGTAAGCTACGACGAGCGCCAGGCTGCCGCCGCACGGCTCGCCGGCTTGCGAACGATGGCGCCGGGCACCTGAGCGCTCGGCCGGCGCTCAGAAGGTCCGGTAGCCGGAGACCGGGGACTCGCCCTCGCTGCGGGGCGCCCAGGACGGGGCGTTCTCGTCGGCGGCGGCGAGCGCTTCGCGGCGGGCGCGGCTGGTGCTCGCCTTGATCTCGTCCTCGGCGGCCCGGCGGGCGCGCTCCTCGCGCTGTTCGGCCTGCTTGCGGATCCGGTCGGACTCGGCCTGCAGCTGGTCCTGGGCCCGGCTGCGGGCCTTCTCCTCGGCCTCGCCCTCGAACCTCTCGACCAGCGAGCGCACCCGCTCCTCGGCCTCGCGCCGCACCTCCTCGGTGCCCTGCATGACCCGCTCCTCGATCTCGGCCTCGATCTTGACCGCGATCGCGCGGGCCTCCTCGGCGGCGGCCTCGGCTTCGGCGGCCCGCTGCTCGGCGCCGGCGATGCGGCTGTCGGCCTCGCCGTTGACCTTGGCGACGGCCTCGGTAAGCCGCTTCTCCGCCGCCGCCTGCTCTCGCCTGACGATCTCCAGGCGCTCCTGCTCGGAGCTCTCCTTGAGCGCGACGATCTCGGCGGCAAGCGCCTCGCGGTCGGCCTGCTCGCCCTCGCGCGCCCGCTCGAAGGCCCTCTCGGCCCGGTCGCGCGCCTGCTCGGCGGTGGCGACACGGCCCTCGGCGGCGCGGCGCTTCTCGCGCTCGGCGGCGATCCGCTCGCGGCCCTCCTCGCCGATCTTCTTCAGGGCCTCCATCGCCCGCTGCCGCAGCTCGGCGCGAGCGCGCTCGGCGCTGCCGTCGGCCTCGGCCAGGGCCCGCTCGGCCTCCTCGACACGCGCCTCGCTGACCCGCACCCACTCGAGCGCCTGCCTGGCGATCCCGCGCATCTCGCCGGTGGCCTCGGAGACCCCGTCAAGACGCACAGTTGCCCGCTCCGCACTCACTCGTCGCAAACTACTACGGGCGCCGGAAGCGACGCCACCCTCCCCCGTCCCGATATGTCCGCAATTTGCGGAGACCCGGCGGTGCCGGGGTCAGCCCGCGGACTCAGGCGGAGCTGCGCGCCTCGCGCTCGTGCAGCTCGCGCTTGAGGACCTTGCCGGTCGCGTTGCGCGGCAGCTCCTCGATGAACTCGATCTCACGCGGGGCCTTGTAGGCGGCGAGGTTGGCCTTGACGTGGGCCTTGAGGTCGTCCTCCCCGGCACCGCCGGCCTCGGCGAGGACGACGAAGGCCTTGAGCCGCTGGCCGAACTCCTCGTCCTCGACCCCGATCACCGCGACCTCGAGGACCGCGTCGTGGTCGGCGAGCAGGTCCTCGACCTCGCGCGGGAAGACGTTCTCGCCGCCGGAGACGATCATCTCGTCGTCACGGCCGTCGATGAAGAGCCGGCCGCCCGCGTCGAAGTGGCCGACGTCGCCGCTGCTGAAGAGGCCGTCGATCACCTCCTTGCCGCCGCCGCCGGTGTAGCCCTCGAAGGCCATTTCGTTGCCGACGAAGATCCGCCCGACCTCGCCCTGGGGCACCTCGCGCCCCTCCTCGTCGTAGAGCTTGACCACGGTCCCGCGCGGCGGCCGGCCGGCGGTGCCGGGGGCGGCGCGCAGGTCCTCCGGCGTGGCAACCGTCGCCCAGGAGACCTCGGTCGAGCCGTAGAGGTTGTAGATCGAGTCGCCGAAGCGGTCCATCCAGGCGGTCGCCAGCTCCCCCGGCAGGGCCGAGCCGGAGAGCGCCGTGACCCGCAGCGACGAGAGCCGGTGGGCGGCGAGCGTCTCCTCGGGCAGCTGCAGGATGCGCTGGACCATGACCGGGACGACGGCGAGGACGTCGGCGCGATGCTCCTCGACCGCACGCAGGGTCTGCTCGGGGTCGAAGCGGCGGCGCAGCACCAGGGTCGACGCGGTCGGCAGGCCGATGATGAAGTGGAAGAAGCCCCAGGAGTGGAAGAGCGGCGCCGCGACCATCATCGTCTCGCGCGCCCGGTAGGGGATCTTGTCGAGGATCGCCGACACCGCCAGCAGCCCGTCCGGGCTGGAGCGCTGCGCCCCCTTCGGCGTCCCGGTCGTGCCCGAGGTGAGGATCACGAAGCGGGGCTTGTCGGGCGGGGGCTTCAGGTCGGCGTCGGGGCTCTCGGCGATCAGCGAGTCGAGCGTCGGGCCCTCGGCATCGCCGTCGGTCCAGGCCGTGACCCTGGCAACGCTCTCGTCGACCCCGTCGAGCAGGTCGGCGAACTCCTCGTCGTGGACGAGCGCCTTGGGGCCCTCGCGGTGGGTCACCTCGACCAGCTGCGGCCCGGCGAACATCGTGTTCAGGTAGAGGGCGCCGGCACCGAGCTTGGCGGCCGCCAGCGTCGCCTCGATGAAGCCGCGGTGGTTGCGGCACATGATCCCGATGCCGTCGCCGAACCCGATGCCCATGTCGGCGAAGGCCCGGGCGAGGGAGTTGGAGCGGCGGTGCAGCTCCTCGAAGGTGAGCGAGCCGCGCTCGTCGACGATCGCGGTCTCCTGCGGGTGTTTGATCGCGGCCGTCGCGATGCCGGTCGCCGGCGAGGCGCCCCAGCGGGCCAGGGTCACCCCACTCCTCACCGCCCTGTCTGGACGGCTGGCGCCGAGGATCCCGGCCTCGTGGAGGACCTTGGCCTCGAAGGCGAGGTCGGACGCCGACTGCCGCAGGCCTGCGGCGATTGAGCTGAGGCTGCCCATGGAGGCGGGAAGACTATTGGCTCTCGACCGCGGCGACGGCGACGCAGGCGATTCCCTCGCCGCGGCCGATCCAGCCCATTCCCTCGTTGCTGGTCGCCTTGACGCTGACCCGGGCCGACGTCGCCTCGGCGAGCAGGCGCTCCATCTCCTCGCGGTGCGCCGCCAGCCGCGGCCGCTCGCAGATCACGGTGGCGTCGATGTTGACGATGCGGCCGCCGATCGTGCCGACGACGGTGCGCAGCAGGTCGATCGAGTCGGCGTCGCGCCAGCGCTCGTCGTCGTCGGGGAAGAGGGTGCCGATGTCGCCGCCGCCGGAGGCGCCGAGCAACGCGTCGATCACCGCGTGGGTGAGGACGTCGGCGTCGGAGTGGCCGGCCAGGCCGAGCTCGTGCTCGACCTCGACCCCGCCGAGGACGAGCCTGCGCCCCTCGGCGAAGCGGTGGCTGTCGTAGCCGATGCCGACACTCATCGGGTCAATTCTCGCCGACCGCGGGGCCGAGTGGCTCCAGCCGCCTCTCGCGGCGCTCGAAGACGGCGATCTCGGCGACGCCGAGCGCCTCGAATAGCTCCAGCGCCCGCTCGTAGCCGTAGCCGACCTGCTCGGGCAGGTGGGCGTCGGAGGAGAGCGAGAAGCAGGCGCCGGCCTCGACGCACATCTCGGCGAAGGCCGGAGCCGGGTAGAGCTCGCCGACGGGCTTGCGCAGGCCGGCGGTCGAGACCTCGACCGCGATCCCGCTCTCGGCGATCGCCTCGACGGCGGGCTCGTAGTAGTGGCGCGGGTCCCGCCGCGGCTGCGGCCGGCCGGCGCCCCAGACCTTGACCAGGTCGGGGTGGGCGAGGATCTCGAAGAGCCCCGAGCGCGCGCACTCGGCGAGCGTCTCGAAGTAGCGGCGCCAGACGTCGTCGGCGTCGCCGCTGCGCCCCCAGGCGTCCCAGCCCTCGTGGTCGACGGCCTCGGCGCCGAGGAAGTGAACCGAGCCGACGACGTAGTCGAAGTCGCGCGCCTCCAGCAGCGATGCGGTGCGGTCCTCGGCGCCCGGCACGAAATCGCACTCGATGCCGAGGCGCAGCGGCGTGCCGCGCACGAACTCGCAGTAGGAGTCGAGGTCGTCGCGCGCCTGTTCCTCCCAGAACGGGTGGCGCCAGAGCTCGAGCGCCTGGCGGAAGCGGTGGATGTGCTCGGAGACGCCCAGCTCGGCGATTCCGGCCGCCGTCGCCGCCGCCAGGTAGCGATCGACGTTCTCGGCCGTGAAATAGCTCTCGGGCGGCGTCCCCTCCTCGTCGGGCCGCAGGTGCAGGTGGTAGTCGGTGAGCATCGCGCCCGAGCCTAGATGGTCGCCTGTGCGACCAGGGGCGCGGATACGCTGCGCCGATGGTCCACCTGCGGATCGTCGTGCCGTCGGCCCTCACCCGGAAGGTCCTCGACCTGCTCGACGCGACGCCATCGGTCTGCAACCTCGCCTTCCTGGAGGGAGCGGCGCGGCGCCCTCCGGGGGATGTCGTCCTCTGCGACGTCGCCCGCGAGGAAACCAGCATCGTGGTCGACGACCTGAAGGAGATCGGGGTCGGGGCGTCAGGGATCGATAACCCTCGAGCAGATCGACTCCCAGATCTCCGCCGCGGCCGAGCTGGCGGAGCGCGCCGCGCCGGGGGCGCCCGGCGACGCCGTGGTCTGGGAGGAGGTCGAGTCGCGCACCTCGGAGAGCACCGAGCTGAACGCCAACTTCCTCTCCTTCTTCGTGCTCGCCTGCCTGATCGCCTCGGTCGGCATCTTCCTCGGCTCGCCGATCCTGATCATCGGCGCGATGGTCGTCGGCCCCGAGTTCGGGCCGATCGCCGGCCTCTGCGTGGCGCTGGTCGAGCGCCGGCGCGAGGTCGCTCTGCGGTCCTTTCGCGCCCTGGCGATCGGCTTCCCCTGCGGCATCTCGGCAGCCTTCGCCTTTGCCCTGATCGCCAAATGGACGGGCCTGATCGCCGACGACTTCAACAGCTCCCAGCACGCCCTGACCCAGTTCATCTCCCACCCCGACACCTTCTCCTTCATCGTCGCCTGCTTCGCCGGCGCCGCCGGCATGCTCTCCCTCACCTCGGCGAAGTCGGGCGCCCTGGTCGGGGTGCTGATCTCGGTCACGACGATCCCGGCGGCCGCCAACATCGGCATCGCTGCCGCGATCCTGGACTGGTCGGAATGGCGCGGCGCGATGGGGCAGCTGATCGTCAACCTGACCGCGATCACGCTGGCCGGCGTCCTCACCCTCTCCTTCCAGCGCCGGCTCTTCAACCGCCGCCGCGCCCGGCACCTGGACGAGGGCGGCCGGGCCGCCGCCGGCCTGCCCGGCAGCCCGGCCGGGCCGGGAGGCCGCGGCCTCCCGCCTCGCATACGCTGACGCCGATGGCCCGCCAGCTCGCCATCCTGCTAGGCGCCTTCGCGGCCGGGACCGCGGTCGCCGCGCTGGGCGGCGCGGTCAGCTTCGGCGTCGCGCTCGGCGTCGGCCAGCTCTGCTTCGCGGCGACGCTGGTCTGGGTTCTGCTCCGCGACTAGCCGAGCAGCTGCCCGGCCAGCCTCAGGTCCAGCGGCGTCGTCACCTTCAGGTTCTCCGCCGGCGCCGGGTGGATCAACACCCGCCCGCCCGCCGCCTCGACCAGCATCGCCTCGTCGGTGGCGGCGGCGACCGTCGCCGGATCGGCGCCCAGCGCGCCCCGCAGGGCGGCGACGCGGAAGGCCTGCGGGGTCTGCGCGGCCCAGAGCTCACCGCGATCGAGGGTCTGCTCGACAATCGAGCCGTCGATTTGACTCCTCAGAGGTGTCCAATCGACGGCTCACCGCATTGCCGGCCCGCTTGATCGTGTCGGCGACCGGGGTGGCGGCGATCGCGCCGGCGGCATCGGGGTCGGCCACCAGGGTCGCGACCACGCCCTCGATCAGCTCCGGGGTGACCAGTGGCCGGGCGGCGTCGTGGATCGCGACCAGGTCGGTCTTGACCTCACGCAGTGCGTTGGCGACCGATGCGGAGCGGGTCGCGCCGCCGTCGACGACGCTCACGCCGATCCTGCCTGCGGAGCCGCCGCCATCGCCCAGGGCGCCCGCCGCAGCGAGCTCGTCCGCGTGGCCGGGCGGGACGGCGACGACGATCGCGGCGACCCCCGCGGCCCGGAAGGCCTCGATCGACCAGCCGACCATCGGCCGCCCGGCGAGCGGCACGAAGGCCTTCGGGCCGCCCGCTCCGAGCCTCTCTCCGGAGCCGGCGGCCGCGATGACCGCGGTGATGGACGCTGGCGCGCCGGGGCTCATCTCAGACGAGCCCCTCAGGCGGTGGCTGCGAAGCGCCCCTCCAGCAGCCCGTCGAGGTACTCCTCGGCGCCGTCCTCGTCCTTGTCGAGGGCGTACATGAACTCCGACGCGAGGATCTTCTTCGCCCGCGTGTACATCTGCTTCTCGCCGGTGGAGAGGCCCTTTTCCATCTCGCGGATGGCGAGGTTGCGAACGACCTCGGCGAGCTCGAAGACGTCACCGGTCTTGATCTTCTCCCGGTTGTACTTGAAGCGCCGGTTCCAGTTCTTCGGCATCTCCGAGACGTCGTCGGTGAGGACGTCCGTGACCTTCTTGATTTCGACCTCGTCGATCACCCGGCGCAGGCCGGCGACGCCGGCGTTCTCGCAGGGGACCATCACCGTGAGCTCGTTGTGGAGGATCTTGATCGTGAGGTAGTCGCGCTCCTCCCCCATCAGCTCGCGGCTCTCTTTCTTCAGCACGATTCCGGCCCCGTGGTGGGGATAGACGACCTTGTCCCCCTCCTCGAAGTCACAGACGTACGGGACGTCCTCCTCGAAGCCTGCCTCCATGGCCTCATCTAGCTCGGAAATCGGTCCGCTCCTTTCGTTCATGCGACGGCGCCGATCGCCATCAGCTCTGTAAGTACCTGTCGACCAGATCGACCTCACGAAGCCTCCGCAGGCCCTCGCGGATGTCCTTGGCCCTGGTCGGACCGACATCCTCGACGGCCTCGAGGTCGGCGTCGGAGGCCGCGAGGACCTCCTCCAGGCCGCCGAGCTCGTGGATGATCTTCTGGACGACAAGCTTGGGAATCCGAGGGATGCGGCCCAGCACCCGGTAGCCCCGCGGCGCAACGGGGAAGTCGAGGGTGTTGAGCTTGCGGTCGTAGCCGAGCAGCTCTGCGAGGCGGCCGAAGTCGAGGACGTCCTCGTGGGGGAGGCGGGCCAGCGACTGGATCACGGTGGCCAGGTTCTGCTCGGAGTCCTCGACCGAGTAGTCGCGGATCAGCGCGGTCTTTTCGCCGGCGACGCCGACCATCGTCTCCTCGAGCTGCATCTCGATCAGCCGGCCCTCGGTGCCGAGCTCGACGATGTAGCGCTCGACCTCGACCGCCATCCGCGTCGTCAGCTCGGCCCGCTGCAGGACCGAGAGCGCGTCGTAGAGGACACCGCCACCGTCGAACTCGAGCATCGTCAGACGGGTCGACACCTGGTCGAGGCGCTCGCGGTACTTGTCGAGCGTGGCCAGGCCCTGGTTGGCCTTGGCGAGCACGGCGGGGATGTCCTGGAGGATGTACTTCGTGCCCTCGACGTAGAGGGAGACGACGTCGCGGCGCTGGGAGATCGCGATGACCAGGGCGTCGGTCTGTTTGGAGACGCGCTCGGCGGTGCGGTGCCTGGTGCCGGTCTCGCTGGAGAGGATCGTCGGGTCCGGCATCAGCTGCACGTTGGCCCAGGAGATCTTGGTCGCCTCGGAGTTGAGGACGATCGCGCCGTCCATCTTCGCCACCTGGTACAGCATCGCCGGCGTGTAGTCGATCTCGAGCTTGATGCCGCCGGAGAGCAGGTGCGAGACGTCGCCGGGGTCGCCGACGACGATCAGGCCGCCGCTGCGAGAGTGGACGATGTTGTCGATCCCCTCGCGCAGCGCGCCCCCGGGCGCGACGATGTCGAGTGCCCTGAGGAGCCGGGGATCCTGACGTTCCGACAACTCTAGAAGCTCATCCCCAGGCAGGCCTGACATCGCCTCCTAGGATGGCAAATTTCGCTCTGGAATGCGGTCTGGGCATATCCAAGTGGAGAGATCGGGATAGGCTTTGTCAAGCGGATCGGTCTCAGAGGGCGCAGACCGCCGCTCAGAGGTGCGAATGACGGTGCCTGGGGTCGTGCCTCGGGAGGGCTTCCGACGTCGCGGACGAAGGCCCAGGTGAGGCCGGTGCCAAGGCGCGACGAGGGCGACGAGGATCCAGTTCGAGCCGGCGATCGCCGCCGGCGAAGCCGTCGCCGCCCTCGAGCAGGGCGTGGGTCAGCGCACCGGTCGCCGCCAGCGCCACGGTGCCCGCCAGCACCCGGTCCATCGCCAGGACGCCGGAGGCGATCCCGACCTTCTCCGGGGGCATCGCCGCCATCGCCGCGGTCGACATCGGGGCGTAGACCAGCCCGAGGGCGACCCCGAACGGCAGGTAGCCGGCCAGCAGCAGCGCGTAGGAGCTGCCGGCGGCGACCTGGGTGAGGAAGAGCAGGCCGACCAGGCCGAAGCACATGCCGGCGGTCATCAGGCGGCGGGCGCCGAAACGGGCGATCAGGCGCGCCGACAGCGGCGAGATGAGGACCATCGGCACCGTCACCGGGAGGATCAGCAGGCCGCTGAGGATCGCGGAGTGGCCGCGCACGTCCTGCAGGTACTGGGGCTGGAAGTACATCACGCTCCAGTAGGCGCCGACCAGCGCGAAGGCGGCGGCGCTGGCGCCGAAGTAGGGGCCGTTGCGGAAGAGGGCGAAGTCGACGATCGGCTCCTCGGTGCGGTGCTCGATCCGCCAGAAGCCGTAGAGGGAGGCGATTCCGGCGAGGACGAGCGCGATCGTCACGCGCACCGCTCCAGGCCCTCGCCTCGATCAGGGCGAGGACGATGGCGGTGAGGCCGGCGCGTGAGAGCGCCGAGGCCCGGAGAGGTCGACCCGGCGACCGGAGCCGGGGTCGGTCGACTCGGGCGCCGCCCAGGCCGTGATCGCGATCCCGATCGCGGCGATCGGCAGGTTGATCCAGAAAATCACCCGCCAGTCGATCGCGACCATGGCGCCGCCGACGAGCGGGCCGATCGCCAGGGCGACGGCGGAGACACCCGCCCAGATGCCGAGCGCCCGCGCCTGCTCGTCGCCCGGAAACGCGTTGCAGACGATCGCCAGCGACAGCGAGAGCATCGGGGCCGCCCCGATGCCCTGCAGGACGCGACCGACGATCAGCGTCAGCTCATCCCCCGCCGCCCCCGAGACCGCCGAGCCGAGCGCGAAGAAGGCCATGCCACCTGGAACAGCCGCTTGCGCCCGAACATGTCGCCGAGCCGGCCGGCGGTGACGACGAGCACGGTGATCACCAGCAGATAGCCGTTCATGATCCACTGCAGCCCGGCCGAGGAGGCGTCGACGTCGTGGCGGATGCTGGGCAGGGCCAGGGACACGACGGTCGAGTCGAGCATCAGCAGGAACAGCCCCGAGCAGGTGCCGACCAGGGTCCACCACTTGCGCTCCATCAGCCGCAGGCCATGCGGCTCAGGCGGCGGGCGCCGCGCCGGCGAGGTCACGCTCGGGGTCGACGCCCCAGCGGCGGCCCGCCTCGGCGAGGCCCTCGTCGAGCGCCCAGCGGTCGGGGCGCTCCTCGCCCTCGTG
This sequence comes from uncultured Solirubrobacterales bacterium, assembly GCA_963762205.1. Lineage (GTDB taxonomy): Bacteria > Actinomycetota > Thermoleophilia > Solirubrobacterales > 70-9 > VRUE01. Next base: position 735,969 of record CAVXJZ010000002.1, read on the forward strand.
TTCCGGGCTGGCGCCCTTGAGCGCCATGCAGCCGGTGTTGTCGCCGATCTCGCGGATCGCCGCGACGTCCTCGGCGGAGAGGCGCCCGCGCGGCGGGCATGTGGCGCCAGTTCCACCCGCTTGGCCTCGATCGGGCAGGCCTCGGCGTGAGCCTCCTGGATCAGGGTCGGGACGACGCACTGGACCGCCGGGTGGGCGAGGTTCCAGTGGCAGGCGAGCTGGATCGGCGTCAGCCCCGCCCGCTCGGCGAAGGGCAGCACCAGCTCCAGCTTCTCGAGGCCGGCCTCGATCCAGCCCTCGGGGCGGAAGGCGCGGTGGTCGCCCTTGGCCAGCTCCATGCCGGGCCGCAGGTCGCCCCAGAAGAGGCCGCCGTAGTCGACGACGCGGGTGATCACGCGGACGTCGGCCGCGCGCGGCCGCGTCGAGGCAGAGCTCGCCCGGCCAGGGCTCGAACGGGTTGAGGATGATCATCGCCCAGTCGATGCGCTCGCCGAAGCGCTCCAGGCAGGCGATCAGGTCGAGGGTGAAGCCGTTGGCGGGGCCCGGGGCGACGCCGATCGACGCGGTCAGGCCCGCGTCGCGAAGCGCGGCCATCCCGTCCCAGACGGCCTCGCTCGGTGTAGCCGATGCGGTCTGGGTTGTGGAGCAGGAGCAGGTCGAAGGAGGAGGCGCCGATCCGCTCGAGGCTGCGCTCGGCCGCCATCCGCAGGTACGACGCGTAGGTGCCCTCGGCCCGCAGCCGGGGGTCGGTGAAGCGCGGGAAGCCGCGCGGGCCGTCGCGCTCGCCCTCGTAGAAGTCGTGGCCGACGGCGCCGACCAGGCGGTAGTCCTCGCGCGGGACGCCGGCAAGCGCCCGGCCGAGCGACCGAGTCGGCCTCGCCCTGCCCGTAGGCGTCGGCGGTGAGCAGCGTGTCGATGCCGTCGCCCGGGCGCAGCAGCGCCTCCAGGCGCTGCTCGTCGATCGCCTCGCCGAAGCGCAGGAAACGGCCACCGCTCCAGGTTCCGATCGCGGTGCGGCCGGGGTCGCTCATGCCCGAACCGTACCCCGGCGAGAAGGGAGAGCGCTCAGCCGTCGGCGCGCGGGTCGCCGGCGTCGCCCTCGGGCTCCGGCTCGGCCTCTGCGGGGTCGTCCTTCTCGGCCTTGGCGCCGACCCCGACCTTCTCGGGCTCGGCCTTCGGCTTCGGCGGCTTCTTCGGCGCGACGATCCGTCAGCTTCAGCGGCCTGTCCTCCTCGTCTCCGGACGGGTCGCGCTCGACCATCACGGTCGATCCCGGCACCATCTCGCCCTGCCTCAGCACCTCGTCGGCGAGCGGGTCCTCGATGTAGCGCTGGATCGCGCGGCGCAGCGGCCGGGCGCCCATCGACGGGTCCCAGCCCTTCTCGACGAGGATGTCCTTGGCGTCCTCGGCGAGCTCCAGCTGCAGCTCGTGCTCGGCGACCTGGACGCGGACGCGGTTGATCATCAGGTCGATGATCTCCTTGACCTCGTCCTTGGCCAGCTTGTGGAAGACGATCACCTCGTCGATCCGGTTGAGGAACTCGGGCCGGAAGACCTTTTTCAGGTCGCCCATGATCCGGTTTTTCATGTCGTCGTAGGACATGCCGGTCTCGTCGGAGACGGTGAAGCCGATCGAGGTGTTCTTGGAGATCTCGGCGGCGCCGATGTTCGAGGTCATGATCACGATCGCGTTGCGGAAGTCGACCGTGCGCCCCTGGGCGTCGGTCAGCCTGCCGTCCTCGAGGATCTGCAGGAGGATGTTGAAGACGTCCGGGTGCGCCTTCTCGATCTCGTCGAGGAGCAGCACCGAGTAGGGCTTGCGGCGCACGGCCTCGGTCAGCTGGCCGCCCTCGTCGTAGCCGATGTAGCCGGGCGGCGAGCCGACCAGGCGGCTGACCGCGTGCTTCTCCATGTACTCGGACATGTCGATCCGGACCATCGCCTCCTCGTCGCCGAAGAGGAACTCGGCGAGCGTGCGGCCGAGCTCGGTCTTGCCGACCCCGGAGGGGCCGAGGAAGATGAACGAGCCGGCCGGGCGCTTCGGGTCCTTGATCCCCGCGCGCGAGCGGCGGATCGCCTTCGAGACGGCGGTGATCGCGACCTCCTGGCCGATCACGCGCTTGTGCAGCTCCTCCTCCATGCGGATCAGCTTCTGGGTCTCGGCCTCGGTCAGTTTGAAGACCGGGATCCCGGTCCACATCGAGACGATGTCGGCGATCTCTTCTTCGCCGACCTCCGGCCGGTCGCCGCTCTCGCCCTCCGCCCACTCGTCTTCGAGCTGGCGCTTGCGGGTCGTCAGCTGGCGCTCGGTGTCGCGCAGGTTGGCGGCCTTCTCGAACTCCTGCGCTTCGATCGCGCCCTCCTTGTCGCGCCGCGTGGTCTCGATTTCCTCCTCGAGGTCGCGGTAGACGGGCGGCGCGCTCATCGACTTGATCCGCATCCGCGAGGCGGCCTCGTCGATCAGGTCGATCGCCTTGTCGGGCAGGAAGCGGTCGGAGATGTAGCGGTCGGCGAGCTCGGCGGCGGCGCCCAGCGCCTCGTCGGTGATCGTCACCCGGTGGTGCTGTTCGTAGCGCTCGCGCAGCCCTTCGAGGATCTTCACCGAGTCCTCGACCGAGGGCTGGTCGACCTTGATCTGGGCGAAGCGGCGCTCCAGCGCCGAGTCGCGCTCGAGGTATTTGCGGTACTCGTCGAGGGTCGTGGCGCCGATCGTCTGCAGCTCGCCGCGGGCGAGCGCCGGCTTGAGGATCGAGGCGGCGTCGATCGCGCCCTCGGCGGCGCCGGCGCCGACCAGGTTGTGGAGCTCGTCGATGAAGAGGATGATGTCGCCGCGCTGGGTGATCTCTTTCATCACCTTCTTGAGGCGCTCCTCGAACTCGCCGCGGTACTTGGAGCCGGCGACCAGGGCGGCCAGGTCGAGGGTGTAGATCTGCTTGTTCTTGAGCAGCTCCGGCACCTCGCCTTTGTTGATGCGCGCCGCCAGGCCCTCGACGACGGCGGTCTTGCCGACGCCCGGCTCGCCGAGCAGCACCGGGTTGTTCTTGGTGCGGCGGGAGAGGATCTGCATGATCCGCTCGATCTCGGTTTCGCGGCCGATCACCGGGTCGAGCTTGCCCTCCTCGGCGAGCTTGGTCAGGTTGCGGCCGAACTGGTCGAGCAGTTTCGAGGATTTCTTGCCCTCGCCCCCGCCACCGCCGGCGGCGGCGCCCTGGCGGCGCCCGCCGGGGCCGGAGAGCATCCGGATCACCTCGTTGCGGATCTTGTCGGAGTCGGCGTCGAAGTCGAGCAGGATGCGGGCGGCGACGCCCTCGTTCTCACGCACGAGGCCGAGCAGGATGTGCTCGGTGCCGATGTAGTTGTGGCCGAGCGAGAGCGCCTCGCGCAGGGCCAGCTCGAGCACCTTCTTGGCCCGCGGCGTGAACGGGATCTGGCCGGAGGTGACCTCCTCGCCGGAGCCGACGATGCGGACCACCTGGGAGCGGACGCGCTCGGTGGTGATGTCGAGCGACTCGAGGACGCGGGCCGCCAGGCCCTCCTCCTCGCGCAGCAGCCCGAGCAGGATGTGCTCGGTGCCGATGTAGTTGTGCTTGAGCGTGCGCGCCTCTTCCTGCGCCAGGACGACGACTTGACGTGCTCGCTCTGTGAATCGCTCGAACAAAAGAGTTTCCTTACTCAGTCAAACGCACTTTGCCTGATGGAAGTACCGCAACGGATGCCCCTCGATATCGGGATCGACCGACCGGCCCTTTAAACGATACCGGGAGCGCCCGCCCGGCCTCGGGCCCCAAAAGGGCGCTAATAGCGGGCTTTTCCCACGAGGGCGCCTGACCGGTTCGCCAGCTCAGGTCCGCATCGCCGGAAAGAGGATCACCTCGCGGAGGCTCGCGCCCCTGTGAACATCATGACAAGTCGGTCAATCCCCAGGCCGACGCCCCCGGTCGGCGGCATGCCCTGTTCGAGCGCCTCGACGAAGGCCTCGTCGTAGGGCTGGGCCTCCTCGTCGCCGCGCTCGATCTCGGCGCGCTGCTGCTCGAAGCGGCGGCGCTGCTCGTCGGGGTCGTTGAGCTCGGTGAAGGAGTTGGCGATCTCGACGCCGCCGGCGAACGCCTCCCAGCGCTCGACCAGCCCCTCCTCGGAGCGGTGCGCCTTGGCGAACGGCGAGAGCTCGACCGGGTAGTCGAGGACGAAGGTCGGCTGGATCAGCTCCGGCTCGACCGACTTGGAGAGCAGGCCGTCGACCAGCTTGCCCCAGCCCTCGGCCGGGTCGGCCTCGGTCCCGAGCGCCTCGGCGAGCGCCTCGCGGGTCGGGTGCTCGGCGATGTCGATCGCCGGCGCGCTCGAGGATCGCCTCGCGCAGCGTGACCCGCCGCCAGGGCGGCGCGAAGTCGATCGTCGTCCCGTCGCGCTCGACCTACGGTCGTCCCCAGCACCCGCTCGGCGACCTCGGCGACCATCAGCTCGAGGTCGTGGGCGGTCTTCGCGTAGTCGGCGTAGGCCTCGTACCACTCGAGCATCGTGAACTCGGGGTTGTGCTTGTGCGAGACGCCCTCGTTGCGGAAGTCCTTGCCCAGCTCGTAGACGCGGTCGATGCCGCCGACGACCAGCCGCTTGAGGTAGAGCTCGGTCGCGATGCGCAGGTAGAGGTCGCGGTCGAGGGCGTTGTGGTGGGTCGTGAAGGGGCGGGCCAGGGCGCCGCCGTAGAGCGGCTGCAGGACCGGTGTCTCGGCCTCGACGAAGCCGTGTTCGTCGAGCCAGCGGCGGACCTCGGCGATCGTGCGGGCCCGGGTCGCGAACGTCCTGCGGCTCTCCTCGTTGGCGATCAGGTCGAGCTCGCGCCGCCGGTAGCGGGTCTCGACGTCCTCGAGGCCGTGGAACTCGCTCGGCGGCGGGCGCAGGCTCTTCGAGAGCAGGCGCCAGTGGTCGAGCGCGAGCGTCAGCTCGCCGCCGCGCCGGGTCGCCATCGCCGTCCCCTCGACGCCGACGATGTCGCCGATGTCGAGGCCGACCAGGAGCTCGTAGGGCTCCGGGCCGAGCAGGTCCTCGCGGGCATGGAGCTGGATCTGGCCGCTGCCGTCGCGAAGGTCGAGGAAGCAGGCCTTGCCGTGCCCGCGGCGGCCGACCAGGCGGCCGGCGACCCGGTGGCGGGACTCGGTCTCGATGCCGGGCGCCAGCCCCTCGTGGGCGGCGCGCACCTCGGCGATGTCCTCGCGTTCGTCGAACCCGTGCGGGAAGGGGTCGACTCCGGCCTCCCTGATCCGCTCCAGCTTCTGCCGCCGATCCCTGAGGACGTCGGAGAGCTCTTGCGCCTTCGGGTCCTCCTTGCTCATGACGAGCGAGCCTATATCCGACCGGGAAGCCCATCCCGGCGGGGTGAAGCGTCCTGTACTTTTTCCGCGCCGACGCCTGCGGACAGCCGCGTCTGTCTTCGGAAAAAGTTAAGCGGAACCCCGTCGTGATGGGCTAAGCGCTCTCGATTTTGGTGATTTTGAGTTTCTTCTTCGGCCCGCGCGGCACTTCGACCGAGACCACGTCGTTGCGCTTGTGGCCGATCAGCGCCTTGCCGATCGGCGACTCGTTGGAGAGCTTGTGTTCCAGCGGGTCGGCCTCGGTCGAGCCGACGATCTGGAATTTCTGCGAGTCGCCCGTCTTCTGGTCTTTGACGTGGACGATCGAGCCGAAGCTGACCTCGTCTGTGCCGACCGACTTCTCGTCGATGACGGTGGCGCGGCGCAGCCTCTCTTCGAGCTGGGCGATTCGCTGCTCGAGCAGCGCCTGCTCGTTCTTGGCGTCGTCGTACTCGGCGTTCTCGGAGATGTCGCCGAAGTCCCGCGCCTCCTTGATCCGTTCCGCCACCTCGCGCCGCTTGACGGTGGTGAGCTGCTCGATCTCCTCTTTGAGCTTCTCCAGCCCTTCCGGTGTGATTACGGCCTGGCGACTCACTGTCGACTACCTCGCTTTTGCTCGATGAAGGGCGGGAATTGGCGTCCCAAACCCAAAAACGCCCGGGTGCGATGGCTTGAGCCTCGACGCACCTGGGCCGGAAGTCGCGGGATTATAGCGAGGTGGTTAGGCGACTCCCGCGGGCTCGCCGAGGGCGGCGATCAGCTCCCTGGCGCGGGGCAGATCGGCGCTGCGCTGGAGCTCGTCGGCGACCTCCGCCGGCGCCCGCAGCGGCTCCATGTACCAGGGGTAGAACTTGCGCAGATAGCGGGTCGCGCGCTCGGTGCCCAGATGCTCCTCGGCGCGGTCCATCGTCCAGAGCAGCTCCGCGGCGACGTCCTCGCGGGGCGGCGGCGCCGCGCGGCGCCCGGTCAGCTCCTCGAACACCCACGGGTTGCCGAGCGAGCCGCGGGCGATCATCACCGCGTCGGCGCCGGACTCGCGGTGGGCGCGGCGGGCGGCCTCGGCGCTCTTCAGCCCGCCGGAGACGATCACCGGGACGTCGACCCGCTCGACCAGCTCGCGGGTGAGCTCGTAGTCCGGCGAGCCCTTGTGTTTGACCGAGGCCGGACGGGGATGGAAGCCGATCGCGGCCGCCCCGCCCTCCTCGACCAGGCGCACGGCGAGGTCGAAGCCCGAGCGATCGCCGGGACGCAGGCCGGAGCGGAGCTTGACCGTGACCGGCAGGCCGCTGCCCTCGGCCGCGCCGCGGGTCAGTGCCAGCGCCAGCTCCGGGTCGGCGAGCAGCCCGACCCCGGCGCCGGTGCGGCGCACCTTGCGGACCGGGCAGCCCATGTTGATGTCGATCAGGTCGGCGCCCGCCTCGGCGGCGACCGCGGCGCCGGAGCGCATCACCTCCGGATCGTGGCCGAAGAGCTGCACCGAGACGGGATGCTCGTCGGGGTGGATCCGCATCAGCTCGCGCAGGGTGCGCTCGTTCCGGTGGTGCAGCCCGAAGCTGGAGATCATCTCCGAGACGGCGAGCCCCGCCCCGTGGCGCTTGGCCTGCAGGCGCACGAACCAGTTGCCGATCCCGGCGAGGGGCGCGAGGAGCACGCGGTTTGCGATCCGCACCCCGCCGATCTCGAAGGGCTCGGTCAGCTCATGCGTTGCGCTCATGGACCAACCGTAGACCCTTGAGCGTGAGCATCTCGTCGACCTCGTCGATCGTCTCCGTGAAGGGGACGATCGAGGAGGCGAGGCCGCCGGTGGCGAGCAGCCGGGCCTCGCCCAGCTCCTCTTCTATGCGGCGGACGACGCCGTCGATCAGGCCGGCGAACCCGAAGACGACCCCGGACTGGATCGCGGCGCGGCTGGAGCGGCCGATCGCGGTCTCGGGCTCGGCGAGGTCGATGCGGGGAATGCGCGCGGCGCGTTCGACCAGGGCGCTCAGCGAGACCTCGAGGCCGGGCGCGATCGCGCCACCCAGGTACTCGCCCTCGGCGGAGACGGCGTCGAAGTTGATCCCGGTGCCGAAGTCGACGACGACGCAGGCGCCGCCGATCCGGTCGTAGGCGGCGACCGCGTTGACGAGCCGGTCGGCGCCGACTTCGAGCGGGTTGTCGATGCGGACGGCCATCCCCGTCCTCACCCCCGGCTCGACCGCGAGGAAGGTAACGCCCTCGCCCAGGTAGCGCTCGGTCAGCTGTCGGTACTGCGCCCCCAGCGGCGGCACGACCGAGGAAACGCAGACCGCGTCGAGGTCGGCGAAGCTGATCTGGCTGAGCGCGAGCATGCCTGCGATCCGCTCCGCCAGCTCGTCGCCGGTCGCCCCGGCGCGGGTCTGGAAGCGCCAGTGCTCGACCAGCCGCTCGTCGTCGAAGGCACCGAGGTGGGTCTGGGTGTTGCCGACGTCGATCGCGAGCAGCATGGCGGCGATTATCTCCGAACGGCGGCGGGTTCGGCACCCCGCACCAGGCTGGCTGACCAACTAGGATGCCGCGCGTGAACGTCAGGGTCTTCACGATTCCGGGCTCGCACCCGGGGGTCGCGACGCAGCTCATGCTCGAGTACAAGGGCATCCCGTTCAAGCGAACCGACCTCTTCCCGGTCGTCTCGAAGGTCGTCCTGCGGGCGGTCGGATTCCCCCGCAACACGGTGCCGGCGATGAAGATCGACGGCGAGAAGGTGCAGGGGTCGCGCCAGATCGCCCGCGAGCTCGACCGCCTGCGGCCGGAGCCGCCGCTGTTCCCCTCCGACCCCGAGCGGCGGGTCGCGGTCGAGGAGGCCGAGCGCTTCGGCGACGAGGAGCTCCAGCACCCGATCCGCCAGATCATCTGGTGGGCCCTGCGCAAGGACATCGCGCCGCTGGAGAGCTACTCGCAGGGAGCGCGGCTGGGCCTGCCGATCAACTCGGTGACCGCCAGATCGGCGGCGCCCCTGGTCCATCTCTCCGCCCGCTTCAACGAGGCCACCGACGAGAACGTCCGCGCCGACCTGGCCGCGCTGGGCGGGCTGCTGGACCGCGTCGACGAGATGATCGCCGCCGGCACCCTCAACGGAGAGCAGCTCAACGCCGCCGACTTCCAGATCGCCCCCAGCCTGAAGCTGGCGATGACGATGCAGGACCTGCGCCCGGCGATCGAGTCGCGACCGGCGGGCGGGCTCGTCGAGCGGGTCGGCCCGCAGATCGCCGGCGACTGCCCGCCGATCCTCCCCGCCGCCTGGCTCGAGCCCTTCAAGGCGCCGCGCGCGACGCCGCCTAGGCGGCTCGCCGCTCCCGCATCTCCTCGACCAGGCGCGGGAAAGCTCGCGGTGTCGAGCCAGAGGACCGCGGCGGGGACGAAGATCGTCGGCGGGCCCCAGATCATCGCGACGTACCCGACCGACGAGACCTCGGCGTCGGCGACCACGGTCACGGCCAGTGTCAGCCACGCCCACAGGATCGCGATCCACACCGGGCGCTGGACGAACTCGCCGAGCAGGATGAGGTCGTAGGAGCGCCCCTCGTCGGGCCGTTCGGCCCAGCCCGGCGTGCCGGATCCGAAGCCAGGCGACGGCAGGCCGATCAACTGGCGATGCCGCCGAGCCAGACCAGCGCCCGACGAAGGCGACGAGATTCTGGTCGGTCTGCGATCTGGTATCGGCCCGGCCATCCCGGCCGGAGCATCCCCGCCCGCTCCACCCGTTCGGCCTCGCCGAGGGCCTCCAGCGCGGCCGCGAGCGGCGTCCCGTCGGGCAGCGCCAGCTCCGGGTCGAGCTCGAGCAGCGGCTCGAGCACGAAGCGGCGGCTCGGTGACCTGCGGATGGGGAAGGGTGAGGCGCTCGGTCGGAGAGCTCCAGGTCGCCGAGCAGGAGCAGGTCGACGTCGAGGGGCCGCGGGCTGTGGCGGGGGGCGTCCATCGCCCGGCCGCGCTCGGCCTCGATCGCCTTGCAGGCCTCGAGCAGGGCCTCGGGCGGCAGGTCGGTCCGGATCCGCACGGCGGCGTTGAGGAAGTCGGGCTGGTCGAGCACCTCGCCGACCGGCTCGGTCTCGTAGGCGGAGGAGACGGCATCCACCTCGACCCCCCGCTCCGGCAGCACCGCGATCGCCGCCAGCAAATGCGCCTCGCGGTCGCCGACGTTGGAGCCCAGGCCGAGGTAGCCGGTGCGCACCGCCTACTCGGCCTCTTCGTCGTCCGCGCTTTCCGACCGGTCCTGGGCCACCTCGACCGCGACCTCCTGGATCGCCAGCGGCAGCGGCGGCTCCGGCTTCGCCGCCCGGACCCGGACGGAGTCGCACCCGTAGCGCTCCATCAACCGCTGGCCGACGACCTGCGCCAGCCGCTCCAGCGTCCGGTAGCTGCGCTCGGTGGCGGCGAGGGCGACGATGTCGCAGACCTCGGCGTAGTCGACGGTGTCGTCGATCCGGTCGGTGAGAACCGCGTCGCAATCGGGGACGTCGAAGGAGACGTCGAACTCGAGCCGCTGCCCGATCTCCTGCTCGGCCTCGCTCACCCCGTGGTGGGTGTAGATCGAGAGGCTGCGCAGCTCGACCTCGACGCTCGACTCGATTCCGTTTCCGTGGGCCTCCATCAGCTCGTCATTCCTCTCGCCTCGCCAAACTACCCGAGGATCGCCGCCGCGACCCTGATCGCCTGGGCGGCCTCGGCGACGTCGTGGACCCGCAACACCTCGGCCCCCTCGGCGGCGGCGAGCACGGAGGAGGCGATCGTGCCCCCGACCCGCTCGTCGGCCTGCGAGCCGTCGATCCCGCCGATGAAGCTCTTGCGAGAGGTGCCGATCACGATCGGCCGACCCAGATCGCGCAGCTCGCCGAGCCGCCGCAGCAGCTCGAGGTTGTGCTCCAGGGTCTTGCCGAAGCCGATCCCGGGGTCGACCCAGATCCGCTCCTCGGCGACGCCGGCCGCGGTCGCCGCCTCGACTCGCTCGGCGAGGAAGGCCCTGACCTCGTCGACGACGTCGTCATAGGCGGGGCTGTCCTGCATCGTCCGCGGGCTCCCCCTGCATGTGCATCAGGATCACCCCTGCGCCACGATCGGCGCAGAGCGCGCCGATCTCCGGGTCGCCGCGCAGCGCTGTGACGTCGTTGACGATCGTCGCCCCGGCGTCGAGCGCCGCCTCGGCCACGGCGAGCTTCGAGGTGTCGATCGAGACCGTGTGCCCGAGCCCCGCCAGGTCGGCGACCACCGGCTGGGTCCGCGCCAGCTCCTCCTCGACGGCGACCGCCTCGGCGCCCGGTCGCGTCGACTCGCCCCCGATGTCGAGGATCACCGCCCCGTCGTCCGCCAGCTGCTCTCCGTGCGCTATCGCCGCCTCCGGCTCGAGGAACAGCCCCCCGTCCGAGAACGAGTCCGGCGTCACGTTGACGACACCCATCAGCCTCACCATTCCGCCACCTGCTCCGCTTCGCGTCCGCGGGTGGCGGCTATGCGTCGCATCAGCCCCGCTCGCAGGGAATCAGATTTCGATGCTCGCTAATCGGTGACACGGACGAAGTATCGCCTGCTCGCGCGGTTCGGCGCCCGCCCGCGTTCGGGGTACACGGGCCGTGAGCGAGGGCGAGGGGCTGCTCCCGAACTGGCGGATACTCAAAACGCCGGTCCAATCAGACCGGCGTTTGTCAGGGCGGGAGGAGTCCCTCGCCCTAACTCGCGTCGCCGCCGGCGTAGCCGGGGCGGGGGTGGGTGATCGGCCGCGCGCCCTCGCGCTGCGCCCTTTCCGGCTCGGGGACCGGCTCGGCGGGCTGGCTGGGCTCCTCCTCGTCGGCGAAGACGTCCTCCACGGATGCGCCGGCGAGCAGGGCGACGAACTGCTCGGCGTCGATCGTCTCGCGCTCGAGCAGGATCTTGGAGATGTTGTCGAGCTCCTCGCGCTTGTCGTTCAGCAGATCCTTGGCGGTCTGGTGGGCGGACTCGACGATGCGCCGGATCTCGTCGTCGATCTCGCGGGCGATCTCGTCGGAGTAGTCGGGCTCGGAGGAGAACTCGCGGCCCAGGAACGGCTGGCCGCGGTCGTGGCCGAAGACGCGCGGGCCGAGGCGCTCCGACATCCCGAAGCGCATCACCATCTGCTTCGCGGTCTCGGTCACCTTCTCGAGGTCGTTGGAGGCCCCGGTGGTGATCTCGCCGAAGACGATCTCCTCGGCGGCGCGGCCGCCCAGCGTCATCGCCATCGTGTCGGTGAGCTCGGCGCGGGAGGTGAGGAACTTGTCCTCGACCGGCAGCGAGATCGTGTAGCCGAGCGCCTGGCCGCGGCTGATGATCGAGATCTTGTGGACCGGGTCGCAGTTGGGCAGCAGGTGGCCGACGATCGCATGGCCGAGCTCGTGGTAGGCGGTGATCAGCCGCTCCTTCTCGGACATCACGCGGGTCTTCTTCTCGGGCCCGGCGATCACCCGCATGATCCCCTCCTCGAGCTCGTGCATGGAGATTTCGCGGCGGCCCTGGCGGGCGGTGAGCAGCGCCGCCTCGTTGATCAGGTTGGCGAGGTCGGCGCCGGTGAAGCCGGGCGTCTGGCCGGCCAGGGTGTCGAGGTCGATCGCCTTCGAGAGCGGCTTGCCCCGGGTGTGGACCTCGAGGATCTGCTTGCGGCCCTTGCGGTCGGGGCGGTCGACCACGACCTGGCGGTCGAAGCGGCCCGGCCGCAGCAGCGCCGGGTCGAGGATGTCGGGCCGGTTGGTGGCGGCGATCAGGATGATGTTGTCCTTCATCTCGAAGCCGTCCATCTCGACGAGCAGTTGGTTCAGGGTCTGCTCGCGCTCGTCGTGGCCGCCGCCCATGCCGGCGCCGCGGTGGCGACCGACGGCGTCGATCTCGTCCATGAAGATGATGCAGGGCGAGTTCTGCTTGGCCTGCTCGAAGAGGTCGCGGACGCGGCTGGCGCCGACGCCGACGAACATCTCGACGAAGTCCGAGCCGGAGATCGAGAAGAACGGGACCCCGGCCTCGCCGGCGACCGCGCGGGCGAGCAGGGTCTTGCCCGTTCCCGGCGGGCCGTAGAGCAGGACGCCCTTCGGGATGCGGGCGCCGAGCGACTGGAATTTCTTCGGGTTCTCGAGGAACTCCTTGATCTCGTGCAGCTCCTGCACGGCCTCGTCGACCCCGGCCACGTCGCGGAAGGTGATTTTCGGCGCGTCGACCGACATCCGCTTCGCTTTCGATTTGCCGAAGTTCATCACCCGCGAGCCGCCGCCCTGCATCTGGTTCATCAGGAAGATCCAGAGCGCGAGGAAGAGGACGAACGGGAGGATGTAGGTGAGCAGCGAGAGCAGCCCGTTGCCGCCCGTGCCGTTGACCTTCGTCTTGACGTCGTTGCCTTCGAGCAGGTTGATCAGGCTCTGCTCGGTGTCGAGCGGATAGCCGGTGGAGAAGCTTTCGCCGTTGCGCTGCTTGACGTCGAGGGTGTTGTCCTTCGTGTTGATCGTCACCTCTTCGACCCGGCCTGCGGCGATCAGGCCGGACTTCTTGTTGATCAACTGGTTGTAGGACGGCGCCTCGGTGCCCGAATCGCTGGTGATCACCTTCGAAGCTACGAAGGCGAGGATCACCACCAGAAGGATCGGGAATGCGGCACTTTTGACAAATCGCCTCATGGCTGAAAATCAGCGTACCAGGGCGGTTTTGCCCCCTAGTCGTCCAACGCGGCGACGTATTCGAGGTTGCGGTAGCGCTGGGCGTGGTCGAGGCCGTATCCGATCGCGAAGCGGTTGGGGATCTGGAAGCCGACGTAGCGGGGCGAGAGGTCGACGCGCAGGCGCTCGGGCTTGGTCAGCAGCGCGCAGACCTCGAGCGAGGCCGGGCCGCGCGCGTTGAGGCTGCGCATCAGGTACTGCAGGGTCAGGCCGGAGTCGATGATGTCCTCGACGATGAGGACGTGACGGCCCTCGATCGGCGCGTCGAGGTCCTTGAGGATGCGCACGACCCCGGAGGAGTCGGTCTGCGAGCCGTAGCTGGAGACCGCCATGAAGTCGATCTCGCAGGGGACGCTGATGCTCCGCATCAGGTCGGCAAGGAAGAGGACGGCGCCCTTCAGCACGCCGACCATGAAGAGGTCGCGGCCCGCGTACTCCTCGCTGATCTGGGCCCCCAGCTCGGCGACCCGCTGCTTCAGTTCCTCGCTCGAGACGAGGATCTCGCCGATCGCCCCGTCGTCCGTCGGCCCCGCGCTCATGAGCGCGAGACTAGCTCGGCGCGCACGACCCCGCTCTCCAGCGACCGCGCGGACCCCGGAGCCGAGGTCGACCATCGAGCCGCCGCGGCGCAGGGCGGCCACCTCCTCGGCGTGGCGCGCGGCGCCCGCCACCGGGCGGCCGGCGGCGCGGTCGGCGAGCCGCTGGACCACGAGCCGGCGCAGGGCCACGGGCATCTCGGCGAGGCGGGCGAGGGAGACGGCGCCCCTGGGCGCCTCGCCGGCGCCGGAGAGCTCGGCGTCGACCAGCGAGTCGAGGATCGCCGCCTCGTCGCGCAACAGCTCGGCGGTGCGCAGCACGTTGCGGGCGGCGGCCGGGTGGACCTCGGAGAGAGCCGGGATCAGGCCCGCTCGCACCCGGTTGCGGGCGTAGGCCGGCTGCTCGTTGGTCGGGTCGTCGCGCCAGGCGAGGCCGCGCTCCTCGCAGTAGGCGGTCGTCTGCTCCCTGGTGAAGCCGAGCAGCGGGCGCACCAGCCTGCCGTCCCTGGGCCGCATGCCGAGCAGCGCGCGGCGGCCGGGCGAGGAGGCGAGGCGGTAGAGGATCGTCTCGACCTGGTCGTCGGCGGTGTGGCCCGTCGCGATCAGCGCCCCGTCGGCCTCCGCCAGGCCGGCGGCCGCCGCGTAGCGCGTGTCGCGGGCCCAGGCCTGGAGGTTGCCCGGCCCCTCGGGCCGGCGCGGCCGCTCGACCTCGAGCCCGACCTCGAGCCGCTCGCACAGCGACGCGCAGTGCTCCTCGTCGAGGCCGGCGTCGTCGCGCAGGCCGTAGTTGACGTGCAGGGCCGTGACCTGCCCGGGGCCGAGCAGGCGAACCGCCAGATCGAGCAGGCAGACCGAGTCGCGGCCGCCGGAGAGCATCGCGACCAGCGGCATGCCGGGGACGACCAGCCCCGCCTCCCGCACCTCCTCGAGCATGCTCATGGCTCCGGCGCGGCGCTGATCACGTAGAGCTCCGTCGGCTCGGGGAAGCCCTTCAGGGTCACCTCGCCGATCGCCTCGAAGCGCAGCCGCTCGCGCCCCTCGACCGCCTCGACGACCCGGTCCGTCGCCAGCACCTCGCCGGCCTGGGCGCGGCTGACCACGCGATGGGCGAGGTTGACGTGGGTCCCGAAGTAGTCGCCGTCGCGATACACGGCTTCGCCGCAGTGGATCCCGACCCGCGGCCGCGGCCGCTTGGGAAGGTGCTCGAGGAGGTCGACCGCCCACTCGGTCAGCGATCCGGGCTCCGGCGAGACCACCATCACCTCGTCGCCGATCGTCTTCACGATCGTCGCCTCGGGCGGCAGCGTCGCCTCGATCGTGGCGACGAAGTTCTCGACCACGTCGAGCGCCTCGAGGTCGCCCTCCTCCTCGGTGTAGCGGGTGAAGCCGGTGAGGTCGATGAAGCAGAGGGCGATCGGGACCTGGCCGAGATGGGCCGCCTTCGTGCCCAGCTCGCTCTCCATGTGGCCGACGACGTCCTGCTCGAGGAAGAAGCGCAGGTAGCGCGTGTGCAGGTACTCGGTCAGCGGCGCGGCGAGCGGCAGCACGTCGGCCGCGAGGTTGCCCATCTCCTCCGCCATCTCGAGCTCGGGGACGCCGTCGCGGATAAGCGGTTCGTGCACGTAGAGGTGGGTCAGCCGCACCTCGGCGTCGGCGATCCGCCGCAGGCTCTGCACGTAGACGCGCACCAGCTGCAGGAAGGCGACCAGCGGGAAGCCGGCCGCCAGCACGCGGGCGCAGTGGCGCATCGCCTCGACGTCCTCGGCGTTGAGCACGCGGTCGCGCTCCAGCGGCGTTCCGAGGATGACGAGGATGCGCTCGATCAGCTCCGGCTCGAGGCCGGTCTCGGCGGCGACGTCCTCGACCGTGACCTGCTCCTCGGGCCGGGGGAAGAGGTCCTCGGCGAGGCCGAACGAGAGCCTGCCCTCGCGGCCGGCCCGCTTCAGCTCCTCGAGCGAGTGGCCGCGCTCGCGCATGCGGGCCACGACGCGGGCCTGGGCCGCGGCGGCGGGCGTCCAGCGGTCGCGGCGCACCGGCACGACCCGGTCGGCGGCCCACCGTTTCAGCGTGTCGGGAGAGACCCCGGAGCGGCGCGCGGCCTCGCTCAGGGAAATCCGCTCTTCGCGCGCCATGAACAGAGTTTCGCGCTTCGCTCGCCGCGCCGAAGTCAGATATGGACGCTGCCCCTCAGCGCCGACCCCGAACCCGGCGCAAAACGCCGAGCGGGGCGGCTCTCGCCGCCCCGCTCGGGCCAATCGTCTCTACAGGGCCTCGTGAACTAAGCCGTGACCTCCTCCCCCTCATGGGCTTGGAGAACCGGCTCCCCGCCCTCGCCGGTGCGGATGCGAATCGCCTCCTCAACCGGCAGGACGAAGATCTTGCCGTCGCCGACCTCGCCCGTGCGGGCATGCTTGAGGATCGTCTCGACGACGAGCGGCTTGTCTTTGTCCTCGACCACGACCTCCAGCTTCAGCTTCGGCCGGACGTTCACGGTCAGGGTCGAGCCTCTGTACTGCTCGACTATGCCCTTCTGGCGACCGGACCCCTTGGCCTCGATGATCGACAGGGACGGGAATCCCCTGTCGAGCAACTCGGCCCGGATCGGCTCGAACGCCTCGTGGCGGATGAACGCTTCGATCTTTTTCATATGCGTCCAGACCTCCTACTGCTCGGTCGCGGTCATCTGGGCAGGCGCCGCGACCGGAGCCGGGGGCACGCCCATGGTGGTTGGCAGGCCCGTCGAGTACTCCGGCTGCGGAATGAACTGCTCCGGGTACCCGTACATGCCGTGCGAGCTGATGTCCAGCCCGGCTTCCTCCTCCTCGTCGGAGACACGGAGGCCGATCGTCGCTTTGATCAGCGCGAACGTCACGATCGAGATCGCGAACACGACCACGAAGGTGAAGAGCACCGCGAGCCCCTGGACCCCGAGCTGGCCGAGGCAGTTGCTCAGCGGTTGGTCTCCGAAGATGCCGTACCAGACACCCGGCCCGGCCCCTTCGGCGATCAGCCTCGGCGAGGCGAACAGGCCCACCGAGAGGGTGCCCCAGATCCCCGCCAGGCCGTGCGCGGAGAGCGCGCCGACCGGGTCGTCGAGGAGCTTGTCGATCGCCAGCACGGCGAAGACGACGAGGAACCCGGCGACGATGCCGACGATCGGCGCCGCCCAGTACTCGACGAAGCCCGACGGGGCCGTGATGCCGACCAGGCCGGCGATCGCGCCGTTGCCGGCCATGCCGACGTCGAGCGTCCTGCTCTTCAGGTAGACGGCGATCGAGGCGCCGATCACGCCCGCGGCGGCCGCCAGCTGGGTGTTGAGCATGACCTCTCCGAAGAAGCTGCCGGCCGTTTCGAAGGTCGAGCCTCCGTTGAAGCCGAACCAACCGATCCAGAGGATGATCACGCCGAGGCCGACGAGCGGCATCGAGTGCCCCGGTATGACCCGGGGGTTGCCGTTGGCGTCGTACTTGCCCTTGCGGGCCCCGAGCAGCAGCAGCGCGGCAAGTGCTCCCGTTGCGCCGGTCAAATGGACCACCGAGGAGCCGGCGAAGTCCATCACCGGCTTGCCGCCGATGTCGGACAGCAGGCCGCCGCCCCAGACCGCGTGCGCGACGAGGGGGTAGACGATCGCGCCGAACACCGCCGCGTAGATCACGTACGCCCCGAACTTGATCCGCTCGAGCGTCGTCCCCCACACGATCGCCAATGAGACCGCGCAGAACGCCATGCCGTAGAGCATCAGCATCGCGCTTTCGCCCGTCACCGCTTCGCCGGCGACCGTCTGGTCGAAGTGGAAGAAGAAGCCACTGTCGCCGAAGAGATCGTTGCCGCCGCCTTCGGCGATGCCGTAGCCGATCGCCCACCAGGCGAGCGTCACGATCGCGAAGTTGACGAGAACCTTGGCAACCCCGGTGCCGGCGTTCTTCTGCCTGGAGAAACCGATCTCCAGGAACATGAAGCCGCACTGCATCAGGAAGACCAGGACGCAGGCAACGGCGACCCAGGTCATGTTCAGCTCGCCGACCTTTTCTTCGAGGTTGCCTGCGACTTCTCCCACCGTTGCGGCCGACGCCACGGTTGGCAGCACCAACGCGGCAAGCGCCGCCAACAGCGCGGCCAGGCCCAACCTTCTCTTCATCGAATTTCCCTCCTTGCCCGCCCGGGGCACGCCCTGGCGGTCGCGGTTTGGCGAATGCCGCCAAGGTATGAGCGCGCCCGGGGGCTGTGTTTAGACGGCTGGAGGAAATCCCGGCCCCCGGATTCTCCCGAATGGAGAGCGACGCCTGCCGCCGAGTCCCGCTTCTTTGGCTCGGACTCGTTAGGGCGCCCTTATTCCGTCGCCGGCCACCTCGCCGCATTAGGGTCCGGCGAGGATGCCGTCGAGACTCCGGCCGACAGCCTCGTTCGCAGCTGACGCGATCCTCGCCGGCGACCCGGGGCGGGCGCTGCTGCTCGCCCAGGAGCTTCTCGAGCAGCCGAAGATGAGCAACCACGCCCGCGGCCTCTGGGGCTACACGGGGGTCACCCCGGAGGGCGACGAGCTGACCATCCAGTCGACCGGGATGGGCGGCCCGAGCGCGGCGCTCGTCCTCGCCGACCTCGCCGAGCTCGGGGTGCGCCGCGCCGTGCGGGTGGGCAGCTGCCTCGCCACCCGGCCCGGCGTCGAGCCGAGCGAGCTGCTGCTGGTCGAGGAGGCCCTCGCCGTGGGCGGCTCGGCCGCCGCCTTCGGGCTCGACGTCGGCGCCAGGGTGAGGCCCGACCCGGCCCTCACCGCGCGGCTCCGGAAGGCTCTCGGCGAAACGGCGCGGGGGACGACCGTGGCCAGCTTCGACCACCCGCCGTCGGTCTCGGAGGGCTTCAATCCCGGGGTCGGCGCCGCCGACATGCAGACCGTGGCGGTCCTGGCCCGGGCCGCGACGCTGGGGATCGCGGCGGCGGCGGTCCTCGTCGTGGTCGACTCGGCCGGCGGCGGGCAGGCGGAGGAGGAGGATCGCGAGCGCTCCGAGAAGGGCGCCGGCAGGGCTGCCTCTAAAGTACTCTCAGCCTCGAGTTGAGGGTTAGGCTTTGGCCTCTGCGCGCTTCGAGCCGGCGTCGGCGGCGGCCAGCTCGCGGCGCATCTGCCCGACGTCGCGGCCGACCCGGTCGAGCTGGTCCTCGAGGTCTTCGAGGCGCTCTGAGAAGGATCGCAGGCGCCTTTCCAGTCGCTCCACGTCCCCGGCCGAAGGGACATTGAGGGCGGCCAGAGCCGCGTGCTGGGCCTCGGCCGCCTTCTCGCGGGCGCCAAAGGCGGCGGCAAGCGCGTTCTCGAGCACCTGGCTGTCGAGGAGGGCCTGGGCAAGCTCTCCGATCGCCTGCTCGCTGCGAGCCCTGAGGCTCTCCTGGTCGTCGAACTCCTCGCTCATCCATGGCAGCTTAACGACCCCATCCGAGCAGGCTGAAATCCTCCCCATCTCCATGCCTGGGCGAACCTGGATTAAGGCCTTGTTGGGGGAAGCCGCATTCCGT
Source organism: uncultured Solirubrobacterales bacterium (assembly GCA_963762205.1). Taxonomy (GTDB): domain Bacteria; phylum Actinomycetota; class Thermoleophilia; order Solirubrobacterales; family 70-9; genus VRUE01. The sequence goes on from CAVXJZ010000002.1 coordinate 755,022, forward strand.
TGCGGACCCTCGGCGGAGCGGGTAGCTTGGTCGAGCCTGTTTTGGGGGGGCGCTCCGGGATGAGAAACAAGCTCGCACTGACCACTGCCTTGGCCAGCTTCGCGTTCGCGACGGCCCTGGGCGTCGGCTTTGCCGGCGCCGAACCGGCGACCGTCGAACCGGCCCTCCCGCAGGCGACGAACGCCCTCCTGCCCTCCGCCCCCGCGGCCCAGCCGCCCGCCTGCTCGAACGGCCTCGACGACGACGGCGACGGCCTGCTCGACCTCAACGACCCCGACTGCCGCGAAGACCCGACCGTGACCAGCGAGGAACCGCCGCCGGCGCCTTCGCCGGCCGCTCCCGCGCCCGCGCCCGCCGAGTCGAGCGACCACGGCCCAAGCCTCGAGGTCGGGTCGAGCCTTGACGCGACCAAGGCCGAGAACGCCGGCGGCGGCAAGAAGGTGATCCGCAACCAGGCCATCGGCAACTCGGGCCCGAAGGTCGGCGCCGGCGCGATCACCGCCCCCAGCGCCACCGGTGGCGACCAGCCCCAGGGAGGCGGGGCGAGCGGCGGCTCGGCCTATCTGAACGGCGGCTCGCCGACGACCGACAACCCAACCGTGACGGTCTCCCCCTTCGGCCCGGCGCCGATCGGCGTCCCCAACTTCGTCATCGACTCGTTCGAGATCCCGCCGTTCCTGCTACCCATCTACCAGGCCTGCGGCACCGAGTTCGGAGTCCCCTGGCAGGTGCTCGCCTCGATCAACAAAATCGAGACCGCCTTCGGCACCAACCTCAACGTATCGACGGCGGGGGCCGTCGGCTGGATGCAGTTCCTGCCCTCGACCTGGGAGACCTACGGGCTCGACGCCAACGGTGACGGCCGCAAGGACCCCTACAACCCGGTCGACGCGATCTGCGGCGCGGCCAACTACCTGAAGGCGAGCGGCGGCACCGGCGACCTCTACAACGCGATCCTCGCCTACAACCACGCCGACTGGTACGTGCAGGAGGTGCTGCTCTACGCGCGCGTCTACGGCAAGCTGCCGAGCAGCCTGGTCGGCTCGCTGACGGGGCTGACCGAGGGCGCCCACTTCCCCGTCGCCGCCGACGCCAGCTACGCCGACGACATCTCGGCCAGGGCGGCGCTGAAGCGGGCGACGCCGGGTGAGCGCCATGCCTACGGCAACGCCGCCGACGTGATCGCCTCCTCGCCGACCAGGCGGGGGATCAACATCTTCGCCGCCCAGGGCTCGCCGGTGGTCGCCGTAAACGACGGCGTGATCAGGAAATCGGGCCACTCGAAGAAGCTCGGCAGGTTCGTCGTCCTCGAAGACGCCTACGGCAACCGCTACACCTACGCCAAGCTCGGGCGGATCGTCCGCGGCCACCGCAAGGTCGTGATGCCGACCGGCCAGGAGAGGCGGGTCCCGGTCGACAGCGAGAACATCCGCCCGCGGCTGTTCGCGCTGCCGGGGCGGCAGGCCGCCGACGAGCCCCAGACGGTGGCCCGCGAGGGCGTCGACTCCGCGGCGGCCACGGGAGCGAACGGGACCCTGAAGGCCGGCTCCAAGGTGATCGCGGGCACCGTCCTCGGCCGGATCGGCGAGGGCGAGAGGGGCACCGACCCGCACCTCAACTTCTCGATCAGGCCGGCGGGGCGCGGCGCCCCGCGGATCGACCCGAAGCCGATCCTCGACGGCTGGAAGCTGCTCGAGGCGACGGCGATCTACCGCGCCAAGGGCAAGAACCCGTTCGCGCGCAAGCTGGGCAGCGCCGGCGTCCTGCTGCTCTCCAAGGAGGCGCTCCAGCAGCGGGTCCTCGCCGACGACCGCATCGACGTCTACGAGTGCGGGCGCAGCGACATCGCCACCGGCCAGGTCGACCGGCGCGTCCTCGCCACCCTCGAGTACCTGGCGGAGAAGGGCTTCGACCTGACGATCACCTCGCTGAAATGCGGCCACGGCTTCTTCACCGCCGGCGGCAACGTCTCCAACCACAGCTCCGGCAACGCCGTCGACATCGCCGCCGTCGACGGCACCCCGATCCTCGGCCACCAGGGTCCCGGGTCGATCGCCGACACGGTGCTCAAGGAGGTGCTCCGCCTGCAGGGGACGATGGCGCCCGAGGAGCTGATCTCGCTCGAGGAACTCGGCGGCCCGAGCTTCGCCCTCCCCGACCACGCCGACCACATCCACATCGGCTGGCAGCCGCGATACGCGCTCGGCGACGAAGTCCGCTTCGCCGGACTGCTCAAGCCGAGCCAGTGGCAGCGCCTGATCGACCGCCTCGACCAGATCGACAACCCGCAGGTGCCGACCGAGCCCTCCGAGTACGCGCGGCCGGACCGCAGCACCGAGCGGGCGAAGGTGGCGAAGTCGGGCGGCGTCGAAGGCGACGACTGACCCGCTTCGGTCAGAATCGGGTCCTCTGACCCAGCTCTTCGGATTCGCGCAGTACGACCTCGCCGGCCTCCTGGCGCTCGCCGACGGCCGCTACCTGGCCCGCGACGAGGCGGGTGAGGAGCGCAGCGTGCTGGTCGTCGAAACGCTCGCCGCCCCGCCCCTCCCCGGCCGCCGCCGTCGCCGACCGGCGCCGGTGGAGGACGGCGAGAGGCCGCCCCGACTGCCGCTGACACGGGCGACCGCGGTGCGCGCCGCCGCCCCCTTTGCCGGGGCCGAGGAGGCCGAGCGCTGGCTGAGCGACGCGGCCGGCTCCGAGGACGCGATCGACGCGGTGGTCGGGGAGGGGCTCGACGTGCTCAACCGGGCGCTCTTCGTGCAGGCGACGGCGGCGGCCGAGCCCCGCCTCCGCGAGCTCGGTCCGAGCGACGCCGAGGCGGTGCGGATCGGATACGGGAGCGGCGAGGAGGTCGCGGCCGGCCGCCACACCGCGGCCCGCCTCGTCGACGTGCGGGCGAGAGGCACGTCGCGGCGCCGGCAGCGCTCCGAGGGACTGCGCCCGCAGGAACGGGTGGCGGCGGTGCTGGGCGGGCGAGAGCGGATCGACGCCTGCGAGCCGCTTCTGCTGCGCGCCCGGGCCGACCTCGACGCGGGGCGCTGGCGCGAGGCGGCGCTGCAACTGCGCGTCGCCCTCGAGGCGCTCCTGGTCGAGCTCGACGGCGCCCTCGCCGACCCCGCCCACGGGGAGGACATGGCCGAGCTCCGGGCCGGGCGCGGCGAGGTCGGCGAGGCGGCCAACGCGGCGCTTCGCGGCGACCTCGACGAGCAGGCGCGTCAGCGGGTCGAGCGAACGATCGAGACATGCGAGCGAGTGATCCGCCGACGCCGCGTCCTGCGGGGCGGATAGGTGACAGGTGGGGCCGGGTACCCCTCCCGCTCGCTGTCCCTTCGGGTAGCGCCGCTCGCGGGTAGCGGCACCCGGCCCCACCTCACCCGACCGCCCCGATATGCGCACCGCTGCGGGATTCAGAGCACGAGCTGGCGGGCGACGACGGAGTCGAGCAGGCTCTCGGCGATGTGGTGGGCCTGCTCGAGGCCGATGCCCTCGAGCGAGGGGATGCCGATCACGGTCAGCCCGGCGGCCCGCGCCGCCGCCACCCCGGTCGGCGAGTCCTCGAGCGCGACGACCGCCGGCCCCGCATCGACGCCGAGCCGCAGGCACGCCTCCAGGTAGGGGTCCGGCGCCGGCTTCGGCGCGGCGGTTTCGTGGGCGCTGACGACGACGTCGAAGTGGTCCTCGAGGGCGACGATCTCGAGTGAGCGGCGCACGAAGGCGATCGGCGAGTTGGAGACGAGCCCGGTCGGCGTGCCCCGCTCACGCAGGGCGCCGAGCACCTCGCGGGCGCCGATCATCGCCTCCACCCCGTGCTCGAGCTCGGCGACGACCAGCTCATTGAGCTCCTCGATCAGCTGCCCCGACCGGCCCGGCTCACCAAGGCGCGCTTCGAGGACGCGGCCGGCGATCTCGGCCGAGGTGCCGACCAGCTCGCGCTTGTGGGCCGGCGTGAACTCCAGCCCTCGGCGCTCGAAGAGATCCTGCTCGGCCCTTGTCCAGACCGACTCCGTGTCGAGCAGCAGGCCATCGTTGTCGAAGACGACCGCGGCCGGCAGCGCCATCAGGCCAGCGCCCCCAACGCCGACTCCAGCTCCTCGTCGACCTCGCCCTCGAGCTTGAGCTCGGCGTCTCCGTCGTACGGGGTCGGGCCCTTGGTCACGATCGCCAGGCGGCCGCCGCTCTCGAGCGTGAGCCGCGGCAGACCGGCCGCCGGGAAGACCGCGAGCGAGGAGCCGACGCAGATCATCAGCTCGGCCCGCTCGGCGAGCTGCCGGGCGGCCGCCATGGCGCTCTCAGGGAGCAGCTCCCCGAAGAGGACGACATCGGGTTTGACCTGGCCGCCGCAGGTCGAGCAGACCGCGACCCCCTCGTCGTCGAAGAGGGCATCGATGTCCTCGAGGCCGTAGGAGGCCGCGCAGCGCGTGCAGGAGGAGGTCTCGATCGAGCCGTGGACCTCGACCACGTTCCGCGAGCCCGCCGCCCGGTGCAGGCGGTCGATGTTCTGGGTGATCACGCCCTCCAGCCTGCCGCGCCGCTCGAGCTCCGCCAGGGCCTCGTGGGCGCCGTTCGGGCGCTTGTCGCCGAGCGAGTGGAAGCGTGGCCGGTAGTAGGACCAGAAGCGGGCCGGGTCGCGCTCGAAGACGTCGATGTGGGCGACCTCCATCGGGTCGACGTCGGCCCAGAGGCCCGTCTCGGGCGTGCGGAAGTCGGGGATCCCAGAGGGAACCGAGACCCCCGCTCCGGTGAGCGCGACGGTGCTGCCCGACTCGCCGATCAGCTCGGCGAGCCGCGCGGAGCCGTCGCCGCCGGTCGCTACTTCCCGCTCCATTTCGGCGTCCGCTTGCCGAGGAAGGCGGAGATGCCCTCCTTGGCGTCCTCGCTGCCGAAGGCCGCGGCGAAGCCGGCCTTCTCGGCCTCGATCCCCTCGTCGAGGTCGCCCCTGTCCGAGGCGAGCTTGATCTGCTCGACCGCGACCGGCGCCTGGCCGGCCAGCTTGCGAGCCCACATCAGCGCCGTCTCGAGCAGCTCGTGGTCGGGCACCACCCGGTTGACCAGGCCGAACTCGAGCGCTTCCTCGGAGAGGATCGCGTCGCCGACGAGGTTCATCTCGAGCGCCTTGTTGCCGCCGACGAGGCGCGGCAGGCGCTGGGTCCCGCCGAAGCCGGGGATGATCCCGAGCTTGACCTCGGGCTGGCCGAAGACCGCCGCCTCGGCGGCGATCCGCACGTCGCAGGCCATCGCCACCTCGCAGCCGCCGCCGAAGGCGAGCGCGTTGACCGCAGCGATCGTCGCCACCCGCGCCTGCCCGAAGTCGCGCAGCAGGGCGTGGGCGGTGTGGATCAGCTCCTCGCCGCCGGCCTCGTCCATCTGCGTGAAGGCCTTGATGTCGGCGCCGGCCGAGAAGACGATCGGCACAGAGGAGGCGATCACCATCGCCCCCACCCCGTCGTCGGCCCTGACCCTCTCCCAGACCGACTTCAGGTCGCGGATCACGTCCGGGGAGACGGCGTTCATCGGCGCGTTGGCGAGCCAGGCGATGGCGACGCCGCCGCGGGTCTCGAGTTTCACCGTCTCCGCCTGCTCGCCCTCGTCGGGCTGCGGGTAGGGGTAGAAGCCCTGGCCCGAGGCCAGCCCCAGCCGGCCCTGGGCGACGAGGCGCCTGAGGGTGACGGGCGGAGCGAAGCGATCGCCGTGCTTCTCCTGCAGCTGCTCGATGCGCTCGAGAACCGTGTCGAGCCCTTCGACGTCGGCTTTCCAGAACGGCGGCAGCAGGCCTTTGCGCGGGTCGAGGCCGGCCCCGGCCATCATCCCGACGTCGATGTCGCGCACCGAGCAGACGCCCTCCTCGACCAGCAGGCAGGCCTCGATCAGCGCCCGGCAGGTGAACATGGCAACCAGCTCCTCGGCATCGGGGTCGGCGTCGCCGTCGACGGTCTGCTCGCCGTCTTTGAAGAAGCCCTCGCCGCCGCTCTTGGCGCCGAGCTTGCCGTCGGCGACCAGCTGCTTCAGCCCCTGGTGCACGTAGAAGGTCTCGCCGTAGGAGCGGTTGAGGTGCTCGGCGACGTGCAGAACCGTGTCGAGGCCGAGCAGGTCGGTGAGGAAGAAGGGGCCCATCGGGGCGACCTTGGCCGCCGCGATCGCCTCGTCGATCGCCTTCAGCGAGAGGCCCTGCTCCTCCTGGGCCCGCCAGATCTCCCCGATCGTCGCCATCAGGATCTTGTTGACGACGAAGCCGGGGACCTCGCCGCAGACGATTGGCTGCTTCTTGATCGCCTGGGCGAAGTTGTAGGCGGCCGTCGCCGTCTCGCGCGAGGTGTCGTCGCCGACGATGACCTCGACCAGCGGCATCACCGAGGCCGGGTAGAAGAAGTGGAAGCCGACGACCTTGTCGGCGCGCAGCGTTGCTTCCCCGATCTCGGTGATCGAGAGCGAGGAGGTGTTGGAGGCGAGGATCGCGTGGCCGGGCGTGGCGGCGTCGATCTCGCGGAACACCGCCTGCTTGATCTCCATCTTCTCGGGGACGGCCTCGACCACGAAGTCGACGTCGCCGAGCTCCTCGTAGGAGGTGGTGCCGACGATCTGGCCCATGACCTCGGCGAGGCGGGCGTCGGCCTGCTCCTGGGTCAGCTTCTCCTTCTTGACCAGGCGGCCGAGCTGGCCCTCGGTGACGGCGCGGGCTTTCTCGAGGGCGGCGTCGACGAACTTCTGGTCGATGTCCTTGACCACGACCGGGATGTCGGCGGCCGCGATCGCCTGTGCGATCTCACCGCCCATGGTGCCGCCGCCGACGACGGCGGCCTTCGATACGAACATGAGAAGGGCTTCCTCCAGTTAGGGAACCGGCCAAGGCTATAAAGCTTCCGTGGGTACAAGACCCCAGGTCGATCCTTGTACGGCCGTACAAAGGCATTTCCGGTGCTCTCCCATTAGTCTGCTCTGGCTCTTCCTAGGGAGACGACTGCCAATCGAAATCCGCCCGCGCACGGGCGAAGAAGCGAGGGACTGAGATACAGATGAGCCGTATTCGCCAGCAGAACGTGACCGCAGCCCAGTGGAGCTCCAACGGGGAGGCCCTCGGCGCGCTCGACCTGACCCTGCCCGAGAACGACCCCTTCGGCGCCAACGTCTTCTCCGTCACCGTGCAGCGCGAACGCCTGCCCGCCGACGTCTTCGAGAAGCTGCAGGCGACCCTGGCCGACGGCGAGGCCCTCGATCCGACCCTCGCCGACGCCGTCGCCGAGGCGATGAAGGAATGGGCGCTGGAGAACGGCGCCACCCACTTCACCCACATGTTCCAGCCGCTGACCGGCTCCACGGCGGAGAAGCACGACTCGTTCTTCGATCCCGCCGAGGAGGGCCAGGTCCTGGCCGGCTTCTCCGGCAAGGAGCTGGTCCAGGGCGAGCCGGACGCCTCCTCCTTCCCGACCGGTGGCGTGCGCGCCACCTTCGAGGCGCGCGGCTACACCGCCTGGGACCCGACCTCCCCGGCCTTCATCCTCGAGAACCCGAACGGGGCGCTGCTCTGCATCCCCACCGCGTTCGCCTCATGGACCGGCGAGGCGCTCGACGCCAAGATCCCGCTGCTGCGCTCGATGGACGCGCTCTCGCGCTCGGCGATCAAGGCGCTGCGCCTGCTCGGCGACGAGGGCTCCCAGCGTGTCTTCACCACGGTCGGCGCCGAGCAGGAGTACTTCCTGATCGACGAGCAGTACTTCTTCGAGCGTCCCGACCTGATCAGCACGGGCCGCACCCTTTTCGGCGCCAAGCCGCCGAAGGGGCACGAGCTCGACGACCACTACTTCGGCTCGATCCCGGAGCGGATCCTCGCCTGCATGCTGGAGTCGGAGTTGGAGATGCGCAAGCTCGGCATCCCCGTCAAGACCCGCCACAACGAGGTGGCGCCCAACCAGTACGAGATCGCGCCGGTCTTCGAGAACTCCAACGTCGGCTCCGATCACCAGCAGCTGATGATGCAGGTGATGGAGAGCGTGGCGCGCCGCTACGGACTCGTCTGCCTCCTGCACGAGAAGCCCTTCGCCGGGGTCAACGGGTCCGGCAAGCACAACAACTGGTCGATGGGCACCGACACCGGCTCGAACCTGCTCGAGCCGGGGGACACGCCGGCCGACAACATCCACTTCCTGTTCTTCTGCGCGGCCGTGATCCAGGCGGTCAACAAGCACCAGGGGCTGCTGCGCGCCTCGGTCGCCAACATCGGCCAGGATCACCGCCTCGGCGCCAACGAGGCGCCGCCGGCGATCATCTCGATCTTCCTCGGCGCCGAGCTGGAGAAGGTTTTCGAGGCGATCGCCACCGGCGAGGGGGACCCGAACACGCCGGCCTCCTTCCTCGAGCTGGGGGCGACGGTGCTGCCCTCGCTGCCGATGCACGGCGGCGATCGCAACCGCACCTCGCCCTTCGCCTTCACCGGCAACAAATTCGAGTTCCGCGCGCTCGGGTCGAGCATGTCGCTCGCCTTCCCGAACACCGTCCTCAACACGATCGTCGCCGAGGCCGTCGACGAGCTGGCGGGCAAGCTCGAGGAGAAGACCGCGGCCGGGGCCGACGTCTCCGAGGCCGTGATCGAGATCGTCAAGGAGTCCTACGCGGAGAACAAGCAGGTCTGCTTCGGGGGCGACAACTACGACGAGGCCTGGCACGCCGAGGCCGAGCAGCGGGGGCTGAAGAACCTGCGCACGACCCCCGACGCGCTGCCCGAGGTGCTCTCCGATCAGACCGTCGCGGCCTTCGAGAACTACGACGTCCTCTCCAGGCGCGAGCTCGAGTCGCGCTTCGAGGTCTGGGTCGAGCAGTACGCGATCCGGGCCAACATCGAGGCGGAGACGACCCACTCGATCGCCAAGACGATGATCCTGCCCGCGGCCCTGCGCTACCTGGCGCTGATCGGCGAGTCGGGCGCGGCCGAGGGCGTCGCGAGCGAGGTCAAAGGGCATCTCGAGGCGCTGGGCACGTCGCTGGCCGCGCTCGAGGCCGCCAACGAATACCCGCACGACCTCGAGGGCCTCGACCTCGCGATCCACGCCCGCGACCGGCAGATCGCCGCCATGGCCGAGGTCCGCGAGGCGGCCGACAGGCTGGAGAAGGTCGTCGCCGACGACCTCTGGCCGCTGCCGAAGTACGAGGAGATGCTCTTCATCAAGTAGGCCGGCGGGAGTGGCGGGGCGGCCGCCGGAGAAGGGTCAGCTCTCGGACCTGGAGGGCCGGGCTCCTGCCGGCCTCCTGGTAGGTGACTTCCAGCAGCAGGTGGACCCGCCCCCTGCGCCGCAGGGTCCTGCGAATCCGGCGCGCGGCGCGGCTGCCCCGCCCCGGCCAGAGCTTGAGCTGCCGGAGGATGTAGCCGCCCTCGCGCTGCGGGGAGCCCGGCAGCCCCCAGGCCAGGCCTTTGCCGAGCACCCGCAGCTCCCCGCCTCCGGCGGCGGGGACCTTGACGGTCACGTAGGCGACGCCGCCCCGGCCACGGCGCACCCGGCCGAGGAAGAACGGCGCCGACGGGGGCGGCGGGGCGGGCTTGAAGAGCTTCGAGTCGAGCGCCACGCCGCATGAGGCGAGGTAGAACTCGGTCGAGACCAGCGAGGTCTCGACTGCGCTGCCGTCGAGGTTGGCCCTGCCCACGGGATCGCGGCCGTTCCAGTTCGCCCAGTAGACGTGGGCGCCGTCGACCGCGACGCCACAGGGATCCGTGAGGCCGGCGATGAAGCCCTGATCCGGGTTGCCGCCATCGAGGTCGGCGCGACCGATCGAGCCGCCCAGCTGATTCGCCCAGTAGACGTGGGCGCCGTCGACCGCGACGCCACAGGGGCCGTGGGCGCCGCCGATGAATTCGCGTTCGACTTCGCTGCCGTCCAGCCTGGCGCGGCCGATCGCGTCGCCGGTCAGGCTGGCCCAGTAGACATGGGTGCCGTCGACCGCGACACCGCATGGGAGCGACACGGCCGAGACGAGGTTACGGACCTGCGCGCCGCCGTCGAGATCTGCCCGCCCGATCGCCATGCCCGACTGATCGGCCCAGTAGAGGTGTGCGCCGTCCAGCGCCAGGCCGCAGGGGGAGGCGAGCCCGCTGACCAGCGCTTCGTCAGCCTGCAGGGGTTCGCCGACGATGTCGACACGATCGGTGACGGTTCCCGGCGGCTGCCCGACGCGGCCGATCGTGCCCTTGTAGCGATCCGCCCAGAAGAGGTGGCTGGCGTCGACGGCGACGCCGCAGACGGTGCCGATCCTGAACGCATTTGCGATCGAGTAGGGGTAGCCGAAGATCGGCACCGAGCCGTCGAGGTTCGCCGCCCCCACCGACGAGCCCCCGCCCCAATACACGGCGGCTCCGGCGTCGGGCCCCGACGCCAGGCTCGCGATCGCCGCGACGAGAACGACGAGGATCGACGCCCGGCGCCTCACCGGCGCCTCCCCGACCTGCGGATCCGGAAATGGCGGACGGCCGGCGTCGGGTCGCGATCGTGGAACTCGTCGAGGCCGATCGCGACGACGGCGAAGCGGTGCCTGCCGGGCCGCAGGCCCCTGTAGGTCTTCGGCGAGAAGCAGCGCCTGAACCGGGCTCGGTCGAGCTTGCAGAGATAGCGCGCGTCGCGGCCGCCCTGGGCGGTAAAGAGGATCTTTGCAGTGGCCCCGTGCACCTTCATCTTCCTGCGAATCAGGGTCTGAGGGGGGTTGGGGACCCGCGGCAGGGGCGCTTCCAGCAGCTGCAGCTCGAACTCCCCCCACTCGCCGTCGACGCCGTCGACGGCGATCGCGTAGGTCTGACCGGCGACGGCGGGGAAGTTCACGCCGCCACCGGCGCCCAGCGCGCAGAGACCCACCGGTCCGACCTCGCCGGGGGCCGACAGCGGCGTGAGCCCGTCGACCGCGCTGCCCGAGTACACCTCGATCACCGGGTGGTAGCTCCCGTGACACGGATATACACGGGTCGGCCCGCTGCGAGCCGCCGTCCAGGTGAACCAGACCGAGGATCCGGTCGGGCTGCCGGCATGGGCCGGCTCACCCGCCTCGCGGCCGGCGCCCTCGGTCGTCCCCGTCACCGTCGCATTGCCGCCGAGGTCCCGCATCGGGGTGCGGGCCGCGAAATCGTCGTTGACCGGCGCCGAGGACTCGTTTTCGAGCTCGACGAGAAAGCTGCCGCCGCCTCCCCCCACCGTGGCGTCGACGGCGATCCGGTACGCGGCGCCGGCGTGGGCGCGGAAGATCAGCCCAGTCGTCGCGCACGGGGTCGTTCCAGGATCGGTCCCGACCTCGGACAGCGCGGCCACGGAGGCCCCCCGGTAGACGGCCACGATCGTCTCGAAGCCGCTCTGACAGCCAACCCTGACCAGCCCGGAGCGAGCGGGCGTCCAGCGGTACCAGACCGAGGTGCCCGCGGAGTCTCCGCCGTGGTTCGGCTCACCCGGCTCGGCGCTCGCTTCGTCGGTGCTGCCGAGGGCGGCAGGCGAGTCCCCACTGAGCTCGACCGCCGCGGCAAAATCGTCGTTGGCGGGCGCGGCGGCGCTCGCCGCCGCCGGCGCCGCGAGTGCCAGCGCCACGGCAATCGCGACGGCCCAGGCAGATGCCCTACCCGTGGCCCGAGCGGCGGGCCTCCCCCTGCTCATCACATGCGAAATGATTACATCGATCAGTGGCCGTCGCGAGCCACGACCCGCATCCTCAAGCCGCCCCTGGGCGAGAGCGTCGGCATCTGGCGCACGGTCATCGTGCGGCCGGGCATCAGGTCGAGGCGCAGCCTCTGGAGCAGCATGGTCGCCACCAGCTTCACCTCGATCTGGCCGAAGCGCTTGCCGATGCAGATCCGCTTGCCGCCGCCAAAGGGCACGTAGGCGCCGCGTGGCAGCGCCGCCTTGCGCTCCTTCTCGAAGCGCTCGGGCCTGAAGGCCTCCGGCTCGGGGAAGAACTCCGGAATGCGGTGGCTGGCCCACGAGCAGTAGTTGAGGTAGGCGCCATCGGGGACCGTGTGGCCGTTGAACTCGAACTCGCGCACGGCGCGGCGCGGGCCGATCCACGCGGGTGGGTAGAGACGCAGCACCTCGTCGAGGACCATGTTGAGGTAGGGCATCTCCCGCTCGAGCTTCTCGATGTCGGGGATCTCGCCGCCGAGCACCCGGTCCTGCTCCTCCTGGAGCTTCTCGATCACGTCGGGCCGGCGCGCCAGCTCGTACATCATGAAGGTGAGGGTCGAGGTCGAGGTGTCGTGGCCGGCGAACATCAGCGTCATCAGCTGGTCGCGGACCTCGCGGTCGGAGAAGCCCTGCCCCGTTTCGTCGCGGACGTCGAGCAGCAGGCTGAGGACGTCCAGCCTGCCCGAGTCGGGGTGCCGGCGGCGCTGGGCGATCTCGGAGAAGACGATCCCGTCGAGGACCTCGCGCGAGGCGAGCATCCTGCGCCAGGGCGAGCCGGGCCCGCGCAGGAAGCGCAGCGCGAAGTCGATGCCGTAGAACTCCAGGGCGCGCTCGAAATGCTCCGCGGCGGCCGCGCCCTTGCCGGCCTCATCGGGGTCGAGCCCGAGAAGCGCCCGCATCGCGATCCGCATCGCCAGCCTGCGCATCCACTCGTAGACGTCGACGACCTCGCCGGTCCGCAGCGTCTCGATCGCCGGCGTCGCCTCATCGATCATCGCCTCGACCGAGGCGCCGACCTGCTCGCGATGGAAGGCGGGCATCATCGTCGCCCGCACGTGATCGTGGTAGTCGTCGTCGATCGTCAGCAGGCCGTCGCCGAGCAGCGGGATCAGGTCGCCGAAGCTCGACTCGCGCCAGTGGAAGTTCTCCGGATGGGAGACGGTCACGTAGTGGTTGGCCTCGGGACCGAGCATGAAGACGACTTTGGTGTGGAGCAGCCGCAGGGTGAAGATCGGGCCGAACTCTTCATAGGCGCCGAGCAGGATCGGAAGCGGATCGCGGGCGATCTTCAGCGTGCGGGTGACGGTGTTGCCGCCCGGCCCCGGCGGGTACCGCCCGCGGCCGTTCCACTCGACCGCCAGGTCGCCCGCGACCCGGCGGACCGGGCTCGACGACATGCGCGGCGGTTTGGCGATGCCGGACGCCGGACGCTCCTGTGTCTCAATTGCCATCGGGTCCATCCTAGTTGGCCAACCGACCAGGAGGCTCAGGCGGAGGCGGTCGAGGCGGCGAGCTGGCCACAGGCGGCATCGATGTCCCGCCCCCTGGTCAGCCGCACCGTGGCCGTGAGGCCGCCGTCGGCAAGTATGCCCCGGAAGCGCTCGATCCGCTCCGGCGAGGACCCCTGGTAGGCGCCGGTGGGGTTGTAGGGGATCAGGTTGACCTTGTAGGCGCGGGGGTCGAGAAGCCGCGCGAGCTGGGCGGCGTGCTCGGGGAGGTCGTTGACCCCGTCGAGCATCACGTACTCGACGAAGACCCTGCGGCGGCGGCGGGCCCGGTAGCGCTCGCAGGCGGCGAGCACCTCGGCCAGCGGGTAGCGGTCGTTGACGGGCATCAGCTGCGAGCGCAGGCCGTCGTTGGGCGCGTGCAGGGACAGAGCCAGGGCGACCGGCATCTCGCACTCGGCGAGGCGGTCGATCCCCGGGACCCAGCCGACCGTGGAGATCGCCGTTCGCCGGTGGGTGACGCCGAGGTCCGGCAGCGACCGGCAGGCGGCGAGGACCGCGTCGATGTTCATCGTCGGCTCGCCCATGCCCATGAAGACGACGTGGTCGATGTCTTCGACGCGACGGAAGTGGAGTGCCTGGTCGAGGATCTCGTCGGCGCTCAGGTTGCGGCCGAACCGCATCTGCCCGGTGGCGCAGAAGGTGCAGGTGAGGGGGCAGCCCGACTGCGATGAGAGGCAGACCGAGCGGCGCCCGTCGCGGTACCTCATCAGCACCGCCTCGACCGGCCGGCCGTCGGCGGTGTGGAAGAGCGCCTTGACGGTGCCGTCGTCGGACTTCGCCTCCGTCTCGAGGCCCAGGGTCGAGAGCGGGACCGAGGCGGCGAGGCGCTCGCGCAGGCCCGCGGGGACGTTGGTCATCTCATCGTAGGAGCGGGCGCCGCGGGCGATCCACTCCCAGATCTGGGAGGCACGGTACGCGGGCTCTCCCGACCCGGCGAGCGTTTCCGCTAGCTGCGTTCTGTCCATCCGGCGAGTGTAGGCCCCTCTGTTGTGAGCGGACCTCTTTGACTTGCACTCGGGCCGCCCCTACCGTGTACGCGGGTGTCTCTTCGATTGGCAATCCTCGGCGGCGGTGCTCGCCATCCTCGGTGCCGGCAGCGTCCTGGCCCCGGCGGCGGGGGCGACGACCGTCTGCCCGGTCGATTACTGCACCGACCCGAGCGGCGAGTACGTGCTCGAAGTTCCACCGCTGACGTCGAACCCCAACCCCTTCATCGCCGCCTACGCGTCCTGCACCTGGGACGTCCACGTCGACTTCGGAGACGAGACCGGCGAGGACTACGTGTTCGACGGCGTCGGTGGGCCTCGTCGGCTCCCACGTCTTCCGAGAGGCGGGCGTCACCTACACGGTCCGCGTGTATCTCACCAAGGCAGTTCGAGCGAGCCCGGTGTCCTCTGCATCGACTACGGGATCGTCTCCGAAATCCGCTACCGGACCCCGGAGGAAGAAGCGGACCCTCCGCCCCCGCCCAAAGAAGATGGGGAAGAAGGCGGCGAAGCCGAGGGGGCCCCGAAGAGCCCCCCGGCGGCGAGCCGGCAGAAGGCGGCGGGCCCTCGCTCGGACCGGGGCCGGCGGCGCGGTCCAGACCGCCGGCCGGCGAGGCGCCGCCCGCCGGGGAGGAGACCGCGCTACTGGCGGCGCTGCCGCAGGGGCGTCCGCACCCACCTCGTCCCCTGCCGCAGGGGCGTCAGGATCGCGATGCGCGCCGCCAGGAAGCTGCGCCGGCCGGGGACGAAGGGGATCTCCGGCTTCAGCTGCCGGCTGCGCCGGGGCGGAGTGCAGCCGATCGTCTGCCAGCGACGGGCGCGCCGCATCCTGGCGCCGGTCTAGGCGCCGCCGCCGAGGGCATCGGCGTCCTGCTCCACGCCGCCGCCGAGGGCATCGGCGTCCTGCTCCCAGATCTCGTTCAGCGAGACCTGGATGTAGGCCCAGAGGGCGGGCGCGAGAAGGATGTAGAGGATCAGCGCGATCCAGCCGTTGGCCTCCTGCTTGCCGGCAAGCCTCGAGGCCAGCTGGACCCGCTTGAACCCGTTCCAGTAGGTGATCAGCGCCGGGACGATGATCAGGCCTCCCGGGAAGAGCGCCAGCACGGAATTGGTCGGGTTCTGGCCGAGGTCCTGTTCCTTCATGTAGCCGTAGTCGCGGAGCTCGCCATTGATCCGGTACCACCAGACGAGGTGGTAGATCCCGAGGGTGACGATCGGCAGCAGCGCCGCCGCCCATGGGCTGCGCACCTTGACCCGGCTCTCTGTGCCGCGGATCGTCTTTTCCTGGGCCATGCGCCCAGCCTCTCACATCCAGAGGTTCGCCGCGTCGCCGAGCAGGTCGACCTGCTCGGCGACGGCGGAGCAGGGAAAGGCGATCAGCTCGTCGCATCCGGCCTCCTCGTAGGCGCCGATGTAGCGCCGCACGCCCTCGGCGTCGGTGGCGGCGCCGCTGGCGATCATGCCGGCGAGGTCCTCGCCGAGCCAGGCGTAGTAGTCACCGAGGTATCTGCCCGCGCTCGCCTCCCCCTGCGGGCCGAGGGAGTAGTAGAAGAGCCCGGCGAGCCGCGGGGCGCCCTCGCGGCCCGCGGCGCTCCAGGCGGCTTTCACCTTCTCGGCGGCGTCGGCGAAGACCTCGGGGCCCGAGCCGCCGGCGATCCAGCCGTCGCCGAAGCGCGCTGCCCGCGCGAAGGATGCCTCGACCCCGCCGCCGACCAGCAGCCCCGGGGCGCCGGCGAGCGAGGGGCCCACCCCCGCCTCGCCGGCCCAGACCTCGCGGATGCGCTCGAGCATCGCGTCGAGGGCGCGCCCGCGGCCGTCCATGCCGATCCCGCTCTCGGAGTAGTCGTCCTCGCGGCCGCCGATGCCGATGCCGAGCGTGAAGCGGCCGGCGGAGAGCGCCTGGAGGCTGAGCGCCTGCTTGGCGAGCTCGGTCGCGTTGGGCCGCAGCGGCCCGAGCAGGACCGAGGTGCAGAGGCCGATCCGCTCGGTGACCGCTGCCGCCGCGGCCAGCGCCGTGATCGGCTCGTAGTTCTCATAGACGATCCGGTCGATCGTCCCCAGGCTCGAGAACCCGCGGGACTCGGCCCGCCTCGCCCACTCGGTCAGCTGGGCGCCGGTGGTGCCGGGAACCGCATTGGGAAGTCCGATCGCAAGGTCCATCTAGCCCTCCTTCGAAAACATCGCGTTCGCCTCCGGATACCCGATCGTCGGCTCCATCATCGTCGCCGAGGCCCCCTCCGCGCGCAGCTCGGCGGCGATGCGCCGGGTCAGCGCGATGGCGGCGCGGGCGGGTGCCGAGCCGGTGCTGAGCCGCCGCGCCCCGAGCCGCGCGAGCTCGGCCGGCGCGGGGGCGGCCGGGGCGGCGAGGATGTTGAGCGGCACCGGCACCGCCTCCGCGACCCGGCGTATCCCGTCGGCGTCGGTCAAGCGAGGGACGAAGGCCCCGTCGGCGCCGGCCTCGGCGTAGGCCCGAAGCCGTTCGATCGCAGCCTCGAGCAGCTCCTCGCCCTCGAGCCCGAGCCAGAAGACGTCGGTGCGCCCGTTGACGAAGAGCGGCACGCCGGCGTCCTCGGCGGCCGCCCGGGCGGCCGCGATCCGGGCGCACTGCTCGGCGACCGCGACGAGCCCCGGCGTCTCCCCTTGGGCCGCGTCCTCGATGTTGACCCCGATCGCCCCCGCCTCGATCACCTCAGCCACCGTGCGCCCGACCTCGCCCGCCGAGTCGCCGAAACCGGCCTCGATGTCGGCGCTGACCGGGATCTCGACGGCGGCGGCGATTCGGGCCACCGACTCGACCATCGCCCCGCGGCCGAGGCCGCCGTCGGGCAGGCCGGCGGCGAAGGCGACGCCGCCGCTGGTGGTGCCGACCGCCTCGAAGCCGGCCAGCTCGAAGACCCTGGCGCTCCCCGGGTCCCAGGCGTTGGGCAGGACCAGCAGGCCGTCGCCGGCATGCAGCCGTTGGAATCGCTCCGCCTTCTCCGCCAGCTCGGGCTCGGCCATCGTCGGAACGCTAGCGCCGGGGGCCCCTGAGCCGGCTGCGGAGGAAGGCGGGCCAGCTCCGCGGGCGACGGAGCACGGCGAGCACCAGCGGTCCCGAGTCGAAATAGGAGACGCGCTCGGTCGCCGAATAGCATCGCAAGCTCCGGTCCCGGGCAGGGACGCCACACCTTCGAGGAGGAACGATGAGCTCATACACGGTCAAGAAGATCGACGAGATGGAGGGGAACTACGGCGGCGCCTTCAAGCTTGCCCGCGCCGAGCTCGGGGTCGAGTCGTTCGGCCTGCAGATCATCGACATGCCACCCAGCTACGACGGTTATCCCGAGCACGACCATTCCGAGGACGGCCAGGAGGAGGTCTACCTCACCCTCGGCGGGGCGGGCGAGCTCGAGATCGAGGGCGAGCGCTTCCCGCTCGACCAGGATCACGCGGCGCGGGTCGGCCCCGGCGTCAAGCGCAAGGTGTGGCCGGGCGAGGCCGGAATCCGCATCCTCGTCATCGGCGGCAAGGCCGGCGCCGTCTACGAGGCGCCCGACCGCACCAAGCTTCCTCAGTCCGATACCGCCGGCTAGCCGGCGATCCGGAAGTTTTGCCGTGTTGATGACCCCATGTGGTCATCAACACGGCAAATGTCTTCGTCAGTCGCCGAGGCGGCCGCGGTCGCGCGGCTCGTGGCCGGGGCAGACCGCCACCGGGATCGGCGGATAGCGCGCGTAGGCGGGGTCGATCCGCGACCGGAGGCAGAGGGAGAAGACCGAGCCGCGGCTGTTGGGCACCAGCCGCTGGTGACGGCAGCTGTCACAGAGGCCGGCCGGCGGTCGCGCCCGAGTCCCGCTCACGGCTATGCGTCGGGCCGCTCGGCGCTGCGCCTGACGGCGCCCAGCAGCCTCCTGGTGGCCAGCACATGGCCCCGCGTCCGAATCACCAAGGTCTTGTAGGCCTGACCCCTGAGGCCGGGGAACGCCGCCCGGCTCTCGGCCCGCAACCGCGTGGCGTCCGGGCCGAGATCGTCGAGCCGTAGGATCAGGGAGTAGCGGGAAAAGCGGTGGCTGCCGGCCAGGGCGAGTTCCCGCCGCTCGGCCATGCGGTCGACCCGGAAGCCGGGGCCCGTCGAGCCGACGTCGAGCGGGCGCGGCCCGCCGGCCTCGGCGGGCGCGCAGCCGAGCAGGCGGGCGAGCTGCGGCACGGGCCCGGCGGAGACCGACCGCTCGACGACCCTCAGCAGCGCCTCCCAGGTTGCCTGCGCATCGGCGTCGACGAGAGCCGAGTGCTCGTCGATGTGCGGGAGGGCGGCGGCGCCGGAGTCCACCGGCCGATCGTAGGCGTTTCGCGGAAAGTGCGGCCGCGGGCGGGAAGATGCCGCCTCGGCTATGGCTAGCTTTGACCTGTGAGCGTCGCGGCGACACTGTTCGAGTCCGAGGAGGGCGACTACGCGGCGACGGTCGCCGTGGTCGGCGTGATCTTCCGCGCCGAGGACGACGGATACGCGGTGCTCGAGGTCGAGGACGTCGAGACGGGGGACGGGTTCGCCCTGGTCGGCCCCGTCGCCCACCTCGCGGCCGGCGACCGCGCCGAGGTCAGCGGCGAGTGGCAGACCCACTCCCGCTACGGGCGCCAGCTCCGCGCCCGCGGGGCCCTGCCCCTGGACCCGGCCGACCGAGAGGGCCGGATCGCCTACCTGACCTCGCTCCGCCACATCGGCCCCGCCCGGGCCGAGCGTCTCGTCGAGGAGCACGGCGACTCGGTGCTCAGCGTCATCGCCGCGGACCCGGCCGCCGCCTTCGGCGCCCTGCGCGGGGTCAGCGGCAGGCAGGCGGCGGCCGCCGCCGAGTCCTGGCAGGAGTCGCGGGCCGTGCGGGACCTCCACGTGCAGCTCGCCCCCCACGGCCTCGCCCACCTGGCGGGGCCGATCCACAAGCGCTTCGGAGAGCGGGCGATGACGATCCTGCACGAGGACCCGTACCGGCTGACCGAGGTCGACGGCGTCGGCTTCGCCCGCGCCGACCGGATCGCCCTCGCCGCCGACGTGCCGCCCGAGTCGAGCCGGCGGGCCCAGGCGGCCGCCCTCCACGCCCTCGCCGAAGCCGAGCAGCAGGGCCACACAACCTGCCCGCCGACGAGCTGGCCGCGCGGACCGCGAAGCTGACCGGGCTCGCCCCCGACCCGGACGTGATCGCCGAGGCGCCCGGGGTCGTGGTCGACGATGGCCGGCTCTATCGCGAGCCCACCCACGAGAGCGAGATCGCCGTCGCCGAGACCCTGCGCGCCAGGTCGGCGGCGGCGCCCGAGCTCGATCACGAGCCAGGCGAGGCCGCCGAGGGCGACCTCACCGAGGAGCAATGGGCCGCGGTGCGGGGCGCCTTCGCGGCCAGGGTCTCGATCCTCACCGGCGGCCCGGGGGTCGGCAAGACGGTCTGCACGCGGGCGATCGTCGACGAGGCGCGGCGGGCCGACCTGCGGATCGCGCTCTGCGCGCCGACAGGCAGGGCGGCCCGCCGGCTCGAGGAGGCGACAGGACAGGAGGCGCAGACGATCCACCGCATGCTCGAGTGGATGCCGGGCCGCGAGCCGGCCTTCTCCCCGGGCCACCCCCTGCCGGCGGACCTCGTCGTCGTCGACGAGTCCTCGATGCTGAACCTGCGCCTGATGCGGGTGCTGCTCGAGGGCCTCGCCGAGGCGACCCACGTCGTCTTCGTCGGCGACGCCGACCAGCTGCCGCCGATCGGCGCCGGCAAGCCCTTCGACGACCTGATCGCCGCCGGGATCGCCCCGGTGGTCAGGCTCAGCCAGATCTTCCGCCAGGCGGCGAAGTCGATGATCACCACCGCCGCCCACGAGATCAACGGCGGGCGCCCCCCCACCTGGACCCCGAGCCCGGCCAGGACCACGACTTCTTCTTCATCGAGCGCACGGCGCCGGAGCGCGCCCTCGACACGGTCGTCGAGGTCGTCGCCGAGCGCGTGCCGAGACGCTTCGGGATGGACCCGGTGCGCGACGTGCAGGTGCTGGCGCCGATGTACCGGGGGGCGATCGGGATCGACGCCCTCAACGAGCGCCTCCAGCAGCGGCTCAACCCGAGCGGCGCCGCCGGCGCTGGGCGGCCGCTTCCGGATCGGGGACCGCCTGATCCAGACCCGCAACTCCCACGAGCTGGGGCTGATGAACGGCTCGATCGTCTTCCTGCGCGAGGACGATCCCGAGGCGGAGGAGGTCCTCGTCGACACCGACGACGGCGGCTCGCTGGCGATCCCGTACGGCGAGAGCGCGACCCTGCGGCTCGCCTACGCGATCTCCGTCCACAAGGCGCAGGGCTGCGAGGTCCCCGTCGTGGTCGGCGTCTGCCACCGTTCCCACACCCGGATGCTGACCCGCCCCCTGCTCTACACGGCGATCACCCGCGCGCGCACGACCTGCGTGCTGATCGGCGACCGCGCGGCGCTGCAGGCCGCCGTGCGCCGCGACGACGGCGGCGGGCGCCACTCGGGGCTGGCGGAGCGCCTGCGCGGGTGAGCGACGGCTCCGGCGGTCCGCCGCGGGGCGAGGGCGGCTGGAGGCCGCCGCTCGCCGAGATCGGGATAACCCTGGCGGGCATCGCGCTGCTCGCCGCCCTGGTGCTCGCCGTGCCCGACCTGCGCGACGCCTTCCAGGCGGCGATCCGCGGCGACTCCGCCGAGGTCCGGGCGGAGATCGACGGCCTCGGCGTCGCCGGGCCCCTGCTGATCCTCGCCCTCGCCGTGATCCACTCCTTCGTCTTCTATCCGGCCGAGATCGTCGACGCCGCCGCCGGCTTCGTCTACGGCTTCTTCCCCGGCCTGGCGCTGGTCATGCTCGGCTGGCTCCTCTCCGCCTTCCTCTGCTACTCGATCGGCCGCTCCGTCGCCCGGCCGCTGCTCGACCGCTGGCTCGGCCCGGGCCGCTTCGAGCGCACCGAGGCGATGATCGAGCGCGGCGGGGTCACCCTGCTGCTCGCGATCCGGCTGATCCCGATCGTCCCCTTCAGCCTCGTCTGCTACGCGGCCGGGGCGGCCCGCGTCCCGCCCTGGCGCTTCGCCTGGACGACGGCGGTCGGCTACCTGCCGATCACCGCGCTCGCGGTCTATTTCGGCACCCGGCTCGAGGGCCTCGACCTGACCGACCCTCTGGTCGTCGGCAGCGCCGCCGCGCTGGTCGCCCTGCTCCTCGCCGGGCACCGGATCGTGCGCCGGCAGTCGCGCTCAGGGGACTCGACGGGAGTGTGAGGCGTGGCGGGCCGTGGCGGCGGCCGACCCGCTTGACCCTGAGGCGAAAGGTCGCCGGCGAGCGGTCGACGTTGCCGACGGCGTCGACCGCCGCCACCCTGACGACGTGACGCCCGGCCCCGAAGCGGCGCACGAAGCGGCGCGGGCAGAAGCGCCGGAGCCCTCCGTCGACCCGGCAGCGGAATGCCGAGCCGCGCTCGTTGGAGGCGAAGACGAAGACCGCCTTCGCCCGGCGCCTGCGCGTGCGCATCCTCCTGCGGGGGTGCCTGCGGAACCGGGTCCGGGGCGCGACCGTGTCGACCCTGAAGAGGACGGTGTCGCTGACCCCGACCCTGCCGGCGACGTCCTCGCCGCGGACCGCGAAGCCGTGCAGGCCGTCGGCAAGCCGCTCGAGCGGCGTGAACGGCGAGCTGCACGGCAGCGGGACGCTGCCGTCGATCGAGCAGGCGAAGGAGACCGGCCGGTTCGGCGCTGAAGCCGATGCTCGGCCTGGGGTTCCTGCTCGAGCGGCCGGGGCGGTTCGACGATCGCGATCGCCGGCGGCAGGGCGACGTCCTCGAGCATGCGGTGGGCGTCGACGAGGCCGGCGCCGACGGCGTCGGGGCCGAAGGCGCCGACCGGCCTCGCGGTCAGGGCGAGCCCGGAGCGGATCTCCGCCGGCGTCAGGCGCCGGGTTCGCCTGGCGGGCGAGGGCGGCGACCGCCGCCGCGTGGGGAGCGGCGGCGGAGGTGCCGCAGAAGCGGAGACCCGCCTTTGGTCGGCACGAAGAAGGTCGTGCGCCCGCAGTCGGTGGCGACCACGTCCGGCTTCGGGATCGTCTGCTTCGAGCGGCGCCGCCGGCGGCGTCGCCGCTCACCGGGCCGAAGTAGTGGGTGACCGGGCCCGCGCGAGGAGTAGGGCTCCGGGGCGTCGGTGACGCCGGCCTGCACGGCGCCGACGCTGACCGCCGAGGCGGCGCCCGCGTGCCCGTAGATCGCCGGCCCGACCACGTCGCCGCCGACCGACTGCGGGTACTCGGTGGCGGCACACGCCGGCCCCGTTCTGGAGCAGGATCAGCTTCAGGCGGGGTTGGGCCGATTCATCGGCTTCGGGGTTGCACCCGACTTCTTCTTTTTCGCTCTCTTCGGCGGTCGTGAAGCAGCGATTGATCGCCAGCTGCACTTCCTTGCGTTCCGACGAATCGTTTTCCCAGCCGAAGAGCTCGACCGGCCTCTGGCACGGCCGCTTCTTCTTCGAGCTGGGATTGCACTGTTCGCTGCCGAGCTCGGCGACGTTGTTGGCGGTGCTGCCGACGATGAAGCCGCCTTCTTCGATCGGTTCGCCGGATTCGTCGAGCAGATAGGCGTCGATGTCGGCCTTCACCCCTCCCCAGGGTTCCGCCCACTGCAGGTCGACGATGAGCGTTGCGTGTTTTTCGACCGTGATGCCGAAGGTGTCGTCTTCGCCGCCCGACGGAATCGAAGTCAAGGCAATGATCGGGTTCGAAGGGCGAAAGGGCTTCGAGCATGGGCGGGCACCCCGCGGCGTCGCGAAAGGCCGGCGTTTCCCAGGAGGCGATTTCGTTGCCGTTGAATTTCTTGCTCCCGAGCGGTTCTTCCTCGAAGAGGTTGTCGTTGCCGGCGGCGCTGAAATAGGAGATGCCCTTGGCGACGACGTCGTTGATCGCGGAGGCGATCGGCCCGTCCTGGAAGAAGGGCTCTTCGAAGTAGCCGACGTCGTCGACGATCACCGAGGCGCCGGCGGCCGCCAGCGCCCGGATGTTTTCGGCGAAGGACGTTTCGCCGGCAAAGGCAGTGGCGAAGGAGATCCCGGCACCGGGGGCGAGGTCGTGGACGATCTGCGCCATGCCGCGGCCCTCGTCGGCGCCGGCCTGGGAGTCGTTGAGGAGGCTGGGCCGGCGTCGCGTGCGCCGCAGGGGTTGGCGAGGCCGGGCAGGTCGCCGCTGGCGATGTCCTGGGCCGCGTGGGTCGGGGCGCCGGCGTCGGTGTCGAAGGAGTCGGAGAGGATGCCGACCGTGACGCCGCTGCCATCGACGCCGAAGTCGGCGCGCGCCTGGGCGGCGGCGAGCTGGGTGTCGCCTTCGGAGATCACCGAGCCGCAGGTCGCCGAGGTGACCGGGGTGAGCACCCGGCTCGGGCCCTCGGCCCCGGGCACGGCCCCGAGCGCCTTCAGCTCGCCCGGCCGGGCCGCCACGGTCACCACCTGCTCGCGACGGCTCGCGTCGAGCACCTGCGCGCCCGCGCGCCGCAGGTCGTCGCGCGCGGCCAGCGCCCCCCGGTCGAAATGGACTTCGAGGACCAGGCGGTTGCCGAGCGTGAGCGGGCTACCGGGGCCCGAGGCCGGGAGGCTCTCGGGTTCCGGGCTCTGGAGGGCTGCCGCCGGCGAGGCGACGGCGCAGCACAGGGCGGCCCCCGCCACGGCCACCGCGGCAACCCGGCGGCTGCGTGTCCGCGCGGGCGTCATCGCTTTGGTGTATCGACCGACATCGACTCCCACTAAACACTTCCCGGCTCGAATCCGAGCCCTCAGCGGACACTCTGCGCCCTGCCCCTGAAGCAACCCAGAGTGTAGGGGTACTCGAGGGTCGCGTTGTAGTGGTAGATGCGCCGCGTGCGGCCTTCGAGGCGGACCCTGCTGGTCTGCCCGTGGCAGGCGTCGAGGTCGGCGTCGGTGAGCAGCCTGCCGCCGGCGCCGCGGGGGCCGTAGATCGGATAGCCGTCGAGGGCGAAGCCGATCAGGCCCGAGGCCTTCCTCTTCGATTCGCCGGCGGTCAGGCAAGACGGAATCGAGTGGTAGTGGTATTCGCCCCGCTGCTGCGGGTGCCCGTCGCAGGAGTCCTGCACCTCGTGGGCGACCGCGTCCCGATCGAGGGCATCGAGGCCGTTGAAGATCGCGACCCCGTCCCTGGCGATGCCGATCGGCCCGCCCGAGAGGCAGCCCGGCCTGGACGCCCGCTTCGGGTGGCGCGGCAGCGAGTAGGAGACCCTCTGCGAGCGGATCGAGTTCGGGTTGCGGTCGTAGGCGTACGCGTCGTCGCCCGAGCGGATCGGGAACTCGCCGGTCTTCTCGCCGACGGGCAGCCCGTTGCCCGTGAAGATGCGCCGCTTCCTGGTCAGCCGGACCTTGAACCTCGCCCGCGACCAGCTGACGGCGCCGTCGACCGTCGCCTTCGCGGTCAGGTCGTAGGTGCCGTCGCCGCGGATCCATGGGCCTTCGGCAAAGGCCCCGCCGCCGCCGGGCGGCGTCATTCCCGCGCGGCAGGCGTAGACGTAGCCGCGCCTCGCGCCCGAGGTGGTCACCTTGCCGTCGCCGATCGGCAGGAACGCCGCGTTGGTCGACGAGGCGCCTCCGGCCCCGAGCGACAGGCCCCCCATCCCGAAGGCGGTCAGGGCCGTGACGGCCACACACAGCCCCAGCGGCGCCAGCGCCTGCTTGTCGATCGAGCCCCTCATCGCATCTCTCCCCTTTCGGTTTGGACGGCCCCAGGCTCCCGCGCCGGGGTCAGGGCGGGGTCAGGGGAATGTAAGGGCTCTGCAAGGCGTCGCCGGAGCGAACCCTGCTACCGTCCCGACTTTGGGTCGGGCCGGGAGGCTCGATAAAAGGTGTGTCTAGCGCTCGCGTCGTTGCTTCACCGCATCCTCCGCGTTCGCAGCACAATGAAGTGGAGGCAATGCATGCCCACTGGAACAGTCAAGTGGTTCAGCGACGACAAGGGCTACGGGTTCATCACGCCCGATGACGGCTCTAAGGACGTCTTCGTCCATCACAGCGCGATCCTCGGCGAGGGATTCAAGTCCCTGACCGAGGGCGCCAAGGTCAGCTACGAGTCCGAGGAAGGGCCCAAAGGCCCGGCCGCGGCGAGCGTCCAGCAGACCTCGTAGTCGCGAACCTCATTCTTTGGCTCGACGAGGCCCGCCGCACGGCGGGCCTCGTCTTTTGCTGAGGCCCCCGTTCCCCTAGATTGCCCTCCGAGATGACCACCCGAGACGACCTCAGGAACATCGCGATCGTCGCCCACGTCGACCACGGCAAGACGACCCTCGTCGACAAGATGCTCTGGCAGACCGGCGCCTTCCGCAAGGGCCAGGACGTCGCCGAGCGGGTGATGGACTCGATGGACCTGGAGCGCGAGAAGGGGATCACGATCCTCGCCAAGAACACCGCGATCCACCACGCCGGCGTCAAGCTCAACATCGTCGACACCCCCGGCCACGCGGACTTCGGCGGCGAGGTCGAGCGCGGCCTGACCATGGTCGACGGCGTCCTGCTCCTCGTCGACGCCTCCGAGGGGCCGCTGCCGCAGACCCGCTTCGTCCTGCGCAAGGCCCTCGAGGCGAAGCTGCCGGTGATCCTCGTCGTCAACAAGGTCGACCGCCCCGACGCGCGCATCGCCGAGGTCGTCGACGAGGTCTACGAGCTCTTCATCGACCTCGACGCCGACTCCGACCAGATCGACTTCCCGATCGTCTACGCAAACGCCAGGGCCGGCTGGGCGTCGCTGGAGGAGGGGGTCGAGGGGAGCGACCTGACGCCGCTGCTCGACCTGATGCTGGAGAAGATCCCCGCCCCGGAGTTCGACCCCGAGGGCCCCCTGCAGGCGCACGTCACCAACCTCGACGCCTCCCCCTACGTGGGCCGCCTGGCGATCTGCCGCGTCCACAACGGGACGATCCGCTCCGGACAGCAGATCGCCTGGTGCCGGGCGGACGGCTCGGTCCAGCGCGCCGCGGTCTCCGAGCTCTACGTGACCGAGGCGCTCGAGCGGGTCGCCGCCGAGCAGGCCGGCCCGGGGGAAATCATCGCCGTCGCCGGGATCGAAGAGGTGACGATCGGCGAGACCCTCGCCGATCCGGAGGACCCGCGGCCGCTGCCCGTGATCAGCGTCGACGAGCCCTCGCTGTCGATCCTGATCGGGATCAACACCTCTCCGCTGGCCGGCCTCGAGGGAAGCAGGCTGACCGCCCGCCAGATCCTCGACCGGCTCGACGCCGAGCTCGTCGGCAACGTCTCGATCCGGGTCAACGACGTCGGCCGGCCTGACGCATGGGAGGTCCAGGGGCGCGGCGAGCTGCAGCTCGTCGTCCTGCTCGAGATGATGAGGCGCGAGGGCTTCGAGCTGACCGCCGGCCAGCCCCAGGTCGTCACGCACGAGGAGAACGGCAGGCTGCACGAGCCGGTCGAGCGGCTCTCGATCGACGCCCCCGAGGAGCACGTCGGTGCCATCACCCAGCTGCTCGCGTCCCGGAAGGGCCGCATGGAGCAGATGGTCAACCACTCCACAGGATGGGTGCGGATGGAGTTCCTGATCCCCGCGCGCGGGCTGATCGGCTTCCGTACGGAGTTCCTCACCGAGACCCGCGGCACAGGGATCATGAACCACGTCTTCGACCGCTGGGAGCCCTGGGCGGGCGAGCTACGGACGAGGGCGAGCGGCTCGATCGTCGCCGACCGCCGTGGCAAGACCGCCGGCTACTCGCTGGCCAACCTCCAGGAGCGGGGCACCCTCTTCGTCGGCCCCGGCGAGGAGGTCTACGAGGGGATGATCGTCGGCGAGAACGCGCGCACCGAGGACATGGACGTGAACGCGATCAAGGAAAAGCAGCAGACCAACATGCGGGCCGCGGGGGCCGAGGTCCTCGAGCGGCTCGAGCCGCCGACGCGGCTGACCCTGGAAGCGTCACTCGAGTTCCTGCGCGAGGACGAGTGCGTCGAAATCACCCCGGAGTCGGTGCGGCTGCGCAAGGTCGAGCTGGACAAAATCAAGCGGCAGAAGACGGCGCGGGCGAAGGCCCCGGCCTAGGGAGACCGGGCGGGGGGCTCGTGGTACTCCTTCTCACCGCTTCCTGGCAGGTTCACGGGAAGGTGCTGGTACCTCTCGACCAGCTTGTTGAACCGTCGCTCCGATATTGCATCGAGCTTCACCGCGAGCCGGCTCTGGCCGGTGAAGGTGTGGGCGCTGTTCGGGTCGCTTCCGTGGGAGCGGCCGAGATCGACCGGACCCGATCGATAGATGCGCTCGTATGAGCGGTCCGACCGCGGGTTGAAGGCGCCACGCGGCACCGGGGCGTCGCCCGCACCGACGCCTTCGACGAAATCGAGGCCCCGGTCCCCGGCCGGACCGTGGAAGCAACTATGCCGCGTGAGGCCCCGCGGCGGGGAGACGTTGAGCTGGCCCCCGCGGAGCCTGAAGTCGGCGTTGTGGACGAGCTCGCCCAAGCCAGACCTCCTCGCGATCCGCCCGGCGCCGTCGTTCGAGAGGAACGTGGTCGTCCCCTGGTAGAAATCGCAGAGCGGTTCCTCGCCGACTTTGCCCATCTGGATCGCGTAGGAGACGAGCGACGTCGTCAGGACCCCCCGCAGGCGACCGCTCTTGGCCCTTGTGACCAATGGGCCCGCCCCGGTGCTTACCGCGACGGCGCGCACTTCCCAGCGCCACTCGATGGATTCCCTGCCGTCCACGCCGGAGGCGGTGGTCAGACCTGGCTGCTTGCGGTCTTCGCCGTAGTCGGCGACCGCGGACCCCGAGCCGACCACCCGCGCTTCGACGAAGTGCCTGTCGGCGCCGGTGCTCGCCTCGCCGGCACCGACGAACAGGGCCGCCGCTGCCAGCACCCCGCCGGCCGTACCGGCCAACCGGACCCCGAGCGGTCTCATGCGCCGAGCCTAACAGCGGTGCTGTGGAATACCGAGCATCAGGCAGGAGTCGGTGGCGGTCGGGACTCGGCTTGGAGCTCGTCGAAGCGCTTCGTCGGCAGCCGCCTGGTGAAGAGGAAGGACCCGAGGACGAGGAAGGCGGCGCCGAGGAGGGCGATCCTGAGCGCGTCCAGCTGCGCCTCCTCGTAGGCGTCGACCAGCCGCTCGGTCGTCGCCGGGGCGAGCCCCTCCCGCTCCGCCGCCGTCCGGACCTCCTCCGCGGACACGAAGCTGGCGCCGGAGCTGACCCGGATGCTCACCTCGCGCTGCACGTCGGCGGAGATCTGCGGGTCGTCGGCGACGTTCGAGGTGAACGCCGTGACCAGGCCGCTGATCACGATCGCGCCCAGCAGCGCCGTCCCCAGCGAGGAGCCGAGCTGCTGGGCGGTGTTCTGGAGGCCGCCGGCCTCGCTGCGGTCACGGTCCTCGACCGAGGACTGCACGACGTTCCCGAGCTGGGACACGACCAGGCCCATGCCGACCCCGAGCACCCCCATCGCGACGAGGAAGGCGGTGTTGTCGAGCTGCGGTTCGATCGTGTCGAGCAGGAGCAGGACGGCGAGGAGGACAATGGCCAGGCCTGCTCGCACCAGCGTCCTCGCCGGGAACCGTTTCGCGAGCGCCGAGCCTGCCAGGGCGGTGACGAAGAGCCCAACCGAGGCGGGCAGCATGCGGGTCCCGGTTTCGAGGGCATCGAGGCCGAGGACGATCTGCAGGAAGAGCGGCACGGTGAAGAAGATCCCCATCAGGACGAGGTTCTGCGCGAGCAGCATCGAGAGGCCGCCGCGCAGGCGCGGGATCCGCAGCAGCCCCAGGTGCACGAGCGGCGCCTCCCGGCGCCGCTCCCGGCGCCGCTCCCAGGCGCCGAAGGCGACCAGGATCGCGAGGCCGAGCGCGATCACGAACGGGGTCAGCGAGAGGCCGAAGGGCTCGACCGGCGAGTCGCGGGGCAACAACCAGCCCCAGTTGCTCGCCTGCAGGACCCCGAGGACCGCGATCCCCAACCCCGCCGCGGAGAGGAGCCCCCCGATCAGGTCGAGGCCCGCGCCCGGCGCCCCCCTCTCGGGCTCCTTGATCAGCCGCACGCCGAGGACGATGCCGAGGGCGACGAGCACCTCGCCGACGAAGACGACCCGCCAGGAGAGCTCGGTCGTCGCCCAGCCGCCGAGAATCGGGCCGACCGCGATCCCGGCTCCGGCGATGCCGCCGAGCACGCCGTAGGCGAGCGCCCGGTCCTGGCCCTTGAAGTTGGTCGCCACCAGGGCGACCATCGCCGGCAGCACGAGGGCGGCGCCGATGCCCTCGAGCACGGACCAGCCCAGGGTCAGGCTGGGGACGTTCCAGGAGGCGGCGGTGAGCGCCGACCCGGATCCGTAGATGCAGAGGCCGACCGTGAATGCCCGCTTCCGCCCCCAGAGGTCACCGAGCTTGCCGCCGGTGAGCATCAGGCCCGCCATCACCAGGGCGTAGAGCGCGATCACGATCTGGATCGTCGTCACCGTGGTGTCGAAGTCCTCGACCAGCTGGGAGATCGCGACGTTCATCACCGCCTGGTCGAGGACCATCAGGAACTGGGCCGCGCCGAGAACCGCGAGGACTCCCCATCTCGCCATGGCGGGCAGGCTATCCGGCCCCGGGCGCCTTCGGCGTCAGGCGTCCTCGGCGGGCAGGCGGCCGGAGTCGATCGCCTCCCGCAGGGCGGCATGGTCGCGTTCGTTCTGATCCGCGTAGAGGCGCGCGAACTCTGCCAGCGCCCGGTCGAAGCGCTTGCCCCCGCCAAGGTAGGCGCCGATCGCAATGGCGTCGCCGGAGCGGGCGTGGGCACGAGCCAGCGTCCAGGCGCAGAGACGCGCGTAGACCTCCATCGCGGACGGCGGCATCGCCTCGATGTCGGTCGATCCCTTGCCGTCCCAGAGCTGGCGCACGTAGAAGTCCCGCTCGACGTCGTCGATCCCGCGAACGCGGCACCAGCCGAGGAAGCTGTCGCCGGCGGCCTGCATCAGCCACTGGCCCTCGACCACCCGCCGGCCGTGGTTGTCGAACTCGCTCGCCCCGGCGTAGGGCTCGAGCACCGAGGCCTGGGCCTCCTTGGCCTGGAGGAAGAGCGGGTCCTCGTCGTCGCGGCCGGTCAGCAGCAGGATCCAGGCGCGGGTGCCGACGCTGCCGACGCCGACCACCTTGTGGGCGACGTGCCGGAGTGTGTACCTCTCGAGCAGCCGGCGGCGATCGCCCTTCAGCGTTCCGGCGTAGCTCTCGAGAACCCCCCGGAGCATGCCTTCGACGTCGATCTTGTCGTCCTCGGGCAGCAGCTCCTCGATCGGAACGACCAGCGGCGGCCGGCTGACGATGCGAAGATCGCCGTCGACCCGCTCGGTGAGCTTTCCCAGCGCCCGCAGGCTGTCCTTCGCGCGGGCCTTGGCGGCCCCCCTCTCGGCTTTCCTCGCCAGCTTCTGGCCTGCGTTTCGCAGCTGCCCGCGGATCGCATCTTCGTCGAGGCGCGCGTACCAGACGTCGATGTTGCGCCGAGCGGCGAAGCCGCGCATCGCCTCCCTGTACCCGCGCCCCAGGACCCTCAGCACGTCCTCGCGCCGCGCCCGCTTGAAGCCGTTCTCACGGCCGGCGATCTCGAAGCTCGCCGCGAGCCGCTTCAGGTCCCACTCCCAGGGCCCGGGAAGCGTCTCGTCGAAGTCGTTGAGGTCGAAGACGAGGCGCCGGTCGGGCGCCGCGAAGACGCCCAGGTTGGACAGGTGGGCATCGCCGCAGGCCTGCACCCGCAGGCCCGAGGTGGCGGTGACCGATAGGTCCGCCGCCATCACGGCGGCGGCGCCGCGGTAGAAGGTGAAGGGCGACACCACCATCCGCGCGTAGCGGATCGGGACCAGCTCGGGGACGCGCGACTTCGACTGGCCTTCGAGGATCGCGACCGGGTCGTCGCGCCCACTCGAGGGCGCCCATTCCCCGTGCGAAGAGCGGGGAGCCCGCGAGCGCGCCGCCCTACCGGCGGCGGCGCGCTCGGAGGCGTCCATGGTTCAGACCGTCGCCGCCGCCTGGTCCGCCTGGCTGTCCTCGGACTCCTTGGCCTTCGCTTCGGCCTCGGGAGTCACCTCGGCGCCGCGCGGCAGGAGGATTTCTTTGGCGATCACGAGGCGCTGGATCTGGCTCGTGCCCTCGTAGAGCTGCATGATCTTCGCGTCGCGCATCAGTTTCTCCACCGGGTACTCCTTGATGAAGCCATAGCCGCCGTAGACCTGGACCGCATCGACGGTGATCTCCATCGCCGAGTCGGCGGCGAAGCGCTTCGCCATCGAGGAGACGCGGCTGTTGCGCTGGCCCTGGTCGAGCATCACCGCCGAGCTCCAGACCAGCAGGCGGGCGGCCTCGACCTTGGTCGCCATGTCGGCGATCATGAACTGGATCGCCTGGTGCATCGCGATCGGGACCCCGAACTGGATCCTTTCTTTGGAGTACTCGGTCGCGTACTCGGTCGCCGCGCGACCGATGCCGACGGCCATCGCCGAGACGCCGGGGCGGGTCCGGTCGAGGGTCATCATCGCCAGCTTGAAGCCCTTGTTTTCCTCGGCGAGCAGGTTCTCGGCCGGGATCTCGACGTCGTGGAAGGAGATGGTCGCGGTGTTCGACGCCCGCTGGCCCATCTTGTCCTCCTTCTTGTCGACCGTGACTCCGTCGAGGTCGGCGTCGACGACGAAGGCGCTGATCCCGCGATGGCCGGCCTCGGGGTCGGTCTTCGCGTAGACGGTGAAGTAGTCGGCGTAGGTGCCGTTGGTGATGAAGCACTTGGAGCCGTTGATGACGTACTTGTCGCCCTGCTTGACGGCGCGGGTCTTCATCCCGGAGACGTCGGAGCCGGCGTCGGGCTCGGTCAGGCAGAAGGAGGCCAGCTTGGGCTCCTCGCAGAGCATCCCGAGGTACTTCTTCTTGGTCTCCTCCGAGCCGCCGAGGGCGACCGGCGCCGAGGCCAGGCCGTTGGCCATCAGCGAGGTGCCGATGCCCGAGCAGCCCCAGCCCATCTCCTCCTCGATCAGGCAGCCGGAAAGGTAGTCGAGGCCCGGGCCGCCGTAGGCCTCGGGGATGTGGGTGTTCATCAACCCGATCTCCCAGGCCTTGTCGACGATGTCCTGGGGCCAGGTGCCGTCCTTGTCGTACTCCCAGGCGACCTTCCGCATCTCTTTCTCGGCGAAGCTGTGAGCCAGCTCGCGCAGGTCCTTCTGCTCGTCGGTCAGGGTGAAGTCAACCACCGGTCGGTGCTCCTTTTTTGGTCCGTTGAAGCCTTTGCGTGGGGCGCCGCCGGGGGGCGACGCGCTGCCGATTGACTGGTCAGTCAACCAACCCAAAGACTAGCGGATGCGCGAGGACGCAGTTCCTCCCGCATAGCGGGAACAAGTGCGTCCAGATGCCCCTACCCTTGAGGCGATGGGCGCCATCGCGATCGACAACGGAACCGTTCTGATCCTGATCACGCTGGCCGTGGCGCCGATCGCGGCGTTTTCGTTCGGCCGCTCCGGCGGCGCCTGGCGCCGGATCGGCAAGGGGCCGCTCGCGATCGAGCAGGAGATGCCGCCGCCCCGCGGCACGGGCGCGACCGCCGCCGACCGGGCGCTGCAGGAGGCGGAGGCGAGGCAGATGCTGGAGGCGAAGTCCTACCGGCGCGTGCGGGGCGGCCGCG
Source organism: uncultured Solirubrobacterales bacterium (assembly GCA_963762205.1). GTDB lineage: Bacteria > Actinomycetota > Thermoleophilia > Solirubrobacterales > 70-9 > VRUE01. Next base: position 787,767 of record CAVXJZ010000002.1, read on the forward strand.
ACCCGATCGACGTCGAGGCCGAGGTCCGGCGCCTGTTCGAGCAGGGGCCGGCCGCCGGGGCCTCGCCGGACGCCGAGCTGCGCGACGAGGTGCGGCGCCTGGTGATCGCCGGCAACGAACGGCGGCTGCGCCGCGGCGAGCCGCCGCTGGACGTCGAGGCCGAGGTCGAGCGCCAGCTCGACGAGTTTGCATAGGATCGAGAGGAGATGACAGGAGCAGCCGAGGACAATCTCTACGAGGTCGACGACCTGCTGGTGCAGCCGGGCACCTACTTCAACCCGCAAACCGAGGTGGTGGTGATCGTCGACGACTCGACCTCCCTCGACCAGGAGGTCTTCAACATGGAGGACTACGAGGGCGCCGACTGGGTGCGGGTCTCCGAGGACGTGCCGGTCGACGAGGACCACCGCGACCAGCTGCTCGAGGCATTCCAGACCCACTACCACCCCGGCGCCGCGGGCTCGGTCTCCGAAACCGCGCTCGAGCAGGGAGACAACGAGCTCGACGAGGACGAGGCCGGCCAGGAGCCCGGACGCGAGGACTGATGCCGGCCGAGTTGGGGCAGGAGGCGCCCGACTTCGAGCTGCGCGATCAGAACGGAGACCCGGCCAGGCTCTCCGACCCCGACCACTGCGTCGCAGAGGCGTACCGGACCTGGGGCGAGAAGTCGTGCTCGGCGCTCGCAGAGCTGTGAGCTAGGCGCCCAGGGCGACGACCACGATGAAGGAGGCGTAGAGGGCGAACCAGGCGACCACCGCGGGCAGCGAGAAGCGGCTGCCCCGGCGCAGGGTCGCGTAGGCGAGCAGCCCCCCGGCGAGCCCGAGGCCGACCGAGAGGGCGGCGTCGCCGTTCAGCTTCCAGTCGGTGAAGATCAGGCCGATCCCGACCGGGATCGTCGACTGGAAGACCATCGCCCCGCTGATGTTCCCGAGGGCGAGCGAGTCCTTGCCCTCGCGGACCCAGAAGAAGCTGTTCACCTTCTCCGGCAGCTCGGTCGCCAGCGGGGCGAGGATCAGGGCCAGGACGACCGCCTCGACGCCGATGCTCGCCGCGATGTCGAGCAGCTCCTCGACGAAGAGGTGGGCGCCGCCGACCATCGCCCCCAGCCCGACCAGCAGCTGCAGCGCGCAGAGCGGCAGCGCCGGATCCGTGCGGCGCTCGCTGCGGCGCTCGAAGATCAGCGGGTCGAGGGTTGCGTGGCCCTGCGCCGCGCCGGAGCCGCGCAGGGTGAGGCGGATGTAGATCGGATAGGCGAGCAGGCAGGCGAGGCCGACGGGGACCCGCAGGGCCGCCGGCGCGCCCCAGGCGAGCGCCAGGCCGAGGGCGAAGAAGGCGAGGAAGAAGAGCAGGTCGCGCTCGAGCGTCGGCCGGTGGACGCTCAGCTCCAGGCCCTGTGCCCGCCGCCGCCGGTACAGGTAGGCGAAGAGGCCGACGAGCCCCATCGCCAGGGTGGCGAGCAGGAACGGGGCGCCGACGATCGCGCCGATCGCGACTTCGTCGGCTCCCTCGGCGGCGCCGATCAGGGCGACGATCGAGATCAGGGTCTCGGGCATCGCGGTGCCGACCGCGGCGAGAAGGCTGCCCACGGCCCCCTCCCCCATGTCGAGGCGGTGGCCGATCCACTCGACCGCGTTCGTGAAGAGCAGCGCGCCGGCGAGGATCACCGCGAAGCTGGCGAACAGGAGTACAGCGTCCACCGGGGCAGCCTACGGGGGATCAGGCGTAGAAGAACGCGATCCCGAAGACGACGTAGACGGCGAGCAACTGCACGCCCTCGAACCAGGTCGACTCACCGTCCTGGGTGACGTAGTTGGCGATCAGCACGGCGAGCAGGATCGCGCCGAGCTCGAAGCCGTTGAAGACCAGCGCCAGCGGGTGCGGGCCGAGGACGAAGGAGGCGAGCACCAATGCCGGGGCGACGAAGAGCGCGACCTGCGCGCTGGACCCGATCGCGATGTTGACCGCCAGGTCCATCTTGTCCTTCCTCGCGACCAGGACCGCCACCCAGTGCTCGGCCGCGTTGCCGACGATGGCGACGACGATCGCGCCGATGAAGAACTGCGAGAGGCCCACCGATCGCGATGCCTCGCCGATCGAGCCGACCAGGACCTCGGACATCAGGCCGACCAGGATGCCCGCGATCGCCAGCGCGATCACCGAGGTGCGCACCGACCAGCCCCAGCTGTCCTCGTCCTCGTAGTCGGGGTTGAAGATGTCGCGGTGGGTCTTCAGCGAGAAGACCAGCCCCGCCACGTAGGTGGCGATCAGGACGATCGCGACGGCGAGCGAGAGATGCTCGACCGTCGAGCCGTAGTCGACGAGCTCGGCCCCCGGCTGGGGCAGGCCCTTGCCCTCGACCATCTCGAAGATCGCCGGCATCAGCAGCGCCGCGGCTGCGAGCAGCAGCATCGTCGTCTGCACGCTGACCCCTGTCCTGCTGAACGTCTGCCTCTCGCGGCCGATGCCGCCGGCCAACATCGCGCCCCCGAGCACGAGCAGGATGTTGCCGAGGATCGAGCCGACGATCGAGGCCTTGACGACCTCGTGCAGACCCTGCCCGAGGGCGAAGAGGGCGATGATCAGCTCCGGCGCGTTGCCGAAGGTGACGTTGAGCAGGCCTCCGATCCCGGGCCCGGAGCGCGCCGCGAGCTCCTCGGTGGCGCGGCCCATCAGCGCCGCCGTCGGGATGATGCCGAGTGCCGCCGCCGCGAAGACCAGCCCGGCGGAGGCGTCGGCGAGCTCGAGCCCGACGGCCGCCGGGATCAGCGGCACCAGCAGGTAGGGCCAGCCGTAGGGGCTGCGCAGGAAGGCGGCGTTCAGCCGGGGCGTTCCGCCGCCTTCCACCCTCGCCCTACTGGAGCTTCTTCGCGCAGTTCTGTAGGTCGGCCGGGGTCGAGGCTTCCTGCACGCAGTCGAGGTATTCGCCCTGCGCCCCGCCACCGGTCGAGCCCAGGCCCGGCAGTTCGCTGCCGCCGGCGCCGCCGAACTGTTCCAGCAGGCCGCCGATGCCGGCGCCGCCCTGGGCCCCCTGGAGCAGTTCGATCGGGTTGATCCCGAGCTTCACGAACAGGTCGTTGAGTGGCTTGGCCCCGTCCGGAGCGGTGATCTCCTGGCCCTCGTTGACGCCGGTCAGCGAGAGGTCGGCGTCGACCGTCACCTTTTCGCCTGAGCCCTTCGGCTGCACGTCGAACTTGGCCGTCAGGCGACGGATGATCCCGTCGTCGCCGACGTAGACGTCGGCGTGGGCGGACTTCAGCGCCTTTTCGATTTCACCCTGTGCCTCTTCGAGTTCGCCGAAGGGCAGCGGGCCGGCGGCCTTCAGCTGCGAGCTGCAGGCGGGCAGCTCGGTCAGCCCGGTGATCGCTTCCAGTGCCCCGGCGACGTTCAGGTCGCCGCTGACCTTGGTGGTCTCGGTTCCGCCGACGTCGGCCGACCCTTCGTTGGTGAGGTTGTCGACGAAGTCGCCGACGTCGAACTTCCCCGCCGCTTCCTGCTGGCACTTCGTCGCGCCTTCGGTGCCGCTTTCGGCGCCGCTTTTGCGCTGCGCGTCTTCGATCGCCGACTGGACGAAGCTGAACGTGGTCGAGTCGACCTCGTAGTCGACGCCTTCGTAGGCGACGTAGGCCTTGTTGGGGAGGAGCACGATCCCACCGTCGAAGTCAACGTCGCTGCCGCCGACCGACCCGTTCGCTTCCGCCGTCATGTCGAGTTCCGGAAGCTGGTTCTTGCCGCGGCCCTGGAACGGCCCCGCGACGCTGACGTCGACGCTCCCGCTTTCGTCGCCCGTCACGTCTATCCCGATCGAGAGATCGACGTCGGCGTCTTCTATCCCTTCGAAGGTCGCGTCTTCGAGAACCGTCTGCGGGTTCTCTTCCGAGCTTCCGCCGTCGCTGCCGCCACAGGCGGCGACGAACGTGGCCAGCCCTGCGAGCGCGGCGAAGAGGAGAAGGATTCGAAGTCTGCTCAAGGCGGGGGCCCTCCTGGGATCGGGAAAATGGGCGCTCGATAGTAAGGCCTAGCGCCGGCGGGCGTCGTCGATCGAGGGCTTGTCGTCGGTGGTCAGGTTGAGCGCCAGCGGGAAGAGGAAGGCGCCGAGAGCGATCAGGATCACACCGGCCGCGACGAGTGCGCGGGAGCTGCTCAGGTGGCCGAGGATGCCGATCGCGAAGCCGCAGAGCACCAGCGCGATGTAGGGGCCGATGCTGTGCGGCAGCACGGCGGCAAGGGGCGGAAGCAGGTCGAGCACGGGGCCGGATTATCCTTGCGGCATGACGATGGAGTCAGTCGCCGAGACGAAGGAGGCCCTCGCGGGGGCCGGCTACCTGGCCGACGAGTCCGCGGCGCTGGTCTCGTTCTTGGCCCAGAGGCTGGGGAAGCCGGTGCTGGTCGAGGGCCCCGCCGGGGTCGGCAAGACCGAGCTCGCCAAGGCCCTCTCGCGGGCGACGGGGCGCGACCTGATCCGCCTCCAGTGCTACGAGGGACTGGACGAGGCCAAGGCCCTCTACGAGTGGAACTACCGCAAGCAGCTGCTCCGCATCCAGGTGGGTGGCGAGGAGGGCTGGGAGGACGTGCACGGCGACATCTTCAACGAGGAGTTCCTGCTCGAGCGGCCACTGATGCAGGCGATCTCGAGCCCCGAGCCGGTCGTCCTGCTGATCGACGAGATCGACAAGACCGACCAGGAGTTCGAGGCGATGCTGCTCGAGCTTCTCTCCGACTTCCAGATCACGATCCCCGAGCTCGGCCAGGTGACGGCGACGACGATGCCGATCGTCGTCCTCACCTCGAACAACTCGCGCGAGCTGACCGAGGCCCTGAAGCGCCGCTGCCTCTACCTCTGGCTCGACTACCCCGAGCTCGAGCGCGAGATGGAGATCGTCCGCATGCACGCGCCCGAGCTCGCCGAGGCGCTGGCGCGGCGCCTGGTCGAGGTCGTGCGGATGGTGAGGTCGCTCGACCTCAAGAAGCCCCCCTCGATCGCGGAGTCGATCGACTGGGCCCGGACCCTGCTGCTGATGGGCTCCGAGGACATCGACAAGGAGACCTTCAACCAGTCGATGTCGATCATCGTCAAGCACCGGACCGACATCGACCTGGTCGCGGAACGGGTCGGGGTGAAACTTGCCGACCCCCTACGGCCCCAGGCCTGACCCCGGCCCACCCGGCCTCTCGGGGAAGCTGCTCGGCTTCTGCGAGGAGCTGCGCAGCGAGGGGATCGCGGTCGGCACCTCGGAGATCCTCGACGCCTTCGCCGCGCTCGAACAGGTGCCGTGGACCTCGCACGACGATTTCCGCGAGGCGCTGGCGACGACGATCGCCAAGTCGCAGGAGGACCGGCGGCTCTTCGAGCTGCTCTTCGAGCGCTGGTTCTTCCGCTCCGCCGAGGCGGAGGCGATCGAGCGCGGCGTCGGTGAGGAGGGTGCCCGCCACGAGGGGGGAGAGCGCCTCGACATCGACGAGCTGCGCGAGCAGGTGCGCCAGGCGATCCTCGACGGCGACGAGGACGAGATGCGCGACCTGGCGCGGCTGGCGATCGCCGCCTTCGGCCGTCAGGGCGAGGGCTCCGGCGTGATCGGCGTCGATGTGCAGCGGATCCGCCGCACCCTCGGCCTCTCGGCGGGCACACAGCAGCAGGCCGAGGAGGGCGGCGAGGAGCTGCCGCCGATCGACCGGGAGCAGCTCAACCGGTTCGAGCGACACCTGCGCCGTGAGCTGGAACGCGACCTGATCGAGCGGACCTCGACCCTGCCCCCGTCCCGCCCGCTCGCCGACCTCGACCGGGCGCTGCCGAGCAGCCCGACCCAGGATCTGGCGGCCGTGCACCGCGCCGTCTCGCAGATGAAGCGTCGCCTGGCGACCCTCGGGCACGAGCAGCGCGGCCGGCGAAAGGCGCAGAGCGTCGACGTGCGCCGCACCCTGCGCGCCTCGCTCGAGACAGGAGGCGTGCCGCTGCGCCTGCGCTACCGCCCAAAGCGCCCGCGCCGGCCGGAGATCTACGTGCTCTGCGACGTCTCCACCTCGGTCACCTCGGCCAGCGTCTTCTTCCTCTCCGTCCTGCACGCACTGCACGACTCGTTCCGGAAACTGCGCAGCTTCGTCTTCATCGAGCGGATCTCGGAGGTGACCGAGGTCTTCGAGCACGAGCGCGACTTCCGCGTGATCGCCGAGCGGATCTCCTCCGAGGGAGGCGTCGCCGACGTCTCCGGCTACACCGACTACGGGCGGGTCTGGCTCGAGCTGCTCTCCGAGATCTCCGACGACCTCGACCCGCGCTCGACCGTGATCGTGCTCGGCGACGCCCGCACCAACGGCCGCGAGCCCCACGCCGAGGTCTTCGCCCAGGTGTCCGAGCGGGCCGGCCGCCTCTTCTGGCTCAACCCGGAGCCGAAGCTCTACTGGAACTACGGGGACTCGGTGATGGCCGCCTACGAGCCACACTGCGACGGCGCCTTCGAGTGCTGGACCACCCGGCATTTGGAGAACTTCGTCAACGTTGTCGCCGGCGGCGCGCCCGCCGCCGACTGACTGTCGCTCGGCCGAAGCCGCTAACGCGTTGCCCAGGCGCCCGGCGCCTCGACCAGGTCCTTGACCGAGGCCGGCAGCTCGCCGGCGACGAGGTCGGCGAGGGTGACCTCCTCCAGCACACTGCGCACGCTGGCCCGCACGGCGATCCAGACCTCCTGCAGGTGCTCGGCGTTGCCGCGGTACCGGATCGCCTCCGGCGGCGAGGACTGGACGTGGGCGATCGGTCCCTCGACCGAGCGCACGACGTCGGCGATCGTCACGTCGTCGGCGGGCCGCGCGAGCCAGTAGCCGCCCTTGGCGCCGCGGCGGGCGCGGACGATGCCGGAGTGCTTGAGCTCGAGCAGGATGTGCTCGAGGAACTGCAGGGGTATGTCCTGCGCCTCGGCGAGCCTGTCGCCCTTGACCGGGCCTTTGCCGGCGGCGGCCAGCTCGGCCGCGGCCCGCACGGCGTAGTCGGCCTTTGCGGAGACGCGCATGGCGGCTAGTTAACCAGTCACCCGATCGTCTCGGGCTCGAGGTCGTCGGAGCGGTCGTGCGCCGCCGCCTCCCGCTCGATCGCTTCCCTGGCCACGCGCCGCTCGTTCCACCAGCGCGGGAACCAGATCAGCAGCCCGAGGCCGATCCCGGCGACTGCCGCCGCGATCGGCCAGATCGCCGGGTCGCCCTTCTGCACGGTGATGATCCCCGAGGCGACCAGGACGACCCCGAGGGCCGTGCGCAGGAAGCCGGTCGGGGCCCGCGCCGCGAAATGGGAGCCGACGATCACGCCCGGCACGGAGCCGAGCAGGATGTTGCCGGCGAGCACGAAGTCGACGTTGCCGCCGACCCAGTGCGCGAGGCCGGCGGCCCAGAGCAGGATCGCGGCATGGAAGACGTCGGTGCCGACCACCTTCCTCGGCGTCAGCCGGTAGACGGCGATCAGCAGAATCGCGATCACGGTCCCGGAGCCGGCCGAGGTGATGCCGATCACGAAGCCGGTGGTGGCGCCGATCGCCACCGCGGCGATCTTGTGGCGGCGCTTGAGCTCGAAGTCGTCGCGCTCTTCGATCAGGTTGCTCAGGATCAGCGCCCTCGCCAGGGTGATGATCCCGACCATCAGCAGCGTGCCGCCGAGCAGCGCGTAGACGACTTCGTCGAGCTTGTCTTCGCCGATCCGGCTCTGCAGGACCGAGATCGCCCAGACGCCCGCGATCGAGGCCGGCACGCTGCCGGCCGCCATCCACAGCGCCAAACCCATGTTCACGGTGCGCATCTTCAGGTGCCGCCAGCCGCCGACGGTCTTGGTCACGGCCGCGTAGAAGATGTCCGTGCCGATCGCGGTCACCGGCTTGACCCCGAAGATCAGGATCAGGAGTGGCGTCATCAGGGTGCCCCCGCCCATGCCGGTCATGCCGACCATTGCTCCGATTCCGAAGCCGAAGATGACGATCGCGGGATCCATTTCTAGTACCGGGGAGGGGCCTTATCGACTTTCTTGACCTCTTTGGTCAGGAGTGCGAAGTGCGGCAGGATAGCAGGATGCGTGCTGCCGATAGGGGAATCTCGGTGCGCGGCCTTCAGCACTCTTACGGCGACCTGGAGACGATCTCCTGCCTCGACCTCGACGTTCCGGCGCACGGCGTCGTCGGCCTGGTCGGACCCTCGGGATGCGGCAAGTCGACCCTGCTCGAACTGGTCTGCGGGCTGCGCGAGCCGAGCGCCGGGGAGATCGCGATCGGCGACGCAGCCGGTGGAGACCGCCTGCGGGACTGCGCCTTCATGCCCCAGCGCGACGTGCTCTTCCCCTGGCTGTCGGCGCTCGACAACGCCTCCCTGGCCCTGCGCAACCGCGGCCTCGGGCGCGCGGAGGCCCGGCGCCGGGCAGCCGAGCGGTTCGGCCGCTTCGGGCTCGGCGGCTTTGAGGCCGCGAGGCCGGCCCAGCTCTCGGGCGGGATGCGGCAGCGCGTCGCCTTCCTCCGCACCCTGCTCTCCGAGAAGCCGGTGCTCGCCCTCGACGAGCCCTTCGCCTCGCTCGACGCGATCACGCGGGCCGAGATGCAGCAGTGGCTGGCCGGCGCGCTGAGGGCCGACCCGCGCACGGTCGTCCTCGTCACCCACGACGTCGAGGAGGCGCTCTACCTCTCCGACAGGGTCGTCGTCCTCTCGGCGCGACCGGGGCGGGTCGTCGAGGAGCTGGCGGTCCCGACCGGCATCGCCCGCGCCGAGGACCGCGACGCGGCCGTCGTCGAGGCAGGCTTCGTCGCGGCCCGCGAGCGCGCCATGCGGGCCCTGCACGCCGGGAGCGGCCGGTGAGACGCCTGCTGGCGCCGATCCTCCTCGCTCGCCGGCCTGATCGGCGTCTGGCAGCTGGCCGCGAGCAGCGGCGCCCTCGCCTCGCTGCTCTCCCTCGAAGACTTCCTCGTCCCCTCGCCCACGGAAATCGCCGCCGCGCTCTGGGAGAACCGCTCCCTGCTCGCCGAAAACGCCTGGGTCACCCTGGGCGAGATCCTGCTCGGCTTCGCCTGCGCGCTGCTCGCCGGCCTCGCCTTCGCCGTCGCCCTGCACCTCTCCGAGACCCTGCGGCTCGCCGCCTACCCGCTGGTGGTCGCCTCGCAGACGATCCCGATCGTCGTGGTCGCCCCGATCCTCGTCGTCTGGTTCGGGTACGGACTGGGGCCGAAGCTGGCGATCGTCGCGCTGATCTGCTTCTTCCCGATCACCGTCAACGCCCTCGACGGCCTGCGCTCGGTGGACCCGGAGGCGACCCGGATGATGCGCTCTCTCGACGCCTCCCGCTGGCAGACCTTCCGCCGCCTGGAAGCGCCGGCCGCGCTGCCGCAGACGTTCACCGGCGCCAAGATCGCCGTCGCGATAGCGCCGATCGGCGCCGTCTTCGGCGAGTGGGCCGGGTCCAGCTCCGGCCTCGGCCACCTGATGCTCCAGGACAACGCCCAGCTGCAGACCGCGCGCCTCTTCGCGGCGGTCGTCGTGCTCTCCGCGATGGCGATCGCCCTCTTCGGCCTGATCGCACTCGCGGAGCGCCGCGTCGTCACTTGGCGATAGAAAGGAGGGGATGAGACGTCCGCGAACCCACATGCGCGTGCTCGCCGCGGCGGCGGCGCTCGGCCTGGCGGTCCTCCTCTGCGCCTGCGGCGAGAAGGGCGAGGACGTGACCGCGGCCCAGCGGACTCCGTTCGCCCTGACCCTCGACTTCTACCCGAACCCCGACCACGCCGGGATCTACATGGCGGAGAAGCTCGGCTACTTCGCCGACGCCGGCCTCGACGTCTCGATCCAGACGCCCTCCGACCCGGCCGCGCCGACGAAGCAGGTCGCTGCCGGCCGCACCGACCTGGCGATCTCCTACGAGCCCGAGGTGCTGCTCGCACACGAACAGGGCCTCGACGTGCTCGCCGTCGGAGCGATCGTCGACCGGCCGCTGACCTCGATGATCTGGCTTGAGAAGTCCGGCATCGGGGGCGTCGCCGGCCTGCGGGGCAAGACGATCGCGACGGCGGGCATCCCATACCAGGACGCCTACCTGGAGACGATCCTCGCGCGGGCCAACCTCTCGCCCGACGACGTGAAGACGGTAAACGTCGGCTTCGGGCTGCTGCCGGCCCTCGTGGGCGGCAGCGCCCAGGCGATGCTGGGCGGCTTCAGCAACGTCGAGGGCGTCGACCTGAAGCTACGCGGCAAGGACCCGGTGGTGACGCCCGTCGACGAGCTCGGCGTGCCCACCTACGACGAGCTGGTCCTGCTCGCCAACCGCGAGCGACTGGAATCCGACCCCGAGCCCTACCGGCTCTTCCTCGCCGCCCTCGCCCGCGGCACCGCCGCTGCCGTCAAGAGCCCCGACGCGACCACGGACGCGCTGCTCGCCGCCAACCGCGACCTCGACCCGAAGCTGACCCGCGCCGAGGTCGACGCCACCCTGCCGCTACTCAGCCGCGACGGGCGGATGAACGACTCCGGGTGGGCCCGCTTCATCGCCTGGATGAACGCGAACGAGTTGATCTCGAGCGAACCGGCGCCCTCTCAGGTGCTCAGCAACGCCTACCTGCCCGGCAGGGTCTCCGAGTAAGCCGGGAAGCCCTCGGCGAGCAACGCCGGGACCTTCTCGGCGGGCAGCGCCCGCGAGAAGAGGTGGCCCTGCGCGTAGTCGCAGCCGAGCCGGCGCAGCTCCGAGAGCTGCGCCTCGTTTTCGACGCCCTCCGCGATCACGTCGAGTGAGAGCGCGCGGGCCATGCCGATGATCGCCTCGACGATCGCCGTCCGCTCCTGCTCGACGCCGAGCGCGTCGACGAACTCGCGATCGATCTTGAGCGCGTCGAGGGGGAAGCGGTTGAGGTAGGCGAGCGACGAGTAGCCGGTGCCGAAGTCGTCGAGGATGAGGCGCACACCGAGCTCGCTGAGCGCCTCCAGCGTGGCCCGTGCCGTCGCCGACTCCTGGACCAGGACGCTCTCCGTGATCTCGAGGCGCAGGAGGCAGGGGTCGAGGCGGGTGCGGGCAAGGATCTCGGCGACCCCGGCGGCAAGATCGCGGTGGGACACCTGACGGGCGGAGAGGTTGACCGACACGTCGAGCGGCCGCGCGTCCGGCCGCTGCTCGTGCCACTCGAGGATCTGCCGGCAGGCCGCCTCCTGCACCCAGTTCCCGATCGGCTCGATCAGGCCGCTCTCCTCGGCAACCTGGATGAACTCGGCGGGGTCGAGCTGGCCGCGCTGCGGGTGCTCCCAGCGGACGAGGGCCTCGAGCCCCGTCACCTCGCCGGTGGACAGGGCAACGACCGGCTGGTAGTGGAGGGTCAGCTCGTCCCGCTCGACGCCGCCGCGGAGCTCACGCTCGAGCTCGAGCCTGCGCAGGGCGCTGGCCCGCATCTCGGCGTCGAAGAGCTCGCAGCGGGCACGGCCCCGTTCCTTGGCGCGATACATCGCCGCGTCGGCGTTGCGGATCAGCAGGTCGGGATCGGCGGGCTCCCGGGTCGAGGGACGTGCGACCGCGATCCCGAGGCTGGCGCTGATGAAGTGGTCGGTGCCGTCGATCGAGTACGGCTTGGCGAAGGCGGCGGAGACGCGGTCGGCGATCGCCACCGCCTCGTCCTCGTCGGCGAGCCGGTCGACGAGGATGCCGAACTCGTCGCCGCCGAAGCGGGCGACGATGTCCCCGGGCCGCAGGTGGGCGCGAAGCCGCGGCGCGACGACCTGCAGCAGCTCGTCGCCGGCGTGGTGCCCGAGGCTGTCGTTGATCAGCTTGAAGTGGTCGAGATCGAGGAAGATGATCCCGACCGGGGTGCCGGAGACCGCGGCCCGCTTCATCGAATCCCCGAGCGAGTCGATGAAGCTGAGCCGGTTGGGGAGGCCGGTCAGCGCGTCGTGGAGGACCCGGTGGCGCAGGGCCTCGTCGGCGGCGTGGCGCTCGATCGCGTCGGCGAGGACGTTTGCCGACGCCTGCACGAAGTGCACGTCCTGCGGGGTGAAGCGGCTCGGCTCGGCGGAATGGACGTCGAGCACGCCGAACGGGGCGTCCTTGCCCTTGACCACCACCGCCAGGCTGCTGCGGATGCCGAGCACCCGCAGCGCCGGCGGCATCGAGTAGCGGGCCTCGCTCGACCAGTCGTCGACGATCACGTGCAGACCTGACTCGACGGCGGCCCCCGCGTGCGAGTCGCGCGCCGCCGAGACCCGCTTGTCGGTGCCGACCAGCGTCCCCTCGAGGCCGGCCCGGAGGTGGAGGCGGCGGCCGTCCCGCTCGACCTCCCAGACGCCGGCGCCGTCGACCCCGTCGGTCTGGGTCATCAGCGAGGCCGCCTCCGCCATAAGCGCCTCCGGGTCGCCGTCGCGGAGCGCCATCTCCCCCAGCCGGGCGACGGTGGCCTGCTGGGTCGCGGCGCGCTTCAGCTCCTGCTCTGCGCTCTTGCGCTCGGTGATGTCGTAAAGCACCCCGTGCCAGACCGGGACCCCGGAGCGATCCTCCTCGAGGACCGCCTCGTCGAGGATCCAGACCGTCTCGCCGCCGCGGGTGAGCATCCGGTAGTCGACCGGCGGCGGGTTGCGTTCGCCGAGGGTGCGGCGGCTCTCCTGCTCGAGCGCCCGCTCGCGGTCGTCAGGGTGGAGGAGCCTCGCCCACAGCCCCGGGTCGGCGATCCATTCCTCCGGGCTGTAGCCGAGGATCTCCTCGGCCTGCGGGCTGATGTAGCGCCAGCGCCCGTTCTCCCCCAGCTCCGCCGTGTAGATGATCGCCGGCAGGCGCTCGACCAGCCGCCGGTAGTCGTCGCCTCCGGAGGAGATCTGATCGATGAACTCGGTGACCGTCTCTTCCGGCCACCCTCCTTTCGGCGAGGTACGTTGCCCCATCACTCGTCGTTATCGACGGATCGGCGCGTCCCTTTATATGAGGCTCGTCGTCCAATGGCCGACGAGCCCGCGGAAGGGGGCGTAGGGCGCGTAGAACTCCTCGACCTCCTCGACCGTGGCGCGCCGGCCGAGGCGCGCCAGGCGGCCGACGAGCTTCAGGTAGATGAGGTCGCCGGCTGGCAGCGAGTCCTGGTCGCCGCGGCCGAGGAGGCCGAGGCACTGGACGGTCCAGGGCCCGATCTCCGGAACCGCGAGCAGGCGCGGGTCGGCGGCCGGCTCGTCGAGCCGCAGGCGGCCGCTCGAGACCTGGCGGGCGACCGCGACGAGCGCGATCGAGCGCTTCGGCGAGAGGCCGGCCGCCTCCAGTTCCGCGGGAGCGCGCCCGCCGATCAGCTCCGCCGAGGGCACGTCCCTGAGCCGCGTTGAGTCGCTGCCCAGCCGCGCGCCCCAGCGGCCGACCACGCGGCGCTGGATCCGCGCCGCCCGGCCGCTCTCGATCAGCTGCTTGACGACGGCCCAGGCGAGGGCCTCCCAGGGCCAGGGGCGGCGGCGGGGGCGCAGCCAGGGACGGCGCCGGATCAGGGGGCCGAGCAGGGGGTCGCGGCGGAAGCGCCGGTAGAACTCGGCGAGGTCGTCGTCGACTCCGAGGGCGAACCGCATGCGGCCGACGGCGATCTCCAGCTCACCCGAGCCGGCCGGCCGCAGGCGCTCGATCGCCGGCGGCGGGATCGCGACGGCGCCGGGATCGACGGCCTCGGCCCGCAGGCGCACACGCCGGCCCCCAGGGTCCCAGGCGCGGACGAGGACCGGGCATCGGTCGACCAGCAGCAGGCGCGAGACGACGCCGGCGCGGACCTTCATCACGCCGTCCTCGCCGCCGTGGCCGGGCAGGCGGAAGGGCGAGGGCGGCGTCACCTCCAGCTCCAGGGGAGCCGGGCTCAGCCCCCGTTCAGCGCCCGAGCAGGTGGACGTCGACAAGGAACGAGCGGCTGGCGACGACATTGGTGGGACGCCCCTCCCGGCGCCGGGAGGGGCGTCGCTGGGAGCGGCCGCGCGAGCCGACCGCGCCGACCGCGCGCACGGCGGCCACCGTGACGGCGCCGGCGAGGGCCCCGCCCGCGGCGGCGATCGCCGCCGTGCGCACCTCGGCGCGGAGCACCGGGGAGGCGGCCTCGCGCCGGCGCTCGAGCACCCGGGTCGGCTGTGCGGCGCTGTCCTGCGTGGCGTCCTCCTCTGCCACGACCTCGCCGTCGATGTCGAAATCGCTCACCGGGCGACTCTAGCGAGGGCATGTGTCGCCTCCGGCAGGCGGTTACGTAAACCCCGGAACGTGCGCTTTTATGCGTCCTCGAGGTCGCGCTCGAACAGCCGGTAGCGCTTGACCACCCGGCCGCCCATCCCCTCCATCGCCCGGTTCATCGGCCCGTTCGTCTCCAGGATCCAGCCCATGTGGCCGCCGCTGATCGCACCGGGCCGGGCCGCTGTCTCGAGATGCTTGAGGTAGAGGCCGGCGGCGACGCCGGTGTGACGGTAGTCGTTCTTGACCCCGAGCGCGAACACCCGCAGCCGGTCGACCCGGCGCCTGCCGAGCAGGAAGCGGAGCCAGCCGAAGGGGAGCAGGCGCCCGTTCAGCCTCGCCATCACCTGGTTGACGTCGGGCAGGGTCAGAGCCGCGCCGATCACCTCGCCGTCCTTTTCCGCCATGAAGGCCCACTCCTCGTCGATCACCTGCTTCAGGCTCTTCGCCTGGAACTCCGCGTCCGCATCGTCGATCGGGACGAAGCCCCAGTTGTCGCCCCAGGCCTCGTTGTAGACCTCGCTGAAGCGGCGCACCTCGTCCGCCATTTCGCGCTTGCGCATGTTGCGGATGACGACGCCTTCGTCGCGCAGGGCCTTCGTCGCGGCGGCGTGGATCGCGGGGTCGAACTGCTCCCCCTCCTTGAGGTCCCCGAACTGAAGTTCCCACATGAGCAGGTCCATCGCCTTCCCGAAGTCGCCGCGCGCCTCGATCTGCTCCCGGTAGTAGGGCGGGTGCCAGTTCTCGAGGATCATCGGCCGCTCGTCGAAGCCCTCGATCAGGATCCCGAGCTCGTCGTTGGTGGTGAAGTCCATCGGCCCGAGGACCCGCGACCGCCCACGCCCCGCCGCCCACTCGCACGCCGCGTCGAGCAGGGCGTCGCTCACCTCCCGGTCGGCGATCGTCTCGAAGAAGCCGAACATCGCGTCGTTGCCGCCCCGGTAGTCGTCCCAGTGCCGGTCCAGCTGGGCGCTGATCCGGCCGACGGGCTCGCCGTCGCGCTCGGCGACGAAAAGCTCCACCTCCGAGTGCTCGAAGTACGGGTTCTTCCTGCGGTCGAGGAACTCCATCCGCTCGAACACGAGCGGCGGGACCCATTGCGGATGGTCGCGATGGACCGAGAAGGGGACCTTGACGAAGCGCTTCAGGTCCCGCTTGGACTTGACCGGCCGGATCGAGACGCCTGACATCGAAGGCGCAACCTACACTGCGGCCATGAGCGAAACGGCCCAGAAGGGCCCGGTCGACGTCTTCGAGAAGGCCCGCAGCCACGACCGCCTCGAGCAGCTGGAGGCGGCCAGGGAGCACGACCTGCTGCCCTACTTCCGCCTGCTCACCTCGCAGGCCGGCCCGGTGGTCGAGATGGAGGGCCGCGAGACGATCATGCTCGGCTCCAACAACTACCTGGGGCTGACCGGGGACGAGCGCGTCAAGCAGGCCGCCCGCGACGCGCTCGAGAGCTACGGCACGGGGGTCACCGGCTCGCGCCTCCTCAACGGAACCACGCCGCTTCACCTCGAGCTCGAGCGCGAGCTCGCGGAGTGGATGGGGACCGACGACGCGATCGTCTACACGACCGGCTACCAGGCGAACCTCGGCTGCATCGGGACGATCCTCGAGCCCGGCGACACCGTGATCTGCGACTCGGGCGACCACGCCTCGATCCTCGACGGCTGCCGGCTCTCCGGCGCCAAGCTACGCCCCTTCCGCCACAACCGGATGGACAAGCTCGAGAAGATGCTCACCCGGGCGGCCGAGGACGGCGGCGGCGTGCTCGTCGTCGTCGACGGGGTCTTCTCGATGGAGGGTGACGTCTGCGACCTGCCGCGGATCGTCGAGCTCTGCCGCGAGCACGGGGCGAGGTTGATGGTCGACGAGGCCCACGGGGCCGGCGTGCTCGGGCAGCGCGGGGCCGGGGCCTGCGAGCTGTTCGGCCTCGAGGACGAGGTGGACCTGCGGATGGGCACCTTCTCCAAGAGCCTCGCCTCTTGCGGAGGCTTCATCGCAGGGCCCGCCGACGTGATCGAGTACCTGCGGGTCTCCTCGCGCTCGTTCATCTTCAGCGCCTCAGCCGTGCCGGCGGCGGTCGGCGCCGCGCTGGCCGCCCTGCGGGTGATCCGCTCCGACGGGCCGCCCCTGTTCGAGGCGCTGCTCTCGAACGCGGAGTACCTGCGCGAGGGCCTGCGGCGCCTGGGATTGAAGGTGGTCGAGCCCGGAACCCTGCCCGACGGGACCGTCGCCACCACCCCGGTGGTGCCGGTGATCGTCGGCGACGACTGGCAGGCGGTGCTGCTCTGGAAGGCGCTCTTCGACGCCGGCGTCTACACCAACGTCGCGATCCACCCGGCGGTGCCGCCCGGCGGGGCCCTGCTGCGGACGAGCCTGATGGCGACCCACGAGCGCGAGCACCTCGACGCCGCCCTCGGAACCATCGCGCGGACGATCGACGACTTCCCCGACCTACCCCGGTCGGGGTAGTTTCGGGCCTGTCCGATTCGGGGCGGGCCGGAGACGTGAAGAAAATGTTGCTCTTAGCGAAGGACCCGACGGGCCGCGCGCCGGGGCGGGTTGCGCCCGGCGACCCGACGGAATACGTTGCCCCCCTCGCTGACGGCGACCCGGGGCAGGGAAGCCGCCAGAGAACTCGTCGGACCTGAGTCGTCGCGCCGTACCGGCGCCCGGCCAGCACCTATTGAAACCAGCTCAATTCCCCTTAGGGAGGAGTCCCAGTGGACGCAGCCTCGATCGCCCCTGCAATGACGAACGCTTCCCCGGCGCAGGCCCCGCAGCACATGCAGGCCCTGGCCCGCGCCAACCGGGTGCGCCTGGCGCGT
Organism: uncultured Solirubrobacterales bacterium; assembly: GCA_963762205.1. Taxonomy (GTDB): domain Bacteria; phylum Actinomycetota; class Thermoleophilia; order Solirubrobacterales; family 70-9; genus VRUE01. The sequence continues at coordinate 804,759 of CAVXJZ010000002.1, forward strand.
GCCGAGCTCAAGCGATCGATCGCAAGGGGCGAGACCGAGGTGTCCGGGGTCGTTCGCGACTGCCCCTGGGAGACGGAGAGCATGACCCTCGCCGAGCTGCTCACCAGCCAGCGGCGCTGGGGCCGCACCCGCGCTCGCAAGTTCCTGCTCGGGGTCGCGCTCAACGAGAACAAGCGCCTGGGCACGCTCACCCCGCGCCAGCGGGCGCTGCTCGCGGGCGCCCTCGCCGAGAAGGGCGCGGTCGTGGAGCGCCCGGCGGTCCTCGTCTGAGGGACGCTAGGAGCCCCGGCGGCCGACCCTGAAGGAGAGGCCACCGGAGGCGCGCTGGAATGCGCGCCTGAGCAGGAAGAAGGCGGCGAGGAAGGCCGCCGCCCCGATCGCCAGGCAGATCGCGAGGATCAGGCCGGCGACGTAGAACAGGACCCCGACGACGAGGACGAAGACGGCGCCGGCGAGCAGCGTCGTGTGCGAGCGATAGCCGGCGAGGTGCTCGCGGATCGAGACCTCCAGCCCGCCGAGCCCGGCCAGGGCGACGCCGACCCCGATCGCCGTCGGCCCGCCGCCGAAGAGGCCGACGAGGAGGGCGACTATGCCGGCGAGGATGGTCAGCTCGGCAAGCGGAAACGAGCCCCACGGCGCCGGGGGCCTGTCGTCGCCGGGTGTCGCCTTCATAAGGGGCAGCCGGAGGAGATCTTCACCCGCCACCAGCCCATCAGCATGCCCAGCACCCCGAAACGGGGGCGCGAGTGCCAGTGGCCGCAACCGGGCTCGCCGACGTCCGCCCGCGAGATCCGCAGCCACTTGTGGTCGGCCGGTTTGGCGAGCATGTCGTCGCGCAGCTCGCGGTTGGCGGTCTCCAGTTCGTCGCGCGAGGCGAGGGCCTCGCGGGCGTCGGCGATCCGGCCGGCGAGCCGGTCCCGCACGAGCTCGAGCTCACCCAGGCCGAGGGCGCGCGGCTCGGCTGCGACCGCCGCCACCCCGGAATCGATCTCGAGCCGGGGGAATGCCTCCGCGACCAGTCGCGACAGCTGGTATTCGAGGCGACCGATCTGGCGCCGGAGCTCGGCTCGCGCCAGTCGCTCGTCCCCGTCGACGGTGAGCGGGAGGGGTGTGCCTTTGACGAGCAGGTCAGACATCCCGAACACGAGTGTAGATCACGCGCAGGCCCCGCAGACGACGCTGCGGTTAAGAATCGGCGGGAGAATCGAACACCTCTGCGGCAATCCAAAGCGCCTCGTCCACGGCTATCTGAGGCACCCCGTTTACCTGCACTGCGGCGACCGTCAGCCGCCGTGAGACGCGCTCGATCCCGGACCAGTCCGTCGGTTCGCCGAAGAGCCGCCCGATCGGCCCGCGCTCGTCGGCGATCACCAGCGTCCCCTGCGCGAGCTCTCCCCGCTCCTCGGGCAGCGACTCGCCGGGGCCGGTGTCGCGGATGCAGAGCCGGCCGACCTGGTCGCCGTCGAACGCGCGCAGGGCCACGCCGGTCTCGACGATCGCTATCGAGAGCGCGTCGTCGGGCAGGCCCCGGGTCTTGAAGGCGCCATCCTGGAGGCGTTCGAGGGCGAGCTGCTCGATCGGCGTGCGGGTCCGGTCCGGGTCGAGACCGATCTGTCGAAAGAAGACGCGGTATGCCCAGGGAACCGGGCGTTCGCGGAGGTGGATCGCGTGCGAGCCATAGAAGCGGTCGGAGAGGTCGCGCAGGCGCCGCCGCACGGCCTCGGGGCTCTTTTCCGGCCCACCGTCGAGCGTGACCGAGGCAATCCCGAGACCGGGGAACTCGGCGGCGAGTCCAGGCGCCACCCACCCCTGCTCCGCCCTCAGCTCCGACCACCTTCTTCGGCCGCGCTCGTGGCGCGCAGCAGCCTCTCGACCCTGGCGGTCAGCTGGCCGGCGGTGAGGTCGCCGATGCCGGCGCTCTGCAGGGTGCCGCCCGGGTAGGCGTAGGCGAAGGTCGGACAGCCGCCGACCCTGTAGAGGCCGGAGACTGCACCGTCGCGGTCGAAGCCGACCGGCATCCTCCAGCGGTGCCGGCGAACGAGCTCGCGCAGTTCGTCGCGATCGTCTCGGACGTCGAGCGAGAGGAAGCCCACCCGGCCACGGTAACGCTCGGAGACCTCGTCGACCACGTCCTGCTGGTCGACGCAGCCACCCCCCTTGGTGAACCAGAAAGAGATCACCGAGGGCCGGCCGAAGAGGTCGCAGACGCGGAAGGCGCCGGGCGTCCGGATCCGGCAGGCGGGGATACGGCGAGAGCCGCCGGGGCAGGGCAACCGCGAGCTGCTGCAATCGTCCTGGGTGACGTTCGCGTCCCCTTCGAGGCCGCTGGTCGCCAGCGGCACCGCGAACTCGGGCAGCGGCCAGCGATCGTGCAGGCGGTCGAGGCCCAGGGTGCCGCCTCCTCCACCGCCGCCTCCGTCGACGACCACGATCAGGACGATCGCCGCGAACAGCAGGCCGACGACGATCGTGTAGCGGTCCCTCATCGCTCGCCCCCGATCCAGGCCAGCGCCGCCGGCAGCGCGACCATCACCCCGACCAGGGCGACGGAGAGGTCGATCACGGTGACGATGCCGAAGTCACGGAGCATCCTGACGTCGCTGGCGATCAGCACCGCGAACCCAGCCGTCGCCGTGAGGGCCGAGGCGAGCACGGCGGCGCCGGTGCGGGCGTAGGCGGATCGCAGGCCCTCCGCCGGCGAGCGCCCCGTGCCGCGCTCCTCTCGGTAGCGGCCCGCGAGGATCACGCTGAACTCGGTCGCGATCGCGATCGTCAGCGCACCGAGCGCGGCCGACATCGGGTTGAGCGGGATGCCGACGACCCAGAGCACCAGTGCCGACCAGCCGCTCGCCAGCACCACCGGCGCCAGCGGGACCAGGGCGCGGGAGAAGGACCGGTAGGCGGCGACCAGGACGAGGGCGACGGCGGCGAGGCCGGCGAGCGTCAACCAGTAGCGGCTCGCGGAGAGGTCGTCTGCGGCCGCGGCGGCGATCACCGGCAGCCCGGCCAGCTCGACGTCGACGCCCATGGGCGGGCCGCCGGGCGCCCCGGGCTCGCCGATCTCCGCGCGGACCCGCTCGATCAGCGCCTGCTGGTCCTCGAGCGGCTGGGCCCGGATCCCGAAGCTGAGCAGGGCGAGGTTCCCGGGGAGCCCGGTGCGGGGGTCCGCCGGCGCGACCTGCCGCAGGTCGTAGGCGGGGAGCTCGGCAAGGGTTGCCCGGATGTCGGAGCGACGCAGCGGCCCCTCGCCGCCGACCACGAAGTCGGAGAGCGCCGGGCCGGGACAGACCGCCGCCCTCTGGCAGCTCGGATTCGGGCCTGCGAACCCGTTCTCCCGCAGTACACGGCGCTTGAAGCCGGCCATCCACCTCAGCGTGGCCGGATCGGTCAGATCGGGCGCCCGCACCCGCACGTCGAGCTCACCGGAGACGCCCGTGGCGTCCTGGAGCTCGTTCAGGTCGCGCACCGCCTCGATGCTCTGCGGCGCCAGCTTCCTGATGTCCGACTGCGTCTCGATCTGCGTCCCCACCCCCCATCCCGCTACCGCCAGCAGCAATCCGACAGCCAGAACACCTTTTGGCTTGCCGATCGCCAACCCGAGCGCTCGCTCCGCCACGAGGGGGAGGGCCGGGTGGTCCAGCCGCGAGCGGCGTCCTGTTTTCCGCTCCACTCCCTCGGCGAGTGACCCGTCCTCCCCAGCGGAAAACCCAGCGAGCGGGGGAGCACCCGGGCCTCCCCCCTCACGCCGGAGGCTGAGGGCGGCAAAACCGGCCGTGAGCGCAAGAACGAAGGCGATCGCGATGCCGAGGACGAGCAGCAGGCCGAAGCTGCGGACCATCGGGGTCGGCGAGAGCAGCAGGGCGAGGAAGCCCGCCCCCGTCGCGATGCAGGCGATGGCAATGGTCGGGCCGCCCCGGGCGGCCGCTGCCGCGACCGCCTCCACCCCCCGGGCGCCCGCCTCGACCTCCTCGTCGAAACGGGCCTGGAACTGGATCGCGTAGTCGACGGCGAGGCCGATCAGGATCGGCAGCACGGCGATCGACGCCATCGTCAGGGAGCCGCCGAACAGGCCGAACAGGCCGAAGGCGAGGGCCGCGGCGGCAAGCGCCAGGCCGAGTGGCAACAGGCGCAGCCGGGAGCGGAAGACGAGCGACAGGACGAGAGCCATGACGACGACGGCGACCGCCAGCAGGACGAGGAGCGCGTCCCGCAGCGAGCGCGCCAGCCCGTCGATGACGACCGGCGCGCCGGAGACGACGTAGCGGCCGCCCCGCAGCCGGAAGCAGGGGGCGGGGATGCCGCGGTCCTTGCAGGCGGCGCGCGACTTCGTTTCGAACACCGCCTCGCGAATCAGCCGCAGGGCGCGACGGCGCTCGGAGTCGCTCAGGCCCGGGCGCAGGCGCAGGACGATCTGGGCGGAGCGCCGGTTGGGAAAGAGGTAGGCGAGCCGCGACTTGGGCGTGCCGGCAGCACGTCGCCGGTCGAAGACGACCGCCGCGGTGAAGTCCCGGTTCCCGAGGCTGGGGGCGCTGGTGATCCCGTACCTGGTGGCGACCGCCAGCGCGAATTCGCGCAGCTGCGCGGGTGAGAGCCGCGCCGCCATGCGGCTCAGCTGGCGGCTGATCTGGATCACAGCCTCGTTGAGGAAGGTGGCGGGCCCGGAGAGGAGCGCGACCGGCCTCGCCTTCGCCAACTCGGCACACGGGCCGGGGATCGGCCTCGCCCCCGGGGGCAGCCTGCCCGAGAGGCAGCTCTCCAGGCGCAGCAGCTGCCCCAGGTTGCCGGTCAGCAGCAGGTTCTGGAGGTCGCCCCTGGCGAGGACGACCACCGGATCGTCGCCGAAGGCGTCGCGCAGGTCCTGGGTGGCCCGGTAGGCCGCGGTATCGGTGTCGACGAGCGTGTCGGTGCCGGCGTCCGTCGGCAACGAGCTCGCGAGCACGGCGGCGGCCACCGCCAGGGCGGCCGATGCGGCCAGGACTCCCCTGGCGTGCCTGGCGGCCCAGGCGGCGGCGGCGCTCAATCCATCGAGAGCGGCCCGGTCACGTCCGCCTTGAGGAACTGCGCCACGAAGGCGTTTTCAGAGTCGAACAGTTCGTCTTTGGGGCCCGACTCGACGATTTTCCCGTTCCACAGGACGGCAAGGAAGTCGGCGATCCGGCGCGCGGTGTTGAGGTCGTGGCTGATCGTCAGGTAGCAGCCGCCGTTCTCGGCGTGGACCTCGCGGATCAGCTCGCAGAGCAGGGCCGTCCGCACCGGGTCGAGCCCGGAGTCCGGCTCGTCGAACATGACGATCTGCGGTTCGAGGACGAGCGCGCGGGCGAAGCCGGCGCGCTTGCGCATCCCGCCCGAGAGCTCGTTCGGCATCTTGTAGATCGCCTCGGAGAGGCCGACCTCGCGCAGGCGGCGGCTGACGATCTCGCCGATCTCTTCCTCGCTTTTGTCCGTGTGCTGGCGCAGCGGGAAGGCGGTGTTGTCGTAGATGTTCATCGACCCGAAGAGCGCCCCGTCCTGGAACAGGAGCCCGAACTTTTTGCGGACCTCGAAGAGTTCGTCGTCGGTCATGTTGGGGATCGATTCGCCGTGCACGAGGACGTCGCCGGAGTCCGGGGCGAGGAGGCCGACGATGTGCTTGATCAGCACGCTCTTGCCGGTGCCCGAGGGCCCCAGCACCATCGAGACCTGGTCCTCGGGCAGGCCGAGGTTGAGGCCGTTGAGGATGCGGGCGCGACCGAACTGCTTGACCAGGTCGATGATCTCGATCGCGTCTTCGCCGCCGTGGTCGCGCTTGCGGCCGGTGTGGAAGCGGTAGGGGTCGGGCTCGGCCGGATCGACCCCCGGGATGATGAAGTCACGGCCCATGGTCGCGCCGTCCTCGCTGACGTAGGGGCCGCTGGGAGCGGCCTCCGGCGCGGGCGTCTGGCTCTGGTCGTCGGCGGACATGGTCAGGTCAACCTCCTATGGGCGCCCGCGGGTTGGCCCCCCAGAAGACCAGGGTCCCGAGCATCCCGATGATGTGGACTAAGACGATGTTGAGGACCATGGACTTGGCCGTCGCCGTGCCGACGCCCACCGGCCCTCCCGAGGCGGTGTACCCGTAGTAGCAGCCGACCACGACTATGGCCGTCGCCATGAACATCCCCTTGGTCAGGCTGAAGAGGAGGTCGGGTGGGTTCTGGAACATCCAGAAGATCAGTTCGTAGCCGCCCGACGAGACGTCCCCGATCTGCTGGACGACGGCCAGGTAGCTGGCGAAGTACATGATCCCGATCCCGCACAGATACATGAAGGGAAAGGCGATCCAGGCGGCCAGCAGGCGGGTGGCGCAAAGGAAGGTGACGGGCGGCACACCCATCACCTCGAGCGCGTCGATCTCGTCGGAGATTCGCATCGCGCCGAGCTCGGCGACGATCCCGGTCCCGACCTTGGCCGAGAGCATGTAGCCGAAGGCGTAGGGCATCACCTCGCGCAGGTCGCACCAGGCCGTGAACAGCCCGGCGTAGGCAGGGGCGCCCTGCGCCCGCAGCAGGTAGGCGCCCTCGATGCCGCACTGCAGGCCGAGGACGAAGACCAGGCCCCAGATGATCAGGGCCGAGCCGAGGATCAGGATTCCGGCCTGGCGCAGGGACTCGCCGAAGAAGCGCAGCACCCGGCCCGAGTAGACGAGGCCGGCGACGCGCGAGCCGAAACGGGCGATCTCGCCGAGCGAGTCGAGCCAGTTGCGCGGGACTTCGAGCCAGGCGTTCATGCGAGCGCCTCCGCGCTCTCATAAATGGTTTCGCGCGCGCTCGGTCGCATAGAGCCAGACTGTCCTGCTTCCTCGCGCGCGCTCACCGGATCGTCTGCAGTTCGGGATTGGTGGCCAGCATCGTCTGCGTGAAGGCGTAGTTGAAGGCGAAGACGCCCATGAAGGAGATCACCACCGCCTGGTTGACGGCGCGGCCGACGCCCGCCGCTCCCCCGGACGCGTTCATCCCCTTGTATGAGCAGACGATCGCGATGATCGCGCCGAACAGCGTGCACTTGATCACCGAGCCGGCGAGGTCGGTGATCGAGGCGCTCGAGAACAGGGTCGCGAAGAAGCCGCCGAGCGGCTGGTTGTAGACGACCTCGGTGAGGACCCCGCCGCTGATCCCGAAGATCAGGGCGTAGATGTCGAGCAACCCGGTGATCAGCATCAGCGCCAGGAAGCGCGGCACGACGAGATTCTTGATCGGGTCGACGCCGAGCACCTGCAGGGCGTCGAGCTCCTCGCGGATTTTGCGGGCGCCGAGGTCCGCGGTGATCGCCGTCCCGGCGACGCCGGCGACGACGACGGCGGTGACGAACGGGGCGAACTCGCGGATCGAGGCGAGCACGAAGAAGCCGCCGAGCCGGTCGAGCGCGCCGAAGAGGGTGAAGACGTTGGCCGCCTGCAGGCCCGGGGCGCCGAAGCCGAAGGCGACGGTCGAGATCAGCAGCGGGAACCAGCAGAGCTGGAGCGCGAAGAGGAACTGGCCGATGAACTCCTCGCCGTACGGATAGGGGGGTTTCACCGCCGACACGAGCGTGCGGGCGGTGAGGATCATCATTTCCCCGACCTGTTCGAAGAAGGACTTCGCCGGTGCGAAGCTCCTACCTATCGATGCGGCTGTGTTCATTCCTCCTCCGTGGGCAGGGGTCGCTCCAACGAACCCGGCCGGCCGAGTGTATGGGACTCGCAGGCGCGCTCCGTTACACGACTGTTGAGATCCAGCTAATCCGGTCCGGGGAGGCTCGCGCGACGCCTGAGGGGGGCGATGCCCGTGGTATGTTCCGGCCGCTTTGCGGGGAGCCCACACACACGGTCGGCACTCCCGCTTTCGCGTGATCGGGGCGGGCCTCGCGTCGCTGGCGCTCGCCGTCTCGCTCGCCGCCTGCGGTGGCTCGTCCTCGGCCTCTGACGAGCCCGAAGGCACCTACGAGATGAAGGTGACCAGGGCGACCTTCCCCACCGATCAGGACCTCGGCCAGACGTCGCTGATGCGGATCGCCGTGCGCAACACCGGCGAGAAGACCGTCCCCACCGCCGCGATCACCGTTTCGATCGCCGGCGAGGAAGGCCGCACCTCGATGCTCCCCTTCGGGATCCACGATCCCCAGCCCGACCTGGCCCAGCCGGATCGCCCGGTCTGGGTCCTCGCCGAAGGCTACCCAAAGCCCTCCGGGGCGACGACCAAACGCGGCGGCGCCTCGACCGCCAGCCGCAAGACCTTCGACTTCGGCCCACTGAAGCCCGATCAGACGGTCGAAGGAATCTGGAAGCTGAGCGCGGTCAAGGCCGGCCGCTTCACGCTCCTCTACGGCGTTCAAGCCGGCCTCACCGGGGCGGCCAGGGCCGAGACGGCGGTCGGCGTCGAGCCCGGCGGCTCGTTCACGGTGAAGATCACCAGGAGGACGCCGGAAACCGAAGTGACCGACTCCGGCGAAGTCGTCGAAATCGGCGAGGACGCAAAGGCGAAGAGCCCCGCTCGGTAGCGTTTTCGCCATGGGCCGCCGAGCTCGGGCAGGCATCGTCGCCGTGGCGCTGGCGCTCGCCGCGCTCTCGTCGTGCGGAGCGTCGGGGACGCCCACCGCCGGACGAGACCGCCCCCGGGGAATCGCCCTGAAGCGGATCGGCAACTTCGACAGCCCGGTCTATGTCACCGGCGCGCGGGGCCTGCCCCGCCTGCTCTTCGTGGTCGAGCGGGAGGGGAGGGTCCGGGTGCTGCGCAACGGTCGCCGCCTGGGCAGGCCGTTCCTCGACATCTCTCGCCTCGTCGCCTCCGAAGGCGAGCGCGGCCTGCTCTCGATCGCCTTCCCGCCCGACTACCCACGCAGCGGGCGCTTCTACGCCTATTACAACGACAGGCAGGGCGACATCAGGGTCGACGAGTTCCGCCGCCGCTCGCAGACGCGGGCCGCGAGCCGCTCGCGACGCACCGTGATCGAGATCCCCCATCGCGAGAACTCGAACCACAACGGCGGCCAGCTTCAATTCCTCGGCGACCTCCTCTACATCGGCACCGGCGACGGCGGCTCGGCCGGCGACCCGAACAACAACGCCCAGAGCAGGAACAGCCTGCTGGGCAAGCTGCTGCGGATCGACCCGCGGCCCTCCGGCGGCCGCGCCTACACGGTCCCCGCCTCCAATCCCTTCGTCGGCCGGCCCGGCCGCGACGAGATCTATAGCTACGGGCTGCGCAACCCGTTCCGCTTCTCCTTCGACACCGTCGGCGGCGGGCGGCCGAGGATCGCGATCGGCGACGTCGGCCAGAGCCGCTTCGAGGAGGTCGACTACACGACCGTCGCAGCGGCCTCGGGCGCCAACTTCGGCTGGGACGCCTTCGAGGGCTTCGCCCCCTACCGCGACGAGAACAGCGGCACCGCGGACCCGGGCGGGACGGTGAGGCCGGTCTTCGCCTACTCCCACCGCCGCGGCTGCTCGATCACGGGCGGCTACGTGGTCGGTGACCGCAGGCTGAGGGGCCTCTACGGGCGCTACGTCTACACCGACTACTGCGACGGGCAGCTGCGCACCCTCGTGCCGCACCTGCGACGGGCCTCCGGCGACCGCGGGCTCGGGGTCTCGGTCGCAGAGCCGAGCTCCTTCGGCGTCGACTCCCGCGGCCGGCTCTACGTAACCTCGCTGGCCGGGCCCGTCTACCGGCTCGTCTCGCGCTGAAGCGGAGGCGGCGGCCGAGTACTACAGTTTGGCTGGGCAGCCAAGGCCAGCGAGGAAAGGAAGTCCCAGGTGGAGAGCGGCACGGTGGAGACGAGCACGGCGAAGACCAAGGCGGGCAACGGGCCCGACACCGCGACCCCGGCGCCCGATCGGATCGAAGTCCTCAACCCCGCCACCGGGGAGGCCTGCGGCTCGATCGACGTCGACACGCCCGAGACGATCGCCTCCACGGTCGCACGCGTGCGCGCCGGCCAGGGCGAGTGGGAGGCGCTGGGAAACAAGGGCCGCTATCACTGGCTCGGCAAGCTCCGAGACTGGATCCTCGACAACACCGACCAGATCGCCGACACCATGCAGGCCGAGGGCGGCAAGGTCCGCGGCGAGACCTCGACCGAGTTGATCTACCTCGCCGACCTGATCAATTTCTACGGCGGCAAGGCCGACAAGTTCATCGGCGACGAAACCGTGCGCCCGCACTCGCCGCTGCTCGTCTCGCGCAAGCTCAAGGTCCAGTACAGGCCCTATCCGGTCGTCGGCGTGATCAGCCCCTGGAACTTTCCGATGGCCCTCGCCCTCGGCGACGCGATCCCGGCGCTCCAGGCCGGCGCCGCCGTCGTCGTCAAGCCCTCCGAGTTCACCCCGCTCAGCCTGATCGAAACGATCAAGGCCTGGCAGGAGGAGATCGGCGCGCCGGACGTCTTCGACTGCGTGATGGGCACCGGCGAGGCCGGGCAGGCACTGATCGACAACGTCGACTTCATCCAGTTCACCGGCTCCGCTCGCACGGGCCGCAGGGTCATGGCCCGGGCGTCCGAGACCCTGACCCCGGTCAGCCTCGAGCTCGGCGGCAAGGACCCGATGATCGTGCTCTCCGACGCCAACCTCGACCGCGCCGCAAACGCCGCGGCCTGGGGCGGCATGTTCAACTCCGGCCAGGTCTGCCTCTCGATCGAGCGGATCTACGTCGAGGAGCCGGTCTACGACGACTTCGTCGCCAAGCTGACCAAGGAGGTCGGTGGGCTGCGCCAGGGGCAGGACGGCCGCGCCTACTCCTGCGAGGTCGGCGCGATGACCTCCCCCAACCAGATCGGCATCGTCGAGGAGCAGGTCGACGAGGCCCTGGCGGCGGGCGCCCGGGCGCTGACCGGCGGCAAGCGCGCCGACGGCCCCGGCGACTACTTCGAGCCGACCGTGCTGGTCGACGTCGACCCCTCGATGAAGGTGATGCGCGACGAGACCTTCGGCCCGGTGGTCACCGTGACCAGGGTCCGCGACTCCGAGGAGGCGCTGCGGCTCGCGAACGACACGCGCTACGGGCTCGGCGCGTCGGTCTTCGGCGAGCGGGCGCGTGCCGAGAGCATCGGCCGCAGGATGGAAGTGGGCGCCGTCAACGTCAACGACGTGATCGTCAACTACGTCGCCATGGACGTGCCGATGGGCGGCTGGAAGGAGTCGGGCATCGGCTTCCGCCACGGCGAGTACGGGATCAAGAAGTACTGCCGGCCGGAGTCGATCGTGACCACGCGGATGGGCGGCAAGCGGGAACCGAACTGGTTCCCGTACACGAAGGCGCGCCAGGGCCTGGTCGGCCGGCTCGCGAAGGCGGTCAACGCCCGCGACATCAGGCGCCGACTCGGCAAACGCGGCTGAGCGCACCGGCGCCCCGCGCAGGGCTTCGCTAGATTTATTCGAACCATCTAGAGCGGTCGAGGGGCCCGGCCCGACGACACCGCAGCAACCGGCCGAGATCTCCGGATCGAGGTGCGGTGCTACCGCCGGACTCGATGGAGGTGAAAGGCTTTACCCATGGCAGAGCGTGACTACCTGGCCGCGACCCGCGAGCGCGTCGTCGTCTTCGACGGCGGCATGGGCGCGACCCTGGAGCAGTTCGACCTCACCCAGGAGGATTACGGCGGCCTCGAGGGCAAATGCCACGAGGCGCTTGTGCTCAACCGCCCCGACGTGATCGAGGGCGTCCACGCCTCGATGCTCGAGGCGGGGGCCGAGGTGGTCGAGACCGACACCTTCCAGGGCTCGCGGCTGAAGCTCGAAGAGTGGGGCCTCGGCGAGCAGACGCTCGAGATCAACACGAGGGCCGCCGAGATCGCCAGGTCGGCCGCCGGCGAGGGGCGCTTCGTCGCCGGCTCGATCGGGCCGACCGGCTTCCTGCCGGCGTCGACCGACCCGACGCTGGGCGACATCTCCTTCGCGAAGCTGGTCGAGGTCTTCGCCGAGCAGGCGCGCGGGCTTCTCGACGGCGGTGCCGACCTGATCATCATCGAGACCGCGCAGGACATCCTCGAGGTGAAGGCCTCGGTCTTCGGCGCTCGCGAGGCATTCGCCGAGACCGGCCGGGCCGTGCCGATCCAGTGCAGCGTCTCACTGCTCCCCCAGGGTGGCAAGATGCTGCTCGGCACCGACATCCGGTCGGTGCTGACGACGCTGACCGCGCTCGAGGTCGACGTGGTCGGGCTCAACTGCTCGACCGGGCCCGAGGACATGCGCGACGCGATCCGCTTCCTCGGCGAGCGCAGTCCGCTGCCGGTCCACTGCATCCCCAACGCCGGCCTGCCGTTGCAGGGGCCCGACGGCGAGACGATCTTCCCGGAAGAGCCGGGCCCGCTGGCGTCGACGCTCGGCGAGTTCGTCGAGCGCTACGGGGTCGGCATCGTCGGCGGCTGCTGCGGGACGACCCCCGAGCACATCGCCGCGATCCGAGAGCGATGCGGGGACCACGTCCCCGGCGAGCGGCCGGGGCCGGGCCCGATCGAGGTCTCCTCGATGATGACCTCCACCGCGCTCGTGCAGGAGCCGCGCCCGACCCTGGTCGGCGAGCGCGTCAACTCGCAGGGCTCGCGGAAGGCAAAGGAGCTGCTGCTCGCCGACGACTACGACGGCCTGGTCCAGGTCGCCGAAGATCAGGTCGAAGGCGGCGCCCACGTGCTCGACGTCTGCGTGGCGCTGACCGAGCGCCCGGACGAGGACGCGCAGATGAGCGCCGTCGTCAAGCGGGTCTCGCTGACCCAACCCTCTCCGATCCAGGTCGACTCGACCGAGCCCGAGGTGATCAGGGCCGCGCTGGAGACGATCCCCGGGCGCGCGATCGTGAACTCGATCAACCTCGAGGCGGGCCGCGACAAGGCCGACGTGGTCGTGCCGCTCGCCAGGGCGCATGGGGCGGCGGTGATCGCGCTGACCATCGACGAGGTCGGGATGGCGAAGACCGCCGACCGCAAGGTCGAGATCGCCAAACGGATCGTCGAGATCGCCTGCGACGAGCACGGCCTCGACCGCGAGGCGCTGATCTTCGATCTCCTCACCTTCACCCTGACCACCGGCGAGGCGGAGTGGAAGCCCTCGGCGGTGGAGACGATCGAGGGGATCCGCCGGTTGAAGGCCGAGATCCCGGAGGTGAAGACGTCGCTCGGCGTCTCCAACGTCTCCTTCGGCGTCTCGCCGCGGCCCCGCGCGGTGCTCAACTCGGTCTTCCTGCACCACTGCGTGGAGGCGGGCCTCGACCTGGCGATGGTCAACCCGAACCACATCACCCCCTACTCCGAGATCCCCGACGATGAGCGCGAGCTGACCGACGACCTCGTCTTCAACCGCCGCGACGACGCGCTCGAGCGCTTCATCGCCCACTTCGAGTCCAAGGGGGAGGAGAGCGAGGCGGAGTCCGCCGACCCGACCGAGGGCATGGAGCCCGAGGAGGCGCTGCACTGGCACATCCTGCGCCGCAAGAAGGACGGGGTCGAGGACTGGATCGACCGCTCGGTCGAGAAGATCGGCGCCGTCCCCACCCTCAACGAGGTGCTGCTGCCGGCGATGAAGGAGGTCGGCGACAAGTTCGGCGCCGGCGAACTGATCCTGCCCTTCGTCCTGCAGTCGGCCGAAGTGATGAAGCGGGCGGTGGCGCAGCTCGAGAACTACCTGGACAGGATCGAGGGCCACACCAAGGGCAAGGTCGTGATCGCCACGGTCTTCGGCGACGTGCACGACATCGGCAAGTCGCTGGTCAACACGATTTTGACCAACAACGGCTACACCGTGATCGACCTCGGCAAGCAGGTTCCGGTCGACACGATCATCGAGGCCGCGGTCGAGAACGAGGCCGACGCGATCGGCCTCTCGGCGCTGCTCGTGTCGACCTCGAAGCAGATGCCGATCTGCGTGCAGGAGCTGCACCAGCGCGGCCTCGGCTTCCCGGTCCTGATCGGCGGCGCCGCGATCAACCGCGACTTCGGCCGCCGCACGCTCTACCCGCACGGCAGGGAGTCCGACGACGTCTACGAGCCGGGGGTCTTCTACTGCAAGGACGCCTTCCAGGGGCTCGACACGATGGACGCGCTGGTCGACGCGGAGGCCCACTCGGCGCTGGTCGAGCGGATCAGGGGCGAGGCGAGGCAGCTGCGCGAGAAGCCGGTGGTGAAGGACGACGCGCCTCCGGTTACCGACGCGAGCGTGCGCTCGGGCGCGGCGGTCGACAACCCGATACCCGAGCCCCCCTTTCTCGGCGCGCGCGAGGTCGACATCGACCTCGACCGGGTCTTCCCCTACCTCGACCGCCACGTGCTGTTCAAGCTTCACTGGGGCGGCCGCGGCGTCAAGGGCGAGGCCTGGCGGGAGCTGGTCGAGGGCACCGACGAGGAGGAGGGCTTCGCGCCGAGGCTGGAGCGGATGTGGCGCGAGCAGGACTTCCTGCGCCCGCGCGCGCGGCTCGGCTACTTCCCCGCGAATGCCGACGGCAACGAGCTGGTCGTCTTCGACCCGCGGGACCCAGAGCGCGAGCTCGAGCGGCTCGTCTTCCCGCGCCAGCCGCGGCACGACCGCATCTGCCTCGCCGACTTCTTCCGGCCCCTCGACTCCGGGGATCGGGACGTCGTCGCGCTACAGGGCGTCACCGTCGGCCCGGAGGTCACCGAGCTGATCGAGCGGCTGGAGGCGAAGGGGGAGTTCGCCGAGCAGCTCTACGTCCACGGCCTCGGCGTCCAGGCGGCCGAGGGCCTTGCCGAGTGGCTCCATGCCCAGGTCCGCGAGGAGCTCGGGATCGCGGCCGACCAGGGGCGCCGCTACTCGTGGGGCTACCCGGCCTGCCCGGACCAGTCCGAGCACGAGAAGGTCTGGCGCCTGCTCGGCCTCGAGGAGATCGGGATGACCCTCTCGGACGGCTACGCGGTGATGCCGGAGCAGTCGACCGTGGCGATCGTCGCCCACCACCCGCAGGCCGTCTACTTCGGGATGAAGTCCGGCTTCGTGCCGAAGGAAAGGGCCTCGGATGAGTTGATCGCCGGCACCGACCGCGGTGGTCCGCTGCCGCCGGAGGACGAGCCCGAGGCGGAGGAGTCCGAAGAGGGCGACCCGGGCCCCGTCGCCGCCGACGCGGTCGGCGGCGGAGCGCCCTAGAAGGTCTCGCGGGCGGCGGCGCGCGGCGCCGGCTTCGGCTGCAGCCGAACCGGCGACATCGAGAGTGCCTGCACCCGGAGGTCGCTCCAGGTCAGGCCCTCGCGGACCAGCGACGGCACGCCGAGCACGACCGCGGTCGCGATCTCGACCGCCTGCAGGATGACGCCGTAGGCGAGCGCGTCGGCGTAGCCGATGCTCCAGCCGGTGGTGAGGACGCTGATCACGGCCAGCTGGAAGATGCCGATGTTGGAGGGGGTGACCGGCACGACCGCCGTCACGTTGACGGCGAACAGCACGGCGGCGGCGGCGCCGATCCCGACCCGGCCGTCGAGGCCGAGGGCCGCGAAGAGGGCCCAGCAGGCGGTCAGCTGAATCGCCCAGGCGCCCAGCTGCGCCGCAGACGCGAGCAGGCCACGACGCGGGTCGCGGAAGACGGCCAGGCCGGCCCGCACCTGGACCAGCGCCCGGTGCAGCGAGGCTCCCAGCTTCGCCAGCCTGCCGCTACCGGCGCGCCGGGTCAGCCGCGGGGCGATCAGCACGACGAGGAGCAGGACGAGGGGCACGAAGCTGAAGGCGAACAGCTTCTCGGTGTCGGAGTGGAAGAGCGGCGTGGTCGAGACGATGATCCCCCCGAGCAGCAGCAGGGCGACGATGTTGAGCATCGTCTGCGACACCAGGGTGCCGACCAGCACCGGGAAGGTCTCGCGCACGCGACCGGTGCGCCGGGAAAGCGAGAGCGCCCTGGCGGGCTCGCCGAGGCGTGCCGGCAGGGTCGCCGACATCAGCACACCGATCATCGTCGCCGAGGTCACGTCCCGGCGGCGGACCGGCCTGTTGGGCAGCGCGGCGCGCACGATCCAGTACCAGGCGGCGGCGCGCACGAAGAGCGAGAGCGCCATCAGTGCCGAGGCGATCAGCACCCAGGTGAAGTCGGAGCGGACGATGCTCTCGACCACGTTGTCGACGCCGATCCGGCGGGCGGCGAGCGCCGTCAGGCCGACCCCGAGTGCGCCCGCGATGCCGAGGCCGGCGCGACGGGCCAGCCGGCGCCTGCGACTGCCGCCGCGCGCCAGAGGCGGGTCCAGTGAGGGAAGCCGCTGGGGCGGCGAGGGCGGGTCGCCGTCGGCGGGTCGGAATCCGGCCCAGGCGGCGAGCCGCTCCCCGGCGCTGGTGGGCTCGGGGGCCTCGATCGCCTGCTCGTAGACCTCGGTGACGCGGTCGGCGACGTGCGGCCAGGCGTAGCGCTCGGCGCTCTCGCGGGCGGCCTCCCCCATCGCGTGCAGGCGCTCCGGCTCGTGGTAGGCGCGCTGGAGCTCCTCGGCGAGCCGCTGGGCGTCCCCTGGCGGGACGAGGACCCCGTCGACGCCGTCGGAGACCACGTCGCTGTAGCCGGCTATCGCCGAGGCGACCACCGGCGTCCCGGCCGCGAAGGCCTCGGTCAGGACCATGCCGAAGCTCTCGCCCGAGAGCGAGGGCGCGCAGAGCAGGTCGGCATCGTGGAGGTGGCGCCAGAGCTCGCGGCCGGAGACCCGCCCCGGCAGGTCGATGAAGCGCATCGCCTCGGGGTCGGCGAGAAAGCGGAGGACGTCGTCGCGCTCGGCGCCGATCACCGTCAGCCTGCAGGGAACGTGCTCGACGAGGGCGCCGAAGGCGCCGAGCAGGACCGGCAGCCCCTTGCGCTCCTCGGCCCGGCCGACGAACACCACCCGCAGCTCGTCGGAGGGCGGCTTGGCGCCGCTCGGCGCCGCCGAGACGTCGACGCCGTTGGGGATGATCTCGTAGCGGCCGCCGAACCAGCGGCGGCCTGTCCAGGCGGCCGCCTCGGAGACCGCGATCCGCGCCGAGAGCCGATTGAACATGCGGCGGGCGCCGAGCACGGTGGCGAGGTGATTGGGGACCGCCCTGGTCGAGTAGGCGTGGAACGTCCCCACCGCGGGCGCGCCGCTGCCCAGGGTCGCGTTCCAGCCGACCAGCGGCACCAGGGGCTCGTGGACGTGGACGACGTCGTAGTCCCCCCGGCTCAGCTCGCGGCGGGGGGCGAGGACGCCGCCGCGCGGCGAGACCGAGAGGTTGGACACGGCGCCGTTGGCGCCGATCCCGACCGTGCGGCCCAGGGGCAGCAGGTATTCGGGCGACTGCCGCCGTTCGGGGTCGGCGCGGTGCGCCAGCCGGCTGAGCCGCCCGGGTGGGTCGAGGGGAGCGAGGACACGCACGTGATGGCCGCGACCGAGGAACTCCTCGGCCAGCGCCTCGACGTGCCGGTTCACGCCCCCCTGATATGACCAGGAATATGGCGAGACAAGGGCGATCCGCACGAAGGCCTAAGGGTAACGGCCGGGTGCGTCGTCCGCCTCGGCCCAGGCGAAGCCGGTGAAGACCGCCAGGTAGGCGGACCCGATCTCCAGCAGGAGGGCGCCGGAGTCGTTGGCGAGGGTGCCCACGACGGTCGCCGCCAATGCGCCGGCGAGGCCCGCCCGCATCGCCGGCCGGCCCCGCAGCCAGGTTGCGATGCGGTCCCGCTGCGCCACGGCGGCCGTCGCCAGCGCCGCGAGCAGCGGCAGGAAGACGAAGACGATCGGCCTGACAAAGCTGTGGGCGGAGAGCTGCAGCCTGCGCTGGGCGACCTCGGCGAGCTGGTCGAACCCCCCCGCGTCGAGCACCGAGCGGGTCAGGTGGGCGTCGGCGCCGGAGAGCAGGTCGATCAGCGCCAGCAGGGCGACCGCCGCCAAGGGCGCGGCGACGGCGACGGTCAGGCCTCGCCGGCTGCCGACCGCGGTCGCCGCCGCGACCCCGGCGCCGAGCGGCAGGACGATCGCGGCGCCGACGTCGGCGCCGAAGCGGCCCGCCGCGAACACGAACGCGAAGAGCAATCCGGAGGCCAGGAAGGAGAGGGCCGCGGTCCGTGGCGCGGCACGCGGGAGGAACCCGGCCAGCGCCGCGCCGGTGCCGGCGACGACGAGGACCGCGAGCAGCGCCTCGAGCTCGTTGCCGATTCCGTAGAAGCGGACGCCGAGGCCCGGATTGGGCCCGAGCAGGGAGAGCGCGGTCAGCGGCGAGCCGGCGACGACGTCGATCGCGTAGGCGAGGACGGTCAGCCCCGAGGCGACCGCGAGCGCCCGATAGCCGCTGAGCATCGCCAGGGTGGCGGCGGCGAGCAGCGGCGCGCCGAAGACCGCGATCAGCTGTTCGACGCCCTGGCTCGGCTCGATGGCGGCGCCGAGCAGGAGCAGCAGCGGGAGGTAGGCGACGGCCAGGCCCGCCACTTGCACGGCGGGCCGGGCGAGACGACCGCCGCTCGCCGCGGCGGCGAAGGCGGAGGCGACGATCCAGGCGAGCAGCGCGAAGCCGATCACCGGCCCGCGCCGGCGCGGGATCGCCGCGATCCTCGCGCCGAGCGATCGCACCGCAGCCGGGTCGATGGGCGCCTCGGAGCGGATCGGCCGCCCCGACATCTCCGAGGGCACCGAGATCCCGAGGCGATCGAGGATCGTCGGCGCGACGTCGGTGGAGAGGACGTAACCGTCGAGGCGCGTGCTGTCGGAGCTCAGGTCGCCCCCGAAGCCGCGACCCGCGATGCCGATCGCCAGCGCCTCGTCCTCGGCCGGAGGCGGGGTCTCCAGTGCGATCAGCAGGTCGTCGCCGCGCAGCCCGGCCGCCAGGGCCGAGATGTCCTCGAGATTCCCGCGTCGGACTTCGAGGACGTGGCCCGAGCGTCCGGGCGGGGGGCCTTCGCTTAACTTTTTCGCGAGGCGTCCGAGGGGCCGTCCCGAGGACCGGGCGCCGAAAAAGTACAAGACGCTTCGACCCCCCACCCGGACGGCCGACGCCGGCGCTCCGAAGGGTCCGGGCTGGAGCAGCCCGGGGACGATGTCGGCAGGAGCGGAATCGGCACGATGGACAACAGCTCCCCAGGCGGAGCAGTCCCGGCCGAGGGGAGGAAGCCGGCTGTCGTAGAGCGAGTCGAAGACGCGGTTGCCCTGGGTGATGTCCAGGTATGTCTGCTCGGCCGGCACCGAGCCCAGGCCCGCGCTCATCAGCCCCGGCGAAAACCCCGCATCCGCGATCTCACGGACGCTCGTCGGCCTCGGCAGAAGCACCATCGTCACCCGGGTCGAGTTGGCCTGATGCTGCGCTCCCGCAGTCGCCGTCGGTGTTCGGGTCGGGGGCGAAGCGTCTTGTACTTTTTCCGCCCCGCCCGCCTCGGCAGCCACCGCGGAGCTTCGGAAAAAGTTAAGCGGAGCCCCCTGCCCGGACCCCGCCCACGACACCGCCAGGAGCGCTGCGACCGCTATCTTGACCCCGATGGCCGATCGCACTTTTGCCAAATTTACGTTCCTCAAGATCGATCCTGCCTGGCGGCGCCGCGACCCCGATCTCCGGGCCGAGGACAAGCGCGAGTTCCTCGCCGCCTGCGAGGACTTCGCCGTGGACCGCTCGCTGCGCGCCTACTCAACCATAGGCACGCGCGGCGACGTCGACATAGTCCTGCTCAGCCAGAGCCCGACCCTCGACGACCTCCACACCTTCCACGTCGTGCTGGGCCAGAGCGGCCTGGCGAAATGGGCCGAGACGCCCTACTCGTTCCTCTCGATGACCAAGAAGTCCCCCTACTCGGAGGAGGGCGCACGGCCGGAAATCTGCGTCTCCGACCGCAGGTACCTGTTCCTGTATCCGATGGTCAAGCAGAGGCGCTGGTACGGCCTTCCGGAGGAGGAGCGGATGCGGATCATGAAGAGCCACATCGAGATCGGCCGCCGCTACCCGGAGATCTCGATCAACACTTCCTACTCGTTCGGACTCGACGACCAGGAGTTCGTCGTCGCCTTCGAGGCCGACGACCCCGGCGAATTCCTCGATCTGGTGCAGGAGCTGCGGCCGACCGAGTCGAGCGTCTTCACCGAGCGGGAGACGCCGATCTTCACCTGCGTCGCGATGTCGGCGCGCCGGGCGCTCGACGCCCTCGACGGCACGGCGGCCGTCGCCGCCGCACCGGCGACCTGATCGCCGCCGCGCCGACACGGGAACGCGTCTTCCCTATTCTTCCCGGCCCGCTTCCATCCCGAGCCAGACACGCAAGACAGCCAAATGAGCCAGATCGGAACCCCTGACAGCCCCCTCCGCGTCGCGATCGTGGGCGCCGGCCCCTCCGGCTTCTACGCCGCCGAGCACATCCTCAAAGACGGCGACGTCCACGCGCAGGTCGACCTCTTCGACCGCCTCCCCACCCCCTTCGGGCTGGTTCGCGGCGGCGTCGCACCCGACCACCCCAAGATCAAGTCGGTGATCCGCGTCTACGAGAAAACGGCCGCCCGGGAGGGCTTCCGCTTCTTCGGCAACGTCAAGGTCGGCCACGACATCGAGGTCGAGGACCTCGAACGCCTCTACCACGCGATCGTCTTCACGGTCGGCTGCGAGACCGACCGACAGCTCGGCATCCCCGGCGAAGACCTGCCCGGCAGCCACGCGGCCACCGCCTTCGTCGGCTGGTACAACGCCCACCCCGACTACTGCGACGAGGAGTTCGACCTCTCCTGCGAGCGGGCGGTCGTGATCGGCAACGGCAACGTGGCGATGGACGTCGCCCGCATGCTGGCCCTGACCGACCACGAGCTGCGCCAGACCGACGTGGCCGACCACGCGATCGAGAAGCTCGACCGCAAGCAGATCCGCGAGATCGTCGTCCTCGGCCGCCGCGGGCCGGCCCAGGCCGCCTTCACGAACCCGGAGATCAAGGAGCTCGGCGAGATGGAGGACGCCGACGTGATCGTCGACCCGGCCGAGGTCGAGCTCGATCCGGCGAGCGAGGCCTATCTCGCCTCCGAGGACGCCGACAAGACGACCAGGGTCAACGTCGAGACCCTGCGCGAGTTCTCCCGGCGCTCGCCGGAGGGCAGGCGGCTGCGTATCGCCCTGCGCTTCCTCGCCTCGCCGCTCGAGATCAAGGGCGACGGCAGGGTCGAGCGGATCGTGGTCGGCCGCAACGAGCTGGTCGAGGAGGACGGCACGCTGCGCGCCAGGGACAGCGGCGAGCGCGAGGAGCTCGAGTGCGGCCTGGTGCTGCGCTCGGTCGGCTATACGGGCATTCCGATCGGGGGCGTCCCCTTCGACGAGAGGCGCGGCCTGATCCTCAACGAGGGCGGCCGCGTGCTCGACTCGCACGACTCCGGGCACCGGGTCGGCCACTACACCGCGGGCTGGATCAAGCGCGGGCCCTCGGGCGTGATCGGCACGAACAAGAAAGACGCCCTGGAGACGGTCCGGCACCTGCTCGCCGACGCCGGCGCCCAGACCCTGCTCGACCCCGAGCGACCGGAGCCGGGGGCGGTCGAGGAGCTGCTCTCCGAGCGCGGCATCCGCTTCGTCAGCTTCGAGGACTGGCAGGCGATCGACCGCGCCGAGGTCGGCCGCGGCGAGCCGCACGGACGACCGCGGGTCAAGTTCGTCCGCGTCGAGGAGATGCTCGGCGCCCTGGGCGAGACGGTCGGCTAGAGCCGCGCTCCTCGGCCGGCCGGCCACGCAGATCTAGCCCGGGGCAGGGCCGTCCAGGTGGCGCCGGAGGAAGTCGATCTGGTCAACGGCCATGCGGCCCAGGTTCTCGCCGAGGAAGGGGTCGAAGTGGCCGCCGGGGTAGGTTCGCAGCTCGCCTCTCGGCGCGTTTGCGGCCGCCTTCCTGCCAAGCGCGGGAGGGTTGACGTCGTCGTCCTCGGTGAGGCAGTAGAGGATCGGGCAGGAGATCCTGCGCGCCTTTCTCACCAGGTTGTAGGGGGGCGCGAGGGCGACGCGGGCGCAGACCTCGTTGCTCCAGGCCGAGCCGGGCGGGGTGATCGCCGCGAAGCCGGGGGCCGAATCGGGGCTGTTGAGGGCTGCAAGGGACCCGGGCGGCCCGGCGACGGGGACCCTGTAGGGCTCGGCTCGACGGACGACGCGGGAGACGTCCCGCACGCCGGCCGCGGCCAGACGCGCGATGTGGCGCGGGCCGCCGATGTGGAGGAGGCTGCGCGTCGCGTTGACCACGGGCGCCACGCAGACCGCGGCGGCGATCCCGGAGTCCTCTATCGCCACCGCCTGGGCGTTGCCCCCGCCCAGCGAGTAGCCCCAGATCGCGACGCGCTCCGGGTCGAGCTCGGGGCGCGAGCGGGCGAAGTCGATCGCCGCGCGCAGGTCGGCCCGCTGCCGCGCGCCGCTGACCAGCCCCCGCGGCTCGCCACCCGAGCCGCCGAAGTGGCGGTAATCGATCGCAAGCGCCGCGAAGCCGCCTTCGGCGAGCCGCTCGCCGAAGGCGTCCAGTCCCTGGTCGCGCACACAGGAGAGCCCGGAGCCCATGACCAGGCAGGGCACCGGGGCGCCCGCGCTGTCGGGCCCGAACAGGGTGCCGGCGCAGCTCTCGCCGCCGGAAGCGAAGCGGACCTCCTCCCGATCCATGTGGCGATCCTAGCCCCGCCGCCGTCACGCTCGTAGAATCGACCCCGTGGCCGACCTGGCGGAGCTGAGGGAGATGATCGAGGCGGCGCTTCCGGGCGCCGAGGTCGACGTCAGCGACGAAACCGGGACCGGGGACCACCTGCTGGCAACCGTCTCCGCACCCCAGTTCGAGGGGCTCTCGCGGATCGACCAGCACCGTCTGGTCAAGGCCGCCGTCAGGGAGCGCTTCGACGACGGCACGATCCACGCGCTGAGCATCAAGACCGGCGAGTAGGCCGGCGCGACACCTCCCTACAATGCATCGCGATGCCCGCTGACCCCGCTTTGAAGGAGAAGGTCGAGGAGTTGATCGGCGCCAACCCGGTCCTCCTCTTCATGAAAGGGACCCCCGAGATGCCCCGCTGCGGGTTCTCGATGCGGGTCGTCCAGGTGCTCGACGCGATCGACGTCGAGTACGGCGCGATCGACGTGCTGCCCGCCCTGCAGCCGCTGCGCGAGGTGACCGCCGAGATCTCGGACTGGCAGACCTTTCCGCAGCTCTACGTCAACGGCGAGCTGGTCGGCGGTGCCGACATCGTCGAGGAGATGTTCGACTCGGGCGAGCTCGCCGAGGCGCTCGGCGTCGAGCAGCCCGAGGTTCCCGCCCAGGCGCCTGCGGCGCCTCCGGCGCAGTCCCCCCCGCTGCAGATCGAGTAGCGGGGCTTAGACGGAGGCGGTCTCGGCCGCGTCCTCTTTGACCTGAAAGGACGAGCCGCAGCCACAGGCGGCGACGACGTTCGGGTTGTTGACCTGGAACCCGGCGCCCTGGAGGCCTTCGATGTAGTCGACCTCGGAGCCGAGGACGAACTGCATGCTGACCTTGTCGACGATGACGGCGACGCCGTCGACCTCGAAGACGTGGTCGTCGTCCTTGGCGCGATCGAAGGCGAGCGCGTACTGAAAGCCCGAGCAGCCGCCGCCGCGGACGGCGACCCGCAGGGCCTGGCCCTCCGCCTCGCCCTGCCCCCCGAGCAGCTCGCCGATCTTCTCGACGGCCTTGGGGCTGAGGGTGATCGCGTCTGTCGGCGAATCGGTCACTTCACAAAGTGTAGCGAGAGGTCTGAGAGAATCCCGCGCCTTGAGTGCCAGCGCGCAAACCGCCGTAGTCTGCGACACCACCGCGTACCTGCCCGAGGAGGTCCTGGCCGAGCGCGGGATCGAGCCGATCAGCCTCTACGTATCGATCGGCGACCGCCAGGAGGCGGAGAGTGAGGTCGCCGACTTCGCCGAGTTCTACGAGCGGCTGCGCGCCTCCGAAGGCGGGGCGACCACGTCGCAGCCGTCGGTCGGCGACTTCGTCGCCGCCTACGAGCCGCTGCTCGATGCCGGCCGCGACATCGTCTCGATTCACATCTCGGCCGGGATCTCCGGCACCTTCGAGGCGGCCGGCCAGGCTCGGGATCGCCTCACCGAGGAAGGCAAGGGTGGCGAGCGGATCCGGCTCTTCGACTCGCGCTCGGCCGCGGGCGGGATGGGGCTCTGCGTGCTTGCGGCAGCGGCGGCTGCAGGGGGCGGCAACCAGGCCGACGCGGTGCTCGCCCGGGCCGAACAGGCGCGCGACGAGCTGAAGATGTGGTTCGCGATCGACACGCTCGAGTACCTGCGGCGCGGCGGCCGGATCGGCGGCGCCCGCGCCTGGATCGGCTCCGCCCTGAAGATCAAGCCGATCCTCACGCTTGAGGAGGAGATCACGCCGGTCGAGCGGGTCAGGACCCGTAACCGCTCGATCGAGAGGCTGCGCGAATACGCCCGGCAGCGCCACGAGGACGGCTTCGACGCCTGGGTCGTCCAGCACATCCAGGACTTCGACACCGCCGACTCGCTGATCGAGG
The DNA here is from genome assembly GCA_963762205.1 of uncultured Solirubrobacterales bacterium. GTDB lineage: Bacteria > Actinomycetota > Thermoleophilia > Solirubrobacterales > 70-9 > VRUE01. Next base: position 829,134 of record CAVXJZ010000002.1, read on the forward strand.
ACGCACGCGAGATCTTCGGTTGCGAGCCGGCCTTCGTCTCCCAGATCGGCGCCGTCCTCGGCGCCCACGTCGGTCCCGGCCTGCTCGGGATCGGCAGCGTCTCGAAGGCAGTTCTCGAGTAGCGCTAGCGGCGCCGGCGAAGGGCCATCAGGCCGCCGACGGCGAAGCCGACGACGGCCGCCCCGACGATCAGCTGCGAGCGATGCTCGCGGACCTGGCGCCGCCAGTCGGTGAGCTCGGTGACGCGGGTGCGCAACGCCTCCACCGAGTGGCCGAGGTCCTGGCGCTGGGCGTCGATGTCGCGGCGGATCTGGGCCGGCGTACGACCCGGCATGCCCGCCGTGGAGGGCCGTGCGGGCTCTGGGTGAGAGCTCATCGGGGTCCTCCCGGCGGTGGGTCCGCGGGGCCGCCGGGGGTCGATGCGGGCGCTTTCGCGTCCCCTTCGATCGTCGTCCTGATCAGCTTCGCCTCCTCGATCGCCTGCTCGGGCACCGGCGGCGCCCCGGCCCGGACCGAGCGGTAGGCGAGATAGCCGGCGCCGGCCGCGATCAGCAGGAAGACCGCGGCCTCGATGAAGAAGCCCGCCCAGTAGTTGTCGAAGACCTCTTCGTTGAGCAGCCAGGCGATCCCCTCCATGGCGAGGATCAGGGCGAGGAAGGCGAAGACGCCGGCGGCGATACCGACCGCCGAGCCGCGCAGCAGCTTGCCGACTTTGTCGGAGACCTCGGCCTTGGCGAGCTCGACCTCCTCGCGGACCAGGGCCGAGGTGCGCTCGGAGACGTCGAAAACGAGCTCGGCGACCGACTTCTCGGTTGGCTCGGGCATCTACTCGGGAGGGTCCTCGCCGAAGGCGCGCCGCCAGACGAAGGCGGCGACGCGGGTGGCCAGCAGGCTCGCCAGCGCGCTGCTGGCGGCGAGCACCCCGCTCCAGACCAATCGTTTGACTATGTCGTTGTCCATACCCGCTTCGCGACCATACCTATCGAGGCTCGAGGCCGTCGCAGATCGTCGCCACGACAAGCTCCTTTGCTTCGTCGAAGTCCGCGGAGCTCGACGGCATCACCTCGAAGATCCACCCGGAGAGCAGCTGCTCGATCGCGCCGTAGAACGACATCGAGGCGAAGGCGGGATCGATGTCGCGCCGGAAGGCGCCCGCCTCCTGGCCGTCGGCGACGATCTTCGTGATCGAGTCGTAGGCACGCCGGATCTCGGGCAGGTGGGTGCGGCCGAAGGAGTTTGCGGCCCTGGTCACCTCGACGATGATCACCTTCATCAACTCCGGGTCGTGGCGATAGGAATCGACAATGAAGGCGGCCACCGCGGCGAGCTTCGAGCGCGGCGACTCGGCGCTCGCGTCCGCCTCCTCGATCGCCGCCAGGAGCAGCGACCAGCGCTCGCTGAAAAGCTCGTTGAGCACCTCGTCCTTGGAGCTGAAGTAGTGGTAGACAAGTCCGTAGGCGACCCCGGCCTCGTCGGCGATGTCGGATACGCGGGTCGAGTGGAACCCCTGGCGGGCGAAGACCCGGACCGCGGCGTCGAGGATGTTCTGGCGTTTGTCGATCGGCGGGGCCTCGGCCATCAGGCGTGCACCTCCAGGAGCTGGGGCCAGGAGTAGGTCTCCGGGCGACGGTTGGCGAGGGACGGGAGCGACTCGCGGGTCTCCGCCTGGCCGGCGGTGTCGAGGTCGGCGACGACGAAGCTCTCGCCCTCGCCCGGGGCCTCGGCGAGCACCCGTCCCCATGGGTCGACCACGGCGCTGTGGCCATAAGACTCGAAGTGAGGCGGGGCGGCGCCCGCCTGGTTGGGGGCGAGGACGAAGGCCTGGTTCTCGATCGCCCTCGCGCGCAGCAGGACCTCCCAGTGATCGCGGCCGGTCGTCGCTGTGAAGGCGGAGGGGACGGCGAGCAGATCGGCGCCGCGGACAGCGAGGATCCGGTAGAGCTCGGGGAAGCGAAGGTCGTAGCAGACCGTCAGCCCGACGCTGAGGTCTCCCGCGTCGGCGAGCACGATCTCCGAGCCGGCCCGCTCGTGCTCGGACTCCCGGTAGGACACCCCGCCGACGTCGACGTCGAACATGTGGATCTTGCGGTAGACGGCGAGGTCGGACCCCTCCGGCCCGATCAGGACCGAGGTGTTGGAGGCCTTGTCCCCGGAGCTCTCGGAGATGCTGCCGGCGAGCAGGTGGATGCCCAGCTCCGCGGCCCAGTCTCGGGCCGCGCCAAGGCTGGGGCCGTCAAGCGGCTCCGCCCCGGCGAGCAGCGCCTCGCCGGCGGCGAGCAGGTTCCACTTCTCCGGCAGGGCGACGATCTCGGCGCCCGCGGCTGCCGCTTCGCGCACCAGACGCTCGGCCGCCTCGAGGTTCCGCGGTTTGTCGTCGGTGGAGTTGAGCTGTACGGCGGCTACCCGCAAACTTCCCTTTCGGTTCCGGTGGCGACTGGCTGATTGACCAGTCAATCGGTGGGCTCAGTATAGGCGCCGGGGGCGCGACCTCCGGGCTCGGGCGGGCCTAGAAACCCGTCGCCCGGCGCAGCGATCCGGTCGAAGACCCGGGTGGGGACGACGGCCTTGGCGCGGGCCATGAAATTGGCGTCGGCCCCGACCAGATAGCGGGCCTTCGGCCTCCTCGCCGTCAGGGCGCGCTCGATCGTGCGCGCGACCCGGTCGGGGGAGACGCCCCGGCCGGCGACGGAGGTGACCGTGCCCCTGTGTTTCTCCAGGGCCGACCCGTAGAGGGCCTCGGTGCCCGGGGAGCGTTCGAGGATCTCCTCGGCCGCGTTGGTTCCCCGGTCCCAGAGATCGGTCTTGATCGAGCCCGGCTCGACGATCGAGACGCCGATCGCCCAGGGATGAAGCTCCCGCCTGAAGACGTCGCCGACGGCCTCGACCCCGAACTTCGCCGCGTGGTAGGCGCCGGTCCCGGGAAGGGCGATGCGGCCGCCGATCGAGCTGATGAAGACGATCCGGCCCCCCGCCCGCCTGATCGCCGGAAGCATCGCCTGGGTGACGGCGACCTGCCCGGTCAGGTTGACCTCGACCTGGCGGCGGAAGTCCTCGATCGGCATCGTCTCCAGCGGGCTGGGCATGAGCACCCCGGCGTTGTTGACGAGGCCGTCGAGCCCGGCCTCGCCCGACTCGCGCGAGATCAGCTCGGCCACCGTCCGCGATCGCCTCGTCGTCGGTGACGTCGAGGATCGGCGCCGAGAGTCGCTCCGTCCCCGCCGCGCGCAGGGACTCGGCGTCCTCCTCGCGCCGCACCGCCGCGTACACGCGCCAGCCCGCGGAGTCCAGGCGCAGGGCCGCGGCGCGCCCGATGCCGGTCGATGCGCCGGTGACCAGAACCGAGTTCACGTCCGTAACCTATTCGGATCGTGGTCGACATCGGGATCGACGAGGCCGAGCGCAAGCACGTGACGGTGCTCTTCGCCGACGTGAAGGGCTCGATGGACATGGCCGAGCAGCACGATCCCGAGGAGTGGCGCAAGATCATGCAGCGCTTCTTCTCGATCCTGACCGCCGGCGTCGAGCGCTTCGAGGGAACCGTCGACAAATTCACCGGCGACGGGATCATGGCCGTGTTCGGGGCGCCGATCGCCCACGAGGACCACGCGCCCCGAGCGTGCTACGCGGCGCTCCAGATCCTCGACGACGTCGGCGAGTACGCGGCCGAGCTGCGCCGCGCGGAGGGCCTCAACTTCTCGGTCCGGATCGGGATCAACTCCGGCGAGGTCGTAGCCGGGGCGATCGGAGCCGGCAACCCGAGCGGCGACTACACCGCGATCGGCCACACGGTCGGCCTCGCCCAGCGGATGGAGGCGCTCGCCGAGCCGAGCAGGGCCTACCTGACCGAGAGCACCGCCGAGCTCGCGGCGGGTTTCCTCGAGCTCGAGGACCTGGGCGAGTTCGAGATCAAGGGCGCCAGCCGGCCGATGCGTGTCTTCGAGCTCGAGGGCATCGGCGGCGCCCGCTCGCGACTCGACCTCTCCCGCGAACGGGGCTTCTCCCGCTTCGTCGGCCGCGGCGGGGAGATGTCGACCCTGGAGGAGGCGCTCGGGCGCGCCGAGGGCGGGCAGGGCGGAGTGGTCGCCGTGGTCGCCGACGCGGGGGTGGGCAAGAGCCGGCTCTGCCTCGAATTCGCCGAGCGCGCCCGCGGGCGCGGGGTCGAGGTCTTCGAGGCCCAGGCCCAGTCGCACGGGCGCTCGATCCCGTACATGCCCGTCCTGCAGATGATGCGGGCCTACTTCGGCGATCGGCGACGCCGACAAGGACCGAACCGCGCGCGAGAAGATCGCCGGCAGGGCTCTCCTCCTCGACACCGAGCTGGCCGACAGCCTCCCCCTGCTCTTCGACTTCCTCGGCGTCCCCGACCCCGACCGGCCCGTTCCGCAGCTCAGCGCCGAGGCACGCCAGCGCGCGCTCGGCGGGGTGATCTGCCGCCTCGTCAACTCCGCCGACCGGCGGGAGACGGTGGTGATCCTGGTCGAGGACCTGCACTGGATGGACGAGGCGAGCAACGAGATGCTTCGCGACCTGATCGCCTCGGTCGGGGGAACGAGGACCCTCGCGGTGGTCAACTACCGACCCGAATACTCGCCGCCCTGGGAGGAGGGCTCCTTCGACCGGATCGGCCTCGAGCCGCTGAACGAGGCCGACACGAGAGAGATGCTTCGCGACCTCGCCGGTAAGCACCCCTCCCTGGACGGCCTCGCCGAGCTCGTCCACGGGCGGGCGCAGGGCAATCCGTTCTTCGTCGAGGAGATCGTCCGGGAGCTGGTCGAGACCGGCCACCTCGAGGGCGAGCGCGGCTCCTACGAGCTGGTCCGACCCGATCGAGGACACCGGGGTGCCGGCCACGGTGCAGGCGATCCTCGCGGCGCGTATCGACCGCCTCAGCCCCGAGGGCAAGGCGCTCGTCCAGGTCGCGTCGGTGATCGGCAAGGAGGTCGGCGTGCCGGACGCTGCGCCTCGCCGCCGGGCTCGAGGACGAGGAGCTCGCCGCGATCCTCGACGAGCTGACCGGGGCCGGGTTCCTCTACGACGCCGAGCTCTATCCGGAGCGGATCCTCGCCTTCCGCCATCCGCTCACCCGAGAGGTCGCCTACGGCACCCAGATCGCCGACCGCCGCGCCGCGACCCACGCTGCCGCCGCCCGCGCGGCGATCGAGCTCAATCCCGACCGCCACGACGAGCTGGCGGCGCTGATCGCCGACCACATGGCGGCCGGCGGCGAGCACCTGGAGGCCGCGCGCTGGTACGCGCGCGCCGCCTACTGGACGGGCAGCAGCCAGCCCGCCGAGGCGATGCGGCTCTGGGCCGAGGTGATGGAGCACGCGGCCGAGCTCGACGACGGCGAGGAGGCGGCCGCGCTGGCGGTCACCTCGCGCGTGCTCCAGCTCGACTTCGCCTGGCGCCTGGGGATGGACCCCGAGCAGGAACGGAGGCTGGTCGAGGAGGCCGAGGAGATGGCCGCGCGAACTGGCGATTTGCACGCGCTCGCGATGCTGAAGATGGCGACCGGGGCCAGGCCGGGGCTCGTCCAACACACCGACGAGTGGAAGGCGGCGGCGGACGAGGCCACGCGGCTCGCCGACGAATCGGGCGATCGCCACCTGCGGGTGGCGATCCGCGCCTCCTCGGCCTACGCACGACTCTGCGCGGGGGAATTCGACGAGTTCGAGCGCTGGCTCGACGAGGCGCTCGAGCTCGCGGGCGGCGATCCCGCGGTCGGCGCCGGGATCGTGATCGGCAACCCGGCCGCCTGGGCCCTGATGGGCAAAGGGACCGTGCGCCGCGAACAGGGCGAGATGGACGAGGCCGAGAGGCTCCTCGACGCCGCCCTGAAGCAATCGACCGAGAGCGGCGACCCCGAGACCGAAAGCTGGATCCGGGGCACGCAGGCGCTGCTGCGCAGCGCTCGCGGGGACCACGAGGGGGGCCTGGCACTGGCCCGGCGCAACTGCGAGCGGACCGAGCAGATCGGCGACGTCTTCTCCCGCAGCCTCGCGATCGCCAACCTCAGCGTCGCCCAGCGCCACGCGGGCGAGTCGGCCGCGGCGCTCGAGTCGATCGAGGAGGCCGACCGCCTCTACCGGGACGCGATGGGCAACGGCGGCGAGATGGAGCCCTGGCGCGACGCGATGCGGGCGGAGGCGTTGATCGAGGTCGGCCGGCCGCAGGAGGCCGAGGGGGTCGCCGCCGGGGCGGCGGAGATCGCCCAGGGAGCGAGGCCTGCGCTGGCCGCTGCCGCTGGCGCTGCTGGCGCTGGGCAGGGCGCGCGCGGCCACCGGCGACGTCGGCGGCGCCCGCGAGGCCCTCGACGAAGCGGCCGCGGCGGCGCGAGACACCGGCGCGACGCTCAACCTCGAGTCGATCGAAGAAGAGCGCGACGCCCTCCTCGCGGGCGCCTGAGGGGCCGCGATGGCCGAGGCGACGTTCGTCACCGGGGGCTCGGGGTTCATCGGCGGGCGCCTGATCGAGCGCCTCGCCGGCGAAGGCGCGGCCGGGTCCGCGCCCTCGCCCGCTCGGACAGACGCCGCGGCCCGCGTCGGGGGGCTCGGCGCCGAGCCGGTCCGCGGAGAGCTCGGCGACCGCGACTCGCTGGCAGCCGGCGCCGCCGGCTGCGACACCGCCTTCCACCTGGCGGCCCACCTCGGCGAGTGGGGGCGCTGGGAGGACTTCGAGCGCGGCAACGTCGACGGCACACGCAACGTCGCTCGCCGCCTGCGCCGAGGCGGGCGTGCGCCGCTTCGTCCACTGCGGCACCGAGGCGGCGCTGATGGCCGGCGACCCCCTGGTCCAGGTCGACGAGAGCGCCCCGCTGCGGCCCGACTCGAAGGCGCACTATCCGGCGACCAAGGCGAGGGCCGAGCTGGCGGTCCGCGAGGCGAGCCGGGAGGGCTTCGAGACGGTCGCCATGCGGCCCAGGTTCGTCTGGGGCAGGGGCGACACGACCCTGCTGCCGGAGATGGTGCGCACGGTCGAGGCGGGCAGGTGGGCCTGGGTCGGGGGCGGCCGCAACCTCACCGACACCACCCACGTCGACAACGTGGTCGAGGGACTGTCGCTCGGCGCCGAGCGGGGCCGCCCCGGCGAGGCGTACTTCGTCACCGACGGGGAGCCGGTCGTCTTCCGCGAGTTCGTCACCGCGATGCTCGAGACCCAGGGGGTCGAGCCCCCCGACCGCAGCCTGCCGGCCTGGCTCGCGCCTCCGCTGGGCGCCGTCTGCGAGGCCGCCTGGAAGCTCCTGCCCCTGCCCGGCGAGCCGCCGATGACCCGCTTTCGCTCCTGGCTGCTCACCCAGGAGTGCACGATCGACATCTCCAAGGCGCGTGCCGAGCTCGGCTACGAGCCGCCCGTCTCCCACGAGCAGGGCCTGGCGGAGCTGCGCTCGACCGGTCCAGCGCCCGGCGCCTAGGCGCGCCCGGCGCGGTGGCGCTCGAGCTCGGCGACCATCAGCTTCGTGTGCAGGGCGGCGATCAGGTCCTGGAGTGGCTGGGCGCCGGTCTCCAGCATCTCGACCACCCGCTCCGGCGGGACCTCGCCGGCGAGCCGGTCCATGACCATGCCCACCTCCTCGCGGACGAGGTCTTCGAGCGCCCGCTTGTAGCGCAGGGTGTCGTAGACGGTGAAGCCGATCTCCTCGTCGTAGCCGCCGGCCCGAAAGCGGCTGATCGCCTCGATGATCTTCACGTCCGAGGGCGAGTAGCCGCGGCTGTTCGGGCTCAGGACCTCGAGCTTCTCGAGCCGGTCGAGCACCTCCGCCGGGACGCCGTAGCGCTCGCGCGCCTCGGCGGCGCTGGTCCGGGTGCGCTCGCCGGCCAGCGCCCGATCGAGGATGCGGTCCTCGAGCTCGACCAGGGCGCGGGCCCGCTCCGGGTCCTCGTCGAGGACCGACTTGATCGCCCGCAACGGCATGAAGCGCTCCTCCTGAAGCTGCTTGATCAACTTGATCCGGTCGACGAACTCGGCCGGGTAGTAGGCCATGTTGCGACTGGTCTTGACCGGCTCGGGCAGGAGGCCCTCGCGCAGGTAATGCTTGATCGTCGGCGCCGAGACGCCGGACGCCTCGGCCAGCTCCCCCATCCGCAGCAGGTCCCCGTTCGACGCGGTCATGCCCGGAACTTGGTCGCCGAGTCGCCGCCGGGCCCGGCGGCGGCGCCCGACTCCTTCATCGCCGCGATCTCGTCCGCCGAGTACCCCGCCTCGGCCAGGACCTCGTCGGTGTGCTCGCCGAAGGCCGGCGCCGGCCGGGTCGGATCGCCGGGGGTGCGGCTGAGCTTGACCGGCACGCCGAGCTGGCGGACGGGGCCGAGGCCCGGCTGCTCCATCTCGATCACCATCCGCCGCGCCCTGACCAGCTCCGAGTCGAGCGCCTCGTCGATGTCGAGGACCGGCTCTATGCAGCAGTCGTGCTCGTCGTTGAACGCCCTCCACGCGTCGCGGCTGCGGCCCCTGAAAACCTCGGCGACCTCGCGCCAGCCGTCGGACCCCGGTGCGTCGAACTGCCTCTCGATCAGGTCCGGCCGTCCGACTCCGTTGCAGAAGGCGGCCCAGAACTTCGGCTCCAGTGCGCCGCAGGTGACCCAGCCGTCGGCGGCCTCGTAGGGCAGGTAGCAGAGCAGGCCGCCGGCGAGCTGCTGCTCGCCGCGCCGCGGCACCTCGCCGTCGCAGAAGTAGCGGCCCGCGACCAGCGCCAGCCAGGAGAGGGCGCCGTCGGCCATCGAGACGTCGACGTACTGGCCCTCGCCGGAGCGCCGGCGCTCGTGCAGCGCCGCCATCACGGCGAAGGCGCCGATCAGCGCGCCGCCGCCGATGTCGGCGATCTGGCCGCCCGACTGCACCGGCGGGCCGCCCCTGGCGCCGGTCAGCCCGAGCAGCCCGACCAGGCCCAGGTAGTTCATGTCGTGGCCGGCGCGCTCGGTGTAGGGGCCGTCCTGCCCGTAGCCGGTGATCGCGCAGACGACGATGCCCGGGTTGGCCTCGCGCATCCGCTCGTAGCCGACGCCGAGGCGGTCGAGCACGCCCGGCCGGAAGCCGTCGATGACGACGTCGTACGAACCGACCAGGCGAAGCAGCGCATCGCGGCCCCGCTCGGACTTGAGGTCGAGGCGGAGGGAGCGCTTGCCGCGGTTGAGCGCCAGGTAGAGCGCGGAGCGGGTCCCCGACTCCTGGTCGGAGTCGTCCCCGTAGTAGGGCGGCGCCCAGCGGATGTAGTCGCCCATGCCGGTGTCCTCGACCTTGAGCACCTCGGCCCCGAGGTCGGCGAGCAGCAGCGAGCAGAAGCCCCCGGGCAGCAGCCGCGAGAGGTCGAGGACCCTGACGTCGGAGAGCGGCAGCTCGCTCACTGCAAATCCTCGCGCTTCGCTCGCGGCGCGAATTGACAGATATGGACGCTTGCTCGCTCCGCGCTCACTGGGGCTCCACCTCGACCGGGAAGTTGACCGAGTTGGCGATGAAGCAGAGGTCGTGGGAGCGGTGGTGCATCGCCTCGATCGCCTCGGGCTCCGGCGGGTCGCCGGCCCAGCGCACGCGGGGGCGCAGAGTCGCCGAGGTGAAGCGCTTGCCCTCGAGCACGACCTCGGCGTCGTCCTCGTAGGAGGCGATCTCGAAGCCCCGTTTCCGCGCCAGCGAGAGGAAGAAGAGCATGTGGCAGGCGGCCAGCGCGCCCGCGAACATCCGCTCCGGGTTCGACCTCACCGGGTCGCCGCCGAACTCCTCGGCCGAGGAGCAGGGCACCGATTCCGCGCCCAGCAGGACGTCGTGCGCGCGGAGGTCCTCCTCGGACCCGCCGCTCCAGACGACTTCGGCGCGGTGGACCGACTCCACGCTCAGGCCTCCGCTCGCCTGGGAATCCCCAGCAGCTCCCTCGCCTCGGCGACGGTGGCGGCGCGGCGGCCCACGTCCTCGGCCATCTGCCGGGCCTTGGCGATCAGTTCGCCGTTGGACTTCGTCATCTCGCCGTTCGGCAGGTAGAGGTTGTCCTCGACCCCGGCCCGGACGTTGCCGCCCAGCACCAGCGACGCGGCCAGCAGCTTCCACTGGTCGCGGGAGATGCCGATCACCTGCCACTGGTTCGGCCCCTCGGGCCCGCCCGGGATCTGGTCCGACATCAGGTTGACGTTGCGCGGGGTCGGGCGGATGCCACCCGTCACCCCCATCACCAATGAGATCTGCAGGGGTTCGGAGACCAGGCCCATGTCGAGCAGCGGGTCGAGGTTGGCGACGTGGCCGGAGTCGAAGCACTCGTGCTCGGGCTTGATCCCCAGCTCTCGCATCTCGGTGAGGAACTCGACGATCGTGTCGAAGCTGTTCTCGAAGACCGCCTTGAAGACGAAGTCCTTGCGCCGCGAGCTGTACTTGGCGTAGTTCATCGAGCTCATGTTGAGCGCCGCGACGTCGGGCTTCAGCGCCCGCAGGTACTCGAGCCGCTTCTCGATCGGGATCCCGATCGCCCCGGTCGAGTAGTTGACGATCACGTCGCCGACCTCGGCGCGGATCGCCTCGGTGATCGCGGCGAAGTCCTCGATCTCGTAGGAGGGCGTGCCGTCCGGCGTGCGGGCGTGGATGTGGATCTGCGAGGCGCCCTCGTCGACCGCCCGCCGCGCCTCGGCCGCGTACTCCTCGGGCGTGTAGGGGATCGCCGGGCACTGGTCGCGGTTGGCGATCACGCCGCTGATCGAGCAGCTGATCACCACCGGGTCCTCGAAGTGGCTCATACCGGCATCACCCCGTGGCGTTTGGCCGGCTTCTCGACGTGTTTGGTCCTCGCCATGCGCAGCGCCTCGACGATCGTCGGCCGTGTCTCGCGGGGGTCGATGACGTCGTCGATAACGGCGTTGCCGGCGGCGATGTAGGGGTCGATCTGCCGGCGGACCGCGTCCAGCATCGCCTCACGGGTCGCCTCCGGGTCCTCGGATGCCTCGATCGCCGAGCGGCCGATGATGTTGACCGCTCCCTCGGCGCCCATAACCGAGATCTCGGCGCCCGGCCAGGCGACGATCAGGTCGGGCTCGTAGGCCTTGCCGCACATCACGTAGTAGCCGGCGCCGTAGGCCTTGCGGACGACGACCGTCACCTTCGGCACGGTGGCGCGACTGACCGCGTAGAGCATCTTCGCCCCGTGGCGGATTATCCCGGCCTGCTCCACCTTGGAGCCGACCATGAAGCCGGGGACGTCCTGGAGGAAGACGAGCGGGATGTTGAAGGCGTCGCAGAGGTTGATGAAGCGGGCGGCCTTGTCGGCCGAGTCGTTGTCGAGGATCCCGGCCAGCTGCTTGGGCTGGTTGGCGACGATCCCGGCCGGCTGGCCGCCGAAGCGGGCGAAGCAGGTGATCAGGTTCTTGGCGAACTTGGGCTTGATGTCGAACCACTCGCCATCGTCGACGATCTCGCCGATCACCTCGTACATGTCGTAGGGCTGGCGTGAGGACTCGGGGACGATCTCCATCAGCTTCTCCGAGGCGCGGTCGACCGGGTCCCCGGACTCTCGCAGCGGCGGCTTCTGCTCGCAGTTGGAGGGGAAGAAGGAGAGGTACTGCTTGACCTTCTCGATGCACTCGGCGTCGTCGGCGACCTCGAGGTCGCCGACGCCGGACTTGCGGCAGTGGACCTTGGCGCCGCCCAGGTCCTCCATCGAGATGTCCTCGCCGGTGACGGCCTTGGTCAGGTGCGGCCCGGCCAGCGCCATCGCGCCCTGGCCGGAGACCATCGGCACGAAGTCCGAGAGCGCCGGGATGTAGGCGGTGCCGGCGGCGCAGGGGCCCATCATCGCCGCCACCATCGGGATCACGCCCGACATTTCCACCTCCTCGCGGAAGAGGTGGCCGGAGCCGGCGAAGAGCGAGCCCGCGGCCTCCTGGATGCGGGCGCCGGCCGAGTCGAGCAGCCAGACGAAGGGCATCCGCTTGGAGAGGGCCATCTCACGCAGGCGGGTCACCTTGAGCTCACCGGTCATGCCCATCGAGCCGGCCATCACGGTGAAGTCGTAGGCGGCGATGCAGCAGGGGCGGCCGTCGATGTCGCCCCAGCCGGTGATCACGCCGTCGGCGGGCGCCTCGACGCCGTCCATCGCCCGCTGGGCGAAGTGGGGGCGGCCGTGCAGCCCCATCTCGACGAAGGTGCCCTCGTCGACGAGCAGGGCGATGCGCTCGCGGGCGGTCAGCTTGCCGCGCTCGTGCTGCTTGGCGATCTTCTCCTCGCCGCCGCCCAGCTTCGCCCTCTCGCGCTTCTCGTGCAGCTGCTCGGTCAGCTCTCCCAGCGGCGCCGTGCCCGGCAGCCTGTGTTCGGCCTCGCTCAATGGTCCCCCTCTTGGTTACGATTTGAGTGGTGGGATTGATCGCGACGACACTGGCCTGCCTTGCGGTCGGCTGCGCCGGCCCCGCGGGCGCGGACCATCCCCGCCCGCAGCCGTTCGCGATCCATTTCGAGAAGAGCGGTGGCCTGAATCCGGTACCGCAGAAGCTGGCCATTCGCCCCGGCCGCAGGGCGGTCGCAAGCATGGGCGGCTCGCCCCTCGGCGTCCGCACCGTGCGCTTCCGCGTCTCCAAGAAGCGGGTCGTGAGCCTTGCCCGCGGCCTGCGGCGGGCTCGCTTCTCGACCCTGGAGAGCTCGTCCTCCGGCAACTGCGCCGACTGCTTCCTCTACAGGATCGGATATCGCGGCCACAGGGTGACGATCGTCGAGCCGGCACTCCCCGACGAGCTTCGCCAGGTCGTCACCAAACTGGAAACGATCGTCTTCACCCATGTCGTCATGCCCTCGCCCGGCGAAATCCCTCATCGCTAGCGGCCCTTCCACTCGGGCTCCCGCTTCTCGAAGAATGCGGTGACGCCCTCGACGATGTCCTCGGTCGAGAAGGTGAGCGAGAGCTGCGAGCGCAGGAACTCGAGCGCGTCGTCGAGCGCCATGTCCTGCTGGCGGTACATCGCGTCGTGGCCGAGGCGCATCAGGACCGGGCTCTTGGAGGCGAGCTTGCCGGCCCAGTCGGCGACCGCGTCGTCGAACTCGCCGGCCGGAACCACCCTGTTGGCGAGCCCGTACTCGACCGCCTGCTCGGCGCTCAGCCGCTCGCCGAGCAGCATCATCTCGTTGACCTTCTTGCGCGGGACGTTGCGGTAGATGACCGCCATGATCATGTAGGGGAAGGCGCCGACGTTGATCTCCGGGGTGCCGAAGGTGGCGCCCTCTTTGGCGATCAGCAGGTCGCAGGAGAGGGCGAGCCCCATCCCGCCCGCCAGCACGTGGCCGTTCGCGGCGCACAGCGAGGGCTTGCCGAGGCGCGGCATCAGGCGGAAGAACTCGAGGAAGAGGTCGCTGGCGAAGTGTTTCTGCACGAGCGAGGCGTCGGCGGCGAATCCGCCCAGATCGGCCCCCGCGCAGAAGACCTTGTCGCCGGCACCGGTGAGGACGACGGCGCGCACATCCTCGGAGTCGCGGGCCGTCTTCATCGCGTCGACCAGCTCCACCAGCATCTGGCCGGAGAGCATGTTGCGCTTCTCCGGGTTGTCGAGCGTCACCGTGGCGACGCCCTCGGCGACCTCGTAGCCGACCAGCTCGTAGCCCACGTCAAATCCCCTCGCGCGTCATTGCGGGCACGATAGCCGAACTGGAAGTAGGAAGTGCTACTGTCCACTCGCCTTTTGGGAGACGGCGAGATCTGCCTCGCCGCGAAACCTGCGAACGAGGAGGGACCCGGTGGCGACTGCTACGACGACGAACGGCTCCAAGGTCATCAAGCCCGACCACGGCGCCGAGCGCAAGCACATGATCTTCACCCAGGAGCACGAAGACCTGCGCGAGTCGATGCAGTCATGGGTCGAAAAGGAGCTCTGGCCCCACCGCAACGAGTGGGAGGAGACGACCTGGCCGAGCGACGTGATCAAGCGCGCCGGCGAGCTCGGCTTCCTCGGCCTCTGCTTCCCGGAGGAGTACGGCGGGCAGGGCGGCGACTACTACTACTCGCTGGTCCGCGCCGAGTGCATGAGCTACTCGGGCTCGGGCGGCCTCAACATGGGCTTCGTCGTCCACACCGACATGGTCCTGCCGCCGATCGAGATGCTCGGCACCGAGGGCCTCAAGCAGCGCTATCTGCCCTCTGCGATCGCGGGAGACAAGATCGGCTGCCTGGGCATCACCGAGCCCGACGCCGGCTCCGACGTCGCCAACATCCGCACGACGGCGATCCGCGACGGCGACGAATTCGTCGTCAACGGCTCGAAGATGTTCATCACCAACGGCGCCCGCGCCGACTTCATCGTCCTCGTCGTCAAGACGGACCCGTCCAAGTCCCACGACGGGATCAGCCTGCTGGTCGTCGACCTGCGCGACGAGAACGGGGAGACCGTGCCCGGCTTCAGCGTCTCGCGCAAGCTGGAGAAGATGGGGATGCACGCCTCCGACACGGCCGAACTCAGCTTCGAGGACGTCCGCGTCCCGGTCGAGAACCTGCTCGGCGAGGAGGGCAAGGGCTTCTACCACATCGCCTGGGAGCTGCAGAGCGAGCGGATGGTCGCCTGCGCGGGCGCCGTCGCCGGCGCGCAGCGGATGTTCGAGCGCACCCTCGAGTACGCCAAGGAGCGCAAGGCCTTCGGCCGCTCGATCGGCAACTTCCAGGTGATCCGCCACAAGTTTGCCGAGATGGCGACCAAGATCGAGGCGGCGAGGCAGTTCACCTACGCGACCGCCTGGCGCTACGCCAACGGCGAGTACCCGGTGCGCGAGATCTCAGAGGCGAAGCTCTACACCTCGCGGATCGCCTGCGAGGTGGCGGATGAGTGCATCCAGATCCACGGCGGCTACGGCTACATGAAGGAGTACGAGATCGAGCGTGCCTACCGCGACGTTCGCCTCAACCGGATCGGCGCCGGCACCGACGAGATCATGCTCGAGGTGATCGGCCGCAGCTTCGGGATCTAGGCGGCAGGGCCGCTCGGCTCGTCCAGGTCGATTTTGTCGAGCGGCATGCAGGCGTCGCAGAAGTCCTCGCCGAACGGCGTCAGCAGGATGCTGCGTCGGACGGTCCGCGACAGGCGCCCCCCCTTTCTGCGCGCCTCCATCACCTCCGGCTGGGCCTCCAGGACCTGGTAGCGGCGCGGGTCCCTGACCGGCTCCCTCGAGAACCAGACGAGGCCGAGGCGATGGAGGTTGTCCATGTAGGGGCGCGCGAAGCCCGGGTGGCTGCAACCGGCCTCGGCGGCAATCATGCTGCATCCCGGAGCGACAAGCTCCGAGACGAGGGGCAGGCCGGCACGGACATCGACCGAGGGCTGCGGCCCGTTGCGCACCAGGAAGCGCAGGATGCGCGCCTCGTCGGGGGCCAGCGATTCGAGAATTCGCATGTATGCCGGGTGCGAGGCGTCCTCGAGGCTGACGTCGGCCGAGCGCCGCAGAAGCTCGTAGCCGCGGCTGCGGAGCGCCTCGCGTGAGGCTTCCTCGGCTCTGAATCGCCTCGGCCTCAGGGGGGCGCCGCCGCCCGGCTGCGACCTGCCATCGGAAAGCCCGAGCAGGTCGCGCACGTAGGCACGCAGCTCGGCGGTCAGATCCTGGACGACCTGGCCGGTCGGCTCTCCTCGGGCGGCCGCTTCGGTCGCGCGCAAGAGGGTGGTGACGTAGGCGTCCGCCATCCGCACCGTGCCCTGCAGCCCGGCATCCACCACCACCCGCGCCAGTACCGGGCCCGCCCGCAGGAAGTCGCCCAGCTTCGGAGGCTCCGCCGGCTCGAGCCGCACCGGGAGCCCGGGCCGCCCCGCTTCGTTGCGGGCCTCGTCGCTCATGCGAACACCGCGAGGTGCACCAGGCCCGCCAGGAAGCCGAGAACCGCCCCGTGCAGGTAGAGCAGCCACTCGTCCTCATGGATGGCGGTTCGCAGCAACTCGGAGAAGTCCTCGGGGCTCATCTCCCTCATCCGCCCCACGAAGAGCCGCCGAATCGCGGCCTTCTGGGTCTCGTCGAACTCCGGATCGGTGAGCGGCGTGATTGCGTAGTCGACGGCCTCGACGGCCACCGAGTCCCGGATCGCGTCGTACTCCCGCGACCCCATCGCGACCCTCACCGCCGGCCGCGCTCGCCCGACCGCCCTGTCGACCGCCGGTTGCAGGGCCGCTTCGATCATCTGCCTGGTGCGGTCGCTGCTTGGCCCCTCCACGAACTCCCTCCCCATGTTGCTCATCGAGACGATATCGGCGGCGATGATGTCGGCGTAAACGCCGGCCACCTCGGACTGGCGCCGCAGGAAGAGCCCCTGGATCGTGTAGGGGCCGAGCTTCCGGGGCCGGACCGGCTCGAACACCATCCAGATGCCGACCAGGTTCGTGGCGTAGCCGATCACCATGCCGGCGATCGGCAGCAGCCACCACATCGTCCACACGTTCACGGTGAGGAAGGCGGTCGGGATCCCGAGCAGGAACCCGAAGAAGAAGCCGAACCTGATGATGAAGCGCAGCTCCTTCATTCCAGTCTCGAGAAAGATGCGGTTTGCGATCTCGGGGTTCTTTTCGATATGGCGGATCACCATCAGCTTCAGATTGAGTATCTGGTTGAGGTTTCCGCCGATTTCCTCCGTGATCGCGTCGACGATGTCTGGCAGTTGCTCCTGGACCCGTGCGTGCACGGCCTCGCGCAGCCGCGGCGGCAGGTCATGCCAGAGCTGCGGATGCTCGCGCTCGACAATGCGCTCGACAGCGTCCCGGATGCCGCCGCGCGCGTTGGCGAGGATGTGCTCGGAGATCTGCTCCGCGTCGAGCTGGTGGTAGAAGTCCGCCGGCGTGCCGACCTTGGCGATCACCTTGTCGACGGCAATCGAGCCCAGTTTTCCGGCCCGCGAGGGGACGATCCCCTGCCAGCCGAGCCCCCCGTCCATGATCCCCGGGATCTGCTGGACCCGGCGAGGCAGGACGTTGGCGAGCGCTTTCAGCCCCGGCAGGTGAATGCCGCGGAACTGGATTGGGTAGAAGAGCATCCAGACGCCCGTCCAGTTCGTCACGTAGCCGATCCCGCCCGTGAAGAGCGGGATCGTCAGCAGGCTGAGGGTCTGGCTGTCCATGGCGATGCGAGAATGTCGCAGCAGGCAGCATGAAAGTAGCCAAGGACATAAGGGGACGCGCCCTTCTCGCTGGCGAAAAGATCGGCCACAGCTACGGCATTTGAGCCACGTCGACCACATCCGCTCCTACTACGAGGCACTGAACACGGGCGACGCCGAGGCGGTGGCGGCGCACTTCACCGAGGACGCCGTCCACTACTACACGCGCCTCGGCCCGCATCAGGGGGCCGAGGAGATCGGCCGCTACGCCGCCTTCGCGGTGGACGAGATCGAGGGCCGCTGGCACCTCGAGAACGCGATCGAGCAGGGCGACCAGGTCGCGATCGAGTGGACGATGACCTGGCGCCACCCGGAGTCGGGGGAGGCCCGCCTCGACCGCGGCGCGGAGTGGTTCCTGATCCGCGACGGCAAGATCGCCGAGGTGCGCGCCTACCACCACGGCGGCCCGAAGAACCCGCAGGGCGACCTGCTCGGCTTCGATCACGAGGGCCGCGGGTACACGATGCTCGGCCCGACCCGGCCATAGGCGCCGCTCCGGAGGTCCACGCGTGACGTGTCGCGTCGGTCGCTCATATCGCGACCAACGCGACTTCCCGTCCGGCGGCGCCGGGCGCCGCCGCTCAGGCCCGCCGCAGCAGCACCGCCGCGTGCGGGACGGCGGCCAGCGCGAACATCGCCGCGAACGCCAGGCCCAGGGCGCCGTAGCCACCGGCGGCGAGGGCCGCGCCCCCCAGGGCGGAGCCGAACAGGTAGCCGAACTGGGTGGCGGCCGTCCTGATCCGCATCGCGAAGGTGCGGCGCTGCTCGCAGACCTCGAGGCCGAGGGCGCTGCCGGCGATCGTGCGAGCGGCGACCACGAAGGCAAGCAGGGCGAAGGCCGCGGCGCTGAACGCCAGCGAAGGGCGCAGGGCGCCGAAGACGGCGACGATCACGGCGGCAAGCGGCGGCACCGTGGCGGCGAGCAGGCGCGCGTGGCCGGCGATCAGCCGGCGCCCGATCAGGTTGCCCGGCAGGTAGGCGACCGCGGCGAGGCCGAGCAGGACGCCCGCCGTCCCCGTCCCGGCCCCGTAGGACTCGACAAAGAGCGCGCCCGCGTAGACGAGCGTCCCGGCCCAGGCGGCCCAGGCGAGCAGCTCGCCGAGCGCCCAGCCGGCGACGCGGGCGTCGCCGGCGAGGAGGCGCCAGGTCTTCGCCCGTGGCTCGCGGACGGCGTCGGTCGGCTGGGCGAGGACCATCGCCGCCGCCACGACGCTGGCCAGGAAGGGGACCGCCACCCAGCCCCACCTCCAGCTCGCCGCGCCGAGCAGGCCGATCACCGGCATCCCGACGATCCAGGCCGACGGCTGCCCGAGCAGCGCCCAGGAGAGGACCCGGGCGCGCTGCTCCGGAACTGCCCAGTCCGCCGCCGCGGCGAGACCCGCCGAGAGGACGATCGCCAGCCCCGCCCCGAGCGCCACCTGGGCGACGGCGAGGATCGCGAAGCTCGGCGCCGCTGCGCTCAGCAGGGAGGCGAGGCCGATGATCCCGAGGCCGGCGAGCAGCAGCTCGCGCAGGCCCAGTCGCGCGGACAGCCTGCCCATGCCGAGCGCGACGACCCCGGCCACCAGGCCGGAGGCGGTGCGGAGCTGGCCGGCCGCCGCGGTCGAGACGTCGAAGTCGGCCGCGACTTCGGCCAGCACCGGCGAGAGCGCGATGACGCTCGCCTGCACCGCGAACAGGCAAAGGAACAGCGTCGGCGCCGGGTCAGCGCGACTCGAGCTCGCCGTCGAGGCTGAAGACCCGCTGCTCACCGAACCCCTTGACCTCCTCGACGCCGCGCTCGGAGCAGATGAACTCGTCGCAAATCAGGTCGTAGGTCTGCTCGGTGATCGCGATCTCCATCGGGTCGGCCAGCGTCTCCATCCTCGAAGCGAGGTTCACTCCCGGGCCGAAGATGTCGTAGACGTAGCGCTGCACGCCGACGATCGAGCCGACGACCGGGCCGGTGTGGATGCCGATCCGCCCCTTCCAGGCTTCGCGGTGGGAGGTGTTGCGGCGCTCCAGATAGCGCCGCATGCGCAGCGCCACCCGGGCGATGCTCTGGGCGTGGTCGCTGCTTTCCTCGGGGATGCCGGCGACCGCCATGTAGGCGTCCCCGATCGTCTTCATCCGCTCGCAGTTGAAGAGCTCGACGATCCGGTCGAAGGCGGAGAAGATGTCGTTCAGCTCGGAGACGATGCTGCCGGGGTCGCGCGCGACGGCCATGTCGGTGAAGCCGACGAAGTCGAGCATCAGCACGGTCGCCTTCTCGTAGCGCTGCGGCGTGACCGAGCCGAAGTCTTTCATCTCCTCGTAGACGGCCCGCGGCATGATGTTGAGCAGCAGTTTCTGGGCCCGCTCTTTCTCCCGCTTCAGATCGCGGGTGTACTTCTCGACCATGCGGGTGTGGGAGTCGAGCATGTACTCGGCCTCCTTGCGCTTGGCGATGTCCTCGCATTCGACCACGACCAGATCGCGGTCATCGAGCTGGAAGCCCCGCAGGGTCACCTCGATCGGCACCTTGCGCGCGCCCTCGCCGGACTCCGCTTCGAGCTTGAAGGCACGGCCCTTCTCGATGCGCTCGGCGGCGCGCTCGGAGTCGAAGCCGGGGAGCCGCCGGTTGAGGCCGGCGTCGATGTCCTCGTCGGGCCCGAACCACTGGAAGAACTGGGCGTTCTCGAAGACGATCTCCCAATCCTCGGGGTCGGCGACCGCGACGCCCAGCTCGAGCGACTTCAGCAGGTCCTGGAGAAACCCCTCGTCAGCGTGCCGAGACGATGACTGGCTCACGCTTGCGCAGCTCCTGTCCGATCTTGGCGATGTCCTCGCTGGCGAATTCGAAGTCCTCCAGGGTCTCCGTGAGCAGGTCGATCATCTCGTCGAACTCCTCGAGCGTGATCCCGAGGCGCTCGTGGACGTGCTCGATGTGCTCGTCGGTGTAGTTCGCGGGGCCGCCCATCAGAAACGAGATGAAGCGGGTCTGGTGGTCGATCAGCCTGGGCATCTCGACGTGCTCGAAGTGATGGGCGATCAGGTCCGATTCGAGCGCCTTGTCGTAGAAGGCGGAGACCACCTTGCGAACCGCGGCAAACCCTCCGGCCCGCTCGTAGATCGTCAGCGCCATCGCCGTATCCCTATCACGCGGTCGCCCCGGATCGCTCGGCGTCGGCCTGCAGGTGCCCATGCACCTGCTGAATGACGATCGAGCCCTCGCCGACCGCCGAGGCGACGCGCTTGACGGCGCCGTGGCGGACGTCGCCCACCGCGAAGACCCCCGGCATGCTCGTTTCCAGCATCTGAGCCCCCTCGTCGCCGGCGCCACCCTGCGCCGCGGCCAGCTCGGGGCCGGTCAGCACGTAGCCCCAGTCGTCGCGCTCGATCTCGTCCGGCAGCCAATCGGTTCCGGGCCGGGCACCGATCATCACGAACAACGCGTCGGCGGCGGCGCTGGTCTCCCCACCCTCGCGGTCGCGCAGGCGGAGGCTCTCGAGGCGGCCGTCGCCCTGGGCTCCGACCACCTCCGTGCCGGTCAGCACGTCGACGTTGTCGGCCGCCTCGATCACGTCCCGCAGGTAGCTGGACATGCTGTCGGCGAGGGTGGGTCCGCGCACCGCCAGCGTCACCCGCTCGGCGTAGCGGGCCAGGTGCATCGCCGCCTGGCCGGCCGAGTTCCCCCCGCCGACGATGAAGGCGCGGCGGCCGGCTAGCGCTTTCGCCTCGGCGGCGGAGGCGCCGTAGAAGACCCCGCTTCCCTCCAGCGCCTCGAGCTCCGGGATCTCGAGGCGGCGGTAGGAGACCCCGCAGGCGAGTACGACCGCCCTGGCGCGGACCTCGGCGCCACCGGCGATCCTGATCAGCACCCCCCGTCGCTCCGGGGCCAGCTCGACCGCCTGCCGCATCAACAGGAACGAGGTTCCGAACACCCAGGCCTGCTGATAGGCGCGCTGGGCCAGCTCCGCCCCGCTCACCCCCCGCGAGAAGCCGAGGTAGTTGCGGATCAGCGAGCTCGAGCCCGCCTGCCCGCCGATCGCCTCGCGCTCGATCACCAGCGCCCGCATCCCCTCGGAGGAGGCGTAGACGGCGGCGGCGAGGCCGGCCGGCCCGGCGCCGACGACGACGACGTCGAACTCGCGCTCGTCGCCGAGCTCTGTGCTGACGCCGAAGGCGGCGGCCAGCTCGAGGTTGGAGGGGTCGATGAAGAGCTGTCCGCCGCGCACCCTGGCGATCGGCCGGGAGGCGTCGGGGCGCCCGGCCTCGGCGAGCAGCGCGCGACCCCGCTCGGAGTCCGGCGTGTAGCAGGCGTAGGGCACACCGTTGCGGCTGAGCAGGTCGTGCAGTTCGTGGGTGCGCGGGGCGGCGGGCTCCGCGACGAACTCGATCTCGCCCTGCACGGAGGACTCGGCGCGGGCCCATTCGAAGAGGAACTCGCCGACGGTTCGGTGGAAGAGCTCGTCCGGGGAGCCCTCGGGCTTGAGGACGTAGTAGTCGATCCGGCCGAGCGCCATCGCCTCGAAGATCGCCTCCGAGGTTTCGCGGTCCCCCCACGCGCCCCACTCGATCAGCAGGCCGCGCTTGGCGCTCGGGTGCAGGACCTTGGTCCGGGCAAGGAGCTCGGCGCCCGTCGTCCCGCTGAGCCACTGGTCGGCGAGGACCAGCGCCACCGGGCGACCCGCGTCCCGCATCTCCTCGAGGGCGGCGAGGGCCGCCGCGGCGGTGCCCTCCGCCCTGACCGCGTAATCGCCGCCGTAGCGGTTGCCGAGCTGCTGCTCGGTGCGAGCGAGGCACTGCGCATCCTGGTCGACGACGAGAAGCACCGGGGGGCCCATGCGGCGATGGTAGCGGCGCAGGCGCTAGCGTCCCAGGGGTGACGGTGGTCAAGGACACCGGACGGCGCGCCACCCTCCCCCCCTTCGGCGAGGAGCACGAGGAGCTGCGCGAGACGGTCCGCGCCTTCGTCACCAAGGAGATCGCCCCCCACGTCGACGAGTGGGAGGAGGCGCGCGAATTCCCCCGCGAGCTCTACGACCGCTGCGCCGAGCTCGGCTTCCTCGGCCTCAAGTTCCCGGAGGCCTACGGAGGCCAGGGCGGGACCCACCTGCACGACGCGATCTGGGTCGAGGAGCTGGCCCGCTCGGGCGGCTCGGGCGGCGTCGCGGCCGGGCTCAACGCCCACACCTCGATCGCGATGCCGCCGATCTTCAACTTCGGCAGCGAGGAGCAGAAGCAGCGCTGGCTGGTGCCCGGCATCGCCGGCGAGAAGATCGGGGCGCTGGGGATCACCGAGCCGGGCGCCGGCTCCGACGTCGCCGGCATCACCACCTTCGCCGAGCGCGTCGACGGGGGCTACGTCGTCAACGGCGCCAAGACCTTCATCACCAACGGTGTCCGCGCCGACTTCCTGGTCTGCGCCTGCAAGACGACGCAGGAGGGCGGCCACGGCGGGATCTCCTTCCTCGTCCTCGAGCGCGAGATGCCCGGCTACGAGGTCGCCCAGAAGCTGGAGAAGCTCGGCTGGCACTCATCCGACACGGGAGAGCTCTCCTTCACCGACGTCGAGGTGCCCGAGGAGAATCTGCTCGGCGAGGAGAACGAGGGCTTCAAATTGATCATGTTCAACTTCGCCTGGGAGCGGCTGCTGATGGCGATCGGCGCGATCGGCGCGATGCAGCGGCTGATCGAGCGCGCGGTCGAGTACGCGAAGGAGCGCCAGGCCTTCGGCCGGCCGATCGGCAACTTCCAGGTGATCCGCCACAAGATCGCCGAGATGGCGACCCGGGCGGAGGCGGCGAAGGCGATCACCTACAACGCCCTGCGCCTCTTCCACGAGGGCCGGGACTGCATCCAGGAGGTGACGATGGCGAAGCTCGTCACCCAGCGCGGCGTACTCGAGATCGCCGACGAGTGCCTCCAGATCCACGGCGGCTACGGCTACATGCGCGAGTACGGGATCGAGCGCGCCGTCCGCGACGCCCGCCTCGGCCCGATCGGCGGCGGCACCGACGAGATCATGAAGGAGATCGTCAGTCGCCAACTCGGCCTCTGAGTTTTCCCTGCAATTAGGCTATTTTTAGTAAGCGTTCAGCCCCCCAGGGGGACATAACTCGAGCACGGCGAACCTTTTGCCATGGAGCGCGCCGAGGCCGAGGCGGTCTACGACGCGGGCCGCGAGGCCTGCGTCGAGTTCCTCGTCGAGCTGACCGCCCGCTACGAGCGCCAGGTCATCCGCCTGGAGGCACGGATCGAGCGCCTGGAGGAGAAGCTGCGCGAGAACTCCCAGAACTCCTCGCGCCCGCCGTCGGCTGACCCGACTGGGCGACCGCCCGAGCGCTCGCCCAGTCCCCGCAAGCAGGGCGGCCAGCCCGGCCACAAGGGAACGACTCGCAAGCTGGTGGCCGAGGATCGCCTCGATCAGGTGATCGACCACTGGCCGGCCAGCTGCTCAAGCTGCGGGCACAACCTCGATCCCTGCAACCACGATCAGGCCGCCGCGCCCCACCGCCACCAGGTCACCGAGCTGCCGGCGATTGCGGTCACCGTCACCGAGCACCGCGCCCACGCCCTGCGCTGCCCCGGCTGCGCTCACACCACCCGTGCCGAGCTGCCGCAGGGAGCCCGGGAAAGCGCCTTCGGCCCCCGCCTTCAGGCAGCGATCGCGCTCTTGTCGGTCCGCAACCGGATCTCCCGCCGCGACGCCTCAGAGCTATGCGGAGAGCTGTTTGGCTGCGCGGTCTCGACCGGCTCGGTCGACGCGATCTGCCAGCGCGCCTCCGCCGCCTTGGCATCTCCCTACGCCGAGCTGCGCGAGGCGGTCAAGGACGCCCCGGTCCTCTTTGTCGATGAGACCGGCTGGCGCAACGCCGGGCAAAAGCGCACCCTCTGGGGCGCCATCACCGATACCTCCGCCGCCTTCCACATCGCCGCCGACCGTCACGAGCGCGAGTTGCCGGAGCTGATCGGCGAGGGCTTCGCCGGGATCGTCTCCTCCGATCGCTGGTGGGCCTATGACTCCCTGGACCCGGCCCGCCGGCAGGTCTGCTGGGCCCACCTGCTGCGTGACTTCCGCCGCCACTCCGAAGGCCTGGCCGAGCAGGGTCGCTTCGGCGAGGCGGGGCTTGAGATCTGCCGCGAGCTGTTCGGCGCCTGGGAGGCCTTCGCCACCCACGGCGATCGCCGGCGGCTGGCCCGCGAGATCGCTCCGATCAAGCGTCGCCTGCGGGCCCTGCTGGAGCCCCACCACAAGACGACCACTCGCAACCGCCGCTTCCGCACCTTTGCCCGCAACCTCTCGAAGCTCTGGCCGGCGCTTTGGACCTTCACCGAGGTCGAGGGGGTGGAGCCGACCAACAACAGGGCCGAGAGGGGGCTCAGATCCGCAGTGATCTATCGCAAGATCTCCCTCGGCAGCCAGTCCCAAGCCGGAGAGCACTTCGCCGAGCGGATGCTCTCGGTCTCCCAGACCTGCCGACTGCAGGGGCGATCGCTGTTCAGCTTCTTGGTCGAGGCGCTTACGGCGAGTGCTCGGGCGAGCCCTGCTCCTTCGCTGGTCTGAGCGGGGCGGGCGGGAATCGCAGGCGTCGGTTGGGGCTGAACGCTTACTATTTTTAAAGTTCAATGGCTCGGATCGGAGGCACAATCTGGACACCTCCGATTCGTTTCCTCGGCAGCGCCCATTCCGGCGGCTCCGCTTCAACCGAACCCCTCGATTTGCAGGGACTTTCCTCGGGATTTTTCTCGATTGACGAGATCACGATCCGGATTCTCGGCCTCGCGCGTCTCTGATGAGAGCCTCAGCGGATCGACGCTCAGCTGGGTCGAACTCATCGAAGACATGGCCGTAGACATCGAGGCTCATCGTCGGGGAATGCCCAGCCTGACGAGCGACGTCGATGATGCTCCGACCTTCTTGGATCAGCAGCGACACGAAGCTGTGGCGGAGGTCGTAGGGGCGGCAGTAATCGATATCCGCCGCCTCGAGTGCCGGGCGCCAGGCCGATTGATGCCATGCGTGCCAGGCAGAGTCGCGCCAGGGCTCACCATCTGAGTCCGGGAAGAGGAGTTTGTGCGGTCCTCGCTCGGCAGCACCTGATCGGTAGCCATGAAGGTCTTCGGCGAGAGGCCGAAGAAGACGGACTGTCCGCCCGCGGCCAGTCTTCGTTGACTTCAGCTCGCCGTGGCCATCGGCGGCCTTGTCGACCAAGAGCGTGCGATCGCGAACGTCTCCCCAGGTGAGTCCCAGGATCTCCTGGGGTCGAAGGCCCGCGTAGGCCAGCAAGCTGACGATCGTCGCGTCGGGCTCGCCACCTGCCCCGAGGCCCGCCGCCCTGCGGATCCGCTCTACCGAGCGCGGTGCCAGTGGGCTCACAAACCGCCGGAGGACCCCTTGAGGCTTCGGAACAAGGACGACGGGGTTCGTTGGAACCCGCTGCCATTGCGCAGCCCGACGAAGAACGCCCTGCAGTAGAAAAAGGGCCCGCGTGATGGTCGGTGCGCCAACCCCTTCGGCTTCGAGGTCGGCTCGCAGACGAAACACGTGCTCAGGCGTAACTGCGCGAAGCCTTGTCTCGCCGAGGCGGGGCCCCAAGTGGCGATACCAGAGTCCGGCATAGCCGCTCAAGGTGCGGGGTGCCAGTTGGGTACCGCGTAGAGCTTCCACCAATCCTCCTCGAAGAAGGCGTCGAGAGTTTGGCCGCGGTCATCGATGGAGCCAAGTCCCGATAGACGTTTTCGGCGGACGATCTCTGCATGCAGTGCTTCGGCGTCTCTCTTGGTGCCGGCAACACGCGACCTCCCCCGACCCTGCGCGTCGCGCCATCGCACACGCCAGACCCATCCCCGTTTCCGCTCCACTCGCTCGATGCTCATCGCTTCTCCTCGCCCTGTGTCCACTAGTTCCGGTGGGCGAGAAGCATCCCTACACCGCGAGATCCGCCGAGAAGAGTGAGACGCTGACGAAATGCCAGCTGGAGAGTTTGTCGAGCGCGGCCCTGTCGAACTGGGGCCCTACCGAGGGGAGGAACTAGCCGAGGGGCTCACCAGGTCCGACTTGATCTCCTCTATGGAAGACCTATTGATCTTCACTCGCGGTAAGGGCTACGACTGGGAGGATGACTTCGGAGCACTGGTATTCGCGACCGTAGCCAGATCCGGTCCCACCTTCGAAGGAATATGCCTCTTGCTGCGCGACGGTCTGGCGGTGCAGGCCGCAATGCTGCTTCGGTCGCTCTTCGAGGACATGGTCGTCGGCCACTGGCTCTACTACAACCGGGATGACAGCCAGTGGCTTGTCGAAAAGTTCCTTCGACAGCGCGAGGCAATTGCTCTCCACCAACGAAAACTGCGGCGCGAGACCAGAGCTTCGATGGGTCCGCCGATCTCGATGGCCGATGACGCCGAGGACCGAGCCCAAGCACTGATTGAGGAGTTCGGCAGTGAGGCTCAGCGCGATTGGTGGAACCCCGGACGAAATGGTAAAGGCCTGGGAAGTGACGTCCGGATGCGAAAGATCGTCGGGATACTCGAGGACGCGGCAGATCGCCACGAGATGTTCCACCCCCGCTTTGCTGGCGGCGCCGAGAAACTCCTACGCAGGGCTGACCTCGTCACGAACAAGTGGCTTAGCCAATGTCTGCATCACACGACGATTGGCCTCCCATTCACGCCGACCGAGACCGGTGAAGTCCAGAAAGCCGGCGACCCCATGCTCATCGTGGCCTTCAACGCAACTTGGACATTCGCACAGCAGGTCTACCTAGCTCATGACGCCAGCCGAAAAGGTGGCAAGGGATTCGAGGCTGTCGTTTGGAGCTTCCTTATCAACTTTGCTCGCATCTTCGGACCGGATAAGGAACTCAAAAAGCTGGAAGCACAGCTGGAGGTCATCCTCGAAGAATTTGAAGCTGAAACTGGGATGAGCATTGAGGATTCGGATGATTGACCGCATGCGGATTCCTCGCGCCAATCCTGGGACACGCTAGTGGAGCCGCAGGTTGCGGGGGCACTTGCAGGTGCAATCGCGGGCGTCGGCGCGGGCTCGGGAACGCGATACGTACTCGACCGCAGAAGCGAACATGCGCAGGCGCGATCAATCGCACGGCTCATCTTTCGTGAAATCGAGGATGTTCGAAAGTACCTTGATGCCGCCCTCGATTCCAAGGAACCATGGCCCGGAGGTGATTTTTCGATCCCGGCCTGGGAGCGGCACGGCCACCAGATCGCGGGCGAGCTGGCAGATGGAGAGTTGTTAGCCATCTCGACGAGCATGCACTGGGTGGCCACCGTCAACGAGTGGCGAGCTGCATTCCTGAACGAAGAAGAGTCGCGCTGGCCAGGTCGACGAAGACAGGAGCGACCGTGGGAAGAGAGCGATTCCCAACTCTTAGCGATTGCGTCGCAAGTATTGCTCCTAGCTTCCCAGGCCATCACCCCGCTGCAGCGCGGACGCCGGGCCTTCGTCTTTAGACGACGAATTCCCCGCTCTCTGAGTCCGCCCCTCGATACCCCATGCGAATGTGGGCATGCCTTCGCTAATCACCATTGGCGCTCGCGTCGACTTGGACTCGGCTTCGGAAACCTGGCGCTTCTCACCAGGACATCGGCGGGAGCTGCAAACGATGCGAATGTGAGCGCTTCAAATTCGCAGACAGGAATCGCTTGGTTTCCCTCCTGAGAACGCTGCGGTTGCTTCCGCCCGTCCCCAACATGACCTGATTTCCGGTATCGGGTTCAGTCCCGTTTACCCGACTCCTCCTCGTCGGCGAGGAGCACAGTGCCGTCTGAGAGTTCGACGCTCGACACTTCGCTCTCTTCGACCCGGTTGTCTTCCGCTGCCTCCCCGGGCAGCGCTTCGATCTTCTCAAGCGCCGCGCTCGCGACGGCCTCGAAGGCGTCGCGCCGCTTTTCCTCGGGCGCGTGCCTGCCCACCATCACCCACTGCAATTTGGTGTGGGCAAGGGAGAGGTAGGCCCTGCGAAGGTCTGCGAAAGCCCCTCTCACAAGCGCTCGTCGGCGGCGCTGGAAGCGCAGCTCGTGGTAGCGAGCCCGGAGTTTGTGGCCGGCGTAGAAGTGGGCGTCAAAAGTATTGGCGTCGAGGATCGGCGAACGCAAGGAGCGTGGGCGGTAGCGTCGCCAGAGCTTCTCGTCCCCGTAGCGCCAGATGCCGAAGCGCGGACGCGCGCGGATCGCCTTTGAGTACCACTTGGCGGCCTCTGCCGCGGCGGCGATCCCCTCAGAGCTGTGGGCGCGATGTTCGGCTGAAATTGAGCGAAACTCGAGCCAGGCCCGTAATCCACAAAGCCGCTTCACGTACCAGGTGCCGCGGTAATACGAGGAGCGCTCGCGCAGCTCATCGAGTTTCTGCCAGGCCTCGGCGCGTGTCTGCCTGACCGCCTCGTTTTTTCCTGAATCGTCTTGGCTCCGACGCTTGAGAGTAGCTCGGTGATCAGGTTGTAGAGGCTGACCTCACTGCGCGGGTCGCTGGTGTCTTCGGCC
The DNA here is from genome assembly GCA_963762205.1 of uncultured Solirubrobacterales bacterium. Classification (GTDB taxonomy): domain Bacteria; phylum Actinomycetota; class Thermoleophilia; order Solirubrobacterales; family 70-9; genus VRUE01. Next base: position 857,674 of record CAVXJZ010000002.1, read on the forward strand.
GCGGCGTGAAGAGCTGCGAGCTTCTCCTCGCCCAGCGTCCTAAACAGCGCTCGCAGCCGCGCGTACTCGCGCTCCTGCGTGGCGAAGTTGTCCTCGTCCTCTCCTTCCTTCTCCTCGTCGGTCCCATCAGTCTCGGACTCATAAACCTCGTCATAGAGCCGCTCAGCCTCGTGTTCCAATTGCTCGGCCCGCTCTAAGGTCCGGCGCTGCTCCGTGGATAGGGCCTTCATCTCCTCGCGCCTCTCCGCCTCGATTGCCGCGTCGACCTCCTCCAGCTCGGCGTCGATATCAGCTATCTCGCCGACCGCCTGCAACTGGTGGTGAATCTGATGGCGCCGCAGTCCAGCGAGGAAGGCGAAGCCCCGCAGCAACTCACCGAAAGCATCTCCTTCTGCAATTCGCGCCCGCAGGACATCCAAGGCTCCGTCCTCGTTGCCTCCGAAGAAGACGAGCAGGGCCAGTTTCATTCGCATGGCGTCTATCGCCGCGCTGTGGCTGTCGCCGCTCTTTTCGATCGCCGCGCGGAGAGCCGTCTGCGCCTTTTCCGTCTCGTCGAGGCCAGTGGCGGCGAAAATGCCGCGAACGAGGGCCTCAAGGTCGGCACTGAGGTTGAGTGGGAACTCCTCATCCGAGACGTCGAAGGTCGATGGCAGACTCGAGAACCAGACTCGCCAAGGCAGCTTGCCCCTGGTGGCATCGTTGGTGTGCCAGTCGTAGTGGGTCAGCCCGACCCAGGCCGGCAGCGCGAGGCGGGCATGAACGGTCCAACCGCCGCCCGGGCGGTCGACGACGCGGCCGTGCACCAGTCCCTCGGCCTTCAGCGTCTTCAGGATCCGCGCCGCCTGAGTCTTGTGCTGGAGGTCGATCACCGCGTTGATCGGGTGCACCCGGCCCATCTGCTCCTCGTCGAGGTTCTCTTGTAGGGCGTGGAGGATCACTAGGCGTGCGTCCTCCCCGCGCTTGCTGGCGCCGGCGAACTCATGGAAGTAGGGGACGACGAGGCCGCCGTGCGCTCGCCGGCGGTCGCGTTTCCAGCGTCCGATCCCGACGACGCAGATACCGATGAAAAGAAGGTTGATCGTCGACACGGTTACGCCGCCGACGAAGGGCCGGTCGAAGGCTTCGCCGCTGAAGAGGCTCGCGTAGATGCCGGAGAGGAGGCCAACGGCCGCGACTGCAAGCGCCACCGTCAGACCCAGCCAGTAGCGCCACTCTGCCACCCGGTAGTGGCGTTCCCAAACCGCCATTGCAACCTTCAATGCTGCGCTGATCATCGTCGGGGAAGACTAGGTGTCAGACCTTCGACTTGGAAGACCCGGTGGCTTCCGCTCGACGCGCTGCTGCATTGGTGCCCCCCGAGCCGCCAACCTAGAGCCTCGAGTGGCGGCTCAGTTCCTCAACCCATTGCGACGAGCCATCAGCTGGCCGGTAGGGCGAAGTATGAGGCGAAACGCCACCTTCGGCGGATGAGGAGCGAAAGGCATTGCGCGACCGCTTTTTCGATGGACGCGAGAGCTAAGCCAGGCCCTATTCAGTCGGGGGAAGAAGGCCGAACATGGGCTCGAACTCCCCGGCGGAGACCGCGATAAAGCCCCCGACCTCGCCGTCAGGGGCGACGATGACGATGTAGCGCGTCCGTCGCGATCCATTGACGAGCGAGACGATCCACGGCTCTAGGCCTGTGTAGCTCGTCTCCGGCGGCGGCCGTCCGCCGAGGACCGACGGCTCTTGCGCGAACTCGACGTCAAGAACCTGGGTCTCGCTGGTCACCTCGAAAACATGCTCCATCGCCACGGCGGCGGCTAGCCCTCGAGAGACCATGGCCCGATGGCCGGACCTCCTCGCCTGATCAAGCTTCTCTCGAATGCGCCGGATTCCAGCTCTGGCCGCCTCACTCGCGGCGAGGCCAGCTAGACCTGCCGCCGATTGAAGTCCGAGCCATTCAAGGACTGGAATCCAGCCTGAGGCGCCTCGTCCCTGACTCCCGTCCAGGGCCACTGGCCTGCCGAGGGAAGGATCATCTTTGAGCCAGGACTCGCCGAATTCGGCGGTAATCGCCTGCTGAGCGACGCCCCTTTCGCGCTCCGAGCGCTCGACCCACTCCCGACCGACGCCCACCGCGAGTGCGATGTTCATCGAGAAGCGCGATCCTGGAGCGTCGAGGTCAATCGACGAGCGACCGGGCGCCGTCGAGCGCTTCGATTTGCGTCGAAACCAGTCCACGGCGAAAACGATCTCAGATGACCGGCCCCAACGGAGGGATGCACATGGACGTAGAGGATGAGTTCGCCGGCAAGCTCACCGCCAACTGGATCGCCACTTCGACCAGCGTCTCGGGGGCGAAGCGCGGCGAGTTCACGAACGAGGTCGCCGAGGAATCAGCCCCGATGGACGAGGTCCGCCAGGCTAGCCACAGGTGTGGCATTCGGACACAACGCGGCGCCCTCGAGATCCGTCAGGGCACCCGGCTCGGACGAGGGGTTTTGCCCGGCGGCCCGAGATCGCGCTCGAAGCGATCAAGCAGGTCAAAGAGCCCCACGCACTCCCAGGCGCGACTACGGCGCCCGACCGTCGTACGGCGAAGCACCCCGGCGCTCTCGAGGCGGTTGATCCCAAGCCGAGCGCGCTCCTCGCTGCCGCCGAGCAGCTGCGCCGCTGTCTTCACGTCGAGGATCGGCTGCGATGGCAAGAGCTCGATCAGCCGCATGGCACCCGAGCCTTTGCGCGGGTTGCCTGCCTTCTGAAGCCAGCGCTCCTGCAACCCCGACACTTCGGAGGCGAACTGGCGCGCTCCCTTTGCGGCACGAAAGAGCGCGTCGATGAAGACGATGTACCAATCGTCTTCATCGCCAATCCGCCAGCTGGTCAACCCGGCCACGTAGCGGTCGGCCTCACCGGCAAGGGCGAGGCTCACCGGTGGCAGGTAGCTCTTGGCGAGGCCACGGCGGCGCAGGATGATCAGGATCAGGGCTCGGCCTACGCGCCCGTTGCCGTCGAAGAACGGATGGATCGTCTCGAACTGCACGTGGGCGATCGCCGCTTGGATTGCAGCTGGCAGGTCGTTGCGATTGCAAAAGGCACAGAGGTCGTCGAGGAGATCACCGACGAACTCGGGCGGGGGTGGAATGAACTCTGCTTTCAGCGGGCTCGACGCGTTCCCCCCGATCCATCCCTGCTCCTCACGAAGCTGGCCGCCGAGGTGCTCGTCGCGTGTTCCTTCAAAGAGGATTCGATGCACCTCCAGGAAATGCTCGCGCTCGAGCTGTTCGACGGTGCTAGCCAGTTCCACCGCGCGCTCGAGTGCGCGGATGTTTGCCAACACACTCTGGGCGGTGATGTCATGCACCTGAGAGGAGAATGCGGCCTTGGCCAGCCGGCGGTGAGAGAGGACTAGCCCCTCGATCCGCGACGAGGCGACTGACTCGGCTCGCAGCAACTGCCTGGCAAGGGTCTCGAAGTTGGCGAGCTCCGGCGGGTCGTCGTTCAGTTCGCGGCAGGCGATTTCTGCGTTGGAGCCCGCCGCAGCGATATCGGAGTCGAGCAGGAAGCCCTCGCTGCCGATCCTCGCGGGAAGATAGGCCTCATAGGTGAAGCCGCGGCGAGCTTGGCGCCCACCCAATGCCTCCACGTTTGGCTCCCAGTGGCGCTCGAGCATGGTGCCACGGCGGACAGGGATGTCGATGTCGGCTGTCAACTCCATTGTCCAAAGTTAGCGCACTAAGTTTGGAAAAGTGCGAGATCACCCAAACTTGCATGCTCGCGGGCCATAAAATCCAAAGTTATGCCTTTAACCTTGGATCAGGAGCGATAGGGTCCAAACTTAGCGTTGCGGCAAGAAGTGGGGCAAAGCGCTGACCTCGGTCCATGGGCCGGATGCTCGCGAAACGACGCTACCCGCCCTCCTCGAGCTGCTCGCCCTCGAGCTCGTCTTCGGCGATCTACTGCCCGATCCTCAAGCTCACCGCCGATCGGGCCAAGAGTCGAGGAGCCGTCGGCGAACGGACCCTCCAGCCGTTCATGCACCAGAGATGAAGCGCGCTCGGTCCAGGACAAGTGAGAGCCGCACTCGATCAATCGCGGCAAACGACCCCTGGTAGACGCGCGAGGACTCTAGTTCCTGAGCGGACACATTCCGGACACATAGCCCCGTCCACTCGGGGCAACGCGCGATCACTTGCCTACAAGTCGAAGAGCCTCATTTGCAGCGGATGGGTGTCCTCGAAGGTCCCCTGGTGCCCTCCTGTTCCGTGGCTGTCGTTCATGAAGGAGATCCTCGGCAAACAGATGGGGTTGTAGGGGCGTCTAGAAGCGGCGGGCTGCGGCGCGCGAGAGCTTGAAGCCGTGGTGGGTGTCGCGGTTGACGCAGCGGACGGCGCCGGGGAGGCTCTTGCACTTGAACGGGCCGAGCTTCGCCACGCCGCCCTTGGCGAGAACCCTGCCCTGGTTGAGGACGGTGTCGCCGGCGCAGACGAAGCTCGCCCGCTTGCGCTGGCCGACCGCCAGGCCGAAGCCCCAGTCGACGTCGCACCAGCGCGGCTTCGGAGGCGCCTGCCAGGACTTGCGGGCGATGTCGCAGCGGGCGCTGCCGCCGCCGCTTCCCTTGCCGTAGATCATCGCGCAGCCGATGTTGCCGCCGGGGATGTGGAACATCCGCAGCTGAAACGCCGAGGCGCCGGCCGGCGCCGCCAGCAGCGCGAGAACGAGGAGCGGGAGCAGGATCCGCCTCATCCCGGCGAGCATAGCGGCCGCCGAGCAGCGAGGGCTCCCGGTCGCCGGGAAACCCTGCGTCCTCGGCGCTAGGCTGGACGCCGATGGAGGAGATCCTCGACGGCGTCTTCCACTGGAAAGTGGAGCATCCGCGCATCGGCTTCGCGGTGGACTGCCACTTCCTGGCCGGCTCGGGAACGGTGATCGACCCGCTCCTGCCCGAGGAGGGGATCGAGTGGTTCGAGGACCGCGGCGTCGAGCGGGTCGTCCTCTCCAACCGCCATCACCTGCGTCACGCCCCGGAGGTAGCGGAGCGCTTCGGGGTCCCGATCCTCTGCCACGAGTCCGGCCTGCACGAGTTCGAGGACGGGCCGCCGGTCACCGGCTTCGCCTTCGGCGAGCAGGTCTGCGAGGACGTCGTCGCCCTCGAGATGGACGCGATCTGCCCCGACGACACCGTGCTCCGCGTCGATGCCGGCGGTGGGGCGCTGCTCTTCGCCGACGCCCTGATCCACTACGGCGACGTCGGTTTCGTGCCCGACCATCTGATCGGCGAGGACCCGGAGGCCGTCAAGGGCGCAATCCGGGAGCGCTGTCGCGGCTCTGCTGGACGAGGAGTTCGAGCACCTGCTCTTCGCCCACGGCGATCCGCTGCTCGAGGGCGGGCGCGAGGCGCTGCGGGCCGTGGCGGACGGCGGGCCCTAGCCTGGGCGAGCTCAGCGGCGGGCGGGGCGGCGCACGACCCTGAAGGCCGCACGCTTCGGCTTCGAGCGGTTCCCGGCCGGGTCGGTGGCGACCAGCGTGGCGCGGTAGCGCCCGGGGCGCAGCTTCCGCTTGCCGATCCGGCCCCTGAAGCGGCGGTGATTGCCGCCTGCGCGGCCGTCGATCGCGAAGCGCCCCGCCCCGGTGAAGCGGCGCTTCTTGCGGACCCGGCGCCGTTCGATCCTCACCACGACGCGGGCCGCCTCCGAGAGCCGGAAGCGGATCGTCGTTCCGTGCCGCAGCCTGCGGCGAGCGAGCCGCACCTCGGCGCGGCCACGCCCTGCGACCGCCCATTCCCGCGGCGTGATCCGCAATCGGGTGATCGCCGGCGCCGTGGTATCGACCGCTGCGCCGCCCGCTTCCTCGAGGAAGCGGGCGGCGGAGAAGTCGGCCGTCTCGAAGACCCCGACCTCGCCGCCGACGACGACGCGGCCCTGGGCGTCGACGGCGACGTCCGCCCAGTTGCCGCCGTTCAGTCCGGGCGGCGGCAAGACGCCGCCGGCGCCGAACTCCGGGTCAGGCTCGAGGGCCGTCGAGGTGCCGCCGACCCGCCGCATCCGCATCAGCAGGGCGGCGCTCCCGCCGCCGAACCCGCCCGTGCCCGCGAGCAGGAAGCGTTCGCCGGCCGGGCCGGGGACGCCGTCGAGGTGCTGAACCGCCGCCGCGAACATGTTCTGGGTTCCCGGCAGCGGAATCTGGGCCCTCGTCCCGGCTATCTGAACGCCGGTCGCCGCGTCGAGGGCGACAGCGGCGAAGTCCCGCTCGGTTTTCGGCCCCGGTTCCTCGTCGATGCTGCCGAACACGTACAACGTCCCGCCGACCAGGGCCTGGGCCGCCCCGAGGTCGGACTGGCCCGCGAAGTCGGTGGTCACCACGCCGGCCCCGCCGAAGCCCAGATCGCGCGCGCCCGTGGGCGTGTAGCGGGTGACCAGCCAGTTGCCCTCTTTGGCGATGCTCGCCAAGCCGACCGCGCGGACCGCGCCCGAGGGTTCCACCTCGACCTCGCGGTAGTCGTTCTGCTCGGCCACCACCGGGTCGACGAACATGCCGTTTCCGGGGACGCCCGGCCCGTCGAAGCTCGGATCGGGTACGCCGTCGGAGTCCCACCTGACAAGCGCCGAATCGGATGTCGCCTGGCCCACGGCCGTGATCGCCCCCGACGGCGAGACCGCGATGTCGGCCAGCTGATCGGATTCGGGGCTCACATCCGCCTGGACGAAGCCGGTGTCGGCGGGCCCGAAGGTCATGTCGAGGGAGCCGTCGCCGTTGTAGCGGGCGACCGTGAACTCCCCTTTTTTGGAGGCGCCGAGCGTCATCCCGCCGGCGAGGATCTTGTCGCTGCCGGGCACCAGAGCCAGAGCCCTGATCTCCTCTCCGAAATTGCCGAGGTCGGGGCCGAACAGACCCGGCGCCCTGGCGAAGCCGCCTTCCCCGAAACCCGTGTCGAGGCTGCCGTCGGTGCGGAAGCGGACGAGGACCCAGCCGCCGTTCGAGTCTCCCGGGGTGTTGTTCTGGACGGAGCCGCCGACCAGCACTCTGCCGAGCGGGTCGACGACCATCGCGTTGCCCGACTCGCGCTCCCCTTCTGGCGCCGTGCTGACGCCGGCGATGCCTTCAGTGCCGAAGCCGGGGTCCGCGAGCCCACCCTGCACCGCCTGCGCCTGTGCCGCGGCGAGCGCAAACGCCAGGCACAGCAACAGCCAGATGGACCGCCTCACACGACGAGTCTAGACCCCCCCGTAACATCGGCCGGGTGCGGATGCTCCTGCTCCTCCTCCGACACGGCGACGCCGAGGACGGCGACGGGGACGACTCGGCGCGGCGGCTGACCGCGAAGGGGGAGCGGCAGGCCGAGGCGGCGGGGCGGGCGTTGGCGGCGCTCGGGGTGGAGCTCGACGCCTGCCTGGCGAGCACCAGGGTGCGGGCGATGGAGACGGCGCGACTCGCCTGCCGGCCGCTCGGGATCGAGCCGGAGCCGAGCGAGGAGCTGCGCGGCGGGGCGTTCGACGGACCGGGCCTGGCGGCCGGCCGGGGGGCGGTCCTCCTGGTCGGCCATGAGCCGGACCTCTCCGCCGAGGTCGCCCGCCTTACCGGCGCCAAGGCGAAGGTGAAGAAGGGTGGCATGGCGATCGCCGAGAACGGGGTGCTCCTCGCCCTGCTGCGGCCGCAGGACCTGGCCGCGATCGCGGCGAATCGCTGAATACGATGCGCCGGTGAAACTCTGCCGCTTTCTGAGCGAGTCCGGGCCCAGGCTCGGCCTGGTCGAGGGCGAGCAGGTCGCCGACCTCTCCGGGGCCGACCCGGACCTGCCCGCCGAACCGGCCCGCGCGCTCGACTCGGTCGGGGCCGACCGCCTCGCCGAGCTCGCCGCCGGGGCCCCGCGCCTCCCCCTCTCCGAGGTGCGCCTGCTCAGCCCCGCCACGCCGCGCAAGTACCTGGCGATCGCGCTCAACTACGCCGACCACATAGCCGAGAGCGGCATGGAGGCGCCGCAGGTGCCGATGTTCTTCAACAAGCAGATCAGCTGCGTGGTCGGCCCCGACGCCGAGATCCACCGGCCGAAGGTCTCCGACATGCTCGACTACGAGGGGGAGCTGGCGGTCGTCATCGGCCGGCGCTGCCGGCACGTCCCGGCCGAGGCCGCCGCGGGCGTGATCGCCGGCTACACGATCGCCAACGACGTCTCGGTCCGCGACTGGCAGATGCGGGCGATGACGATGACGATCGGCAAGTCCTTCGACACCCACGGGCCGCTCGGCCCCTGGTTGGTCACCGGCGACGAGCTCGGCGACCCGCAGGCGCTCGGAATCCGCACCTTCGTCAACGACGAGCAGCGCCAGGACGGCAACACCGGGGAGATGGTCTTCGGCTGCTTCGAGCAGGTCTCCCACCTCTCCGAAGCCTTCACCCTGGAGCCCGGCGACGTGATCGCCACCGGCACCCCCGCCGGGGTCGGCTCCACCGTGCAGCCCTTCCCGTCCGGCTTGCTCAAGGCCGGCGACACCGTGCGGGTCGAGATCGACGGGATCGGCGAGCTGCGCAACCCGGTGGTCGAGGAGCCCGACGGCTTCGTCAGTTCGGAATAGGATCGATTCAGTGTCGTTCCCGGCCCTTCCCGGTCGGGAGATCAAAAGAAAGGAGCGCCGATGCTCTGCGCGATGACACAACGGAAGTTGAAGCCCGGTACCTGGGAGGCATTCCGGGATGCCTTCGCACCCGGCCCGGACGATCCGGCGCCGGCCGGCTGGACCCGTTTCTACGGGATCCGCAGCACCGACGACGAGAACGAGGTGATCACCTTCGGCTTCTTCGACGGCACCCTGGAGGAGCTGCGCGCCGGCCAGGCCGAGTCGAACTTCGACGAGCGCCGCGCCTCGGTCGACCAGTACGTCGAGTCGGTAGGAGTGGATGGGATCTTCGAGGTGATCGAGGAGAGGGCGATGAGCTGAGCGCCCGCGGGCGCGGCCTTCTCACGAGGGCGAATCGATCGAGGAGAGCTCCTGGGCGACGCCCATCGCCCAGGAGCGGATCTCGTCCCAGTCGCGGCGGTCTCGGTACTCCTCGGGCACGCCGACGACCATGGCCTTCTCCATCGGCCCCTGCGGGTCCTCCGGCAGGCGGCCCCCGAAGACGACATGGTCACGGGCGCCGAGGCGCTCGACCTTCTCGATGATCCTCGGCGGCTCGGTCCACTTCGGGTCGTCCTCGGCCGGGTCGCCGACCGGCCCTGAGCTGAAGACCCAGAACGGCAGCCGGCGCAGACTCCTGCGATGGCGACGGAGGAAGCGCCGTGCGTCCCCCCGCCAGCGCTTCACGTAGACGGCGCTGCCCAGCACGACGGCGCCGTAGGGCTCGATGTCCCTGACCGCCGAGGCGGAGGCGCAGTCGGCCTCCAGGCCGGACTCGCGGAGAACGGCGGCGACCCGCTCGGCGATCTCGGCGGTCGAGCCGCGTTTGGAGGCGTGGGCGACGAGGACCTTCATTGCGCGATCGGCTCGATGATCCCACGGACGATCGGCTGCTGGAACGATGCGCGGCATGTCCGCCTTGGCTGAGCCGGCGCCGCGCCGGGCCCACCTGAACCTGGTCGAGAGCTCGCGCCTCCTCTTCGGGCTCGACCCGGGAGCCGAGGTCGAGGAGGGCGAGGGTTGGCTGCTCGGCGCCGGCTCGGCCGACAACCCGTTGATCTCCAACGCCGCCTTCCGCCTCGACGACGGGCTCGAGCCCGCCGAGCTGATCTCCCGCGCCCGCAAGTTCTTCGGCGAGCGCGGCCGCGGTTTCACCCTCTGGGGGCGCTCCGGGGTGCGCGAGGACCGCGAGCTGATCGCGACCGCCGAAGGCGCCGGCCTGCGGAACGCCTACGAGATGCCGGAGATGACGCTCGCCGGGCGGGCCGCGGAGGGCCCCCTGGCCGAGGGCGTCGAGATCCGCCGGCTGGATAGCGCCGGGGAGGCCGCGAGTACTGGCGGATCGCGGCGGCCGCCTACGAGAGCATCGGGTTCCCGCCCGAGGTCTTCGGCCACTACGAGGGGCTCGAGCGCCTCGCCGCGCCGGGCGGGAACGCGGCCGCCTTCGTCGCCTGGCTCGACGGCGCCGCGGTCGGCATCGCGATGACGATCGTCAGCCACGGCGTCGCCGGGATCTACTGGGTCGGAAGCCTCGCCGAGGCGCGCGGCAGGGGGATCGGGCGGGCGCTGACCGCGGCCGCGACCAACGCGGGCTTCGAGCTCGGCGCCGACGTCGCCTCGCTGCAGGCCTCGCCGATGGGCGAGCCGATCTACCGGGCGATGGGCTACCGGACCATCTACGACTACCGACTGCTGCTCTCCCCCGCCCCCTGAGGGCGCCCGACGCCGCCCTCAGGGCCTCGTCGCCGCCCGGGCTCAGGGCTTGAGGCTGAACGGCGGGTAGCGGTCGGTGACCATCGTGAATGCGTAGCCGCTGACCCGGGCCGCCCAGCGATGCACGCCTTCGACGAAGGTGAAGATGCCGCGCGGGTAGCGACCGGTGAAGAGGATCGCGAACCAGGCCCCGATCACGGCGAAGAAGGCGCCGATGCCGAGGAAGAAGAGCACCACGTAATGGGGAATGGCGAGAAACCATTTGACCAGCGGCATGCCGCGCCCGATCTCGTTCTCGACGTCGGGGAAGCGGTAGTCGAGGTGAACCGCCTGCTGCTCGTCGGTGGAGGGATAGCGATCGTCCATCAGGGTGAGGTAGACGCCGACCCGGTAGACGAAGCGCGAGAGTTCGAGGTTCCAGTCGAACCACCAGCGCGGGTATTTCTTGCGGAACAGGATCAGCAGCACCGTCGGCAGGACGACCAGGCCCGCGTAGGACGCGCTCCAATAGGCTTCGCCGCTTGAGACGGTCGCGTTCTCCAGCAGCCCGAGGACGATCGCGATCGGGATCACCGTGAAGATCCGGAAGAACGTCGTGAGGCGATTGAGGTCCCGGTCGGGGTACTCGACCGAGAAGGTGACGGGGTACGGGACTGGTTCCATTGGAAGCCTCCTTGTAGGGATCGTGGCTATGGTCGCCGACCGGGCGGCGGAGCGTCAAGGCGCCCCGGCCGGGGGCCGACTGGCCGGTCAACCAGGACCGCTCCGTTCCATGTAGCCTCCCGAGCCGATTTCACAAACCTAAGGAGAACGCAGACTGATGGGACTTCTTGACGGGAAAGCGGCGATCGTCACCGGATCGGCCCGCGGGATCGGCAGGGCGACCGCCGAGCTGTTCGTAAGCGAGGGCGCCAGGGTGCTGATCAACGACCTCGACGCCGACGTCGCCGAGCAGACCGCCGGCGAGATCGACGGCGAGACCGCCGTCTACTCCGGCGACCTGACCAAGCCCGGCGCCGCCGACGAGCTCGTCGCCGCCGCGGTCGACGCCTTCGGCGCGGTCGACATCTGCGTCAACAACGCCGGCTACACCTGGGACGGCGTCGCCCACCGGATGACCGACGAGCAGTTCCAGGCGATGCTCGACATCCACACCGTCGTCCCCTTCCGCGTCGCCCGGGCGCTCGCCCCGCACTGGCGCGAGGCGGCCAAGGCGGAGAAAGGGGAAGACAGGGAGGTCTTCCGCAAGCTGATCAATGTCTCCTCGACCTCGGGGACGATGGGCAACGCCGGCCAGGTCAACTACTCGGCGGCCAAGATGGGCGTCGTCGGCCTGACCAAAACGCTGGCCAAGGAGTGGGGCCAGTTCAAGATCAACGTCAACGCCGTCGCCTTCGGCTTCGTCGACACCCGCCTCACCGCCGCCAAGGAGGAGGGCGGCGAGATGACCGCGCCGGGCGGCGAGAAGATCGAGCTCGGCATCCCCGAGCAGATGCGGGCGATGGCCTCGGCGATCATCCCGATCGGCCGCCCGGCCACGCCGGAGGAGGCCTCCGGCCCCGTGCTCTTCCTCGCCTCGCCCCTCGCCAACTACGTCCACGGGCAGACGCTGAACGTGACCGGCGGCATGTTCGGGGGCATGTACACCTGAGATGACCGGGGCGCCGACAGAGGGCAGGTCCCGAGTCCCCTACCTCGACGTGGCGGACCGGATCTGGCCTCTGACCCGGCGCTTCATGGGTCTCCACACGCTCGTCTACAGGGCGAGCGGCGGCCACATCGGCCACACCGCGCCCGGCTTTCCGACGATGCTCCTGCTCGACCACGTGGGGGCGAAGAGCGGCACGAAGCGAACCTCGCCGCTGCTCTACTTCGCGGACGGCGACGACGTCGTCATCGTCGCCTCGAAAGGCGGCTTCCCCAAGCACCCGGCCTGGTACCACAACCTGATGGCCAACCCCGACACCACCGTGCAGGTCGGAACCGAGCACCGCGACGTCCACGCCCGCGTCGCGAGCCCCGAGGAGCGCGAGCGGCTCTGGCCGTTGGCGATCGAGCAGTACCGCGGCTACGCCGACTACCAGGCGCGCAGCAAGGGGCGCGAAATCCCCCTCGTCATCCTCGAGCCGCGCGCCTGAGCCGCGGCTCAGTCCCTTGCGCGGCGCTCCTCGGCGACCGGGGCGCCGGCGTCGTCGGCGATCGCCTGCGGCGGCCAGGGGCCGGCCCAGTTGTCGCGGCCGCCGTCGATCGTGATCGTCGTCCCCGAGAAGAAGTCGCCCGCCGGGGAGGCCAGGTATGCGACCAGCCAGGCCATCTCCTCGGAGCGCCCGGCGCGCCCGATCGGGATCGAGCGCTCGAGGTTGTCGACGACGACCTGGGGGTACTTGGTCATCAGCGTCTCGGTCTTGAACTGGCCCGCGGCCAGGGCGCAGGTCTTGATCCCGAACCGGGCCCACTCGGTCGCCAGGGTGCGCATCATGTTCTCGACCGCCGCCCGCGCGGCTCCGGAGTGGACCATCCCGGGCATCCCGTTGTGGGGAGAGAGGGTGACGCTCAGCACCTTGCCGCCCCCCTGTGGGATGAAGGCCTTGGTCGCCGCCGCGTGGGTCATCAGCCAGGTGCCCTGGACGTTGAGCTCGATCACGGTCCGGAAGCCCTTCGGCGTGATCGCCTCCGCCGGGCTGAGGAACTGGCCACCGGCGTTGTTGACGAGGACGTCGATCCTGCCGTGGCGCTCGAGCGCCCGGTCGAAGAAGGGGCTGACGGCGTCCTCGTCGCGGATGTCGAGCTGCTCGTGCTCGAATGCCCCGGCCAGGCCCCCGGCCAGGCCGGCAGTCTCGGCAAGCGGCTCGGAGCGCCGGCCGCAGCCGATCACGGTCGCGCCGAGGCGGGCGAGCTCGAGCGCCGTCTCACGGCCCAGGCCGCTGCCGGCGCCGGAGACCACGCAGACCATCCCCTCGAGCAGCCCGGCCCTGAAGACCCCCGACTGCGTGCCTGTGCTCCGCGACCCCATCGAGCGGGCAGCCTATACGCGCCCTCGCTGTGGGTAGTCTGAGCTGCGGATGAAGGTCCACGTCGAGGCGAAACCGCTTCATGAGCCGCTTGCCGGGGGCACGCCCGGGGCCACGGTCGCGGTCGAACCGATCGTCGCCGGGCATGCGAGCTGGCCGCGGATCCTGATGGAATGGCCGGGGGGGCGCTTCAAGCAGCTTCGCCTGCTCCACGCGCTGCTCACCTCGAAGGACCCGGTGGTCATCCCCTGCCCCGCGTTCCTGATCCGGCACCCGAGCGCCGGGGCGATCCTCGTCGACACCGGGCTCCATCCCTCGATCGCCACCGACGGGCGCCAGAACTTCGGCGCGCTCGGCGCCCGGCTCGGCAAGCCCAGCCTCGAGCCCGGCGAAGACCTGCCCGCGCAGCTGCGCCGGCGCGGCCTCGAGCCCGGCGAGGTGCCGATCGTCGTCATGACACACCTGCACAGCGACCACACCTCGGCGATCTCCGAGTTCCCGCAGGCGACCTTCGTGGTCAGCGAGGTCGAGTGGGAGGCCGCGACCAGCGGCCCGCAGCCGCTCCTCAACGGCTACCGCCGCCCCCACCTCGACTACGCGTTCGACTACCGCACCGTCGACTTCGACCGCGGCGGAGTCGACTCCTACGCGAGCTTCGGCCGCGCCTACGACCTCTTCGGCGACGGCTCGATCCGGCTCGCCTTCACGCCGGGGCACTCGGCCGGCCACATGTCGGTGATCTGCCGGCTGGGGAAGCGCGACTTCGTGATCGGCGGCGACGCCACCTACACCGCCGGCCAGCTGGAGGGGACCGCGCCCCTCGCGCCGCGCCCCTTCGACGCCCACAACTACCGGCGCTCGCTGCAGGAGCTGAGGCTTTACGGCCGCGAGTACCCGGACGCGATCGTCACCCCGGGGCACGACGCCGAGTTCTTCGCCGGCCTCGTGCCCCGCTACGAGGAGTAGGCCGCGGGAGGAGCTAGGCCGCGCCGCCGGGCTCGTCGGCGACGCCGCCGACGACGACCGACTTCGGGCCCGTTGTCCCCGCCCTCGACGTCGAGCTCGGGCAGGATCCGGTCGAGCCACCCCGGCACCCGCCAGACCCGGTCGCCGATCAGCAGCATCAGGGCGGGCAAAAGGACGATGCGGACGACGGTCGCGTCGAGCAGGACGGCGACCGTGAGGCCGATGCCGAGCTGGCTGACGGTGGCGATCGGCGCCGCGGCGAAGGCGATGAAGACGGCCATCATGATCGCCGCCGCGCCGGTGATCACCCGCGCCGTCTTCTCCAGGCCCTCGGAGATCGCGGCGGCATTGTCGCCGTCGCGGTCGTAGCTCTCCTTCATCCTCATCAGCAGGAAGACGGCGTAGTCGATCGAGAGCCCGAAGACGACGCCGAACATCGCCACCGCGCCGATCGCGTCGACGTAGGTGTGGCCGCCGCCGGGGTAGCCGTCGGGGACGTTGAAGAGGAGGACGATGACGCCGAAGGCGACGCCGACCGTGGCCAGGTTGAGCGCCACCGCCAGCGCCGCCAGCAGCGGCGCCCGGACGATCACGATCATCATCAGCAGCGTGATCAGCGTGATCGCGATCACGACCAGCGGAATCCGCTCTTTGGTGATCGCGTCGTAGTCGGTCAGCTGCGCCGCGCCACCGGCGACACCGGCGGTCACGTTCGCGTCCCTGCCCAGGCCGCCCGCGTCGTGCTTGAGGCGGTGGTCGAGGTTCTTCGACCCCGGCGTGTTGAAGGTGTACTTGGAGATCACCGTGATCGCGGCGCCCTGGCCGCCGTTCTTGAGGCTGATCACTTCGTCGGCCTTCTCGCGGTCGGCCGGCGGAGCGCCGTCGACCGCCGAGAGCACGAAGTAGCCGGAGTCGAAGAGGCCGGGGGACTCGGTGTTGATCTGGTCGACCTTCCTGGTCAGCGAGCCGGCGCCCCGGGTGACCCTGACGCTGGCCCGGCGCAGGCCCTTCTGCAGCGGGTAGGCGCGGCGGAAGCCGTCGGAGAGGTTCGTCTGCAGTTCCTGCGAGCCGCCGCGCAGTTCGTTGATCCCGTCGGCGAGTTCGAAGGTCCCATCCTGCAGTTCCGTGAGGCCGCTCGGCAGCGCCGGCGCTTCGTCGTTCAGTTCGGTCGTGCCCTTGTGCAGCTTCGTCGTGCCGTTGCTCAGTTCGTTGCTGCCCTTGACGAGTTCGCCCTGGTTCTCGTTCAGGCTCTGGGCGCTGCCGCTGGCCTGCCTGGCTTCGTCGCGGATGTTCTTGAGGTAGAGCGAGAGGTTTTCCGACTGTCTGACCGCCTTGGCCAGCTCAGGGTTCGTCGCCGCCAGGCTCTTCAGTTCGGCGGTCAGCTTGTAGTTGCGCGTCAGGGCCTGGGTGCGGACGTGCTTGGCCAGCGTGTTGGTGCTCTGCACGAGACCCTTGGAG
The DNA here is from genome assembly GCA_963762205.1 of uncultured Solirubrobacterales bacterium. Taxonomy (GTDB): domain Bacteria; phylum Actinomycetota; class Thermoleophilia; order Solirubrobacterales; family 70-9; genus VRUE01. The sequence continues at coordinate 873,419 of CAVXJZ010000002.1, forward strand.
AGGGACTTCACCTGTTCCTGGCCTTCGGCGAGTTCCCCCGAGCCCTTCTCGACTTCACCCGAGCCTTCGTCGATCTGGGTGATCCCGCTGACCGCCTTTTCGCCGCCTTCGATCGCCTGCCCGAGCCCGTCGGCGATCTGCAGGGCGCCCTGCTCGGCGTTGCCGGAGCCTTCGCTGAGCAGGCCGGCGCCGGCCGCGGCTTCGGCGAAGCCGTCGCGGATCTGGGAGACGCCGTTGGCCGCCCGCGCCAGCTGCGGCCCGAGCCGGTTCAGGTCGTAGAGTTCGCCGCCCTTTTCGTTGCTGGTCCGCAGTTCGTTGCCGGTGTTCTTCAGCGGCTTGGTCCTCTTGGCGACCTGTTCGGGCCCGATCACGGCCTGCACCGCGGGATCCTTGGCGATCTTGCGCTGCCACCTGGAGAGCTGGTCGAGGCGCTTGCGTTCGGTCATCGTCCCGTCTTCGGTAGCGGCGACGACGACGAACGGCGCTTCGTAGCCCGGCCCGATCGCCTCCTGGACGACGTCGAAGTCTTCGCGCACGTCGTTGCTGCTCGGCAGCTGCTCGGTGCTCGGCGGGCCGGTCTTCAGACCGATCGCCGGCACGGCGAGGATCAGGACGATGCCGCCGATCACGGCCGCCGCCGCGACCGGGCGCCGCAGCGCCGCGTCGACGAAGGTCATCACGGCGCTGCGCTCGGCGGCCCCGGCGCGGCCGATTCGCCAGCGGTTGACGTTCGACCCGATCAGCGCCATCAGCGCCGGCGCCACGACCGTCGCCACCGAGACGCTGAGGATGATCACCACCATCATCGTCACGGCGAGGGAGACGAGCAGCGCCCCGGGCAGGATCGGGACCGAGACCACCATCGCCAGGAAGAGCGTGCTGCCGGCGAACACGGTCGTGCGGCCGGCCGTGCGCCGGGTCGTCACCGCCGCCAGGTACGGCTCGGATCCGTCGCGGAGCTCTTCGCGGAAGCGCGAGACCATCAGCAGGGCGTAGTCGACGCCCAGGGCCAGGCCCATCATCGTGCTGACCGTGAGCGCGAAGCCGTCGATCGAGATCGCCGAGGAGAGCAGCGCCAGGACGCCGCGCGACGAGATCACGGTTATCGCCCCGAAGGAGAGCGGGATCAGGGCGGCGACCGGCGAGCGGAAGACGAGCAGCAGGACGAACAGCAGGATCGGCAGGGCGATCAGCTCCGAGCGCTCGGAGGCGGCGATCGATTCGTCCTGGATCGCCCGCGAGAGCGTGGCGAAGCCGGTCTGCGTCGCCTTGACCGGGGGCGTCACCTTTTCGTCGAGGATCTCGTTGAGTTCGTCGACCGTGTAGCGGACCGCGTGGTTGACGCTGACGTGGAAGTCGGCGAGGACCAGCGCCTTGTTCGGCGCCGGGCGCAGGTTGCCGACCCTGCCCTTGTCCCAGGGCGAGACCGTGGTCACGTTCGGATCCGCGGCGCGCAGTTTGTGGACCAGCGCCGGGCCCTGCTCGTCGATCTGCTTGGCGGGGCCCTGGAGCAGGATCGCGAAGGGCGCCGAGTCGCCGAAGTACTGGCGGAGGATCTTGTTGGCCCGGTTGGCGTCGGTGCCCGGCACGTCGAGCGAGGACGGGTTGAGCTTGCCCTCGACGTCGCGGCCGATCCAGCCGAGGCCGAGGATCAGGACGAGGGCGACGACCAACGACGTGCGCGGTCGCCGAAGCGACAGCGGCAGCCGTTTCTTGCCGGCGCTATTGGCCCTGCTCTCTCCCACGTCCCGGGGAAGGTTAGACGAGCAGAAAGCGTTTTTCTCAGGCTTCGTTGATCTGAGGTGAAGCTTGCCGGCGCTCGATCTCCTCATACATCTCACGCACCCGGCCGAAGATCTCAGCCGCCGCCTCGAGTTGGCGCTCGTGCCCGGGGCCCTTCTCGACCGGGTAGGCCAGCGGCTCGCCGAACTGCACGGTGATCTTCGGGAAGCGGAAGCGCTTCCAACGGCGCACCGTCGCCGAGCCGAAGATCGCCACCGGGACGATCGGGGCCCCCGATTCCAGCGCGATCCGGCCGATCCCCGCTTTCGGCTCTCCCAGCTCGCCCGAGCGCGAGCGGCCGCCCTCCGCGTACATGAGCAGCATCTCCCCCTGGTCGAGGATCGTGAACGCGGTCTCGAAGGCCTCCTCGTCGCGGTGGCCGCGGCGCACCGGGAAGACGCCGCCGTGCTTGTAGACGTAGGTGAGGACCGGCGGCCCGAAGAGCTGCGATTTGGCCATGAAGCGGACCTTGCGGCGCAGGTAGAGGCCGGTGAAGAAGTGGTCCATCTGGCTGAAGTGGTTGGGCGCCAGGACCAGCGGGCCCTGCTTCGGCACGTTCTCGACGCCGATCGCCCGCACCCGCCAGAGCAGCAGGGTCGGCAGCGAGATGAGGATGCGCACGAGCGTGTAGGTCCAACCCACGCCCCGGCGCGCCGCCGCGTGGAACTGGTCGAAGTACTCGGCGGGCCGGTCGTCCCGGTAGGTCTGCTCCCTGATCTCTGCCATGGGCGATTGCCGCGCGCGGCAATCGCTGCCTACCCCCTCGGCGGCCCCCGGTTACGCGGCGGTGCGGGTCGCCACCCGGCACAGCCCAGCGGCGCGACCGGTCGAGGGCGTCGTGCCAGCGGGCGAGCAGAGAGCGCCGCTCGTCCTCGCCCATCGCCGGCTCGTAGCTGGTGGCCGAACGCCACATGCCGGCAACCTGGTCGGCACTCCAGACGCCGGTCGCGATCCCGGCGAGGTAAGCGGCCCCGAGCGCCGTGGTCTCGGCGATCTCCGGCACGACCACCTCGGCCCCGAGCACGTCGGCCTGAAACTGCATCAGCCAGCGATTGGCCGCCGCGCCGCCGTCGGCCTTTGAGGATGGCCAGCCGCTTGCCCCAGGCGCCTTCCTGGGCGGCGATCGCGTCGGCGGTCTGGTAGGCGATCGCCTCCAGCGCCGCCCGCGCCAGGTGCGCGCGGCCCGTCCCCCGGGTCAGGCCGACGATCGTGCCGCGTGCGTAGGGGTCCCAATGGGGCGAGCCCAGCCCGGTCAGGGCCGGCACGAAGTAGACGTCCTCGTTGCCGGCCAACGATGCGGCCAGCTCCTCGGTCTGGGCCGCGTCGTCGATCAGGCCCAGCCCGTCGCGCAGCCACTGCACGGCGGCGCCGGTGACGAAGATCGACGCCTCCAGTGCGTAGACGGCCCGCTCGCCCGTGCCGCAGGCGACCGTGGTGAGCAGGCCGGCGCCCGGCTCCGGGGCCTCCTCGCCCGTGTTGAGCAGGACGAAGCTGCCGGTCCCGTAGGTGTTCTTCGCCGTTCCGGGCTCCAGGCACGCCTGGCCGAAGAGCGCGGCCTGCTGGTCGCCGGCGATCCCGGCCACCGGGACCTCGCCGCCGAACTCGGCCGTGGTTCCGTAGACGCCGGCCGAGGGCAGCGGCTCGGGCAGCCGCGCCGGATCGACCCCGAGCAGCTCGCACAGCTCCTCGTCCCAGGCCAGCCGGTGGATGTCGAAGAGCATCGTCCGCGAGGCGTTGGTGCGGTCGGTGGCGTGCCGACCGGTCAGCTTGTGGAGCAGCCAGGAGTCCACCGTGCCGTAGGCGGCGTGCTCGGCCCCCTCGACGTTGCGGGACAGCCACTCGATCTTGGTGCCCGAGAAGTAGGGGTCGAGGACCAGTCCGGTGCGCTCGCGGACCAGGCGTTCGTGCCCGGCCTCGCGCAGCTCCGCGCAGCGCCCGGCGGTGCGCCGGTCCTGCCAGACCAGGGCCCGGTGCAGCGGCTCCCCCGTTCGCGCGTCCCAGGCGACCACCGTCTCACGCTGGTTGGCGATCCCGATCCCGTCGAGGCCCGAGCCGTCGATGCCGGCAGCCGAGATCGCCTCGGCGGCGACCCTCCTCGTCACCTCCCAGATCTCGTTCGGGTCGTGCTCGACCCAGCCGGGCCGCGGGAAGTACTGCTCGAACTCCGAGTACGCCCGGCCCCGGACCGTGCCTTCGCGGTCGAAGACCAGGCAGGTGGTGCCGGTGGTTCCCTGGTCGATCGCGAGGATCATCGAAGCCGGGCGGCTAGGCGCCCTCCTGGGCGCCGCGCACGATCGTCAGCAGCGCCGCCGCCGTGCCGCCGGGGTCCTGGTCCCCGCAGCCGAGCCGCCGCAGGGCCAGCCCGTAGAGGAGCGCGACCACCGTTGTGGCATGGCGGTCCGGCTCGGGCACGGAGAGCATCTCGAGGCCGGCCTCGGCGAGGCCCTCGTAGGCCTGCGAAGCAGCGCCGCGAGGCGTCGCGCAGCCCCGGGTCGCGGGCGGCGCGCAGGTGCAGCTCGATCTCCGCCAGGCCCTGTATGCGGCCACCGGTCTCGCGCACGATGCGCTCGACCTCGAGCGCGACGCCCTCGACGTCGGGCCTGCGTCCGGCGCATCTCGGCGGCGATCTCCTCGAGCCGGTCGACCTCCTCGGCGACGAAGAGCAGCAGGCTCTCGCGGACGAGGTCGCCCTGGCTGCCGAAGTGGTAGGTCAACGAGCCCAGCGAAACATCCGCCGCGGCCGCGACCCGGCGGTTGGTGACAGCGGCGATTCCCTCCTCGGCGATCAGCTCGAGCGTCGTGCGCATGATGCGCTCGCGGGTGTCGATCTCCCCGGCCAAGACCTCCATTGCAGATTGAGGGTAGCGCCAGGCGATATCGTTCGTTCGAACGAACCAACGAGGAGTCCGGAATCGAGAGAGGCACCCAACAGGCGGCGGCCGCGCGGCCGCGGCGGCCGCCCGAGCCGGGCGCCGTCTGAGGAGACGAGATGGACTCCGCCTCCACCCGACCGATCTTCCCCCGCCTCGCCAGCGGGCCGCGGAAGATGGGTGCCGAGCAGGTCGCGCGCAACCAGCGCGGCCGCCTGCAGGGGGCGATGGTAGAGGCGGTCGCGAGGAACGGCTTCCACGCCACGACCCTGCGCGAGCTGGTCAGCCTCGCCGGCGTCTCGAAGAGCACGTTCTACGAGCACTTCAGGAGCAAGGAGGACTGCTTCTTCTCGACCTTCGACGACATCATCCTCGAGGTCGGCACGCGGGTCGACGACGCCTTCGAGCGACCCGGCGACCTCCGCGAGCGGCTGCTGGCCGGGATCTCGACCCTGTTCGGCGTAATCGCCGAGGAGCAGGCGGCGGCAACGCTGGTCACGGTCGACTCGCTGACCCTGGGTGCCGCCGCGGTGCCCCACCGCGAGCGCGCGGCCGCCCACTTCGAAAAGCTGATCCGCCGGGGGTTCGACGAGTCGTCCTCCCGACACCCGGTCACCGAGCTCACGGTGCGGGGCATCGTCGCCGGCGTGCGCAACACCGCCTACCACCACCTGCGCGACGGTCGCGGAGAGCAGCTCCCCGCCATGGCCGAGCCGATCGTCGACTGGATCGTCTCCTTCGACCGGCCGGCCGGCGAGACGGCCAGGCGCTGCGCCGAGGCAGCCGCGCGCCCAGCCCGCCGTCCGCCGCCGGGCCCGGAGCCCGACCCCGAGTCGCTGAGCAAGCGCGAGCGGATCGTCTCCGCGGCCGCCAGGCTGGCGGCCGAGAATGGCTACGAGGCGCTCAGCATTCCGGCGATCTCGGCCGCCGCCGGAGTCTCCAACCAGACCTTCTACGATCACTTCGCGGGCAAGCAGGAGGCCTTCCTGGCCGGCTTCGACCGGCTCACGAGCGAGACAATGGAGCTGCTCGCGGCGGTCGCCGCCGCCGAGGAGCCGGGGCCGGACGCGGTCGGCGCCGGCCTACGGGCCCTGCTCGAGCACGCCGCCGAGGACGAGCTTTTCGCCCGTCTGGCGTTCTTCGAGCTGCCGATGGCCGGCCCGGCGGCGCTCGACCAGGCCGACGACACGCTCGCCGGCTTCACCTCCTTCTTCGGCCCACAGGCCGTGCCCGAGGACGCCGAGGCGCCCCCCGTGATCCTGAAGGCGATCACCGGCGGGACCTGGGCGGTGATCCGCCACGAGATCGTCGCCGGACGGCGCGAGCAGCTGCCCGAGATCGCGCCGGAAGTCGTCGAGTTCGCGCTGGCGCCGTTCGGCTAGGCCCGCCGGAGGCGCCGCGACAGATGGACCCGGGCGAAGTCGGTGAGTTGGCGGGCGCGGTGCGCGAAGCCGCGCAGGTCGCGCCCGGTCGCCCGGTGCTCGAGCTCGAGCTCGTACTCCCTCATCCGGTAGCCGCCACGGACCGCGTCGACGGTCATGCCGATCTCCATCCCGTAGCCGCGGGCGAAGGGGGTCGTCGCCCGCAGGACCTCGGCGCGCATCGCCCGCTGTCCCGAGATCGGAGCCGCCGCCCGGAATCCGCAGAGGCGGCGGATCGACCAGCGGGCGAAGCCGAGGGCGATGCCGAAGCCGCCGCCGACCCGGCGGTCGAAGGCGGCCACCGCGAGGTCGCACTCGCCCGCCTCGACCGCCTCGACGAGGCTCACGAGCCCGGCCGCCGAGGCCCCCAGGTCGCCGTCACAGAGCAGGGCGATCCTCGGCGTCGGCTCGGCGCCGAGCGCAGCCTCTGCCGCCGCGGTCACGTTCGCGCCCTTTCCGTGGGGGCGCCCCCGGCTGACCACCTGAGCGCCGGCCACGAGCGCCGCCTCCGCCGTCCCGTCGCCGGAGGCGTCGTCGGCGACGTACACCGCGGCGCCGGGCAGCGCTTCGCGCAGGGCGGCGACCGTCGCCGCGATCCGCTCGGCCTCGTTGCGGGCCGCGACGATCGCGACCACCCCGCCACCCTGCGGGGTGTCTGCCCCCGGTCTCTTCCGCTCCGCCGTCACGCGCGGATATTCTCCCGCCCAATGGCAGACATCGAGGCGCACATCACCGGCAACGTCTGGAAAGTCGAGGTGGCCGTCGGCGACGAGGTCGAGGACGGCGACACCGTCGTCATCCTCGAGTCGATGAAGATGGAGATACCCGTCGAGGCGGAGGACGACGGGACCGTGAAGGAGATTCGCTGCGAGGAGGGCCAGTCGGTCAGCGAAGGCGACATCCTCGTCGTGCTGGAGTGAGCGAGGAGCCGGCACGCGTGAGCGAGGAACTGGCAGGGGAAGGTCCTGCTCGACTTCCCGGCCGAGGCCGTCGCCCGGATCCGAATCTCCAATCCCGAGCGCCGCAACGCCCTCGACCACGAGATCCTCGACGCGATCGCCGAGACGATGCCGCGGCTCGACGACGGGATCGAGACCAGGTGCGTCCTGATCACCGGCGAGCCGCCGGTCTTCTCGGCCGGCTACGACATCGCGACGATCCCGACCGAGACCTTCGAGCGCGACGCGGAGGCGCTGGTCGCCCACCCCTTCCCGGCCGCACTGGAGGCGATCTCCGGCCACCCCTGGCCGACGATCGCCGCGATCAACGGGCACTGCCTGGGCGGCGCCCTGGAGCTGGCGATCAGCTGCGACCTGCGGATCTGCGCGGCGGGGGCGAAGCTGGGCATGCCCCCGGCGAAGCTCGGCCTCGTCTACGGCCACACCGGGCTGCGCAAGTTCATCGACACGATCGGGCTGCCGCGGACCAGGGAGCTCTTCTTCACCGGGCGCAACGTCGAGGCGGCCCGCGCCGAGCAGATCGGCCTCGTCCACGAAGTGACCGACGACGACTCGCTGGAGGACGACTCGGTCGAGCTGGCGGCGGCGGTCGCCGCCAACGCGCCGCTCTCGATGCGGGGCAACAAGAGCGCGATCGAGACCCTCGCCCACAACCCCGTGCTCAGCGACGCCCAGGAGGCGGGCCTGATCGCCCTGCGCGAGTCCTGCTTCGGGTCCGAGGACTTCCGCGAGGGGATCGCCGCCTTCGCCGAGAAGCGCAAGCCGGTCTGGAAGGGACGGTGAGCGAGGGGGCGGCGCTCGCCGCGGCCGACCCGGTGCTCGGCTCCCTGATCGAGCGGATCGGCGAGATCGACCTCGCGACCCGCCTCGCGCGCCGCAAGGAGGAGCGCCCCGCGGACGCCTACGGCGCGCTGCTGCGCGCGATCGTCGGCCAGCAGCTGTCGACCAAGGCCGCGCGCACGATCTACCTTCGCGTGCTCGACCTCTTCGACGGCCGCACGCCGGCGCCGGAGGAGCTGCTCGAGGCCGAGGAGGAGGCGCTGCGGGGAGCCGGCCTCTCCGGCCGCAAGGTCGAGTACCTGCGCGACCTGGCAGCCCACGTGATCTCGGGCGAGCTCGAGCTCGAGCGGCTCGACGAGCTCTCCGACGAGGAGGCGATCGAGGAGATCGTCGCTGTCCGCGGACTCGGCCGCTGGACCGCCGAGATGTTCCTGCTCTTCCACCTCGAACGCCCCGACGTCCTCTCCGGCGGGGACCTCGGGATCCGCAAGGCGGTGCAGATCGAGTACGGGCTCGAGGAGATGCCGACGCCGGACCGGGTGCTTGAGATCGGCGAGCCGTGGCGGCCGCACCGCAGTCTCGCCTGCCTCTATCTGTGGGAGTCCCTGGCCGCGGTCCCGGGCGGCTAGGGCCGTGCGCCCGATCAACGCCCTGGGCCTGGCGGCGGTGATCGTTATCGCGGTCGGCTCGATCGCCATCGCGGCGATCGTCCGCGTCAACGAGAACAACCTCTTCCACGCTCTGCAGCGGGACGAGGCGCTGCGCTCGGCCCGGCAGGCCGAGGCCGTGGCACAGCTGTCCGTCGGCGAGCTGGCCACCGCCGCCGCCTTCTTCCGGACCGAGAAGGACCTCGACGAACACAAGTTCAACGTCGTCGGCGAGTCGCTGCTGCGCCGCGGGGCCCTGACCGCGACCGCCTATGTCGAGGAGATCGGCCGGGCCGGGCGGCCCGCCTACGAGCGTCGCAACGGCTTCGAGATCGTCGAACGGGGGCCGCTCGGGCGCCCGCGCCGGGCCGGGTCCCGGCCCACCTACTTCCCGGTCACCTTCGCGGTCGCCGAACAGCAGCCGAGACCCCCGTTCGGCTACGACATCGCCAGCGACCCGGGACGAGGCCCGTACCTGGCGACCGCCCGCGACTCGGGGCGGCCGACGGCGACCGAGATCATGCCGCTGATCGTCGGCGGCCAGGGCATCAACGTCTACCGGCCCGTCTACCGGGACGGCGCAAGCGTCTCGACCGTCGCCGAGCGGCGCGCCGCGCTGGTCGGCTTCGCCGCCGGCGCCTTCCGCGTCGACGACCTCGCCGCGGCCGCGATCTCGACCCTCCCCGAGAACGTGGACGTCCAGCTCCGCTCGGGCGACGATGTCGTCGCCGGCGCCGACGGCGACCTCGAGGACTCCGCGCAGGCACCGGTGACCATCGCCGACCGCACCTGGCTGCTCGTCGTCCGCGACCCCGACCAGCCGGACGTCGGCCTGTCGCTGCTGATCGCGGTGTTCGGGATCTCGATGGCGGCGCTGGTCGGCGCACTCCTCCTGATCTGGTCGCGCAACGAGCGCATGCGGGAGCTGCAGCGCCAAGCGAGCCAGGACCCGCTCTCCGGCCTCGGGAACCGGCGCCGCCTCGAGGAGGACCTGCACAGGGAGCTGGCCCGCAGCCTGCGGGAGGGCACGACGGGCGCCGTGCTGATGATCGACATCGACAACTTCAAGCAGGTCAACGACACCCTCGGCCACCCGGTCGGCGACCGGGTGATCGAGGAGGTCGCGGCGGTCCTCGGCGGCCGCATGCGGGAAACCGACGTCCTCGCCCGCGTCGGCGGCGACGAGTTCGCGATCGTCCTCCCCGACTGCGACCTGGGCGATGCGCGGCGGGTCGGCGAGTCGATCGCCACGGCGATCCGCGAGCACGAGCCGGAGACCGAGGAGATTCCGCGGGTCACGGCCAGCGTCGGCATCGCGATGTTCGGCGCCGGCAGCGAGCAGAGCTTCGACGCGGTCCTCAGCCAGGCCGACGCCGCGATGTACGCGGCCAAGGACGCCGGCCGCGACGGCGTCCGCGTCGCCGTCTAGCCGCCCGCGGTCACGCCGACCGGCCCGCGGCCGTCGAGCGCGTGCCGGAGGCGCAGGACGCGGCCTGCCGAGGCTTCGAAGTCGGCCCGCCGCAGCGCTCCCGGAGCGCAGCCCGCGCAGCAGCGCCCGGGCCGCACGACGGCCCGGGCGGTAGTCGGCGAAGAGGAGGACGTCGGTCCCGGCACGGGCGGCGGCAAGCCCGGCCCTGGCCGGGCCGCCGAAGTCGGCGACCGCGACGCTGCCCAGGGCATCGGTGATCGAGACGCCCTCGAAGCCGACGCGCCCGCGCAGCTCGTCGGTCGCGATCGCCCGGGAGAATGCCGCCGGCTTCGGCGCGAGGGCCGGGTAGATCGCGCTGCTCACCATCACCAGCTCCCCGCCGATCGCGGCGAAGCGGCGGTAGGGCGCCTCGTCGACGCGGCGCAGGGTTGCCTTAGCCAGCGGTACCCGCTGCACCGCGTCGTCGGTGTTGAGGCGAGCCCCGCCCAGCCCCGGGAAGTGCTTGCCCGTGGCGGCGACGCCACCCCTCTGCAGGGCGGTGGCGAACGGGATCGCGGTCGCGGCGACCGTCGCGGCGCTGCTTCCGAAGCCGCGTTCGGTCCTCGCGGTGTCGCTACCCGGTCGGGGGACGTCGAGCACCGGCGCGAGGTCGACATTGACGCCGGCGTTGCGCAGGTTCGCGGCCGTGAGCGCGCCCTGGGAGCGGGCGAATTCGGGGCCGCGAGCGCCCATCTTCTGCGCCGAGACGGTCGGCGCGCCCCGCAGCCGCTTCACCAGCCCCCCCTCCTGGTCGACCATCACCAGCAGCGGGTCGCGCAGGCCGGCGGGGCGTTGGATCGACTGCAGGGCGGCGATCGCCCGCCTCCCGGTCCGGCGGCTGGGGAAGTTCTCTGCGAAGAGGACGACGCCGGCAACTCGGCCTTCGCGGACCATGCGCCGGACCGCCGCGGGTGGGTGGGCGCCGGGGAAGCCGACCACGAGCCGCTGGCCGGCGAGCTGCCGGAGGCTCAGCTGCGAGGCGGCGCTCGGGGCCGGCGGCCGGGGCCGTGCCGTCGCCGAGGGCCACCCCGAACGCGAAGGCTCCAGCCGCCACGCCGCAGAGTGCGGCGATGCCGGCCCGCCTTCGGCGCTTCACGGTCGCGTCCATCCGAGCCGCAGCCTAACTTTGCGGCCGATGGCGGGTCCCCTGATCTCATTCGACGAGGCGCTGGAGCTCGGCGGTCTCACCGGGCACGACGAGATCGGCGACCTGGTCGAGCGCGCCTGGCAGGTGCGCCGCGAGAACTTCGGCGACTCGACCGACATGTGCTCGCTGGTCAACGCCAAGTCCGGCGGCTGCGCCGAGGACTGCGGCTTCTGCGCCCAGTCCCGCTACGCCGAGGCGGACACGCCGATGCACGCGATGATGGAGCCGGACCAGATCCTCGAGCACGCCAGGGCCGCCGAGGCCGCCGGTGCGCACCGCTTCTGCATGGTCACGCAGGGCCAGGGCCTCTCCAAACGCGACTTCGCCAAGATCCTCGAGGGCGCGCGCCTCGTCGCCGAGAAGACGAACCTGAAGCGCTGCGCCTCGATCGGCCACATGTCGACGGAGCGCGCCGAGGCCCTGCGCGAGGCCGGCATCCAGCGCGTCCACCACAACGTCGAGTCGGCCCGCTCCCACTACCCGGAGGTGTCGACCACGGTCCGCTACGAGGGCAGGCTGCGGACGATCGAGGCGGTCAAGGAGGCCGGCCTGGAGACCTGCGTCGGCGGCATCCTCAACCTCGGCGAGACCCCCCGGCAGCGCGTCGAGATGGCCTTCGAGCTCTCGGAGCTGAACCCGACCTCGGTGCCGATCAACCTGCTCAATCCCCGAGCGGGGACCAAGTTCGGCGAGCGGCCGCTGATGGACGCCTGGGAGGTCGTCAAGTGGGTGGCGATCTTCCGGCTGGTCATCCCGGGGGCCCTCTTCCGCCTCTGCGGCGGCCGGGTCGAGAACCTCGCCGACCTGCAGCCCCTGGCCGTCAAGGCCGGCCTCAACGGGGTGATGATGGGCAACTTCCTCACCACCCTCGGCGCCGAGCCCGAGGACGACCGGGCGATGTTCGAGGAGCTCGGCCTCAACGTCGCGCGCCAGCAGGACAACGGCGCCAACCCGCGCCCCGACAACCGCTCGGGATGGCTCGACGGCGAGACCCCGGCGACGCCGATGGACGAGCTGATCGACCACCGGGAGGAGGCGAACTTCTGGGATCCCTCGACCCAGCTGCGGGTGATCAAGAAGGTCAAGAAGCCTCCCCCTTACCCCGACCCGGCCGCAGCCCCGTCGACGCCGACGCGAGCGGGCTGATGACCGCCATCGGCGAGCGGCTCGAGGAGCTCCGCGATCGCGGGCTCCACCGCAGCCCACGGCTGGTCGAAGGCCCGCAGGGCCCGCATGTGACGCTCGACGGCAGGCAGGCGCTGCTGCTCTGCTCCAATGACTACCTCGGGCTCGCCAATCACCCGGACGTGCGCGCCGCCGCCGCCGAGGCGGCCTTCCAGTGGGGCGCCGGCGCCGGCGCCTCGCGGCTGATCTCCGGCAGCATGGCCCCTCACCGCCGCCTGGAGCGGCGCCTGGCGCGGTTCAAGGGCCACGAGGCCGCGCTGCTCTTCGGCTCCGGCTACCTCGCCAACACGGGGGCGATCCCGGCGCTGGCGGGCGCCGGGACGATCGTCTTCTCGGACGAGCTCAACCACGCCAGCATCGTCGACGGCTGCCGCCTGGCGCGGGCCGAGACCTTCGTCTACCGGCACGCCGACGTCGAGCACCTCGCCTGGGGCCTGCGGCGGGCGGGCGGGCGGGCGGCGCTGATCGCCACCGACGGCGTCTTCTCGATGGACGGCGACGTCGCCCCGCTGGAGGAGCTGGCGCGGCTCGCCCGGGACCACCGCTGCCGGCTGATGGTCGACGAGGCGCACGGGACCGGCGCGGTCGGCCCCGGCGGGCGTGGCTCGGTCGCCGCCGCCGGCCTTGGCGGCGAGGTCGACGTAATCGTCGGCACGCTCGGCAAGGCGCTCGGCTCCTACGGCGCCTATGTCTGCGCCGCGGGCGACGTTGTCGAGTACCTCCTCAACAGCGCCCGGCCCTTCATCTTCTCGACCGCGCCGCCGCCGCCCTCGGTCGCCGCCGCCGAGGCGGCCCTGGACGTGCTGGAGGCCGAGCCGGGCCGGGTCGAGCGCCTGCGCTCCAACGCGGCCGCCCTGCGTGGGGCACTGCGGGCGGAGGGCCTCGCGGCGGGCGGCGCGGGAACCCAGATCGTGCCGGTTCTGGTCGGCGCCGCCGAGCCGACGATGAAGCTCAGTGAGCTGCTCCTCGAGGCGGGCGTGTTCGCGCAGGGCATCCGCCCGCCGACCGTTCCCGACGGGTCCTCGCGGCTGCGCTTCACGGCGATGGCCACCCACGAGGAGGCCGACCTGCGCGAGGCGGCGAAGCTGGTCGGCGAGGCGGCCCGCGGGCTCGGCGTCGCCGGATCGCCCGCGGTCGCGCTCGCCGCCTAGAGCCGGCCGTGAAGGGCGTCTTCGTCACCGGCACCGGGACGGAGGTCGGCAAGACCGTGGTCGCCGCCGCGCTCGCCCGCGCCTTCGCCGCCCGGGGGCGCCGGGTGGCGGTCTTCAAGCCCGCCGTGACCGGGCTCGATGAGCCCGGCGAGCCCGACCATGCGCTGCTGCGCCGCGCCGCCGGCAGCGACCAGGCGGACGCCGAGATCGCCCCCTATCGCTACGGCCCGCCCGCCTCGCCGCATCTCGCCGCCGAGCTGGCCGGCGAGCGGATCGACCCGGGCAGGCTGCGAGAGGCGGCTGCCGCCGCCGGTCGCGACGCCGACCTGCTGGTCTGCGAGGGCGTCGGCGGGCTGCTCGTTCCCCTCGCCCCCGGCTACCTGGTGCGCGACCTGGCCGCCGACCTGGGGATGCCGTTGGCGATCGCCGCCTCGCCCGGCCTTGGGACGATCAACCACACACTGCTGACGATCGAGGCTGCGCGCGCCGCGGAGCTGGAGGTCGGCGTCGTCGTGCTCACCCCGTGGCCGGACTCGCCGACCCCGGTCGAGCGATCCAACCTGGCGACGATCGCCGCGCTCGGCGATGCGCTGGTCGAGACCCTCCCTCGGCTCGACCTCGCCGACCCCTGCGGCTGGCCCGCGCTGGGCTCAGCCGTCATTTGAGCACCTCAGAGAGGTCGAATCGACGGCTCGGCGACTTTCCGGCCGGCGGGCGGGCCGCTCAGGCAACCGGGTCGCCCGCCGCGGCCACATCTCGTGCCGCGACCGCCTCGCGCCCGGCGACGATCTCGCCGCCCGCGCTCGCCTCCGCCTCGGCCGCCTCGATCGAGATCCCGCGACCCTTGGCGCGGATCGTGACCGCGGCGAAGAGCGCGCCGGCCAGGGCCACCGCGCCGGAGACCGCCATCGCCTGACTGAGGGCGTCGACGAAGTCCTGCGGCGTCGCGGTCTCGAAGTTCGCCGTCCCGACCGCGCCCTGGAAGATCGCTCCGGTGATCGCGACGCCGAGGCTGCCGCCGATCATGCGGAACATCGAGAGAACGCCCGAGGCGATGCCCGCCTTCTCCACCTGGACCGCGTTCATCGCCGCGCTGGTCATCGGCGACATCGTGATCGCGATGCCGATGCCGAGCAGCATGAAGCCCGGCAGCAGGTCGAGGTAGGTCGAGTCGACCGCGATCCCGGTGAAGCTGTAGAGGGAGCCGGCGAGGACCAGCAGGCCGCCGACGATCAGCCAGCGCGGCCCGAAGCGGTCCGCCATGCGACCCGCCACCGGCGCCAGGGTGACGATCATCAGGGTCGAGGGCAGGAACCTGACGCCCGCCTCCAGCGGCGAGTAGCGGAGGATGTCCTGCATGTAGAGGGCGAGGAAGAAGAAGACGCCCAGCATCGCGAAGGAGATGATCAGGGCGACCACGACGGCGCCGAGGAAGTTACGGTCGGAGAAGAAGCGGAATTCGACCATCGGCACCTTGACCCGCAGCTCGATCGCGACGAAGGCCGCCAGGCCGACGGAGGCGCCGGCAAGCAGCGCGACGATCTCGGTCGATCCCCACCCCCAGGCGTTGCCCTCGACGAGGGCGAGGATGAGCGCGGTCAGCGACGCGGTGAGCACCGCGACGCCGGCGTAGTCGACCTCGCGGCCGACGGTCGAGTCGCGCGACTCGCGCACCGCGAAGAGGGCCGCGGCGACCGCGCCGATCGCGACCGGGATGTTGAGGTAGAAGATCGCCCGCCAGCTGACGTGCTCGGTGAGCAGGCCGCCGATCACCGGCCCGACGGCGAGCGCCAGGCCCGAGACCCCGGCCCACGTCCCCATCGCCTTGCCACGCTCCTGGGGAGGGAAGGCGTGGGTGACGATCGAAAGCGTTGCCGGCATCATCAGCGCCGCGCCGACGCCCTGCACGACACGGCTGGCGACGAGGTCGGTCGAGCTCTGGGCGAGCCCGGCGGTCGCCGAGGAGACGGCGAATATGACCACGCCGAGGATGAACATGCGGCGGCGGCCGAAGATGTCGCCGAGGCGGCCCCCGGTCGCGAGCAGGACGGCGAAGGAGAGCGTGTATCCGTTGATCGTCCACTCGAGGCCGGAGATCGAGGCGTGGAGGTCGCGCTGGATCGACGGCAGGGCGACATTGACGACGGTGTTGTCGAGCATGATCATGAACAGCGCGAAGCACATCGCGCCGAGCGTCCACCACTTGCGGTTGTCGTCGGTGATCAGGTGGCGGTAGCGGGTCAGGAGTGCCCCACCTCCTTCAGGTGCTCGAAGGTCTGGGCGATGTCCTCCCGGTCCATCAACGCGTCGACGGCGGCGTCGAGCTTGCGGCGCTGCCCGGCGCTGAGCGTCTGCGCGAAGGCCTCGAGGCCGGCCTGGCGGACCAGCAGCAGCTCGTCGACCAGCTCCTTCCCCTTCTCCGTGATCGCGACGTGCCGCACCCGCCGGTCCTCGGGGTCCTCGAGGCGGGTCACCCGGCCTTCCTTGACGAGGGCCTCGACGGCGCGACTCATCGACGGGACGGAGACGCCGAAGGTCTCCGCCAGGTCGCTCACCTGGCGTGGCTGGGGCTCGCGGCCGAGGCCGCCGAGCTCCAGCAGCGCCTTGCACTGGGTCATCGAGAGGCCGGACTCCTCGATCACGCGCAGCTGGTTGCCGCGGTCGTAGAGGAAGACGTGCCGCATCAGCGCGCTCAGCCGAGCCGCTGTCTCATGCGCCTCGGGGCTGAGCTCGCCGGCGTTCCTCACGACGGTGGCAATGTCGCTCGCTTGCATGTCGATGACCCTTGCACAATCGCAACTATTTCTCCAGCACAATATTTGTTCCTGTGATGCACGTCACGCATTTCCCATTACGGGGGGGTGGGCCGTGAAAGGCGGAGGGCGGCGACGTGAATCGTTCCCCGCCGCGTGTTTCCGGCCGGGGCCGCGGCTAGGGTCGGCGACGGCGATGTCGATGGACCATGCGCAGCTCGACCGGGACCACCTCTGGCACCCGTTCACGCAGCAGCGGGCCTGGTGCGAGGAAGAGCCGCTGGTGATCGAGCGGGGCGAGGGCTCCCACCTGATCGACGCCGACGGGCGCCGCTATCTCGACGGCGTCTCCTCGCTCTGGTGCAACGTCCACGGCCATCGCCACCCCGGAATCGACGCCGCGGTCCAGGAGCAGCTCGGCAAGGTCGCCCACACGACGATGCTCGGCCTCACGCACGGCGGCGGCGCCGAGCTCGCCGCCCGCCTCGTCGAGATCGCGCCCCCCGGGTTGTCGCGGGTCTTCTACTCGGACTCGGGATCGACCGCGACCGAGATAGCGCTGAAGATGGCGTTCCAATACCAGCAGCAGCGCGGTGGGCAGCACACCCGGCGCACCTCTTTCGTCCACCTCCGCGAGGCCTACCACGGAGACACGATCGGATCCGTCTCGGTCGGCGGCATCGACCTCTTCCACGCCGCCTACCGGCCGCTGCTCTTCGACGGGCACGCCGTCGAGCCCGGCGACGCCGACCATCTCGCGCGAATCCTCGCGGCCCACGAGGAGGAGGTCGCCGCGGTGATCGTCGAGCCGCTGGTGCAGGGCGCGGCCGGCATGATCACCCACCCGCGCGGCTACCTGCGGGCCGTGCGGCGGCTCTGCGACGACCACGGCGTGCTGCTGATCTGCGACGAGGTGGCGACCGGCTTCGGCCGCACCGGGACGATGTTCGCCTGCGAGCAGGAACGGGTCTCCCCCGACCTGCTCTGCCTCGCCAAGGGGCTCACCGGCGGCTACATGCCGCTCGCCGCGACGCTCGCGACCGAGCGCATCTACGAGGGGTTCCTGGGCGCCCCCGAGGAGCAGCGCACGTTCTTCCACGGCCATACCTACACCGGCAACCCGCTCGCCTGCGCGGCCGCCCTCGCCAGCCTCGACGCCTTCGAGTCGGAGGGGACGATCGCCCGCCTGCAGCCCAAGATCGGGCTGCTCGACGAGCTGCTGGACGAGATCCGCCGCATGCCGGAGGTGGTCGAGGTCCGCGGCCGCGGCTTCATGGTCGGCATCGACCTCGGCGAGCGCGACCCGGCGCTTCGCGTCGGCCACCGGGTGGCCCTCGAGGCGCGCCAGCGCGGCGCGATCATCCGCCCGCTCGGCGACACGGTGGTGCTGATGCCGCCGCTCTCGATCTCGGAGGCGGAGCTCCGCAGCCTGCTCGGGATCGTCGGCGAGTCGATCGAGGCGGCGCTCGCACCCTCGCGACGCTCGACGCTCGGCCTCGGCGCCGAGGCCCTCCCCCGCGCCGCCTGAAGCTCTGAGCGGCCGGATAGGGTTGGGCTGTGAGCGCCGAGCGAGAGCGGCATCGCGGGCCCGCGGAGGCTCCCAATTTGGGGACCCCGTCCGAGCCCCGGCCCGCCGCCTCCGTCGTCCTCCTGCGCCGCGGTGGCCGGCATCGGGACCGGGCGCTCGAGGTGCTGCTGCTGAAACGGACCGAGGAGGCGAGGTTCATGCCCGGCGTCTGGGTCTTCCCGGGCGGCGGCGTCGACCCCGCCGACGGCGAGGGAGAGGGCGGCCATCGGGCCTGCGCGGTGCGCGAGCTGGCCGAGGAGGCTGCGATCGAGCTGCCCGCCGAGGAGGAGCTCGTGCTCTTCTCGCGCTGGATCACCCCGGAGGTGATCTCGCGGCGCTTCGACGCCTGGTTCTTCCTCGCCCTCGCCCCCGCCCACACACCGCCCAGGGCCGACGGCGTCGAGACCGTCGAGGCCGCCTGGTTCGAGCCCCGGTCCGCGCTCGAGGCCCAGGGGGCCGGCGAGCTCGTCCTCGCGTTCCCCACCGTCAGGCAGCTGGAGGCGCTGACCGGGTTCGCCACGGCCGAGGAGGCGCTCGCCGCCCACCGCGGCAGGACGATCGACCCGATCCTGCCCAAGGTCGTCGGAACCCGGGACGACCACCGGGTCGTCCTGCCCGGCGATCCGGACTATCCCGACCCGTAGCCGTCCCGGGCCGGCACCCCCATGACCCGGGTTCCGGGCGCGACGTCGCGAACGACGACCGCGCCTGCGCCAACCACGGCCTCCTCCCCGACCTCGACGCCGGGCAGGATCGTCGCCCCGGCGCCGACCTGACAGCCCCGTCGCAGCAGTGGCGGGCCCTGGCGCTCGTCCGAGGTCATCAGCCGGCCGGTGAGGACTGTGACGCCGGGCCCGAGGAAGCTGTCGGCCTCGATCACGACGCCGGGCCCGCCGACGGTCCCGTTCTGAACGCGAGCCCGCTCGCCGATCTCGGCGCCGCGGCCGATCCCGCATCCGGCGCCGACCATCGCGTCGGTGCCGAGTCGAGCGCCCTCGCGCAGGTGAGCATGGTCGCCGAGGAGCGAGTGGGGGCCCATGCGAACGCCGGCGCCGACGAGCGCGTACGGACAGACGGTCGCCCCCGCCTCGATCACCGTCTCCTCCGGCTCCAGCGGCTCGGTCCGCGAGCGCCGGTTGAAACGCGCCGACCTGCCCAGCACCGCGCCGACGTCGAGTCGCGCGCCCGGCCCGACGCTGACGTCGTCGTAGATGACGACGTTGGCGCCGATATCGGCGTCATCGGCGATAGTCACCCGGGCTCCGATCAGCAGACCGGGGGCACGATCGGATGGCACCAGGGATGACACGGCCGACATCTTCGCACCGCTCCGGCGACGGCCCTGAGCTGGGGGTGGAGAGCGTCTGCTGCCTCCTGCACAACCTGATCGCCGGCGGCTCCGCACGACAGTGGATCCACCTGCTCGGTCGCCACGTCGAGGACGGCGGGCGGGCGACGATCGTCGCACCCCCGGGGCCGCTCTCGGAGCCCGTGCGCGCCGCCGGGATCGAGACGGTGGACTTTGCCTGGGAGGACCTCGACGCCGGCCGCGGCACCCTCGAGGCGGTGCTCGCCGGCCACGAGCTGGCAATCGTGCACTGGGACTACCGGGTGATGGACGCCTACGAGCAGGCGCTCTCGACCTGCGGCCGGGCGGCCCTGGTCATCCATCAGACCCCGAACGCCCAGGCCCGCTGGCTGGGGCCTGAGATCGTCGCCGGCATGAGGGGCCCGATCGAGAGGGCGGTCGGGGCCGCGCACGGCGTCGCCCTCGTCCGCGGCGAGTGGCACCGGCAGCGGTTCGCGGCGGCCTTCGACCTCCCGCCCGAGGAGCTCCGCATCCTGCCGCCGGCGATTCCCCTGCCCGACGCGCCCGCTCCCCCGGCGCCCGGGCGCGCGGGGGAGATCCTGGCGCTGACCCGCCTCTCGGCGGAGAAGGCGGCGATCGTCGGTCTCGCGGTCGAGGTCGCGCGACTCGAGGTCGAGGCGGGCCACCCCGCCCGGCTTGCGATCGCCGGCGAGGGCGACCTGCGAGAGGGGGCGATCGCGCTCTGCGAGGAGCGCCTCCCGGCCGGAGCCTGGCGAATCGAGGCGGCGCCCGAGGACCCGCTGGCGCGTCTCGCCGCCGCCGAC
Source organism: uncultured Solirubrobacterales bacterium (assembly GCA_963762205.1). GTDB lineage: Bacteria > Actinomycetota > Thermoleophilia > Solirubrobacterales > 70-9 > VRUE01. Next base: position 893,282 of record CAVXJZ010000002.1, read on the forward strand.
CTGGTGGTCGCGCAGGGGCAGACGACGCTCGAGGCGGCCGCCCTGCAGCGACGCGTGCTCGTCGCCCGCAGCATCCTCGACGGCCGCGCGGGGGGGATCGCCCTCACCCCCGCTCGCTACGACCTCGTGGCCCGGGATCCCTTCGGCAGGCTGCCGGTGGGCGTCGACCCCCGGCGCCCGCTGGGGGAGGCTCTCGCCGTCGGCGCCGAGGAGCTGCGTGCCCTGCGCGGGATGGTCGAGCGCCACAACAGCCTCGCGGCCGGCTCGCGAGCGCTGGCCGAGGCGCTGGCGACGACCGCCTAGCCGGTGGGGAAGGGCTCGAGCCCGGCGTGCCACGGCCCGGGCGGATAGATGTGGAGGCCGTCCTCCTCCATCTCCGAGTGCAGGCGCCTGAAGAGCTGCCCGGCGTTCTTCAACGCCTCCTTCAGCTCGCGGGCGGATCGCTCGCGCAGCCGCCACAGGAACCAGAGCTGGCGGTCGTTGACGCCGAAATCGATCTCGCCGGTCATCGTCGTCGTCCACTCGAGGAAGCCCGGGCTGAACAGCTCGCGCAGGGCAACCGGGTCGTACTCGCGGGGCACCGTGGCGATGAAGCGCCTGTTGAACTCGATCGACTCGAACTCGACCCTGCGGACGAGGTGCTGGGTGATCGCCTCGGTGCCCTCGATCGACTCGACGTTGAATGCCGGCACCACCTTTGCCAGGTCGGGCATGTGGGCCTTGGCGAGGATCGCGGTGGGAACCGTCGCCTTGCCGAAGAGGCCGCCCACCTCCTTCTCGTCGGCGTCGCAGCAGGCCCCCCAGAAGCCCTCGACCAGCTGCCCGGTGAGCCGGTTGGCGCCGCCGACGCAGAGCGCCACCGGGCCGTCCTTCGGGTTGATCCCGCCCAGCGGCTCGTAGGTGAGCCCGTTGCGCGCTCCGTATTCGCGAACCGCGTCGGCCCATTCCTGCGCTTCGCGCCTGCCGCTCATCGCGGTCGATCCTAAGCGGCCTCGCCGTCGCCGTGGACGATGGGCGTAGGATTGCCGCAAGCCCGGTCCGACCACAGGAGCCTCAATGACAATCGCCATCATCGTCGTCGTCGCGATCATCGTCATCGCCGTCCTCTACTTCGTCCTCAAGCGAAACTCGATCATCGCAGCGCGCAACCGCGTCGACGAGTCCTGGAGCGGGATCGACGTGCAGCTCAAGCGCCGCCACGACCTCGTCCCCAACCTGGTCGAGACCGTCAAGGGCTACGCGACCCACGAGAGCCAGACCTTCGAGAAGACGACCAAAGCGCGGGCCGAGGCGATGGCCGCGCAGAGCGTCGGCGACACCGCGCAGGCCGAGCAGAAGCTGACCCAGGCGCTGACCGATCTGAAAGCGGTGGCCGAGAACTACCCGGAGCTGCGCGCGACCGAGAACTTCCAGCAGCTGAGCCGCAACCTCTCCGAGCTCGAGGACGAGATCCAGGCCTCGCGGAGGATCTACAACTCCAACGTCCAGTCCTACAACACCGACATCGAACAGTTCCCGGGCTCGATCGTCGCCAACGCCGGCAACTTCACCAAACGGGAGTACTTCGAGATCGAGGACCCGGGCGACCGCGAGCCCGTCTCGGTCAGCTTCGACAAATAGCGCGGCCGCCTTCTAGAATCCCGGGCATGAGCGCCACGACCGAAGCGACACTCTGGATCTGCGAGAGCTGTGGCTTCATCTACGACCCGGCGATCGGCGACCCCGACGGCGGCATCCCCCCCGGGACCGCGTTCGAGGAGGTTCCGCGCGACTGGTTCTGCCCCGTCTGCGGCGCCCGCACGTCGGACTTCCGGCCGCTCGAGCCTGGCGAGGCGTAGAGGGTCATGACCCGGGGTTCCGCTTAACTTTTTCGGTGAGCGGAGCCGGCTGACCGAGAAGCGAATCGACGAAAAAGTACAAGACGCTCCACCCCAGCTCATGACCCCCACCCCACACGCAGCTAACGACGGAGACCCTGAGGACGTCGGCAGCTCGAGCGAAGGAAGTCCCGGCGTGGCGAGCAATGGGGGTGCCGGCGCCTCCGACGCCAAGGGCGACGGCGGCTCCGCTCGTGGCTTCGATGTCGATTGGCTGGTGGTCGGGTCGGGGTTCGGGGGGTCGGTCTCGGCACTGAGGCTGGCCGAGAAGGGGTACTCGGTGACGGTGCTGGAGTGCGGCAGCCGCTTCCGCGACGAGGACTTCGCCGCCTCCACCCTGCGCGAACCGCGGCGCTACTTCTGGTGGCCCAAATGGGGCATGAGGGGCGTCCTGCGGATGACCTTCTTCAAGGACGTCTTCGTCGTCTCCGGCAGCGGCGTCGGCGGCGGCAGCCTGGGCTACGCCAACACCCTCTACCGGGCACGGCCGAACTTCTTCGAGGACCCCCAGTGGGCCGGACTCGGCAACTGGGAGGTCGAGCTAGCACCCCACTACGACACGGCTGAGCGCATGCTCGGCGTGGTCGAGTACGAGGGCATCGGGCCCGCCGACCAGTTGCTCAGGGAATACGCGGAGGACATCGGCGTCGGCGAGACCTTCACCAACACCAGGGTCGGCGTCTTCTTCGACAAGCCCGGCGTCGAGGTGCCGGACCCCTTCTTCGAAGGGGAGGGGCCGGCCCGGACCGGCTGCATGCGCTGCGGCAGCTGCATGGTCGGCTGCCGGCACGGCGCCAAGAACACCCTGATGAAGAACTACCTCTGGTTCGCCGAGAAGCTCGGCGTCAGGATCCGCCCCGAACGCCAGGTGACCGAGATCCGGCCGCTCGGCGCCGCGGACGGATCCGACGGCTACGAGATCGTCCACGAGCGCTCCGGCTCCTGGTTCCGCAAGCGGCGCGAGAGGATCACCGCCCGCGGCGTGGTCGTCGCCGCCGGCGCCCTCGGGACCAACAACCTGCTCGCCAATTGCAGGCACAGCGGCGCCCTGCCGCGGCTCTCCGACCGCCTCGGTGACGTGATCCGCACCAACTCCGAGTCGATCCAGTCGGTCACCGCCCGCGACGACGACCGCGACTTCAGCCGCTCGGTGGCGATCACCTCGAGCATCTACCCCGACCCCGACACCCACATCGAGGTCGTCACCTACGGCGAGGCCGGCGACGTCATGAGCAACACGTTCACCGCGATGGCGGGGCCCGGCACCCGCCTGACCAGGCCGCTCAAGTGGCTCGCCGAGCTGATCCGCCACCCGTTGCAGAACCTGCGCATGGTCTTCCCCTTCAGGTGGTCACGGCGCACCGTGATCCTGCTCGTGATGCAGACGGTCGACGCCGCGATGCACCTCAAACCGAAGCGCAGGCTCCTCGGCCGGGGCGTGCGGCTGCAGACCGAGCAGGACGCCGAGCGGCCGAACCCGATCTACCTGCCGGCGGCGGCGCAGGCGGCACGCTGGTTCGCCGAGAAGACCGGCGGCATCGCCCAGAGCGCGCTCACCGAGTCGATCCAGAACGTGCCCACCACCGCCCACATCCTCGGCGGCGCCGTCGTCGGAGCCGATCCCGAGAGCGGCGTCGTCGACGGCGACAACCGCGTCTTCGGCTACGAGAACCTGCTGGTCACCGACGGCGCCGCGATGCCCGCCAACCCCGGCGTCAACCCGAGCCTGACGATCACCGCCAAGGCCGAGCACGCGATGAGCCGCGTTCCGGTCAAGGACGGGGAGCAGCCGCGCCACCTGCCGGAGGCGGCGCGGCCGGCGATCCCGGTGGCCGGCTAGCCGGCGTCAGCCGACGTCGGCGAGGCGCTGCCCGACGTAGTCCCAGTTGACGACGTTCCAGAAGGCGTCGATGTAGTCGGGACGCTTGTTCTGGTACTTCAGGTAGTAGGCGTGCTCCCAGACGTCGCAGCCGAGCAACGGCGTCTGGCCGTTGGAGACCGGCGAGTCCTGGTTCGCGGTTTTGACCACCGCGAGCCCCGAGCCGTCGTGGACCAGCCAGGCCCAGCCCGAGCCGAACTGGGTGATGCCGGCTTCCTTGAACTCGCCCTTGAACGAGTCGAACGAGCCGAACGCATCGGCGATCGCGGCGCCGATCTCGCCACCGGGCTCGCCGCCGCCGTCGGGGCCGAGCATCTGCCAGAAGAGCGAGTGGTTGTAGTGGCCGCCGCCGTTGTTGCGGACCGGCCCCTGCTTGTCCTCGGGCAGGCTCGAGAGGTTGCGGAGCACCTCCTCGACGTCGGTGTCCGCCCACTCGGTCCCCTCAAGGGCGGCATTCGCTTTGTCGACGTAGGCCTGGTGGTGCTTGTCGTGGTGCACCCTCATCGTCGCCTCGTCGATGTGCGGCTCGAGTGCGTCGTAGGCATAGGGAAGGTCGGGAACGGAGTAAGCCATCGAAAATCTCCTCTGATCGGAATAGACCTGCGCAGAGTAACCGCCGCGCCCCTCCGACCACCCGCCCGTCCGCAGCCCACGACGGCAGCTACGGTGACGGTGATGGAGAACCGGGAGCAGAACGAGCCCGCGCCCGCGCCCGGCCCGCGCGAGCAGCTCACCGACGAAGCGGAGCTGTGGCGCAGGTTCGCCGAGAGCCGCGACCCCGCGATCCGCGAGGAGCTCGTGCGCCGGAACCTCGAGTTCGCCAAGCGGCTCGCGCGCCGCTACCGCGGCGCCAGCGAGTCCTTCGACGACCTGCTGCAGGTGGCCGGCCTCGGCCTGGTCAAGGCGGTCGACCGCTTCGACCCCGACCGCGGCATCCCGTTCAGCGCCTTCGCCTCGCCGACCATCCTCGGCGAGCTCAAACGCCACTTCCGCGACCGGGCCTGGACCGTCCGCGTCCCGCGCGGCCTGCACGACCGCATGGCCCAGGTCGATCGGGCGATCTCGGAGCTGACGAAGAAGCTGCAGCGCTCGCCGTCGGTCGGCGAGATCGCCGAGCGGCTGGAGCTGGAGCCGACCGACGTGCTCGAAGTGCTGGAGGCCAACCACAATCGCCGGCCGCTCTCGCTCGACCGTCCGGCCGGCGGCGACGACTCGGAGGAAGCGACGCCGGCCGACTGGGTCGGCGACGAGGACAAGAACTTCGAGCTGGTCGAGGGCCGGGTGGCCCTCGATGCCGCCCTACCGCACCTGGAGGAGCGCGAGCGCATGGTCCTGCGGCTGCGCTTCGTGGAGGACATGACCCAGTCGCAGATCGCCGACCGGATCGGCCATTCCCAGATGCACGTGTCGCGGATCCTGCGCCGCGCGCTGGAGCGGATCCGGGAGCAGATCAGGGAGCAGGAGCGGGAGCTCTGAACCGGATCGCCAGGTAGGCGCCGGCGACCTCGAGGTCGTCGGCGAGCGCCTCCAGCGAGCCGCCGATGTCGGGCAGCCCGAGCGAGGCGCGAATCTCCTCGGCGCCGCCGTCGCGCATCGGTCCGAGGCGCAGCTCCAGGCCCCCGTCGTCATCGGCCAGGGCCAACCTCACCATCCCGTCATCGAAGCGGCCCGGGGCTGTCTCGGCGATCGCGTCGGTGAGCAGGACCGCGTCGGAGACCCGCTCGATCGGGAGGTCGCGAAGGGCGGCCAGCGCCCCCACCACCCTGGACAGCACCGATCCCAGCAGCTCTGCGCGCGCGACGACGATCTCGGTCGAGTCTCCCGACGCCGCCACCGGTGTCGGCGGGCCACCCTCGCCGGCGCCGCCGCCGCGCAGCGGCAGGTGCATACGGACCTCGGTACCGCGGTCGAGCCCGCCGGAGAAGGAGAAGGTGCTGGAGAGCGCCGCGATCAGGGAGAGGCCGAGGCGCAGGCTGGAGTGCTCGACGCCCGGCCTGGGGCGGATGCCGACGCCGGAGTCGCGGACGACGACGTCGAGCCCCTCCTCGCTCGGCTCCGCCTCGACGCTGAGCGGCCCCGGCTCGCCTTCGTAGGCGTGGACCACGACGTTCATGCAAGCCTCGGTGACCACGGTCTTGAGGTCGGCGATCCCGGCCGCGTCCATGCCGATCTCTTCGCCCAGGCCGGCGAGCGCGTGCCTGACGACGGCGACGTTCTCCGCGCGGGCGGGGAGAGACATCTCCAGGCCGGCTGGCCTCTCGCTGGTGGACGGATCTTCCATAAGCCCAAATTTCTGCCGGAGAGTTGGCCCCAGACCGATCTCCGAGGATATCGACCGACTCCGGGACTCCGCTACCCGGGCGGGCCACTCTCGCAAACCAAATGAGCGCGCGATAGCATCGCCGCAGTGAGCCCGACCCCTTTCGAAGTCGAGAGCGAGGCGTTGGAGGATGGGGTTCTCGCCTTCGCCGTGAAGGGCGAGCTCGACCTCAACACCGCCCCCGAGCTGGACGGCCCGCTGGAGCGGGCGGTCGCCGACCCGGGCGATGCTTCGCTGCTGATCGACCTCTCCGACTGCGAGTTCATCGACTCGACCGGCATCGCCCTGATCGTGCGCGCCTGGCAGCGGGTGGATCGAGATGCGGGCGGCGAGGGGAACGGCCGCCTCGTCATCTGCGGCTCCAACGATCAGGTCAAGAGGCTGTTGAAGATCACCGGCGTCGAGTCGTCGATCTCGATGCACGGCGACCGCGACTCGGCCCTGGCCGAGCTGCGCGGCTGAGCCTGCGCGCCGCCGCCTCGGGGTCGGCGAACACCCCCCCCCCGCGGACTAGGCGCCCTCCCCGTGGTTGCGGGCGCCGCCGGGCGAGTTCCTGAGTTCGCGCGCAAGCGCGTGCTCCACGGTCCCGGGGTCGCCGCCGGTCCAGGCGTTGAACCGGTACCAGGCAGGCTTCGCCCGACGGTCGGCGGTCAGCAGCCCCGCCGAGTCGCAGAACTGGCAGGACCTCGGCAGGTCGGCCCAGGAGAACCACCAGACCCCGCCTATCCGCCACGGGCGGCGGTTGGCGACCAGCATCGACATCGCTTCGTTCAGCTGCCTGGCCTGGCCGTACAGGCCGCGCTCCCAGCGCGACTCGTAGCCGTCGGACCCCCAGCCGACCTCGGTCAGGTAGATGCGGGCCCCGTGGTCGTGGTTGAGGCGCATGATCCGCAGCAGGTTGAGCACCTGCGACCTGATCGCGCGCGCGACGGCGACGTACGGGTGCAGGGCCACGCCGTCGAAGTACCGATTCATCCCGGGAATCTCGTAGAGCCGCGAGAGGAATTCGCCGGAGCCGATGTTCGGGGGAATCTGCAGCGGTCGTCCGAAGAGGCCGCCGATAAGGACCTTGGACCCGGGGTCCATGCGGTGCAGGATGCGGCCGGCGATCCGCAGCAGCGGCGCGTAGCGGACCGGGTCGGTCGTGTCGGAGAAGGTGACGATGTTCTGCTCGTTCCAGATCTCCCAGGTGCGGATCGGCAGGTACGGCAGGTCCTCGTGCTTCCTCCAGAAGTAGCCGCGGGGGCCGTAGCGGCGCTCGGCGGCGCGCACGAAGCGGGCCCAGCCGCTGCGCTGCCAGGCGCCTCCGACCGGGAGCGTGAGGCTTTCCGCTGCAAGCCATTGCGGCGACCCCCAAAGGAAGGGCATGATCCGGATTCCGTGCTCGGCGGCGAGCTCGACCTCGCTGTCGAAGCCGCCGAAGTCGGACTCGAAGGAGAACGGGCCGTCGGGCTGGATCGCCGCCCAGGTGAGTGGGAGGCGGACGCTGCGGACGCCGCTGCTGCGCATCAGCTCGTAGTCGTGGCCGTCGGTCGAACCCTGCGGGGAGATGCCGGCGAAGGCTGTCGGGGCGCGCGCGGCGACGGCCGCCGGGGCGAGGAGCGCCAGCGCCGCGAGCGCGGCACCGAGGTATGTGAGCGTGCGTTTCATCGCTGGTCGGTCACCTGCCGGTCTCTGAGATAATCGCCGCATTCGGGGCGTGGCGCAGCCTGGTAGCGCGCACCGTTCGGGTCGGTGAGGTCCCCGGTTCAAATCCGGGCGCCCCGATTAGGTAAACCGTCCATCGGACTTCAGGTGCGGCCGCCCGCGGGCGGCCGCAGGGAGTCAACCACCGACTTCCGCGATCGCCCGTTCGACCGCGGCCAGCGAGGGGCCGTCCTGGAGCGTGCGGGTGCCCCGCGGCCCGTTGACGATCATCGCCTGCCGGGCGCGGACCCCGAGGTCGGCGCCGAGCCGGTCGTAGCCCTCCAGCCGCTTCGCGATCATCCCCTCCGAGCCGCCCCCGCGCTCTAGGTCCTGCTGCCATTCGGGCAGGTCGAGCTCGCCGATCGAGCCGGCGACGGAGGCAAGGAACTCTTCGCCGATGCCGAACCGCTCGGCCTCGGCCTGGTTGCGAAAGAAGAGGTAGGTGTATTGCCAGCCGTACCCCTGTTCGGCCGCGGCCTCGGCGCCGAAGAAGCCGAGCTCTAGCGGGTTCTCGGCGACCGAGTAGTGGCGCATCAGCAGCTTCGCCTCGCCCGGTCGCGCGTACGCCTCGGCGAGGGCCGGGATCGTGCCGAGGAAGTCCTCCCGGCAGTTGCCGCACTGCAGGTCGGCAAAGACCTGGATCGAGACCGGCGCGTCGGACGAGCCGAGCCGGTCGCCTTCCTGGGGGACGCCGCCGAAGACCTCCTGGGCGGTACCGATGCCCTCGATGCGGACGACCTCCCTGCCCGGCTCCCTGGTCGCGATGTCGACGATCGCGTAACCGAGCACCAGCAGCGCCGCCGAGAGGGCGAGGATCACCCGGACCCGCCCCCTGCGGGGCATCGGGGTGGCCGCGGCTTCGCCGGTCGTCATCCAGCCATTATCCCGATCCGGAATCCCGCACCTTGCGGACGATGCGGTTGACACGTCGGTGCAGAGGGGTAGGTTCTTGCTACTCGATTTCGACCAAGGGAGGTCCGCGACGTGGCCAATCACCTGACCCCTTCCGAGCTTGCCGACGAGCTGAACATGAAACGGCAGGAGGTGATCGGCAAATGCGTGGAGATGGGCGTCCCGATATTCAAGGGCCGCATCGACAAGTCCCTGTTCCGGACCTCCCTGCGCCAATCGCCGGCGAACGGCGACTCGCGACGGGCATCGGCCGCCTGAGCGCGCCTCTCGATTAGACTTTTCCCGCCATGGGGCGGGGAACACAGTCGAAGACCCTGGCCGACCTCCTGCCGAGGTCGGTCGAGATGTACGGATCCGCCCCCGCGGTGCGCTTCAAGGAGGGCGATGGGTGGGTCAGCCGCAGCTTCACCGAGGTCGGCGAGACGGTGCGCTCGCTCTCGCTCGGGCTGATCGACCTCGGCGTCGCCAAGGGCGACAAGGTCTCGATTCTCGCCAACACCCGCGCCGAGTGGACCTACGCGGACTTCGCCGCCCTCTCCGCGGGCGCCACCGTTGTACCGATCTACCAGACCAACTCCCCGGAGGAGTGCCAGTACGTGCTCGAGAACTCCGACGCCAAGGTCGTCGTCGTCGAGGACGAGGAGCAGATGGAGAAGATACGCAAGGTCCGCGACCGGCTGCCGATGCTCGAGCAGGTGATCCGGATGACCGGCAACAGCGATGACGCGATCTCCTTCGAGGCGCTCGCCGCCCGCGGCGAGGGCCGCGACGCGTCCGAGTGGGAGGCGCGCTGGCGGACGGTGACCCCCGACGACATCTGCACCTTCATCTACACCTCGGGGACGACCGGGCCGCCGAAGGGCTGCGTCATCTCGCACGGCAACTACCGGGCGATGCTCGACATGGTCAACGAGAACAGCGTCATCCAGGACGAAGACCTGACCTACCTATACCTGCCCCTCGCCCACTCCTTCGCCCTGCTGATCCAGCTCGGCAGCTTCGACCTCGGCGCCACCCTCGCCTACTGGGAGCGCGACCCGCTGAAGATCATGCCCAACCTGTCCGAACTGAAACCGACCTACTTCCCCTCGGTGCCGCGGATCTTCGAGAAGATCTACACGACCGCGACCAGCGCGATGGACAAGGAGGGCGGCCTGAAAAAGGCGATCTTCAACTGGTCGATCAAGGTCGGCAAGAGGATGCGCGAGGTCGAACGATCGGGCCGCAGGCCCGGCTTCCTGCTGCGCAGGCAGTACGCCTTCGCCGACGAGAAAGTGCTCTCCAAGATCAGGGCCCTGTTCGGCGGCAACCTGCGCCTCGCCGTTTCGGGGGCGGCGCCGATCAACCCCGACATCCTGCGTTTCTTCGACGCCGCCGGCGTCCTGGTCCTCGAGGGCTGGGGGATGACCGAGACCTCGACCGCGGCGACGATCTCCACCGAGGAGGACTTCAAGATCGGCACGATCGGCAAACCCTTCCCCGGCTGCGAGGTGAAGATCGCCGACGACGGCGAGATCCTGGTCAAGGGGCCCAACGTCTTCCAGGGCTACTACAAGAACGAGGAGGCGACCCGCGAGACGATCGTCGATGGCTGGCTGCACACCGGCGACATCGGCGAGATCGACGAGGACGGCTTCATCAAGATCACCGGCCGCAAAAAGGACATCATCATCACCGCCGGCGGCAAGAACATCACCCCGGCCAACCTCGAGGCCGAGATCAAGCAGCACCCGCTCGTCTCGCAGTGCGTGGTCGTCGGCGACCGCCGCCCCTACCTGGTGGCGCTGGTCACGCTCGACCCCGAAGACGCGGTCGCCTACGCGAAGGAACAGGGCCTGCCCGAGGACCCCGCGCAGCTGGCGACGAACGGCGACGTGCGCAAGGCGATCGAAGCCCACGTCGACGAGGTCAACGAGAAGTTCGCCCGCGTCGAGCAGGTGAAGAAGATCGCGATCCTCCCCGAGGACCTCTCCCAGGAGGGCGGCGAGCTGACCCCGACCCTGAAGGTCAAGCGCGCCGTCGTCACCTCCAAGCACGAGCCCGAGATCGAGAAGCTCTACGCGGGCTGAGGGTGGGTGGTGGTGAGGGGGTTTGGGGGCCCACCCTCCGGAACCCGCCCCCTTCGGGGGCTCACAAGTTCCGTCGGACGACCCCCCAAACCCCCTCCTCGATACACCCTCAGGCCGGGTCAGAGCGTTCCGAAGCTTGTGGAAGGGCTGTTAGGGAGCAATACGAGCTGGAATCCGCTCGAGGCGCTCGTGAGGAGGGCGTCGGCCGCCTCTACCCGGGAATGTCGCGAAGCGGCGGAAATGCAATCCGGCTCCTGCGCGGCTATGCCGCGCACCACATCCGGCGCTCGCCCGAAGGGCGTGCGCCTCAATTCCCGGGGGAGGTGGCCGACGCCCTCCCCCGCCACCTCGTCGCCCTAGGAAGCCTCGCCCGACTGACGCAGCAGCACCGAGGTCGTCTGCTCGAGCACGCGGCGCCAGGCCGACGTCTGCTCGGGCTCTTCCTCGGCGGCCCGCTCGACCACGCGCTTGACCCGGCGGCCGGAGATCTCGAGGCCGTGCCTCTCCGCGATCTCCTCGTAGTACTCGTAGTCCTCCGCGAGCTTGGCCGTCACCGACTCGAACCCGTGGCGGGCGATCTGCAGCCGTTTCGAGTAGTCCATGATCGGGGTGCCGAACATCAGCTCGTCGTTGGGCTCGGGCTCGATCAGGACGATGTCGACCCCGGGGTATTTCTCCTCCCACTGGGCGACGGCCTGGTGCAGCCGCGCGTGGGAGATCATCCGGAAGACCTGGTTCGCGATCGCCGGCAGGCCCATGTCGGAGACCCGGCGCACGCGGGTGCCGAAGACGGTCGGGATCGTCTTCTCGAAGTCGTTGACGAAGGGGACGATCGGATTCACGACGACGATGAACTTGGCTCCCTTTTCCACGGCGATGTCGACGTTCGTGGTCGAGCGGATGCCCCCGTCGACCATCTGCCTCCCCTTCAGCTCCACCGGCTTGTAGACGATCGGCAGCGCCGTCGAGCACTCGATCGCCTTCGATATCGGCACGTCGGCCCAGCCCTTCTCGCCGAAGACGATGCGCTCGGTGGTGTCGAGGTCGGTCGCGGTGATGTAAAGCTCGCGGTCCATGAGGCGGAAGTCGTTCGCGCGGCCGGCGTCGGCGAGCACCTCCGCGACGTAATCGTTGATCCCGCCCCCGGAGTAGAGGCCGGCCGGAAGCGCCTCCGCGAGGCCGACCCCGAGGTCGATCGCGGAGAGCTCGTGCAGCCTGACCAGGGAGCGCACGAGCTCCGCGGTCCGCAGCGGCAGCACCGCGGCCTTCTGGAGGAAGCCCAGGTAGTTCGGCTTGAGGACCTTGTTGAGGTCGAGGTCGTCGAGGTCGGACGGGACCCTCTCGTTGAGGACCTGCATCATTTCGTCCGGGGTGATCCCGTTGGCCAGCATGCCGGCGACGAAGGAGCCGGCGCTGGTGCCGACGTAGATGTCGAAGTTGTTGACCGTGCTGTTGACCGCGAGCAGGTCGAAGGCCCGCAGGGCACCGATCTCGTAGACCCCGCCGGTGAAGCCGCCGCCGCCGAGTACGAGGGCGGTCTTCGACGGGCGTTTGCGGGGACGCCGCCGCCGAGGTTGCGAATCGATGTCCACAACTTTGCCCATAAACATGGATTATCCCAATTGATGAGACGTACCCTTGGGCTCCTCGTCACACTTCTCCTGCTAGTTGCGCTTCTTCCCCCCCAATTTGCGGGGGCCGCGACTGGCAGCGGGCCCCTCTGCAAGCTGCTGAGGAAGCGTCTGCTGCTCGGTGGCGGGCACCTCAGCGGCCTTTTCGTCCTCGACGCGCGGTCGGGCAAGGCCGTCTGCGCGCGGGCGGCGCGGCGCAGGCGCCCGCTCGCCTCGAACATGAAGCTGTTCACGACAGCCACCGCGCTCGCGCGCCTCGGGCCCGACGCGACGATCGCCACCCGACTGCTCGCCGACGGCACGATCGACCGCCGCGGCGTCCTCCACGGCGACCTCTACCTGCAGGGCGGCGGCGACCCGGCGCTCGGCACGCCGGCCTTCTACAACCGCTTCCTCGGCGGCCTCGGCACCGACCTCTACGGCCTCAGGCGCCAGCTCAGGGCGGCCGGCGTGACCGCGGTCACCGGCAGGCTCTACGCCGACGACGACGTCTTCGACCGGCGCCGCGGGGTCGCCGACTCCGGCTACGTGACCAGCCCCTACATCGGCCCGCTCTCCGGCCTCTCGCTCAATTCCGGCTACCGCGCCGCCGACGCCGGCGGCTTCGCCTCCGACCCGGCCAGGGTCGCCGCGAAGAAGCTCGTCGCCTCGTTGCGCGCGTCGGGTGTGCGGATCCGGCGCCGGATCGCCCTCGGCGACGCCGACGAGGGCGAGACCAGGACGATCGCGGTCGTCCGCTCGCCGCGGATGAACGCGCTCGTCGACAACACCGACGTCTACTCGAACAACTTCTTCGCCGAGATGCTGATCAAGCTGCTCGGCGCCGAATTCGGCCACGCCGGGACGACCGCGGCCGGCGCGAAGGTGGTCGAGAGGTTCGCCCGCGGCAGGGGCACCGCCGTGCACGCCGTCGACGGCTCCGGCCTGACCCGCGGAAACCGCGCCTCGCCGCTGCAGGTCGTGCGCCTGCTGCAGGCGATGCGGAGGAGCGCCGTCGGCGAGGACTTCGCCTCCGACCTTGCGCTCAGCGGCCGCGAGGGCACCGTCGCCGAGCGCATGCACGGCACCGCGGCCGAGGCCCGCTGTCGGGTCAAGACCGGGACCCTCACCGGGGTCAGCAACCTCTCCGGCTACTGCTTCAACGCGAGCGGGCGGGAGATGATCTTCTCCGTCCTGATGGGCAGCGTCGGCAGCCTCGACTCCGCCCACTACGAGCAGGACCGGATCGCCGCCGCGGTCGCCCGCTACTGAGCGGCGCCGTCGCCCCCGAGCAGCGCCCGCAGCCCGGCTTCGTCGAGGATCTCTGTTCCCAGCTTCTCCGCCCTGGCCAGCTTCGAGCCCGCGTTGTCGCCGGCGACGACGTAGTCGGTCTTCTTCGAAACCGAGTTGACGACCCTGCCCCCGGCAGCCTTGATCAGGGCCGCGGCCTCCTCGCGGGTCAGCTCCGCGAGCGTCCCGGTCAGGACCAGGGTCCTCCCCTCCAGCGGGCCCCCGGCCCGCCGCCTTTCCGACGGGTCCAGCTCCAGCCTCAGCCCCCTCTCGGCGAGCTTCGCGATCAGCTCGTCGGTCCGCTCGTCGGCGAGCGACTCGGCGATCTGGACCGCCATGATCGGGCCCACCCCCTCCACCTCCTCGATCCGCTCGGGATCGACACTCTGCAGCTCGGCGATCGAGCCGAAGTGCATGGCGAGCGCCTCGGCGGTCACGTAGCCGACGCCGGGCAGGCCGAGTGCGTAGAGGACACGCGGGAAGGGTCGCTCGCGCGAGGCGTCGATCGCGGCGAGCAGGTTGCGGGCCGAGAGATCGCCGAAGCCCTCGAGCCCGCTCAGCTGCTCCTCGGAGAGCTCGTAGATATCGCCGACGTCGGCGATCAGGCCCTCCTGGAGGAAGCGCATCGCCTGCTTCTCGCCGAGGCCGTCGATGTCCATCGCGCCCTTGCTGACGAAGTGCTTGACATGCTGGAAGGACTGGCCGGGGCAGCCGGCCCGGTTGGGGCAGATCGTGAAGACACCGTCCTCCGGCTTGACGGTCGGCGTGTCGCAGACCGGGCATCGCGACGGTGGCTTCGGCTTGCGGGCCCGCGGGTTCTTGCGTGGGAGCTTCGGCGAGACGACCTGCGGGATCACGTCGCCGGCCCGCATGACGACGACCTCGTCGCCGGCCCGTACGTCCTTACGGGCCAGGTCCTCCTCGTTGTGGAGGGTCGCGGTGGTGACCGTCACGCCGCCGACGTGGACCGGCTCCAGCATCGCGAAGGGGACGAGGTGGCCCGTCCTGCCGACGTTCCAGACCACCTCCCTCAGCGTCGTGGTCGCGGTGGTCGGCGGGAACTTCCAGGCGATCGCCCAGCGCGGCTCGCGGCCGACCACGCCCAACTCCCGCCAGAGCGCCCGCTCGTCGACCTTGACGACGACGCCGTCGATCTCGTAGTCGAGCCGCTCGCGCCGCTCCTCCCACCAATGGCAGCGCCCGACCACCGACTCGACCCCGTCGTGATGCTCCGTGTCCGGGTTGACCCTGAAGCCGCGCTCGCGCAGCCAGGCGACCTCGTCGGAGTGGGTGGCGAAGTCGAGGCCGCGGGCGGCGCCGATCGCGTAGCACCAGATCGAGAGGGGCCTCTCTGCGGCGAGCGCCGGGTCGAGCTGGCGGATCGAGCCGGCCGCCGAGTTGCGCGGGTTGGCGAAGGTCGGCTCACCCGCCTCGGCCCGCCGCTCGTTCAGCGCCCTGAAGTCGGCGATCGGCAGGTAGACCTCGCCGCGCACTTCGACCAGCTCCGGCGGCTCATCGATTCGCAGCGGGATCGCCCCGATCGTGCGCAGGTTCTGGGTCACGTCCTCGCCCACCCTGCCGTCGCCCCGGGTCGCGCCGCGGATCAGCACGCCGTCCTCGTAGACGAGGGTCATCGCCAGGCCGTCGATCTTCGGCTCGGTCGTGTAGCTGAACTCCGAGGCGCTGATGTCGAGCCGCTTCAGGTGATTGCGGATACGGGCCTCCCAGGCACGCAGCTCCTCCTCGCTGCGCGCGTTGGCCAGGGAGAGCATCTGCTCGAGGTGCTCGACCTGCTCGAAGCGGTCGAGCGGCGGGGCGCCGACCCGCTGGGTGGGCGAGTCGGGGCTGCGCAGCTCGGCGTGGTCGGCCTCGATCGCACGCAGCTCGTCGAGCATCTCGTCGTAGGCGTCGTCGCCGATCTCCGGCTCGTCGAGGAGGTAGTAGAGCCGGTTGTGCCGCTCCAGCTCCCTCTTCAGCTCTTCGGCGCGCCGGCGGGCGGTCATGCCTGCCGGGCGGGCAGCAGTGCCTCCAGCCCCCAGCCGCGCAGGGTCTCGAGGCCACCGTGGTCGGTGAGGTCGAAGTGGATCGGCGTCACCGAAACCCGCTTCCGCGCCACCGCGTGGAGATCGGTCCCGTCGATCTCCTCGTAGCCGGGCTTCCACCCATAGATCTCGTAGCGGCGGCGGCGCTCGGACTCCTCGCCGACCAGCTTCAGCTCGTCGTTGTAGATGCGTTTGCCGAGCTTCGTAACCTCGATCCCCTCGGGCTCCCCGGCCGGGCAGTTGACGTTGATCAGAGTCGCCTCGGGCATCGGCTCGGATGCCAGGCGGCTCACCAGCCCGGCGGTGAGCGGGGCCGCGACAGCGAAGTCGAAGCGGCCGCTGACATAGCCCATCCCGCCTCCGGAGGACTGCTGGGAGACGGCGAGCGCCGGGATCCCGAGGACGATCCCCTCGAAGGCGGCGGCGACCGTGCCCGAGTAGGTGATGTCGTCGCCCAGGTTGGCGCCGTGGTTGATCCCGGAGACGATCAGGTCGGGACGCCCGCCGACCAGGCCGAGCTCTGCGAAGCGGACGCAGTCGACCGGCGTTCCGTCGGTGGCGAAGCCCACGTCTCCGTCGCCGAACTCGACTTCCTCGACGGTAAGTGGCGAGCGGGTCGTGATGCTGCGGGCGGTGGCACTGCGGTTGGAGTCCGGCGCGATCACGTCCAGCTCGACCCCCTCGATCTCGCGCAGCGCACGGCGGGCCGCCTGCAGGCCGGGAGCCGAGATCCCGTCGTCGTTGGTGAGCAGCACGCGCATCGCGTCGATTCTAGGTGGCCCGGACAGCGGCATACTGCGCCGGTGGTGAAGACCTGGCGCCTCGACATCGAATACGACGGCAGCGGATTTTCAGGCTGGGCGAGACAGCCGGACGGGGTCCGCACCGTGCAGGGGGAGCTGGAGGCGGCCCTCGGCACCGTCCTGCGCGAGCCGGTCGAGCTGATCGTCGCCGGGCGCACCGATGCCGGGGTCCACGCCCGCGGCCAGGTCGCCAGCTTTGCGACGAGGGCGCCGGTCCCGGCCGATCTGGCGCGGCGCCTCAACGGGGTCGGCCCCGGGGACGTCGTCGTCCGCGCGGCGGCCGAGGCCCGCGGGGGCTTCGACGCGCGCCGTGACGCCGCCTCGCGCAGCTACCTGTACCGGGTCCTGGCTCGCGATGCTGCCGACCCGCTCGAGCGCGGCCGGGCCCTCTGGTGGCCGCATCGCCTCGACCGCGAGGCGCTGCGGGCCTGCGCCGCCGCCCTTCCCGGGGCCCACGACTTCACCGCTTTCACCCCGACCCAGACCGAGCACGTGCGCTTCGAGCGCGACGTGCTCGCCGCCGGCTGGGCCTGGGACGAGCCGATCGCCTCGTTTCGGATCACCGCAGACGCCTTCATGCGCAACATGGTCCGGGTCCTGGTCGGCACCATGCTCGAGGTCGCCGGCGGGCCGCCGCACCGTCGAGAGCTTTCACCAGCTGCTCGAAGGCGCACCGCGCAGCTCAGCCGGCGAAACAGCTCCGCCCCACGGCCTGTACCTGGAATCCGTCAGCTACGCGTAGCGCGACGGCACGGGCACTCCCCGTCCGGACTCGCGGGCTTCGCCCGCTCTGAGTATCCGCCCGTTCGGGGAGCGCCCTTGCCGTCGCCCCCGACGCACGCAGCGAGCTGGGAAGAAGCTCGGAGCTTGCGGTGGAGGAGGGGCGGGGGTTGCCCCTCGAACTGACGGATACTCAGAGCCGTCCAACCAATTGGCTGGACGGCGAGTCAGGGCGAGGGGTGACCCCCGCCCCTCCCCCTACACCAACTCGAGATAGACCATCTCGGTCGAGTCCGATTTCCTCGGGCCCAACTTGACGATCCGGGTGTAGCCGCCGGGCCGCTCGGTGTAGCGCGGGGCGACTTCCTCGAAGAGCTTGTGGACGACGAACTTGTCGTTGTGGAGGGTCGCCAGAGCCTGCCGGCGCGCGTGCAGGTCGCCGCGCTTGGCGAGCGTGATCAGCTGCTCGACCTCGGGCTTGACCGCCTTCGCCTTCGCCTGGCTGGTCTTGATCCGCTCGTGCTCGATCAGCTGCTTCGAGAGGTTGGAGAGCAGCGCCTCGCGGTGCGCGGGGTCGCGGCTCAGCTTGTTTCGCTTCTTGCGGTGGCGCATCGCTCGCTCCGGCCTCTGACCCGAGTGCCCCGCCTCAGTCCTGGTGGAGATCGAGGCCGCGCGAGTGCAGGGTCTCGATCACTTCCTCGATCGATTTCTGGCCGAAGTTGGGGATCGCGTTGAGCTCCGAGCGCGACTTGCGCACCAGGTCGCCGACGGTCTGCACGCCGGCCCGCTTCAGGCAGTTGTAGGAGCGCACGCCCAGCTCGAGCTCCTCGATCAGGATCTCGTCGAGGCCGTTGGCGCTCGCCGCGCCGTCGCCGGCGGGTGCGCCGGAGAGCCCCTCGCTGGGCAGGGCGGCGACCGGTTCGCGCGCGGTCAGCTCCTCGACCCGCTCGGCATCGGTGAAGATAGCCAGGCTCTTGATCAGGATCTCCGAGGCCTCGCGAAGCGCGGCGGCGGGCTCGATCGAGCCGTCGGTCTCGAGGTCCAGGGTGAGTTTGTCGAAGTCGGTGCGCTGTCCGACACGGGCGGTGGCGACCGCGTAGGAAGCGCGCCGGATCGGCGAGAAGATCGAGTCGATCGGGATCACCCCGATCGGCTGGTCGTCGGTCTTGTTCTCTTCCGCCGGCGAGTAGCCGCGGCCGCGACCGATCGTCAGGTAGACCTCGAGCTTGGTTTTTTTCTCGAGCGTCGCAATCGGCGCGTTGGGGTTGAGGATCTCGACGCCAGACGGCAGATCGATGTCCTTGGCCTTGATCTCGCCCGGGCCGGTGGCGACGAGCGGCGCCTCGACCTCGTCCGCGTCCGTGTGCATGCGGACGACGAGATCCTTCAGGTTGAGGACGAGGTCGGTGACGTCCTCTTTGACGCCGGGCACGCTCGAGAACTCGTGCGCGACGCCCTCGATGCGGACGCTTGTTATCGCGGCGCCGCCGAGCGAGGAGAGCAGCACCCGTCGCAGGCTGTTGCCGAACGTGTAGCCGAAGCCCTTGTCGAGCGGCTCGATCGTGAACGTGCCGCGACGGTCGTCGACTTTCTCTGAGCTGATGCGAGGGACCTGGAAGTCAGTGGTCATGAGTTCCTTGCGTTGTGTTGCGAAATTGGGGCCCGGACTACTTGGAGTAGAGCTCGACGATGAGCTGCTCCTGAACCGGCGCCGAGATCTCCGCGCGCTCGGGGTAGCGCAGGATCTTGGCGGTGAGCGAATCGTGATCCGCCTGCAGCCAGGCGGGGACTGTCGAAACCAGCTCGGTGGCCCGGCGGATCGTGTCGGTCGCGGCCGAGTCGGCCTTGATCGAGATCACGTCTTCGGGACGCACCTGGTAGGACGGCACGTCGACGCGGCGGCCGTTGACCAGCCAGTGCCCGTGGCGGACCATCTGTCGGGCCTGGCGCCGCGAGGCGGCGAAGCCGAGTCGCACGAGCACGTTGTCGAGGCGCGACTCGAGCAGCCTCAGCAGGTTCTCGCCGGTGACGCCGTCCTGCCGGGAGGCCTTGTCGTAGTAGGCGCGGAACTGTTTCTCCAGCACCTGGTAGTAGCGGCGGGTCTTCTGCTTCTCGCGAAGCTGCACGCGGTACTCGGACTGGCGCATGCGACCGCGCCCGTGCTCGCCGGGCGGATAGGAGCGCCGCTCGACACCGCACTTGTCGGTGAAGCAGCGCTCCCCCTTGAGGAAGAGCTTCTGGCCCTCGCGGCGGCACTGCTTGCACTGGGGGGAGGTGTCGCGGGCCATGACGTCCAGACCCTCGCGCCGCTTTTTCGGGCCGGCAGCCGTTGTGGGCCTGCGGCGAGACATCCTTGACCGTGGTCACGTCGAGGCCGGCCGCCTGCAGCGAGCGGATCGCCGTCTCGCGGCCGGAGCCGGCGCCCTTGGCGAAGACCTCGACCTTCTCGAGGCCGTGCTCCATGCCCTTTTTGGCGGCCGCGTCGGCGGTCACCTGGGCGGCGAACGGAGTCGACTTGCGGGAGCCTTTGAAGCCCGCCGAGCCGGCCGACTCCCAGGCGATCACGTTGCCATCGGTGTCGGTGAGGGTGACGATCGTGTTGTTGAACGAGGTCTTGATGTGGGCCTGGCCGTAGGTGACGTTCTTTTTCACGCGGCGGCGGGAACGCCCCTTCGCGGGTTTTTTCGCAGTCGCCATCGTCTATCCCTACCTCGGCGTCGGCGCCTTGCGCTTGCCGGCGACGCTCATCCGGCGCGGGCCCTTGCGGCCGCGAGCATTGGTCTTGGTCCGCTGCCCCCGCACGGGCAGCCCGCGGCGGTGGCGGAGGCCCCTGTAGGCGCCGATCTCCATCAGACGTTTGACGTCCTGCGAGCGCTCTCGGCGGAGGTCTCCCTCGACCTCACGCTGCTCGACCGCCTCGCGCAGCCGGACCACCTCGTCCTCGGTCAGGTCTTTGACCAGCGTGTCGGGGTCGATCTCGGTCTCGGCGACGATCTTCTGGGCCGTCGAGCGGCCGACGCCGTAGACGTAGGTGAGGCCGATTTCGACCCTTTTCTGGACCGGGATGTTGACTCCCGCGATGCGTGCCATCGGCGCTCGGCCCCTAACCCTGCCGCTGCTTGTGGCGCGGGTTCGGGCAGATCACGAGCACCGCCCCGTTGCGGCGGATGATCTTGCACTTTTCGCACATCGGCTTTACGGAAGCTCGGACCTTCATCGCTCCGGATTCGTATCGACTACAGGACTCCCGCACGCCCCAGGAATCGGACGGCAGGCGCGACCAAGCGGCCCATTGGGCCGACCGGGAAAGATAGCAGGGCAAGGGCGGGGGCGGCCGGGTGGACCGCCCTGCGGCGATTGCTTCCTTGGACATCGCCTCGGGCGGCCCAACCGGCCGCCCGATCCATGCGGAGCGTCAGTTGACGAGGGCCAGGGTGAAGCCGTCGTAGCCCTTGGCGCCGACGGTCTGGATCGTCGTCGCCTCGACCCGGGGCTCGGCGGCGAGCTGAGCGTGGAAGTCGCGCTGCGCCACGATCGCCGGGTCGGCATCCGACTCGTCGACCAGCGCCCCGCCCCGGACCACGTTGTCGGCGACGATCAGCCCCCCGGATCGGGTGCGCTCGAGCGACCATGCGAAGTAGGCGGGGGTGTTGGCCTTGTCGGCGTCGATGAAGACGAGGTCGAACGGCCCGGCACCCTCGCCCTCCAGCTGCGGCAGCGTGTCGAGTGCCGGCCCGACGCGGATCTCGACTCGGTCCTCGAGGCCCGCCCGCGCGACGTTGGCCAACGCCACCTCGGCGTAGGAGGGGTCGGCCTCGAGCGAGGTCAGGAGCCCGCCCTCGGCGAGCGCGCGGCCGAGCCAGATCGTGCTGTACCCACCCAGCGTCCCGAACTCGAGCGCGCTGCGAGCGCCGATCGAGCGCGCCAGCAGGGCGAGCAGCTTGCCCTGCGGCGGGGAGACCTGGATCGCCGGCAGGCCCGCCTCGACGGCGCGGGCGATCGCCTGCTCCAGCGCCTCGTCGTGGGGCGACAGCAGGCCGGAGACGTAATCGTCGACCGTGGTCCAGGTCTGCTGGTCCGCGGGCCCGAACACCTGATCCGCAGGCGAGGGCATCAGTCCTTCTCGTGCCAGGGGGTGAGGATCCGGGGACCGTCGGCGGTGACCGCGATCGTGAACTCGAAGTGGGCGGCGAGGCTGCCGTCCTTGGAGTAGACGGCCCAGCCGTCGTCGCCCATCTCGACCTGCGCGCCGCCCGAGTTGACCATCGGCTCGATCGCCAGCACGGTGCCCTCCTCGAGGACCGGCCCCCTGCCCGGCTCGCCGAAGTTGGGCACCTGCGGGTCTTCGTGCATCTCGCGCCCGATCCCATGGCCGACCAGGGTGCGGATTATCGAGAGCCCCCCTGCCTCGACCGAGCGCTGGATCGCGGCGGAGACGTCGCCGAGGTGGTTGCCGGGGCGCATCTGCTCGGCGCCGGCGAAGAGCGCCGCCCTGGTCACGTCGAGGAGCTGCGCGGCCTCCTCGGAGACGCTGCCGATCGGCACCGTCATCGCCGCATCGGCGACCCAGCCGTCCTTGACCACGCCGACGTCGATCGAGAGCACGTCGCCGCGCCGGCATTCGTAGGGCCCCGGAATCCCGTGCACGACCATCGAGTTGGGCGAGGCGCAGATCGAGCCGGGGAAACCACGGTAGCCCTTGAAGGCGGGCACGGCGTCCTGGGAGCGGATGAATTTCTCGGCGGCGGCGTCGAGCTCCTTCGTCGTCACCCCCGGCCGGGCGCTGGAAGCGAGCATCTGCAGGCAGCGGGTCAGGATCGACCCGGCGGCGGCCATCTTCTCGAGCTGCTCGGGCGTCTTGGCGACGATCATCCGGTACACACCGGAAAGCCTAGATCGCCTCGTCCGCTTCGAGCCTCAACGTCGCCAGCGTCCGCTCCACCTCGGCGCCGACCTCACCCGGCGATGCGGCGCCGTCGATGCGGCGCAGCAGGCTCCGGCGGTCGTAGAAGTCGACCAGCGGCTCGGTCTTGGCGTGGTACTGCTCGAGCCGGTGGCGGATCACCTCGGGCTCGTCATCGTCGCGGACGACCAGCGGGCTGCCGTCGAGATCGCAGACGCCCTCCTTCTCGGGCGGGTTGAACTCGACGTGGAAGACGTGCCCGTTCTCCTCGCACGTGCGCCGCCCGCCCAGCCGCCGCACGACCTCGTCGTCGTCGACGTCGATCAGCAGCACCGCGGTCAGGCCGCGGCCGAGCTCGGCGAGCCGGTCCGCCAGCGCCTCGGCCTGCGGCTCGGTGCGCGGAAAGCCGTCGAGGATGAAGCCGTCGGCGGCCTCGGGGGAGTCGATCCGCTCGGCGATCACGCCGACGATCACCTCGTCGGGAACCAGGTCGCCGCGGTCCATGTACCGCTTCGCTGTGCGGCCGAGCTCGGTCTCCTCGCGCACCGCCGCACGCAGGATGTCTCCGGTGGCGTAGTAGGGCAGCCGCAGGTCTTCCTGCAGGCGCTCGCCCTGCGTTCCCTTGCCGCTGCCGGGAGGGCCGAGGAGGACGAGGTTTAGCTCGAGCATCCGCGGACTATTTCAGGAAGCCCTCGTAGTTGCGCATCATCAGCTGCGCCTCGAGCTGCTTCACGGTGTCCAACGCGACCCCGATCACGATCAGGATCGATGTGCCGCCGAAGAAGAAGTTGGCCGACGTCTGGCTGATCAGGATCGTCGGCAGCGCCGCGACCGCGCCCAGGTAGAGAGCGCCGGGGAAGGTCAGCCGCGAGAGGATCCGGTCAAGGTATTCCGCGGTCGGGCGGCCGGGGCGCACGCCGGGTATGAAGCCGCCGTATTTCTTCAGGTTGTCCGCCTGGTCGACCGGGTTGAAGGTGACCGCCGTGTAGAAGTAGGTGAAGATGATGATGAAGAACACCTCGCCCACCACGTAGGCCCAGCCGTTGGGGCTGAAGAAGGCGGCGAAGTCGAGTGCCGCGGGGGTGTTGAGCAGCTGGCCGATCGTCGGCGGGAAGGCCATGATCGAGGCGGCGAAGATGACCGGGATGACGCCCGCCATGTTGACCCGCAGCGGCAGGTAGGTCGACCCGCCCGAGGTCATTTTGCGCCCCACCATCCGTTTCGCGTACTGGACCGGGATGCGCCGCTGGCCCTCCTGGACGAAGACGATCGCGACGATCACGGCCAGGGCCACGAACGGCATCATCACGACGAAGACCTGGTCCGGGTTGGTCCACCAGGCCTGGATCCCGCCGGGCAGCCCGGAGACGATCGAGGCGAAGATCATCAGCGAGATCCCGTTGCCGATGCCGCGCTGGGTGATCAGCTCGCCCAGCCACATCAGCAGCGTGCAGCCCGCGGTCAGGGCGATCACGATCAGGAAGACCTTGCCGCCGGTGAGGCTGCCGATCAGGTTGCCGCCGCCGGCTTCCGAGCCGAAGGAGCGGAAGAGGAGCACGTAGCCGAACGACTGGCCGAAGGCCAGGCCGACCGTGAGGTAGCGCGTGTACTGGGTGATCTTCTGCTGGCCGACCTCGCCTTCTTTCTGCAGTTTCTCCAGCGAGGGGACGACGACTGTGAGCAGCTGCAGGATGATCGAGGCGGTGATGTAGGGCATGATCCCCAGCGCGAACAGCGAGAGGCGCGAGAGGCTGCCACCGGAGAAGAGGTTGAGGAAGCCGAGGATGTTTCCCTGGCCGAAGTTGTTCTGGAGGGCCTTGACGGCGTCGATGTCGACGCCCGGCGCGGGGATGTAGGCACCCAGCCGGTAGAGCAGCAGCATCGCGGCCGTGAAGGCGAGCTTCTTGCGGATCTCGGCGACGCTGAATGCGTTCGCAATCGTCCTGAGCATCAGCGCTCCAGAGTGTGGCAGGTGCCGCCGGCCGCCTCGATCTTCTCCCGTGCGGCGGCGCTGAAGCCGTGCGCGTGGACGTCGAGCTTCTTCGAGATCTCGCCGCGGGCGAGGATCTTGACCGGCTCGGAGCGCTTGGCCAGGCCCTTCTCGCGCAGCGTCTCGGGATTGACCTCGGCGCCGGCCTCGAAGCGGTCCTCGAGGTCGGCGACGTTGACCGGCTGGGTCGCGGTGCGGAAGTTCTCGAAGGGCATCGACTTCTTCATGTGCGGGCCGCTCAGCTTTCGCATCCGCATGTGGATCGGGTTCTGGCCGCCCTCGTAGCCGGCCTTCTTCTTCGCACCCGAACGCGAGCCGTATCCTTTGTGGCCGCGACCGGAGGTCTTGCCCAGCCCGCTTCCCTCGCCGCGGCCGAGCCGCCGGCGCGGGCGCCGCGAGCCGGGCTTGGGCTTCAGGTTGTGCAGGCCGATCTCCTGCGAGCGCTGGGAGGCCTCATCCTGCTTGGCTTTCGCGCCTTTCTCAGCCACCGTCGACCTCGACCAGGTGGGAGACGACGCGGATCTGCCCCTGCAGCTGGGGGGAATCCTTGCGCTCGACCGACCTGCCGATCCGACCCAGGCCAAGCGCCTTCAGGGTGCCTTTCTGGTTCGGGTTGGATCCATTCGCGGAGCGGGTCTGGGTGATCTTGACCGTCACTGCTTCTCACCGCCCTCGCTCGTCGCAGAAGAGTCAGATTTCGACTGCTCCTCGCTCGGGCTCTCGGCTTCGCCGTCAACCGCCGGCTCCTCCGCTTCGCGTCCGGGGCCGGCGGGTGTCTCCCCAGCCGGATCCTCGGCCTGCTCAGCCGGAGCCTCGTTCGGGGCTTTCGTCTCCTCGGCCGGCGCGTCTGCCGCCGCCTCCGGTGCGGCCTCTGCGGCGGGTGGCGCCGTAGCGGGGACCGCCCCCGAGGAAGCTTCAGCTACCGCTGGAGGCACGGTGGGCTCCGCAGCGGCTTCGTCCGCGGGTGGCGCGGACTCGGAGGGGTCGAGGACGGCTTGGCCCGCAGGCCCCTCCGAGGCCGTGCCAGGACCCGCGGATGAATCCGTTCCGTTCTCCGAGAGGGTCTCCACGGCGCCTTTGGTCTTCTCGACCCCGAGCACCTGGGCGACCGTCAGCCCGCGCAGCTCGGCAACCTCCTCGGGCCGGCGCAGCCGGATCAGGCCGTCCATCGTCGCCTTGACGAGGTTGATCGGGTTCTGGGTGCCGATGCTCTTCGTGAGCACGTCGCGGACACCGCCGAGCTCGAGCACGGCGCGCACGCCGCCGCCGGCGATCACGCCGGTACCGGGGCTTGCGGGGCGCAGGACGACGTGTCCGGCCCCGTAGCGCCCGATGATCTTGTGAGTCAGGGTCTGCCCGTATTTGGGCACCCGGATCAGGTTCTTGCGGGCGTTCTCGACGCCCTTCTGGATCGCCAGCGGGACCTCGCGGGCCTTGCCGTAGCCGATCCCGACCACGCCCTCCTCGTCGCCGACGGCGACGAGAGCCGTGAACGAGAAGCGGCGGCCGCCCTTGACCACCTTGGCGACGCGGTTGATCTCGATCACCCGCTCCTGGAGATCGAGGCCCCTCGGGCTCACCGTCTCCACGTTTGTCATGTCCATGCCCTTCATAGCGATCGACCACCGTAGCGGGTCAGAAGTTCAGACCCCCCTCGCGGGCGCCCTCGGCGAGGGCCTTGACCCGGCCGTGGTACCGGTAGCCGCCACGGTCGAAGACACAGCTCTCGACGCCCGCCGCCTTGGCCCGCTCGGCGAGCAGCTCGCCGGCGCGTTTCGCCTGCTCGCCGGCGGTGAGCTTGCGCAGCTCGGGCTCGATCCAGTTGACGGCGGCCACCGTGTGGCCCTTGCCGTCGTCGATCAGCTGGGCGAAGACGCCCCGGTTGGAGCGGTAGACGGAGAGGCGCGGGCGCTCGGCCGTGCCGACGATGCGGGCGCGGACCCGGCGGCGGCGGCGCAGGCGCGCCTGGCGCTTGCTGACGACGGTCATCGCTAGGCCCTCTTCCCGACCTTGCGGGCGACGTGCTCGTCGCGGTAGCGGATGCCCTTGCCCTTGTAGGGCTCGGGCGGCCGCCGCTTGCGGATGTCGGCGGCGACCTGGCCGACCAGCTGCTTGTCGATCCCGCGCACGACCACCTCGGTCGGCTGCGGGACCTCGAACTCGATGCCCTCGGGGGGCTCGACCGAGACCGGGTGCGAGTAGCCGAGCGCCATCTCCAGGTTCTTGCCCTTGAGCTGGGCGCGATAGCCGACGCCCTGGATCTCCAGTCTCTTCTCGAAGCCGTTGGTGACGCCCTCGACCATGTTCGCGATCAGGCTTCGGGTCAGCCCGTGCAGGGCGCGATGCTCGCCGCGATCGGTGGGCCGCTGCACGGTCACCGCGCCGTCGGCGTGCTCGACCTTCATCTCCGCCGAGAGGCGCCGGTCGAGCTCGCCCTTCGGCCCCTTGACCGCGATGCGGCCGGGGGCGACCTCGACCGTGACGGCCTCGGGCAGCTCCACCGGCTTTCTTCCGATCCGGCTCATCACCACACGTAGGCGACGACCTCGCCGCCCACTCCCTTCTGCTTCGCTTCGTGGCCGGTCATCACCCCGACCGAGGTGCTGACGATCGCGGTGCCGGTGCCGCCGTCGACGCGGGGCACGTGCTTGTGGTCGACGTAGCGGCGGCGCCCCGGCCTTGAGATCCGCTCCAGGCCGGCGATCACGGGCCGCCGGTCCTCCGTGTACTTGAGGCGGATCCTGATCGCCTCGCCGACCGTCGCCGGCTCCTTGGCGAAGTCGCGGATGTAGCCCTGCTCCTTGAGGATGCGGGTCATCTCCAGCTTCAGCCGCGAGGCGGGAATCCGCACATCGTCATGGCCGGAGCCGAGCGCGTTGCGGATCCGGGTCAGGTAGTCGGCTATCGGGTCGGTCAGCATCGGACTCTCACCAGCTCGACTTGGTCATCCCGGGGACGTAGCCCTCGTGGGCCGCCTCGCGCAGGCAGATCCGGCAGAGGCCGAACTTGCGGTAGACGGCCCGCGGCCGCCCGCAGCGACGACAGCGGCTGTATGCCCTGGTCTTGAACTTGGGTTTGCGGCCCTGACGGACCTTCTGGGAAGTCTTAGCCATCCTCTGAATTCTCCTCGTCCGGCTTGGTCTCGGCGTCCTCGCCGCCCTCCTCGCCGCCCTCGCCCTCCTCGGGCTCCGGCTCGGGCTTGGCGTAGGCGTCGGGATTCTCCTCTTTGAGCTGCTCGAGGGCGGCGGCCTCGGCCTCGGCCTTGGCGCGGGCCTCCTCCTTGCGCCGCTCCTCCTCCTCTTCCTCAAGCTTCTCCTGGTCGGCGCCGCCGGGCCGGCCGTCCTGGGCAAACGGCATCCCCAGGCCGAGCAGCAGCTCGAAGGCCTCGAGGTCGGACGGCGCGGTGGTGGTGATCGTGATGTCGAGGCCGCGCACCTCGTCGATCGAGTCGTAGTCGATTTCGGGGAAGATCAGCTGCTCCTTGACGCCCATCGAGTAGTTGCCGCGGCCGTCGAAGGAGCGCGGGTTGAGGCCGCGGAAGTCGCGGATGCGCGGCACCGCGATCGAGCAGAGGCGGTCGAGGAACTCCCACATCCGCGCCCTCCTCAGGGTGACGGAGACGCCGACCGGCATCCCCTCGCGGACCTTGAAGGAGGCGATCGACTTGCGGGCGCGGCGCACGTTCGGCTGCTGGCCGGCGATCGTCGCCAGCTGCTCCTGCGCCGCTTCGAGCATCTTGTTGTTCTGCTTGGCCTCGCCGAGCCCCATGTTGAGGGTGATCTTGGTCAGGGTCGGCGCCTGCATCGGCGTCGTGTACCCGAACCGCTTGACGAGCGCCGGCAGCACCTCCTGCTCGTAGCGCTCGCGCAGGCGCGGCGGCGGCGCGGCCTGGGCCTGGGTCGCGGTCGCCTCCATCAGAAGGACGCCCCGCTTCGCTTCGCGAACCGCTCGCGCTCGCCGCCTTTGTCGCGGCGCACGCCGACACGGGTCGGCTTGTTGTCTTTGGGGTCGAGCAGCATCACGTTGGAGACGTGAATCGGCCCCTCCTTCTCGACGATCCCACCGACCTCGCCGCCGCGCTGGGCGTCTTTGACCGAGCGTGGGCGTTCGTGGCGCTTGACCATGTTGAGGTGCTCGACGTAGACCCGGTCGCGCTTTGGTTCGGTGCGCACCACGCGCCCGGTCTTGCCGGCGTCCTTGCCGCCGATCACGACGACCTGGTCGTCTTTGCGGATCCGCATCGTGCGCCCCATCAACCACCACCACCTTCGCGAGTGCTCCGCTCGCGAAAAGTCAGATATGCACGCTCGCTTCGCATCGCTCAGAGGACCTCTGGCGCGAGCGAGACGATTTTCATGAAGTTCCGGTCGCGCAGCTCGCGGGCGACGGGGCCGAAGATGCGCGTGCCGCGCGGGTTGTTGCTGGCCGGGTCGATCAGCACCGCCGCGTTTTCGTCGAAGGAGATGTAGGTGCCGTCGGAGCGGCCGAGCTGCTTGCGGGTGCGGACGACGACGGCCTGCACGACCTCGCCCTTGCGCACGCCTCCCTGTGGGCTCGCCTGCTTGACGGTCGCGGTGATCACGTCGCCGACGCCGGCGTAGCGCCGGTGGGACCCGCCCTTGACGCGAATGCAGAGGATCTCTCGTGCGCCCGAGTTGTCGGCGACCTTCAGTCTCGACTCCTGCTGGATCATCGGGCAGCCCTACTTCGCCTTCTCGACCACGTCGACCAGGCGCCAGCGCTTGGTCTTCGACATCGGCCGGGTCTCGACAATGCGGACGATGTCGCCCTCTCCGGCCTGGTTGCCCTCGTCGTGCGCGTGCAGCGTCCGCGAGCGGCGCACGACCTTCTCGTATGTGGGGTGGCGGCGGACGATGTCGATCCGCACCGTGATCGATTTCTCGCCCTTGTCGGAGACGACGATGCCCTGGCGCACCTTGGCCGCGTTGGCGTCGCGATCGGCGACCGGCGTACCGCTGCCGCGCTCGCCCCGCTTCGCCTTCGCCGCGACACGGCCCCTGCGCCGCAGGGCCGCCTTCTTCTTGCGCTCCTCGGCCCGCTTCGCCACCCGCTCCTCCGGGCTGAGCTGCGGCCCGGCCTCGTGCGGGCGCCGCGACCTCTCCAGCCGCCGCTTCGCCTTCCATGGCATGTCGTCGTCCTCGTCGGCACCACCATCGGCTTCCGGCGCGGGAGCGTCGGCGGGAGCGTCAGCTGCAGCCTCGTCGCCGGCATCGTCGCCGTCGTCGGACGCATCAGCTGCGGCGTCGTCGGCCGGGGGCGCCTCCTCTGCGGGTGGCGTGGACTCGGAGGAGTCGAGAACGGAGGCATCGCCCCCGCCCGCAGACTCCTCCGAGGCCGCGTCGGGACCCGCAGCCGAGCGCGTCCTCGTCTGTCGTCTCTGCGTCTTTTTTCTCTTCGTCCGCCATGCCTATTTCCTCAGCTCTTTCTCGACGTCGATGCCGCGCTCGCGGGCGACGGTCATCAACCTCGCCACGTCGCGGCGCGAGGCGCCGATCCCGGCGGTGTTCTCCAGCTCCCCGGTCGCGTGCCGGAAGCGCAGGTTGAACGCCTCCTGCTTCGCCTCGATCAATTTCGCGACCAGCTCGTCGTCTTTGAGGTTGTGCGCCTGGCCGCCCTTCACGATTGCGCCTCCGCTCCCTCGCGGACGACGAACTTGGTCCGCACCGGGAGCTTGTGCCCGGCGAGGCGCAGGGCCTCCTTGGCGAGCTCCTCGGGGACGCCGGCGAGCTC
Source organism: uncultured Solirubrobacterales bacterium (assembly GCA_963762205.1). GTDB lineage: Bacteria > Actinomycetota > Thermoleophilia > Solirubrobacterales > 70-9 > VRUE01. The sequence goes on from CAVXJZ010000002.1 coordinate 923,134, forward strand.
GAACATCACCTTGCCGGGCTTGACCACGGCGACCCACCCCTCGGGGTTGCCCTTGCCGGAGCCCATACGGGTCTCGGCCGGCTTTTTCGTGTACGGCTTGTCCGGGAAGATGTTGATCCAGACCTTCCCGCCACGTTTGATCTTGCGGGTCATCGCGACGCGGGCCGCCTCGATCTGGCGGTTGGTGATCCAGCCGCGATCGAGCGTCTTCAGCCCGTACTCGCCGAAGGCGACGCTGCTGCCGCCCTTGGTGTTGCCGCGCATCCGCCCGCGCATCTGTTTGCGGTGCTTGACCCGCTTCGGCATCAACATCAGCGCCCACCCCCTCCGCGGCGGTCGCCGCCGGGACGGCCGCCGGAGGGCCCGCCGTCCTCCTCGCCGCCGACCTGGTCGGAGCGGAAGCCCTCGGGCATGACCTCGCCCTTGTTGATCCAGCACTTGACGCCTATCCGGCCCGCGGTCGTGCGCGCCTCGAAGAATCCGTAGTCGATGTTCGCGCGCAGCGTGTGCAGCGGCACGCGGCCGTCGGAATAGCCTTCGGTGCGAGCCATCTCGGCCCCGCCGAGGCGGCCGGAGACCTGCACCCGGACGCCCTTCGCCCCCGAGCGCATGGCCGAGGTCAGGGCACGTTTCATCGCGCGCCGGAAGGCGACGCGGTTCTGCAGCTGCTCGGCGATCGACTGCGCGACCAGCTTGGCGTCGAGCTCGGGGCGCTTCACCTCGCGGATGTTGACCTTGACCGGTTTGCCGGTCAGCTTGTGCAGGTCCTTGCGCAGGGCGTCGACTTCGCTGCCCGACTTGCCGATCACGATGCCCGGCCGCGCCGTGTGGATGTCGACCGTGATCTCGCCCCGGCGCTCGATCGTGATGTCCGAGAGCCCGGCGTGGGACAGCTTGCCGACGATGTGGTCGCGGATCTCAAGGTCCTCGGAGAGGACGTCGGCAAAGCCCTTCTCGTCGTACCAGTTCGACTTCCAGTCGTGGATGTAGCCGACGCGGAAGCCGCCCGGATGGATCTTCTGTCCCATGGCTAGTCGTCCTCCGGGCTGAGCGCCACGGCGATGTGGCTGGTTCGCTTGTGGATCGGCGTCGCCCGTCCGAGCGCCCGCGGCCGGTATCGCTTCAGGGTCGGGCCTTCGTCGACGGTGATCTCGGCGACTCTCATCTCGTCGGCGACGAGGTCGTGGTTGTTTTCCGCGTTCGAGGCGGCGGACTCGATCAGCTTGCCGATGTCGTGCGCCGCGCCCCGCGGCGAGAACTGGAGCAGGGCACGCGCCTGCTCGATGTGCAGACCACGGACCTGGTCGGCGACGAGCCGCGCCTTGCGCGGGGCGACCCGCACGTAGCGCGAGCTGGCCCGGACCACGATCGCCACCGGCTTCTTGGCTTTTTTCGGCTCGGCTTTTTTGGCAGCCCCTTTTTTCGCCGGGGCTTCCTCTTCCTTTGCAGCTTTTTTGGCGGCCGGTTTTTTCGCACCGGCTTTGTCCTCTGTTTTCTTCGCAGCCTTTTTCGGCGCGCTCTCTTTTTTCGCAGCCGGTTCTTTTGGTTCTTTTTTTGCCACTTTTTTGCTGTTTTTCTTATCCGGGCTCTCGTCGGCCATCTCTACTCGGCTCCCTTGCCGGTGCCGGAGTGGGCGCGGAAGGTGCGGGTCGGCGCGAACTCGCCCAGCTTGTGGCCGACCATCGACTCGGAGATGAAGACGGGCACATGCTTGCGGCCGTCGTGGACCGCGATCGTGTGGCCGACCATCTCGGGGAAGACGGTCGAGGTGCGCGACCAGGTTTTGAGCATCTGTTTCTCACCGGAGTCGTTCATCGCGTTGATCCGTTTCATCAGCGCCTCTTCGACCCACGGCCCCTTTTTCGTCGAGCGTCCCATCGGCTACCTCTTCTTCTTCCCGCGCCGGCGGCCGCGGACGATGTAGCGGTCCGACCCCTTGCGCTTCTTGCGGGTCCGGTAGCCGAGGGTCGGCTTGCCCCAGGGGGTGACCGGGTGCCCGCCGGGCGTGTGATGAGCCTCGCCGCCGCCGTGCGGGTGGTCGACGGGGTTCATCGCGACGCCCCGCGTCTGCGGCCTCTTGCCCTTGTGGCGGTTGCGGCCGGCCTTGCCGATCTTGACGTTCTGGTGCTCGGCGTTGGAGAGGGTGCCGACCGTGGCGCGGCAGTCTGCGCGGACCATCCGCATCTCCGAGGAGGGCAACCGCAGGGTGACCATCTCGCCCTCCTTCGCGGCCAGCTGGATCGCGGTGCCGGCGGCGCGGCCGAGCTTGCCCCCCTGGCCCGGCACGAGCTCGACGTTGTGGACGATCGTGCCGGTCGGCATGTCGCGCAGCGCCAGGGCGCTGCCCGGGGTGATGTCCGCGCCCTCGCCGGACTGGACCCTGTCGCCGACCGAGATGCCCGCCGGAGCGAGGATGTAGCGCTTCTCGCCGTCGGCGTAGTGGAGGAGGGCGATGTAGCAGCTCCGGTTCGGGTCGTACTCGACCGTGGCCACCGTCGCCGGCACGCCGTCCTTGAGCCGCTTGAAGTCGATCTTCCGGTAGCGCCGCTTCGCCCCGCCGCCGCGATGGCGAGCGGTGACGCGGCCGTTGGCGTTGCGCCCGCCGGACTTGTTCAGGCCCTCGGTCAGCTTGCGCTCCGGCTCTGTGACCGTGACCGGCTCGCGCAGCGGGTAGGTGGCGAAGCGGCGCCCCGGGCTCGTCGGTTTTGTCTTTCGGTTCGGCATCCCTATCCCTATGCAGTCTCGGCGCCCTCGAAGAGCTCGATTCGCTCGCCCGGCGCCAGCTGGACGATCGCCTTCTTCCAACCCCTGGTCCGGCCCCGCGAGAGCCCGCGCTGCTTCGGCTTCGGCCGCACTCGCGAGACCCGCACGCCGGCGACGGCGACGCCGAAGATCTCCTCCACCGCGTGCGCGATCTGCGTCTTGTGGGCGCGATCGTCGACCCGGAAGGTGTACTTGCCCTCGCCGATCAGGGCGTAGCTCTTCTCGGAGACGACGGGGCGGATTATCACCGTGCGCGCATCCATCAGGAGAGCCTCTCCTTGAGCTTCTCGAGCGCCCTTTCGGAGACGACCAGGGAGGCGGCGCCGATCACGTCGGCGACGCCGACCGCACCGACCTCGACGACCTCGACCCGGGGGATGTTGCGAAAGCTCTTCAGGGCGCCCGTCTCCTCGCCCTCGAGGACCACGAGCGAGGGCTGCCCGGCGCCCCACTTCGAGAGCGCCTGGGCGGCGGACTTGGTCGAGGGGGTCTCGAAGCCGCCCGCGTCGAGGACGGCGATGCTGCCGCGCTCGGCGTGGACCGAGAGCGCCGCCCGCATCGCTCTGCGGCGCGCCTTGCGGTTGACCTTGACCGTGTAGTGGCGCGGCTTGGGGCCGAAGGCGACGCCGCCGCCGTAGCGGTTGGGGACGCCCAGCGTGCCGGCGCGGGCGCGGCCCGTGCCCTTCTGGCGCCAGGCCTTGGCGCCGGTGAAGGCGACCTCGCCGCGGGTCCGGGTCGAGGCGTTGCCGCCCCGCCGCGCGTTCAGGTCCGCGCGCGCCGCCTCGTGCACGAGCGACTGGTGGAAGGGCTCGGCGAAGACCTCCTTGGGCAGGTCCGCCTTGGTCGTCTTTCCGAGCACCGCGGCTTTAGCTGTCGCCATCGGTCCTCACCTCGACGAGGGCGTTCTTGGAGCCTGGAACGGAGCCGCGGATCAGCAGCAGGTTGCGCTCGGCGTCGACGTCGGCGACTTCGAGGCCACGCTGGGTCACCCGCTTGGCGCCCATCTGGCCCGGCATCTTCATCCCTTTGAAGACGCGGGCGGGGAAGGTGCTGGCGCCGATCGAGCCCGGGGCCCGCACGTTGTGCGAGCCGTGGCTGACCGGGCCGCGGCTGAAGTTGTGGCGCTTGATCCCACCCTGGAAGCCCTTGCCGATCGAGACCCCGGAGACCTTCACCCGCTGGCCCGCCTCGAAGGACTCGACCGTGACGTCGTCGCCGATCTTGGCCCCCTCGTCCCCGCCGAGGTCGGCGTCGCGGAACTCGACCAGATGGCGCATCGGGCCGGAGCCGGCCTTCTTCAGGTGGCCCTCCTCGGCCCTCGTCAGCTTGCCCTGCTTGACCTCGCCGAAGGCGAGCTGGACGGCGGCGTAGCCGTCCCTCTCGTCCTCGCGGACGGCGGTCACCTTGCAGGGGCCGGCCTCGATCACGGTCACGGGCACGACCTCCCCGTCCTCGCGGAAGACCTGGGTCATGCCGAGCTTCTTGCCGAGAATGGCTGCCATCTGCATCTAGAGGCGAATCTCGATGTCGACCCCGGCCGGCAGCGAGTCCAGGCGCTGCAGCGAGTCGACGGTTTTCGGCGAGGGCTGGAGGATGTCGATTAACCGCTTGTGGGTGCGGATCTCGAAGTGCTCGCGCGAGTCCTTGTCCTTGAACGGCGACTTGATCACGCAGTAGACGTTTTTCTCGGTCGGCAGGGGCACCGGCCCCGAGACCGAGGCGCCGGTGCGCTCGGCGGTCTCGACGATCTCGCGGGCAGCGCGATCTATGGCGTCGTGGTCGTACGCCTTCAGCCTGATCCGGATTTTCTGTGCTGCTATCGCTGCCACTTCTTAAATCTGTCTCTCTTGGGTCTTTCTTGTTTCGCGCCGCTGGTCTCTAGGGCGCAATAAGGGCGGGGCCCCTTTTGATCTCCAGGCCTCGCTTCGCTCGGCTCAGAGGGGGCGCCGCCCCGGTCGTATGTCCTTTGCAGTTGTCCTGCCCCCGGCGGGGGCAGAGAAAGGGCGGGCCCGGAAGGCCCGCCCGTTCAGGGGGTCTACTCGATGACCTCGGAGACGACCCCCGAGCCGACGGTGCGGCCACCCTCGCGGATGGCGAACCGCAGGCCCTGATCCATGGCGATCGGCTGGATCAGCTCGATCGTCATCTCGACGTTGTCTCCCGGCATCACCATCTCGGTCCCCTCGGGGAGGTTGGAGATGCCGGTCACGTCGGTGGTCCGGAAGTAGAACTGAGGCCGGTAGCCCGAGAAGAACGGCGTGTGACGACCGCCCTCCTCCTTCTTCAGGCAGTAGACCTCGGCCTTGAACTTGGTGTGCGGGGTGATCGAGCCGGGCTTGCAGAGAACCTGGCCGCGCTCGATCTCCTCGCGCTTGGTGCCGCGCAGCAGGGCGCCGATGTTGTCGCCGGCCTGGCCCTGGTCGAGCATCTTGCGGAACATCTCGACACCGGTGACGACGGTTTTGGTCGTGTCCTTCATGCCGACGATCTCGACCTCGTCGCCGCTGTTGACGATCCCCTGCTCGACGCGGCCGGTGGCGACGGTGCCGCGGCCGGTGATCGAGAAGATGTCCTCGACCGGCATCAGGAAGGGCTTGTCGAGCTCGCGGACCGGCTCGGGGATGTAGGTGTCGAGCGCGGCGGCCAGCTCGAAGACCGCTTTCTGCGCCTCCTCGTCGCCTTCCAGCGCCTTCAGCGCCGAGCCTTTGACGATCGGCGTGTCGTCGCCGGGGAAGTCGTACTCGTTGAGGAGTTCCTTGACCTCCTCCTCGACCAGCTCGACCAGTTCGTCGTCGTCGACCTGGTCGATCTTGTTGAGGAAGACGACCACGTGCGGGACGTTGACCTGGCGCGCGAGCAGGATGTGCTCGCGGGTCTGCGGCATGACGCCGTCGGCGGCCGAGACGACCAGGATCGCGCCGTCCATCTGCGCGGCGCCGGTGATCATGTTCTTCACGTAGTCGGCGTGGCCCGGGCAGTCGACGTGGGCGTAGTGGCGGTTCTCGGTCTGGTACTCGACGTGCGAGGTCGCGATCGTGATCCCGCGCTCCTTCTCCTCGGGAGCGTTGTCGATCTCCTCGAAGGTCTGTGCGTCGGCCCCACCCACGGTGGAGAGCGTCTTGGTGATCGCGGCCGTAAGCGTCGTCTTGCCGTGATCGATGTGGCCGATCGTGCCGACGTTGACATGCGGCTTATCGCGCTCGAACTTCTCCTTGGACATCGCTCTCCGTTTCTACCTTTCGAAGTCGGTTTCTGTCTGCTGTCGTTGCTTAAGTCTTTGACGTCATGCCTGGCAGGACAGCATTGTCCTGCCTGCGGGCGAACCTGGGAAATATAGCCAGATACCCGCCTCGTTAGCTGCCGGCCCTACGAACTCGCACCAACCGGCTCCCCAGCGCCGTGCTCGACGATCTCCTCGGCGATGTTCGCCGGGACCTCCTCGTAGCGCTCGAACTGCATCGTGTAGGTCGCCCGGCCCTGGGTGGACGAGCGAAGATCGGTGGCGTAGCCAAACATCTCGCCGAGCGGCACGAAGGCCTGCACGGCGAGCGCGTTGCCGCGCTGATCCTGGCCCTGGACCTTGCCGCGACGGCGGCTGAGGTCGCCGATCACGTCGCCGAGAAAGTCCTCGGGCGTGACCACCTCGACCGCCATCACCGGCTCGAGCAGGACCGGGTTGGCCTTGCGGGCGGCCTCCTGGATCGCCATCGAGCCGGCGATTTTGAAGGCCATCTCCGAGGAGTCGACGTCGTGGAAGGAGCCGTCGATCAGTTCGACCTTGACGTCGACCATCGGGTAGCCGGCCTTGACCCCGTTCTCGAGCGCCTCTTTCATCCCCTGTTCCGCCGGGCCGATGAATTCGCCCGGGATCGAGCCGCCCTTGATCTTGTTGATGAACTCGAAGCCCTCGCCGGGGGCCGGCTCGGCGTTGATCACGACGTGGCCGAACTGGCCGCGGCCGCCGGTCTGGCGGACGAAGCGCGCCTCCACCTTCTTGACGTCCTTGCGGATCGTCTCGCGGTAGGCCACCTGCGGCTTGCCGACGTTGGCGTCGACTTTGAACTCGCGCAGCATGCGATCGACGATCACCTCGAGGTGGAGCTCGCCCATGCCGTGGATCAGCGTCTGCCCCGTCTCCTCGTCGGATTCGATCCGGAAGGTCGGGTCCTCCTCGCCGAGGCGCTGCAGCGCGGTGCCCATCTTCTCCTGGTCGGCTTTCGTCTTCGGCTCGATCGCGACCGCGATCACGGTCTCGGGGAACTCGATGCTCTCCAGGGCGATCGGCGCGTCGGGGGCGGCCAGCGTGTCGCCCGTGCCGGTTTCCTTGAGGCCGACGCCGGCGCAGATGTCCCCCGAGTAGACCTCCTCGATCTCCTCGCGGCTGTTGGCGTGCATCATCAGCAGCCGTCCGATGCGCTCGGTCTTGCCGGTTTTCACGTTGAGGACGCGGCCGCCGGCTTCCAGCCTGCCGGAATAGACGCGGAAGTAGGTGAGCTTGCCGACGTAGGGGTCGGTCATCACCTTGAAGGCGAGCGCGGCGAAGGGGCCGTCGTCGTCGGCCGGGCGCTCGGCCTCGGTCGGCTCGGACTCGCCCTTGGCAGCCGGGACCAGCCCGACCATCGGCGGCACCTCGAGCGGCGAGGGCAGCAGCTCGACGACCGCGTCGAGCAGCGGCTGCACGCCCTTGTTCTTGAAGGAGGAGCCGCAGAGGACCGGCGTCACCTTGGTGTCGAGGCAGGCCCGGTGCAGCGACTTGGCGATCCGCTCGTGCGGGATCTCCTCCTCGGCCAGGTAGGCCTCCATCAGCTCGTCGTCGTAGTCGGCGCAGGCCTCGATCAGCTGGGTGCGGTATTCCTCGGCTTTGTCCTGCAGGTCGGCGGGGATCTCGTCGGTCTCGAACTCGGTGCCGAGCTCGTCCTGCCAGACCAGCGCCTTCATCTCGATCAGGTCGACGATGCCGACGAACTCGGCCTCGTTGCCGATCGGGAGCTGGATCGGCAGCGGGTTGGCCCCGAGCCGGTCCCTCATCGTCTCCACGGCATTGAAGAAGTCGGCGCCCGTCCTGTCCATCTTGTTGATGTAGGCGAAGCGCGGGACCCGGTACTTGTCGGCCTGGCGCCAGACCGTCTCCGACTGCGGCTCGACGCCGGCGACGGCGTCGAAGACGGCGACGGCCCCGTCGAGAACCCGCAGGCTGCGCTCGACCTCGACCGTGAAGTCGACGTGGCCGGGCGTGTCGATGATGTTGATCCGGTGCCCGTTCCACTCGCAGGCGGTCGCCGCCGAGGTGATCGTGATGCCGCGCTCCTGCTCCTGTTCCATCCAGTCCATCACCGCGGCGCCCTCGTGGACCTCGCCGATTTTGTGCGTGCGGCCCGTGTAGTAGAGGATGCGCTCGGTCGTCGTCGTCTTGCCGGCGTCGATGTGCGCCATGATCCCGATGTTGCGGGTTTTCTCTAGAGGGAAGCTGCGTGGCATGGTCTTAAGGTAAAGGTGTCGAGCGATGCGGGGACGAGCGAAAAAGAAGCCACCCGGCGGGGACCGTGGTCGGCGCAAGAAAAAGGCCCTCACGGGCCCCCGAAAGCCCACTAAGGAGAAGCGGGCTCGGCGACGCGGAATAGTAGCAGCGAGGCGGCGCCGCAGGGCGTCGATTCCCAAGCTCTTCGCCAGATGGTCGCGCCGCGTCGACCGCCGCGTCGACCGCCTCCTCGCGCGCGCCGAGCCGCTCGTGGTGCGTGCCCGGGCGGACGCCCGCCGTGCCCACGCCCGCTGGTCGCGGCGGCTGCTGCGCTGGGGCGGGCCCGTGTACGCCGGCGCCGGTCGCCTGGCGCGCTGGGCCGGGCGCCGCCTGCGGCCGCTCGGCGTCCTCGCCCTGCGCCTGCTCGGGCTCGCCGAGCGCCGGGCGCGACGGGCCGCGGCCTGGGCCGTGCGCACCTCGACCCGGGCCGGCGCCGTGATCACCCCCGAACGGGCGATCTGCGGCGTGATCGTCGCCTCCGCCGCCTGCCTGCTCGCGTCTCAGTTCGTCGACTACCGGGGCGTCGAGGTCGGCGGCCCCGGCTACGCGGGGCTGCCGGAAGCGGCCCGGGCGCCGACCGTCGGCGTCGAGACCCCGGTCGACGCCCACTCATACCTCCTCGTGCCGGTGGCGCTGCTCGCCGGCGGGCTCGGCGTCGCCGCCGCCCGCTCGCAACGGCGCCGGCTCGGGCGCGGGGTGTTCGTGCTCGGCCTGCTGACCGTCGCCGTGGTGCTCCTCGTCGACCGTCCCGCCGGCCTCGACCCCGGGCTCGCAGACGGCGCTCTTCTCGGGTGCGACGGCCGTCCTCGAGGAGGGTTTCTACGCGCAGCTGGCCTCGGCCGCGGGGCTGATGCTCGGCGGCCTGCTGCTGCTCGTCGCCCCGAAAGCGGCGGCCCGCTACCATGCTCGCCCGTGCCGAACACGAATCAGCTGGTCAGAAAGGGTCGCAAGCGGCCCAAGAAGAAGACGACGACGCCGGGCCTCAAGTCGGGGCAAGGCCGCAAGAAGGCCGTCGCCGCGCCCCAGAGGCGGGGCGTCTGCACCCGCGTCGCGACCGTAACGCCGAAGAAGCCGAACTCGGCGCTGCGCAAGATCGCCCGCGTGCGGCTCACCAACGGGATGGAGGTCACCACCTACATCCCCGGCGAGGGCCACAACCTGCAGGAGCACTCGGTGGTCCTGGTCAGGGGTGGTCGCGTCAAGGACCTGCCCGGCGTCCGCTACAAGATCGTGCGCGGCACGCTCGACGCCGCCGGAGTCTCCGACCGCAAGCAGGCCCGCTCCCGCTACGGCGTGAAAGCCTCCTGATGCCGCGCCGTTCCGCAGCCCAGATCAGGCCGCTCGAGCCCGACGCCCGGCACCGCAACCGGCTCGTGCAGCAGGTGATCAACAAGGTGATGCGCGACGGCAAGAAGTCGCTCGCCGAGCGCATCGTCTACGACAGCCTCGCGATCGTCGGCGAGAAATCCGGCGAGGACGCCGTCGAGACGCTGGAGGGCGCGATCAAACAGCTGACCCCGGTCCTCGAGGTGCGCTCCCGCCGCGTCGGCGGCGCCACCTACCAGGTGCCGGTCGAGGTCCCCGCCCGCCGTGCCCGCACCCTCGCGGTCCGCTGGCTGGTCGACTTCGCCCGCAGCCGCCGTGAGTACTCGATGGCCGACCGCCTCGCCGCGGAGATCCTCGACGCGAACCAGCAGCAGGGCAGCGCCTGGAAGCGGAAGGACGACATCTACCGCATGGCCCAGGCCAACAAGGCCTTCGCGCACTACCGCTGGTAGCCGAGCCCCGCGCCATGGGCCGTCCGCTGCTCGCCGTCGACGTCGACGGGGTGATCAGCCTCTTCGGCTTCGACGAGCCGCCGCCGGGCTCGGTTGCCCGCTTCGAGTTGATCGACGGCGTGGTCCACTGCATCTCGCTCGCGGCAGGCGAGCGCCTGATGCGGCTGAACGAGCGCTTCGACCTGGTCTGGGCGACCGGCTGGGAACAGAAAGCCAACGACTACCTCCCCAACATCCTCGGCCTGCCGGAGCTCCCCCACCTGACCTTCGACGGCGCCTCCCGGTTCGGCTCGGCGCACTGGAAGCTCGGCCCGCTCGACGAGTACAGCAAGGGCGGGCCGGTCGCCTGGATCGACGACAGCTTCGACGAGAGCTGCTACGAGTGGGCGCAGAACCGCGACCAGCCCACCCTCCTGGTCCCGACCGAATCGGCCCTCGGCCTGGAGGAGGCCCACACCGACGCCCTGATCGCCTGGGCGAGAGGCCTCCGGCAGCCGGACCCGTAGAGCGCATCCGCACGGCGGCTTCGGGCTCTACACTGCCCCGGGTGCACGGGTTCCTGCCGATCTTCTTCCTCCTCGTGGTCCTCAAGGTGCCGGTCTTCGGCTCCCTCTGGCTGGTCTGGTGGGCGAGCCGCGAACCCGAGCCCGACGAAAGCACCAGCGGGGACTCGGACCACGGCTTCAACCGCTGGCGACCGCTACGCCCGCGCCCGCGCCCTCGCGGTCCGCACGGCGCCCCTCAGGGGGGCCTGGTGAGCGGGAGGGTTCGCACCCGTCCAGCGGAACTTGTGAGCGACCGCAGGGAGCGGGTTCCGATGGAGGGGTGCGAGCCCTCCCCATCCCGCCCCCGTCAGGCGGGCTGAGCGGAGCGCTTGCGCTCGCGGCGAATCTGCCGCAGGTAGGGATGGAAGTCGACCTCGATCGTGTGGCGCTTTGAGGCGACGAAGCGCTCCTGGAGCCAGCGTTCGTACTCGCTGACCTCCTGCCCCATCTCGGCGGCACCGGGCAGCGCCGCCCGCTCCTGGAGCAGGTCGGCGATCCATTCCGACCTGGGCCTCGGCGATCGGCATGATCGGCCCCAGGGGCTGGACGAAGCCGACGAAGTAGAGGCCCGGATGGTCGACGGCGACGGCGCGCCGGTAGAGGGGCATGGTGTTCCCGGGCGCCGAGAAGACCTCGTCGTCGATGAAGGGGAAGGTGATCCTGTAGCCGGTGCAGTAGACGACGAGGTCGATCTCCTCCTCGCTGCCGTCTGTGAAGCGCACCGTGTTGCCACCGGTGAAGCGGTCGATGCTCGGCTTCACCTCGATATCGCCGTGGCCGAGGCGCGGCAGCAGCTCGGATGAGACCGTCGGGTGCGCCTCGAGCAGCTTGTGGTCCGGCTTCGGCAGGCCGTAGTCGGTCATCTCGCCGACCGAGAGCTTCAACAGGCGGCTCATGAAGAAGCGCTGGACGGGCAACGGCAGCCGGCTGACTACCGGCGGAGAGGCTTCGTCGACGGGCTTGCCGCCGAGGAACTTGGGCAGCACGTGCGCGCCGCGGCGCATCGCGAGGAAGGTCTTCTCGGCGATCCGCGAGGACTCGACCGCGATATCGACGGCCGAGTTGCCGATCCCCAGCACCAGGACGCGCTTGCCGGTCAGAACGTCGGGCTCGCGATAATGGTGGACGTGCAGCTGCTCTCCGGCGAACTCCTCGGACCCGGGAAAGGCGGGCTCCGGCCAGCGCGGGTTCCAGTGGTGGCCGTTGGCGACCAGTACGGCGCGGTAGCGCTCGGTCCGCCGCTCGCCGTCGAGGCCCTCGACGGTCACGTCCCACTCCCCGTCGGCGCCGGCGCCGGCCTCGGCGTCGACCGGCTCGACCGAGACCACCTCCGTGTTGAAGGTGATCCCCTCGCGCAGCCCGAAGTGCTCGACGTAGTCGTCGAAGTACTTGGCGACCTGCCAGTGGCTGGGGTAGTCGGGGTAGTCATCGGGCATCGGGAAGGCGCGGTAGGACATCAGCTTGCGGGCGCTGTTGATGTGCAGCGAGCGATAGGCCGATGACTGGCCGTTGTCGTTTTCGTAGCGCCAGTTTCCGCCGACCATCGAGCCCTTCTCGAAGCAGTCGTAGGGGATGCCACGCGCCTTCAGCACCTGGCAGGCGGCGATCCCGGACGACCCGGCGCCGATGACGCAGACCCTCTCCGAACTGGCCATGCGGCCAATCTACTCAATGCCCGCCGGCGGGCGGCAACCTACTCCCGGTTGAGAGAGAGGATGTTGCCGTCCGGATCCTTGAACCAAGCGCCGGCCGCGTCGCCCAGCTGCGCGATGCCCTTCTCGTCGGTCTTGATCGGGCCGATGTCGTACTGCTCGAAGCTGACGCCCCGTGAGGCGAGCTCGTCGACCGCGCTCTCGATGTCGTCCACCTCGAAGCCCGCCAGCGTCGCCGGCGACTTGCCGGCGTTGTCCGGCGAGGGGTAGACATGAAGCGACGTGCCGCCGCCGCAGGGATATCGCACGCCGCCGTCCGGTCGCTCGAATCCGCCGGTGAGGCCGAGCTTGCCCTCGTAGAACTCCCGCGCCGCGCCCATGTCCGACACGGCGATCACCGCGATCACTTCGCTTCCGCTCAGGCTCATGCCGATTCCTCCTCCGGTTGCTGGTCCGCCAAATGTAGCCCAGCGGGACTGCCCTGAGGAGCGTGAGGCCCGGCGCCTGCGCACTCGCCTGCCGGTGCGGCGCTACTTCTGGGGCTCGTCCGAGGTGCTCTGGATCTCCTGGGCGAGCTCCTCGAGCTCCTCGGCGAAGGAGGGCCCGAAGCCCTCGACCGGGGCGTCGGCGCCGTCGACCCCGAGCTCGGCGGCCAGCTCCTCTTCATCGAGCAGGCCCTCCTCGCTCGGCGGCTCGATCGGCACGGCCGGCTCGACCGCGAGCGTCCGGTAATGCTTGAGGCCGGTCGCCGCCGGGATCAGCTTGCCGATGATCACGTTCTCCTTGAGCCCGACCAGGCGGTCGCGCTTGCCCTCGAGGGCGGCGTCGGTGAGCACCTTGGTCGTCTCCTGGAAGGAGGCGGCGGAGAGGAAGGACTCCGTCGCCAGCGAGGCCTTGGTGATCCCGAGGATGACCTCCTCGCCTTTGGCCGGCGTGCCGCCGTCTTCCTTGGTCTTCTTGTTGAGGCGTTTGAGGTTGCCGCGATCTTCGAGCTGCCCGGGTAGCAGTTCGGTCGAGCCCTTGGATTCGATCCGTACCTTCTTCAGCATCTGGCGGGCGATCAGCTCGATGTGCTTGTCGTTGATGTCGACGCCCTGGGCACGGTAGACCCTCTGCACCTCGGCGACGAGATAGAGCTCGACGTCGGTGCGGCCGCGGATGTTGAGCAGGTCCGCCGGGTAGAGCGATCCCTCGTTGAGCTGCTCGCCCACCTCGACCTTGTCGCCGTGGGAGACATGCAGGCGGGTGCGCGGCGGGAAGCTGTAGGAGTGCTCCTCGCCGCTCGACTCGACCACGATCACCTTCAGCGCTTTGTCGGTCTCCTCCACCGCGACCTTGCCGGCCGCCTCGGCCATCTGCGCCAGGCCCTTCGGTTTGCGAGCCTCGAAGAGCTCGACGATCCGGGGTAGCCCCTGCGTGATGTCCTGGCCGGCGACACCGCCGGTGTGGAAGGTGCGCATCGTCAACTGCGTGCCGGGCTCGCCGATCGACTGGGCGGCGATGATCCCCACCGCGTCGCCGATGTCGACGGTCGAGCCGGTCGCCGGCGCGACCCCGTAGCAGGCACGGCACACGCCGGACTCGGCCTCGCACTTGAGGGTCGAGCGGACCAGGATCTTGACGTCGTCGCCGCTGAGCGCCTCGCCGATCTCCTCGACGTCGTCCATGGTGATCTCCTGGTTGCGCTTGAGCAGCTCGCGACCGCGCTTGGTTTCGAGCTTTTTGGCCGCCAGGCGCCCCGCCAGATTGTCGTTGAGGGAGCCGTCCTCCTTGCGCAGGGCCATCTCGATGTGGTCTTTGGTCTTGCAGTCCTCGTCGCGAACGATCACGTCCTGGGCGACGTCGACGAGGCGGCGGGTCAGGTAGCCCGAGTCCGCCGTGCGCAGAGCCGTGTCGGCGAGCCCCTTTCGAGCGCCGTGGGTGGAGATGAAGTACTCGAGCACCGAGAGGCCCTCCATGAAGTTGGCCTTGATCGGCCGCTCGATGATTTCGCCTTTCGGATTGGCCATCAGGCCGCGCATCCCGGCCAGCTGGCGGATCTGTTTGAACGATCCGCGGGCGCCGGAGTTGGCCATCATGAAGATCGGGTTCAGCTCGTCGAGGTTGTCCTCCATCGCCTGGGCGACCTCGTCGGTGGCCCGGTTCCAGTGGGCGGTCACCGCCTCGTGGCGCTCCTCGGCGGTGATGTAGCCGTCGTCGTACTGCCCCTGGATCGCCGCCGTCTCCTTCTCGTAGCGGTCGAGGATCTCCGCCTTGCTGGGCGGCGAGACCACGTTGTTCTTGGAGACCGTGATCCCGGCCTGGCTGGCGTAGTGGAAGCCGAGGTCCTTGAACGCGTCGAGCACCTCGGACACCGCCGGGGCGCCGTAGGCCTCGACCAGGTTGGAGACCATCTCGTTGACGTCGCGCTTCTTCAGCGAGAAGTTGACGAACTCGAACTGCTCGGGATCGAAGTCGTCCCCGAGCGCTTCGGCCAGCGCTCGCTCGATCTTCTCGTTGAAGATGATCCGCCCGACCGTGGTCGGGAAGTGCTCGTGGCCTGCGCGCCGGTACTCGGCGTGGTCGTGCAGCCTGCAGCCGCCGTTCTCGTAGACGAGCTCGGCCTCCTGCGAGGAGCGGAAGGTCTTCGGCCGGCTGCCGTTCTTCGCGGCGCCCTTGCCCGACTTGAGCGCCTCGTCGATCTTCTTCAGCTCCTCGGCGTCGGGGCCGTAGGTGAGGTAGTAGATCCCCAGCACCATGTCCTGGGTCGGCGTCGCCAGCGGCGCGCCGTGGGCGGGCGAGAGGATGTTGTTGGCGGAGAGCATCAGCACCCGCGCCTCGGCCTGGGCCTCGGCGGAGAGCGGCACGTGGACCGCCATCTGGTCGCCGTCGAAGTCGGCGTTGAAGGCGTGGCAGACGAGCGGGTGGACCTGGATCGCCTTGCCCTCGACCAGCACCGGCTCGAAGGCCTGGATCCCGAGGCGGTGCAGGGTCGGCGCCCGGTTGAGCAGCACCGGGTGCTCATGGATGACCTCCTCGAGGACGTCCCAGACCTCGGGGATCATCGACTCGACCATCTTTTTCGCCGCCTTGATGTTCTGCACGGCTTTGCGCTCGACGAGCTGGGCCATGATGAACGGCTTGAAGAGCTCGAGCGCCATCAGCTTGGGCAGGCCGCACTGGTGCAGTCTCAGACTCGGCCCGGAGACGATCACCGAGCGGCCCGAGTAGTCGACGCGCTTGCCGAGCAGGTTCTGGCGGAAGCGCCCCTGCTTGCCCTTGAGCATGTCCGAGAGCGACTTCAGCGGGCGGTTGCCGGGTCCCGTGACCGGGCGGCCGCGGCGACCGTTGTCGAAGAGGGCGTCGACCGCCTCCTGCAGCATCCGCTTCTCGTTGTTGACGATGATCTCGGGCGCGCCCAGGTCGAGCAGCCTTTTGAGGCGGTTGTTGCGGTTGATCACGCGCCTGTAGAGGTCGTTGAGGTCCGAGGTCGCGAAGCGGCCGCCGTCGAGCTGCACCATCGGGCGCAGCTCCGGCGGGATCACCGGCACGCAGTCGAGGATCATCCAGTCGGGCTTGTTGTCGGAGTTGAGGAAGGCGGAGGCGACTTTCAGCCGCTTCACCGCGCGGGCCTGTTTCTGGCCTTTGGAGCTGTTGATGACCTGCTCCATCTCCTCGCATTCGGCCTCCAGGTCGACCTGCTCGAGCAGGTCGCGGACGGCTTCGGCGCCCATCCCGCCGCGGAAGTACTCGCCCCAGCCGAACGGCGAGCCGAAGCGATCCTTGAGCTCGCGGAAGACGGTCTCGTCGTTGACGACGTCCTTCGGCTTCATCTCCGTGAAGATCTTCCAGACCTCCTGCATGCGCTCGATCGCCTCTTCGATGTAGGCCTCGGTGTCCGAGATCTCGGCGTCGAACGTCTTGCGCAGCTCTTTGATCATCTTCGCCCGCTCGTCGTCCTTGAGCTTGCGCAGCTGCGCCTGGGTCAGTTTCAGCGAGTCGGCCCAGATGTGGTCGTCGTCGTCGAACTTCGTCTGCGTGCCGTCTTCGAGGTACTTGACGCGCCGCTCCAGCGACTCATTCAGCTCCTGCGTCCGCTTCTGCTGTTCGGACTCATAGGAGTCGGTGACTTTCTTGACCTCTTTCTCGAGTTTCCCGAGGTCCTTGTCACGGGCCTCGACGTCGACCCAGGTGATCATCGAGGCGGCGAAGTAGAGGACCTTCTCGAGCTCCTTGGGAGCCATGTCGATCAGGTAGCCGATCCGGCTCGGCACGCCCTTGAAGAACCAGATGTGGGAGACCGGCGCGGCGAGGTCGACGTGGCCCATGCGCTCACGGCGGACCTTCGAGCGCGTCACCTCGACGCCGCAGCGCTCGCAGACGATGCCCTTGTAGCGGACCCGCTTGTACTTGCCGCAGTAGCACTCCCAGTCCTTGGTCGGGCCGAAGATGCGCTCGCAGAAGAGGCCGTCTTTCTCCGGCTTCAGGGTCCGGTAGTTGATCGTCTCCGGCTTGGTGACCTCGCCCCAGCTCCAGGAGCGGATCTTCTTCGAGGAGGCGAGGCCGATCTCGATTGCGTCGAAATTATTGATGTCGATCATCGGTCAGTCCTCCACCTTCGCCTCTTTGGACTCCTTTTCTTTGGCGCCGCCGGTGCCGCCCTCGCCCTCCTTGACCACCTGCTCCTCCTGCTCGTCGGCGGCGCCGGAGCCGCCATTCGAGTCGGCGCGCACGCCGGTCAGGTCCATGCCCAGCTCCTCGGCCGCTTTCAGCAGGTCGTCGTCGTCGTCGGCGACCTCGACGTCTCCCCCCTCGGAGACCACGTTGGCGTCGAGCGAGAGGCTCTGGATCTCCTTGAGCAGGACTTTGAACGACTCGGGGATCGACGGCTCGGGGATGTTCTCCCCCTTGACGATCGCCTCGTAGGCCTTGACCCGGCCGACCGTGTCGTCGGACTTGACGGTGAGCATCTCCTGCAGCGTGTAGGCGGCGCCGTAGGCCTCCAGGGCCCAGACCTCCATCTCGCCGAAGCGCTGGCCGCCGAACTGCGCCTTGCCGCCCAGCGGCTGCTGGGTGACCAGCGAGTAGGGGCCGGTCGAGCGGGCGTGGATCTTGTCGTCGACGAGGTGCAGCAGCTTGAGGATGTACATGTGGCCGATCGTCACCTTGCCCTCGTAGGGCTCGCCGGTGCGGCCGTTGTAGAGCTGCGCGGTGCCGGCGCAGCGGGCACCCGGCTGGGCGCCCTTCTCGATTCCGAGGTCGATGCCCCGCTCGTCGAAGTTCTCCTCCTGCCACTTGATCAGCGCGTCGTCGACGTCCTCCACGGTGGCCCCGTCGAAGACCGGCGTCGAGACGTAGACGCGGCCGTCGCCGTCGGCGGAGTGAGCCTGCTTGTGGGCGTCGGAGCCGTCGTCGTACCAGCCGTTGGCGGCCACCCAGCCGAGGTGGGTCTCGAGGATCTGGCCGATGTTCATCCGGCTCGGCACGCCGAGCGGGTTGAGGATCACGTCGACCGGGGTGCCGTCGGCGAGGTGGGGCATGTCCTCCTCGGGCACGATCTTCGAGATCACACCCTTGTTCCCGTGGCGGCCGGCGAGCTTGTCGCCCTCGGCGATCTTGCGCTTGGTCGCGACGTAGACGCGGACCAGGTCGTTGACCCCGGGCGGCAGGTCGTCGCCGTCGTCGCGGCTGAAGGTGAGCACGTCGATGACGACGCCGCCCTCGCCGTGCGGGACCTTGAGCGAGGTGTCGCGGACCTCGCGCGCCTTCTCCTTGAAGATCGCGCGGATCAGCTTCTCCTCGGCGGTCAGCTCGGTCTCGCCCTTGGGCGTGACCTTGCCGACGAGAAGGTCGCCGGAGACGACCTCGGCGCCGACGCGGACGATGCCGCGCTCGTCGAGGTTGCGCAGGCTCTCCTCGGAGCGGTTGGGGATGTCGCGGGTGATCTCCTCGTCGCCGAGCTTGGTCGTGCGGGCGTCGATCTCGTACTCCTCGATGTGGATCGAGGTCAGCTCGTCGTCCTTGACCAGCCGCTCGGAGAGGATGATCGCGTCCTCGAAGTTGTAGCCCTCCCAGGACATGAAGGCGACCAGGCAGTTCTTGCCGAGCGCGATCTCGCCGCCCGCCGTCGAGGAGCCGTCGGCGAGCACATCGCCCGCCTTCACCTTCTGCCCGGTGTCGACCAGCGCGCGCTGGTGGATGATCGTGCCCTGGTTCGAGCGCATGAACTTGTGCAGCGGGTACTCGTCCTTCTTCGAGCCGTGGGTGACGACGATCGACTCGGAGTCGACGTGGCTGACCTCGCCGGCGCTCCTGGCGACGATCACGTCGCCGGTGTCGACCGCGGCGCGACGCTCCATCCCGGTGCCGATCAGCGGCGGCTCCGGCTTGAGCAGGGGCACGGCCTGGCGCTGCATGTTGGAGCCCATCAGCGCGCGGTTGGCGTCGTCGTGCTCGAGGAAGGGGATCAGCGCCGTCGCCACCGACCAGATCTGGGTCGGGGAGACGTCCATCAGGTCGACTTCCCTGGGGCTCGCCGTCGCGTACTCCTGCTCGCCGGAGCGGACCAGGACCTGCGGGCCCTTCAGTTTGCTCGTCTTCGGGTCGACCTCGGCGTTCGCCTGGGCGATCACCTTGTCTTCCTCCTGGGTCGCGTCGAGGTGGAGGATCTCGTCGCTGACGACGCCATCCTTGACCGGCCTGTAGGGGGTCGTGACGAAGCCGTGTTCGGAGACCTGCGCATAGGAGGAGAGCGAGCCGATCAGGCCGATGTTCGGCCCCTCGGGGGTCTCGATCGGGCACATCCGGCCGTAATGGGTCGGGTGCACGTCGCGGACCTCGATCGGGGCCCGCTCGCGGGTCAGGCCGCCGGCGCCGAGCGCCGAGAGCCGGCGCCGGTGGGTGAGCCCGGCGAGGCTGTTGGTCTGGTCCATGAACTGCGACAGCTGCGAGGAGCCGAAGAACTCCTTCATCGCGGCCACCACGGGGCGGATGTTGATGATCGTCTGCGGAGTGATCGCGTCGGCGTCTTCGGTCGTGAGGCGCTCGCGGACGACGCGCTCCATCCGGTAGAGGCCGATGCGGAACGCCTCCTGGATCAGCTCGCCGACCGTGCGCAGGCGCCGGTTGCCGAAGTGCTCGTACTCGTCGAGGTGCTCGTTGACGGGCTCGCGCGGGTAGGTGATCGCCTCCGCCGCGTAGTCCTTGATCGGGTTCTCCTCGTCGATCTCCTCGGGGATGCCGAGCAGCTTCGGCAGGCTGACCAGCTCCTTGACCAGGGCGATGATGTCGTCGTGGGTCAGGACCCTGTTGTCGAGGTCGACGTCGAGGTCGAGCCGCGCGTTCAGCTTGTAGCGGCCGACCCTGGTCAGGTCGTAGCGCTTGGGGTCGAAGAAGAGCTGCTCGAGCAGGTTCTTGGCGGCGTCGACCGAGGGCGGCTCGCCCGGGCGCTGCTTTTTGAACAGCTCGATCAGCGCGCCCTCTTCGGTCAGGGTCGCCTCGGTGTCCGCGGCGATCGTGTGCCGCAGGTAGACCGAGTTGTCGAACATCTTCAGGATCTCGTCGTTGTCGACGTAGCCCATCGCCCGCAGCAGCACCGTGACCGGCAGTTTGCGCTTGCGGTCGATGCGCACGAAGACTTTGCCTTTTTTGTCGACTTCGAGCTCCAGCCAGGAGCCGCGGGCCGGCATCAGGTTGGCGATGAAGACCTGCTTTTCGGGGTCCTTGGGCGCCATCACGTAGGCGCCGGGGGAGCGCACGAGCTGGGTGACGACGACGCGCTCGGTGCCGTTGATGATGAACGTGCCGCGCTCGGTCATCCACGGGAAGTCGCCCATGAAGACGGCCTGCTCGCGGATCTCGCCGGTCTCCTTGTTCTGGAAGGCGACCGTCGCGGTCAGTGGCCGGGAGAAGGTCATGTCCTTCTCACGGCACTCCTCGATCGAGTGCGGCGGCTCCTCGAACTTGAACTCGCCAAAGACGATCGCGAGATTCCCCGTGTAGTCCTCGATCGGGGATATGTCGTCGATGGTTTCCCTGAGGCCGCCGCCCTTCGGATCCGTCAGCTCTTCGAAGGAGCGACGCTGGATATCGATCAGGTGGGGGACTTCGAGGGGGTTCTTTAGGTCGGAAAAGCTCCTGCGGGTTACGGGGGCAGCGTTCGAACGTGCCAAAGTCGGCGACTCCTCAGAGGGTCAGAGGGACGTAGAAAAAGCGCAGATATGGGCAGGGGGGCACAACAAGCGCGCGACCGCGAAAAATAACACACGGCCGCGCCCGGCCGCAAGCTCGGCTCCCTGCCTGGGATCCGAGCGCGGAAATTCGGCGTTCTATTTGAGCTCGACGGTGGCGCCGGCCTCCTCGAGTTCGGCCTTGAGCTTGTCGGCCTCCTCGCGGTCGACGCCCTCTTTGATCGCTTTCGGGGCCTGGTCGACGATCGCCTTGGCCTCTTTCAGGCCGAGCCCGGTCGCGCCGCGCACCACCTTGATCACCGGCACTTTCTGGCCACCGACCTCGGTCAGCACCACGTCGACCGTGGCGCTCTCGGCCTCGCCGCCTCCGTCGCCGTCGCCGGCGGGAGCGCCGGCGGCCGGAGCCGCGGCTGCGACCGCCGTCGCGGAGACGCCGAACTCCTCCTCGAGCGCCTTGATCCGCTCGGAGAGGTCGAGCACCGAGATGCCCTTCAGCTCCTCGATCCAGTCCTCGGTTGAAATCGCTTTGGTTGCCACTTTGGTCACTCCTCCTCTTTCGAAGTCTCTGAATCCTCGGAATCCTCCGGCGACTCCTCGCCCTCGCTCGTCGCAGAAGAGTCAGATTGCGACTGCTCCTCGCTCGGGCTCTCGGCTTCGCCATCTGCCGCCGACTCCTCCGCTTCGCGTCCGGGGTCGGCGGGCGTCTCATCGGCGGTGTCGTCGCCCTGGGCCGCATCGGCCTCGGGCTCATCAGTCTTGTCGTCGGCCTCTGGCTCCTCGCCCGTGTCTTCACCCTCGTCCTCCGACTCCGCGTCCTCGGCGGGGTCGGCGGGGTCGGTCGGGTGCCTCATCGGCCGGGGCATCGCCCTCGGCGGAAGTCTCATCGGTCTCGGCGGGCGCCTCATCGGCGTCCGGCTTCTCCTCGGCGGGGGCCTCGCCGGAGACGAGGCCCTTCTCGGCGATCTGCCCGAGCTGCAGGGCGAGGCCCTGGATCATCGAGCCCAGGCCGCGGACCAGCCCGGTCAGCGGGCTGGCGACGACGCCCGCGAGCTGGCCGTCGAGCACCTCCCGCGACGGCAGGCGGGCGATCGACCTGAACTTGTCCTCGTCGAGGAGGAGTTCGCCCATGAAGCCGCCCTTGAAGGCGACGACGTCGTGCTCCTTGTGGAAGTTCGAGATCGCCTTCGCGGCGCCGGCGGTGTCGCCGCGCACGAAGGTGAGCGCGGTCGGCCCTTCGAGCAGATCGTCGAGGCGCTCCTCACCCGCCTTGTCGGCGGCGCGTTTGGTGAGCCGGTTCTTGACGATCCTGAAGCTGGCGTCGGCCTCGCGCAGCTTGCTGCGCAGCTCAGCCGCCTGGGAGACGCTGATCCCCCGGTAGTCGACCGCGAAGATCGATTCGGCGCCCTCGATCTGGGCGGCGATCTCCTCTATGGCGGCTGACTTTTCGTCTCGGTTCATTGTTCTCACCTGCACCGGGCTTCCGCTGCCGCATCCAACCTTTGAGCCCCTATGAGGGCACAAACCTTGGACGCGACCGCTGCCGGTGGTCTGGGGCTTGAGCGGCGTCGCAGTTTAGGCGGTCGCCGCCTCCTCCGCTTCGCCACCCTCCGCGGCCGGATTCTCGGCAGCCTCGGCGTCCTCC
>CAVXJZ010000003.1:0-847857 GCA_963762205.1 uncultured Solirubrobacterales bacterium
GCCGGGGGTGGCGGCGACGGCGAGCAGGGCGCCGACGCCGAGCGAGGAGGCGGCGGCGGCGGCGAGCAGCTCCCACCACTCGAAGCCGGGCTCGAGTTCGGACTCGGCGGTGGTCGCGCCGCCCACTCGGAGCGTGCTCGCCGAAGCGGCGACGAAGCGAGGGCGTGGTTCAGCGCTTGCGACTCGCAGCAGAGGCGGGCCTGGCGCAGGAGCGCCGCGGGCGGCCCGTAGGAGGGCAGGTCGGCGAGCGGCGAGCGGCAGGTCGCGATCAGGGCGATGCAGGTAGCCGCCGTCCTCGCGGCGGGGGCGTATGCGTAGTAGTCGCCGTGGGCGGCGTCGGGGTCGAGGGCGACCTCGAAGGCGCGGTGCAGGTGAGGCCGTTGTCGAGCGGGTCGGCGGCGGGGCGCTCGGAGACGCCGTCGAGGTAGTCGAGCATCAGCTGGTAGGCGACGAGGCTGCGGGCGAGGCGCGCCCGCCGTCGGGCGGGCGCGAGGACGGCGAGGGCGGCGAGACCCTCGGAGTTGGAGCCCTTTTCGTGTGTGGGAGAGCGAGCGCGTCGGCGCGCAGCAACGGGTCGGGGATCGCCGCGGCGCGGGCGAGCAGCTCTCGCTGGGTCGGCGCGGGCGGCCGGGAAGACCTGGGCCAGTAGCGGCGCGCGGCGCGCAGGCCGAAGAGAGGGCGGAGCCGAGCTCATTCCCGGAGCCGATGGCCGCTCCCGCGGGAGACGAGGAGGTAGGGCGACGCGCGATGGCAGCTCTGCTCATCGGCGCGCACCCGGCAGCCGCGCTGGATCGTGGTGGTCAGGGTCGGCCGGGGCGCGAAGTCGTAGGTGGCCCGGGCGAGGGGAAGGATGCCGATGCTGAAGCGAGGCGGCAGCTGGACAGCGGGCGCTTAGGTAGCTGCGGCGCTTGGCGGCGTAGCGGTAGCGGCGCCCGAGGGTGATCTCGTAGGAGCGCAGGCGCGGCCAGCGGCCGAGGGCGCGACGGACCGGCGCCCGAGGAGGACGCCGTAGGCGCCGGTGCGCAGGCGGCGCAGGTGGAAAGGAAGGACGAAGGAGACGGCCGGGGATGCCGAATACGCATGGACCCAGACTGCGGGGCGGCCGTGCGAGCGTCCGTTGAAGGCGAGGACGCGGGCGCGGGCGAGCAGAGGGTCGCTGGGATTCAGCGGGACTTCGGTGGTGATCGTGCCACGGCCGACGAGGGCCGAGCGGCAGCGGTCGAGGGCCTGGCGCGAAGTGGCGTTGCGCAGGCGGGCGCGCGGGCAGCGGGGCAGGCCGGTGGTTTCGAGGCCGCCGCGGGCGCCGAAGGCGATCTCGATCCGCCCCAGCTGCGGCGGTGGCGAGCCGTCGCTGCCGCGGATCGCGCCGGCGAGGGTGAGCGAGACGGGCACGGGGCGATGGCGGGGGATGTGGCGGGGTGAGATCGAGCCGTCGAGGGAGACGACGACGCCGGCGCCGCCGCTCTGCTCGGCGCCGGCGGGGCCGGCCGCGAGGTAGGTGGCGAGGGCGAGCGAGGAGGGCAGCGGGGCGAGGTCAGGGGGAGGCGCGGCGGCTCACGAGGTGAACCTCGAGGGCTTGAAGGCGCAGTAGTTGAAGCCGAAGGAGACGACGACGTTGTTGGCTTTGTTGCCCGTGTGGATGAAGTCGGCCCAGACGCGCTGGAAGCGGGCGACGTCGTCGTCGCGCAGGGCTGCGGCGGTGCGCCGCAGGGCGCGGGTCTCGACCTTCAGGGCGCGAAACCAGCGCGCCAGGGTGGTGCGATCGGCTCCCGGCCGGGGGACCCTGGCGATCTTTTTGACCGAGTTGGCAAAAATGCGCCTCGCCTTGGCGACCTTGGGCGCGGCGCGGGGCAGGTGTTCTGTGCGGACCAGGCCGCGGGTGCCGCGGACGGCGCGCTGGGTGGCCTTGGAGTCGGGCTTGCAGATCCGCTCGAGCTGGGCGACGTATTGGGGGCGGCGGACTTCCGCGGCGAACGAGACCTCGGCGATAAGAGCGAAGGCGATGACCATGGCTGCGACCAGCTTGACCCATGCCGGTGTCCTCGCTCGGGCGAGGCGCATCAGCTCGCCGCCTTGGCGGTGGCCGCAGGCGCCGGTCGGGCGCCGGCGCCGGGCATGATGCGATCAAGCCAGGCCGGGGTACGCCAGACGCGCTCGCCGATCAGCAGCATCAGCGCCGGCAGGAGGACGATGCGGACGACCGTCGCATCGAGCAGGATCGCGACCGTGAGGCCGAGGCCCATCTGGCTGACGGTGGCTACGGGCGCGACGGCGAAGGAGGCGAAGACCGCGGCCATGATCGCGGCGGCGCCGGTGATCACCCCCGCCGTCTTGTCGAGCCCGAAGCGGATCGCAGCGGCGTTGTCGCCGCTGCGGCTGTAGTTCTCGCGCATGCGGGCGAGGAGGAAGACCGCGTAGTCGATCGAGAGGCCGAAGGTGACGCCGAAGATCGCCGCGGCGCCGACCGTGTCAATGTAGGGATGGCCGCCGAGCGGGTAGCCGGCGGGGATCTCACCGGCGAGGGTGACGACCCCGATCGCGGCGGCGACAGAGAGCAGGTTGAGGGCGACGGCGAGGGCGGCGAGCAGCGGAGCGCGCAGCAGGGCGAGGAGCATCAGGAAGGTGATCAGGACGATCGAGCCGACGACGAAGGGCAGGCGGGACTTGGTCGCGGACCCGTAGTCGTTGAGGACGGCGGCGCCACCACTGAGACCGGCGGTGAGGTTGGGGCGGCGGTCGAGGCCGGCGGAGAGGGTGCGAAGGCGGCGAGTCGAGGGCTCGCGAGCCGGGGGTGTTGAAGCCCGAGGTGGGGACGATCAGGTAGCGGGCGGCGGAGCCGCCGGCGGCGACGTCGATCACCTCGGCGGCGAGCGAGCGCTGCACCGGGTTGGCGCCGTCGAGGGCGGCGACGGCGAGGTAGCCGGAGTCGAAGAGGCGGGGCGAGAGAACCTGGAGCTGGTCGAGACGGCGGGCGAGCGGGTCGGCGACCCGGGAGACGCGCCGGCCGGCCTCGCCGAGCTGCTCTTGCAGCGGGTAGGCGCGCGCCGCGCCTTCGGCGAGCGCGCCGCTCAGCGTTTCAGCCCCGCCCTGAAGTTCGCCGAGCCCGCCGGCGAGCGATTCTGCGCCACCGCCGAGTTCACCGAGCCCGCCGCTGAGCCCCTGCGCTTCGGTGGCGAGGCGGGCGGAGCCGCCGCTCAGCTGCTTGCCGCCGGAGTAGAGCTTGCCGAGGCCGGCGTTGAGTGTCGCGCGCTTGGTTGCGCAGGCGGGCGAGTTCTTCGCGGTTGGCGGCGAGGACCGAGGCAAGTACTTCGGCTTCGTGGGCGGCGGGCGCGAGCGAGGGGTCGGAGGCGGCGGCGCCCTTGAGGCGGCCCGAGAGCCGGCGGGCGCGGCCGAGCCCCTGGGCGGTTAGGTTGGGCAGCAGGGTGGCGAGTCCGCGCGAGATTCCGTAGGCGGTGCCCGAGGCGACGCGCTGGCCCTCGGCGAGCTCTTCCGACCCCGAGGCGAGGCGCTCGAGCGCGCCCGTGGCCTGCTCGCCGCCGACCTGGGCCTGATCGAGGCCACCGGCGAGCAGTTCGGCCCCCTCCCCCGCCCTCCCGGAGCCTTCGGCGAGCAGGGCGCCCCCGGCGGCGGCTTCACCGAGACCGCCGCGGATCTCGGAGACCGCCCCCGAGGCCTGGCCTAGGCGGGGACCGAGGCGGGTGAGCTGGTTCGCCGCCGCGGAGCGGCGCGGATCCAGTTCGGTGCCGAGCGTGCGCAGCGGGCGGGCGGCGGCGGCGATCTGGGCCGGGCCGATCACCGCCTCGGTGCCGGGAAGCCGGGCGATGCGGCGTTGGGTGGTGCTGAGCAGGGCGAGCCGGCCGCGCGAGGTGAGCGGTCCGTTCTTGGCGGCGATCGTGAGGATGAAGGGGGCCTGCCAGCCGGCGCCGACCGCGGCGGAGATCGCTTCGGAGTCCTCCCGCGCGGAGCTGGAGGGCGAGAGCTCATCGACGCCGGGAGAACCGGTGTTGAAGGCGAGGGCGGGCGCGGAGAGCAGGAGCAGGGGCACGACGATGGCGACGGTGGCGACGGTGGGGCGGCGCAGGGCGGCCGCGGCGGCCGCGGCGACCCGGGAGCCGCCGGCGCCAGGATGGGAGCGGCCGATCTGACCGGCGTTGATGCGGGGGCCGAGCAGGGTGAGCAGGGCGGGCAGGGAGACCCAGGCGATGAGGACGGCGATCGCGGTGACCGTGGCCAGGGCGGCGGCAAGGGAGACGAGCAGCGAGCCGGGCTGGAAGAAGGCGGAGAGGAAGATCGAGGTGAAGAGGGTGGCGCCGGCGATCGCCGTGGTGCGCCCGGCGCTGCTTACGGGTGAGCGCGGCAGCACGGTCGGGCGCGCGCCCTGCGGCGAGCTCCTCGCGGAAGCGGGAGACGATCAAGAGCGAGTAGTCGACGCCGAGGGCGAGGCCCATCATCGTGCAGACGACCAGCGAGAGGGCGTCGATCGGCATCAGCGAGGTGAGGAAGACGAGGACACCGCGGCCGGCGAAGACGGTGAGAGCGCCGAAGAGGAGCGGGATCGCGGCGGCGGCGAGGGAGCGGAAGACGAGCAGCAAGACGATGATCAGCAGCGGCGCGGCGAGCAGCTCGGCGCGCTCGGCGGCGGCGAGCGATTCGTGCTGGAGGGCACGGGAGATGGTCGCGTAGCCCGACTGGGTCGCCCGCACGGGCGGCTGGACGTTGGCCTCGATGGTGTCCTCAAGCGCGGGGACGGTGTCGCGCATCGCCTCGGCGAGGGGCACGTGGTAGTCGAGCAGGAGCAGGGCCCGAGAGCGGGCATCCGGGGGCGTGTCCGGGGGCGGCGCGGGGAGCTTGCGGGCGGCGCGGGCTGGATCCCAGGGCGAGATCACCGTGAGGTCGGGGTCGCGGCGCAGAACCCGGGCCAGGTGTCGCCCCTGGCGCTCGAGGGCGCCGGCCGGGCCGCGGAGGAGGAGCGCGAGGGGCGAGCTCTCGCCGAAGCGCCGGCGGGCGAGGTCTCCGCCGCGGGCCGAGGTGGTGCCGCCGATCTCAAGCGAGGTCGGGCGCAGGTGATCCTCGACTCCGAGGCCGATCAGACCGAGGGCGATGGCGGCGATCAGGGTCGCGGCAAGGGTCGCCAGGGCACCCGTGTGTGCCCTCCCCCATGCCTGATGCTTGCTTCGGCGAGGGCGGTCTCTCATCGCTCCCTGCTAGCTCCCGTTAACGATCAGCGATAAAAGCATAGGATGACCGGAAAGGCAAGGTGGATTTTCTGGAGATGTTAGTATCCAGGTGGACTTTCGAGCGGGGGACATTGCGAGCGGGGGACGACATGGCGAGAAATTCGACACTCCACACCGTAAGGCGGCTTGTGCCGCTTCTCGTGATTGGTCTGGTGGCGGCGTCGGCGACCATTGCTCAAGCCACCACCGAAACGAAGGTCAAGGGGACTCTGGTGACGACGGTCTCCGCGAAGCTCTCGCCCCATCGGCTGCCCCGGTCCGGCCGCGCGCCGGTGGCGGTCTCCCTCGGCTGGAAGGTCTCGACAAGCGACGGCAGCGAACCGCCCTCGCTGAAGAAACTGCAAATCGAAATCAACAAGAACGGGATCCTCGACCCGACCGGGCTTCCCGTCTGCCCTTACAACAAAATCCAGCCGGCATCGACGGAGCGGGCGCTTCGTAGCTGCCGCTCCTCGCTTGTCGGCCGCGGCTCGTTCGCCGCCCTGATCGGCCTGGACGGCCAAAAAAGCTACGTATCCAAAGGCAAGATGGTCGTCTTCAACTCGAAGAAAGGGGGCAAGCCGGTCCTCTTCGGCCAGATCTACTCGGCGCGGCCGTTCTCCAGCTCCTTCGTGATCATCTTCAAGGTCTCCAAGAAGAAGAAGGGTGCCTATGGCACGACCCTGACCGCGGTCCTGCCCCCCAACCTCAGGGCCTGGGGCAACCTGACCGAAATCAAGATGAAGCTCTCGCGTAAGTACGGCTACAAGGGCCACCAGCGCAGCTTCCTCTCGGCCAACTGCCCGACGCCCAAAGGGGTGCCCATCGCAAGCTTCAGCCTTGCTCGCACGAGCTTCGCCTTCGAGGGAGGCGCGAGGGTGTCCACCACCCTGACCGACGACTGCAAGGTGAGGCGCTGACGCGCGGCTGAGCTTCCCCGCCGGGCTTGCAGGGAACTGAAACGCGAGTCCCGAACCATCGGTGTGCGCCGCCCTGCGAAACGAGGGTGACACCAGCCCGCTGGGCGCGGGCACACAGACCGTTGCTGTTGACGGCCAGGCCGCGCTTGCCGCCTGCCAGGTCGAGCCTGACGCGTGAGATGGGGGCATCCGGAAGGTGGTCGAAGACGATGCGGGTCCTGCCGCGCCTGGCGGCAACTGCGCCGCGCAGGCGAATCTCAACCTGTCCGTGGAGCTCAACGCCGAGGCCCGGGTACCTGCCCGAGGTTTCGACCAGGGTGACACGACCTTGGAGCGGTCGATCGAGGAGCGGACTCCAAACAGTGGCCGACCCGATCGCCGCCGGTGCCGGACAGCTCTCGGCAGCGAACTGCTCCCGGTTGCAGATGGCGCGTAAGTGGAGAAGGTCGATCAGCATGCTGCGTGGAACGGCGACGGCGACGCGACGCAGGTTTGCGTCCCGGCCGCGCGGCGTCACCACGGCCCGCAGGGCCGGGTGGCCGTGTCGCCTGACGCCGCCGGTCAGGCGTAGCCGGACCCCGTACTTGAGTCCAAGAGCGCGGCATTCGGCAAGCTGAAAGCGACTCGAGACCGCGGTTGCGGCTCCCGAAACAGGGGCTATGGCGGCGTCAAGCGAAGTCGGGTCGCAGCTCGTCGGATTGAGGGTGAATTTGGGCCTGTCGAGCCGGACCTCCATGGACCGGACATCGAGCATGACCCCCCGCACCGCGGTCGGAAGGGAATCGATTTGTGCCGTGACCCGGGCGGTTTCCGGGTCGACGTGGAGCGCCGCTCTCGTCACCTCAGTGCCCAAGTCGAACGGACCCGCGATCACCGGCGTCACGAACGCCAGGCTGACGGGCGCCCCCTTGAAGGGCCCGGCCAGGTACGCGTCTCCGCGCATGTAGTAAGGCGAGGGGCCGGCGCCGGCCCCCACCCACACGTCGCCGACATCAGAGGCGGCGGGGCAGGATGGGTTGGCCTTCTCGTCACTCCCGTCCCTGCGCACGGTGGCGGCCAGCGCAGCATTGGGGCAGCCGCGGATGCCAGCCAGCTTCGCCGTCAGGCCGGGGGGCAAGGAGAGGGCGACCGAGTGGAATTCCTGTGAGCCGTCGGGACGGCTCAGGCTCATGGCGAAGGGCGAGTACCCGGCCGCAATGGGGGTGATTGTGCCGCCGTCGAAGCTCGGCGCGTTGGGCCGGCCGCAGCCGCCGAGCGGGCCCCTGCCGATCGAGAATGCGTCGTCCAACCTGACGGGCGATCCGAGGGCCGCATAGGGCGTGAGCTCCGACCTCGTCGTGTGCTCGCCGCAGGCGGGCGGGGTGCGCAGCGCCGCGTGCGCACCCGCCTTGAAGCGCAGACTGACCTCCTCGATCGGAAGCTGGGGGCTTTCGAGGACCGTGGCCACCAGGCGTCCGGTCTCGGAGTCGGCTTCGACCTCGGCCGCGAACTTGGCCACCATGCCGCTTTCGCTGTCGTCGATCCCGACGTAGATCGCGAAGAGCGCTCCAAACGGGTTGTCGTAGGGCTCGGCGAGGTAAATCGCGCCGCGCATCGGCGCTGCCAGCAGCGGCGTCTCGATTTCCGCCGTTCCGATCTTCGAGGCGTCCGGGCAGGCCGCGGGCTCAGAGTCGAAGCGGATCGGCCTGAAGCCGAGCTCCGTGGTCAGGCCGATCTCCGCCGAGGAGCAGCCCTCGAGGCCGTTGGCGCCCGCGGGGTTGAGAAGGAGCCCTTCGGGAAGGGTGATCCTCGTGTCCCTGAGGTGAGAGGTCTGGAGGGAACAGTCGGCGGTCGACTGCGCTTCCGGTTCGGGGACGGGCACGGCTTTGCACTCGCCGCCCTGCGGGAGGTGGGCGTCGACGCTCAGCCCGGTCGGCGAGTCGGCGACGTCGGTGGTCGGCGCCACCGTGACCTTGGGGTCGAAGCCAACCTGCTCGCAGCCGGTCTCAGCGGAGGCCGCCAGGTGTTCGGTGATCCACTGCTCGGGCTTCCCCCACGACCTGACCCTGAACGTGGACTGCTGCGGGGCCGTCTCGCAGGCGGTCGGGGCTGAGGTGAACGGGCGAATGACCCCTTCGGCGATCTCGGCGCCCAGCGCCCCCGTGTCGGCGTCGAAGCGGTGGCTGTCGTGAGTGCTGTCGTACGGCACTCCCCACAGGGTCAGGGTCGATCCCTGCGGAGGAGATGTGGGCGCCAAATTGGTGGCCGCGACGCGGAGGCCGTAGTCGCCGTCGGTGCGCACCCTGGCGTGGAGGATCACCGCGAACCCGAGTGACTTGAAGCCAAGCGTCATCGCGTCTCCCGGGGGCGGGACGATGCTGGCTAAGGGAGAGAGGCCCTGAAACGCGGTCGCGTTCGTCGCGGCAACTCCGACTTGGCTCTCGGTCGGGCAGTGTCCGTACAGAGTCAGGTTGAAGTCGGCCGCGTCGCAACGGGGCACTGCCAGTGGATTTGCCACCGCCCCGGCCGGAAGGTCGGTCAGCAGGTCCTTCGCCAGTCCGTCCGGGTCGCTCGCGATCCCCTGAAAGCCGATCGAGGTCGTCAGGTCGGGGTGTCCGCCGGCCTGGGTGATCTCGGGTACTTGGCGAAGATTTTCGACCCAGGTTTCGTAGCCATTCCCGACGAAGGCCCCCTGGAGCAGCCCCGGCACGGTGATTCCCGTGAATGGCTGAGACAGCGGCGGATGGGCCTTTATGAAGCCGCCCGGTTCGAACGAGAGGTCGGCCGAAACCTCTGGTGCGTGAAATGCCATCGCGACTGCCACCGTCGCGATGGAGATCGTGACCTTGTGAGATCGTCCTCCGCTCATCCCCATAGCGGCCGTGGGAGCCGGTAACCCGGCGCCCCCGAACGCGCTTCCCTGGTTCCAACCAGATAACTATACTCCCCCGCCGGCCAAGAGCCACGGGGGTGGTCCTCAACCGCCCGCCGTCGGGAAGCTGTTCGGGCTCGTCGTGTTGACCTTCCAGACCCCGTCGTCGCCGCGCATTGCGATGAAATAGACGGTCTCTTCGACACCCTCGTAGATCACGTATGCGTACCGGCCTCTAACCCGGAAGCTGAGCAGCCGCCTCACCTCAGCAGATCCTTGCAGGGCTGTCGCTGTAAAGCCCCGGAACACAAACTGCATCGTCGCCGCGCAGCCCTCTGGCCTGCTGTCCTCCGGCAGCGCCGCAGTAGAGATCGCGAGCTGACGCTTGAACTGCCGGGAGGTCGCTGCGCATGCCTTCGCCCACCTGCCCGCGGCTCTCGCGCTCAGATAGGATTCGAGGGTGGCGAGCGCCTGCTCCCGGTCCTCCACCGTCCCCTCGACCCCGAAGGCCTGGATCGAGTTGTCGCCGGCCGGCTGGACGGGCACTCCGGGGGCGACAGCCTTCTCGCCTGGCTCGGGGGAGCCGGGGCTCGCGTCCTGACGAGCCGGCCGCTCGGGCTGCCCATCTCCGCCCTGCTTCCCCCCGGGCTGCCCACCGTCACCCTGCCGCCGGTCGGGCGTCGTAGCCTCGGCGCGGCCGGCTTCGGTCGTCGCGGTGCGCTCGCCAGTCGCGGTGCGCTCGCCCGTCGTCGCCGAGGTCGCGGATTCCTCGCTGTCGCCGCCGCAGCCGGCGAGCGCAAGCGCGGCGCACACCACCAGGGGCGGAGAAAGTCCGAGCAGCTTCTTCACGCCCGACAGCCTTGCACCATCCTCATCGGCGCTTGCGGCGATGGCTCCCGTGCTTCTTCTTCTTCTTCTTCTTCTTGCACTGGCCGCGCAGCTTGGTCGTATAGATCGAGCCGCGATTGTTCTGGCCGAGTGCCTTGACCATCGCCGTCGGCGGGTGGAGGCAGATGTCGGCTGAGTTCTGCAGCAGCCCGCGCCTACCGCCGTTCAGCTGCATCACGAAGGCCTCGATCGGGGCGTCGGGCACATTGTCGAAGAAGGCCTGGATTCCGCCGCTGCCGGTCGGTCCGATGCGGCCCTGCAGGACGATCCGGATCGAGCCGCTGCGCAGCGAGGCGACCAGGTCGGGCAGGGGGTGGTTCGAGGAGCGCAGGTAGACCGCGCCGCGCAGCGGCTCGTCGAGCAGCGACGAATAGACGACCGCCTTGCCGTAGATCGAGCCCTTCGGGCAGTTCTCTGCGTCAAACTGCACCCTTGTGCAGATCGAGCGGATGTGGTTCTGCGCCAGGAAGAGGGCGTGGGGCATGTCGACGGTGATCCGCTTCATCGAGGCGTCCCCGGGGCGGGCCTTCAGCACCGCTCTCAGCGCCGGATGCCCCGCTCGCTTCGTCTGGCCCCGCAGGCGGATGCCGAGCTTCGGTCGGAAGCCGAGCTCGAGGCAGTTGAGCAGCTGGAAATGGCGGCTGATTACGACGCTCGAGTCGTCGGCCGGGTTTTCGAAGGAGGCGCCCGAGCCGGTGATCGTCGAGATCATTTCCGAGGGCACGCAACTGGTCGGGTTGCGGGTGAACTGCGGGCGGTCCATGTAGATCCGCACGTCACGCAGGTGCAGCGGGATGCCGTCGATGATGTGGGGGATCGGGTCCGAGGAGCCCGCCTCGATCTGCAGCTGCGCGGTGTTCGGGTTGACCGAGAAGGCGGAACGGATCACGATCGTGCCCAGGTCGAAGGGGCCGACGGTCGCCGAGTTGACGGTGACCAGCGAGAGCGGCTGGCCCTGGTAGGGACCCGCCAGGAAGATCCGCCCCGTGGCGTACGTGAGTGCCTGTCCGACGCCGTAGCCGGTTTCGGTCCGGCCCACCTGGCTGGCCGCCGGACAGGACGGGTTGAGGGTCTCGCTGACGCCGCCGTTGACGCGCGCCGCCGCGATCGCCGCCTCCGGACAGAACGGGATCCCGGCGAGCTTGCCGGTGATCCCCTTGGGCAGGTTCAGCGAGTAGGAGGTGAGCTCCTGGTCGGTGTCGTGACGGGAGAGGCGCACGTAGTAGGGCGTATAGGAGCCGACGTTGGAGTTGACCCCCCCGGTCACGGCTTCCGCGTCGAGGGGCGGCGCTGCGCCCGTCGGGCACGGCCCCTTGTCTATTCCGGTCTCGATCTGGGAGTCGGTGCTCGAGCCCTCGTCGGGGACGCCCTGCGACCACGAGCTGAGGGTGAGCCGGGTCGCCGCCGCCCCACAGTAGGGGGGGGACACGACCGGAGCCCGCTGGCCGGACCTGAAGTTCACTTCCAGGTCGGAATAGGGAAGCTGGGGCAGATTGTCGAAGGAGGCGGTCAGGGTGCCGTCATTGGGATCGGGGGTGAGCCTGCCGGGGATGCGGAACAACATTCCCCGGTCGGCGGACTTCGCGACCAGGTAGACGGCGAGCAGCGAGTCGAACGGGTTCTCGGCGCCCGGCGTCGGGGTGACCGGATTGTCTGGCTGGGCAAGATACACAGAGCCCCGTAGCCGGCCCGTGAAGTAAGGCAGCCCGACGATGAAGACGCCGATCTTCGAAGCGTTGGGACAGCCCGCGCCCGGCGGGTTGAAGGCGGTCTCCTGGGCGAGCTGGGCGGGGGTGCAGACCCCCAGCCCAGCGCCCACCGAAGGGTTCAGCGAGACCCCTTTGGGCAAATCAACTGTGAGCCTCTTGACCAGCGCCTGGGTGCGTTCGCGTGGGTTGGCGAAGCCTTCGTTTTCGTTGAAGAAGCGGAAGACGAAGCCGCTCGCCGAGGAGGCCTTGGTCACCGAGAGAAGGCCCTCGGATTCGAGTTCGAAATTGAGGTTCTCACAGCCGGTGACCTGGCCGGGCGAGGTCGCCGTGGCTTCGTCCGCCCCCACCTGCTGCCATGAGGTGGCTTCGGCCTCGAAGGTGAGCGAGGCTCCGCAGACGGTCGGCAGCGTGACGAACGCGCGTGGCTTGCTCGTCAGCGGCTCGCCCACCCAGCACTTCGCGAAGGCAAATCCGGACTCCTGCTCGTTCAGGCAATCGCCGCGCTGGGTGTTGTGGCTGGCGTCCCAAGGGGCGCCCCAGAGGGAGACCGTGAGGTCCTCCAACTGGAGGCTCTGCGGGATCTCAGTCGCGTCGAGGTCGACGTAGGCGCCCGGGACGTCGGAGTTGATCCTGGCATCGAAGATGAGTGATTTCCCGAACGGCGAGGCGCCGAACCGGGCCGCCTCGCCGAAGTTGGGCTGCAGGTTGTAGAGACCGAAGGTGCGCGTTTTGCCGCCGCCGATCCCGCTCGTCACCTCGACCGTGCCGACCTGCGCGCGCTGATTGCAGTTCTCTCCCGATTCAGTTGGGAAGGACGAGACGCGGGGCGTGGTGAAGGTCGCGTCGCTACAGAGCACGCCGACCCCGTTGGCGGGGTTGATCAGCATCCCGGGAGGAAGTCGGAGCCGCAGGTGGCGCAGGTCGGCGCCTCCCCCGCCCTGGTCGAGGGCGGCGCTCATCTCGACC
This sequence comes from uncultured Solirubrobacterales bacterium, assembly GCA_963762205.1. Classification (GTDB taxonomy): domain Bacteria; phylum Actinomycetota; class Thermoleophilia; order Solirubrobacterales; family 70-9; genus VRUE01. The sequence continues at coordinate 12,551 of CAVXJZ010000003.1, forward strand.
TGGTAGGGATGGGATCCGGCCAGGGTCGAGAGGCTGCCGCCGTCGGCGTAGACGACGGCGTCGAAGCCTTCGCCGCCGGCTTTCAGAGCGTCGGAGGTTGCGCCACCGGCCGTCGCGATGCCGGTCGGCTCGGGTGTCGCGGCCGCCATTTGGGCCGGCACGGCGCTCACGGCGGCGTCGCTCGGAGGGCCCGCGGACGCCGGGGAGGCCGACGGCGGTGTTGCGGAGTCCAAGCTCGCCTGCGAGGCCACGGCGCTCACCCTGCCGGCGCTGTTCCCACGACAGCGCTTGCTGGCTCGGGATTTCCGGCCGACTTCTTTGCGCAACTTGTTGAGGGTGGCGCGCAGGCGCCGGGACCGGCTGGGGCTGCGGGTGCGCTTCGCCTTGGCGGAGAGGCGCTTGACCCTCGACCTCAGCTGCTTTACTTCATGGCCGATCCGGACGCAGGTCTGGAGCGAATTCCGGTAATGAGGCGATGGGTTGCCGGGGCCTTCGACCAACGTCGTCAGGGTCGGGTCGACGGGTTCCGGCGGCAGGGCCTGGCACCCGTCCCCTTCGCAGCCGCTACCTGCGCTGCTCGCGCCGCCTATCGCTACGGTGGGGAACAGCAGGCCGCTGCTTTGCAGTGCTTTCGGGGCCTGCGGCGCAAGCGCCTGGCTGGTCGTCGCCGCTTCCGGCGGATAGGCGTAGACGCCGCTTTCGTGGGTGTTGCCCGTCGTCACGAAGACCAGGCCCTGGGTGCCGGTGGGATAGCGAGGGGCTGGGGAGTTGTCGACTGCCAGGCCGGTCGGGCCGCCGTCGAATACGTTGCGCCTCAGGTGGCCCTCGTAGTTTCCTTCGTCATCGAATACGTAGACTGCCGCCACCGGGCTCTCGGTGTTGGCGGGTTGCAGATTGTCGGTGACGTAGACGTCGCCGTTGAAGTCATCGACCGCAATGGCGGCGTCGCGCAGCGAGACAAATTCTCCGTTGGGAGTTTCACTGCCGTCGATCTCTTCGACGGGTTCGGTCGTGCTCGTGCCCGGATCGAAGACCTTGAGCGTATTATCGGAAGCATCGGGCACGTAGACGAAGTCGGCTGTCGGCCCGTAGTGAGAGACCGCGACGCCGTATGCGTCGCCCAGCTCTCCCACGCCGAGATCGAGCAGGGGCGTACCGTCGGATTCGTAAACGGAGACGCGGTCCCGCTTGGTCACGTAGACATCGTGGCTGGAGCGGTTGATCGCGACCCCCGTTGTCCCTCCGGTGGCGATGACCGTGCCGGGCCCGGCTTCGAACAACGGGTTTACTTCGGGGAAGCTGACCACGTTGCGGTGGTAGTTGTTGACGTAAACCTTGGAGCCGGACGGGTCGAACGCCAGCCCGCAGGGGTCGTCAACCTGCCCGATGTGGGATTCCGGCTGGCTCCATGCCGCTAGCGGCTGGCCGAGGAAACCTTCCTGGTTCGCCAGCGCCGACCCGTCGGATTTGAAGACGCTGACGCCGCGGTGGTAGTAGTCCGAGAGCCAGATCCGCCCGACCCCGTCGACATCCAGGCCGCAGGGGTTGTTGAAGTACCCGGTCGGAGGCGGTTCGGTTGGGTGATTGAACGCCGGCCTGGCGACGAAGAGGTAGATCGGCGGGTCGCCGGGCGCCGCCGATGCGCTCGGCACGCTGCCGAGGACGCTGCCGAGGAGGGCGAGGGCGAGCAGGTACGCCCGCCCCCCGCGTCGGTTGGTTGTCCTGGCGGTTTTCATTCAACTTACCGCCGACTAGCCGCCGTGCCGGGCAGCAGCTCTGAGATGTCTCCCATGCTTGCGGCGATGCTTCTTCCTGCAGCGAGGGATGTTTATCCGTTGCTTGACGAGTGACGCTCGCCCGTTGTGGCCGACCATCGTGACCGTCGCCTTCTGCTTCCCCTTGCAGAGGTTCTTGCTTGCCCGCAGTAGGCTCTTCTGGCCTCCCTGGAGCCGCAGCACGAACTTGCTGACCGGTGCGTCGGGAACCACGTCGAAGCTGTTCCGCAGAGCGCCCTTGACGGCGTCCGTGCGCCCACTCAGCTCAACCGTCACCTGCCCGTTCAGGTCGGCGACCAGGTCGGGTAGCTCATGCTGGCTGGACCGTAGGTACACGTTGCCCGACAGCGGCTGGTCGAAGAGCGGCGTCTCCGCCGTCGCGTGACCGTAGATCGAGCCCTCGGGACAGGCGTCGGCCGCGAACTGCACCCTGGTGCAGACGGTGCGGATGTGTCTCTGGTCGAGCAGCAGTGACGACGGCATCAGCACCTGCGCGGAGGATATGTTCGCGTCGCCTTCCCGGGGCAGGAGTACTGCCCTAAGCCTCGGGTTGGCGGCCCTGGTGAAGCGCTTCCCGTCGAGACGCAGGGAGAGCTTCGGTTTGAAGCCCAGCCGCCGGCATTCGCCGAGCTGGAAGTGCTGTGAGAGGGGAGCGACGGCGCCCAAGGTGGAGGCCAGTGATCCGCCGACGCTCGTCGGGTCGCAGGAGGTCGGGTTCTTCGTGAACTGGCTCCTGTCGAGTTGGATCGCCGCCGACCTGATGTCGAGCGGAATGCCCTGGAGGATCCTCGGAATCTGGTCGCTGACCGCCGTGATCTGCGCGGTCACCGGATCGACCTGCAAGGCGACCCGGACGACGACGGTACCCAGGTCGAAGGGACCTGCCTTGGCCGGGACGACGATCGCCATGCTCAGCGGAGCGCCCTTGTATGGGCCTGCCATGTAGGCCCGCCCGTGCGTGTAGTACGGCGATGGGCCGGAGCCGGCGGCGACCACGACGCCGCCTACGTCGGAGGCGGCGGGGCAGGACGGGGAGGCCTGCTCGTCCTGGCCGCTCTTGACGGCGGCGGCCGCGATTGCCGTGTCCGGACAGTAGGGGATGCCCGCCAGCTTCGCGCTGATCCCCTCCGGCAGCGAGAGCGTCACCGACTGGAGTTCCTGGGTGCCGTCGCCGCGGCTCAGGTTCACCACGAACGGCGAGTACTGTCCCGCAATCGGCGCGACCGTGCCCGCGTCGAGGCTCGGCGCGTGAGGCGACGGACCGCAGCCCGTCGGGCTCGAGACGATCGAGAACGAGTCTTCGAACTCGACCGGTGATCCCGGCGCCGAGTAAGGGGTGAGCTCTGATTTGGTCGTGTAGTTGCCGCAGGTCGGCGGGGTGCGCAGCGCCGCGTGCGGCCCCTGCTTCAGCTGGATCCTGATCTCTTCCAGCGGCAGCTGGGGCTGTTCGTCGACGGTGGCCACCAGCTGCCCGGTGTTCGGGTCGGCTTCGATTTGGCCGGCGAACTTCGCGACGATGCCACGCTCCTTGTCGTCGACGCCGATGTAGATCGCCAGCAGCGACTGGAACGGGTTGTTGTAGGGCTCAGCGAGGTAGACCTGGCCGGGCATCGGTGCTTCCAGTAGCGGCGTGTCGATTTCCACCGTGCCGATCTTCGAGTCGTCCGGGCAGTTGGCCGGGTCCGCCGTGAAGTGGATCGGCTCGGAGCCGACCGGCGTGGTCAGGCCGATGCCGGCCGGCAAGCAGCCACCGAGGCCGTTGGCGGCCGACGGGTTGAGAACCATTCCCGGGGGCAACGCGACCTTCAACTTCTTCGTCTGGGAGGTCGACAGCGGGCAATCGACCGTCGATTCCCCGTTTTCGATCGCTTCTTCCCGTTCGCTCGGTTCTGCGTATTCGATTTCCTCGCATTCGGTGTTCTGCGGAACATGGACATTCAGGTTCAGACCGGTCGGCGAGTCGGCGACGTTCGTCGACGGAGTCGCCAGCACTTCCGGGTCGTATTCGACTTCTCCGCAGCCTTCCTGCTCGGAGAGCTGGAAGTTTTCTTCCACCCACGTTTCGGGTTTGCCCCAGGACCGCAGTTTGATCGCCGTGTCCAGCGGGCCGGTTTCGCAGTTGGTCGGACCGGAGCTGAACGGCCTGATCGCAGCGCCCGTGACCGATGCACCGAGCGTGCCGTTGTTGGAATCGAAGCGGTGTTCGTCGTGCAGGCCGTCGTAGGAAACGCCCCAGAAGGCCAGGGTCGCCGCTTCCAGGCCGACGAGCGTCGGAACTTCCCGCACTTCGGCGGTCAGTCCGTAGTCGCTCTCGCTGCGAACCCTGGCAAACACGACGGCCGTGAAGCCGAACACTTTCCAGGAGAACATCGTCGACTCGCCTTCCGGTGGGATGAGGCTGGACACCGGGCTGTACCAGGGGACAGCGGCGCTGGTCAGCGCTTCGCCAACCTGGCTCTCGGTCGGGCATTTGCCGAACAGGGTCAGCTGGAGCTCAGCCGCCTCGCACCTGGGAAGAGCCAGCGGAGCGCCGACCGACCCGGCGGGAAGGTCGGTGAAGGCATCCTTCGTATCGCCGTCGGGTCCGGGGTCGCTTTCGTCGACGTCGAAGGACGTCGTGAAGTCGGGGTGCCCGCCGGCCTGTTTCAGCTCTTCGGCTTTGCGGTAATTGTCGATCCAGACTTGGTCTTTCGGAGAAAGGAACGTCCCCTGGTTCAGGCCTTCCACCAGGATCCCCGTGGCCGTCAGGAAGTTCGAGAAATCGGGAAGGATGGGCTCGAACGGCTGTTGCACCGGCGGTGTGGCGTTGACGAACGCCGTTTCGGGTTCGAAGCCGTACCCCGACGCCGTCGGAGCAAGTGCCGCCAGGGCGGCGGCGAGCGCCGCGACCGAGATCAGCAGGCGGGAACGGAGCCGCCGGAGTTTCGCTTTGCCTGTCCTGGTGGTCATCGCTGGGCCCTCCGGTTCGTGTTGGCTGCTCGTGATGCGCCCGCGGAGCGGCGACAGCTCTTTGCCTTGGCCGACCGCTTGCGGGCCGTGCGCCCGAGGCGGCCCGCCTGGCGGCGCAGACGCTTCGCTCGCTTCTGCTTGCCCGCCCGGGCCGCCCTGCGGGCGGCGCGGCGCAGCCGCTTGGCGCGCACGGCGAGCTCCTTGCTTTCGAGCGCGAAGCCCTTGCAGCGGACCCGCCGGGACTCGTCGCTGTTGCCCGGTCCTTCGAACTGGGCCGAGCCCGCGCCAATCCGTTCGGGCGCGCTCGTCCCCGCCCCCTCACAGGCGCCTGCGTTGATGTCGCAGGACGGCGGTTCGATCACTTTCGCGAAGCCGCCGCCGACCCGCGCGTTGTAGAGCTTCGGCTGTCCGGGCTCTTTGTCCTGCACGGCCAGCGCCTCAAACCCGGTGAAGAGGACATTGACGCCGTCGGAGCTCGCGTTTTCGTACCTCGACGGGTTGCTGCCGGTGCCGGCCGAGATCAGGCGGAGCTGGCCGTTGCGGAACTCATAGACGTCTTCGACTGCATTTTGGTCGGCGGGCAGCAGAGCGCTCGCCGTGTCGAAGAACACCGTCCCGTCGGTGCTCACCCAGTGGTTCCTACCACCATTGAACTGCCAGCGGAAGCCGTATTCTTCGCCGTTTTCGCTGGGATATGCGTTTACGTCATTGGCCGGCAGCGAGCCGTCGGTTGGGCAGGAGGCGCATTCGAGCGTGCCGTTGACGGCGTCGTAGACGAACATCTGGCTCGAGTCGCCGAGGGGCTGTTCGGTCAGATCCTCTTCCGAGGCGAAGGCCAGGTACGAGCCGTCCGGGCTCCCATATGAGGTCCTTTCCCCCCACTGGGGTTTCCAGTTGCCGCCGTCACCTGCACCAAGGGACCCGATGAAGCGCAGCTTGATCGGGTCGTCGATCCCTTCCAGTTCGGCCATGTAGAGATTGCGACCCGCGGCGGAGGGCAGCTCCCCGGTCGGGCTGGGCGCGACCGGATACCGGGCATCGGAGACGAAGTAGATCCTGCTGGCATCCTGCGAGCTCCAGAGGACTCCGAGCGCCCGACCGCGGTAGCCGGGGACGATTTCGGCGGTGTTGAGGCCGTCGAAGCGCGGCGTCAGGTCGCGAACCTTGTCGTCGGCGACCGAATACGCATAGAGGTCGAGATCTCCGTTGCCTACGGCACCGGCGCTCGAGTCGGCGGTGAGCCGCGAAGCGGTGGTGAAGAAGATCCGTGACGCGTCGTCCCACGCGGCGCCGCGGTAGGTGAGGTCGAACGGCTCGCCCTGGGGCAGTTCGCCGCCGACTTCGTCCTTCACCACCTCGACCGTGGGCTCGCCGTCGGTCTGGACGTAGAGCGTATTTCCATCCTGGAAGGTGTCGCCACGCCTAGCCGCGATGAGGGCGCGTTTGCCGTCGCGGGAGAGTCCGTACGGATAGCCGTTGGGAAGAGTGGTGTACCCCGAGCCCGCGGCTCCGCTCGGCAGGCTGCCATCCGGTCGCATGCCGATGAAGGTGACGCCGTCTCCTTTGTGCCATTTGTACAGGCGGAGGGTGTTGTTGGGGGTGGTGTCGAGGTCGCTGAGCGAACGGGTCGAGGTGAATACCGCGGTGCTCCCGTCGGGCGTCAGAGTGGATCCCACCGGAATGCTGCTGAGGCTGCCGCCGGCGTACTGCATTTGTCCGCCAGCGGTCTGAGGTGTGCCGACGGGGATGCGCGGATCCCTGGAAACCCAGGTGAATTCGCCGTCGGGTTCACGCATGTAGACGTCTTGCGCTTCGTTCTGATCGTCGGGGTCGAGGCTGACTTTGGTGATCGTCAGTATGTGCCGGGTGTCGACCGAGACTCCCGCCTGAGAGCCGCTCCTCGCTACTTCGGTGCTGCTGACCCCCCACCCGCCTTCGCCGCGGACGGAGTCATACATCCAAGTCCCGCCGATCTGATCGGCAAGTGGGGTCGGGCTGCCTGGGAGCGGTCCAATGGAGCTGAAAACGACGTGGTTTCCATCGGGACTGATGTCCGGTTCCCCGACGGTCGGGACCTTCGGTAGGCCGCCGGTTGGGTACTGGCTGACGATCTCGTAGCCACGTTTGCCCGGCAAACCGGGTTCCTGGGCCGGGGTGGTGAAGGTCTCGTCGGGCCCCATGGTCGTGCCCGTCCCATTGGTGGCGACGATCTGGTAGTGGTAGGTCGTCCCCGGGGTGAGCCCTTCGACTTCGCCGAAGCCGACGACCGTGTCGATGCCTGCCGCCAGAGCGTCCACCGCTGTGGTGTCGCCGTAGCCCGCGGTCGTGCCCCAGTTGAAGTGGTAGCTGACCGCTTCGTTCTCGGGATTGATCGCCCCGCGCAGGTTGGCGCTATTCGTCCTCACCTGCGTGGCAACCGTGCCCTCAACCGTTGGCGCGGAGCCCGTGGTCGTGAAGGTCTTTTCATCGTTCACTTCAACCGTGGAGAACACCCGCTTGGCGACCAGGCGAACGTGGTACATCGTCCCCCCGGCAAGGTCGTGCGGGGTGTCCTCTTCGACGGCGACCGGGCTGGTGCCGTGGCCGACGCTCTGCTGGACGGGAGGCACCTGTGTCGCGTTTTCGAAGCCGTTGGCGAGGAACTCGGCGTCATCCACGTACTCGAAGCGGTACGCCGTCTCGCCGCCTTCGGGATCGACGGTGCCTGTGAACGTCGCCGAGTGGGCATCGAAGGTGGTGATCGGGTCGAGCACCGGGACCGGCGGTCCGACTTCGTCGAGGGTGTAGACGCGGCTCCCGAAGCCGAGGCCGGAGACGCTGGCGCTCGAGGCGACGAACAGCCTGCCGCTCGAGTCGTCGAATCCGAGGCCGTTGACGCTGCTGAAGCCGGCCTCCGAACCGTGCCTGTCGTCGTCTTCGGTGGGCGCTGTGGTGAGGCCGGGCTGGTGTTCGGTGCCGAACTGCTGCACGGCGGTCGGCCCTTTGCTCGGGTCTCGCAGCACGAAGAGGACATCGGTGTCGGGGCCGCCTTCATCTGAATCGGGATGGACCGCGAGGCCGCCGGTAGCAGTCGCTTCGGAGTTGCTCGCGAGGAGCGCTTTCACGACTTCGGCTTTGCCCTGGGTCGGTGTCGTGACCGGGCAGACCCCTCCGCCGGTCACCGTGGTGCAGGTCATCGTCGGGACGTCCGTCTCTTCGAAAGCGCCTTCGAAGGTGACCTCTGGGGCGTAGAAGCCGCCACCCATTTTGAAGGTACCGCCGCATTTCGCTTCCAGCGCTTCGCGGATCCGTTCCTGCAGCACCACGTTGATTTCGGCGAACGTGATTTCGTTGGTCGTCGCGCCGCCGGGGCAGGTGAGGGTGAAGGTGTCGCCTTCTTTGTAGACGCCTTCGAACCCGTTGCTGAAGGTGATTCTCTGTTTCTCGTTGACGCCGGGGACCGACGCTTCGATCGCCCCGAGGAAGCCGATGCCTTCGCCGTTCGCGCTTTCGGTGTCATAGCGCACGACCTCGCCCTGGTTTTTCGAGTTGGAGGCGTAGACGATGCCGCGGCTGTCGACGGCGATCTTGCGGGGCTGGGTGGCGTTGAACTGGGTCGTGGTGCCGAAGGATGCGGGCGAGGTGCCGTCGAGTTCGTAGGTGTTGACGCGCCTGTTCTGCGTATCCGCGAGGAAGACCTTTCCGACCGAGGCTTCGCCGTCGGCGGGGCTGACCGCGATGCCGAGGGTGCCGGTGGTGCCGGTCGAGCCGATCTGACCGGTGCCCGAGCCGGAGATCCCGGTGGTGCAGGTGTCCGCCGCGGGGCAGACCTCGTAGGTTTCGCCGACCACGCTCGCGTCGACCCCGAAGCCGAAGGAGCGGATGAAGGTGCCGGTGGCGGTGTACTCGTTGATGCGGAAGTTGTTGCGGTCCGAGACATAGACGTTGCCGGTGTCACCATCGACGGCGACCGACTGCGGGCTGTTGAGGACGCCGTTCTTGGCGTCGTTGTTGAAGTTGGGCGCCCCACCCGCCGCGGCTCCTTTGATGCAGTTGGCGGCGACGGTGCAGATTTCAAAGGCGCCGAAGCCCTGGATCGGGTGCGCGGTGGTCGCGCTGCCGCTCAGTTCCGAGTCGTCGGCCGTGATCTGGCCTACGTTGGTCGCCGCGAATTTGCCCTGAAATTTGATTTCGTAGGGAGCGGTGCCGCTGACGCTGATGTTGGAGTTGCCGCCGACGACGCTGAGATCACGAAGGGCATTCCGCACGGTTGTGGAACTGGCGTTGTAGGCGATTTCTACTGTCTGTTCACCTTCGAATTCGAGGGTGTAACTGCCGGCAGTGGCTTCGACGGTCAACGTCTGTACCTCGTTCGACGATTCTTTGAGGACGTTTGCCCCCCATGCCGAGACGAAGGTGCCCGAGGGGCTGAAGCGCTGGATGCGGTTGTTGCTGTCGTCGGCGATGTAGAACGTGCCGGCGGGAACGCCGCCTTCACCCGTGCTGTTGGCGGCGGTGTCGCGCGGATTGCTGAACTCGCCGCCGACCGAGCCCGAGCCCGTCGAGCCTACGTATTGAATGACCTCTTTGGAGGCGAAGGCCGACGCGACGACCAGGACCAGGCCGACGAAGGCGAAGGCAGTGAGGCTTAGCAGGGCGAGCCGCCCGCGACGGTCTGAGGGCGCACCACTCCCCGCGACGCGCTGCGGGTGTGTACCCCTGGCGAAGGCTCCACGAAGGGTGCAGCCGAGGCGGGTGGCCTGGCGTGGCGTGGATTCCGGCTCCTTCGCGTGCGAACTCACGTAGATGTCTCCTTGCTCGTGTTGGCTCATCGTTCGTTGAATTTGGTGTGGGATCCACCGGCGGCGCCATCGACGTGTGGGTCCTGTGAGCCCGGCCCCTGTGCTTTCACGTTTGTCTCCTCCCGAGCCGTCCAGCCGGTCGTACGCGGTGTGCGGCTCGTTTCTGATTCCCTGATTTCGATGACTCCCTGCCAGCCCTCCCATTGGGCTGTGCAGTCGATAGAGAAGCACAATCCGGACGGATGTGCAAGTCCACTTTTCTGAAGATTGGTGAGTTGCCCTAATGATCAAGAACGTTTCACTACTTGCCTGGAGTGCTCCGCACGCGTGCGGAACTCGGAGTCGGTGCGGCGAGTGCACGGGAGCACACGCGGTGTGTGGGAGAACCCGAAAACCCCTCGGTGGGATGCTGGGAACACCGCGCTACTGACAGACCGGCCAGATCGATGGGAGGTCGGCCGATCCGAGCGCGCTGAGGAGGCCGGGGGGCTACCCCGCCCGAGCTTCGGCCGCCAGCTCGGCAGCCCGCGCCGCCCCCACGTAGGGGCTGACGGTGAATTCGACCAGGTCGGGCAAGAGCGCCGGCAGCTTCTCCGTTTCGCCGGCGAGAATCGACCGGGTCGCGAGGGAGACGACGCCGCCGATCAGCGAGTCCTCGGTGCTGGCGGGCAGCGAGTCGGCGTCGGCCAGCTCGGCGCGGCCGTGGGCGAGGGGCGGGACGCAGGCGAGGACGGCCTCGCGGAAGCGGATCGCGATCGTCGGGGTGGCCGAGACCGGCTCGACCAGGCAGAGGCGGGCGAGGTCTGGTTCTGAGGCGAAGAAGCCGAGGGCGGCGCGGAGGGCGGCGATCACCTGGTGGGCCCAGTCGGGCTCGTCCGCGACGGCGGCGGTGAGCATCTTCTCGAGGTGGTCGCGGACGGCCTCGAAGGCGGCGAGGAAGCAGCCCTCCTTGCCCTCGAAGTGCTCGTAGAAGTCGCGGGTGGAGACGGAGGCGAGCTTGACCACCTCGGTGATCGTGGTGGCCCGGTAGCCGCGAGCGGCGACTTCGTGGGCGACGGCGGAGAGCAGGCGCTCGCGCTGGGACTCGAGGATCTGCTCGCGGGAGAGGCCGTGGTGGCCGCCGGGCAGGGGGCCGAGCTCAGCCGGTCCCTGCTCTTTCCCTTGTGTCTCCCGTTTCCCACGCGCTGCCACAGCGGGCAGATTATCCGGGTGGGCCGCCGGGCTCGGTGCGGTCAGGCGGTGGCGAGCGGCCGGGGCGGTGGCTCGCGGGCGAGCTCGGCGGCGGCGGAGTCGGGGCCCAGGTAGGGGAGGACCGCCGCGTACATCAGGATCGGGACCAGCTCCCGCTCGGAGGGCAGCGGGCGGCCGCGGCTGGCGGCGATGTAGGCCTGGTTGAAGATCGCCCCGCCAAGGGACTCGGCGGTGGCGCGGGTCAGGGTGGGCGGCGCGGTGGGCTCGGCGCGGCCTTCGTCGATCAGCTCGACGAAGGCGTCGACCCCGGACTCGACCAGGAGGGCGGGGGGGCCGCCGGCGGCGCGGGCCTCGACGAGGAGGAGGCGACGGCGGCGCTCGTCCGCCCAGAGATGGCGGTAGAGGGCATAGCCGCCGGCACAGAGGCGGTCGCGCCAGCGCTCGAGCCCGTTTTGGGCGGCGGCGACGGCGAGGCGGGCAGCGTCGAGCTCCACCCGGCAAGCGTGGGTGAGGCAATCGGCAAGGCTGGCGTGGTGGCGGCGGAAGGCGGTGGGGCCGACACCGGCGCGGCGGCAGAGCTGATCGACGCTGAGCCGGGCGAAGCCGCGCTCGGCGCAGAGGTCGAGGATGGCGTCGTGGAAGGGCGAGGGGGCGCAGGTCGCGGGCTCTGCGGGTGCCGTGGCCATCAGCGTGATTGCGGTGCGTTCCCCGTTCCCATGGCGCAACCCCTGCGCGACCTTCCTTCGGCAGCCGGCGAGGCCGCGGGGTTGGATGCCGATACTACTCGCGGTGGGTGGCGATTGCCACTATTGCAGCGTGCCGTGTCTCGGTGCCGGCCCGGACCCGGTGTTCAGACGGCGGCCGGCTGGCGCCCGGCCTCGACGCGGGCGATCCGAGCGGCCTCGTCCTGGCCGAGGTAGGTGCGGAGTACCAACTCGATCAACTCCGGCAGGAGCTCGGGAAGGAGCTCGGCCTCGCCGACGATCAGGCGCTGGTAGGCGGACCAGAAGACCGAGCCGGCGAGGGTGTCCTCGATCGTCTCCGGCAGCCCCTCGCCGCGCGGGTTGAGCTCGCGGCCGGCGCGGAAGAGCGGGACGAGGGCCTTGGTGGCGCGCTCGTAGCGCTCGAGGATTGCGGGCCCGACGGTCGGCGCCTCGACGATCACCGCGCGGGCGATGATCGGCTCGGCGACGATCAGCTCGGTCAGGGTGCGCAGGGCGAGGGCGACCTGCTCGGGCCAGGGCAGCTGCTCGGCCTCGAGGCGCGCGAGGATCGTGCGCTCGGTGTTCTCGAAGGCGCTGTCGAAGAGGGCCTGGAAGCACTCTTCCTTGCCGGCGAAGTGCTTGTAGAAGGTCTTGTAGGAGACGTGGGCGCGCTTGACGATCAGCTCGACGGTGACGTCGGCATAGCCCCGCTTGGCGACGAGCTCGCCGATCGCGCGCAGGATGCGGCGGCGCTGGTCGGCGTGGGCGCTGGAGCGCGTGACGGCGGCGGGGGGGTCCTCCAACGTGACCCGTGAATCCCTTCCCGGTAGGGCGCGCATGAACATGACCATACCGCGAGAAGCCGTCAAATGGAAGTGCGGGCTTTTCGGAAGGTGCCGAAGGGTCCGGGTTACAGGCGGCAAGTGGGCCGGGTGGCGGCGGCCATGCGTAAAAACAAACGTCTACTGACCGATATCGGCAAGCGAGGGGAGCACGGAGACCGGGCTTCGCCGGCCGATCTCGGTGTGGAGCGCGATCGCGACCCGAGGCCGGGGCGGTGGCGAGGACAAATCGGTGAAAGTCGTCGTTTGTGGAAGGCGACAGCGTGTGATTTCCTCAAGACAGTAGTACCTTTCCCGATCGTGGCGGCGGGGACGGAACGCGAGGCGCTCCTCAGGCTCGCAGAGCAACTCTGCGGCGAGCTCGGCTATGCGCACCTGCAGGGCGGCGAGACCGCCGAGGCCCAGGATCTGGCAAGCGGCGAGCGGGAGGCCATGGTCGGCATGCTCAGCCCCGAGGACGAGGAGCTGGTCAAGGAGATGAGGTTGGGCCTGGCCAGATTGGCGGCGGCGGTCGGCGCCGGGGCGCCGCCGACGGGGGCGCCGAAGAGCGCGGTGAGGGTGGCGCTCGACGGAGCCGAGCTGGTGATGCGCGGTGAGCTGATTCGCGGCAACGGAACCCAGCTCGGGGCGCTGATCCCGAGCTTCGTCTTCCTGATCACCCTGCCGATGGTCGAGCAGGACGAGGCGCTCGGCCTCTCCCAACGGACCTCGGCGCTGATCGAACAGGAGCTCGGCGGTTGAGTGCCACGCGGGCGGCCTACGGAACGAGCGAGGGCTACCCGGCGCTGCCGCCTGGCCCTAACCAGCTGGGTCCGGAGTACGTCGATCGGTACCAGCGCCGGCGCCTGGTCGTGGCTGTGGCTGAGCTCGCCCACGAGGAGGGACTGGCGGGAGTGACCGTGAGCGCGCTGGCAGAGCGGGCTCGGGTCTCGCGAAAGACGTTCTACGACTACTTCGACAACCGCGACCAGTGCGTCGACTACGCGAGCGCGGAGGCCGCCGCCCACCTGTTCGAGCCAGTTGCAGAGGTCACGGCCCGGCGGGGCGACGGGAAGCGGGTGCCCGCCGGGGTGAGGGCGCTGCTGGATGCGGTGAGATCCGAGCCGAAGCTGGCGGAGCTGGCCTTTATCCACGGCCCCGCCCTCGGCGGCGAGCGCGGGCGGCACTTTCAAGAGGTTGCGATCGAGGCGATCTCGGCGCTGCCTGCAGCCGCGGCCGGCGCCAAGGCACCGGCGCGGGGCAGCGAGACGATCGCCAGCGCGATCATCGGCGTGATCGCCTGCGGGCTACGACGGGGTGAGGCGGAGCAGCTGGACGAGGTGGCCGGGGAGCTGGTGAGGCTGGCGGGGTTGGGGGCAGTCGGTGCTGAGAGCGTGGAGTCGAAGAGACAGACCTAGCGGCTTCGACACCGTGTCGACCGTCTCAAGCCAAATCGGGGAGTGAAGGTCGACTGATCTAGACTGAAGAGGTCGAAGGCTGCGCAAGGGAGCTCAGTGGACTGCCCATCCTGTGGTTCCGAAAACCGACCGGAGGCCCGGTTCTGCGGCGCCTGTGGCGCCTCGCTCACCGCGCCCGCCCGGTGCCCGGACTGCGGCAACGAGAATCCGCCCGGGCAGCGGTTCTGCGACGGCTGTGGCCGGCCGCTCGGCGCGGAGCCGAGTGCCCCGTCGGCCGGGGACTCCGGCGCGAAGCCCCAGATCGACGTCTCACCCCCCGAGCATCTGGCGGAGAAGATCCGTGCCGGCGCCGGCGCCCTGGTCGGGGAGCGCAAGCAGGTCACCGTGCTCTTCGCGGACGTCGTCGGCTCGATGGAGCTCGCCTCGCAGGCTGGCCCGGACAGCTGGCGGGGGATCATGGAGCGGTTCTTCTCCCTCTGCTGCGACGCCGTGCATCGCTTCGAGGGCTCGGTTGACAAGTTCACCGGGGACGGGGCGATGGTTCTGTTCGGCGCCCCGCTGGCGCACGAGGACCACGCGCAGCGCGCCTGCTATGCGGCGCTCGCCCTCCAGGAGGACCTGGCCGAGTACGCCGCCGAGCTGCGACGCACCGACGGGCTCAACATCTCCGTCCGCATGGGCCTCAACTCCGGCGAGGTCATCGTCGGCGCGATCGGCGAGGACCTGGGAGTCGAATACACCGCGATCGGCGAAACGGTCGGCCTCGCGCAGCGGATGGAGCAGCTCGCCGAGCCCGGCAAGGTCTACGCCGCGCAGGACACCGCGGCTCTCGTCGACGGATACCTGGCCCTCCGTGAGCTGGGCGAGTATCGGGGTGAAGGGCGTCAGCGACCCGGTCGACGTCTACGAGGTGACCGGGATCGGGCAGGCCCGCGGTCGCCTCGATGTCTCCCGCGGCCGGGGCTTCTCGAAGTTCGTCGGCCGCGGCGAGGAGATGCGCACTCTCGAGGAGGCGCTGGAGAAGACCTTCGAGGGGGAGGGACAGGTGATCGGGCTGGTCGGCGAGGCCGGGGTCGGCAAGAGCAGGCTCTGCCACGAGTACTCGGAGCGGGCGCGGGCCAGGGGGATGCCCATCTACCACGCCACCGGGCAGGCCCACGCCCAGGACGTGCCGCTGCTGCCGGTGCTCCAGCTCATGCGCACCTACTTCGACATCACCGAGCTGGACTCCGACCAGACGGCGCGGGAGCGGATCGCCGGGAAGCTGCTGCTCCTCGACGAGAGCTTCTCCGAGGACCTGCCGCTGATGTTCGACTTCCTCTCGGTCCCCGACCCCGAGCGCAGGCCCCCGCACCTCGACCCCGAGGTGCGCCAGAGGAAGCTGCTGGGGCTCACGAAGAGGCTGATCCGCGCGCAGAGCGATCGCGACCCGGCGGTCACGATCTTCGAGGACCTGCACTGGGTCGATCCCGCGAGCGAGGTCTTCCTCGCCAATCACATCGAGGCGATGCAGGGGGCCCGCAGCCTGACGATCGTCAATTTCCGCCCCGAGTACCGGGCCGAGTGGATGTCCAAGTCCTACTATCGGCAGATCGCCCTCGCGCCCCTCGGTTCGGAGGCGATCGAGGAGCTGCTCGCCGACATGCTCGGCTCGGACCCCTCTCTCGACGGGCTGGCGGACCGGATCCGCGCGAGGACGGGCGGCAACCCGTTCTTCATCGAGGAGGTGGTGAGGTCCCTGGTGGAGGCCGGGAATCTCGAGGGGGAGAGGGGTAGCTACCGGCTGGTGAGGCCGGTCGAGGACGCGACGGTGCCGGCCAGCGTCCAGGCGGTGCTGGCGGCGCGGATCGACCGGCTCGAGGAGCGGGAGAAGACCGTGCTGCAGACCGCGGCCGTGATCGGCAAGGAGTTCCCGGAGTCGCTTCTGCGGCGGGTCGCCGAGCTGGACACCGCGGAGCTCGACGACGCGCTGCGCAACCTGGTCTCCGGCGAGTTCGTCTTCGAGCAGGAGATCTATCCCGAGTCGATCCTCGCCTTCAAGCACCCACTGACCCAGGAGGTCGCCTACGGGTCCCAGCTCGCGGATCAGCGGGCGAAGGTCCACGGCGCGGTTGCGCGCGCGCTCGCGGAGGAGCGGCCCGAGCGTGCCAACGAGAGCGCGGGGCTGCTCGCCCAGCACTGGGAGGCCGCGGGCGAGGTGCTGGAGGCGGCGCGGTGGAACGCGGTCGCGGCCGCCTGGACGGGGACCCGGGACCCCGAGGTCTCCGTGCGGCACTGGCGCAAGGTCAGCGAGCTGGTCGCCTCGCTGCCGGAGTCCGAGGAGACGGTCTCGCTCGGGCTCGCGGCGCGGATCTTCCTGCTCCAGTTCGGCTGGCGGCTGGGGATGTCGCACGAGGAGGCCGAGTCGATCTTCAACGAGGCGGAGCGGGTCGCCTCCAAGGCCGGCGACATCCGCTCCCGCTCGATGCTCCTGGCCACCCATTCGAGCACCCTCTTGACGAACGACGGCAACGTTCGAGACTCGGCCGAGCTCGCCCGGCGGGCGATCGCGCTCGCCGAGGAGTCGGGCGAGGCCGACCTGCTGCTGACCGTCGCGCTCACGACCTACTCGCTCAGCGTGAGCGGCGAATACAGGGAGGCCGGCGACGTCCTCCAGCGGGCGATCGAGGCGGCGGACGGCGACGTGACGCTCGGGGCCGGGATCGCCGTGGGCTGTCCCTACGCCCACTGCCACATCTTCAGAGGCGGCTACCTGATTCCCCTCGGCGAGCTGGAGGAGGCGAAGCGGCTGATCGACACCGGGACCAGGATCGCGCAGGAGCAGGGCGACCTCGAGGTGATCGGATGGGGTCACAACTGGTCCTGCTATCTCGCCTACTACCGCGGGGACTTCGCCGAGATGTCCGGCCATGCGAGGCAGTCGCTCGAGATCTCGGAGCGGATCGGCGCCTCGTTCTCGCGGGCCTGGGCGGCCCTGCTTCAGGGCTTGGCCGCAATGGCGCTCGAGCACTGGCAGGCCGCGGTCGACGGGTTCGAACGATCGATCTCGATATCGCACGAGCAGGGGGTGGCGGTCGAGGCCGAACCGCAGCGCCTCGCCTACATGGCCGAGTCCCTGGCCGGACTCGGAGATTTTGAGCGCGCGCGGGAAACCGCGGCCGAGGCCCTCGATTGCGCCAGGGACCAGCAGCACGTGCAGGGCATCATCGCGGCGGGCATCTCGCTGGGCGCCGTCCTGCTCGGAGCCGACGGGCTCGCCGCGCGTGCCGAGATCGAGTCCGCGCTGGAGGAGTCGCTCGCATGCGCTCGCGAGACGGGCGCCCGCGCGAACGAGCCGCGGATTTACGTCCTGCGGGCCGAGCTGGCGAGGCTGGCGGGCGAAACCGATGCGTGGCAGCAGGGCCTGCGCGAGGCGCACCGCCTCCACACCGAGTTCGGCGCGACCGGGAACGCCGAGCGGCTGGAGGCGCAGCTCCATCCCGAGCAGAGCCTGGGTTCCGCCGAGTAGGTGCTCAGCGGCGGGGGCGGACGCGGAAGCCGGCGCGGGCGGGCTTCGAGCGCCTGCCGGCGCCGTCGATGGCGACCGCGACGACCCGGTGGCGGCCGGGGCGGAGCCTACGGCCCCTGAAGCGACCGCTGAGCCGGACCGAGTTGCGGCCCGGCCGGCCGTTGCGCCGCACCAGGAGGCGGACCTTCTTGAAGCGGGTGCAGCGACGGTGGCCCCGGCGTAGGTTCCGGCGCGTGCGGGGAAGGCAGCGACTCCTGCCGCGGACCCGAACGCGCACGCCGCGCCCGGCCCGCTGAATGGACAACCTGACCCTCGCTCGCTCCGAGAGGACGAAGCGGATCCTCGCCCCGTAGCGGCGACCCGAGGCGTGCGCGACCGGCCCCCGCAGGGCGAAGAAGCGGCGTGGCACGACCCGCAGCCGCCTCAGCGAGGGGCGGGTGACGTCGGCGACCCGCACCTCCGCGGTCGCGGCCGAGCTGTTGCCGACCGCGTCGGTTGCGGAGCCGACGACCGTGTGGAGGCCGGCTCGGAATCGATGGGTCGCGACCGGCCCCGCCGCGCCGGAGCCGTCGCCGAAGTCGAAGGCGGTGGCGACGACAGGGGACCAGACGTCGTCGGCGGCGAGTCCGAGGGCCACCGCCCGGTCGTCGCGCGCGCTGGGCGGGACGTCGAGGGTCGTGATCCGCGGCCCGACCGCGTCGAGGCCCGCCGCGAGCAGGGGCACGTCGTGGTCTTTCGCGGGTTCTGAGTCGTAACCGCTCCAGGCCGCGGCGGCGTTGCCGGCGGGGTCGAAGTCGGCCGTGGCGCTGAAGAAGCGCACGCCCTGCGGCGGGCCGGGAAGGGGAGCGGAGGCGCCGAAGCTCCCACCCGGGGAGCGGAGGGACGCGCGCAGCTGACTGCCGACGCCGACGCCGGCCACCCAGAGCAGCAGGGCCGTGCCCTGGTCGCTGATCTTCAGCTCATCGACGACGCCGTGGTCATCGGGCTGGAGGGGCTGCGGCGAGCCGAACGGCCCCCCGGGCGCCGCCGCCGCCCAGCGTATGAAGGACTGCCCCAGGATCAGAGACCGCCAGGCGGCGACGGCGCTCCCGTCGGGGGCGATCGCGACCATCGGACCGAGCGGCTGATCGGGGTCGACGATCGTCGCGGGCGGACCGAAGCCGCCCCCCGGCGGTCGGAACGCGTAGCGCATGTCCTGCGCGGATTCGTAGGTGTCCCAGATCATCACCGCGGCGCCGGAGGGGGCCATCGCCACTTTGTGGTTGCTGCCGTTCTCGATCGTCGTGGGCGCGCTGAATTCGGCGGCCTGCGCGTCGATCGTCGCGTAGTGGATGAAGACGCCTTCCGCCCCGACGTGTCGCGCCCAGGTCGCGAGTCCGTTCCCGCCGGCGTCGAGGTGCACCGTCGGCGGGAGGTTGAGAGACGAGCCGGTGTCGCCTTTGATCGTGTCCGCGGGCCCGAAGTCTCCCCCCGGCGGCCGCACCGCGTAGCCGGCCCGTTCTGCCCCTCCGACCAGCCTGAAGAAGGTGACGACGGCGCGCCCGTTCGGGGCCATGTCCAGGCTGGGGAAGTAATGGCCTTCGCCAAAGGGGTCAGAGACGAATTTCGCGTTGCCGAAGGAACCGCCCGCCGGGCGGTACGAGTAGCTCACGCGCGGGCCATCCATGGTGCCCCCGATCCAGGCGGCGATCGCGTTGCCGGCGGCGTCGACGGCCACCTGAGGTTTCGCTTCGTTGTTCGCAAAGGCGCCCTGGCCGGGCATGTCGGCCGCCGGCGAGAAGGACCCGCCGGGCGGCCGCACCGAGTACCGGGCCCGGCCGTTTTTGCACTGGTGCGTCTCGGCCTGGCCTTCGCACTCGGCACGCTGCCAGACGACGATCACCGTGCCGTCGGGGGCGACCGCCAGGTCGGAAGGGAGGTTCTCCTCGCCGGGGGCCGAGATCGTGCTCGCCGGCAGCCAGGTGGGCGCCGCCTCCGCGTCGCCGGAAAAAACCATGGCCCCCAGGACCGTCGCCATTGCGCTCGACAAGCGCATGCGCCCCAAGGTAGCAGCAGCACTGAGCGCAACCACAACGACGTCGCGCCCCCGGGACGGGGGCGCGACGTGGAGCGTGAGTCGGGCGGCCGGCCGTGGGGGCCGGGCCCTATTTCTCGATCAGCCCTTCGGCTTGCAGGACTTGCTGAAGGTGCCCTTCAGCTTCGTGCCGCCGGCGAAGGCGAAGTCGCCATGGACGAAGAGGGCGCCGGTCCTGCAGTAGACGTTGAGCAGGCTGACCTTCCTCTTCTTGTAGGTCCACTTCTTGCCGATCCTGGCCTTGAAGCCCGTGACCGAACCGGAGCCGCTGGTGATCGTCGGCACCCGGATGAAGGCGTTGGTGCCGTACTTGCCGCCCGTCTTCTTGATCTTGACCGGGACGACGAAGGTCGTCGGGGCCGGGACCTTGGCGTGGACGTGCAGCAGCAGCGCCTGCTTGTTGCCCTTCGAGGCGTTGAAGATCAGCAGCGGGCCGCTGGCGCCGAACGGCGCCTGTTCGGGGAAGGCGATGTCCGCGGTTACCCGGCCGGTGCCGACCAGCGCCTTTCCGCAGACCTGCTTCGCCTGCGACGTGAGCGTGCTCTCGATCGCGCCCGCCCTGCAGCTCGGCAGGCCCTTGGTGAAGAGCTCGCCGGCCTTGTCGAAGTCGAGCGAGATCGTCTTCGCCGCCGGGATGTGCGCGCCGTCGACCGTCTTCAGCTCGCCCTTCAGTTCGAGGGTGAGCGGTGCCCTCTTCTTCTTCGGGAAGGCGTTCGGGGTGATCTTGCCGTCGAAGGTGGCGACGATGTTCCCCGACTTGAGGGTGATGCCGGTCGCGCTGCTCACCACCGCGACCATGATCGCGATCGCCGCCACCCCGACGGCGAGCGCCCTGCTCCGATTCCTGCGAATTCGACTCACGTTCTCTCCTTGTCCCTTGTTAGATGTCAAGTCTCTCCGGCGCCGCTAGCCCTGCTTCTTGGACAGTTCCCGCCGCAGCTGGAGCGCGAGCTCGTACACGCAGCCCCGATATCCCGCGATCTGTTTGCTTCTCTGGAAGAGTTGCTTCGTAGACGCCGGCGCCCAGCTGTCCGGCGGCGAAGTTGGAGCTGTTGCCCGACTGCTTTTCGTACTTGGGTAGTTCGCCGATGATCTTCTCCTGGTCTTCGCTGAGGCCCTCGGCGGCTTCGATGAACTCTTCGCGCACCTCGATCGGCGTCTTGCCCCTGCAGGCCTTGCGCCCGGCTTTGATCGCGGCGGCCGCCCCCGGCGGCTCATTGGGCTGTGGCTTGGGAACCGGGAAGGTGCGGGCGAGCTGCTCGGTGATCGGCGCCGACGGATCGAGCGCGGTGGGAGCCCGTCGCCAGTCGAGTTCACGGCTCCGGTTTCCCGGGTATCGGAGTCCCCGCCGCATCCCGTCAACAGAGCCGCCATCGTGCTCAGGGCCACCAGGGCAGCGCAGACGGTCCTCATGGAGGCGTCCGATCGGCGCCTAGCCTCGGACCCTGCACTCCCTGTTCAGGACGCCGCTGACCTTCGTCCCGTCCTCGAACCCGTAGGTGGAGCGGACGAGCGGGAAGCTGGCCCTCCCGACTCCCTTGGGGAGCGGGCAGGAGGCGGACACGTAGCTGCGCTTCTTGCCCCTGAGGCTGTAGCGGCGCTTCAGGGACAGATCGAAGGCCGAGATGTATCCCGAGCCGCTCGCGATTGGCGGAATGCTGGCGGCGAGAGACGTGCCGTAGGTGCCCTTCTTCTTCTGGACGACGAATTTGATCGTGTAGCTCGTGTGGAACCTTCCCGAGGTTTCGACGAACGCGAAGATCGCGTTCTTGCCCTTGTAGCGGGCATTGAACGCGACCAGCGGCCCGTTCACCGAGAACTCGCCCTGGCCCGGGAATCCGATCCGCGTCGTCGCGTTGCCGTGCCCGACTTCGGCGTCGGAGCAGACCCTGCGGGCGGACTGGACCGAGCCGTTCCGGAGCTTGCCATAGGGACATGTGGGGAGGCCCTTCGAGTCGACCACACCGTGGGAGTTGATGTCGAGGACGATCCTCGACAGTCGCGGCGGGGTCTCGCCGTCGACGGTGCGGATCTTGGCCCCCATCTGGACACCCACCGGCGCCAGCGCCTTGCGCGGGAGCTTTCGCGGAGAGATGCTGCCGTGGAAGGCGATCCGGATGTTGCCCTTCTGGAATATCTCAGCGCTCGCGAAGGAGGCCGCCAGAAGGCTCAGAGCGGCGATGGCGACGATGAAGCCGCCCCTATATGAGGTGATTTTCTTCATGGTTTAGGTGTACTTCGAGGGATCGATCTTGCAGTAGTTGAACCCGAAGACGATCACGTTGTTGTTGGCCCTGGTCGCATTGTTCTGCAACTTCACGGCGAGCGACGTCGCCTTCGATTTGTTGCCCTGCTTGAACTTCCTGCTGATCGTCTTCATCAGGGCGACCTCGCCCTTGATTTCCTTCAGCCACTTGCTCAGCTTGGCGGAGTCGGCGGGAGGCTGTTCGACCGCCGCCAGCTTCAGTTGAGCATTCTGGAGCGCCTTGGCAGCCTTGGCGAATGCCACGGAAGCCTGCTTCAGCTTGTCCTTCTTGACGAGCTTCTTGACGGGCTTGAGGATCCGATCGGACGCCTTTCGGTTGGTCTTGCAGATCGGTTCCACCGCGGCCTTGTATTCGCTGCGGTCCATCGCCACCGCGACGGCGGCGAAGACGAGCAGGGCGGCGATACCGACCGCCGCTGCTCGCAGCAGGCTCTTCCTCGCGCTCCCCTTCATTAGCGGACCAGCTGGTAGGCGCAGATGTACTTGACCGGCGCGCCGATGCCGATCTCTTGGATCGTGCCGGCGCCGTCGACGGCGATCGTCCGGTAGTTGACCCCGGTGGTGTCGGCGTAGTACTGGTCGGCGACCGCGTAGTCGGAGCCGATCCCGGTGCCCAGGTTGATCACGTTGCGGATCGAGTAGAGCTCCATCGTGGTCGGCAGGTAGCCGCCCTTGGCCGCGCAGGTGTCCGCCGCGGCTTTGACGCCGGCGATCGGCCCGTTCAGGGCGAGGTCGAAGCAGAGACCACGGATCAGTGTCGATCCCGCCGGGCAGTTCGCGGCGTGGCCGCCGACGGTGTCGGCGTTCTGGGCCTGCGTCGCGTTCGAGGCGGTCGGGACGGTGCCGAGCTTGCTCACGTTGATGTCGGAGCCGGTCAGCGAGCCGTTCTTGACCTTGACCGAGGTGACCGCGTTGTTCGCGATCTTCCCCGTCTTGACCGCCTTCGACTTGAGCTGCCGCGAGCCGACACTGTTCTTGCCGAGCTTGGCGGCGTAAGCCGTTCCCATCAACGACGCAATAAGTGCGATGACTGCGATTACCAGCGCCGGTGAGGGCCGCCTCGTCTTTGCCTGCATCTCTCTGAATCCTCCCGTTTCGTTCAAAGTCCCTACTTCCCAAACACGCCGACCGGCGCTAGGCTGCGGTCCCGCAGTCTAGGCAAGTCAGCCCGCCGTTGCAGCACATTCCGTGGGGCAAACAACCCGCCTGCCAGCCGTGAACTCTAACAGCGCCTTCAAGGTCGCAGATGAGCGGTCTGTTAACAGCGCTGCGACTCCGGAGTGGCCTAGCGGCGCCTATGCCGCCGGGCCCGCTTGCTCTTCCCCTTGCCGCACTTGGTCTTGACCTTGATCCGCTGGGTGCGACTCTTGCCGTTCTGCCCGTCGTAGTCGATCGCGACGGCGGGCCTGTGCTTGCAGATGTCCCGCGTGTTGATCAGGTAGCCCCTCTTGCCACCGAAGACGTTGAGGCGGAAGTGGCCGATCGGCGCGTCGGGCACGACCGGCACGCTCGTCTTCAGCTTGCCGCCGCCGACGGTCTTCGTGTCGGCCCTCGGCAACAGGTTGACCTGGCCGTTGAGGATGAACGCCAGCCGTGGCAGGCCGCCCGAGCCCGAAACCGCGTAGACGGGGCCCGCCAGGCGCTTGTCGAGCAGCGGGGTCTGCGTCCAGGCCTTGCCGATCGGGGTACGGCCCGCGCACTGTTTCTCGGCCAGCTCTTTCTCGGAGCAGATGTTGCCGAGGTGGCGCTGGTCGATCTCGAAGGCCTTCGAGAGCGTCACCGAGAGTGACTTGATGTTGGCGTCGTTGTGGCGGGTCCAGAGGTCGAGCCGCAGGGCCGGGTTGCTCGCCCGGTTGGTCGCCTTGCGGTTACCGACCTGGCGGATCGCCATCTTCGGCTTGAAGCCCAGGTTGAAGCAGTTGACCGCCTGGAAGTAGCTCGCGAAGTCGGCCACCGTGCCCTGGTCGCCGATCCCCTGGCTGGCGACCGAGTAGGGCGAGCAGTTGGTCGGGTTGATCGTGAAGTTGGGCCTGTCGATGTTGACCTGGATCGAGCGCATCCGGATCGGGATGCCGCCGATGATCGCCGGCACCGTGTCGGAGGCGGCGAAGACCTGGGCGGTCTGCGGGTCGACGTGCAGGGCGACCCGCACGACGACGACGCCGTAGTCATAGGGACCGGCGAGAGCCGGCGTCACTGCCACCACTGAGAGCGGCGCACCCTTGAACGGGCCGGCCAGGTACATCTTGCCGACCGCGTGGAAGGGGTGTTCTCCCGGGCCGGCGGCGACGTTGGTCGTGCCGACTGAGGTCGAGGCCGGGCAGCTGGGAGCGATCTGCTCCAGGCGACCCTGGCTCTGGGCTGCCGCGGCGATCTGGCCCTCCGGGCAGTAGCTGATGCCCCGCAGGTTGCCGGTGAAGCCCGGTGGCAGCCTGAAGTTGAGGTCGCCCAGGAACTGGTCGCCGTCATCGCGATCCAGTTTCAGCGAGAAATTGCTGTAGTTGCCCGCCAGCGGATTGGTCGTGCCGGCGACCAGGCGCGGGCCGAACGGCCGCACCTGACCGGGGCAGGCCTTGCCCTTCGGGCCCGCGGTGATGGCCACGAACGGCGACGAGTGCTGCGCCGCGAGGGTGCCGTTCCACGGCACCAGGTCGGAATCCGCACGGTAGAGCGTGCACTGTTCCGGAGTGGCGATCAGGCCGCGGTCACCCGCGAACAGGTGCAGCGAGAAGGTTTCGAACGGCACCTGCGGCAGATCGGTCATCGTCACCGTCAGCTGGCCGGTCGTCGGATCGGGATGGACGTTAGCGACGAGCTTCGCGTGGATCCCGAAGCCGTTGAACACCATGAACAACCTGTACTGGTTGCCCGGTAGCGGCTGGCCGATGTAGAGCGAGCCGTCGAGGGACGCGTCGAGGGCCGGTGTGCGCACCTGGACCGTCCCGATTTTTGCGTTGTCCGGACAGTTGCCGGCGGTGTTTTGGCCGAAGCCGGCCTGGACGTCACTGCACGAGGTCTGGCCGTCGGCAGCATCCGGGTTGACGGACAGGCCGGACGGCAACGTCAGAGTCGCCGAGCGCAGGTTCGACGGAGTCGGCGCCTCGCCCTCGAGGAACTGCCGGGCGCGGAGTTCGATGTCCATGCCCGAGGGGGCATCGGCTTCGCCGGTCGTCAGCCCGAGATTGAACACCGGATCGAAGCGCTGGTTTTCGCAGCCGATGATTTCCGGGTAGCTGTCGACGTAGTGGGTGGTGTGCGTCGGGTCCTGATAGCTGACCGCGTCGACGCTGACCGGAATCGGGGCACCGGAGCAGAGGCTGGGGTTGTCGGTGAACGGCTCCGGCAGTTTTCCCGCCTGCGGGTACGGCGAGGCGATGCATTCCGTCGTGCCGACGCCCGCGCAGCCCGGCGGTTCGCCCGGTTCACCGGGGTGGAAGCGGTCGATGTCGTGTTCCGGATCGGCCGGGAAGCCCCAGATCGTGAAGTTCGCCGACGAGAGCGCGACCGTCTGGGAGATGGCGTGCGCCTTCATCTGCAGGCCGTAATCCGAGCCGCTGCGGACTGCGATCGGGATCCCGATCGGGATGTTGACGGTCGGCGCGACGAACGCCAGGCGGGCGGTTTCGTCTTCGTCGATCGTCCTCATGTTGTAGACCGGCGCCGCGCCCAGGACCGTGTTGGGAACGCCTTTGTAGGTGGAGAAGAGGATGACGGTCCCGGCCTGCGAGCCGGGCTGGCACCCGTTGAGGGCGAAGTCCGCCGCCTCGCATTTGTAGATCGCGCCGGGGTTGCCGAAGACGCCCGTCGGGAGGTTGAATGTGAGGTCCCTCACGACCTCTGGTTCCGCGGCGTTTTCGAGCTGCATCCGCACGTTCAGGTCAGGATGGCCGCCCGCCTGCTGGGACGAGCTGTTGACCGAGTATTCGAAGAATTCGGGGCTCGCAGATGCGGGTCCCGCCAGCACGGCGCCGATCGCAATGGCCGCGATCGCGCTGACCGCCAATCTGCTCGCGCGGCGGCGGCCGGTGGCCTTGTCGATCCTCTCCGTGCTCATCGTCATCGTCTCCTCGCTGATCGATCTCGGGCCCCTCACTTGTTGCCCCCCCTGCTCGAGCGGCTACACGCCTTGGCCTTCCTGCTCAGCTTGCTCGCCTGCTTGGCGGCCCGCCGGGCGCGCTTGTTCAGCTTGTGCTTCTGCTGCGCGGAGGAGGCCTGCTCCGCCTTGCGGCGCAGCTGCTTGGCGCGGTTGCTGTTCTTCTTCGCCTTGCGACGCAGCGCCTTGCAGCGATCGTCCCCTTCGCCGACCTGGCGCTGGACGCCTTCGCCGGTCGCGGTGTTGATCCCTGGCGGGCCCGGCTGCTCCGTACCCGCTCCGTGGCACTCGTCCGAGGCCGCGCACGGTTTCTGGAGGTTTTCGACCACGAATCCGCCGACCTCGCGAGCGTCGTAGACCTTGATCGCGTTTCCGTTGCCGTCCAAGCGGGAGAGGATGTCCCGCGTGAAGAAGAAGGCGTCCTTGCCGTCGGCGCTGACCGAGAGCAGGGCGGAGTCGTCCGGACCCAGCCCAGGCGAGATCAGTTCCGTTCTGCCGCTTGACCACTCGTAGGCGTCAGACCTTCCATTGGTGTCACGGAGTGCGTAGGACTCACGCGTGGTGAAGAAGACCCGGCCGTCGTTGGTGAGGTTCAGGCCATAGGGGGTCAGCTTCACGTCGCTCTGACCGGGCTGATTCGTCGGTGCGCAAGAGACGCACGAGACCGCATCGGAGTCCAGGTCGTAGCGATAAATCTGGTAGTGGCCGAGGTTCGCGTACCCGGTCAGCGGCACCACCGTGCTGAAGACCGCGTAGCGACCGTCAGGTGTCACCTGGAAATCGTCGTTGCGGTGCGTACCCGGGGTGTTTAGACCATGTGTGATGGCCGGGTTGTCGATCGGCAGGTACGGTTCGACTTCGACGCCGAACTCGAGGACGCTCGATCCGTTGGTGGCGTACGTGTGACCCGTTTCGGAGTTGACCGCGACACCGCGCGAGTTCGTCCCCAGGTTTTCGGAGCTGCCGAACGTCTGGACTGTGTTCCCGGCGGTGTCGTAGACCGAGATCTGGTTCCGTTCGTCCACGTAGAGCTCATCCGTTTCGGGATCGGTCATCAGGCCGCTGGAAACGGACGCGACGCTGACACCGGCTTTGCTCGGGGCCGCGACTTCGAAGTCCGAAGCAGCGAATTTTTTGGTCGGGCCGTTGGCCCACTGCGAGGCGTAGACGTTGCCCGCGGTGTCGGCCGCGACCTGACAGGGGCTCATTCCCTGCGTGTGGAGGCTGGTCACGCTGTAGTTCCCGGCCGTGACCGGCGTAACGCCCGAGGTCGGTTCGAGCTGCCAGATGCCGCCGTAGCTGTAGTCGCCGACGTAGAGGGCGCCGCTGGACTGGTCGACCGCGACCCCGCACTGGTAGCTGAAGCCGCCGATCGTTCCCAGTTCTTCGCCGTTACCGGCAAAGAGCTTGACGCTGCCCCCGGTGCTGGTCACGTAGAAGGACCCGTCGAAGAAGCCGCCGGAGTTGTCGAAGGCCACCTGGGCTTCCGCGGTCCCGCCGAAGATGGTGACGGGGACCTTGTTGGTGCCCGCGCCGGGGCCTGCGGTGAATTCTTTCGGGTTACCTTCGGAGTCGAAGCGACGGACGCCCCTCGGGTTGCTCCGCTCGACCACGTAGACGTCACCCGTGGCCTGGTCGACGGCCAGCGACTCCGGGTTGCCCAGGGCGGTGGCGAAGCTGCCGTTGACTACCGGGTGTTTGGGCGGCGCCGGCCCGGCCTTGACCAGGCTCGAGTCAAGGAGGGCGACGAACCGCGGCGCCTGTCCCGGCTTCGCGGCGTAGAGGTTCGCCTCTTTCAGGGTCGGCTGGTTCTGCGGTTCACCCGCGTTTTCGCTCCCGTCGAGCAGCTCCGGGCTGACGAAGTAGACGGTCCCGTCGACCTCCGCGACTCCGCTGCCGGCTGCGATCGCGACCACGCTGCAGTCGGGCCCGCCGGAGAGGACGTTCCAGTCGGCGACCGGTTCGCACGCGTCGGTGTTCCCCGTCCCGCCGCTGCCGGTCGAGACCCTGGTCAGGGTCATCGCGCCTTTGGTGTCGAGGAGCGCACGGAAGAGGTCGGTGCTCGTGTCGGTGTCCTGATTACTCACAGTGGCGAGCGGGTCTTTGGTCGTGAAGAAGACCTGCTGCCCATCCGAGGTCATGCCGTTGAACACAACGCCGGAGCTGGCACCGGGGGTGAGGTCGTAGGAACCGGGGTTGCTACCGACGTGCATGTAGAGGTGGTAGAGGGTGTTGCCTTCCGAGTCTTCACCGACCTTTTTGCCGATCAGTACGCGGCTGCCGTCGGAGGAGACGTCGAGCTCGGCGATCCCCGCTCCGGTCATCGTCGAGCCGTTCGGCATCGTCGAGACGACGTGGGTCACCCCCGTCTGCAGGTCACGCTCGTAGATCGAGACGCTGCCTTCGTTGCCGGCGGTCTCAAATTTCTTGTCGGCGCCGAAGAGGAAGCTGGAGCCGTCGGCGGAGAAGCGCTTGCGCACCTCGCCGACCGGATCTGCGGCGGGGTTCAGCGAGCCGGCCATCCCCTTCTCGAGGTTGCCGCTCGAGCGTCGGAGCGGCACGTTGGTCGAGCCGTCTTCGAAGCATGGATCGCAGATGTCTTCGCCACCGAAGGCGAACTGCTCCATGGCGCTGTCGGCTTCCAGCAGCGGCGAGCCGAACATGCCCGTGTCCTCCATGCCGCCCGACGGCAGGCCGACGTAGCTGGTCGTCCAGCCGTTCGAGCCGCGCACGGCGACGTAGGGATCACGCCCCAGGTTCGTCGGGTCGCCCAGGGCGCCCGGAACGATCGCCGAGTCGAGCGAGTAGAGCAGCTTGCCGCTCGCGTCCGGGTGCGCCAGCAGCGGTACCTGTCCGGGAACCGTGCTGGAGACGACGTCGTTTCCGCCGCTGTAGTCCGTCGACGCGAGCTCGTAGGCGCGACAGTCCAGGAGGTTGGCGGAGCCGGTCTGCTGCCTGGCGAGCTGGTTCGGGCAGTTGGGTTCCGGTTCCTGGACGTAGGTGACGATTTCCTGGTCGGCGCTGGTCGCGGAGCCCTGTTCGTTGGTGGCGACCAGGCGGAAGTGGTACGAGGACCCCGTTTCGAGCCCGGTGATCAGCTCCTGGAGCTGGAACGGCACGGTCAGCGATTCGGCGAGTTCTTCCCCGTTGGTTTTAGCAGTGCGGAGTCGCTTTTCGGCCGTCTGGAATCCGTATTCGTTGGTCGGGCCGTACTCCCAGTGGTAGGAGGTTCGGCCGCCGTTCGGATTGACCGTACCGTTGACCCGGAAGCCGTCGGTGTTGACACCGTCGGCGAAGACGTCTTCGAAGATCGGCGGCGCCTGGGCGGTGAAGGATTCAGGCCCACCGTCGGAGACGACTTCGTTCGCGTTGGCCGCGAACAGCTTGGCCCAGTACTTATTGCCCTTCACGAGCCCGGCGATGTCCGCGGACACGTCGATATTGCTCGAGCCGCCCAGTTCCAGGCCCTCTTTGCAGGGAATGATGCTGCCGAGGCTCTGGCTTTCGCCGTATTCGAAGTAGCAGTAGATCGTTTCGACGCCGTCCGGGTTGAGCACACCGTGAAGGGTGGCCTCGGTCGGGTCTTCGGGCTGCGTTGCCTGTCCGGTGTCCGTGTCCGGCACGGTGGAGGCCGGGCCGCGGACGAATTTCTCGACGTGCCGCGCTTCACCCGGGTATTCGCGGTTGTTGGTCACGTACACATCGTGGGTGGCCGGATCCACGGCCACGCCGCCGGGGCTGACGAGGCCTTCGTAGCCGCCTTCCGCTTCCCCGAACCGGCTCAGCAGGCCGCCCTCGGAGTCGTAGACCGAGATGCGGTGCACGCCGCTGTTTCGTTCGTTGACGAACACCTCGTCGTTGGCCGTATCGACCCCCATGTGCAGGGCGGTGTTGAACTGGTTCGTCACGGTCTGCCCGCAGCAACTGCCGTTCAGCCGGTAGCGCAGTTCTTTGTCCGGCATGCCGACGTTATTGGCGACCGGTTCCGGTGGCTCTTTGATCGCTTCGTTGCCGGCGTTGAAGCCGCCGCCCGCCCAGAGGCCGTAGAAGTTCCTCCCGGTGTCGATCTTCATGCCACAGAGCTCGGGCTCGCTGAACGTGACCTCGGAGAGGAAAGTTTTCTGCACCGAGAAGTCGACCAGGCTGCGTTCCTGCAGCAGGCTCGTGCCGTTGCCGTCGGTGAAGGTGAAGAGTTCACCGCTCGGGCCCGCGGCGACGCCGCAGCCGCCGAACAGGGTTATTCCCGGCAGCCCGTTGTTTTCGTTGTCGAAGGCCGGCGAGATCGGCAGGCCGTCGGGGTGGTAGCCGTAGAACGCCTGGGTGCCGAAGCCGACCCCGGTGATGTAGAGGTTGCCGGCGCTGGCCGCGGAGGACCGGTCGACCGAGATCTCGTTGCCTCCGAGCGACTGGCCGAGATCGATGTAGTCCTGGCCGGCGCCGTTGTTGAGGGCGCTGAATTTCTTCGGCGCGCCGGCCTTGCTGAACTTGCCGATCGCGGTGGGCGTCGTGGGAAGCCCCACGTAGAGCGATTCGGTGGCCGGCTCGTACTCGATGCCGCCCAGACTGCCTTTGAACTGGCCTTTCGAGGAGCCGGCACCGTCGAAGTATTCGCCGGAGTATTCGTACTGGTACACGGTCTTCGCCCCGGCGGAGCCGGCCATGACGAGGAAGCACGCGGCGACGGATGCCGCGATTCCGATAAGGACCCGGGTCAACCTCACTGTCCCTCCCCCCTGCTTGCTGTTGTCAGTCATGGTTCTCTTCTCTCTCCTCATCGTCCCCATGGCCTAACGCCCCGTCCTCGACCCGGAGGGTCGCTTGGGATTCCGCCTGTGACGCTTGTGGCGCTTGTGGCGAGATGACTTGGAGCCGCAGCTCGTCTGCAGCTTGGGATGCGTTGAGCTGCGCCTCCCGTTCTGCCCGACCAACTTGATGGTCGACCTGCCCCCGACCCTGCAGAGGTCCTTGCTGTTCTGGAGCAGGCCCTTGTTGCCGCCCTTCATGTCGAGGACGAACCTGCTGACCGGCGCATCCGGCACCGCTTCGAAGCGGGCGCGCAGGCCGCCGGACTTGGCGCTGTCGATGCGGCCGGCGAGCTCGATGTCGATCTGACCGTGCAGATCGGCGACGAGGTCCGGCAGCTTGTGGTTCGAGGAGCGCAGGTAGACCGGCCCGCTCAGGGGCTGGTCGAGGATCGGCGTCTGCACCGTCGCCGAGCCGTAGACCGAGGCGGCCGGGCAGGAGTCGGCGGCGAACTGGACCCTCGTGCACACCGTGCCGATGTGGCTGTTGTCGAGCAGCTCGTTCGGCGGCAGGACAACGACCGTGCGGGCGAGGTTCGCTTCCCCGTCGCCGCTCCTGTAGACGGCGCGCAGCGCCGGGTGGCCACGACGCTTGGTCGAGCCGCGCAGCTTCAGGTTGAGCTTCGGCTTGAAGCCGAGGTTGCCGCAGTTCGCGATCTGGAAGTGTCCGGACTGCACCGAGAGACCGCCTTCGTTGCCGAACGACGTCGTGTCGACGCTGAGCGGCCTGCAGTTCGTCGGGTTGAGCGTGAAGCCCGGCCGGTCGAGATTGACCACCAGCGACCGGATGCGCAGCGGGATCCCTTCGAGGATCTGCGGGATCGGGTCGGAGACGGTGTGCACCTGCGCCTTGACCGGGTCCACGTAGAGGGCCGCCCGGACCACCACGTTGCCGAGGTCATACGGGCCGGAGACGGCCGGGACGACGACCACGAGGCTCAGCGGCGCGCCCTTGTACGGGCCCGCCAGGTAGACCCCGCCGGGCACGTAGAGCGGATGACTGCCGGCGCCGACGCCGGTGGTGGCGCTGCCGATCTGGCTGGCGGCCGCGCAGGCCGGCGAAGCGAGCTCCGCCCGTCCCCCGTGGGCCGGGTTGTTGAGCAGGCCTATCGCCGCCTCGGAGCAGTACGGGACGCCCTTCAGGGTGGCGGCGAAGCCCGGGGGTGTGCTGACGTTGAGGCCGGTCAGGTTCTGCTCGCCGTCGGGCCTGTTGGCCGTGAGGCTGAACGGACTGTGGAATCCGGCCGTGCTGTTGACCACGCCGCTGCGCACGGGCGCCGAGAAGGGCCGTGCGGCGCCCGGGCACCCACTGCCTTCCGGACCACCGGTGAAGTCCATGAAGTCCGTCGAGCTGGCGTTGAGCAATTCGTGGTCCCATGGCACGAACTCGGTGTTCGTGGGCACGTGGCCACAATGCGGCGGCGAGGCGAACAGGCCGCGCTCGGAGCCGAAGACGTGCAGGTCGAATTTCTGCAGCGGAGACTGCGGCAGGTCTTCCAGCGCCAGGGTGACCTGACCGGTCTGCGGGTCGGGCCGCACCGAGCCGAGGAGCTTGACGTGGGTGGAGAAGCCGTCCGCCGTGAGGACCACGCGGTACGGTTCGCCGGGCTTCGGCTCACCGAGGTAGATCGCCCCCGGAATCGGCGCCGGCAGGGCTGCCACGTCGAGGACGAGAGTCGCGACCTTCGAGAAGTCGCTGCACGTCGCCGCGAACAGGGTCCCGATCGAGGTCGCCGCGTCAGGACACGCCGTCTTGCCGTCGGCCGCGTTCGGGTTGATCGTGAAGCCCGGCGGCAGCGTGATCTTCGTGGTCCGAAGCTCCGACGGCGAGGGCGTGTCGCCGCTCTGGGACTGGGGCACCTCGATCGAGATGTCCAGACCCGTCGCAGTGTCGGAGCGGTCGGTCGTCGGCTTGGCCAGGAAGCTGGGCGAGAAGCTCAGCTGCTGGCAGCCGGTCGTGGGCGGGAACGGGCTTTCACCGTCCACCTCGTAGTCTCCGAAGTATTCGGCGTTGCCGCGGGAGACGAGTTCGGTCCCACAGGTCGTCGGGTTCTGCAGGAACGGCTTTTCCGGAATCGACGAGGACGCGAACGTTTCCCCGGGACAGCCTGTCTCGAAGTTGAAGCAGGCGCCGAGGCCCTGCAGCGGGCTGAAGAAGCGGTGGATGTCGTGTTTCGGGTTCGCCGGCACTCCCCAGAGCGTGGTCGTGACCGCGTCGATCCCGAGCTTCAGCTGCGGCGAGGTGGTCGTCGTCAGCCCATAGTCGCTGTCGGTCCGCGAGATCAGGTCCAGGAACACCGGTGCCGCCAGCAGCGGCGTGGTGAAGGCGAGCAGCCCGGCCTGATCAGGTCGCGTCTCCATGTTGTAGAGCGGGAAGAAGAGCCCGGACCCGAGCGTCGGCAGGCCGACGATGCCGACCTGGGAGTCGACCGGGCACGACGTCGAGCTCAGCTCGGTGAGCGTGCATTTCGGAGTCACGTGCGGGTTGCCGATGAAACCGGTCGGGGTATGGATCTTGAGGCGGCGGAGGCTGGGCAGTTCACCGCCTCCGGAGAAGACACCACCGCTGACCCACTGGGCGTCGATGAAGAGATCCGGGTGACCGCCGGCCTGGCTGTCGGTCGGGATCACGTCGTACTTGACGAACCCGAGTTCGGCTTCGATTTCTTCTTTGGTCGCCGCCGAGGCCGGGTCGGACGACGCGGCCAGCGCCGCGCCCATCAGGGCGAGCGCGGCGAGCAGCATCACGACAGCCCGAGCGGGTGAGATCCGGAGCCAAAGCGGGGCAACAGCTGCGCTCGATCGGCCTGACATGCTCATCGTCATCGTCTCCTCGCTGATCGATCTCCGGCCCCTCACTTGTTACCCCCCCTGCTCGAGCGGCTACACGCCTTGGCCTTCCTGCTCAGCTTGCTCGCCTGCTTGGCGGCCCGCCGGGCGCGCTTGTTCAGCTTGTGCTTCTGCTGCGCGGAGGAGGCCTGCTCCGCCTTGCGGCGCAGCTGCTTGGCGCGGTTGCTGTTCTTCTTCGCCTTGCGACGCAGCGCCCTGCACTGGTCTCCGCCTTCTTCGCGGTAGTTGCCGGTGTTGCCGAGCGGTATCTCGGAGGTAACGGTCGGCGGCGTCGGGGCCGAGCTGTCGGCCCCGTGGCACTCGTCGGCCGCGGCACAGGGAGCGTGCACGGCCGGCTGGGCGAAGCCACCGCTCGAGCGGGCGTCGTAGAACTTGATGAACTGCCCGTTGTTGTCTTCGTCGACCAGCGTGGCGAAGGTCGAGAAGTAGACGTCGAGCCCGTCGCGGCTGACCGCCTCGAGGCCCGTGTGCTCGGGCTGGGCGAAGAGCCCGAAAATCGTGCTTTCGCCGGTGAAGTCGCGTGAGGCGAGGCCGGAGCTGATCAGCTGCGGTCGCCCGCCCACGTACTCGTAGACGTCGATGATGTCGCCGTTTTTGTCTCGCGGGACGAGCGAGTCTTCGGTGGAGAAGAAGGCACGACCGTCGTCGGTCATGAATTTCCCTCCCTGGCTGACTTCAACGTCCTTGGTCGGGGGCAGCCCCGGTCGACAGGAGGCGCAGACGAGTGTCTGTGCGTCGCGGTCGTAGACGTAGACCTGGCGGAATCCCTTGTTGTCGTAGGACGTCAGCTTCGACTCGGTCAGGAAGGCGGCGAACCTGCCGTCCGTGGCGACGGACGAGCGGTCGACCTCGGTGCCGGGTTCGAGGCTGGCGACCAGCTGCACCTGCCCGTTGGCCCGCGCGACGTAGAGGTTTTTCTGGTTCGGGATGCCGAATTTGCCGCCGTCCAGGAGCTCAGGCGAGTAGAAGTAGGCGTCACCCGTGCCTTCCGAGCTCACGTCGTCCATCCCCGGAGCGCCGAAGAAGGGCTGGTCGTCAATGGGGTTGCTTTCCCCTGGGTGGAAGTCCTGGTACAGCGCGTAGCGCCGTATCGTGTTCGGGACTTCGATCCCGCAGCCTTCGCCCCAGCTCGGGGTGCATTCGTCCGAGTTGCCGTTGCCGTTGCCGACCGACAGCAGCGTCAGCGAGTCGGAGGACTCGTTCCAGCGGTAGAGGTCGACGCTGTTGTCAGTGTCGCTTGCGGTGAGCTGTTCGGCGCTCGTGAAGGTGACGCTGGAGCCGTCCCTGGTCATGCCGACGAATTCGATCGCGTCGCCCTTCGAAACTTCGTAGGAGACCGCGTCGTTGACCCTCATGTAGAGGCGGTAGGGCGGTCCGATCAGGCCTTCTCCCTGTCCACCTTCGGTGAGCATCAGGATGTGCGAGCCGTCCGCCGAGAGGCCCGGGAACTGGATCGGGCGATCCGATGTCCCGTTCTGCGGAATGTGGCCGCCGGCCGGCACCCGCGAGATCAGCTTCACGGTGCGCGCCTGGAGGTCGTTGTCGTAGGCGGAGCCGGCGCCGGTCGTCTGACCATCGACGGTGAACGCGTATCCCGGGTACGGCGTGTTGAAGATGCCTTTAGTCGCGTTCGAAGAGAAGGCAAAATTGCTGAAGTCACCCGAGACCCGTCGGAAGCCCTTGTAGTCATTGGCGCCGACGAGGAGGCTGGCGTTCGTCGGCAGCTTCCCGACGAATTTGCCCTCGGCCGTGTGGACCCAGGCTTCCGATTCGAACTGTTCGGTCTCGATCGGCATGTTGAATTCGAGGCAGAGGTGGAAGTCCTCGGCGCACTGCTTGCCAGAGGGGATCCCGTGGTTGTCATCAAACCCGGGAAGGGTGGTCTTCCAGCCGCTCGCCGTGCGGGTCGCCAGGTAGGCGTCCGGCGTCAGCAAGTTCGGTGCCGACAGGCCCTCGATGGTGCCGAGGATCCCGTAGAACATGAGCCGCGGCGGGCTCGACGCGAGGCCGTAGTTCTGCGGCCAGGCCCCGTTCTCGTTGAGCGGGTCCTGACTGCCGTCAAAGAGGTCCCAGGTCTCTTTGCCCGGGTAGAGGGACACCGCTCCGGCCGCGCCGGGGGAGACGAGCTCGTAGGCCCGGCAGTCCGGCAGGTAGCTGGAGGCGGTCTGCTGCCGTGCGTGATCGTTGGGACAGGTCGGCGGCGCGAAGTCGAACGTGGTGTCGGTGCTGAACGCCGTACCCCACGGTTCGCTGGTCGCGATAGCACGGAAGTGGTAGGTGACGCCCGGCGTCAGGCCGGTGATCGTCTGTTCGACGTTGATCGGTTCCGTGCCCGAGCCGAGTTCTTCATCCGGAACCGGAATCGACTGCCCGTAGGCCGAGCTCGACCCGTACTCGAAGTGGTATTTGGTCGGGTACCCGAGCGGGTTGATGGTCGCGTGAAGCGTGGCCGAGGTCTCCGTCAGCCCGGAGGTTCTCAGACCCGAGACCTCAGGCGCTGACGCGGTCCGGAAGGTCACGTCCTCACCGCGGGTGACGTTTTCGCTTTCGTCGATCGCGACGATGCGGTAGTGGAAGACCGTTCCCGCCGGCAGGGTTCCGATCGCCTGTTCGAGAGCGACCACCCCACTGCCCGACCCCGCGCTGGCGGTCGCGGTTTCCTGGCCGTAGTTCGTGTCGACGCCGTACTCGAAGTAATATTCCGTCGCTTTGCCGTCGGGATCCAGCTGCCCGCGCAGGGTGGCGCCGTTTTCGTCGATTCCGGTCGCCGCCAGGGTCTTCACTTTCAGGACATAGGCGGGGGTGAAGGTCCGGTCGCCGCCGTAGTTGGTGCCTTTTTCGTTTTTGGCGGAAAAGCGGAAGTGGTACTGCGTTCCGGTTTCGAGCCCCGAGACTTCGGCGCTGACCGGGCTGTTCGCGCCGAACGAGCCAGGCGAGCAGGCCGCCGAGGCTTTGTTGTAGGTGGTCGAGTTCAGGCCGACTTCCAATTTGCATTCTTCGACCGCCGTGCCTCCGTCGAGGTCGACCGCGCCGGTCAGTTCCGCGCCGTCGTGGGTGACCTTGTCGACGTCAGCGGGGTCGGTGTGGATGTCGGGCAGGATCTCTCCCGGGGCGAAGATGACCACGGCGTCATGGCCGGCTTCGAAGCCGGTTTCGACGCTGGCGAAGACGCGGCCGTCTTTGCTGACCGTGATCCCGTCCTCGCCGACGAGGCCTTCGCCGAAGTTGGGCGCGTCCTTGAACGCCGGGTCGGCCGCGCTTCCTTCGCTGAACACCTCGATCCGCGGGCCGCGATGTACGTAGACGTCGTTGCGGCCGGGGCTGGGGTCGATCGCGATGTGCGAGCCGTTGGCGTTTCCGCCGGTCGTCAGCGGGTATGGCGCGAAGGGCGATGGGGTCCCTGTGAACAGTTCAGAGTCGGCGCCGAACGCCGGGCTGAAGTTCGGGAAGATCTGATCTGGCTCGAACTTTTTCGGTCCGTTGGCGACCATCCAGACCGCGCCTTTGTTGTCGGCGACGAGGCGGTTGCCCTCGGTGAAGGTGGCCGTGCCGGAGATGTACATGCGGCCGACCTCGTTGTAGGCGGCGTTGTATTTGGAGACGCGGGTGCTGCTCAGTACGTAGACCGAGCCGTCGGGGCCGACGTCGACGTCGTTGGAGTTGCCTCCGCCGAATTCGGGCTGCTCGATACTGCCCGCGTATTCACCGTTTTTCTTGAAGATGGAGACGTTTTCCGTCCCGCCGGAGAGGCCCGAGGCGGCGGTGATGAGATAGAATTCGCCGTCGTGCGGGCCGCCTGAGTTGTCGACCGCGATGTGCGGGCCGGAGAATCCGGAGTTGAGGGTTCCGTTGGGCGCGCCCGGGTTACCGGTCAGTTCGTTGCCGGAGATATACGATTTCGTCGCTCCGAACGAAGCCGGGTTGCCTTCGTAGTCGTACCGGTAGATCCTGTCCGGCTGGCTTTCCCCCACTTCGCAGAAGACGTAGACGAGTTCGTCGCCTTCGTCGACGGCGATGTCGGCGATCGAGGAGCTGCCGTAGATCTGGCAGCCGACCGGTATTTCTTCTTCCACGACGCTGTGGTCGTAGATCGCGGACGCGGGGCTCGCGACGAAGAGCGAGGCGAGCGCCATCAGGCCCAGCGCGAGCAGGGCCCTGCTCGCGCTGATCGGCGCGCGGCCCGTTGCCTCGGAAGTCTTTCCGCTTCTGTGCCTCACTGTCCGCTCCCCCCGCTCGTGCTCCTACATGTCTTCGCCCTCTTGCTCAGCCTCCGGGCCTGCTTGGCTGAGCTCCTGGCCTTGCGGCGCAGGGCCTTGGCGCGCTTTCCGTGGGCCTTCCTGGCCTTCCGTCGCAGCCGCTTCGCCCTGTTGCTGGCCTGCCTGGCCTTCTTGCTGAACCGGCTGCAGCCCGGGCCCGCTCCTTCGGGCGTTACCGGGTTGGCGGTGGTGGTCAGGGTCTGATCCGGACCAAAGGTCGTCGCCAGTGCGTTGGTTGCAACGATCCGGAAGTGGTACGTGGTGCCGGGAGCCAGACCGGCGATGTCGGCATCCACCTGATGGGAGAACAGGTCTTCCCCGATCGCCACGGCCGGCGTGCTCGAGCCATAGGCGGTGGTCGGCCCATACTGGAAGCTGACGGTCGTCGCGCTCCCCCTCGCCGCCACCAGGCCACCCAGGTGCGCACTCGTCTTGGTGACCGCGCCGGCGAGAGTCGAGTCGACGCGCGGGACGTCCGGCGTGACGAAGACCACGTCTTCGCCGTTCGTCGTGCCCTTGAAGTTCACCGCGACCGCACGGAAGTGGTACACAGTGCCGGGCGTGAGGCCTGGCAGTTCCCGCGCGACCGTGATGTTTTCGTTGTCGAGGCCGCCGATGGGTTCGCTGAACTGGAGTTCCTGACCGTAGCCGGTGGTCTCGCCCCACTCGAAGAGGTAGATCGTGGCCCAGTGGTTCGGGTTGACGTCAGTCGCGACCATCGCCGTGGTCGGTGTGACCGCGGTCGCTTTCGTGTTTTCGATCCCCGGCTCCAGCGGATCCGGGGCGACAAGCGTTTCATCCTGACCGTAGGAGACGCCGAAGCTGTTTTCGGCGACCACCCGGTAGTGGTAGGTCCGGAAGCCGTTGAACTGGTGGATTTCGCTCGACACGTTCGTCGACCCAACCGTCACGCCCGCATCGACGCCCGGCGGTTCGGCCGTCACGTTTTCGTATTCGTTGGTGAAGCCGTATTCGAAGTAGTAGTGCGTATCGAGCCCGTCACCCTGGAATTCGGCGTTGAGGGTGAGGTCCTCCTGATCGAGGCTGGTTGCCGGTTTGGTGACCAGGCCGGTAACAGCGGGGTGCGTGGTGAAGGTGCGGTCCTCGCCTTCACTGGTGCCCACGGAGTTCGTCATCACGACCCGATAGTGGTAGGTCGTCTCGAGTTCGAGCCCTGCCAGTGGCTGGGACAGTTCGGTTTCCCCGGCCGGCGAGCCCGCGTTCTGGACCGACGTCGTCTGCCCGTAGGCCTCGTTCAGGCCGTACTTGAAGAAGTATTCAGTTTCGTCGCCGTTGCCTTCGAAGGACGCGTTGAGTGTCGCGCTGCGAGGTGCGACGTCGGTGGCGGGGTCCGTCTCGATCTTGATCACCGCGTGCGGGACGAACTGATGTATCGACCCGACCGATTCACCGTTCGAGTTGGTCGTCACCACACGGAAGTAGTGCGTTTCCTCAAGCGACAGGCCGGTGGCTTCGGCTTCGATCGCGGTCGGCGCGTTCAGCGGGGCCGCCGGTTCGCAGGGCAGGCTGGTCGCTTCGGTGAATTTGTTGATGATGTATTTCGCGTTGTTGACCAGTTCGAGTGTGCAGGTTTCGATTTCTCCGCCTCCGGCGGGATCGACTTCGCCGTCCAGGATCCCCGTGGTCGCGGTCAGTGGTTCGAAGTCGCCCGTCACCGAGTCGGGGACCACGACCGAGCTGAGGACGGTCACGTCTTTCGCGGCTTCGTTGCCGCTGCGATCGGTGACGTAGACCTTGCCTGTGGCCTTGTTGCGTGCGACGCCGGCCGGCTGCAAGAGCGAGGCGACGTCGAACTGCTCGATCGGCGATCCGTTCTCGGCACTGACCTTGACGAATTCCCCGGCGGTGTTGAAGGTGATGGTGTTGCCCTCTCCGTCGAGCGTCACGTCGACGTGGTTGCCGGAGGCGAGCTGGGTGCTCGGAGCCTGAATATCGGCCTCCCACGGCCCTTCGGAGGGATTCGGTTCGACCTCCCACGGGTCCGTGAACTTGCGCAGCTGGCCGCTGGCGGTGGCGCTCGTGCCGATCGTGGTGTAGACGTCGCCGGCGGAGTCGACGTCGGCCCGGCAGGTCCCGGCGATGTCGGATCCGAACGATTCGAGAATCGGCGGGTCGAGAGTCGGGCTGGGTTCGCTCCAGTCCGGGACGGCGAGTTTGTCGAACCAGGAGAACCGGATGCCCTCGCCGTGGCCGACGACCAGGTTGCCGCCTTCATCGACGGCGACGCCGCAGGCGCGGACGTAGATGCCCTGGTTCGGTGAGATTTTGGTCGCGGACCGAGTCCGGACCACGCCAACGTATTCGCCGGACGGCAGGAAGACGTGGACCCCGCCTTCGCTGCTGAGCCCGTTGACGTCGTTACCGATCGACGCCGATGAAGAGACGTAGATGACGCCCTGGTTGGGGCCGCCCGTGTTGTCGACGGCGAGATCCATGCAGGCGTTGTTGCACGGGGTGTCGATGATGTTGAGCGAGCCGGGTGACCAGCCGTCCTGTTCGTTGTTGGATTTCGCAGGTTCCGGCGCTGGCGGTTTCGGTGCAGACCATCGGCACGATGTCGGCTTCGCCGAAGGCTTCTGTGAATTCGACGTTGACGTTGTTCGGGCCGCTGCTGAAGAGGAAGTTGCCTTCGCCGCATTTCGCCTCGAGGGCAGCCTGCATGTTGTTCCGGATCGTTTCGGCGCTGTTGTTCCAGACGATTTCGCCGGTCGTTTCGCCGTTGGGGCAGGTGAGGGTGAACTGGTCGTTGGTGACGAAGCCGGCGAAGTGGACCGTCTGTCGCTCGTTGCGGCCCGGGGTCCCGGGGACGGGAATCGGGTTGCCCGCGGAATCGAAACGTTCGATGTCACCCTGGTTGGGATTGCTCCGGCGAAGGACGTAGATGTCGCCCGTCGTTTCGTCGACTGCGACGGACCCCGCCTGGCCGGGGGTCTGGAGTTCGAATGTCGTTTCGAGCGCGTGATTGTGCGCGGCCATCGCCGAGCTGGACGCGACCATGAGGAACGCCACGGCGGCGAGCGCAGCGAGCGCGATCGCGACGTGCCGGCGCCAATTGGATCCTCCGGTTGCGGGCGCACCACTGCCGTTGGAGGCCACGGGAATCACCGGGCTGAGGAAGGAGCCTCCGAACACAGACCGCCTGCCGGCGGCACGTTCGGTCGAACTCGCGAACGGCGATTCCCCGTCTCTCACTCGCTGTCTCCTTTGTGATCCCTGGAGTCCCGGCGCGGCCGCACGCCCTTCGCGGCCGCCTGCCTGAGGCTCTATTTCCCTGTACTTCCCTGTACTCCCCGCCCGTCCCTAACGGGCGTAGCCGCAACTGTAAACGGCAGATTTCACAAAGTCAAGGGGACCCGGCCGTGAGTGTTCCGATATGTGAAAGTTGGCTCTGGAGAGCGGTTTCCTGCTACCCGCCGAGCGCTTCGCGCAGATTCTCGACCTGCTCGCGGAGCTCGGCGAGCTCGGATTCGAGGCGGTTGAGGCGGTCTCCGGGGAGCGGCATCGGGCCGGCGCCGCTGTCCGGATCGGGGGCCTCGCCGGTGGCATCCGGCGGTCCCGATCCGGCCTCCGCGGGGAGGACCTGGGGGTACGGTCCCTCACCCTTCCCGCCGCCGAGCAGGTGCTCGTAGCGCTCCTCCTTCTGGCCCGGCCGGCGCGGCAGGCGAGAGACCTGCTCGCGCTCGATCAGGCGCTCGAGAACCTCCTCGACGGAGGCGAGATCGGCGAAGCCGTGGAGGCGCTCGCTGCGCTGCTTCAGCTCCCCGGGGGTCTGCGCCCCGCGCAGCATCAGGACCGTGAGCAGGCTCAGCTCGGCCGCGTCGACACCGAGCGCCTCGTCGAGCAGATGGCGGTACTTGCGCGCCCGGCCGCCCGGGCCGGAGGCGAGCCGCGTCCACCCGCGCAGGGCCAGCCGCCGCAGCGCCTCGAGCACCGTCGCCTCGTCGTAGTCGACGACCGGGTCGCGGTTCGTCGCCTGGTTGCAGGCGATCCGCAGCGAGTTGAGCGAGAGCGGATAGACGTCCGGCGTCGTCCGCTGCTTCTCGACCAGGCAGGCGACCACCCTGATCTCGGCGGCGTCGGGGGCCTCAGCCACGGTCACCGCGGTCCCGGCGCTCAGCCACGATCGGGCCGCTCGGGGTAGATCTCGTCGATCGTGACCAGCGCCCGGTAGGGCGCGCCTGCGGCCGCGCCTCGATGCTCTCGCCGCCGCCGGCGAGCCGGTCGACCACGGCGAGGACCGCGGCGACCTCGAGGCCCTGCTCGCGGATCCGCTCGATCGCGGCGACGGTCGAGCCACCGGTGGTCACCGTGTCCTCGACCACGAGGCAGCGGGCGCCGGGCTCGACCGGCCCCTCGACCCAGCGCTGCAGCCCGTGCTCCTTGCGCTGGTTGCGTACGAAGAAGCCGATCAGACCCCGCCCCGCCGGCACCGCGATCGCCGCGCAGGCAAGGGGAATCGCCGCCATCACCGGGCCGCCGACCGCGCTCGCGCTCGCCTCGGCCGCGGCGCCCGCGATCAGCTCGCCGGCCGCGAGAAAACCCGGCGGGCGGAGCAGGGCGCGACGGGCGTCGACGTAGTACTCGGCCTTCGCCCCGCTGGAGAGGGTGACCTCGCCGATCACCAGCGAGTGCTCGCGCAGCTCGGCGAGCAACGTGCCCCTGGCGGCATCGAGATCGGTCACGGCCGTGATCCTATGGGCGGATCCCCGCCGGGCGCCTCGCCAGGATGCAGGCCCTAGGCGAGCGCCGCGCGGAAGCCCTCGCGCCAGCTCGGATGCCGCGGCTGCCAGCCGAGCTCCCGCTTCGCCTTCGCATTCGACGCGCCCCGCAGGTGGACGCCGAACTGGACCGCGATCCTGCCGCCCACGAGGCGGGCGAGCCAGACCGGCACGTGGCGCGGCGGCTTGGCGCCGGTCGCCTCTGCATAGATGGGCAGCCAGTCGCGCATTGCCGCCGGCTCGTCGTCGGTGACGTTGTAGATGCCCGGGCCACCGCGGTCGAGGGCAGCGACGGTCGCGCTCGCCGCGTCCTCGACGTGGATGAAGGAGGCGACGCCCGTTCCGGGGCCGATCACCGGCAGCATCCGTTTCGAGACCTGCCGCTCGATCGAGCCGCCGCGGTCGTAGTAGGTGCCGGGGCCGTAGAACTGCCCGTAGCGCAGGACCAGTCCCTCGATCCCCTCGGTTCCGAGCACCTCGCGCTCGTGCGCGACCAGCGCCCGCTCGCCCTCGTCGAACGGGGGCGGGGCGTCGTCGAAGGTGCGCGCGCCCTCGTCCTTGACCGAGGTCGCCCTCCGGCGCGTAGAGGAAAGCGATGCTCTGCGTCACGTAGCGCCGCGCCCCTGCCGCCAGGGCCGCGGTCATCAGGTTGCCGCCGCCCTCCTCCCTGACCCGGTTGGTGGGCGCATAGTCGAGCGTGCGGGGATTGTAGTCCTGCGGCAGGCTGGTCAGCTGGTTGACGACCACCTCCGGCGCCGCCGCCTCGACCGCCGCCTTCAGGACGGGGAGGTCGAAGACGTCGAGGACGACCGCGTTCGCCCCGGCGGCGCGGATCTCCTCGGCGCGCGCCTCGCGCCTGGTGGTGCCGGTCACCTCGTGGCCCGCCTCGACCAGCTGCCGCATCAGCGGCCGGCCGATCGCCCCGCTCGCACCCGCAACGAACACCTTCATCCTGCGCCTCCTCTGCTCGGGTCCACCGCGCCCCTCGCCCTACTCGCCCTCGCCGGCGTTCAGGCGTTCCGACACCCGCGCCAGCCAGGCGGCCGCGACGGCGCCGAAGGCGATCAGCAGGGTGTCGGACCAGCCGCGGGCGTCGCTCTTCGCCTCGCCGGTGTCGAAGGCGTGGTTGATCGCGTGGATGCCGTACCAGAGCGCCCCGAGCCAGAGCAGCGGCGCCCGCCAGGCGGGACGCGTGACGGCGAGAGCCGATCGCGACCCCGAAGGCGAGCATGAAGG
This sequence comes from uncultured Solirubrobacterales bacterium, assembly GCA_963762205.1. Lineage (GTDB taxonomy): Bacteria > Actinomycetota > Thermoleophilia > Solirubrobacterales > 70-9 > VRUE01. The sequence goes on from CAVXJZ010000003.1 coordinate 56,014, forward strand.
CGCCGACGTCGCCGACGTAGTGGGGGTTCTCGAGCCCGTAGTGGCCGATCTGGTCGAAGAAGGTCGTCGGGGGCGACAGGGCGATCAGCCCCATGGCCACGTGGTAGGCGGCGAGGACCGCGAGGATTGCCCTTAGCGCCCGCTCGCCGATCAAGCCCTCGCAGCCCCCTCAGAAGACGAAGATGCTCTCGCCGTAGTCGATGCGCCTGTAGATCTCGGGCTGGTCGGCGATGAAGGTGCGGATGCAGCCGTGGCTGGCCGGATAGTCGGGCACCGATTCGTAGCCGTGCACGGCGTAGCCGCCGTAGAAGTAGAACGAGTAGTACATGCCGTGCGAGTTGTAGCCCGGTTCGGTCCTGATGAAGCTGAAGTGCCCGGTCACGGTCGGTGTCGACGGCTTGCCGGAGGACACCGGGTAGACGGCGAACGGCTTGTCGCCCTTGGCGAAGACGAGGACCTGCTTGGAGAGCGGTGCCTCGAGATGGACGCCGGCGTTCGGGTGGCGGACCTCGTATTCGCCCCTGCCGGCAAAGGCCCGCTTGACGAGCCCCCTGCCGGCGCGCGCGCTGCGCGTCATCCCGTTCACTTTGCGGTAGGCGAGCACGCCGCGGGCGGTCTTGCCGCCGAAGCAGCGGCCGCTGTTGGCGACGTATCCCATCTTCCGCATCGCCTTCTTGAAACCGATCACCACGACCCCGCACTGGCCCTTGTGCAGGGCGGGGACGGCGATCCGCCAGCTCTTGCGCACGGTGCTGTCGCCGCGCAGCCCGTGACCGGCCGGCAGCTTCGCCGAGGCCGCGTACTTGGCGACCTCGGTGACCCGGATCCGGGCACGAAAGGAGCCGCCGTGGACCCTCACCCTCTTCTTCTGGACGCGGCGGCCGTTGAGGTAGAAGGAGACCTCGACGCGCTGGCCGGGGACGAACGGCCTGACCGTGCCGGTGACGGGCACGGTGCTCATGATCTTGGCCTTGCCGCCGTGCAGGTGGCCGACCCGGATCTTGACCGTCGCAGCCTGCGGCCCCTGCGGGGGCTTGGGCGCCTTCTTCGCGGCCTGCGCGGGCGTCGCCGCGAGGAGGAGTGCCACGGTCAGCGCCGGCACCGTCAGAGAGAGGCGTTTCACGCCGCCGATGCTACTGGCCGAGCAGGGCGACGGAGTTGTTCAGCATGTGCAGCAGGATGCAGGGAACGATCGAGCCCGTGCGCTCGTAGAGCAGCGCCAGCAGGAAGCCGAAGGCGATCAGCGGCGGCACCACCGAGACCCCCGTGGTGACGTGCAGGGCACCGAAGATCGCGGCGCTGATCAGCGCCGCCGCGTAGCGAGGCATGCGCTCGCGCAGACCGCCGAAGAGCATCCCTCGGAAGCAGACCTCCTCGCCGATCGGGGCCGCGATCGCGATCAGCAGGATCTGTATCCAGACCGGGCCGAGGTCGTCGGCGAAGTTCTCCTGTTCGGGTTCCCCGGTCAGGGCGACGTAGGCGATCACGAAGACGAAGTAGGCGCCGATCGCGGCCGCCATCCACTTCAGCGCCGAGAGCCGGAAGCGAATCAGGCCCAGGCGCCGCACCGCCCCGGCCAGCTCGGCGCCCTTGCTGGCCGCGATCGCGAATGGCACGAGCAGGAAGCTCAGCTCCTGAGCCAGCTGCGCGAGCGCCAGCGCGGCGCCGCTCAGGTCGTTGGAGCCGGCGCTCTCGCCGACGTCGCCGAGGTGGTCGACGATCGCGATCGGCACGGCGAGCACGATCGCGCTGCCGATCGCCATCACCACCCCGAGCAGCGCCAGCCACGGCCCCCAGTTCGTGTAGGGGAACTCCCGCCTGCCGGGAATCGCGTCGAGAGGCGCCGCGGTAGGTAGTTTTGCCTCCATGTCGCCGGCAGTCTCACAGGTCTCGCGCTCGACAAAGACGCGGCTGCGCTTCCTGCGCCGGCTGGCGATTCTGGTCGTGTTCGTGGTCCTCGCGACGATCGCGCTCGCCCAGTTCACCGAACTGCAGAAGCTCGCCGCCGGCCTCTTCGCCTCGACCGCGGTGCTGGCCGCGATCATCGGCTTCGCCGCCCAGCAGACGATCGGCAACATGGTCGCCGGCGTGCAGCTGGCCGTCGCCCAGCCGATCAAGATCGGCGACCGGATCGAGTTCGAGGAGGTCAGCGGCCGGGTCGTCGACATCACCCTCTCCTACACCTACGTCAACCCGGGCGACGACAGCTCGATCGTGATCCCCAACCAGATGCTGGTCGAGGGCATCATCCACAACCGCTCCACCGGAGACACCCAGGCTTGAGCCGCAGGAGCCGACGCAAGAGGCGCCGCGGCGGCGCATCCAGCAAGGTGCTGCTCGTCGGCGGCGCCTTCCTCGCCCTGGTCGTCGCGATCGCGATCGGGGTCACCAGCTGGGTGCTCGACGTCGCCGCCGACGCGCCGTCCCTGGCGTCCTGCAAGCAGGTCGAGGAGGGCGGCAACTCGGTCATCTATGCCGGCAACGGGGCAAGGCTCGGCGTGGTCGCCTCCGACGAGGCGCGCACGCCGGTCGCCCTGGGTCGGGTACCGGAGGACCTGCGGCAGGCGACGATCGCAATCGAGGACGAGCGCTTCTACGAGCACGAGGGGATCGACTCGGAAGCGATCCTGCGCGCTGCGCTCAAGGACCTCGAAGCCGGAGAGGCGATCGAGGGCGGCTCGACGATCACCCAGCAGCTGGTCCGCAACCTCTGCATCTCCGAGCCCAAGCGCGACCTCGAGCGCAAGATCGTCGAGGCGAAGCTGGCGATCGAGTACTCCAAGCAACACTCCAAGGACGAAATCCTCGGCCAGTACCTGAACACGGCGTCCTACGGGACCGTCGACGGCAGCACGGCGGTCGGCGTGCAGGCCGCCTCGCGGATCTACTTCTCGGAGCCGGTCTGGAAGCTGAGCCTGGGGCAGGCGGCGACGCTGGCGGGCCTGCCGCAGGCGCCGACCGACTACAACCCGATCCTCAACCCGGCCGGGGCCCGCGAGCGCCGCAACGACGTGCTCGCCAAGATGGCCGAGCTCGGCTTCGTCTCCAGGGCGCGGGCCGCGGCCGTGGCCCGGCACGGCCTCGACCTGGACGTGGACGAGGGCTTCTTCACCCACCGCCAGCCCTACTTCTTCGACTACGTCGAGGACAGGCTGATCGAGGCCTACGGCGTCAACACCGTGCGCCAGGGCGGGCTCGCCGTCCACACGACGATCGACCCGGAGCTGCAGCGGGTCGGGCTGGAGGCGATGGAATCGACGCTCCCCTACGAAGAAGACCCGGCGGCGGCGTTCGTCTCGATCGACCCGCGAAATGGCTGGATCCGGGCGATGGTCTCCAGCTCCAGCTACGACAGCAGCCAGTTCAACCTCGCCGCCCAGGGCCACCGGCAGCCCGGGTCCACCTTCAAGACCTTCGTCCTGACCACGGCGCTCAGGCAGGGCGTCGACCCCTACTCGACCTACTACGTCTCCAAGCCGCTCGACATCGGCACCGGCCGCTGGGGACAGTGGCAGGTGCACACCGCCGACGAGGGATACCTCGGCACCGTCAACCTCAAGCAGGCGACGGTCGCCTCCGACAACACCGTGTTCGCCCAGCTCGACCTCGACGTCGGCCCCGAGCAGGTGGCGGAAACCGCCAGGTCGCTGGGGATCTCCAGCCCTCTGGACGGGATCCCGGCCGAGGGGATCGGCGGCCTGCGGATCGGCGTCTCGCCGCTGGAGATGTCCAACGCCTACGCCACCCTCGCCGCCGGCGGCATCCGGCGCGACCCGGTCGCGATCCGCCGCGTCGTCTTCCCGGACGGCCGGGTCGACGAGCCCGAGACGGCCGACCCCCGCAGGGTCGTCTCGGAAGCGGTCGCCTACGAGGTGACCCGATTGCTCCACGACAACATCACCGAAGGCACCGGCACCGCCGCCTACACGGGATGCGAGGGCCAGGCGGGCAAGACCGGCACCACCGACCGCTTCACCGACGCCTGGTTCGCCGGCTACCAGCCGAACCTGGCGACGGTCGTCTGGGTCGGCTATCCGCAGTCGAACGGGATCGAGATGACCAACGTCCACGGCTCGACCGTCTACGGCGGCACCTTCCCGGCCGAGATCTGGCACTCGGTCTACGCCGACGGCGAGGTCCCCTGCGAGTCGTTCAGCGAGCCCGAGACGCCGATCCGGTGGGCGCCCTTCTACGGTCGCTTCACCCGCGGCGGGCCGACCGGCGCCTCGCTCGGCGACGCGACGCGCGGCAAGGACGGGAAGCTGCCGGGGCAGGACGCGGTCGGTGGCTACGACCCCAGCGCCTACGCCCCCGGCGTCGGCCAGGACCCCTACGTGCCCCCCGCGTCGGCGGTCCCGCCACCTTCAGGGGGCGGGACGGGCATCGGCGAGGGCACCGCGACCGAGCCCGGCGACGGGGAAGGCGGCTAGCGCCTGACCGTCGGCGCCGGGGCCGCCTTCGCCCTGATCTGGCTCGGCTTCCTCGCCTACCTCGGCGTGCTGGTCCTCGCTCCGAGACTGGGGGCGCGGCCGCTCTGGGCCGCGATCGTCGCGCTCCTCGCGGCCTTCGCCATTGCGCCCGTCCTGCTCTCCCACGACGTCTACAGCTACGTCGACTACGCCCGGCTCGGCGTCGTCCACGGCCTCGACCCTTACCTCCATCCGCCCTCCGCGGCACCCGCCGACCCGGCCTTCGCCAGGGTCGATTGGAGATCGGCGACAAGCGCCTACGGGCCGCTCTTCACGCTCGGCACCTACCCGCTTGCCTGGCTCTCGGTCGGCGCCGCCGTCGCCGTGCTGAAGGCGTCGGCCGGCGCCGCGGTGCTCGGCGTCGCCGTGCTCGTCGCCCGCCTCGCGCCGGCGCGGGGCGTCGACCCCCTGCGCGCCGCGGCCTTCGTCGCCCTCAACCCGCTCGTCCTGGTCCACGTCGCCGGCGGCGCCCACAACGACGGCCTGGCGATGCTCGCGGCGATGCTGGGCGTCGCGGGGGTGCTCGTTGCCAAACAGGCAAGCGGGGGCGGCGCCTTCGCCGCCGCGCTCGCGATCAAGGCCCCGGCGGCGCTCGCCGCCCCCTTCGCCCTGATCGCCTCGCACCGCCGATCACCCCGCTCTCGGCGGGGGTTGGCGGTTCCTGGGCGGCGCGGCGCTGGTGGCGGGGGCGATCGGGCTCGCGGCCTGGGCGGCGTTCGGCTGGAGCTGGCTCGACGCGCTCGGCCTGGCCGGCGAGAACCAGGGCCGCACGAGCCACATGAGCGTGCCGATCACCTTTGCCCGCCTGACCGGAATCGACCCCCGGCTCGCGCGGGTCGCGGCGCTCTCTATATATGGGGCGCTGTTCGCGGGCCTGCTCGCCTGGACCTGGCGCGGGGGCGATTGGCTGCGCGCCGCCGCCTGGGCCGCCGCCGGCCTGCTCCTCGCGACCGCCTGGCTCCTTCCCTGGTACCTGATCTGGGCGCTCCCCCTCGCCGCGCTCTCCCGCGACCGGCCCGTCCAACTCCTCCTCCTCGCCCTCACCGCCTTCCAGCTGGGCACCCGCATCCCGCTCTGAGCAAAGCTCCCCCCACAAGCTCGCGCGGAACCGGGGAGTGGAGGCCCCCTACGCCACGCTCTCGCGCAACTCGGCGATATCCGCCAACTGGTCGTCGACCCAGTCGCCCGGGTTGCGGGAGAGGATGATCTCCTTCAGGCGCTTGGCCCGCACCCGTCGCTCCTCGGGATCCATGGTCAGCGCCCGGTAGATCGAGTCGGCCTGCTCCTGGATGTCGAACGGGTTGACCGAGATCGCGCACTCGCCCAGCTCTTCGTGCGAGCCGGTGTTCTCGGAGAGCATCAGCACCCCGTCGCGGGTGTTGACCGCCGGCGCCTCCTTGGCCACGAGGTTCATGCCGTCGAAGATCGAGTTGACCATCAGAAGGTCGAAGTGCTTGTAGCGGGCGACGGCCTCGGGGAAGTTCTCGTAGATCTTCAGGTCGATCGGCATCCAGTCGGTGGTCCCGTGGCGGTGGTTGACGACCGCGACCAGCGCCTCGATCCGTTCCAGGTACTCGGCGTACTCGGGCACGTCCTGGCGCGAGGGCTGCAGATGGGCGATGAACGTCACCTGCTCGCGGAACTCCGGGTGCTGTGTGAGAAAGGTGTCGAACGCGGTGAAGCCGCGCAGGACGTTCTTGGAGAGGTCGGCGCGATCGACGCGGATGATCAGGTGCTTGCGCCGCCGCTCGAGCACCTCGCGCTCGGCCTCCGCCACCTGCGGCGACTCCTCGGCGACCCGCCGCAGCCGCTCGGCGTCGATCCCCAGCGGATAGGCGCGGCAGAGGGTCTGGCCGCCGGCGTGGGTGACCAGGGCGCGGTCGTAGTCGACATCGACCTCGAGCAGTTCGTCGCAGCAGCGGATGAAGTTGATGCAGTAGGCGTGGGTGTGGAAGCCGATGATGTCGTTGGCGAGCATGCCCCGGAAGATCGCCTCGCGGATCCGGCCCGGCAGCACGCGCCAGCTGTCGGGCTGGGACCAGGGGATGTGCACGAAGTGATGGAGGAAGGCGTCCGGGCGCTCGGCGCGGATCATCGCCGGCGCCGTGTAGAGGTGGTAGTCGTGGAGCATCACAAGCGGCCGCTCGCGCTCCGCGATCTGGCCGAGCACGGCGGCGGCGACGTCGCGGTTGACCTCCTGATAGCCGAAGTCCCAGGCGTCGAGCTCCTGCCGGCGGATGTCGGGCGCGTTGGAGAGGTCCCAGAGGTAGTGCTGGATGAACCAGAGGATCGGGTTCGCGATCACGTTGTAGAAGCGGTCGTAGGCCTCCGCGTCGCTGCCGACCATCAGCACCCGGTACTCGATCCCGTCGATCGCGATCTCGACCGGCCCCCCGCGCTCCGCGGAGACCGCCTCGTCCTCCGGGGTCATCGCCGACGCGATCCAGAGCGCGTCGCGGTGGGAGACGAGGCCCGAGAGGGCCGTGACCAGCCCGCCGCCGCCGCGCCGCACGGTGCGCTCGCCCCCCTTCGCCCGCTCGAACTGCGCCGGACCGCGGTTGGAGACGATGATCAGCGGATCGGAGTCGTACATCCCGATGAGCCTACCCCGACCGCTTCGCCCCTACCTGTCCAGGTCGGCGATCAGCTCGAGCCAGTCGCGCAGGAGGCGCGGCGAGAGGAACTCGCGCCGCGCGTGTTCCTTGCCGGCCCGGCCCAGCCGCTTGCCCAGCTCGGGGTCCGCGAGGATCTCGACGCAGCGCCGTGCGCACTCGGCCGACGAGTCGACCAGATAGCCGCTCTCGCCGTCGTCGATCTGCAGCGGGATCCCGCCGACGTTGCCGGCGACCGTCGGCCGCCCCTTCCAGAGCGCCTCGGTCACGGTCAGCCCGAACCCCTCGCGGATCGACTTCTGCAGGCAGACGTCCGACTGCGACTGGAAGGCGTTGACCTCGATCGCGCCGACGTTGTTGAGGTTGTTGAGGATCTTGATGTCGGGGTCGCCGTCCGCGTATTCGAAGGTCTTCTGGAAGAACTCCCAGCCCTCGGGGTCGTCGGTGGCCATCGACCCGACCAGTGCGAGCTGCGCCTCGGGCACCTCCGCGGTGACGTCCCGGTAGGCATCGATCACCCCCATCGGGTCCTTCCAGGGGTCGAAGCGCGAGACCTGTGTGATCAGCGGCCGGTCGACGTCGATCCCGAACTGGTCGCAGACGAAGGCCGCGTCGTCCGGGGAGAAGGCCATGTTCTTCGGCGAGAGCGGGTCGATCGCCGGAGGGATGATCCGCACGCCCCCGTTGCCGTTCATGCCGGAGGGAACGTAGGCGGGCATGTGCCAGACGGTCGCGTCGTACTCCTCGATCAGCGGCTGCAGGCGCGCGATCGGGGCCGGGTTGGGCTCGGAGAGGTCGATGTGGCAGCGCCAGATCCAGTTGCGGCCCCTGTCCTGCGCGCCGCGACGCAGGCCGATCGGCTGGGGGTCGTGGACGATGATCGTGTCCCACTCGCCCTGCAGCCCGTCGGCGTTGATCTCGTTGATCTCGTCGAAGACCCGCCACTGCTCCTCGCTGAGCGTCTCGTCGGCCCCCTGCAGGGAGTTGTGCAGGAGCTTGGTCGCGTTGAAGAACTCCTCCTTGCCGAAGATCACGTGCCAGTGGGCGTCGAGGCCGACGTCGCGCATCAGGGGCACGATCGTGTAGAGGATCTCCGAGACGCCGCCGCCGAACGCGGTCGCGCTGACGTGCAGGACGCGCTGCCCCTCGATCGACTTCGCCTGCTCGCGAATCCGTTCCGCGAGCTCCTTTCCGACGATATGGGTGTAGTCGGAGAGCGACTTGTGGCCGACGGGGACTTCCTGAAGCATCGGGGAGTTCTACAGGTCGCGGCGGTTAGAGGGCCGGACGCCGGGTGGCTCAGCGTTCGGGGATGCTCCCCGGGCGGCGGCCGAGCGTGACGTCGACGTCCTTGCGGTCGCCGTCGTGGAGGATCTCGAGCGTGACGACGTCGCCGGGCCGATAGGAGGAGACGATGCGGGCGAGGTCTTCGGGGCGCAGCACCTTACGGCCCTCGACCGAGAGGATGACGTCGCCGCCGCTGGTGACCGGGAACCCCTGGAAGCGGATTTTCCCGTCGCCGCCCTGCAACCCCGCCCTATCCGCCGGCCCGTCGGGGACGACTTCGGCCAGCAGCCCCCCGTAGCCGACATCGAGGTCGAGCTCCTCGGCGAGCTGCGGGTACAGCGCCTGCGTGGAGACGCCGATGTAGGCGTAGCTGACCTTGCCGTCGTCTTCGAGCTGCGCCACCGACCGTCGCACCGCGGAGACCGGGATCGCGAACCCGACCCCGTCGTGCGAGCCGGTTTCGGTCTGGATCTGCTGGTTGATGCCGACGACCCTGGCGTTGCCGTCGAGCAGCGGGCCGCCCGAGTTGCCGGGGTTGATCGAGGCGTCGGTCTGGATCGCGCCCTCGATCTGGAATTCGGTCAGCGAGTCCACCGAGCGGTCGGTCGCCGAGACGATCCCCACCGAGAGCGAGTGCTGCTCGCCGAAGGGGCTGCCGATCGCCGCCACCGGCTGGCCGACGACGAGGTCGCTGTCGTCGCCGAGCGCCAGCGGGTGCAGGTCGAGCCCGTCGGGCTCGACCTCGATCAGGGCGACGTCGGCGAACGGGTCGAAGCCGACGACCTTGGCCGAGACGACATTGCGGTCGGGGAACTCGACGTAGACCGACTTCGCCCGCTGCCGCTCGCCGCCGGCGGTCGGGTCCTCGGTGACGACGTGGGCGTTGGTCACGATCCTGCCGTCCTTGTCGAGGACGAAGCCGGAGCCCTCGGCGGCGCCGGCCTCGTAGATCGAGCGCACGGTGACGACCCCCGGCGCGGCCTCGGCATAGACCTGGGCCGGGTTGAAGGAGTCGCCCGAGGTCTGCACGATCACCCGCTTCGGGGCTTGGGCGACCGTCGACGTCGTCCCGCCGGCGGAGTCGTCGTTGCCTATGCCGCCCCCGCAGCCGGCGAGGAGGCCCAGCGCCAGCAGCGCTGCGACCAGGCCGGTTGGCACCCTCACGCGTGCGCCTCTGTTCTCTGCGCCTGCGCGGTCGGGGGCATCTCGGCCGGCGGCAGGTCAAGGGTGAAGGCCGTGAAGCGTTTGTTCGAGGTGATCGAGATCCTGCCCCTCATCCGCTGGGCGAGCTCACGGGCGATCGCCAGGCCGAGCCCGGAGCCGTCCCCGGTTTCCGCCGTGTAGAAGCGCTCGAAGATCCGCCCCTGCGCGCGCTGCGGGATGCCCGGCCCTTCATCGGAGACGGTCAGCTCGACGCGGTGGTTGACGGAGTTGGCTGTCACGGTCACCTTGGTCCCCTCGGGCGTGTGGGTGAGGGCGTTGTCGAGCAGGATACGGGTGATCTGACGCACCCGCTCGGGGTCGGCCCGGGCGACCACCGGGCGGCTCGGGCGTCGCAGCTCCAGGCGCGAGCCGTGCAGGTCGGCGCGCGGGCCGAACTCGAGGGCGACGTCGCGCACCAGGGCGCTGAGGTCGACCGAGTCCGCTTTGACGATGATCGCGCCGGCGTCGAGTTGGGAGAGGTCGAGCAGGTCGGTCGTCAGCTTCGTCAGGCGCTCGATCTGCTCCCGCATCGTGTGCACGAACTCGGCCCGCTCCTCCGGGCTCGGGTCCTCGTCCTCGAGCAGCTCGACGAAGCCGCCGAGGCTGAAGATCGGCGTGCGCAGCTCGTGCGAGGCATTCGCGACGAACTGTTTGCGGGCGCCGTCGAGCTCGGCCAGGCGGCGCTGCATTTCGTTGAAGGTGCGGGCGAGCTTGCCGAGCTGGCCCGAGGTGTCGACAGGGATGCGGGTCCCGAAGTCCCCGTCGGCGATCTTGCGCGCGGCCTGCTCGAGGCGGGTGATCCTCCGGCCCACCACCCTGGCGCTGTAGTAGCCGATCGCGAAGGCGGCGAGCATGGCCAGGATGCCGCCGACGACGATCTCGTGCCTGGCCCCTGAGTCGCCCTGGACGACGACGACCCAGACGTAGATGATGACCGTGCTGGTCAGGCCGATTGCCAGGGAAGTCCTGGTCATCCTCCCCCGCAGCGTCGCCCGCAAGCTCGTCATTCGTTGAAGCGGTAGCCGACGCCGCGCACCGTGAAAAGGAACTCGGGCTTTTTCGGCTCGCTCTCGAGCTTCTCCCTCAGGTGGCGGATATGGACGTCGACCGTTCGCGGGTCGCGGTACTCCGAGTCCCCCCAGACGTGCTCGAGCAGGGTCTCGCGGCTGAGCACCCGCCCGGGGGAGCGGGCCAGCGCCCCGAGGATCTCGAACTCGACGTAGGTGAGCCGGACCTCCCTGCCGCGCAGGGTGATGACGCGACGGCCGAAGTCGATCTTCAGGTCGCCTCGCTCGATCGACTCCTCCTCGGGGGCGGGGCCGACCATCCTCGAGCGTCGCAGGGCCGCCTTCACCCGGCTGCGGAACTCGCGCATCGAGAACGGCTTGGTGATGTAGTCGTCGGCGCCGACCTCGAGGCCGGCGACCTTGTCGGTCTCGCTGCCCTTCGCGGTGAGCATGATGATCGGAACCTGGCTGCGCGAGCGCAGTTGCCGGCAGACCTCGACCCCGTCCAGCTTCGGCAGCATCAGGTCGAGGATGACGAGATCGAAGCGTGCCTCTGCGAAGCGCTCGAGAGCCTCGCCGCCGTCCTGGGCCCCGGTGACGTGGTAGCCGTCCTTGCGCAACGGATAGCTGAGCAGGGTCTGGATCGACTGCTCGTCGTCGACCAGGAGTATGCGCGCCGACCCGTTTGGCATCCGGTCAAAGGGTAATCCCCTGCAGATGGCGCACGCATGGCGGTCCGCCCGATCGCCCCGTTGGACAAATGTGCGACTACCCAGAACTCAGGATCCCGGCCCGCGAGCCGATAGGAAAGGCATGCAGCTGGAATGGCTCAAGTCCCTTGTCGAGACCGGCAAATACCGGCCCCAGCCGGCGCTGGTCGCCGAGGCCATGCTCAGGCGCCGGGGCGTGCGCGAACTGCTGGCCGAGGAACAGCAGGCGATCAACCCAGTTGGTCGAAGCCGGTCGGCTCGACCACCCGGTTCCCGGGCAGCCTGATCTCGACCCCCTCGCCGCCGACGACCTCGCCGATCCGGGTCACCGCCACGCCGCAGGCCTCGGCCAGCCTCGCGAGATCCAGCCCCGCCGAGGGGAGCGTCGCCAGCAGCTCGTAGTCCTCGCCCCCGGTCGCGGCGACGCGCAACGGATCGCGGCCCGCCGCGCCGGCGACCTCGGCGACGCCGGTGGCGATCGGCAGCGCCTCCGCGTCGATCCGCAGGCCGACGCCGGCGGCCTCGGCGATGTGCCCGGCATCGCCGCCGAGACCGTCGCTGATGTCGATCATCGCCGTCGCCCCGGCCGCCGCCAGCGCGCGGCCGGCGGCCAGGCGGGGCACGGGCTCGAGCTGGCGGCGGCGCAGGGCCTCGATCATGGGCCTCGGGAGCTCGACCCCCCCGATCTCGTCGAGGAGCAGGGCGGCCGCCGCGCCTCCGAGCTCGCCGGTGACGACCAGCGCGTCGCCGGGCTGCGCCCCGTCGCGGCCGACGAACTCGTCGGCCGACCGCGCGTGGCCGACGACGGTGACCGCGAATGCCAGCGAGGGCCCGCGCGTGACGTCGCCACCGGCGAGCGTCGTGCCGGTGGCCGCGGCGAGCTCGGCCATCCCGTCGAGCGCCTCCAGGCACCCCTCCTCGTCGAGGTCGGGGGGGACGGTGAGGACCACATAGGCCTCGCCCGGCTCGGCACCCATCGCGGCGAGGTCGGAGAGGGCGGAGGCGAGGGCCTTGGCCCCGATCTGAGCCAGGCCGCCCCGGGCGCGGCTGAAGTGGACCCCCTCGACCAGGGCATCCACGGACGTCGCGGTCGCCCCGCCGGGCACGGTCACGGCCGCGTCGTCGCCGGGGCCGATGCGAACCCGGCCCTCGGGTGGGCGCAGGCGCTCCCGCACCCGCGCCAAGAGCTCGAACTCACCCATCATTCTCCTCGCGCTTTGCCGATCGGGGCATTGTCGCCCCTGATTCTCACTAAGGTGCGGAGTCCGTGGGATCCCGTCCGCCACTCCTGCACCGAATCGGCGAGGCAGGCGCCCGGGTCGGCACCCGGCCGCCGCGCAGCAAGCGGGTGCAGCTCGCCCTCCAGCTCGGCGTCGCGCTGTTGATATTCGGCTTCCTGGTGCTGACCGTCGTCAGCCAGTGGTCGGAGATCCAGGACAAGGGCGTGCATTTCCACGTGCTCTGGCTGATCCCGGCCTTCCTCGCGCTACCGCTCTTCTACGTCTTCGGCGCCCTCGGCTGGGATCTGATCCTGCGCGGCCTCGGCCACCGGGTGGGAGTCGGCCAGGCGCAGGTGGCCTGGGGGCAGCCGATCCTCGCCCGCTATGTCCCGGGCAGCGTCCTCTACGTGCTCGGCAGGGTGCTCCTCTCCGAGCGCCTCGGCGTGCCCCGGCGGACCACGGTCGCCAGCATCGTCTACGAACAGGCGATCTCGGCGACCTCGGCGATCGTCTTCTCCGCCTATTTCCTGATCATCCACCCGGACCTGGAGGGGCAGCCGCTGCGCTTCGCGGTCCTGCTGCTGATCCCACTGGCGGTCACGCTTCTGCACCCGAAGGTGTTCGCGCCCCTCGCCAACCGCCTGCTCGGGGCCTTCGGCCGCGAGCCCCTGCCCGCCGTGATCTCGGCCCGAGAGGTGATCGGCCTGCTCGCCTTCTACCTGCTCAACTGGGGAGTGATCACGATCGGCACCTACTGCGTCGCCCGCTCGGTCAGCGACGTGCCGGTCGACGAGATGCTCACGGTCGGGTCGGCTCAGGCGCTCGGATATGTGGCCGCGTTGGCGACCCTCGTGGCGCCCGCCGGTCTCGGCATCCGCGATGCGGTCTTCGCCTGGGCCGTGAAGGGCGCAGTTCCCGGCGGCAGCTTCGCGATCGGGTCGCTGATCGCGATTGCCGTGCGCGGTGTGCTGACCGTGGTCGAGGTGGTCTTCGCCGCGGCGGTGACCATGCTCGGACGCCGCCAGGGCTGGAGCATCCACACCGGCGTCCTTCACCCCTCCCCGGAGGAGGAAGCAGCGGGCACGACCCCCGGCGGCTGAGGGGAGAGGGCCGGAGGGCCTGGACTTAGCCCGTCATGGGGTCCCTGCGAGTTCGGTGGTCTTCGGTTGCAAGATGGGTCGGCGCCGGGGTCGCGGCGCTGCTCGCCGTGCAGGCCCTCGCACCGCTGCTGCGCCCATCGGACCCGCCCCCTTTGGCCGCCGACATCGGGCTTCCCCGTCCGCACCGGGCGACGAGTGAGGCCAAGGCCATGGCCCCGGCCTCACCGCCGCTCAATCGGGCCGCGATCTCGCCGGCCCGTGCGGTGGCGGCCCCCTCGCCCGGGCGAGGGGGCACCGTCCGCCGCCGGTCGACGGGCCGAAAACCGACGCATCGCGTCGGGAGCCGGCCGATCGGCGAAGAGCCCGCGATGGCGGGCGCCCTCCTCCGGCCGCCCACGCCGGCCCCCCACCCTGCCCGCCGGGCCACCGCCCGCCCCTGGCGACGGGTCGGAGGAGTTCGCGCCTCACTGACAGGCGCGCCGCCTCCTCTGCTCCCGGGCGGGCGCGCTCGTCACACCCGGAGTCCTCGCGCCCACCCTCCCGCGTCGGGGGCGGCTAGCTATAGTCCTACGCCGTTTTGGCAGCGGCACGCGAATATGAGCTGGTCCTGATGCTCGACCCCGGGCGCGACGCCCCTGCTCGGGACGCCCTCGCCCAGGAGGCGAAGAGCCAGATCGAGGCGGGTGGCACGCTCAAGCACGAGAACGACTGGGGCCTGCGCAAGATGGCCTACGAGATATTGCGCCGCAACGAGGCCGACTACCGCTGGTTCCGGTTCGAGGCGCCGACAGAGCTGCTCGAGAGCCTCGACCACAACCTCAAGATCGCCGACGGGGTCCTCCGCTTCCGGATCTTCAAAGTGGACCCGGACTCGCCGGTCATGGTCCCGCCCGCCGTCGCCGCCCCGGTGCCCGGGCGCGAGGGCCGTGAGGGGCGCGATCGCGCCCCTCAGGCGGCCGCCGTCGGCGAGGCCGACGGCGATTCGGCCGAGTAGCGCCACCGAATAGCGCCGCGTTTTGCGGGGATTGCCACGGGCCGGGGGCGAAGCGCGCCGGTGCCGCTCTTAGACTGGAACACGTAACCAGCGAACTTGAGGAGTGAGAGCCAGTGGCGGCTTCGAACGTGAACGTGGTTGTGATCACCGGGAACCTGACCCGGGACCCGGAGTTGCGCAGCACAGGCGGCGGGACATCGGTCTGCAAGATGCGCGTGGCGGTCAACAGCCGCCGCAAGGACGGCCAGACCGGCGAGTGGGTCGACAAGCCCAACTACTTCGACGTGACGGTCTGGGGCGCGCAGGGCGAGAACTGCGCCAACTATCTGTCCAAGGGCCGGCCGGTGGCGGTCGAAGGGCGCCTCGACTGGCGTGAGTGGGAGGCCAAAGACGGCGGCGGCAAACGACAGAGCGTCGAGATCATCGCCAACTCGGTCCAGTTCCTCGGCTCGCGCGACGGCTCGGGGGGCGGCCAGAGCGGCGGCAACGGCGGCGGCTTCAGCCCCAGCAGCGACGTTCCCGCGGACACCTCGGACTTCGAGGGCGCGGCCGCGCCGGCGGCGGCGGCGGCGGCGGGGACGACGACATCCCCTTCTAGGCGGGCCGCGCCGGACCGGCACCGAGCCGGTCGATCTGTAGGATTCCCGGCTCGGCATGCCCAGGAGCAAGGAGACAGGCACACCCTCATCGGCACGGCGCGGCCGGCGACCGACCGACCGCATGCGCCCGCGCAAGTACACGCGGATCAACTCCGAGGCGGTCGACTACAAGGACCTGAGCCTGCTCCGCCGCTTCCTCTCCGACAAGGGGAAGACCCGCGGCCGGCGGGTTACGGGGCTCTCGCGCAAGCACCAGCGGCAGCTCGCGGTGGCTGTCAAACGCGCCCGCGAGATCGCGCTGCTGCCCTACGTCGGGGAGAGGTAGCGGCCGCGATGGCCCAGGCGGTGCTGCTCGAGGACGTCGAGAAGCTGGGTCGGCGGGGCGACCCGATCGACGTCGCTCCCGGCTACCTGCGCAACTACCTGATCCCGCGCAAGCTGGCGATGCCGGCGACCGCGGGCGCTCTCGAGGAGGCGCAACGGCGCCGCGACGCGGCCGAGAAGGCGGAGCGCGAGCGCGCGGCCCGCGAACTCGAGGCCGCCTCGCTGCTCTCCAAGACCGTGCTGACGATCTACCAACGCGCGGGTGAGGACGGCAAGCTCTTCGGCTCGGTCGGGCCGAAGGAGATCGTCGGCGCGATTCGCGACGCCCGCGAACTGCGGATCGACCACCGGAAGGTCCGCCTCGAGCAGCCGATCCGCGAGATCGGCACCCACATGGTCGAGATCGAGCTTGCCGACGGGACCGTCGCCTCGGTGAAGACGATCGTCACCGAGGAGAAGTAGTCCACCGAGACTTTCCGAGGCGGCTGACGAGGCGGGCCCGGGCCCGCACGAGGCTCGGCTGGGCACGCTCGGAGCGCGCCACCCTCGCCCTCGCGGCGGTCGCGCTGGGCGGCGCGGCAACCGTGCTCGCCGGCCAGTTCGCCCGCATGCTGACCCGCCGATCCCAGGAGGGGCCCGCCGGCGAGGCGCTGGTCGAGGCGGCGCCCGCGGCAGCGCTCGACACGGTCGGCGTCGCCGTCGTCGGCTACGAGGAGGCGCCTCGCAGCGAAGCGATCCTCTTCAACCTGCTCGCAGGCTTCCTCGGCTCCTTCGCCGTGGTGCGGCTCTCGGCCTGGGCGATCCGCGCCGGCCACGGGCCATTCCGCAACGTCAGGGTCGGCGGCCGCCACATCCACCACTTCGTGCCCGGCATCCTGGTCGGGTTCGGAGCCGGGACCGCAGCGCTACTCACCGACAATGACGAGCTCGAGCAGCACCTCGCGCTTCCGATGGGCGTCGGCATCGGCCTCACCTTCGACGAGGCCGCCCTGCTGCTCGACCTGCGCGACGTCTACTGGACGCGTGAGGGGCTGCTCAGCATCCAGCTCAGCCTCGGAGCCACCGCGATCCTCAGCATCGCGATCCTGACCGGCCGCATGCTGCGCCGCGGCGAGCGGCGCCAGGAGGCCGAGGGGCTGATCCCGGCGCCGCGCGATCCTGCCTGAGGGGGCCGGTCGGCGGCCCGACGATTCTTTTCACGCCGTTTGCGGACTGGCGCCCTGTGCCCACACCCGGGCTCTGGTTTGCTTGCGCGAGGGTCCGGTGGAGCGAGTTCCGCCGCCGGGGATCCTTAACTAAGAGTCGATGGCCCAAGCTCCCACATCCCAGGTCCCGCCGCAGAACATCGAGGCGGAGGAATCGGTGCTCGGCGCGATGCTCGTCGCCGAGCCGACGATGACCAGGGTGATCGACGAGGTGAAGCTGAACGCCGAGGACTTCTACCTCGAGAAGCACGCCGCGATCTTCCGCTGCATCCACGACCTCTACGCCTCGTCGACCCCGGTCGACGAGCTGAGCATCTCCGAGGCCCTCGTACAGCGCAACCAGATCGAGGAGGCGGGCGGGCGGCACTACGTCTCCGAGCTCGCGGCGAAGGTGCCGGCGGCCGGGAACGCCAAGCACTACGCGGAGATCGTCCAGCAGAACTCGCTGCTGCGCCGGTTGCTCGGGGCCGGACAGGAGATCCAGGGCTGGGTCCACGAGCGCGACGGCGAGCCGCGGGAGCTGTCGGAGCGAGCCGAGAAGCTGCTCTTCGACGTCGCCCACAAAGAGCAGGCGAGCGACTTCCGGATGCTCTCGGAGATCCTCCACGAGGAGGTCGACAGGCTCGAGAAGCTATCGACCGGGGAGCTGGAGCTGACCGGCACCCCCTCGGGCTTCCGCGACATCGACGCGATCACCGGCGGCTTCCAGCCCGGGAACCTGGTCATCGTCGCCGCGCGCCCGGCGATGGGCAAGTCGGCGCTGGTCGCCAACATCGCCGAAAACGTCGCCGTGAAAAAGGAGCTCCCCGTCGCCTTCTTCTCGCTGGAGATGTCCGAGGTCGAGCTCGCCCAGCGCTTCATCGCCTGCCGGGCGCGGATCTCCGGCGACAAGCTGCGCAAGGGCCAGGTCTCCGAAAAGGACTGGCCGAAGGTGGTGAGGGCGGAGCGCGAGCTGTCGCAGGCGCCGCTCTGGTTCGACGACTCCTCCGACCTCGGCATGCTCGACCTCAGGGCGAAGGCGCGGCGCCTGCACGCTCAGGAACAGGCGCGGGGCGGCCTCGGCCTGGTGATCGTCGACTACCTGCAGCTGATGCGCACCGACGATCCCCGCGCGAACCGGGTCGAGCAGGTCGCGCAGATGAGTCGCGGGCTGAAGATCCTCGCCCGCGAGCTCGACGTCCCGGTGCTGGCGATCTCCCAGCTCTCGCGAGCGCCCGAGCAGCGCCACCCTCCGAAACCGATGCTCTCCGACCTGCGCGAGTCCGGCTCCATCGAGCAGGACGCCGACCTGGTCGCCTTCCTCTACCGCGAGGACTACTACCGGGATCGCGACGAGGACCCCGACGGCCTCGCGGAAGTGATCATCGCCAAGCACAGGAACGGCCCGATCGGCGCCCCCAAGCTGGTATTCCTCGACCGCTTCCCGAAGTTCGCCGATCACTCGGGCTACGAGCAGCCGGTCGAGCAGCCGGCCGGCGAAGGGGCGCCGATCGAGGACACGGCGGCCGCGGGGCCTGACTTCTGATGGCCGTCGTGAACAGCGACCCCTTCCGCGAGCGCGCATGTCCGCTCGGCGTCTGCGACGGGTCCGGTTGGATCCTCGGGCCCGAGGACGTCGCCCGCCCCTGCGAGTGCCGCGAGCAGCGGCTGAAGAGAGGGCGCAGCAGGGGGGTCGCGTCGGTGATCCCGCCGCGCTACCGAGGCGTCGGCTTCGACCGGCCGCCGGTCAGCGACATGGAGCGGAAGCCTGGAGACGAAGGGGGCGATCGCCGAGGTCCGCGGCTACGTCGAGGGCCTCGACGAGCGAAGCTGGACGCCGGGCGCGGCCTCTGGCTCTTCGGCGACACCGGCACCGGGCAAGACGACCCTCGGCGATGCTGATCTCGAAGGCGGCACTCGAGGCGGGCCACTCGGTCGCGATCTACTCCCTGCCCAAGCTGCTGGCCCGTATCCGCAGGACCTACGATTCGGAGACCGGGCGGCGACTCCTACCTGTCGTTCTTCGAGCGACTGACCTCGGTCGACCTGCTCCACATCGACGACCTCGGCGCCGAGAAGCGCTCCGACTGGGTCCTCGAGCAGCTATACGCGCTGATCAACGAGCGCTACGAGGAACAGCGCTCGATGTTGATCACCACGAACCTCCCCCACGGGGAGCTCGAGGAGCAGATCGGCGAGCGCACGGTCTCGCGGCTCAGCCAGATCTGCGACGAGGTCGAGCTGCGCGGTCACGACCGTCGCTACGGCCAGGCCGCCTAGCCGGCTGAAAGCGCGGGTGGGTTTCGCCGGCCAAGGGAGGCGGGGAGCGTGGCGTGCTCCGCACCGAGCGCCGAAAGCCGCCGGCATGCACCCCACCCGCGTTTTCAGGACAATCTGCCCGTCATGCCAGGCCTGGTCATAGTCGGAGCCCAGTGGGGCGACGAGGGGAAGGGCAAGGTCGTCGACCTGCTCGCCGACGGCGCCGACGTCATCGTCCGCTTCCAGGGCGGCAACAACGCCGGTCACACGATCGTCCGCGAGGGCGAGAAGTTCAAGTTCCACCTGATCCCGTCCGGGATCCTGTATCCCGAAAAGCTCTGTGTGATCGGCAACGGCGTCGTCCTCGACCCCAGCATCCTGCTCGGTGAGATCGACGGACTGCGGCGGCGCGGCATCGACGTCGGCAACCTGAAGATCTCCGCCAACGCCCACCTGATCATGCCGTACCACGTGCTCCTCGACACGGCGGGAGAGGTGAAGCTGGGCAAGCTCTCGATCGGGACGACCCGGCGGGGGATCGGCCCCTGCTACGCCGACAAGGCCCTGCGGCTCGGGATCCGGGTCCAGGACCTGCTCGACGAGAAGATCCTGCGGACCAAGATCCGCGCCGCGCTCGAGCCCAAGCAGCAGGCGCTTCGCGAGCTCTCGGTGCGGCGGCGCAAGCTGCGCAAGGAGGCCGGCGAGGGCGAGCCCTCCGACCAGGTCATCGAGGACGCCCCGGACCCCCGGCTCGACCTGCACACGATGACCGAGGAACACGTCAGCTTCGGGCACCGGCTCGAGCCCCACATCGCCGACACGGCACGGCTCTGCTGGGACGCGCTCGACGCCGGCCAGACCGTCCTGTTCGAGGGCGCCCAGGCGACCCTGCTCGACCTCGACCACGGCACCTATCCCTTCGTCACCTCCTCCAACCCGATCGCCGGCGCGGCGACGATCGGGGCCGGCGTCGGGCCCACCGACATCGACGAGGTCTGGGGCGTCGCCAAGGCCTACGCGACCCGGGTCGGCGCGGGTCCGTTCCCGACCGAGCTCGAGGACGAGATCGGCCGCCAGATGCTCGAGCGCGGCCAGGAGTACGGGACGACGACCGGGCGCGAGCGGCGCTGCGGCTGGCTCGACCTGGTCGCCCTGCGCTACGCCGTGCGTCTCAACGGGATGACGGCGCTGACGATCACCAAGCTCGACGTCCTGCGCGGGATCGACCCGCTGCGCGTAGCGGTCCGCTACCGCTCCAGGGAGGGCGCGATCTTCGACAGCTTCCCCTACCACCAGTCGATCCTGCACTCGGCCGAGCCGGAGTACGAAGAGCTGCCCGGCTTCGACGCCGACGTCACGGGGTGCCGCAGCGAGGCGGAGCTGCCGGCCCAGGCGCGGGCCTACCTCGACTTCGTCTCCGACTTCGTCGGGGTTCCGATCAGGCTGGTCGGCGTCGGCCCCGATCGCGAGCAGGTCGTCTGGATCGGTGACGAGCCGCGCCTGCAGGCCGCCTGAGCCGGAGGATGCCTAGCCGCCGGGGCTGAGCGGCGTCGGCCCCAACGAGGTCAGCTTCCAGCCGCCGTCTTCGGACTTGAGCGCGTAGGCGTAGGGCTTGCCGTCGATTCCCCAGTAGATCGCGAAGCCGGTGTCGCCGTCGACCCGGAAGCTGACCAGCGCCCCGTCGGGGGTGTCCGGGGACCTGATGCCCGTGGCCTGGCTGAGTCCGGCGAGCACCGCCGCGCAGTCCTTGCCCTTGATCTGCGGGCTTTTTTCGGCGATCAGCTTGAGCTGCTTGACGTTGCTGGCGGAGAGGTAGGTGTCGCAGACCTCGGTCCAGTCGCCGCCGAACATCGCCCGGTAGAGGGCCGCGATCGGCAGCATCGCCGCCGCCCGTTCGTCGGCGGCGGTTTCCTCGCCGTATTCCTGGATGCTGTTGTCGCCGCCGGGTGTGCGGAGGGTGTCGCTGCGCTTGCCCTCGACCGGCTTCGGGTGATCGTGCTTGACCGGTTCGCCGGTGAAGCGGAAGTTGCCGTCCGAGCTGCCGGCGTCGCCGTTCGAGCTGCCGCCGTTGCCGCTGCCGTCGCCCTTGCCACCGCCCGACTTCGAAGAGCCCTGCCGGGCGCCCTCTTCCTTCGAAGAGCCCTGCCGGCCGCCGTTCGACTTCGACGGGCCTTCGGCGCCGGCCGTGCCGGCCCCGGTCGTGGTCGTCGAATCGTCACCGCCGCCGCACGCCGACAGAGCCGCTGCGCAAAGAGCAGCGGCCAGCCCGGCCGAAAGTCTCGTGGCACCCCCCATGGCCAGGGCCATTTTAGCGGTTGTGAAACGCCGCCCCTGCTCTACAGTCATGGCTGTGGCTCCCGAGAGACGCGTGGCTGAGTCGAGCGAACGGCTTCCGCGCGGTCGGCACGGATTGCCCCGCGAGGCGGTCACCGAGTCGCAGCGCAACCGCATCATGCAGGCGATGATCGAGGTCGTCTCCGAACGCGGCTACCCCGAGACCCGTGTCGTCGACGTGATCGAGGCGGCCGGCGTCTCCCGCAAGACCTTCTACGAGCTCTTCTCGAGCAAGGAGGACTGCTTCCTGGCGACCTACGACGTCCTCCTCGGCAACCTGCTCGGCGACACCGCGAGGGGTTTCGAGTCAAAGCCGGGCGCTCCCTGGGCGGAGCGAATCGCCGGCGGGCTGGGCGAGCTGCTCAAACACCTGGCCGAGCACCCCGACGAGGCGCGCTACGCGATCATCGAGGTCCTCGCCGCGGGCCCCAAGGCGCTGGCCCGGCGCGACGCGGCGCTGCGTCAGTTCACCGGCTTCCTCGACGCGGGCAGGGCCGAGACCTCGGTAGAGCTGCCCGGGATCACCTCGCTATCGATCGCCGGCGGGATCAACGAGCTGCTCTACAGCGAGATCCTGCACGGGGCGAGCGCCGCCCTGCCCGGCCGCCTGCCCGATCTGATGTTCTGGATCGCCCTGCCCTTCCTCGGCCCGGAGGGGGCGGCGCTGGAGCGCGACCGGATCGCCGCCTCGATCGCCGCCGAACAATGAGAAGGGCGGCCTTGCGGCCGCCCTTCCCCACCCCTGATTCGCCCTGAGCCTCGAAGCCCGGGCTGCCGGGGCTCAGCCCTTCGGCGTGCAGGGCCGGACCACGGAGCCCTTTGCCTTGCTGCCGTCGGCGAACACCGCTTCGCCCTGGGCGAAGAGCGAGCCGGTCGGGCACCTGGCCGTCAGGTAGCTCTTCTGCTTGCCCTTGTACTTGAACTTCTTGTTGATCGTCAGCGTGAAGCTCTTCACCGAGCCGGCGCCGTTGGCGATCTTCGGAATCGTGGCCAGCGACTTCAGGCCGTACTTGCCGTTGTGGATCTTCGAGACCACGACCTTGGTGACGATCGCCGCCGCGATCGGGCTCGAGAGATAGGCGTGGATGTAGATCGTCGTCTTGCCGCCCTTCTTGCCACCGTTGAAGGCGAGCAGCTGGCTCTTGACCGGGATCGGGGCCTGTTCGGGGAAGAGGACCTCGACGCCGGTGTTGCCCTTGCCGACGATCGCCTTCGGGCAGGCCTTCTTCGCGTCGCTCGTCGTCCGCGCTTCGAGCTTGCCCTGCTTGCAGGTCGGGTAGCCCTTGGCGTCGATGCCGCCGTTCTTGTCCGTTTCGACGATGAACTTGGTCAGCGCCGGCGGATGTTCGCCGTTCGCGGTGGCGAACTTGCCGGAGACGGTGAGCCCGATCGGGGCCATCGTCCTCTTCGGCAGCTTCTTCGGGGTGATTCCTCCGTTGAAGGTCAGAATCAGGTTGCCCGCCCTCACCACGGTCGGCTTGTAGGCATTGGCGACGCCGGCGACCATCAGGGCGGCGATCGCTCCCAGGGCCAGTGTCAGAATCAGGCGCTTGCGCATTTCGGTCTCTCTTCTCCTTTGCGGCCCGGTCTCCAGCTTCCTGGCCATGTAGACAGCGTCGGTAGGTCTGTCCCTCCCGGCAACCTACCAACAATTGCTACTCCGGCAACCCGCCTGCGGGCCGAAAGGAGCGGCCGGGACTTGTTGCGATCGGGTTATTCACCCTGTTCGAAGGTGTGCTGGTAGGCCGTGGCCGGCCCGCTCCCGTAGATCGAGTCGAACGGCCCCTGCTGGGTGCACCCGGGCGCCGGGGCGTTGGACGAGTTGTCCTGTTCCCCGTAGGCGTATTTCTTCAGCCGTTCGAAGAATTCGAGCGCGTTCTTTTCGGTTTTTTCGGTCGTGTCGCCTTCGACCCTGCCGTAGAAGTCGGGGTCCTTCGGGGTTTCGGGGTCGAGCGCCGCGGTCAGGCCCGACGTGCACTGGCCGGTGCCGAAGTTGAGCAGGCCGTTGGCCAGCTTCTTGTAGGAGAGCGGCTGCGCGTAGGCGGTGTTGCGGTTGGTCGAGGTGCGGCTTTCGAAGGTCGCCAGCGATTCCGGCACGAAGGGCCCGAGGGCGCGCAGGTAATGGACCTGCTTGCCGACGCTGCTCAGGTGGACGGCGTTGGTGGCCGCGGCGACGTTGGCCATCGCCGCGGTGATCTCGTGCTTGTAGATGCCGAGGCCGGTGAGGATCGGGTTGAGGTTGCGCAGGAAGGGGTCGACGGCGCGCAGGAAGGGCGGGAAGTCGTCGCGCAGCAGCTTGCGGAGGGCGGGGAAGCCCGAGGTCGAGCGGGAGATCACCGTCGCGAAGCCTTCGAAGAAGCCCTTCGCCTGCGGGGCCGCCCTGGTCAGCGCGACAAGGGTCGGCGATAGCTGTTCGGCGGCCGGCACGAGCTGGCGCATCAGCGGGTCGGTGTTGACGGCGAACTCCTTGAGCCGGTCGAGGGTCAGCCTCGACTCGTCCTCGAAGGTCGGGAAGGCGCGGAAGAGCGCTTCGATGTCGCGGTCGCGGGCGGCGGCGGTCTGGAAGACCTCGTTGGAGTTGCGGACCAGGTCGGCGAGCTGCCCCTGGCGGCCGCGGAACGCGTCGAGGGCGACGGCGCCGTTGCTGAACAGCTGGCGCACGGCGAGCCGCTGCGTGTCGAGGCTGCGGAACAGCTCGTCGAATTCGCTGAAGGTCGTGTCGAGTTCGCCGAAGGCGGCCGAGAGGTCCTGGCCGCGCCCGTCGACGGCGATCGCCAGGTTCTGCATCCATTCCTGGAAGGCCGCGCGGGTGCGCGGGTTGAAGGTCCGGAAGATCTCGTCGATCTGGACCGAGCGGGCGACGTTGGCGGCGGGAAGCTTGCTGCCGTCGTCGAGCCTGGGGCCGTTGCGGTCGCCGTTGGTCAGTTCGACATAGGTCTCGGCCAGCAGGGTCTTCGTGCGCAGGATCGCGCGCGTGTCCCTGGGAATCGGCGCGTACTTGTCGTCGATCTCGAGTGTCGCCAGCGCCAGCTTGTCGGGATCGCGCTCGATGCTCTTGACTTTGCCGACGTTGACGCCGGAGATCCGCACGTCCGACTGCTGGGCCAGCTGCGCCGCCTCGTCGAAGGGCACGGTGATCTCGTAGGACTTTGCCTTGAACGGGGTCGGGCCGCCGAAGGTGATCCAGAGGAAGAGCAGGATCCCGAAGCAGGACAGCGCGAAGCCCGTGATCACGAGCAGCTGGGTTGTGCTTGGCGCCTTCTTGCTCATTACGTTTCCGGTCCGCAGCTGATCGACGGTTCCTCCGGGTCGGCCGGAATCACCGGAAGCTGCTCGGTGCGCGGCACGCGGACCGACTGCAGGATGGTTTTGATGAACGGATTCGTGGGCAGGCCCCCTACGCCGTAGGCGAGGAAGGAGCCGGTGCAGGTGATCATCACCAGGCCGCGCTGCACCGGGCCGCCCCCGTCGGCGATGTTGAAGGTGGCGTTGGTGTTGTGGTTGAGCCAGGGCAGATAGAAGAGGTAGCTCTGCTTGCCCTTCGGCTTGTAGGCGAGCTCGTTGAAGAAGGAGTTGAGGGCGCCGAGCGAGTTGCCGAAGCCGGAGACCGTCTTCTCGAGGTCGGAGGAGCCCTGCTTGAGGTGGGTCAGGACCGGGCGGATCTGGCGCGTGAAAGGCCGGATCTGGGTGCGGATCGGCGTCGTCGTCTTGTCGAAGAAGCGCTCCGTCGCCGTCAGCGCCGGGCCCAGCGCCTGCGCCTGCGGGATCAGGCCGATCAGCGCCGGGCGGGCGGCCAGCGAGAAGGCGTTTGAGCTCCTCTGGGCGGCTTCGAGCGCGGCCAGGGCCGAGGGGAACTCGACCAGCGCTTCCTGGATCGCCTGCTGCTCGTTGGCGAAGTTCCCGAGCGCCGCCCGGGAGCCGCTGACGAAGCGTTCGATCTCGGCGTCGCGGCGGCCGAGTTCGGTGGTCAGCAGGCCGAAGTTGTGGATCACGCCGGCCAGGGCCCGGCGGCGCTTGGCGACCGCCGTGTTGATGTCGGCGAGGTAGTGGACGAAGGGCTGGAAGCGGCGGAAGGCGCCGGAGAGCTGGCGACCGCGGCCGCCGATGCCTTCGGCGCCGCCGGCGAGCAGCAGCTGCAGATACTGGCGGGTGTCGGCATCGAGGGTGGCGAGGAAGGCGTCGAGGTTCGTGTTCGACTCGGTCTGGGCAAGCGGGATGTTGTCGCCCTCTTCGACGTGCCCGGGCGCGGTGCCCGGGGTGACCTCGACGACCATGTCGTTGAGGGCCGTTTTCGGCCGCATCAGGAGCGTCGCGTCGGGATGGATCAGGTCGATGTACTTGGGCTCGACGTCCATGCCGACCACCGCGTGGCCTTCTTCGAGCGCGACCGAGGTGATCTTGCCGACCTGGATGCCGGCGACGACGACCGCCTGGCCCTGGCCCGGGGTGATCGCCTGCGCGGTTTCGAACTCTCCCGTGACGTGGACGAAGTCTTCGCCGACGAAGGGAGCCCACGACGGCAGCGACGCTTTCTGCTGCGTGAAGATGAACAGGGTCATCGCGACCGCGGCCAGGGCGAGCACGACGATCGCGATCGTGTCTTTGCTCCGCCCGCGCGACTGCCGCGAGAGCGAGGCGCGGAAGTGCTTCCAGCGGCTGCGTTCGGGCTCGGTCATGGCGTCGTCACTTCGAAGGTCGGGGGGCCGGCCTGGCCGGCGCCGGCGTTGATGTCGGGTACGGGCTGCTTGTCGCAGCGCGCCCCGGGCTTCTTCGGCGGCCGGCCCTGGAGCTGCGGCTGCACGCCGAGTGGCGGCGTGCTGGTGAACGCCCAGCCGCTCTTGTCGGTGGTCAGGTTGCCGCCCGGGTTCGGCTCGGCGACCAGGGTGTCGCCGCCACCGGGCTGGATCCGGAAGTAGGGGCCGTTGCCGTCAAAGTTCTGGCTCTGGCCGGCGAAGTCGGTCAGCGTGTAGAAGAACTCGCGATAGTTGGGGCCGCCGGTGCTGAACTTGTCGGCGATCGTCTGGTCGCCGGTCGGGATCAGGACCTTCGAGCCGCAGAGGCTGAGCCGGTTGAGCTGGGGCAGGGCGACGGCCTTGCCTTCCTGCGCGGCGCCCGCCAGGCCCGGCGTCGCTTCGGCGAGCAGCTTGGCGATGCCGCCGCCCTCCTTGCCCGAGACCAGCGGCCGCGCCTGCTTCAGCCACGGTTTGGCCGAGGAGATCAGGTCGGGGAGCTCGGCCACCGCAGGCCTGAACTCGATCGCCCAGGCGCGCAGCGGCGGCAGGGCGCGGTTCAGGTTGACCAGCGAGACGCGCGTCTGCTGCAGCGCCGGCGCGAAGCGGCGCACCGTCGCTTCGAGGTTCTCCGACTGGTCGGCCAGCGCCCCGGTGAAGACGTCGAAGTTGACGATCAGCTCCTGCAGTTCGCCCTCGCGCCTCGAGAAGGCGCCGAAGGTGCGGGCGGTGCCGGCGATCAGCCGCGAGAGGTCGCGGGGGCTGGTGCCGAGGAAGGCGTTGGCACCTGGGCGCCGTAGCGGCCGGCGTCACCGCCGTATTTGAGCACCCCGTTGAGCGCTTCGCCGCCGCTCTTGCCCCGCACCTCGGGCAGCTGCGTCGCGTCTTCGGCGGCGGTCGGCTTGGCGTTGAGCGCCGTGCCGAAGCCCTCGAGCAGGCGGCCGAGGTCGGCGCGCACCGGCGACTGCA
The DNA here is from genome assembly GCA_963762205.1 of uncultured Solirubrobacterales bacterium. Taxonomy (GTDB): domain Bacteria; phylum Actinomycetota; class Thermoleophilia; order Solirubrobacterales; family 70-9; genus VRUE01. The sequence continues at coordinate 83,015 of CAVXJZ010000003.1, forward strand.
GGGCCGTGAGGATCTCGTCGAGCTGGACCGCGGTCGAGGTGTGGCTGACCGGGATCGTGCCGCCGCTATCGAGCTCGGGCGAGCTCGGGCTGCCCGGGTCGAGGTCGATGAAGAAGTTGCCCTCGAGGAAGATCCGCGGGCGGATCTCGGCGAAGGCGTCCTCGTGGATCGGGCGGCCGGAGTCTTCGACCGTGAAGCGGACCTGGGTCGCGTTGCCGTCGCGCTCGGCGCCGATCACTTTGCCGACTTCGACCCCGGCGATGCGGACGGGAGAGTTTTTCGAGATGTTGACGCCGTTGGAGAAGGTCGCCTGCGCCTCGTAGCCGTAGCTGGTGAACGGCACGTGCTTGGTGAAGGCGAGGTAGGGGCCGATCGTCACGATCAGCAGGAAGATCACGGCGATCGTCGCGTTGCTCGGTCGCCAGGTGAAGCGGCGCTTCCTGTTGGGGTCGCCGCGCATGTCGCGTTCGGGCAGCCGGCCCATCATTCGCCTTCCTTGAGCTGGCCGCGGGTCGTGATGCCCTGGTTGCCGGGCACGTTGCCGATCACGGCCCGGCCGTTCAGGTACTTCTCGTTGCCCGCCTCACACTCCCGGGTCTGGCCGGGCGATGCCGTGTTCGGATACGGGTTGTAGTGAAGGTGGTTGGCGCCCGGGCCGTTGGCGGGCGCCGACGCCTGGCCGCCCTCGCTGTTCGTGCCCTGCGGCGCCTCGAATGAGATCGCCCCCGCCCAGTTGGCCCGGCCGTTGCTTTCGCTGAGCGCGTTGGCGACGTTGCCGAAGGCGAGCGACAGGTAGTTGCAGGTGACCTGCGCCGGGGCGATGAACTTGATCGCCGGGTTGAGCACGTCGTTGGTGTCGATCAGCAGGTCGAGGCCGTTGAAGACGCCAGGGGCTTCCTGGAAAGCCAGGAGCGCCTTCGCGGTCGGCTCGAGCTGCGCCTGGAAGACCGGCGATTCCCTGAGCACGGGGATGCCCGCGACCTCGGCCGCGTTGAGGACCGGCGAGGATTCGGCCAGCGCCCGGGCGCCGGGCCGGAAGGCGGTGAAGAACCGTTCCGAGGATTCGAGGAAGGGGTTGATCGCCGGCAGGTCCTCGATCGCGGCGTCGAGGGTTTCGGGGCCCTTGGCGATCGTTTCCTGGATGTAGGGACGCGAGACGCGGGCGAAGGCGGCGAAGGTGCGGTCGAGGGCGACGAAGAGCGTGCCGTTGATCTCGGCGACCGGGGCGAGGGTCGCGTTGAAGGCCTCCAGCGCCCGCCAGAAGCCGGCGAAGTTGGTCGAGGGCGCGACCAGGTTGGCGAGCGGGGCCTGGGCGCTTTCGGCGAGCCTGCGCAGGCTGCCGAACGCCGCGTTGAGCTGCGGCCCACGGCCGGCGAGGGCGTTGCCGAAGCCGGCCTCGTTGCGGCGGATCGCGTAGCGGGTCTTTTCGTCGAACGTGTCGAAGAATTCATCGATGTCGACCGCTTCCGGGCGAGCGGCGGAGACCGGGATCGTTTCGCCCGCCTCGAAGCCCTGCGACGAGCTGCCCGGCACGATCTGCAGGTACTTGAGCCCGAGCGGCGACCTGGGGCGGATGATCATCTTCGAGTCGACCGGGATCGGCTCGGCGATCTTGTCGAGGCTGAGGCTGAGCTCGGCTGCGACCTGGCCGTCGGCGCGCTGGACCGGGACCACCGACTTGACGACGCCGACCCGGGCGCCACCGATCCGCACCTCGTTGCCTTTGACCAGGGCCTGCGCGTTCGGCACCTGGGCCTTGAGGTCGTAGGTGGAGACGAAGGGCAGGCCGTTGTTGGCGTTGTAGGCGAGGAAGACCGCGACCAGGATGACCAGCACGGTGACCGCCCCGACCAGGACCGGGTTGCTCGCTATTCCCTGTATTCCGCTGCGGTCTTTCATGACAGTGAATCGCGCTCCGCTCGCGGCGCAGAGGACCAGATATGGATGCTTGCTCGCTCCGCGCTCATGGTCCGAGCAAATAGTCGAGGAGTGCGCGCTGGGGGGCCGTGGGTGCGACCCGGGCGCCGGCCTGTCCGCCTTCGGCTTCCTCTTCGCCCCCGAGCGCCCCGCCTTCGTCCGGCGCGAGCCCCTTGCCTTCGCCGAGCCCGGGGGTCGGCTCGGCGGGGGCCGAGGGATTGAGGAAGGTGCTGGGCCCGAGCTCGGTCGCCGCGGTGCCGCCGCTCTCCTTGGCGAGCTCTTCCTGGATCCGCGCGTACACGGCGGAGGCGTCGAAGGACGACGCTTCGGCGCCGCCCTCGAAGGTGGCTTTGCAGCCGCTCCTCGGTTCTGTCACGTATTCGGTGCAGTCGGCGAGGGTGACGAGACTGCGGATCAGGTGGCCGTAGCGGTCGAACTCGTTGGTGGCGGCGGTCCCGTTGTAGATCAGGTTGACGAGGCTGTCGAAGCCATTCGTCTTCTTCGTGGTGACCAGGAACTTGGCGAGCTTCGTCGTCGGGCCGGCGCCGGAGCGAGCCAGGTTGCGAGACTTCTTGACCACCGGGTCGGCGGCGCGGAAGATCGGGCCGGAGGCTTCGCCGGCGTTGCCCAGCGACTTCAGCGCCACCGTCGAGGCCGAGGTGAACGGCCCCAGGTTGCGGGTCGCTTCGGTCAGCGCCGGGGTCGCCTGGTCGAGGTAGGAGACGACCGGCGTCCCCGCTTCGGAGAAGCCCTGCAGCCTCCTCATCGTCGTGCGGAACTCACGCAGGAACTGTGGGAACTTGCGCAGCGACGCTTCCAGTTCGGGGCCGCGCTCGGCGGTGGCCTGGCCGGCCGCTCCGGCGTTCGAGAGGAAGCCGGCGACGTGCTGGCGCTGATCGGCCAGCGGGCGCGTCACCCGCTCGGAGTCGGAGGCGAGCTGGGCGAGTTCGTTTCGCTGCCGGGCGAGGATCTGCAGCAGGCGGTCGGCGTCGCGGAGGTCGGGGTTGGCGCGTTTGATCGCCTCCTTGATGTCGGTGCCGCGGCCGGCCAGAGTGGCGCCGAGTTCGTTGAAGATCAGGCGGAAGCGCTGCGCGTAGGGAAGCGAGTGGATGTCGTTGATCAGGTCGGGGTCGACGCTGGTGCCGTTGTTCTCGACCGGCAGCAGCAGCTGCCCGGCACCGGGCTGGTCGTCGGGAATCTCCTTCAGCGGCGGCGGCGGCTTGGTGCCGGGCGCCCGCGGCAGGGTCGGGCGGCAGTCGACGTACTTCTCGCCGATCAGCGACTGCGGCCGGATCTGGCAGGTGGCGTCTTCTCGAAAGTCCTGGAAACCCGGATCGGTGATTTTCATCACGATCACCGCCTTGCCGGGGATCGCCTCGGGACCGCCGTCTTCGTAGCTGTCGATCTCCCCCGGCAGCGTCACGTCGACGGATTCGACTTCGCCGACGTTGGCGCCGGCGACCCGGACCTGCTCGCCCTGGACCATGAATGAGCCGTTGTCGAAGATCCCGCGCACCACGTAGGCGTTCCTGTCTTCGCTCGCGGACACGAGCAGCACGATCGCGACGACCGCCGCGGCGAGCAGCAGTGCGATCAGGGCTCTTTTGCGGCTCCTCTTCATGACGATGGATCGCGCTCTGCGCTCATGGTCCCGGGGGGAGGTCGGAGGGGTCGCACTGTGCCGAGGTCACGCCGGAGCCGCTGAACGGCGGTTCGACGAACGGGTTCGAGCCGTCGCCGGCGGCCTGGGTGGCGGCGCCGGGGCAGCGGCGCTTGACGGTTTCGCCGGAGCCGAGCGTGTCGAACTGTTCGCTGGGAGCGATCGGTTCCAGTTCGCCGCCGCTGTAGCTGAAGATGTTGAGGTCGGCGAACGAGATCCGCGCGTAGTGGCCGTTGGCGTCGTAGTAGCCGGTGATCTGGCCGAGCTTGGCGAAGCCGTTGAAGATGTCCGGGGTGTATGCGCGGGCGAAGTTGAGGTTCGGCTGGAAGTCGGCGATCGCCTTTTCGGAGTGCGGGAACGCCTTCGCCGCCCGCTGCTGGACGGTGGGCAGGGCGGCGAGCAGCTCGCCGGCGTCGTTTGCCTTTCCGGGGCGGCGGACGGTGAGGCGGAGGTTCTTGAAGAGCGGCACCGCTTTCTGGATCACGGGTCGCAGTTCCGCCAGGAAGGGGGCCAGGTCCTTGGTCGCCGGCTTCGCCGTTTCGACCAAGGGGTCGAGGTCGTCGAGCGCGGCGCGCAGGTTGACGAAGGTGGTGTTGCTCTGGCGGAAGACCGGCGCCAGCAGGCGCAGCGTGCGGCCGAAGGCGAGGTTCTCGCGGGCGATCGCGCCGAAGGCGGTGCTCGCGTTCGAGATCGCGCTCGAGAGCTCGTCGCCGCGCTCGGCGACAGCGGTCGAGAGCTTGCCCGAGTTGACGACGAACCTTTCGAGGAGGCGTTGGTCGGCATTCAGTTCGCCGACGAAGGCGTTGGTCCGGTTCAGAGAGGGGCCGAAGTACTTCGCCGCCACGTTGGCGTCCTTGCCGCGGCCGGCGTAGAACGCGGCCTGCCCCTGGATGAAGTTGGCGAAGCCGCGGCGCACCCTCGCCGGGAAGCTGTTGAAGAGGAGGTCGAGGTCGGCGGGCGTGGTCGTGTCTGAGAGGCCGAGCGTGGCGCCGTCGTCGAGCGCCGGCTTGTCGTTGGGGCCGGGGCTGATCGAGACGTAGTGGTTGGCGACGCCAGAGAGGGAGGTCGCGCGGACGACGGCGGTGCTGCCCTCGTGTAGTTCCTGTTCGACCGAGATCTTCACTTCCGCCAGGTTGTCGTCGGTCAGCTCGATGCTTTCGACCGAGCCGACGGGGTGGCCGCCGATCAGGACCTGGTTGTCGGGGACGAGCTGGCTGGCGTTCTGGAAGAGGAGGTTGTAGCGGTGGCCGCCGTCGCCGCTGAAGAGGACCACGGCGAGGGCGATCACGACGGCCGCCAGGGCACCGATCACGGCGACGCGGGCGGGCGTCGCCCCCCGACTCTGCGCCGGGACTTTCTCCTCGCCTCTTGGATTAGCAGCCACGGGTCGTCGCTTGCGCTCCCTTGGCCTCCGATCCCAGGGAACGGCGCCAGAATCGTATCCGAGCCATCCCCCTGCAAGCGCCGCGTGGGCGGGCGCTTAACTGGAATTCAACGCGCTCTCTCCGTGCCTGGATATTGGCTCGGGGCTCAGACGCTGAGGCGGGGAAGGATGCGATCGAGCCATCCGGGGAGCCACCAGACCCGATCCCCCAGGAGCAGCATCAGCGCCGGCAGGAGGACGATCCGGACGACGGTCGCGTCGAGCAGGACGGCGACCGTCAGCCCGACCCCGAGCTGGCTGACGGTGGCGATCGAGGCGCCGGCGAAGACGACGAACACAGCCATCATGATCGCCGCCGCCCCGGTGATCACCCTGGCGGTCTTCTCGAGCCCGAACATGACCGCCGCCTGGTGGTCGCCGTCGCGGTCGTAGCGCTCGCGCATCCTGACCAGGAGGAACACCGCGTAGTCGATCGAGAGCCCGAAGACGATCCCGAAGATCATCGTCGCGCCGACCGAGTCGACATAGGCGTGGCCCCCGAGGGGCCAGTCCTCGGGGACCTCGGTGAGGATCGTGAGGATGCCGAAGGCGACTCCCACCGTGGCCAGGTTGAGGCCGACGGCGATCGCCGCCAGGGGCAGCGAGCGGAGGATGAGGATCAGGACCAGGAAGGTGGCCAGCGTGATCGCCGCGACGACGAGGGGGATCCGCTCCCGGGTCACCCGGCTGTAGTCGTTGAGGGTGGCCGGCCCGCCCCCCACTCCGGTCGTGATGCCGACCTCGCGGCCGAGCGCCGCCGCGTCCTCGTTGAGCCGCTCGTTGATCGCGATCGAGCCGGGCGAGTTGAGCGCGTGGCGGGAGAAGACCAGCAGGGTCGCGGCCTGGCCGCTGTCTTCGAGGTCGATTCCTTCGGCGGCGCGATCGCGCAGCTCCGGCCGCGCTCCGTCGAGTGCCGAGAGCACGAAGTAGCCCGAGTCGAAGATCCCCGGGGAGCGCCGCTGCAGGCGGCCGGCGCGGCGTTCGAGCGAGCGTCCGGTCGAGCGGATGCGGATCGAGCCGCGGCGCAGCCCGGCCTGCAGCGGGTAGGAGCGACGGTAGCCCTCGGCGAGGCTCCCGCTCAGGGTCTCTGTGCCGTCCGTGAGGCGGGCGACGCCGGCGGCCAGGGCCGTGGCGGCGGCGCTCAACCGCGCCAGCCCGTCGCCGACCGGCGCGACGCCGGTCTCGAGCCGCTGCGCTTCGCGGGCCAGCCTGCGGTCGGCGGCGACGAGCCGCTGCGAGCCGTCCGAGAGCCGCCCGGCCAGCGAGCTGAGCCGCTTCAGTTCCTGCACCCCGGTTACCAGCCAGGAGGTGACCTGCCGGGCTTCGCCCGCGTCCTCTTCGAGCCCCGCCTGCAGGGCGTTCAGTTCGGACGGCAGCCCCGCATAGCCCGCGGCGTAGGGCTGCCCATCCGCCGGGTCGGTGCCGCTCACCGCGGCCGCGGCCTGGCGAACCGCGGCGAGCGCCGCGGCGTAGTTCGGGTCTCCCTTGCCGACCGTCATCGCGTCGAGCTGGGCGAGTGCCGCCGCCAGCTGGTCGTCGGCGACCTGCGCCGGGCCTCGCAGGCCGGGCAGCGTTTCGTGCGCCCGGCGGTTGAGCGACTTCTGCAGCCGCCGGGAGCGGTCGAGCGCGTTGCGGCGCAGGTTCGGGACCAGTTCGTGGACCCCCGTCTTGAGCACGACGCTGCCCAGCGCGAGCCGCTGCTGGACGCGTGCCAGGCGCCTGGTCGCCGCCGAGAACGACTGCAGCGCTTCGATCAGCTGCCCGGTCCCCCCGCTCGCTCGCCCGAGGCCGCGGGCGAGCGCGAAGGCGCCGTCCGCGGCCCGGCCCGAGCCTTCGGCGAGCAGGCCGGCGCCGAGGGCCGCTTCCAGGATCCCGCCGCGGACCTGGCCTACTCCGGCCGTGGCCCGGGCGAGGCTGCGGCCGATCCGGCCGACGTTGGCGAGCGGCCCCCCGTCGCCGAGCAGCGCCCTGCCCTGTCGGCGCAGCGGGGTCACGGCCTCCGAGACGCGGGCCGGGCCGATCACCGCCTGAACCCCCGGCCGGGCGGCGATCCGCCGCTGCCAGCGGGTCAGGGCGTCGAGCCGCTCGGGGTCGGTGATCGGGCCGCTTTCGGTGGCGGCGACGACCACGAAGGGCGATTCGAAGCCGGCGCCGACCGAGCGGGCGAGGAGTTCGCTGTCGGCGCGGGCAGGATTGTCCCGCTCGAGCTGGTCGGGGCTCGGCGGGCCCGTCTTCAGTGCCAGCGCCGGGCCCGCGAGGAGCAGGACGACGGCGCCGATCGCGACCGCCACCGCCGCCGGGCGGCGCAGGGCGGCGGTGACCACGGCCATCAGCCCCGTGCCGGCCACAGCCGGCTCGCCGCCGATCCGCCAGCGGTCCAGGTTCGGGCCGAGCAGGGTGAGCACGGCCGGGCCGACGACGGTCGCGACGAGCACGCTGAGAACGACGACGAGGGCGACGGTCGCCGCCAGCGATGCAAGCAGCGAGCCGGGAACGATGAAGAAGGCGACCAGCATCGAGAGCAGCAGGGTGCTGCCGGCGAACGCGGTCGTCCTCCCCGCCGTCCGCCGCGTCGCGGCAGCCGCCAGGGTCGGCGAGACCCCCTCGCGCAGCTCTTCCCGGAAGCGCGAGACCATCAGCAGCGCGTAGTCCACGCCCAGCGCCAGGCCCATCATCGTGCAGACGGTGAGCGCGAAGGCATCGATGTCGAACCAGCTCGTGAACAGGTAGAGCACGCCGCGCGAGGCGGCGACCGTGACGGCGCCGAAGGCGAGTGGGATCGCCGCCGCGATCGGCGAGCGGAAGACGAGCAGGAGGACGAGCAGGAGGATCGGCAGGGCGATCAGCTCGCTGCGCTCGGCGGCGGCGATCGACTCGTCCTGGATCGCCCGCGAGAGTGTCGCGTAGCCGGTCTGGGTCACCCGCACCGGCGGGTGGACCCGTTCTTCGAGGACTCGGTCGAGCTCGTCGACCGAGTCGTTGACGGATTCCTCCAGCCCGACGTGGAAGTCGACGACGATCAGGGCGCGGCGGGGGCTCGGCCGCAGCGGCCCGACCGAGCCGCGGTCCCAGGGCGAGAGGGTCGTCACGGCGGGGTCGCTCGCACGCAGCGCCCGGACCAGCTCCGGCCCCTGGCGGTCGACCGCGGGCGCCGGGCCGCGCAGGAGGACCGCGAACGGCGCCGAGCGGCCGAAATGCTCGCGCAGGACCGAGTTGGCGCGCGAGGAGGGCGTGCCGGGTATGTCGAGGGAGGTCGGGCTCAGCCGGCCGTCCACGCCCGTGCCGAGGACGGCGAGGGCCGCAAGGAGGAGTGCCGCGACGGCGAGAACCGCTCGCGGGTGAGCCAGCAGCAACCCCCGTCTCTTCCCGGAAGACACCGTGGTAGTTTGGCGGTCAGGGTCGCGGAGGGAGCCACCGGCGGGCGAAGCCTTGGTTAAGCCGCGCCGCGCCGGGCCCGCGACTTCTCACGAGTAGTGTTTTTCAGTGCATATGGGTCGCCGCCAGATAACGCGTGCATTGCTGCTCAGCGCCTGCGCAGTGCTGCTCGCCGGCTCGGTGGGCGGCGCCGACGCGGCGCTGGTCAAGGTCGGCAGCCTCGTGCTCAGGGCCGACGGCCGCTTCGTGCCGAGCGCCCTGCCCCGGGATCGATACGCGCCTATCGACTTCCGCGGCCAGGCCAGCCTGACCGACACGAGGGGCGGAGCGCCGACGGCGCTCGAGGAAATGCGGCTCGACTTCGACCGCAACGGCAAGCTCGAAACCCGCGGCCTGGCGGTCTGCCCCGTGCGGCGGATTGCCGACAGCACGGTCGACGGGGCGCGGCGCAGGTGCGCCAAGGCGATCGTCGGCACCGGCCACGTCGGCGCGATCTACGATCTCTTCGGGCTGCAGGTCGAACTGCGGGTCCGGGGAACGCTCTTCAACGGCCCCCGCGTGAACGGCAACCCGACCGTCGTCGGGCACACCTTCACGACCCTGCCCACCACCCGCGCCTACACGGTCGTGATCCCGATCAGGCGGCTCCGGGGAGCCTTCAAATACCGGGCGACCGTCGACGTGCCGACGCTCGCCGGCGGCGGCGTCCTCACCCACGTCGACGGCAGGCTCGGCCGCCGCTACAGGGGCGGCGGCAAGAAGCGCAGCTACGTCCGGGCGCGCTGCAGAAGTGGCGTGCTCCGCACCCACGGCCACTTCCTCTTCGCCGACGGCACGGTCATCGACGGCTCGCTGGAAAAGGCCTGCACGCCGAAGCCGCTTCCCTGAGCCGGCGACCTCCCAGGCGACATTCCTATACTTGCCCGCCCCGGGCCCTTAGCTCAACTGGCTAGAGCAGGAGACTCTTAATCTCAAGGTTGAAGGTTCGAGTCCTTCAGGGCCCACTCGCCGCCGCAACCGGCGCGGCCCTCGTGAAGCGGTAGTCGTCGAGGTCGAAGTGGGCGCTGCGCCAGGCGACCTCCGGGGTGGTGGCGGGGCGGAAGGGCGCGTCGCCGTGGGAGTCGAAGTAGTAGCTGTTGGCGGACGAGCAGGTGCCGGAGAAGAAGACCTGGCGGTCGCGGCGGCCGAGCATCGCCTCGAAGTAGCGGCGGTTGGCCTCCTCGCTGATCTCGACCGCGGTCGCGTCGCGGCTTCGGGCGCGGCGCAGGCAGCGGACGATGTGGCGGGCCTGGCTCTCGATCAGCGTGAAGTAGCTGGAGCCGTTGTAGCCGTAGGGACCGAGGATCAGGAAGAGGTTCGGGAAGCCCGGCACGCTGACTCCCTCGTAGGCCTGGAATCGGTTGGCGTCCCACCAGTCGGCCAGCTCCACGCCGCCGGCGCCCTCGACCGGGAAGGGCGGGATGTTGCCCCTCTCGAAGACCTTGAAGCCGGTGGCGAGGATGAGGACCTCTGCATCGTGCTCGGCGGCGGACGTGCGCACACCGGTCGGGGTGACCGCCTCGATCGAGGTGGTCTCGAGGTCGACGTTGGGCCGGTTGAAGGTGGACAGGTACTCGTTCGAGAAGGTCGGCCGCTTGCAGCCGAGGCCGTAGCGGGGCGTCAGCTTCTCGCGCGTGACCGGGTCCTCGACTTCGCGGCGCAGGTGCTTCAGCGCCGTCCGTTCGCCGGCCTTTGCCAGCGGCACCACACCGTGGAAATGGGCGGCGATCGGGAAGGTGAGCTCGACGTAGGCCTGGCTGACGGCCCGCGCGGCGCGGCGGGCGCCGGGAACGCGCTCGAGCACGCGGCGGGCCCGCGGGGCGATCGCCCCGTCCGGCTTGGGCAGGCACCAGACCGGCGTGCGCTGGAGAACGGTCAGGTGCTGGACCTCGGGAGCGATCGCCGGGATCACCTGGACGGCCGAGGCGCCGGTGCCGATCAGCGCCACCCGCCTGCCGCGCAGCTCGACGTCGTGATCCCAGCGGGCCGTGTGCATCACGGCGCCGCCGAACTCCTCGAGTGCCGGGATGTCGGGCGGCTTCGGCTGGGAGAAGACCCCGGTCGCGCCGACCACGAAGCGGGCGAAGACGGGAGGCCCTTCGGCGACCTCGAGCCTCCAGAGATGGCTCTCGGCGTCGAAGGCGGCGGCGGCGACCCGAGCGCCGAAGCGGATCCGCGCGCGCAGGCCGTAACGGTCGACGCAGTGCTCGGCGTAGTTCTTGAGCTCGGCGCCCTCGGCGTAGACCCGGGACCAGTCGCTGCGCTGCTCGAAAGAGAACTGGTAGCTGAACGAGGGGATGTCGACGCCGATCCCCGGGTAGGTGTTCCAGTGCCAGGCGCCGCCGACGCCCTCGCCCTCCTCGAGCAGGACCCAGTCGCGGATCCCCGCCTCGTCGAGCTTGATCGCGGTGCCGATCCCCGAGAACCCCGCGCCGATCACCGCGACCTCGAAATCGGGCTGCGCGTCGGTGGGCGGGCTCATGGCGGGTCCCGGCCTAGGGCGTGACCGTCGTCCCGGCGCCGCCGCCGAGGCCGCCGAGCGGGTTCTGGAGCGATTCCTGGCCGCGTCCCTTTTCGGCCTTTTCGGCCTGCTTCTTCGCCTTCTGGATTTCCTTCGACTGCTTCTCGAAGGCCGTCAGCTGTTTTTCGATCGACTTCCTTTCGGACTTCGACGCCGCCAGCGCCAGCGCTTCGTCGCCCGCCTTCGCTCCGGCCTTCTTGTTCCCGGCCAGGTACTCGTATGCAGCCAGGGTCGTCCAGGCGCCGACGCTGGGCCGGCCCTCGGCCGCGTAGCGCTGCGCAGCGGCCGCGTCTTCGAGGTATTCGATCGCTTCCGCGTAGGTCCGCGAGTTCTGCGCGAGCAGGAAGGCCGTGCCCGAGACCAGCGAGGCGAGCGCCGGGTTCGGTTCGTCCCCCGCCTGCTTCAGGTATCGCGCCCAGGCTTCGGTCGCCCGCTGGTACTCGACCCGGGCCTTCGCCGTCACCCTCGTTTCGCCGCTGGTCGGGTCGAGCTCGCTCTTCGCGCGGCCGGCGTTGATCCGCGCCCTGGTCAGCGAGATCAGGATGTCTTCGTTCTGCGGGTCCTTGCGCAGCCGCTGTTCGATCCGTTCCGCCTGTTCGTCGAAGATCTCGGCGCTGCGGTCGACCTGGTCGGCCGTGTTGAGCAGCGAGCCGATGTTGACCGGCCCGACGACCAGGAAGAGACTGGCGCCCATGAGCACGGCGAGGATCCCGTAGACGACTTTGATGACGTGCCTGCGACGCCCTCGAATATCGAAGAGCATCCGCCGCTCACCGTCTGCCATCGTCTCTCTACTCCTGGGTTGAAGGCTCGCCCATGGCTCCCGCTGCCGACGGCGCGCCGAAGGCCCGGGCCAGCACGATACTCAACTCGTAGAGAACCAGGAGGGGCACCATCTCGATCAGCATCGAGATCGGGTCGACCCCCGGCAGGGCGGCGGCGACGATCGCGATCAGCAGGTACGCGTAGCGGCGGTTCGTCCGCAGCTGCTCGACGCTGACGATGCCGAGCCGGGTGATCGCGAGGATCGCCAGCGGCAACTCGAAGACGATCCCGCCGGCCAGCATCGTCGTCGAGAAGAAGCTGTAGTAGTCGCGGGCCCGGACCTGGACGTTGAACTGGGTGTCGTTGAAGTTGAGCAGGAACTTGACCGCCGCCGGCATCACCACGAAGTAGGCGAAGGCGACGCCGGCCAGGAAGAGAATCGGGGCGGCGAGGAGGAGCGGCGTCACGACCCGCCTCTCGGAGTCGCTGAAGGCCGGCAGGACGTAGGCGTAGATCTGGTAGATCCAGATCGGCATCGAGAGGATCAGCGCCCCGTACGTGGAAACGGTGAGGGTTGTCGTGAACGGCTCCGTCACACCGAACGTGAGCAGCTTGTCGTGGTCGCCCGGCAGGGGCCCGGAGGCGATCTCGAGAAGCAGGTGGTTCTGCCAGAAGCAGAGCGCCAGGGCGACGCCGAAGACGACGAGACAGACGACGATGCGCGTGCGGAGCTCGTCGAGGTGCTCGACCAGCGTCAGCCGATCGTCGTGGGACACCGCCCTGACCCGGGCCACCTCCGGGCCTCAGCCGCGGTCGTGGGCGACGGGCTCGTCCTCGGTCTTCTTCTCGAGCTCCGCCGGGGTCGCCGGCTCGTCGTCGGTTTCGCCGCTGACCGAGCCTTTGAACTCGCGAATGCCGCGTCCGAGGCTCTTGCCGAGCTCGGGCAGACGCTTCGGCCCGAAGACGACGAGGGCGATGATCAGGACGATCGCTAGCTCTAGGGGGCCGACATTTGGCATCTCGACCCATGGTAACGGCCACCGGCCCCGATTGGATCACCGTCGCCCGGCCCGGGCCGGACTACCCGGTTCTTGGGTTTTCTTGCTTTCTCACCCAAAAGTGCGGATTGATTCGCAGTTTCGCGGGTTCGATAGATAGATATGGAAGGCACAAGCCACACCCAGGCGAAATCGAAGGCCACAGGGCTTCACGTCTGCGGGGGGTGTGGGTCGGGGCTTGTGCAGCCGACTCGCTGGGAGCAGGCCGCAGGCCGCGGCCACTGGCGCCTCTGGCGCCGTTGCCCCGAGTGCGAGTGGAGCTGCGACGCCGTCCACGGGGAGCATGAGATCGACGCCTACGACGAGGAGCTCGACGCCGGTACCGAGGCACTGAGCGGGGTCCTCAAGCAGCTCGAGCGCGAGAACATGCAGCACGTGGCCGACTCGTTCACCGCCGCGCTGGACGCGGACCTGATCACGGCCGACGACTTCCGGTAGCCACCGCATATGGCGGACGCCCAATCGAGGGCGGTCCATAGCTGATTCTGCTGCCCTCGTTTGGGCGGAGCACATGGGCGAGTTATCAGCTGTAGCGCTGCACGACGCCGTCCGCGACGAGGTCGAGCAGGCGCCGCTGCTCGGGCTCGAGGCCGGCGGCGTCGAGACCGGCCTTTGCGGTCGCGACCATCTCCAGCGCCCGGCGGCGCACCTCCTCGAGGGCGCCGGTGGCGGCGATCGCGTCGCACAGCGCCTCCGCCGCGGCCGTATCGAGGTGGCGCAGGTCGGTGGCGGCGAGCGCGGCGTCCCGCTCGGCGGCGAGGATCAGGGGCAGGGTCACGGTGCCGTCGAGCAGGTCGGTGCCGCGCGCCTTGCCGGTCCGCTCGGCCGGGCCCGAGACGTCGAGGACGTCGTCGAGCAGCTGAAAGGCAAGCCCGACCGAGGAACCGAATTCCGCCATGTCCTCATCAAGCGCCGCCTCCTCCGCTCCCTCGACCCCCAGCCGGCAGGCGCATGAGAAGAGGGCCGCGGTCTTCAGCCGGCAACGCTCCAGGTAGCGGCGCTCGGAGACCGACGTGTCGAAGGCGTCCTGGCGCTGGGCCAGCTCGCCGCGGGCGAGCGAGACCGAGGCGGCGGCGAGCAGCTCGATCGAGCGCTCGTCGCCGGCCGCGGCGAGCACCGCGAAGGCGCGCGAGAAGAGCAGGTCGCCGGCGGCGATCGCGCGGGCGCGGCCCGAGGAGGCGACCACGGTGGGGCGGCCGCGGCGCAGCGGGGCGGCGTCGAGGATGTCGTCGTGGACCAGGGTCGCCATGTGGACGAGCTCGATCGCGGCCCCGGCGCGCACCGCCGCGGGGCCCGCCTCCGGCCCCGCGCAGAGCAGGACGAGCAGCGGGCGCAGGCGCTTCCCGCCGGCCTCCAGCGTCGCGGCCGTGTCGGCGCCGAGCAGCTCCCCGTGCCCGGTCACCTGCTCGCGCAGCAGCTCCTCCACCTCTGCCAGGCGGACCGGCAGCCAGGTGCTGGAGGCATCGAGGACCGCGGTGACCGGCGGCGGTACGGCCGAGCGGCGGGTCACCCGGCGATGCCGGTGTGAATCGTGACGATGCCGCCCGCGAGGATCGAGTAGCGGATCTGCTCGAGGCCGGCGCCCCGGTCCATCTTCTCCGCCAGTCCGTGGGGAGCCGGAAAGCTGCGCACCGACTCGGCCAGGTAGGCGTAGGCCTCCGGATCGTCGGAGATGCGACCGAGGACAGGCGCGATGCGATCGAACCAGAGCGAGTAGAAGGTGGAGAAGGGGAAGCGCCGGGGGCGCGTGAACTCGAGGATCACGAGCCGGCCACCGGGCCGCAGCACCCGCGCCATCTCGCGGATGCCCCGATCGCGGTCGGCGAAGTTGCGAACCCCGAAGCCGACCGTCACGGCGTCGAAGCGGCCGGCGTCATAGGGAAGGTTGAGCGCGTCCGCCCACTCGAAGCGGGTGCCCGGCGCGCCCCGGCCCTGGGCCTTGTCGCGGGCCAGGTCCAGCATCGGCTCGGAGAAGTCGCAGCCGACCACGTGGCCGCCCGGCGCCACCCGGGAGGCGAGCTCGAGGGTGAGGTCGCCGGTCCCGCAGCAGACGTCGAGCGCCGAGTCGCCGGGGCCGAGCCCGGCCCGGTCGGCGGCCAGCTCGCGCCAGCGATGGTGGAGGCCGGCGCTCATCAGCGAGTTGAGCAGGTCGTAGCGCTGGGCCACGCGGTCGAACATGCGGTTGACCTGCTCCGCGAACTGGGCGGAGTCCCTCGAGGGCTTGGTTGTGCCGGCCATCGGCCTCAGGCTAGTCGAGCGAGGCGAGGAAGTCGGCCAGCTCGTTGAGCTTCTTCGGCGGCAGGTCCCGGAAGGAGGGCATGATCCCGGGCCCGATTTCGACCGAGCGCACGATCGCCGCGCGCGGGACGCGCTGGGCGATATGGGTCAGCTCGGGCCCGGGCCCGTTGTTGCCGTTCTCGCCGATCTTGTGGCAGGCGAGGCAGCCGGCGCCGGCCACGACCTCCTTGCCCGCCTCGTAGCGGGGCGCGACTTCCATCTCGATCTCGGTCGGCGAGCCGCCGGTGGCGCCGAGGTAGGTGAGGTAGGCCATCGCCGCGATCGTCAGGCATCCGGCCGTCGTCGCGATCGGCCGCCGGCCCGGGTGCCGCTCGGGACCGCGGTCGTAGAACGGCAGCAGGATCAGCAGCACCATGCAGACCGTCGGGATCCCGATCGTCGCGATCGGGACCAGCTCCGGCGGCTTGATCACCCGCAGGAGCTCGAAGAGGAAGAAGAAGTACCACTCGGGACGGGGCACGTAGGTCGTGCTCGTCGGGTCGGCCTTGGGGCCCTGCTCGGCGCCGAGCATGATCGACATGAAGATGATCACGCCGACGACCAGCAGCGCCATCGCCGAGTCCTTCAGCACCGCGTAGGGAAAGAAGGGCTTGCCCTTCTTCTTGAGCAGCTCGTACTCCTCCAGGTATGCCTGTTTGTCGGCCGGCTTCATGAGGCTGGCGGGGCTCCGTTGCTGGGCGAGGCTCCGTTGCCCTCGACGCCGGCCTCGAGCTGGGCCGCGGGCATCGCCCCCTTCGGCTTGCTCGCCCGCAGCCAGGGCGGCGCGGTCGTGCCGAGCTTGACGACCAGGTACATGTGGGCGCCGATCAGGGCGATGATCGCGCCCGGCAGGAGCAGCATGTGGATCGCGTAGAAGCGCGCGAGGGTCGTCGCCCCCAGCTCCGGGCCGGCGCGCAGGAAGTCGCTCAGGTAGGGACCGAGGACCGGGCCGGTGCCGTTGATGTTGATGCCGACGACCGAGGCCCAGAAGGAGCGCTGGTCGAAGGGCAGCAGGTAGCCCGTGAACGACATCGTCATGGTCAGGATCAGCAACACGACCCCGATCACCCAGTTGAGCTCGCGGGGGTACTTGTAGGCGCCGAAGAAGAAGGTGCGCCCCATGTGCAGGAAGATCAGGATCACCATCACGCTCGAGCCCCACTTGTGCATGCCGTGCACGAAGGCGCCGAGGAATACGTCGTTGTTGATGTGGGCGATCGAGGCGTAGGCCTGGGTCGTCGAGGGCGTGTAGAACATCGCCAGAAAGACGCCCGTGATCGCCTGCACGATGAAGGCGAACAGGGTCGCGGAGCCGAGCGTGTAGAACCAGTTGGTCCCCTTCGGCACCTTGCGGAAGAGCATCCCGGTGAGGAAGCCCGTGGCGCCGGTGCGCTGGTCGACCCAGGCGAGGGCTTCGATCGGGGCCTCTTTCGCCTGGCCGACGAGGCGCTGGGTGTCGCCCTGCCGCTCGGGCGGCGAGGTCTTCAGGTCCGCGGGCGCGTCTCCCTTCGGGCCGTTGGCGCCGGGCTTCGCCGGCCTGCGCAGCGGCGCCGGGATCAGGGCGTCGAGTTTGTCGAGTTTGCTCATGGCAATTCCTCGCGCCTCGCTCGCGGCGCAACGAACCAGAGATGCACGTTTGCCCGCTCAGCACTCATGGCGGTGGGAAGGTGGAGGGACGCGGCGGGTAGAGGTATTCCCAGATCCCGCCCGTGAACTCGCCGGGGTCGCGGGCGCGCACAGGCTCGAGCTGGGAGGTGACGCTGAAGCGGGGGCCGAGTTCGACCTGGCCGCCCTGGGTGCGGACCTGGAACTGGTCGAGGGGCCGCACCGGCGGGCCGCCGATCCGCTTTCCCTGGAAGTCGTAGACGCCGCCGTGGCAGGGGCAGATGAAGTTGCCCGCCGCCTCGACGAAGCGGACCGGGCAGCCGAGGTGGGCGCAGCGGCTGGAGACGGCGATGAAGGCCTTCGGGTCCTCGCCGAGCTGCTTCGAGCCCCTGCGGACGTAGGCGGTCGTCTTGCCGGCGTCGCCGATCCCCTCGGTCTCGGTGAAGACGACCTGCCGGTAGGTGTCGGCGGTGAAGTCGCCGAGCGGGCCGACCGCCTCCCAGCGCTCCTTGCCGCGGTGGAAGATCGGGGCGACGGCGAAGCCGACCGCCGGGAGGACGATCGCGGCGCCGGCCAGCCCGCCGAGGCCCTGGGCGGCGATCGTGAAGGCGTGACGGCGAGTCATCGACTCGCCCTCGAAGTAGCCGGGGGGTGGGGCTTGGCCCGCTCCTCCCGAGGGGGGCCCTCGGCCCCGTTCTTCTTGTCCGCCTCGTCAGTCACAGCTCTGATTAAGAGGTGCGCAGTCTATTCATTGGGGCCGGACTCGTGACCGATGGCGGCAACCGCCTCGCGCCAGAGGCCCGGCACCTCGTCCTCGCGCCCCTCGACGTGACGCTGCGCGCAGGCGCCGATCAGCTCGGCGAGCTCGAGCACGGCGGCACAATCGCCGCTCGCTCGCGAGGCGCTCGATGCCCAGCGCATAGAGGTAGTCGCCGGCGAGCACCGCCAGGTCCCCGTCGTGCCCGGCGAGCAGCCGCGGCTCGCCGAAGTGGAGCAGGTACCCCTCCCGGACCGCGTCGGTGACGGGCGAGCCGTAGGCGGAGGTGGCGTCGGGCTCCTCCACCACGTGCGGCGAGATCGGCGTCTCCTCGTCGCGCAGGGCGGCGGCGAGGCGGGTGAGTGGGCCGGCGCTCATGCGAGGACCTCGTCGAGCGCCGCCGCCGCGGCCTCGACGGTGCGGTCGACCGCAGCCTCGTCGTGGGCGAGGGAGACGAACCAGGCCTCGAACTGCGACGGCGGCAGGTAGAAGCCGCGCTCCAGCATCGCCCGGCAGAAGGAGGCGTGGGCCTCGATGTCGCAGGCGGAGGCCGCGGCGAAGTCGGTCACCGGCTCGGCGGAGAAGAAGAGGGTGAGCAGGCCGGGCGCCGAGGCGACCCGGAGCGGGCGGTCGGCGGTCGGCGAGGAGAGGCCGGCGGCGAGCCGCTCGGTGAGGGAGGAGAGGCGCGCGTAGGCGGCCGCGTCGAGCCGGCGCAGGGTGGCGAGGCCGGCGGCGACCGCCAGCGGGTTGCCGGAGAGGGTGCCCGCCTGGTAGACGTCGCCGGCCGGGGCGATCGCCTCCATCGTCTCCCGCGGGCCGGCGAAGGCCGCCGCGGGCAGGCCGCCGCCGAGAACCTTGCCGAGGACCGTCAGGTCCGGCTCGACGCCGTAGAGCTCCCCGGCGCCCCCGCGGGCGACGCGAAAGCCGGTGATCACCTCGTCGAAGACGAGCATCGCGCCGCGCTCGCGGGTCTTCTCGCGCAGCAGCTCGAGAAATCCCTCGGCCGGCGGCACCACGCCCATGTTGGCGGCGATCGGCTCGGCGAGCAGGGCGGCGACCTCGTGCTGCTCGAGGGCGCGCTCGACCGCGGCGGCGTCGTTCCAGGGGACCACCACGGTGGCGGCCGCCTGGGCCGCGGTGACGCCCGGGCCGGCGGGGACGCCCAGCGTCGCCAGGCCGGAGCCGGCGTCGGCCAGCAGGCCGTCGGAATGCCCGTGGTAGGCGCCCGCGAACTTGACCACGACCTCGCGGCCGGTGAGCGCCCGGGCGAGGCGGACCGCGCTCATCGCGGCCTCGGTGCCGGACGAGGTCATGCGCACCATCTCCGCGCCCGGGATCCGCGCCACGACCTCCTCGGCGAGCTCGACCTCGGCGGCGGTGGGGGCCCCGTAGCTGGTCCCCCGGGAGGCGGCGTCAGAGACCGCGGCGACCACGGCGGGGTCGGCGTGGCCGAGGATCAACGGCCCCCAGGACCCGACCCAGTCGACGTAGCGGTTGCCGTCGACGTCGACCACCTCGCATCCCTCGCCGCGCTCGATGAAGATCGGCTCGCGGCCGATCTGCCGCATCGCCCGCACAGGACTGTTCACCCCCCCGGGCATCACCTCCACAGCCCGCCGATACAGCTCCGCCGACCGGGCTCGCTGACGCTGGGCGGACTGGGCATCGTGGCTGCCTAGGCGCCGGTTCGGCGGGGGTGGAGCGTCTTGTACTTTTCCCGCGGCGCCGCTCGCGGACAGCCCGCAGCTGTTGACGGGAAAAGTTAAGCGGAACCCCTGCCCGAACCGGCACTAGGCGTGCTCCGCTTCCCAGTCCCGGTACTCGTCGGTGAAGTAACGAAGGCGGATCTTCTTGTACTCGGTCGAGGAGTAGAGGGTGGCGCGGTCGTCGGCCCCCATCCCGCACTCGGCGGCGATCGAGTCGAGGATCGCGTCGCACTCCTCCCTGGAGCGGCCGTGGGCCATCGTGAAGACGCTGTAGGGCCAGTCCTCGTAGGTGGGGCGCTGGTAGCAGTGGGAGATGCCGCGGAACGAGGCCATGCGCCGGCCGGTCTCCATGATCTCCTCCTCGGGGACCTTCCAGACGCCCATCCCGTTCGCGGAGAACCCGGCGCGGCGGTGGAAGAGGATCGCCGCGACCCGGCGCAGCAGCTTGCGGTCGACCATCCCGCGCAGGTGCTCGAGCAGCTCCGGGGTCGATATCCCGACCTCGGCCGCCGCCTCGCCGTAGGGCCGCTCGACGGCCTCCATCGGCCCCTGCAGGGCGCGGATCACGGCGATGTCGCGATCGTCGTAGGGCTGGCCCTCGAGCTCACGCGGGGGCGCCGCCTCGACCGCCGAGGCGAGGGCCTCGGTGCCCTTCTCCATCTCCAGGTTCATGTTGATCTTGAACAGGGTCAGGGTCGGCAGCTCGCGCATCGACTCGGCGCCGGTCTCCCGCATCAGCACGTCGAGGGTGCCCGCCAGCCCGAGCTCGGAGTCGGGCGGCGTCGCGATCGTGAACCAGAGGTTGAAGTCGTGGGTCCGCAGGTAATTGTGCGAGACGCCCGGGTGGGAGTTGACGATCTGCGCCGCCCGCTGGGGGTGCTCGGAGTCGACTTTCGCGGCGACCAGCATCGACTCGTAGCCGAGCGCGCGTGTGTCGAAGATCGGCGTGATCTCGCGGATGATCCGCCCCTCGAGCAGGCGCCGGGTGCGGGCCAGGACGTCGTCGAGGTCCATCTCCGCCTCGGAGGCGATCAGCGCGAAGGGCCGCTCGTCGAGCGGGAAGCTCGACTGCAGCAGGTTCATCAGCCGCCGGTCGCCGTCGTCGAGGGGGATCGCCGCGCCGTCCTTGCGGCTGCGGGCCTTCGACTGCGGGACCTTGGATGCTCCTATCGAAGCCATCCCGCGGCCTCCTTCGCGTAGTAGGTGACGATCGCGTCGGCGCCGGCGCGGCGGATCGAGGTCAGGGTCTCGAGCACCGCGGCGCGCTCGTCGATCCAGCCGTTGGCGGCGGCGGCCTTCAGCATCGAGTACTCGCCGGAGACGTGGTAGGCGGCGAGCGGCGCCCCGGTCGCCTCCTTGACCCGGCGCACGACGTCGAGATACGCGGTCGCCGGCTTCACCATCAGCATGTCGGCGCCCTCTTCGAGGTCGAGCTCGGCCTCGCGAACCGCCTCGGCGGCGTTCGCGGGGTCCATCTGGTAGCCGAGCCGGTCGCCGAACTCCGGCGTCGAGTCGGCCGCCTCGCGGAAGGGGCCGTAGAAGGCAGAGGCGTACTTGGCGCTGTAGGCGACGATCGCGGTGCTCGGGTGGCCCTCCTCGTCGAGCTGGTGGCGGATCGTCCCGACCCGGCCGTCCATCATGTCGCTGGGGGCGACGGCGTCGGCCCCGGCCTCGGCGTGGGAGATCGCGGTTTTGGCGAGCAGCTCGACCGTGATGTCGTTGTCGACCTCGCCGTCGCGGACGAATCCACAGTGGCCGTGGGACGTGTACTCGCAGAGGCAGACGTCGGTGATCACGGTCAGCTCCGGGTGGGCCTCCTTCAGCGCCCGCACGGCCATCTGCACGACGCCCTCGTCGTCGTAGGCCCCGGTGCCGCTCTCGTCCTTCGCCGAGGGGATCCCGAAGAGGAGCAGGGCGCCGAGCCCGAGGCTGGCGACCTCGGTCGCCTCGGCGACGAGCTCGGAGATCGAGAAGCGCTCGATGCCGGGCATCGACTCGACCTCCTCGCGCACCCCCTCGCCGGCGACGACGAAGGCCGGCTGGATCAGCTGCGACGGCGCCAGCGTGGTCTCGCGGGCGAGCGCCCGCAGGGCCGGGGTCCGCCGCAGGCGGCGCAGGCGTGTCGCGGGGAACGGCATCCAGCCGATTCTAGGTCAGTAGCGTTGCGCCGGATGACTGGCGGGACAGGGACAGCCGTGGCGCTCGAGGTTCGCGGGCTGGTCAAGGAATACGGAGGGCGAGCGGCGCTGCGCGGCGTCGACCTCTCCGTGGCCGCCGGCGAGAGGGTCGCCGTGATCGGCCCCAACGGCGCCGGCAAGACCACCCTGCTCTCGATCCTGGCCGGGGTCGCGAGCGCCGATCGAGGGCGAGATCGACCTGCCCGGGGGGGCGATCGGCTGGGTGCCGCAGCAGGCGGCCCTCTACCGGCGCCTCACGGTCGAGGAGAACCTCCTGCTCTTCGCCCGCCTCGAGGGCCGCGATGACCCGCGCGGCGCTGCCCTGGAGATGCTCGAGCTGACCGGGCTCGGCGGTAGGCGGGCCGAGACGGTCGACCGCCTCTCCGGAGGCAACCAGCAGCGCGTCAACATCGCCCTCGGCCTGCTCTCGCGCCCGGTCGCGCTGCTCCTCGACGAGCCCAGCGTCGGCCTCGACCCGCGTCAGAGGGCGCTGCTCTGGGACTTCGTCGGCGCCCTCGGCGAGCGCGGAACCACCGTGATCTTCTCCACCCACGACATCCAGGAGGCGGAGCGCTACGGCGAGCGGCTGCTCGTCCTCGCCGACGGGGAGGCGCTCTTCGACGGGTCGCCGGAGGGCCTGCGCGCGGCCGTTCGCAGCGAGGCCCCGGAGGCCGCCAGCCGTGACTTCGAGACCGCCTTCGTCGCCTTCCTCCACCATCGGGGGCATTGAGCGAGCGTGTCCGAGGGGAGCGTGCATGTCTGACCCATCGCCACCTGAGGGCAGGCGACGCCACCTGTCGGGCGTGCGCTGGCTGCTGCTCAAGGACCTGCAGATCCTGCGCCGCTCGCCGCTGCAGGCGCTGCTTCTCGTCGCCTACCCGATCCTGATCGCGGTCCTGGTCGGCTTCGCGATCTCGCCGGACTCCGGCAAGCCGCGGGTCGCCTTCCTGAACGAGATCCCGAGCGACTCGCGGGTCACGGTCGGTGGCGCCCGGCTGCCGTCGGCCGGCGTCGAGGACCAGATCTGCGGGCGCGTCGACTGCGTCCGCGTCGAGAGCCGCGAGGAGGCCCGCGAGGAGGTCGCCTCGGGAGACGCGCTGGCGGCGCTGATCCTGCCGGCCGACCTCGTCAACCGGATCAACTCGCTCTCGACGCCGACGCCCGCCGTGCCGGAGGTCGAGATCCTCGTCAACGAGGAGAACCCGATCAAGGCGCAGGCGGTCGACGACCGGATCTCCGCCCTGCTGGCCGAAGCGAACCTGCTCGTCGCCAGGCGGATCGCCGGCGAAGGGAGCCGCTTCATCGGCCTGCTCGTCAAGGGCGGCGACTTCGAGGTCGTCGGCCAGTCGATCGAAATCCTCGGCCTGCAGAGGACGGGGAAGATCCTGGCGGCGATCCGACCGACGGTGCCACCGGGGCCGCTGCGGGAATCGCTCGACCGCGTGATCCGCTTCGCCGCGCTCGCCGGGCAGAACCTCGACCTGGCGTCGCCCCTGCTCGACCGCCTCGCCCAGCCGATCGAGGTGAACAAGGTCGTCGTCGACGGCTCCTCGCCTCCGCTCGACATATTTGCGATCGCCGTCGCCGCGACGCTGACGCTCGCCTTCGTCACGGTGCTGCTCGTCGCCGGCTCGCTCGCCCTCGAGCGCGAGGAGAACGCCTTCCCGCGCCTGACCCGCAGCCTCGTCTCCCCCACCGCGCTGCTCGGCGAGAAGGTCCTGCTCGGGGTCGTGGTCGGGGTCGTGGTGACGCTGCTGATGCTGGCCGGGCTGGAGATCTTCGTGCCGCTCCGATGGAGTCGCTTCGGCCTCTGGCTGGGAGCGATCGTCGGCGGCGGCGCGGCGCTCGGCGCGGCCGGCGCGGCGCTCGGCGCGGCCGCACGCGAGGTGCGGGCAGTCTCCCTGCTCGCCTTCATGGTCACCCTGCCGATCGCATTCCTCTCGCTGGTGCCCTCGGGGGCGGTCGGCAAGGGGCTCTACGACGCCATCGGGGTGATCGTCGCCGTCTTTCCCTTCAAGCCGGCGCTCGACCTGATCACCGTCGCCCTCGACCCCGCCGGCGGCGGGTTCGTCGGGCCGCTGCTGCACCTGGCGATCCTCACCCTCGCCTACGGGCTCCTCGCCCGCCTCGCCCTGCGCCGCTTCACCACGGTCTGAGGGATCGCGGCCGGGCGGTAGGGTCACCCCTCATGCGGGTCCTTTTCATCGGCGACGTCGTGGGAAGCCCGGGGCGCCGTGGGATGAAGGCGGCCATGCCCGGCCTCAGGGAGAGCCACAGCCCGGACCTGGTGATCGTCAACGGCGAGAACTCGGCCGGCGGGGTCGGGATCACCGAGAAGACGGCAAACGGGCTCTTCGACGCCGGCGCCGACCTGATCACGACCGGCAACCACGTCTACCGCCATCGCGAGGTCTACGACTACCTCGACCGTGCCGACCGGGTGATCAGGCCCGCCAACTACCCCCATGCCAACCCGGGTCGCGGCCACACCGTGGTCGAGGCCGACGGCAGGCGGGTCGGGGTGATCAACCTGAGCGGGGCGGCCGGGCTCCAGGTCGCGCGCCTGCCGTTCCACGAGGTCGACGCGATCCTCGAGCGGATCGAGGCCGACTGCCTGGTCGTCGACTTCCACGCCGAGATGACCAGCGAGAAGGTCGCGATGGGATGGCACCTGGACGGCCGCGTCGCCGCCGTCTTCGGCACCCACACCCACGTGCCGACCGCCGACGCCCGGGTGCTGCCGCAGGGGACCGCCTTCATCTGCGACGTCGGCATGACCGGCTCGCGGACCAGCGTGCTCGGCGTCAAGCCCGAGCAGGCCCTGGCGGCGCTGACCACGCAGATGCCGGTCCGCTTCGAGACCGCCGAGGAGGACGTCTGGGTGATGGGCGCCGTCGTCGAGATCAACGACCGCGGCTTGGCGGACTCGATCGAGCAGGTGCTGGTCCCGGCGCCCGCCGAATAGGGCGGCGGCGCACCCCCTCGCCGACTCGATCGAGCAGGTGCCGGCCCTGGCCCCGACGAGCTGCGGATCCTCTGCCCCTGCTCCTCGCGAAGTCCTGGGTGGGACGGGCGGGGTGCCCCCTCGACGGACGGATACTCAGAGCCGTCCAACCAATTGGTTGGACGGCGAGTTCGACGAGGGGGTGCCCCGCCCGTCTCCCACCGTTGCCATGGCGACGAGCAGCAGCGGGTAGAACCAGACGATGTACAGGTAGAACCAGTGCTCGGCGGTGAGCTGGGCGCCGATCAGGAGGGCGGCGCCCAGGGCCGCGACCTGAGTCAGGCTCTTGCGGCGGGGGCGGAAGGCGAAGCCGAGCGCGAGCGCGGCGACGAGCGCGGCGATCGCGATGCGGAGCGGCGCCAGGCCACCGACCTGGCCCCAGATGCTGAAGGGCGAGTCGCGGTCGGCCTGGTAGGCGATCGTCCGCTCGTAGAAGGTGTGCAGGCCGGGGTCGATCGCGGGCCACAGCATCACCGCGACCGACACCGCCAGGAAAGCAAGGGCGAACCTCCCGGCCGCGGGGCCTGTCACCGATGACGGGGGGCGCTGCGGGCCGAGCTGTCCTCGACCCCCCGATCATCGGTGCCACCCGCGGGAGGGAGGTCCCGCGCGCGCTCGTCGCCGAGCCCGGGCGGGAGAGAGTCGGCGGCGGCGGTCGTCGGACGGTAGGTCATCAGCATCGGGGCGAGGAGGATCGGGGCGAACTTGGTGAAGGTCGCAAGGGAGGCGAGGGCGCCGCGGGCGAGCGGCCTGGAGAGAAGGACCAGGGTCGCGACGAGGAGGGCGGAGACGAGCGCGTCGTTCGAGTTCGACTCGAGGACGTAGGCCGTGTAGGGAAAGGCGGCCCAGCCGAAGGCGAGGGTCGCGCCGAGCGCCTGGCCGGGAGGCCCGCGGCGCATGCGGCGGCCGAGCAGGTAGAGCAGGGCGAAGGTGGCGAGGTCGAAGAGGACCGCGGCCCCGTGCGCGGCCGGCAGGTCGTCCCAGGACCCCGACCAGGGCCAGACCGCCTCGCTGGGCACATAGGCGTAGTAGTTGACCGGCCCGTAGGTGTCCCCCTGGGAGACGTCGTCGGGGAAGTTCCCGTAGAGCTGTTCCCCGTGGGTGACGCGATCGGCGCCGACGACGCTCGCGTAGCCGACGTCGATCGCCCCCGCGTCGGCGACGTTGAGGCCGACTCGGAAGCCGACCAGGAAGAGCGCCGCGATCAGCAGCCAGCTCGCCGGCCAGACAGGCCGCAGTCCCTCGCCGCGGCCACGGACGCCGATCCACAGCGCCCGCCCGCCGAGGTAGACGAGCAACGGGTAGACGAGCGGCACCGAGACGCCGACCTCGGCGCGGTTGAAGAAGAAGTGCGAGACGCCGAAGCCGAGCAGGACGAGGAGGTCGAGGTTGGCGATCCGCCGGCGGCGCCGCCAATCGATCAGGCCGAGCAGGAAGACCGCGCAGAGGGGCAGGAACACGTAGGGGGCGTTGAGCCTGTGGCCGAAGGCGCCGGAGTAGCCGCGGGCCATCTTCCAGGCCACCTGGTAGCCGGTCCACGACTCGCGGACCTCGCCGCTGAGCGGGTCGACGATCACCAGGGCAACCTTCTCCCCGTCGGCGAAGTAGCCGACCTCCCAGTTGCCGTCGACCATCTCGGAGCTTGAGGTCAGACCCGGATGCAGGCGCCGCTGCTCGACCGCCGTCGCGTCGCGGTCGGCGGCGGCGGTCGCTTCGACCGCGTCGATCCGTTCGCTCGCCGCCGGCGCCGAGGCGTGGGCCGGCGCGGCGGTCAGGGCGAGGAGCGCGGCGGTCAGGGCGAGGGCGCCGCGGCGTCTCATCGGCCGAAGTGCTCCAGCACCAGCCCGGCGACGTCGCGCAGCGCCCACTGCTCGCGCTCGTCGGCGGCGGCCGGCCCACAGCCCACGCAGAGCAGCGGCCCGAGCGAGTCGCCGCGGTGCAGCGAGCCGTGGCTGCCGCCGCCCGCGTGGCTGGTCCCGCCCCAGTCGACGGCCTCGTATCCGGGGGCCAGCGAGACGATGAAGTCACCCGCGTGCGGCGAGCGCAGCGCCGAGAAGACGCGGGCGAGGGGGTCCGGGTACTCCTCGCTGCGCAGGCGGCCGTCCTCGACCTCGGCGGCGAGCACCGCCGGGTCGCCGTCCAGGTCCCAGCCCCCGCCGCGTAGGTCGGCGAGCTCCGTGCCCGGCCGGAAGCGGAGTCGCCCGCCGCCCCGCTCGACCACCGCCGTCGTCTCCCGCGGCGGCGGCGCGCCCATCTCGGCGCGCTCGAGCGGCTCGCCGCCGGCTCCCTCCAGCCAGCAGACCAGCTCGACCCCTTCGGTCGCGGCGAGGCCCTCGCGCACCTCGTCGTGACCGGCCCGCGTGGACTCCCCGGGGAGCAGGTAGACATGGGCGGCGCGGCCGGTCGGGCTGACCGCGAGCTGCGCCGGCTCCTGGCGGTCGTCCGAGGGCGCCAGGACCGACCACTCGCGACCGAGCAGCTCGGCCAGGGGGAGA
Organism: uncultured Solirubrobacterales bacterium; assembly: GCA_963762205.1. Taxonomy (GTDB): domain Bacteria; phylum Actinomycetota; class Thermoleophilia; order Solirubrobacterales; family 70-9; genus VRUE01. The sequence goes on from CAVXJZ010000003.1 coordinate 109,794, forward strand.
CCCCGGTCGACCGGGGTCTGGGCGTGGTCGGCGACCAGGATCAGCGCGTGCCCGGCGAGGAACTCGTCCAGCCCTCCGGCCGCCTCGACCAGGGTCGCGAAGCAGCGGTCCGCCTTCGCGATCGACTCGACGCTCGCCTCGGGGCCGTGGCGATGCGAGTAGTTGTCGTTGTCGGGCAGGGAGAAGAGCAGGAAGTCGAAGAGGTCGTCCTTCACCATCTCCGCCGCGCAGCAGGCCGAGTAGCCGTCGCGCGTTCCGGGGATCGAGGTCGACCTGCAGGGCACCTCGCGGCTCGCGTACAGGTCGCCGTAGAAGAGCTCCTTCGGCCCCCAGGTGTGGTGGCGGAACTTGAGCCGCGTCGCGTCGACGGCGCGCCGCATCAGGCCGTCGAGCGAGACCTGGTGGCGATGGCGGCCGCGGTAGATCAGGAACGGCGTGCAGGCGGTCCGCAGCGCCGGCGTCGTCGAGGCTCTCGAACAGGGTCTCGACCTCGGGGCTGAGGTGGGAGAGGTTCATGTTGTAGACGAGGTCGTAGAGGGCGCGGAAGACTCCGACCGAGCGTGTCGCGTCGAGCGACGATCCGTACTCGACGTAGCGCCGCTCGAGGCGGTGGTACCAATTCATGCCGCTGATCCAGTGCCGGTCGGCGCCGGCGCCGGTGACCATCTCCGCGCAGGCGACCGGGGTCACCGAGGGGAAGCTGGAGACGCAGTCGGGTACGAGCACCCCGCGCTCGAGCAGCGCGGCGAAGGTCGGCGCCCGCCCCTCGGCCACCGCGCGCTCGAGCATGTCGGTCCGCAGCGAGTCGACGTAGGTGAGAACGAGCTTCTTGGCGGGCATCGCCCGGCGAATGATGGTGGACCGGCGCGGGCGGCTAGCGCAGCACGCGCAGGCCGGCGTGTTTCCTCTGCGCGCGGCGGTGACGGGCGACGCCGAGCCAGACGAGGGCGAGCAGCACGAGCGAGCACGAGGATCGGGACGAGGACCGCGAGCGCGATCACGACCAGCGCCGCGACGCCGATCAGGAAGCCGAGCGCGCCCGTGCTCCCTTCGCGGCGAGCGGCGCCGCTGACCAGGTCGCTGATCACGAGGCAGGCGGCGACGGCGCCGAGCAGGGCGAGCAGGGCGCCCAGCGGGCCCTCGAGCAGGAAGCCGGCGACGAGGCCGATCACCGCCGCGAGCAGCGTCATGCGACCGCGCGCCGAGCCGTGCAGGCCGGTCGTGCCGGCCAGCATCCCGATCGCGATCCCGATCCCGAGCTCGGTGAGGACGTCCACGCGGGAAAACCTAACCGCCCCGGCGCATCGGCGTCGATCCGGCACACTTAACCGCATGGCAGAGCAGCCGCCATCCCCACCGCACAGGCGACGAGCCCACGCCAGGACCCGCGACATCGAGCGCTACGCCGGCCTCTTCGCGGAGCGCACCGGCGTGATGCGCTCCTCCGCGATGCGCGACCTGATGGCGATCACCGCGCGGCCCGAGGTGATCTCGCTGGCCGGCGGCCTGCCGGATACCTCGACCTTCCCGCCGAAGAGCTTCGCCGCGCAGATGACGCGGATCGCCCAGGAGTCGGTCGCCGAGGCGCTTCAGTACGGGCCCACCGAGGGCTTCGAGGAGACCGTCGACTGCATCCTCCAGGTGATGGGCGCCGAGGGAATGCTTCCCGACCCCCAGGACGTGATCGTCACCACCGGCGGGCAGCAGGCGATCGACCTGGTCTGCAAGACCCTGGTCGACCCCGGCGACGTGGTGATCTGCGAGGCGCCCACCTACCCCGGCGCCGTGCCGGTCTTCTGCAGCTACCAGGCCGACGTCGTGCAGGTCGAGTGCGACGCCGACGGGATGCGGATCGGGGACCTCGAAGAGGTGCTCGCCGGCCTCGACGGCGAGGGGCGGCGGCCCAAATTCGTCTACTCGGTGCCGAGCTTCCAGAACCCGGCCGGGGTGACGATGTCGCTGGAGCGGCGACGCCGCCTGGTCGAGCTGGCCCGCTCACGCGAGATGCTCGTGATCGAGGACAACCCGTACGGGCTGCTGCGCTTCGGCGGCGAGCCGCTGCCGCCCCTCTACCAGCTCGACGGCGGCGACTTCGTCATCTACGTCGGCACCTTCTCGAAGATCCTCTCCCCCGGGATCCGGCTGGGCTGGGCCGTCGCGCCGCCGCCGGTGATGGAGAAGATCGTGCTCGGCAAGCAGGCCGCCGACCTCTGCACCTCGACCCTGACCCAGTACTTCGTGCGCGAGTACTTCGCCGAAGGGCGCTGGCGCGACTACGTCGACAGCCTCGCCGCGATCTACCGCGAGCGGCGCGACGCGATGGTCGGCGCCCTGCGCGAGTTCTTCCCCGACGGGGCGACCTGGACCGAACCCGAAGGCGGTCTCTTCATCTGGGCGACGCTGCCCGACTTCATCGACACCGGCGACCTGCTCGCCCGGGCACTGCGCGACGACGTGGCCTTCGTCCCCGGGCAGGCGGCCTACGTCGACGAGCGCGGCCGCAGCTCGATGCGGCTCAACTTCTCCGGCGTCGACGAGGAGGAGATTCGCGAGGGGATCCGGCGGATCGGCAGGGTCGTCGCCGAGCAGATGGAGCTCTACGGAACCCTGACCGGCGAGCACGCCGTGCCCGCGCCCCGTCGGGACGAGCCGGCCGAGAACGTCCTGCCCTTCCGCAAGGCCGGTGAGAGCGGGTCGTGAGGGTCGCTGTCCTCAAGGGGGGGAAATCGCTGGAGCGGGGCGTCTCGCTGCGCTCCGGGGCCCGGGTCGAGGACGCGCTCGCCAGGCTCGGCCACGAGGCCGTGCCGCTGGACGCCGGCGGCGACATGGTCGAGCGGTTGCTCGCCGCCGACCCCGACGTCGCCTTCGTCGCCATGCACGGCCGCGGCGGCGAGGACGGCACCGTGCAGGAGCTGCTCGAGATCCTCGGCATCCCCTTCACCGGCCCCGGCGTCGCCGCCTGCGCGCTCTGCACGGACAAGTCGATGGCCAAGCACGGGATGCGCGAGGCGGGCGTGCCGACGCCGCCGTGGTTCGCCTTCAATCGCACGGCCTTCCACGAGCTCGGCGCCGCCGACGCCCTGGGCGGCCTCGAGCAGCGCCTCGGATTCCCCCTCGTCGTCAAGCCCAGCCGCGGCGGCTCGGCGCTCGGGGTCAAGTTCGCGGCGGAGGCGGGCGAGGTTCCCGCCGCCCTGGTCTCGGCCTTCAGCTACGACGACCGGGTCCTGCTCGAACGCTTCGTCGAGGGGCGGGAGCTGGCGGTCAGCGTCGTCGGCTCCGAGGCCCTGCCCGTGGTCGAGGCGATCCCGGCCGGCGGCGACCGCTACGACTTCGAGGCCCGCTACGAGATCGGCCGCACCCGCTTCGAGTGCCCGGCGGCGCTCGACGACGGCGATCGCCTGGCCGTGGTCGAGGCGGCGCTCGGCGCCTACCGGGTGCTCGGCTGCTCGGGCTTCTCCCGCGTCGACCTGATCCTCGGCCGCCGAGGGCCCGCAGGTGCTCGAGGTCAACGCGATCCCGGGGCTCACCGACACCAGCCTCCTGCCCCAGGCGGCCGAGGCGGCCGGCCTCTCCTTCGAGCAGCTGGTCGGGCGGATCCTCGAGCTGGCCCTGGAGCCGGCCGGCGCCGGGGCCTAGCCTGCGGCGAGCATCGAGGACGCCCGAGACGCGGTCGTTGTCGTCAAGTTCCTTGCCCGATGTCGTTTCAGACGCAGGGGCCCATCGCCGCTTCGAACGCTCCCTCTCGGCTTCGAGCGTGAGAAGAAGCGGTGCTGACGCGGTGACGGCGGTGCGCTCGGTGAGTTACCGGCGAGACGCCGAATGTCCCTTCTTCTTCGTCCGCTTCAGATCGCGTAGAAGGGCTCGATTTCCTTCTCCTTCGATCGGAAGCAGATGCCGACCCTGAAGTTCTTCCGTGTCGTCGATCGTCGCCTTCGCGTGCGGCCGATCGTGGCCGTCGCCGTGACGAAGCCCCTGTCGCCGTCGAGGAAGACGTCGTTTCCGCGGGTTCGCCGAGGAAGGCGAGTTCCACGCCGTCGGGAACGTTCCCGATTTCTCGCCGCCGATCGGCATGACTTCGCGTGAACGCCGTCGGCCCGGGCGGGCCTTCGGTGCCGGTGAGTCCGGGCTGGCCGGGGTCGCCCTGTGGCCCGGGCTCGCCCTTCGGCGCCCTTCGGGGCGGCTGGGACGCGCTTCAGCGCCGAGAGCGGGATCGAGTGCTTCTTGATCTGCTTGCCGGTGATCGTGTGCTTGCGGATCTTCTTGCCGGGGACCGAGTTGTTCTTGACGTCCTTGCCGGTGATCAGCTTCTTGCCCGCCACCGCCGTCCCGAGCGAGAGCAGCGCGACGATTGCGATTGCGATTGCGGTCGTGCTCTTTGCGCGACCGGCGAACCAGGACCCCTTCGACCTCACAGCTCCCCCTTTGACCGGCGTCGGTGAATGCGGAGAGTCTAGAACCCCTGACCGGTCGGGGAAAGGGGAACGGGGTCAGTCGCTGCCCTGGGCGAAGTCGTCGGGGTTGACCTCGTCGAGGAAATCTTTGAACTTGTCGACGACCTCCTCGGTGTCCTCCACCTCGTGCTCGAACTCGATCGCCGACTCCTCGATCACCTCCTCGGCGGCGAAGATCGGCGCCGAGACCCTGACCGCCAGCGCCAGGGCGTCGGAGGGGCGCGAGTCGATCTCCATCTCGGAGCCGTTGATCGAGACCGTGATCGAGGCGTAGAAGGTGTTGTCGCGCAGCTCGGTGACCGAGACCCGCTCGCACTTGGCGTCGAGCTGGTCGAGGACGTCGGAGAGCAGGTCGTGGGTCATCGGCCGCGGGGTCGAGGCCCCCTGCAGCTTCATCAGGATCGCCGCCGCCTCGGGATGGCCGATCCAGATCGGCAGGAACTTGTTCCCGTCGACGGTCTTCAGCAAGACGATCGGCTGCTTGCCGACCATGTCGAAGCTGACGCCATAGATCTGCATCTGCTGCAAGTGGGCGATCCTGGATTCGAACCAGGGACCTCGTCCTTATCAGAGACGCGCTCTAACCGACTGAGCTAATCGCCCGCAAAGCCCGGGCGATGATACCTACCCGCCGCCGCGCCAGTCAGGGCTCAGGCCCGGCGGCCGCGGGCGATGCGGCGGGCGGCGGCGAGCGCCTCGGCGAGGTCGTCGAAGCGGATCTCGACCGCGACCTCCTCCCCCTTTCGCGGCCGCACCCGGACCTCGTGGCCGAGGGCCGCCTCGAAGCGATCGGCGGCCTCGCGCAGCGCCGCCTGCTCCTCGGGGTCGAGCGACCGAGCCGGCCCACCACCAGGCTTTGGCTGGCTGGCCAGCTTGGCCCGGTTCTCGGTCTCGCGAACCGACCAGCCGTGCCTGGCGGCCTCACGGCCGAGGCGGCGGCGCACGTCGTTGCCACGGGCGGCGAGGAGGGCGCGGCCGTGCCCCTCGCTGAGCTCGCCGGACTCGAGCAGGGCGAGGACCTCGTCCGGCAGGTCGAGCAGCCGGATCAGGTTGGAGACCGCCGGCCGGCTGCGGCCGACGCGGCGGGCGAGGTCCTCCTTGGAGAGGCCGAGCTCGTCGACCAGGGCGGCGCAGGCGCGCGCCTCGTCGACGGGGTTGAGGTCCTCGCGGACCATGTTCTCGATCAGCGCCAACTGCAGCCGCTCGGCCTGCTCGGAGTCGCGGATCACGGCCGGCACCTTGTCGAGCCCGGCCTGCTGGGCGGCGCGCCAGCGGCGCTCGCCGGCGATCAGCTCGTAGCTGCCGTCGTGAAGGGGGCGGACGAGCAGGGGCTGGACGACGCCGCTGGCCTCGATCGAGGCCGCGAGCGCGTCGAGCGCCTCCTGGTCGAACTGGGTCCGCGGCTGCTTCGGGTTGGGCTTGACCAGGCCGACGGGCAGCTCGCGCAGCTCGCCGGCGGCGCCGGCGTCGGACTCCGGCAGGATCGCGGCCAGGCCGCGGCCCATGCCCCTAGCCACGGGCGACGAGCTCCTCGGCCAGAGCGCGGTAGGCGGACGAGGCGCGCGAGGAGGGGGCGTGCTCGGTCACGGGGAGACCATAGCTCGGCGCCTCGGCGACGCGAACGCTTCGGGGTATCACCGTCTTGAAGACCATCTCCGGGAAATGCTCGCGCAGCTCGCGCTCGACATCCTGGGCGAGGCGGGTGCGCTCGTCGTGCATTGTGATCAAGAGGCCCGACACATCGAGGCCGGGGTTCATCTCGCGGCGGATCATCGCCAGCGTGTCGAGGAACTGGACCAGGCCCTCGAGTGCCAGGTACTCGGCCTGGACCGGGACGATCACCCGATCCGCGGTGACGAGGGCGTTGACGCTGACCGGGCCGAGCGAGGGCGGGCAGTCGAGGACGGTGACGTCGAAGCGCTCGCGAACGGGGCCGAGGCGCTCGCGCAGGCGCGTCTCGGAGCCCTCCATGCGCGGCAGCTCGACCGCGGCGCCGGCGAGGTCGCGGCTGGCCGGCACAAGCCAGAGGTTGTCGGGCCCCGCCGGGCGGGCCGCCTCGGCGACCGAGACGTCGGAGGTGAGGCAGTCGTAGGAGGAGGGGTGCATGTCGCGCTCGCCGCCGAGCGCGACGGTCGCGTTGCACTGCGGGTCGAGGTCGACGAGAAGCGTCTGGGAGCCCGAGGCGGCGACGCAGGCGGCGACGTTGACGGCGGTCGTCGTCTTGCCCACCCCACCCTTCTGGTTCGCGATCGCGTAGACGACACCCATCGCCGTGAGACTAGCTTCCCCGTGGCCGCTTCTTCGCCATCCCCGGGCGCCGCGGCAGGTCGGCCGGAGTGGCGCCCGCCTTGCGCATCACGTGGAGGTGGCGATTGCGGCTCCCCGCGTACGGGCCGACGGCGAGGACGCGCTGCGGCTCCATCGCCAGCGCCGGCGCCGCCCGAGCCAGCTCGGCCTCCTCGTCCCCGTCGCGCCGCCCCTTCCAGGCGACCAGCACGCCGCCCTCGCGAAGCAGCGGCGAGGCGAGCTCGGCCAGGGTCGAGAGGCGACCGACGGCGCGGGCGGTGACGGCGTCGAAGGACTCGCGGGCGGGACCCGCGGCCAACTCCTCCGAGCGCGCGTTGACCACCTCCGCGTTGGCGATCCCGCTGCCCGCGAGCGCACGCCGCATGAAGTCGCACTTGCGCCCCACCGACTCGATCAGATCGACCTGCGCAGAGGGCAGCGCGGCTGCCAGGACGAGGCCCGGAAACCCAGCCCCGGAGCCGATATCGGCGATCCGACGGGCCTCCGCGAGCGGCTCGACCTCAAGCCCGCTGAGGCTGTCGTCGACGTGCACCTTCCAGGCGTCCGGCGGATCGGTCACCGAGCTCACCGAGGCGCGCTCGCGGGCGAGCAGGTCGAGCACTGTCGCCAGGGCGGCGCGGGCGGCCGGGTCGAGCTCGGCGGAGGACGGGGCGCCCACTGCCGCCGCTCGCGATCACTCGGCGACCAGCGGGGCGACGACCACGCAGCGGTGCGGCTCTTCGCCTTCGCTGTAGGTCTCGACTCCGGCACGGTCCTTGAGGTGCTCGTGGACGACGCGGCGCTCCTGGGCGCTCATCTCGTCCATCTCGACGGTGCGGTTGTCGTCGAGAGCGCGTTCGGCGGCGCGTTCGGCGCGGGCGACGAGAACCTCCCTGCGGCGCTCCCGGTAGCCGGCGGCGTCGAGGACGACGCGCTTGCGGTCGCGCATGCCGCGAAAGGCGGCCTGGTAGCAGAGCAGCTGGAGGGCGTCGATCGTCTGGCCGCGCTTGCCGATCAGCAGGCCGTAGTCGTCGTCGCCGCTGACCACCGCGTCGATTCGACCGTCGTCCTCGTTGATCTCAACCTCACCCTCAAGGTCAAGCTCGTCGAGCACCTCCTCGATCACGGCCCTCACCCGCTGGGCGGGCTCGGCCGGCCACTCCCCGGTTCCGTCGCTCATAGGCGCGAACTCTATCCCGCCCAAGCCCCAACCGAAAGCCGAAAAGCTGAATCCCCACCCGCCCCGGAAAAGCCCCGCCAATCGGGCGGGGGCCGGATGGCCTCTCGACGGGCGGATACTCAGAGCCGCCCAACCCATGGTTGGGCGGCGAGTCCGGAGAGAGGGCTTCCGGCCCCGCCCTACCGCCGCTTGCGCTTTTTCCGGGGCGGGGGCGGGGGCGCCTTGGCCGCCACCGCGGCCGCCGCCCCCTCGGGCGTGGCCGCTTCGGGGACCGGGATGATCTTTTTGATCGCGAACTGCTGCCCGATCGTCCAGATGTTGGTCGTGATCCAGTAGAGCACGAGGCCGGCCGGAAAGCTGATGATGAAGGGGACGAAGATGAAGGGGAGGACCATCATCATCGTCCGCTGGCTTTTGTCGGCGGAGAGGGCCATCACCATCCCGGAGACGAGCTGGGTGCCGACGTAGAGGACGAGCAGCGCCGCGAGTTCGCCGCCCGTCGCCTTGGCGGTCAGGTCGTTGATGAAGAGGAAGCCCTCGCCCCAGTTGCCCGGCGGGACTTCGCTGCAGACCTTCGCGGTCTGGCCGCAGATGTCGAAGCGAAGGTCGTGCTGGAGGACGTAGAAGAGCGTGATGAAGACCGGCAGCTGGGCGAGCAGCGGCACGCAGGAGGCGAATGGGTTGACTTTGTTCTCTTTGTAGAAGCGCATCATTTCCTGCTGCATGCGCTGTTTGTCGTTCTTGAACTTCTCTTTCAGCTCCTGCATCTGGGGCTGCAGCGCCTGCATCGCCCGCATCCCCTTGAGCTGTTTGTAGGTCAGCGGGATCAGCAGGGTGCGCATCGCCACGGTCAGGGCGATGATCGCGCCGCCCCAGGAGAGGCCGACGGAGTCGTGGAAGAAGACGAGGACTTCGTCGGCGATGTCGACGAGGAACTGCGGCGCCAGCTGCAGGCCGAGGGGGGCATCAGACCTTGGCCTCACCGTGGTAGTCGGCCGGGTGCACGTGCCCGAGGCCGCGCAGCCTGAATTTCTTGGGGACCGGGTCGAAGCCGCCGTGGCTGAAGGGGTTGCAGCGCAGCAGCCGCCAGGCGGCAAGGAGCGTGCCCCTCGCCGCCCCGAAGCGCCCGATCGACTCGGCGGCGTAGGCCGAGCAGGTCGGCTCGTAGCGACAGCGGCGCGGGCGCCCTGGCGAGATCCAGCGCCGGTAGGCGCCGATCGTGCCCAGCAGGAGCCGTTTCACGTGGAACGCACCCCCACCGACGAGCCGGCCAGCGCCTCCTCGAGGCTGGCCGTCACCCCGGCCGTGCCCTCGCGCTCGAGCAGATCCGAGAGCTCGGGGCGGGCTACCAGCACGAAGTCGTACTTCTCCGGCAGCCGCTCGGCGAGGCTCCAAAATGCCTCGCGCAGGGCCCTCTTGACCCGGTTGCGCTCGACCGCGTTGCCGACCTTGCGGCTCGCCGAGACGCCAAGCCGGACGTCGCGCTCGCCCTCGTCGCGGCGCGGGAAGGTGTAGAGCGACCAGGAAGCGGGTCGCGCTCGACGACCCGTCGCGGTAGACCCGGTCGAACTCGCCGCTGCGCGAGAGACGCCGACGACGTGGTTTCGCCGCCATCTAGACCGTCAGGCGCTTCCGGCCTTTGCGGCGCCGGCGCTTCAGGATCGCCCGGCCGCCACGGGTGCTCATCCGCGCTCGGAAGCCGTGGGTCCTGGCCCGCTTCCGCTTCTTCGGCTGGTAGGTGCGCTTCATCGGGCGTCGCAGTATACGGACGCCCCCGAAAACTTTTGTCCGGGATTTGCGACCGGCCCGGATTCGCGCCGGCCCACCGCCGCTATCGTCGCCGCGGGTGCAAGGAGACGCGGACCGACAACAGCTCGACTCCCTCTGGCAGGACGTTCAGCGGCGCCTCAGGGACTCGGTGCCCGACTCGACCTTCAATCTCTGGCTGCGGCCCCTGCGGGTCCTCGGCGCGAGTGGGTCGACCCTCCACCTCTCGGCGCCCGACAGCATCCGCTCCTGGGTCGAACGGCGCTACACGGCGCTGATCGGCGAAGCGCTCGAGGCGGCGGGCGCCGCCCTCTCGGAGATCAGCTTCGCGCCGATCGAGGAACGTGCCGACGACGAGCGGGGACCTCAACCCCAGCTACACCTTCGAGCGCTTCGTGATCGGCGAGGGAAACCGCTTCGCCCACGCCGCTGCGCTGGCTGCCGCCGAGGCGCCCTCCGAGGCCTACAACCCCCTCTTCCTGCATGGGCCACCGGGGCTCGGCAAGACCCATCTGCTGGTCGCGGTCGCCAACTACCTGCGTGCCAATGCGCCGGGGCTCGGCGTCCGCTACACCACCGCGGAGTCCTTCACCAACGAGTTCGTCGACGCGCTGCGCCGCAAGGGCGTCGAGGCCTTCAAGCAGCGCTACCGCGACCTCGACGTCCTCCTCGTCGACGACGTCCAGTTCCTCGAGGGCAAGCCGAACACAGAAGAGGAGTTCTTCCACACCTTCAACGCCCTCTACGAGGGCGGCAGCCAGCTGGTCCTCTCCTCCGACCGCACCCCGAGCCAGCTGTCGACGCTCGCCGAGAGGCTGCGCGACCGCTTCGAGTGGGGGCTGACCGTGGCCGTCGATCCCCCGAACCTCGCCACCCGCCTGACCGTCCTGCGCCGCCTGGTCCGCGAGGCCGGCCTGCCCGATGGCGAGGGCGACGCCCTGCTCGAGCTCGCCGGGCGCATCAACGCCAACGTCCGCCAGCTGCACGGGGCCCTGACCAGGGTCATCGCGCACGCCTCGGTGACGGCCCGACCGCTCGACTCGAAGCTGATCGCCGAGCTCATCCCCCACTCCTCGCCGCCGCGCTCGGAGGCGCCTGTCGAGGAGATCCAGCAGCACGTCGCCGGCGCTTTCGGCATCTCCAGAGCCGAGCTCGTTGGCTCCAGCCGCGCCGCCAACCCACTGCGCGCCCGCCAGGTCGCGATCCTCCTGACCCGCGAGACCACCGCGCTCTCCCTGCCCCAGATCGGTCGCCTCTATGGCGGTCGCGACCATTCCACCGTTCTCAACGCGCTGCGCCGGATCGAGGCCGGCATCGAGGAGGACCAAGGCCTCGCCGAAAAAGTCGACAGGCTGCGCGGTGAGATCCACAGCCTCAGCGGCGGGCGGGCCTGACCGCCGACCGCGCTGTAAGAATCAATGCGCCTCCCACAGCCAGATCCACAACCTCGATCGCCCGTCCCAATGCGGTTCGGCCCGTTGCCCGTGGCCTTTCCACAGGCTCTAATCCAATTCAAGAAAGCATTGATCAGTTGAAGCTGAGCACCAAACGCGACGAGCTTGTCTCGAAACTCTCCGTCGTCTCCCGGGCGGTCTCCACCCGCGCCGCGACCCAGTCGCTCGCCGGAATCCTGATCTCCGTGAGCGACGACGGCACGGTCAGCCTCTCGGCGACCGACCTCGAGATGGGCCTGCAGACCGAACTGAAGGCCGAGGCGGAGGGCACGGGATCGGTCCTGCTGCCAGGCCGCCTGCTCGCCGAGCTCGCCCGCTCGCTCGGCGACGAGTCGGTTCAGCTCGAGGTTCGCGAGTCCGAGCACGACGTCGAGATCCACAGCGGCGGCTCGAGCTTTCACCTACGGGTCCTACCGGCCGAGGACTTCCCCAAGTTTCCCGATCAGGGCGAGCAGCCGTTGGCGATGCCGGCCGCGGCCCTGGCCGAGACGGTCGAGGTGGTTGCCCGCGCCGCCTCTCGCGACGACATGCGCCCGGTCCTGACCGGGGTGTTGGTCAGCGCCGCCGGCGAGGAGATGACGATGGTCGCGACCGACTCCTATCGCCTGGCGGTGAAGACGGCCAAGCTCGAGCCGGGAATCGACGGCGAGCTGGAGGCGAACATCCCGGCACGTGCGCTGCGCGAGCTCGGTCGGATCGTCACCGCCGACGGGGTCGAGCAGGTCGCGGTCAGCCTGCTTCCCAACCAGGCCGTGTTCAGGGCAGGGTCGATCGTCCTCAACACGAGGCTGATCGACGGGCAGTTCCCGAACTTTCGACAACTCCTGCCGGAGTCCTACGAGCACGACGTACGACTTCCACGCGAGGAATTCCTGGAGGTCACCCGACGGGTGAGCCAGCTCGCGCAGAGGAACGCGCCGCTGCGCCTCTCATTCGCCCCGAGCGAGCTGACCGTGGCCGCCTCGACCCCGGACGTCGGCGACGCCGAGGAGACGATGCCGGCGGCATTCGAGGGCGAGCCGCTGGAGATCGGCTTCAACCCCGAGTTCCTCAAGGAGGGGATCGAGAGCGTCGAGGGGGACGAGGTGATGTTGCGCGTGATCTCGCCGCTGCGCCCGGGGCTGCTGCAGCCGGTCGACAACGAGGACTTCCGCTACCTGGTGATGCCGATCCGCCTCAACGTCTAAGGCGCCGTGCTGGTCGCCGCAGCCGAGGCCGCACCGCTGCGCAGCCTCGAGGCGCTGCGGGTCGAGCTGGGCGGCGGGATCGTCAGCCTGATCGGCCCCAACGGGGCGGGCAAGACGAACTTCCTCGAGGCTCTCTATTTCGCCCTCACCGGCCGCTCCTTCCGCACCGGCGACCGCCGCGACCTGATCCCCTTCGGCGGCAGCATCGCCCGGGCGCAGGCCCTGGTTCGCGGCGAGGACGGCATAGAGCGGACCCTGATGGCGTCCGTGAGTCGCGCCGAGGGTCGCCGGCATCTGCTCGACGGCAACCCGGCCGACCCGCCGACCCTGGCCCGCCACCGCCCGCCGGTCGCCGTCTTCTCGCCCGATCGGCTGACCCTGGTCAAGGGGCCTCCCGGCGAGCGTCGCGCCCACCTCGACGGCTTCGTCGCCGCCCGCTGGCCATCGCGCGCCGAGCTGCGACGCCGCTACGGGCAGGCCCTGGCGCAGCGCAACGCGCTGGTGGCCAGGGTCGCCTCCGGCGCCGGCCCGGCCGCCGAGCTCGACGCCTGGGACTCCTCGCTGGCCGAGGCGGCGGCGCCGCTGATCGCCGCCCGCGCCGAGGCCGTCGATGAGCTGGCGCCCGGCTTTGCCGCGGCGGCGGACGAGCTCGGCCTCGGGCCCGACGCCTCGCTCGAGTACGCGCCGCGCGCCGACCGCACGGCGGAGGAGATTCGCACCGGCCTGGCCGAGCGCCGCGACGCCGACCTGAGGCTGGGCAGGACCTCGTGGGGGCCCCACCTCGACGAGCTGAGGCTGTCCGCGGCCGGAGGCCGCGCCCTGCGCCGCTTTGGCTCGCAGGGCGAACAGCGGGCGGCGCTGCTGGCCCTGATCTTCGCCGAGCGCGACGCCCTGATGGAGGCGCGCCGCGTCACCCCGCTGCTGCTCCTCGACGACGTGATGAGCGAGCTCGACCCGGAGCGCCGCGAGCGCCTCGTCGCACGCCTGGCCCGCGGCGGTCAGGCCCTGGTCACCGCCGCCTCGGCCGACTCGGTGCCCCCCGCCGCCCGCGAGAGCGTCGTCGCCATGCCGGAGGCCGCGACGCGGATCGCGGCGGCCGCTTGAGGCGGCTCCGGTGAGCCGCCGCCGCGCGCCGAGGCCGGCCTCCGGCGCCCTACGGGCCGCGCTCGATCAGGCGGCTCCCCGGACCACGCTGGCGATGGTCCAGGCGGCCTGGGAGGAGACCGTCGGCGAGCGTGTCGCGGCGGTCGCCCAGCCGGTCTCCGAGCGCTCGGGGACGGTCACCGTGCGGTGCCAGGACCCGGTCTGGACGCAGGAGCTCGAGCTCATGCAGGAGAGTCTCCTGGAGCGCCTCAGAGAGCAACTCGGAGCGCAGGCGCCGCAAAGTTTGCGCTTTCGCGGGGAAGACACTGCCAATTAGCGACTTTTGCCCGTGATTTGCAGGGATTTTATGTCCTGGGGAGAAGCCTTCGGACCCCTGAAACTGGTATCCTTATGTCAACTTGATCAGACCCCGACCCCGGCATTAGGCAAGACGCTCGGGCCGGGGTTTTCTATGCGATCTGGAAGGGACTAGTTGGCTCAGAAATCCAAGTCCGGCGGCGATAGGAAACAGGCGGACCCCGGCTCCTACGGCGCCAAGGACATCACCGTCCTGGAAGGCCTCGAGGCGGTGCGCAAGCGCCCCGGGATGTACATCGGCTCGACCGGCCCCCGCGGCCTCCACCACCTGGTCTACGAGGTGGTCGACAACTCGGTCGACGAGGCGATCGCCGGTCACTGCGACAGCGTCCGGGTCGTCCTGCACCCGGACAACAGCTGCACCGTCATCGACGACGGCCGCGGGATCCCGGTCGGCGAAATGAAGAAAGAGAAGAAGCCCGCCGCCGAAGTCGTGCTGACGACCCTGCACGCCGGCGGCAAGTTCGGCGACGGCGGTGGCTACAAAGTCTCCGGCGGCCTGCACGGCGTCGGCGTCTCAGTCGTCAACGCGCTCTCCGAGCGCCTCCATCTGCAGATCAGTACCGACGGGAACGTCTGGACCCAGGACTACGAGCGGGGCAAGCCCGACGCCGGCCTCGCGAAGGGGGCGGCGAGCAAGTCGACGGGCACGACGATCACCTTCCTGCCCGACGCCGAGGTCTTCTCGACGAGCTCGAGTTCGACTACGCGACGCTCGCCGAGCGACTGCGCGAGACGGCCTTCCTCACCCGCGGCCTCAAGATCGAGTTGGTCGACGAGCGCAGCGGCGGCCAGCAGCGACACCTTCCATTACGAGGGCGGCCTGGTCGACTTCGTCGCCCACCTCAACGAGAACAAGGACCCGCTGCACCGCAAGACGGTCTCCTTCGAGAGCGAGAGCGAGGACGGCCAGGTCGAGGTGGCGATGCAGTGGAACTCCTCCTACCAGGAATCGGTCTTCAGCTTCGCCAACAACATCAACACCCACGAGGGCGGCTCCCACCTCTCCGGATTCCGCTCCGCCCTGACCAGGACCCTCAACGCCTACGCCCGCGGCAAGGGCCTGCTCAAGGAGAAAGACGAGAACCTGACCGGCGACGACGTCCGCGAGGGGCTGACGGCGGTGATCTCGGTCAAGCTCCAGGACCCTCAGTTCGAGGGGCAGACCAAGACCAAACTCGGCAACCCGGCGGTCGAGGGCCTGGTCAAAGAGGCCGTCAACCGCAAGCTCGGCGAGTTCTTCGAGGAGAACCCCGGCGAGGCGCGGCGGATCGTGGGCAAGGCGGTCGACGCCGCGCGTGCCCGCCAGGCGGCGCGCAAAGCCCGCGACCTGACCAGGCGAAAGTCGGCGCTCGAGAACTCGACCCTGCCCGGCAAGCTCGCCGACTGCACCGTGCGCGACCCGGCCCTGGCCGAGCTCTTTATCGTCGAGGGCGATTCGGCGGGTGGCTCGGCCAAGCAGGGCCGCGACCGCAACACCCAGGCCGTGCTGCCGCTGCGCGGCAAGATCATCAACGTCGAGAAGGCGCGGATAGACAAGGTCCTCTCCAACAACGAGATCCAGGCGCTGATCACCGCCGTCGGCACCGGTGTGCGCGAGGAGTTCGACATCGGCGAGGCGAGGTACCACAAAGTCGTGCTGATGACCGATGCCGACGTCGACGGCGCCCACATCCGGACGCTGGTCCTGACCTTCCTCTACCGTGAGATGCGCGAGCTGATCGAGGCGGGCTACGTCTACATCGCGAAGCCGCCGCTCTACAAGCTCAAGACCGGCAAGAACGAGGTCTACATCGAGCGTGAGGGCGAACTGGAAGAGCTGCTGCTGCGCGACAAGCTCGAGCAGCTGGAGCTCGTCGACGGCAAGGGCAAGTCGCACAAGCTGACCGCCGCCAGGTGGCAGCGCTTCAACCGGCGCCTCAAGGAGCACGAGGGCTGGTCGGACTCGCTGCAGGCCGAGTTCGGGCACGAGCTGGTCGGCTTCCTGACCGAGTCGCAGGTCCTCGACCAGGGCGCCGCGACCCTCGCCGGCGTCAAGAAGCTGCTCGGCGGGGAGGGCGCCGAGAGCGACACCTTCGACACCGAGATCGTCGAGGAGAGCGACGACGGCTTCCGGGTGCGTGCCGTGCACCGCAG
This sequence comes from uncultured Solirubrobacterales bacterium, assembly GCA_963762205.1. Lineage (GTDB taxonomy): Bacteria > Actinomycetota > Thermoleophilia > Solirubrobacterales > 70-9 > VRUE01. The sequence goes on from CAVXJZ010000003.1 coordinate 125,716, forward strand.
CGACGGCCTGGCGCGGACCTTCGGCCTCACCGACGCGCTGTTCAAGTCGAACGACTACCGGCGGCTGGTCGAAGCCCACGTCGAGCTGATCAAGCAGGTCGGCCCGGCTCCCTTCAAGCTGACGCTGGGCCAGAAGAGCCGCGCCGCCGAGTCCTTCGCCGAGCTGCGCCGCACGGTCCTCGAGCTCGCCCGCCAGGGCGTGACGATGCAGCGCTTCAAGGGCCTCGGCGAGATGAACGCCGAGCAGCTGCGCGAGACGACGATGGACCCGGCGAGCCGCATGCTCGAGCGGGTCAGGGTCGACGATGCCGCCCTCGCCGAGCGCGTCTTCACCGACCTGATGGGCGACAAGGTCGAGCCGCGCAAGGCCTTCATCGAAAAGCACGCCAAGGAAGTGCGGTTCCTCGATGTCTGACCAGGCCACTGCAAACCTGCGCGCCTCGGGGTCTTCGGTCGGCCTCCTCGGGTCACGCACCGACAGGTGCGCTCCCCTTCTCGCCCTCCCTGCACCCCCCGATCCGCTTGGCTTTCGCGGCCTGGAAGCGAGGGCGGCCTAGATGGAGGGGAGGCGGCCTCGAGGCGCTGACCGGGAGGATCGAGGAGCGCGACCTCACCAACGAGATGCGCTCGTCCTACCTCGACTACGCGATGAGCGTGATCGTCGGGCGGGCGCTGCCCGACGTCCGCGACGGCCTCAAGCCGGTGCACCGCCGCGTCCTCTACGGGATGCACGACCTCGGCCTGCAGCCGAACCGGCCCTACCGCAAGTCGGCGACGATCGTCGGCGAGGTGATGGGCAAATACCACCCTCACGGCGACTCCGCGATCTACGACACGCTGGCGCGGATGGCGCAGGACTTCTCGCTGCGCTACCCGCTGGTCGACGGGCAGGGGAACTTCGGCTCGATCGACGACGACCCCCCCGCCGCGATGCGCTACACCGAGGCCCGCCTTGCCCGTCTCTCCACTGAGCTGCTGCGCGACCTCGACGCCGACACGGTCGAGTTCGGCGCCAACTACGACGAATCCCAGCGCGAGCCGCTGGTGCTGCCGGCACGCTTCCCCAACCTGCTGGTCAACGGCGCCTCGGGGATCGCCGTCGGCATGGCGACGAACATTCCGCCCCACAACCTCCGCGAGGCGGTTGGCGCGGTCAAGTCCTACATGGAGAACCCGGAGATCGACCTCGCGGGGCTGATGGAGCACGTCAAGGGCCCCGACTTCCCCGGCGGCGGCCTGATGAGCGCCGAGGGGATCCGCGACGCCTACGCGTCCGGCCGCGCCTCGGTGCGGGTCCGCGCCCGTGCCCACGTCGAGCCGATCAAGGGGGGGCGCGAGGCGATCGTCGTCACCGAGCTCCCCTTCATGGTCAAGAAGGGCGGCGACGGCGGCCTGATCACGAAGATCGCCGACCTCGTCCGCGAAAAGAAGATCACCGGCATCTCCGACCTGCGCGACGAGTCGGACCGCTCCGGCATGCGCCTCGTGATCGAGACGAAGCGCGGCGGCGACCCGCCCGAGGTGGTCCTCAACCAGCTCTACAAGCGGACCCCGATGCAGACGACCTTCGGCGTCAACATGGTCGCCCTCGTCGATGGGGTGCCGCGCACGCTCAGCCTCAAGGAGCTGATCGAGTACTACGTCGCCCACCAGCGTGAGGTCGTCACCAGGCGCACCCAGCACGAGCTGCGCCAGGCCGAGGCGCGCGCCCACATCCTCGAGGGGCTGCTCGTCGCCCTCGACAACCTCGACGCCGTGATCGAGCTGATCCGCGGCTCCAGCGACTCCGACAAGGCCCGCGAGGGCCTGATCGAGCGCTTCGAGCTCTCCGAGCTGCAGGCCCAGGCGATCCTCGACATGCGCCTGGCGCGCCTCACCGCGCTCGAGTCCGACAAGGTGCGCGACGAGCACAAAGACCTGATGGAGCGGATCGGCGAACTGCGGGGCATCCTCGGCGAGCCGGCAAAGGTCGACGCGATCATCGTCGAGGAGATCGACGAAGTCGCCGGGCGCTACGGCGACGAGCGGCGCACAGAGGTCACCCACTTCGAGGGCGACATGAACATCGAGGACATGATCGCCGACCAGCAGATGGTGATCTCGATCACCCACTCCGGCTACGCCAAGCGGCTGCCGCTGGCGACCTACCGCCAGCAGCACCGGGGCGGCCGCGGCGTGATGGGCATGGACCTCAAGGAGGACGACTACATCGAGCACCTGCACATCTGCTCGACCCACGACTTCCTGCTCTTCTTCACCAACCGCGGCAAGGTCTACCGGCTGAAGGTCTACGAGCTGCCCGAGGGCTCGCGGACCTCGAAAGGCCGCGCCCTGGTCAACGTCCTGCCCCTGCGCGACGGCGAGAAGGTGACCGCCGTGATCCCGACCCGTGACTTCACCGAGAACAGATACCTCGTCTTCGCCACCGCCCAGGGGCTGGTCAAGAAGACCGAGTTCACCGCCTACAACACGCCGATCCGCGCCGACGGCATCATCGCGATCAAGATCCGCGACAACGACGAGCTCGTGCAGGTCCGGCTGACCTCGGGCGAGGACGAGATCCTGCTCGTCTCCAAGTCCGGCCACGCCTCGCGCTTCTCCGAGTCCAAGGTGCGCGCGATGGGCCGCGACACGAGTGGCGTCAAGGGGATGAACGTCTCCGCCAAGGTCAACGGCCAAACGAACCGGGTCCTGGCGATGGACATCGCCCGCGACGACTCCGAGCTCTTCGTCGTCACCGAGAACGGTTACGGCAAGCGCACCTCGGTCGCCGAGTACCCGGTCAAGGGCCGCGGCACCAAAGGAGTGCTGACCGCGAAGCTGACCGCGAAGAAGGGCGGCCTGGCGGGCGCCCTGATCGTCCGCGAGCATCAGGACCTGCTCTTCATCTCCCAGAACGGCATGGTCCAGCGCACCCGCGCCGGAGGCATCTCGCAGATGGGTCGCCCGACCCAGGGCGTCAAAGTGATGAACATGAAGGACGACGATGTCGTCAGCGCCGTCGCCCTCGTGGTCGAGGACTCCGCCCCCGCAGCGGCCGACGACCCCCCTCAGCCCGAGCTCCCCGGGTAGGGCGTCGGGATCGCGCTCGCCCGGACAAGCGCCTCGCTTCGCTCGGCACTTTGAGTATCCGCCCGTCGAGCGCCATCCCCACCCCCATCCCACAGAAGCTGACTGGCTGCGGCCGCGCAGGGAGAGGGACGGGGCGCCTTCCGGGCGGGCGGATACTCAGAGCAGTCCAGCCAGATGGCTGGACTGCGAGTCCGACCAGGAGGCGCCCCGTCCCTCCCTACGCGGCGGCCGGCAGATACTGCTGCCAGGCGGGAGGGATCTTCGGGCTGGCCACCTGGATGAACACGGTCGGCCCCGGGGCCCGCGGGCTCTTGCGGGGGTGCATCTGGATCTCGCGGGGCAGCTGGTTGCCCTTGCGCCGATTGCAGGAGGCACAGGCGGCGACGATGTTCTCCCAGACGGACTGGCCGCCGCGGCTGCGCGGGATCACGTGGTCGACCGTGAGGCCGGACTTGCGCGATCCGCAGTACTGGCAGGTCCACGAGTCGCGGGCGAGCACGGCGCGGCGGGTGATCTTGCGGCGGTGCGCCTCGCGCGGGATACGGACGTAGCTGACCAGCCGGATCACGTCGGGGCGGTCCATGGTCATGTGCTCGGAGTGCAGGGCGCCGTTTTTGCGCTCGAGCAGCTCGGCTTTTTCCTTCAGCAAGAGGACCGCAGCCCTACGCAACGTGCAAACGTTGATCGGCTCATACGTCGCGTTGAGCACCAGAACCCGTGCCATTGTGACCGGGGATTCTACGCAGCCGGGTACGAGCCCAGGACGCGGACCGACTCCGCCTTGGTTCGCAGGGCGGCGATCGCCTCCGAGACGGTCGGCTCCGCGAGGGCGCCCTCCAGGTCGCAGAAGAACATGTAGCGGCCTAGGCCCTGGCGCAGCGGCCGCGACTCGATCCGGGTCAGGTTGACCTCCCGCGAGGAGAACTCGCGCAGGGCATCGACCAGGGCGCCGGGGTGGTCCTCACCGAGCTCTGAGAAGACGAGCGAGGTCTTCCATTCCTCGCCGTCCTGCGGCTCGGTGCCGGCCGGCGCGATCCAGACGAAGCGGGTGACGTTGCCCGCCTCGTCCTCGATCCCCTCCTCGAGGATCGTCCCCCCGTAGAGCTCGGCCGCGGCCCGCGCGCCGATCGCCGCCCAGCCCTCGTCGGATTCGCAGACGATGCGGACCGCCTCGGCCGTGCTGCTGACGCTGCGCACCTCGGCTTCCGGCATCCGCTCGCGCAGGTAGCGGGCGCACTGGCCGAGCGGCTGGGGATGGGAGAGCACGGCGGTCACCGCCTCCGGCTCCAGCGACCGCGCGGCGATCAGGTGGGCCCGCACCGCGTGGTCGTGCTCGCCGACGATCGTCACCTGCGGCGCCTCGAAGGCGAGTGTGTCGAGGGTGCTTCTCACCGAGCCCTCGATCGAGTTCTCGAAGGGGACCAGGGCACGATCGGCCTCGCCCCGTTCGACCGCGACGATCGCCTCGTGGATCGTCGCCGTTCGCATCGGCTCGAAGCCCTGCTCGCCCGCGGCCTCGCCGAGGGCGTCCTCGGTGAACGTGCCCGCCGGCCCCAGGTAGGCGACCCTCACAGCCGGCCCGCCTCTTCCCCCCATGCCCCGGGCACCGCTATTCGAATTCGACCGTGTAGGTGGCTTCGTTGTTGCTGGTCACCTGCTCACCCGGCACGGACTTGACCTCGACTTCGAGGGTGGCCCTGCCGGTCGGCGCCGGGACCAGCGGGATCGAGACGGACTGGGTTTCGCCCGCGCCGATGCTGCTGATCGTCTGGTCGAGCCCACCGCCGCCGCCGACGGTTACCGAGACGGTGACCGAGTTCTCGGTCGATTCGCCCTGGTTCTGGACTTCGACTTCGACCTGCGGGGATTCTTCGCCGAGGCTGACCGCGGTGGTCGCGTCGGCGACCAGTTCGGCTCCGTTGAGGCTTGTCCCGAGCAGCCCCAGGCCGTGCACGCCCGAGGTCGCCCCGCCGGTGGCGCCGCTGACCGAGGCGAGAGCCGAGCTGACCGTGTCTTCGTCGAGCCACCTGGTCTCGTCGGGCAGGAAGACGCTCTTGGGGACGTCATCGCCGTCGATCCCGTTGTCGGCGAGGACGCGGTCGATTTCCGGTCGCACCACCGTCCCGTAGATCACGTCGCTGGCCATCAGCTTGTTCATCTGCCGCGCGATCGCGGCGGTCGCCTTCTCGGAGCCGACGTCACCGAGCGCGGTGCTGATCTGTTCGGCGATCTCGGTCATCGCGCTGCCGCGCAGGTCGTAGGAGAGTTCGAGCGCCGTCTGCGCGTGTCCCATGTCGCCCGGGGCGTCGAGCCCGTCGATGCGGCTGACGTAGTTGTCCATCGCGCTGCGGTCGGCGTTGACCTCGGCGACGAAGTCGGTGACGGAGAGCTCGCCCGGGTCGTCGAGCTTGCCGAAGAAGCCCTTGCTGGTCTGCTTGGTCTCTTCGACGATCTGGGTGACGTTGCGGGCGTAGTCGCTGAGCGCGCGGTGCTTGCGCGCATTGAGGCAGCCTTTGACGCCGAGCACGATCAGGATCAGGATCAGCAGCCCGGCACCCAGCGCCAGCGCCCGCCGCAGCATGATCTGCTGGCGCTCGGGGCGGCGGGACGGTCGGCGTCTGCGGGAAGCGCCGGGACTGGCTGCGGAATCCTCCACGGATGGCTCTCCAAAGCTGGTTGGTGGCGGGAGAGTATGAACTGTCGCGGCGCAAATCTCCCCGCAGGGCGCGTATTCGCAGGAGGCCGCCCATCGGCGCCGAAATCGAAGGGGCATTGGTCGGCTCCCTGGTACTAGACCGCTTTCTGATCGAGCGCCGCATCGGCAGCGGCGGCTTCGGCACCGTCTACGAGGCCTGGGACGGGCGGCTGGAGCGGCCGGTCGCCGTCAAGGCGATCGACTCGGGCAGCGCCGCCGGGCCCCGCGTTCTGCGCGAGGCGCAGGCCGCCGCCCGGCTCAACCATCCGGGCATCGTCACCCTCTACGAGATGGGCGAGGAGGACGGCAGCGCGCTGCTCGTCACCGAGCTGGTCGACGGCGCCACCCTCGACCGGCTCAATCGCGAAGGCACCCTCAGCGACCGCGAGATCGGCGAGATCGGCGCCGATCTCTGCGAGGCGCTCGACCATGCCCACTCGCGCTCCGTCGTCCACCGCGACATCAAGCCCCAGAACGTGCTCGTCACCGAGGAGGGCGATCGCCGCGCGAAGCTGATGGACTTCGGCGTCGCCCGGCTCACCGACGAGGCGGCGCTGACCGCGCCCGGCGACGTGGTCGGGACCCTGGCCTACATGTCGCCGGAGCAGGCCGAGGGCCGCGCCGATGTCGGCCCGGCGGCCGACATCTACTCGCTGGCGCTGCTGCTCTACGAGTGCTGGAGCGGTGAGAACCCCTACCGGCGCGCGACCCCTGCCGCGACCGCCCGCGCGATCGGCCGCCGCCCGCAACCCCTGCGCCGGGTCCGCGGCGAGTTGCCCCGCGAGCTCTCCGACACGATCGACGCCTGCCTCGAGCCGCGCCCCTCCCGCAGGCCCTCGCTGGAGGAGCTCGGCGAAACGATCGAGGACTGCCTCGAGCGCCTGGCCGAGGACTCGGCCGCGCAGGGGGGGCACCACCTGGGGCGCCTGGGCGTGGCGGTCGCGGCGGCGGTGGCCGGAGTCTGGCTGGCGGCCGGCCACGGCGTCGGTCTGCCCTGAGGACCATCTAGGATTTCAGCCGGTCTCCCGGCCCGGGCGACAGCACTGCGGTGCGGAAGGAGCGAACCCGATCAGCGTCTTACGCAACCTCGAGAGTCGCATCGAAGGCCTGGTCGAGGGCGTGTTCAGCCGCGCCTTCAGCTCCGAGGTCCAGCCGGTCGAACTCGCCCGCAAGCTGGCCAAGGAGATGGACGCGCACAAGACCGCGGGCATCTCCCGCGTCTACGTGCCCAACGAGTACACCGTCTACCTCTCCGAGCAGGACCGGTCGAAGCTCGAAGGCTACGAGCGCTCGCTCGAGCAGGAGCTCTCCGGCTACCTGCTCGACCACGCGCGCCGGCGCGGCTACGACCTGCTGACCCGGCCGGCGGTCGAGTTCGAGACCGACGAGCGCCTGCGCCTCGGCGAGTTCGGGATCCAGACCCGCCTGGTCAAGCCCCCCGCCCACGAGGGCGAGGCGCCGAAGCAGGGTGGCGAGGGCCACACGATGGTCTACTCGGCGGTGAAAGAGCGCGAGCCGCAGGAGTCTCAGCTCAGCCCCCGCCAGCGTGCGCAGGCGATGGTCACGACCCGCGCCGTCGTCGCGCTCGACGATCGGCGCTACGTCCTCGAGGGCCCGAAGGCGACGATCGGGCGCTCCAAGGAGGTCGAGTGCGTGCTGCGTGACCCCAACGTCTCGCGCCGCCACGCCGAGCTGCGCCAGGCCGCCTCGGGCGATTGGACGATCGTCGACCTCGGCTCGACCAACGGCGTCAAGGTGAACGGCCGGCGGGTCGCGTCGAGCCGGCTCAGTCCCGGTGACCAGGTCACCGTCGGCTCCACGACGTTCTCCTTCGACATCGAGTCATAGAGTGAGCGCGGAGCGAGGGAGCGCGCATCTCTGGTTCTTCGCGACCGAGCGACGCGCGAGCCTTTGCTGATGGATTACGACCCGATCTCAGTCGCGTTGAAGTTCGGCTTCCTGGTCGTCCTCTACCTCTTCCTGCTCTGGATCGCGCGCTCGGCGCTGCGCGACCTGCGCCGCACCGTCGCCCCTGCTCCGGACGCGACCGGCTTCCATCGCCCGGCGGCTTTCGGCTCCGCCGCCGGGCGCACCGACTCCTGGCTGGTCGCCGAGCGCGGCGGCGGCCTCGAGCAGGGCGAGCGCTTCGACCTGATCGGCGGCCTCTCGATCGGCCGCTCCCGCGACGCCGACGTGCAGATCGAGGACCGCTATGCCTCCGGGGTGCACGCGCGGATCTTCAACCGTGAGGAGCGCACCTTCGTCGAGGACATGAACTCGACCAACGGGACCCTGCTCAACGACGCCGAGCTGAAGGGCGAGGCCGAGCTGCTCGACGGCGACATCGTCCGCATCGGCGACACCGAGTTCCGGTTCGAGGTGGGCGGGTCCTAGTGCTGCGCGTCGACGACCAGGCCCACCGCACCGACACCGGGCGCCAGCGCAGCGCCAACGAGGACTCCTACTTCGTGCGTGCGCCGATCTTCGTCGTCGCCGACGGGATGGGCGGCGCCCAGGCGGGCGAGGTCGCCTCGAAGGCCGCCGCCGACGCCTTCGACCGCGACCTGCCGGAGGGCGCGCCCGAGGCCTTCCTCAGGGAGACGATCGAGGCCGCCAACCGCGAGATTCACGAGCTCGCCCGCGAGGACCCCTCGCGGGCCGGGATGGGGACGACGATCACCGCGGCGATCGTCAACGCCGAGGGCGAGGAGGTCGGCATCGGCCACGTCGGCGACAGCCGCGCCTATCGCCTGCGCGGGGGCCGGCTCGAGCAGCTCACCCGCGACCACTCCCTGGTCGAGGAAATGCGCCGCAAAGGGCAGCTCACCGACGCCCAGGCCGAGGACCATCCGCAGCGCTCGATCATCACCCGGGCGCTGGGGCCCGAGCCGGACGTCGAGGTCGACGTGCAGACCGTCCCGGCCAAGCCCGGGGACGTCTACCTGATCTGCTCAGACGGCCTGACGACGATGCTGGGCGAGGAGAAGATCGCCTCGCTGCTCGCCGGCGCCTCCTCGATGGAGGCCGCGGTGCGGGCCCTGGTCGACGAGGCGAACCGTGCCGGCGGCCGCGACAACATCACGGCGCTCGCCTTCCGCCTCGCGGACGCCGCCGCGCCCCAACGGCGGGCCGAAAGCCCGACCCTGATCGGCCCCGCCGCCGAGGAGGCCGGCCTGACCGCGACCGAGGTGCGCCGCCGCGCCGCAGCCGAGGCCGCCCGGGTGCGCCGCGAGAAGCTCGAGGCGCGGCCCTCGCGACCGGGGCTGAAGCGGGCGGCGAAGGTCCTCCTCGCCCTCGTCCTGCTCGTCGCGATCGCCTTCGGCGCCTGGTACGGCAACCGCCAGGTCTGGTTCCTCGGCACCGACGACGGAGGGCGTGTCGCCCTCTACCGCGGCCTCCCCTACGAGCTGCCCTTCGGCGTCGACCTCTACCAGGAGCGCTACGCCAGCCCGATCCAGACCGACTCGCTGCCGTCGCGCCGCCGCGAGGCGGTAACCGGCCACGACCTGCGCTCGCGTTCGGACGCGGCCTCCCTGGTCGAAGAAATCGAAAAGAGCCAGGGGATTCCTAAGTGACGTCGGCCAGGAACCGCGAGCTCGGCGCTCTGGTTCCCGTCGCCCTTCTGCTCACCGCCGGCTTCGCCGCCGTGTTCGCGCAGGAGGAGGCGCGGCTCGGCAACCTCAGCCTGATCTACGGGGCCTACTTCCTGGCGGTCTGCCTGGCGGCCCACATCTTCCTGCGCATCCGGCTGCCCGACGCCGACCCCTACCTCTTCCCGCTCGTCGCCCTGCTGACCGCCTTCGGCCTGGTGATGATCTACCGGATAGACGCCGACCTCGCCCGCGACCAGGCCAACTGGTTCGTCTTCGGCCTCGTCCTCTTCGCGCTTGCGATCCAGTTCCTGCGCGACTACCACCTGCTCGAGCGCTACCGCTACACGATCGCCGCGGTCGGGCTGCTGCTGCTGCTGGCGCCGCGCCTGCCCGGCATCGGCCAGCAGGTCAACGGCGCCTACCTCGGCGTCAAGATCGGTCCGCTGGCCTTCCAGCCCGCCGAGTTCTCGAAGATCTGCATCGTCGTCTTCCTCGCCAGCTACCTGCGCGAGCACCGCGAGGTCCTGATCGTCGGCGCCCGGCGGGTCCTCGGCGTCACCCTGCCGCCGCTCAAGCACCTCGGGCCGCTGCTCGTCGTCTGGGGGGCGTCGATGTTCATGCTCGTCTTCATCCGCGACCTGGGCAGCTCGCTGATGTTCTTCGCCGCCTTCCTCGCCCTCCTCTATGTCGCCACCGGCCGCTTCTCGTTCGTCGTCATCGGCATGGCGATGTTCGTCCTCGGCGCCTGGTTCTTCGCCTCCACCGTCCCCCACGTCCACGACCGGGTCCAGATCTGGCTCGACCCCTACCAGGACCCGACGGCGACCGGGTACCAGGTCCTGCAGTCGATCTTCGCCCAGGCCGACGGCGGCCTCTTCGGCAAGGGCTTCGGCCAGGGGCTGATCACGATCCCCGGCACCAACGACGCCCTGCTGCCGGCGGCGCAGACGGACACGATCTACTCGCTGATCGTCAACGAGCTGGGCCTGTTCGGCGCCTGCGGGGTGATCCTCGTCTACCTGCTGGTCGCCGCCCGCGGCTTCAAGGTCGCGCTGCTCGCCGACGACGGCTTCTCGAAGCTGCTCGCGACCGGGCTGACCGCCGTCTTCGCGATCCAGGCCTTCGTGATCATCGGCGGCGTCACCAGGGTGATCCCGCTGACCGGCGTCACCCTGCCCTTCGTCAGCTACGGCGGCAGCTCGATCGTCGCCAACTTCGTCCTCCTCGCGCTACTGCTGCTGATCTCCGACCGGGCGCGACGTGAGGCGCGGGGGAGCGAGGCGCTGTGAATGCGCAGATCGTCAAGCTGTTCGCCTTCACCGTCGCCCTCTTCGCGGTCCTGGTCGGTTTCACGTCCTACTGGTCGGTGTTCGACGCCGAGGCGCTCAAGGAGAAGGACGCGAACAAGCGGCCGCTGCTCGAGCAGCAGCAGATCAAGCGCGGCCGGATCCTCACCGACGACGGCACCGTGATCGCCCGCTCGGTCGCCAAGGGCCGCGGCGCCAACCTGCGCTATGTGCGCCGCTACCCGGAGGGATCGCTCTACGGCCACCCGATCGGGTACAGCTTCGTGCGCCAGGGGGACTCCGAGTTCGAGCAGTTCCACAACGACGAGCTGGTCGGCGAAGAATCCGAATTCGCCTCGATCCTCGACGAGCTGCGCGGCCTGGACCGCGAGGGCAACGACGTCGTCACCAACATCGACGCCGGCGCCCAGCGCACCGCGCTCGAAGGCCTCGAGACCGTCGGCGCCGGCGCCGTGGTCGCGATCGAGCCGCGCAGTGGCCGGGTCCGGGTGCTCGCCTCGAACGCTCCCTACGACCCCAACCTCGTGCCCGAGCACCTCGCCACCCTCAACCACGAACCCGCTTCGGCCGCTGGTCGACCGCGGCACGCAGGGCCAGTATCCGCCGGGGTCGACCTTCAAGGTCGTCACCGCCGCCGCCGCGCTCGACAGCGGCGTGATCACCCCCGACACCGCGATCGACGCGCCCGGCACGCTCGAGATCCAGGGCCAGCCGCTGGACAACGACTTCGGCACCTCCTACTCCGGCCTCACCCTCGACGATGCGCTCACCGGCTCGGTCAACACCTGGTTCGCGCAGGTCGGCGAAAGGGTCGGCCAGGACACCCTCTTCGAATACATGGACCGCTTCGGCTTCAACGCCAAGCCGGCGATCGACCTGCCCGCCGACCAGCTCTCGATCAGCGGCGTCTACGACAGCGGCTCCGGCCGCTTCCTCGGCCCGAACGACCCGATCGACATCGCCCGCGTCGCGATCGGCCAGGAGCGGCTGCTGGTCACGCCGCTGCAGATCGCCGAGGTCGCCGCCGCGGTCGCCAACGGCGGCAGGCTGATGAAGCCGCAGATCTGGAGCCGCGTCGTCGACCCCGACGGCAGGGCCGTCGACAGCCTCGACCCCTCCGAGTACAGCCGGCCGATCAGCGAGGAGACCGCGGCCGAGCTGACCACGGCGATGGAAGGCGTGGTCGACAGGGGCACCGGCACCAACGCGGCGATTCCCGGCGTGCGGGTGGCCGGCAAGACCGGAACCGCGGAAACGCCCGGCAATGACGCCTGCGGCGGCGGCGCCGACGAGAATCAGGCCTGGTTCATGGGCTTCGTGCCCGCCGACGAACCGCAGATCGCGATCGCCGCGTCGGTCGAGTGCACCGAACAGTTCGGCAACGACGTGGCGGCGCCGATCTTCCGGGCGGTGGCGGAAGCGATCTTGAACGGAGAATGAGATGGCGATCGAAAAGGAGATAGCGAGTGCCTGAGGTGAGCGAGGGGAGCGTCGTCGACGGGCGGTACACGGTGCTGCGCAAGATCGGCTCCGGGGGGATGGCCGACGTCTGGCTCGCCGAGGACGGCCATCTGCAGCGGCAGGTGGCGCTCAAGGTCCTGCACGGCCGCTTCGCCCAGGACCGGGAATTCGTCGAACGCTTCCGCCGCGAGGCCGAGTCGGCCGCCGGCCTCCACCACCCGAACATCGTCGCCGTCTTCGACCGCGGCGACGTCGACGGCACCTACTACATCGCCATGCAGTACCTCGAGGGCCGCTCGCTGAAGCAGCTGATCGACATCGGCCTGACCCCGGAGCAGTCGGTCTACCTGATCCGCCAGGTGCTCGAGGGGGCGGGCTTCGCCCACCGCAACGGCGTCGTCCACCGCGACCTCAAGCCCCACAACGTGATCGTCGACGACGAGGGCAAGGCGGTCGTCACCGACTTCGGCATCGCCCGCGCCGGGGTCTCGGAGATCACCCAGACCGGCTCGGTGATGGGCACCCCCCACTACCTCTCCCCGGAGCAGGCGCAGGGGGAAGAGGTGACGCCGGTCTCCGACCTCTACTCGATCGGGGTGATGCTCTACGAGGCGCTCACCGGCCGGGTCCCCTTCGAAGGCGAAAGCGCCGTCGCGGTGGCGATGAAGCAGGTCTCGCAGACGCCGCAGCGGCCGAGCTCGATCCGCCCGGAGATCTCGCCGGCGCTCGACTCGGTGGTGATGCGGGCGCTGGAGAAGAGCCCCGGCGACCGCTTCCAGAGCGCCGGCGCCTTCATCGCCGCCCTCGACAACGCGCTCAGCGCGGGCGACGAGCTGCGCGGCGGCACCGCCGCCTTCGCGCCCCTGCCCCCGGCGGCCCTGACGGACGCCGACGCGGCCGAGATGGACGCGCTCGAAGAGGAAGAGCGCAAGCGCCGCCGCAGGCTCCTGATCCTCGCCGCGATCGCGATCCTGATCGGCGTCCTGCTCGCCCTCGCCCTGACCCGAGACACGACGGCCGAGGTCCCGAAAGTCACCGGGCGATCGCTGGAAAGGGCTGAAACGAGGCTCGAAGGAGAAGGCTTCAAGATCGGCGAGCCGGTGGAAGTCGAGAACGAAGCGGCCCGCGAAACGGTGCTCGAGCAGGACCCGATTCCGGGCGAGGTCGACGAAGACTGCGCCCTGCTCGCCTTCTTCTGCTCGAAGCCGGAAGTGGTCCTCACCGTCAGCAAGGGGCCCGGCGCGGGCAAGGTCCCCTCGACCGCGGGCCGGCCGCTGACAGAGGCGACGGCGGCGCTCGAAGAAGCCGGCTTCGAGGTCCAGGTCGACCGGGTCAACTCCGACAGCGTCGCCGACGGGCTGGTGATCCACTCCGACCCCTCGGGCGGCACCTCGCTGACCCGCGGCTCGACCGTCGCGCTCACCGTCTCCTCGGGGCCGAAGCTGGGCAAGGTGCCGGTCCTGGTCGGCACCCAGGTCTCGGTCGCCGTGCAGCAGATTCGCGGCGCGGGCTTCGTCCCCAGCGTCAGCGAAAGGCAGGACTCGGCGCCGCAGGGGCAGGTGGTCCGTCAGACGCCCAGCGCCGGCAGTCGCATCGCACCGGGCTCGACGGTCTCGATCGTCGTCTCCGAAGGGGAGGAAAGCGCCTCGGTGCCGAACGTGATCGGCAAGGAACGCCGGACCGCGGTCGAAGCCCTGCGCGAAGCGGGCCTGACCCCGGCCGTCGACGAACAGCAGACCGACGTTCCCTCCAAGGTCGGCAAGGTGACCGACCAGTTCCCGCCGCCCCGCTCGGAAGTCGAACCGGGCAACACGGTGACGATCGTCGTCGGCAAGGCGCCCCCGGCCGAATCGCCCGCTGAATGATGAGCCGGGTCGCGGTCATCGCCGGCGGGCGCTCCTCCGAGCACGAGGTCTCGCTGCGCTCCGGCGAGGCCGTCGCCCGCGGCCTCGAGCAGGCCGGCCACGAGGTCGTGCGCGTGACCGTCTCCCGCGACGGCCGCTGGCACGCCGGCGACGAGCGGTTGTCCCTGACCCCCGGCGGCGGCCTGCTCGACGCGGACGCCGCCTTCCCGGCTCTGCACGGCCCCTTCGGCGAGGACGGCAGCGCCCAGGGCCTGCTCGAGTGGCTCGACGTCGCCTACGTCGGCTCCGACGTCCTCTCCTCGGCGATCTGCATGGACAAGCTGACCCTGAAGCGGCTCTTCGCCGGGCACGGCATCCCCCAGGTCGGCTTCGTCGGAGTCGGCGAGGAGGGCTGGCGCGAGCGCTGCGAGGCGATGGGCTCGCCGCTCTGGGTGAAGCCGTCGCGGCTCGGCTCGAGCGTCGGGATCAGCAGGGTGGAGGAGACCGGAACGGCGCTCGAGGAGGCGGTCGAGCTGGCCCTGCGCCACGACCCGCGGGTGATCGTCGAGGCCTCGGCGACCGGCCGCGAGGTCGAGTGCTCGCTGCTCGGCAACGAGGAGGTCGACGCCTCTCCCGCGGGTGAGATCGTCGCCCACGGCGAGTGGTACGACTACGAGACCAAGTACCGGGCGGGGGGGATGGAGCTGATCGTGCCGGCGCCGATCTCCGACGAGCAGGCCTCGCGGCTGCGCGAGCTGGCGCTCGAGGCCTTCCGGATCGGCGGCTGCTCGGGCCTCGCCCGCTGCGACTTCTTCGTCGAGCCCGACGGGGCCGTCCTCGTCAACGAGGTCAACACGATGCCCGGCTTCACCGAGACCAGCGTCTACGCGAAGCTCTGGGAGGCGGGGGGCATCGAGTACCCGGACCTCTGCGACCGCCTCGTCGAGCTGGCGCTCGAGCGCCACCGCCGCTCGCGGACCTACGAGTTCTGAGCCCTACCTGACGATTCTGAAGCTCGCCCGCCGGGTCGCGCCGCCGGCCTTCCCGACCAGGCGGTAGGAGCCGGGCCTCAGCGCCTTGCGGCGGTTGAGGCGCGCCGGAGAACCGGAAGCGATTGACGCCGCCCGCGCCGCTGCGGGAGAGGCCGGGCTTCACCCGCTTGAAGCGCACGCAGCGCTTCTTCCTGCGGTTGGCCCTGGTCTGCTTCACGCACCTCTTCCCGGCCCGCCGGCCGACGACCCTACGCTCGACCGCGAAGTCGCACCTTCGCGGCCGCCGAGAGCGAGTAGGCGACCCTTGTCCCCACGGGCGCCTCCTCCTCCTCTTCCGCTGACGATCGCGCCGCCGACGTTGGCGGCGCGGAAGCCTTCGTGGCGAGAGCTTCAGCGAGCTGGATCCGCCCCGCCGGCGGCGCCGGGACGACCGGCGGCGGCGGGCGGCACGAACTCGAAGGCGCCGATGTCCGGGGCGGCTCCGACCGTGCGCGGGTTGCCGTCGAGGTCGACCGGTCCGAGCAGCGGGTCGACCGCTCCGGCGTCGATCGTCGGCGAGCCCGGCGCCTCGCGGTAGTCGCCCGCGGCCGGGTTGACGAAAAGAGGGGCCGCGGTCTGGTTCGAGGGCCCGCCGATCGTCGAGCTCGCGCCCGGTTTTGCGGTGGCGAAGCTCGAATTGGAGACATCGATGTTGGCGACGCCGTAGGTGTAGCCGGAGGTTCGCAAATCGGCTTCGCCACCCGAGGCGATCGCGTTCCTGAGGTCGAGGCCGCAGGTTTTCGTCGGAGGCAGGAGCATGAAGTTGCTGTTGGCGGTATGGATTCCCACCGAGTTTTCGCCGGTGGCGATCGCGGTGACGTTCCTGGCGTGCAGCGTCGTGGTTTCGCAGGTGCTGCGCAGGCCCGTCGACCCGATGCCGCTCGCCCGGAGCAGCGAGTCGCGCACGTTGCAGTCGAAATTCTGCACTGTGGCGGCGCTCGCCGTGCCCTCGACCGTCGCCCGCACCCGTTCGACGGTCCCTTCGAGGCCGCAATAGACCCCGGCCGCGCCGGTGGCGGTGTTCCTCACGTCGACGTAGGAGAGCCGGCTTTTTGGTGCGGTGATGAGGAGCGCCGACGCGGAAAACGCCGCCGAGATCGTCGGCGGCGGCCCGCCGAAGTCGCCGTGCACCCAGGCGCCTTCCGCGGTGAACGGCAGGATGGCCCCGGAGGAAGGGGTGTACTGGCCGCCGCCGACGATCACCTCGTCGTTGGCTTCCGCTTTTTCAATCGCCGCGTTGAGCGAGCACGGGCTCTGCTGCGTGCACGCGATTCCCGATCCGGCCGGCGTCGCGTAGCGTTGCGCGGCGTCGGCCGTCGGGGCGATGCCGAGCACCACCAGGCACGCCAGCGAGGGAACGAGCGGTCTTATCTGACGATCCTGAAGGCGGCGCGCCGGGTCGCGCCGCCGGCCTTCCCGACCAGGCGGTAGGAGCCGGGCCGCAGCGCCTTGCCACGGAGGCGCGCGGAGAACCTGAAGCGATTGACGCCCGCGCCGCCGTCGTCGGAGAAGCCGCCCTTGATCCGGACGAAGCGGACGCAGCGCTTCTTGCGCCGGTTCGCCTTGGTCGCCTTCGCGCATCTCTTCCCGGCTCGCCGGCCGACCGTCTTGCGCTCGACGGCTGAAGGCGGCCGTCGCGGCGGCCGACAGCGAGTAGGTGACCCGCGATCCCGACCGGGCGCCTCCTCTTTTCTTGGCGCTGGCGATCGCGCCGCCGGACTTCGGCGGCCCTGAAGGCGCCGCGGCGAGAGGCTGAGCGACCGGATCGAACCCGCCGCCGGCGACGGCGAGCGGGGCGGGGGCCGGAGGCGGCACGAGCTCGTAGGCGCCGATGTCGGGCGCGGCGCCGAGGATGCGCGGGTTGCCGGCGAGGTCGAGGCGGGCCGAGTCCGGCCGGCGATGCCGGCGTCGATCGTCGGCGAACCCGCGGCCTCACGGAGGTCGCTGTGTACGGCGTCGACGAAGGCGGCGGGGCGGTCTGGTTGCCGCCGCCGTCGATCGCTTGGGCTTTCGTGCCCTCGACGTGGGAGGTGTCGAAGATCGAGTGGCTGAGCGGAGATGGTCCCGCCGGCCCGTTGTGCCGGAGAGCCCAGTGAGATCGAATTCCGCCGCCGGGACGATCGAGTTGACGACGTTCGAGCGTGAAGCCGCCTTCGCCGGGTTCCCGCAGTAGGACAGGCGCTCCGACCCGAGTTCGGGCCGGAGGCGATCGCGGTCAGGTTGCGCGCCGACGACCGTCGATTTGGAGGTGCCCGACGGCCGAGCATGCAGCGTCTGACGAACGGGCCCGCGACGCGGACAGACGCTGTTGCGGACGGCGCAGTCGGTGTAGGCGTATGTCCCGATGACGTTTTCGCCGATCAGCGTGAACGCCAGACCCGTTCACAGCTTGCTCGAGGAACAGATGGCCCCGAGGCGCCGTTCGAGCTGAGTTCGATTTCGACGTAGCTGAGGCTGTCCCCCGACTGGGCTGAGCACGAACACGGGTGCCGGCGAAGCCGACCCGGATTAGCCTCGGCATCGGCCCGCTCGGGTCGCCGTGGATCTGACGTTCGGCGCCGAAACCCGGGCGGCGGCAGGGGGCCGGAAGGCGGTAGGTGCCCGGGCGATGATCAGCACGTCGTCCCCGGCTTTCGCCGCTGTGATCGCCGCCGGCAGCGACAGGGGGCTGCCTGGGTGCAGTTCGGTCCCTGCTCCGTTCGGCGCCGCGTACCGCGTTGGGCGGCCTGGCGGCGGGCAGCCAATGCCAGGAAGACGATGCCGCGATCCCCCAGACCCGAGGTCGCATCGCCGAAGGGTACCGCGCTTTCGGGCGTAGCGGTTCGGGGCCGGCTCAGTCGAGCAGGCGAGATGTCGCTGATCTCGACCTGGTAGCGGCCCGCCTGGTCGCGGGCTTCGGAGGCCTTGTTGATCCAGAGCAGGAAGTAGCGGGACGGCGCCCGCACGTTGAGGTCGATCTCCTCGGTCGAGGAGGCGTCGACCGCCGAGCCGACCGGCTCCCCCCAGCCGGAGAGCTCTTCGGGCGGGCCCGAGGGCGCGGCGAAGACCTCGGCGTCCCAGCCCGCGGTCGGCGTCGTCACGATCATCTTCTTCGGCCGCGCGGGCGAGGCGGTGGTGACGTAGATCCCGACCCCGGGGTCGGGGCCGGCCTTGGTCCCGGCGAAGGTGGCGGAGTCGTAGTGCTCGGTTTCCCAGGCGGTGCCGCTCGGGTTGCCGTCGACGGCGAGGCCGACCTTGCTGCCGATCTCTTCGCCGTCGCCCTGCGGGTCGTAGTCGGTCGCCGAGACGATCTCGACCGCGCCGCCCTTGCCCTGGTCGGCGCCGCCGCCGCCGATCCCGTCGGAGATCAGCTTCGTCGCCAGCAGCGCCCCGCCGCCGACCAGGACGAGCAGCGCGATCGCCGCCCAGGACCAGCGCCCGCGGCCGGAGAGCTTGCGCTTCGGCGGCGGCACCGCGTCGAGGACGCTGGTCGCCTCGCCGGTGGTCGAGCCGGCCCGCGCCGCCTCGACCTCGAGCGCCGTCTCGAGGTCGTCGATCATCTCGCCGACGTCCTGGTAGCGCTCGCCCGGGTCCTTCGCGGTCGACCGCTCGACCACCAGCGCCACCGCGGCCGAGACCTCCGGGCGGCGCCGCTGCACGTCGGGCAGCTCCTCGTTGACGTGTTTCATCGCCACCCCGACCTGGCTGTCGGCGTGGAAGGGCACCTGGCCGACCAGCATCTCGTAGAGGACGACGCCGAGCGAGTAGACGTCGGAGCGGGGGTCGACGCCGTGCCCCATCGCCTGCTCGGGGGCGACGTAGTCGGTGGTGCCGAGCACGCGGCCGGTCGCGGTCATGCCGTCCTGTTCGAGCTGGCGCGAGATGCCGAAGTCGGTCAGTTTCGCCCGCCCCTCGTCGTCGATGAGGACGTTCTGGGGCTTGATGTCGCGGTGGACCATGTTGCGCCCATGGGCGACGGTCAGCCCGCGGGCGATCTCGATCGAGTAGGCGATCGCCTCCTGGGTGTCGAGCGCGCCGACCCGCGAGATCCGCTGCTTCAGGGTCTCCCCCTCGACGTACTCGAAGACGATGTAGGGGTGGCCGTGGTCCTCGCCGGCGTCGATCACCGAGACCACGTTCGGGTGGGAGAGCTTCGCCACCGAGCGCGCCTCCTGGCGGAAGCGCTCGAGCTGGTCCGCCTGCTCCGACATCTCCCGGTGCATCACCTTGACCGCCACCGGCCGGTCCAGCGTCTCGTCCTTGGCGAGGTAGACGGTCGACATGCCGCCGCTGCCGAGCTTCGCCTCCAGCCGGTAGCGGCCGGAGAGAACCGTGCCGATCATGCGAGCGCTGGTCGAACGAGCATCCATCTTGTTTGAGGGTATTGCGGTGGCGGAGGGTCCGTCGAGGGATTCGGCGTAGCGCCTGGGTCTCCCGCTCAGCCGCGGGCGATCTCGCCCGGACCGGGCACCGCGGCGCCGACCCGCCTCGCCGAGGGGTGGTGGGCGCGCAGCAGGGCGAGCGCCTCCTGCTCGTCCCCGGGGGCGACGACCGCGCAGAAGCCGCAGCCCATGTTGAAGACGTCGCGCATCTCCTCCTCGGAGACCTCGCCGCGCTCGCGGATCAGGTCGAAGACGGGCGGCACGGGCAGCGGGTCGTCGATCGCGTAGCCGACGTCGGCGGCGAGGCGAAGCAGGTTCCCGAGCCCGCCGGAGGTGATGTGGGCGAGGCCGCGGACCTCGACCTCGGAGCGCAGCAGCTCGATCACCGGCTTGACGTAGATCGCCGTCGGCTCGAGCAGCTCCTCGCCCAGCGGCCGGCCGAGGCGCCCTTCCGGGTCCTCGTCGAGCGGCAGCCCGCGCAGGGCGGCGCGGGCCAGCGTGTAGCCGTTGGAGTGGAGCCCGGAGGAGGGCAGCCCGATCACCGGGTCGCCGGGCCGCACGGCGGAGCCGTCGACGATCGAGTCGAGGGCGACGGTGCCGAAGCAGGCGCCCGAGAGGTCGACGCTGCTGACCAGGCTGCCGAGCTGGGCCAGCTCGCCGCCGGGGATCTCGATCCCGGCCAGCTCCGCGCCGCGGGCGAGGCCGGCGCCGATCTGCTCGCAGACCCCCGGGTCGGCGCTCGGCACGGCGATGTAGTCGAGCATCGCCAGCGGCTCGGCGCCGACGCAGATCACGTCGTTGACGTTCATCGCCACGCAGTCGATCCCGACCGTGTCCCAGCGTCCCAGCTCCTCGGCGACCAGCAGCTTGGTCCCGACCCCGTCGGTGGAGAGGGCGATGCCGCTCTCCTCGCCGATCCGGATCACGCTCGCGTAGTGGCCCGGCAGCGGCACCTGCAGCGAGGGCCGCCCGAGCTCGATCGATCCCAGGGCGCGGAGGAGGCCGGCGACGGCCGAGTCCGCGGCCCCCTGGTCGACTCCGGCCTTCGAGTAGGCGTCGCTCACCTGGGCAGGTCCCGTTCGCGGCTCATGCTCGCCGCAGCTTCGCAAGAACGGCGGCGGCGAGGGCGGTCCGGTAGGCCGCGTAGGGCCAGAGCGCCCGGTCGCGCTCGACCAGGCGGATCAGCCGCTGCGAGGCGAGGGTCGAGGCGAAGGAGGCGGCCGTGCCGAGCGCCATCGAGCGCCGCAACGCCGGCGTCAGGTCGCCGCGACGGGCCAGCCGCACGCCCTTCAGCAGCGAGGCGCCGACGATGATCGGCAGGGCGACCGTCCGCGAGAGCAGGTTCGCCTGGTCGCGGGAGAAGCCGCGCCAGCGCGCCGCCGCCAGGGTGGCGCCGTTGCGGGACACCCCCGGCGCCAGCGCCGCGGCCTGCGCCAGGCCGAGCGCCAGGCCGTCGGCCGCCCCGGCCTCGCCCCGGCCGCGCAGCTGCGGGCGCGAGTCGGCGACCGCCATCGCCGCCGCCCCGGCGAGCAGCCCCAGCGCCGTCGCCCGCGGCCCGCCGAGGCGCTGCTCTATCTGCCGCTCGAGCGCGTAGCCGGCCGCCGCGGCCGGCAGGAAGGAGAGGGCGAGCACGAGGCCGCGCCTGGCGTCGAAGGCGCGCAGCTCCTCGGCGATCGTCTGCCGCTGGCCGACCAGCAGCGCCGCCGCCGCACCCGCGTGCAGGGCGACCTCGAACCCCTTGCGCAGCTCCGGGTCGAGCCCGTCCCATTCCCAGCCGGCGAGCCAGGGCAGCAGGACGATGTGGGCGGAGCTCGATACGGGCAGCAGCTCGGCCGGCCCCTGGACGACTCCCAGCGCCAGCGCCCGCCGCGCGGGGATCCCGGCCTCAGCCGCTCCGCTCAAGCTCTCCCACGGCCTCGGGGCCATCGCCCGTCCCGCCCCCGCGCCGGCGGCGGACGACCAGGTAGGCGGCTCCGACCACGATCGCCGCGACCACCGCGTAGTCGAGGTAGTGCAGGTGTTCGCGCCACTGCTCCCAGTTCTCGCCCACCGCCTCCCCGACCAGCGCCAGCATCAGCACCCAGGGGACGCAGCCGAGCACGGTGAAGAGCGTGAAGCGCCAGAACGGCATCTTCGCGACCCCGGCCGGCAGCGAGATGAAGGTGCGGACGATCGGCAGCATCCGCGAGAAGAAGACGGTCGCGCCCCCGTAGCGCTCGAACCAGTCGTCCGCCCATTTCAGGTGCCGCGGGCTGACGTGGATCACGCGGTTCTTCTCGAGCAGGTCGAGGCGCCCGTAGTAGCCGACCGCGTAGGCGATCCAGGAGCCGGCCAGGTTGCCGAGCACGCCGGCGGCGACCACCCCGACCAGCGAGAGGTCGCCGGCGGCGACGCTCGAGCCGGCGAAGAGCATGATCGCCTCGCTGGGCACGGGCAGGCAGGCCGACTCGAGCGTCATCAGGATGAAGATCGCCGGCAGCCCGGTGCTGCCGATGAAATCGGTCCCCGCGTTGACGATCGGGTCGAGGAAGAAGTCCGTGATGCTGGCGAGGAGGATCGGCACGAGTGAAGCGGGGATTGTAGGGAGGCTGCTGAACACCATCTAAACTCAGACGGCTCTATGCACCGGTTGAACCACCCCGTCTACCGCAACCGGCTACTCCAGGTCCTCGCCGACGCGGCCCTGGTCGCGCTGGCCTTCTTCCTGGCGTTCCGCCTGCGCTTCCTCGACGAAAGGGGCGTGCCCCACCGCTACGACGTGCTCTTCGCGCAGGCGGTCGGCCTCGTCGTCATCGGCAAGATCGTCGTCTTCTCCGCCTTCGGCCTCTACCAGAAGTGGTGGCGCTACGTGAGTGGCCGCGACTTCGTCCTCATCGTCCGTGCCGTCGCCGTCGCCAGCGCGATCCTGGTCGTCGCCTTCACCGTCGTCCAGCCCTTCGACGTCGGCCTGCCGCGCTCGGTCGCGGTGATGGACTTCATCCTCACCCTGCTGCTGATCGCCGGCGCCCGCCTCGCCGTGCGGCTGATCGTCGAACGCCCCTCGCGCGGCGCCCGCCTCCCCAAGCACGAGGTGCTCGTCGTCGGCGCCGGCTCGGGCGGCCAGATGGTCGTCCGCGAGCTGCAGCTCAACCCGCGCCTCGGCGCGACCGCGATCGGCTTCGTCGACGACGACCCGCGCAAGCGCGGCATGCGCATGCTCGGCCTCAAGGTGCTCGGCGCGACCAAGGAGATCGTCGAGATCCTCGACGAGACCGAGCCCGACGAGGTCGTGATCGCGATTCCCTCGGCGCCGGGCACCCTGCGCGGCAGGATCGTCGCCGCCTGCCGCGAGCGCGAGATCCGCGTCCGCACCCTGCCGACCGTCTTCGAGCTGCTGCGCGGCGGCGTGCAGCTAAACAAGCAGCTGCGCGACGTGCAGGTCGAGGACGTGCTGGGCAGGGACCCGGTCGTCGTCGAGCTCGACCGGGTGGGCGCCTACCTGCGCGACCGCGTCGTCCTCGTCACCGGCGCCGGCGGCTCGATCGGCTCCGAGCTCTGCCGGCAGATCGCCCGCGTCGGCCCGCGGCTGCTGGTCATGGTCGACCACGCCGAGGACAACCTCTTCGAGATCGACCGCGAGATGGTCGAGGAGCGCCACTTCACCGGGGTCGAGTCGGTGCTCGCCGACTGCAAGGAGCCGCACCGGATGCTGGAGACGATGCAGCGCTTCAAGCCCAGCGTCGTCTTCCACGCCGCCGCCTACAAGCACGTGCCGCTGATGGAGGCCAACCCGCTCGAGGCGGTCCGCAACAACGCGATCGCGACGCGGATCACGGCGGAGACCGCGGCGGCCTCCAGGGTCGAGCGCTTCGTCCTCGTCTCGACCGACAAGGCCTGCAACCCGAAGACGGTGATGGGGGCCTCGAAGGCGATGGCCGAGTGGATCGTCGAGTCGGCCGGCCATCGGCACCCGGCGACCCGCTTCGCCTGCGTGCGCTTCGGCAACGTGCTCGCCTCCTCCGGCAGCGTCGTGCCGATCTTCCGCAGCCAGATCGAGCGCGGTGGCCCGGTCACCGTCACCCACCCGGAGATGACCCGCTACTTCATGACGATCCCGGAGGCGGTGCAGCTCGTGATCCGCGCCGGGGACATCGGCGCCGGGGCCGGCGAGGTCTTCGTCCTCGACATGGGCGAGCCGGTCAAGATCCTCGACCTCGCCCACAACATGATCCGCCTCGCGGGGTACGAGCCGGAGACCGACATCGCGGTCGAGTTCACCCAGCCCCGGCCCGGCGAGAAGCTGCACGAGGAGCTCTTCGGCAAGGGCGAGAGCGTGCAGCCGACCGCGGCCAAGCGGATTCGCCGCGCGGTCCGCGAGGCGCCGCTCGACCCCGATTGGGTCGAGAGCACGCTCAACACCCTCGAGCACCTGGTCATGGCCGGCGACGAAACGAACCTTGCCGAGCGCGTGGTCGCGATCATCACCGCGCCGGGCGGGGAGGCGGCGACGGTCGCCCCCGACGAGTAGCCTCCCGCCGCAACTTGCTCGAAGTCATCAAAGACATCGGCGCATTCGCAGGGCTTGCAGCGTTTTTCGGCCTGGCCGTGCTCGCTCTGCTGTCCTTCACCCAGGGCCGCGACCTGCGTCGCCTGCGCGAGTGGGCCGGATCCGCTCCCGAGCGCGACGCGGAGCGCAAGGAGTCGACCTCGGCGGCGGCCGCGGAGCGCGCCGAGGAGATGCACAGGCTCGAGCAGGCGCGCGAAGAGGAGCGCGAGGCGGCAGCGCTGCGGGAGACCCGCCGCGAGCGCCGCGAGGCGGGGCTGCCGGAACTGACCCGCCGCGAGCGCCTCGGCCTGAGCGTCTCCGGGGGCCGCTCGCGACTCTCCGAGCCCGTCTTTCTGGCGGCGACGATCCTGATCGTGGTGCTGATCGCCGGCGGTGTCGCCTACGCGGTGCTCAAGGGCTCCGGCGGCGACGAGAAGGGCGGTGGCAGGGGCGCCAGGCAGGCGAAGGCCATCAGCCCGGCTGAAATCGAGGTCGCGGTCCTCAACGGCACCGCCGTGGAAGGGCTGGCGGGGAGCGTCGGCGACATGGTCGAGTCGAACGGGTTCCAGCTCGGCAAAGTGACCAACACCAACTCGGCTCAGGAAGAGAGCGTGGTCATGTTCAAGCCGGGCAGCGGCCGGTCGGCTCACAGGGTCTCGACGGCGCTGGACATCGCCGCGGTCCGACGGATGACCGAAGAAGTCGCTCGGCTGGGCGAAGGGGCCCCGGTCGCGGTCATCGTCGGCGAGGACAATGCCTCGTCGACGGGCTAGCTTCGGCGCGGTCGTCTTCGCGCTCCTCGTCCTCGCCACGGTCGCGGCCTTCGCCTGGTCGCAGCGGCTCAAGCGCGATCCGCTCGTGATCGACAAGGTCTCCCTCGTCGGGTTCCCGGTCGTGCACCCGAAGCACCCCGTCCACAGCTTCACCCCGAACCGCGACTGCCGCTACGACCGGGTCCGGATCCGCTTTCGCACGACCCGCTCCGACGACGGCACCGTGCAGGTCGTGAAGCCCGGCGGCCGGGTCGTCCTCACCCTCGCCCGCGATCGCTTCCTCAAGCGCTACCGTTTCCACACCTACTACTGGGACGGCCGCAGGCGCGGCGCTGGGACCGCCCCGCCCGGCCGCTACAAGCTGCGGGTCAGGCTGCTCGGCCAGGACCGCGTGCTGGTGCCGCCCGGCGCGATCCGCCTGCACCGGGCTCCGCGCAGGCCGGCCGCGGGGTGCGCCAAATGACCCTCGGCGCTCCCGTCCTCATATCGGGGATCGGGTCGCCGGGCCGGGGCCGATGAGCGAGGTCGGCGTCCTCGCCGCCGCCGCCGCCGCCGCGGCGGCGATCCTGCTGCCGCAGGGGCGCGCCAGGGCGACGGCGATGCTCGCCGCCCTGGCGCTCTTCCCGGCCCTGATCCTCGGCGATCAGTGGCATTCGCACCAGATCGCCGCCCTGCGCGCCGACGAGGCCCGCCTGGTCGCCCTCGCGCTCGCCGCTGCGCGCCGCCTCGCTCGCCCTCGCCGTCGGCCTTCCGCCGCTGGCCGATCCTGCTGCCGCTGGCGATCGTCGCCGCCCTCCCCTTCCGCATCCCCCTCCACGCCGGCGGCGACACCGCGAACCTCCTGGTCCCCCTCTACCTCGTCATCGCCGGCGGCGTGCTCTCGACCGCGTTTCGGTCCTGGGGGTCCCGCCGGGCGGGCGTCGCGGGCGGGTGGCGAGGAGGGCGGGGGGGTCGAGGACAGCTCGGCCCGCAGCGCCCCCCCGCGATCCTCGTCAGGACCCGCCGGCCATTTCCCCCTCGTTTGGCTGCCCCGGGCCCTCGCCGCGGTAGTCGTGTTGTACGCGGTACAGACTCTGTACTCAGCTGACTTCTCGAAGGGGCTTCAGGACGTCTGCTTCTTCCTCGTTCCGTTCTCCCTCGTGTTCGTGTTGCTGCGCGAGGTCGAGTGGGACCGGCGCCTGCTCGTGCTCGCCCTCTGGGTGGTCGGGATCGAGGCCGTCGCCTTCGTCCTGGTCGGCAGCGTCGAGTACGCGACCCGCAGCCTGCTCTGGAACGACCAGGTGATCCGCTCCAACGAATTCCACACCTACTTCCGCGTCAACTCGGTCTTCTGGGACCCGAACGTCTACGGCCGCTACCTGGCGCTCGCGATCGTCGTCGCGATGGCGGCCCTGCTCTGGGCCCGGGAACGGCGCGACCAGGCCCTGCTCACGGCGCTGGTCGCCGTCCTCTGGGTCGGCCTCGCGCCGACCTTCTCGCAGTCGAGCTTCGCCGCCCTGCTCGCCGGGCTGGCGGTCCTCGCGGCGCTGCGCTGGAGCCTGCGCTGGACGCTGTCCGCGGTCGCCGCCGGCGCGGTGGGGGCGATTCTGGTCGTCACCCTGGTCGGCGGCTCGAAGCTGACGACGGATCGGATCAACATCGACACCTCCGGCCGCGCCAACCTCGTCTCCGGCGGCATCCACCTCTTCGCCCAGCGCCCGGTCTACGGCTACGGCACCGGCTCCTTCCCGCGCGCCTATCGCGAACACGTGCGCACCCGCGAGGTGCCCGTCTCGGTGTCGCACACGCGAGCCGATCACAATCGCCGCCGAGCAGGGGGCCGTCGGCCTCGCCGCCTACGCCGCACTGCTCGTCACAGCGCTGTGGACGATGGGCGGCGGCCTGTTCCGGCTCGGCCGGCGGGTCCTGACGCGGATGCCGGGGGGGCGCTGCGGGCCAAGCTGTCCTCGACCCCCCCGACATCCGCGCCACCCGCCGGAGGTGTCGTGGCGAGGGTCGGCTGTGCTGGCCGCGTTCACGGCGCTGCTGGTGCACACGATGGCGTATGCAGGGTTCTACGAGGACCCCATAGCTTGGGTGCTCCTTGCCGTCGGGGCGATCCTCGGCGGCGGCGCCGGGTCCGCGGCGAGACGTAGGCTCAGATGCGTGTCCGGCTACCTGCGCCGTCTGGCCACCACCGGCGCCGCCTACACCGCGGCCAGCGTCGTCTCGAAGCTGATCGCGGTCGCGCTGCTGCCCCTCTACACGCGCTACCTGACCCCGGCCGACTACGGCGCCGCCGAGGTGATGTTCGCCGCGGTGGTCGCCGCCAGCATCGTGATCCGCTTCGGCACGATCGAGGCGCTGCTGCGCTTCTACTACAAGGACGACGAGAACCCGGCCCGCGTCGTCGGCACCTCCTTCGCTGCCCTCTTCTGGCTGGCCACGGCGGCGGCGCTCGTCGCCCTGCCCTTCGCCGGGCCGATCTCCGAAGCCCTGCTCGACCGCCCCGCCGCCGACCTCGCCCGGATCTCGATCGGCGGCCTCTGGGTGCTGACGATGATGGAGTTCCTGCTCACCCTCTTCCGGCTCGAGGAGCGCGCCCGCGCCTACTTCGTGACCACCGTCCTCAACGTCTTCGCGGCGATCGGGCTGACCGTCGTGCTGGTCGTCGGCGAGGGGGAGGGCGCCCGCGGCCTGCTGATCGGCAGCTACGCGAGCGGCGCCGTCTTCGTGCTCGGCCTCGTCGTCCTCCAGCGCCGCCGGCTCTCGCTCTGGATCGACCGCGCCCTGCTGCGCAGGCTGATGCGCTTCGGCCTGCCGACGATGCCGGCCGAGCTCTCCCTCTACCTGCTCAACTTCGTCGACCGGATCATCATCGTGCGCAGCGTCGGGCTGGCCGAGGCCGGCCTCTACTCGCTGGCGGTCAAGTTCGCCCAGGCGGTCAACGTCCTCGTCCGCGGCTTCCAGCTCGCCTGGCCGCCGCTCGCCTACTCGATCCGTGACGACGACGAGGCGCGCCGCGCCTACGCCGCCGTCGTCACCTGGTTCGTCGCCGGCTGCTCCTTCGTCGTCGCCGGCATGTGGCTGTTCTCGCGCTGGATCGCCCGGGCGCTGGCCGCGCCGGAGTTCTTCGACTCCTACGAAGCGGTCGGCCTGATCGCGACCGGCGTCACCCTCTACGCCCTCTACATGGTGCTCGTCGTGATCCTCGGCAGGACCGGCCGCACCGAGTTCAACTTCCCGGCGACGATCGCCGCCCTCATCGCAAACGTCGCCCTCAACCTCGCCCTCGTCCCCTCGCTGGGGATCGTCGGCGCCGGCCTCGCCCTGGTCGCCTCATACGTGGTGGTCGTCGGGCTGATGTACGTCTTCACCCAGCGCCTCTTCCCGGTTCCCTACGAATGGGGCCGCCTGGCCCGTGTCGTCCTCACCTGCGCCGCGCTCGTCGCGCTCGGCGAGCTGGCGATGCCGACCGACGGGATCGCCGGCCTGCTCGGCCGCGGCGTCATCTGGGGCCTCTTCCCGCTCGCCCTGCTCGCCAGCGGCTTCTTCAGCGCCCAGGAGCGCCGCTGGCTCGCCCTGCTGCGCCATCCGCGCGAGCTGGTCGAGCGCCTGCGCGCGGCGGCCGAGCGGCCCGCCGCCGTCGACGGCGCGATCCCCGAGGCCTACGAGGCGGTCCGCCTCGACGAAGACTCTCGGATCTGACTCGGCCGGCCGCTGTCCTCGATCGCTCGCGTGCGGAGCCCGCTCCGCCCACTGCGTCCTTGGCCTGGCGACCGTCAGATCACGTGACTCGGTCGCGGATGCTCTCGCCGCGGTTCGGGAGGAGCGCCTGGCGGGCGTGGGCCCAGTGGACCCGGGCGGAATGCCCGGGGAGGACCGTGGCGGCGAGGGCGCGCGCGGCGTAGGACCAGGCGGTGAGGACGCGGACCGCGAGCGCCGCCGCCCACCCGTGGTGCTTGCGCATGTAGAGGTCGCGGTTGCGGTGGAACTCGACGATCCGCGGCAGCCCCGCCGCGAGGTCGGTGGAGAGCTGGTCGTGGTGGACGGCCTCGGCGCCGGGAACGAAGAGGGTCGGATGGCCGGCGTCGGCCAGCCGCCTGCAGAAGTCGCACTCGTCGTAGTAGACGAAGAAGTCGGGGTCGAGATAGCCGACCTCCGCCGCCGCCTCGCGTCGCACGAGCAGGGCGCTCGACTGGGCCCAGTCCACCCGCCGCGTGCGCCCGCCGCGGCTCTGCACGGTGAGCAAACGGTGCAGGAAGAGCGCCCCCGCCAGCGCCGTGCCGACCCCGGGGAAGCGCCAGGCGCAGGGGACGGGCTCGCCGGCGGAGTCGAGCAGCTGCGCCCCCGCGGCCCCCGCCTCCGGGTCCGCTTCCAGGGCCGCGATCAGCGCCTCCGCCGCGCCCGGGCGCAGCTCGGAGTCCTCGTTGAGCAGCAGGCAGAAGCGTCCCCTTGCCTCGCGCAGCAGGGCCGAGTCGTTGGCCGCCTTGCCCTGGCGCCGCACGAGCTCGATCAGGCGGATCTCCCGTCCGAGCGCCCGCACGGCGTCGGCCGACCCGTCGTCGGAGGCGTTGTCGAGGACGAGGATCTCGGACCCGATTCCGACCGGATCGGCGCGCTCGATCGCCGCCAGACAGGCGAGCAGGTCCTCGCGGCCGTTCGTGTTCACGACGCAGTAGGAGAGCGTGGGCTCCACGCGCGCACGATAATCGCCCGCATGGCCGATCCGGCTGCGGACCAGATCCGCGTGCAGCTCGTCGACCCCTCGGCGTTCACGCCGCCCTACGACCGTGCCCTCGCCGCGGCCCTCGCCCGCGCCGGCGCCGAGGTCGAGCTGGCGACCGGCCGCTTCCTCTACGGCCCGGTGCCGGAGCCCGAGGGCTACACGGTCGACGAGCGCTTCTACAGGCACAGCGCCCGCGCGCGGCCTCGACGCCCCCGCCCGACGCGCCTTCAAGCTCGCCGAGCACCTGCCGGACATGCTGCGCTTCCGCCGCGACCCGGGCGAGGCCGACGTCACCCACTACCAGTGGCTGACCGTCCCCGGCCTCGACGCGCACCTGCTTCCCCCGCGGCGCCCGCGGGTGATGACCGCCCACTACGTCCTGCCGCCGCATCCCTCCCGCCGCCGGATCGCCGCCGCCCGCCGCCTCTTCGGCCGCATGGACGCGGTCGTCGCCCACTCCGAGCACGGCGCCCGCGCCCTGCGCGACGTGGTCGGGCTCGACCCCGCGCGGGTCAGGGTGATCCCCCACGGCGCCTTCGACTACCTGACCCGGCTCCCCCGCGAGGCGCCGCTGCCGGCCGAGCTCGAGGGGGCCGAGGGCACGGTGATCCTCTTCTTCGGCCTGCTCCGCCCGTACAAGGGCATCGACACGCTCCTGCGCGCCTTCCGCCTCGTCGGCGACGCCGAGCTCTGGGTGGTGGGCAACCCGCGCATGGACGTCGAGCCGCTGCGCCGGCTCGCCGCCGAGGCGCCCGGCCGGGTCCGCCTCATCACCCGCTTCGTCGACGACGACGAGATCCCGGCGATCTTCCGCCGCGCCGACGTCGTCGTCCTCCCCTACCGCGACGCCGAGCACTCCGGCGTCCTCTACACCGGCCTCGCCTTCGGCAAGCCGATGGTGCTCAGCGCCGTCGGCGGCTTCCCCGAGCTCGGCGAGC
This sequence comes from uncultured Solirubrobacterales bacterium, assembly GCA_963762205.1. GTDB lineage: Bacteria > Actinomycetota > Thermoleophilia > Solirubrobacterales > 70-9 > VRUE01. Next base: position 156,024 of record CAVXJZ010000003.1, read on the forward strand.
GGGGGGCCGCACGCGTCGTGGCGCCCGAGGACCCCGCCGCGCTCGCCGCCGCGCTGACCGAGCTGGTCGGCGACGAGGCGGCCCGTGCCGCGCTCGCCGCCGCCGCCCGCAGCGCCGCCGCCGGCCCGTACTCGTGGGACGCGGTCGCCGCCCGCACCCTCGCGCTCTACGAAGAGCTGCTGGAGTCGGCGCCGTGATCGCCCTCGAAATCGTCTTCTGGCTCTGCGTCGCCCTGATCGCCTACACGCATCTCGGCTACCCGGCCCTCCTCTACGCTCTGGTCGCGCTACGTAGAACCTCCCAAGCCGGCGTCGGCATGGCGGACGCGGGAGCGAGGCCGGATCCATCCGTCGTTCCTTCCGGCCGAGCGGGAGCGGAGCACATGCCGCCTGTCTCCCTCGTCGTCGCGGCCTACGACGAGGAGGACGTGATCGCCGCCAAGGTCGCCGACGCCCTCGCCCTCGACTACCCGCGCGAGAGACTGGAGGTGATCGTCGCCTCCGACGGCTCGGGCGACGCGACGGTCGAGCGGGCCCGGGCGGCGGGCGCCGACCTCGTCCTCGACCTGCCGCGGGGCGGCAAGGTGACGGCGCAGAACGCGGCGGCGGAGCGCGCCTCCGGCGAGATCGTCGCCTTCTCCGACGCCAACTGCCGCTGGGCACCCGACGCACTTCGCCGCCTGGTCGAGCCCTTCGCCGATCCCGCCGTCGGCTACGTCTGCGGCCAGGTCCGCTTCGCCGACGCGGGCGGCGGCAACCTCGAGGGCGCCTACTGGCGCTACGAGATGGCCGTGCGGGAGATGGAGTCGTCCCTGGCCGGGGTCACCGCCGGCAACGGCGGCATCTACGCGGTGCGCCGCGACGCCTACATCCCGCTGCCGCCCTCGGGCAGCCACGACCTCTCGTTCCCCTTCGCCCTCGCCAGGCGCGGCATGCGCTCGCTCTACGCGCCCGACGCCCGCGCCGAGGAGAAGATGGTGCCGACGATGGAGGGCGAGTTCGCCCGCAAACGCCGGATGATGGTCGGCCTCTGGGACATCGTCGTCGGCGAGGGCATGCTCAGCCCCGCGCGGCTATCCGCTCCTCTACGCCTTCGAGCTCGTCTCCCACCGGCTGCTGCGCTACCTGACCCCGTTCCTTCACCTGGCCGCCTTCGCCGCCAACATCGCCCTGCTCGGCCGCGGCTGGGTCTACGCCGCGACGCTCTCCCTCCAGGTCGCCTTCCTCGCCGCGCGCTGCTCGGCCGGGTGCTGCCCCTGGCGCCGCTGCGCTTCGCCCGCTATTACGCGATGACGACCGCCTCGATCGCCGCCGGCCTCTGGGACCGCGCCCGCCGCGGGGCGCCGGGGACCTGGGAGAAGGCCGAGGGGACCCGATGAGCGCGGAGCAAGCAAGCGTCCATATCTTGGGATTCGCGCGGCGAGCGAAGCGCGAGCATTTGTAGATGCCGCGCATCTTCGACATCGCCGCCGCCCTCCTCGCCCTCGTGGTGCTCGCTCCCCTGCTGGCGATCGCCGCGGTCGCGATCAAGCTCGGCAGCCGCGGGCCGGTGCTCTACCGCCAGCGCCGCGTCGGCCGTCGGCGGCGTCGAGTTCGAGCTGCTCAAGCTGCGTACGATGGTCCTCGGCTCCGACCCGGTCGGGGTCGGGACCGCGTCACCCGCGACGACCCGCGGGTGACCGGCGCCGGCCGCGTCCTGCGACGCACCTCCCTCGACGAGCTGCCCAACCTCGTCAACGTGCTGCGCGGCGAGATGGCGATCGTCGGGCCGCGGCCGACGATCCCGGCCCAGGTCGACGACTACACGGCTCGCCAGCGCCGCCGCCACGAGGTCCGCCCCGGGATCACCGGCTGGGCCCAGGTCCAGGGCCGGGCCGGCATACCCTGGGAGGAGAGGATCGAGCTCGACCTCGAGTACGTCGACCGCCGCAGCGCCTCGCTCGACCTCCGCATCCTGCTCAAGACAGCCTGGCTGCTCGTCACCGGCCACGGCCTGGCGCCCGACTAGGCGCCGGGTCGCGCCCTGCACGACTAGGCTTGCGCAGGATTCGATGTCGGCGCTCACGATCACCTACGTCGGCGGCCCGACCGCCCTGCTCGAGGTCGCGGGCCTGCGCCTGCTCACCGACCCGACCTTCGATCCCGCCGGCCGCCGCTACAACTTCGGCTGGGGCACGTCGTCCCGCAAGCTCCAGGACCCGGCGCTGACAGCCGGCGGAGCTGGCGCCGATCGACGCCGTCCTGCTCAGCCACGACCACCACGACGACAACCTCGACGACGCCGGCCGCGCGATGCTGCCCTCGGCCGGCAGGGTGATCACCACCCCCGCCGGCGAGAAGCGCCTCGGCGGGAACGCGACCGGGCTGGCGCCCTGGAGCTCGACCGTGCTGCCGGCGCCGAACGGGACCGAGGTGCGGATCACCGCCACGCCCTGTCGCCATGGCCCGCCGCTGAGCCGGCCGCTGGTCGGCGAGGTGGTCGGCTTCGTGCTCGAGTGGGAGGGGCAGCGCGACGGCGCCGTCTGGATCACCGGCGACACGGTCTGGTTCTCCGGCATCCCCGAGGTCGGCGAGCGCTTCGACGTCGGAACCGCGATCGTCCACCTCGGCGGTGTGCGCTTCCCGGTCACCGGCCCGGCCCGCTTCACGATGAACGCCGCCGAGGCTGTGCGGGTCGCGCAGGACTTCGGCCTCGAGACCCTGGTGCCGATCCACTACGAGGGCTGGAAGCACTTCCGTCAGGGCCGTGCCGCGGTCGAGGCCGCCTTCCGCGAGGCCGGGATCGATGACCGCGTCCGCTGGCCGGTCGCCGCGCAGCCGCTGACGCTCGAGGTCTGAGGCCGTGGGCGCCCCGCCGGAGGTGAGCCTGCGGCCGTTCGAGCCGGGTGACGCGGCCGCCGTCCACCGCTGGTTCAACAACGACGCGGCGACCAGGACCCTGGTCGTGCAGCGCCGCAGCTTCTCGCTCGAGGAAGCCGAGCGGTGGGTCTCGCGGGCGATGGACGACTCGGGCGAGGACCGCAAGTACGCGATCGTCGTCGAGGGCCACGACGAGCCGGTCGGCTTCACCGCCCTCTACGGGCTCGCCCGCGAGGGCGGGCCGGAGCTGGGCGCCCTGATCGGGGACGAAGTCCGGCGCAGCGGCGTCGGCCGGCGGGCGGAGGCGCTGACGATCGCCAGGGCCTTCGACGAGCTCGGCGCTCACCGCGTCTACGGCGAGATCCCCGCCTTCAACGAGGCCGCGAAGCGGACCGTGAGGAGCCTCGGCTGGCACCACGTGGAGACCCTCGAGAACGGCGGCGAGCGCGGGGGGGAGCCCTTCGACCTCGAGGTCTGGGCCGTCCTCCCCGGCGACTTCCGCGCCGCCGCCGCGGACATCCTGCCTTGACCGCCCAGGGCCGAGCTGATCGAGGACGGCGGCGCCGCCGCGGAGAGCGAGGACTTCTTCCGCTCGCGCCCCTTCCTCGACGCCGAGGGGGCCACCCACACCCTGCGCATCGAGGCCGGCGGCGCGGAGCTGGTCGCGCCGCTGATCGTCCGCGAGATCGGCGCCGGCCCCGAGCTCGACGCGATCTCCCCCTACGGCTACCCCGGCATCGTCCCCTCCGGACGCGGTGCAGGTGCCCCCCCTGGCGCCGCCGCAACTGGACGTAGTTCGTCCCGCATAGCGGGACGAACTACGTCCACCAGGGGCGATGCGGCCGTGGTCGACCCGGCCTCGGTCGACTTCGCAGCCGACCGGTCTGGTCAGCGCCTTCATCCGCCACACGCTCGATGAGCCGCCGCCGCTGACCGGCGCCGGCGAGCGCAACGTGGTCCAGATCGCCGACCCGGCGCTTCCCGCCAAGATGCGCTCCAGCGACCGCAACCAGATCAACAGGAACCGCCGCAACGGCTACGAGACCCGCCTCGTCCCCGGCCCGGAGACCTCGGCCGCCGAGCGGGCCGGGTTCCTCGAGGCCTACGAGCAGACGATGCGCCGCGCCGGCGCCGGCGAGCGCTATTTCTTCGGCGCCGCCTACTTCGACCGCATCCTCGAGTCGGAGGCGAGCCTGGCTGGCGCTCGCGATCGCACCCGGCGGCGACGTCGCCGCCGCCTCGATCGCCGCCCGCAGCGACGGCCACCTCCACTACTACCTGAGCGGCAGCCTCGACTCCCACCTACGCGACTCGCCGATGAAGAACGTCGTCGCCCTCCTGGTCGAGCACTCCGCCGAGCTCGGCCTGCCGCTCAACCTCGGCGGCGGCCTCGACGCGGGGCGACCGCCTCGAGGAGTTCAAGCGTGGCTTCGCCAACCGCGAGCAGCCCTGGCGCGCCTCGGAGCTGGTCTGCGACCCGAGCGCCTACGCGCGGCTCTCGGCCGGCCGAGAGCCGGCCGGCTTCTTCCCCGCCTACCGCGCGCCGGACGCCTAGGCCGCGCGCCGGGCCGGCTCAGCTTTCCGGGCTTCTTCGGGGTCGGGCCGGTGAAGGTGAAGGCGCGCACCGGCTCGCCGCCGTAGCGACCCCAGGTCTGCTTGCCGAAGGCGGCGATCGCGTCGAGGGTCTTCGCCCCCTCGTACTTCTTGCAGCCGAGCAGGTTCGTCCAGGTCGTGGCCGCGACCTCGTAGGGCATTTCGTCGTTGGGGAAGAGCAGCGTCCCCGCGTACATCGTCTCGTAGAGGCCCTTGAGTTCGAGCTGCGCCTGCTCGGGGAGGTCGGGGCTGTACTGGATCTGCATCCGCCCGTGCTCGAGCGAGTGGACCATGTCGATCGGCAGCGGCATCTCGCCGTAGGCGCCGTCGGCCTGCTGGTACGGGGGTTCGACGTGGTTGCCCGAGGTCGGCGGGTTGGTCTTGTATTCGGGCGCTTCGCTGCCGTTGGGGATGTGGTTGTGGCCCTCGTCTTCGAGTTCCAGCCGCAGCACGCAGCCGGCCTTCTTCGCCGCCTGCTCGGGCGTTGGTGAACTCGATCGACGCCGGGGCGGTCCCCTCGCGGTTGTCGGGCGAGACGCCGTTGCTGGAGCCGCTCTGCAGGTTGATGTGCGCCGCGTCGCCACCGCCACCGCCACCGGAGGAGGCGATCACGGCGACGATTCCGCCGATCACGACGAGGCCGATCACGCCGGCGACGCCGTAGCCGATGATCAGCCGCCTGCGCTCCGAGCCGGAGTGCGACTTCTCCTTTTCTTCGCGCGCTTCGCGAAGCCGCGCGCGCTCTTCCTCCCTGCGATTCGCCATCGGCGCGGGATTCTAGTCGGACTTGGCGGCCATGTCATCGACGGCGGCGGCGCGCTCCCAGGGACGGGCGGCGCGCAGGGCGCCGAGCACCGCCCGGGTGGCCGGCGCCCGGTTGAGGGCGTAGAAGTGGATCCCGGGCGCGCCCGCCAGCAGCAGCTCGGCGCACTGCTGGGTCGCGTAGGCGATGCCGAGCTCGAACTCGGCCCGCTCGTCGCCTCCGGCCGCCGCGAACGCCGCCTCCAGCCGGCTCGGGATCGAGGCGTCGCAGAGGTCGCAGATCCGCTTCGTCTGGGCGAAGCTGGCGACGGGGATGACGCCGGCGACGATCGGCACCTCGATCCCGCGCGCCCGCGCCGCGGCGACGAAGTCGAAGTAGACCTGGTTGTCGAAGAAGAGCTGGGTGATCAGGAACGAGGCTCCCGAGTCGACCTTGGTCTTCAGGTAGGCGAGGTCGGTGTCGAGGTCGGGCGCCTCCGGGTGGACCTCGGGGAAGCAGGCGCCGCCGATCGTGAAGTCCCAGCCGTCGGCGATGAACGCGGCGAGCTCGGCGGCGCTGCCGAGGCCGCCCTCGGGCTGGACGAAGTCCGCCTCACCGCGCGGCGGGTCGCCGCGCAGCGCGAAGACGTTCTCGATCCCTGCCTCGGCGATCCGGTCGAGGGTCGCCGAGAGGCCCTCGCGGGTCTCGCCGACGCAGCTCAGGTGCGCCATCGTCTCCAGCCCGATCTCGTCCCTCAGCGCCTTCGTGATCTCGACCGTGCCCTCGCGCGTCGAGCCGCCGGCGCCGTAGGTGACCGAGGCGAAATCGAGCTCGAGCTCGGCCAGGCTGCGCGCGGTCGCGAAGAGCTGCTCGGTCGCCTCCTCCGTCTTCGGCGGGAAGAACTCGACCGAGAAGGTCGGCCCCGGAGAGGCGAGGATCTCGTCGACGCGCATCCGCGCAGGGTAGCTAGGCGGACCGCCTGCGGCGGTCGACCCGATCCTGGAAGAGGGCCTGGATCTCCTCGAGCCGCTTGCCCTTCGTCTCGGGCACGAGCTTCCAGCAGAAGGCCAGCGTGAGGACGCCGACCGCCGCGTAGAACCAGAAGGCGCCGCTGCGGCCCAGGGCGTCGATCAGCAGCAGGAAGGTGAGGGAGACGATGAAGTTGAAGGTCCAGTTCGCCATCGTCCCGATGCCGGCCGCCTTGCTGCGCACCCCGAGCGGGTAGATCTCCGCGTTGAGCAGCCAGAAGATCGGCCCCAGGCTGATCGCGAAGGAGGCGACGTAGACCATCAGGCTGGCGATCGCCACGGCCGAGGCGAACGTCGTCGTCCCGTCGTCGCCGCCGGTGAAGGCGAGTCCCAGCGTGAACAGGGAGATCACCATGCCGCTGACGCCGATCATCAGCAGCGTCCGCCTCCCCGCGCGGTCGAGCAGGCGCAGCGCGAGGACGGTGAAGCCGACGTTGATCACGCCGACGCCGACGGCGGCGAGGATCGCGCCCGCCGAGGAGTCGACGCCGGTGAATTCGACGATCGTCGGCGCGTAGTAGATGACCGTGTTGATGCCGGTCACCTGCTGCAGGATCGCCAGGCCCACCCCGACCACGAGCGCCGCTTTGACGACCGGCTGCAGCAGCTCGCTCCAGGCGCCCGGCTTGGCGTCGATGCTCTTCTTGATCTCGTCGATCTCGCGGTCGATCGTGTCGGGGTCGTCGACACGGATCCTGGCCAGGGTCGCCCGCGCCGCGAAGTCGTCGCCGGTCATCACCAGCCAGCGCGGGCTCTGCGGCATGCGCAGCATCCCGAAGGCGAGGCCGAGCGCCGGCACGCAGCCGAGGCCGAGCATCCAGCGCCAGCCTTCGATGTGGTCGAAGGCGAGGCCGACGAGGTAGGCGACGAGGATGCCGATCGTCACCGCGAGCTGGAAGAAGCTGACCAGCCGCCCGCGGCTCTCCGGCGGCGCGACCTCCGAGATGTAGACCGGGGCGGCGGCGGAGGCGAGGCCGATCGCGACGCCGATCACGACGCGGGCGAGGACCAGCAGCTCGACCCCCTGCGCGGCGGCGCTGGCCAGGGCGCCGACGATGAAGACCCCGGCCGCGGAGAGGATCATCACCCGCCGGCCGAAGCGGTCGGCGGCCGGGCCGGCGGCGGCGGCGCCGAAGACGGCGCCGATCGGGACCGCGGCGACGACCAGCCCCTGTTCGAAGCTGTTCAGGCCGAAGTCGCCCTTGATGAAGAGCAGGGCGCCGGCGATGACGCCCGGTGTCGTAGCCGAAGAGCAGTCCGCCGAGGCCGGCGATGGCCGCGGTAAGGACAACGTTGCGGCGCGCCCTCCTCCGAGAGGCGTCGAGGCCATCGCTCATCGCAACAGCGACCGTACAGCCGGGCGGTGGGCGGGGTCAATCGCAATGCCCCAGCCCTCGGATCCGGTTCGCAGCCCCGGATCGCGGGCAAATTTGCGCAGTTTGCGGGTTCGTCGTCGCCGCCCCCCTTGCGCCCGGCGCGGGGGCGGGCTAAGTTCAAACTGCGACTGGGAGAGAGAGGACCCACGGAAGCCCAGGGGGACACCATCTCGAAGGTGGCGCGACGAGCTTCACGCACGAAGGCTACGTGCGCGGCAGGCTACGAGCGTCACCCCCGGTCGTTTTTTCTTGCCCGTTTTCCGGCCGCCGCGGACGCGTCCGACCGGCTCCATAGCTTGGTCACGGTCGCGGAGCACCTGCCCTCCGCGCCGCGCGCCGGGGCGCACCCGGGAGCAGGGCGTCGCCGCGAGGCCCGGATGACGCCGTCGACTAGCCCGCCCGCTCCCGCTCTGACAGGATTGCGCCGATGAGCGCGGAGCGAGCGAGCGTCCATGTCTGTCTCCCCGCGCGCGAGCCAGGCGCGGGAACTGTGCGATGAGCGGCGAGCTTCGCTACGAGCGCGTCGGCGCCGCCGCGCTGCTGACGATCGACCGGCCCGAGCGGCGCAACGCCTTCGACGCCGCCACCGCCGAGCTCTTCCGCCGCGGCCTGGCGCGACTTCGAGGCCGACGAGGACGCCCGCGTGCTCGTCCTCACCGGCGCCGGCGGCCAGGCCTTCTGCGCCGGGGCCGACCTGAAGGCGATGGACCTCGACGTCTCCCATCCCGACGGCCCGATGGGCCCGACCCGCCTCACCCCCTCGAAGCCGGCGATCGCCGCGATCGAGGGCTGGTGCCTGGCCGGAGGGGTCGAGCTGGCGCTCTGGTGCGACCTGCGGATCGCCACCCGCGACTCGACCTTCGGGCTCTTCGAGCGCCGCTGGGGCGTGCCCCTGATCGACGGCGGCACCCAGCGTCTGCCCCGCGTCGTCGGCATGGGGCGTGCCCTGGAGATGATCCTCACCGGCCGCCCGGTCGGCGCCGAGGAGGCGCACCGGATCGGCCTCGTCAACGAGGTCGTCGAGCCCGGCGCCCATCTCGAGCGCGCCCTCGAGCTCGCCGAGCGGATCGCCGTCCTTCCCCCAGGAGACGATGCTCGCCGACCGCCGCGGGGCGATCGAGGGCTACGGCATGCCGCTCGCCGAGGGCCTCGCCCACGAGGCGAAGCTGGGCGGCGAGGTCCTCGAGGTGGCCGCCCGCGGCGCCGCCCGCTTCGCCGCCGGCGAGGGCCGCCACGGTCAGTTCTGAGCGATGCGGCGCATCTCCTCCTCGGCCGCATCCGGGCCGAGGTACGGCATCAGCACCGCGAAGACGAGGTCGGGAAGCATCCTCTCCAGCTCCTCGCCGCGGCCGGCGCGGATCTCGTCGAAGACCATCGAGGTCGCGGCGCCGATCGCGAAACGCGCCGTGTCGGCGGGGAGGTCCTTCTGGTCGGAGTACGCGCGCCCCTCGTCGAGCAGCGGGGCGAAGCGGGCGAGCGCCTCCCTGTAGAGCTGCCGCGCGTCCTCGCCGGCGGCGGTCATCTCGACCATCGTCAGGCGGGCGGCGTCGGCCTCCTGCGCGAGCAGCTCGACCATCGCCCGCAGCGCGGCGGCGACCCGCGCCGGCCAGGGCTCGCCGTCGGCGGCCAGGAAGGCGGCGGAGACGTGGGCGACGAGGACGTCGTTGACGGCCCCGAACGCCTCCAGGAAGCAGGCCTCCTTGTCCTCGAAGAGCTCCTCGAAGGTGGCGACGGAGACGCCGGCTGCGCTCGGCCACCTCGGCCACCGTGGTCGCCTCGAATCCCGTCTCCGCCGCGACCCGGACCATCGCCTCCCTCAGCCGCTCCCGCTGTGTATTTGGCCACATAGGCTCGCGACAGCCTGTGACGACCGTTCTGCAACCGCTCCGGACCGGATCCGGAAGGCGAATCCACAACAGCGAGCGTAGGGCAGCCGCCGTCCGCCTGTCCAACGCTTCCGCCCGCCTAGACTGCGGCGCATGAGAGATCGCAGTCGTGGGGCTTGGCTACGTCGGCCTACCGCTGGCCGTCGCCTTCGCCGAGGCGGAGCACGAGGTCGTCGGCCTCGACGCCGACCCGGCGCGGGTCGACGCGCTGAACGCCGGGCGCAGCCACGTCGAGGACGTCCCCGATTCGGCCCTGGCGCCGCTCGCCGGCCGCCTGCGCGCGACCTCCCGCCACGAGGACCTCGCCTCCTGCGAGGCGATCGTGATCTGCGTGCCGACGCCGCTGACCAGCTCGCGCGAGCCCGACCTCACCTACCTCGACGCCGCCGCGACCGCGGTGGGGGAGGTGGTCCGTCCCGGCCAGCTCGTCGTCCTCGAGTCGACCAGCTACCCGGGCACGACCCGGGAGCAGCTGCTGCCGGCGCTCGAGCGCTCCGGGCTCTCGGCGGGGACCGACTTCCACCTCGCCTTCTCCCCGGAGCGGATCGACCCCGGCCGCACCGACTACACCCTGCGCACGACGCCGAAGCTCGTCGGCGGCCTGACCGAGGCCTGCACGGCGCGGGCCCGCGAGCTCTACGAGCTGATCTGCGACGAGGTCGTCGTGCTCTCGACCCCGGAGGCGGCGGAGCTCTCGAAGCTGCTCGAGAACGTCTTCCGCTCGGTCAACATCGCCTTCGTCAACGAGCTCGCCCAGCTCTGCGACCGGCTCGGGATCGACGTCTGGGAGGTGATCGACGCGGCGGCGACCAAGCCCTTCGGCTTCATGCGCTTCGACCCGGGGCCGGGGATGGGGGGGCACTGCCTGCCGGTCGACCCCTTCTACCTCGCCTTCAGGGCCCGCGAGCACGACTTCTACCCGGAGTTCATCGAGCTCGCCGGCAAGGTCAACCAGGCCCAGCCGGCCTTCTGCGCGGAGCGGATCGAGCGCGCCCTCAACGAGGCCGGCAAGCCGGTGCGTGGCTCGCGGATCCTGATCCTCGGGGTCAGCTACAAGGCCGGGCGTCGGCGACACCCGCGAGTCGCCGGCGCTGAAGATCGCGACGCTGCTGCGCGAGCGCGGCGGCGAGGTCTCCTACCACGACCCCCACGTTCCCGAGCTGCCCGGGCTCGACCTCTCCTCCGCCGACCTCGACGAGAGCCTCGCCGCCTGCGACGTGGCGGCGATCGTCACCGCCCACCCGGAGTTCGACTACGAGCGGATCGTCTCCGGCGCCCCCCTGGTGGTCGACTTCCGCGGCGTCACCCGCTCGATCGAGGCGCCGAACCTGGTCCGCCTCTAGCGCGACCTTCAGGGGCACGGCCCCCCGCCTGACTTGATTTCGCCTCTCCGATATACGAACATACGTTCGTATGGAGATCGCCTGTGTGATGGTGCCCGGGCCCGCGCTGCGGGCCGTGGCTGAGGAGCGGAGGAGGCCGCCCGAGGACGTCTGGGAGGACGAGCTGCGCCGGCTCGAGGGGATCGGCGCCGAGCTCGAGTCGGAGCGCCCGGGGGAGGCGTTCTTCGCGGTCGACGGGCTGCTCGGCCTCTACGGCGGCGAGCGCTCCGGCGTCGTCCGGGCGGCGCGGCGGGCGGCGCGGCTGCCGGTCCGGATCGGCGTCGCGCCCACCCGCTTCGCCGCCTTCGACCGCGGCGGGAGACGGGGAGAGGCTCGTTCCCGCCCCGCAGCGGCTGCACGAGTTCCTCGCCCCGCTGCCGGTCGCCTCGCTGATCCCGCGCCTCGGCCTCGCCGAGCCGCGAGGGCGAGCGACCTGGTCGAGACGATGGGCCGTCTCGGCATCGCCACCCTGGGAGCGCTGGCGGCGCTCGCCCCGGGCCGGGTCGCCGATCGCTTCGGCCCGCCCGGGCTGCGCGCGCTGCGGCTCGCCCGCGGCGAGGAGGAGCCGCTGCGGCCGCGCCGGCCGCCCGAGGAGCTGGCGGCGGAGATCGAGCTGCCCGAGGGGATCGCCGGCGGCCGCCTCGAGCGTGCCCTGGAGCTGCTCGTCGACCGCTTCCTCTCCGCCCCGCAGCGCAGGGGCCGCACCGTGCTCGCCCTGCGCCTCGGCGCCCTGCTCGGCGACGGCGGCAGCTGGAGCGCCGAGCAGGGGCTGGGCCGGCCGACCGCCTCGGCCCCGGTCCTGCGCCGGCTGCTGGGCCCGCGGCTGGAGTCGCTGCCCGCTCCGGCGACCCTGCTGCGGCTGCGGGCTCTCTGCCCTCGGCCCGCCCGGCCGGCGATCAGCTCGAGCTCGCGGTCCGCGGGCAGGAGAATCGCCGCCGTCGCCTCGGCGACGCGCTGCGCGAGGTGCGCGCGGCCCAGCGGCGCCGAGGCGCTGCTCAAGGTGCTCCCGGTCGAGCCCGCCTCGCGCGTGCCCGAGCGCCGTGCGGTCCTCACTCCCTACCGACCATGAGCGCATCGAGGCGCCTCTACGCCCCCCGCCCGGTCGAGGTCCGCGCCGCCACCGGCGTCCCGCTCGCGGTCGCCGGCGTCCGCGGTCGAGGCGGTGCGCGAGGAGTGGGGGTCGAGGACCGCTGGTGGACGCCCCGGCCTCTCCGCCGCCGCTACTTCGAGCTGGTGCTCGCCGACGGCCGCGACACGGTCGTCTTCCACAGCGAGGGCGGGCGCTGGTACCGGCAGCGGGCCTGACGCGCGAGCCCGACGCGCGCGATGGTCCCCTACGTCGAGCTGCACGCCCACTCGGCCTTCTCCTTCCTCGACGGCGCCTCGACGCCGGCGGAGCTCGGCGCCGCCGCCGCCGAGCTCGGCTATCCCGCCTTCGCCCTCACCGACCACGACGGGATCTGGGGCTCGATGGAGTTCGCGCTCGCCTGCGCGGGCGCTCGGCGTCCGCGCCGATCACCGGCGCCGAGCTGACCCTCGAGGGCGGCGCCCACCTGACCCTGCTGGTCGAGAGCCAGCGCCGGCTACCGCAACCTCTGCCGGCTGCTCACCGCCGCCCACTCCCACACCCGCGACGGACGCGCAGCGCAGCGCCGGCCGTCCCTGGGTGCCGCTGGAGCGGCTCGAGGCAGCACGCCGCGGGCCTCGTCTGCCTCTCGGGCTGCGCCCGCGACGGCCTCCTCGCCGGCGCCTGGGAGCGCGGCGAGGCCGCCGCCGGCGCCGGCCTGGCGCGGCGCCTGCTGGAGACGTTCGGCCGCGACTGCTTCAGGGTCGAGCTGCAGCGGCCCTTCTGGCGCCGCGACCGGGCCCGCAACCGCTGGCTCGCCCGGCTCGCCGCGCGGCTCGGGGTGCCCTGCGTCGCGAGCGGCAACGTCCACTGCCACGACCCCGCCCGCGTCCGCCTCCAGGACGCCCTCGTCGCCGTGCGGCTGGGGACGACGCTCGAGGCCTCCGAGCCGGGCCGCAGGGGCAACTCGCAGCTCGGTGCTGACCTCGCCGCGGCGCATGGCCGAGCGCTTCGCCGCCCACCCCGCGCGCGGTCGCCGAGACCCTGCGCCTGGCCGAGCGCCTGCGCTTCGACCTGACCAGAGGAGCTCGGCTACCGCTACCCGGGCTCCGAGGACCCGGACGCCGACCGCGACCTCGCCGAGGCCTGCCGGGCGCGGCTGGAGGAGCGATACGGGGACGGGCCCCATCGCCGCCACCGCGACGAGGCCGAGGGGAGGCTCGCGGCAGGAGCTGGCGACGATCCGCAACCTCGGCCTCTCCGGCTTCTTCCTCCTCCACCGGGAGATACTCGAGCTGGCCCGGGAGGTGGCCCTCGAGGTGCGCGGGCCGGAGTCGGCGCGCTCGGTCCTGCCGCCGGGGCGCGGCCGCGGGTCCAGCGTCAGCTCGATCGTCTGCTACCTCACCGGCCTCTCCCACATCGACCCGGTCGAGGAGGGCCTCTTCGCCGGCCGCTTCCTCAACGAGGAGATCGAGGGCGAGATCGCCGCCGATGCCCGACATCGACCTCGACTTCCCGCGCGACATCCGCGAGGAGCTGATCCGACGCGTCCACGAGCGTCTACGGCGGCGAGCGGGCCGCCCTCGTCGCCGCCTTCCCGACCTACCGCCCGCGCGGGGCGGTGCGTGACATCGGCAAGGCGCTGGCGCTGCCGGCGGAGGAGATCGAGAGGGTCGCCGAAGATGGTCGGCTTCCACGAGCGCGCCGGGGAGATCGAGCGCGACGTCGTCAGCGCGATCGGCGCCCGCCGCGCCGCCTCGCCGGGCTGGCGCGCCCTGCTCGCAGCTCTGCGGCGAGGCGATCGGCCTACCCCGCCACGCCTCCCAGCACCCGGGCGGGATGGTGATCGCGACCCGGCCGCTGATCGACGTCTGCCCGGTCGTCCCCGCGGCGATGGAGGGGCGGCAGATCGTCCAGTGGGACAAGGACTCCTGCTCGGACGCGGGCTTCCTCAAGATCGACCTGCTCGGGCTGGGGATGCTCTCCGCGGTCGAGCGCTGCGTCGACGAAATGGCGCGGACCCGCCCCGAGGACCCGCCGCTCGACCTCTCGCGGATCGACTTCGAGGACCGGGAGACCTTCGAATCGATCCAGAGCCGCGGAGACGACCGGGGTCTTCCAGATCGAGAGCCGCGCCCAGATGCAGATGCTTCCCCGCACCCTGCCCGCGGACCTCGACGACCTCACCGTGCAGGTGGCGCTGGTCCGGCCCGGCCCGATCCAGGGCGGCGCCGATCCACCCCTACATCGAGCGCCGCATGCTGCGGCGCGAGGACCCCGTCCTTCGAGATCCCCTACGAGCACCCCCTGCTGGAGGAGGCGCTCCAGGAGACCCTCGGCACGATCGTCTACCAGGAGCAGGTGATCGAAGTGGCGAGGGCGCTGGCCGGCTTCTCCTCGGCCGAGGCGGAGGGCCTGCGCCGGGCGATGAGCCGCAAGCGCTCCCAGCAGGCGAGTGCGACAGGCACCACGGCGCTTCCTCGAGGGCGCCGCCGCGCACGGTGTCCCCGTGGCGACGGCGGAGCGGGTCTGGGACCAGATCAAGGGCTTCTCCGGCTTCGGCTTCCCGAAGGCGCACTCGGCCGCCTTCGGGCTGCTCGCCTACCAGTCGGCCTGGCTGCGGGTCCACCGCGCGCCGGAGTTCCTCTGCGCGCTGCTCAACGAGCAGCCGATGGGCTTCTACCCGCCCGACTCGCTGGTCCACGAGGCACAGCGCCGCGGGGTGAGGGTGGCGGGCCCGGACGCGAACCGCGGCCACGTCCTCTGCCGGGTCGAGCGCGAGCGGGGCGGCCTGCTGGTGCGGGTCGGCCTCGGCTACGTCAAGGGGGTGCGCGGGGAGGAGATGGAGAGCCTCGTCGCCGCCCGCGAGCGGGGTGGCCCCTACCGGGGGGTCGCCGACCTCGCCTCCCGCTCGGGCGCCGGCCGCGACGGCCTGGAGCGACTGGCGTGGGCGGGGGCGCTGGACGGCATCCCGAGCGCGGGCGGGGAGGCCGGCGCGGGAGCGCGGCGGAGACCGGCGACCGCCGCGCGGCGCTCTGGCAGGTCGGGATCGCGCCCGGCGGGCGCCGGGCCGGCGGGCACGATCAGCTGGCGCTGCCGCTGGAGCCCCCGCCGCCGCCCGAGCTGGAGCCGCTGGGCGACTGGGAGGAGATGATCGCCGACTACCGCTCGACCGGGATGGTCCTCGGCGAGCACCCGATGGCGCTGCTGCGCGCCGACCTCGATCCCGGCCTGCTGCGCAGCACCGACCTCGAGCGGGTCGACGACGGCCGCGAGGTGGAGGTGGCGGGCCTGGTCGTCGCCCGCCAGCGCCCCGAGACCGCGAAGGGGATCGTCTTCATGCTCTTCGAGGACGAGCGCGGCACCGTCAACCTGATCGTGCCGCCGCCGGTCTACGAGCGCCACCGCGCCCTGCTCCGCGCCGCGCCCCTGCTCCGCGCCAGGGGCCGCCTCGAGCGCCGCGAGGGCGTCGTCAACGTCCTCGTCTCCGAGGTCGCCGAGCTGCAGCGCGCCCCTCGCAGCGCTCCTCGCCCCCGGGCCAACTCCCCCGCCTCCGGTCGGTCCGCGCGGAGGAGCGGAGGGCGCGCGCGCCTTTCGCGCGCATCTCGTCGAGGAACTGCGCGCCGTGGCGCCCTCCGGCCACAGCTTCGGCCGGCGGCGTTAGGCCGCGACGTCGCCGGCCGGGCAGGGCTCGGGCATCGGGAAGAGGCGCAGGAAGCGCGCGGCCGTCCGCCTGCCTCCCTCGACCTCCGCGCCGCCGCCCTCCAGCGCCTCGTCGAGGAGGAGCCGGCCGGTGAGCAGGGCGGCCAGCGTGCCGGGGTCGGTCTCGATCGCCCCGTCGCGCTCCTCGGCCTGGCCGCGCGCCACCTCGACCGAGGCCTCCGCCGGGCCTCCGCCGTCGCCCGGGCCCGGGGGGAGACGACCACGTGGAAGACGTCCTCGCCGAGGCGCACCTCGAAGGTCGTGCCGGCCTCACCCGCCGCCCCCGGGTCGAAGAGCGAGCGCAGGGCGAGCACGATCGAGTCGGGGCCGATCGTCGTCGTGTCGGGCGGGAAGGGCGAGCGCGCGCCCCAGGCGCCGAGCTGGGTGACGACGGGCTCCAGCTCGCGGCCCCACTCGGTCAGCTCGTACACGGACGTGGCCGCGGGGGGCGGCAGCCTGCGCTTGCGCACGACGCCTCCCTGCTCGAGCTCGCGCAGGCGCTCCGCGAGGATGTTGGTGCTGGCGTTGGGCAGCCCGGTGCGCAGGTCGGTGAAGCGCTTCGGGCCGAGGAGAAGTTCACGGACGACGAGCAGCGCCCAACGCTCTCCGACCAGGTCGAGGGCGTGGGCGAAACGGCAGGCCTCTCCGTAGGAGCGCTTCGTCGCCATCCACCCGATCCTACCGCTTTAGTGGTTTTTTACAACCTGGCGGTTGTTTTTTTGAACTATCTGCTAGGGTGGCCGGCCGATGGCCCGGAACCGCTGGCTCGCGCTCTACGTCCTCTGCGGAGGGATGCTGATGATCGTCCTCGACGTGACGATCGTCAACGTCGCCCTGCCCTCGATCCAGGACAGCCTCGGCTTCTCCCAGAGCGACCTCGCCTGGGTCGTCAACGCCTACCTGATCCCCTTCGGCGGCCTGCTGCTGCTCGCCGGGCGGATGGGGGACCTGCTCGGCCAGCGCCGCATCTTCCTCGCCGGCCTCGCGGTCTTCACCGCCGCCTCCCTGCTCTGCGCCGCCGCCGAGAGCCAGGCGATGCTGATCGCCGGTCGCTTCTTCGCCGGCGTCGGCGGCGCCTTCGCCTCGGCGGTGATCCTGGGGATGATCGTGACCATGTTCCCGGAGCCGCGGGAGCAGGCGAAAGCGATCGGCGTCTACGGCTTCGTCGCCTCCGCCGGCGGCTCGATCGGCCTGCTGGCGGGCGGCGCCCTGACCCAGGCGATCAGCTGGCACTGGATCTTCCTGATCAACCTGCCGATCGGCATCGGCGTCGCCCTCGGCGCCCTGCGCCTGGTCGAGAGCCGGCCCGGCATCGGGCTGCGGGAGGGCGCCGACGTGCCGCGGCGCGGCGCTGATCACCGGCTCGCTGATGATCGGCACCTACGCGATCCTCGGCATCAACGAGCACGGCTGGGGGTCGACGCAGACCCTGCTGCTCAGCGTCGCCTCCGGCCTGCTCTTCGGCGCCTTCGTGCGCGCCAGGCGCGGATCCCGAACCCCCTGGTCCCGCTCGGCCTCTTCCGCAACCGCAACCTCTCCGGGGCGAACGCTGATCCAGGCGCTGCTGGTCGCCGGCATGTTCGGCATGTTCTTCCTCGGCGCCCTCTACCTGCAGCAGATCCTCGGCTACGACGCGCTCGAGGTCGGCCTCGCCTTCCTGCCGGCGACCGTGGTGATGGGGACCCTCTCGCTCGGCTTCTCGGAAAAGCTGATCATGCGCTTCGGGCCGCGGACGACCCTGATCCCCGGCGTCGCGACGATCGGCGCTCGGCCTGCTGCTCTTCGCCCGCACCCCCGTCGACGGGAACTACCTCACCGACCTGCTGCCCCCGATGCTCCTGGTCGGGCTCGGCGTCGGCACCTCGTTCCCGTCGCTGATGACCCTGGCTATGTCGGGCGCGGGCCGCAACGAGGCCGGCCTCGCCTCGGGCGTCGTCAACACCAGCATGCAGGTGGGCGGCGCGATCGGCCTCGCCGTGCTGGCGACGCTCGCCGCCGAGCGCACCGACAGCCGCGAGGCGGCCGGCGCGGCGAACTGGCGGCGCTCAACTCGGGCTTTCACCTCGCGTACCTGATCGGCGCGGTGCTGGTCGCCGTGGCGCTCGTCGTCGCGGTGACGGTCCTGCGCCAGCCCTCGCCGGCGCCGATGCCGGCCGAGGAGCCGGAGGAGGCCGGCGGCGAGCCCGCCTACTCGGAGGCGATCTAGCGCCGGCGCCCGCCGGCGGAAGGGAGACTCACCATGGGACGACCGGTAGTGCATTTCGAGGTCATCGGGACGGACGGCGAGCGGCTGCGCAGCTACTACTCGGAGCTGTTCGGCTGGAAGATCGACGCCGACAACCCGATGAGCTACGGGTTGGTCGCCAAGGAGGACAACCCGGCGCCCGACGGCAGCTTCGGGATCGGCGGCGGCGTCGCCGGCTACGAGGAGGCCCCGAACAGGGTCACCTTCTACGTCGCCGTGCCTGACGTCGAGGAGGCCCTCGCCAGGGCCGAGAGCCTCGGCGGCAGCCGGGTCATGGGGCCCGACAAGGTCAGCGACGGGATCGAGCTGGGCCAGTTCGCGGACCCCGATGGCAACGTGATCGGCCTGGTCAGGGACTCGGGCTGAGCGCTTGCGGCGCTCAACCGCGCGGCGCCGGCGGTCGATAGTTCCTCTATCGCCCTCGACGACACGCAGATCGCCCTCCCGCCCGGCCTCGCCGACCCCGACGCCGAGCGCGCCCGCATGGGCCGCATCTCCGGCTGGCTGTGGATCGTCGGGGCCGTCGTCGGCACCGCCGGCAGCCTTCCTTCCCGGCGCCTCCCATCGGGGCGTCGGCTGGGTGCTCATGCTCAGCGTCGCCGTCCTCGCCTACGGGATCGGCTGCGTCACCGGCCTGATCCCCTGGCAGCGCGCCTCGATCCGGGCCCTGGCGATCGGCATGCCGCGCTGACGGTCCCCGTCGTCGGCGTCGCGATCTACGTCTCGGGCGGCTCGATCAGCTACGTCGAGCCGCTGCTCGTCTGCGCGCTGCTCTATGCGGCCCTCTTCTTCCCGGCCCGCTGGGCCTGGCCGCTCGCGATCGAGGTCGTCATCGTCGCCGCCGCGCCGCTCGTCTACGAACATGGCGCCACCGCCACCGCCTTTCCCTCCCGCTACCTGGCGATCGCCGCCACCTTTCTCACCCTCACCGGCGTGATGGTCGCCCTCAAACGGCGCCTGGTCGAGGCCGAGGCGCGCCAGCGTGAGATCGCCAACCGCGACCCGCTGACCGGGATCGCAAACCGCCGCGCGTTCGACTCGGCGATGCGCCAGGCCCTGGCGACGCGGGTCGACTCCGCCGGCCGCCGCCGTGGCGACGACGAGCCCTTCGCGCTGCTGGTCATCGACCTCGACGACTTCAAGGCGATCAACGACGAGTACGGCCACCCGGTCGGCGACGCCGTCCTGCGACAGACCGCACAGCGGGCGCGCTCCGTCCTGCGCTCGACCGACGTCCTCGCCCGGATCGGGGGCGACGAGTTCGCCGTCCTCGCCCCCGGCGCGCACGGCGAGAGCGCCGAGCGCATGGGCGAGTCGATCGCGGCCGCGATCGCCAACCGCGAGCCCGACTCCCGCACGCCGCTCCCGCACGCGTCGCTCGGCCTCGCCGTCTTCCCCGAGGACGGCGAGACCTTCGAGGGGCTGATGCGGACCGCCGACCAGCGGCTGCTGAGCCTGAAGGCCGGCGGCAGTCACTTCTCCCCGCGGGGGGAGACGGGCACCCTGCGGCTGATCTGACCCCGGCCGGCGCCTTTCTGCAAACAAGACTCATTCTCACTAAGCTGGTCGCGTCCTGCTCGACCCCTTCCAGCTCCCCTTCGTCCAGCGCGGCCTGCTCGAGGTCCTCATCCTCGCCGTGCCCGCCGGCCTGCTCGGCACCTGGATAGTCCTGCGCGGCCTCGCCTTCTTCTCGCACGCGGTCGGCACCGCCGCCTTTCCCGGGCTGGTGCTCGCCGACGGCCTCGGCTTCGCCCCGCCGCTCGGCGCCTTCGCCGCCGCCGCCGCGTTCAGCGCCGGCAACGCGGCGCTCGGCCGGCGCGGGGAGGAGACCGACAGCTCGGTCGCGCTCGTCCTCGTCGCCTGCCTGGCGGGCGGCGTGATCCTCGCCAGCGACGTCTTCGGCTCCGGCTCGGAGGTCGAGACGCTGCTCTTCGGCAGCCTGCTCCTGATCGATTCCGGCGACATCGCCCTGGCGGCCGCCGCGGCCGCGGCGACCCTGCTGGCGAGCGTCCTCGTCGGGCAGCGCTGGCTGCAGCGCGGCTTCGACCCTACGGCGCGCGGCTCGGGCGGCCGCTCGGCGGCGCTCCTCGACGCCGCGCTCCTCGCCCTGATCGCGCTCGCGACGACCGCCGCGCTGACGGTCGTCGGCGCCCTGCTCGTCGCCGCCCTCTTCGTCGTCCCGGCGATCACCGCCCGCCTGCTCACCCGCCGGATGCTGAGCTGGCAGCTGGCGAGCATCGCCCTCGTCGCCGTCGAGGGTACCGCCGGCCTCTGGCTCTCGGTCAAGACCGACGCGCCCCCCGGTGCGACGATCGCCTGCGTCTCCGGCGCCGCCTTCGCCCTCGTCGCGACGGCCCGGGCACTCGTCCGCCGCCGCGCGTTCGGCGCTGCCGGTGGCGGCCGCAGCCCTCGCCCTCGCCCTGCTCGTCGGCTGCGGCGGCTCCGGCCCTGACCGGCGGCGGGCGGCTCGAGGTGGTCGCGACCACGACCGAGATCGGCGACTGGGTGCGCGAGGTCGGCGGGCCGCGCGGTCGCCGTCGACCAGGTGCTCGAGCCGAACACCGACCCGCACGAGTACGAGCCACGGCCCAGCGACGTCGCCGCGACCGCCGCCGCCAAGCTCGTCTTCGCCAACGGCGACGGCCTCGACGACTGGATCGACGAGGTCGTCTCCGACAGCGGCAGCGACGCCGAGGTCGTCGACCTGGGCGCGGTCGTGCCGGATCGCCTGCGCGGCGGGCCCGGGGACGCGGAGGCTTCCGGCGAAGACCCGCACTGGTGGCACGACCCCCGCAACGCCGCGGCGGCCGTGCGCGAGATCGAGCGCCGCCTCGCCGCCGCCGACCCCGCCCGCCGCCGACTCTTCGAGCGCAACGCCGGCGCCTACCTCGCCCGGCTGCGGGCGCTGGACCGGCGCATCGCGCGCTGCGTCGCGGCGGTGCCCGCCGCGCGCCGCAAGCTGGTCACCGACCACGACGCCTTCGGCTATTTCGCCCGCCGCTACGGGATCGACGTCGTCGGCGCCGTGATCCCGTCGCAGACGACCCAGGCGCAGCCCTCGGCGAAGGACCTCGCCGAGCTGGCGCGGACGATCGAGGCGGAGCGCGTCACCGCGATCTTCCCGGAGAGCTCGCTGAGCGCCAGGGTGGCCGAGGCGATCGCCCGCCAGACCGGCGCCTCCGCAGCCCGCGCCCTCTACGGCGACTCGCTCGGCCCCGAGGGCTCGGCCGGCGCCACCTACCTGGGCATGGAGGCGGCGAACGCCGACGCGATGGTCGCGCGGCTTCACCGAAGGGAGGCGCGGATGCGCGCCGCGCCGCTGAGCGCGGCGCCGGGAGCGCCGCTGATCGAGGCCGAGGGCCTCGCGGTCGGCTACGGCGACGGCGAGGCGATCTCCGGCGTCGCCTTCTCCCTGCGCGCGGGCGAGCGGATGGCGCTGCTCGGCCCCAACGGGGGCGGCAAGACCACCCTGCTGCGGGCGCTGCTCGGCGAGCTGCAGGCCGCTGCGCGGCGAGCTCCGCGTCGGCGCCCGCTGCGCGACCGTGCCGCAGACCGAGCGCTCCCGCCTCGACTACCCGGTCTCCGCCCTCGACGTCGCCGCGATGGGGGCGCTCTCGCGGCTGCCCTGGTGGCGGCGCCCCGGCCGCGCCGACCGCGAGCTCGCCCGCGAGGCGCTGGGCCGGGTCGGCCTCGCCCCGCTCGCCGGCGAGACCTTCGGCGAGCTCTCCGGCGGCCAGCGCCAGCGCGCCCTGATCGCCCGCGCCCTCGTCCAGGACGCCCGCGTGCTGCTCCTCGACGAGCCCTTCTCCGGCCTCGACCGCCCCGGCTCCGAGCTGCTCGAATCGCCTGATCGCCGACGCTCGCCGCCGAGGGCCGGGCGATCGTCGATCGCCACCCACGACCTCGAGCAGGCCCGCCGCTGGGACTCGGTGCTCTGCCTCAACCGCCGCCAGATCGCCGCCGGCCCTCCGCGCGACGACGCTCGACCGCGACGTCCTCGAAGCCACCTACGGCGGCGAGATCGTCGAGCTTCCCGGCGACGGCGGCCGCGGCATCCTGCCCCCCCACCATCACCACCACGGCTGACGATGCTCGAGCCCCTCCAGGAAGAGTTCATGCGCCGGGCGCTCGCCGAGATCGCCCTGATCGGCCTCGCCTCGGGCGCGCTCGGCTGCTGGGTCGTCCTCTACGACTTCTCCTACGCGGCCGAGTCGCTCGCCCACTCGATCTTCCCCGGCCTGGTGGTCGCCACCCTGGCCGGCATCCCGCTGCTGCTCGGCGCCGCCCCGGCGATCGCGATCGCCGCGCTGGCGATCGCGCTCGCCGGCCGCGTCCCGGGGGTCGACCGCGACGTCGCCGTCGCCGTCGTGGTGACGACGATGTTCGGGCTCGGGGCGCTGCTGGCGCTCTCGCCCGACTCGCCGCCGGGGATCGAGAGCCTGCTCTTCGGCGACATCCTCGGCCCGACCGACGCCGACCTCGCCGCGGCCGCCGCGCTCGCCGCCCTGATCGCCGCGGCGCTCGTGGCTGCTGCACGGGCGGCTGCTGGCGACCGGCTTCGACCGCGCCTCGGCCCGCTCCCTCGGCCTCGGCCCGGCCGCCGTCGACGCCGCCCTGCTGCTCCTTCTCGCGGCGGCGATCGTCGTCGCCGTCCAGGGCCTCGGCAACCTGCTCGTCGTCGCCGTCTTCGTCGGCCCGGCCGCCGCCGCGCGCCGCCTCACCGACCGCATCGTGCCGATGTTCGCCCTCGCCACCGCGATCGCCCTGCTCGCCGGCCTCGCCGGCCTCTACCTCTCCTACTACGCGGGCACCGCGGGCGGCGCCTCGATCGCGCTGGCGATCGTCGTCGCCTACCTGCTCGCCGTCGCCCTCGCGCCGCTGCGCCGGCGGGCGCCGGGACGGCGCCGGGCGGAGGCTACGATCGGCTGATGCCGGCCAGGGCACGAGACTCCGGCTGGGCCGAGCACGCGCTCGCGACCCTGCAGGCCGCCGGGCTGCGCCGCGGCGGCGCCCGCACGGCCGTGGTCGAGGCGCTCGCCCGCCACGACTGCGCGGTCACCGCGATCGAGCTCGACGACGAGCTGCGCCGCCGGCGGCGGCTCGCGGGTGGCCCGCGCCAGCGTCTACCGGGCCCTCGAGCAGCTCGAGCAGCTCGGCCTCGTGCAGCGGCTCGAGGTCTCGCGCGGCACCGCCGGCTACGAGCGGGTCGAGCCCGGCGGCCACCACCATCACCACGCGATCTGCCGCCGCTGCGGGCGCATGGTCCCCTTCGAGGACCCGGCGCTCGAGCGGGCGATCGACGAGGTCTCCGAGCGCGTCCGCTTCGACGTCACCGACCACGACGTCGTCCTCCGCGGCCTCTGCCCCCGCTGCTCGGCGTAGGCGGCACCGGCCGGGCCCGGGGCCCGGGTCGGGTCGGCCCGGGTCGTGTGCGGGCCCTCGGCGAGGGATTAGGCTGGGCGCGTGGGCAAGACGATCTACACCGCCGAGGCCCACGTCACCGGCGGCAGGATCGCCGGCCACGGCCGCACCTCCGACGGCGTGCTCGAGGTCGACATCCGCGTCCCGCCCGAGCTGGGCGGCACCGAGCCGGGGACCAACCCCGAGCAGCTGCTCGCGGTCGGCTTCGGGGCCTGCTTCGAGGGCGCCCTCGCCGCCGTCTCCCGTCGCCGCAAGCTCGAGGTCGGCGACGTCGAGATCGACTCGAAGGTGATGCTCGTCACCGGCGAGGCCCGGATCTTCACGGTCGAGGTGGAGTTGGACGTGACCCTGCCCTCGGTCGAGGGCGAGGATGCGGTCGATCTGGTCAGGGACGCCCACCGGGTCTGCCCCTTCTCCAACGCGACGCGCGGCAACGTCGCGATGGTGCTCAGCGCCAACGGCGTCCCGGTCGAGATCTCCGAGCCCTGACCGGTCACAGGGACCCGGACCGCACTTACTGGACGCACTTCCTCCCGCATAGCGGGAGGAAGTGCGTCCACACGGTCCGCACGTCCGCACTACCGACCTGGATCGGGCGTCAGGCGGCGGCGACCTCGGAGGAGGAGGGCTCCTCCCCACGTCGGCGCAGCGCCTGGCGGGCGCTGACCGCCAACGTCCGCGGCATCGCCCGCGCCATCATCCGTGCCGGGCCGATCCGCCGCGTGGCGAACGCGTCGACGGCCGCGGCGACCTTGGGGTCGCGGCCGGCCGCGGTGAAGACCATCCTCTCGGCGGGCGTTGAGGCGGCCGCCCGTTGGCATAGTCGTGGATCATGAAGGCGTGGCCGCCGAGCCGGCGCCGGTGCACCCGCCGGTAGCGCCTCAGGCCCTTTTCAAGCGACTCCTCGCCGTGCAGCGCCGGCGCCACCGCGTCGGCCAGCCATTCGCCGCTCTGGAAGGCCCAACCGCAGCCGACCCCGAAGAGCGGGTCGGCGGCGAGGGCGGCGTCGCCGATCAGCGCCAGGCCCGGGAGCGACCGGGCCCCGCACGCGGTTGGTCATGTCGATCTTGCCGATCACGTCGTCGACCCGGCGCTGCTCGCGGATCGGCGGCGGGTCGGGCAGCCCGGCGATGTAGGAGTGCAGCGCCTGCTCGGGGTCGCGCTTGAACTCGGGCAGCTTCTCCTTGGTCGGCATCGCCGCGTAGAAGGTGAGGTCGCCGATCGGTCGGGAAGGCGGCCGCCCAGTCGGGGTCGGTGAACCAGACCTTCGCGTCCGGGGCGCCCTCGATCGGCGGGCCCTCGAAGTAGGAGCCGTAGGCGATCCGCCCGTGCGGGTGGGTCTTTTCCCTGACCTCCGCCAGCTTCGCGACCCGCGAGTCACGTCCGTCGGCGCCGACCACGAGCCGCGCGCTCAGCGGTCGACTCCCCGCCCTGCGGATCGCGGACGACGACGCCGGCGACCGCCTCGCCGTCGCGCAGCAGGCCGGTCGCCGTCTCGCCGAGGCGCAGCTCGACGCCCGGGGTCGCGGCCGCCGCGTCGCGGACCATCGGGTCGAGCAGCTCGCGGCGCAGGTTGACGGCGTAGCCGGCCTTCTCGCGGCGGCGCCGACACCGTCCCCCACGGGGTCCAGGTGCGGATCCGCGAGCGCACGCCGCCCGCCTCGACGATCGGCTCGAGCAGGTCGAGGCGCTCGATCGTCGGCACGCTCGAGGCCTGGATGAAGTGCGAGCACATCCGCTTGAAGGCGCCGCGGGTCGGGCTGCTTCTCGATCAGCGCGACCTTCAGGCCCGCACGGCCGAGCAGGATCGCGGCCGCGGCGCCGGCGAGGCTGGCGCCGACGATCGCCACGTCGTAGTCGGGGGTCCCGTTGCCCTGGTCGCTGCGGCTCGCGTTCACCTCGACCTCCCGCTTGGAGTGCGTGTGCGATGGTACCGATAGTTCGTACCGTACTATACGCCTGGAACCATGGGAAGCAGGCCGATCAAGCTGACGACGACCTCCTACGCGCTGCTGGCGCTGCTCGACCAGCTCGGCGAGGCGACCTCCTACGACATCAAGCAGGCGCTCGACGCGTCGATCGAGAACTTCTGGCCGGTCCCCCACACGACCGCCTACGAGGAGCCCGCCCGGCTCGCCGAGGGGGGCTACCTGAGCGTCGTCCAGGAGCCCGGCGGCCGCCGCCGCAAGAGCTACTCGCTGACCGATGCCGGCCGCGAGGCGCTGCGTGCCTGGGCCGCCGAGCCGGCTCGCCGCGCCGCCGCAGCTGCGCGACGAGCTGATCCTCAAGGTCTTCGCCGGCGCCGACCCGGGCGCCCTGGTCGGCGCCCGCATCGCCTGGCATCGCGAGAAGCTCGAGGAGCTGCAGGGCTATCTCGACGCCGTCCGCGCGATCGAGGGCACCTGGGCCCGCTCGGAACGCACCCTGATCGCCGGCCTCGCCTACCACCGCAGGATGATCGAGATGATCGAGGTCCTGATGGAGGAGGCCGCCCGATGAGAAGCGCATGGCCGCCCTCGCGCCTCGGGATCGGCCTGCGCTCTGGCGCTGCTCGGCGTCGCCCAGGCCAACGTCGTCAGCGGCGGCAACGTGCGCGTCTCCTTCCGCGGCTGGATCGCGCCGAAGACGCTGCCCCGCTCGAAGGCGGCGCCGATCGCCCTGCACTTCGCCGGCACGGTGGTGCCGATCGACGGGCGAGCGGCCGGAAACGCTGGAACGGGTGCGGGTCGAGATCAACCGCAACGGGGTGGTCACCACCCGCGGGTTGCCGAGCTGCCCCGCGCGCCGCCTGCAGTCGACGACCAGCAAGCAGGCCCTGGCGCGTCTGCCGCCGCGCCCTGGTCGGCAGCGGCCACTTCACCAGCCACGTCGACATTCCCGAGCAGGCGCCCTTCCCGGCGGTCGGCCGCATGCTCGCCTTCAACACCAGGCTGCACGGGCACTCGGCGATCGTCGCCCACGTCTTCGGCAAGAGCCCGGTGCCGATCTCCCAGGTGCTGCCGATGACGTTCCGCAGGAACGGCAGCGGCTCCTTCGGCTCGACCCTCACCGTGCAGATGCCGAAGGTCGGGCCCGACTGGGGCTACGTGACCGGCTTCGACCTAACCCTGAAGCGCCGCTACCGCTACCGGGGCCGCAGGCTGAGCCTGCTCAGCGCCAGCTGTCCCGGCCCCCAGGGGCGTGCGCAAGGCACCCGTTCACGGGCCGCCCGGGGCACATACGAGCTCGCCGGCGGGCAGGACCCTGACCCGCGTCCTGAGCGGAACCTGCAAGGTCGCCGGCTAGGGGGGGGCTTCGCCGCTAGGCCCTCGCCGTTGGCGAGGGCGAAGGCCTCCTCGGCGCCGAGGAAGGGGGCGAGCGTCATGTAGGTGGCCATCGGGACCAGCTCCGGCATGCTCTCCGGGCCCCTGCGCCTTGACCTGGTCGTAGATCAGGGCGTAGATCGCGCCGCCGATCGCCTCGGCCGCGATCGGCGGGGTGTCCGGGGCCAGCTCGTAGCCGGGCTGGAGCAGCGCCTCGAGCCCCTCCATGATCGTGTCGCGCGTCTGCAGCGCGCGTTTGCCCGCCGCGTACATCTCGACCGCGCCGAGCTGCGTGTACTCGGGCTCGTCGGTGCCGAAGCGGAACATCGCCTCGTAGGCGGCCCGCACCGACTGCTCCCAGGTCTGTCCGCGGCGGAAGGCGGGCAGGACGGTGGCGAGCATCTGCGCCGAGCCGCTGTCGAGCGCCGCGAGCAGCGCCTCTTCCTTGTTGGCGAAGTGCTCGTAGAAGGTGCGCTGCGAGGTCGAGGCGCGCTCGACGACCTCGGCCACGGTCGTCGCCGGGTAGCCCTTCTCGGCGACGATCGCCGCCAGCGCCCGCAGCACGCGCTCGGCCGGGTTGCCGACCGCCTGGCGCTCGTCGAAGGGGCGCGCCGCCTGGCTCGCCGGCGCGGCGGTCGCATCGGGCCCGGGGGCGGGGGATAGGAGAGCCACCACCGCCAGATCTCCGGCGCAAGCTCGGGCAGCACGTCCTGTTCGTCGCGGTAGAGGCGCTTGTGGACGACCTTCTGGAGGCCGCCGATCATCGCCCGGATCATCTGCGGCGGCATCGACTCGCGGCCCGGGGATCTTCCTCGAACAGACCGGCCCCGAACCGCTCGAAAGCGTCCAGCGTCTTCTCGACCACGGCGACGCCCTCGGGCCCGGCCGCGTAGACCTCGACGAAGCACATCTTCGCGGCGCCCGGCTGGGCCGCGATCAGCTTCAGGAAGGCCTCCAGCGCCTCCTCGGTGCGCTCCTCGCCGGAGTCCGAGTCCTCGGCCCGCTCCATGATTTCGAGGGTCGGCTCGATCAGCGACTCGGCGGCGGTCAGGAAGCACTCCTGCTTGTCCTCGAAGTGGCGGTAGAAGGCGCTGCGAGAGACGCCGGAGAGCTCGACCAGGTCGGCCACCGTGGTCGCCTCGTAGCCCTTCTCGGCGACCGTCGCGACCGTCGCCGCGAACAGCCTTTCGCGCTGATTTCGGTCCGCCTCGTCGCGCGGCATACCCCGTCCGGGGCGCAGCATCCGCTCCCGCAACTCGCTGGCGTCCCCCCACGGCGTCCGCGTCATCTCGGCGGACGATAGCCGGGTATGCGGGTGTAGCTCAGTACCGATTGCAGACCCCGATTTCGTGGTACGCAATCGACTCTAAGCGGGCAATTTTCCATTGCCCGGGGAACCCACCACACAGCCCATTCTAGAGCCAAATTCCCGCATTGCAAATGGTCAGAAACGAGTCTGTCTCTTGACAACTCGGTCCGCATCTGTTCTCATAGTCGGGCCTGAGGAACAGCGTTGTCTCCGTTGAGAGAAGGGCGGTGTTCCAAAGGCGGGAGAGAGAGAAACGAGCCCGCGGTGGCCTCCAGGCAGCCCCGGGCGTCAGGGACAGGAGAGAAGTGTGATCGAAGGGGATGCGGGGTTCGCGGTACCGACCCATCGCGCCGGCCGTCGCCAGTCGCAGTCATCCGGGGTCGTCGCGAGGCCTTCCGCCGCGCCCTGCGCTGATGGGAGTGGTGCGCCGTCGTCCGGTCGTCGCTCCGCCGCGCTCCTCTGCGCGCTCGCAGGCGCCCTCGCTCTCGCACTCGTCCTCGGAGCCGGCTCCGCCTCCGCGAAACTGGTCTGGCAGGGCCAGTACGCCTTCGGCACCGACGGCACCTCCGCCACCTCGTTCGAAAATGCCCGCGGAGTCACGATCCAGCAGAGCGAACAGGTTGTCTACGTCTACGCCGTCAGCCCGTCGGCCAAAATCTACAAATACAATCGCCTCGGGCCCGGCGAATACACGCCGGCCGGCGGCAACTATCCGCTGAGCGTCTTCTCCGGCGGGGCCGACCCGGACATCGACGTCGACGACACGAGCGGGTCCACCAAGGGCAACCTCTACTACACGCCCGACAACAACAATCTCTACGGATTCAGCCCGTCCGGCAACCCGATGGCCGAATACACGCCGGAATCGGGTGAGAAGTGCGGCATCACGGTCGACGGCAACGGCCACATGTGGTCCGGCAACTACGGTGGGCCGAAGATCGAAGAGTTCGCCGCCGGAGGTGGCGAACCGCTCGCCACGCATGGCGTCGTCTCCGGCCCGTGCAATGTCGAGATGGACACCGGGACGAACCAGATCTACGTCGCCCAGTACGGCGGCAGCGTCTACCGGTACGGCCCCGGCGACGGATACGGCAGCGGGACCCTCGTCCCGGGAACGAACAGCAACTCGAAGATCGCCGTCGACTCGGCCGCCCACCGCCTCTACGTCTACTCGAATCCGTGCTGTTGGACGAGCCGCGATGTCCAGGTCTTCAATACGACCACCCTGACCGAAATCGAAAAATTCAGCACCGGGGTCAACTTCATCCGGGGCATCGCCGTCGATGAAGCAAGCCACACCCTTCTGCTCACCTCCGGCACCACCGGCGAATTCTCGGGCGGCTCGAAAGTACAGGAATGGCGCCAGGTCAACGTGCCGCTGGTGACGACCGGAAACCCGGTGGAAAATGCGAAACTGGCCGGCTCCGTCGCGCTCGACGGCGGCGGAGAAGTCGAAGAATGCTGGATCGAGTACGGCACCTCGGCCACTCCCAGCACCTTCACCAAAGGGCCTGCATGCGACCCCCCGGGCCCCTACAGCGAAGACAAAGCAGTCACCGCAGACCTGACCGGACTTGTGGCAGGTGAGACGACCTATTACTACCGGTTCGGCGCCAAGAACAGCGGCGGCACGGGCTACGGAGCGGTCAAATCCTTCGTCCCGCACAACGTCGACTTCCTGACAACCCAGCCGGCCTCCAACATCACCCGCACGGAGGCGCGGTTGAACGGTAGCTACGAGGGCACCAACGAAGAAACCGAATACCAGTTCGAATGGCGTCAGGGCACGTCGGGACCGTTCACGAAAACCCCGATTGAAACCGAAGGGATGACCACGGGGCCGACCGCTATCCATTACGACATCAGCGGACTCACGGCCGGTAAGACCTACACCTACCGGGTCGTCGCGGAAAACAGCAAAGGCCCGTCGACCGGGGAAGTGGTCGAATTCCAGACCAGCCCCGCCGTCAAGAACGTGCAGACCAAGCCGGCGACGGAAATCTCGAACACCGAAGCGACCCTGAACGGCAGCTTCGACCCCGACGGCTATGCCACGACCTATTACTTCGAACTGGGCAAGGACACCACCTATGGCCAGAACGTGCCGCTGCCTCCGGGCGAAAGCATCGGCGACACCTCACCCGGTGACAAGGACGTCAGCGTAGATCTCACGGACCTCGAGCCGGGAGAGACGTATCACTACCGGCTGACGGCGACCAACAGCTTCGAAACGACCGTCGGCAACGACGAAACGTTCACGACTCCGCAACCGCCTTCGATCACCTCCTTCAATGCGGTCGACCTCACCGCGGACAGCGCCGTCCTGGTCGCCACGATCAACCCGAACGGCTACGCCACCGAATATTGGTTCGAATACGGACCCACCAAATCCTATGGCACGGCTGTCCCGGTTCCCAATGGTGAATTGCCACCCGAAACGACTGTCCAGAGCATCGAAGTTCCGATCAGTGGCCTGGAAGAACGGACGTACCACTTCCGACTCACAGCCGAAAGCGCGCGGGGCACGGTGGTGACGGAGGATCAGAGCTTCAACTTCAACCTGCCCGAGTCCTGCCCGAACAAAATCCTCAGACAGGAAACGGGCTCGGCTTACGTGCCCGATTGCCGAGCCTACGAGCTCGTCTCGGCGAGGAACACCAACGGGACGGCATTGGCGCCGGGCGGTCCGACCTCGCCCACGGCGGCAGGCAAGTTCGCATACACCGGCTTCCTCAATCAGATCCCGGACTCCGGTGAACCGCAGACGACCGCGTTCGGAGTGGAACCGTACATGGCGACCCGCAAGCAGGACGGCTGGGTGACCAAGTACATCGGTGTCCCTGGCTCGAAGGCGATCGCCCAGTCAAGCGCCCCAGGTTCTGAATACGGTGGTAATCCCACTGAATTCAACTGCTGGTACTGGGAAGAGGAACAGTGGGCGTGTCGCAGCGAAGTAGCGCATGCCCTGCCACACGACGGCGGTCTGGAACACATCCTCGTCTGGAATCGCTACCAGAGGGGCATACTCGGCGGCGAAAAGGATGGGACCAACGGGCCGGAAGTCTATGACAACGAAGGCCGACTGGTCGGGCAATTCCCCACCAATATGGATGAAGTCGAAGGTGCGGAGAAAACACTGGACGAAGGAGGGTGGCTCGGCTCGGCGAGAATCAACGCCGACTACACGCACTACGCCTTCTCGTCGATCAAAACCGCCTTCGCGGCCGGCGGCCTGGTCGAACCGCCTGGCTCCGTCTACGACAACGACATCCAGACGGGAGAAGTTCACCTCGTCTCCAAGAAGGAAAACGGCGAAGACATCGCGCTTGACCCGAAATCGCCGCTCAACGAAGAGTTCCTGCGGGTCCCGGGAATCTCGGATGACGGCAGCCACATCCTGATCTCCTCGGCCGCGCCAACCGAGCAGCTCGGCTACCGCTTCACTCGAAATGTGCATCTCTACATGGCCGTCAACGAAGGCGGCGGCAACTATGCGCACTACGACATAACCAGGGACAAGGAAGGGAAAGACGTCGGGGTCTACTACGAAGTAAACGACATGACCGCCGACGGGTCGAAGGTCTTCTTCATCACCAACAAGCAGATGACGGCCGACGACACCGATACCAGCAGGGACCTGTTCGAATGGAGCGAGGACAGGGCCAGAAACGAAGAAGAGCCGTTGGTCCGGGTGTCCATCGGCAACAATGGAGCGGGCAACACTGACGAATGTGACCCCGTCAAAGAAACGAAGAAGAACGGCGGCGGGGGAGCGGCACAAGAAAGACCGTGGACGGAAGGCCTCCAGGGCGAAGGGCTGAAAGTCGTTGATTGCAGCGTCAGGTTCCCATTGCTCTGGCCCGGCGACAGCGCCTCGGAAATAGGAAATCTGTTCGACACGCGTCTCGCCTCCGAGACGGGCGAAATCTACTTCTACTCGCCGGAGCGCCTCGACGGGTCCCGTGGCTTCCCCAACAAACGCAACCTCTACGTCTGGCGCGACGGGAAGGCGCAGTTCGTCGCGGCCTTCGATCCCAGTCACGACGGCACCCGGACCCTGAAGGCCGCGGAACGCATCAACGTCTCGCCCGACGGGGGGAACATGGCGTTCATCACGAAAACGCGGCTGACCGCCTACGACAACGCCGGAAAGTCCGAGATGTACCACTACAACCCGGAAACCCGCGTGATCAAATGCGTGTCCTGCCGGCCCGACGGGAATCCTCCGATCTCGGACGTCGAAGGCTCCACCAACGGCCTCTTCATGAGCGACGACGGCCGCACCTTCTGGTCGACCAAGGACTCGCTGACGCCGCGCGACGCCAATCAGAACATCGACGTCTACGAGTTCGTCGAAGGACGGCCGCAGCTGATCACCACCGGCACCAGCGACGATGCCGGAACCGGGGCCCTGCATCCCGGCCTGGTCGGCGTCACCGGAGACGGCAGCGATGTCTTCTTTGCGACCTTCCAGACGCTCGTCGAGCAGGATGAAAACGGCGAGCAGTACAAGTTCTACGACGCGCGTACAAACGGCGGCTTCGCGCCCGCGCCACTGAGTCCGCCGTGCCAGGCAGCAGACGAGTGCCATGGGGATGTGCCGGCGGCACCGGCCAACCCCCAGTTCGGCACATCGGCCCGGCTGGGGAACGGCGGGAACTGGAAGTCCAGTGGCAAGAAGAAGCACCGTAAGAAGCACAAGCGCCACGGAAGGTGCAAGCGCGGCAAGCGCGGCAAGGCGGCGAAGAAGTGCCGAGCCAAGAAGAAGAAGGCCGCTTCAAGGGGGCGCAGGCATGGCTGAGCGCGAGACCAGCGAGGAGATCACGACGATGGACGGAAACGGAACGATGGTCGCGACGACGACCACGCTGGAGGGCCGAAACTCGGCCGGCCGTTGGCCCGCCCTGGCGCTTGCGGGTGCCCTCACGGCACTCCTGCTGGCGATCGCCATCTTCTCGGGCTCCGCCCGTGCAGACGATCCCGTCGGCTCGCAGGTGTTCCAGTTCAACAGCTATCCGTCGTCGACCCAGGCGGGTGGTCACCCGGACGTCTACACCGAATTCGAACTCGGCAGCCGGATCACCACCGTCCCACCGGTCGATTGCCGGTGCAATGACCCGAAAGAGGTGACGGTTCACTCGCCCGCGGGACTGATCGCCAACCCACACGTCGTCGCGGAGTGCAAGATCGCGCAGTTGGTGCTGGGCGAATGCTCATCCGACGCCCAGGCGGGCCAGGCGATGATCCAATTCCTGGGTAGCTACATCGTGTTGCCGATGTACCGGACCCCCCCGGCCCCGGGGCAGGCAGGGCGTTTCGCCTTCACCATCCCCTTCGGCTCCAAGATCCCTCAGTTCTTGGTCGCCGAAGCGCGCACCGACAGCGACTACGGGCTCGACATCGCCGCGGTGGGAATCTCCCACCTCGTCCCTCTCGAATTCACCGCCCCGATGTTCTGGGGCGTTCCCGGCGAACACTATTACGACTTCCTCAGAATCCCACCGAGCGAGGCGAAAACCGAAAACGGCGGAGCGCTTCAGTGCAAAGAAAGCCCGATTCCGTATCTCGTCAAACGAGACGTGGCCAGCCTGATCGCGGCGTGCGGCCAATTCGGGTGGACCGTCCGGGACATCCCGTCCTCGCTGCCGATCGCGCCGATGATGCAGAACCCGACCACCTGCGCCGGGCCGTTGGAGAGCACGATCGACGTCCTCGCCTATGACCTCGGCCGGACTCACGCCTCGGACCCGTGGCCTGCGACGACGGGTTGCGACGGACTCAGCTTCGACCCGAGCCTCGGCGCCAACCCGACCACGACGAACACCGACAGCCCATCGGGGCTCGAGCTCAACATCGATGTGCCTCAGTTCCAGGATCCCACCACCCCGTCGCCATCCGAGCTCAAAGCCAGCGTGATGACGCTGCCCGAGGGCTTTTCGCTCAATCCCAGCGCAGCTCCCGGTAAGGCGACCTGCTCCGACATCCAGTCCTCGGTGGGAACCAAGGAAGAGGCGCACTGCCCGGAGTACTCCAAGGTGGGAACCGTGACGATCGACAGCTCTGCGTTGCCGGGGCCGATACACGGCTTCGCCTATCTGGGCGAGCAGAAGCCGGGCGAACCGTACCGGCTGGTCGTCTCCGCGAACGGATTCGGTGTTGCCGTGAAGCTTCTCGGGACGGTCCACGCGGACCCACAGACCGGGCAGCTCGTCGCCGGCTTCGAGGATCTGCCGCAGACACCATTCCAGAAATTCGTCATCCACTTCTTCGGCGCCGAGCGAGGGCTGCTCGCGACTCCGACCCACTGCGGCCAGTATCCGGTGACGAGCGAGTTCACTCCCTGGGATACCGCTCTGTCGAATCAGAAGCAGACCCAGTTCTTCGTGCTCGACCACGGCCCCAACGGCACGCCGTGTCCGGGCGCCACTCGAGAGTTCTCACCGGGCTTCGAGGCGGGGACGAAGAGCGTCGCTGCCGCGGCTTATGCCGGCTTCGCCCTCCGGGTCACACGCGGGGACGGCAACCAGAACCTCAATGGCATATCCGTCAAGACCGCTCCAGGATTCCTCGCGAAGCTGCGTGGAATTCCCTATTGCCCCGAGACGGCGATCGTCGGGCTGAGCGACCCCGGCCACAGCGGACGCGCGGAGCTTGCGAATCCCGCCTGTCCTGCGGCCAGCGAGGTGGGCACCGCCGACGCTGCCACCGGCGCGGGCACGCGGCCGCTCTACAACTCCGGAAAGATCTACCTGGCCGGTCCCTACAAAGGCGATCCGCTCAGCCTCGTCATCGTGGTCCCCGCCGTGGCCGGCCCCTACGACCTCGGAAACGTCGTCGTCAGGGCCGCCGTCCACGTGGACCCGACAACGCTGCAGATCACGGCGATATCCGATCCGCTGCCTCAGATCTTCGAAGGCATCCCACTGCGTACTCGCATGATTCAGGTCGACCTGAATCGCCCGAATTTCACCCTCAACCCGACGAATTGCGAACCGTTGTCGGTCGACGGATCGATCGCCGGCGACCAGGGCTCCGCCACGAACGTCAACGCTCCATTCCAAGTCGCCAACTGCACGGACCTCGACTACGGGCCCAACCTGACGCTCCGGATGAAGGGCGGTCCCAACCGCCTCGGCCATCCGGGGATCACCGCGATCCTCACGACCAAGCCCGGTGAAGCCAACTCACGGCGCGTCTCGGTGACGTTGCCCCGCGGCGAGCTCCTCGACAACTCGCAGATCGGCACGGTCTGCACGCGACCGCAATTCGCCGCCGACAGCTGCCCGGCAGGTTCGCGACTCGGATCCGCGACGGCGTGGTCGCCGCTGCTCGACAGGCCCGTGCAGGGTTCGGTCTACCTCCGCTCGTCCCGCCATCGCCTTCCCGACCTGGTCGCAGACCTTCAGGGACAGGTCGATGTCGAGCTGTCGGCTCGAATCGACGCTGCGAAGGGCGGGCGTCTGCGCGCTCACTTCGGCTCTATTCCGGATGTACCGGTCACAAGGTTCGTCCTGAACCTGCAGGGAGGCAAGAAGGGACTGGTACAGAACAGTCGCGGCCTGTGTGGCAAGCACCCGAAGGCCAAGGTCGCAATGGCCGGTCAGAACGGGTGGAGCCTCAAGGATCAGGTCCGTCTCCGCGTGTCATGCGGGTCGAAGCGGAAGCGCAAGCGTAATGCGAGTCACCGCGCAAGTCGAAAAGCCGGCAGAGGGGCGGTGCGGTAAGCGATGGGAATGCAGAGGAGAGAGCCAGAGATGACGGAGAAGCTGATCGCACAGGGCAGGAGGGTCACGAGGTGGTTGTCCCTCGCAGTGCTCGCGTCGGCGCTGGCGGTGTGCGCGTTCGCCTCGTCCGCCTCGGCCGAAGTGACATACCAAACCTCGTTCGGCTCCGCGGGAACCGGCGGCGGTCAGTTCAACGGTCCGGCCGGCATCGCGCAAAACATCTCTACCGGGAATCTATACGTCGCCGATCGGCTCAACAACCGCATCCAGGAGCTCGACGAAACAGGCGAATTTCTGCGGGCGTGGGGTTACGACGTCGTCGAAAGCGGTGTCGACAACAAACCATACGTCGACGAGGTGCAGCGGGTCACGGTCAAGGGAGTCGCGGGAACCTTCACGCTGACCTTCGGAGGCGAAACGACCACGCCCATCGTATACAACGCGAGCGCGGGAACCGTGGAAACGGCGCTCAACGAACTGGCCGCCATCAACGGAACGGGTTCGGTCGTTGTGACCGGCGGACCGGGTAGTGCGTCCGGCTCGACACCCTACGTGGTGACATTCGCCGGTGGTCTTGGCCAGAGCGATAGAGAACAGATCACGATTGATCGCTCGCAGCTGGCCAGCGCGGTTGGGACACAGCTGAGCTGTGAAGGGGTCGCATATTGGGCTTCGATCGAAGGTCACTTCGAATACCAGTGGCTACGCAACAACCAGGTGATCCCCGGGGCGACTTCGGCGACCTACACCACGACCGCCAGCGACTCGGGCAAAGCGGTTCAGTGTGAAGTCACCACATGGTTCGAACAGTACGCGCCGTATCCCAAGGCGTGGGCGACAAACGCCGATTACACGTTGATCGGCTCGGTCCCTTCGCCGGTGCCGCCGGTGCCGCCGGCGACGATCGCCAAACCCAGCGTCGTCAGCGGCAACCTCAACACTCCCGGCGAAGGCGGGACCCTGAAATGCAACGCGGGCTCCTGGGGAAATAGCCCGACGCAGTACACATACCAGTGGTTCTTCTCGCCCCGGACCCCGGAGGCATTCACGGAACCGGTGACTACTGCGTCGACCAGTAATGAACTCACGCTGACCGAAGACGACGTCACCAAAAACGTTTTGATCCAGTGCAAGGTGACGGCGACGAACGCCAGCGGCTCCACCACGATGTGGAGCGAAATCACATCGACCAACCCCGCTCCGCCGCGTGGTGGCCTCTACAACTTTGAAACACCCGTCGCCAAGCTGTCCTTCCCGGGGGGCGCCAGCGGAGTCTCGACTCAGGTCAACGGCGGAGCGGTCTTCGAGATCTGTAAAGCAGGCACGGATGACATCTGCAAAGCGGGCGTTGCAGGCCCGGGCCTCGGTCAATTCATAAAACCCCGCGGGATCACGATCGACAACTCGCCCGGCGGGAATGGAGCGATGTACGTCGGAGACGACAAGAATTACCGGGTTCAGAAGCTGTCCACGGACGGCGATCCGATCTTCGAGATCGGCTACGGCGTCAACCAGACGACGGGCGGGAACTTCTGCTCGGTTGCATCCGGTGACGACTGCTACACGGCACGCCTCGGGA
Organism: uncultured Solirubrobacterales bacterium; assembly: GCA_963762205.1. Lineage (GTDB taxonomy): Bacteria > Actinomycetota > Thermoleophilia > Solirubrobacterales > 70-9 > VRUE01. The sequence goes on from CAVXJZ010000003.1 coordinate 193,237, forward strand.
CCTGTCAGTTCGGCCCCAACTGCCCGCTCGCGGACCTTTCTCCGGGAGCGCTCGGCGGCTGGTGGTGCTTCGACGGATGTTTCGGCATCGGCGCCAAACTCGGCTGGGACGAACTCGGCAACACGGTCGCCGTCGATGAAAACACCGGCAATCTCTATGTCATCGATCCGTACGAGCTCTCAAAACCGTGGGAACCGCGAATCCAAGCCTTTGACAGCTCCGGACAGTTCATCGGGCAGACGCGCCTTCCGAGGCCGACTGCGCCCGTCGAACCGACGTCGATAGCGGTCGACAGCGAAAGCAACGTGCTCGTCACCTTTGCCTACAACGCAAGGCGCGCGGTGGAAATCTTCCACCCGTCCGAGTTCACTCCCGAGGGAACCCAGAAGGGTTTTGCGGAACGCAACCAGGTCAACGAAGCCGGAGTGTCGATGAGCATGTCCGGAGACCCGACCAGCGAGAGGTTCTGGCTCGTCGACCGCAACGAAAGCGATTTCAACTACTCCTTCCCCAATAGCCCCAATCATGTCTGCGGGAGCTTCGAAAAAAGCGGTAACGCGCCGCGACGCGGTCTGATCGCCTACGACCCCGATCACAATTTCTACGACTGCACCGTTCCGCAAGGACCCGGCGCCATCACCAGCGCCTCCGGCCTGGTGGTCAGTTCGGACGGCACGACCGCCTACGTCGTCCTCCGCAAAGAGAACATGATCAAGGTCTTCAAACTCCCGCAGCCGACCCTGCCGACGGCCCAGGGTGGTTTCGTCGACGGAGTCACGGAGCACTCTGCGACCTTCCACGGGGAAGCGCGTCCCGGGTTCTCAGACACCGAAATCGGCTTCGAATACGGAACCAGTCCATGCACGACGCCGAATGCCTGCACCGATCTGCCGGTCAAACATATCTACGGTCTGAATCTGTCGAGCTTCGAACTGCCGCTCGAAGGGCTCGAGCCCGCAACCAGGTACTACTACCGGGTGGTGGCATCGAATGATGTCGGAACGGTGTCTGGGCCCGAACGCACCTTCCGCACGTATCGGTTCATCGACCTCGTCAACGACAAATGCGGCAACGTTCTTGCCCGCAAGCAGACCCGCACAGCCGGCGCTCTCGATTGCCGCGCCTACGAGCTCGCGTCGGCCGGATTCGCCGGCGGCTTCGACGTGACCTCGGACCTGGCGCCGGGTCAGGACCCGTTCGAGGGCCGCCCGGCAGCCGGCGGGAAGGTCCTCTACTCCGTGCAGGACGGAGGCATTCCGGGAACCGGCAAACCGACCAATCGTGGTCCGGATCCCTATGTCGCGGTGCGTGACCAGGATTCCGAAAAGTGGGTCACGAAGTACGTCGGGATCCCTTCGGACATAAGCGCCGTCAGCCCGCCGTTCTCCTCGACCCCGACCGACGCCGACAGCAGCCTCGACACGTTCGCCTTCGCGGGACCGGAGATTTGCGATCCCTGCTTCGGGGACGGGTCTTCGGGGATCCCGGTGCGGATGTCGGACGGCTCGCTGATCCAGGGAATGGCCGGAAACCCGTCGGCCACGCCGGCGGGGTACGTGCGCAAATTCCTCTCCGATGACGGCAGCCATCTCATCTTCGGCTCCGAAGTCCCGCTTGCGGCGGGCGGTCTTTCCGGCGAAGTCTCGATCTACGACCGCAACCTGCAGACAGGTGAAACGCACGTCGTATCGAAGACGCCCGGCGGCCAGACGATGACAGAGGAAGGCCAGGAGATCGGCGCGCTGGAGGTCTCCTCGGACGGCTCGCGGGTTCTCTTCGGCAAGCAGGTCGCCAAAGACGCTGCGGGTCGCCACTGGAAGCTCTACATGAACGTCGGCGATTCGAATGAGTCAATCGACCTCACGCCCGGGACGACCAGCGGCGTCCTCTACGGAGGAATGTCCTCGGACGGAACGAGGGTCTTCTTCACGACCAGGGACAAACTGGCCGGAGACAGCGACGAAAGCGCTGACCTCTACGTGGCGGAAGTGCCCGCCGCCGGAGCCGCGGTCGTGAAAACGATCTCCGGCACGCCGAGCGACGCCTGCGACCCGGTCGGCAGGCCCAACGACTGGAATGTCCCCTCAGGTGCGGGCAAATGCGACGCGGTCAGCCTCGCAGGAGGCGCCGGAGTGGCTGCCGACGGCACCGCTTACTTCCTCAGCCCGCAGCTTCTCGACGGCGGCAAAGGCGAGGCGGACGCGGTGAACCTCTACGTGGTCCGGCCGGGTGAGACCACACCCACCTTCCTGGCCACGCTCGACGGCCCCGCCCTCGTCGAGGAACCGCCGCCGGCCCACCCTGTCGCCAACTCGGAACTCGTCACGGGTCTGACGGGCCCCGAATCGCTCGCGGTCGATCAGAGCAACGGCGATATCTACGTCCAGGAGACGGGCAGCAACTCGATCTCCAGGTACACGGGAGCAGGTGCCCCCGACAACTTCACCGAAGGCCCCAATTCCGGCACCAACGAGATCACCGGCCAGGAATTCTATGGCGAATCGATCGGCCAGATCGCGGTCGACAGCTCGGAAGGCCTGATGGACGGCAACCTGTACTCGACCGCCGTCTTCGGCGGCGCCGTCAACGTCTACTCGAGGCCCGGAGCACTGCTCGGGCAGATCACCGGGCTCGAACTCCCCTGCGGCGTCGCGGTCGAAGACTCAACCGGCGCGGTTTACGTGTCACAGGCGGGCGCGCAGAAAATCACACGCTTCCTGCCGACTTCCGCACCGAGTCCGACCGTCAGCAACGGGAACTACTCGGCGACCAGCATCAAAGTCGAAGGGCTCGCCTGCCAGCTCAGCGTCGACAACGCCGGACGCGTCTACTCCAGCGGTCCATACAACGGCACGACCAGGCGCTACCTGGCATCCGAATTCGAAGTCTCCCCACCGACCCGCGAAGGCGTCCTGGTGAAAACCAACAACACGACGAAACTGACCTACGTGGATCCGGCCACGGCCGAGCTGTACGTCGACACGGGAAGCAAAGTGATGATCTTCGACTCCTCGGGCGAAAAGGTGAAGGAGTTCGGCGAAGGGAACGTCAGCGACTACGGCGGGATCGCCGTAAACGGAGGTGAAGGGGCGGGTCAGAGCTCCCGCGCGCATCACGCCTACGCCGTCAACGGCACCAAGATCGTCGAGTTCGGCCTTGAGCCCGACACCTACGAACCGGTCGAAGAACCGGCTGTCATCCACGCCGTCAAGGATCACGACACCCATTACTGGACGGACTTCCAGACTTCCGCCAACAGCCGCTACGCGCTCTTTGCGACGAGGCAGCTGACAATCAATCCCAGCTACGACAGCGGCGAGTTCCGGATGATCTACCGCTACGACAAGAGCACTGACCAGATCATCTGCGCCTCCTGCCTCCCGACCGAAGCGAGGCCGAGCGCCGATGCCGCTCTGCCCAGCCATGGCTCGGGGATCACGAAGGGTGGCGGAGTCTTCTTCAACTCGCTGGATCCGCTGGTCCCGCGCGACACCAATCAGAAGCTCGACGCGTACGAGTGGGCTCCGCCCAGCGCCGGAGTGGGTGGCTGCGAGATCGCCCTCGGCTGTCAGGCGCTGGTTTCGACCGGGTACAGCAGCTTTCCCTCGAGTCTCTTGACCGTCACCGACGATGGAACCGACGCCTTCTTCTTCACCCGCGAGATCCTGGTCCCCGACGACCACAACGGGCAGACGATGAAGATCTACGACGCGCGCGTGGGAGGCGGCTTCTTCAAGCTGCCGGCCTCACCGCCCTGCGCGGCCTCCGACGAGTGCCACGGGCCCAGCTCGCGGGCTGCGGCCCCGTTGGCGATCGGAGGCGCGCCCGTCCGCGGCGGCAATCACCGGAAGCGATGCAAGAAGCGCTTCCGTCTGAAGAACGGGAAGTGCGTGAAGAAGCACAAGAAGCGCCATAAGAAGCGCCACAAGAAGCATAAGAAGCACCAGCGATCAGCCAGCCACGGCAGGGGGGGCAGCCGATGACCAGCAAGCGCCTGATCGCATTTATCGTCGCGGCTCTGGCAGTGGCGGCGTTCGCCGCGCCGGCACAGGCCTCGATCGACATCGAGTCGTTCGAAACGACAACCTCGGGCGACCCGGAAATCCAGGCGGGCTCGCACCCTGACCTGACCACGACCTTCGCACTCGAAGATCCCGGGAATCCCGAGGCGGCCAAGAACATCGAATTCAACGCGCCGCAGGGCGTGTTCGGAAACCCGAACGCGCTCACCCGCTGCACGGCGGCCGATTACGCGCTGATGGAATGCCCGGTCAATTCGCAAGCCGGAGTGATCACGATCAAAGCGAATTACGAAAACGACGAAAACTACGTGCTCGGGACGGCTCCCGTCTACGACTTGGCGCCGCAGAGCATCGAGACCGCGCGACTCGCGTTCTACGCGCCGACGGTGAACATTCCGGTCGCGATCCCGATATCGGTTCGCACGGGGGACGACTACGGCCTGCGCTTCACCGTGTCGGAGATCACCCAGCAGATCCCGCTTCGGTACGCGAAGCTCACCGTTTGGGGAATGCCTGGGCTCACCTCTCACAACTCACAACGCTTCGCCAAAGGCTCACCCGGCACACCCGCTGGATGCCCGGGCTTGGAAGACACGAGCTGCGGCGGGACCGGCAAATCGGTGACGCTCACCGTAAAGCCCCTCATCAATATGCCCACGGTCTGCACGGGCGAACCACTCGTTACCGAACTCGACGTGCAGTCCTACCAAGACTTCGACAGCAGGAGCCACGCAGAGTCGTCATATATGCCGATGACGGGGTGTGAGCATGAGACCTTCGATCCGTACCTGCGGGCGAGCCTGACGACGACGCAAACCGACAGCGCGTCCGGGCTCAACCTGAAGTTTCACGTGCCGCAGACGCTCGGGTTCACCCCATCGCCATCAGAGGTCAGGGCGGTGGTCCTGACCCTTCCCGAGGGATTGACGATCAACCCGGACGCCGCCGACGGGCAGACGATGTGCCCCGACGCCGCGGCCAATTTCAACAGCGAGGCCCCAGGTGAATGCCCGGATCAGGCGAAGATCGGGACGGTTGCGCTCGGGACGCCGGCGCTCGACGGACCGCTCGAGGGCTCCATCTACTATCGGAGAACCGAGGCCCGGTAATCAGTACCGCCTTTTCATGATCCTCGGCGGCTTTGGCTTGAATGCGAAGCTCGTCGGTACGTTTCACCCAGACCCGGTGACGGGCCGTCTCGTCGCGCGGTTCGAGAACCTGCCACAGGTTCCGTTCGATGACTTCGACATCCACCTCTTCGCATCGGATCGCGGCCTGCTGGCGACGCCGACCAGGTGCACCCTCTACTCCACCACGGCGAAGTTCATCCCATGGAACCACAGACTCGCCCAGCAGACCTCGGAACAGTTCTTCAGCCTGGATTCTGGTCCCGGCGGCACCGGCTGTCCGGGTGTAGTGAGGCCCTTCAGCCCACGCCTTGTCGCGGGGACCACGGTTCCCGCCGCCGGCGCGTATCGGACTTCCGCCTCAGGCTGGACCGCGACGACGGCGACCAGTACCTCGGCGATCTCAATTTCAAGATGCCGCCGGGCTTCACCGGGGATTTGCGGGGGGTCGGCTATTGCCCCGACGCACAGATCCTCGCCGCGTCCAACAGGGCCGGCCGCGATGAGCTGCTCGCTCCGAGCTGTCCGGTCTCGAGCGACGTTGGCACGTCCAACGTCGCCGCGGGTCCGGGCAGCCACCCCTTCCATGCGGTCGGCAGGATGTATCTCGCCGGGCCGTTCAAGGGCGCCCCACTGTCGATTGTTGCGATCACACCCGCTCTTGCCGGGCCCTACGACTACGGCGTCGTCGTCGTCCGGGTCGCCCTCCACATCGACCCGCAGACCGCGCAGGTCTTCGCCGCCTCCGACACGGTGCCCAGCATCATCGGCGGCATCCCGATCCGGATGCGCTCGATCCAGGTCAACATCGACAAGCCCAACTTCACGATCAACCCGACGAACTGCTCGCCGCTTCTCGGTCGACAGCCAGGGGATCGGCGACCAGGGCACGGTGACCGACTTCTCGAGCTACTTCAATGTCGTCAACTGCGCCACGCTGGCATTCAAGCCGAAGATGGCGATCAGGCAGGTCGGCGGCCGCAAGGCGACCAGGCGGTCGACCAACCCGGCTCTGCGCTTCGACCTCTGGACCCGGGCCGGCGACGCCAACATCAAGTCGCTCTCGGTGACGCTCTCGAAGGCCTTCGAGATCGACCAGCGCCACCTCGGCAACATCTGCTCGGAGAAAGAGCTGGCCGAGAAACAGTGCGCCGGGCGGACCCCGATCGGCAAGGCCTGGACGCAGACGCCGCTGCTCGACCAGCCGCCTCGCCGGCCCGGTCTACGCGGTCTCGGGGTCCGGCGGCCTGCCGCGGCTGGCCTTCATCCTCAACGGCCAGGTCAACCTGGTGCCGAGGGCCGACACCGACACGGTCAAGGGCGGCCGACTGCGGACAGTCGTCCCGGTCGTCCCAGACGCGCCGATCGGCCACTTCCGCCTCAACATCTTCGGCGGCAAGAGCGGGCTACCTGATCAACACACGGGACATCTGCGCGCACAGGCCGGCCGTCTCGGATCAGCTACCAGGGGCAGAACGGCCGCAGGCAGAAGCAGACGGCCAGGATCAAGACGAAGTGCGGCAAGAGGAAGAGCAGGCGCGCCAGGCGTCACCGCCGCCACTAGTCGGCGTCACAAGCCTCCATGAGACCCCGGCCGGGCGTTCGCCCGGCCGGGGTCTTTTCGTTCCCAGACCGATGCGCGTGCCTTCGCAGGGGGATAGAAGGTATTAGATCGTACCCTTAGAACCGCTCTAGAAAGGGAAAAGTCTGTAAACAGTGGCGTATTCTTGACAAAGGTGGTCCGACTGTGTTCTGATTTAGGCCATGCGAGTGGCGGATCCACCGTTGAACCAGTCCGACGCCGACAAGACGCCGAAGCTCCCACGCGGTCCGCATGCGCTGCCCCAGGACGTCGTCATCGCCCACCAGCGGGAGCGCCTGCTCGACGCGACGGCCGCAGCGATGGCCGAGCAGGGGTACGCCGACCTCACGGTCCGTGAGTTGATCGACAGGGCGGGCGTCTCGCGGCGGACCTTCTACCAGCTCTTCCACGACAAGATCGACTGCGTCTTCGCCGCTCACGAACGGGCCTTCGACCGGCTCAGCAAGGTGCTCGTCGAGGCCTGCCGGGCGGAGGCGTCGTGGCCCGACCGGGTCGCCGCGGCGATCTCCGGCTCGCTCGCCTTCGCGGTCGATTCCCCGGACGAGGCGTACCTGGTCGTGGTCGCCTGCCACACGGCCTCGGAGCCGCAGCTGGCCGGCCGCGGGCACGCCGCCCACGAAAAGCTCGCCGACCTGTTGCGCGCGGGGCGCGGGCAGGTAGAGGTCGCCCACGAGCCACCCGAGCTGACTGAGCAGGCGGTCGTGGGGGCGGCGATGGCGGTCGTCGGCGGCCGTCTGATCGCCGGCGACGTGGCGACGCTGCCCGCGCTGGCCCCGGAACTGACACAGGTCGTGCTCACCCCCTACCTGGGGAGGACGCATCGAGGCGCACCGGGTGGCGGCATAGCGCGAGTTCGCGGCGATAGTCAGGCCGTGCAGGGGGGCAGCGGTGGAGGCGACAGGCGGTGGGCGAGCGGCGGCGAGAGAGTCGGCGATCGACGCAGGCAGGCGGACTTCAACATCGCCTTCCAGGAGCTGGAGGCGGAGGTGCGCAGGGCCTGCAGCCGCCAGGCCGAATGGCCGGGCAAGATCGCCGGCGGTATCGACGCCGCCCTCGAGTTCGCGGCACGCCGCCCCGGCCGAGGTCACGGCGCTGACGGTCGAGGACGCCGCCTTCCGCGCCGGCCCGGACGGGGCACGGCACCCGGAGCTGATCGAGCACTTCTCGGAGATGCTCGGCGAGGTCGCGCCGGCCAGGGAGCGCCTTCCGGCCTCGACCAACGAAGCCCTGGTGAGCACGATCGTCGGGGTCGTCGTCATCCACCTCAAATGCGACACGGCGGACCGCCTCCGGGACGCCGCACCCGGACCTGATCCACCTGACGCTGTTGCCCTACACGGGCTTCGCCGAGGCCCGGCGCTGGGCCGAGCGGCCCAGCGCCGCGGACTAGCCGACGGCCAGCTCGTAGGCGTCCTCGGCGCCGATGAAGGGGGAGAGGGTCATGTAGGTGGCCATCGGGACCAGCTCCGGCAGGCTCTCGGGCCCCCGGCTCTTGACGTGGTCGTAGACGAGGGCGTAGATCGCGCCCCCGATCGCCTCGGCCGCTATCGGAGGGGTCTCGGGCGCGAGCTCGTAGCCGGGCGCCAGCAGCGCCTCGAGGCCTTCCATGATCGTGTCCCGCGTCTGCAGCGCGCGTTTCCCCGCCGCGTACATCTCGACCGCGCCGAGCCGGCTGTACTCGGGCTCTTCGAGGCCGAAGGCGAACATCTCGACGTAGGCGGTGCGGACCGCGTGCTGCCAGTCCTGGGCGCGGCGGAACGCAGGCAGGGTGTTGGCGAGCATCTGCGCCGAGCCGCGGTCGAGTGCGGCGAGCAGCGCCTCTTCCTTGTTGGCGAAGTTCTCATAGAAGGTGCGCTGCGAGGTCGACGGCCCGGTCGACGATCTCGGCCACGGTCGCCGCCGGGATAGCCCTTCTCGGCGACGGTCGCGGCCAGCGCCCGCAGCACCCGGTCGGCGGGGCCGTCGACCGCCTGGCGCTCCTCGAAGGGCCGGGGCTTCTTCGCGCGCCGCTTCTTCGGCGGGTCCAGCGAGTCCGGCGGCGGGGGATAGGAGAGCCACCAGTCGCAGAGCTGGGGCGCGAGCTCGAGCAGGGCCTCGGGTTCGTCGCGGTAGAGGCGCTTGTGGACGACCTTCTGCAGGCCGCCGATCATCGCCCGCACCATCGCCGGAGGCATGCCGGCGCGCTCGGGGATCTGCTCGAAGAGGCTCGGTGACGAACGCTCGAAGGTGTCGAGCGTGCGGTCGATCACGGCCACCGCCTCGGGCCCCGCGGCGTAGATCTCGACGAAGCACATCTTCGAGGCGGCCGGCTGGGAGGCGACCAGGCTGCAGGAAGGCCTCGATCGCCTCCCGCATCCGCTCCTCGCGGCGAGGCGGAGACCTCGGCCTGCCCGACGATCGCGAGGCTCGGCTCGATCAGCTCCTGCGCCGCGGCGAGGAAGCACTCCTGCTTGTCGGAGAACTGGCGGTAGAAGGCGCTGCGCGAGATCCCCGAGAGCTCGACCAGGTCGGCGACCCGGGTCGCTTCGTAGCCCTTATCGACGACGCAGGCGACCATCGCCGCGAAGAGCCGCTCGCGATGGTTGCGCTCGGCCTCCTCGCGCGGCATGCCGCGGCCCGGGCCGCATCATCCGCGTCCTCAACTCGGTGGCGTCCCCCCAAGGCGTTCGCACTACCCGACTGTCCCCACGTGCCAAAAACGGTGTGCGCGCATTTCGCTTTCCAGAGCCAATTGCAGGCCAATGCCTCCAACATGGAGACAACGTTGTCTATCACAGGACGGTCTGTCGATGTTTCGAAATCCGACTCGACCTGTCCACGCGGTGAGATCCCGGCCGCGGGCAGCGGTCGCTGCCTGATCCGGTGCCTCCCGGCGCGTTCTCGGACCCTGCCGTCCGGGGCAGAGTCCACGCAGAAGGCCAGCGGTCCTGGTACGTACCGGACTCCCCCCATGTCGTTTCTCACACAATTCGTGCACCGCACGTTTGGCTTTCTAGTGCCGAATACTGCCCTTTAGACAGCCGACTAGCCTCGCCCTGTCCCTTGACAGCCTGGTCCGACTGTGTTCTCATATCGTCAGCCGGAGGGACGGAGTCGCCTACCCAGGGGGATGGCAGCGAAGTTCAGACGGCGGGAGAGATAGGTCGGTCCGCCCAAGGGGGGAGGGCCGGCAAACGAGACGTCGATTCCCATCCAGGGGCCCGCCGAGCGAGGCGGGAACGGAAAAGGGAAGCGGCAGGAGGAGAGAGGGACGTGAGGATAGGTACCTCGGCTCGGGCCCGGGCGTTCTTGGCGCAACTGCGTTTGCCGGCGGAACATTCCATCGCGGCATCGGACTCCTCCGCGAGCGCCCCTCGCCCGCGCCCGCCTCGCCGCGGCTTCTACCGCCGCCATCGTCACCTCGCTCCTGCTGCTCGCCGCCACGGCCTCCGCCGGGACCGTCCACGTCCTCGACTCGAGCTTCACGCTCAACCCCGCGGGCTACCCGAGCTCGATTGCTGTGGACGAACAGTCCGAAAGCGTCTACGTCATGGGCAGCACGTCGAAGAACGGCGGCCCGTTGGTCGAGAAGTTCGATCTGGAAGGAAATCCCTCGAACTTCTCGGCGCTCGGCACGAATGTGTTCGAAACGACCTGCGGAACGTCCTGTCGTCAGCTCGCGGTCGACAACTCGGGGGGTCCGAACCAAGGGACGATCTACATATCCGCCCAGCAGACCAACGCGAACGCACTGCTTCGGGTGTACGCGGCGAACGGCAACGCGATCGGAACCTTTGCCAACCGCGGATTCCCCGGCACCACCTCGTTCTGCGGCGTCGCCACGGACCCCTCGGGCGCCGTATATGTCACGCATGCGGCAGGCGGGAAAAACGCCGCACTCGACAAGTACGAACCGGCTGAATGGGCCCTCTATCCCAACCAGGAACCGCTCATCGCGGCGACCCTCCAGCCGCTCGACGCAGCCCAGCCATGCAAGATCTCAGCCGACTCCACCGGCCGCCTCTACATCATTCGAGGCAACGGGACCACGAGTACCTCCGAGCTGCATCTCTTCGAACCGGGAGCCAACGCCAGCACGGTGGCGGACGAATCGAGCAACTTCACCTCGGTCGACTATTCGAATGACGAGGTCTACTCGGACCACCACACCAGCATCGGCCGCCTCAACAGCACCGGCGATCTGACAGAGGAATTCGGAAGCGCCGAGCTGACCGACTCGTATGGCGTCGCCGTGAACGGCCAGACGGGCACCGTGTACGCGAGCAACTGGGGTGCAACCGCTGCGACGAGTTCGGTGAAGATATACACGACCCTGCCGACCCCGGACGTGACCACCGGGACGGTTACGGCAGGCCACGAAAGCGCCGTTCTCACCGGCCACGTGGAACCCGGTCCCGGCGGGAATGTGACCGAATGCGCCTTCGAAGTCGCTCCTGCGGACGGTCCATATTCGGGGTCGATCCCGTGCGAACCCGCCGTTCCCTACGCGGCCGACCAGGACGTGACTGCCGAAGCGACCGGCCTCCAGGCTGGGGGCATTCGCTACAAATTCCGCCTCACCGCCACCGATGCCAACGGCAAGGCATACACGAGGTCTGGTTCGTTCTCGACGACGAAACCCCCCTCGGTGGACGGCCTCTACACGACCGATCTAACCGAAACCACGGCGGACCTGCACGCCGTGCTGAATCCGAACGGCGCCGAGACGTCATATCGCTTCGAATACGGGCCTAGCGCCGAATACGGATCGGCCGCACCGATTCCCGACGGCACCGTGGCCGCGGGCTTCACGGGGCAGAAAGTGATGTTCACCTCTCCGACCTGACACCCCGCGTCGTCTACCACTTCCGCATCGCTGCGACCAATCTCGAGGGCACCACATACAGCGAAGACCAGACCTTCAACTTCTTCCCTGAGCCCTGTCCGAACACCGGTGTCCGCCAGCTCACCGGCGCCGAATTCCTGCCGGATTGTCGGGCATACGAGCTGGTCTCGCCGGCCGAAGCGGGGAACACGCTGATGGTGAATATCGGCATACCGTCTTCGTACGCTACGAATCCCGCCCGATTCGTCTACGCCGGCAAGCTCGGTGCCCTCCCGGGCACGAACGCACCCTCGGCGTTCCTCGTCGATCTGTATCTCGCCGAAAGAACGGTGCAGGGATGGGAGACGCGGTTCATCGGCCTGGAAGGCAGCGAAACACCTTCGTCCTTCATGGCGTCCGCGTCCCTCGACTTCTCTCGCTTTCGCGAGTCTCAATTTCCCGGAAATCGCTGGCGCCAAACCAGGCCGATCCAAAGAAAGACCATCCGCCCTATCTCTAGGACAACGACAACAACTACCTGGGTCGAGTTCCCGCGTCGGTGGAACCCGGAGAACCGGCTGACTGTAGCGATGCGAAGGCGTCCGAAGGGGCATACCAGAGCTCGCCGGATTTCAGCCACTACGCGTTCTCCTCGAACAACGTCGACTTCGACCCGAACGGCGAAGGCCTGACGGTCGCTCCGGGATCCGCGTACGACTTCGACCTCGAAGCCAAGACGACGACGCTGATCTCGAAGACTGCCGCCGGCGAAGACATTCTCCAGGAGGCCGGCAACACGTCGGCGACGAGTTCATCCGCTTTCCCGGCGGTTGGAGCGTGGCGCCGCTGGACGGTCGGGACCGGTGGGCGAATCCCTCGGTTTCGACGGACGGATCGCACATCCTGATGGCGACCCACTCGACGCCCTCGTCCTCCTCGCCGGTTCGCCTCTACATGCGGGTGTCGGACTCCGTCACCTATGAAGTGACCCGGGGCGGATACGGCACCTTCATAGGGACGACCTCCGACGGGAACAAGGTCTACTTCACGTCGTCGGAACAGTTGACGACCGATGATCATGACAGGAGTGACGACCTCTACATGTGGAGTGAGGAAGGAGATACGCTCACTCGACTCTCCAAGGGCGCCGAAGGTGGGGAAGTCGGCGACATCGACGCCTGCTCCGCCGAATGGACGAGTCAGTGCAGCGTGGAGGTCGTCACGGGTGGCCGCGAGCAGAGGGGCTTCGTCTCAATATCCGACTATCCGATCGCCAGAGGATCGGGGGACGTCTACTTCTACTCGCCCGAGCTGCTTGCAGGGCCGGCCGAAGGCAGCCAGGACGCCCAGAATCTCTACGTGTACCGGGACGGAGCCGTCCACTTCGTCCTTCGCTTGCCGAGCGACGGAAGTGGCGCATTGTCCAGGTTCAACGTGACCGCCGATGGAACGTACGCCGCATTCATCAGCAAAGGGCACCTGACGACATACGAAAACAATGGCCTCAGCGAGATGTACAGGTATACGCCGGACACTGGCCGAATCGCCTGCATGTCCTGCTTGCCGGACGGGGCGCCGCCGACCCGCGAAGTGACGACCTCGTCCGGAGGGCTGTTCCTGGCGGCCGACGGCCGCACCTTCTTCGCGACGGAAGACGCCCTGGTGCCCAGAGACACGGACCAGCTCTACAGCGTCTACGAGTACGTGAGCGGTCGACCCCAGCTGATCAGCTCCGGCACGAGCATCTTCAACAGCAGAAACAAAGGCGCAGGCAACAACGCCGCCGCGGGCGAACTGTTTGGAATAACTGCGAACGGGGAAAACGTCTACTTCTCGACCTACGACACGCTCGTTCCCCAGGACCACAACGGCGCCTTCCTCAAGTTCTACGACGCTCGGACCGGCGGGGGATTCCCCGTCGCAGATCGAAAACGCTCCCTGTGAAGCCGCCGACGAGTGCCACGGCGAAGGCAGCGCGGCACCGGCGATCCCACCGATCGTCAGCGACAGGAATCTCGGTGGCGCCGGCAACGTGCACCGCAAGCACAAGGCCAAGAGGCGGAAGCACCACAGGGCGCGGCGCCGTGGGCATAGACGAAGGCACCGAACGCACCAGGGGAAGAAGCGAAAGAGGTCAGTCCACGCCAAGCGCGGAGGTAGCAAGTGAGCACGCATCAGAGTCAACACTCTCGAGGCGAACTCGCACGATGCCGTCGGCCCCGTGCTCGGGCTCCTTGCGATCCTGGCAGCGCTCGTCGTCCCCGCCACGGCGCACGCCGGGTCGCCGATCAGGGAAGTGTACATCGAACCGTCGACCACCCAAGCGGGCGGGCATCCCGACCTCTTGACGGTGCTGTGGACCTACAATCGCACCAGTCAGCCTGAATATCCGGAACCGAACTGCAACTGCCAGGATCCGAGAAGCATCATCATCAACTCGCCGGCCGGCTTGATTGCCGACCCCCATGCGACCGCGCAGTGCACTCAGGCGGACTTCGCGCAGTTTGAGTGCCCGATCGAGTCCGAGGTCGGTTGGAACATCATCGAATTCAGCAACAGGGAACCCCTTGTCGGCGGCTATCTCGCAAAAGTCCCCGTATACAATCTGGTTCCGCCGCCCAACAGCGCGGGCATGATGGGCTTCAACGCTCCCTCGCTCCAACTCGCCGATCTACATGAACGTCGACTCGAGGACTGAGAGCGACTACGGGTTGGAGATCGCGATGCTGAACATCACCCATCTGCTCGGGCTGGCGGTACATCGAACTGCATCTGTGGGGCGTCCCGGCGGACCCGGTTCACGACAGCGAAAGGTTCGGCCCGGTGCCCTGCAACCCGATCAGCAACATCGGCGCTCCGAGGTGCACCATGGGCTGGCACTCGAACGCCCCCCTCAGACCGTTCATCAGCAATCCGACCACATGCGGCGAAGATCTGTTCGTGTCGGCCTTTGTCCTCTCCTACGACGACGGCACCGACTTCGCTGAAGAATCGTACCCGACGACCACGGGCTGCGATCTGCTCAGCTTCAACCCAAGCCTGTTCGGCCGGCCGACGAGCACCGCCACCGACTCGGCCTCGGGGCTGGAAGTGGACCTAAAAGTCCCGCAGCAGACGAGCCCGACCGTGCCGTCGCCGTCGGAGATCAGGGGGACCACGGTGACACTGCCGGAGGGTTTCTCGATCAACCCGAACGCAGCGGACGGAAAGCTCACTTGCTCCGACACACAGGCGAACGTCGGCGTTCGCAAGCTAGCCGCGGAATGTCCCGAGTTCGCCAAGATCGGGACGCTCCAGGTCGAAAGCTCCTCGCTTCCGGGACCGATGCCGGGGTTCATATACCTCGCCGACCCGCTGCCGGGCAACAAGTACCGGATCCTGCTCGCGGCCGACGGCTTCGGGCTGCACGTGAAGCTGCGCGGATCAATCACGACGGACCCGGTGACCGGGCAGGTGACCACGTCGTTCAGGGATCTTCCCCAGTTCCCGTTCTCCGATTTCAACATGCACTTCTTCGGTTCCGAACGGGGGCTGCTGGCGACACCGGACCAGTGCGGGACGTACCCGGTCGAGAGCACCTTCGAACCCTGGGACAGCGCCCTGCCGGACCAGAGCTCGACCCAGTACTTCAAGCTGGAAACTGGTCCTGGCGGCGCGCCCTGCCCCGGCCCCGTGCGGCCTTTCTCCCCAACCTTCCACGCGGGAGTGACCGACAAGACCGCGGGCGCGTACTCGCCGTTCCGACTCGACCTCAACCGCGAAGACGGGGACCAGAACCTGGTGGCCCTATCGGTCACGACGCCACCGGGCTTCGCCGCCTCGCTGAGGGGCATTCCGTACTGCCCCGAGGCGTCGATCTCACTTCTCGACGCTCCGAGCCATACGGGCACGGATGAGCTCGCCAGCTCGGCCTGCCCCGCGGCGAGTCAGGTCGGCAGCGTGGTGGCAGAGGCCGGCGCCGGCAGCCATCCGGTCTACGTTCACGGCAAGGCCTACCTCGCCGGCCCCTACAAAGGTGCGCCGCTGAGCCTCGTCTTCTCGATCCCGGCGCTCTCTGGGCCCTACGACCTCGGGAACATCGCCGTCCGCGCAGCGCTCAGCGTGAATCCGGCAACCACCGCGGTGACGACGGTGTCTGACCCGTTCCCGCTGATCAAGGAAGGCATCAGGCTGCGCACGCGCTCGGTCCATGTCTACCTCGATCGACCCAACTTCACCTTCAACCCGACCCATTGCAACCCACTTCAGATATCCACTGCGGTTGCGGGCGATCAGGGTGGCACCGTCGCGCTCACCCAGCACTTCCAAGCCGCGGAATGCAGCGCGATGCCCTTCAGGCCGAGGTTGTCGGTGCAGCTCAGCGGTGGACTGAGGCGCCGCGGGCATCCTGCGATCCACGCGGTGCTGAAGAGCAGGGCCGGTGAAGCGAACGCCCGCCGGATCTCTGTCATCCTGCCGAAGGGGGAGCTGCTGGACAACTCCCATATCGGCACGGTCTGCACGCGTCCCGCATTTGCCGCCCACAACTGCCCACCCGTGTCGAAGCTCGGGCACGCCGTCGTGCGCACGCCGGTGCTCGATCAGCCGCTACGGGGCAGTGCGTACCTGCGGTCGTCAAAGCACGATCTGCCCGACCTGGTTCTCGACCTACGCGGGCAGGTCGACTTCGAAGCGTCGGCCCGGATCGACTCGGTCAACGGTCGTCTCAGGACGACGTTCGAATCGATTCCCGACATCCCGCTGTCGAGCGTCGTCATGGACCTGGCCGGTGGGAAGAAGGGGATCCTTCAAAACAGCGAGACGCTCTGCGGAGGGCGCAAGTACGCGATGGCCAAGATGGCCGGGCAGAACGGCGCCAGGCGCAAGACGCGAACGAAGCTGAAGGTCAAGTGCGGCGCCAAGCAGGGACGCCACGCGCGTCACGGGCGAACCGCCCGCGTCCTTCGATCGAGGAAGGCGGGCTAAGCGATGCGGACGACTGCGAGGAGAAAGCCGGGGATGATGGAGATGAAGACCGCTCGTTTCTTTACCAGCCTCATGGTCGCCGGTGCGTTGAGCATGATCGTCGCGGGGTCGGCCTCCGCAGCGGAAGGGCGGTTCAACACCCACTCGTTCGGAACCGACGGCAGCTCCAGCACCACGATCACCAACCCCTATGGGCTCACCTTCCATCAGTCCAGCAAGCGACTTTACGCGACAAAGCAGAGCCCGAACGGGATCTACGGCTTCGACGCAACCACGCCCGGCACCTACACGCCGATCGCGGGGTTCAACCCCTTGGCCATACCTGCCTCGGCAAGCACGCTGCCTGGCCTGAGCGTCGACAACACGGGTGGAGGCGGCCACGACGGAAACCTCTACATGGCCACCGAGAGCGGCAACAAGCTCTATGGCTGGGATTCCACCGGGGCCTATCTACCCGGGTTCGGGGAAGGCAGCGGCCTCGACCCCGCCGTAAGCCCCGGCTCGCCGAGCGGCTCGCCGAAGGACATATGCGGAGGCGCGGTCGACCCGTCGGGGAACATGTGGATCGCCAACTACAGCACCAGGTACGTCCTCGCCTACAAGCCGAACGGGGAATTCCTCGAAGCGATCAGCACCCAGGGCCTCGGTGGCTCCGCACAGCCCTGCCAGGTCGCCTTCGACTCGAACGGGGACATGTACGTGCAGGTCTACAACAACTCGGTCTGGAAGCTGACCGCGCCTGGATACAACGCAGAAGCGGCCGTACAGATCGACCCTCACGAAGGCGGCCCGACAAGTCCGCGCTCGATCGGGGTCGACCAAGCGACCCACCACGTGTTCGTCAGCCACGATCACGCCATTTCCGAGTACGACGCGTCGGGCAATCTCGTCGGCGAATTTGGGACCAACGCGAGCGCGATCCCCGGTGAGAACCTGGTGGGAATCGCGGTCGATGACGCGACCAACGAAGTCTACGTCGGTGACACGGGCAACGACAAGGTGCAGGTCTTCAGCCCCCCGGTTATCGTGCCCGACGTCACCATAGGCGAAGTCTCCGGCATCACCCGGACGACCGCTGACCTAGCCGGGACCGTCGAACTGGCCGGCGGCGGCTCAGTCGAAGAATGCGAATTCGAATACGGCACGTCAACCAGCTACTCCGGGGGGAGCATCCCCTGCAACGAGACGCTTCCCTTCACGGCCGATGAAAACGTCACCGCGCATCTCGAAGGACTGACCGCGGGGACCGTCTACCACTACAGGCTCAAGGCTGCGAATGCGAGCGCACCCAACTTCAGTGTCGACGGGACGTTCACCACAGCTCCCGCAGTTCCGGATCTCCACACTGAAGAAGCTGAAAACGTAAGCCTGACCGGCGCGACGCTAAGGGGCTCGTTCGACCCAGACGGATTCGCGACCAACTATTACTTCGAGTACGGACTGTCGACGTCGTACGGAACAGAAATCCCAGTTGCACCCGGTGGAGAAATCCCCGGCACCCCAGCGGGGACGACACCGGTGGAAGCCACTGTCTCGGAACTGTTGCCTGGAAAAACCTATCACTATCGCCTGGTCGCAACGAACAGCACGGGGACGACGAAAGGCGAAGACGTGACGTTCATCACGACCACGCCACCGGACATCGCCGGCGTGGTCGCCGCGCTCGTCCATTCCGATACGGCGGTCTTTCATGTCGGTGTGATACCGAATGGAGACGCGACGACGGCTCACATCGAGTATGGAGTGGAAGACTGCGAAGTCGCCGCCTGTGCCGAAGGACCGGAAGTGTCGTTCGGGTCGGCACTCGGCACGGAAAACCATGACCTGGAAATTCAGGGCCTCTCTCCCGGCACCGAATACCACTACAGGGTCGTTGCTACGAATTCGCGCGGGACGACCTCGAGCAGTCCGGACAGGACCTTCAAGACCTACATCTATTTGCCCACGGTCGACTCTTGTCACAACGCCCAGGTCAGGCAGCAGACCGGTGCGACGCTTCTCCCGGAGTGTCGGGCCTACGAGCTTGCATCCGCCGAATACGCCGGCGGCTATGACGTCGAGTCCGATCTGATCGCGGGCCAGGCGCCCTTCGGCGGGTACGCCGGCGCCAGGGGCCGCGTGCTCTACGGAGTCCATAGTGGGGCGATCCCCGGCGTGGCGGGTAACCCGACGAATCGCGGAATCGACCCGTACGTAGCCGAGAGGGGAGCGGATGGTTGGGTGACCCGCTACGTCGGCGTTCCCGCCAACAACCCCAACGCGACGAAGCCGTTCGGGTCCCCGCTGTTGGAAGCGGATCCGTCGCTGGATACGTTCGTGCTCGGTGGCCCGGGTATCTGCGAACCGTGCTATCCCGACGGGTCCTCGAACCTGTCGCTGCGAAAGTCAGAAGGGACGCTCGTCAAGGGCATGGCCGGAAGTCTTCAATCCGGCAGCGGATCCGGCCGGAGAGGTGCGCAAGCACTTGTCCGACGACGGCGCCCACCTCATCTTCGGCTCCGAAGAGAAGTTCGAGGAAGCCGGCAACGAAGGCAGCGTCTCGATCTACGACCGCAACCTGGCCACCAATACGACCCAGGTCGTCTCGACGATGCCCAACGGCTCGACGATGAGCGGCGAAGTCGCCGAGCTCGACCTCTCCGCCGACGGCAGCCGCGTGGTGATCGGGAAATTCATCGGCGAAGACGTCGACGGCAACGAGTTCTTCCACCTCTATATGCACATCGGCAACAACAAAGGCTCCTACGACCTGACTCCCGGCACCACCACGGGCGTGCTCTACAACGGGATGACCCGCGATGGATCGATGGTCTACTTCTCGACCAAGGACCCGATTCCGACCGCGAGCAACCAGGACACGGACACGAGCGTCGACCTCTTCCGCACGACGGTCGCTCCCAACGCGGCCGTCACGGTGGGCCGCGTCTCGACCGGCACCGGCGGCACCGGCAACACCGATGCCTGCACGCCGATCACCGACTGGAATTCAAACGAAGGCGCCGGTAAGTGCAATACCGTTGCCTTCGCCGGCGGCGCCGGGTGTCGCTTCCGCAAGCGGTGCCGTCTACTTCGCCAGTCCCGAGCAGCTCGACGGGACGGAAAACGGCAGCGAAGCCGGGGAGGCGAACCTCTACCTGGCGAAACCGGGTAGCGCCCCCCATTTCGTGAGCCTGCTCGACTCCGCCACGCTCAAGCCGCCGCCCGCTTCAGCGAAGCATCACCTCGACAGCGCGAATTTCATCGGCGGCCTGAGCAGCCCCGGCCAGATTGCCGTCGACCAGACCACCGGTGAGATCTACGTCACTGAACGGGGTGGGGCGAATCGGGTCAGCCGCTTCGATTCCGAAGGCGACCCTTCCGAATTCTCGTCGCTGGGATCCAACAAGCTCACCGGTCAGAGCCTCGGCGGCGAATACGAAGGACAGGTCGCCGTCGACCGGGCCCCGGGGAGCCCGCTGAACGGCGCCTTCTATGTGACGACGAACGCGGCGAAAGTCAGGGTCTACGACCACGACGGCTCCTCGCTCGGCGAAATCACCGCCGAAGGCGAGGTCTGCGGCGTCTCAGTCGACCAGGAAAACGGAGACGTCTACCTGGGCAGAGTACAGCAACCGGGTCTACCGTTACTCGCCGATCTCGAAATCGCCGCTCGAATACGGCCCGCGGGAAGAAATCACGGCGAGCGACTCGCAGTGCAACATCGACGCCGGTGGTCCTGGGTACGTGTTTACCTGGCAGTACCAGGGCTCGGGCGGCTTCAGGACACCCTCTGTCATCCACCGCTATCCGAAGAGCGCGTTCGCGGTGGGCGGCAGCACTCCGGCGGGCGTGCCGGTCGGTGAACGGCCGATACGCGCAGGCCGATCCGAGCAACGGGGACCTCTACATCATGGAGGACCTGCCGGAAGTGGACTTCCAGTCCGAAAACCTCAAGGAACTCGCCCACTACGACTCGAATCTCGTACCCCTTGAGCGCTTCGGCTTCGGGAACCTGGATGAACCGCTCGGCTTCGCGATCAACGGAAGCGACGGGACGGCCTATGTGGCGATGGGAACGTCGATTCAGCGGTACGAGAGCTTCGCGCCCCCATACAAGCCCGTTGACAGCGTCGCCGTGGACCACGGCCTCCATCAGGCAGGGGTGCATAGCTTCGAAGACTTCCAGGTCAGCCCGGACGGCAGATACGCGGCGTTCAGCTCGCCGGCGTCGTTGACTGGGTATCCGAACGAAGGGCGCTCGGAGATCTATCGATACGACGCCGACTCAGGCGAACTCGACTGCGTCTCTTGCGCGGAATCGAACGCATCGCCCGACAGCGACACGAAGCTGACGGCGAACGGAGCGAACCTGACCGACGACGGCAGGGTCTTCTTCACCACCGGCGAGCCGCTCGTCCTTCGGGATGGAAACGCCAGGACCGACGTCTACGAGTGGACCGACGGGAGGATCGCCCTCGTTTCGACTGGACTGAGCGCGGACAACTCGACGCTCCTCAGTGTCGGCAGCGACGGCGTGGACGCCTTCTTCTTCACCCGTGAAGCACTGGTCCCACAGGACCAGAACGGGTCTCACGTCCGGCTCTACGACGCTCGCGCCGGAGGCGGTTATCTCTACATCCCACCCCCCGCCCTGTGCAAAGCATCCGACGAGTGTCACGGAGCCGGCTCGCCGAGCCCGGCTCAGCTGGACATCAATACGGGCAGCGGCGTGACCCCGAAGGCGGTCAAGCGAGAGATGCCCGAAGGGCAAGGTCAGGCGGCACGGCAGGTGCGTGCGGCGCCACAAGCACAAGCACAGGCGCAAGCACCATCGACGAGTCCACTCGAAGCGTGGAGGTTCAAAGTGAGTGCTGTCAGAAAGGGCTTGGGGGTCTGCTCCCTGGCGATCGCGATGACCCTTGGGGTCTGCTCTGCGCCGGCGCTCGGCGCGCAGGAAATCGAATCGTTTTCCTCGACACTGTCGACGGCGGACGCCGGCGACCACCCCGACATCTCGACGTCGTTCGTCTTGAAGGACCCCGGTTCCCCGGAGGGCGCTCGGAACATCTCCTTCAACGCTCCCGAGGGAGTATTCGGAAACCCGAACGCGATTCCGCGGTGCACGGCCGCCGAATTCGCGTTTCAAGAGTGCTCTCCCAGCTCGCAGGCGGGCCTGATCACGATCTATGCGAACTACGAAGGCAATCCGAGTTACCTGCTCGGCACGGTCCCGATCTACGACATCGAGCCCGGACTCGATCAGACCGCTTTGTTGGGCCTGAACGTGCCGATTCTGGAAATCCCGATCGTGATACCGGTCACTGTGCGCACCGCCGACGACTACGGCTTGAGGTTCACGGTGTCGAATATCTCGCAGCTCACCCCACTCGCACGCGCAGACCTGACCCTGTGGGGCTTCCCCGCCGTCGCGGGACATGACAGCCAGCGCTTCCCGAAGGGCACCTTTGGTGAACCGGCAGGTTGCCCGGAGTCGGCCGATACGTCATGCCTGGCGGGCGCGACCGGCGCCGAATCGGCGATTCGCCCGTTCACCGATAATCCGACGACCTGCAACGGCGAACCGTTGCCGGTCAGCCTGGAAGTCGAAACCTACCAGGACCCGGGGAACGTCACCCGGGCTACGTCGTCATATCCGCCCGTCACGCATTGCGAGCGCGGGACGTTCAAACCGGTGCTGCGCGCGAAACCCACTTCGAACCGGACGGATTCCGCCTCGGGTCTCGACATCGAACTGCGGGCGCTCCAGCCGCTGGGCTTCGCGGTGACGCCTTCGGAGATTCAGGCGGCGACGGTGCTCCTGCCGGAAGGCCTGACGATCAACCCGGACGCGGCCGACGGGCAGACGGCGTGCACCGACGCGCAGGCGAATCTCGATTCGGAGGGACCGGGCGAATGCCCGGACAGCGCCAAGATCGGAACGATGGGGATCCACTCGACTGCGCTCGACGGAACCCTCACTGGATCGATCTACTTCGGTGAACCGAAGCCCGGCGACCAGTACCGGATCTTCATGATCGTCGATGGATTCGGCCTGCATGCAAAGTTGATCGGATCCGTGAAACCGGACCCGGCGACGGGCCAGGTGTCAATCTTTTTCACGGACCTGCCCCAGGTGCCGTTCGACGTCTTCGACGTCCACATATTCGCCTCGGACCGCGGCCTCGTAGCGACGCCAATTCAGTGCCGGATCTACCATGTCGAAGCTGATTTCTTCCCATGGAACGAAACGAATCCCCCGGTCCGCTCTAATCAGGCCTTTGCCCTCGAATCGGGGCCGTATGGAGCCGCCTGCCCGGGTGAGACGAGGCCCTTCGACCCTCGCCTTGCGGCGGGGACCACGAGCCCAAACGCCGGCCAGTTCACAAATTTCGGCCTGCAGCTGGATCGCGACGACGGCGATCAGTTCCTCGGCGACCTCACCTTCACCATGCCTCCCGGGCTGACCGGATCCCTGCGAGGCATCACCTACTGTCCGCAGTCGTCGATCGATCAGGCGGTGCAGAACCCGGGTCGCGTCGAGGAGCTCAACCCGAGCTGTCCGGCCTCTAGTCAGATCGGCACGACCAACGTCGCGGCGGGCCCGGGCGGGCATCCGTTCCACGCGGTCGGATGTACCTTGCCGGTCCGTTCAAAGGCGCGCCGCTGTCGCTCGGTGGCCGTCACGCCGGCGCTTGCCGGGCCGTACGACTACGGCACCGTGGTCGTTCGGGTCGCGCTCCACGTCGATCCGCTCGACCGCCCAGGTCTTCGCGGCGTCCGACACGGTTCCGGCGATCATCGGCGGCATTCCGATCCGGATGCGCTCGATCCGGGTCAACATCGATCAGGCCTAACTTCACGATCAACCCGACGAACTGCTCGCCGTTCTCGGTCGACATCCAGGGGATCGGCGACCAGGGGACGGTCACCGACTTCTCGCTCTACTTCCACGCGGTCAACTGCACGGCCTTGCGCTTCAAGCCGAAGATGCGGCATTCGCCAGATCGGCGGCCGCAAGAAGACCAAGCGCGCACAGAACCCGAAGCTTGCGATTCGATCTGCAGGACGCGGTCGCGGCGACGCCAACATCAAGTCGCTCTCGGTGACGCTGTCGAAGGCCTTCGAGATCGACCAGCGCCATCTCGGCAACATCTGCTCGGAGAAGGAGCTGGCCGAGAAACAGTGCGCGGGCCGCACGCCGATCGGCAAGGCGATGGACCAAGACGCCGCTGCTCGACAAGCCGCCTCCGGGCCCGGTCTACGCGGTGTCGGGCTCGGGCGGCCTGCCGCGGCTGGCCTTCATCCTCAACGGCCAGGTCAACCTGGTGCCGAGGGCCGACACCAAGACCGTCGAGCGGCGGCAGGCTGAAGACGACCGTCCCGGTCGTCCCCGACGCGCCGATCGGCCACTTCCGCCTCAAGGTCTTCGGCGGCAAGAGCGGCTACCTGATCAACACGCGCGACATCTGCGCGCACCGGCCGGTGACCGGATCGACTACGCAGCCCAGAACGGCAGCAGAGCGAACCCAGAAGGTCAAGCTCAAGGCCAAGTGCGGCAAGGGCAAGAGGAAGGCTCGGCACAAGCGCCACCGGCGCGCGCTGAGCAGTCCGGTCGCCGCGGTCTGCGCGAGCCGCGGTACGTCGTCGTTCGCAAACGGCCTCCGGCCCTGGGAAAATCCGGGGGGTGACGATCAGGGAAGCCGGAGGTGAGGGTCCGTCCGGCCATCGCGGCGATGCTCGCCGTGCTGGTCGGTTGCGGCGTGCTCGGGGTCGTCGGCCTCGGGGTCGAAGACGAGCTCGACCCGCTCTCGCTGACGATCTCGGGCACCGGGTCGGCGCGGGGCGAGGAGCTCGCCAACGAGCACTTCGGCGACGCGACCCAGTTCGCGGTCCTGCTCACCGGCCCGCAGGAGGAGATCGAACGGCAGGGCCCGCCGCTGGTGCGCAAGCTGCGCCACATGCCCAGGGCGACGGTGATCTCGCCCTGGGACCGGGGCACGGTCGAGGCCCTGAGGCCGGGCTCGGACCGGGCGCTGATCATCGTCGACTTCCACGTGCCGCTGGCGACGGCGATGCGGGAGACGGTGCCGGCCCTGCAGGAGGTCGTCGACGAGAACGTGCGCCCGCCGCTGGAGGGCACCCAGTCGGGCTTCGCCTCCGTCTCCCGCGGGCTCCAGGACGAAACGATCGGCGCCACCGAGCGGGCCGAGCTGCTCGCCGTGCCGCTGCTGCTGATCGTCCTGCTGGTCGTCTTCCGCTCGCTGGTCGCGGCGGCGATCCCGCTGCTCTTCGGCGCGCTCACGGTGCTCGCCGGGCGCGGCGTCCTCGTCCTGCTCAGCTCGGTGATGACGATCGACGCGATCTCGCTCGTCGTCTGCACGATGATGGGGCTGGCGCTCGGCGTCGACTACTCGCTGCTGATCGTCTCCCGCTTCCGCGAGGAGCTCGCGGACGGGGGCGACCCCTACGCCGCCGCCGTCCGCGCCCGCGCCACCGCCGGCCGCACCACCCTCTTCGCCGGCGCCACCCTGCTCGCCGCCCTCGCCCTCTCCGCCTACGTGCAGCCCGGCTCGCTGCTGCTCTCGCTCGCCACCACCGTCGGCGTCGCGACCGTGCTCAGCGTCCTCGTCGCCGTCGGCGCCCTGCCCGGCGTGCTCGCCCTGCTCGGCGCGCGGGTCAACGCGGGAGCCTTCGGCCGCGCCACCGGGCCGCGTGCCGGCCGCTCCTGGGTCGCCGCGACCGCCTCCAAAGCGCTGCGCCGCCCGGGCTTCGCCGCCGTCCTGATCGCGATCCCCCTCGCCCTGCTCGCCGCCCCGGCCCTGGCGCTCAGCACCGCCGCCCCGGGCGTCGACGAGCTCCCTCCCGACAACGAGGCCCGCGAGAACGCGGAAAAGATCGAACAGGCCGTCGGGCCCGGGTGGGAAGCGCCCTTCGTGCTCGTCGCCGCTGCCGAGGAAGGCCCGATCACCACGCCCAAACGGCTCGACCTGCTGAGCGAGTGGCAGCGGCGCATCGCCGGGCAGCCGGGGGTGCGAGCGGTGATCGGCCCCGGCCCGGTCGCCAAGGGCACGGGCCCACTGCGCGAGCTGGGAGGGACCCTCAGCGACGAGGGCGGCGACGGCGTGGGCGGCCTCGCCCGCCTCGGGCCGGGCCTGCGCGACGCCGCCGGCGCGGTCAGCCGTCTGCGCAGTGGCATCGCCGAAGGGGCCGAGGGCAGCGCCCTGCTCGAAGAGGGCGCCGCCCGCGCCCAGGAGGGCGCGGGGCAGCTCGCCGAAGGGCTGAGCCTGGCCGCCGGCGCAGGAGCCGAAGCGAGCGAGGGGATCGGTCGCCTCGCCACGGGCTCCGAAGAACTCGCCGACGCGCAGCGCAAGACGGCCGTCGGCAGCCTGACCCTGCAGCTCGGCCTGCGCTCGCTCGTCCCCCAGATCCGCGGCGGCAGCCTCAAACGGGCGCGGCAGCTGGCCACCGAGCTCGCCCAGGCGGCCCGCAAGGACCCCTCGATCCAGCCGCAGGCGCGCGAGGCCCGCACACTTGCCCGCGCGATCGCCTCGTCCCGCAACGAAGCCAAGCGCCTGCGCGGGATCGCCGAAAAGGTCAACAGCGGGTTGGAAAAGATCTCGGCCGGCGGCAAGCAGCTCGAAGACGGCGTCGGCCGCCTCGACGACGCCGCCTCGGGGCTGACCGGGGGCCTGGAAGCGCTCGGCGGCGGCGCCACGCAGCTGGCAGAAGGCCTGGGCGCGCTCCAGGGCGGCGCCGGGGCGCTGACCGAGGGCCTCTCGGAAGGGTTCCAGCGCTCCGAGCCGCTCGAAGCCGGCCTGCGTCGCTCGAGCGTCCGGGTCTCGGCGATCGCCGCTCCGCTCGCCAAGGGGGTCGAGCGCCTCAACCGCAGCTCCCCCGGGCTCTTCGACTCCGGCTACTTCGTCCTCTCCGCGCTCGAAGGGGCCTCGCCCCGTCGCCAGGCGCTGGCCGGCGAGGCGGTCAGCGTCCAGCGCGGCGGCCAGGCGGCGCGGATGCTGGTCATCTCCGACTACGGCCTCAACACCGACGGGTCGCGCGAGGTCGGCGAGCGGCTCAAGGACGACGCCCGAGCGATATCCCGCCGCGGCGGCCTGCGGACCGGGGTCACCGGCGGCGCCGCGGTCCTCAACGACTACGGGTCGGTGACCAGGGCGCGGATCCCGCTCGTCGTCGGCGCCGTCGTCATCGCCTGCTTCCTGATGCTCGTCCTGATCCTGCGGGCGCCGCTGCTCGCCGCGCTCGCGGTCGTCCTCAACCTCGCCTCGGTCGCGGCCGCGATCGGCGTAATGGCGCTCGTCACCCGGATCCCGGAGGGCTGGCCGCTCGGCGGCCACCCCTATGTGGACACCGTCGGCGCGGCGGCGATCTTCGGCGTCACCTTCGGGCTCTCGATCGACTACGCGGTCTTCCTGCTGGCGCGGATGCGCGAGAGTTGGCGCCGGGAGGGCGACAACACGGCGGCGATCACGCACGGGCTCGAACGGACCGCGGGCGTGATCACCGGCGCGGCGGCGATCATGGCGGCCGTCTTCATCTCCTTCGCGGCGGCGCCGATCGCGACGGTGAGCCAGATGGGCGTCGGCCTCACGGTCGCGATCCTGCTCGACGCGACGGTCGTCCGGATCGTCCTCCTGCCGGCTCTGATGCTGATGCTGGGCGATCGTGTGTGGCGGGCGCCGAGGTGGCTCGACCGCCTCCTGCCCGAGTTGGAGAATCGGCTTCCAGACGGGGAATTAGAGACCATTCGCGTACCACCGAGCGGGGGTGGAGCCGGTAAGGTGTAGCAGGGCTTGGTAGGCGGCCCTGCCTTAATCTGTGGTTAACGGGGAAGTTGTTGATGCCGGGGATGGGTCGAGAGGGATGGCTAACAGCGATATTCGCGATCGCGGCCCTGGGGGCGGTGCTCGCCGGCTGCGCCGTGGCGCTGGCCGCAACCGAAACGCTGAGCCGCGACGAATACGTTGAGCGCCTCGAGCGGATGTGCAAACCGGGCGCTGAATCCACGCGGCGGGCGATGAAGGGCGTTCGCACCGATGTCCGCAAGCCGAAGCGGATCCCGATCGCGGCGCGCAAATTCGGCCGTGCCGCCCACATCTTCGGCGGCACGATCAAGCGGATCGGCCGCGTCTCCAGGCCCTCCGGCGACGTCGGCCGGCTCAGGGAGTGGTTCGTCTACCTGAAGCGCCAGGAGGACTACCTGAAGCGGATCGCCGCGCAGCTGCGCAAGGGCCACACGATCAAGGCCCAGCGCCTGACCGCCCGCTTCATCCACAACGGCAACCTCGCCAACAACGTCACCCTCGCCTTCGGCTTCGACTTCTGCAGCTTCAAGTTCTCGAGGTACGGCTGATGCCGGGGCGGAGGTGGGCGGCGCTCACCCTCGCCGTCGCCGCGCTACTCGCCCTCTTCGCGGTCCAGGCGGCAGCCGAGCGCTCCCAGCAGGGCAACCTGATCGTCACGCTGGACGGGGGGATCACGCCGAAATCGCTGCCCCGCGACCGCCGCGCCCCGGTCGCCGTTCACCTCCTCGGCGGCGTCCACACGACCGACGGCTCACCGATCCCGAGGGTCAACTGGATCAAGCTGGAACTCGCCTGGAGGGGGAGGCTGAACACCCACGGCCTGCCGGTCTGCCCGCAGGTCCGCCTGCGTAGCACCGACAGCCGCCAGGCGCTGGCCTCCTGCGGCGGCTCGCTGGTCGGCAAGGGCAGGCTCTTCGCCGAGATCTTCGTCCCCAACCAGAAGCCGTTCGGGGTCCACGCGCACCTGCTCGCGTTCAACGGCAAGACCAAGGCGAATCGGCCCGCCGTCCTGGTCCACGCCTACACGCCGGACCCGCCCGTCTCCTTCATCATCCCCTTCACCGTGCGCCGCAACAAGGGCTCCTTCCGCACCGTCCTGGTGACGACGATCCGGCGCTCGGTCGGGCCCTGGCCGCACGTTTCCAACTTCCAGATCGACGTCTCGCGTAACTTCAGCCACAACGGCCGGCGACAGAGCTACCTGAGCGCCTCCTGCCCGGTGCCACCTCACTTCACCGCCGGCTTCCTCTCCTTCGCCCGCGCGATCTACACCTTCGCCGGCGGCAGGCAGCTGACCACCGAGACGGTGCGCAGCTGCCGCGCCCGCTGAGCGGCTGGCGAAATGGCTCCCGGTATGGCCTCTACCTATATTCCTCGCCCGTAACCTTAGGCCGATTTTTCCCTCTAATAAGGGGAAAAAGGCACTTTAGGAGGACCGGAGGCCAACCCTCGTTGACCCCTCCCCTTGACATTAGGGTCCGCGTCTGTTCTTATAAATCAACGCCATTCTCCAAGGGAGCGAGACCGGTTCTAATGGATCTATTCGCGGAGGGCACATCGACG
Source organism: uncultured Solirubrobacterales bacterium (assembly GCA_963762205.1). Taxonomy (GTDB): domain Bacteria; phylum Actinomycetota; class Thermoleophilia; order Solirubrobacterales; family 70-9; genus VRUE01. The sequence goes on from CAVXJZ010000003.1 coordinate 222,120, forward strand.
CACGGGGGCGTCGGGCAGGCGGTCGCAGGTGGGGACCGCTACCCCTTCGGGAGGGTGATCGCCGAGGTCGAGTCGGCGGTCGTCGAGTCCTGTGCCGGGGAGGAGGAGTGGCCGGCCCGGATCGCGGCGGGCATCGACGCGGTGGTGGACTTCGCCGTCGCCGAGCCCGCCGCCGCTCGGGTTCTGGCGATCGACTCGCGGGCCGGGGGCGCCGAGCGCCGCGACTACGACGAGATGATCGATCGCTTCGCCGGCCTGCTCGGCGCCGGCGCGCCGCGCCCCGAGCGCCTCTCCGCCTCCACCGACCAGTCGATCGTCAGCATGATCGCCTCGATCGTCAGCTGCCACCTTCGCGCCGGCAGCGTCGACTCGCTCGGCCGGGGAGAACCCGACCTGGTCTTCTTCGCCCTGCTGCCCTACGTCGGCTTCGCCGAGGCGAATCGCTGGTCGAGCAGGTATATGGATGTTCCCGACAAGCCGACTGCGCATGCCGTTGACGCAGATTTGACTTGACATTTTGGTATGTCTCTGTTCTCATCAAGTGTGCGGGACGCGGAAACGCAACCTCGCAGCTGATATCAGCCGGAATCGTCCCGTCCATTCCCTGTGCGGCACGATTCCATTTTGACGCAAACGTCTGGCCCGGAGGAGCTCCCTGTTCCTCCGGGTCGTTTGCTTTCTCAGCCGCCACCGTCGGGCGGGGGAGGCGCGCCGCCCGCCCGTGCCGCGAACAGCGCCCCCGCCAGGGCGGTTTTGAGCAGCACGCGAAGCTGATCCCGATCGAGGTCGCCCTTCTCCAGCCAGCGCAGCACCGCGCCCTCGACGAAGTACATCCAGCCGAGGACGGCGGTCTCGAGCTGGGGGGTTTGCCGAGTGCTGACCGGCGAGCCCTCCCAGGCTCCCAGCGCGCCCATCAGCGTTTTCATCTGAACGGAACGCCCCCGATCCAGCACGGCCTGGATCTCCGGATCGCCGCTGCCGCCCCTGAAGATCGCGGTATACGCGGTCGCGTGCTCTTCGACGTAATCGAGGAATCCGTCGAGGCCGGCGTCGAGCTGCGCCTCCGCGGAGAGGCTCGGGTCGGGCCGCAGCAGCACGGCCAGCTGCCTCTGCCCACGCTCGATTGCGGCGACGATGAACTCCCTCTTGGTGGGGAAGTAGTGGTAGAGGAGGCCTTTGGAGACCCCGGCCGCCTCCGCGATCTCTTCGATCGAGACGTCCTCGTGCGAGCGCTGGCGAAGCAGCTCGACGCCCGCCCGGAGAAGCTGCTCACGCCGCTCGTCGATGCTCATCCGAGTCCGGGACGGCTCAGGCATGGCGGCCACGTTATTCCCAGCTGACCCGAAGTTCAATCGCCGCAGAAGCGGTGGCGCGGGATTTGTTGACCAAGCGTTCAGTAGTTGCTATCAATCCCCGCTATCGCACAGTCGGTCGACATCCGCGCCGGCCTGTCTGAGCAGGCGGAGCTGGTTTCCAGCGGCGCGGTCGGGCCGGTCGAGCTGGTCGAGTCGGTCCTGGAGCGGATCGACGCCTCCCAGGAGACGCTGAATGCATTCCGGCTCCTGCGACCGGAGGCTGCCAGGGAGGAAGCCGAGCGCGCCGAGCGCCGCCTTGCGGCGGGCGAGCGGCTGCCACTGCTCGGCGTGCCTATCGCGATCAAGGACGACACCGACCTTGCCGGCGAGCCGACCGCGTTCGGCTGCCCCGGCGCCTTCGAGCCCAAGCGCGAGGACGCGGTGGTGACGGCGAAGCTCAGGGCCGCCGGCGCGATCATCGTCGGCAAGACGAACTCTCCTGAGGTCGGCCTCTGGCCGTTCACCGAGGGCCCGGCCTTCGGCGCGACCCGCAACCCGTGGAGCCTCGAGCACTCGCCCGGGGGCTCGTCGGGCGGGGCGGCCGCCGCGGTCGCCGCCGGCCTGCTGCCCGCCGCGATCGGCTCCGACGGCGCCGGATCGATCCGCATCCCGGCAGCCTGGACCCACCTCGTCGGAGTCAAGCCTCAGCGGGGCAGGATCTCGACGTGGCCGGACCCGGAGGCCTTCAACGGCCTGACCGTGATCGGCCCGCTCGCGCGCACCGTCGCAGACGCCGCCCTGCTCCTCGACGTGCTCGCCGGCAACGTCGACGGGGATCTGCACCGGCCCCCGAAGCCGGCCGAGCCGTTCGCAGCCTCGGCCCGCAGGGATCCCGGTCGCCTGCGGGTTGCGCTCGCGCTCAACGTCCCCTATAGCGGCGCCCCCGCCAGGCTCTCTCCGGAGGTCCGGGTCGCGGTGGAGGGCACGGCCGCCGCGCTGGCGCGCCTCGGACATGAGGTCGAGCCGGTCGAGGTTCGCTACGGCCTGCTGCCGGGGATCAGCATCATGCCGCGCGCCAACCACGGGGTCGCCGAGTGGACCGAGCGGGTACCCGATCGCACGAAGCTCGACCCCCGCGTCCGCGAGAGCGCTCGACTCGGCCGGTTCCTCGGCCCGCTGCGTCCAATCGCCCGACTCTCGGAAGAGATCGCAGGACGCACGATCGGCCGGGTCTTCCGGCGCTTCGATCTCGTGTTGACTCCGACCACGGCGCAGCCACCATTGCGGATCGGGGCCTGCGAAGGGCTGAGCACCTGGGAGACCGACAAGGCGGTCGTTGCCGCCTGCCCCTACGCCTGGCCGTGGAACGTCCTCGGGTGGCCGGGCGTGAACGTGCCCGCGGGCCTCACCGAGGCGGGCCTGCCGCTCGGGGCGCAGCTGCTCGGCCCGGCGAACAGCGAGCCCCGTCTTCTTTCCCTCGCCGCTCAGCTCGAGGCGGAGCAGAAATGGCACGAGCATCGACCGGCTCCACTCAAGAAGGAAGCGACGGCCGGATGAGCCGCCGGGTTGCCGCCGGCCTCGCGCTCCTCGCGTTTCTCGCCTTGGCCGCGGGTGCGTCTGCGATCAAGCTCCGCGCCGGAGACATCGTCATCTATGCCGACGGCGGCTTTGCGCCGACGAAGCTGCCCAAGCACGAGGACGCGCCGATCACGATCCACGGCGGGGTGAGGATCACGACGGTCTCCGGAGAGTTGCCGCCGATCCTGAAGACGATCGAGGTCGAATTCGATCGCCACGGCTCGGTCGACACGCTTGGTCTCCCGATCTGCCGGCATGGCCAGTTGGAGGCGACGACCGTGGCCCAGGCGAGGCAGAGGTGCAAGGGGGCGATCGTCGGCGGGGGTAGCGGCAGGGCGGTGATCAAATTCCCCGAACAGGCGCCGATCCCGGCCTCCTCGCCGATCACGATCTTCAATGGGCCGAAGAAGCACGGCAACCCCACGGTCCTGGCTCACGCATACCTGACGACCCCGATCGTCACCACCTTCATCGTCCCTGTCGTAATCGAAAGGATCCACAAGGGCCTCTACGGCTACCGGACCAAGGCGACGATCCCCAGAATCGCCAACGGGGCCGGCATCCCGATCTCCGGCAACCTCAAGATCGGCAAGAGCTGGACGTTCAGGGGCAGGCGACACAGCTATGTCAACGCGCGCTGCGAAACGGGCCGCCTGCAGGCCCGCGGCCAGGTGCGGTTCAAGGACAGCACCTACCTCAGCGGCACCTTCCTAAAACCCTGCACGGTGCGCCGGTGAGCGTCGTCGACACCGTGGCGCCGTCGCGGCGGGCGGCCCGTCCGGACAGCGCCCTGACCGCGTTCACCGCTGCGCTGAGCACCGGCGACGTTCAGGCGGCGGCGGCGGCCTTCACACGTCAGGGGTGCCTGATCACCCCTGACGGGACCGCCATCCACGGACGCGATGACATCGCCGGCGTCCTGACCCAGATGATCGCTCGCAGGACGCAGGTGGAGGTCGACCGCGTTGCGGTCCGGGAGGCTGGAGACGTGGCGCTCGCCAGCGGCCGTCTGACGATGCGCTCCGACGGCCCCGAGGGCACCCGCTTCGTCCAAGCCTTTGATCCGAAGATGGTGATCCACCGGGTCGAGGGGTGTTGGAAGCTCGCCGTGATCGCACCCTGGGGTGGCGACTGACCGGGACTCGCCGCCGTCTAAGCTGAGTCGATGAATTCACCGGACAGGAGCGGCCAGATCAACTGGCGCGCCTGGGGCGTCGGCGTCCTCATCGCGCTCGTCCTGATCGTCGCCCTGCAGAACTCGCAGGAGGTCCGCGTCGACGTCCTCTTCCTCAACGTCAGCGCGCCGCTGATCGTGATCCTGCTGGTCGCGGTCGGGATCGGCGCCCTGATCGGGTACCTGGCTCCCGTCGTGCATCGCCACCGCCGCGCCGAGCGCCGCGGCGAGGGATAGCGCGCGGCGCCGCCCGCCGCCCCTACAGCTCGGTGACCGAGCAGGTCGGCGCGCTCGAGGCGGCGTAGACGGAGTCGCCGGCGTAGGAGGCGTCGACGCTCCAGGTGCCGGCTGCGACCGGTTCCGGCAGGGTCGCCGACCAGTTGCCGCCCGCGTCGGTGACGACGACGAAGGCGACCGGGGTCGAGCCGGGGCGGCTGAAGGTGACCGTCACGCTGGCGCCCGCGTGCGCCGGGGTGAGCGTGCCCTTGACGTCGATCTGCTTCGGGCTGGCGACGGGGGACGGGCAGCTCGTGAACGACAGGGTCGTGATCGTGCGCAGGCTCGGCGACGGCGTCGGCGTCGGCACCGGCGTCGGAATCCGCGGCGTCCTGCGCGGGCCCTCCCTCGGGTCCACCGCCGGCAGGGTCAGCGATGCGGGCAGGTCCCTTGGCGCTCTTCTTGGTCGCCTTGCGGAAGCGCGCCGCAGCCTTGCTCAGCGCCTTGTGAGCTTGTTTCGTGAACTTCGAGTGGTCGACCTTGAACACCGGGCGCGCGGCGCCTTGAGGATGTCGCGGACGCCGGCGAGCGCGGCGCGGGCGATCCGCTTGCGGTTGCGCGCCTCCTGCTTGTTGACGTATTTGACGAGCGCCCCGATCCCCAGGCCGTTCAGCTTTGCCTGCTCCTTGGCCGAGTCCGATGCCGCCGCCGCTCCCCGCTGGGCCTTTGCCAGCCGCAGCTCGAATTTGAGGATCGCGGGCCGGGTCAGCGTCTTCAGCGCCTTCGCGCACGGCTCTCTCAGGCAGCGCGGGCGGGTTGCTCGCTTTGCGAACCGCCGCCTGCGCCGATTTGGTGATTTTGCGGATGATGCCGGTCGCGGCGCGAACGTCCTGGCGGACGAGTTTCGCCCGGTCGGCGGGGAGCGACGGCTGCGCCGTTTCGGGATCCGAGCTCGGCGGCGATCAGGCCCACCGGGAACAGTTTCGGGATCGGGCAGCCGAGCGCGGCCTGGAACTCCTGGTAGGAGTGGATCCGCAGCGGGTTGTTGCGCAGCGTCTCGACCATGATTTTTTTCTGGCCGCCGGCGCAGTTCTCCATCAGCGTGGTGAGCGCGGCGGCGACGTTGCCCTCGGTCTCGTAGTCGCCGGGGCGGCCGCAGTCGGGCGCGTCCCCGTAGCGGCCCGCCCAGAACTCGGCCCAGCCCTCGTTGAAGGCGAAGCCGAGGTTCTGGTGGTCGCAGGCGCTGTGGCTCTGCGCGTAGTTGAAGGTGGCGGCATCGCCAATGAAGTGGCCGAAGTCCCCATCGAGGCCGTGGCGCATCGCGTGCGCGAACTCGTGCTTGGTCGTCGAGTCGTCGCCGCCGCCGTCGTAGCCGACCGGGTAGTCGTTCGTCCAGTACATCGAGGTGCCGGGCGTGAACGGGACTTCGCCGACCGAGTCGGCGACGATCTCGACCCCGCCGGCTCGGCAGGGCGGTCCCGGTGATGCTGCGGAACTCCTGGTAGGCGTCATGTGACCCCGGCCCAGACCGCGCACTTGTGGGACTTGCCCGCCTTGCTGAAGGTGTGGGCGCCGTAGTTGCGGATCGTGGTCGTTGTGCCGCTCGGGCAGGTCCTCGGACCAGTCGTTGATGCCCCAGAAGTCACGGAGGTGGACGCCGTGGGCGTCGCGCAGCGCCATCCGGACGAAGTAGTCGTCGTCGTTGTTCTCCGTGGTCATGCTGTAGCCGCCCGAGGAGTCGGTGTAGTCGCGGTCGACCCGGTGGCCGACGATCTCGACCGGCAGGAAGTCGGGGCTGCCGCGCTCCCAGAGCTCGACGTTCATCCCGTCCAGGGGCGTGACGACGCCTCTGTCGTCGCAGAGGTACTGGCCACTGTAGGTGGACACCCGGGCCGACGCCGGAGCGGCGAGAACCCCGACCGCCACCGCCCAGGCTGCGAACGCGAACACCACAGAAGTTCGAAGCCTTTGCATCGCCCTCGAGCCTAGCAGCGGAATCTGCCCCCGTGAACCGCCCGTTCGAGAAGTTTGGCCGAATGAGCATCCGCTCGTCTTGTCTCGTCACGGTGGAGAGCGGAACCTCGGTCCATGACGGCACCCGCGATTCTCGACCCGCACGTCTCGAAACTGGTATACCCGGGTATACTGGGTCAATGGCAAAGGTGATGGTCTCGATGCCCGACGACCTGCTCGCGGAGGTGGACGCCGAGGCGCTGCGCACCGGCACGAGCCGCAGCGCGGTCCTGCGCGGCTTCGCCGACGCGGCCCTGCGGCGGCGCCGCGGCGACCGGGCGGCTGCGATGCGGAGGCTCCTCGCAGGGGCGGCTCCCCGTGGAGGCGAAAGCGCCGAGCGGGTCAAGGCGACCCGACCCGCGCCGTGACCACGCTGCTGCTCGACGCCGGCGTCCTGCTCGCCGCGTTCGACTCCGACGATCCTCAGCACGAGCCGGCCCGCGATCTGCTCGGCGACGACCGGGTCACGCTGGCGACCATCGACCTCGCCCGCTACGAGGTGGCGAACCTCGCGGTGCGGGCGTGGAGGGCGCCCGAGACGGCAGCGCCGCTGCTCGAGGCGATCGACCGGCTCGCCGGGGACGGCGGGGTGCTGGTCTCCTCGCCGCCGCTGATTGCGCGCGCGGTCGAGCTCGCCGAGCGGCACGTGCTGTCCGTCTACGACGCGGCCTACGTCGCCGCGTCCGCGGAGGGCGACCTCAGGCTCGTCAGCTGCGACACCCGGGACCTGGTCTCGAAGGGGCTGGCGGCGCTACCCTCGGCCGCCCTCGCCGGGGCAGCCGGCGATCAGTGACAGGGACGATCGGCGGACCCGTCGGACCCGCCGCGCGTGCTCAGGCGGAAGAGGACGGCGAAGACGACCAGGGCGATGACGTTGAGCACCAGCTTGTAGTCGAGTGAGACCGAGCCGAAGATGTCGTCGCGGCTCGGCCTCGAGGTCGGGATCAGGCCGCCGAGGCTGAAGAGACCGTCGACGATCAGGGCCGCCACCACCATCGTCACGAACATCAGCGCGACGATCCGCAGCGTGAACTCCCAGCCGTAGTACTTGCGGTAGGCGGCGACGATCGGCAGCACGATCAGGTCGGCGAAGATGAAGGCGAGGACGCCGGCGAAGCTGATCCCGCCCGACCAGAGGACCGCCGCCAGGGGGATGTTGCCGACCGAGCAGACGAAGCTGAGCACGGCGATAAGCGGGCCGACGAGCACGTTCTCGATCGCGACGACGACGGGCGGCGCGTCCTTGATGAAGAGGCTGTTGAAGAAGTCGTCGCCGAGCAGGCCGATGAAGCCGGCCAGCAGGAAGCCGATCGTGATCTCCTTCCAGAGCATCTGCCAGTCGCCGCGGAAGTTCCCGGCGACCTCCGACCAGGCCGAGGCGGACCTCAGCCGGCTGCGCCAGTCCATCTCCTCGCCGTCCCCGTCGCCGTGATGATGCTGGTGGCCGGCGTCGGCCTCCTGCGCGTGCTTTCGTGCCCGCTCCTCCAGCCGGGGCGAGACGAACAGCCGCAGGGCGACCGTCATCAGCACGATCATGATCGCGCCGCCGACGTACTCGGCGAGCGTGAACTGCCAGCCGATCAGCACCCAGAGGACGAGGCCGAGCTCCCAGACGAGGTTGGTCGAGGCGAATTGGAAGGCGAGCGCCGAGGCGGCCGAGGCGCCCTTCTGGAACAGCGACTTGGCGATCGCGATCGCCGCATAGGAGCAGGAGGAGGAGGCGGCGCCGAGCCCGCTCGCCCAGGCCACCGGCTTCGCCCCGCTGCCGGAGAGCGCCGCTTCGATCCGCTCGCGGGGCACCCACGACTGGACGATCGCCGAGATCGCGAAGCCGAACACCAGCGCCCACCAGACCTCGTAGGCCATCAGGAACGACTGTTCCAGCCCCTGTCCGATCGTGCTCAGCGCGGCTCCCCCATCCGCGTCAACGATAATCGCCTCGTGGTTGAAAGCGCCACCGAGCTGCAGAGGGGTCGCGAGTCCTATTCCGGGCTGGCCTGGGCTGATGCCCACGAGGCGCTCTCGGCGGCCGATCGGGCCCGCCCGCTGGGCCCCGCGGACCTCGAGCTGCTCGCGACGTCGGCCTACATGATCGGCCGGGAGGGCGAGTACCTGGAGGTGCTGGAGCGCGCCCACCGCGCCCATCTCGACGCCGAGCAGCCGCTCGCCGCCCTGCGCTGTGCGTTCTGGATCGGCGTCACGCTGGCCCGTCGTGGCGAGGCCGCCCCGGCCGCCGGCTGGCTGGGGCGCGCCCGGCGGCTGCTCGACCGCGAGCAGGGCGACCGGGTCGAGCGCGGCTACCTGATGCTCCCGTCCGTATTCGAGCTGGAGGCGCGCGGCGAGCTCGACTCGGCGGCGGCCGAGGCCGCCGGGGCGGCGGCGATCGGCGAGCGCCTCGGCGACGCGGACCTCTTCGCCCTCGCGACGCACCAGCGCGGCTGCCTGCTGGTCCGCGCCGGTCGCCTCGAGGAGGGGCTGGGGCTGCTCGACGAGGCGATGGTGGCCGTGATCGCCGGCGAGCTCTCGCCGATCGTCTCCGGCATCGTCTACTGCGGCGTGATCCTCGCCTGCCAGGAGGCCCATGAGCCCCGCCGCGCCCAGGAGTGGACCGCCGCCCTGACCCGCTGGTGCGAGCGGCAGCCGGACCTGGTCGCCTTCACCGGCCGCTGCCTCGTGCACAGGGCCGAGATCATGCAGCTGCGCGGCGCCTGGTCCGACTGCCTCGAGGAGGCCCGTCGTGCCGAGGAGCGCTGCCTGGAGGGCGAGAACCCGGGGGCGGCGGGCGAGGCCCGCTACCGCCAGGGTGAGATACACCGCCTGCGCGGCGACCTGGAGCGGGCCGAGGAGGCCTACCGGGAGGCGAGCCGCCTCGGGCGCGAGCCCCAGCCCGGCCTGGCGCTGCTGCGGCTCAGGCAGGGAAGCGAGGAGACCGCGGTGGCGGCGGTGCGCAGGGCGCTGGCCGAGACCGAGGAGCCCGGGCGGCGGCTGGCGCTGCTGCCGGCGGCGGTGGAGATCGAGGCGGCGGCCGGCGCGACCGACGAGGCGCGGGACGCCTGCCGCGAGCTCGAACAGAGCGCCGCTGAGCTTGGCAGCCCGATGCTCGACGCGATGGCAGCGGCCGCGAGGGGGGCGGTCGAGCTGGCGCGGGGAGAGGCCGCCGCGGCCCTCGCCCCGCTGCGTCGCAGCTGCGGGCTCTGGCAGGAGCTCGACGCCTCCTATGAGGTCGCCCGCGCGCGGGTGCTGCTCGCGACCGCCTGCCGGGCGCTCGGCGACGACGACGCGGCCGCGCTCGAGCTCGAGGCGGCGCGGGAGGCGTTCCGGCGGCTGGGGGCGGCGCCGGACCTCGCCCGGGTCGAGGCGACAGGTCCGCGTGGCCGGGCCGGCGACGATCGAGGATTGACCGAGCGGGAGCTCGACGTGCTGCGCCTCGTCGCCGCCGGGATGAGCAACCGCGAGGTCGCCGCGGAGCTGGTGATCAGCGAGCACACCGTCGCCCGTCACCTGCAGAACATCTTCGCCAAGCTCGGGGTCTCCTCCCGCACGGCGGCCGGCGCCTACGCCTTCGAGCGCGGCCTGATCTGAGCGGCGGCGCGGCGGGCGTGGTCAGAAATGACCACGGCTCGACCCCGCAGTTGGTCGATCCATGCGATGCGGCGGCCTCCCCGGGAGCCCTACGGTCGGGATCGCTGAGCGGTTTCCCAACGGAAAGGGGTGGCGATGAGCACCGTGGTCGAGGGAGCGACGGAGTCGAGACGCGACGGAGAGGCGCGCAGCACCCTGCTGGCGGGCATCGGGGTGGACGAACGGCGCCTCGAGCTCGCCGGGGTCTCGACCCTGGCGCTCGTCGGGGGTGAGGGGCCGCCGATCGTCCTCCTCCACGGCCCGGGGGAGTCGGCGGTGAAATGGATGCGGGTGCTGCCCGATCTGCTCGCGACGAACCGGGTGATCGCCCCCGACCTGCCCGCGCACGGAGGCTCGCAGGTGCCCGACGGCCGCTTCGACGCAGCAGCCGCGACGGCCTGGCTCGGGGAGTTGATCGAGGCGACCTGCCCGACGCCGCCGACCCTGGTCGGCCACGTCCTCGGGGGAGCGATCGCCGCCCGCTTCGCCGCCGGCCACTCCGATCGGATCGCCCGCCTCGTGCTCGTCGACAGCCTCGGGCTCGCCCGCTTCCGCCCGGCGCCGCGCTTCGCCGTGACCCTCTTCGGCTTCCTCGCCCGGCCCAGCGAGCGCAGCTACGACCGCTTCATGCGGCAGTGCTCCTACGACCTCGACGGCCTGCGCAGGGGAATGGGCGAGAGCTGGGGCCCCTTCGTCGCCTACAACCTCGAGCTCGCCCGGTCCCCGGCGGCCAAGGCCGCCGGCCGCCTGCTGCGCCGAGGTGGGCATCCCCCGGATCCCGGCGGAGGAGCTGGCCGGCATCGAGGCGCCGACGACCCTTATCTGGGGCCGCCAGGACCGCGCCAATCGCCTCCGCGTCGCCGAGCGCGCCTCCGCCCGCCACGGCTGGCCCCTGCACGTGATCGAGGACTGCGCCGACGATCCCGCCCGCGACCATCCCGAGGCGTTCCTGCGCGCGCTGCGCGCCGCGGCCTGAGCCGGGCGAGCCGCCACTCCCGGGCGCCGGTATCGGCCTTCCTGGGAGACTGGCGGAATGATCCTCGTCGCCGGCGCCACCAGCCAGGTCGGCAGGGCCGTCGTCGACAGGCTGCTCGCCGAGGACCGCGACCTGCGCGTGCTCGTGCGCAGTGCCGAGGACGCCGCCCACTTCAAGGGGCTCGGTTGCGACGCCGTCGAGGGTGACATCCGCGACCCGGCGGCGGTCCGCCGCGCCTGCGAGGGCGCGGAGACCGTCGTCTCGCTCATCGGGCGCCACTTCGCCCGCACCGAGAGGGGATTCTGGGAGGTCGACCACGAGGGCAACGTCGCCCTCGTCGACGCCGCGGAGCGCGCCGGCGTCGGGCGCTTCGTCCTGCTCTCGGCGCTCTGGTCCGACCGCGACCCGGGGCCGGTGATCTTCCGCGTCAAGCGCAGGGCCGAGGACCATCTGCTCGCCTCCGGCCTCGAGCACGCGATCCTGCGGCCGGCGACCTTCGCCTCCGGCCCCAGCAGCCTGATCGGCATCGTCGGGCCGACGGTCGAGCGCTGGGGAATCGCCCTCGTCCCGCGGCCGGACTCCAAGCCCATCTCCTTCATCGACCTCGACGACCTCGCCGAGGCGCTGGTCAACGCGGCGCTGGAGCCGCGCCTCGCCAACCGGATCCTGGAGCTGGGCGGGAGCGAGGCGATCACGCTGGGCCAGGGCGCCGACCGGATCGCCCGCCGCCTCGGCCGACCCGCCCGCAAGGTTCGCTTCCCGCGCCCGGCCCTGCGGGCGCTGCGACCGCTCTCGCGGATGCTCGGCTTCGGCGCCTACGAGGCGATCCTCTTCTACGAGATGCTCGCCGACCGCGGCTTCCACCTCGCGCCGGGAGACGCCACCACGCGCGAGGTCCTCGGCCGGGACCCCGTCTCCATCGACGCGGTGATCGACCGCTACTACTCCGAACGAGACCGCACTCCCTGGCGCGACTCGTTCTACGGCACCCTGCTGCTGCGCGCCTCCTAGACATAGATGGTCGATTCCAGGGCGACAGCCGTGGAATCGGCGACGATCCGCTGCCCATTGACTCGCCTCCACACTGTTTGCGCTGGCGACTCTGTTGCGCTGGCGACTTTCCGACGCATACGGTCGGAAAGTCGCCAGCGCAACTCGTCAGGCGGCCGGATGAGCGACGAGGGGATCGCCGCTAACCGGGCGGTCGCGCGAGCGATCACCAGGGCGTGGGATCAACCATTCATCTAGACCTGGGCCGGGCCGGCCTCAGCTGACGGCACGGCGCCGCGCAGGGCGGCGATGACCGTCTCGGGCGTCGGCCGCACGCGGTAGTTGTCGGTCTGGTCGGCGAAGACGATGCGGCCCTCGCCGTCGGTGACGACCAGCGTCGGCAGGACCGTGTCGCTCTCGTAGCCGAGCAATCCCGCCGGGGTGCCGTCCTCGTTCTCGATCCCGAGCCGCCGCGCCGCGACCAAGCCCTCGTCGCGCAGATAGCGGAAGGCGACGTCGTGACGGGCGGCGAGGGCGCGGGTGTGGGCGTCGTCCTGGGGGCTGACCAGGGCGACCTGCGCTCCCAGCGCCTCGACCTCGCGCCAGCGGTCGGCGATCTCGCCGATCTGGGCCATGCAGAGCGGGCACCAGTTGCCGCGGTAGAAGAGCAGCACGGTGGGCCTGCCGCGCAGCTGCGAGGCCGTAACCAGGCCGCGACCGTGCTCGAGGAAGGACAGCTCGTCGGGGAGCTTCGCCCCGACGGCAAGCGCCGCCGAGGGCTCGCGCCCGAACCACGAGTACCAGCGGGTGTAGGCGAGCCAGGCGAGGGACTCGGCGGCGGCGAGCGCCCAGCCGATCGGATGGCGCCGCCCGAACCGCAGGCCGAGGCCGACTCCGACCGCGCTCGCCGCCCTGAGGCCGACCAGGTCCGGGCTCGTGCGCGCCGCCGGTCGCAGAAATCCCCGGGCGAAGTAGGCGCCGGGGAGGGCGTGGACAGTCGCGATCAGCGCCCAGCCGGCGCGGTCGCCACGCGGCCCGCGAGCCGCCCGGCGAAGGGCGTCGAGGGCGAGCAGCGGCGGCACCGAGGCGAACAGCGAAACGAACGCCTGCCTGGCGGTACGGGGTGGGACGACACGAGGCACGCGGGGATCATCGCCGATGCGGCCGCCAGAGGTGAGTGACGACAGCCATCGAGGCCGCCATGGAGACACTCTTGTCTTTGGAACCCTGGCGGGTTCCAAGGAGAGGCGAATCGGCCGGCCGGCTGTAAATGAATAAGAACGTCCACAGTCCGTTAGACTGGGTCTGGTCTCTCCGGCGGCTACACTGGCCGCCAGGGAGCGCCTCTACAAAGGAGGCCACAGGGATGAGAATTGGAACCGCGGCTAGTCGTAGGAATTCGGCTCTGCAATGGGGCTGAAAGAAGAATACGTACCGAGCTATGGTGGGGTCCGCATGGGCGGGAAGAGCGGCGGTGCGATGGACGGCAAGGGGGTGCGCACACCCTGGGGGGACGCTGCCGATCTGCGTGCGATGAAAATGCGCCCGGGCCGAGGCAACTCGCCCGAGGAGTCCGACCGCAGCCAGCGCGAGCGGCTCTTCGGGGCGATCGTCGCGCTCAGCGCCGAGCAGGGCTACGAGGCGACCAAGATCGCCGATCTGGTCAAGCTCGCCGGGGTCTCGCGCGCCGCCTTCTACGAGCACTTCCGCGACAAGCAGGAGTGCCTGCTCGCCACCGTCGACGCCCTGATCGAGCCGACGATCGCGCTGATCGAGCGCGCCGAGGACGCGCCGACCGGTGAGGCACGGGTGCGTCAGGCGATCGAAGCCTTCCTCACCCTCGTCGCCCGCCAGCCGGCGGCCTCGAAGGTCACCTTCATCGAGGTCTACGCCGCCGGGGACGAGGGTGAGGCGGAGGTCGAGAAGCTGCTCGACACCTTCGAGCACTTCGGCGTCAGCCAGCTCAATGAGATCCCCGGCCGTAAGGGCATGCCGCCGCAGATCGTGAGGGCGATGCTGGGCGGCTTCCAGAAGGTGATCCAGAAGCGCCTCTACTCCGACGAAGCCGATCAGCTGCCGCGCCTCAGCGAGGACATCGCCACCTGGGGCCTCTCCTACCCGGCGCCGCCCGGCCCCCTGCAGGGCCCCAAACGGCGCGGCCGCAAGCCGAAGTCCTTCAGCGAGCGCCAGGCCGTCGCCCACCCGCCGGAGCGGGTGCTGCGGGCGCTGGCGGCGATCGTCGCCGAGAAGGGCTACGCGGCGACCAAGGTCGCCGAGGTGGTCGAGCGCGCCGGCACCTCCCAGCGGGTCTTCTACGGCCACTTCGAAAACAAGGAGGACGCCTTCCTCGCCGCCCTCGACAGCGGCTCGGCGCAGATGCTGAGCCTCGTCCTGCCCGCCTTCCGGCGGGCGAAGAGCTGGGAGGAGTCGGTGCGCGCCGCCTACGAGGCGATGTTCTCCTTCGGCATCGAAGAGCCCGAGTACACGAAGCTCGGCGCGGTCGAGATGTACACGGTCGGCCGCCGCGCGCTGCAGACCCGCGACACCGTCATGGAAGGGCTCGAGGCGCTGCTCGCCCCCGGCTACGAGCTGGCCCCGCAGACCCCCCCGATCGCCGCCGAGGCGATCGGGGGCGCGATCTACGCCCTGATCCACGACCAGGTCAAGCGCAAAGGGCCGGAGAGCATGCCGGAGCTGGCGCCGATGGCCACCTACATGACCCTCGCCCCCTTCATCGGCGCCGAGCGCGCCTACGAGCGGGCGATGGAAGAGTCGGAGAAGTGGTGAGCGGGCCTTCCGGTACGCTGGGAACCTTTCTTGACCGAGATTTATTCAATCCGCTAACTCAATTCTAGAGCCAAAAACCACCCCTCCCTCATAACCGCTCGTCAACAAACGCTTGACATAGCGGTATAGACCTGTTCTCATTACGGCCGTCCGAGGGGAGGGCATTCGCACCCTGGGAAGGGGAACAGGCGAAGCGTCCCGAGGACGGGAGAAGAGAAAACGGCCGCCCGGCCAGCTAGGGGATCCGCAAGGGGATTTACGCGGGGTCAGGGCAAGGGCAGGCGGCTCGGGACACGGAGGAGAGCGAGTGAGGAACGCGGGATCGCGGTTCGCCGGTTCGACTCGAGCGAGGGGCAAGGCTCTAGCCACACGCGGCGTTACCGGTTCGAGCTGCGCGCACCCACCTGCTTCCCGTTGGAGTCGTGGGTCCGGCGAAGGGACCCTATCGCCGACGCAAGGGATTGCGGTGGGGTTCAGACGGTGCGAGGACCGGTCGGCCCCGCCAAAGGGAGGGCCGGGAAGCGGACCCTCGAGTTCCGTTCGGAGGCCTCCCGGCGGTCCTGGGGGACAGACATGGGAGCGACAGAAGGGATGAGGAACGTGAAGACACCGTCTACGACGGCGCCGGACTTCGATTCAGCCCGCCGGGGCAGCGCTGGGCAACCGGCGTCGACACGTCAGCTCTCGGCCGCCCGCAGCAGGCAGCGCATTCGCGTTGCGCTTGCCATCGGCCTCGCATCGATCTTCACGACCCTCTGCACGGTCCCCAACGCCATGGCCGCCTTGGGAGTGATCGGCTACTCGGACGGGCCCGGCGGCAGCAGCTTCGACTTCAACTGGAATGGCACCGGCGGAGCCTCCGCCGGCGACATCTACGGCAGCGGGCTAACCACCCAGCAGATCTCCAAGAACGAGGAGCTGAAGCGCACCTGGGGCCTGGACGTCGTCGAATCGGGCCCGCACAACTCGAATGAGACGCAGGCGGTCCGAGTCCAGGCCACCGGCGGCACCTTCACCCTGTCCTTCGGAGGCGAGACCACTCCGCCACTCCCATACGATTCCACGGCAGCCGCCGTTGAATCTGCCCTGAACGCCCTTCCCTCCATCGGTGGAGTCGGAGGAGCCGTCAACGTCACCGGCGGGCCCGGGGATCTCAACGGTACATCTCCATACCTGGTTTCGTTCGGCGGGGTCCAGGGCGGCGTCGACCAGCCGCTCATAGAACCTTCCGACGCGCTGCTCACCGGACCCAGCGCCAACGCCTTCACGGCAACCACGAACCCGGGTGGGACCGGCTTCGAGGTCTGCGAACCGGAATCGGGCGACATTTGCAAGTCGGCGACCGAGGCCTTCCCCGACAGCTTTCTCGCCGGCGGGATCGGCGGTGAAAACAATGTGGCCGTCGACCAAGTGTCCGGCGACGTGTACATCAGCAATACCAGGCACGGAGTCAACAAATACTCAGCCAACGGGGACTTCCTGCTCTCCTTCGGCCACGACGTCGTCGCGATCGGTCCCCACGACGGAAACGTGGATCAGAAAGTCCGGCTCCAGGTCAAGGCGACCGGCGGCACGTACACCATCGGCATCTTCCTGAGCGGGTTCGGCACCCAGACCTCCGGCCCGATTCCGTACGACGCTCCTCCTGCCGAAGTGGCGGAAAAGGTCAACGCGATCACCAGCATGGAAGAAAACCGAATCCTGGTGACGGCAACAGGGGGTCCCGGGAACGAAACGGGAGCGACCCCATACATCCTCACATTCGGCGGCACCCGCGCCGGCGACGAAATGCAGACCGTCTCGACGAACTCGACCGGTCTGCTCGGCTCCCCGAAGATCGCAACGGCGCAGGTAATTCAGGCGGGCGGGAGTCCGGAGGTATGTACGCCGTCCGACGCGTGCAAGCAGTCCGTGGACAACGAAGGCGCGGCGGGATCCTTCCGCGGAGGAGGACCGATCGCGGTCGCACCCCCCGGTTCGCCGAATGAAGGAAACATCCTCATTGGAGACACCGGATTCAACGTCAACGTCCCCGGCCAGAGAATCGTCGAATACACGCCTGACGGGGCGTTTATCAGGGCGTTCGGCGGGGACACCGTGGCGACCGGGCCCCATGACAGCGCACAGGACGAGCAGCAGACGGTCACGGTCAAAGGAACCGGCGGAGCCTACTCGCTCTCCTACCGAGGCATCACAAGCGGCGCCGTCGGCACCGGCAACCTCGTCTCGGGTTCGAAAGTGGTCACGAACCTCATCGTGGGGACCGGCAACTTCGAATCCGGCGGCGAACCCAACGGCGAATTCAACGTCGGCGAAGTAATCACCGGTACCGGCATACCGGCGGGTACGACGATCACGGCTGTTACTCCGATCAGCCTGGAAATGTCCGCGAACGCAACTTCCACCGGATCGAACAGGGCGCTGAAAGGCAGCGACATCCCCTACAACGCCACGCCGGCGGAAGTCAAGCAATCGATCGAGGGGATATCGACCATCAGTCGCGTCGGCGGTGAAGTCACCGTCACGGGCGGACCAGGTGATTTGACCGGTTCGACGCCATACACCGTGACGTTTACCGGCCCACTGTCCGGCGACGACCTTGTGCCGATGACCTCCGACACCACCGCGCTGAGCATCTCGAGCGGGACGAAAGCGGTGACGATCGGCACGGCGACCCAAGGTGGGGAATTCGAGGTCTGCGTCCCGGCCGAAGGCGATGCCTGCAAAGGCGGCGCGACCGAACGCGAAACGATCGGCTTCCTCGACGACCAGGCAATTTCGGTCAACGAGAACACCGCCGGCGAAATATTCGTGGTGGACGGAACCCGAACGGAAGCCACCGCAGGAGCAGGGCGCGTTCAGAAGTTCACGCCGGCCGGTGGCTCCGATCTCACCCCATCGGTCATCGGTCAGGACCAGGTCCAGGAAGTCACCGTGAATGCCGGGTCGGGCACGTTCCGGCTCGCGCTCCCCACGCCGGAGGTGCAGGCAAACGGCAAATTCGTGACCGGCTCGGCGACGCTCACGAACGTCAAAGTCTTTCCCGAAACCGCCCTACTGGGTATCGGTCAGCCGCTTTACGGACAGAACCTGATTCCCGACGACACCTCCATCGAATCCTTCGATGGCGTGGGGCACACGCTCACGATGTCCCAACCCTCGACCGGAGGCAGCAACAACAACCAGACATTCTGGATGAACCGCTTGTATGCGACGGGCGACCTGCCCTACAACGCCTCTGCCGGAGAAGTCGAAACCGCTCTCAACGAACTCGAACCCTTCGGATCAGGCTGCTGCTCCGTCACGGTGTCGGGCGGTCCAGGCGGCCCGGGTGGCGGCACGCCTTACACCATCACCTTCGATGGGGGTCGCTATCAGTACTCGGATCAACTCCGCCTGATCGGGGACGATGGGTCCGTAGCCCTCAGCGGCGGGACCGGTCCCGGCGCAGATGACGTGACCACGGCGGTCGCCACCCATGGCGGTCCGAGAGGGACCTACTACCGGAGGTTCGTCGGGACCGAGGGAACCGGAGGGGATCAGCCCGTTGGCGCGGCGATCGATCCAGGGTCGGGCGAACTCTTCGTCGCCAAGCATTTCCCCTTCGGTGCAGCTACCTGTCCGACGGGCACGAGGACCCACTACGAATTCCGTGTCCAGCGCTTCTCGGCCGACCATACGCTGGACGAGACGAGCATTCCTTGCGCCACCGATCCGACCGGGGCTCGGATCAACAGCGTGGACGAGGGGGGTCTCGCGATCGATCCCAACAGCGGCATCGTCTACATGGGCTCGGCGGGGAAAATTTATGCCTTCGGCGATGCGGGATCCGATCCGGAACTCGCATTGAATTCGGCAAGCGGGTTGACGGCCACGGGGGCGGTCATCTCGGGAACCATCAATCCTCAGAGCCCGGCGCCGCCAGCCGAACTCCCGCACCTGGTCGAAGCCCGATACAGCGTCGAATACCGAAAGGTCGGCGACTCTGCGTGGACCCCGTTTTCGGTGAACGTGCCGCTCGGCAGTGGCACTAACCCGATTCCCTTCAACGTCGGCGTCAGCACGCTACGACCGAAGACCGAATACGAAGCCCGGGTCGAAGTAACGAAGCCCTATGGCTTCCAGAGCGTCTCCGACATCACGGCGCCATTCACCACACCGGCGGCCCGTCCTGAAATCGAGACCTTCAGCTCGAGCAATCTGACGGCGATCTCGGCGGACCTGAACGCGACGATCAACCCGCTCGGGGCCGACACGACCTATCACTTCGAGTACGGGACGAGCCCGGACTATGGCCAGCAAACCGCCCCAGTCGAAATCGGCGGCGGAACGGACCCGGTCACGGTGCAGGACCACATCACGGGACTCTCGCCGACGGTGCACCACTTCCGGGTCGTCGCAGAAAACTCGGAAGGCAAATCGGTGAGCACAGATCAGTCATTCACCTTCTATCCGGAGAGCTGCCCGAACCGGAACGTCCGCCAGCAGACCGGCTCGAACGGCCTGCCCGACTGCAGGGCCTACGAGCTGGTGTCGCCTCGGAGTGCCGGAACCGCCGTACTGCACATCGGCGGTCCCTACTCCGCGTATGCCACGAATCCGTCTCGCTTCGTGTTCGAGGCCGCCGTGAACGCGATTCCGGGCCCGTGGAACCCAGAAAACCTTCTGAACGACCGCTACGTCACGAGCAGGTCGTCCACCGGATGGACAACTCAGTACATAAGCGGAGAAGCGCATGAACTGTTCCTCGGAGGGCAGCCGTTTACGGAAGAACAGAGGACGTATGGCAACCGGAACCTGAGCGAATTCCTTCAGTGGAAGACCGATTTCAACGATCCGGATCCGCTCGGAGCTCCGTACGTCAAAAACTCGGCCGGAGAACTTGCCGGTCGGCTGCCCACAAATCTGTCTGAAGTACCAGGAGCAGACCTTCCCAAAGGACTCATCGGCGACGCCCGGCCGTCCGGAGACTTCAGTCACTACTTCTTCTCGTCTGCGGATCGCGCCTTCGCCCCCGGGGGACAGACGTCGCAAAACGGTTCCGTCTACGACAACGAGATACCCACCGGCTCGGTGACGATTGCATCCAAAACACCCGGCGGTGCGGACATACCGCGTGAGCCCGGCGACGTCTCCGAAGGCTACCTCCAGCTTCCGGCTGTGTCGGTTGACGGATCGCACGTCCTGATGCTCGCTCCCGAAGCCGGACTCTGCGGCAAAGGGCTCTGTGGCTCGGGAGTAGACGCGTGCGACCCCGACACCCCCGACAACTTCCCCGACAAATGCAAACTGCAACCCGGGCACCTCTATCTGAGGGTTGGGGGAGCTCTCACCTATGACGTGTCGGCCGGGCAATCGGTGAAGTTCGAGGGAATGACCGACGACGGCTCCGAAGTGTTCATGACCACGACGAAGAAACTGACAGCAGACGACCACGACTCCAGCGCGGACCTCTTCGTCTGGAAAGAGGCAACCGACTCACTCGAGCGGCTGTCGACAGGAGCGTCGGAACCAGCAGGAGACACAAACGCGTGCGCCGCGACGTGGATCGCCGGATGCGGAGTCGCCGTCGTGCCCAAGGCTCCGGCCGGAACGATCTATAGCGGGACGAATCCGATCAACTCGGAGCCGTCGGACAACGCAATCGCGTCTGGAAGCGGCGCCGTCTATTTCTACTCCCCCGAGCAGCTGGTCGGCAGTGACGGGATTCCGGGCCGGAGGAACCTGTACGTCTCCAGCAGCGGCACCGTCCACTACGTGTCCACCCTGGATACGGACAAGCCGGTTGCCAGAATCCAGGTGACTCCCTCCGGGCGATATGGAGCGTTCATCACGAACAGCCAGCTCACCGCCTACGAGGTGGAAGCCGAAGACGGCGTGTGCTCGGAAAACTTCTTCGGCCCGACGTCCGGTCCCCAGTGCGCGGAGATGTACCGGTATGACCTCCAAGAGGACGAACTCGTCTGTGTGTCCTGCAATCAGTCGGGTGGCCCGCCCAGCAATGACGTCGAGGGCAGTCAAAACGGTATCTTCATCACCGAAGACGGTAGGGCGTTCTTCTCGACGGATGATCCGCTCATCGAGCGGGACACCAACGGGGCCACGGACGTGTACGAGTATGTCTCGAGCAGGCCCCAGCTCATCACCAGTGGCGCAGGGCAGAACGACTCGAACGAAAATCCGGCCTCCCCTGCCGGCTTGGTGGGAGTGAGCAACGATGGAACCGATGTGTACTTCGCGACCTTTGACACCCTGGTCGAGGAGGACGAGAACGGCAGCTTCCTGAAGTTCTACGACGCACGGACGAACGGTGGATTCGCCCGGGCCGCGGAAGTCGCGCCCTGTGCGGCTGCCGACGAGTGCCATGGCACCGGCACGGCCGAGGTCGTCGCGCCGGTAGTCACCAGCACCTCGAGTCTCAGCGTCCAGGGGAATGCAAAGAAGCACAAGAAGAAGAAGCACAAGAAGAAGCACAAGAAGAAGAAGCACAAGAAGAAGCACAAGAAGAAGAAGCACAAGAAGAAGCACAAGAAGAAGAAGTCTGGGCGACACAACCGGCACAAGAGCAGGGACCGCGGGTCGCGAAAGGCATCGAAGACCCAGGCGAATATCCGGCGTGATGCCGGCGGCAGGAGGGCCCGCTGATGACGTACCAGACGCTTGCGAACGCTGGAACCCATCGCCTCGGAGCCATGGTGGCGGGCGCCATCTGCGCTATGGCGGTCTTCTGCCTAGTTCAGGCGAGTTGTGCCAGCGCGGACGTGCCGGTGAAGGAATTCGAGATGCAGATCTCGTCGACCCAGGCCGGTGGACACCCGACCATCATCGCGAGGGCGGGCGTCGGCAATCGCGATACGGAGGGCCCGGTTCCCTGCGAATGCAACAGCGTGCGCGACATTACCTTCAGTACGCCGGCGGGAGTAGTCGGGAGCCCCGCGTTGATTCCCCAGTGCAGCGCGGTGCAGATGGGCCTCGGCGAATGCCCGGTCGATTCCCAAGTCGGCATTCAGTTGGTGAAATTCGGCGACGGCTCCGGCGGCGGCAATTGGCAACCGGTCTACAACATGCAACCTGCCCCCGGTCAATTGGCGCTCCTCGCTTCCCCTCTGCCTCTCATCGCCTTCTACTCGTCCAACACAATCGTGTCGGCGAGAACGGAGAGCGATTACGGACTCGAGTTCAAGACGGTCGGCATCCCCGTTCTTCTGAAACTGCGCGAAGTGGTTCAGATCACCTGGGGGGTCCCTGCCGACCCCATCCATGACCCCCTCCGCTTCCCCCTCAACGTCTCGAAGTCCGTGGGATGCAGCGACGGAGACAGAAATCCGCTCCCGGAGCTCATAGCGAACGAATATCCGACCCTCGATTGCTCGTTCAAACCGTGGAAAGGGGTGTCCGCCAACGCTCCGGAAGTTGCGTTCCAGTCGAATCCGACCAGCTGTGTCGGACCGCTGGCCGCGAGTATCGACACCGTCGGCTACGACCTGTCGACCGACCAAGCCGAGTCGGCCTACCCGACGCCGACGGGCTGCGACCAGCTGGGATTCAATCCGAGCCTCACCGCGAAGCCGACGACACAGGAGGCCGACTCGGCTTCTGGCGTGGACATCGAGCTGACGGTTCCCCAGCCGCTGAGCGCCAGTACGCCGTCGGCGTCTCAAATCAGGACGTCCCGCGTCAAGCTCCCCGCGGGCATGGCGCTCAACGCGAACGCTGCTGACGGGAAGGTCTCCTGCAGTGACGCCCAGGCGAGGTTCGGCACGCGCGAGCAGGCTCAGTGCCCGGAGTATTCGAAGGTGGGAACGCTGGAAATCGAAAGTGCGTCCCTTCCCGGTGTTCTCCCTGGGGCGATATATCTCGGCCAGCCTCTGCCCGGGAACCGGTACCGGGTCTTTCTCACGGCAGATGGCTTTTCCCTCCACGTGAAGCTGGCCGGTGTCGCCCTTCCGGATCCGCAGACCGGTCAGGTGACCGTCGTGTTCGAGGATCTTCCCCAGACACCATTTGAGAGGTTCAACCTCCATATCTTCGGCGCCGAGCGGGGCCTTCTGGCGACGCCCACCCAATGTGGGACCTACAGAGTCGAAAGCGAATTCGTGCCGTGGGCGACCGGTCTCCCGGCGCAGACGTCGGTGCAGTTCTTCGACATCACATCCGGTCCTGGCGGGACCGCGTGCCCGGCAGCCGTTCGCCCGTTCGCTCCCGGCATTCGGTCCGGGGTGACGGATTCCACCGGAGGGGCGGAGACGAACTTCGTCTTCCAGCTGACGCGAAATGACGGCGATCAAAGCCTTGCGTCCGTCGACGTGACCGCGCCGGTTGGCTTTTCCGCATATCTCAGCGGGATTCCCTACTGCTCGGAGGCGGCACTCGCCGCGCTCGATACCTCCGGATTCGGCGGAATGGCCCAGCTGGTCGCCCCTGCGTGTCCGAATAGCGTGGTCGGTCATGCCGCCGCCACGGTTGGCGCCGGCAGTAGGCCCGCCACGTTTCCCGCCGTCGCCTACCTCGCCGGTCCCTACGGCGGCGCGCCACTCAGCCTTGCCATCGTCACGCCGGCCGTCTCGGGACCGTACGACCTCGGCAACGTCGTTCTCCGGATAGCGCTTCACGTAAACCGCCTCACCGGGCAGGTCACGGCGGTGGCGGACCCGTTCCCACAGATCATCGAGGGAATCCCGCTCCGTCTGCGCCGGGTCCTGGTCATGCTGGACCGGCCCCACTTCGCACTGAATCCGACGAACTGCGGCCAGCAGGCGGTCGGTGCAACGGTGCGCGGGGATCAAGGTGCCGAGGTAAGCCTGTCAGATCCATTCCAAACCTCGAACTGTGGAGCTCTTGCCTACCACCCCAGTGTCTCCATAAGGCTCAAGGGAGGATTGAACAGGCGCGGTCACCCGGCGATTCACGCAATCTTTGCGGCGAGCCCGGGAGAAGCGAATACGGCACGGGTATCGGTGACCCTTCCCAAAGGGCAGCTGCTTGACAATTCACACATTAAAACAGTATGCACCAGAGCCGCATTTTCATCGTCGACATGTCCGAGTGGGTCCCGGATCGGTCGCGCTCGCGCCTTCACGCCGATTCTGGACAGGCCACTGACCGGCAGTGTCTACCTGAGGTCATCGAGACATCAGTTGCCGGACATGGTCCTCGACCTGAGAGGTCAGGTGGACATCGAGGCCGTTGCGAAGGTTGACAGTGTGAAGGGCCGCCTGAGGACGACCTTCGAAGGCACACCAGACGTGCCGCTGAACAAGATAGTCCTCGACCTGGCCGGCGGGAAGAAGGGACTTCTCATCAACAGTGAAAGCCTCTGCGGAACGCACAAGCGGGCAACCGCCCGGATGATCGGTCACAACGGCCTGAGGATGTCCCGCAGGCCGCGACTCAAGGCGCACTGTGGCAAAGGCCAGAAGGCCAAGAGCAGACGCCAAGCAGGGCACCGGCACCTGGCAGGGGAGGCAAGCTAGATCATGGGACGAACTATCTGCGAAAGGAACTCGAAGTTCGGAATGTCACGAACCCGTGGTGTTGGAATCACGCTGGTGCTTCTCCTGGCTGCCGCGATCGCCGCAGTCGCTCCCGCGGCAAGGGCGTCGCTGACGTTCGAAGCTTCGTTCGGCAGCACCGGCAGTCAGTCCGGGCAGTTCCTGTCGCCCTACTCGACGGCGGTCAACGATCTCACCGGGGACGTCTATGTCGCCGATGCGGGAAATCAGCGCATCCAGCGCTCTGATGCCAACGGGACCTTCATCAGCACCTGGGGGCTGAACGTCGACGCCACGAACCCCTCGACCGGTTTCGAGATATGCACCGCTGCCTCGGGACATGACTGTCAGGCTGGAACGAAAGGGGGCACATCCGGGGCGTTCAGCAAACCCGATGCGGTAGCGGTCGACGACACGGAAGGCGCGTCGAGCGGCTCCGTATACGTTTTCGACAAGGACAACAACAGGGTCGAGCGCTTCACCGAAGACGGGGAATTCATCCTCACCTGGGGGCGCCAGGTCAACGTCACGACGGGCGGGAACATCTGCACGGCCGACTCCGGTGATTTCTGCACCAGCGGGACGATCGGCGGGAGCAAATCAACCACCCCGCCCACCCCCACGCAACC
Source organism: uncultured Solirubrobacterales bacterium (assembly GCA_963762205.1). Lineage (GTDB taxonomy): Bacteria > Actinomycetota > Thermoleophilia > Solirubrobacterales > 70-9 > VRUE01. The sequence continues at coordinate 246,890 of CAVXJZ010000003.1, forward strand.
GGGTGAGTTCGGCGGTCACACTACGGGCTATGCGCGGAACATCTCGGTGGATGGCTCAGGGTACGTATACGTAACGGACGAGGAAGCCGTCGTTCCCGGCAGTGGGGGCTTGGGCGGCAGGATCCAGAAATTCGAACCGAATGGTGCCTTCGTCAGTCAGAATGCGGGGGGAGGCATCCAGCGACCGGGAACGAATGCCGTTTCGGAAGACGGCAGCACCATATGGGTCAACGGCAACCAGACGTTCGGCGAATTCACGATCCGCAAATACGACGCCGGTGACTTCACCCCCAGCGGGCTGGATGCGACGTGGGATCTCAAAATCGAAGCCCGCGGCCGTCCATCGCTCGATCCGTCGAACGGATTTCTCTTCACAAACGGATCAGCCGACGATTGCGAAGAAAAAGCTTCCGGCCAGGCGTTGTTCGAGTACCACCCGAGCGGCGAAAGCGTCGACTGCACGACGGGCCTGCCGGCGTCGAACTACAACAACGTCGCAATCTCAAAATCGCACAAATTGTACTTCCCAGACAGCAGCGGGAACGTCATTCGCGTCTATTCCGTTCCGCAGACCGAGCCGCCGGTCGTCGGCGACCAACGTGCGACGGAAATAACCTCGAGCAAGGCAGTCATTAAGAGCAGTATCGCCCCGCGTCTGGGAACGACCACCTTTCACATCGAGTATGGGCTGGAACCGTGTTCGGCCAACCCATGCGAATCGACGGACGAGTCCGCGCCGATCGGTGCGACATTGGGTGCCAAGCCGGCCACGACCGATATCCAGGGACTGTCGTCGGACACCCGGTACTACTACCGCGTCGTAGCAACGAACATCGCGGGTTCAACAGCCGGGCCCGACAAGAGCTTTGTTTCGTTCAAGAGCACGGTCTTCGACGCCAGCTGCCCAAACACGCTGGCCAGGCAGCAGACCGGCGCAGCATTCCTGCTCGACTGCCGCGCATACGAGCTGGTCTCGGCGGAAGACCAAGGTGGGTACAACGTCGAGTCGGACCTCATTCCCGGGCACGAGCCGTTCGGTGGCTTATCCGCGGCGCCGACGACAAGGCCCTGTATGCGGTGCACAACGGCGGAATCCCGGGGGTCGGGAAGCCGACGAATCGCGGCCCAGACCCATATGTCGCCACGCGGGACCAGGGGACGGAACGGTGGAACACCGAAGTACGTCGGCGTTCCGGCCGACGTCCCGTCCGCGGAACCGTTCTCGCTCGACGCGTCGTCGGCTGCCAGATTCGAGGCCTTGAGGAGCCTTCGCCTTCGGCGGCGCCGAAATCTGCGACCCCTGCTTCGGGGACGGCAGCGCCGGGCGTGCCGGTCCGCAAGCGCCGACGGCAGCCTCGTCCAGGGGATGGTCGGCTCCGAACCGGTGCCCAGCCCGGAATCCGGCGGGAGGCGTGCAAGAAGCCCCTCTCCGCCGACGGCACCCACTTCGTCTTCAGCTCGGAGCAGAAATTCGAGCCCGCCGGGCAACGACGAAACCGGCGACGTGACGATCTACGACCGCAACCTGGAGACCGAACACCACCCAGGTCGTCTCGACGATGCCGACCGGGGAAACGATCGAAGCCGGCGACGAAGTCGCCGAGCTCGACATCTCCGCGGACGGCTCGCGGATCATCGTCGCGACCCTGGTCGGCGAAGACTCCGCCGGCAACAAGCTCTGGCACCCCTACATGCACATCGGGCCCAACTCGGGCTCCTACGACCTGGCGCCGGGCACGACGACGGGCGTGCTCTACGCCGGCATGACCGACGACGGCACCAAGGCCTTCTTCACCTCCCGCGACAAACTGACCGGCGACGACACCGACGAAAGCGCCGACCTCTTCCGCGTCGACGTCAGCAAAGAAGCCGCGGTCTCGCTGACGCGGGTCTCCACCGGCGAAGGCGGGACCGGCGACACCGACTCCTGCGACCCGGCCGGCAACAGCTACAACCCCGAAGACTGGAACGTCGTCCCCGGCGGTCCGCAGGACTGCTCGGTCGTCGCCGTCGGTGGCGGCGGTGGGGTGGCCTCCGAGTAACGGGGCCGTCTACTTCCTCTCGCCGGAGCAGCTCGACGGCAGCGGTGTCGCGGAGCGCCGAACCTTTTCGTGGCGCAGGCCGGCGACGATCCCCAGTTCGTCACGACCTTGGAGTCGGGTGCCAATGCACCCCTCGGACCCCCGTCTGCCGAAATTCGATCACTTTACGGGTTCGTTCACAAAGCCAGTCGGCGCCGCGATCGATCCGTCGGACGGCAGCTACTACGTGTATGACGTGGGTGCGAGCTTCCTATTCATCTGCGGTTGCTTTGGCGACATCCCGGACGCGAGCGTCCACAAGTTCGACTCGACGGGTGAACCCGACGGTGGTTTCGCCGGCGGCGGGGAAATCAGCGGGCTGTGGGGAGATGGCCTCGGGTTCTTTGGAGACCCAGCACCGACCTCGATCGCCGTCGACAACAACCCGAGCGACGCCAACCACAGAGACCTGTTCGTCCTCGACACCGAAATGACCAGCGAAGCGTCCAAGATCAAACGATATTCGTCGACGGGCGCCCTGGAGGCCACGATTGAACCGTTCTTCGCGAGCGACTTCTCCACCGCATCGCGCTGGATCCGATGAACGGCAACATCTATGCGGCCGCATAAACAGCGGATTGGTCTTACGTATTCGAAGCGGGAGCAAGTGGCCCGGCTTTCCCATCGCGTTCATCGCCGTCGGCTCGAGTGCGTCTCGGAATTGCCGTCGACTCCATCACAAATCTGTATGTGCCAGTGGCGGCGCCGATGAAGATCTATGACTCGACCTCCGGCGGGACCGTTCGGAACGCTCGAATCGGGTCCGGCAAGGGAGTATCGGTGGACGCGGGGTCATTCGCCGATCCCGCTGACGACCACGTCTATGTCGACAAGGGATCGGGTAATCGAGTTTGATGCCGAATATCACGAAAGTCGGGCCGGTAGGCACCGAAATCCTCTCCGGTTCTGTGAGCCTTGCCGTCGACTCTGGAAATTGTCGTTCGGACCTCGTCGTCCGGAAGGAAAGGTCGCCGCCTTCGGCCTGCCCGCGACACCGGCCAGCAGCGCGTACGACAACCCGGTCGTCATAGACAGTGTCGCGGCGCCCCAGGCGCGGCATACCGGCGATTTCCAAACGAATCCCAGTGGTGAGGATGCCGCTATCACGACGACACGGCCGCTCACGGAGGGATTCGACAGCGAAGGGCACGAAGAGATCTTCCGGTCGACTCCGTGAGCCAGACGTTGGCCTGCGTGTCGTGCAACCCGACCGGGTCCGGGCCGACCACCGACGCGGAACTGGCCGCGAACGGACTCAAGCGTAAACAGACGACGGCCGCATGTTCTTCACGAGTGGCGAGCAGCTCTCGCCGCGTGACACAAACGGCAAGAAGGATGCCTATGAGTGGAGGAACGGGACAGTGGAGCTCGTGCTCCACCGGTCCAGCTCCGCCGACTCCGGTCATCCTATCGGTCGCCGCCGATGGAACCGATGCCTTTTTCTTCACCAGAGAGAAGTCTGGCCACGCGATGGAAACGGGAACGCTGATGAAGATGTACGACGCGCGCGTTAGAGAGGCGGATTCTTCGAAGTAGCGCCACCTCCGCCATGCGCTGCGGCCGACGAGTGCCACGGCCCGGGCAGCCAGGCCGGCACCGCTTGCGATCAACACGGTGACACGGTGCAGGGGCAACCTGTCCGACAAGTCGCCGAGCTGCGATGCAAAGAAGCTGGCGCGTCGGGCCAAGCGCTTGGCAGTCGGGCGCAGGCTCTGCGTAAGGGAGCGCGAGGAGAAGAGAAAGAGGAAGCACAGGCGGCACAAGTCACATAAGCGGAAGCATTCCTCCCGCAGGGGCGGCTGAGGCAATGGCGACTAGCAAGGAGAAGACTGTGATGAGCGCCGTTCGAACCGCTATTGCCGCTGTGCTGATTGGCTCGGCTTTCGCTCTGCCATCGGCGGCACTGGCCAGCCAGGAGATCGATCGTTCGGAGTCACGACGTCCTCCACGGCCGCCGGCGGTCATCCGGACATCGGCATGACATTCGAACTCGAATCGCCCGGCCAGCCCGAGGCCGCGAGGAACGTCACCGTCAACACGCCGGAAGGCCTTTTCGGAAACCCAAACGCGATCACCCGATGCACTGCCGTCGACTTCGCGCTTGACCCAGTGTCCGTCGGCGTCGCAGGCGGGCCTCATCACGATCCGGGCCAATTACGAAGGCGAACCGACCAAGCTGCTCGGTACCGCGCCCATCTACGACATCGGAGCAAACGGCTGAGCAGACGGCCTCTTTCGCGTTCATAGTGCCCGACGCTGAACATTCCGGTATCAATTCCGGTAAAGATTCGTCACGGCGGGTCCGACTTCGGTCTCCGATTCACGGTGGCGGAGATCACCCAGCTTACGCCACTGGCCGGCGCCGACATTACCTTCTGGGGCTTCCCGGCGGATCAGAGCCATGACGCGAAGCGATTCCCCAAGGGCTCGCCCGGCAACCCCGCAGGTTGTCCTGGGGCTCGCTGACACCAGCTGCATCGGCGGCTCAACCGGTGCCGGCAGCGCTCCGGTGCACCCGCTGATCAACAGTCCTTCGAAGTGCACGGGTGAACCACTGATCCCGTGAGCGATCGAGTCGAAACGTACCAGGACTCCGAGCATCCAAGCGAGGCCACGTCGCGACCTATCCGGCGGTCGACCGGCTGCTACAACATGATCTTCAATCCGTTCCTGACTGCGATTCCGACCTACCGAAGTCGCCGCAGACTCGCCATCCGGGTTGGACATCAACATGAGGGCTGCCGCAGCCGCTCGGTAAGGTCGACGACGCCGTCGCCGATCAAGTCGGCGATGCTGAGCTTCCCGGAAGGATTCACGATCAACCCGGACGCTGCGGACGGCCAGATCGAAGTGCACGGACCAGGAGGCGAGATTCGGTACAGAGGCGCCTGGCGGCATGTCCGGACAGGTCGAAGATCGGGACATTCGCCGTCGGCTCGCCCGCCCTCGACGAACCCCTGGTCGGCTCCATCTTCATCGGCGAGCCGAAGCCTGGAGATCAGTACCGCCTCATTCCTGCATGGCGGACGGCTTCGGAATTCACGCGAAGTTCCTCGGCTCATTCCGGCCAGACCCGCTGACCGGACAGGTGTCACGCGTTGCATCGAAGATCTTCCGCAGGTTCCATTCGAAGACCTTCGAGCTGCATCTCTTCGCTTCCGACAGCGGGCCTCATGGCGACGCCCACCGCGATGCGGGATCTATCGAGGTCGAGGCGCGATTTCTTCCCCTGGAACGACATGCTCGCCGATCAGACGGTCGACTCAGACGTTCTCGATCGACGACGGGTCCCGACGGGGCACGCTGTGCCCGGGTGAAGTCGGACCTTCAGCCCCGGCTTGCAGGCCGGAACGTCAAATCCGGCTGCCGGGGCTTATTCGCGACTTCGCCTTCAGCTCGATCGCGACGACGGGGACCAGTTCCTCGAAGACCTCACCTTCAGGATGCCGCCCGGGTTCACCGGCGATCCTGCGCGGGATCGCGTATTGCCCGGAGGCGCTCGATCGCCGCGGCAGCGCAGAATCCCGGCCGCTCGGAGCAGATCGCGCCGAGCTGTCCAGCTCGCTAGCCAGATCGGCACGACGAACGTAGCTGCCGGTCCCGGCACCCATCCGTTCCACGCGGTCGGCCGGATGTACCTCGCCGGTCCGTTCAAGGGCGCTCCCCTGTCGCTGGTCGCGGTGACGCCGGCGCTGGCCGGGCCCTACGACTACGGCACGCAGGTCGTCCGGGTCGCTCTCCACGTCGATCCGCTGACCGCCCAGGTGTTCGCCGCTCTCGGACACCGTGCCCTCGATCATCGGCGGCATCCCGATCCGGATGCGCTCGATCAGGGTCAACATCGACCGGCCGAACTTCACGATCAACCCGACCAACTGCTCGACCGTTCACGGTCGACAGCCAGGGAATCGGCGATCAGGGAACGGTCGCCGGCTTCTCCTCCTACTTCCACGCCGTCAACTGCTCACTCTTGGCTTCAAGCCGAAGATGCGGGTGCGGCTCAAGGGCCGGGCGAAGACGCCGGTCCAAGAACCCGCAGCTGCAGTTCGACCTGCTCACCCGCCGCGGCGACGCCAACATCAAGTCGATCGCGGTGACCCTCTCCAACGCCTTCGAGATCGACCAGCGCCACCTCGGCAACATCTGCTCGGAGAAGGAGCTGGCCGAGAAACAGTGCGAGGGTCGCACCCCGATCGGCAAGGCGAGGACCTGGACGCCGCTGCTCGACCAGCCGCTCTCGGGCCCCGTCTATGCGGTCTCGGGCTCCGGCGGCCTGCCGCGCCTCGCCTTCATCCTCAACGGCCAGGTCAACCTGGTGCCGAGGGCCGACACCGAGACCGCCAAGGGCGGGCGCCTGGAAACGACCGTCCCGGTCGTCCCCGACGCCCCGATCGGCCACTTCCGCCTCAACGTCTTCGGCGGCAAGAGCGGCTACCTGATCAACACGCGCAGCATCTGCAAGCACCGGCCGGTCACCGTGGTCGAGTACACCGCCCAGAACGGCCGCAAGCGCACCCAGAAGGTCAAGCTCAAGGCGCGCTGCGGCAAGGGCAGGAAGCAGGCCCGCAGCAAGCGTCACCGCCGACGCTCGTAGGGCGCCGCTGACCCTCTGCATTTCTGTCCCGCCCTAGGAGCCCTCGGGGCGGCTGGGGTCTGACGTGCGCTTTGAAGCGAGTTGCACAAATAAGTACGATCCCGTACCATAGTTTGCTCGGAAACACCTGCGTTTCGATGAACGCCACCGACCGTCGGACGACGGGCGTGGGGAGATGAGCAAAGGAGTTGCATGGGTCGAGGGAGTGAGGGCTGATGTCGCGCCTCTCCAGGACCTCCCTGGTGCTTGTGGCCCTGCTGGCGCTCTCGCTCGGGGTCGACCCCGTGGGGGCGGAACGCGCCCAGAAGGGAGATCTAATCGTCTCGATCAATGGCGGGATCTTCCCGGCGAAGCTTCCTCGCGACCATGCGATCCCGGTCGCGGTCGCCCTGCGGGGAGGGGTGCAGACCGCCAGCAGGTCGCCGCTGCCCCGCGTCAACAGGCTCAGGCTCGAGCTCGCCTGGCGCGGAGTCCTCCTCACCAGGGGCCTGCCCGTCTGCCCTCAGGCGCGCCTCAAGGGCATCGCTACGAACCAGGCGGTCGATCGCATGCGGCGAGGCCCTGGTCGGCCGGGGCAAGCTCAACGCCAAGGTCTTCCTTCCCGATCAGAGGCCCTTCAACGCTCGCGCCTACCTGCTCGCCTTCAACGGCAGGACCAAGGTCGGCAGGAGGGCGGTGCTGCTCCACGCGTACACCAAGAGCCCGCCGATCTCCTTCGTCATCCCCTTCGTCGTCCACCGCCATCCAGGGCCCTTCCACACGGTCCTCGTGACGACCCTGCGCCGTTCCGTCGGGACCTGGCCCCACGTGGCCAGCTTCAGGGCCGACATCGCCCGCGCCTTCGTCTATCGCGGCAAGCGCCGCAGCTACCTCACGGCATCGTGCCCGCTGCCCCCGCACTTCACCTCCGGCTTTCTCTCCTTCGCCCGAGCGACGTACACCTTCGCCGGCGGCGACGAGCTGACCACCGAGTCGGTCCGCTCCTGTCGGGCTCGACCCTAGGCCGGGCTTCCCACGGCGTCAATAGTCACCGATCGTGCGACTCCATTCTGCTGCTGAGGCCATTTGCGGTACGCTATAAGCTCAATAGACACCCCCGTTTCCACCCTCGTTTTCTCAGGCTAAAAGCCCATTATCAAGCGGTTTGCGTCGCCAGAGGTCGGGTTCACCGCCAGGAACCGCAACGTGTGGTATTGACTTTCTGGTCCATATCTGTTCTTATTTCTCTTGCCTCTTAGGAACGGCTGCGGACCACCGTTTCAGGTGCCCAGCCTGGGGGCGAGGTGGATGAGACGACCGAGGGAGCGACAGTCGGTGATTGCAGGTCAGGCGAACGAAGGCAAGGGATGCGAGAGTCGCCGCTCCGCGGTCAGCGCGGCTGCCCGGGTTCGCAACGAGGGTGAGGACTTCGAGCGCAGCTTCGACGAGCTGAAGGGCCTCGTTACGGCCGCCTGCGGGGAGCAGGGCGAATGGGAGGCGAAGGTGGTCGCCGCCGTCCGCGCGGTTGCCGAGTTCGCCGCCGCAAGCCCGAAGAAGGCGCTGGCCCTGACGGTCGAAGCGCGCCGCCCGCGCGCCGACGGCCGCGCCGCGGCCGACGAGGTGGTCGCCTACTTCGCCAAGCTGCTGGCCGAGGTTGCGCCGAGTGAGAGGCGCGCACCGATCTCGACGGACGCCTCGGTCGTCGAGGCGATCGCCATGATCGTCCGCGGCCATCTGATCGCGGGGACCTCCGAGCTGCTGCCGGAGTCCGCGCCCGACCTCGTCTACCTGGCGCTGGTCCCCTACCTCGGCATCGCCGAGACGCGGGGCTGGACCAAGGCGCTGGCCCTGGGGGGGCCCTAGGGCATGGAGCGCCGCCGTACAGCCGCCGCCCCTGCACGGCAGAGTGCCTGGCTCGCCGCACTTGCCCTCATCTGTGTGCTCGGCGCCGCTTCGGCCTCGGCCGCCTCCTTTGGCTCGGGCTCCTGGCTCGAGCTGGCCGGCGGCACGAAGGGCGCCTACAGCTGGTCCATCGGGGTCAGAGCCGGGCGGGGACCGACCGGTGCGGGACTGCTGGGCGCCCGGCGGCCCTGCATCTTGGTCCGCATCGGCTGGCGCTCGGGTCCGCTCGAGGATCACCGCAGCAGCTACCGCCAGTGCGCGACCGGTGCCGCCCTGCGCCGCTCCGGCCCGCCCCTGCTGGCGAGCGGGATGCAGCCGAGCACCGGGGCGCCGGCGAGGATCAGCGTCGTCGGCATGGCCTTCGCCCCGGCGGCGCGGCGCGTCCGCGTCACCCTCGGCGGTGGCGCCAGGAGGACGATCCGGCTGCACCGCCTCGGCAGCGTCCGGGCGCGGTCCTCGGGCCTCGCCCGCTTGCGTTTCGGGGCCATCGTCGTGCCGGGCGCCTGGTGCGCGGAGCGCCTTGTCAGCCTCAACGCGAGCGGCAGGGTGCTCTGGGACAGCGGCACCGACGCCTACGCCTGCGGATCCGCCGGCGACTCCCATTTCGCCGCGTCCGTCCGAGCTGTGGTCGGCCCGGGGTGATGGAGCTGGCCGGAGGGTGCCCGGGCCCCGGGTTCGTCCGCCTCCGGCGACGATCCGCCCCGAGTTTGCGTTCGTAGGCTCTCGACCGGTCCGAGGCGCAGGCGGGCTATCGGAGCCAGCGCCAGCGCGAACCAGGTTTCGAAGAAGAGCTGGGTCTCGTATCGGGGCTCGAAGCGCTGGATCGAGCGCACCTCGACGCCGTCGGTTCGGTAGCGGTGGGGGTGCCGGCGGGGATGTGGACGGCTCCGTCATCGTCCCGCCCCCCGGCGGATTGAGCGTATGGATCAGCAGCGCGTCGTCCTCATGCTCGAACCGCATCCGCTGCCCGGTCTTCGGGTTGACGATCTCCGCTGGGGAAGCAGGGTCGGCAATCGTCTTCGCCCTCATAGCCCAGTTCTGCGATCAGCTCGCGGATGCGGGTGCCGGGAATGCGGTGGCCTTGCCGCAATAGGCGCTCGATCTCCTCCTTGAAGGGGTCGAGCTTGGAGGGAGCCTTCGGCCGGCGGCTTAGGCCGGTGCGGCGGTGAAGTCGTCCTACCATTTCGCTCCGTGGTCGTACGGTGTAGTACATTGTCCGACATATGGCTCATGGAACGCAGACCTTCTCTGCCCGCTGGGACGCCGACGTGGTCGAGCGTCTATCGCGGCGCAGCGAGCTCGACGGCACCAACAAGTCACGGCTCGCCGAGCGCTATGTCGACGAGGGAACCCGGATGGACGAGCACCCCGGCGTTGTCTTTCGCGGTGGGCCGACCGGGCGCCGTGCCGCTCTGGCCGGCGGACCGGACGTCTGGGAGGTGATGGCAACGCTGAAGAGCGGCAAGGCCCGCGGCGAGAAGGCGATCACCTCGACTGCCCAGCTACTCGACCTCACCGACTCCCAGGTGCGGGTCGTGGTTCGCTACTACGGCGCCTACCCGGAGGAGATCGACGAGCGCATCAAGCGCAACGTGGAAGACGCCGATGCGGCTGAAGCGGCCTGGCGCCGCGAGCAGGCCGCTCTGGCGTGAAGCTGCTGCTCGACGAGCAGATCAGCGGCAAGGTCGCCGAGCGCCTGCGAGAGCGGGGCCACGACGCGCTCGCCGTCACCGCCGATCCCGCGTTGCGGGGTCTCAGCGACCCCGATCTCTTCGAGGTCGCCCAGCGACAGAGGCGAGCCGCCGTCACCTACAACCGCGCCGACTTCGAAGCGATCGTCCGCGAATACGCGGCGACGAACCGAGAGCACCACGGCCTCGTAATCGTCCACCCGGTCCGCTTCCCGAGCCAGGAGTTCAGCCGCCTTGCCAACGCGCTCGCCGGTTTCGCGGACACCTTGCCGCCTGGCAAGAGCTTTGTGACCTGGCTCCAGGAACCACGCCGCCGGTGACCTGGGTCGCGCCGACCCGGAAGCGATCCCCTGTGGGACGCGATCAGTCGAGCGGGCCGCAGCGGAGCGCCCCGAGCACACGCGGATGGCTGTCGATCACCGGCGTGTCAATGAGCTCGAAGCCCTCGAAACCCGCATGGCGGGCCATCGCGTCCAAGCCTGCGGGGGTGAAACCCCAGTACACGAAGTCATCACGGGCATAGACCTCTCCCGGCGCGGGGATGTGAACCGCCGCGGAATCGAAAGTCCGATCCGTCGGCCCGTGGGTCTCGAGCAGCACCCTTCCGCCGGCCGCGAGGCGCCGTCGAATGATCTTCAGCAGCCCCAGCGGGTTCTCCACTCGGTGCAGGATCCCGAAGCAGAGGATGAAGTCGAACGTCTCCCCGAGCTCGTCCAGATCGAATGCATCGATGCGTTGGTAGTCGACCTCGGAGTCCAGTAGCTCGCGAATCGCGGCGAACCCCTCGCCTCCCTGCAACTCGACACCCCAGCGCGAGCCGACCCACTCCCTGTACTGCTCGTTGTCGACTGCAACGACCCGCCCCGCTCCGCGCGCCTCGGCGAGGAACGCATAGAAGCCGTCGAAGGTGCCGATGTCGAGCACGCTCATGCCGCCGAAATCCTCGGGCAGGGCCGGGACCCGGTAGCGGTGATCACGGGCGACGCCGTGGGTGTAGAGCTCCCTGGAGCGGTCGAGTGAGAACGTGTGAAACCAGAGTGGCACCCGATCAAGGACGGCCGCGGCCGTCTCCGGATCCGTCTCGATCTGGATCAGATCGGCCACCTGACGCTCTGCGGCAGTTGGTTCGGGAGGGGCTTCCAGAGGTGCCAGACACTCGTTTGCAACGGTCTGGCTCCTGATGGCACTGTCCGCTTCCTGCGGTGCGGAGTCCTGTTGTTGGGACGTCAGATTGGCGTTTGGCGCGATGCTGCCCCCTTTGGTCGGTTGTCTCTCCGACTCCGAGACTATCGGTGCGTACCGTTGAGGCTCATCGCTTCCCCCTGCGACCACCGGCGGAGTCGTGGTCGATCAAGCCCCAGTCGACCTCCTCGCTGACGACGTCCTTGGAGTCCCCCGTGGGAAGCCAGGCTCGGATCGGGTTGTTCATAGACGACAGCGAATCTGCGCCCGTCGGATCGTACGCCGTAGAAGCGCCAGTCCGAATCGCCTTGGTTCCGCAGTCGAGCGCATGCTGGACGGCTTGCGCGAGGAACCGGTGGATCGCGGTGTGCAGCGTGCGGTCCTGGCGACGATGCGCGAGCTTGCAACCGTCGGCCCCCACGGCGCCTATCGCTTCCCCCCCACGGATCTGGCGGTTGCCGTCGCCGCCCAGCATGCGGGCATCGGCATCCAGCACTTCGATCGGCACCTCGAGCGCCTTGGTGAGCACCTCGGCGTCGAGTCGCACTGGATCTCCAGCCCTTCGTGACTATCGGCTGGCTGCGACCACACGGCCGGCCAGTGCCTCGAGGTCGAGCGAGCCCCAGCCGCTTGCCCGGTCATAGCCGGGTCTAGCCCGGCAGCAGCCGACGCGAAACAGGTCGTTGTTGCCCTGGGTGACGTCGCGGAACAGCCCGAGGGAGCCATCGCTGGCGGCCTGGTAGAGAAGCGGGTTGAGCAGTCCAGGCTGCCGCACTCCGGCGGCCGCCGCCGCCTGGGCGGCAAGCAGCGCTCCGCCGCCAAGCAGCGGTGCCGCTGCGCTGGTCCCTTCCACCGAATTCCATTGTCCGCCGCTGCGAATCGCGTACCCCGGAAAGCCGCTGGAGTGGAAGGCGACGTCGGGAACCGTGCGGAAGCTGGACGACCCCAGATTGCCCCGCTGGTAGGCCGGACGGCGAACGAAGCGGCTCGTCCCCCCGCCGCCGGCCTTCGGCGAGCCGAACAGGAGGTCGTTCCAGACCACCTCCGAGGCGATCTCGTTGTCGCTCGTCAGCGTCAGCCGCGTACCGCCGACCGAGGTGACGAAGATGGAGGAGGCCGGGTAGACGACCGTGCGGCGCCTGGTGAAGCAGGCGCTGGAGCCGCTGTCGCCGGCGGCGTTGACGACGGTGATCCCGGCTCCGGCGGCCATCGCAAGCACGTATTCGAGCAGCCTGGCGGCCGGCCTCCTGAACTGCGGCTCGCAAAAGCCGAGGCTCGAGGAGATCACGTCCGGTAGCTCGCCGCCGCCGGCCCTCGTGTCCAATGGCGCGGCGAACAGGCGCACGAGGTCGCCGGGCGCGGTGCCGGATTCGTAGATGTCCACCTGCGCTCGCGGGACGATCGAGGTGAGGATCTGGGTGTCCAGCTGGCTCTCGTTGCCCGGTTCGAGCCGGCGGCGCAGGCCGACCAGGTGGACCGTGGGGCGCAGGGCGACGAGCCCAAAGCAGCGGGCGAACTGGTTGAGGGCGCGCTGATCGAAGCCGTCGAACTCCACCAAAGCGATTCGCGTGCCCTGCCCGAACAACCCCCGTGCGTGCAGCGAGTCGATGCCGTAGGCGGTCAGGTACTGGTTTGGGGTCAGGCCGCCGGAGCGCACTCCTTGCCTGCAGCCCGCCGGGGTCCCGGTTCGCCGCGGGGTCGCCCCTCGCGCGGCGGCTCGACCCCGACCGCGCGCAGCGTGGGCGCTGCTGCGCCCAAGGACGGGTGGGCCGGGGGCGAGGAGCACGGGCCCGATCAGCCTGCGTAACCGGCGGGGCGGGGGGAAGGCCCGCCGCCGCTGGCGACGTGAGAGCCGCGCGATGGCGAAGCCTCGGGTCGCGTCCAGTTTCGCGTTGCGGATCCCCTTGCGACGCAGGTACCGGCGCACCCGTCGCCAGGCGGAGTTGGTCGCGCCGAAGCGGCGCGCCAGGAAGCTCGCCGAGGCGAAGTTGCGGTACATGCCCGACCCCGGCGTGGAGACAGCCTGCGCGAAGGCGGAGAGATTCGCCTGCCTGTGCCGCAGGCCGATCACCACGGCCTCCCTGTTTCGGGCGGCGGCCCGCGCGCCGCTCGCCATGGGCGGGACGGCGAGCGCGGTTACTACGGCGAGCGCGCCGGCCAGAACCAGCGCGGCAAGTGCGGGACCCGCAGCCGGTCGAGAGTCCAGTGCTCGCAGCGAACTCACTGCGCTGGCGCCAGGGTGAGGTTGCTCTTCAGGTGAGGCCTCAGCTCCTGTTCGATGCTCGCCACGAGCTGTTCGTATTCGCTCGGGCAGGTTTCCAGCCTCGATTCGGGGAGGGCTTCGAGTTCTGCCACTTCTTCGTATGACCCTTCGCTCGAGCCCGCCACCCAACAGAGGACGGCGAAGGCACGCTGAAGATCGAGCGCGTGGACATCGGCATAGTCGGCGAGGGCGGGCGGTTCCTGGCGGCCTGAGAAGTTTGCCCAGAAGGCAGCGGCGTCGGCGGCGTATCGGGAGCCTTCGGGGACCTGCAGGAGCACGACGGTCGCGATCGAGTCGGCAGCGTCCTCTTCTTTGCCGAGGACGGGAAGGTCGAAGTTGGCGATCAGGGCGTGTGCGAACTCGTGAGCGAGGATGAACGTGTTGACCGCCCCCGCCTGTTCGCCGAGTTCTTCGTCGCCGATTTCGGGGTTGCTGTTCGACTCGACTTCGAAGATCAGCGCGGCGAACCCGTAGGGCAGCGTGATCAGGTTTTCCCTCGGTTCGTAGAAGGGGCCGCCGCCGATGCCGTTGACGCCCTGCACGAAGAGCGGGTTCGGCAATTCGAATGCTTCGGCGAGCGAGGCCGCGACGTTCTTGGTTTCGCTTGCCGTGAGCAGTTCGTAGCCGACGGCGTCTTCTTCGGTTTCCGGCCGCTGCCAGGCGACCCGAACCTTCCCGTTTCCGGAGCCCTCGGTGCTTTCCGAGGTCGATGTCGACGATCCGCCGCAACCGGCGCCGAGCCAACGCAGCGAAGACGGCGATGAGGACCGCGCCACCGGCGAAGCGCGCTCCGGTCGAGGACGAGGGCACGGCCGACATCCTATGTGCCGAACAGGCCAAGGAGGGTCCACCCCAATCGGCATAATTGTGCTCGGCATGGGGATCCTGCAGGTGCGTCCAAGGCTCGAACCGGGTGAGACCCTGCGCTGGAAGGCGCTGGCCAATCGGGTCGTCAGTCCGAAGGTGACGTCGGGGGGCCGGCTGGTCGTCACAGACCGGCGCGTCTTCTTCCAGCCCAACCGCTTCGACACGGCGCTGGGACGGAAGCTCTGGGAGTGCCCGCTCGACGCTGTGACGGGCATTGAGACCGTCGGCCGCGATGCAGCCATATTCGCCGGGGGAACGCGCAAGCGCCTCGGAGTCCAGACCGCGGATGGCGAGGAGGTCTTCGTCGTCAATCGCCTGGATAAGAAGGAGGAGGAGCTGCGCAACCTCCTCCCCGGCGTCTGAGCACAGCCATCGCACGGTCGCTCTCCCCGTGCCCGCATATCCAAGGGAACCCGTGAACCTGCTTGGGCAGCGAAGCAGGCGACCGTTCATGGAGCTAGCCGGACTCGAACCGGCGACCTCCTGGGTGCGATCCAGGCGCTCTTCCAGCTGAGCTATAGCCCCGAGATGCGTGCCTGGGAGGATCGTCCCAGGCCACTCGCAAAGGCAAGGATAACCGCATAGGCTTTAGCTTCCCCACGTAACTCGCTTATGGGAATTCTCGACGAGGCAATCCGGGAGCATCTCGAGCTCAAGCGCCAGCACGGCGCCGACCATTCCGAGCTGAAACAGCTCGAGGACCAGGCCTTCGGCCCGGGCGAGCGGCCGGGCGCGGAAGGGGCCGAGCCGGACTCTTCGGACCCCGCCGCGGAGGCCCCCACAGCCTTCATGGCGCAGCCCGAGCTCGGGGAGGACGCGGACGGCGAGGTCGACATCGACGCTCCCGAGCCGCCCCCACGGCGCCGCGAGCCGGCGCCCGGGCTGGCCGACATCCAGGAGCCGCCGCCCGAGGAAGATCCGGCCGCGGAGGAGCCCGAGCAAGAGCCGGTCGCGGAGGTTGAGGAGCCCGTGCGGGAGTCGATCGTCGATGAGCCCGACGAGGGAGCGGCGGAGGAGGAGCAGCCGGCCGCCGAACACGAGACCGTGCCCGAGCCCCAGGCCGAGCCAGGCAGTCACACGACCGCAGAGCGCCACGCGATCGCCGACCAGCCGACACAGATGTATGACGTCGAGGAGGAGCTCGCCTCGACCGAGGCGCCGGCGCCGCCCGACGAGGACCTCGTCGGCGAGGAGATCGGCGAGGCCCGCCTCGCTCCGGCCGAGCCGATCGTTCCCGAGGAGGCCGCCCCGGCCGACGGGGAGGACGAGGACGACGACTTCTTCGACGAGCAGCGCCTCTCCGACGAGCTCGACCAGGCGCTGGAGGCTCCGGCCGAGCCGGAGCCGGAGCCGGAGCCGGAGGTCGAGCCCGAGCCGGAGGCGGAAATTGAGCCGGCCTCAGAGGAGCACGAGGTCGTCGTCGATCGCTCCGACGAGCCCGAGGCGCAGCCCGCGGCGAAGGGCGACGCCGACGAGGACGTCCTCGAGGAGACACCGGACTTCCTCGAGGAAGCCCCCGAGGACGACCAGCTCTGGTTCGAGCAGAAGCCCCCCAAGGACTTCGACTTCGACGACTGACCCACCTAGACTCCTGGGTGCGGGGCCATAGCTCAGCTGGCAGAGCGTTCGGTTTGCATCCGAAAGGTCGCCGGTTCGAATCCGGCTGGCTCCATCGTCAGGGATCGAGGTAGTCCTCAGCTTGTCGGATTCGCCGCCGTTGGCCATTTCGCGGCATCTGACCGGCACCACCGAGCCGTCCGATCGCACGAACTTGACCTGAACCCTTTCCAGGCGCTCCTCTCGGATCAGGATCAGGTCGAAGTCGCAGTCCTCGCCATAGGGGATCGCGATCTTGTGACCCCGGCGAAGCAAGTCGGAGGCGACCATCAGCTCGGCGTAGTCGCCCTTCCCCTTGAGATTGAGGATCGAGTTCGCC
This sequence comes from uncultured Solirubrobacterales bacterium, assembly GCA_963762205.1. Lineage (GTDB taxonomy): Bacteria > Actinomycetota > Thermoleophilia > Solirubrobacterales > 70-9 > VRUE01. Next base: position 263,385 of record CAVXJZ010000003.1, read on the forward strand.
GATCCGCCGCCGGCCATCCACCGACGCTAGCGCCGCGCCATTCACGACTCAATGCGAGCCTGTGCCGAAACAGTGCCAATCAGCGCGCGATTCGCGCCGGGCGCGCCGCCGGTCAGCCGGCGAGGCCGATCATCAGCTGCGAGTGGTCGTTCGGGTCGACCTTGACCGGGACCTGGGCGCCGGGCTGGAGCTGGCCGATGACCGCGGGGGAGACGACCTGCTTGTGGGTCACGGTCGACTGGCTGCCGCCGACGTCGACGGTCAGCTCGAACTGAAGCTCGGGCTGCATGTTGATGTTGGCGCCGGTGGCCTGCATGGCGACGATCGTCGCGGTGCCGTCGACGCCTTCGTTGGCGAGCCGCTCGGCGAGCTCCTGGTCGGCCTGCACGCCCTGCACCATCTCGTTCGCCTGCGCGAGGCCGTCTTTCATCATCTTCAGGCTGCCGCCGCGTTCCTTCTTCATCTGCTTTCCGGTCTTGCTCAGGTCCCTCATGTCCTTGAACATGCCCATCTCGGTGCGCTCCTTTGCTCAGGGGACCCCTGCCAGCTCCCCGGGTTGTCGAGCCGACACTATCGCCACGGGCATCCGCGCGGTGTAAATTCCTCGCGTGTTCGTCACCGGCGTGTTCCTCTTGATCCTCGGGCTGATCGGCCTGGTCTTCACGGTCGCGCCGCCGGTCGAGGAGGCCCGCCTGGGCGCCCTCGGCGTCGCCCTCGGCTGCGGCCTCAGTGGCCTGCTGCTCGTCTACCTCGACGCGCCGGGCAGGCGCGAGAAGCCACCGCCCGGGAGCGTGCGCGGCAGGGCGACGATCCTCGACGTCGCCGGCACGACCGGCTCGGTCAGCGGCTACCAGATGGTCGAGCTGACGCTCGAGGTGCGGCCCAAGGGCGGCGGCGTCCCCTTCCAGGTCAAGCGCAAGTTCTCCTCCGGACGCCTCGGCCGGATCGAGGCCGGGCGCTCGTTCGACGTCCACTACGACCCGGCGAACCCGGAGAAGATCGACCTCGGCTGAGCCGCACTCAGACCGTGTTCGGTGCGGACTGGGCGGCTCGACGCTGGCCGGTCGGGCAGGTTCTGGTCGGCGTGGTAGCTGGAGCGGACCAGCGGGCCCGACGCCACCGACTCGAAGCCGAGCTCGACGGCGGCCCTCTCCAGCGCCTCGAACTCCTCCGGGTGCCAGTAGCGGACGACCGGCAGGTGGTTCTCGGTCGGCCGCAGGTACTGGCCGACGGTCAGCACCTGGACGCTGTGCTCGCGGAGGATCTCGAAGGCCTCGACCATCTCCTCGAAGCTCTCGCCGAGGCCGACCATCAGGCCCGACTTGGTGACGACCTCGGCGCCGCCCATCTCCTTTGCAATGCGCAGCACCCGCGCCGAGCGCAGGAACTGCGAGCCCCGCCTCGCCTTCGGATAGAGGCGGGGCACGGTCTCGACGTTGTGGTTGAAGACGTCGGGCCGCTCCGCGATCACCCGGGCGAGCGGCATCTCCTGGCCGCGGAAGTCGGGCGTGAGGACCTCGACCTTGCAGCCCGGCGCCTGCATGCGGATCGAGCGGATCACGCCGACGAAGGCGCCGGCCCCGTAGTCGGGCAGGTCGTCGCGGTCGACCGAGGTGACGACCGCGTGGCGCAGCCCCATCTGCTTCACCTGATTTGCGACCCGCAGGGGCTCGAGCGGGTCGTTCCAGGTCGGCACCCCGGTCTTCACGTTGCAGAAGCCGCAGCGGCGGGTGCAGGTGTCGCCGAGGATCATGAAGGTCGCCGTGCCGCGCTCCCAGCACTCGCCGACGTTGGGGCAGTTGGCCTCCTCGCAGACGGTGTGCAGGTTGTCGGCGCCGATCGTCGCCTTCAGCCGCCGGTAGTTGGGCCCGCCCGGGGCGGGCACCTTCAGCCAGGGTGGCTTGCGGGCACGGCGGAAGGGGAGGGTGCCGTCGGTCTCGGCCGCGATCCCGCCCGGCTTCGCCCGCGACCGCGTCGCCGTGCTTCGCGCCTCGCTCATGGCGCCAGGCTCCGGGCGGGCACGCTGTGTCGCTCGGCGCTCATGGCGCCAGGCTCCGGGCAGGCACGGTGTGTCGCTCGGCGCTCATGGTGCGAGCGTACCGAGCGTCGCCTCCAGCCGGTCGAGGCCGCCGCCGACCGGCTCGCGGTCGAACGCCTCCGCGTAGCGGGACGCGAGCGTCCCGGCGAACGCCTCGAGGTCCTGCTCGGCGCCCAGCTCGCGCCCCAGGGATGTGACCCGGCAGCCCTCGATGCCACAGGGCACCACCCACTCGAACGGCTGCAGGTCGTTGTTGACGTTGATCGCCAGCCCGTGGGTCGTCACCCCGCGGCTGACGTGGACCCCGATCGAGCCGATCTTCGCCGCCGCCGGCCCGATTCCCGTCGCCGTGCGACCGGATTCGGACCGTCGATCCGGGACCCAGATGCCGGTAAGGCCGTCGATCGTCTCGGCCTCGACCCCGTAAGCATCCAGGGAGGCGATCGCGACCCGCTCGAGCCCGCGCACGTAGGCGAGGACGTCGTCGCCGTAGGGCCGCAGCGAGACGATCGGGTAGGCGACGAGCTGACCCGGGCCGTGGTAGGTGACGCGCCCGCCGCGGTCGGTGTCGACGACCTCGATCCCCTGCATCTCGTACCACTCGACCCCCATCGGCAGCTCCTCGGGGCCGGAGCGGCGGCCACGGGTGTAGACGGGGCGGTGCTCGAGCAGCAGCAGCACGTCGGGGACGGCGCCCTCCTGCCTCGCCGCCTCGACCCTGTGCTGCAGCGCCAGCCCCTCCTCGTAGGAGAGGAGCCCGCAGCTGACGACGAGGATCTCGGCGCTCACCCCCGAAATCGTTGCACGGCGCCGGGGCGGGACGAACACGTCCTATCCTTGGCGTCTCCCCCATGGTCCAGTCAAAGGCGCTCCGACCAGACTGGCTGCCGGCCGTCGCGCTCAGCGCGGCGCTCGCGGCGGCGATGCTCGCCTGGAATCCGCAGGTCGGCGACCTGGCGGCCCAGGTCTTCCGCACCGAGCTCTTCCAGCGCGGCGGCATGGCGATCTGGAACGGCAGCTGGTACGGCGGCCATTACACCCTCACCTACAGCGTCCTCTTCCCGCCACTGGCGGCGCTGATCGGCCCGCAGGCGGTCGGGGCGCTGGCCGTCACCTCCTCCTCCTACCTCTTCGACCGCCTCGTCCGCGACCGCTGGGGAGAGGCCGCCCGCTGGGCGACCCTCTGGTTCGCGGCCGGCGTCGTCACCCTGCTTGCCGACGGCCAGCTCACCTTCGCCCTCGGGGTCGCCTTCGGCCTCGCCGCGCTGCGCGCGATGCAGGTGGGCCATGGCCGCACGGCGGCGCTCGCCGCCGCCTGCTGCGCCCTCTCCAGCCCGGTCGCCGCCGCCTTCCTCGCCGGCGTCGTCGCCGTCGGCGCGCTGGAGCGGGGCCGGCCTCTCAACCGCGCCGCGGTCTGGGTCGCCGCGATCGCCCTCGGCCTGGTCCTGGTCCCCAACCTCGCCTTCCCCGAGCCCGGGCTCTTCCCGTTCAGCTTCTCCTCCTACGTCGCGATCCCGCTCTGGTGCGGCTCCGCCCTGTTCGTCACCCGCGGCCTGGGCGCCGAGGAGCGGCAGCTGCGCTGGGTGATCGCCGCCTACATGGTGGCCGCGACCGTGGTCTGGCTGGCGCCGAACCCGATGGGCGGCAACGCGGTCCGCCTCGGCGCCCTCTTCGGCGGCCCGGTGCTGGCCGCGGTGGTCGTCGCCCGCCGCCCCCGGGTCTCCGCCTGGTTCCTCGCCCTGTTCATGGCCGGCGGCCTCTACTGGCAGGTGACCGCCAGCGTCAGCCAGATCGCCCGCAGCGTCGGCGACCCCTCGACCACCGCGACCTACTTCGAGCCGGTCGCCCACTGGCTCCGCGAGAACGGGGGCGGCCCCGGGACCCGGGTCGAGGTGCCGCCGACCGCGAACCACTGGGAGTCGGCATACCTGGCGCCCGGCGTCGACCTCGCCCGCGGCTGGTTCCGTCAGCTCGAGACCACCCGCGAGGACATCTTCTACGAGGACGGGCGCCTCACCGACGCCACCTACGGCTCCTGGCTGCGCGAGAACGCGATCCGCTTCGTCGCCCTGCCCGACGCCCCGCTCGACTACTCGTCGGTGGCAGAGCGGCGCCTCATCCTTCGCGACCCGCCCTACCTCACCCTGCGCCGGCGCCTACCGCACTGGAGCGTCTACGCGGTCGACCGCCCGAAGCCGCTGGTGCAGCCGATCGGCGCCGCCTCCGCACGGACCCGCCGGGTCGGCCACCAGGGCTTCGCCCTCGACGTGAGCCGGCCGGGCGAGTTCCTGGTCCGGGTCAGCTTCACCCCCTACTGGTCGATCGCCCGCGGTGAGGGCTGCCTCTCACGCCACGCCGAGTGGACCATGGTCCATGCCCGCCGCCCCGGCCGTTTCCGGGTCGCCGCCGATTTCTCCCTCGATCGCGCCTGGAACGCGGTCACCGGCGCCCGCAAGACCTGCTGACGCGCCGTTCATTCGCCCGGCCCGACGCAGACTTGATGACTTGTGGACCCTATGGGCACCAAAACTCAGCAACTTGGCGGTCAGGGGCCGATGAGAATGGATCCCGCTCGGCCGTCGCGGGCGGGCAGGCGCCGTCAGAGGGCGAGCGAGAAGGGCTCTTCCAGCAGGCCGACGATGCGGGCGAGGAATTCCGCGCCCTGAGCGCCGTACAGGATGCGGTGGTCGCAGGCGAGGTTGAGGCGCATGATGTGGGCGGTCGCGAGCTCGCCGTCGCGGACGACGGGCCGCTCGCGGATCGCGCCGACCGCGAGGATCGCCGCCTGCGGCGGGTTGATGACCGCGGCGAAGCTATCGATCCCGAACATCCCCAGGTTGGAGACGGTGAAGGTCGCGCCGGAGAGCTCGGGCGGGGTGATCGAGCCGTCGCGGACCTTCTCCGCGAGCGCCCTCGACTCGTTGCCGATCTGCCAGAGGCCCTTGCGGTCGGCGTCGAAGACCGTGGGGACGACGAGCGCGTCGCGGGCGGCGACCGCGATCCCGACGTTGACCCGCGAGTAGAGCTCGAAGCGGCCGTCGCGATAGGCGCCGTTGGCGCGCGGGTGCTCGCGCAGAGCGAGGCCGCAGGCTTTGACCACCATGTCATTGAAGGAGGGGACGTTGAGGTCGGCGGCGGCCAGCTCCTTGACCCGGCCGCGTGCTTCGACCGCCCGGGTCATGTCGACCTCCGCCTCGAGGTAGAAGTGGGGGGCGGTGGCCTTCGACTCGGCCATGCGGCGGGAGACGGTGGACTGCAGCTTCGAGAGGTCTTCGTAGGAGACCTCGCCCTTGGCGGTCTCGGGACGAGCCCCCTCGGGACGAGCCATTTCTGCCACGGGTCCTGACGGCGGCGCAGGGGGGGCGCTGCGGGCCGAGCTGTCCTCGACCCCCCCTGCACCGCCGCCACCCGTGGAAGAAGCCGCCTGTTCCACGTCGAGCTTGATCACGCGACCGCCAGGCCCGGAGCCGCGGAGCTGAGCAAGGTCCACACCCTGCTCCTTCGCCATGCGCCGTGCGAGCGGGGACGCTTTCGGACGCCCATCGGCTGCCTGGCCATCGGAGGTCGCTTGCCCGCCGCCGGAGCGTTCCTGCTGCCCAGGACCCGACTCGGCCTGCGCGCTCGATTGTGCGGCTGGGGCCCCGGCGGCTGTTTCGGCGGTCCCTTCTGCGGGTGGCGCGGATGATCGGGGGGTCGAGGACAGCTCGGCCCGCAGTGCCCCCCCATCATCCGTGTCAGGACCCGCGGTCGAGACGTCTGAGCCGCCCGCAGGTCCCCCGGCAGCTGTGCCGGGACCCGCGGCCGAGGCACCAGGACCCGCGGTCGAATCGCCGACCCGCGCAATCGGAGTCCCGATCGGAAGCGTCGCCCCCTCCTCCGCCAGGATCTCGGTCAGCGTGCCGGCGACGTCGGATTCGTAGGCCATGTTCGCCTTGTCGGTCTCGATCTCGACCAGCTCGTCGCCGACCGCGACCTCGTCGCCCACCTGCTTCAGCCACTGGAGGATCGTGCCCTCCTCCATCGAGTCCGAGAGGCGCGGCATGACCACGTCGGCCATCAGATCGAGCCCTCCAGCGCCGCCAGCGCCGCCCGCACCACGTGCTCCTCATGCGGGATCGCGGCCTGCTCCATCCGTTTCGAGTAGGGCATCGGCACGTCGGCGCCGGTCACCCGCTGCACCGGTGCGTCGAGGTGGTCGAAGGCCTGCTCGGTGATCAGCGTCGCGATGTTGGCCCCGACCCCGCCGGACGGCCAGCCCTCCTCGACGATCACCGCCCGGTTGGTCTTGCGGACCGACTCGAGGATCGTGTCGAGGTCGAGCGGGCGCAGGGTGCGCGGGTCGATCACCTCGGCCTCGGCGCCGTGCTCGTTGGAGAGCGTGCGGGCCGCGGCCTCGGCCACCTGCGCCATCTTCAGCAGGCCGACGATCGTCACGTCGCCGCCCTCGCGCCGCACCGCAGCCTCGCCGAAGGGGAGGACCTCCTCGCCGTCGTCGGCGACCTCGCCGCGGCTGCCGTAGAGGCTCTCGTGCTCGATGAAGACGACCGGGTTGTCGTCGCGGATCGCCGCCTTCAGCAGCGCCTTGCCGTCGGCCGGGGTGGAGGGGCAGGCGACCAGCAGGCCGGGCACCTGCAGGTAGAGGGCCTCGAAGCTGTGCGAGTGGGTGGGCCCGAGCTGGTGGCCGCCGCCGCCGGGCATGCGGATCACCATCGGCACCCGGGCCTGGCCGTTGAACATGTAGGGGATCGCCGCCGCGTGGTTGACGATCTGGTCGAGCGCCAGCAGCGAGAAGTTGACCGTCATCAGCTCGACCACCGGCCGCAGGCCTCCCATCGCCGCGCCGACGCCGGCGCCGACGATCGTGTTCTCGGAGATCGGCGTGTCGCGCACCCGGCGCTCGCCGAACTCCTCGAGCAGTCCTTCGGTCACCTTGAAGGCCCCCTGGAAGACGCCGACGTCCTCGCCCATCACGAAGACGCCCTCGTCGCGGCGCATCTCCTCCGCCATCGCGTCCCGCAACGCCTCGCGCATGCGCAGCGTGGCCATCAGCGGTCGGCCTCCTCGGCGACCTCCGGGTCCTCGGCCTCCTCGGCGACCTCCGGGTCCTCGGCCTCCTCGGCGACCTCCGGGTCCTCGGCCTCCTCCGCCACCTCGGGCGCGACGCCCTCCTGCGCGTCGCCGTCGCGGGCGGGGTTCGGCCGCGGCGTCGAGGGCTGGCCGGCGTAGGCCGCCCCCGCCTCGGCCAGCTCGCGTGCGGCCTCCGGCATCGACTCCTCCTCGCGCTCCCCCCGGTGCGGCTCGGGGCTGCGCTCGTCGACGGCGTACCAGCCCGTCTCGCTGTCGAGCACGTAGAGGTTTTCGTAGAGCGTGTCGAGCTCCGGTTCCGGCGAGGCCTCGGCGAACTCGACCGCGGCCAGCACCTGCTCCTCGGCCTTCTCGCGCACCTCCTGCACCTCGCGCTCGCCGAGGACCCCGGCCTCGACGCAGCGCCTGGCGAAGGTCTCGATCGGGTCGCGACGCTGCCACTCCTCGACCTCCTCGCGCTCGCGGTAGACCTCCGGGTCGGCCGCCGAGTGCCCGCGGTAGCGGTAGGTGAACGCCTCCAGCAGCGTCGGCCGGCGCTCCTCGCGCGCCAGCCGGATCCCCTCGGCGACGGCCTCGCGGACCGCGATCACGTCCATGCCGTCGATCCGCTCGCCGCTGATCCCGTAGCCCTCGGCCTTCTTCGAGAGGTCGATCTGGGCCGAGTGGCGCTCGACCGAGGTGCCCATCCCGTAGAGGTTGTTCTCGACCAGGAAGAGGATCGGCAGCTTCCAGAGCGCCGCCAGGTTCATCGTCTCGCCGAAGTTGCCGGCGTTGGAGGCGCCGTCGCCGAAGACGCAGACGGTGACCGCGTCTTCGCCCTTGTACTCGGAGGAGAGCGCCAGGCCGGCGGCGATCGGCAGGTTGCCGCCGACGATCCCGTAGCCGCCCATGAAGCGGCGCTCGCCGTCGAAGATGTGCATCGAGCCGCCGCGCCCGCCGCTGGTGCCGTCGACGCGGCCGAAGAGCTCGGCCATCACCCGCCTCGGCTCGGTTCCGCGGGCGATTGCGTGGCCGTGCGTGCGGTAGGTGCCGATCAGGTAGTCCTCGTCGCGCATCACCGAGGTCGTGCCGAGGATCGTCGCCTCCTCGCCGATCGCCAGGTGAAGGAAGCCGCCCGCTTTCGCCCGCTGGTACTGGCGCCCGGCCTCCTCCTCGAAGCGCCGGATCAGGCTCATCCGCGCGAGCAGCTCGTAACAGGTGGAGGCGTCGGGGAGATCGGGCACCCCCCCGAGATTAGCTCGCCGCCTCGACTGCCTCCTCCAGCCTGTCGTCACCCCAGAAGACCTGTTCGCCGACGACGATCGACGGCACCCCTTCGACGCCCTGCTCGGCGGCGGCTTCGGTGGCGGCGCGCAGGGCGTCCTTGACCGCCCTGGTCGCGACCGCCTTGGTCAGGGCGTTGGGGTGCAGCTCGCAGGCGGCGGCGGCGATCAGCACGTTCTCGGGGTCGCCGAGGTCGCGGCCGGCGGCGAAGGCCTGGCGGAACGCGGCGAGGGCGAAGGAGACCGTGCGCCCGGTCTGCTTGGCGAAGGTCGCGGCCCGCATCGCCATCAGCCCGTTCGGGGGCCAGGGCTCGGGCCAGACCAGCGGCGGCAGCCCGTAGGCGGCGGCGCGGCGCTCGACCTCGGCGATCCCCTCGGCCCGGCCGGGGCCGTTGCCCCACGAGTCGCGGTCGAAGCGCTGGAAGAGGCCGCCGAGCAGAATCGGCACCCACTCCGGCTGCTCGAGCCCGGCCTCCGTGAAGAGGCCGCTGACGCGCTCGGCGGTCAGATACGCATATGGCGAGCCGAGGTCGAAGTAGAAAACACTGCGGCGGCTGCTCCGCTCTCGCTCACTCGCACCCATGATCACCGGAGGCCTTGCTCGTTCGCTTCCGCGTCCGCGCCGCCTTTCTTTAGGAATGGATGGCCCATTTGTCGACGGCGCGGGCGGCTTCCGGGATCGCCTCGGAGATCGTCGGGTGGGGGTGGACGATCCGTGCCAGCTCCTGGTAGCCGCCCTCGATCGCCATCGTCGCGACCAGCTCGGCGATCATGTCGCAGGCGCGGTTGCCGACGATGTGGGCGCCGAGGATCTCCCCGTACCTGGAGTCGACCACCAGCTTGACCATGCCGTCTTTGTCGTCGTAGACGGTGGCGCCGCCGACGCCGCCCAGCTTCTGCTTGCCGACCTTGACGTCGTGGCCGGCCTCCTTCGCCGCCGCCTCGGTGAGGCCGACGCTGGCCACCTGGGGGTGGCAGAAGGTCGCCCCGCAGACCAGGTTCTGGTCGACCGGATGGGTCTCGACCCCGGCGGCGTGCTCGACCGCGACGATCCCCTCCTCGGAGGCCTTGTGGGCGAGCGCCTTGGCGTTGACGAGGTCGCCGATCGCGTAGACCTTCGGGTTCGACGTGCGCCCGAACTCGTCGACCCTGACCTTGCCGTCGTCGCCCAGCTCGACCTTCGCCTCCTCGAGGCCGAGGCCCTCGACGTCGGCGGCCCGGCCGCCGGCGACGAGGAGGTGGTCGACCTCGGCGGACTTGTCGGCGTAGGTGAACTTGACCGAGCCCTTGCCCGCCTCGACGTTCTCGACCGGGCTGCCCGTGGAGATCTCGATGCCCTCTTTCTTGAAGGTCCGTTCGACCACCCGCGCCATGTCCTTGTCCTCGGCCGGGAGGATCTGGTCGAGCATCTCGATCAGCAGCACCTCGGTGCCGAAGCGCGCGTAGGCGGAGGCGATCTCCGCGCCGGAGGCGCCGGCGCCGACGACGGCGATCTTCTGCGGCTGCTCGGGTAGCGACCAGGCGCCCCAGGTGTCGAGCACGCGGTCGCCGAACTCGACCCCCGGGATCGGCGTCGCCACCGAGCCGGTGGCGAGCACGACCGTGCCCGCCTCGTGGACCTCGTCGCCGACCCTGACGTTGCCCTCGGCGTCGAGGCTGCCGTCGCCCTCGATCACCGCCACCTTGCTCTTGTCCCAGAGCATCCTGACGCCGTTGGAGAGCGATTCGGAGACCGCGGCGCGGCGCTTGCCGAGGGCGTCCCAGTCGATCGAGGCGTCCTTGACGACGAGGCCGAGGTCGGCGCCGTGGCGGGCCTGGTCGTAGAGCTCGGCGGTGCGGAGGACGGTCTTGGCCGGGATGCAGGCGTAGTTGAGGCAGCGGCCGCCGGCCTTGTCGCGCTCGACGACCGCGGTCTTCTTGCCGAGCTGGGCGGCGCGGATCGCCGCCACGTAGCCGCCCGGCCCGCCGCCGATCACGATCACGTCAAAGGAGTCAGCCACAGCCTGAGCCTATAGAAACGCCCCTCGCGGGAGACATTTATGGTCCTCTCCATGGAGGACGCCGTATCGCGCTACCGGAGCGCCTCGGAGGCGGGCGACATCGAGGCCATGGTGGAGACCCTGGCCGCCGACGTGGAGCTCGTCTCGCCGATCTCGGGCAGGATGGTCTTCAGGGGGCGGGACGACGTCCGCATCGTCCTCGCCGCCGTCTACGGGAGCCTGCGGGACCTGCGCTGGACCGACGCCTTCGGCGACGGCGAGCGCCGCGTCATCGTCGCCGAGACCCGCGTCGGGCCGGTGAGGATGACCGACGCGATGGTCATCGAGCTCGCGCCCGACGGGCGGATCCGGCGCATCGCCCCTCATCTGCGGCCGTGGCTGGCGTTGACGCTCCTCGCCGCGATCCTCGGCCCGAAGGTCGGGATCCACCCGGGAGTGATGCGCCGGGCCCTCGGCGCCGGCCGGGGCTGACGACGGGCATGCCGGCGCCGGCGCGCTACTTCCGCTCGGGCATCTGGATCCGCGCCATCGCCTTGACCATGAAGAAGAAGAAGCTGCCGGAGACTGCGAGCAGCGCCAGCGTGACGGCGAACTGGGCCACGCTCGCCGCCTGCACGAGCAGCCCGAAGACGGCGCTGAAGATGAGGAAGACGAGCAGCAGCTGGAAGCCGAGCACGGCCCAGTAGCGGGCGCGCCACATCCCCCAGGCCATGATCGCCATCAGCAGCGCCGGGGCGAGGACCTGGGCCAGCCGCGGCTTGTCGCCGTCGACCTCGACCCCGGCGAGGTAGCCGGCGAGGATCGAGATGGCGAGCAGGCCGGAGACCACGGCGCCGATCGTCACCGCCGCCGGCCGCTCGCCGTCGGCCAGCGGCTCGAGCGCCTCCCGCGCTTCCTGGTTGCGGACCTCGGCCTTGGCGTAGCCGCTCTCCATGCGCTCGCGCGCGCCGGGGCGGCCCTTGCGCTTCCGGCGCTCAGCCACCGGGCGCCGCCTCGCCGACGCCGCCCAGCGCCGCCCGCAGCGACTCCGCCGCCGCGGTCGGCTCGTCGGCGTCGCGGATCGCGCGCACCACCCCCAGCCGCCGGGCGCCCGCGGCGACCACCTCGGCGGCGTTCGAGGGGTCGATCCCGCCGATCGCGAAGAACGGGTGGGGCGCGCTCCGCGCCGCGTGCCCGACCAGCCCGAGCCCGACGCCCGGGCGCCCCTCTTTGGTCGGGGTCTCCCAGATCGGGCCGACGCTGATGTAGTCGACCGGCTCGCCCGCCGCCGCCGCGATCTGCTCCTCGGAGTGGGTCGAGAGGCCGACGATCGCGTCCGGGCCCAGCAGCCGCCGCGCCTCCGCGGCGTCGGCGTCGTCCTGGCCGACGTGGACGCCGTCGGCGTCGCAGGTGCGGGCCAGCTCGGGATCGTCGTTGACGATGAAGAGGGCGCTGTAGGTGTCGCAGAGGCGGCGGAACGTGGGCGCGGCGAGCTCGATCTCGCGGTGGGGAAGGCGCTTCTCGCGCAGCTGGACGATGTCGACGCCGCCGTTCAGCGCGGCCCGCAGCAGCGGCTCGAGCTCACTGTCGTGCGGACGTGCGTCGCAGACGAAGTAGAGCCGGGCCGTGCGCAGGCGCTCGCGGCGCAGCGGTCCCGCGGCCTCTGGCCGGGCCAGGCTCATCGGGCGCCGATCCGTCGCTTCGGGCTCACAGCCGGATTATGGACTGCCCGCCGTCCGATTGGGGGTAGCATCGGAGTGGTACGGGAGCCCGAGAGGGCTGAGAGGGCGGCAACAAGGCCGCCGACCGTCTGGACCTGATCCGGGTAATGCCGGCGGAGGCAAGATGAGCGAAGAGCGCAGTTTCGACTCGGTAATCGTTGGCGGCGGGGTGATCGGCCTCTGCTGCGCCTGGCGCCTGGCGCAGCGCGGCGCCCGCGTCGCCGTGCTCGATCGCGGCCGCCCGCCGGCGGGGGCGACCCGCGTAGCCGCCGGCATGCTCGCCCCGGTCGGCGAGCTGACCTTCGGCGAGCCGGAGCTGCTCGAGCTGACGCTCGCCGCCGCCGAGCTCTACCCGGCCTTCGTCGCCGAGCTGGAGGAGGCGAGCGGCCTGGCGACCGGCCATGAGGTGGGAGGCGCGCTGCACGTGGCCCTCGACCGCGACGAGGCCGAGCAGCTGCGTCGCGTCCACGACCTGCAGCGCAGCCTCGGCCTCGCGGCGGAGTGGCTGGCGCCGCGCCGCTGTCGCGAGCTCGAGCCGGGCCTCACCCCGTCGCTCGCCGGCGGCGTCTTCGCGCCCGGCGAGGGATCGGTCGACCCGCGGGCGCTGAGCGCCGCGCTGCTCGCGGCGCTCGAGGGGGAGGGGGTCGAGGTGCTGGCGGAGACGGAGGTGGGCGAGGCTCTGCTCGAGGGCGAGCGGGTCGCCGGCGTCCGCACCGCCGCCGGCGAGGAGCTGCGCGCCCCGGCGGTCGTCCTCGCCTGCGGGGCGTGGTCGGGCGAGGCGGGCTGGCTGCCGGAGCACGCCCGCCCGCCGGTGCGCCCGGTCAAGGGCCAGATCGTCGAGCTGCGCCCGCCGGCGGGGGGCCCGGCGCCGATCGGCCGGATCGTCGCCTCCGAGCGCGTCTACCTGGTGCCGCGCGCCGACGGCCGCCTGATCGCCGGCGCCACCGTCGAGGAGCGCGGCTTCGACAGCGCGGTCACGGCGGGCGGCCTGCACGAGCTCCTGCGCGAGGCCTACCGCCTGCTCCCCGAGGTCGCCGAGATGGAGCTGGTCGAGGCGATGGCGGGGCTGCGGCCCGGCACCCCCGACAACCTGCCGCTCGTCGGCCCCGGCGCCCTCGAGGGCCTGACCCTGGCGACCGGCCACTTCCGCAACGGCATCCTGCTGGCGCCGCTGGCCGCGGAGCGGGTCGCCGACTCCCTGGCCTCCGCTTCGCCGCAGTTGTTCCCGGATAGCGGGAAGAAGCGCGAACTCAGCGGGAGGGCGGGCCGGTGATGATCGACCTCAACGGCGAGCCGCGCGAGATGCCGGAGGGCGCCTCGCTGGCCGACGCGGTGCGCGCGGCGGGGGCGGAGCCGGGCGAGGGCCCGCGCGGTGTGGCGGCGGCGCTCGACGGCGAGGTCGTGCCCCGCGCCCGCTGGGACTCGACGCCGCTGGGCGACGCCTGCCAGGTCGAGGTGTTGGCCGCGATCCAGGGCGGCGCCGAAACCTGGGATCTGGGGGGGCGTGAGTGGTCCTCGCGGCTGATCGCCGGCACCGGCGGGTTCCGCTCGCTGGAGCAGATGGAGGAGGCGCTCGCCGCCTCCGGCGCCGAGATCGTCACCGTCGCCCTGCGCCGCATCGACCCCGCCGCCAAGGGCTCGGTCCTCGACGTGATCGACGAGCTCGGCCTCTTCGCGCTGCCCAACACGGCCGGCTGCTTCACGGCGCGCGACGCCGTCGCCACCGCCCGCCTCGCCCGCGAGGCCTTCCAGACCGAGTGGATCAAGCTCGAGGTGATCGGCGACGACCGCACCCTCTATCCCGACGCGGTCGAGCTGCTCGACGCCGCCGAGACCCTGGTCGGCGAGGGCTTCACCGTCCTCCCCTACACCAACGACGACCCGATCCTCGCCCGCCGCCTCGAGGACGCCGGCTGCGCCGCGGTGATGCCGCTCGGCTCGCCGATCGGCTCGGGCGCCGGGATCCGCAACCCCTACAACCTGGCGATCGTCGTCGAGCGCGCCGGCGTGCCGGTGATCCTCGACGCCGGCGTCGGCACCGCCTCCGACGCGGCGCTGGCGATGGAGCTCGGCTGCTCGGCGGTGATGGCGGCCAGCTCGATCTTCGGCGCCGAGGACCCGGCGGCGATGGCGCGCGCCCTGCGGCAGGGGGTCGAGGCCGGCCACGCGGCGCGCCGCGCCGGCCGCATCCCGCGCCGCACCCACGCCGAGGCCTCGACACCCGACGAGGGCCTGCCGAAGCTGTCCTGACGGCCGGGCGCCGGCCTTCCCCGTCGTAGGCGCGGCCCGACTACCATTGCCCCCTCGCCCCTGTAGCTCAGTTGGTTAGAGCGGCGGCCTTTTAAGCCGCGCGGCGCGGGTTCGAATCCCGCCGGGGGCACTTGGCCGGCGTCGAGCACCTACTCCGCGTCCCCTGCGACGTAGCCGAGGCGCAGGACGAGGTTCGGCTCGAGCGGATCCACGGCGAGATCGACCGTGGCTTCGACGAGTTGCGCGACGTCGACGACGGCGTCTCGATCTTCGGCTCGGCGCGGATCCGGGAGGGCAGCCGCTGGTACGAGCTCTGCCGGGAGACCTCGGCCTGTCTCTCGCGCCACGGCTTCGCGGTGATCACGGGCGGCGGGCCCGGGCTGATGGAGGCCGCCAACCGCGGCGCCGCCGAGGCGGGCGGCCTCTCGGTCGGGCTCAACATCGAGCTGCCGATGGAGCAGGAGCCCAACCGCTACGCCAACCGCGCCCTTCATTTCCACTACTTCTTCGCCCGCAAGCTGATGTTCGTCCGCTACGCGCGCGCCTTCGTCATCTTCCCGGGCGGCTTCGGCACCCTCGACGAGCTCTTCGAGAGCCTCACCCTGATCCAGACCGGGCGGATCCGGCACTTCCCGGCGATCCTCGTCGGCTCCGACTTCTGGAGGCCGATGCTCTCCTGGGTCGACGACGTGCTCGAGGACGGCGGCATGATCTCCGCCGGCGACCGCGAGCTGCTGCTGCTCGCCGACACCCCCGGCGAGGTCTGCGAGCACGTCATCCGCGCCACCGAGAGGCAGAGGGAGCTGGCCGAACGCTGAGAGCGCCGACCGCATTCGCGATCGCCGTCGCCACGCTCGCGATCGCCCTCTCCATGGCCGACGCGCGAGATCGCAGTTCCTCCCGCATACCGGGAACAACCGCGAACCGACCGGGGTGGATCCACAAGCGGCCGATTCCCTTCGGGCCGAGGCGCAAGCACGAGATGGCCGCCTACTCGGCGCGCCACTACGGCGAACGGACCTGGCGCCTGCGCCGTCCGCGGGTGATCGTCGAGCACGTCGCCGTCGCCGGGACCTCGTCCGCGGTCTTCAACGCCTTCGCCCCGGACGTCCCCGACCCCGAGCTGCACGAGCTCCCCAACGTCTGCGCGCACTTCGTCGTCTCATCGGGAGGCCGGGTCCTCCGCCTCGTCAACCTCCGCACCCGCTGTCGCCACACCGTCGGCCTCAACTGGACCGCGATCGGCATCGAGCACACCGGCTACTCGGACGGCGACGTGCTCGGCAACCGGGCGCAGCTGCGGGCCTCGCTGCGCCTGACCCGCTTCCTGCGCTGCCGCTTCCAGATCCGGCTGCGCAACGTGATCGGCCACCGGGAGAGCCTGCGCTCGCCCTATCACCGCGAGCGCGTTCCCGGCCTTCGCCGCCAGACCCACGGCGACTGGCGGCACAGCTCGATGCGCGTCTACCGCCGTCGCCTGGGCCGCCTCGCGCCCTGCCGAGCCCGGCGCATCGGACATCGACCACACTCGGGTGTGGTCGATCTCGGATCCGCTAGTGGCGGAAGTGGCGGTGCTTGGTGAAGACCATCGAGACGCCGGCGGCGTCGCAGGCCTCGATCACCTCGGCGTCGCGTTTGGAGCCGCCGGGTTGGATCACCGAGGTCGAGCCGGCCTCGATCGCCGCCTGGGGCCCGTCGGCGAAGGGGAAGAAGGCGTCCGAGGCGATCGCCGAGCCCGCGAGCAGGCCGTCGGCGTCGCCCTCGCGGGCGTCGCGGCACTTCTCGACCGCCAGCCGCACCGAGTCGACCCGGCTCATCTGGCCGGCGCCGATGCCGAGGGTGGCGCCGTCCTTGGCGATCACGATCGCGTTCGAGCGGACGTGGCGGACCACGGTCCAGGCGAAGAGCAGGTCGCGCCACTGCCCCTCGGCGGGCTCGGCCTCGGTCACTACCTCCATCATCTCGCGCGGCTCGGGGTCGCCGTCGCGGTCCTGGATCAGCAGCCCGCCGAGCACCCGCTTGGCGTCGCGCTCGACCGGGTCGGCGTCGCGCCGCTCGTCGGTGCGGAGGATGCGGATCGCCTCCTTCTGCTGGAGCACGTCGAGGGCGCCGTCCTCGTAGTCGGGCGCGATCAGCACCTCGACGAAGTTCTCGTGCAGGGCCTCGGCCAGGGCCGGGCCGACCGGGCGGTTGAGGGCGATCACGCCGCCGAACGCGGACATCGGGTCGCAGGCGAGCGCCTTGCCGTAGGCGTCGAGCGCGTCCTCGCCGACCGCCGCCCCGCAGGGGTTGTTGTGCTTGACGATCACGCAGGCGGGCTCGGAGAAGTCGTGGACCAGGCGCCGCGCCGAGTCGAGGTCGAGGACGTTGTTGAAGGAGAGGGCGCGGCCGTGGAGCTTGGAGACCTTGGAGAGCACGTGGGTGCGGATCCCGGTTTCCGAGTAGAAGGCCGCCCGCTGGTGCGGGTTCTCGCCGTAGGAGAGGTCGAGCACCTTCTCGTAGGCGATCGCGAGGTGCTCGGGGAAGTCCTCGTAGGAGGTCGAGAACCAACGGCTGATCGCAGCGTCGTAGCGGGCGGTCTGGGCGAAGGCCTCGTTGGCGAGCCAGTGCCGGGTCGAGGCCGAGACCTCCCCGCCCGACTCCTCCAGCTCGGCGGAGACGGCGTCGTAGGACTCGGGTTTGACGATCACCGCGACGCTGTCGTGGTTCTTGGCGGCGGCGCGGATCATCGTCGGCCCGCCGATGTCGATGTTCTCGATCGCCCGGTCGGCGTCGACCTCCTCGCCGGAGATCGCGTCCTCGAAGGGATAGAGGTTGACGCAGACCAGGTCGATCGGCTCGATCCCCTCGCGCTCGAGGGTCGCCATGTGCTCGGGATTGTCACGCCGCGCCAGCAGGGCCGCGTGCAGCCGCGGGTGCAGCGTCTTCACCCGGCCGCCGAGGATCTCCTCCTGGCCGGTGAACTCGGACACGTCGCTCACCTCCAGCCCGGCCTCGCGCAGGGCCGAGGCGGTGCCTCCGGTGGAGAGGATCTCGACGCCGGCCTCGGCCAGGCTCTTGGCGAAGTCGGCGACGCCGGTCTTGTCGGAGACCGAGATCAGCGCCCTGCGAACCCGGATCGCGCCGTCGCTCGCTGTCTCCTGGCTGGTGTCTGCTGGCGCTTCACTCATCGACGATGACGACTCCCTGGTCGGCCGCGTCGATCCTAACCAGCCCCCGGGCGATCATGCGGATCGCCTCCGGGTAGAGCTCGTGCTCGAGGGCGTGGACGGCTCGCTCGAGCTCCTCCCGGTCGCGGCCGGCGGGCACGGACAGCTCGCGCTGGAGGATCGTCGGGCCGGTGTCGACGCCCTCGTCGACGAAGTGCACGGTGACGCCGGTCGTCTCGACCCCGGCCTCGAGCGCCTGTCCGATCGCGTCCAGGCCCGGGAAGGAGGGCAGCAGCGCCGGGTGGACGTTGACGATCCGGTTGCGGAAGCGCCCGACGAAGGGCGCCCCGAGCAGCTGCATGTAGCCGGCGAGGACGACCAGCTCGGCGCCGAGCGCCTCGATCCAGTCGCCGAGTGCCGCGTCCCGCGCCGCCCGGTCCTCGAACTCGGAGGCCGGGAAGACCGCGGTCTCGACCGCCGCCGCCCGGGCGCGCTCCAGCGCCCGCGCCCCCGGCTTGTCCGAGCCGACCCCGGCCACCTCGACCTCGCCGCCGCCGTGCAGCCGGTCGAGGATCGCCTGCAGGTTCGTGCCGCTGCCCGAGGCGAGGACGACGATGCGAAATGCGCTCACGGCGGCATCTTCGCGCAGTAGCCTGCGGCGATGGGCGGAGACGATCTGTGGCAGGGGATTCTTTTCCTCCACGTGCTGGCGATGGCCTTCTTCGTCGGCGGGCAGCTGGTCTTCGGCGTAGCGGTCGTGCCGGCGCTCCGCGGCGACCGGGACCGCGAGCGAATGCGGGCGATCGCCCGGCGCTTCGGCTACGGGTCGTTGGCCGCGCTCGCCGTGCTCGTCGCCACGGGCTGGGCGATGGCGGCGCACCTCGATCTCTTCGGGGACTCGACCCTGCAGTGGAAGCTCGCCCTGGTGGCCCTCGTCGTCGTGCTCACCCTCATCCACCTGCGCGTGCCCAGGGCGCACGCGCTGCAGGCGGCGATCCTGCTCGCCTCGCTCGCGGTGGTCTGGCTCGGCCTCGACCTCGTCCACTGAACCCTGGCACCCGGGCCGTCGATGACCGCCTTCCCTGCGTGAAGACGCGGCGCACCCAGAAAAGCCCGTCAAACGGATGTGGCACTTGCGGACTGGAGGTGGACCGAAGGGACTGGACGGTGAATGGACGCTACTGGACGCAGTTTCGCCCGCATAGCGGGCGAAACTGCGTCCAGTAGCTTGGGGCGGGGCGTTCGCACCGCGTTCTCGGGGGCTCGAGGAGGGAGCGGTCAGCCGGTGGGGAGGACGGTGATGTCCTCGAGCGCGAACTTGCCGTTCGCGTCGTCGGGGTCGCCGAGCGGGTAGCGGCCCGTGAAGCAGGCGTCGCAGTGGTCCTCGGGCGGCGTGCCGACCGCCTCGTAGACCCCCTCCATCGAAAGGTAGGCGAGCGAGTCGGCGCCGAGCTCGTCGGCGATCTCCTCGATCGTGCGCCGGTGGGCGATCATCTCCTCGCGGGTCGACATGTCGACCCCGTAGTGGCAGGGGTGGCGGATCGGCGGGGCCGAGATCCGCAGGTGCAGCTCGGCGGCCCCCGCCTCGCGCAGCATGCCGACGAGCTGGCGCGTGGTGTTGCCGCGCACGATCGAGTCGTCGACGACGACGATCCGCCGGCCGGCGACGATCTCCGGCAGCGGGTTGAACTTGAGCCGCAGGCCGCGTTTGCGCAGCTCCTGGCCGGGCTGGATGAAGGTCCGCGCCACGTAGCGGTTCTTGATCAGGCCGTCGTCGCGGGGCAGGCCCGAGGCGCGCGCGAAGCCGGCCGCGGCGGGGTTGCCGGAGTCGGGGACGGCGATCACGACGTCGGCATCGACCGGCGCCTCGCGCCAGAGGATCTCGCCCATCCGCCCGCGCACCTGCTGCAGGACCTTGCCCTCGAGGCGGCTGTCGGGGCGGGAGAAGTAGATGTGCTCGAAGACGCAGTGCGCCGGCCGGCCGGCCTTGACCACCTGACGGGTCTCCAGCCCGCGCTCGGTCAGCGAGACCAGCTCCCCGGGCCGCACCTCGCGCAGCAGCTCGGCGCCGACGATGTCGAAGGCGCAGCTCTCCGAGGCGACCACGAAGCGGTCCTCGAGCCGGCCCAGCGACAGGGGCCTGACCCCGTGGGGGTCGCGGAAGGCGACGATCGCGTGCTTGGTCATCACCACGGTCGAGTAGGCGCCCTCGAGACGCGGCATCACGTCGGCGACCGCGTCCTCGATGAAGCGGCTCTCGTTGGAGGAGAGCAGCGCCGCGATGATCTCCGAGTCGGAGGTTCCGCGGAAGGCGATCCCGTCCTCCCTGAGGGCGTTCCAGTGCTCGACCGCGTTGGTCAGGTTGCCGTTGTGGGCGAGGGCGAGCTCGCGGCCGTCGTCACGCCAGACCGGCTGCGCGTTCTCCCAGGAGCCGCCGCCGGTGGTCGAGTAGCGGACGTGGCCGATCGCCATGTCCCCCTCGAGCGCCTTCAGCTGCTCCTCGTCGAAGACCTGGGAGACGAGCCCCGAGTCCCGCATCGTCGTGATGTGGCCGCCCTCGCAGGTTGCGATCCCGGCCGACTCCTGGCCGCGATGCTGCAGCGCGTAGAGGCCGAAGTAGGCGAGGCGGGCGACGTCGTGGCCGGGCGCGTAGACGCCGAAGACGCCGCATTCCTCTCGCGGCCCATCTCGGAGGATCACTGGCGGAGAGTACCAGCGGCCGGGGACCGCCCGCCTCCGCTCAGCGCCTGTGGCGGCGGGTTCCCTGCCGCTGCTGGAACAGTGCCTCAGGCGCTGAGCGGGGCGACCGCGATCCGGACCGTGAAGGAGACGCACCAGAGCAGCACGGTGTCGTAGCGCCCGAGGTCCGTCCCGGCGGGGATCTCGTACTGCTGGTCGCCGATGTTGCCCTTCAAATCCCCGAGGCTGACGCGGTCGTCGACGCCGTCCTCCGTCGGGGTCAGGTATACGTCGATGTCGGGGGCCGGGCTGACGTCGAAGCGGCTGAAGGTGAGCAGCCGGTCGCCGTCGGGCGTCTCGACCACGGTCGCCACGCCGCTGCCGTCGTGGCCGTCCTCGCCCCGGAAGCGGCCGTGGGCCAGGGCGACCGGTTCGCGCGGCCCGGGCCCCGCCCCCGGCGCCCGCCCGCCTTCCGTGCCGGGCTCGGCTTCGGCCGTGGCGACGACGATGTCTTCGTCGACGACGACGTCGCGGACCGAGAAGTACCAGAAGCCGCCGACCGCGACGAGCCCGCCGAAGCCGAGGGCGAGAAGGGTCGGGACGAGCAGGCGGCGGTGGCGGAGCGAGTGGGCCAGGAAGGCGAGGCCGACGATCAGGCCCCAGGCGACGCTGAGGACGATCGCGGCGAGGAAGGTCCCGGCCACCCAGCGCTGCAGTACGAAGCTGCCGACCCCGATCAGGGCCAGCATCGCGAGCGGCATCAGGAGGCGGTTGGTCGACATCCCCTCCCCAAGGGTACGTGCCGCGGGCGCGCCCGGATCAGCCGCCGCGTCCGGGCGTGCCCGGCGCCTCGGGTCCCTAGGCGCCGGCGCCGAGCCGGTCGCCCAGGGAGCGCCAGGCCGCGGCCGCTTCGGCGAGGCCGAGGCGGAGGCTGCGGTCGCCGGCGGCGACCTCGATCGCCTCGCCGCCGACCTCGCCGATCGCAACGGCGCCGATCTCCGCCAGCGCCGCCGGCTCGCCGCTGACCAGGAAGCCGCCGGGCCCCTCGCCGAAGAGCGCCTCCTCGGGCGAGCAGCCCCGCTCGCGCAGCGGCTGCAGGTCGACCCGGCAGCCGAGGCCGCCGCCGATCGCCGACTCGGCCAGCGCGCAGGCGAGGCCGCCGTCGGAGATGTCGTGGGCGGAGGCGAGCCTGCCCTCGCGGACGGCGAAGCGGACGACGGCGCAGGCGGCCGCCACGGCGGCGACGTCGGGCTGCGGCAGCCCGGCGTCGAGCTCGCCGCGCAGCTTCGCCAGCTCCGACCCGGCCGGGGTCGGGGAGAAGGGGCCGAGCAGGCCGATCGCGTCGCCATCGGCGACGAGGGTGGAGCCGGCGACCCGGCTCGGGTCGGGCAGCTCGCCGACCATGCCGACCACCGGCGTCGGGTAGATCGGCCCTTCCGGGCCCTCGTTGTAGAGGGAGACGTTGCCGCCGACGACGGGGACCCCGAGCGCCTCGCAGGCGTCGGCGAGGCCGCTCACCGCCCGATCCAGCTGCCAGGCCGGGGCCGGCTTCTCCGGGTTGCCGAAGTTGAGGCAGTTGGTCAGCCCGAGCGGCTCGGCGCCGACGCAGGCGAGGTTCTGGGCGCACTCGAGCACCGCCTCGACCGTCCCCGCGTAGGGGTCGCAGGCGACGCGCCGGCCGTTGCCGTCGATCGAGACGGCGACCGCGGTCGCCGTCTCCGGCAGTCGCAGGACCGCGGCGTCGGCAGACTCCGGGCGGCGCACGGTGCGCGAGCCGACCACCGAGTCGTACTGCTCGAACGCCCAGCGCTTGGAGGCGACGCTGGGCGAGGCGAGCAGCGCCAGCAGCGTCTCCTGCGGCGAGGCCGCGGGGTCGAGGGTCGCGCGGTTGCCGTAGATCCACCCGTCCGGCTCGGCGGGGCTGAGGTCGTAGAGGGGGCAGCCGTCGACCAGCGCCTCGACCGGCATCTCGCCGACGACCTCGGCGCCGCGCAGGACCCGTACCTGGCCGCCGTCGGTGACGACGCCGATCTCGGCCGCACCCGTCTGCCATTTCTCACAGACGGCGAGCACCTCCGCGACCCTGGCCGGCTCGACCACGCCGAGCATCCGCTCCTGCGACTCGGAGACCATGATCTCGAAGGGCTCCATGTCGGCCTCGCGCAGCGGCACCCGCGCCACGTCGATGTCGATCCCGACCCCGCCGGCGGAGGCCATCTCGCCCGCCGAGGAGGTGAGGCCGGCGGCGCCGAGGTCCTGGAGCGAGACCAGCAGCCCCCGCTCGAGCAGCTCCAGGCAGCACTCGAGCAGCTTCGACTCCTCGAACGGGTCGCCGATCTGGACCGTGGGCCGCTTCGCCTCGTCGCCGTCGCCGAGCTCGGCGGAGGCGAGCACCGAGGCGCCCCCGATGCCGTCGCGGCCGGTCGCGGCCCCCATCAGCACGACCGCGTTGCCGACGCCGGCGGCGGCGGCGCGGACCATCGCGTCCTGCCTCGCGATCCCCACGCACATCGCGTTGACGAGGCAGTTGTGCTCGTAGGGCTCCTCGAAGTAGATCTCGCCGCCGACCGTGGCGACCCCGATCGAGTTTCCGTAGTGGCCGATCCCCCGCACGGCGCCGTCGAGCAGGAAGCGCGAGCGCTCCGAGTCGAGCTCGCCGAAGCGGAGGCTGTCGAGGATCGCGATCGGCCGCGCGCCGAGGGCGAAGACGTCGCGGAGGATGCCGCCGACGCCGGTGGCGGCGCCCTGGAAGGGCTCGACCGCGCTCGGGTGGTTGTGGGACTCCACCTTGAAGGCGACCGCGTGGCCGCCGCCGACGTCGACGGCGCCCGCGTTCTCTCCCGGCCCCATCACGACCCGCTCGCCCTCGGTCGGCAGTCGCCGCAGCAGCTTGCGCGAGTGCTTGTAGGCGCAGTGCTCGGACCAGAGCAGGCTGAACATCGCCAGCTCGACGTCGTTCGGCTCGCGCCCGAGCTTCTCGACGATCAGCGCGTACTCCTCGTCGGTGAGCCCGAGCTCCCGGTGCCTGGAGGACATCAGTTCCGCCATCTCCTCCGCTCCCGCTCGGGCGCGCACATCCATCTCCTCCGCTCCCGCTCGGGCGCGCACATCATCAACCGCCGCCTCCTCTGCTCCCGCTCGGGCCAGAAGGAGCAGAGATGGACCGGCCCTCGCTCCCGCGTCCGGGGGCGGCGGCCGAACCCTGGAGGGATTCGAAGACTTGAAGGCCGTCCACGCTCCCCGTGAGCGGGTCGACCGCGTGCTCGGGGTGGGGCATCAGGCCGAGCACGTTGCCCGCCTCGTTGCTGACCCCGGCGATGTCCCGCGCCGAGCCGTTCGGGTTCTGGCCCGGCGCGTAGCGGTAGGCGACCTGGCCGGCCGCCTCGATCTCGTCGAGCATCTCGTCGGGCGCCCAGAAGCGGCCTTCGCCGTGCTTCACCGGGATCGACAGCCGGGCCGAGTCGTCCGCCGCGCTCCGCCCTCCCGGCCCGCCGGCGATCAGGTCGACCTGGCGGCAGACGAAGCGCAGCTCCTCGTTGAGCAGCAGCGCGCCGGGCAGCAGGCCCGCCTCGCAGAGGACCTGGAAGCCGTTGCAGATCCCGAGCACCGGGCCGCCCGCGGCGGCCAGCTCCGCGACCGCCTCCATCGCCGGCGAGAAGCGGGCGATCGCCCCCGCCCGCAGGTAGTCGCCGTAGGAGAAGCCGCCGGGGACGACCACCGCCTCGACCCCGTCGAGGTCGCGGCTCTCGTGCCAGACCATGCGCGCCTCGCCGAGCATCGAGCAGGCGTGGAGCGCGTCCCGCTCGTCGCAGGAACCGGGGAACTGGAGCACCCCCCAGATCACAGCGTTTCGATCTCGAAGTCCTCGATCAACGGGTTGGCGAGCAGCTTCTCGCAGAGCTCCGAGAGCCGCTCGGGGTCCTCCGCCTCGAGCTCCACCATGCGCCCGACCCGGACGTGCTCGACTCCCTCGAAGCCGAGCGCCGGCAGTGCCCGCTCGACCGCCTTGCCCTGGGGGTCGAGGATTCCCTCCTTCGGCCGGATCAGGACCCTTGCCCTGGCCACTAGAAGGAGCGCTCCGTGATCCGCTCGTAGGCCTCCACGTATTTGGCCCGCGTCTGCTCGACCACGTCGGGCGGCAGCTCCGGCCCGGGCGGCTTCTTGTCCCAGCCGGTCTCGCTCGCCCAGTCGCGCACGTACTGCTTGTCGAAGGACGGCGGCGTGGAGCCCGGGCTGTAGCGGTCCGCCGGCCAGAAGCGGGAGGAGTCGGGGGTGAGGACCTCGTCGCCGAGGACGATCTCGGCGCCGGCGTGGCGCCCGAGCTCGAACTTGGTGTCGGCGAGGATGATCCCGCGCTCGGCCGCGTGCTCGGCGCCGCGCCGGTAGACCTCGATCGAGACCCTGCGCAGCTCCTCCATCAGCGCCCGGCCGCCGACGATCTCGGCGGCGCGCTCGAAGTCGACGTTCTCGTCGTGGTCGCCGATCTCGGCCTTGGTCGCCGGCGTGAAGATCGGCTCCGGCAAGCGGTCGGACTCGAGCAGGCCGGCGGGCAGCTCGATCCCGCAGACCGCGCCGCCCTCCCTGTATTCCTTCCAGCCCGAGCCCGAGAGGTAGCCGCGGACGACGCACTCGACCGGGTACATCTCCAGCCTGCGGACCCGCATCGCGCGGTCCATCACCTCTTCGGGCACGTCGTTGGAGAGGAAGTGGTTGGGGACGATGTCCGCGGTCAGCTCGAACCAGAATTCCGACATCCGGTTGAGCACCTTGCCCTTGTCGGGCACCGGGGTGGGCATGACGACGTCGTAGGTGGAGATCCGGTCCGAGGCGACGAGCAGCAGGTCGTCCTCCCACTCGTAGATCTCGCGGACCTTGCCCGAGGAGTGGAGCTTGAGATCGGCGACGGTCGGCATCAAGGCGATGCTAACCATCGGCGGAGCGGAGTCGCATGCCGGGTCTGCGATCCTGTCGCACGTGACGCTCCCTCCCGAACCGGCGATGAGCCCGCTGCGCCAGACGCTGGGATGGGCCTTCCGCCCGCTGGCCTTCATGGACCGTTGCCGGCGGCGGCACGGCGACTCCTTCAGCCTCAGCTTCGTCGGCTTCGAGCGGCCGATGGTGCTGATCTCCGACCCGGTCGCGATCAAGGCGCTGTACGGCGAGCGCGAGCACGGGCTGCCGCCCGGCCGCAACATCTTCCTCGAGCCGGTTCTCGGCGCCCGCTCGCTGCTGCTGCTCGAAGGCGCGGACCACCTCGCCCACCGCAGGCTGATGCTGCCCGCCTTCCACGGCGAGCGGATGCGCTCCTATGAGCCGATCGTCAGGGAGCTCGTCGACACCGAGATCGACTCCTGGGCGCTGGGCGAGGAGTTCCCCCTGCACCCGCGGATGCAGGCGGTCACCCTCGAGGTCATCCTCCGGGTCGTCTTCGGCGTTTCCGAAGGCCCGCGCCTGGATCGCCTGCGCGGCCTGCTCGCCGGGCTCCTCGCCGAGACCGCCTCGCCGGTGACGCAGCTCTCCGCGCTGCTCACCAGTCGCCTCGGCGGCGACGTCTGGGGCAAATTCGAGGACAGGCTGAGCGAGATCGACGAGCTGCTCCTGGCGGAGATCGCCGAGCACCGCACGAGGGGCGACCTCGAGGACCGCGACGACATCCTCTCGGCGCTGATCCTCGCCCGCTTCGACGACAGCGACGGCGGTCAGGGGATGACCGACACCGACCTGCGCGACCAGCTGATGACCCTGCTGCTCGCCGGCCACGAGACGACGGCCACCGCCCTCGCCTGGACCTTCGACCTGCTGCTGCGGCACCCGCTCGCCCTGAACAGGCTGCGCGACTCGCTCGAGGCCGGCGAGGAGGACTACCTGCGGGCGACGATCACCGAGTCGCTGCGGCTGCGCCCGGTGGTGCCCCTCGCCGGCCGCCGCCTCGCCAAGGACCTGGTCGCCGACGGGCTGACGCTGCCCGCCGGGACCGACGTCAGCCCCGCGATCTGGCTCACCCACACCCGCGCCGACCTCTACCCGGAGCCCTTCGCCTTCCGCCCCGAGCGCTTCCTCGAGGACGGCCCCGAGACCTACGGCTGGATCCCCTTCGGCGGCGGCGTCCGGCGCTGCATCGGCGGCGCCTTCGCCGAGTTCGAGATGCGGATCGTCCTGCGCGAGGTGCTGACCCGCTGCGAGCTGCGCAAGCTCGACCAGCGCCCGGAGCGCGTCATGCGCCGCAACGTCACCCTCTCGCCCCGCGACGGAACCCGGGTGGTCCTCGGCGCCCGTCACCCGGCGCGCGAGGCCGAGGCGGTCGCCGCCTAGGCTCCTTCCGTCGCCTCGGCGGCGCTCTTCGCGGCCGCCCGGGCGGCCGGGTGTTCCTTGGCCCAGCGGGCGATCGTGCTCGACCCGGAGATCACCTCGCCCTCGTCGAGGATGAGTACCGGCACCTCGTTGGTGCCGCTCAGCTCCTTGACCTCGGCGCGATCGTCGTCGCGACGGCCCCAGGTCCAGGGGCGGTACCGGTAGCCGCCGACGACCGTGATCTCGTACCGGTAGCCCGCCGCGTCCAGCGCCTTGCCGGCCTTGGCGCACGGGTGCACCGCGGCGGGCCCGAATTTCTTGTGGCCGCAGGTGTAGAGGACCATCGCCGCCCAGCCTAGCCAAGAGCCGTCGCGGCCGAAGGGGGCCGGCGGATCGAGTCTGCAGTGGGGCCCGCGTAGCGGACCCTGGAGCGGACTCACCGCTCAGGGCGTCAGCCGCGCAGCGCTTCCAGGCGGCCGAGGACCTCGGGCAGGTGGGTGAGGTAGGCGCCGTAGTCGAAGATCGCGTCGAGGTCGAGGTCGGGCGCCGCCTCGGCGAGCAGGTCGCGGAACTCTGTGCCCGTGTCCCAGGCGCGCTGGGCGTTCTCCTGGACCACGCGGTAGGCGTCGTCGCGGGTCATGCCGGACTCGACCAGCGCGGTCAGCGCCCGCTGGCTGAAGAGGGCCCCGTGGGTCAGCTCGAGGTTTTGGCGCATGCGGTCCTCGCGGATCGTCATCCCCTCGGCGACGCCGGCGGCCAGGCTCTGCGTGTAGTCGAGCACGGTCGTCGCGTCGGGCAGGATCACCCGCTCGGCCCCGGAGTGGGAGATGTCGCGCTCGTGCCAGAGGGCGATGTTCTCGAGCCCGGCCTGGGCGTAGCCGCGCAGGACCCGGGCGAGGCCGGTGATCCGCTCGGTGCGGATCGGGTTGCGCTTGTGGGGCATCGCCGAGGAGCCCTTCTGGCCCGCGCCGAAGGGCTCCTCGACCTCGCGCACCTCGGTGCGCTGCAGGTTGCGGACCTCGGTCGCGAAGCGCTCCAGCCCTCCGCCCGCGACGGCGATCCGCGAGGTGAGGACCGCGTGGCGGTCGCGGGGGATGACCTGGGTGGCGACGTCCTCGCGGGCCAGCCCGAGCCCCTCCATCACCCGCGCCTCGACCGCCGGGGGGACCGAGGCGTAGGTGCCGACCGCGCCGGAGAGCTTGCCGAAGGCGAGCTGCTCGAAGGCGTCGGTCAGGCCCCGCAGGTTGCGGTCGGCCTCGAAGGCGAAGCCGGCAAGGCGCAGCCCGAAGGTGGTCGGCTCCGCGTGGACGCCGTGGGTGCGGCCGACGCAGAGGGTGTCGCGTTGCTCCAGGGCGCGGTCGATAAGGGCGTCGCGGTAGGCCTCGGCGCCGGCGAGCAGCGCCTCGCCGGCCTGTCGCAGCTGCAGCGCCAGCGCCGTGTCGAGGACGTCGGAGGAGGTCAGCCCGTAGTGGACCCAGCGCCCGTGCTCGCCGACCGAGTCGGCGACGACGTCGACGAAGGCGGCGACATCGTGGTCGGTGACCCGCTCGCGCTCCTCGACCGCCTCGACGGTGAAGGCCGCCCGCTCGCGGCAGGCCGCGGCGGCCTCGGCCGGCACCGTGCCCTCCTCTGCCCAGGCCTCGGTCGCCGCCAGCTCGACCTCGAGCCAGCACTCCATCTTCCGCTGCGGAGACCACACGGCTCCCATCTCGGGGCGGGTGTACCTGGCTATCACCCGCCACCCCCGGACGCGGAGGGGGCTGGCAATCCGTATCTGATTCCATTTGCCGGCCCCCGAGCAGAGGAGGTGGCGGAATATTTGCTCATGCGTTGATGATCCGGGCGGCGAGGACGCCGGCGTTCTTCGCCCCGTCGATCGCGACGCAGGCGACCGGGATCCCGGGCGGCATCTGCACGGCGGAGAGCAGCGCGTCCAGCCCGCCGAGGCTCTTGCCGAGGATCGGCACGCCGATCACGGGCAGGTCGGTGTGGGCGGCGGCGACGCCGGGCAGCGCGGCCGACATGCCGGCGCCGGCGATGATCACCTTCAGCCCGCGCATGCGCGCGTTCGTGCAGTACTCGCGGACCATCTCAGGATCGCGGTGGGCGCTCATCACGCGGACCTCGTAGCGGATGCCGGCGTCGTGCAGGGCGGCGCCGGCCGGCTGCATCTTGGCCTTGTCGTTCTTCGAGCCCATGATGATCCCGACCAGCGGCTCGTCGACCTCTATTTCGTCGAAGGCCTCCTCGACGGCCGGCATCGTCGAGGGGTCCGCGGGGAGGCCACCCTCGCGCGGCACGGGGTCCTCTGAGATCTCGCTCATCTGATCCTCTCTCGGTTCTATCCGGGAACGCGCTCGGCGGCGCGGGCTGCGATGTCGGTGCGGATCTGCATTCCGTCGAACGAGATCCGACGGGCAGCACTGTAAGCGCTCTCGCGAGCGGAGGTCGGGGTGGGGCCGAGGCCGGTCACGTTGAGCACCCGGCCCCCGGCGGTGACGATCTCGCCGTCCAGCTCGGCGGTCCCCGCGTGGGTCACCTCGGCCAGCTCCGCCGCCTCCTCGAGGCCGCGGATGACGTCCCCCTTGGAGGAGGAGGCCGGATAGCCGGCGGAGGCGAGGACCACGGTCACGGCCCAGTCCTCGGAGAACTCGGCGCGGGCGCCGGCCAGCCCTCCCGGCTCGCGCGCGGCGAGCATCAGCTCGAGCAGGTCGGAGCGCAGGCGGGGCAGCACGGCCTGGGTCTCGGGGTCCCCGAAGCGGGCGTTGAACTCCAGCACCTTCGGTCCCTCGGGCCCGATCATCAGGCCCGCGTAGAGGACGCCGTGGAAGGGCAGGCCGCGGCGCGCCATCGCGTCGAGGACCGGGCGGTGGACGGCGTCGACGATCTCCTCCACCTCCGCCGGCCCGAAGCCCGGCACCGGCGAGTAGCTGCCCATGCCGCCCGTGTTCGGCCCCTCGTCGCCGTCGAAGATCCGCTTGTAGTCCTGGGCCGGGGCGAGGGGGAGGACGTTCTCGCCGTCGCAGAGCGCCAGCAGCGAGAGCTCCTCGCCCTCGAGGAACTCCTCGAGCACCACGGTCGTGTCGCCGAAGCGCCGCTCGGTGAAGAAGACGTCGGCCGCGTCGCGCGCCTCGGCCTCGCTCGCGCAGATGATCACTCCCTTGCCGGCGGCCAGGCCGTCGGCCTTGAGCACCGCGGGGTAGGAGGCGCCCGGAAGCTGCTCGGCCGCCTGCTCGCGGCCGCGCAGCAGGACGTGCGAGGCGGTCGGCACCCCCGCCTCGGCCATCAGCTCCTTGGCGAACGCCTTCGAGCCCTCGAGCTCGGCGGCGGCGCCGCCGGGCCCGAAGGCCGGCACGCCCACCTCGGCCAGCGCGTCGACCGCGCCGGCGACCAGGGCCGCCTCGGGCCCGATCGCGACCAGGTCGACACCCCGCCCGACCGCCGCGGCGACGATCGCCTCGACGTCGTCGGCGCCGACCTCGGGCAGGCACTCGGCGTCGGCGGCGATCCCGGCGTTGCCCGGGGCGCAGAGCAGCTCGGTCGCCCGGGAGGAGCGCGACAGCGCGCGGACGAGCGCGTGCTCGCGCCCGCCGCCGCCGACGACGAGGACCTTCAAGCCGCCCCCGGACGCGGAAGCGAATGCCTGTCCATATCTGTTTCTTCAGGCATGAGCGAGAGCAGAGGAGGCGGCGTTTTTATATCGAGCCGGCGAAGTCCTCGGCCGGGATCGCGCTCAGGGTCTGGCTGGTCATCGTCCCGCGCGAGCCGAGCTCGACCGAGACCTTGGCCATCGTCTGCTCGTCGGGGGCTTCGACGACGGTGATGAAGTCGTACTGGCCGAGCGTCGCGTACTGGGCGATGACCTTGGCGCCGATCTGCTCGACCTCGCTGTTGACCTCCGAGACGCGTCCGGGGTTGTTCTTAAGGGTCCGGACGCCGTCGGGGGTCAGGTTGGTCAGCATCACGTAGGTGGGCATGGAGGACCTCCTCGTAGGTGGGCAACGAGCCTACGTGATGCAGGCAGTCAGGATCCCTACCCGTCGAAGCCGGCGTGCACGTGATCGCAGTGATCGGGCAGCGCGAACGCTTCGCCCGGCCCGTCCACGTCGAAGCAGTAGATCAGCTCGGTGGGGTGCACCGGCGCCGGCAGATAGGCCAGCGTGCGGGCGAGGTTTGCGCAGGGCGCGTCGATCGCCGTCTCGGTGCAGGAGACCCCGTCGACCGCGGCGATGTCCATCGCCCTGCCGAAGAAGTGGTTCGACACGTAGCCGCTCGCCGTGTACTGGGAGTGGTCGGAGCGCAGGGAGGAGAGTGTCAGTTCGTGCTCCTGGGTGATGGCGCCGATCAGGCCGACGATCCGCGGGTCGACCGCGCCGCCGAGCAGGTCCTGCAGCTCGAGGTCGTTGGAGAGGTTGAGGTTCTCCCAGTTGATCGGAGCGGCGGCGGAGCCGGGCAGCGCCACCGCCCAGTCGACGGTCTGCAGGCTGCAGCCGCCGTCGCCCTTGACCTGCTCGGCCTGGGCGAGCACCGCTTCCACGTACCAGTGGGCCTGGTTGTGGGTGAAGATGCCGGCGCGCAGGCTCCCCCGCGACCAGATCAGCCGCGCCAGGGTGGCGGCCGAGTCGTCGGGGTCGGAGCGGCGGATGTGGCCGTCTTCGTCGCCGTCGACCGCGTAGGTCTTCCACTCGGAGCCGTCGAGGCCGAGCGGGCCGAACTTCTGCAGCTGTCGCTTCGCCATGCCGCGCCCGAAGTTGGACTCGAGCCGGGCGACCGCGGCCAGCGCCCAGACCCCCTTGCGCCCCAGTTCGTAGCGGGCGGCGGCGGTCTCGAAGGCGGTCAGGTACTCGGCGGGGACCGCGTCGCGCCAGTCCTCGTCGGGGCGGCAGCTGAGCACCTGCAGCTGCGGGGTGAGGGCGAAGCCCCCGCCCGGCGAGACGCCCCCGACGCCGCTGTAGCAGGCGGCGTTGGCGAGCACGTCGGCGACGTACCAGTCGGCGTGGTTGTAGGCGTAGATCGCGCTGTAGGTGTCGGCGGGCATGCCCGCGGCGCTCAGGTAGTTGGCGGCGGCGTAGATCGCGTCCTCGGGGTTGTAGGGGTCGCGGACCCCGTCGCCGTTGGCGTCGACCCCGTAGCCGTCCCAGGTCGAGGGGATGAACTGCATCCAGCCCATCGCCCCGGCCGAGGAGACGTTGAGGTTGGAGCCGAACGCCGTCTCGATCTCGTTGATCCCGGCCAGCACGGCGGCACCCTGCGGGCCGAGGCCGTAGGCCGTGGCGGCCCGCTGGTAGATCGGGATCAGGACCGGGGGGACGCCGGACCCGGCGCAGCTGGAGCTCGGGATCGAGGGGATCTGGAAGGGTTCGCCCGGCGCCGCGGGAGCCTCCGACCCTCCTTCGCCCGTGTCCTCCTTCTTGGCCTGTTCGGGCGCCCCCTTCGCGCCCGGGGAGGTGCCGCCCGTGCCCTCGGCCTGGTCGGAGTGGGTCGTGCGGGGAGCCGTCGTCGGGGGCGCGGCCAGCGTGTCGCCCTGCTTCACGGTCGCAGCGGCGTCGCCGCCCGGCGCCGCGGAGCTCGCCGGGGAGGTCGGCGCCGCGGCGTCCGGCGCGGGCGCCGTCGCCGAGCTGGCGGCGGGCATCGCCGGCCCGGACGGGCCGGGCAGTTCCGCGGCAAGCGCCGAGGACGCGGCGAGCAGCGCCGCGAAGGCCCCCAGCAGGAATGTCTCCCTCAGCCGCTTCATCTCAGCCCAGGATGTCCGTGACCTTCCACTCCGGCTTCTTCCCCTCGGCGCCCGGGTCGCTCGATTGCGATCCCCCGCCGGCGGGGGAGGTCTTCGCCATGTCGAGCCTCAGCTCGCTGGTCACTCCGACCCGCAGCAGGGAGACGCTGAGGATGTAGGTGCCGCCGTGCTTCGGGCCGGCGACCACGTTGAGGACCTTGGCCTGCGGCACCCTGACGTTGGCCGGCAGCCGTGGCGGGCGCTTGAGCAGCGCCCGGGTCAGGTCGGGTGTCGCCGTCTCGCGGAGGATCGCCCTCAGCTTGGCGTTGTCCCGGCCGGTCTCGTAGAGGGCAAAGGCGCCGGCGAACCGCCGCGCGACCTTGATCGCCGCCGGCCCGGCGACCTCGGAGCCCGAGGCGGGGGCCGACCCCGCGCTCGAGCCCGTCGTGCCGGCCGCGGCCGCGGCACTCTGGGTGTCCGCGCCCGCGGCGGAGGTGGAGCCGGCGGTCTGCGCGGCCTGCGCTTCGATCGCGGCGTCCGCCTTCGGCACGCCGCCGCCGCCCTCGGGGGCGAAGTCGGGGTTGGAGCCCTGCAGCACCGTCGCCGCGGAGGCGGCCGCGGCCTTGCCCGGCTCGGAGGTCGGGACGACGGCGGTGGCGCCGGAGATCGGCGCGGCGACACGGACCGAGGGGCCGGGGGCGCGGTTGTCGCCGCCGGAGGGATCGGAGACGATGATCCCGGCGGCGACGCCGGCGGCGGCGAGGAGGATCGTCGCGGCGAGGACGCCGATGCGCACGGGCCGGCTCCAGAGGGCGGTCTCTTCCTGGACCGGCCAGATCAGCCAGTGCTCGACCGCCCAGGCGATCCGCTCGAACGGCCACCTGACGACCTCGATCAGGGCTTGGAGGACGTCGCCCGCGCCGCCGACGACGCGGTCCTCGACCGCCCAGGCGGCACTGGCCAGCGACGAGCGCAGGAGCGTGCTGCTCCCCGTTCCCGGGTTGGAGTTCGGTCTACGTAGCGTCGGCATTCTCTGAGCTCATGCAGGTTACGTCTATTTTCGGCATCCCTGGCGGATTCCTGACCCTCTGGACTATGGTTCCCACCCCCACACGCCTGAATACCAGCCGATAGTTAGCGCTACATAAGTAACAAGGTCGTTAGGCGGTCGATTTGGCGGCGCCCGAAGTTCGGCCCAGAGCGCTGGGATAGCCGTCGAGGAGGCTTGCGAACCGTCGCCCGATCGTCGATGCTGCAGGTGGACGGCAAGGACAGATCGATGCGGACCCTGCTCGCACTCCCCGGCGCAATCGCGGCACTCCTGTTTTCGCTCGCCGCGCCTGCCACCGCCGCCGTCTACGACCTCACGCCGGACCCGCGGGCGGAGAAGCCGGACATCGCCGTCGACTCCTCCGGAGCAGCCCACGTCGCCTGGAATGTCCGCACGGAGCGTCACCGAACCGGACCTGCTCGTCTACTGCAGGGTCCCAAGGGGGGGCCGCTCGTGCGCCGCGACCCAGACCTTCGCGCTTCCCTACAACGGCCTCGCCACCCATGTGGAGATCGCCCCCTCCGGCGCGGTCGTGCTGGTCGCCGTGCGCTGTTGCGGCTCGCCCCTCGGGCACGCGTCGGGGACCCCTGCCTACGCGCTCACCTCGGCCGACGGCGGCACGACGTTCTCGACGCCGGTCCAGATCTCGGAACGCTTCTACGGCGCCGGACAGGAGGTCGCCTTCGGGCCCGGCGACTTCTCGGTCTCGCTGGTCGGCGGCTTCGGCGGCGGCAACGAGGGCGTCATCTACCAGTCGGCCCAGCTCGGAACGGTGGACGAGGCGGCGGCCGACCTGACCAACGGCGACTGGACCAAGGCCTTCTACCCGTCGGTCGGCTTCGTCGATCCCCTCACCCCGCTGGTCGCCTACACGGGCGGCCCCTCGGGCACGCCGAGCCGGATCTACTTCCGGCTCTGGGGCGGCTCGGGCAGCTACGACGACGTCGCCACCTGGGGACCGGAGACCCTCGTCCCGGGGGGCGGCTCGGAGGCGAAGCTTGCCAGCGGGCCGCGCGGCGTCTTCCTCGTCTACCAGGGCCTCAAGCCTCCGTACCAGTACTTCGTCCGCCGCTACGAGGCGGGCAACTTCCCGAAGAGCTCCCAGACCGTGGTCAGCGACCCGCGCAGCGGCCAGTCGGCGATCTTCCGCGACCTCTTCGAGGACCGCGGCGGCAATCTGCACGCCGCCTTCCGCCAGCGCTCGAAGCGGGGGGTGACGGGCCTGCGGCAGCGCACCTCGGTCGACGGCGCCGAGAGCTGGGACAGGGTCGAGGTGCTGGCGGGCGGCCCGGTCGCCGACGATCTCTTCAACCTGCGGGTCGGCGCCGCGCCCGACGCCGGCGGCGCCGTGGTCGGCGACCACAACTCCAAGGGGCCGATCTGGTTCGCGCCGTTCAGGCCTGCGGCCGGCTCGGGCAAGGGCTCCTGCAGCCCGACCGTGAAGCTCGGCAAGGCGGTCGCCCGCGCTCTCAAGGGCTGCTTCTCCCACAAGAAGGGCGGGGGCTGGGTCGCCGGCGGCCCCGTGAAGCTCAACGGCGTCGACATCGAGCCGGCGGGCGGCGGCGGCAAGGCGAGCGCCTCCGGCGCCTTCCACGTCACCGCCAGCCCCGGCGCCCGGACCCTGGTGACGAGCGGCGCGGCGAAGGTGCGGGTCGGGAAGGTGGTGCTCGAAAAGGGGAAGGTCGCCTGGAAGCTGCCGGCGGGCGACGGCAAGGTGGTGCGGGTCGGCGCCGCCGACGGAACCGTCTTCCACGACCTGGGCCAGTTCGCCAAGAAGCTCTTCGACCTGCCCGTCGACGGCGACGCCGAGCTCCTGATCAAGGGCGAAGGGGCCGCGATCCCGGTGAACCTGCGGATGCCGGCGCTGATCGGCGGCGTCACCGGCAAGACCGTCCTCCACACCAACCAGGAAGGCCAGGTCCTCGGCGGGATGAAGATCGACGTGCCGACGGCGGCGATCGGCCCGCTGCACATCGCCTCGGTCCACCTCTCCTACGCCGGCGAGAACGAATTCGCCGGCGGCGCGGAGATCCTCCTGCCCCCCGCCTACGCGAAGCCGGTCAAGGTCAGCTTCGCGATCGACGACGGCGATCTCATCCGGCTCGACATCGATCCCCTGATCCAGTTCGTCCCCACGTTGCCGATCGTCGGCTCGCCTCCCTCGCCGCTGGTCGGCCTCGACGAGATCGGCTTCAGCTACGTGCGCAAGCCGGCATCGAGGCTGTTCACCGGCAACCTCGTCCTGGTCGCCGGGCCGAAGCTCTTCGGGCTGCGGATCGTCGACCTCGACGGGACGGTCGCACTCGAGTTCCCCGAGTCGGCCCCCTCGACCCTGACCGCGAACGGCGAGCTGCACGTGGTCCGCGTGCCGCTCGCCAACGCCTTCGCCCGCTACACCGTCGGCCTGCCCGGCAGCCTCGAGTTCGGCGGCAGCTTCGAAGTCGAAGGCATCGGCGGCTCGGTCCACGGTTACGTCGATCTCGCCAACGGCGACTTCAGCGCCTCCGGCAAGGCCGGCATCGGCCCCCTTTCCGGCGAAGTTGTGATGAACCAGGATGGCTTCGGCGCCTGCATCCCCAACCCCTTCGGCGAGGACCCGGGGTTCGGCTGGAAGTGGGGCGCCATCTCGCCCTCCTACGGCTGCCCCGGCTCGGGCGTGCTCGGCCGGGCCTCCTCGGCCACCGCTGCCGCCGCCGGCCCGCCGCCGGCGTTGGTCCGGGCGAAGGTCGGGGGCAAGGGCAGGCGGCGGAGCCTCAGATTCAGGGTGCGGCGCTCGCCCGGCCAACGGGTCACCTTCGCCGAGGAGTCGGGGCGCGTCTACCGTGAGATCGGCAGCTCGGCCAAGGGGCGCGGAACGCTCAAGTTCCACCCCGCGCCGGGCCCCGGCGGGCGCCGGCGGATCGTCGCCGTCGTCGAGCAGGGCGGCGTGCCCTGGGCAAAGCTCACCGTAGCCCGTTACAAGGCGCCGCCCCTGCGCCGGCTGCGGGCGCCGCGCCGCGCCCGCGCCCGCCGCTCGGGCAGCAAGCTGGTGGTCGCCTGGGCCGCCGTCAAGGGCGCCAAGGGCTATGAGGTCCGGGTCGATCTGCCGCGCGACGGCCGCCGGCTGCTCTTCTTCCCGCCGGCCAAGCGCCACCGCCTGCGGGTCAAGGGCCTCGAGCGCAGCGACCTGGCCCGCGTCCGGGTGGCGGCGATCGGCGCCGATCTGCGCCCCGGGCGGACGGCGAAGGCGAAGCTGAAGCCCGCAAAGCGAAAGCACCGTAAGGGAAAGAGGAGGAAGCGATGAAGAAGCACCAGGCGGCATTGGTGGTGGCGATCGCCCTGGTCGTGGCGCTCGGGGCGCTGACGCCCGCGATCGGAGGCCTGAGCAACCGCTCGAATCCGGCCAAGGAAGCGAGGGTGGCGAAGAGGATCGCGATCAAGGCGCTGGGCAAGGCCAAGCAGGCGCTGCGCAGGGCGGGGACGCCGGGGCCGGCCGGGTCTCCCGGGGCAGCCGGCCTGCCGGGCGCAGCCGGCACGGCGCTGGGCTACGCCAAGGTCAGCTCGACCGGCCAGGTCGACGGGACGCACTCCAAGGACGTTCCCGGCGGGCAGCTCTTCGTTCCCCAGACCGGGATCTACTGCTTCGACCTCTCGTTTGCACCGAAGAGCATCGTCGCCTCGGTGACCGACGAAGTGACCGGCACCGCCGTCGTGTTCCTGCCGCCGGCGATCGGTCCGACCTGCGAATCGCACAACTCGGCCGAGGTGATCACGATCGACGCCGGCGGGACACCCGCCCCCCGCGGCTTCTACGTGCTCTTCAACTAACTGCCGCGCCCGCGGGCGCGGCGGCCTTCTCGAAGGCCAGCTCGCCGTCGGCGGCGTCGACCCGGACGACGTCGCCCTCGGCGAAGCGGCCCTCGAGGATCGCCAGCGCCAGCTTGTCGACGAGCTGCTTCTGGATCACCCGCTTCAGCGGGCGGGCGCCGTAGGTCGGGTCGTAGCCGAGGTTGCCGAGCAGGGTGCGGGCGTCCTCGGAGAGCTCGACCTCGATGCCCCTCTCGCGCACGCGGCCGACCAGCCGGCCGACCTGGAGCTCGACGATGCGGCCGATGTCCTGCTTGGAGAGGCGGTGGAAGATCACCGTGTCGTCGATGCGGTTGAGGAACTCGGGCTTGAAGGTCGAGGCCAGCACCTCTTCGATCTGCTCGCGGATCTTCTCGTCGACCGACTCGGCGACGATCCGGTCGCTGCCCACGTTCGAGGTCATGATCAGCACCGTGTTGGTGAAGGAGACGGTGCGGCCCTGGCCGTCGGTCAGCCTGCCGTCGTCCATGATCTGCAGCAGGGTGTTGAAGACGTCGGGGTGGGCCTTCTCGATCTCGTCGAGCAGGACGACCGCGTAGGGCCGCCGCCGCACCGCCTCGGTCAGCTGCCCGCCCTCCTCGTAGCCGACGTATCCGGGGGGCGCGCCGATCAGCCGGGCAACGGTGTGCTTCTCCATGTACTCCGACATGTCGAGGCGGACGATCGCCTGCTCGGAGTCGAACATGAACTCGGCCAGCGCCTTCGCCAGCTCGGTCTTGCCGACCCCGGTCGGGCCGAGGAAGAGGAAGCTGCCGATCGGCCGGTCGGGGTCCGAGAGCCCGGCCCGGGAGCGGCGCAGCGCGTTGGAGACGGCGGCGATCGCCTCGTCCTGGCCGATCACCCGCTCGTGCAGCCGGCCCTCCATCTGGATCAGCTTCTCGACCTCGCCCTCCATCAGGCGGCTGACCGGGATCCCGGTCCATTTGGCGACGACCTGGGCGACGTCCTCCTCGGTCACCTCCTCGGTCAGCAGCGAGCCACCCTCGGCGTGCAGCGCGGCCAGCTTCTCCTCCTGCTCGGCGAGCGTCTTCTCCAGCTCGGGGATCTCGCCGTAGCGCAGCTTTGCGGCGCCCTCGAGGTCGGCGTCGCGCTCGGCCCGCTCGGCCTCGCGGCCGGCCTCCTCGAGCCGCGCCTTGGCCGCCTTGATCGCCTCGATCGCCTCCTTCTCGTTCTGCCAGCGCGCCTTCATCTCGCTCGAGCCCTCGCGCAGCTCGGCCAGCTCCGCCTCGAGCGCCTCGAGCCGCGCCTTCGAGGCGTCGTCGGTCTCCTTCTTCAGCGCCTCGCGCTCGATCTCGAGCTGCTGGGCGCGGCGCTCGACCTCGTCGATCTCGGTCGGCATCGAGTCGATCTCGATCTTCAGTCGCGAGGCCGCCTCGTCGATCAGGTCGATCGCCTTGTCGGGTAGGAAGCGGTCGGCGATGTAGCGCTCGGAGAGGGTCGCGGCGGCGACGATCGCCGAGTCGGAGATGCGCACGCCGTGGTGGACCTCGTAGCGCTCCTTCAGCCCGCGCAGGATCGCGATCGTGTCGTTGAGATCGGGCTCGCCGACCAGCACCGGCTGGAAGCGCCGCTCCAGCGCCGCGTCCTTCTCGATGTGCTTGCGGTACTCGTCGAGCGTCGTCGCGCCGACCGCGCGCAGCTCGCCGCGCGCCAGCATCGGCTTCAGGAGGTTGGCGGCGTCGACCGCGCCCTCGGCGGCGCCGGCGCCGACGATCGTGTGCAGCTCGTCGAGGAAGAGGACGATCTGGCCCTCCGCATCCTGGACCTCCGACAGCACAGCCTTCAGCCGCTCCTCGAACTCGCCGCGGTATTTGGAGCCGGCCAGCAGCGAGCCGATGTCGAGCGCGATCACGCGGCGGTCGCGCAGGCTCTCGGGGACGTCGCCGGCGATGATCCTCTGCGCCAGCCCCTCGACGATCGCGGTCTTGCCGACGCCGGGGTCGCCGATCAGCACCGGGTTGTTCTTGGTCCGGCGCGAGAGCACCTGGATCACGCGGCGGATCTCCTCGTCGCGCCCGATCACCGGGTCGAGCTTGCCGCTCTCCGCCTCCGCGGTCAGGTCGCGGCCGAATTTCTCCAATGCCTGGGCGTTCGCCTCGGCGTCGGGGGAGGTGACGTGGCCGGGGCCCTGGACCTCGGCGACCGCCTCGCCGAGCGCACCGGGCTCGGGCAGGAGGTCCGCCACCCCGGATCCGGAGTCGGCGAGCGCGAGCAGGAGGTGGCCGACCGTGACGTAGCTGTCGCCGAGCTTCGCCATCTCCTTCTCCGCCCCCTGGAGAACGGCGACCAGCGCCGAGGAGGGGCGCACCTCGGTCGCCTCGGCGAGCTTCGGCAGGTCCTCGACCGCCTGCACGGCGCGGGCGGTCGTCGCCTCGACGTCGACATCGAGCTTCTGCAGGACCGGCACGGCGAGGCCTTCGTCCTGCCGCAGCAGGGCGACCAGCAGGTGGGCGGGGGTGACCTCGGAGTTGCGGCGCTCGGCGGCGAGCGCCTGCGCGGCCGCGACCGCTTCCTGCGACTTGACGGTGAACCTGTCGGGCTGCATCAACTCTCCTTCCTGCTGGGTGCGGCTCTGGCTTCGAGCTCCTCGAGCCGCCTTTCGAGAGCGAGGACCCGCTCGACCCCGGTGAGGTTGAGGCCTTCGGTCGTCAGCTCCTGGATCCGTCGCAGCCGCTCGACGTCGCGCTGCGAGTAGAGCCGCGTGTTCTTGGGCGAGCGCTGCGGCGCGATCAGGCCGCGCGCCTCGTAGATGCGCAGCGTCTGCGGGTGCATGTGGGCGAGCTCGGCGGCGACCGAGATCATGAAGACGCCGCGCTCCTCGTCGACAACGATGTCGACCCGTTCCCGGCGCGAGCTCACTCGAACACCACCTCGCGCTTCGCTCGTTCGCACCGAGGACCACCGGCGATCTTGCTCACTCGCTCCGCGCTCATCGGTGCGCCTTGCTCAGCAGCTCGGCCCGCGGGTCGGCGCCGTTCATCGCCTCGGCGAGCTTCTCGACCGCCTCGCGCTGCTCGTCGGTGAGGCTCTCGGGGACATCGATCTCGAATCGGTAGCGGAGGTCGGCGTTGCCCTTGCCGCCACCCGGTCGCGGCGGGCCCTCGCCGCGCAGGCGCTGGACCGTGCCGTGCGCGGTCCCCGCCGGGACCTTGATCTTCTTGGTTCCGCTCAGCGTCGGCACCTCGATCGTCGCGCCGCGCAGCGCCTCGGCGACCGTGATCGGCACCGTCACCTCGAGGTTGCCGCCGTCGAGGCGCTTGAAGACCGGCGAGGTCGCGACCCGCGTGGTCACGAACAGGTCGCCCGCGGGCCCGCCTCGCGGCCCGGCCTCGCCCTTGCCGGCGAGCCGGATCCGGGTCCCGTTCTTGACCCCGGCCGGGATGTTCACCTTGTAGCGCTTGGTCTGCCGGGTCAGCCCCGAGCCGCCGCAGGTCGTGCAGGGGTCCTCGACGATCTGGCCGGCGCCGCCGCACTGGGGGCAGGGCCGGCTGATCGAGAAGATCCCCTGGCTCTGGGCGTCGATGCCGGTGCCCTCACAGCGCGGGCAGGTGACGGGGCTCGTGCCCGGCTTGGCGCCGCTGCCGTGGCAGGTCGGGCAGCGCTCCTCCTTCGGCACCGTGACGCTGACCTGGGCCCCGTTGACGGCCTGGTCGAAGCCGAGGCTGACCTCGGTTTCCAGGTCTCGGCCGCGCGCCTGCTCGGGCCGCACCGCCCCGCCGCCGCCGCGGCCGAACATGCCGCCGAGGATGTCGCCGAGGTCGACTCCGCCGAAGCCGCCGCCCGCGTGCGCGGCGCCCGGCCCGAACGGGCCCGATCCCTGGCCGCCGAGGCCGCCGAACATCCCGCCCGAGTCGTAGGCCTCGCGCTTCTCGGGATCCGAGAGCGTGTCGTAGGCCCCCTGCACCTCCTTGAAGCGCTCCTCGGCCTCGGAGTCGTCCGGGTTGCGGTCCGGGTGGAACTTGCGGGCGAGCTTGCGGTAGGCCTTCTTGATCTCCTCGTCGGAGGCCTTCTTCGAGACGCCCAGCACCTTGTAGAGGTCGTCAGCCAAGCCGTCGCCTCACTCGCTGACCACGACGCGGGCGGGCCGGATCAGCTGCTCGCCCAGGCGGTAGCCGGTCTGGATCACGTCGACGACCGTGCCCGGCTCGGCGCCGTCGCCCGGCACCTTCTGCAGCGCTTCGTGCCAGGCGGGGTCGAAGCGCTCGCCGGTCGGGTGGAAGGACTCGATCCCGGCCCGCTGCAGTGCCGCGCAGAGCTCCCTGTAGGTGAGGAAGAACCCCTCGGCGAGCGGCTCCGCCGGGGCCTTCTCGCCGCCCGGCTCGATCCCGGCGGCCTCCAGCGCCCGCTCGAGCGTGTCGAGGACGCCGATCAGCTGGGTCGCCAGCTCGACCTTGCCCCGCGCCGCCGCCGTTTGCATTTCGGTGGCGACCCGCTTGCGGTAGTTCTCGAAGTCGGCCTGGGCCCGCTTCGCCAGATCCAGGTACTCGTCCCTCTTCGTCTCGGCCTCGGAGAGCAGGGCAGCGATGTCCTGCTCGACCTGGGCGCTCTGTCCCGCGCTGCTCTCGTCGCCGGGCGCCGACCCGCTGGCGCCGCTCCCGTCGCCGGGCGCCGACCCCGATCCCTCGGCGTCCCTCGGCGCGTTCCCTCCCGCGGGTGGCGAGGAGTGCGGGGGGGTCGAGGACGGACGCTGTGCGTCCGCCCGCAGTGCCCCCTCGCGATCCTCGCCAGGACCCGCGGGCCGGGGCTCGCGCCGATCGTCCTGTTGAGGGATCACTTGTCGTCACCGTCGTCGACGACCTCGGCGTCGACGACCTCCTCCTCGTCCCCGGAGTCGCCGTCGGCGGAGGCGCCGTCGGCGGAGGCCTCCTCCTGCGCGGCGGCGTAGATCTGCTCGGAGATCTTCTGCATCGCCGCGGTCAGCGCCTCGGTCTTCGAGGTGATCTCCTCGGCCGAGTCGGACTCGAGCGAGTCGCGCACGTCCTTGATCGCCGCCTCGATCTCCTCCTTGCTCGAGGAGTCGACCTTGTCGCCCAGCTCCTCGACCTGTTTCTCGGACTGGTAGGCGAGGTTCTCGGCGAGGTTGCGGGCCTCGGCCAGCTCGCGCTGCTTGCGGTCCTCGTCGGCGTGGGCCTCGGCGTCGGAGACCATGCTCTGGATCTCCTCCTCGGAGAGGCCCGAACCGGATTTGATCTCAATCGTCTGCTCTTTGCCGGTCCCCAGGTCCTTGGCGGCGACGTTGAGGATGCCGTTGGCGTCGATGTCGAAGGTGACCTCGATCTGCGGCATGCCGCGCGGCGCGGGGGGGATCCCGGTGAGCTGGAACTTGCCCAGGCTCTTGTTGCCGCTCGCCATCTCGCGCTCGCCCTGGAGGACGTGGATCTCGACCGACGGCTGGTTGTCGTCGGCGGTCGAGAAGGTCTCCGACTTCTTGGTCGGGATCGTCGTGTTGCGCTCGATCAGCCTCGTCATCACGCCGCCTTTGGTCTCGATGCCGAGGGTCAGCGGGGTGACGTCGAGGAGCAGGACGTCCTTGACGTCGCCGGCCAGCACCCCGGCCTGGATGCCGGCGCCGACGGCGACGACCTCATCCGGGTTGACGCCCTGGTGCGGGTCCTTGCCGGTCAGCTCCTTGACCCGGTCGCGGACCGCCGGCATGCGGGTCATGCCGCCGACCAGGACGACGTGGTCGATGGTCGCGTCGGCGTCGTCGAGCGCCTGCTTGACCGGGCCGACGATCCGCTCCAGCAGGTCGCCGGTCAGTTCGTTGAGCTTCGAGCGGCTGAGCTTCAGGTCGAGGTGCTTGGGCTGTCCCTCGACCGCGGTGATGAAGGGCAGGTTGATCTGCGTCTCCTGGGTCGAGGAGAGCTCGATCTTCGCCTTCTCGGCCGCCTCGTAGAGCCGCTGCAGCGAGTTCTTGTCGGCGGAAAGGTCGACCCCCTGGTCCTTCTTGAACTC
This sequence comes from uncultured Solirubrobacterales bacterium, assembly GCA_963762205.1. Lineage (GTDB taxonomy): Bacteria > Actinomycetota > Thermoleophilia > Solirubrobacterales > 70-9 > VRUE01. The sequence continues at coordinate 306,404 of CAVXJZ010000003.1, forward strand.
GGCGACAAGCCACTCGACGATCGCCTTGTCCCAGTTGTCGCCGCCGAGGTGGTTGTCGCCGGCGGTCGACTTGACCTCGAAGACGCCGTCGCCGATTTCCAGCACGGAGACGTCGAAGGTGCCGCCGCCGAGGTCGAAGACGAGGATCGTCTGGTCGGCCTTCTCTTTGTCGAGGCCGTAGGCGAGCGAGGCCGCGGTCGGCTCGTTGATGATCCGCTTGACGTCGAGGCCGGCGATCTTGCCGGCGTCCTTGGTCGCCTGCCGCTGGTCGTCGTTGAAGTAAGCGGGGACCGTGATCACGGCGCTGTCGACCGTTTCGCCGAGCTTCGCTTCGGCGTCGGTCTTCAGCTTCTGCAGGATCATCGCGCTGATCTCCGGCGGGCTGTACTGCTTGCCGCGCGCGTCGACGCGCACGTCGCCGTTGGGGCCGGCGACGACCTCGTAGGGGACGATCGTCTCCTCCTCTTTGACCTCGGCCTCCTTGCGGCCCATGAAGCGCTTGATCGAGAAGATCGTGTTCTCCGGGTTCATCACCGCCTGGCGCTTGGCGACCGTCCCGACCAGGCGCTCGCCCGACTCGGTGAAGGCGACGACGGACGGTGTCGTCCGGCCGCCCTCGGCGTTCTCGAGGACCGTCGGCTCGCCCCCCTCCAGCACCGCAACGCAGGAATTGGTCGTTCCAAGGTCGATTCCGATCGTCTTACCCACTATTAGCTACCTCCGGCTTCTGTTTGCTCTTGCTAAGAAATCTAAGCGGGAGTATGGCAGATTATGGGAAGGGATTGCAAGCGCCTGAGGCGCTCGTCGAACTTCAGGCGGCGACGGGTGGTCGCCGCGACGCCGGGACGGAGGGCCTAGCCCTCGCCGGCCGTCGTGGCGACGAATTCGGCGACCTCTTCGGCCTGTTCGCCGTTGAGGATCCCGGGCGGCATCCGCCCCGTGGTGGTCGTGCTGTCGACGCCGTGTTCGATTGCGTTGAGCACCCGCCCCTTGGTCGCTTCGATCGCCGCCTCCGCGCCCTTGCCGCTCGGCGGCCCGGACGGGGCCAGGAGCCGGTCGAGGTCGGGGGCGAAGTTGCCGTCGGTCCCCGCCGCGTAGAGCGTGTGGCAGTTGCCGCAGTTGATCTGGAAGAGGGTCTGCCCTTCCTTCAGATCGGAGGGCACCTTCTGTGCGCCCCGGGCCGCGTCGCCGTCCGAGCGGAAGGCGAGCCAGGGGATCAGGACCGCGAGAAATACGACCAGCAGCCCGAAGATGACGAAGGTCCTCTTGCTCATTTGCGCTCGGCACGGTACCAGGGGCACATCCGGCGCAGCGCGCACTCCCCGCAGCGCGGCTTCGGACGGCAGACCTCACGCCCGTGGCGGATCAGGTTCATGTGCAGCTCGTGGGCGTCGGCGGGGTCGACGATCGCGAGCATCTCGTCGTGCGCCCGCTCGAACGATGCCCCTTCCGGGAAGAGCCCGAGGCGGCCGCCGACGCGATGAATATGGACGTCGACCGGGATCTCGGGGATGCCCCAGGTGAAGATCAGCACGCAGGCCGCGGTTTTGCGGCCGACCCCCGGGAGGTCGAGGAGGAAGTCGAGCGACTCCTCGCGCGCCGCCGTCTGCGTCCAGTCCAGGTCGGGCGGCTCGCCGAGCCGCTCGAGGATCGCCTGTATCCGCGGCGCCTTCTGCCTGCCCAGGCCACCGGGCCTGATCGCCGCCTCGACCTCCGCGACCGGGGCGTCGCGGACCTCCTCCCAGGTGGGGAAGCGCTCGCGCAGGGCGGCGAAGGCGCGGTCCCGATTGCGGTCGTTTGTGTGCTGGGAGAGGACGGTCTTGACCAGCTCCGCGATCGGGTGGCCGTGCGGCTCGTCGACCGGCCGTCCGTACATCTCGCGCAGGCGGTCGCGGATCGCCCGCACCCGCCGCCTCTCGGGCCGCTTCCAGGTCCTCGCCGATGCCATCGCGGCGCCACGCTACCGCCACCCCTCCGCCGATTACAATTGACGAATGTCTCGGGCCATCAACGCGGTCGGATCCTGGCTACCCAATGGCTGGGGGGACCTCGGCCGCCAGGTCGGCATCCTGGTCGGCGTCGACCTCGCCTACACCGCGGTCCGCGGCGTCGCCGTCTCCGAGCGCGGCGCCGCCTTCGCGCACGGCAACCAGGTGATCGATTTCGAGCGCGCGACCCACACCTTCTTCGAGCCCGGCCTGCAGGCCCTCTTCCTGCCCGCGCAGGGCGTGATCGACATCGCCAACCAGATCTACCTGAACGCCCAGTTCTCGGTCGCGCTCGGGTTCCTGGTCTGGCTCTACCTCTTCCGCAACCAGTCGTACAACTTCGTGCGCAACATGTTCATCGTCGCGATGGGCCTGGCCCTGGTCGGCTACACGCTCTATCCGACCGCGCCGCCGCGGATGTTCCCCGAGCTGGGATTCGTCGACACCATCAACGACTTCTCCAACGTCAACCACGACTCGTCGCTGGCGAAAGTCTTCATCAACCCCTACGCGGCGGTGCCGAGCATGCACTGCGCCTTCGCGATGATGATCGGCGGGAGCGGCTTCATGGTCTGCCGGACCTGGTGGGCGAAGGCGTGGTGGGTGTCCTGGCCGCTGCTGGTCTCCTGGGTGACGATCGTCACCGCGAACCACTACTGGGTCGACGCCGCCCTGGGTTGGATGGTGGCGTTGACCGCGGTGCTGGTGGCGAGCCGGCTGCTGGCGCGGGTGCGACCCGAGGCCTGGTCGTGGCGCTCCCGGGTGCCGCGCGAGGCCGAGGCGTGAGCCGAGCGGGCACTTTTCTTTCGTCCGTCCCCGCTCCGATCAACTAGCCTGACCGCAATGGAACCTTCGGCGCCTTCCAGGGCCCCGGGCGGTCGTCGCAACGGTCGCCAGTCCCGCAGCACCCAGGAGTTCAGGGCCTACGCGCGCGACCGCCTGATCGAGTCGCGGCTGACCCCGAACGCGATCTCGATGGTCGGCCTCGCCGGCAACCTGATCGCCGCGGCGCTGGTCACCCAGCGCCTCTTCTTCCTCGCCGGCGTCGCCTTCGTCCTCGGCTCGGTGATGGACACGCTCGACGGGCGCTACTCGCGGATGTCGGGCAAGGGGACCCTCTTCGGCGCCTTCTTCGACTCGACCCTGGACCGGATCGAGGAGGGGATCGTGCTCGCCGCGGTCGCCGGCTACTTCGCCGCCACCGGCGACGACTTCGCCGCCGCGATGTGCGTGGTCGCCGTGCTCGGCTCGCTGATGGTCTCCTACACGCGGGCGCGGGCGGAGGCGCTCGGCGTCGAATGCAAGGTCGGCCTGGCGACACGCCCGGTCAGAGTGGTCATACTCTCTATCGGCCTGATCTTGGCCAAGGGCGCCGGGCTCTTCGACGTCGAACTGCTGGCGCCGGCGGTCTACGTGATTGCGGCCCTGACCATCATCACGACGATCCAGCGCGTCTGGCATGTGCGAAACGAGCTTTCAAGCGAGTCGGGCTCGCCGCCCGATCTGTAACCAGTCCCGGCCCGGGGTGTGGTTTGCCACCCAGGTCGAGCTAGGAAGGACTTCGAATCCAATGAGTGAGAGCAACGGGGTGAACGGCAGCGACGGCGCCGCCCACGCCGACGACAAGGTCCGCGTCGCGATCGTCGGCGTCGGCAACTGCGCCAACTCCTTCATCCAGGGCGTTCACTACTACCGGGACGCCGACCCGGCCGAGGAAGTGCCCGGCCTGATGCACGTCGACCTCGGCGGCTACCACGTCCGCGACGTCGAGTTCGTCGCCGCCTTCGACATCGACTCCGAGAAGGTCGGCAAGGACCTCTCAGAGGCGATGTGGTCGGGGCAGAACAACACGATCAAGTTCGCCGACGTGCCCGAGATCGGAGTCAAGGTCGAGCGCGGCATGACCCACGACGGCCTCGGCAAGTACCTGAAAGAGAAGATCACCAAGGCCCCCGGGGAAACGGCGGACGTCGTCGGCATCCTCAAGGAGACGAAGGCGGACATCCTCGTCTGCTATCTGCCGGTCGGCTCCGAGGACGCGACCAAGTGGTACGTCGAGCAGGCGCTGAAGGCCGGCGTCGGCTTCGTCAACTGCCTGCCCGTCTTCATCGCCCGCGAGGACTACTGGGACAAGCGCTTCGAGGAGGCCGGCCTGCCGATCATCGGCGACGACATCAAGTCGCAGGTCGGGGCGACGATCGTCCACCGCCAGCTCGCCCGCCTCTTCCACGACCGCGGCGTGCGCATGGAGCGCACCTCGCAGCTCAACGTCGGCGGCAACATGGACTTCTACAACATGCTCGAGCGCGAGCGGCTCGACTCGAAGAAGATCTCGAAGACCAACGCGGTGACCTCGATCATGGGCCACGAGCTGCCCGACGAGGACGTCCACGTCGGCCCCTCCGACTACGTCGCCTGGCTCACCGATCGCAAGTGGGCCCACATCCGCCTGGAGGGCAAGATCCTTCGGCGACGTGCCCCTCAACGTCGAGCTCAAGCTCGAGGTCTGGGACTCGCCGAACTCGGCCGGCGTCGTCATCGACGCTGTCCGCATCCTCAAGCTGGCGCTCAACAACGGCATCGCCGGCCAGCTCGACGGCCCGTCCAGCTACCTGATGAAGTCGCCGCACAGCCAGCGGCCCGACGACGAAGCCCGCGAGCAGACCGAGGAGTTCATCGCCAAGTACGCGCGCGGCAAGAGCCCGGTCGCCGGCGCGGCGGCCAAGACAGAGGCCTGAGCGCAGCGGAGCCCGCCCGGCGCGGGCTCTTATGCTGCAGTCCTGTGTCGGCCGAGCGCCTCTCGATAGCCCAGGTCACCCCCCACCGGCGGAGCACCGAGAACGAGGTCAACGAGTACGTCGCGCGGGTCTCCGAGGAGTTCGGGCGGCGCGGCCACGAGGTCACGGTCCTCGGCTCCGGCGACCCGGTCAAGCGGACCGTCGCCGCGAACGCCTTCGACATCGTCCACGTCCACGAGCCGTTCGCGCCGCGCGTCTCCTCGACCGCGCTGCGCCACTCCTACTCGCTCAACGTCGCCACCTTCCACGCCCCGCAGGAGCGGGTTCTCTCGACCCAGGTGGCACGCCCCCTGGTCGAGATCTTCTTCGGTCGCCTCGACGCCCGCACGGTCGCGACGCCGACGACCGCGAGGCTGCTCGAGCGCTACTTCCCCGGCCCCTACGAGGTGGTCGAGGCGGGCGGCGACGGACGGGACTGGGCCGAGGTCGCGGCCGAGCTGGAGGCGATCTACCGCCGCCTGACCGGCCGCCGCCACGACGGCGCCGGTGACGCCGAGGCGCGGCGGCGGATCGCCGGGCGGCCGCTGATCGAGGTCGACCTCCACATGCACACCGACCACTCGCCCGACTGCGCGACGCCGGTCGAGGTGCTGCTCGAGACGGCCCGCGACCGCGGCCTGGGGGCGATCGCGATCACCGACCACAACGAGGTCTCCGGGGCGATCGAGGCCCGCGCGCATCGCCGAGCAGATGGGCGACATCAAGGTGATCGTCGCCGAGGAGGTGAAGACCGCCGAGCAGGGCGAGGTGATCGGCCTCTTCCTCGAGGAGAGGATCCCGAAAGGGATGTCGATGGCCGAGACGATCGCCGAGATCCGCCGCCAGGGCGGCCTCGTCTACGTCCCGCATCCGTTCGACCGCTTCCACTCGGTGCCCGACTACGAGCACCTGCTCGACATCGTCGAGGAGATCGACGTGCTCGAGGTCTTCAACCCGCGGGTGGCGGTCACCGCCTTCAACGAGGAGGCCGAGCGCTTCGCCCGCAAGTACCGGATCGTCCCCGGCGCCGGCTCCGACAGCCACGTCGCCCAGGGGCTGGGGAGCGTGCGGGTGCGGATCCACGACTTCGAGGGCCCGGCGGAGTTCCTCGAGGCGATGCGGGACGCCGACATCACCCGCAAGCACAAGAACCTGGTCTACGTGCAGGCCCTGAAGCTGTTGCAGACGACGGGGCGGCAGAAGGCGGCCAAGCGCCGCGTTCCGGACGCCAAGCCGGTGCGCGGGGGGCGCCCGCGGCGCAAGCGCTCGGCGAGCAAGAGCTGATGCATGCGGGCCGCGCGAAAGGAGCCGCGCCGGTCTCGTCAAAGAGAGCGGCGACGGTGCCCGCGACAGACGACGAGATACGCGAGAAGTACCTCGAGCGCGCGATCCGCGAGCTCAACAACCTGACCCACGAGCTGCAGGAGTGCCCGCACTGCCCGCGCGGCAAGCTGATGCCGGTGCTCGGCTCCGGCCACCCGCAGGCGGACGTCCTCATGCTCAAGCACTCGGCCGGGGTGGCGGAGATCGAAGAGGGCGTCGCCTTCTACGGCCGGCCGGGCAACGCGCTGATGAAAAGCTTCAAGCGGCTCGGCATCGACCCGGTGGTCGTCTACGGGACTCTCTGCGTCAAGTGCCCGATCGCCGAGCCGGACCTGGCGCCGCGGGAGTGCATGCGCCGCCTGCTCGAGGAGATCGCGATCGTGCAGCCGAAAATCGTCGTCGTCATGGGCGAGCCGGCGCTGCGCGTGCTCAACGGCCTCGAGGTGCCGCTGGCACGGCCGGTCGAGCCGCGCGAGGGGGAGGTCCAGGCCTTCACGCCGACCGTCGACGCCCTCTACACGCCCGACATCGACGAGTCGCTCGACGAGGAGAGCGCCAAGCAGCGCTTCTGGCGCTCGTTCAAGGTCCTCGGCCAGTGGTACGAGGACCTGCCTCCGTACTGAGCTGTAAGAATGTCCGCGTTGAGGTGAGACGCTCGATCCACGCAAACCGGTTGTCGACTCTGCTCGCCGCCCTGCTCTGCACTGTCGTCGCCGCGGGGGCGATCGCCCCCGTTGCGGGGGCCGCGAAGGCGCCGAAGGCGGGCAAGTACGCGGGCAAGGTCGGGACCTTCGCGCGGATCATCTTCAACGTCCGCAAGGGCTTCGTCATCCGCCTCAACGCCGGGGTGAAAACGAACTGCCAGCGAACCTCGGACGGGGCGATCACCGAAACCAGGAACCTGGCGACGGCACCCGCCGAACAGGCACCGAAGGCGAAGCTGAAGGTCAGGGGCGGGAAGCGGAAGTTCGCCGGCAAGGGCCAGGACAAGTCCGGGATCGCCTGGGAAGTCGAGGGCCGCTTCGTCTCGAGGACGAGGGCGAAGGGCAGCTTCGAGGCGAGCAGGTTCGACAGCGTCTTCAACCCGCTGCTTCCCTTCGGCATCGACGGTCAGCTCTGCGCCGGCAGCGGCGACTGGACCGCGACGCTCAAGCGCTAGCGGCGGCCTCGGCGACGGCGGTCATCGCCTCCACCGTGGCGCTGGCGAGGCCGCGAACGACGACCGTGTCGAGGGCCGAGTAGGCGGCGAGGGCGTCCTGGGCCGCGGCCGCGTCGGCGGCGGCGACGCCGACCGTGCCCGCCGGCTCGGCCAGGCGGTCGAAGTGGTTGCGATAGCCGTCGTGGAGGTCGCGGTAGAAGGACTCCTCCTTGGCCAGGCGCTCGGCCGCGTCGGCGCCGACGGCGGTGCGCACGTAGCCGAAGACGGGCGGCGCCTCGCGACCGGCGCCGGCGGCGCCGGCCTCGACCTTCGCGCGGGCGCCGGCGGCGAAATCGGGCGTCATCCAGTTGAAGAAGGCGCCGTCGTAGGAGGACCCGGCCAGCGCGCACATCTTCGGGCCCATCGCGGCCAGCACCAGGCGAACCCCCGGCAGCCTCTCGCGCAGCGCCGGCAGCGACTCGCGCATCCTCGTCAGCGGCCTCTCCGAGAAGCCGGCGCCGACGCCGAGCCAGAGCCTCGCCGGGTCGAGGCCGAGGCGCTCGACGTCGGCGGCGATCTCCTCCGGCGGGGTGCGGTCAAGGGCGATGACCGCGACGCCGAGGTCGACCTCGGGGGCGGCGGCGGCGAACTCGGCCAGGGTCTCGAGGCCCTTGGCGCCGGGGTGGTCGTTGGACCAGACCGAGGCGTAGCCGAGCTCGGCGCAGCGCGCCGCCAGCGGCCGCGCCACCTCCGGGTCGAGCCCCGCCGCGACCCCGAAGCCCCTCATCATTCCGCCCGCCTGCTCTGCTCCCGCTCGCTCGCAGTCACATGACCGGCGATCATGCTCGCTCGCTCCCGCGTCCGCGGCGGGCGGGCGTCCTTCCCGCGTCCGGGGGCGGCTTTCTCGAGGAGGGCGACGCACTCGATGTGCGGGGTCTGGGGGAACATGTCGACCGGCCTCACCCGGGCCAGCCTATAGCCGGCCTCGGTGAGCTGTCGGGCGTTGGGGGCGAGCGTCGTCGGGTTGCAGGAGACGTAGACGATCCGCCTCGCGTCGCACTCGATCACCCGCCTGACGATCTTCTGCGAGAGGCCGGCGCGGGGCGGGTCGACGACGACCACGTCGGGCCTGCCGGCCTTCTCGATCAGCGGTCGCACCCCGGTGCGGGCGCTGCCCGCCTCGAAGCGGGCGTTCTCGATCCCGTTGCGCTTCGCATTGCGCTCGGCGTCGGCGATCGCCTCGGGGACGATCTCCAGCCCCCAGACCTCGCCGGCCTCGCCGGCCATGGTCAGCCCGATCGTGCCGATCCCGCAGTAGAGGTCGAAGAGGCGCTCGTGGCCGCCGAGCCCGGCGAACTCCGCCACCGCCGAGTAGAGCCGCTCCGCCATCTCGGTGTTGGTCTGGAAGAAGGCGCCGTGCGACATCTCCAGCCGCAGCCCGCAGAGCTCCTCGCGCAGCCGTTCTGAGCCGAGCGCGCCGGTCGGGCCGTCGGTGCCGCCCGAGTCGCCCTCGATCACCGTGTGGAGGTCGACGGGCGGCTTGGCGAAGCGGGCCGGGGACGTGACGAGGCGGGTCTGGATCTGGCCGGTGCGCCTGCCCTCGCGCACGACCAGGTTGCGCAGCACACCCTGCCGCTCGCGCCTGTCGTAGGCGGGGATCGCCTCGCGCCGAGCCCAGTCGCGGACCTCGTTGCGGGCCGCGTTGCCCGCCTCGGAGGCGAGCCGGCAGTCCTCGACGCCGACGATCCGGTCCCAGCGGCCGCGCGCGTGGAAGCCCAGCGTCGGCTCGCCGTCGACGTCGCCGAAGGAGTACTCGAGCTTGTTGCGGTAGCGCCACTGCTCCAGCGCCGGGACGATCTCCTCGAGCTCGTAGTCCTCGAGGCCGCCGATCCGGCGCAGGGCCTCGGCGACCTGTTCCCGCTTGTGGAAGAGCTGGCGCTCGTAGGGGAGGCCCTGCCACGGGGCTCCCGGGCAGGGCTCTCCTTCGTGCACGCAGTGGTCGGCGACGCGATCGGCCGCGGGCTGCAGCAGCTCGATCGTCTTCGCCTCCGCGAAGCGGCGCTTCTTCTTCGTCACCTCCGCCCGCACGCGGTCGCCGGGCAGGGCGCCGGCGACGAAGACGACCAGGCCGTCGGCGCGCGCCACACCCCGCCCGCCGAAGGCGAGCGAGTCGATCTCGAGCTCGAGCTGGTCCAACTCAGCCGAGTTTCTTCGCCGCTCGCCGCGCCGCCTGCGTCGCCGACTTGTGGACCGGCTTGGTCCGGCCCTGCACCTCTTTGCGCGCCTGTTTGACGACGCGTTCCAGCTCCTTGAGCAGAGAGTCGGTCTGGCGCCGGCCGCGCTTGAGCAGGTCGGAGAGCATCTTCTCGGCGTCGCCCCGCGTTATCCGGCCGCGCTTGACCGCGTCGTCGACGACCTCCTGCAGCCGGTCGCGGCTCAGCGTCACGTTGCGCTCGAGGCTGGCGCGGAACTCCTCGACGCTCTTGTCGAGGCCCGTGGCTCGGGAGCTGCTCGCTCGGGCTTTTTTCGACGCTTTCGCTTTCTTGGGCTTTTTGGCGGCCGCTTTCTTTTTCGCCGGTTTTTTCGCGGCTTTGGCTTTTTTTGCTTTTTTCGACGCTTTTTTATTCTCGGCCATCTCGTGTCTCCTGATCGCTGGTGGTTGGGGTGACTATCTCACTACCGCGCGTGGGGGGTTTCGAACCTTGCCTGGACGGGCGCGTGGTCGGAGAGTCGCAGGGCGAGGCCGCCCTCGGTCAGCTCGCGCCGCTCGGGCGCCCAGGCGGCGGGCGGCTCGACCGGGTCGAGGCCGCGGGCCAGCAGGTGGTCGATCGCCGCCGGGCCGGTCGGCCGGCCGAGGCCGAATTCGTCCTCGAGCCGGCCGAAGGCCTCGGGGCTCTGCCGGGGGCGCAGGTTGAGGTCGCCGCCGAAGAGGAGCGGGGCGGGCCCGGCGAACTCCGTCGCCTCGCGGGCGGCGAGCGTCACGTCCTCGGCCGCCAGCTCGGGGACGTCGTTGGTCGCGTGCAGGTTGGCCACGCAGACGCCGCACGCGGTGCGGGTCAGCGCCATCGCCCGCCGCTCCGGCCTGCCCTCGTGGATCGCCACCTCGCGGCGCTCGACGATCCGGCCCAGCGGCCCGCCCGCCCGCACCAGGGTCAGGTTCGAGCCCCCCTCGCCGGAGGCGATCAGGTCGGGGTTGAGGCGGGCGGCGAGCCGGCGCAGCGCCCCGAGCCCGTTGCGCGAGGTGAGCACGCGGTGCGGCTCCGCCCCGCAGGCGCGGGCCAGTGGCCCGGCGTAGCGCGGCGGGCACTCCTGCAGCAGTGCGACGTCCCAGTCGGCCCGTGAGAGGAGAGCGGCGAACTCGTCGCGCAGGTCGCGGTTGACCTGGACGTGGGTGGCGTTGCGCTCGCCGATCCGCAGCAGGCGCGAGCGCCAGGTGAAGAGCTCGGGGTCGGGCGGGAAATCGCGCCCGTGGAAGAGGTTCCAGGCGAGGGCCGTCAGTTGGGGCACGCACGTAGTATCCGCAGCTTGAAGCGCGATTTCCTCACAGGCGAAGAGCTGGGCGCCTTCGAGCTGGGCGAGCTGCTGGCGCGGGCGCTCGAGTTGAAAGCCGGCCGGCGCGAGGGCGCCGGCGCCGAGGCGCTCGCCGGTCGCAGCGTCGGCCTCGTCTTCGAGCGGCCCTCGACCAGGACCAGGATCTCCTTCGAGGTCGGCGTCGCGGAGCTGGGGGCGACGCCGATCGTCCTGCGCGGCGACGAACTGCAGCTCTCGCGGGGCGAGTCGATCGGCGACACCGGCCGGGTCCTCTCCCGCTACCTCGACGCGATCGCGATCCGCTCCGGCTCGCACGAGAACGTCGCCGAGCTGGCGGCCGGGGCGGAGGTGCCGGTGATCAACGCGCTGACCCCGCTCCACCACCCCTGCCAGGCGCTCGCCGACCTGCTCACCCTGCGCGAGCGCTTCGGCGAGCTCGACGGGCTGCGCCTCGCCTACGTCGGCGACGGCAACAACGTCGCCCGCTCACTGGCGATCGCCTGCGAGCTGACCGACGTCGAGCTGGTCGTCGCGGCGCCCGCCGGCTACCAGCTCGAGCAGGGCCACGGGGCGAGACTGACCGACGACCCGCGGGCGGCCGCGGAAGGCGCCGACGCGATCTACACCGACGTCTGGGTCAGCATGGGCGACGAGGAGGAAGGCGATCGCCGCCGCCGCGACCTGGCGCCCTTCCGGGTCGACGCCGACCTGCTCGGCGCGGCGAAGGACGAGGCCGTCGTCCTCCACTGCCTGCCCGCGCACCCCGGGGAGGAGATCTCCGCCGAGGTCCTCTACGGCGAGCGCTCGGCGGTCTGGGACCAGGCCGAGAACAGGCTCCACACCCAGAAGGCGCTGCTGTGCGAGCTGGTGGCCGGGTCCTGATCGACGTGGGACCGACCTAGGGGAAGGGCGGCGTGTATCCGGAAATCAACATCGGGCCGCTGACGCTGCAGACCTTCGGGCTGATGTTCGCGCTCGCCTTTCTGGCGGCGGGGGCGCTGATCGCGAGGCGCCTGGCCGAGATCGGCAGGCCCGCCGACTGGGCCTACGAGATGGGCTTCTCGGCGCTCGCCGGCGGGATCGTCGGCTCGCGCGTCTACTTCATCGTCCAGAACTACGACAGCGTCAAGGACGATCTGCTCGGCAACCTCTTCTCCGGCGCCGGCCTGGTCTGGTACGGGGGGGCGATCGGCGGTGCCCTGGCGGTCCTGCTCTGGGCGCACTTCCGCGGCTTCCTCGGCCTCGCCCTGCTCGACCTCTGCGCGCCCGCCCTGGCCCTCGGCTACGCGATCGGGCGCTGCGGCTGCCAGCTCTCCGGCGACGGCGACTACGGCAAGGCCTGGGACGGGCCCTGGGCGATGTCCTATCCGGACGGGACCGTCCCCACCGACGACGCGGTCCATCCGACGCCGATCTACGAGACCCTGGCGATGGGCCTCGGCGCCTGGCTCCTCTGGCAGCTGCGGGACCGCTTCCGCGTCGGCGTCCTCTTCGCGACCTACCTCGTCTACGCGGGGGCCGAGCGCTTTCTGGTCGAGTTCCTGCGCCGCAACGACGTCGCCGCCCTGGGCCTCACCTCGGCCCAGTTCGAGAGCCTCGGGATGATGCTCGCCGGGGTCGTCTGGATCTACGTGGTCAGGCGCCGCCACGGTAACCTCGGGCGCGATGGCGCGGCCGCCGTGGCCGCCCAGGAGACCTAGACGAGACGAGGGAGGGGTTGCGGTCCGTGACAGCTGACGCTCAGAGCGAAACCGGTTCGAGGCAGACGGTCGGCAGTGCCGTCGAGAAGGCCGAGGCCGCGATCGCCGCCGCCGGCTGCGACGCCCCCCGCGCCGACGCCGAGGCGCTGGTCGCCGACGCGCTCGGGGTCGACGTCGGGGAGCTCTCCCGCGACGGCTCGGGCGAGGTCTCGCCGGAGCTGGCCGCCGCGATCGAGTCGCGGGTCGGGCGGCGCTCCGAACACGAGCCGCTCGCCTACATCCTCGGCCACGAGCCGTTCCGCGGCCTGCGGATCGCGGTCGACCCGCGGGTGCTGATCCCGCGCCGCGAGACCGGCCTCCTGGTCGAGGCCGCCGCCGAGCTGCCCGATGGCGCCCGGGTCCACGAGATCGGCACCGGCTCCGGCGCCGTCGCCCTCGCCCTCCTCAACGAGCGTCCCGACCTGCGGGTGACCGCGTCCGACCTTTCCCCGGAGGCCGCCGAGGTCGCCCGCGAGAACGCCGCGCGGCTCGGGATCGAGCTCGAGGTGACCGTCGAGGAGGGCCTGCCCGACGCGCTCGTCGAGGCGCCGGTCGACATGGTCCTCGCCAACCTGCCCTACGTCACCGACTCGACGATCTTCGAGCGCTCGCCGGAGATCCGGCGCGAGCCGAAGCTCGCCGTCACCGGCGACTGCGGGGAGGACGGCCTCGGGGTGATCCGCGGCGTCCTCGCCGAGATCCCGTCCGGCTGGCGGGTCGCCTTCGAGCACGACACCCACCACGGGCCGACGATGCGGGAGATGCTCGGCGAGGCGGACACCAGGACCGACTACATGGGCGGCGAGCGGGTCACGGTCGGCACGGTTCCATGAGCGACGGGGAGGGGCCGGGCGGCGCGTCGGGCTCGACCGAGGCCGAGCGCCGCGCCAAGGCGGAGCGGCTCCGCGCGGAAGGCATCGACCCCTTTCCCCGCGACTTCCCCGACCGCGACCGGATCGAGAAGATCCACGCCGCCCACGACCCCGCCGCGCTCGGCGAGGGGGAGCACCCGGAGCTCTCCTACCGGATCGCCGGCCGGGTGACCGGGAAGCGCGGGCACGGCAAGACCGTCTTCCTCGACGTCCGCGACCTGACCGGGACGATCCAGGCCTACGCCCGGGTCGACTCGCTGGGCGAGGAGGCCTTCGGGCGGATCGAGGACCTCGACATCGGCGACATCGTCGGTGTCGACGGCGACCTCCACGTCACCAAGAGGGGCCAGCTGGCGCTCGCCGTGCGCGAGGCGACCCTGCTCGCCAAGGCGCTGCGCGACCCACCCGACCTCTTCCACGGGATCTCCGACCCCGATACCCGCTACCGGCGGCGCGAGCTCGACCTGATGGCCAACGAGCGCTCGCGCGAGGTATTCAGGCTGCGGGCGAAGGTGCTGACCGCGATCCGCGAGCACATGAACGAGCGCGGCTTCGTCGAGCTCGAAACGCCGATCCTGCAGCGGCTCACCGGCGGCGCCGCCGCGCGGCCCTTCAAAACCCACCACAACGCCCTCGACCGCCACCTCTTCCTGCGGATCGCCACCGAGCTCTACCTGAAGCGGGCGATCGTCGGCGGCTTCGAGGACGTCTACGAGCTCGGCAAGTTCTTCCGCAACGAGGGCATGTCGCCCCAGCACAACCCCGAGTTCACGATGCTCGAGTGGTTCGTCAGCGGCGTCGACTACAACGGCGTCATGGACTTCGCCGAGGGCCTCGTCGCCGGCGTCGTCGAACGGGTGACCGGCGGTACGAAGGTCACCTACCAGGGCGAGGAGATCGACTTCGCGACCCCGTGGAGGCGGGTCTCCCTGCGCGAGGCGCTGAAGCAGGAGACGGGCGCCGACATCGTCGAGCTGAGCCGCGACGAGCTGGCCGAGCTGGCCGGCGACGACGCCCAGCCCGACGACGACTGGGCTGCCCTCGCCGACACGCTGCAGGGCAAGCTGGTCGAGCCGAAGCTGACCCAGCCGGCCTTCGTCTACGACCTGCCGCTCGACATCTGGCCGCTGGTCAAGCCGGTCCGCGAGGCGCCCGAGCGCCTCGGCGAGGCCTTCGACGGGATCGTCGCCGGTATGGAGATCACCGGCGGCGGCACCGACATCAACGACCCGGTCGAGCAGCGCCGCCGCTTCGTCGAACAGCGCGAGCGCCAGGAGTCGGGGGCGGAGGAGAACCCGCACGAGCACGACGAGGAGTTCGTGCGGGCGCTCGAGTACGGGATGCTCACGGCCAGCGGCTGCGGCCTCGGCGTCGACCGCCTGATGATGATCCTCAGCGACTCGAAGACCCTGCGCGACGTGATCCTCTTCCCCTCGATGCGGGAGAAGCCGGCCGAGGCGTAGGGCCGTCCCGGGTCACGTTCGTTCGTTTTTCTCCGGTAGGCCGGGCAAAAAGCGACAAACGGCTAGAAGGCGGAGCGCAGGAGGCCGCCGTCGATCGGGATCACGGTCCCGGTGATGTAGGCGGCGCGCTCGGAGCAGAGGAAGGCGACCAGGTCGCCGTACTCCTCGGGCCGGCCGAGGCGGCCGGCGGGCACCTCGGTCTTCGCCGCCTCTTCGGCGCCGGCCAGCGAGCCGCCGGCGTCGGCGAGCCGCTCGGTGGCGAAGCGGCCGGTGGCGACGGTGTTGACGGTGACCCCGTCGGCGGCGACCTCGCGGGCCAGCGTCTTGAGGAAGCCGACGGCGGCCATGCGGTGGGAGTTGGAGAGGTTGAGGCCCGGGATCGGCTCGCGGGTCGAGCTGGAGCCGACGTTGACGATCCGCCCCCAGCCGCGCTCGCGCATCCCGGGCAGCACCGCGGCGGCGAGGACCCTCGGCGCCAGGACCAGGGAGCGGTAGGCGGCCTCCCACTCGTCGAGCTCCTGCTCGAGCGTGCCGCCGAACGGTGGGCCGCCGGTGTTGGCGACGAGGATGTCGATCGGCCCCAGGGCCTTCTCGACCTCGCCCGGCAGGGCGGCCACGCGCTCGAGGTCGGAGGCGTCGGCGACGAGGGGAGCCACCTCCTCCCCGATCGCGGCGGCGGCCTCCTCGATCCGCTCGCGCGAGCGGCTGGCGATCGCGACCCGGCAGCCTTCGCGGGCCAGCCCCGCGGCGATCGCCCGGCCGATCCCGCGGCTGGCGCCCATCACCAGCGCCGTGCGTCCCGCCAGGCCTAGATCCATCCCGGTCCCGTTAAAGTGCGCGATGCGCGCGCCCGTAGCTCAGTGGTCAACGCTGCTTTAACGAGTGGCAAAGAGCGTCGGTCTTTCAAGCCGAAGGTCGCGAGTTCGATTCTCGTCGGGCGCATTCCTCTGGTCTCCTCTCTGTGCCGGGTCTAGCCCGGCACAGAGCCGGATCTTCGGCCTCGGCCAGAATCGGGCTTCCGGCACCTTCCGGGCGATTCCGAGGCGTTCCGCGGGCCGAGTGTCTCATTTCTGTCTCAAACGGTCGCCCAGGTGCGGTTGGCCGGCTGTAACTCCTAGGCACGTTGTTCATCCGACACCGGATGAAGCTCCACGCTGATATTGAGCCACGTTTTGTGCAGGTCCCCAGGTCGAAGCGAGCCGCATTTTGCGGCCAAGACTCCAACTCGATGCTGCCGGGGCGCGGCCGCCTCCAGGCGCGGGGCGAATTCGGCTTTGACGACGGCACTGAACTGAGCGGCACCTTCCTGCGGCCCCGCCGGGTGCGTCACGGGAATCCCGCGATTCGAGGTCGGGGATGTCCAGGAAATCGCGGCTCGGACACAGGCCTAGGCACGAAAAAGGGTGAGAACCCAGAAGATACTTGACAACTGCTCGTTCCTTGTGCTATGTGTGACACCGCCTTTCTTATACGGAGATGGTTTCCTTTATACGGAAGATGTTTTCTTCCTAGCGGGGGGTGTGTTCTTTCCGCGGAAGAGGGATGTGTCGTACGCAGTGGACGTTAGTCCAGGGAAACAGGGAAAGGGAGACGTAGTGGCATACAGAGCGTGCCTAGGTCACCCCCTAGGTCACCCGGAGGGTGGGATGCTCGTGGGAAAGGGGAGCCAACAGTGAGGGTTGCCACTTCACGGTTCGCAGAATCGACTCGCCGTGCCGGCGCAGGTCGGTGCATTGCCGGGGGAGCGCTCGGGGACAGCACGATGATGAATTCCGTCGACGGGAGTGGTGCGCCCACGCGACCGAGACTGCTTCGCTGGCTGATCGTACTTTTCGGTGCGCTGGTGCTCGTCTTCGGCGCCGGCTCCGCCTCGGCCGCCCTCCGCCACAGCGCCTTCACTGCGGAATTCGGATCCGATGGCACCGAATTCACCAACATCAGCGACTCGAGGGGGCTTGCCTACCACCAGGCAAACAAGCGGATCTATGTCTTGTCGAACACGTTTCCGGACGTCATGCACGGCCTGGGCATTCCCGCCGCGGAAGTCTTCAACCCCCTCGGCCCACCATTCCCGGTCGAAACCCCCGTGGTCAGCGACTCCGCCATCGCGGTCGACAACAGCGGCGGCTCGACCGACAACTACATCTACACCGCCCCCGACACGGGCCCCAACAGCAGGATCCTCCAGTACGACGCTAGCGGGAATTTCCTGCAGGAAATCGTGACGAGCGGTGAGAAGTGCGGCGTGGCGGTGGACAACGAAGGCTTTGTCTGGGCGGGCAACTTCCAGGGTCGAGTCGAAAAGTTCAACCCGACGACAGGCGCACTGGTCCAAGAAGTGGATGTTACGCCGCCTCTCAGCGGTGGGCCCTGCAAGATTGCGCTCGACCCGTCGAACAATGACCTCTATGTGAAGCAGTACTCCGGCGCACTCTACAAGTTCTACGCAAGTAGCAGCTACGGGACCTCCCAGCAGATCGACCCCGGCGGTAGCACGCAGGACCGATTCACGGTCAACGCGGCCAAAGGCGTTCTCTACGTCGCCCACACCAACAGGATCAGCGAATACGACACGTCGACCGGCGAACTGCTCTCAGAGGTTCGCCCCGAAGGCTGCAGCACCTTCCGTGGGGTGGCGGCGAACGAAGAAACCGACACGCTCTACGTGTGGTGTAGCAACGGCTCGCGTGTCAAGGAACTCCCACTTTCGGAAGTGCCGTTGGTGACCACCGGGGACCCGACGGGCGACGTCAGCGTCAGCGGGACCGTCGATCCAGACGGAGCCGGCGAAGTCGTCGAATGCGAATTCGACCTCGGCTTCAGCGCCGGCAACTACGCGCTGAGCGAACCCTGCTCACCGGCACCGCCATACGCCGCTGAACAGGCAGTCACCGGGAGCTTTCCAATTCTGGAAGCGCCGGAATTCAAGGAGGAAACCTTCCATTACCGGCTTCGGGCGGCGAACGCCAACCCCGGCGGGGTCAACGTCGGAGAAGATAAGACGATCACACCTCACTGGGTGCCGTTCCTCAGAACCCAGGACGCGACCGAAGTCACGCGGCTCAGCGCTGAACTGCACGCGGCGTTCGATGGCAACGGCGAAGAAACCAAATATTACTTCGAGTGGGGCACGTCGCCGGGGGTATACACCAGCCAGAGCGCAGCCCCGCCAGGCGAAAGCGCGGGGAGTCCCGTCGGCGAAACGCCCCTTTCCTTCCCCCTCGCGGGGCTGACAGCCGGCACGACCTACTACTATCGCATCGTCGCCGAAAACGGGCTTGGGATCAGCCACGGCGATGAGAAGTCCTTCACCACTCCGCCTGCGGTGTCCAATGTCGTCACGGATCCTGCGACCAACGTAACGACGAACTCAGCGACGCTGAACGGCTCCTTCGACATCGACGCCCTCGGCGGGAACACGAGTTACTACTTCGAGTACGGGCTCGCAACCTCTTATGGCAGCAAGACCGCAGCGCCTCCGGGCCACCCCGCCGGCGCCACCCCGGGGTCGTCCCTGCCGGTGAGCAAAACGATCGAAGTCGCTGAAGGGACCACCTACCACTACCGGCTGGTCGTGACCAACGAACTCGGCACTACATTCGGGGTCGACCAGGAGTTCTCCACAGCTCAGCCCCCGGACATCACCGCATCCACCTCGTCCAACGTCACGGCCTCCACTGCGGACCTGATCGCTGAAATCAACCCAAACGGTTTTTCGACCAACTATCACTTCGAATACGGCACGACTCCGGCCTATGGCCAGGTGGTGCCGATTCCGGATGGCGACATAGGCGGAGGTGAAGAAGCGGTCAATGTCGTCCAGCACCTCGAAAACCTCGAGGTGGGCGCCACCTACCACTTCCGGGTGGTGGCGGAAAACGAATGGGGAGAAGACGCGACCGGCGACCAGACCTTCGCCTTCTTCACCGCCAACTGCCCGAACGCGCACCTGCGGCAGCAGACAGGCGCTGCCTATCTGCCCGACTGCCGAGCCTACGAGCTGGTCTCGCCGGAGGTCGCCGGGCCGGTGCAGCTCTTCCCCGGACTCGGCCTTGGCCCAATAGTCGACGAATTCATCCCCCATCCACTACCGTCGAACACCGGCCTGGCGAGCGCTCCCGCACGTTTCTCCTTCTGGGGGGGAATCGGGCAGGTCACCGGGACCAACCCGCCCAACATCACGCAGGATCTGTACCTCGCGACCCGATCGGTCGGCGGCTGGAAGACCCACTACCCGGGCCTCGCAGCAAGCACCTCGTTCGCGTCGGGCGGGACACGGTGCAGCGACGCGCTCGACAAATGCGTCAACTACGACGTCGCGGATCCGCTCGAACTCTCCGTAGAAGACACGGGCTCCAAGGGCCCCTACATATTCGACGCCGAGCAGAACAGCGTCAGCATCGGGCGCTTCCCGAGCATGATCGAAGAAGTCGAAGGCGGAGAGGAATTCACCGGCGAGGGGCTTCCAAACACGGGCGACTACACCCACTTCGGCTTCTCCTCGAACGATGTCGCCTTCGCACCGGGCGGCCTCGAAGCCGCGCCAGGGTCGGCCTACGACAACGACGCCGAGGCGAATACGGCGGAGATCATCTCGAAAACCCCCGGGGGTGCGCCCATCGCCCAGGATCCCGAAGGCTGCACGGCCGAAGTCACTAAGGAGAGGCAGTGCACAAAAGAGTACCTGAGGATCCAGGATATCTCCAGGGACGGCTCGCACATCTTGATCTCCAACTTCGCGCCACCCACGGGCCCCCTGCCGAACATAGCGTTTGGCCCGTTTGCCCTCCTTGACAGGTTCAAACACAGGGACGTCCACCTGACGATGGCGGTTAACGCCGCGATCTTCTACGACATCACCCAGGGTCATCGCGCCGAAGTCATCGGCATGACCCGGGACGGGTCAAGGGTCTACTTCACTTCAGACGAACAGGTGACGCCGGACGACACGGACTCGAGCGTCGACTACTTCATGTGGAACGAGGTGGGCGACACGCTGACCCGGCTCTCGGCCGGGTCGGGCGGTACCGGTAACGAAGACGAATGCGAAGCCGGCTGGATCCCGAAAGAAACCTGCAATGTCCAGGGCGCGGATGCGACGATCGAACGGCCGGAAGAAAACGTCACACAATCGATCTACACCCCGGACAACTGGATAGCGGAGAATGGCGACGCCTACTTCTACTCGCCCGAGCAGCTCGATGGAGGAAAAGGCTTCGTCAACGCCCGCAACCTCTATGTCTATCGCGGCGGCCAGGCTCGCTATGTCGCGACGTTCGGGGCCGCGAGTCCGGCAATACGGATGCAGGTCTCCCCCGACGGCGACCATATGGCGTTCCTCACCTCCACGCAGGTCACCGGCTATGACAACCAGGGCAGCGATCAGATGTACCTCTACGACGTGGTGCAGGACAAGATGACCTGCGTGTCCTGCGTGCCGACCGGGGACCCGCCGACCAGCCAGACGATGGCCAGCCAGAACGGCCTGTTCATGTCCAATGACGGACGGACGTTCTTCTCCACCAAAGACGCCCTGGTGCCGTTCGACACCAACGGGCTGCGCGACGTCTACGAGTACGTCGGGGACGCCCGCAGCTGATCTCCTCAGGCGTCTCGAACCAGGACACCTGGGGCGGTGGCGTTCTGATCTACCCGGCGATGACGACCGGCCTGGAGGGAGTGAGCGCCGACGGAGTCGATGTTTTCTTCTCGACATTCGACACGCTGGTGCCCGAGGACCAAAACGGCGAGTTCATCAAGTTCTACGATGCCCGGGCGGGTGGTGGCTTCCCGTTCGCGGAACCGCCGCCCGGCTGCAAGGCCGCTGATGAGTGTCATGGGGCCGGGAGCATTCCGCCGTCGACTCCGAGAGTTGGAACCGGAGCCACCCTGGGCAGGACCGGCAACGCATTGCCGAACTGCGGGGTCCAGCGCCGCAAGGCCAAGAAGGAATCGAAGCGCGCCAAGAGGCTGCGACGCGATGCAAAGAGCGCCTCGAGCCGACGGGCCGAGCGCCGCCTCTCCCGCCTCGCCAGGAAAGCAAGCCGCGCCGCCAAGCGAAACAGCAAGGCAGCGAAGCGATGCCGCCGCACCGCGAGGAGCGCAGGATGAACGCGCGAGCAGGGGAAGACCGGACGATCAGGACGGAGAGAACTATGAGGCAGAGGGCGACCCGATCCCAGTTCGCGTCCAGGAGGAGGAATGCCCTGCGGACCAAGCTTGCCCTCTGCGCGGCCGCGGCGGCGCTGGCTGGCATCGGAGGCGCGCTGTTCCCGGGACTCGCACAGGCCGATAATCAAATCCAGCATTTCTTCGCCGAACCGACGACCACCCAAGCCGGCGGTCATCCGGACGTCATCACCGAGGTTGCTTTCGGCAATCGCCTCGCGGACGGGCCCTCCGAAGGGCCCAACACCTGCAACTGCAGCGACGGCAGGGCGGTCACCGTTCATCTTCCAACCGGGGTGATCGGAAATCCGCAAACCCAGCCGACATGTTCGCTCGCCGAGTTCAGCCGAGTCGAATGCCCGGTCGAGTCACAGATGGGGTACGCCTGGGTTCTGATCGCGGAAGCGATCCCGGTCAAGCAACCGGCCTTCAACCTAGTGCCACGCCCGCAGGAACCCGGGTTACTCGGCTTCGTGGTCCCGATCGTCAACGGGCCCTCGTTCATAACGATCTCGTCCCGAACGGACAGCGATTACGGTTTGGACGTCGAGTCCACGGGCTTCCACCACCTGCTGCCCCCCGACACGGCCAACGTGACGCTTTGGGGCGTCCCGGCTGCTGACCAGAACGACGATTTGCGGCTCCCCTTCGGCTTCGGCAGCGGAGGAGAACTCTGCACCGGCGAACCCGAGGAACCCTGCGAACCGCCGACACCGTCCGACGCACCGGAGACGCCGTTCCTGCAGAACCCGACAACCTGTGGGATTCCGCTGACCGCGACGGTCGATGTCCTCTCCTACGACGGAGAGACGACACACGCCGCAGACTCATGGCCCGCAACCACCGGATGTGAGCAGCTCGCTTTCAACCCGAGCCTGACAGCGCAGCCCACAACCACCAAAGCCGATTCGGCAACCGGTTTGGACGTCAATCTGAAAGCACCGCAGACTCAGAGTGCCACGGTCCCTTCGGCCTCGGAGTTGAAGGCGACGACCGTGATTCTCCCCGAGGGCTTTTCGATCAACCCGAATGCCGCCGACGGGAAGAGTTCCTGCAGTGACGCGCTGGCGAACTTCGGCACGAGGCTCGCTGCGCAATGCCCGGAGACCTCGAAGGTCGGCACGATCGAGATCGACAGCTCGGCCCTGCCGGCTGAGCTGCCGGGAGCCATCTATCTGGGCCAGCCACAGCCCGGCAACAAGTACCGGATCTTCATCTCCGGTGATGGGTTCGGGACCCACATCAAGTTGGCCGGAATGCTCCAACTTGACCCGCAGACAGGACGGATGGTCGTCTCCTTCAAAGACCTGCCCCAGACTCCGCTTCAGGGATTCAGCTTCCACTTCTTCGGATCCGAGCGGGGGCTCCTGGCGACCCCGACCCAGTGCGGAAACTACGCCGTACAGGCCGAATACGAACCGTGGGACGCGGCCCTGCCGAACCAGGCGTCGTTCGGCTCGTTCGGCATCGACTCCGGGCCCGGCGGGACGCCCTGCCCGGGTGCCGTTCGCCCGTTCAACGCCGGGATGATCGCCGGCAATTCGGACAACACGGCCGGTGCCTTCACCAACCTGCTGCTACGGGCGATACGCGCCGACGGTGAACAGAACATGGTCCACATCAATGCCGTCACGCCGCCCGGCTTCTCGGCGAACATCTCCGGCATCCCCTACTGCCCGGAGTCGGCGATCGCCACGCTGCAGACCCCCGGCTACCCGGGCCTGACCGAGCTGGCCAGTTCGGCCTGCCCGGCGGCGAGCCGGGTCGGCACCATGTACGCAGGGACCGGCGCAGGGGCCCACTCGCTCAACTCGCCGGGGGCAAGATCTATCTCGCCGGCCCCTACAAAGGCGCGCCGCTCTCGCTGATGTTCGTGGTTCCGGCGGTCTCCGGGCCCTACGACCTCGGCAACGTCGCGATCCGCGCCGCGGTCCAGGTCGATCCGACGTCCGCCCAGATCACCACCCTCTCCGACCGGATTCCAGAGATTCTCGATGGGATTCCGCTGCGAATCCGATACCTCCACTTCGACTTCGACCGAGCCGGCTTCACCCTCAACCCGACCAATTGCGAACCGTTCGCCGTGGACGGACAGATCATCGGCAACCAGGGCGGGGTCGCCGAACCATCGGCCCACTTCCAGGTGGCCAACTGCGTCGACCTCGGCTTCGGCCCCAAGCTCGGCCTGAAGCTCAAGGGCTCCCCCAAACGCCGCAGCCATCCGGCCCTCCGAGCGGTGCTCAGGGCGCGCGCGGGCGAATCCAACATCTCGCGCACCGTGGTGACCATGCCGAAAGAGCTCCTCCTGGACAACGCGCATATCGGCACCGTCTGCACCAGAGTTCAGTTCGCGGCGAATTCATGCCCCGCGGCCTCCGTCTACGGCCGGGCGACGGCCAACACCCCGCTGCTGGACCAGCCCCTCTCGGGCCCGGTCTATCTGCGCTCCTCCAGCCACAAATTGCCCGACCTGGTCGCAGACCTGGAGGGCCAGGTCGATCTCGAGCTGGCCGCGCGGATCGACAGCGCCAAGAACGGCGGCCTCCGGACGCGCTTCCTAACGCTGCCTGATGCCCCGGTAACCAAGTTCGTCCTCGACATGAAGGGCGGCAAGAAGGGCCTGCTGGTCAATAGCAAGAGTCTCTGCAAAGCCACCAGGAAGGCCGCGGTGAAGCTGGTCGGCCAGAACGGGATGAGCCGGAAACGGCGTACGAAGCTGCAGACGGCGTGTCGCCAGACGGGCAAGAGCAGCAGCCGACATAGGCGGCTCAACAGGGCGAAGGCGGTGCGATAGGCGATGCGGACGACGAGCAGAGGGCCAGAGACGATGCAGAGCAACGATCACAGGGAAGGGAAGGTGGGTCGCCAGCGAAGCGAAGCGTCCGCCGGGATCGTCGGAGGCCCGCGCCGCGTCACCTTTCTCGCCGTAGCTCTCTGTGCGTCGCTGATCGCGCTGGCCTTCGCCGCCGCGGCTTCGGCCAAGGTCGTCAACCTGCGCGTATACGACGGCGTCTACCCCGCGGGCTCCTTCTTCGGCACCGGCTCGGTTGGTGGGCCGGCCCCCTTCGGCACTCAGCTGAGGCCGCTGGCCATCAACCAGGAAAACGGCGACATCATCGTCGGTTACAACGGCTACATCTACAAGTTCAACGAAGCGGGGGAACCGGCGGAATTCACCGCCATCGCGCCCAACACGGTTCTCTCCCCCAGTCCCTCAACACCTTCGGTGACATGGCCGTGGACAACTCCGGCGGCGCCGGCGGGGCCGGCGAAGGTGAACAGGGGCGCATCTACGCCGCAAACGAAAACGGACCGATCAACGCCTGGAAAGCGAACGGCGAACCACTCGGAGGCAACTTTCCTCTGGCCTATCCCAGCGCCTGCGCCCTCGAGGTGGCCCCGAACGGAAACCTCTGGGCGGCGCAATGGACCGGAGGCCTGCTAGTCAAGGAGTTCACCCCGGACGGCGTTGAAACCGGAAACGAATTCAACGCAGGGGTTGGCGTCTGCGGCATGGCGATCGACTGAACGGATTCTTCTACCTCTCACAATGGAACCAGGCCCAGCACACCTATAAGTTCAGCCCCACCGGTGAAAACCTCGGCGTCTTCGATGCCGACTGGGGCGCATCTTCAAGACATCGAGGTCGACCGTTCCGACGACCATGTCTATACCCAGCGCACGACCTACATCAACGAGTTCGACTCCTCGGGCGCGCTGATCGTCAAATTCGCCACGCCCGAAGGCGAATACCTGGGCCTGTCCAACGCGCAGGGCGTGGCCGTCAACGAAACGACGCACATAGTCTACGGCGCCAACAACCGGACGACGGGCATACACGACCCCGGCGTCGACAGGTTCGTGCGGACTGGGGAAATCACGATCCCGGACGTGACCACCGGCAGCGCGAGCGTGACGCCGACCACCGCCTCGCTGACCGGTGAAGTCGATCCGGACCTCGCGAACGCCGGCACGCCGATCAATCTCTGCAACTTCGAATGGGGCACCAACCCGGCCAATCTCAGCAACGACATCCCCTGCGATCAGGCGCTTCCGATCAACAGCCCCACCGCTGTCACGGCGGAAATCAACGAAGGGCTCTCCCTTGGCACCACCTACTATTACAAACTCACCGCGGCCAATGAAGGCAACGAAGTCCTCTCGGTTGGTGGCATCCAGGAATTCGAGCCCGCGGGTCCGCCCGAAATCAGCGAAGAGGCCGTCTCCGAAGTAAACACCGACGGGGCACGGATCTCGGCGAACGTCAGCCCCGGTGGTGGCGACACGACCTACCGGATCGAATACGGGGAGACCGAAGGATACGGGAACAACGTGCCCGAACCCGATGGCGAACTTCAGGACAACCTTGTCGCGGAGGACATAAGCCACGCGCTTTCCGGCCTCACCGCAGGAACCGTCTACCACTATCGGATCTGGGCCAACAACCCGAACGGCACCACCCTCGGTGAAGACCATGCCTTCACGACGTTCCCGTCGGAGCCGGGTGGGATCGACCCATGTCCGAACGCCCAGGTGCGGCAGCAGACCGGCGCCGCAAAGCTCCTGGACTGCCGCGCCTACGAGCTGGCCTCGGCTGCGAACACGGTGGTTACGACGTGCAGTCCGACATCGTCCCGGGCCTGGAAACGCTGGGACCACAGCCGCGCGCCGTTGACCGGGTTCTCTACTCGGTTCACTTCGGCAAAATCCCCGGCGCGGGCGAGCCCACCAACTACGGGCTCGACCCGTACGTGGCGTCGCGTGGCTCCAGCGGCTGGAACACCGCCTACGTGGGCATTCCGGCAAGCGGCACGCCGTCGACGGTGCCGTTCGGCTCGCCCTTGGCGGGGTCGAGCAGCGGCCTCGGGGCGTTTGCTTTCGGTGGAGGGGTTCTCTGCGATCCCTGCTTCTCGGATGGCTCGACCGGCATCCCCGTCCGCATGGCCAACGGCAGCCTCGTGCAGGGGATGAAGGGATCGCTCAACCCGGGTCCCGGTGCCGAACCGGCGGGCGAGGTGCGCAGGCCTCTCTCCGACGACGGCAGCCACCTCGTCTTCGGCTCGACCGCGAAATTCGAGCCGGCCGGGAACAACGGCAGCCTGACGATCTACGACCGCAACCTGAATGCGGGAACGACCCAGGTCGCCTCGACGCTGCCAGGCGGGTCGACGATGACGGGAACGGTCGCCGGACTGGACATCGCGGCTGACGGCAGCCGGGTTCTGGTCGGCCGAGAAGTGAGCACCGACGAAGCGGGCAACACCTATTACGACCTTTACATGCACGTCGGCACGAACCCGAATTCGGTGACGGTGGCCGACACCGCGAGCGGCGTCATCTACAACGGTATGACCAGTGATGGCAGCATGGTCTTCTTCACGACTCCCGATGCTCTGGCAGGCGACGGCGACGCCAGTGCTGATCTGTTC
Organism: uncultured Solirubrobacterales bacterium; assembly: GCA_963762205.1. Classification (GTDB taxonomy): domain Bacteria; phylum Actinomycetota; class Thermoleophilia; order Solirubrobacterales; family 70-9; genus VRUE01. Next base: position 332,832 of record CAVXJZ010000003.1, read on the forward strand.
CGTGCCGACGTCAGCGCCTCGAGCGCCGTCGTTTCGCGCGTCTCGACCGGCACCGGGGGAACCGGCAATACCGATGTCTGCAATCCGGTGGAAGGAAAAGAAAGCCCGCACTGGAACAGAGTGTCCGGTGGACCTGACTGCGGCGTCGTCGCCCTCGCCGGGGGTTCCGGCGTGGCGTCGGGCAACGGCACGGTCTTCTTCCTCTCGCCGGAGGAACTCGACGGATCCGGGATCGAAGACGACGCGAACCTGTTCGTCGCTCGGCCGGGTGGCGCCCCGGTGCACGTCGCGACGGTGGAGCCTGACGGCGAAATGTCGACCAACGCGGTTTACGACAGCGAGATCCACCGCTACCGCGACTTCCAGGTCAGCCAGAGCGGCGACCACGCCGTCCTCGCCTCGACCCTGCCGCTGAGCGGCTTCAACACGTTGGGTCACAGCCAGGTATTCCGCTACGACACGAACACCGACACCGTGGCTTGCGTCTCGTGCGCCGTCACGGGAGCCGCGCCGACAGGCGAGACGATCCTTTCGTCGGGCCTCAACCTGGCGGACGACGGCGGTGTCTTCTTCAGCTCCTCGGAACCGCTGGTACTGCGCGATACGAACAATGCGTCGGACGTCTACGAGTGGAAGAACGGCAAACAGCAGCTCGTTTCCACCGGGATCAGCGAGTTCGCCGCGAGCCTGCTCTCGGTCAGCGCCGACGGCGTGAACGCCTTCTTCTTCACGCGCGCGACACTGGTGCCGCAGGACGAAAACGGCAACCTGATGAAGGTCTATAACGCGCGTGCCGGAGGCGGGTTCCTGGCGATCCCACCGCTGCCCCTCTGCGCCGCCAAGGACGAGTGTCACGGTCCGGGCACGCAGCCGGCGCTGCCTCCGCCGATCGGCACGTTCAAGGGTCAGGGCGGAAACTCCCAGGAGGACTGTGGGGCGCACAGCCGGGCAGCCAAGAGGCAATCGCGCCGCGCCAAGAGGCTGAGGCGGATCGCGAGGCGGGTCTCCTCGAATGGGCGGCTCAAGAAACGGCTGAACCGCCGCGCCCGCCGGGTGGTTCGCACCGCCAGACGGCAGAGCAACTCGGCCAAGCGATGCCGCCGTCGCAGCGCAAGGGGGGCGTGATGAGGACGCGGGGAAACAGAATTCGAGCGATCACGATGGAGACGGCGATGAGCACGATCACGACCAACCGACGGACCCAACGGCGGCAGCGCGGGCTGCTTGCCGGGCTCGCCTCCTGTGGCGCCGTTCTCATCCTGTTCGTGGTGCTCGCAGCCAAACCCGCGGCGGCCGCAGAGCAGATCAACTCGTTCAACGCCTCGGTTTCGACAGATCAGGCCGGTGGCCATCCCGACGTGAGCTTCGACTTCGCGCTGGATAATCCCGGGGAACCGGAGGCCGCCAGCGATGTGATCCTCAACCTGCCGGAGGGACTGTTCGGCAACCCCAATGCGGTGCGCCGGTGTACCTCGGTCGACTATGCCCTACAACAGTGCCCGACGGCCTCGCAGGTGGGCATCGTGACGATTCGTGCCAACTACCTGGGCAATCCCGAAAACCTGCTCGGCACGGCACCCCTCTACTACGTCGAACCTCAGTCGGAAGAAGAAACTGTCCGCTTCGCCTTCATCGTGCCCGCTCTTCAGATTCCGATCAGCGCCCCGGTCGCGGTGCGGACGGGCTCTGACTACGGCCTCAGGTTCACCGTCTCGGGTCTCACCCAGCTCATCCCGCTTGCCGGCGTGGCAATGAAAGTCTGGGGCTTCCCGGCCTCGGCCGCCAACAACGGCGACCGCTTTGCCAAAGGCTCACCGGGTGAACCGGCGGGATGCCCGGGCATTGAAGACACCAGCTGCGAATTCGCGAACGCGGCTGGCACAGCGGTCCACCCGATGATCGACAACCCGACCGTGTGCACCGGCCAGAACCTGCCGGTGACGCTGAGCGCCCGCACCTACCAGGACCCCGGCAAACTGACCCATGCGGAAGATCAGCTCTCGCCGGTCACCGGTTGCGAGAAACTCAACTTCTACCCGGTTCTCAACGCTTCGCTGACGACCGACGAAACCGATGCCCCTTCGGGGCTGGACCTCGAGTTGCGGGCCAAACAGTTCCTGAGCGCCGCCCTCTCCCCCTCGCAGATCAGGTCGGCGACCGTGACCCTGCCGCAGGGCCTGACGATCAACCCCGACGCCGCGGACGGCCAGAGCGCCTGCCCCGACGCGCTCGCGAACTTCGGCAGCGAGGCGCCGGCCAACTGCCCCGACAACGCGAAAATCGGCAATATGGAGTTGGAAACGCCCGCCCTTGACGGCCCGATCAAAGGCTCCCTCTATTTCGGGGAACCGAAGCCAGGAGACCAGTATCGGATCTTCCTCGTCGCCGACGGCTTCGGCATTCACGCCAAGCTGGTCGGCTCGCTTCAGCCCGACCCGGCGACCGGTCAGGTCACGGCCTTCTTCACCGACCTGCCGCAGGTACCTTTCGAAAGCTTCAGTTTCCACATCTTCGCTTCCGATCGGGGGCTCTTGGCGACGCCGACCCAATGCGCGACCTACAGGGTGGAGTCGAACTTCAAACCCTGGAACTCGGTCCTCGCGGACCAGCCCTCGAGTCCCAACTTCGAACTGAGCTCCGGCCCCAACGGTCGACCCTGTCCCGGGCAGATCCGTCCCTTCGGACCGATGCTGGTTGCCGGAGCCTCGAACCCCCTGGCGGGCGCCTTCAGCAGCTTCCACCTGAGACTGGACCGCGACGACGGCGACCAGTTCCTCGGCGACCTCAACTTCCGGATGCCCCCCGGGTTCACCGGAGACCTGCGCGGGATCAGCTATTGCCCGGAGGCCGCGATCATCGCCGCCGCCCAGAACCAGGGTCGCAGCGAGCAGGCCGCCCCGAGCTGCCCCGCCTCCAGCCAGATCGGCACCACCAACGTCGCGGCCGGGCCCGGTGTCAATCCCTTCAACGCAGTCGGGAGGATGTACCTGGCCGGTCCATTGAAAGGCGCGCCGCTCAGCCTGGCGGCGGTCACCCCCGCGCTGGCGGGCCCCTATGACTACGGTGTCGTGGTCGTTCGGGTCGCGCTTCACGTCGATCAGCGCACCGCCCAGGTTTCGGCGCTCTCGGACACGGTTCCCCAGATCATCGGCGGGGTGCCGATCCGGATGCGCTCGATCCAGGTCAACATCGACCGCGAACGGTTTACGATCAACCCGACCAACTGCTCGAACCTCTCGGTCAACTCCGAAGGCGTCGGCGACCAGGGGACCATTGCCGGCTTCTCGTCCTACTTCCACGCCGTCAATTGCCGGAGTCTCGGCTTCAGGCCGAAGATGACGATTCGTCAGCTGGGGAAGCGCGGCCAGACCAGGCGGAGCAAGAACCCAAAGCTGAGGTTTGATGTGTGGTCGCGAAGCGGAGACACCAACGTGAGCCGGGTCGGCGTGACCCTGCCGAAGGCGTTCGAGATCGACCAGAGCCATCTCGGCAACCTGTGCTCCAAATCGGAGCTCGAAGCCAATCAGTGCGCGGGCCACAAGCCGATCGGCAAGGTCTGGGTCAAATCGCCGCTGCTCGACCGGCGGCTCAGCGGGCCGACCTTCTCCGTGTCTGGCTTCGGCAACCTCCCGCGGGTCGCATTCATCCTCCGCGGTCAGGTGACCCTCATCCCGCTGGCCGAATCATCCTCGGTCAAGGGCCGCCTGAAGACGGTCGTCCCGGTCGTCCCCGACGCACCGATCGGCCATTTCCGCTTCGTCCTGTACGGCGGCAAGCGGGGCTATCTCGTCAACACCCGCAACCTCTGCAACGGCAACCCGGTCGTCTCGGTCCGCTTCAAGGGCCATAACAGCAGGCGGCAGAACCAGAACGTGAACGTCAAGACACCCTGCTAGGGCGCGCTGTGCGCTCGGGGCGGCCGCAGCTTGTGTGCTGGCGATGGACCCGCCTCGCGCTGAGCCGCGCCCGGCCCATCGTGAATCCTCCCCTGCCGAAAAAAGAGAGCCGCGCGGCGCGGGCGCGGGCGCTGGCCGCGGCGTAGCGCGCCTGTCTTTCGGTCTTTCAAGCCGAAGGTCGCGAGTTCGATTCTCGTCGGGCGCATCGAGAACCCCCGGATCTGCGGGGGTGTTCTCATCTCGGCGGGTATTTGATCTCGATCCCAGCAATCATTCAAGCTTCATTCTGCCGCGAATTTGTCGCCGACACCGCCGGCGAGGATTGGTGGCGACCCATCCCCGGTAGGTAAGCCCCACCGGGGATGGCCGCTTGTGAGCTGCCTAGTGGCCGAGGTGCAGGACGCTGACCACCCCCGCGTGGTCGGAGGGCCAGAACGGCGGTTCTTCCTGGAACCGCGTGTCCCCGATCAGCTCGGCCTCGTCTCCATGCGAGCGGGCGGCCCCGCGACTGAGGATCAGATCGATCCGGGTCTGCAACGAGGAAACAAGGTTGTTCAGCGCCCCCGGCGCGAGCGGCGGGGTGATCGATTCCTGGCAGCACGAGCTGCCGGGGCCGAGCTGTCCCTCATCCCAAGCGTCACGGAATTTGCCGGGCGCGGTGAGCTGCGCGTAGGAGGTGGTCGTAGAGCCGTCCGACGCGGAGTTGAAGTCGCCGGTGGCGACGATCGTCCTGCCCTTGCCCGGACCCGCGAGGAACTCGGCCGCCTGCGCTTCTTGCACGAACGGCGATTCCTCGGTTTCGAGGTGGGTGTCGACGAACCGGAACGGCCGGCGCTTCAGCTTCGCGTGGATACTGGCCCAGCCGCGGTCAAACGACAGCGGGCCGACCGGCGATTCGATGACCTGCTGAGCGGTGTAGCGCCCGCTTTGCGGGTTGCTCCAGGTCAATCCCGGCGTGTCGTCGTTGACCAGGATCACGTCGCGATCTTCGAGAGTCACCGCGCAGGTGAATTGCGGCCCTTCCAGGACGGGGCAGCTTGATTCCAACCCCACGAGCGGCGCAGGGCCGATGTTCGCGTTATGCGAGGTCGACGCGGCCGTGTAATGCAGACCCCTTGCTTCGAGCTCACCTTCCAGGATGGCGAGGAAGTCGTAGCCGGGGGGCGGGTTCAGGCCTTCGGTCGTCCACTTAGTGACCTCCTGCAGGCCGATCAGGTCCGGTTCCTTTTCCTGGATCTCATCGGCGATCGCTTCGGCACGCCGCGGGAAGTTCGTGTACTGCACGGTCGTGTAGATCTGCGCGACGGCTTCGACGAATCCTTCCGGGGTTATCGCTTCGAGCGCCGGCACGAGGCTGGAGCCCAGATAGAGGTTCTGGGTCATCACCGTCAAATCGCGCTTGCCGTGGCCGTGGTGGCCGTGATGCTTGGCGTGGTGATTGGGAGCGATGTGCCCCTTGCCTTTTCCATGGCCAAGCGCCATTGCCGGCAAGAAGGCGAGGACCAGGGCTGCTGCCATCGTCGCCAGGAAAGTGCGGCGAGGTGCGTGAGCGTGACTCAAAGGTTTCCTCCTCATTCCGTGATTGGTCGAGGCGCCCCCCTCGTGCCCATGCCACGGTGCCCGAAACCAATATACGCACATCCGCTTGCCGCCCTCTCAACGAGTCGAGCCGATGGCGGGAGACGCAGCGACGCCTCAGCGAAATCGACCGAACTTGGGCGGGAGCGCGCGGCTCAAAGATTGTCGGCTAAGTCGAAGGTCGCGCCCAGCTCCGGTGCCTCGAGGCCGCCGATGAGCGGCGCTTCGCGCAGGACTCCCGTGCGATCGGTGCTGCGGAGCCGGCATTGGGGTGTGGTGTACGGTGTGGCGTCTCGGACCTGGGTCGAGCAAACGGGGGGACCGCGCGGATGGAAGGATTGGCACAGGCGGCCGCGGCGAGAGTGTCGGCGGCGCGCCTTCGGGCTCTCGCGGCGAGCGCGCTCGGCTGCCTGGCGCTGGGGCTGCTCGCGGCGGCGCCCGCCGCCGCGGCGCCGACCTGGCTCGCGCCGGTCGACCTCTCCGCGCCAGGCCAAAGTGCGTTGGGTCCCCAGGTGGCGGTCGACCCGCAGGGCAACGCGACGGCGGTCTGGTGGCGCTACGACGGTGCCGACTTCATCGTCCAGAGCGCGGAGCGCCCGGCGGGCGGGGCCTGGTCGGAACCGGTGGACCTCTCCGTGGCAGGCGAGGAAGCAACCGGCCCCGGGGTGGCGGTCGACCCGCAGGGCAACGCGACGGCGGTCTGGCAGCGCTCCGATGGCGCCAAGAAAAGAGTCCAGGCCTCGGAGCGTCCGCCGGGTGGCGCCTGGTCGGAACCGCTCGACCTCTCGGCGGCAGGCGAGGACGCCGAAGAACCGCAGCTGGCGGTCGACCCGCAGGGCAGGGCGATCGTGGTCTGGGGGCGTTTCGACGGCGCCAACCTGATCGTCCAGAGCTCCGAGCGCCCGCCGGGCGGCGCCTGGTCGGAACCGGTGGACCTCTCCGCGGCAGGCCAGAACGGGCTCGAGCCCGAGGTGGCGGTCGACCCGCAGGGCAACGCGACAGCGGTCTGGTGGCGCTCCGACGGAAGCCACTCCAGAGTCCAGGCCGCGGAGCGCCCGGCGGGCGGCGCCTGGTCGGAACCGGTGGACCTCTCCGCGGCAGGCCAGGACGCCGAAATACCCCAGGTGGCGGTCGACCCGCAGGGCAAGGCGACGGCGGTCTGGCAGCGCACCGACGGCAGCAATCGCATCGCCCAGGCTGCGCAGCGGCTGGCGGGCGGCGCCTGGTCGGCGCCTGACGACCTCTCGGCGGAAGGCCAGAATGCGTTCAATCCGCAGGTGGCCGTCGACCCGCAGGGCAACGCGACGGCGGTCTGGGGACGCTCCAACGGCAGCCACTTCATCGCTCAGGCCGCGGAGCGCCCGCCGGGCGGCGCCTGGTCGGGGCCGGTGGACCTCTCCGCGCCGGGCCAGGACGCCGAAGAACCCCAGGTCGCGGTCGACCCGCTGGGCAACGCGATCGTGGTCTGGTGGCGCTCCGACGGAAGCCACTTCAGAGTCCAGGCCGCGGAGCGCCCGGCGGGCGGCGCCTGGGGGGCACCCGAGGACCTCTCCGCAGCAGGGCAGGACGCCGAAGTACCGCGGCTGGCGGTCGACACGCAGGGAAACGCCGTGGCGGCCTGGGAACGCTCCAACGGCGCCAACCCGATCCAGGCCGCCGGCTACGACGCCGCCGGGCCGCAGCTGCGCGACCTCTCGATCCCGCCGAGCGGCATCGCCCGGCAGCCGGTCCACTTCTCGGTCTCCCCGTTCGACGTCTGGTCGCCGCTCGCGGCGACCAGCTGGAGCTTCGGCGACGGCGCCGCCGCGGTCGGCACCGCGGTCAGCCACCGCTACGCGAGGGCCGGCCGCTACCCGGTCGGCGTCACTGGCACCGACGCGGTCGGCAACGCGACGAGCGCCTCCGGCGCGATCGCGATCGCGCCCCGCAGCGTCGCCTTCGCCGCCCGCATCGCGCGGGTGAAGCGCGGCAGGGCGCTGCTGCGGTTGCGTTGCCGCGGCGGTGGGCGCTGCCGCGGCGTGGTCAGGCTGATCGCCCGGGGCGGGGTGAGGCGGGTCGTCGAGCGCAACGGCCGCAGGCGCGTGGTGAGGCGGACGAAGCGCGTCCTGATCGGCTGGGCGCGGTTCGCCATCCCCGCCGGCAGGACCAAGGTGATCAGGGTCAGGCTGAACCGCAGGGGCAGGGCGCTGCTGCGCCGCGCCCGCCGCCACCGCCTCAAGGTGCGGCTGACCGGCCGCGACGTCAGGCACCGCACGGTGGTGCTGAAGGAAATGCGGCGCAAGCGGAGGCGAAGCCGGGGCGCTGCCCGTTAGCTGATATGGAGCACCGCTTGTCAAGTCCCAGCCGGCTCGTCGATGTGCTCTTGCCACGATTCGATCATCTGGTGACTGTCAACAATGCTCTGAAGTGACGTGCGCATGCGCTTGATCGGCGCGTCTAGCTCTCGGCTCATCTGTGCGCTGCCATCCATTGCTTGAATCATTTTGCGGAGGCTGTTTGCGGCTTCAGCGGAGCCAGCGACCATCGTTCGTATAGAGGCGGAGAATTCATTGACCTCATCGGGGCTGGAACGGTCTTTCATGGCCGTACGCTTGGAGAAGGAATGCGCGCTGCGATCTCCGAGGTCGAGCGCGGATACCGCGAGATGATCGAAGGATGGAAAAGGCAATGACCGCCGACAGCGATGCTCTCCTGCCGCCAAGGTGATGGACGAAGCAATCGATCTCGCGATCGAGGGTCGCTCGCCCTATCCGGAGCGCGCTGCGTTCATCGACGCCGACACCCCCTCGGCTGGCCACGACATCGAGCGGGCCGCAGACGAAGGTCTGCCAGTCGTGCTCGTCTCAGCCGACGGCAGCACCAGGGTCCTTAGGCCCCAACTCGCAACCCACTGATCGGGCACCCGCATCTGCGGGTCTCACCTCGGTCACATCGTCCCCGCAATCCCGCTCCCCATGCGGGCCACCCTCGTCTTTTCAAGCCGAAGGTCGCGAGTTCGATTCTCGTCGGGCGCATCGAAGTTTCCGGGCAGATCCAGGGGTTCCGCGATCTTGCCTGATCTGAGACAGCCGCGCCATCCGTCAATCCATCCGTCATTCCTGCTCTGCCTCCTGCCTTCCCGAGCAAACGACGGAACAGGGAGTCGGGAAGCAGTATGAGTCGCGAGCAGGGCATCGCCGCTCGCCATTTCTTCACCACGACAAGACGGTGTACATCCGATCCGGCGACTGATCGCAGGAGCGAGATGGCTCGTCATTCCGGCTCGAGGATTCCCGCCAGTCGCTCCAGTGCCTGTCCGCGATGGGCATCGAGCTCGGCCACCAAGCGGTCGCCGTCGCGGTCGCGGATAGCGGCGATGATTCGCTCGTGGGCGCGGACGGACTCGTCCCGCGCATGCGGCGAGTTGTAGTAGATGGCGCGGTAGGTTTCGGTCGAGTCCCAGAGCAGGCGGATCAGTCGCAGCGCGTGGACCTGGTCGGGCGAGCCCAGTACCGCGAAGTGGAAGCGCCGGTTGGCTTCGAGCTCGGCGGCAACGTCACCGGCGCTCGCCGCGTCGACGCAGTCCCGCGCCGCCAGCTCGATCCGCTCGAGCGCGTCGCGCGTCCAGCAACGGCAGACCTCGCCGCGCCGCGCGCGTCTCCAGCAGCTCGCGCAGTTCGTAGATCTCGCGCATGTCGTCGAAGTCGAGCTCGGTGACGAAGTAGCCGCGGCGGGGCAGGTAGGTGACCTGTCCCTCTTGCTCGAGGACGGCCAGCGCTTCGCGGACCGGAGCGAGGCTGACCCCGAGGCGCTCGGTGATCTGCTCCTGGCGGACCCGGTCGCCGGGGCTGAGGTCGCCGGCGATGATCGCCCGGCGCAGCCCCTCGACCGCGTGCTGGGCGGTCGTGCCGGGCGCCGCGGTCTGGACCCGCTCCCTGGTCGCCTGCCGCTCACTCATAGCTGTAGAGGCCGCGGCCGCTCTTGCGTCCGAGCAGATTCGCGGCTACGAGCCGCTGCAACAGCGGCGGCGGCGCGAAAAGCTGCTCGCGGTGCTCGCCGTAGAGGGTCTCGGCGACTCCCATAACGGTGTCGAGGCCGATCAGGTCTGCGAGCGCGAGCGGCCCCATCGGGTGCGCGCAGCCCTCGACCATCCCCTTGTCGATGTCCCCGGCGCTGGCCAGGCCCTGTTCGAACATCCGGATCGCCGCCAGCAGGTAGGGGATGAGCAGGGCGTTGACGGTGAAGCCGGCGCGGTCGGGGGCGACGATCGGGTCCTTCCCCAGCCGCTCGGCTGCGAAGGCCCGGGTCCGCTCGACGACGTCCTCGGCAGTCAACAGGGAGGGGATGATCTCGACCAGGCTGAGGACCGGAACCGGGTTGAAGAAATGCAGCCCGAGCACGTGATCGGCGCGCGACCCCGCCGCGGAGGCGAGCTCGACGATCGGGATCGAGGAGGTGTTGGAGGCGAGGATCGCGTTCTCGTCGGCGACCACCTCCGCCAACCGGGAGAAGACCGACAGCTTCGCGTCGCGCGCCTCGACCACGGCCTCGACCACGACCGAGCGATCCTCGAGGGCGCCGATGTCGTCGGCGTAGCGCAGTCCCGCCAGCGCCGCGGTCGCGTCCTCCTCGGAGATCTTCGACCGCGAGACCCCGCGTCGCAGCGACTTCTCGACTTGCTCGCCGGCCGCCGCCGCCGCGTCCGCATTCACCTCGACCAGGGTCACGGAGAGTCCCGCGCGGGCGCAGACCTCGGCGATCCCCGTGCCCATGATGCCGCCGCCGACGACCCCGACCTTCTCGATCGCGCCGCTCATCGGAAGGCCTGGATCCCGGTCACCGCGCCGCCGACGACGAGCGCGTGGACGTCGGCGGTGCCCTCGTAGGTGACCACCGACTCGAGGTTGTTCATGTGGCGGATGACCGGATACTCGAGCGTGACGCCGTTGGCGCCGAGCACCTGGCGGGCGTTGCGGGCGACGTCGAGGGCGGCGTTGACGTTGGCGAGCTTGCCCATGCTGACGTGCTCGGAGCGCAGCGTGCCCTCGTCCTTCATCCGGCCCAGGTGGAGGGCCAGCAGGGTCGCCCGGTTGACCTCGAGGGCCATCATCGCCAGCTTCTGCTGCTGGATCTGGAAGGAGGCGATCGGCCGGTCGAACTGGATCCGCTCCTTGCTGTACTCGAGCGCCGCTTCGAAGCAGGCCCGGGCCGCCCCGGCAGCTCCCCAGACGATGCCGTAGCGGGCCTCGTTGAGGCAGGAGAGCGGGCCTTTGCAGCGAGGTCGACCTCCGGCAGCACGGCGTCGGCGGGGAGACGGACGTCGTCGAGCAGCAGCTCGGAGGTGATCGACGCCCGCAGCGACATCTTGTTGTGGATGTCCTGGGTGGTGAAGCCGGGCGTGCCGCGCGGGGACGAGGAAGCCGCGCACGCCTTCGTCGGTGTTGGCCCAGACGACAGCGACGTCGGCGACCGAGCCGTTGGTGATCCACATCTTCTGTCCGTGCAGGATCCAGTCCTCGCCGTCGCGCTTCGCCCGGGTCCGCATCGAGCCCGGGTCCGAGCCGGCGTCGGGCTCGGTGAGCCCGAAGCAGCCGATCGCCTCGCCGGCGGCCATCCGCGGCAGCCACTCCTGTTTCTGCTCCTCCGAGCCCCAGCGGTGGATCGCGAACATCGCCAGCGAGCCCTGGACCGAGACGAGGCTGCGGATGCCGCTGTCGCCGGCCTCGAGCTCCATGCAGGCCAGCCCGTAGGCGGTGGCGCTGGCTCCGGCGCAGCCGTAGCCCTCGAAGGTGCATCCCCAGGACGCCGAGCTCGCCGAGTTCGGTGGCGAGCTCGCGCGGGAACCGTCGCCTCCTCGAACCAGTCGCCCACGTTGGGGACGACCTTGTCGCGGACGAAGGCCCGGACGGTGTCGCGGATGTCGCGCTCCTCGTCGGAGAGCAGACGGTCGATAGCGAGGAAATCGTCTGGTCGGATCGCGGCGGGGGCGGTGGTCGAGGTCATGACGCTTCCCTAAATGCTAGATTTTCGAGGATCGAAGATCCATCAGAATACAAGAGCATCGGCGCTGGGTCGACTGCGGGTGCTGGACTTCTCCCGTGTCCTCGCGGGCCCGTTCGCGACGATGATGCTCGCCGACCTCGGGGCCGAGGTGACCAAGGTCGAGCGACCTGGCAGTCGGTGACGAAACCCGCTCCTGGGGCCCGCCGTATGACGACGAACGGCGAAGCGACCTACTTCCAGGCGGTCAACCGCAACAAGTCGAGCGTCGCGCTCGACCTCGGTGATCCGGAGGACCTGGAGCAGGTGCGGCGCCTGGCCGCGCGAGGCGGACGTCGTGGTCGAGAACTTCCGCCCCGGGTTGATGGCACGCTTCGGCCTCGACTACGAGACGCTCCGGCTTGGCAACCCGGGCCTCGTCTACTGCTCGATTACCGGGTTCGGGTCGGGCGAGCAGGGCGCGGTCCTGCCCGGCTACGACCTGCTGATCCAGGCGCTCGGTGGCCTGATGAGCATCACCGGCCACCCCGATGGCGAGCCGACGAAGGTCGGCGTGGCGCTGGTCGACGTTCTTGCCGGGCTCTTCTCGACGGTCGGGATCTTCGCCGCGCTCGAGCACCGTCGCGCCAGCGGCGAGGGACAGCTGGTGGAGGTCGACCTGCTACTCCTCGCTGCTCGCCGCGCTGGTCAACCAGGGGTCGGCCTACACCGTCGCGGGAGCGGTGCCGACGCGAATGGGAAACCGCCACCCGAGCATCTCTCCCTACGAGCTGTTCGACACCGGCGACGGGGAGCTGGTGCTGGCGGTCGGCAACGATCGCCAGTTCGAGATCCTCTGCGAGACGATCGGTGCCGCCGGACTCGCCACCGACGCACGCTTCGCGACCAATTCCGCCAGGGTCGAGAATCGCGATGCGCTCGCGGTGGAGCTCGAGCGCGGGTTGGCGGCACGCCCGGCGGCCGAGTGGGCGACGGAGCTGACCGAGCGGAGGGTCCCGGCCGGCGTCGTCAACGACCTCGCCGCCGCCTTCAGCCTGGCGCGGGAGATCGGTCTCGAGCCGACCGTGGCGATCGAGCGCGGCGACGGCACCAGCGTTGAGCTGACCCGCAACCCAATCCGCCTCTCCGTTACCCCCCCGACTTACCGGTCGGCACCACCCAAGCTGCCGCCATCGCCCCGCTCTCGACCAGGGTGATCGACACCAGGCCTCGATCTTGGCTCCCAGTTGGCCGCGTCCGTCTGGCGACGAATGGCATCCCCGCAGCGAGCATTCTTGCGGGCCGGCCTGTGCCGGCGTCCCCGAATGCGGGCCCGACCTGGGAAACCGTGGTCCGCGGTCCCTTGCGAGAGCCCACTTTCGAGTAGTGAGGCCCGCAGGTTGGCGAACGAGAGCCGATCCGCACCAGAGCTTCGGCGGCTATCGGCGGGAGCTTCGAGGGTGGAGGTCAGCAGCTGAGGCCCAGTACGACGAGGCGCTCCTCGGTCATCTCTCGGACTGCGGCGTGCGGACCCTCCTTCGTGTTGCCGGACGCCTTCGTGCCTCCGTAGGGGATCTCGTCCGCGCGCCACTCGGTTGCCTCGTTGATCATCACGCCACCGAACTCGAGTCGCTGGGCGGCCATCATTGCCTTGTCGATCGAGCTCGTGAAGATCGCCGCCTGGAGGCCGAACTCGGTTGCGTTCGCGCTGGCAAATGCGTCCTCCAGATCGCCGAAGGTGCTGACCACGCAAACGGGCCCGAAGGCCTCGCAGCGGTTGAGCTGGACCTCCTCAGGAACCTCAGCCAGCACCGTCGGCCGTAGGCAGCCACCCTCCTCGTCGCCGCCGACGACGAGAGTCGCGCCGGCGTCGCGTGCCTCCGCGATCCATGCCGTCACACGCTCTTTGGCGCCGCTGTCGATGAGCGGGCCGACATCGGTCCCCTCGTCGGCTGGGTCGCCGACCTCGAGTGCCTCTACGCGTGGCTTCAGCAGCTCCAGGAACGGCTCCAGGGCCGCCTCCTCGACGATCACTCGCTGGACCGAGACGCAGGTCTGGCCCGTGTAGCCGAAAGCGTGCATGGTCACTTTCTCCGCTGCTAGCTCGAGGTTCGCGTCGGCGGCAACGATCAGCGGCGAGATGTTGCCCAGCTCGAGCACGACCTTCTTCCTCGGTGCTCGTTCCCGCAGCGCCCAGCCGACGCGATCGGAGCCGGTGAAGCTGATCATCCGCACCCGGTCGTCATCGGCGAAGACTTCGCCGATCGCGGGCGCGTCGCCGGAGATGACGTTGAGCCAGCCCGCGGGGACGCCGGCGCTCTCGTAGACCTCGGCCAGCAGCAGCGCGGTCAGCGGCGTCTTCTCCGCCGGCTTGTGGACCACGGCGCAGCCTGCGGCGAGGGCGGGGCCGAGCTTGTGCGCGGAGAGGTTGAGGGGAAAGTTGAAGGGCGTGATCGCAGCGACCACGCCGACCGGCACGCGCATCGTCCAGGCTACGTGGCCCTCGCTTCTCGGCGTCGCCGAGGTCGGGACGACGTCGCCGGCGAGGGTCCTCGCCTCGGCGGCGGCGAGGCGGAAGACGCCGGCTCCGCGATCGGCCTCCATTCGGGCGAGCTTGATCGGCTTGCCGGCCTCCTCGCAGATCAAGCGGGCGAACGAGGCCGATCGCCCGTCCAGCTCGTTGGCGATCGCGTCGAGGAGCTCGGCTCGGCGCCAGGCCGGGAGGGGTTCGGCCATCGCCGCCCCCGCCGCGTCGATACAGCGACGCGCCTCGTCGGCGCCGGCGAGGCCGACGGTCGCAAGCAGCTGGCCGCTGAAGGGTGAGCGTACCTCGAAGCTCTTGTCTAACGAGGTCCACTCCCCGCCGATCAATGCCTGCTGTGGGTCCTTCATCGATACGGCCATTTCGACCTCCGCGTTGGTCTGCATTGCCCGCGGGAAATGGCGCGGACCGATGGTTGTGGCCCGGTGCCCGCCTTGGAGCACGGGCGAGAGCAGCGGGGCCTGCGATTATTACATGCAGCATGTTGCGTCAGTAGAGGTAGCATGTCGCGTCCCCTGACTCGCTTCCCAGGCGCTCGTCCGTGGCAGCGTCCTGCCCAACTCTGGCAGGCCGATCCGACCAATCCCAGTGAGCTCTCGATCGCAAAGCTTCCGGCCGCATCGTTCCCTGCAACTCGCAGGTGTTCGGCGTCGGATGCAGGGGACGTGGCGGCGCGGAGCCTGAGGAGGACCGGTCAGAAATGCGAGTCGCAATCGTCGGAGGTGGGATCCTGGGCCTGGCGATCGCCGGGGAACTGGCGGGGCAGCTGTGAGGCCAGGACCGATCTCGTGCCCGGGGAGAATCCACCTGAGCCGTGTCTACTCTTTGACGGGGAGCGCTGCGTCTACATGGACCTAAACCGCATAACAGTCCCTGGGGAGAGAACATCTGCGCATCTCAAGTCGCGGGCTCATCAGGCCGCCGGTCGCGGGGGGCGGCGTATATGACCGAGACCCCCCCGACGGCGAAGCTGCCAAAGGTGAGGACGGTCAGCAACCTCACCGAGCAGGTGCACGATCTGCTGATGGGGGCGGTCGTCGACGGCTCGCTCGAACCCGGCAGGCTCTATTCGGTCCAGGCGCTCGCCAGGCAACTCGGGGTGTCCCGGACGCCCGTCCGCGAGGCGATGCTGCAACTGGCGCGGCGCGGGATGGTCGAAATGGTTCCCAGCCAGGGCGTGAGGATCGTCCAGCGATCGCTCGAGGACCTGCGGGACATCTTCGAGATCAGGCTCTGGTTGGAGGTGCCGGCCGTCAGGATCGCCGTTCCCAAGATGGAGGAGGCCGATGTGGCGCGCATACGGGCAAGCTACGAGCGGATGCGGGAATGCGCCGTCTCCGGCGATGGGCGTGGCCTAGAGAGTGAGGACCGCGTGTTTCATGCGGCGATCCTCGAGTGCTCGGGGAACCTGCGGGTCGCGGTGATGCTCGACGAGCTGAGGGACTTCGTCGTCGCAAAGGGAAAGACGACCACCGGCCGTTCCCGGAGCTTGCTCGAGATCGTGGAAGCCCACCAGCCGATTGTGGAGGCAATTTCCCGCGGCGACGCCGACGGCGCCGCCGCGGCGATGGAACGGCATCTGCGGTCGAGCGCTGAGGCCCTGCTCAAACAGTTCGCGAGCGACGCGGCCGAGAGCGCGGACCCGGATCGGCTCGCGCTTCCCTGACGCCCGGCCGATCGGACCCGGCAGATCTCGGCTAGCCGGCTAGCGGATCTCAGCGGTCGGGCGGATGCAACATGCAGCACACTGCACCGCCCGGCCCACGTGTAATAAGCTCGACGGGCTTTGCATGCTGCATGCAATGTTCTGGGTGAGATGGGTAGCGCCGGTCCACTGCTGGCGGACATCTCCCGCGGGTTGCCCCGTCTCAACGTAGTGGCGCCCCGGGCGCACCACCTTCGCGACGCCGGATCGGAACAGCGCGGGATTACTGGCAGCGCCGCCGCGGTCATCCTGCCGACGACCACCGAGGAGGTCCAGGAGGCCGTTGCCTACTGCTACTCGCGAGACCTCCCGATCGTTCCCCGCGGCGGCGGCTCGGGCTTGGCCGGCGGCGCCGTTCCCGACGACGGGGCGGTTGTCTTCGATCTCACCGGGCTCACCAGATTCCGTTCGTTCGAGCCGGAGCTCTCTGCGAATGCACGTTGAGGCTGGGGTGCGGACGTCCGAAATACAGCGTCGCGCGCGCGAGAACGGGCTCCTGTTCCCGCCCGATCCCGGCGCCGCCGAGCAGTCGACGATCGGCGGCAACGTCGCCACCAATGCTGGAGGCCCGCACGCCTTCGGCTACGGCGCGACCGGCGCCTGGGTCAACGAGATCGAGGCGGTGATCGCCGGGGGCGAGCGCATCGTCCTCGGCGGGTTGAGCCGCAAGTGGGTAGAGGGCCTCGATCTGAAGAGCCTGATGGTCGGCTCCGAGGGCGTGCTCGGAGTCATAACCGCGGTGCGCCTGAGGCTGGCGCCGGCACCCGAGGCGGCGTTGCCCGTCGCTGCGGTCTTCGGGTCCGAGGAGGACGGCTGCGCGGCGGTGCTGAATCTGATCGCCTCCGGAATCCCGTGCTCGGTCCTCGACTTCGCCGACGCGGACGCCTTCGAGCCGAACCGCGACTCGTTCCCGGCGGAGGCGCCGCCGTCCGGGTTCCTGCTGTTGATCGAGGTCGACGGGGGCGAGCCCGAGGCCGAACGCCTGCGGGAGGAGGTGCTGGAGCTTCTCGGACCGATGGCGACCTGGAGCTTCGCGCCGCTCGACCTGGCCCAGATCAGATCGATCTGGTGCTGGCGCGACGACATGTCCCTGCGTCTCGCGTCCATCCGCGGCGGCAAGGTCAGCGAGGACGTCGTCGTCCCCGCCGAGCGACTACGTGACGCGATCGCCGGCCTGCGGGAGATCGGCCGGAGGCTGGGACTGCAGACTGCGAGCTGGGGGCACGCGGGTGACGGCAACATTCATGCCGCGTTATTCGCCGATCCGACCGACTCCGACCGGCTCGCGCTGGCCCGCAGGGGCGGCGAAGAGGTACTCACGTTGGCCGGAGACCTCGACGGCGGTCTCTCCGGGGAGCACGGAATCGGGCGTTTCAAGCGGGGGGCGATGGAGTCGTCGACGTCCCCGGAGTTGGCGGCGCTCCTACGACGGGTTCGCGCTGCATTCGATCCGAAGGGCCTGTTCAACCCGAGGAAGGCGCTGCCATGAAGGTTGCGGTGTGCGTGAAGCAGGTGGCCACCCTCGACGACGAGTTCGAGCTGCACGACGGCAGCATCGACGCCGATCTCGAGCTGGAGCTGAACGAGTGGGATGCCTTCTCCCTCGAGACGGCGCTCCAATTGTGCGAAGACTCTCCCGACGGGGGCGAGGTGGTCGTCGTCACGGTTGGCGACGAGAACGCCGAGGAGGCGCTGGTCGAATGCCTGGCACGGGGCGCCGACCGCGGCCTGCGCATCTGGGCCCCCGAGCTCGCCGACGGCGACGCCCTCGCCCTCGCCGCGGTTCTGGCCGTGGCGCTGGAGCGGGAGGGTCCCGATCTGGTGCTGTGCGGCGTCCAGTCCTCGGATGCGCTCAACGCCGCAACCGGTGTGGCGGTGGCCGGACGGCTCGGCATGCCGCGGGTCGCCGTTGTCAAGCGGGTCGAGTACGATCCTTCGAGCGGATCGTTGACCGTGCATCGCGAGCTCGAGGCTGGGACAGCCGAGGTTCTCAGGCTCCGGACGCCTGCTCTGCTCACGATTCAGACCGGCAGCTGCCAACCGCGGTACGCGAACCTGAGGGCGATCAAGCAGGCCCGCGAGAAGCCCTTGCAGGTTTGCACTCCGGAGGATCTCGGCCTCGACGCGAGCGCGCTTCCCGTCGGCGCCAGGCGACGCGGGCTCCGCGCGCCGCAGAGTGGTGCGGGGGCGCGAATGCTGGACGGAGACCCTGACCAGCTCGCGGCGGCGATCAGGGAGATCATCGATGAGCGGGTCGGGACATGAGCTCGATCATGGTCATCGCCGAGACTCGCCGGGGCGAGCTCCGGGAGATCACGAACGAGGCGGTCGGCGCGGCCCTCTCGCTCAAGGAGGTATCCGGTCTGCCGATCGCGGTGGCGGTCATCGCCAGCTCACCCGATCGGTTCGCCGACGTGATCCCCGCCGGCGTCGACGAGGTTCTGCTGGTCGACTCCCCTGTCGAGCACTTCGAGGCTCATGTGCATCAGCGGGCGCTGGAAGAGCTCATCGTCAAGGAGAGTCCACGGCTCGTACTCGCTGGGCAGACGGTCGACTCCTTCGGCTTTGCCCCCGCCGTGGCGGCCCGCGCAGGCACCGGCTTCGCGAGCGATGTGACGTCGATCCGTTGGGACGATGGCCCGGTAGTCGATCGGGGGGCCTTCGGGGACAAGCTGGTCGCCGAGCTCGGGTTCCCGGAGCGGCCGTGCGTGCTGCTGACCCTCCGACCCGGGGCGTTTGCGGCCGCCGACACGGCCGGGCCGCCGCCGTCGCGCGCGGTCGAGCTCGACCTGGCCGGGGTCGCCGCAACCGAGCATCTCCGCTTCGAGGACGCCGTGGACACGGGTGTGGACATCGGCGCGGCGCCGCTGCTCCTCTCCCTCGGGCGGGGAATGGACACCGAGGAGGAACTACCTCGTTTCGAGGCCCTCGCGGAACGGCTCGGCGGCGTCCTGAGCGTCTCGCGTCCGCTGGTCGACGCGGGTTGGGTCGGCAGCGACCGCCAGGTCGGCCAGTCGGGCAAGGCGGTAAAGCCGCGCGTATACCTGGCCCTGGGGATCTCCGGCGCCGTGCAGCACCTCGCCGGAATCCGCGACGCCGAGACCGTCGTCGCCGTCAACTTGGACCCCGAAGCCCCGATCTTCGGGGTCGCCGACTACGGAGCGGTCGCCGACCTCTTCGACGTGGCCGAGGCCCTGGAAGGCTCGCTCGAGTAGGCCGCGCTCGATGGGACCCCTTTCCGCAACCAAGTCACGACCGGTCTTCTGGAACATGGGCCCGTGGCTGGAGGTTCTCTGGTACGCCCTGGCCGTGCTCTCGGTCGCCGTCTTCGCCTACGGCGTCTTACGCCTCGTGCACAAGTACCGGCGGGGGCGAGGCGAAGACTGGCCAAACCGTCCCCGGAAGGACCTTCCCCGTGAGATCTCCGACGGCGCCCGACGGCTCCTCTCGCACGGGAGCGTCAAGCACCGCGCGCGGACGGCCGGCTGGGCCCATCAGGGGATCTTCTATGGGTTCGTCGTCCTCTTCATCGGCACCGTGGTCCTCGCGTTCGACACGGACTTCACCTCGCCGGTCTTCGGCTGGAGCTACTTCCATGGGGACTTCTACCTCGTCTACAAGGAGGTGCTCAACATCTTCGGCACGGTGCTGGTCGCCGGACTCCTGGTGATGATGGTCCGGCGCGCCACGTCCCACTCCGTGCGGCTCGACTACACGCGTCCGGATCGTATGCCGGATCAGGCCCAGTTCGACCGGCGGCTGTATCGGCGCGGCGACTGGGCGTTCGTCCTCCTCCTGCTCCTCATCGCCGTCACGGGATTCGTGCTCGAGGGTGTCAGGATCGCGATGGAACAGCCGGGGTACGGCGGGACCCAGTTCGCCGGTTGGCTCGTTGCTCAGGGCTTGGTGGGCGTCAGCGAAGGAACGTTGGCAGGCCTTCGCCACGGGCTCTGGTGGTTCCATGGCCTGGTCGCCATCTCCGTCGTTGCCAGCATCCCCTACACGAAGGCGGCGCACATGCTGACGAGCGCCGTGAGCCTTGCCCGGAGCGACCCCGATGCAGGCAAGCACCTGCAGCCGATTCCCGACGATCGGGCGACGGAGCCGCCGGGCTATGGCGCTCTTCTCGACTTCAGCCCGCAGCACCTGCTGCAGCTCGACGCCTGCACCCGGTGCGGCAAGTGCCATGAAGCATGTCCCGCCAACGCGACCGGCCTGCCTCTCTCCCCGCGCGACCTGGTCCTCGAGCTCCGCGAGCAGGCTAACGCCGCCGCACCTGGCATCTCCGGCGTCCTCGGGGGCCTCCTCTCCGAGCGTGAGGAACCCGAGTTCGCGGCGTCGGTGATCGGGCCGCAGAAGGTTCGCTCCGACACCGTCTGGTCGTGCATGCAGTGCAACGCGTGCGTGGAGATCTGCCCGGTGGGCATCGAACAGGCCCCGATCATCAATCAGCTTCGCCGGCGGCTGGTCGACGAAGGGGACCTCGACACCGGGCTGCAGTCGACGCTTGAAACCATCCACAAGTCGGGGAATTCCTTCGGCCAGAACCGCCGCCGCCGCGGCCGCTGGACGGAAGGGCTCGAGTTCGAGGTGCCCGACGCGCGGAAGAACCCGGTCGAGGTCCTCTGGTTCGTCGGGGACTACGCCTCGTTCGACCCCCGCTCCCAGGAGGCGGCGCGGTCGCTGGCCCGACTGCTCCACGCGGCGGGCGTCGACTTCGGGATCCTCTACGACGGCGAGCGGAACTCGGGCAACGATGTGCGCCGAGCCGGTGAGGAGGGATTGTTCGAATCGCTGGCGGAACAGAACATCGCGACGATCGAAGGCTGCGAGTTCGGACGCATCGTCACCACCGACCCACACTCGCTGAACACTCTCCGCCACGAGTACCCGGAGCTGGGGGGCGGCGAGTGGACCGTCCTCCATCACACTTCCCTCCTGCTCGAGGTGCTGGAGGCCGAACGGCTCGAGGTGGCTGAGCCGCTCGGGTGCAGGGCCACCTATCACGACCCCTGCCACCTCGGACGGTTCCAGGGCGAGTACGAGGGTCCGCGCAGGATCCTCGAGCTCCTGGGTTGCACCCTCGTCGAGATGCCGCGCAACCGCGACAACTCGTTCTGTTGTGGCGCCGGCGGGGGGCGCATCTGGTACGCGGACGAAGGGGGGGGCGAACGGCCCTCCGAGAACCGCATCCGTGAGGCAGTCAGCCTCCCCGACGTCGACCTTTTCGTCGTCTCCTGCCCGAAGGACATCGTGATGTACGAGGCGGCGATCAGATCCTTGGGTAGTGAGAAGGAGATCCAGCTCCGCGAGCTGACCGAGCTGGTGGAGGCGGCCGTGCTTTCCAGCGGCGTCCGGCAAGGCGCCGTGTGTTGAGATCGAATTGCTACGAGGATGACCCAGCAAGGGTCGGGAATGGAGGTCACTGACATGAGTCGCTCAGCTCGCCACGACGTACTCTTCGATCCAGTCGAGGTCGGCCCCAAGACGCTGAAGAACCGGCTCATCGGCGTTCCCTACAGCCCCGGCTTCGGCTCGACCAAACCGAGGGCACACGTGGCCCATCGCGAGATCCAGGCTGAAGGAGGGTGGTCGGCGGTCTACACGGGAATCTCGTCGATTAGCGAAGACTTCGAGGTCGAGCCCCATGTGGACACCCTGTGGGACGAGGACGACGAGAGGATGCTCGCGCTCCAGATCGAGGCGATTCAAGCGCACGACGCGCTGGCCGGGGTCGAGCTCGGGCACGCCGGCGCCGATGCGCTCAACCGGGTCACCCGGATGCCGGCGATCGCCCCCTCGCAGCTGACCAGCTGGCGCCGGCCCACGGTGATCCCGAAGGCGATCGAGGAGTCCGACATCGCCCGGATCCAGGCGGCGACCGGGCGCGCGGCGGAAGCGGCGGTGCGGGCGGGAGGTGACCTGGTGTGCGTGTACGGCAGCTTTTCCTACCTGCCCGCCCAGTTCCTCTCACCCTTCTACAACCGGCGCGACGATCACTACGGAGGCTCGCTTGCGAACCGGGCCCGATTCTGGCTCGAGATGCTCGAACGGGTGCGAAGCGCCGTCGAGGGAAAGTGCGCGGTGTCCTCGCGGGTCGCGGCGGCGGGCCTCAGCCCGATTGGCATCACGCTCGAGGAAACGCTCGACTTCATTCGGATGGCCGACGACCTGGTGGACTTCTGGGACGTGAACATCGGCGCTCTTTGGGCGCGGGAGTCCGCCTCGTCGCGGATGCTGGGAGAAGGTCACGCGGAGGAGTGGATCATCAGGGTCCGCGAGGCGACCGACAAGCCGATCGTCGCCATCGGCCGCTACACGAGCCCGGACCGGATGGCGGACGCGGTCCGCAGCGGAGTCTGCGACCTCGTCGGCGCCGCCCGCCCTCGGATCGCCGATCCGTTCCTGCCGGAGAAGGTCCGAACCGGGCGCTACGACGAGATCCGTGAGTGCACCGGCTCGAACTTCTGCGTCGCGACGCATCACGTCGGACAGCTGGCCTGCATCCAGAATCCGACGATCGGGGAGGAGTACCGTCGCGGCTGGCACCCGGAGTCGCTGGCGCCGCTGGAGGACGACGGTCAGACCTTCCTCATCGTCGGCGCGGGCCCGGCCGGACTGGAGTGCGCAGTGACTCTGGCCAAGCGTGGCGCCAAGACGGTGCATCTTGTCGACCAGGCATCAGAGGTCGGCGGCTTCATGCGGTGGGCGACCTCCCTGCCCGGTCTGGGCGAGTGGGCGCGCGTCATCAACTGGCGCAAGATCCAGCTCCACAAGCATCGGCGCAGCGTGGAGACAATTCTCGACACCCGGCTGAGCCTCGACGAGGTGTTCGAGTACGGCGCAGACGTGGTGATAGCCGCCACCGGCTCTACCTGGGCGACCGACGGGCAGGTCTTCGGCACCCACGTCCCTGTCCCGGGGGCCGACCCGGACCTGCCGCACGTTCTGACGCCCGAGCAGATCGTGCTAGACGGCAAGCGTCCCCCCGGCAAGAGAGTGGCCGTGTATGACGGGGACGGCGACTACATGGCGCCGGCCCTCGCCCAGAAGCTGGCCGGCGAGGGCTTCGAAGTCGAGATCGTCACCCCCCACACGGTGATCTCGCCGTTCGCGGACGAACGGAGTGACGGCCCATTTCTGCGTCAGCAGCTGCACGAGGCGGGAATCGGCCGCAAGACGTCGACAGAGATTGTCGAGATCTCCGCGGGAGGCGTGGCCCTCGCCGAGGAGTTCGTCGATCGGCGCGATTACGAGATCGATGCAGTGGCCCTGGTCACCCAGCGGATCTCGGACGAAGCGTTGTACGCCGGGCTCGTGGCCGACCCGGATCGATTGACGCAGAGCGAGATCCGAGCGGTTCACCGGATCGGCGACTGCCTGGCCCCCCGAGACATCGGCGACGTGGTCTACGACGCGCACCGGCTTGCGCGCGAGATCGAGAGCGACGATCCGAGCGTCCCACTCCCGCCTCGCCGCGAACACCTGGGCGCCCAAATCGGCGCCGACCGAGCGGGGCGCTAGACCAATGCAGCGAGCCATGGGCCGGCCCGAGAGTTACTCCGACGATTTTGACAACCCACATAGTGACTCAGCCGACCACAATGTAGGCTTCCTGTGTTAGGGTGCGCGGATCGAATGGCCCGGAGCCGGACGGCCGATTTTCCGCGCTTACGAGTCGCTTACGAGCAAAGGAGAGAGATATGAGGAGCGGTGCGAAGGGGTCCCACACTTGGAAGCTGGCGGTGATCGGCGCCTTGGTGCTGATCCTCTTGGGACTGCTGGCGAGCGGTTGCGGCTCATCGAGCGACGGAGACAGCAGCTCGGCGGACACGAGCAGCTCGGATGAAGCGAGCGCCGGGGGGGAACCGATCGTCGTCGGTGCGCCCATCGCTCTCACCGGGTGGAACGCGGCGTATGACGGCCCGCCATGGGCTGCATTCAAGCTCGCCGCCGAAAAGGTCAACGAGGAAGGCGGCATCAACGGTCGGAAGCTGGAGTTCATCGTTCGCGACATGCGCAGCGACACAGCTCAGGCCGGAGCCACTGCGAACAGCGTGCTCGACGAGGGCGCGGAACTACTTCTTGTCCCCTGCGATCCGGATCTTGGCGCGCCAGGCGCGCTCGTCGGTCAGGAACGCGGAGTTCTCGTGTTCTCCCTCTGTGAGGCATCGACCCGGGGGGTGGGACCGCAGGCGATCGGCAGTCTTACCTACACCCCGAGTCAAGCTGCATATCTCGAGGGATACGTGATGGCGGAGTTCGGGATGGAGAAGAAAAACGTGAAGACGTCCTACGTGATCCGGGACACCGAAGGCACATATAACCTCGATGTCTGCACGGGATACGAAAACCATTTCCCCGAGATCGGTGGCGACATCCTGGGCATCGACGACGTGAAGAACGCCGACCAGTCGATCGCCTCGACGATCACCAACATCAAGAATGAAAATCCCGACGGGATTTTCATCTGCTCCTTCCCGCCAGGTGCGGCGACCTGGATTCGTCAGATCAGGGCGGCCGGTCTGGACCAGCCGATCTTCAGTGACATGGCGATGGACGGGACCTATTGGCTCAACGCAGTTCCGAACCTCTCGGAATTCTTCTACCCGAGTGCGGCCTCGATCTTCGGAGACGATCCGAACTCTCAGGTGAACGAATTCGTCAAGACATTCACCGAAGCGGAAGGCGAAAAGCCCGAAACGGCCTACGCGCTCTTCGGCCCGGCAATTCTCGAACTGTTCCAGACCGCAGTCGAAGACGCGGGAGGCACCACCGAAGGCCAGGCTCTGGCGGATGAACTCGACCAGTTCGACGAAGTGCCGACCATGGTCGGTGCCACGACGTACACCCCCGAGTTCCACATCGCGCTCGACCGCCCGATGCTGATCATGCAGATTCAGGACGGGAAGCCCTCGTATCTGGAAACGTGGGAGGTTGAAAAAGCTCCCAGCCTAAACGGCTGACCGGGCCGATGGCATTGGCGACTGCGCCTGCAGACGGCAGGCAGGCTCCGCGGGCAACTGAGCCCGCGGAGCTCGTCGCCGAAGGGGTGACTGTACGGTTCGGGGGCTTGACCGCCCTCGATGCCGTCGACTTCTCGGTCAAGGAAGGTGAGATTGTCGGACTTATCGGGCCAAACGGAGCCGGCAAGACCACCCTCTTGAACGTTCTCACGGGTTTCATCCGAGCTTCGGAGGGAGCGGTTAGGTTGAACGGTGCGGACGCCTCTGCCTGGTCCACCGAGAAGCTTGTCCGGCACAGTGTCGCGCGGACATTCCAGGGTGCCCGCGTCTTCGGGCGGCTGACCGTCCGGGAAAACATCGAGGTCGGCGCGGTTGGGCTGGGCGTTGCGATGAAGGTCGCACGACGACGGTCGGACGAGCTGATCGAGACCTATCACCTGGATGACTACGCCGAGCACCTCGCCTCGACGCTTCCGGCCGGAGTACGACGACGCCTCGGAATCGCTCGGGCCCTCGCGTCGGAGCCGAGACTGATCTTGATGGACGAGCCCGCGGCCGGCCTAAGTGAATCAGAGCGCAAAGAGCTGGTCCGCCTCATCAGCGAGGTGAGGACGACCTCCGGTTCGGGGATCGGCATCGTCGAGCATTCGATGCCGGTGATCATGGAGCTCTGCGACAGGATCCAGGTCCTGGACGGAGGCCAGACGATCGCCATGGGCGCTCCCGCCGAGGTCCGAAGGGATCCCCAGGTGCGCGCCGCCTACCTCGGAGGGGAGGCGAAATGAGCGCTTTGCTCCAGGTCGAGGACCTGACCGTCGACTACGGCTCCGTTCGGGCCCTGCGGGGCGTCTCGCTTGAGGCGCAAGAGGGCAAGATGGCGACCGTCATCGGGCCCAACGGGGCGGGGAAGTCGACTCTGCTCTGGACCATCTGCGGGGTGCTCACCCCAGCGGGTGGCGACGTCACCCTGCGCGGCGAGTCCGTCGTCGGCCTGACTCCCGAGTCGATCGTCCGCAAGGGCATCGCAATCGTGCCCGAGGGTCGACACGTCCTCCCGAGCCTGACGGTCGGGGAGAACCTGCTGCTCGCCACCACCGCCGGAAAGAAGCGAGGGGCGGGCGAAGAGCTGTACGAGAGGACGCTCCAGCGGTTCCCCGTGCTCGTGGATCGCTTGTCCTCGCCGGCCGGCCAACTGTCGGGAGGTGAGGCTCAGCAGCTGGCGATCTCACGGGCGCTGCTGATGAAGCCCGACGTCATGCTTCTCGACGAGCCATCCTTCGGGCTCGGCCCGCTCATCGTCGAAGGCGTCTTCGAGGAGCTGGCGGCGCTCCGCGACGATGGCATGACCATTCTCATGGTGGAGCAGAATGCGGGCGAAGCGCTCGAGGTCGCCGATACCGCCTACATCCTCAACGGTGGAGAGGTTGAAACCACCGCGGACGCTCATGAGCTCCTCGCAGAGACCGACCTGGCGTCTGCCTACTTCGGAAAGGAGGGCGTCTAAATGCTCCAGCACATCCTTGATGCGACGTCGACGGGCAGCCTCTACGCGGTGGTGGCGCTGGGGATCGCGCTCGTTTTCGGGGTGATGAAACTCGTGAACTTCGCCTATGGAGAATTGTTGATGGTGGGTGGCTTCATCATCCTGCTCACGGAGAGTCTGCCCTGGCCCCTTGTGGTGGTCTGCACGGTGCTGGGTGTTGCGATGCTGGCCTTCCTGATGGAGAGGATCGCCTTCAGGCCGGTTCGCGAGGCGGACCCGACGACCATGTTGATCACCTCCTTTGCGGTCAGCATCTTGATCCAGAATGTGATGGTCTGGATCTCTGGCCGACGAGCCAAGGGCGTCTCGTTCGGGTCTGCGCTCGCGGAGCCGGTGCACATCGGTTCCGCCTCGGTCCCGATCGTCGAGTTGGTGACGATCGGAGTCATCATCGCCGTGCTTGTCGGCTTCGTCTTCCTCCTTCAACGGACCGAAATCGGTGTGCAGATGCGAGCTGCCGCGGAGGACTTTCGCATGGCCCGATTACTCGGCGTCAATGCCAATCGAGTCATCGTGGCGGCCTTCGTGGCCAGCGGCGTGCTGGCAGCCGTGGCGTCGCTGTTGGTGCTCGCGACGACGGGAGCGGTCAGCCCGTACATCGGGCTCACCCTGGTCTTGATCGGCTTTGTCGCAACCGTGGTCGGAGGCATGGGCAGCCTGGTGGGCGCGGCCGTCGGCGGCTTCCTCCTCGGCGTCGTGACCGTGATCTTCCAGGTCGCCCTGCCCGACTCGATCCAGAGCTACCGTGACGCGTTCGTATACAGCAGCGTGATCCTGGTGCTGTTGATCCGTCCCAACGGCCTGTTTGGCAGCAAGGCCTTGGAGGAACGCGTCTGATGGCGAGCGAAGCCGTAGTCCAGATGAGGAGGTCCCTGGGTCAAGGGCGCAGCTCGGGCGCCGTCCGTCTCGTTGTCGGACTGGTGGTCCTTGTCGTGGCGGCCAAGATCCTCAGTGGCTGGTCGCCGGCCGCGCATACCTTTGCGATCACCCTCCTGGTCCACGTGATGATCGTGGTCGGTCTTTTCGTGTTCATCGGCAACTCCGGCGTGATCTCCTTCGGCCAGATCAGCTTCATGGCAATCGGCGCATACGCCACCGGGCTGTTGACCACGGAATCCGTCCGCAAGGAATTCCTTCTGCCGGACCTTCCGCACTGGATCGGGAGCCTCCACCTGGCCAGCTTTCCGGCGATCGTCTTAGTCGCAGTCGGCGTCGGCCTCTTCGCTGCTGTCGTCGGGATTCCCCTGATGCGATTGAATGGGCTCTCGGCGAGTATCGCCACGCTTTCCCTGCTGATCGTCGTCAGCGTGCTCATCACGCAGTCGGAATCGATCACCGGCGGCAGCCAGGTCTTCGTCGGGGTTCCGATTACGACGACCACCGAGGTGGCATCGGCGGGTGCATGTTTCGCGGTCATCGTCGCCGCCCTGTTCGGTCGCACCCGAACAGGCCTGCGCCTTCGCGCGTCTCGTGACGACGCGTTCGCCGCGCGTGCATGCGGGATCAGCATCACTCGGGAGAGGGTCATCGCCTTCGGCCTGAGCGGAGGGCTGATCGCGATGGCCGGTGCGATGTATGCGCACCAGCTCGGCTCCTTCGGGCCCAAAGACTTCTACTTCGAGCTGACTTTCATCACCCTCGCGATGCTGGTCGTCGGGGGGATCTTCAGCCTCGAAGGTGCGGTGGTGGGCGCTGTTCTGATCTCCGTAATCGAGGAGGCCCTCGGCCGGCTGGAGAACGGTGAAGGGCTGGGGCCGATCCATTTGACGCTGCACGATGGCGTGACCGCGATCGTTTTGGCGATCATCGTCATCCTGGTGATGATCTTCCGCCCCGCCGGCCTCGTCGGGGGTCGGAGCCCGGGCAGGGCCGCGTTGGACGCCGAGCCCGAGCAACAGGCGTCCAGCGGGCCGGCCGATGGGACCACAGATGCCGACGTGGGCCCCGTGCCGGACCTCTAGTAGGTGGCTCGAGGGTGCCGAGAACCGTCTGAAGTCGTCGGTGGAGATCCGTGTCTCAGCTGATTCGCCCGCATTCGGTGAGGGCGTCCGCGTGTTCGGTGATGCGCACCCGCGTGCGCCGAAGGTGCATCCGGACGAGCTCGGCGGCCGTTTCGGAGTCGCGGCGGGCCAGCGAATCCACCAACAGCCTGTGTTCCACGAACCCGAGGTCGACCTCACCGTCGGCCTGGTGGACGAGGCGCAGGTAGGCCCGCCGATAATGGGTCGTCTGATTCCAGAGCGAGTTGATCGTCTCCAGGAGTCGAGGCATCGGAGCGGCGGTATAGGTGCCGACGTGGAACTCGCGGTCGGCGAGCAGGTAGGCAGCGACCTCGCCGCTGGATCGCTCAATCGCCTCGGCCTTCCGTCGCAGCTCGGCGATTTGCTGATCGGTCAGGCGTCGGGTGCTTTCAGCGACCGCAAGTGGCTCGAGAAGCTCGCGGATCCTGTAGAGCTCGACGTGCTCGCCAAAGTCGAAATGGGCCACCCGGGCGCCACTATGCGGGGTCAGCGTGACGAGGCCCTCGGTCTCCAGCTGGGCGAGAGCCTCCCGGACCGGGATCCGGCTCGTCCCGTACTCGGCGGCGACCGGCGCCTGGCGGATATGGGTGCCGGGCGAGAGGTCTTCGGAGAGGATCGCCTCTCGCAGGCGGCTGGCGATCAGCTGCCCGATCGGAACGAACCCCTCGGTGACCGCCACCCCCTGCTCCCCGTCGACTCTATTGGCGTCGTTCAAGGACTCGCCTTCATCTGATGCGAGAATGGTATCCAATTACGGAGATCAGCCTCAAACAACCCGCGAATTTCCGACATCTGAGTCAAGATCGCCAGCAGTCGAGATCGCGAGTGCCGGTGCGAGCGCATTCGCATTGGGCATTCGTCAGGACAATAGGGGCCGCGAGCGCGAGCCCGTCACCCACCGTAGCCGGGAGGGGAGCGCGACCTCTCCCGGGCTCGGCATGAGAAATCGCGAAAACCGAGAGGGAGCCAAACCAAAATGAGTTCGAAATCTGTCCAGATCTACGCCCTCAAGTGCGGTGCCGACATCTGCGACTGGGCGGTGTTCGACCCCTTCGACCCCCGAGTCGGGACCAAAGTCGAAGACCCTTACTTCGTTTACGTGGTCAAACATCCGGACGGCATCGTGCTGTTCGATTGCGGCACCCACCCCCAGATCGAAACCGATCCGCGAAGTCGTTTTGGCGACGCGGCGGACGATTTCGACGTCGTCCTCACGCCCGAGGACCGCATCGACCGCAGGCTGGCCACGATCGGGCTCAAGCCCAGCGACATCGACCTGGTGATCCAGTCCCATCTGCACTTCGACCACGCCGGCTGCCTGTACCTCTTTCCGGACACCCCCGTCATGGTCCAGCGCGAGGAGCTGGCCTTCGCCAGGAACCCACCCCCCTACCAGGAACTGATCTACGTCGCAGACGATTTCGCCTGCGTCGAGAACTGGAAGGAGATCGACGGCGACCACGATGTCTTCGGCGATGAGCGGCTCATGGTGTTGAGCACTCCCGGTCACTCCAAGGGGCACCAGTCGCTGATGGTGCGCACCGACAGCCAGGTGGTGATGTTGCTGGCAGACGCCACCTACTTCCTCGAGAAGATGCGCGAGCGAGCCCTTCCGGCCGTCCTCTGGAGCCCCGACGCGTTCATGCAGACGTGGGATCGGATTGAAGCGCTGGAGCGCGAGCACGACGCCTTCCTAATCGCCACGCACGATCTCGACTACGAGGAGCGGATCCGGCTTGCCCCTGACGCCTGGTACGAATGAGGCCGACCTCCCTTGCTCCTGGAGGAACGAGGGGAGTGGCCAGGGCTAGCGCCCGTTCGCGGACGTGTCGGGCGCGTGTCCGAGGGCGAGTGAGCTCTCGTGCGTTGCGGCGAGGAGCCGCGCGGTCAGGAATCGACGGCGCTCTCCGAGGATGTCGTCGCGCAGTCCACTGACCGAGATCGCCCCACGGACTCCGCCGCGGTAGTCGAAGATGGGGGCGCCGAGGGAGGCGATGCCGGCGGTGAGATCGTTGTCGCTCACCCCGAAGCCGGTCTCGCGGGTTTTCTCCAGTTCCCTGCGCACCACACGGGCGGAGATCGGGTCGCCCGTTCGGTACCCGGTGAGGTCGGTGTCGGCGATGTAGGCATCAGCGTCCCCCCGGGGGGCGAAGGCGAGCAGAGCCCGCGGGCCGGCGCCGGAGTGGAGCGGCAGCGAGCTTCCGGGTCCAACGGCCATGTTCGCCGCGCGGCGGCCGTCGATTCGATCGACGAAGACGGCG
Source organism: uncultured Solirubrobacterales bacterium (assembly GCA_963762205.1). Classification (GTDB taxonomy): domain Bacteria; phylum Actinomycetota; class Thermoleophilia; order Solirubrobacterales; family 70-9; genus VRUE01. The sequence goes on from CAVXJZ010000003.1 coordinate 363,302, forward strand.
CGGCGGTCGCGGCGAACGCAGAGGAAGACGGTCTCCTCCGACTCGTCGTGAAGCCGCTCCAGAAATGTGTGGGCGACGCGTCGCACCTCGAGTTGCGAGACCGCGGCGCTACCCAGGCGGAGCACCGCGAGCCCGAGCAGGTAGCCGCCGGGCTGCCTTCCCGCTTCGGCGAGGCCCAGCGAGCTGAGGCTGCGAAGCAGCCGATAGACCGAGCTACGCGGCTCCCCGAGTCGCTGGGAGAGCTCGGCGGTAGTCGTTTCACCGTTGCTGGCCAACTCTTTGAGGGCGGCGGCGGCGCGAGCCAGGACGGCGACGTTTGCTCCTTTGACCCTCGCCATCTTTGGCGAGAGGGTACCACGCTCGCTATACGAAGTCTTATCTCACAATGCGGGGCATTTGCGTCAATAACTGAGTCTATGTCCCAGGTTGAGGCCTGACAACGGCCCCGGGTATTCATGGGCCGGGGGCCGGTAGGTTGCTTTCAGCGCTCGAATCCTCGCTGAACCCATAATCCGAATAGTGAGAAAGAAAACCGTATGGTGGGCGTGCTAGTCTCAGCATCCGGTGGCAAGTGCTGCGAACAGGGAAGACTCCTCAGTCAGCACCCGGCTTTGGCACCCCTTCGCCAACATGGCGGCGGTGGCGGGCCACGAGTTCGTCATCGATCGAGCCGAGGGCGTGTGGCTCTGGGACAGCGACGGCTCGCGCTATCTCGACGCGAGCGGCAGCCTCTGGTTCTCGAACATCGGACATGGCCGGGTGGAGGTTGCCGACGCCGTCCACGCCCAGCTGCTGAAGCTCGACGTTTACAACATCTTCAACGACTACGCGAACCGTCCGGCACTCGACCTCGCCGACCGGCTTTCCGACCTCGCCCCGGTTCCCGACGCCCGGGTCTTCCTCGCCGCCGGGGGCGGCGACGGGATCGAGGCCGCGGCGAAGCTCGCGCGACGCTACTGGGCGCTGCAGGGACGACCGCAGAAGGGACACCTGATCGGACGCAGCAGCGCCTTTCACGGCACCCACGGCTACGGCACCGCGATCGGTGGGATCGAGGCCAACCGTGAGCACGCCGGTCCACTGATCGGCCGCGTCTCCCAGGTGGCCTACGACTCGCTCGACGCGCTTGCGCAGGAGATCGAGCGCCTTGGCGCCGACGATGTTGCGGCGGTGTTCGTCGAGCCGGTGATCGGCGCCGGCGGCGTGCTGCACCCGCCCGACGGATACATCGAGGGAGTGGCCCGCCTCTGCGCCGAGAATGAAGTCCTTCTCGTCCTCGACGAAGTGATTTGCGCGTTTGGCCGGCTGGGTCACTGGTTTGCCGCTGAGCGCTTCGGCATCGAACCGGACATGATCGTGTTCGCCAAGGGCGTCACAAGCGGCTATCAACCCCTCGGCGGCGTCGTCATCTCCGGGCAGATCGCTGAGCCCTTCTGGGCCGGAGAGGGAGCCTACTTCCGAACCGGTCAGACCTACTCCGGGCACCCGACCTGCTGCGCGGCCGCGCTGGCCAACCTCGACATCATCGAGGACGAGGGGCTGCTGGCCCGCTCCCGCGAGCTCGAGGGGACCCTCGAGCGTGCCCTCCAGCCGCTTCTCGAGCATCCGCTCGTTTCGGAAGTGCGGGCGGGCCTTGGCCTGATGGCCGCGGTCGAGCTCTCCGCCGATGCCCTCACAGAGGGGCTGACGGTGGCCAGTGTTTTCGCCGACATACGCCAGGCAGGGGTACTGGTCAGGCCGCTCGGCACCAGCCTGGGGATCTCACCACCGCTGGTGATCACCGAGGATGAGATTGACCTGATCACTGAGACGATCACCGGCGCGCTGGACCGGGCGCGTCAGCTCCAGTAGAGAAGGCCGACTTGCAGACGGAGAAGACCAGCGAGACGCAGTTGGCGTTGAGTGCCGAGGAGGCTCGGGGCCTGTACCGGAAGATGCGGCTGATCCGCGGCTTCGAGGAGACCGTGCAGTCGCTTTTCCAGCAGGGGCTACGTACACGGGACCACCCACCTCTACTCCGGCCAGGAGGCGAGTGGCGTCGGTGTCTGCTCGGTGCTCGCGAAAGGTGACCGGGTCGCCGGCACCTACCGTGGTCACGGCCATTCGCTGGCCATGGGTGTCTCCCTCCAGGGACTGATGGACGAGATGCTGGGGCGTGCCACCGGGGTCTGCGGCGGCCGCGCCGGCTCGATGAACGTCATCGATGTCGAGCGTGGGCTGATCGGGTGCTTCGGGATCGTCGGCGGCTCGATCGGTGCAGCAACCGGCGCCGGCCTCTCGGCGAAGCTGCTCGGGGAGGGGACGGTCGCGGTCGCCTTCTTCGGCGACGGGACCTCCAACCAGGCCTACTTCCACGAGTGCCTCAACTGGGCGCAGGTCGAGAAGCTGCCGGTCGTCTTCGTCTGCGAGAACAACCTCTACATGGAGTTCACGCCGATCGAGGACGTCACCGCGGGACGGATCTCCGCCCGACCGATGGCGATGGGGATCCCCACCCAGACGGTCGACGGCAACGACCTCTGGACCGTCCGTGAAGCCGCCGCGGAGGCGGTCGAGCATGCCCGCTCGGGGGCCGGCCCCGCTTTCCTGGAGACGCTCACCTATCGCTTCGTCGGCCACTCCCGCAGCGATCCCGGCAAGTACCGCAAGGCCGGCGAGCTCGACGAGTGGAAGAAGCGCGACCCGCTCCTGGTTGCCCGGGCGGGTCTGCAGGAGCGCTACGGGGTCGAGCCTGAGCGACTCGACGAAATCGATACGGAGGTCCGGGCAGAGCTGGACGAGGCGGCGAAACGCGGTCTCGCCGCCCCGTTTCCCGATCCGCATCCGGAAGGGAGTCAGTTCGGTGCCTGAGGAGACGCTCGAGTTCCGCGAGGCGGTGCGAACCGCGATCGACGAGGAGATGGAGCGAGACGAGCGCGTCGTCTTCTTCGGCGAGGACGTCGCCGCGGCCGGCGGCGTCTTCGCGGTCACGCCCGGCCTCTACGAGAAACACGGCGAGCGGGTCATCGACACGCCGATCTCCGAGCTGGCGATCGCCGGCGGCGCCTTCGGCGCGGCCGTGACCGGGCTGCGGCCGATCTACGAGATCATGTTCGCCGACTTCCTGCCGCTGGCGATGGACAGCCTGATCAACCAGGCGGCGAAGTACTTCTACGTCTCCAACGAGCAGGCCACCGTGCCGCTCGTCGTCCGCTCGGCCATGGGCGCCGGTGGCAACTTCGGCGCGATGCACTCGCAGTCGCCGATTCCCTGGCTTCAGGGCGTCCCCGGCCTGAAGCTGGTCGCCCCGGCGACCGCCGGCGATGCGAAGGCGCTGCTGAAGGCGGCGATCCGCGACGACAACCCGGTCGTCTTCCTCGAGCACAAGCGGCTCTACTCGGTCAAGGACGCGCCGCCCTCCGAGGAGGATGCTGCCGCTCGGTCGGGCGGCGGTCGTGCGCGAGGGCGACGACCTGACGCTGGTCTCGATCTCCAAGGGCGTGCGGGACTGCCTGCGCGCCGCCGACGAGCTGGCCGAGCGCGGAGTGCGGGCCGAGGTGGTGGATCTGCGCAGCCTGCGTCCGCTCGACGTCGACACCGTGCTTGCCTCGGTCGCCAAGACGAACCGAATCGTCGCCGTCGAGGAGGGTCCGCTGGTCGGCGGCTGGGCGGCGAACCTGCTCGGCATCGTCGCCGCCGAGGGGGCTGCATGACCTCGACGACGCCTGGGCCGTCACCTGCCCCGAAACACCGATTCCCTACACGCCCGACCCTGGAGGACCCCTTCCTGCCGGCCGAGGGCAGGATCGTCTCAGAGGTCTCGGCCCGCCTCGGTGTCGCGGCCGAGGTCGTGACCGCGGCCTAGGAGCGGCTGGATGGCGCACCCCACGGTGGGCGAGATCGTCATGCCCCGCCTCTCGGACTCGATGGAGGAGGGGACAATCCTTACCTGGATGAAGCAGGTGGGAGATCAGGTCGCCGTCGGCGAGGAGCTCGTCGAAATCGAGACCGACAAGGCGAACATGGCCTATGAATCCGACGTCGCCGGGACGCTGACGCAGATCCTCGCCGAGGAGGGGGCGACCCTGGCGATCGGGGAGCCGATCGCCGTGGTCGGCGAAGTGGGGGACAGTGCGCCCGCGGAGCCCGAGGCCGCGCCGCCCGCACTGACGCAGGCGCCGCCGGCCGGGACCGCCGCGGGCTCTGCGGGGTCGGGCCGTATCAAGGCCTCGCCCGTCGCCCGGCGCATTGCCGAGGAGCAGGGTTTGGATCTGGCCTCGATCGAGGGCACGGGTCCCGGCGGGCGGGTCGTCAAGGAGGACGTCAAGCGAGCCGCGACCGCGCCGTCGCCGGCCGCCGTCGAGGCCCCCGTCGCCCCGGGCCCGCCTCCCACCGAGACCGCCAGGGGCCAGGTGAGCATCCAGGAGCTCGACAGGCTGCAGCAGACGGTCGCCCGCCGCATGGCCGAGTCCAAGGCGACGGCGCCGCACTTCTACCTCACCGCCGAGATCGACATGTCCGCGGCGGTCGCGACGCGGGCGGGGATCAAGGCCGCGAGCGCCGAGGGCGAGGTCGTGCCCTCGTTCAACGACTTGGTCGTGAAGGCCTGCGCGATCGCCCTGCGCGAGTTCCCCAAAGCCAACGGTGCCTACCGCGACGGTCACTTCGAGCGCTACTCGCGGGTCAACGTCGGCTTCGCCGTCGCCGCCCCGGGGGCGCTGGTCGTTCCCACCATCTTCGACGCAGACCGCAAGGGACTGCGGGCGATCGCCACCGACGCCCGGTCCCTGGCCCGGGGCGTGCGCGAGGGCACGATCACCCCACCCGAGCTCTCGGGCGGCACCTTCACCGTCTCCAACCTGGGGATGTTCGGGATCCACGAGTTCGCCGCCGTGATCAACTCCCGCCAGGCGGGGATCCTCGCCGTCGGCGAGATCGCCGAGCGCCCGACTGTGTGCGATGGTGAGTTGGTCGCTGCCCAGCTGATGAAGGCGACCCTCGCCTGCGATCACCGCATCCTCTACGGGGCCGAGGGCGCCGAATTCCTGGCGCGGATCCGGGCGCTTCTCGAGCAGCCGCTGGCGCTGGCACTGTGAGGCGCGCCGCGTCGTGTTTTCGGGGCCGGAGCTAGTCGCCCGCGAGCAGGTCACGGGCGCGCGACTCGATGCCTTCGGCGTCCATCCCGTAGTGCCGGTACAGGTGGGTCGGCGGTGCGATCAGCGCGTACTCGTCGGCAGGCATCCCGATCCGCTCGAGCCTGACGTCGGCGAGGCCGTGCTCCACGAGGGCTTCGGCGCAGGCCGAGGCGACACCGCCGACCACGTTGTGCTCCTCGGCGACCAGGAGGCGGCCGCTGCGGCCGGCATGGGCGGCGACGGTCTCCGCGTCGAATGGGCGGACGGTGTGTGCGTCCAGCACCGCGGTCTCGGTGCCGTCGCCGGCGAGCCGATCCGCAGCCGCCAGCGCCTCGTGAACGGTGATGCCATTGGCCACGATCGTCAGGTCGTCGCCCTCGCGCAGCACGGCCGCCCGACCGAACTCGAACGTGCCGGCGGGGCGGTCGGCGTAGACGTCCGGCTCCCTTCCGCGGCCGAGCCGGAAATAGACCGGCCCCGGCAGGTCGGCGGTCTGCCGCAGGGCGTCCGCGATGCTGGTCGCGTCGCAGGGACAGACGACCGTCATGTTGGCGACCGAGCGCAGCAGGCCCAGGTCCTCGGTGGCGTGGTGGGAGGTGCCGTAGAAGCCGAGCGAGATACCTGCGTGGTGGGCGAGCACCCGGACCGGCAACCCCGGGTAGGCGAGGTCTGTGCGCAACTGCTCGGCCGCCAGGAGGCCGACGAAGCTGGCGAAGGTGGCGATGTAGGGGCGATAGCCGAAGGTCGCCATGCCGGCGGCCATCGAGACCATGTGCTGCTCGGAGATGCCGACGTTCAAGAAGCGGTTCGGGTGGGCCTTCTCGAAGTCGACGGTCCGGTTCGAGAATTTGAGGTCGGCGGTGATGACGACGATGTCGGGGTTCTCGTCGGCCATCGTGGCCAGGATCTCGCCGGCGACGGCAGAGGCGGCAAGCCGTTCGGAGCCGACAAGGTCCCAGCTCTCCGGGGCGCTCGGGATCGGTGCGTGGTCGATCGCCCGGTCAGCCACGTTGGTCGATCTCCCTGATCGCAGCCGCGGCGTCCGCCGGTGCCAGGTAGCCGAGATGCCAGGTTCGCGAGAGCTCCATGTACCCGATGCCCTGGCCCTTGACGGTGCGGGCGACGATGCAGACCGGTTGGGCGGAATCGGTCGTGGGCAGCTCCTCGAGGACCCGGAGGAGCGCCTGGATGTCGTGACCGTCGACTTCGACGACACGCCACCCGAACGCCGCGAAGCGCTCGCCGATCGGCTCGACCGACATCACCTCCTCGGTTCTGCCGTCGAGGCCCATCTGGTTTGCGTCGACGATCGCGCACAGGTTGCCGAGATCGAAATGGGAGGCGGACCCGGCGGCTTCCCAGACCTCGCCCTCGTTCATCTCCTGGTCGCCGAGAAGGACCCAGACGCGCGTCGCATCGCTGCCGCGCATCCGAGCCGCTTTGGCCATCCCGGACCCGACCGAGAGACCGTGCCCGAGCGAGCCCGAGGAGAAGTCGACGCCCGGAACGCGTCGCATGTCGGGGTGGTCGCCAAGCGGGCTGCCGAGTCGGGTGTAGGAGTCGAGCCAGTCCGCGGGGAAGTAGCCCTTCTCGGCCAGCAACGGGTAGAGGCCGACTGCGACGTGGCCCTTGGAGAGGATTAGGCGGTCGCGCTCGGGCCATTCGGGATCGTCACCGAGGCGCATCACGCCGGAGTACAGAGCGGCGAGGATCTCGGCGCAGGAGAAGACACTGGTGTAGTGCCCGCTCTTGGCGATGCCGACGAGCCGGATCGTCTCGCGGCGGATCATCGCGGCCCGCTCGCGGACCTGATCGGCCAGTTGGCCGTTCAGGCCCGCTAGCTCTGCCGGAGTCGCGCTCACTCCGTCAGAGTATCAAGCCCACATCGTGAACACCAACACCACAATGCGATCAAAAACGACTATTTTCGGGCTATGGAGGGCGGGCCGCTGACACGACTTTCGAAGCCGAGATTCCTCGAGATTTCACTCGCGGCCTGCATCAGTCCATCCCGGAACTGGTCTTCGTGCTCGCCAAGAATGTTCTGGCGCATTGCGCTGACGGAGACGGCGGCCAGAGCCTCGCCGCGGTAGTCGAAGACAGGGGCCCCGAGGGCGGCGAAGCCCCCGACCAGGTCTTCGTCGCTGACGGCGACGCCCGTTCGGCGCGCCTCTTCGAGATGGGCAATGACCACCTCCGCCGGAATCCGCTCGCCGCTTCGGAAGTCCTTCAGCTCGCCGCCCTGGACGTATGCATCCCACTCGGATCGGCGCTCCGTGGCGAGCAGGGCGACGGGGGCGGCGCCGCAATGAAGCGGCAGGGAGCCGCCCAGCTTGAGCGCCATCGATGCCGCCCGGGAGCCGTCCATCCGTTCGATGCAGACGGCCTCGCGGCCGCGGCGCAGACACAAGAAAACCGTCTCGTGGGTGGCTTCGTTGAGGCGGCGCATCGGCTCCAGCGCCGCGCTCCTCACGTCCAGGCGGGAGAGGACCGTAATGCCCAGCTCGAACAGCTCCAGCCCGAGCCGGTAGGTACCGCGGTGATTGCCGGCTTCGACGAGTCCGAGCGCGTCCAGCGTGTTGAGCAGGCGGTAGACGGAGCTGCGCGGCTCACCCAGTATCTCGGCTACTTCGGAAGTGGTCGCCTCGCGAGCGTTCGCGAGCGCATCGAGGACGGCGAGGGCCTTGCCGAGGACGGCAACGGACGGTTCTTTGGCCGCCCCGCTGCGCCCGGACTCCCGGGACGCGGCTTTGCGGTTACCCGCCTTACCCCCCGTCGCCGCCATGCGCTGGAGGGTAGCAGGGCCACATCGTGGAATTGCCGCTCACGATGGTGCCGCATTGACCAATGCCGGCGGCATCGGGCTGTGTCTGCATAATGGTTTTCGACTCCACGATATGGGTTTATGATGCCTGATAATGGATTTCGATGCTCCATATGGGTAGCGACACGGCCATGTGGCTCGGTGTCGTGCACGCTGGTTTCACCGTCTCCGATCTCGATCGGTCCGTTGCCTGGTACCGGGACATCCTCGGCCTCGAATTGATTCGCCGCCAGCGCAACGACAACGACTACTCGCGTCGGATCGTGGGCATGGCGGACGCGGTACTGGAATTGGCGTTCCTCGGGTTTCCCGCCGGGTCGCCGGCGCCCAGCGGCCAGATCCTGGAGCTGGTGCAGTACCTGTCGCCGGAGGGGAGGACGCCCGACCTGAGCACGAAAGACGTCGGCGTCGGACACCTCGCCCTCTCCGTGGACGACCTGGCCGCGGAGTATGCGCGCCTTCGTGGGCGTGGTGCGCAGTTCCACAACCCCCCGGTCGAAATCGACGAAGGCCATAACAGGGGCGGCTGGGCCTGTTACCTGCTTGATCCCGACGGGATAACGATCGAGTTGATCCAGGGCGCGGGCTGAAGTGCGGCCGAAATGATGTTTTGTATCCCAATTTGAAGATAGAGGGCAATAAAGAGGTGTGATTTGCATAGTTCGATTCGAAGATCGTCTGCAATTCGCTTGACGTCGGTGCTTTCTTTTCCTAATTTGGCCGTAGCCCGACCACTTGCAGGCGCCCCGACCCTGGCGAGGACCGAGGACTGGAGGAGCAGATGACCGACGTGTCCCAGACTGCAACCGCCGTCGATGACACGGCTGGTCGTTTTGCGGACGGCTGCGCATGGATCGATGGCGAGTACGTACCGATCACCGAGGCCCGGATCCCGATCCTTGACGTCGGCTTCGTGCGTTCCGACGTCACCTACGACGTTGTCGGCGTCTGGGAGGGTCGGTTCTTCCGTCTCGACGACCACCTCGACCGCGTCTTCCACAGCTGCGAGCTGATGCGACTCGAACCGGCGATGGGCCGTGAGGAGGTCCGGGAGATCCTCTTCGAGTGCGTGCGACGCTCCGGTCTTCGCGACGCGTACGTCGAGATCGTCGTCTCCCGCGGAGTGCCGACTCCGGGGGACCGTGACCCCCGGAATTGGACGAACCGCATCTACGCATACGCGATCCCCTATGTCTGGATCGTCAGGCCGGAGGCCCAGACGATCGGTACCGACGTCGTCGTCTCCCGCGACACCACGCGTGTTCCCACCGGTTCCTTCGATCCGACGATCAAGAACTTCCAGTGGGGCGACTTCACCCGCTCGCTGCTCGAGGCCTATGACCGCGGCGCCTGGCTGCCGGTCCTGACCGATGGCAACGGCCACGTGACCGAGGGGCCCGGTTTCAACGTATTCATGGTCGACGGCGACGAGCTGCTCACCCCCCAGCGCGGCGTTCTGCAGGGGGTCAGCCGCAAGACGGTCCTCGAGATCGCCGACGGGATGGATCTCGATGTCCAGGTGAGGGACCTGCCGACGAGCCGTCTCTACAGCGCAGATGAGATCTTCCTCACCAGCACAGCGGGGGGGGTCATGCCGGTTGCGAACCTCGATGGGCAGCCGGTCGGCTCTGAGCGCCCCGGCCCGGTCAGCGCGAAGATCAGGGAGAGGTACTGGGAGTTGCACAGCGACCCGAAGCTGAGCGACGAGGTCGACTACCCCGACTCCGGTGCCTGAGGCCCCGACGACCCTGCGCCGGTTGTCGCCAGCCGACGTCGGCCGTCCGGGGTGGTAGGTCCATCATGGACCCGCTGACAATCGAGATTCGCCCGGGAGCAGACTCGTCCGCGGCGGTTGGAGTGATCCGGTCGAGGCGAGATGAAGATGACTGAACGGAGCGAGCGCGCGACATTCCGGGTCAAGACCGGCCTCGCCGAGATGCTGAAAGGCGGGGTGATCATGGACGTGGTCACGGCCGAGCAGGCGACGATCGCCGAGCAGGCGGGCGCCTGCGCGGTGATGGCCCTCGAGCGGGTCCCGGCCGACATCCGCCGCGACGGCGGCGTCGCCCGCATGTCGGACCCGACGATGATCAAGGGAATCCAGGAGGCGGTGACGATCCCGGTCATGGCCAAGGCGCGGATCGGCCACTTCGCCGAGGCCCAGGTGCTGCAGGCGCTCGAGGTCGACTACATCGACGAGTCCGAGGTGCTGACCCCGGCCGACGAGAGCAACCACATCGACAAGTTCGCCTTCGACGTGCCCTTCGTCTGCGGCGCCACCAACCTCGGCGAGGCGCTGCCCGGGCTCGAGATCGGGTCACTGGAGGCAGATGACGCCCTCCTGCAGCGGCGGGGCAGGTGACGTCCGGCGTGGACTCGATCTTCGGGGTCAGGTCTCTCAAGCGGGTCTCGGTGCGGATCTCCAACGCCGAGGCCGAGCGCATCGCGACCGAGCACTGGGGTGTCGACGGCGCCGCGGCCGAGCTCCCGGCCGAAGTCGATGAGAACTTCCGTCTCGTCACGAGCGGCGGGACCTTTCTGCTCAAGGTCGTCCCCGCCGACGAGGAGGAGGCCCTGACCGACCTGGTCACGAGCGCGCTCATCCACGTCTCCGCAGGCGTCCGCTCTTTCGGGGTCCAGGAGGTCGTGATGACGAGCTCGGGCCTGCCGGTGGCGACCTTTACGGACGCAGAAGGTTGCAGGCGCCGGGCGCGACTGACGACCTTCCTCGAGGGCAAGGTCCTGCGATCCGTCCCGACCGACGAGCAGCTGCGCCGGCGCCTCGGCGCCACGCTCGCTGAGCTCGCGGTGGCGTTTCGAAGCTTCGATCATCCCGCCGCGGATCGCGACCTCTCGTGGGACCTCAGGCATGCGGGTCAGATGCGCGCGATGCTCGCCGAGCTGGAGCCGAACGAGCGCCGGGAGGCGCTCGACTCGGACCTGGAGGCCTTCGACAGGGACGTCGTTCCCCGACTCGACCAACTGCCCGTGCAGGTGTGTCACAACGACCTCAGCAAGGATAATGTCGTGCTCGGGGAGGACGGCACGCTGGCGGTCATCGACTTCGGCGACGTCGTTCGCACCCAGCGCGCAAACGACGTCGCGGTGGCGATGGCCGATCACATCGATTCCAATGCGAGCGCGTTCGCGCCGGCCCTCGACTTCGTCCGTGGATACTTCGAGGTCGAGCCGCTGCTGCCGGGTGAGCTCGGCATCCTGTACGAGCTGACGCGAATCAGGATCGTGACGCGGATAGTGGGCGGCGAATGGCGCGCGAGCCGGTTTCCCGAGAATCGCGAGTACCTGGGGCGCAACGTCGAGCGAGTCTCGAAAATCCTGGCCCGGCTACCCCCGACGCCCTCTCCCGAGGATGCCGAGCAGCTGGCGGCCATCGCCGAGGGGGTCGGCTGAGTGGCGGCGGAAGCCGAAGACCACCTGGCGAATCTGCTCTCGCGCCGGCGCACCCTGCTCGGCCCCGCCTATCGGACATTCTACGACCGACCGATCGAGGTCGTCAGGGGAGAGGGAGTCCATCTCTTCGATCGCGACGGCACCGAGTATCTCGACGCCTACAACAACGTTCCGTGCGTCGGCCACGCGCACCCGCGGGTGGTCGCCGCTATCGCTGAGCAGGCGGCGCTTTTGAATACGCATACGCGCTACCCGGCCGAGCCCATCCTCGATTACGCCGAGCGACTGCTGGCGACGCTGGGTCCGGGCCCCGAGCACACGATCTTCACCTGCAGCGGCAGTGAGGCAAACGATCTGGCGTTGCGGATCGCGCGCTTCTGGACCAGCCATACCGGCGTCGTCGTCACCGCCAACGCCTACCACGGTGGTACCTCCGCCGTCGCCGAGGCATCGCCCTCGCTCGGGCCTTCGGTGGCACCGGGGCCGTCCGTGCGCACCGTCCTGCCGCCGGCGCCTGGCGCAGACGATCCCCAAGCCGAGGGAGAGAGGATGGCCGCGGAACTGCGCTCCGCGGTTGCGGAGTTCGAGGCCGAGGGCACCGGGTTTGCGGCGTTCCTCGCCGACACGATTTTCTCCAGCGACGGGATCATTCCGGGACCCGTCGGATTCCTGCAGCCCCTGGCCGACGAGGTTCGTGCGAGCGGCGGCCTGTTCATCGGCGACGAGGTCCAGGCCGGATTCGCCCGGACCGGCAGCATGTGGGGCTTCCAGCGACACGGCCTCGAACCGGATCTCGTGACGATGGGCAAGCCGATGGGGAACGGCATGCCGGTCGCGGCCGTCGCGGCGCGCGCGGAGCTGCTGGATCGCTTCGGGCGCGAGACCCGTTACTTCAACACCTTTGGCGGCAACTCGGTCAGCATCGCCGCTGCCGCCGCCGTCCTCGACGTCATCGAAGGGGAGGGCCTGCAGAGCAACGCCGCAGTCGTGGGCGACTACCTGCGAGACGGGCTGGAGACGGTGGCGGGGAGCTCACCGTTGCTGCGCAATGTCCGCGGAGCGGGCCTCTTCGTTGCCGTGGACGGAGTCGCACAGGGCGGCGACTCGGCGGAGGTGGCGACTCGGATCGTCAATGGCCTGCGCGACCGTCGCGTTCTGGTCGGCACCACCGGCCCGAACAACGATGTCCTCAAGATCCGGCCTCCCCTGGTCTTTACGCGCGTCGACGCCGACCATCTTCTCGAGGCGCTTGAGGACGTGCTCGTGACGGTCGCGTAGGACCCTGGCGCCCCGGGCCCCTGGGTTCCGCGATCTTGCCCGATCTTGGGCGGGAGCGCCATCCGTCATTCTGCCTTGCGATCTTCTCGCTTGTCCGGGGTTGCCCCCTGGCGCGGCGGTCTGAGCGCCGTTTTTAAAGGAGTGGAGCCGGGCTGCCGATTGGTCCTGCATGCGTTCCCGACCGCTGCCCCTGCGCCGCCTGCTCCGCCCGCTCCGCCCGCTCCTGCCCACCGCCATCCTCGCCCTTCTCGCCCTGCCGAGCGCTGCGCCGGCGCTCCAGCTCGAAGTCGTCAACGACAGCGGCAAGCAAGCCTGGATCACGCCGTACACGGCCAACCCGGCGGACTATGACGTGACCGGTCATCCCAGCAACACGCCGGTCGCGCTGGGCTCCGCCCCGGGCTCGACCCTGACGCTGGATGTCCAAAAGCTGATCTCAGGCCGCGTCCTGGTCGCCTACGGGCCACAGGGGGTGACCGAACCGATCGACTTCCACTCGGCGACGCGGTTCGACTGGATCGAGCTGACCCTGACCCCCGCCGAATCCGACGTGGCCAACCTCACCGCGGTCGAACAGTTCGCGATCGGGATGCGGCTCGACACCTTCGACGGCGGCGAGCACGTGTCCGAACTCGCCTCCGCCAACTCCGACACGATCTTCTCAGCTCTGCAGGGAATCCCGGGTGGGCCGGAGTCGACGATCCGCAGCGGCGGAGAAATCATTCGCGTGCTCTCGCCGATCGAGTCCGACGCCTACCCCGACCTCGGCGACTACGTGCGCTCGATGGCGGGCAAGACGATCCACCTGCACAGCAGCTTCAACGCTCCGCCGAACCTGCACACCTACTCCACCTACTCCGGCACCTTCGCCGCCGACGGCTCGATAACCCTGAGCGGCAGCGCCGAAGGGCCGGCCGCGGCGTCCACGCCCTCGGTGATTGCGATGCCCGGCGACGAACTGATCGAAGACGTCTACACCGGCAAAGGGACGCCCAACGACCTCGTAGGGCAGATCCGCCACGACGTCCTTGTCGGCTTCATGGCCGGCTACTGGGACGGCGTCTACGGCAACGATGCGATCGACTTCTGCGCCCCCTTCAACCGCATGTCCAGCGGCCCCTACTCGTACTGCGATGTGGGCTTCAACCAGCCTGCCTTCGGCGACGCCCGTGCGTCCCTCTCGCCCTTCCCGACCTGCGAGCAGTACGCCGCCGTGATCAACCAGTACGCCGAAATGTACGGCAACTCATATAGCGACGGCGCCTCCGGCAACGTGACGATCCCGATCGTCAAGGAGGGCTCGAAGGAAATCGACCGGCTTCGGTTGACGCTCCAGCCCGACGCGGGCGGCTCGACGCCGGACACCGGCGGCAACTCGAACTGCGGCGCAGCTACCGCGGCCGGGGGTGGATCCGTCCCGGCGCCGTCGGCGAAGGTCGGCGTGCACGCCAAGCTGTTCAGCCGAGCCCGGCTGCGGCGCGGCAGGCTGGCGGTCGCCCGAGTCCGCTGCTCGGCTCCCTGCGGCCGCGTGCGCGCCGTCGTGAGGAAGGGCAAGCGCATCCTCGCCCGCGCCCTAATCAAGGGCGCCGGGCGCAAGCGCCTGGTCGTCGCCCGCCTGACGAAGCCCGGCCACAGGCTGCTGCGCCGTCATCGCAAGCTGAAGAGCAGGCTCGACGTTTGGATCGCGCCGCCGGGTGGGCGCCCGGTTCACCGGCACGGCAAGCTCTTGATCCAGCGCTAGCTGACCGGCCGCCGACGGACGCTGGTCTGTGGCTGCCCCTCGCCCTATGACTCGGCCCTGACGGCCTGAAGCCGGGCCTGCCAGTCCTTGCGGTCAAACCGCGCGGGGTCGGTCTCGTCCAGGAACGCTTCGAGCACCGCGACGAAGCGCGCCGGGTCCTCGAGCTGGGGCAGGTGACCGACTCCATCGAAGATCTCGAGCCGGCTGTCCGGAATGCTGTTGTGGGCGTGCTCGCCATGGTGGGCAGGGATGAGCGGATCGCGGGCGCCCCAGATGATCAGCACCGGCATGGCCTCGGCAAGGTAGAGGCGTTCGCTGGCCCTGACACGCTGACCACCGGTGCCGATCACCGAGCGCACGGTCGCCAGGAATGCCGTTCGGCGAGTGGAATCGGTCAGCGAGCCATAGCCTCGCGCGACCTCGGCGATGTCGGCGTTCGGTCGCAGACCGATCGCCCCCAGCCCGCGCCCGAGCACCGATCCGACCCGTTGTCCCGCCGCAGCGGTCGCCGCGATGAAGAACTCGGCGCCTGGAAGCGCCGCGGCGCGGATGATCGGGCTCACCTCGCGACCGAGGCCGCCGCTCGAGACCAACACCAGGCGCTCAGTCATCTCCGGGAACTGGTAGGCGAACTGCATCGCGATTCCGCCCCCGAGCGAATGCCCGACAATCGTGGCGCGCTGGTGGCCGAGCGCGAGGAGCAGGTCGCGCAGGCCGGCGGCGAGCGCCCCGATCGAGTAGTCGCCGCCACTCGCCGCCGACTCGCCGTGCCCAGGAAGGTCGGGGGCGATCACGGTGTGCTTGCGGGCCAGCGGCTCGATCACCTCCTGCCAGTTTTCGAAGTTTCCTGCCATCCCGTGGATCAACAACAGAACCGGGCCCTTTCCAGCGGCTGCGTATGTCACCGGGTGACCGTGCAGCGTCTCCGTCTTTACCTCCATCGCGCTCACCTCGCAGCCCCCTCGGAGATTCCCGTCACGGCCAGGGCGTCCTCGACACAGGCATCGCGGAGCCGCTCGGGTTCGAGCTCGAAGGTCGCGGCGACGCCCGGGGCTACCTCGTGCACGCCGACGCCGACGCGCGCCAGCTGGATCGAACCGAGCATCTGCGCGTTGAGCAGGTTGGCTCGGAAGGCGGGGTCCTCGACTGCGAACACCTTCCGCTCGGTGCCGGCGGCGAGAATCCGCTCCAGCCGCCCTACGCAGACGGCCAGCGCCCCGCCGAGGCGAATCCAGACCGAATCGGAGATCTGCTCGCGCAACTCGTCCGTCGGCCGTCCCAGCACCGGCAGCGCGTGGTCGATGAAGGCTGGATACTCGAGGCAGAAGTCGACGTAGCGCAGACACGCTTCGCGAAGCGCGGCGACCGGGTCCTCGGGCTCCGCCGCCTCAGAGCAGCGTTCCTCGAGCTCCGCGAGGTAATCGACAACTGTCAGGGCGAAGATCTCCTCCTTGGATTCGAAGGTGCGATAGACGTCCGGTTTGCTCACGCCGGCGGTGCCGGCGATCTTCTCGACCGACGGGTCGCGCCTGCCTCGCTCGTCCAGGAGCATGCGCGTCGCCGCCACGATCGCCAGCTCGCGCTCCTGTCGCCGCTCGCGTCGGGTTCGGTGTCCACGGGTTCCCCTGACGGTCACCGCTCGATTGTACCAATGGTTGGAATATAGGTTGAACCACTGGTCCGCGAAACGGGGGATCGGCGGCTCACCGCCGATCGGAGGGCGGCCTACTCCTCGTGTCCGGCGCGGGCGGTCGGTCGGTTGGGCGCCAGGTCGACGCCGGCGACGCGTCCAAGCTCGAGCAGCGACTCCTCGATGCCGGCCCTCATCGCCTCCAGGTCGGGGACTGTCGCGCGGTCGGCGTTGAGCCCGAAGGTGAGCTCGCCGTCATAGCTGACCGCCGCGACGCCGAGGGCGTGGCCCGAGAAGATCGGCACCAACGGCACCACCCTCCGCAGCGGAGCGCCCAGCGCGTAGAGCGTCGCCGGCGGCCCCGGGACGTTGGTGATCGTGATGTTGAAGAGCCGCGGCGTGAAGGCGATCCGGGCGACGACGCTGTGGATCAGAGGCGGTGCCGTGCCGGCCAATTCGATCAGCGTCTCGGTGCCGGTGGCCTGGTCGCCCCGCTTCAGCTCCTCGGCGGCCGACACGACCTTGCGGTAGTGGAGCAGCGGATCCGGCTCGGCGACCGGCAGGTCTACGAACAGGGAGGAGACCCGGTTGCCGAGGGCGAGTTGCTCGCTGCCCTGGCGCACGTTGACCGGGACCATCGCCCTGACCCACTCCACGGAACTCTCCCCGCGCTGCTCGAAGAAACGTCGCAGGCCGCCTGCGGTCGCGGCAAGGACGACGTCGTTGATGGTGCCGCCCAGCTCGCGCTTGATCCCCTTGAGGTCATCGAGCGGCACGCCGACCGCGGCCAGCCGCCGGGTGCCGCCGATCGGCTCGTTGAGGCTCGTGTGCGGCGCCCCGATCAGCTCCTCGCGGACGATCATCTCCGCCATCGACCTGGAGCGGGAGACCGCGGCGGCAAGCTTGCGCGGATGCAGGGCGACGTCGGCGCCGCTGCCCACCGCGCCGTAGAGCCTCGCCAGCATCCCCTTCTCGTCGTCCTCGTCGGCCGGGGGCGCGAACGCGGCTGCCAGCCCCTTCGAGCCTGGAGGCGGGCTGGGCTCGGCGTCGAGAAGGGTGCCGGTCACCGAGGCCCCGCTGACTCCGTCGACCAGACAGTGGTGGACCTTCGTCACCAGGGCCCAGCGGCCGTCGGCGAGGCCGTCGAGGAGGGTCGTCTCCCATAGGGGGTGGGCGCGGTCGAGCCGGTGGGAGTAGAAGTCGCCCAGCCAGTCCAGCAGCTCGGCCTCACCGCCCGGCGCGGGTAGGGTCGCGTGTCGCATGTGCGTCGCGATCTCGAAATCCGGGTCCGGCTCCCAGGTGGGGAAGGAGAGGCCGCCAACTCGCGGCGAGGAGAGCCGCTTGAGGAAACGGGGCATCAACTCGAGGCGCTCCGCCGTCTGATCTCGCATGGCCTCGAGCGAAGGCGCCCCGCCGTCCGGCGGCGGATCGAAGATCATCGCCCAGCCGATGTGCATGTGGGCGGACTCGTCCACCTGCTCGAGCTCCAGGAAGGAGGCGTCGAGCGGTGTCAGATGAGCGCCCACGGCCCAACCATATGCTTCGCCACACGGCGCCGCAATCCGCGCGGGCCGGAGGAGCGCCGGGTCTTCGATCAATTGGTGCCGCGGGGCGCCGCAGGAGGTCTGCCAGGGCGGGCCACTCCGAGGGCGGCCCCTGCGGGCGGCGGACATTGCGCGGGTCTCCCTTTGGGAGGTCGAAGAGCAGCTCGCCGTTTGATGATCCGGTTTCGGTTCGAGCTCCGCATCAGGTTGGGCCGCCGCGGCAAGCCATCCAGAGCTCCTGAGGGCGTAGTCAGTCTGGTGAGAGCGTCCGAAGGTCGCGAGTTCGACTCTCGTCGGGCGCATCTCATCCGGACCAGGCGGCGTCGTGGCCGGGCAGCCTGGCGCACCACCGGCCTCGCGGGGCCGCCGCACATCGGAGCGGATAAGCTGGCGTTTAGGGAGCCTGGGAACAATGCCGTCTGTGGAGAGAACTATCGCGCTCATCGGCGTGCTCGCCTGCCTGGCGATCGCGGCCACCGGCTGCGGGTCTTCGTCTGACTCGTCGTCTTCGACCGCCTCCGGCAGTGGCGACCTCACCGTCGGAGACGTCTCCGACTCGAACGAAGCCGGTGACGGCGGCTCCTCCAGATCGGGCTCCGACTCGGGCTCGCAGAGCTCGGGCGGGGACGGTTCGAAGAGCTCCGACGACGCTTCCGGGGGTGGCGGTTCGGATGGCGTCGCCGGCTCGGGGTCGAACGCCGGCGCGGGCGGCCCGAGCAAGAACCAAAACGGGGCGCCGCTCGGCACGAACACGGCGAAGACCGGCGACAACAGCATCCAGACCTACGGGACCGATGCCACCGGAGCCGAAAAAGCGGCCGTGGTCGCGGCGATGAGGTCCTACGTCGGCGCCATTGCCGATCGCGACTTCGCCAAGGTCTGCGCCGCGGTGGCGGTGAAAATCCGCGCCGGTCTTGCCGAATCGGACAAAAAGTGCCCTGAACTGCTTGAAAAGCTGATCATCATTCCTTCCGATGAAGCACGGCGGGCAGCAAACGGCACGGTCACCAGTGTGCGGGTCGGGGGTGGCAACGCCTTCGTTCTCTTCCGCCCGGCCGGGAGCGATGTGCTCAACTACTTCGTGCTGACCGTCGAAGACGGCGAGTGGAAGGCACTCGGGCTGTCGACGGGAGAGCCGGTGAACCCCGCCGCGGTGGGTCCGAGCCCATAGCGATGCGTCTCGGTACCTGGCCAACAGCGCTGGCAGCGGTCACGGCGGTCGCAATCGCCGGTTGCGGCGGGAGCGGCGGAACGGACAGTGGGATCGGGTTCACGACCATGCCGAACGGGGAAACCGTCGAAACCACCCCGCCCGACGCGACCTATCCCGAACCGACGGTGCCGAAGGACGCCCCCCAGCCGCCGAAGGGCGCCTCTCCGGTACTGAAGGAGATCTATCGGCAGTTCACTCCGCGCGAGCCCGATCCGCGCGTCGAGGGATCGGCCAGGGCGATCGCGGCGGGACGGGTGGCCTGCGCCGGCAAGACACCCGTGGAGGTTGAGCGCGAGTACTTCCCGATCGCCGTGCAGAAGGGGACGCTCGATCCAAGCAGCGACCAGGCGAGAATGATCGCCGAAGTCGAGAAGTACCAGAGTAACGCCGCCAGGGATCCGAGCTTCTCCGCCGGGCAGCTCGCCGCCGGCGCCTACCAGGCGACGCTACCGGCCCGGATCGCCGCCTTCGGCTACTCCGGATGCATCTACCAGCTGGCCCGCCAGCTGGAGAAACAGCTGGCCCCCGAGAGGTAGGAATCGGGGAACCGCCGGGTTTCTCGACGCCGGGACACACCGTTTCCGCGGTCGCCGGCGCCACCGAGCACCGTACGTCGTCAGGCGACGGGCGTGCGTGTTTCGAACCTCCTGCGCCCCGCTTAACAATATTGGGGTTGCATTGATTGGCGACACTCTCTATGTTTTCACGCCAGTGGGTGCCCGCGGGAGGGCGCAAGGGAATTACCAGGGAAAGAGAACCGACTCAGGGCAGGGACGCGCTCGGCGTGAACTCGGTCCGTTGCGGGTCGCGAGTAGAGAGGACAGGGAGTGAGAGACGCGGAGGCTTCGTTGCCATTGGCAAATGCTGGTTCGATTGCCCTTTGCGTCCGCAACTTGGCGGTGACCCTGGTCGCGGCGTGCGCTTTTTCGGCGGTCTTCGCCGCCGGTGCCTCCGCGACGATCATCCAGCACAAATTCGAAGGCTCTTTCAAAGGCTCCGGCACGAACGAACTGAAACTGCCGGTCGGTATCGGGATCGACAACTCGGGCGGCCCCTCGGACGGCAGTATCTACGTCGGCGACAAAACCGACGCCCGCGTCAACAAGTACGACGCCAACGGCAACTTCCTCTTCATGTTCGGCGACGGGGTCAACGAAACGAGCGGCGGCGATGTCTGCCCGCGGCCCGGCTTCCCTGGCGATACCTGCAAAGCCGGCGTCGCCGGATCGGGCCCCGGTGCGTTCACCAACCCGAAATACGTGATCGTCGACTGGACCGCGGGCCCCTCCTCCGGTGACGTCTACGTCCTCGATCCCGACACGGAGTTGGTCCAGAAGTTCACCGAAGGCGGCGAACTGATCACCACCTGGGGTGGGGCGCCCGAAGGCCCCGCCGGTGGCCAGCTCAAAGGGGAAAGCATTCCGCTCTTCGGGGCGTTCGACTTCGCGGAAGGAATCGGGATCGAATCGTCGGGCAACCTCGTCGTGATGGAGCGCGAATTCAGCCCGACGACGATGCGGTTCTTCAGGTTCACCGAGAGTGGCACCTTCATCAACTCGATCGGCAGCTCACAGCTGCAGCGCGCGGAAAACGGGCTCGGGGTCGACAGCCTCGGCAATTTCTTCGGCGGCTTCGCAAACGGCAACGGCGGCGAACGCAAGATCGCGCCAGACGGGCAGGCGATCACGGGCGAACTTCTCGCAAACCAACAAAGGAGCCCAGCACACACGCGGCCGCACCGTCGACGTCTCGTCTGACCCGCGGCGCAGGGACGACTACTACAACGTCAAGGAATTCTACGTCAACCACTACCACTTCGAAGATGCCGCCGGCAACAAAGTGGTCAAAGCGGACGGCTCCACCTGCAACCTCGGGAACAGCTCCTGTGAACCGACGAGCTGGTTCGGCAACGAAGACCTCGGCATCGCCACCGGCATCGCCGTCCGCAACGACGGCAAGGTCCTGGTCACCGACGAAGCGTTCAAAGCGGTGATGGTCTTCGAACCGGTGATCACCCCCGACACGCTCAACGTCGAATCCTCCAATGTCGTCATCGACTCGGCCGAAGTCAGCGGCGACGTCGGGCTCGCCGATGGGCCGGACGTCACCGACTGCTACTGGGAATACGGTCGCTCGGACGCCTATGAGAAAGCACCGGTTCCGTGCGACCCGGAAGCGACCGAAGGATCGCCGTTCACGACGGAAACGCATGTCGAAGCCGAACTGACCGGACTAGCTCCGAACGCGACCTACCACTTCCGGCTCGTCGCGGCCAATGAAAACGGCGAGCACCGCAGCGAGGACCAGACCTTCACGACGCCCGGCCCGCCCGGCATCGAAGCGTTCGGCATCTCGGGTCTGACGGCAAACTCCGTCGACTTCAACGCGAAGATCAACCCGCACGGCCCCGAAACGACCTACTACTTCAGGTTCGGACAAACGGCCGCCTACGGCAGCGTCGTGCCGGTGGTCCCGGGCTCGATCGAAGCCGGATTCGAACCGCAGGACGTCACCACGCACCTCGAGATCGAGGACACCTCCTACCATTTCCAGGTTTTCGCAGAAAACGAATATGGCGTCTCGGTCAGCGAGGACCAGGCGTTCAGCTTCCACCCGGAAGTCTGCCCGAACCAGACCGTCCGCCAGCAGACCGGCGCCGCCTACCTGCCCGACTGTCGCGCCTACGAGCTGGTCTCGTCCTCCGACACCGGCACGGCGTTCCTCTTCTCCGGCGGACCCCAGAAACCATACGCCGACCCCCCCCGATTCGCGTTCACCGCCGACTACGGGGACATCCCGGAAGCGGGCGGCAATCCGATCAACACCACCGGTGACCTCTACGTGGCCTCGCGCACGGACGGCGGCTGGAAGACCAAATTCGTCGGAGTGCCCGGCTCGGTCAGCGGCTGCGCCGGCGGGCGCCCGGTCCACGGTGCCTCGGGCCTGGCGAGCACCGTTCAGAACGACGTCAAGGCCGACCGCAACCTGACGCGCGTCGTCGACTGGCAGCTCGGCAACCCGACCCAGTGCGTCTGGGACACGATCGGCGGCTCGCTGCGCGTCGTCGACAACAACGAAAAAACCTTCGCGTCGATGGCCCCTTACGTGTGGGACACCAGCGACGGATCGCTGGTCGACAAACTGCCGACCTCGGTCGCCGACGTCGAAGGCTCGGCCGACGACTTCGACTGCAAACCGCAGCCGGTCGGTGCCTCGGGGGACACGAACTGCAGCAACAACGTCGAACTCTCCGGCGACCTGTCCCACTTCGTCTACTCGACGCAGGAAGACATCTACAACGGCGGTCCCGACGCGCTCGCCGCCGCGCCCGGATCCGCCTACGACAACGACACGGTCAACAACACGCTGAGCCTGATCTCAGTCCTGCCCGGCGGCGGGCCGATCGAACAGGAGGGCGCCCCGAACGGAGGCTCGAAAGAGGTAATCCAGTTCCCGGCGGTCTCCGAAGACGGCTCGCACATCCTGATGGGGACGCTGAAGAACGCACAATGCAGGCAGCTCGAGTATCCGTCGCAGTACTACGACCGGCAGTGCCCGGCGATCAGCGACCCGAGTCACCTCTACATGCGGGTGAATGATGCGGTCACATACGAGGTCGCGCCGGTGCCGGTCAGCTACTACGACTCGTCCCCGGACGCGCGCAAGGTCTACTTCACGACCGCGCAGGCGCTGGTCGCGGAGGACGAAGACACGAACGTCGACCTCTACATGTGGAGCGACCTCGGCGGGGCGCCGAGCCTGACGCTCGTCTCGCAGGGTTCCGAAGGCGGCAACGGCAACAGCTGCGAAGCCACTTGGATCTCGGGCTGCGACATCGAGATCTACAAGGACACCCAGATCTCGAACTCGGCCTCGAACAAAGGCGGTCTCTCGCCGAACTGGTACAGCCCGCCCCGGTCGGACTACAGTTTCGCGCCGGGCAACACCGGCGTCAGGGGCTTCACCGACAACGCGGTCGCCGAAGAAAGCGGCGACATCGTCTTCTACTCGCCCGAGGACCTCGACGGCACCGGCCTGCCGAGGGGCGTCAACGTCTACCTCTACCGGGGCGGGACCACGCAGCTCGTGGCGACGCTCGAAGACGACCCCTACTGCATCGAAGACGATTCGTCGGAAGGCATCGCCGAGATTCGCGAAGGCCGCTGCAGCGACGGCCCGCTGGGGCGCCTGCAGATCACTGCCGACGGTCGCTACCTGGCCTTCGTCACCACCTCGAGGCTGACCTCCTACGACAACCAGGGCTTCGCGATGATGTATCGCTACGACGCCGACACGGGGCGGACCGTCTGCATCTCCTGCAGGCCCGACGGCCAGGCGCCGAAATCGGACGTCTTCGGCGCCTTCAACGGCCGCTTCATCTCCGACGACGGCCGGGTCTGGTTCACGACCAAGGAGGAGATCTCACCCCGGGACAGCAACAGCTCCCGGGACATTCTGACGGGGGAGCCGCTGGGCGCGGACGTCTACCAGTACAGCGGCGGAGCGCCGACGCTGATCAGCTCCGGCACCGGCCAGCAGGCCGGCGGTCTGGGCCTCACGGCGGAGGCGGAGCCGGGTCTGCTCGGCGTCAGCGCCGACGGCCTCAACGTCTACTTCATGTGGACGGAGCCGCTCGCCGGCCAGGACGAAAACGGCCTCAACAACTACCGGATCTACAACGCGCGAACCGGCGGAGGGTTCCTCTACAACCCGCCGCCCCCGCCCTGCGAGGCGGCCGACGAGTGCCACGACATTCCCTCGCAGCCGGCCGCCGCCGTGTTCAGCGGGACGAGTGCCGGGCTGACCGGCGGCAGCGCGCCGAACACGCGGAGAAGAAGAAGGCGAAGAAGAAAAGAAGAGCAAGAAGAAGAAGAAGAAGAAGGCGAAGAGGAACAAGAGGAAGAACCGGGGCAAGGCTCGCAAGAAGAACGCCAAGAACAAGCGCAGCCACCGCAGGGGGGCCGGCAAGAGCGGCCGAGCTAGTCACAAGAACTCGGGAGGTCGGCGATGAGCCTGAAGGTAAAGACTTGCATCGCGGCGCTGCTCGTGCTCGCCGCGGTATCCGCGGGCTCGGCCTCGACCGCCTCGGCGGATGTGCCGATCTCGAACTTCGGCATGGTGCCCAGCGAAACCAAGGCCGGCGGCCACCCGGACCTGCAGTTCGCGGTCTCGATGGAGAACGCGCTGATCCAGGCGCAGAAATACGGGTACCAGTCGGAGTGCGCCTGTGAGAACGCGCGTTTCGTCACCGTCCACGCGCCCACAGGAGTGGTCGGTAACGCCCACGCGACCGAGCGCTGTTCCGCTGCCGACTTCGCGGTCTACAGCTGCCAGGTCAACTCACAGATCGGCATCGTCGAAGCCGGTGTCAGCCTCGGCTTCATCGAGTCCGCGCTGATCCTGCCGATCTTCAACCTCGAGCCGCGGACCAACGACCCGGGCCTGCTCGGCGTCAACGCGCTCGGCTCGAAGATCTATTACTTCATCAACGGCAGGACGGGGAGCGACTACGGGCTGGACACGAAAGTGCAGCTCTTCGCCGGGTTCCCCACCTACATCGTCAACAACATCCTCTGGGGTGTTCCCGCCGCGCCGGCCAACCACAGTGCCCGCTTCCAGTACCAGACGATCGGCACGCTGTTCAACACGCTCTGCGACGAAAACGGGGCCCTGATCACGCCGAATCAGTTCGAACTGGAAACACCGGCGAATGGCCCCAGCCACGCCAAGTACTCGGTGCGGGACGCTGTTCGGATCGCCGCCGTACACACCCGAAAAACTTCTTCGGCCAGACGCCGGCGCCGTCGACCGCGGAAGAAATCCCCTTCACCATCAACTCGACCGACTGCGGCTCCGAACTGACGGGGCTCGGTCGACGTCCAGGGCTACGACGGCAGTTTCCAGTCGGCGGCGGGGACCTATCCGACGTCCGACCGGATGCGACATCCTCAACTTCAACCCGAGCCTCGCGCCCAGCCGACCACGAGGGAGGCCGACTCGCCCTCGGGCATCGACGTCGACCTCAGGGTTCCCCAGCAGCTCGAGCCCGGTCCCTCGCCCTCGGAGATCGGGCGGCGACGGTCACCCTGCCGCCCGGCTTCTCGATCAACCCCAACGCCGCCGACGGCAAGGTCGCCTGCACCGAAGCCGCCAAGCGCACTTCAACAGCGCGGACGAAGCGCACTGCCCGGAGACCTCCAAGGTGGGCAGCCTCGGATCGACAGCTCGGCCCTGCCCGGGCCGCTCGCCGGGGTACGTCTACTTGGGCCAGCCGCTGCCGGGCAACCGCTACCGGATCTTCCTGATCGCCGACGGCTTCGCCACCCACATCAAGGTCGCCGGGGTGGTCAGCCCGGACCCGGTCACGGGCCAGCTGGTCGATCAAGTTCCAGGACCTGCCCCAGAGCCCGCTGACCGCATTCAACATGCACTTCTTCGGCTCCGAGCGGGGCATCCTGGCGACGCCGACGCGTGCGGCACCTACCGGTGACGAGCACCTTCACGCCCTGGGACTCCGGCCTCCCGGCGCTGACCTCGACGCAGTTCTTCACGATCGACTCCGGCCCCGAAGGACAGCCCTGCCCGGGCGCGGCGCGGCCGTTCTCGCCGACGTTCCAGGCCGCCTCGCTGAGCAACAATGCCGGCGCCCACAGCCCCCTTCGAGGTGGAACTGCGACGCACCGACGGCGACCAGAATCTCGCCGGGCTGACGGTCGTGACCCCGCCCGGGTTCGCGGCGAACCTGAAGGGCATCCCCTACTGCCCGCAGTCGGCGATCGACCTGCTCTCCAACCCAGGCTCTACTCGGGCCTGGCCGAGCTGGACCGCTCCCTCTGCCCGGCCGCCAGCCAGATCGGCACCGCGGTCGCCGGCGCCGGGGCCGGCACCCGCCGCTCTACGTGCGGGGCAAGGTCTATCTCGCCGGCCCATACAAGGGGGCGCCGCTCAGCCTGCTGGTGGTGATCCCGGCGGTCTCGGGCCCCTATGACCTCGGCAACGTCGTCGTCAGGGCGGCGATCAACGTCGATCAGACGACCGCCCAGGTGACGACGGTCTCCGATCCGCTGCCGCAGATCATCGAGGGCATCCCGCTGCGGACCCGCGCGATCAGGGTGAATCTCGATCGGCCCGAATTCGCCATCAACCCGACCAACTGCGAACCCTCTCGGTCGACGCCCAGATGATCGGCGACCGAGGGCGGGACGGCGATCCTCTCCAACCACTTCCAGATGGCGAACTGCGCGGGGCTGCCGTTCAGGCCGAAGCTGAGCTGAGGCTGACCGGCGGCCTCCAGCGCCGCGGCCACCCGGCGATCCACGCCAAGCTGACCGCCAGGCCCGGCGAAGCCAACCTGCGCCGGACCTCGGTGACGCTGCCCAAGGGCGAGCTCCTCGACAACAGGCACATCGGCACGATCTGCACCCGGCCGCAGTTCGCCGCCGACAACTGTCCGCGCGGCTCTCTGCTCGGCACCGCCGAGGCGGTCACGCCGCTCCTCGACCAGCCGCTCCGGGGCAACGTCTACCTGCGCTCCTCGAACCACAAGCTGCCTGACCTGGTCGCCGACCTCGAGGGGCAGATCGACATCGAGCTCGCGGGCAAGATCGACACCGTCAAGGGCGGCTCGCTGCGCACCACCTTCGAGGCGGTGCCCGACGCGCCGGTGACCGAATTCACCCTCAATCTCGCCGGCGGCAAGAAGGGGCTGCTGCAGAACAGCGAGAGCCTCTGCAAGAGCCGCAAGTACGCCGTCACGAAGATGGTCGGCCAGAACAGCGTCCGGCTGAAGACCAGGACGAAGCTGCGTACCAAGTGCGGCTCCAAGAAGGCTCGCCGCGCTCGTCACAAGCGAGCTGCCCGTGTACTTCGAACGAGGAAGGCGGGCTAAGCGATGGGGACCTCGAGGAGAAAGACAGGGATGATGCACAGCAAGACCACACGTTTCTTCGCCGGCCTCATTGCGGCCCTGGCTCTCGGCCTCGTGGCCGCGCTGCCCGCCTCGGCAATCGAAATCAGGCCGAACACCTTCAACTTCGGTTACAACGGGAAACAGACGGAACCGATCGTTGGCCCGTTCTTTTCGGGCTCGCGATATCGACTTCCACTCGCCCGAAAAGCTCTACGTCGAACGGCCGGTGGAGGGGAACCCACCGGGATCTAGGCTTCGATCCGACATCGGCGTTCGCGCCGCTGGCCGGATTCGAACCGGCGCCCACCGCGCCCCTCGGAAATCCCCCGGGCTAGCGGTCGACCGAAGCGGCGAACCGAGCGACGGCAACGTCTACTTCGCCTCGACCAGCACGGACAAAATCTACGCCTACGATTCGGCGGGCACCCTGATCTGGGAAGTAGACCCGAGGATCAATCCCGGCGCGCCGGTGGGTAAAACCACCGGTGGCTCGATCGACCTACGCGGCATCGGCGTGGACAACAACGGCATCGTCTACGTGAGCAACTTCCAGACCCGCTACGTGATGAAATACGACTCGAGCGGCACGTACCTCGGAGCCATCGACGCGGGCACCCTGCAAACGGGAGGGACCTTCAGAGAAGGGGACGTCGCCAGCCTCGATTTCGACTCCGAAAACAACATGTACCTGGTCATCGTCTCCGACGTGATCTTCAAACTCACGCCGCCTGAATACAAACAGGAAGAAGCGACGGTGTTCACGGGTGGAGAAAATCCCTACCCGAGTAACGTTACCGTCGATCGCACAACGGACACTGTGTTCGTCACGCGAAGCCAGCGGCTCGAGGAACTCGACTCGAGCGGGACGCCTGATCTCGACGTTCGGCGAGAATGTAAATTACGGCAACCTGACCGAGGGAAACACGCGAGCCAGCTACACCGGCATGGCCGTCAATCCGGCCACGGACGAGGTCTACGCAACGGACAACAACAGCCCGGAACAAACCGTCCGCGTCTTCGGTCCGGTCGGGATCGTCCCCGATGTGACAACGGGCGAACTGGTCGAAGCGACGCGGACGACGCTCAAAGTCAAAGGCAATATCGACCTCGCCGGCGGCGGAGACATCACCGAATGCTACGTACTAGCAGGAGGCGTGGGACAGAACTCGCCGGAACAGAGCAACAATTACAACATCGGCAAATTCCCCTGCGAACAGGCGTTGCCGAACAGCGAAGGCGGCGAAGTCACCGCGACGATCGAAGGCGTGCCGCCGGAGGACGGCTGCGAGCCGCAACCGAGCTACTGCAAACGGGACAGGGTCTATTACCGCTTTGTCGCCGCCAACGAAACGGGCCCCGACTCCGGCGCCCATCTCTACGCCTACCCCCTGCCGGCGATCAAAGACATCGACACGCTTGCACCGACCGAAGTGGGCCTGGACAGCGTCGAGCTACACGGAAAATTTGACCGGGACGGCTATCCGACGAACTACTACTTCCAATGGTCGACTCAAATCAACCAATTCCAGGGCTACGTCCAATACAACAGCATCGAACAGAGCCATCCGTCCCCGGGTCCGATCGCAGGCTCCGACGAAGTCGACTTCTCGATCCCGGGAGGGCTCGAACACGGAAAAACGTACTACTACCGAGTTGTTGCCGAAAACGAATTCGGCATCACATATGGTGATGACGAGGAATTCTATACGTCCTCGGAGCCCAAACTCTACGACGACGTCTTCATCACCGATGTCACCACCGATCAGGCAACGGTGCATTTGAAAGGCAATCCGAACGGCGAGGAAACCCTCTATCACATCGAGTTCGGGACGAAAGGCGACTGTGCCATCCCGGAAAACGAATGCGCCTCGTTCCCGGAACCGGAGATCCTGCTCGGGACCCTGACCGACGACGCCGAGAACTCGGTCGAGTTGCAGGGTCTCGAAACCCGACACGCTCTACCACTACCGCGTGGTCATGCACAACATAAAAGGAACGGTCACCAACGAAACCGACCATTTCTTCAAGACCTTCGGACACACCAAACTCCCGCCGCCCTGCCCCAACGACCTTGCCCGGCAACAGACGGGAGCGGCATTGCTGCTCGACTGCCGCGCCTTCGAGCTCGTCTCGGCGGAGAACACGGGCGGATATGACGTCGAGTCGAACCTGGCTCCCGGTCAGGAACCGTACGGCGGCTATCCCGACGCGTCGAACCCCTCGCAGGCGCTCTACGGGATCCACGACGGCGCGATCCCGGGCCTGCCGGGCAATCCCACCAACAAAGGCGTCGACCCCTACGTGGCGACACGCGGCGCGGCCGGCTGGACCACGAAGTACGTGGGCATCCCGGCCAACGATCTCCCTCGGTGGCCCCATTCGCCTCGTCGCTGCTCGCGGCCGACGCCGGCCTGGACAACTTCGCCTTCGGCGGGCCCGACATCTGCTCGCCGTGCTTCCCCGGTGGGGTGACGGGCATCCCGCTGCGCAAATCGGATGGCAGCCTGATCCAGGGGATGGCCGGATCGATTGATCCCGGGAGCGAAGCCGAGCCCGACGGGCTGGTGATGAAGCCCTTCTCGGCTGACGGCAGCCATTTCATCTTCGGGTCGGAACATCCGTATGAGGCCGACGGCAACAACGACACCGGTGACGTCTCGATATACGACCGCAACCTGAGCACCGGCGTCACCCAGGTCGTCTCCAAGGATCGAAAGGCGACAACCTGACCTGCCTGCGGGCGCCGGCGAATGCCACTCGCCGGGAACCCCAACGGGATCGCCCAGCTCGACGTCTCCGACGACGGCTCGCGGATCGTGGTCGGGCAGCTGGTCTCCGAGGACCCGGCCGGCAAGGACTACTTCCACCTCTACATGCACATCGGCAACAACAAAGGATCCTACGACCTGACACCCGGCACCACGAACGGCGCCCACTTCGCGGGCATGACGTCGGACGGCTCGCAGGTCTACTTCACCACCGAGGATGCGCTCACCGCGGACGGAGACAGCAGCATCGACCTCTACCGCGCGAGCGTCGACGGCGGCGGGTCGATGACGCTCGACCGCGTCTCGACCGGGACCGGCGGCACCGGCAACACCGACGCCTGTGACCCATCGGGAAACAGCAAGAGCCCCGACGACTGGAACACGTACGCCGGCGGTCCCACCGACTGCTCGGTGCTCGACCTCAGCGGCGGCGGCGGCGTCTCTGCTGGTGACGGCACCGATCTACTTCGTCTCGCCCGAGAAACTCGACGGCAGCGGGACCGAAGGGGCGCCGAACCTGTTCGTCGTCCGCCCCGGGGACGGTCCGAAGCGCGTGACGACGCTGGCCTCGAGCGCGAACTTCCCGTTCGCGCCGGAGGAGCACCTGCTCGAATACGAGACAGGGGGCTTTTCCTCGCCGGTCGCGGCCAACTTCGACTACAGCAACGGCAAGTACTACGTGATGGACAACACGGCGGTAAACCGCCAGGACGGGCCGTTCATCCAGCGCTACCAACCCGACGGGTCGCTCGATCTGAGCTTCGCCTCGAACGGCAAACTCGACGGCTCGGAAACCCCGAACGGCCCGTTCCATGAGATCGGCAACAACAACGCCCAGGGCGTCTCGTTCCCGATCACGAACACGATCGGCTTCGACAACACTTGCTATGTGCAGGAAAAATCCGGCGCCGAATGTGAAGCGCTCGACCCCTCGAACGGGAGCCTCTACGTCCCCGACGTCACGAGCCGCAAAGTCATCAAGTTCGACAAAGACGGGAACTACCTCTCGGAAATCGACCTGACGCCGATCCTCGGCACGATCAACGTCGAAGCTCGCGCCGTCGCCGTCGACCCGCGCAACGGCAACGTGATCATCCTCACCGGGCAGGACGGAGCCCTGATCTACGACAACCAGGAGCCGAACGTGTTCACCGGCAAAGAATTCGCCAGCGGCGGCCACGGCAACCTCACGATCGACGGCGAAGGCTACATCTACACGACCAACGGCAACAAAAACGGGACCCGGAAATGGATGCCCGACGGGGTCTCCTTCGAAAACTGGGACCTCGAACCGGTCTGCGGCCTCTCCTGGGACCCGAGCACCAACCACATCTACGTGGACAAGGAAGGCAATCGAGTCGAGGAGTACACGACCGCCCACGAACAGGTCAGACCGACCTTCGGCGAGGGGGTCCTCGAAAACTCGGTCGGCCTGGCCGCGTTCAACGACCGGATCGTCGTCTCCAATCGTGGCGACTCATACGCCGCGGGCAAATTCAGCGTCTTCGGACCGCTGGGAATTCCGCCGAACCCGCAGCACGACAACCCGCTCGTGATCCACAGCGTCCAGGAAGGGAACAGCGACACACCGAGGACCTGCAGGTCACAAAGTGACGGCGACGTCGCCGCCTTCGGCTCGGCGCTCAAGCAGATCAACTACGACTCACGCGGCAAGATCGAGATCTATCGCTACGACGAGCCGAAAAACGAATTGCTCTGCGTATCCTGCCCGCCGACCTTCGCGCTCGCGACGGGCGACTCCTCGCTCGCGCCGAACGGGCTCAACCTGACCGACGACGGGCGGATGTTCTTCACCGCCACCGAGCCTCTGGTGCTCAGGGACACGAATGGCCGGGAAGACGTCTACGAGTGGAACGACGGCGAAATCCAGCCGGTCTCACCGGGCCAGGACCGCTTCGGCTCGAGGCTGCTGTCGGTCAGCGCCGACGGCAAGGACGCGTACTTCTTCACCCACGCGTCGCTCGCTCCGCAGGACCACAGCCGTAGCAACGCGAAGCTTTACGACGCGCGTGAAAACGGCGGCTACTTCGTGGTGCCGCCACAGCCGCCCTGCGTTGCCTCCGACGAGTGCCACGGGCCGGGCACGCAGGCGGCGGCGCCGCCCAGCATCGGCTCCTACGCCGGCACGCCGACCCGCAAGAAGCCGGGGCTGCCCGAAGGGCAAGGTGAAGCGGAAGGGCAGTGCGTCAAGAAGCGCGGCTGCCCGAAGGGCAAGGTGAAGCGGAAGAAGCATTGCGTCAAGCGCAACAACCGCAGCCGCAAGAAGCGTCAAACAAGAGAGCACCACGGGGCAAGCGCCGACGACAGGGAAGCGTGGTTGACCGATGAGGCAGGAGGAGAAGCAGAAAGAGATGAGCGTCAAGTCGCGCATTGCAGCGTTCGCCGCGACCCTCGTCGCCGCTTTGGGCGTCTGGGCGATCCCGGCACTCGCCGTCGAACAGGTGCAGATCGAATCGTTCAGCACCACCACGTCCCCGGGCGCGGAAGGGGAGGTGGCGACCCAGGCCGGCGGCCATCCGAATTTCCACACGGAATTCACGATCGCCGACGCCGGGATCGAACAGTCGGCGCGGAACGTGACATTCAACGCGCCGGAGGGTCTCTTCGGCGACCCGAACGTGGTCATCCAGTGCACGTCGACCCAGTTCGCGCTGCAGTCGTGCCCCTACGCGAGCCAGATCGGGCTGATCACCGTCTACGCGAACTACAACGGCAACCCAACCGAACTGCTCGGCACGGCGCCTATCTATGACATGGTGCCGGGTGACTACACCGCGCTGTTCGCGTTCATCGTGCCCAAACTGGGGATTCCGATCAACATCCCGGTGACCGTGCGCACGGCGACCGACTACGGGCTGCGCTTCACCGTTTCGCAGATCACTCAGAACGCACCCCTGGCCGGCGCCAGATGTCGTTCTGGGGATATCCCGGCGACCCGTCGCATGAAAGCGAAAGGTTCCCGACCGGAGAACCCGGCAAGCCGGCCGGCTGCATCGACCTGCCCAACACCGACTGCATCAGCGCTCCGACGGGCGCGGACAGCTCTCCGCACCCGTTCACGCAGAACCCGACGGTCTGCAGCGGGGAACCGCTGGTCACGGTGCTCGAAGTGGATACGTATCAGAACCCGGACACGGTGACCAAGGCGTTCGGTAGCTATCCGGAGATCACGGGCTGTGAGCGAGAGGTGTTCCGACCCGTGCTCTACATGAATCCGACGACGCAAGAATCCGACGCGCCCTCGGGGCTGAACATCGACCTGGTCAGTCCGCAGCTGCTCAACGTCTCCAACGCCCCGTCGGAGATCCGCTCGTCGATCATCACCCTGCCGCCGGGTCTGACGATCAACCCGGACGCTGCAGACGGCCAGACCTCGTGCACAGACTCTCAGGCCCGGTTCGACAGCGAGGCGCCCGACATCTGTCCCGACAACGCCAAGATCGGCACCTTCGGACTGCACACGAACGCGCTCGACGGGACGCTTGAGGGGTCGATATACATCGGGACGCCGAAGCCGGGGAACCAATATCGCCTGTTCCTGGTCGCGAGCGGCTTCGGGATCCACGCCAAGCTGGAAGCGACCGTGCGGCCGGATCCGGCCACCGGGCAGCTGACGGTCTACCTGCTGGACCTGCCGCAGGTGCCGTTCGACAGCATCGAATTCCACCTCTTCGCCTCCGACCGAGGGCTGATGGCCACGCCGACGCGCTGCGGCCTCTACCCGGTGGCGGCCCAGTTCTTCCCATGGAACACGACGCTGGCCGACCAGACCTCGACCCAGTTCTTCGGCCTCAACTCAGGACCGAACAGCACCGGCTGCCCAGGCATCAAACGGCCGTTCAACCCGCGCCTCGTCGCCGGCACCTCGGTGCCGACCGCGGGGGCCTACAGCAACTTCCTGCTGAAGCTCGACCGTGACGACGGCGATCAGTTCCTCGGCGACCTGAACTTCAGGATGCCGCCCGGGTTCACCGGCGACCTGCGGGGAATCTCCTACTGCCCGGAGGCCTCGATCGCGGTCGCCGCCCAGAACCCGGGCCTAAACGAGCTGCTCGCTCCGAGCTGCCCGGCCTCGAGCCAGGTCGGGACGTCGAACGTCGCCGCCGGGCCGGGGGGCCACCCCTTCCACGCGGTCGGGCGAATGTACCTCGCCGGCCCGCTGAAGGGTGCTCCGCTCTCGCTCGCGGTCGTCACGCCCGCGCTCGCCGGCCCCTACGACTACGGCACGATCGTGGTCCGGGTCGCGCTGCACGTCGATCCGCAGACCGCCCAGGTCAGCGCCGTCTCGGACACGGTGCCGCAGATCATCGGGGGCGTCCCGATCCGGATGCGCTCTATCCAGGTCAACATCGACCGGCCCAACTTCACGATCAACCCGACGAGCTGTGAGGGTATGTCCGTCGACAGTCAGGGCATCGGCGATCAGGGCACGATCACCGACTTCGCCTCCTACTTCAACGCGGTCAACTGCGTGACGATGAACTTCAACCCACGGATGAGAGATCACCCAGATCGGAAAGCGCAAGTCGACCAAGCGCTCGCGCAACCCGAAGCTCCGGTTCGACCTGTTCACCCGCCGGGGCGAGGCCAACATCAAGGGCCTCGCCGTGACGCTCTCGAAGGCCTTCGAGATCGACCAGCGCCACCTCGGAAATATCTGCTCCGAGAAAGAGCTGGTCGAGAAACAGTGCGCCGGCCGGGCGCCAATCGGTAAGGCCTGGACGAAGACGCCGCTGCTCGACAAGCCCCTCGGGGGCCCGGTCTACGCGGTCTCGGGCTCGGGCGGCCTGCCGCGGCTGGCGTTCGTCCTCAACGGCCAGGTCAACCTGGTCCCGAGGGCGGACACGAAGACCGTCGGCAAGGGCAAGCTGAAGACGACCGTGCCGGTCGTGCCGGACGCGCCGATCGGCCACTTCCGCCTCATCGTCTACGGCGGCAAGTCCGGCTACCTTGTCAACACCCGGGACATCTGCAACAACAAGCCGATCGTCGGGGTCCACTTCCAGGGCCAGAACGGCGACGTGCGGAACCAGAGGGTGGGCGTCAAGACGTCCTGCGGAAAGAAGAAGGGTCGGAAGAGCAGCGCACGGCATCCCCACCGGCGCTGATCCGGCTTTCTCCCTGGGGGTCGCTGAGGACCGCGAGCCAGTATCTCGGCTCTCGGGCGCTAGCTGGGCCGAGAACGCGGCTCCGCGGCGAGCGGAGCGTTGCCTTCGTCGTGGTTCGCCGAGCGTCTCGTTTTCTGCCCCCACACGGTTCACCGACACGTCGCCTTATCTGAGGCGGCCGGCGGCCGGCGCACTGTCAGGCGCCGTCCACATCGAGCGCGGGCCGCATCGGTCGAGGCGCGCTAGTTGCCGACGAAGAGCTCCCGGGCCCCGGCGGTCGATGTCCCGGCGGCCAGCGACAGAGCCGCAAGCGCGGCGACGATCAGATGGGTCCCGCGGAGGAGCCCCCCTCGGCGCGGTGGCGGGGTCACCGGCAATTGTAGCCCGCGCGCCTAACCCTTCCCCTTGGTCCGCTTCTTCCGTTTCGGCTGGGTGACCTTGAACGTCCTGCTCGCCGGGGTCGCATCGGCGTTGCCTGCGTCGTCGACGCCGAAGTCGATCTCGGCGCTCAGTTCAGCCGGCCCGTGAGCAGCAGGCGCCTCCCTCGAGGCAGATCTCCATCCGCGCCTCCGCCAAGGCCTTCCGCCGACTCCGCAAGGGTGGTCGCTTCCGCCTGGTCGCCGTGGCCACCGACGGGGCGGGCCTCAAGTCCAAGGCCAAGCGTCGCTCACTGCGCACGCGCTGAGCGGCGCCCCGCTCCGCCCGAGTCGGGCGCGGGTCGCTTCAATGGCCGAGCCGGCGGCCCCCTAGACTTCCGCCGGCATGGCCAGCCCGCGCACCGCCGATCCCTGGCGAGACACCGAAGTCATCGACGCCCGCGCGCCGCGCTTCAATCAGGGCGTGGTCGCGATCTTCGCCCTCGCCGGCGCGATCCTCGGCTGGCCCGTCCTCTGGGCGATCATGGGCGTGCAGCTCTTCGTCGGGCTGACCCTGGGCCGGCGCCTCTGCCTCACCTGCGTCGCATACTTCACCCTGATCCAGCCCCGGTTCGGGGAGGGAGAGCTCGAGGACTCGCGGCCGCCGCGGCTGGCCAACGTAATGGGCTCTGTCTTCCTCCTAGCGGCGACGGCGGCATGGTGGCTGGGTTCGCCCCTGCTCGGAACCGTGCTCGCCGCCCTGGTCGCCGCCCTCGCCCTCCTCGCCGTCACCAGCGGTTTCTGCACCGGCTGTGAGATCTACCGATTGGGCGCGCGCCTGCGCGGGGTCTCTCCCGGGCACCACAGCCACATCGAGCCGGCTGACATCGCCGCCGCGCCGCTCGCCGAGCGCACCTTCGTCGAGTTCACCCACCCGCTCTGCTCGGAGTGCCAAGAGTGGGAGGAGAAGCTCGCCGGCGAATCGGACCCGTTGGTCACAGTCGACGTCCGCGAGCGCCCCGACCTCGCCCACAAGTACGGGATCGCAGTCGTCCCGACGGTCGTCGCGGTCGCCGCCGACGGCGCCGTCCTCACCCGCCTCGCCCCCTGAGCGGGTCGGCGCTCGAGACCGGTGACCTGCGCTACGCCCGGGTCGACCAGAGGGCTATTTTGTGGCATTCGCAGGGCCGGGAGTAGGCTGTCCGCATGGCTGACCAACAGAGCGCGGCAGCTGCCGTCGCCCTGGGCAATGAGGAGGCGGTTCGCGCCTGGGACACGGTGCTCTACGAACGCTGGAAGCAGAACCGTAAGGTCTGTCGGCGCGCTCGATGAGGTCACGCAAGAGGTCTTCGATCGCTACCCCCACCCGAGGGCGGTAGTTGCATCGACATCGGTTGTGGGTTCGGCAGGACGACCCGGCTAATGGCCGAGCTCGTCGGTGCCGAGGGTTTCGCGCTCGGCACCGATTCCTCGCCGCGCTTCATCGAGGACGCCCGACGCGAGGCGGCCGAGGCGGGGGTCGACAACGTCGAGTTCGAAGCCGTCGACGCGCAGAACACGAGGGAGGACGACTACGCCGAGGACGGGGGGGGGGGTCCGCGGTTCCCTCAGGCCCGGCGGCGGCTTGCGCAAGATCTGCTGGCGGCGCAAATCCGAGAGCCCGTTCTGGGCCCAGACCGAGGAGGTGGTCCAGCGCTTCCTCTCGCGCCCCGAGGAGTACGACGCCGACACCTGCGGCCCCGGGCCTTTCTCGCTCGGCCATCCGAGACGACCAGCGGCATCCCCGAGGCCGCCGGGTTCACCGAGATCGAACTGCACCGACGTGACTTCGACTACTTCATGGGCGAGGACGTGGACGAAGCGGTCGATGCCCTGCTCGCGATCGGCGCCGGGGCCGAGTTGATCCGCCTCAACGGCGAGCATGGTGAGAGCAGGCGATCGGAAATCGCCGACGCCCTTGCCGAGCACTACTCTGCCTGGCTGCGCCCCGACGGCTCCGTCGTCGGCCGTGGTTCCGTCTGGATCGTCGCCGCGACCAACCCTGGCTAGACCAGGAATCGCTTGGAGCGATCTCAGCCGGTCAAGGCCGCGTCGCGGCCCGGAAGCCGCGCGCACCAGATCGCGAAGAGCAGCACGGCGACTGCGGCCCCCAGCCAATGCGCGTCGACGAGCACGGCGAGGGCGCTGGGGATGCCGGCGAGCACCGCGCCGAGCAGTGTAGGGCTGACCGGAAGACGCAGCATCATCGCTGTCAGCCCGGCGCAGGCCATCCAGGTGACGGGGCCGACCAGCCAGCCCCAGTCCTCGAAGAAGCTCATCGGAAAGGCCAGCCCGAGAACGGCCGAAAGCGCCGCGACCGCGACCAGTTGCACGACAGCAGCCCGCCAGAAAACCCCCATGCTCATCGGCGGGATCCTATGGGCTGACTCGACTCGTGTCACCCAGAGGCCATAATTGCCGGACCGGGGCGGTTAGCTCAGTTGGGAGAGCGCCTGCCTTACAAGCAGGAGGTCGCCGGTTCGAGCCCGGCACCGCCCATCGCCGCCCGCGGCCTGGGCCTGGTCAGGCCGGCCCCGCGGCGTCCCGCCTGACCTCCCGCATTCCCCAGCCGAGGGCGGTCATGCCGATCCCGTTGGCGATGAAGCCGATCCCGACCAGGATCGCCAGGGTGGCGAAGCCGATGTCGGGGTTGGCGACGATCACGATGCCGGCGATCAGCTCCAGGATTCCGGCGAAAGCGTGCCAGGCGCGGTGCTCGAGCTCCTCGAACGCGGTGACGAAGCGGATCACGCCGATCGCGATCAGCCAGATCCCGATCAGCAGCGCGACCGCGGCGACCCCGCCGATCGGATGGCGGATCAAGAGCACGCCGACGACCACGGTCAGGACCCCGAGCACGGCGGTCATCCCACGGTTGGCGGTGCTTCGCATGAAGGAGCTGCCGAGCTCGAGGATCCCGTCGACGAGGATGAAGATGCCGGCGATCACGGCCAGGGTCGCGAGGCTGTCGCCGGGCTTGAACAGGATGACCACGCCCGCGACGACGCTGACCAGACCGGCGAGGAGCACCAGCCACCAGCCCCAGGTGAGCTGCCTCACGTCCGCCTGGTACAGGGTCTCATTCATGGCTCTCCTCCGCTGTAGGGGAATCCCCCTTATGGGGGATCGGGTCAACCCTATGGCGGCCGGCGCCTCTCCGCAACCGCTCCGCGATCGCAGCGAGCGGCCTCGACGCCGTGGCCGGTCGCTGTAGGGTGGAAGCCGGATTGAGGGCGGGCCTTTAGATGGACTGGACGCTGGCGATCGTGGCGCTGGCGCTGCTCGGCGTCGCGGCCGTCTCGCGCCGTCTCTCGGGCACCGCACTGACACCGGCGATGGTGCTCGTGGCCGCGGGCCTCGCGGTGGGCACAGAGGCGCTCGACTGGATCGACGTCCCCAGTGGGGAGCCGACCGTGCGGGTGCTGGCGGAGGCGACGCTCGCCCTCGTGCTCTTCACGGACGCCTCCCGCATCGATCTCCGACAGCTGGGCCGGCGCGTCGGCGTCCCGTTGCGGCTGCTCGGGGTGGGCCTGCCGCTGACCGTGGTCCTCGGCGCCCTCGCGGCGGTCGCCGTATTCGACCAGCTGACCCTGGGCGAGGCGCTGATCCTGGGGGTGATCCTGGCGCCGACCGACGCCGCGCTCGGGCAGGCGGTGGTCGCCAGCCCGCGCATTCCCGCCCGGGTGAGCCAGGGGCTCAACGTCGAGAGCGGCCTCAACGACGGGATCTGCGTCCCGCTTCTCTTCGCGGCGGTCGCCGCCGCGGACGTCGAGTCGCACATCTCCGAGGGACGCGGCGCCTTCCAGCTGCTCGGGGAGGAGATCGGCTACGGCGTCCTCGGGGGCGTCGCGGCCGGGGCCCTGATCGCGGCGATCGTCGTCCACGCGGGGCGCAGGGATCTGATCTCCGGCCCCTGGAGGCAGGTGATCCCGGCCGCGGGGGCGGCGCTCGCCTACGGCATCGCCTCGCCGCTCGGCGGGTCCGGCTTCATCGCCGCCTTCGTCGCGGGCGTCGTCTTCCGCGCGGCGCTCGGGCGCGACCCGATGGAGGAGAACCGGCTCAGCGAGGAGGTGGGCGACGTGCTCAGCGGGGTCACCTTTCTCTTCTTCGGCGCGATCCTGCTCGGCCCGGCGCTGGGTGAGCTGGGCTGGGACGTCGCGCTCTATGCGCTGCTCAGCCTGACGATCGTGAGGATGGCCTCGGTCGCCCTGGCGATGCTGGGATCCGGGGCGCGGGCGCGGACGGTCGGCTTCCTGGGGTGGTTCGGGCCGCGCGGCCTCGCCTCGATCGTCTTCGCCCTGATCGTGGTCGAGGAGTCCCAGCTGCCGCGGGAGGGGCTGCTGGTGGTCGCCGTCTACCTGACCGTCGGCCTCTCGGTCTTCGCGCACGGCGTCACCGCCGCGCCGCTCGCCGGCCTCTACGCGCGCTGGTACGAGGCCCACCCGCGCGGCGAGGAGCCGCCGATGGAGAGCTCGGAGGCCGTCGTCACCCGGCTCCGCAGCCGCCTCGGGATGCAGCTCGAACGGGGCTCGTAGGGCCCAGGGCCGATCGGGCGGCGTGGCCGAAGAACCTCGGAACACGGAGCGGCTGTCGGTGCGGCGGCCGGGGGCGGCGGACCTGGCGGGCTACCGGGCGTTGCTGCTCGACCCGAAGGTCGAGCCGTGGCTGCGCGCGGCCGGGGCGGAGCCGATGGACGGGGAGCGGGTCGCCGAGCGCCTCGCCGCCGACGAAGCGCACTGGGAGGACCACGGTTTCGGCCCCTGGGCGCTGGTCGAGCGCGACGGAGGCGCCCTCGTCGGCCGCGGTGGCCTGCAGTGGACTGAGGTCGGCGGTCGCCTGGCGGTCGAGCTGCCCTGGGCGATCGCCTCGACGCACTGGAACCGCGGCCTCGCGACCGAGGCGGCGCGGGCGGCCCTCGGCCGCGCGGCCGAGCTCGGCTTCGAGGATGTGGTGGCGCTGATCACCCCGGAAAACGTCCCGTCGCGGCGCGTCGCCGAGAAGATCGGGATGCGGGAGGCGGGCAGGGCCATGCACGGCGGGTTGGCGCATATGGTCTTCCGCACGACGCCCTCCCGATGACGGGCGTCCGCGCCGATCGGCGGGCGCGCGTGTTTCAGTACGCTGGGAGGGTCACTACGGAAGAGGAGATGACGTACTCGTGATGCGGAGGAAGCTCGTGCTCGTGGCCCTGGCCGCGCTGGCGGTCCTCGCCATCGGCTCCAGCGCGCAGGCGATCAAGCTGCGCGCCGGCGACATCGTCATCGTCGCCGACGGCGGCTTCAGCCCGACCAAGCTGCCCCGCCACAGGAACGCCCCGATCACGATCCACGGCGGCGGCAAGATCTCCACCGTCAGCGGCGAGCTGCCGCCGATCCTGGAAACGATCGACATCGAATTCGACCGCCACGGGGCGGTCGACACGCTCGGCCTGCCGACCTGCCGCCAGGGGAGGCTGGAAGCGACCACCGTCAGCCAGGCGCGCCGGGCCTGCGGGAGCGCGATCGTCGGCAGGGGCAACGGCTCGGCGATCATCAAGTTCCCCGAACAGGGGCCGATCTCGGCCTCCTCGCCGATCACGGTCTTCAACGGCCCCAAGAAGAACGGCAACCCGACCGTCTTGGCCCACGCCTACCTCCAAC
Source organism: uncultured Solirubrobacterales bacterium (assembly GCA_963762205.1). Taxonomy (GTDB): domain Bacteria; phylum Actinomycetota; class Thermoleophilia; order Solirubrobacterales; family 70-9; genus VRUE01. Next base: position 403,897 of record CAVXJZ010000003.1, read on the forward strand.
AGCCGGCGCCGACCACCTTCATCGTCCCCGTCGTGATCGAAAAGATCAACAAGGGGATCTACGGCTACCGGACCAAAGGCAGGATCCCGAAGATCGCCAACGGCGCCGGGGTGCCGATCAAGGGCTTCCTCAAGATCGGCAAAAAGTGGACCTTCAAGGGCAGGCGCCACTCCTACATCAGCGCCCGCTGCGAGAACGGCCGCCTGCAGGCACGGGGCAAGTTCCGCTTCAAGGACGGCACCTTCCTCTCAGGGACCTTCCTGCGACCCTGCCAGGTGCGGAGGTAGGGCTCAGCCGGTCCGCAGCTGCGGGGCGGCGGTGCCGCCGCGGCGCTGCTCGGTTTGGATGACGAGGTCGAAGAAGTAGTCGTTGCGGCCGCGTCGCACGGTGCGGGGGAAGGCGCGACGGGCGCGACGGTGGGTGGCGGCCATCGCCCTGAAGGAGCGCTCGTGGGCGCGGCTCCAGCGGATCCCGAAGATCTCGCGCACGCGGGGCGGGAGCGTCCCCTTGATCAGGTGGTTCTGGAGCGCGACGTTGCCGCGGGCAGCCGCCGGCACGGGCTGCCTGAAGGCGACCAGCGGCGCCATCTCGAGCGCGTGCTCGGTGGCATATAGGTCGGGAGACTCGAGCCTGCCGGCGAACCATGCCTCGAACTCGCGGTGAGTTGCGGGCATCTCCTCGCGCGGCAGGCGAAAGAGCTCGCCGAAGCGGACGTAGTCCTGCCAGAGGCCCTCGCGCTCCTCGGCGCTCAGCGGCCGCACCATCGTTTCGTACATCGTCCGGCCCGAGTCGGCGATCACCGCCAGCGTCCAGAGCATCAGCTCCGGGTCGAAGGCGGAGTAGCGCGTGCCCGCCGCGTGGGGGCCGGCGGCCTCAGGCAGCTCGCCTTCGATCCGCTCGTGCAGCGCGTGGACGTCGGCCAGCACCGCGTCGGCTTCGGCGCGGGTGCCGAGCAGCACCGTCTCCTGGATCTTGGCGGTGCGGGCGAGGCGCCTGAAGGGCCTGTCCGCGGCCCGCGTGCTCAGCATCGTGCCGGTGTAGGTGAGCGGTTCGAGGGCGCCGATCAGAAGCGCCCGCTGCCCGTAGAGCAGCCCGACAGCGCGCTCGCCGTGGACCATGCGGGCCGGCGAGCGGCCGGGGGGAAAGTAGTAGCGGTCCTCTCCGTCGGCGACCTTCACGTCGCCGAAGGCTATCGGGGAGGCTGGGGGGATCCGTCCGCGTAAGCGAGACGGCCGGCTCGCCCGCCGGCTCCGGCGTCGCGTCGGACGCTGCCGCATGGGCGGCGAATATCTCGACCAGGTCCTCGCGCGCGAGGGTCTCCCGCTCGAGGGCGTTGGCAGCCAGGTCGTCGAGGCAGTTGCGGTTTTCGGCGAGCAGCGCCCGGGCGCGGCGGTGGGCGTCGCGTGCCAGCATCATCGCCGCCACGTCGACGTCGCGGCGGGTCCTGTCGGAGAGCGCGTAGTCGCCGGTCGGCAGGGCGATCGGCGGGGCGCCCTCGGCGTCGAGGGCGACGCCCATCCCGAACTCGCGGACCATCTGTTTGCAGAGCGCGTCGACCCGGGCGAGGTCGTCCACCGCCCCGGAGAAGGAGGTCCCGAACACCTCTTCCTCGGCGGCGCGGCCGCCGAGCAGGGTGACGATCTCCTTGCGCAGCTCATCGCGCGAGCGCAGGTAGCTGTCCTCCTCCGGCGAGTGGCCGACGAAGCCGAGCGCGGGGCCGCGGGGCACGATGCTGAGGATCTCGGGCGGGTCGAGGTCGAGCAGCTGGCGGCAGAGCGCATGGCCCGACTCGTGGTAGGCGACGATCCGCCGCTCCTTCGCATTCAGCCTTCGCGTCTGCTGCGAGCCGACCGCCTGGCGCAGGAGGGCCTCGTCGAGATCGGCGCGGGCGATTTCGGAGCGCTTGTCGCGGCCGGCGATGATCGCCGCCTCGTTGAGGGCGTTGGCGAGCTGGGCGCCGGTCATGCCCGTCGTCTTGCGGGCGACGTCGCGCAGGTCGAGGTCGGCGCCGAGCGGCTTGCCCTTCGCGTGGGAGGCGAGGATCGCCTCGCGACCCTCGCGGTCCGGCGGGGCGACCAGGACCTGGCGGTCGAAGCGGCCCGGCCTGAGCAGGGCGTGGTCGAGCTTGTCCACGTGGTTGGAGGCGGCGATCACGATCACGGTCCCCTGGTCGCGCTCGAAGCCGTCGAGCTCGACCAGGAGCTGGTTGAGAGCCTGCTCGCGCTCGCTGGTGCCGCCGTCGCCGCCGTCGCTGCTGCGGGCGCCGCCGATCGCGTCGAGCTCGTCGATGAAGATCACCGCGCGGCCCGACTTGCGCGCTTCCTTGAACAGGCGCCGGATCCGCGCCGCTCCGCGGCCGGCGAACATCTGCACGAAGCTCGAGCCCGAGGCCGAGAAGAAGTCGACCCCGGCCTGCGCGGCGACGGCGCGGGCGAGCATCGTCTTGCCGGTTCCGGGCGGGCCGAAGAGGAGGACGCCGCGCGGCGCCTTGGCGCCGAGCTCGGCGAAGCGCTTGGTGTCCTTCAGCCAGGCGGTGACGTCGAGCAGCTCGTCCTTGGCCGCGTCGACCCCCTGCACCTCCTCCCAGAGCACCGGCTCGGTCTTGCTCGCCTTCACCGTCTCGGGCTTGGTCGAGCCGACCGTGCTGCGCAGCAGGGTGACGAAGACGGCGAGCAGGCACGCCATGAAGAAGACCCCGAAGACGGGGTACCAGTCGAAGAAGAATTGGGTGATGCCGCCCGCCGGCAACCCCTGGATCAGGTCCATCGCAGCCACGGTAGTCCAACGGCGGCCCAATTCAAGGTTTTTTTCGTGCTCGCCCCTCGCACATCCGTCTAGCCCGCGGTCGGGCCGGTCAGGAGCGCTCGACCTGGGAGCCGCCGACGATCGCCTCTTCGCCGGAGTCGCCGAAGAGGACCCAGGCCTTGTTGCCGCCGTCGTAGTCGGGCGCCCACAGCCTCAGCGTCGCCGGACGCCCCCAGACCGTGACCTCCTCCTCGCCCGTCTCCTCCTCGCCCCGCCAGACCTGGACGAAGGGGTTGCCGGCCAGCTCCTCGCCGATCGTCGTCGGCTCGCGATGGCCGGGGTGGACCCGGGTCTCGGGTGGCAGCTCCATCAGCCTCATCACCGAGCCGCGCAGGTCGTCGATGCCGCTGGCGCCGGGCGCCATCGTGCCGCCGACGGTGCCCTTGAAGAGGACGTCGGCGGTGAAGAGGTCGGTGCCGTCGACGAGGAAGGCGAGGTGGCCGGCCGCGTGGCCAGGGGTGGAGATCGCCTCGATCTCGAGCCCGCCGGTGCCGAGCCTCTCGCCGCCGGCGATCGTCTCGGAGATCTCCAACCCCTCGATTTCGCCGACCGCGTCCGCGTGGGCGACCGCCGGCACCCCGCCGAGCTTCTGGCGCGCCTCGGCCAGGCCGGCGATGTGGTCGAGGTGCGGGTGGGTGACGAGGATGTGGGTGATCTCGATCCCCTCCTCCTCGGCACGGGCGAGCAGTGGGTCGAGGTCGTCGTTGCCGTCGATCAGCACCCCCTTGCCACCCGCTTCGTCGGCGACCAGGTAGGCGTTCGACAGCCACTGCGGGTTCTCGGTCCTCTCGACGATCATCGGGCCTCTCCTCCGGGTTGGGCTTGGCCGCTGAACTCTCCCAGACTCGAGCTGCCCTCGAGCAGGACGCGGGCGACCAGCTCGGGGTCGTCCCAGGTGGGGGTGTGGCCGACCCCGGGCAGGGTGAGGAAGCGGGCGCCCGGCGGGCGGCGCTCCGGCTTCGGCGGGCCGACCAGCCGGTCGAGCTCCGCCCAGGCGATCGTCACCGGGACCTCGGGCGGGTATCCCTGCGGGTCGAAGAGGTGGGTGCGCATCGCGCGGTTGGCGCCCGCGTAGCCGCCGGCGTCGATCCAGCCCAGGACCAGGTCGCGCCCCGCCGCGACCGGGATCCGCTCCGGGCGGGCGGCGAAGGTCCGCAGCATCGCCTCGCGCGGGCGGCGCATCCGCAGCGCCACCGATACCAGCGGGCGCACCCGCCCGGCGAGCCGGTGGGGGTCGCGCCGCGGCGGCCCCAGCGGCCGCCGCCAGAGCCCGGCGGGGGAGAGGGCGGTGACCGACGCCGCCCGGCCCTGCCGTCCCATCTCCAGCGCCACCCAGCCGCCGAGGCTGTTGCCGGCGACGTGCGGGCGCTCGACCCCCAGCTCGCCGATCCGGGCCGCGAGCGCCGCGGCGAGGTTGGCGGCGGTCGGCTCGACGCCGTCGGGCAGGGGCGGCTCGGAGCCGAAGCCGGGCATGTCGAGCACGGTCACCGCGCGCTCCTCCGCGAGCAGGTCGACGACGGGGTCCCAGACGACACCGCTGCCGCCGAGCCCGTGCAGGAGGAGAAGCGGCTCGCGCGAGCCGCCGGCCCCCGTCAACGCCACCCCGGCTTGGCGAAGAGCGCCTGCAGGTCACCGATCCGGCGCTCGCGGAAGCCCGCCTCGGAGGAGCTCAGGTAGAAGGACCAGAGCCTGCGGAAGCGCTCGTCGTAGCCGTTGCGCCGCAGCCGCTCCCAGGCGCCTCCGAAGCGCTCGCGCCAGGCGGCGAGGGTGAGCGGGTAGTGGCTGGTGATGTCCTCCGACCAGACCTGGCGCAGCTCGGTGTCGCGGGCGATGCAGGCGGCGATCAGCCCCTGCGAGGGCAGGCAGCCGCCGGGGAAGACGTGGGTGTTGGCGAAGCTCCGCGCCCCCTTCTCGATCTCGTAGAGGTCGTCGTCGATCGTGATCGCCTGCAGCAGCATCAGCCCGTCGGGGCCGAGCAGCTCGTCGCAGCGGCGGAAGAACTCGTCGAAGTGCTGCCAGCCGACGGCCTCGATCATCTCGATCGAGACGAGGCGGTCGTAGCTGCCGCGCAGGTCGCGGTAGTCCTCGAAGAGGACCGTCACCCGGTCCTCCAGGCCGGCCTCGGCGACGCGCCGCTCGGCGAGCTCGAACTGCTCGCGCGAGATCGTCGTCGTCGTCACCCGGCAGCCGTGCTCGCGGGCGGCATGGATCGCGAGGCCGCCCCAGCCGGTGCCGATCTCGAGCAGGTGGTTCTCGGGGCCGAGCCGCAGCCGGGTGCAGATCCGGCGCAGCTTCTCGAGCTGGGCCTCCTCGAGGCTCGCGGCCCGGTCCGGGAAGTAGGCGCAGGAATACATCATCCGCTCGTCGAGGAAGGCGGCGAAGAGCTCGTTGCCGAGGTCGTAGTGGGCGGAGATGTGGCGGCGGGCCCCCTCACGGGTGTTTTCGGGGACCAGGCGGCGCAGCCGGTGCAGGAGGCCCCGCGGGCGGGCGACGGCGCCCCGCAGCCCGTCCAGCTTGCGCAGCTCGCGGGCGCCGATCCGCATCAGCGCGACCAGGTCGTCGGTCTCCCAGAGCCCGTCGACGTAGGCTTCGCCGAGCCCGAGGCTGCCGCTGAGCAGCGCCCGCCAGGCGGCCGGGTCGTGGACGGTCACGGTCGCCCGCAGCTCGGCGCCGGCGGGGCCGAAAGCGCGACGGCGGCCGCCCTCGACGACCTCGATCCGCCCGGCGCGGACCCGCCGCAGCGCGACCGAGACGAGCGCACGGGCCAGGCGGCCGCTCACCGGTCCATCCCCATAATCAGTGGGGAGAGGTGGAGCCTCTTGTCGAGCTCGTCGGCCAGCACCGGTCCGCGGTTCCATCATCGCGCGCCAGGACGTAAGGATGACGCGCTCCCGGGGGAATGTCACTGACGTCGCCGAGGATCGCCTCGAGCCGCTCGCCGCCCGGCCTCCGGAGCGGTCAGCCGTAGGGCCGGTAGACCAGCCGCTTGCCGAGCAGCTCGCTGACCGTGGCGAAGCGGTAGCCGCGCCCCCGCAGGGTGTCGATGATCGAGGGCAACGCCGCCAGCGTGCCGCCGCGGTAGCCGCCGCCGTCGTGCATGAGGATGATCGAGCCCGGCCGGGCGGCGCCGACGATGCGGCTGTAGACGGCGCCGCTGCCCGGATTGGTCCAGTCGCTGGGGTCGACGTCCCAGGTGACGGTCCGCATTCCGAGCGCGGCGGCGGTCGAGATAACCGCCGAGTCGACGCCGCCGCCGGGCGGCCGGAACAGGCAGGGCCTGAAGTGCGTGTAGGCCTCGGCGAGCGAGCTGGCTCCGGCGATTTCGGCGTATCCGGGGAAGGTCGCGTGGTGCATCGTGTGGTTTCCGAGCTCGCTGCCTTCGCGGAGGATCCGGCGCATCGTGCCGGCCCGTCCCGGCATCTCCTGGCCGACCTCGAAGAAGGTGCCGACGGCGTGCTTGTCGTGCAGCACGTCGAGGAATCCCGGTGTGTAGGAGCTCGGCCCGTCGTCGAAGGTGAGGGCGACGACCGGGCGACCCCGGGGGCCGTTGCGGTCGAGGACCGCCGCGCCGCCGGTGCAGCCGACCGCGCGCACCGGGCGCACGCGGAAGACGCGGGCGCCGCGGGCGGGGAGCGCCTCCCCGCAGCGGGAGGCGCCCGGGCCGCAGGCGCCGCGGCTCTCGAGCAGGCGCCAGCCGTAGCGGTGGGGCGTCAGCCCGGCGCGGCCGGGGATCAGGGTGAGGACGAGCTTGCGCGGGCGCGGGCGCTTGACGTGGGCGGCGATCGTCCGCTTCGCGGTCGTCCTGCCGCCGGCGTCGACGAGCTCGAGGCCGACCCGCCGATGGGGGTCGTCGCCGCCGAGGCAGAGGCGCCGCCGGCCGCCCTCGCCCCGCGGCCGCAGCTCGAGGCAGAGGTAGGCGGAGTCGGCGGCCCGGACCCTCGGCAGCCGCTCGAGCTGTCCCAGCGGCACGGGCCTCGCCGTGCGGACCGTCGCGATCAGACTCCGCCCTGCCTGCGAGAGGCCGGCGCGGAGGAGGTCGGGCGCGGAGCGCTCGGCGGCGCCGTCGCCCGGTCGAGGGGAGGGCCCCGAGCCGGGCGCGGCCGCGACGAAAGCGCCGAGGACGGTCGTGGCGAGCACGAGAATGCACGAGATCTTGCGGGAGGCGCGCATGGCATGGGCCCCGTGGACCGGCTCCGCGAGGACGCCGCATACTAGCTCGGTGCCCGCAGTGCTTTTAGATTTCTCGACCGCAGCGAGGGCGGGGGGTAGCGTGTTCTGGATCGATGTGAGGGCCGGACGCACCCCGGCGCCGGGCACCCGCCTGGCGCTCCTGGCGATCCTCGCCGTGATGGCGATCGCCTCGTTCCCCTCCGCGGCCTCCGCCGAGACCGGCGGCGCGGGGGAATTCGGCGAGCCTCCGCCGATCGCGCCGGCGGTCCCGGCGGGCGACACGCCGTTCGACCGCCACGGGATGTGGATCTGGTACATCTCACGCTCGGAGGGGGGCAGCCTGCCGCGGATCATCGCCAAGGCCAGGCGCTTCGGGATCGGCACGCTCTACATCAAGTCAGGCGACGCCGGCTCGGTCTGGAGCCAGTTCACGCGCTCCATGATCCAGACCTTCCACCGGGCGGGCATAGACGTCTGCGCCTGGCAGTTCGTCTACGGCGACAGCCCCGTCGCGGAGGCCAGGGTCGGGGCCACCTCGGTCAGGCGCGGCGCCGACTGCCTGGTGATCGACGCCGAGGGCCAGTACGAGGGCAAGTACGCCGCCGCCGACCGCTACGTCCGCGCCCTGCGCGGCCGGATCGGGGCGGACTTCCCCCTCTCCCTGGCCGGTTTCCCCTACGTCGACTACCACCCGTCCTTCCCCTACTCGGTCTTCTTCGGCCGCGGCGGGGCCACCTACAACCAGCCGCAGATGTACTGGAGGGCGATCGAAACCTCGGTCCGCGCCGTCTACGAGCACACCTACCTCTTCAACCGGGTCTGGGACCACCCGATCTACCCCCTCGGCCAGACCTACGGAGGCGCCGGGCCGAAGGAGATCCAGCGCTTCCGGCGCTTCATGGTCAGCTACGGCAACCTGGTGCCGAGCTGGTGGGACTGGCAGGAGACGAGCGACGCCGGCTGGCGGGCGCTGGGCCGGTCGATCACGAAGCCCGTCTTCGGCTACCGGCCGGTGACCACGCACCCGCTGCTGCGGCGCGGCAGCCGCGGCGACCTCGTCGTCTGGGCCCAGGAGCACCTGCGCGCGGCCGGCGAGCGGGTCCCCGTCACCGGCATCTTCGGCAGGATCACCCGCGCCGCCGTGCGCGACTTCCAGACCAAGGCCGGCCTCCCGGTCGACGGCGCGGTCGGGACCAGGACCTGGCGCGCCCTGCTGCGCTACGAACCGGTCCGCTGGCGCTGGGCCGGCCGCCGGGCCGACAAGCACCAGGGCGGCGGCAGGGGCGGCGCCTCGGCCCGCGCGATCCCGCCCAGCCGCCCGCCCTCGGCCTCGCTGCCCGCCAGGGCCTACGAGATCCCGCCCGGGCCGCGGCCCTGATCGTCCTCGAGCCGACGACCCTGAGATAATCCCCGGCCGGGCCGCCAGGCCCATCCCTCGGGGGCGTAGCTCAGTTGGTTAGAGCGCCGGCCTGTCACGCCGGAGGTCGCGGGTTCGAGTCCCGTCGCTCCCGTTCTCGAAGTGCCTGCAAGCGGCGGGTTTCGGGACTCCTCAGGAGTCGCTGTCTCGTCCGCCTGACCTCCGGCTGAATTTGCCCTCAGTGCCCGATAGTGCCCAATCGGCGTCGCCGAGCAGGCCTCCCATGCGGGTCTGCGGCCGCAGGCCGGTGACGTCGGTGTAGACGCGGAGCGTCATACGCGGATCGCGGTGGCCCATCTGCGCCGCGGTGATCGCCGGGTGCTCGCCGAGCTCGGCGCGCAGCGCGGCGTAGGTGCGGCGCAGCGCGTGGAAGGTGATGCCCTCGGGAAGCGGCGGGCGGTCTTCCTCGGCCAGCAGCTCGTTCGCCTTCTCGATCGCTCCGTAGAGGACGCGGGTGCGGACGCTGTTGCGCTCCCGCGGCTTGTCGCGGAGGCGGCCGGCGAAGACGAAGTCGTCGGGCTGGCTCCACTTCGAGGCGATCTTGTGCTCGCGGAGCAGCTGGACCAGCTCGGGGTCGAGGACGACCTGGCGGATGCCGGCGGCGGTCTTAGAGACGGCGACGTTGAGCACGCCCTCGCGCAGGTCGAGGTCGCGCCAGCGCAGGTGGGTCAGCTCCGAGACGCGCAGGCCGCCGGCCATGATCGCCGTGGCGAGCAGCGCGCGGTTGCGAGCCGGACGCGCGCAGGAGGACCTGGACCTGCTCGCCGGTCAGCCGCGCCCGCTTCGGCTCGGCCTCCTTCAGCTTCTCGACCTTGCCCTTGACCGGGTTGTGCTCGATCAGCTCGTAGCGGACCGCGGCGTCGAGGATCTGCCCGAGCCGCGTCAGCGTCTTGTTGATCGTCCGGTTCGAGAGCGGCCGCTCGACCAGGCCCAGCTCGCGTTCGCGGACCTTGGCGGCCTTGTAGCGGTCGACCTCCTGCGCGGTGATCTCCGAGAGCCGGTGGTCCTTGAAGAACGGCAGCAGGTGATGGGTCAGCGCGAGCTCGTAGTCCTCGACGGTCCGCGCGGCGAACTCGTGGCGCCGCGTCTCGAGCCACTCGGAGGCGAACTCGTGGAAGGTCGGCTCCGGCGGTGGGCTCCGACCGCCTCCTGCGGCTCGCTCGGCTTCCAGATGCCCCTCCGCACGTCAGCGAGGACGTTCGCCAGCTCTTCCTCGGCTTTGTCGCGGGTCCAGCCCTCGGCGCTGCGTGCCGAGCGTCAGGTAGCGGCGCTTGCCGTAGGCGCGGAAGCGAAGGGCGAAGGTGCGACCTCCCTGCCGCTCCAACTCGACCACCTGCCCTGTTGATTTCCGTGCCATCTCGCCTCCATGGATGAGACTACGCCGGAGGTCAATTCGCCCCGCCGCCATTGATCGGAAGCAGTGGCGCCTCGACTCCGCACGCCTCGCGGCCGGACCCGCCCGCTCACCTGAGCGGGCGGGCGGGTCGGCCGCTGGTCTTTCGCCAACCCACTGCAGCGCCCGAGCCGCGACCTGCGGATCGAAGCGAAGCCGAGGCTTGCGCCCCGAGCCGAGCTTGACCGCCCCCAGCTCGATCGCGTGCGTGTAGACCCACGAGCGCTCGATCCCCAGCCGCCGCGCCAGCTCGGCGGCGTCGACCAGCTCCATTCCTCCGGACAGGCCTCGGCGATCCAACAGCTCGACGACCCGGCGAGCAATCGCCTCAATTGTCTCCGGATCGAGCTTGATGCGCGCGGATTCCATCTCAGGCTCTATGTCCTCTGAGCAGACGGAATGCATCGGCCGGACCCCGAGAAAGGGGGTTCGTAGTGTGTCGGGGTGCGGGGTTGGGGCTGCTGAGAGTCTTTGAGCGACGACAGGGAGGCCTTGATGAGGCTGACGCTTCGGGGTTGCAGCGTGAAACTCTTAGGTGGCTGCGTGGCTCATGGGGCTTCTTCTTGACTTCGATTGGGTTGAAGCGGATATCCGGCCTAGGTCCGTACGCCGCCGAGCCAGGTTGCGATTCGCACGGAGCGCCGCGCTGGCAATTGCTCTTGCTGTGGCCAGGAGTTAGGCCCGAGCGTCAAGCCACCGCTCGACGTCGGCCCGCCGGTAGCGGAGATTCGTTACGCGAACGGGAAGCCGTCTCCGCCAGCCGACTGCATCCGCCCTTGCGACCCCCGCACGGTCGAGCGCCCGTGCGGCTTGTCCAGGCGGAAGACCGGACATTTCTGCGACCTGGAAGACAGTCAGGAGACCCGGGTCTCTGTTCGCCGCGCTAGCAAGCCGCGCCAGCTCATCCGACGATGGTCGAAGCATGAAGAGGGCCGCCGCGATTGCCAGCCCACCGCCAAAGGAGATCAGCGAAAGGGGCGAGGGTAGGAGGGCGGCAGCGATCAGCGCGAGTACGCCCGTCGCTCCAGCTAGTCGTCTTGTGGCCATGGAGACCTAATCGGCACTTCAGCCGCTAGCTAGAGGCGGCCGACTCAGTCTGATTCTTGTCTGGCAACAGGTCTCAGCCAGCTTGCGGCACTGCCGCCACTGCTTCTACACTCTCATCTATGGAAACGCGCCTGTGGCCGGACCTTCCTGACAAGCACCGTTGGGCGCTGGAGTTGATGGCAAAGCGCCTGAAGGACACCACCCAGCCTGCGAGGGAGCTTTCAGCACGCGCCGAGGAGCTTCGCGCCCAGGCGGCGCAGACCGACATCGATGGTTATCGTGATGCGGCCCTGGCGCTGGCTGACCGTTATGAGCAGGCGGCGGCTTCTCGCCTCGCTTCGGCGTAGCCCTACTGCCTCTCCATCGAGTCCATCCGGGCGGCGATCTCCAACTGCCGGTCGAGCAGGGACTCGGCGTCGACTTTGATGCGCGCCAACTCGGATTTCAGCTCAGCGAGCGTCTCCGTCGCGCGCTCGGCGTCGAGCAAGACCTGATCCCGCCATTTCGCGGAGAGCTGGCGAGCAGTGGCCGAAAGACCGGGCAGCTCGACCGTCACGATGCGCGCCGACTCTTCAAGCAACTGGGCCTGCTCGGGGTTGCCTCGATCGCTTGCGATCAGCTCGCGCCTAATCTCGAAGATGGACTCATGGGCGATCGTCGCGGTTTGGAGCAGCAGGTCCAGCTCCTTGACGGCAGTCGGGTCTTCTGGCACGGCGGCCATCCTGCCGAAGCGTCCGGCGCGAAATCCTGCCGACTCTCCGCAAGATTCCATTGGGCACCAGCGCCCAAACGGTGTCGAATCGGGCGCAATTTACGGCTATTCCGAGCACCGGGCCGCGCGGGCCGCATCGGCATCATTCCGCATCAAATAGCGAAATCTGGCCGCCTGAGCCGTCCTCCGGCTCGCTACTGTCACGCCGGAGGTCGCGGGTTCGAGTCCCGTCGCTCCCGTTCAAGCTGGAAAGCGCATTGTAGCGCGGGTTTCCGGCGGAACGGGAATGCCGCTGACCGAGAGATTTCGCACTTTGGGTACCACGTTTGGGTACCAAGTGCCGCCTGAATTGCACGACACGAGCCTGACGCCGGGACCGTTGGGACGCGCGGCTACAGTTCATTCGATGGCAGCTCATCCTTGGCCTGACATTCCCGACGAGCAGCGATGGTCGCTGGAGTTGATGGAGGAGCGCTTGGAGCGAACCTCCCAGCCGCCGAGGGAGCTTTCCGCCCGCGCCGAGGAGCTTCGCGCTCAGGCGGCGCAGACCGACATCGAGGGTTATCGCGACGCGGCGCTCGCTTTGGCTGATCGCTACGAGCAGGCGGCAGCCGTTCGCCTCGCCTCTGCGTAGCTCTACGGCTCCAGCATCGAGCGCAGCCGGGCCGCGATTTCGCGCTGGCGGTTCAGGAGCGATTGAACCTCGGGCTCGACGAGCTCCAACTCTGCCTCGACCTCCGCGAGCGTTTCCTTCGCCCCTTCGGGATCGAGGAGGCTCTGCTTTGCCCACTTGCCTGAATGCTGACGGACCCTCGCCGTCAGACCCGGCAGCTTGCCGGTGACGATCTGCGCTGACTCCTCCAGTAGGCGGGCTTGCTCAGCATCACCCCGTCCGTCCGCGATCAGCTCGCGGCGCATCTCGAAGATCGCCTCGTGGGCAATCATCGCGGCGCTGAAAGAGCATCGAGGCGCTTGGTTGCAGGAGGACGCCAGGGGACGGGGGCCTGCAGCCCTTCGAGAACGCCGCGGCGACCGCCGTTCGGGCGATCACATCCTCGACCAATTGCTCGGTCACAGAGACGTTTGCCCGCCGCGGCGCCGGCAGATCTGGTCCATCGGCCTGGGCGAGGTACTCCCGGCCGGAGTCGTTGATGCTGGCGCGCCGGCCTGAGCCACGCCCGGCTGTATTGATCAGGCCGCGGCGGCGTAGCGCGGCGGCCGAGATGCGGTGGAACTCGTCCTCGTAGGCGCCCGGCTGGCAGCCCTCCCCGACCCAGCGCAGCAGGTCCACCTGGGCCTCGGTGAGAGTTCTTCGCTGCGCCATGGGCGGGCAAGCTAGCGCTGGGGCCCCCAGGGGGAGCGACAAAGAGGGGGTTATCGGGCGGGTCAGGCATTGCGTAAACCGACGGCGAATATCGGTGTTGGTCGGATTGTTGCCTCCAAGTCGTCCTTTACCTGAGAGGCCCCTGACCCCGACCCCTCCTAACTTGAGACGACCTGCCCTCGATTGGTCGCGAGGGTATCGACGCCATTCTGGGCCGAGGGGGGAGAGATTCTCGAACGGATCTCTAGGAAATGGAGGGATCCGTGCGGATTCCAGCCCTGTAGAAGAAATGGACGGCGGTGCTGTGAACACCCCGGCCCAGCAACAGGAGGTGAGTCCTGATGCGGGACGAGAATATCGGTGGAAGGCGGCTTAGTTCAGAGCGCTATTTCTGCGAGGAGTTCGGCGTCTTGATCGAAAAACAAGCAGCCGGACAGGCAGGCCAGGGCGAGCACACCGAGTGGGGAATGGCAGTCGGTAGCGGCTTCGTCTACGATCCGCGCGACGATGGACACGACGGGCCTGGTGCGCTGGGGCGAACCAGGCCCGGGCCAGTGGGTGACGATGTTCGTCAAGCCCTACGGCGCCGACGCCCACACCTTCATCCGCTTCTCGGCGGTGGTGACCCCGCCGGGCGAGCGCTACTGGGGAACCTCGGGGATCGTCGCCCCCGGCAAGGGTCCGGGTTGGATCGGGAAAGACAAGTTCTCCGCCTCTTACCTGGCCGGCTTCGAGATGCGGCACCCACCGGGGCTTTGAGAGGAGGATCATGGCCACCGAGACAGAGCTGCACTTCTCGCGCGACGACCTTTTGACGGAAAACGATGTCGCCGAGGTACTGCGCATCAAGCGCACCACCGCACTCGCCTACATGCGCCGCGGGGTGATCCCAGCTTGCAAGATCGGCCGCCGCTGGTATTCCGTGCGATCCCAACTAGACGCGCACCTCGGAGACCTCTTTGATCCGCGTTGCTAGGGGCCGGGTCAACACATCCCGAGATTCTCGCGGAAGCCGGATCGGCCGGCCGTCGAAGCTGGCCGCGGCGGCGCGTCCTCGACATCGGCCGAACGTCTCTATCGGCCGCAATTGACTTCCGACCGATGCCGACTCGATAGTTGATTTTCATGGCGAAACGAGCAGAAAGACGTCGTCAGGCGCGACGGGTCGCACATTCACGGAAGGGCCCCGGTTCCAGCCAGCCAAAGAGGCAGGACGAGGTCGAGAGATAACTGAACCGAAGCGACAAGCAGCTTCAGCACCGGCCGCTGACGAGTTTCAGATCACGATTGCCTCGCTGGAGATGGGCGATGCCGGGCTCTCTGTTCAGCGAGAGGTAGATATGGCAAAGGCTGCGCTGCTCTATGCCGATCACGTGACGCTCGCCAGCCCGAAGACCATCTTTGTTGCGAGCACCGTGGTGATGGTTTATGGCAACTGCTAGTTTCAGGACGAAGTTGCTTCGGACTGCTTGATCAAGTTGGTGGTGGAGGATTCGCTGATCTCTACAAAGGATTGAAAACGAAGCGCAATCGAACGCTAGAGGATTTTTTTTTTTTTTTTTTTTTTTTTTTTTTTTTTTTTTTTTTTTTTTTTTTTTTTTTTTTTTTTTTTTTTTTTTTTTTTTTTTTTTTTTTTTTTTTTTTTTTTTTTTTTTTTTTTTTTTTTTTTTTTTTTTTTTTTTTTTTTTTTTTTTTTTTTTTTTTTTTTTTTTTTTTTTTTTTTTTTTTTTTTTTTTTTTTTTTTTTTTTTTTTTTTTTTTTTTTTTTTTTTTTTTTTTTTTTTTTTTTTTTTTTTTTTTTTTTTTTTTTTTTTTTTTTTTTTTTTTTTTTTTTTTTTTTTTTTTTTTTTTTTTTTTCGCGCGAAGCGCAGCGAGCTGAATCCCGCTTTGTGCTCGCTCATCGCTTCGGCACCAGGATCTGCGCGAGGGCTCCGCTCGAGAAGCGCTCCTCTTCGACGACATCCAGCTTCAGGTGCTCTTCCAGCTCGGCGAATGGGCTGCGGCCCGCGCCGATCGCGATCGGGACCGTCGTCAGCTGGTACTCGTCGACGAGGCCGCAGGCGGGTCAGCGACTTGGCGAAGTCGGGGCCTCCGTGGACCAGGACCGTCCCTTCGTCGTCCCGAGCCTTGAGGTCCGCGATCGCCGCGCTCAGGTCCCCGCCGAAGATCTCGGCCGGTCCCCATTCCGCCTTCTCCAGGGTGTGTGAGAAGACGGCCTTCGGCTTCTCGTTCATCGCGGTCGCGATCGGCCCCTCGGACGCGGCCCAGTGCGGGCCCATGATCTCGTAGCTGCGGCGCCCCATCGCGTGAACGCCGGCTTCCTCGAGCGCGCGGAGGTTCCACTTGCTCCCGTCGTCGCTGAACCACTCGAACATCCATTCATGGGTCCCGTCGAGGCTGGTGACGAAACCGTCGAGGGACATGACCATCTTGAGATCGACTTTTCTATCGCTCATGTCGGTAGAGACCTGCCTACGCGCTTGAATTCATCGTCCAGAGCCGGGATTCGAAAACCGCCAGCTTGTGGTGGCAACTGGAGAGGCGGAGCGAATCGCGATGCCACCGCGACCCGCCGGGTGATCTCAGGCTGGGCCGGCCGGGGGGAGATCACCAGGCGCGGGGCACCGAGATCGTGCCGGCGAAGAGGGGGGACGCGGTCGGCGTCGGCTCGACCGGCTGCCAGCTGGGGCTGTGGCTGGCGCTGTCCTCTTCTGCGCTCGATACCGCGGCGCCGCGGGTGAGGTTGAGCGCTCGCTGCCGTCGGCGTCGACGACGTAGACGTCGCCGGGGGCTTGAGGATGTAGGCGGTGGATCGGTTCGGTCGCGGACGGCGAGGATCTCCGAGCTGTCGGGGACCAGGCCGGCTCGCTGTTCGCCGAGGGATCGCCGGTGAGCCTTGACTTGCCGCTGCGGTCGGCGTCGATCACCAGATGTTCGGGTTGCTGACCACCTTCGTCTCGCTGACGATGAACTCGTCGACGACGTAGGCGATGCGGGAGCCGTCGGGAGAAGAGTCGGGGTCGATCTGCTCGAAGCCGTCGGTCAGGCGCGTCTGCTGGCCGCTGGCGAGGTCGATCACCAGACGTCGGTCTGGCTGTCGATCCGCTCACCTGAGTCCGGTCGTAGGCGATCGCCACCGTCGGGCGACCAGCTCTGGTCGCCGTAGTCGATGTCCGGCGATCCTGAGCAGGTGGGTACGGCCGCTGCCGTCGCTGTTGACCAGGTCGATCCCGGGAAGCCGCCGTTGGCGAGGTGGTGAAGGCGATGCGCTGTCGGCGAGAGGCTGGTTCACTTCTTCCTTGCCAAGCGCCGCTTGTTCTTGATGTCTTGGTTCATCACGACATCTTCGTTTTCTTCCCTTCGTTGCGGGTGTCCGGGACCGGCGACGATCAGGGGACCGTCCGCCGAGAGGAGGGTCCTGTGGTTTGGAAGCCGTCGAGAGTTGTCGGCTTGCCATTCGGTCCCTGACGAAACCTGATCGCGGCGATGCCTCGCCGCCGAGAAGAGCGGTCGCGGCTGCTGGAAGAATCTCGCCGTTCGAGACGCCGGTACGTGCGCCGGCTTGGCGCCCCGCAGGCCAAGGAGGCGAGGGCGCACGGTGACCGCCGTCCGGAGCCAGGCGCCTGCGTTCATGCGAATCCAGAGCTCCGCTCGCGCTTCTCCCACCCCTGATTATCGCCTTGCCTTGGCGTTGTCTTCTTCGCGGGCTTTCTTGCCGGCTTAGGTCCCTGGCGCCCCATAACCGGCGTGCCGGTGTGGCTGCCCCTGCGCTGCTGGATGGCGCGAGGAGGCCCGCCCAGATGCTTGAAAGTAGCGCTCGGCGCTGCGACGGCAACGCGCTCGTCGATCGTTGAAACGCAGCTCGCAATCTTTCATCGCTTTGTCTCATCCTGGTGAGCTCGAACCACCCTCCGCGCCTCGATCGAAAGTCGACCGCGCTCCTGATTTTCGCGCATAGCGGTAGCGGTCAACTTCGCGGCGTCGTCGCTGCGTGGCTTCGAGTGCAGGTAGCGCTCCGTCGTTGCCAGCTTCGAGTGCCCCATCATCTCCTTCACCGTGACCGCATCGAAGTGCGCACGGCGAGGCTGCCGAAGGTGTGGCGGAGATCGTGAAAGCGGCGCACCTTCACTCCCGCCTTCTTCTGCGCTCGGACGAAGCGGTTGCGCACGGCGCGTCCGATCCAGCGGCCCGCCGTCGGGGCGACAGAAGACGAAGTCGGTCGCGACGCGGTGAAGTGCTGGCGCCGCGAGAGGCCCTTCAGCTCGGCCTGCGGCCTGATCGGCCAGCGGCACCGGCCGGAAGCGCCGCGACTTGGTGCTCTCCTCCACACCCGCCGACATCGCCCGCGCCACCGTGATCTGGGCGCCCGCCTTGAGGTCGACGTCCGACCAGCGCAGCGCCAGCAGCTCGCCGAGGCGCAGGCCGGTGAAGGCGGCGATCGATGAACATCGCCGCATCCTGCTCGTTGACCCGCTGCCACTCCGCCTTCGTCGCCGCCGAGAAGTTGTGGTCGGGGCGGCGGCGGTGCAGCCCCTCCGCGCCGCCGCGGCGATCGCCTGCACTTCCGCCGGCTCGAAGGTCTCGATCGGCTTCGCGCCGCCTTCGGGGCGCTTGGTCGTCTCGCTGACCGGGTTCTCTCGCAGGCCGAAGGTGTCGCTGCGCCGCGCGTACTCGAAGATCGCGTGCAGCGACCTGGCGGTGCTTGTTGACCGTGCGGGCGCTGATCGTCCTCGCGGTCAGAGCTGGCGAGGAAGCGCCGCAGGTCGGCGGTCTCGATCGCCGCCAGCCTGCGCCCGCCGAAGGCGCGCATGATTCGCGCCCCGCGTTGCCTGCTCCCTACCTCGCGGCGCTTCGGCGTGCGCCAGCATCACCGTAGTCGGCGAGGGTCGAGGGCTTCACCCGCTTCTCGTGCTCGAGGTATTCGAGCCAGGCCGCGGCGGCGTCGTCGAAGGTCGCCTCGCGATTCTCCGGCTCCCGCCGCAGCTCCGCCTCGTGCTCGCTCGATCGCCTCGCGCCATCTCGACGTGCGCGCGTCGCTCGTCGAGGTAGCCGTGGCGAACTCGGCCCTGCGGCTTGCGCCAGCCTCCCTTCTGTCGGTCGCGGTCGAGCCAGGCCGGTCCCAGGCGGCGCTTGCGCTGGGTGCGGCGCGAGTCGCGCCACTTCGCCTCGTAGAAGGGGCGCTCCTTGTGGTCCCGACGACCAGCGAGCCCGTATTTCAGACCTCTCCAGGCTGAAGACCTCCTGGTTCCCGAATGCAGTCTCGGGCGTCGTACAAGCCGCAGCCCGTCAGCATCGGATCGAGCCGCTGGGTACCACTTGGGTACCAACGCATCTCGATCAAGAGCGTCAGAAACAGCCCCTTGAATAAGCCATTTCGCGCCAAAGGGCGCGAAAATCGGCCAAATATCCGGCCTGTCACGCCGGAGGTCGCGGGTTCGAGTCCCGTCGCTCCCGTTCCTCGAATCACCTGCAAATCAGCCGCTTTCTGCTGGTTGTCGCTACCATTTTAGCGGCCGAATCGGTGGGAGTAGCAGTTGGGAGTAGCAAACTCGAAGTTGTTGCTTAGTTGGACTGCTCCGCGGCAGCAGCGGGCGTTGTGACGTGTTCGCTACTGTCGCTCCCGCAATAGATCGTAACACTTGTGCCCCCGCTGTGCGCTTGCAGTTCGTCCACCAGCGTCTACTGCTCGCAGTTGACGCGCTCGCAAATCACAAAGCGAGAGCGGATAGTTCGGCGCTGCTCTTAATCCACGGTAAGGACCTGATTCGCGCGGGTAGATCCGGCGCTTCGGGCACTGGGCAAAGTTGGCACCTTCGGGCGACTTCGATGTCTGTTGCGGACATGGATCGTCGGATCGCGACTTTCTCGCTCGTTCGCTCTTGCTCACTTCGAGCTGGGGGTTGGCGCTGGTTTCGGCTCGGCGAATGCACTACCGGCGTTCCTCCTCAGCGGGAACGGAATTGACCTTACAACCCGGCAGCGGAAAGGTACGACGAGTTGCAAGAGGGGGACTGGGGCGGCTTATCGTCGGGGAAGGCTTCGCTACGTCGGGCGGGAGGCTGTTACCAGTGGACCGCATAGCTGCTACACGGAGTATTCGGTTTCGAGAAGTCACTCAAAAAGAGGAATCCCGCGGCTCCGGGCGACGGGTATTCGGCTGGACCAGTTCTTCGTTCGCTCGGTGATGTGCCAGGGGGTCGCTTGATCTTCAGCGCAAGCTGGACCGGACCGGTCGGCGCGGGAGAGGCGTGGAGATCTACTCCTCGGCGCTTGACGGCAGTGAAGTCAGGCGGCTTACTCACAACATGTATTCGACAACGATCCAGCAGTGGCCAACCTCCACATAGCTTCAGCAAGGTTGACGGGCGAGGAGATCTTCGATGCGGATCAACGGCGCTGAAGCGCTGACCACGACGGCAGAAGGAACCGGCTCCCGTGCTGTAGCTGGCGGTCGGCGCTCGTTTTCATCTCACAGCTGGCGGCCGCTGGCTGTTTCGGATACAGGGAGGTCTACTCCGTTGCAGCTGGCGGTGGACGAAAGAGACGACTCACCATAACTGGACGCTGGAACTCCGCCTATCTACTCGCAAACGGTCGCTCTATCGCTTCTATTCAAAAACCTATGGCTCATGAGTGCAGCGGCGCTGGGGAACGCAGATCTTTTCTAGCCATATCCCGGGTACGAAGGCGGCTTGGACTGGCGCTGACACAAGAGATGGCTGGTATCAAGGGGGGTTCTGTGGATGGTGCCAGGTTCGCGCAAAGCGGCACCAGCGCGAACCGGACTAGGACACGTAGGCTTGCGCACATGGCGGCGTCATTGGTTCGTGCGTGTGCGGGGGGAACACCCTTGCGGTTCAGGAACTCGGCAATATCGGCAAGGACTTCCCTTCACGAGGAGCTCCGGACTCCGCCGCAGCCCAGTCCCGCTTGTTCACCAGAGTGGGAGAGTCGAACGTTCTCGGCGACGAACCTACCGCATCCGATTTGAGCGTCGGGTAGTGGTCGCGCGAGGGCGTCACTTGTTGCCGGGGTCCCGACCGGATCGAAGCGCGCTCTTGCGGTAGTAGCACTGCGGCATCTCGCACCTCAGGGCGAGGAGCTGGCGCGCTCGGCATCCGCACGAGGACATTTGCATTTTTCACGCGAGCTCGCGGAGTTGGTCGCGACGATTTATCTGCATGCGGCAATCCTGACACAACTGCTCTCGCGTGGATGCGAGCATGTAGACGAACGCCACTCACGCTCCTGCAACGGACGAGAGGCAGAAGCCCAACAGGCCTGCACGCGCTTCCGCTCTTGTGCGGGTGCAGGTTTCTGGGTCGCAACCGCCGTTACGCTCCCGGCGGGTGGCGTCGCTGGAAGCCGGCGAGGTAGGCAAGGGAGAGGGCGGTCTGGGGGATCCAGCCGGGGCCGCCGCTGGGGTTGGTGCTGGATGTACCCCAGTAGCGGTGGGCGGGGGCCGTGACGCTGGGAGCGAATTCGATGAAGGTGTGGGCCTCGGGGCCGTAGGGCTTGACGTAGATCGTTAGCCAGCGGCCGGGACCGGGATCGCCCCAGGTGGAGAGGCCGATGGTGTCCATGGTCGGGTTGCCGAAGCCGCCGACCTGGAGCAGGTGGGAGACGGCGGAGCTGCAGTCGAAGGGGCCGTTGGGCGGGGTGGGTGACTGGCCGTGCGAGCCGCCCCAGACGTATACGAGGTGGAGGCGATCGATGCGGTCTGCCTCGGCCAGCATGCGGGCCAGCGCTCCGCCAGGAGCGACTGCCGCGCAAGCATCGGCTGGCTGGGCCGTATCGGTGGCCGCAAAGCGCTGCGCGTCCGCGAGGACCTCGTTGACGTACCACTCGGCGTGGTTGTACGTGAAGATCGCCGCGTGCCAGTCTCCGGGGGCGCCGGCGCTGCGGAGCAGGTGAGCGGCGGCGAAGATTGCGTCGGCCGGGTTGTGGGGGTCCTTGCGGCCATCGCCGTTGGCGTCGACGCCGAAGGCCTCCCAGCTCGAAGGAAGGAACTGCATCCAGCCTTCGGCTTCCGCCGAGGAGACACCGAGGTTGCGACCGAAGTCGGTCTCGTGGAAGTTGATCGAGGCGAGGATCGAGGGGCCACGGACACCGAGCCCGTAGCGCACCGAGGCCTGCTGGTAGAGCGGCACCAACCGGCGTGGGACCTGCCCCGAGAGGACACCGTCTGTGCCGCATCCGGATGCTGAGCCGCCGAAGAACACGGCGATTGATCCCACAAGGCAGATCAGCGCCGCGCAGCTGGCCAGCGGCAACGCCACCAGGCCTCGGGTGGCGCGCGAAGCTTGCATCAGTCAAGCTGTCGTGTGAGCCGTGGCGCTGGGTCAGCGGCTTGGCGCAGCGGCACCCGGGTATCGACAGAAGAAACGAGGTCGAACCTGATGGAGGCACGGCAACTGCGAAAGCGAGGCGAGCGGCAGCTCGAACCTCATGTCCTGCGCGGCGCCGAGCTTGCCCTCAAGCACAAGCTGCGCCGGAAGTTCTCGGCCGATTTCACGACTCGTCACGCCGACGATCTGATTGCCAAGGCGGCGAAGGAGTACGTCGCCGCCGAGGCGAGAGGTGAGCACATCGAGAATCCCGGCGGCTTCCTTGTCGACGTCGCCTACAAGCGCGCGATCGATGCGCTGCGAAAAGAGGGCAACGATCCCGAGCTCGACGAGCTGGAGGCCGCATCCACGCTCCCGGACCCGAGCGTCGGTCGGCGCGTGCACTGCCGCTCTCGCCGCCTGCGCGGTCACTGGCGTGATCGGCCCAGGTGTCGGTGGAATAGACCTGGGTGGCCAAAAGGTCGTGGCGCTGAAGTCACACAGGGCAAGCGCATCGAAGGCGCGCGTTGCAGTGCCGCCGCCGGAAGCGCGCACTCCTATATCCGGCTCGCCACCGCATCACAAGGCAAAACAGAGACACGAGGGCGGTCGCTTCGCACCGAGCAGCGCCGCAAGGACCAAGGCGGCGACATCCGCGGCCACATCGCAGTTCGGGGTCGAGTCGGCGGCGGGGTCCGGTGGAGAAGAAGCGACCTCGAGCCCGGCGCCGGCTTCGGAAACCAGCGCTCCGAGCCCATCGTCCAGCCGGAGTCCGACCGAGATCGCCAATGAACAGTTCGGCCCGTAGTGAAATTGTCCGTATTCCCTCACGACTAGCAGTTGCACGATGCACAACTGCAATCGAGTGGCCGAGGCGCTTGACTCTCAAGCTGTCCCCAGTGTCGCCGATATCCTAAGGATGTGGGCGGCGTTCGACCAAGTTGATGTTGCGCAAAATGTCTGGTTGCGACGGGGCGGGGTGGGTCGGAGTCTCGCTATCTTCTTGAGTGGGTTTATGGCCATTCTTCTCGGGGTCGTCACGTTGCTCGGAGTGGCTGCCACTATTGCTCGGCCCGAGAAGGATCTGGCAACGATGCTTGCTCTAGTCGGGGGCTTTTTATGCATGGCCGCACTTTTCGGCTATCTGACTGCGAGACTGGCCGTGCTGGCCTTCAGATCACAACCACGGAGGTCTGTTTGCGTGGCATGGCCAGGACCTATCGAATGCCGCTAGCCGAGGTCGACGGTTTCTCCACGGTGTTTTTCGATCGCTCGGCACATCCAGATGGGGGTCAGGGTCCGACGGAAAACGGGCTCCAAGCTGGATGTCTGGGCGCTAGGGGTGGGGTCTGCGGTCACCGAGGCCGAGCAGGAGCACGCATTCACCATGCTTCAACCAATATGCGAGAGGCTGAATCGGCTCCTTGACGAGATGAGACAAGCAACGCAGGGCTTGTAGTCCGACAACTGAGATCCAGCGACTTCGTGCTGGCCAGGAGAAGGTCTTGCGCGGCTACCCCCCGTCGACTTCCCTTTCAGCAGCTCAGAGAGCTCGCAACAGATTGGCCTTGCCGACGACGACGAGAACGGGGGAATGATCCCTCGCCATCCGTTTCGCCGCAGAGTACACGGGGACCGTCGATGCCCAGACTGGAGATGCAATCGAACGATCCCCCTAAAGGACGGGCGTCCGTTGTCGATATCTGATCTGTGTCAAGTGCACCGGGAGATGTCGATGCGGTGGAGGTCCTGCCTGAGGTTTGGCTGGAGAGGTTGGGGTGAGTTCGGTCATTCGTCGGCATCGCGAGCGGACTCGCAGCGTTGTTCCTCGCAATGGCGGTCGGGTGGCTACTCTTTACCCGCAACCCAGGCGCTGGCCCGGAGGAAAGCATCGTCGGAGCGGTTATGGGGGGTTTTGTCCCTGCGGGATTCTGTCTCTACTTCATCGCGCGCTCTCGCGCATTAGGCCTGCTGCTGGGTTCAGAGGAAATTGTTATTCGAGGACCCGTTCGCACGCGAAAGATCCCCCCTGCCGAGGCAGTTTGTTTCAAGCCTGAAATCTTTGGGAACGTGGGCAACGGGACCCTGGTCCCGTGTTGGAATCAGTCAACGGCCAATCGATCGGCATCTGGGCGCTCGGCAGGGAGGGCGTCGTCTGGAAGTTCGACCAATACCTTGAGGAAGCCGAGCCGCTTTGCCACGAACTCAACCAATTGTTGGAGACTTTGTATCCCGAGCATCCACTCCCCGTGTTCCACGGTCAGCCCAGTGCGGCGACGTGATGGACTTCGTCAGCGGCTGGTCGAGTCCCCACATGCAGCTGTAGCGGGCTCTAACGCATCGGGGGCAGTGCGCCCGATGGTGGCACCCGTGGCGATGATGGCCGCGTGCAAGCACGGGTCTAAGGGCGCGCTCAAGGAGCGACGTTATCTCCGCTCCCTCTTCGCGCGCTGCGCGCAGGAAGACAGATGTTGCGGCGTGAGGAAAGAGGAGCAGGCCACACACGACGCGGTCCACGACCTGGCCACCGCCGGCCTGCTGCGCTTCGAGGGACGCCTGGTCTTCGCCACGTTCCTCGACGGCTGGGAGCGGCCCAGGGGCTGAGCGCCGCCTGTCCTTCGACGGCGCGGCGCTCCCTATTTCTGCACGGCCCAGGCATACAGATAGCCAGTCAATGCACGAAAAACAGAACCAGTCAAAGCCAGCACGAGGCCACGATCCAGAAGGTCCAGGCAACCAGAGAGCCAGGAGATCAGGCCACGAAGGCCCGATCCAGCAGTCCCTCAGAACGCCCCCATAGCCCCAACCCCACAGCACGGCACCTCGGGAATCGTCGCGCCGGGCAAGGGACCCGGCTGGATCGGCGAAGACAAGTTCTCCGCCGCCTACCTCGCCGGATTCGAGATGCGGCATCCGCCTGAACTCTGAGAGGAGGGACAACATGGACACGGACGCACAGCTGCACTTCTCTCGCGACGATCTGCTGACGGCCACGGACGTCGCCCGGATTCTGCGCGTCCAGCGCACGACCGCCCTCACCTACATGCGACGGGGGGTGGTTCCTGCCTGCAAGATCGGCCGACGCCGGTACTCGCCGAAGCCGCTGCTCGACAGCCATCTCGATCACCTCTTCGATTTCGACGGGCACGCCGTCTGACATGAGTCGACGCCTGAGCACGGATTGCGCGTGCCGAGCGTCTTAATACCGTGAGATCGTCCGTACGATGGGAGAGCTGCTGTGCCATGCGACGCAACAGACGCCCCGTACGCTGATTTGACGTTGTTCGAACTTCACAGGACTTTGAACGGGGGACGGCATGGCATCGCCACCTCGCCGTTCTCGCCCTCCGTTTGCCACCACGAACGGTACGTGCAGCGTGGCGCCGAGGGGCTAGGTGTGTGGATTACTTGTCGTCGGGGGGTCGTCGGCCAACCCGGAGACCGAGCCGCATGGAGTACCAGTAGCCGAGGGCCCGAACCGAAAGGAGAGCCGCAACGGGTATCACTGCGAATGGAGAAGCGCCTGTGGAGAGGCCACCAACCGTGCCAGCAACGAAGGCCACAAGGACAAAGCTCCACTTCTTCGGTTCAAGCCAGTTCATAAAGGCAAAAGACTAAGGACGCATGACCTCTCGACTGGACGCGGTTCCCTCATTCAATGCGTCACGAATCTCGCCGACGCGGAGCGCGTAGCGATGCTTGAATTGACCATCTCGACGGGCAAGCGTCAGAGAGTCTTCGATCCTCACTTTGACTCCGTCCCGCGGGCCCGCTGCTTCGAGGGTTACCGAGATAGGAAGCTTCGCAGGGTTGATGAAATATCCGCCCAAGAGGCGTGTCTGAAGATGGCTTCCGCCAGAGAGCCGAACGCTCGCTCCGTCATCGTGCACTAGCCGAAGCCCGATTGAGCACAGCCGTCGTGTTGCATCAGCAAGTGACAGGCTGGCGGGACCCACTATCGTCGAGGCGAACGGATCCCAGGGCCGGTTGCCGTTGGTGGGCTCGACCCCCTCATCGTCATCCTGGATGTCTTCGAGTCGAGGGGTTGGCCAGAGCACCACCACGATCACTGCCGCAAAGAGGCCGAGCACCGGTATCCCCGTCAGGATGCCGACCAGCACTCCCACGATCGACATCGCAACGATCAGGCCCGTCCTCCGCAGAACCCATCGAGAAACCGAGCGCATGTAGGCTTTCTGGCGTTGACTCATTGGCTACTAATCGGCATCGAGATCGGGCACTTGAGGACAGCGCGATTTCTGGTCCGCTGGCCTCTTCCGGCAGGCGCCATAGTGACATCGCCCACGAGCTTGCCCACATCCTCCTCAAGCACGAGAAAGGTACGAGGTGAGCGAGGAAATGGCTGCCTACCGTCTGCGAGCCACCGGCGTCGTTCGCCAGTTGCAGGGTGCACGCCGTCGCTAGCTTCGCGGGAGTGCGCCTATGGCCGCCTCGGATGAACTTAGGCCGCAAGCGCCAGCTGTCCGGCATCCTCGCGCTCGGCGAAGATCGCGGTTAGCGTTGCTGCATCGGTGGGTCGAGGCTTGGAATGCAGATAGCGCTCCGTCGTCGTCAGCTTCGAGTGACCCATCATCTCCTTCACAGCGACGAGATCGAAGCGCCGGATCGCGAGGCTGCCGAAGGTGTGCCTGAGATCGTGGAAGCGCCGCACACGAACGCCGGCCTTCTTCTGGGCTCGGATGAAGCGAGTGCGAACGGCGGAGCGGTCAAGCGAGTCTCCATCTGATCGGCAGAACACCAGGTCATTGCGGCTGGTGAATCGCTGCCGCTGCCGCTGCAGCTGCAGCTTGAGTGCATCCCTCGCCTGCTGGGCAAGCGGAACGGCCCGCGCGCGCCGCGACTTCGTGCTCGTCTCCTCGCCTTCCGACATCGCCCGGGAGACGATCATCATCCCGCCCTTCAAGTCGACGTCTCGCCAGCGCAAGGCGAGCAGCTCGCCGAGACGAGGCCCGGTGAAGGCGGCGAAGGTGAAGAGCGCCGCGTCCTGATCGTTGATCCGCTGCCACTCCCGCTCGGTCTCCGGCGAGTAGACAGAATGCGCGTAGCCTCCTTTTCCCCGATGCAGGCCCCCGCGAGTCGCCTGCGCTATGGCCCTGATCTCATCGGGCTCGAAGGTCTCAATCGGTTTCGCTCCGTCTTCGGGGCGCTTCGTCGTCCCCGCCGCGGGGTTCGCCGGCAGCCCGAAGCTGTCTTCGCGGCGGGCGAACTCGAAGATCGAATGGAGGATCTGCCGATGGATGTTGACCGTGCGGGCGGAGATGTTTTCGCGGTCGAGCCTGGCGAGAAACTGACGGACCTCCTTGGTGGTGATCGCAAAGAGGCGCTGCCCGCCGAATGCCCGCATGATCCTCGCCTTGCGTTTCCCGGTCGGAGCAGCGAGAACCGAGCCATAGCCAGACAGCGTCGCGGGCTTGACCCGCTTCTCGGTCTTGAGGTACACGAGCCAAGCCTCGACGGCATCGTCGAAGAGCGCCTCGCGTAGTGTCGGTGTCGTCTCTCGCATTTCCTTTTCATGCGCCTCGATGATCTGGGACATCAAGGGATACGCGCGCCTTTCGTCCAGATAGCCGTCGCGGACTCGACCGCGACGGGGAAGCCACTCTCCGTGCTCGCCGAGCTCGACCCACGCCCTGCCGAGCCGCCGTCGCCGCTCCGCCCTGTTCAGATCGCGCCACCTTGCCTCGTAGAACGGCGTGCCCTTGTAGGCGCGAACATGCAACGACCCCCTTGTCTGCCCCGCCGGCCGGCGAGGAAGCGCCCTGGTGTCTCGATGCCATTGTCTTGACCTCCGTCGATAAGGACCCCGATGGCTTCGTTGTCCAACGAACCGCCCTCATGCATCGGGGTCCTTGCTGCCGGCGGCGGTTTGGGCCACACCTTGGGCCACAACGCTGCCTGTCCGACACCGATCGAAACTGCGCTTCCCTAAGCCAAATTCCGCATGACTAAGCCAAATCGACGCCCCATGGGGCGTCTGTCACGCCGGAGGTCGCGGGTTCGAGTCCCGTCGCTCCCGTATCGCAGGTTGCGACGTCGCGCCCAGAGGTCAGGGGCGGACCGGGCCGCCGTCGGGTCGCCCCGGTGGGACGGTGCGCGGCGGATCGGCTCCCGCGCCCGGCACGTCGGGCGGAGACCCCGCGGTCGGAGGCGGACCCCCGCCGGGGTGTTCGCCCGGGTTTCCATTCTGCTTGCCGGGTGAGGGCTCCCGGGCCGGCGATCCTTCCCCTCGATCGGTGGATTCTCCGTCGCTCACCGAGCCGGACTCGGTCGCGGGATCGTCGCGGCGCGGCGTGTCCGAGACGTCGCTCGGCCGCACCCCGGTCCCGGTGAAGGGGCCCTCCGCGTCCGCGCCCCTTTCGTCGGGGCGGACCGGGGCCGGCGGGGTCGCGTCCGAGCGCCGGCCGGTCGCCTGCGGGCTCGACGGCTCCGCGGGCTCGCTGCTCTCGGAGGCGCCGTCGGCCCTCGGGTCGCCGGACCTGCGAGGCCCGTGGGCCGCGTCCCTGCCCCCGGTCCTCGGCGCGGGAGACTGGAGTGCCGCGAGGATGTCATTCGATGGCCGTTCGGCGCCGACCGTCCCCGACTGGGAAATGTCGACGCCGTTTGCGGCGGCGGTGGCGATCACCGCGGCCGTGGTCGCGGCGGCAACCGTTTTCGAGGCCGAGGCGACGCCCGCGCCGAGGCTGTCGAAGAGGCCAGGCGCGAGGCGCTGGGGAATGCCGGTGACCAGGGTCCAGATGGCGATCGGGCGCAGCCCCGAGTAGTAGGCGCAGAAGGCCTCGACGGCCCGGGGGTCGAGCTGCGTCCCGGACTCCGACCGCAGGATCCCAAGGGCCTTCCTGTGGGTCATCGCGGGGCGATAGGGGCGGACCGAGGTGATCGCGTCGAAGGTGTCGGCGACGGCGATGATCCGCGCGCCGATCGGAATCTCCTCGCCACTGAGGCCGTCGGGATAGCCGCTGCCGTCGAGCCGCTCGTGGTGGTGGCGGACGATCTCGGTCAGCTGCGGGTCGTCGAGGCCGGCGACCATTCTCGCGCCGTCGACGGGGTGCCTCTTGATCACCGCGAACTCCTCGTCGCTGAGCCCGCCGGCCTTGTTGAGGACCTCCCTGGGGGTCTTCACCTTGCCGACGTCGTGGATCGCGGCAGCTGTCCTCACCCTGGAGATCTCGGCGTCGGCCATTCCGAGCCGCTTTGCGATCGCCTCCGCGTGGCGGGCGACCCTGCGCGAGTGGCCGTGGGTGTAGGGGTCCCGCGCCTCGAGCGCGCCGGCGAGGCGTTCGAGGAGCGCCGGACCGTCGACCGACCCGGCGGCCTCGCCCGCCCCGGCTCGGCGCCGGCCCCCCGGGCCGAGCAGCTGGTCGGCGGTGGAGAGGTGGCGATCGAGCCGCCAGCGGCGCAGATAGCCCCAGACGATCAGGTCGCTGAAGACGATGTCTCCCGATCCCGGCCTGGTCTTCCAGATGGCCGCTCCGAGCAGCGAGATCGACAGGGACACGGCCAGCCCGCAGAGCAACAGGGGGAGGATGCCGGGAACGAGCCCGGCGTTGCGCAGCGCGGTCACCAGCAGCACGGGCAGGACGAGCACCGCGCCGGTGGTCAGGGCCACGTGCGGGAGGTAGCGGACGAGATTTACCTTGTGGACTGTTCCCATTGTCTTGCCGCCCGTCGTGCTCCCGATGGAAAAACGGCGCAGGGCACCGGGCTCCACTCGGGGACGGTTGACCTGGATCGACGGGCGAGGGGCCGCCTTTAGCCGCCGCTCCCCGATCTCGACGAATGTCCACCCAATCCTGGGTGGGTAATACGAGGCGGCGCGGGGCCGCTGCGGCCCTCGTCCTCAGGACCGGAGCGGCCTGACCGCCGGTCCGGGCGGTGGCTCAGCCGCCGCCGTAGACGACGATCAGGTCGGTCGCCACGCCGATGAAGAAGCCGGCCGCGAGCAGCCAGAGGCCGAGCTCACGGTGGCCGTAGCGCCGCATCCCGTTCCAGACCTCGCCGATCACGTAGAGGATGGCGCCGCCGGCGACGGCGTAGAAGGCGAGCTCGAGCGGCTCCGAGGTGACGCTGTAGCCGAGCATCGAGCCGAGGAAGGTGGGTGCGCCGCCGACCAGCCCGACCAGCCCGAGCCAGGCCCAGGACGGCCGCACACTGCCGAGCGGGCCGATGATGCCGAAGCCCTCGGTGACGTTGTGGAGCGCGAAGCCGATGATCAGGACGACCGCGAGGCTGACGTCCCCGGCGCTCGCCGAGACACCGATTGCGAGGCCCTCGGCGAAGTTGTGGAGGCCGATGGCGACGGCGATCGCCATTCCGGTTCGCAGCGCCCGCGCGCGCGCCGCGGCCTCTTCGACGATCGCGTGGTCGGCGTCGAGGACGTCGACGGCGCCGCCCGAGATGGGCGGCAGCGGCCGGGCCGAGCGCAGGCGCCGCTCGGTCATCGCCAGGCCGCCGATCCCGAGCCCGAAGCCGGCGCCCAGAAGCAGGGTCAGGCCGGTGGCGCGACCGAGTCCTCCGGAGCCCTCCTTGTAGGCCTCGACCGCACCCTCGACGATGCCGAAGGCGTGCTCCATGACGTCGACGAAGATGAAGGCGAGCACGCCGACCGAGAACATTGCCAGCGCCACGCGCGAGCGGTTGCCGAGCAGCTGCAGGCGGCCGAAGGGGAGACCCAGGTAGATCGTGAAGCCCGCCAGGGCTCCGAGCGTTGCTGTTTGAGCGAAGGACAAGTGCGAGTTCCTCGAATTGCGAGTTAGGGGAACCTAACAACTTTACCGTGCCGCCGTCGTGCGGCGGGCGACCTGGGGCCGACCGCCCCGGGGTCAGGACGTCCTGACCCCGGGGTCAGTCGCGGGGGGCGTAGCGGTTGTGGAGCATGAGGACGTTGCCGTCCGGGTCGCTGAGGATCGCCATGTGGCAGACGCCGCTGTCGATCGTCTCGGCGAGGAATGCGACGCCCTTCGACTCGAGCTCGGCGCGGGTCGCCCCGACGTCTTCGACGTGGAGGGCGATCGGGTGGCCGCTGGGCTCGAAGGGTCGGCCGATCGCCTCCGCGTCCATCACCTGGAGCGTCAGGTTGCCGGTCTCGAACTCGCCGCCCGGCACTTTGTCGTAGTCGGCCGAGCACTCGAGGCCGAGCAGGCCGCCGTAGAAGTCCTTCGCCGCCGGGTAGTCGCGGACGAAGACGGTTGCGAAGTCGACTCCTGTGACCGGCCCCGCCATCAGCAGATCCGCGCCCGTCTCTCGCTCACCGCCTCCGCCTCGGGCTCCATCCAGGTGGTGACGAACGAGGCGAGGTTGAGGGCCGGGTTGCCGTCGAGGTTGAGCTTGCGGTGCATCAGCTGGTCGCCACTGTACATCCGGGCGAGCGCCCTACTCAGAACTTCGGACCGCTGTACAAGCACGGAATCGCCGCCCGGCGGCACCATTTGACCATGCAGCGCTCCCCGCTGCTCGACGACTACGTGCTCGGCCGGTTCCCCGACTCCATCGAGAAACTTCCGGCCGCATCACCGGAATGCGCAAACGCGCCGGCTGGCCGGGCTGAGCGGCCGGCTACGCGCCCGCGGCCGGTGGCGCCGTCGCGTCGGCGCCCTCTTCGCCGAGGCTCTCGCGGACGATGTAGTCCTCGGCGAGCAGCAGGTTGTCCTTCGAGCGCTCGACCACGTTGAGCAGGTCGCCCATCAGCGCGACCTCCTCGACCTGCTCCTTGACGAACCACTGCAGGAACTGCTCGGCGCGATAGTCCTTGACCTCACGGGCGAGCTCGAAGAGGGCGAAGATCTCGTCGCTGACCCGTTTCTCCTGCTCGAGCGCCATCCTCACGGGCGAGACGCCGTCGCTGTAGCTGGTCTCCTGCGACTTGATGTCGGGGATGTGGACCTGCTCGCCGGTGTCGAGCAGGAAGCGGATCATGATCATCGCGTGCTCGCGCTCCTCCAGCGCCTGTCGATAGAAGAAGGAGGCGAGGCGGGGAAGCGTTTCGGCGTCGTAGTAGACGGCCGCTCCGACGTACTGCTGAGAGGCGCCGAACTCGTTGGCGATCTGTTCGTTGAGGGCGTCGGCGAAGCTCTTCTCGGCCACTTGCTGCTCCTTGCTCGTCGGGGATTCCGCTGCGCACGCCCAACGTAGCCGAAACGGACAATTCGGTCGGCCGAAGCGGTCCTCAGGCCCACCTAACGGGCAACCCTGACGCTGGGGCCGTCTGTGGACTGACGACTGGACGCAGTTGCTCCCGCATTGCGGGAGCAACTGCGTCCAGTCGTCCCCTCCGTCCCGTGCGTCCCGGCGTCCCGGCGTCCCGGCGTCCCGGCGAGGTGAGAATGGGCGCGCGACCGTCCCGGCGGGGGAGGACGTGCGCCCTCAGCCGTCCCAGCGGAATCCCGTCGGCGCCAGTGCCGGCTCCATCGGGCTGGCCGGCAGCCCCGGCACGGGGTCGGCTTCGTTGTAGCCCCGCGGGGCGGTGTCGTTGGGGGTGTCGGGGTGGAAGAGCGAGGCGAGGACCTGGATCTGGCCGCGGCCGACGCCGAGCTCCCACTGGCCGCCGCCGTAGGCGCCGATCCCGTGCTCGTCGCAGTAGTCGTAGGTCGCGCAGAGGTCGCGCAGGCCGCCGATTCGCGAGGGCTTGATGTTGACCATCCGCGGCGGCCAGGGCAGCGCCTCGATGTCCTCGATCGAGTGGATCGGCGCGTCCCAGGTGAGGCGGTCGCGGACCGGCTCGAGGATCGGCCTGGTCTCGTCGTTGACGTCGGGGTCCTCGAGCCAGGCGTCGGGGAAGGCCTCGATCAGCTTCGCGTAGAGCGCGGGGTCGGTCTCGACGTCGACGCCGGTGCCTTTGTAAAAGCCCTTGAGGTCGAGCGAGTCGATCGCGCCGGTCGCGACCAGCTCGGCGATCAGCTCGTCGGTCCAGTCGTTGGTCGGGTCGAGCTTGAAGCGCAGGTCCGGGTAGGGTCGAGCTTGCGGCGCAGGGTCTCGATCGTCGAGGGCCTGTCTCCTCCGGGCGAGAGCCGCATCGAGCAGACGAACTCGACCGGCCGCGCCTCTCGGCCGAGCGCCTCGGCGAGGCCGGTCCTCGCCTGGCGCAGGGCCAGGTCGAGGGCGGCGGACTCGAAGGCCCAGCGCCGGTAGCGGCGCGAGACGTCGCGCTGCGGCTCGGCCGGGAAGGTGTCGACGCCGCCGAGGAAGTCGCAGAACTCGCCGAGCGTCGCGTAGCCGGTCAGGTCGAGGCTCGGGCCGGCGTCCCGGAGCGCGATCTGGTCGACGGCGTCGTAGGTGACGTCCTCGCCGAGGCCGTCCTCGCCGCCGCCCCAGACGTGGATCACGGTCGAGAGCCGTTCGAAGCCCGGGATCACCAGCTCCTGGCCCTGCAGCTCGTAGCCCTCGATCTCCAGCGGCAGGTCGGCGAGGCGGTCGAAGGTGGCCATCGGGGGCTGAGCCTAGCGGGTCACCCGCAGCGTCCTCAGCAGCCGGTCGCTGCCGCCGCGGACGTGGCCGCCGTGGCTGACGCTCTCGGCGATGTAGGCGAGCGTCTCCTCGCTCAGGCGCTCACCCGGCAGGACGTTGGGGATGCCGGGCGGGTAGGCGGCCAGCGACTCGGCGGCGACCCGCCCGGCCGCCCGCTCGAAGGGGACGACCTCCTGGGCCCCGAGGAACGCCTCGCGCGGGGTCATCGCCAACTCGCCCCAGGGCGGCGGCGGCGCCAGCGGCTCCAGCGGCAGCTCGGGCTCGGCCCGGCCGAGCCGCTCGACCGCGACGCGCAGGGCGGCGACCAGCCGCTCGCCGGCGAGCGCCGCCGGCTCGCCGAGCCCGAAGATCGCCACGACCAGGTTCTCGGCGGCGAGCTCGAAGTCGACCGCGTCGTCGAGCTCGAAGGCGACCTTGGCCAGCCGGTAGCCGGTCGAGCCCGTGCCGCGCACGTCGATCGCCAGGCGCAGCGGGTCCCAGCCGGCGATCCCGGCGCGGCCGACCATGCCGTCGTCGAGCACGGCAAGCCCCGGGATCGACTCGATCGCCGCGCGGGTGGCGGCGATCCCGGCCAGGGTCTCGTCGAGCAGCCGCTCGCCGTGCACCGCGGCGAGGCGGCGGCCGGCGTCCAGCGATCCGGAGAGCAGGGCGCTGGGGCTCGTCGTTTCGACCAGGCTGACGCAGCGGTCGACGACCGCGTCGTCGATCCGGCCGCCGTCGCCGAGGTGGAGCATCGCCGCCTGGGTGAGGCTGCCGACGATCTTGTGGGTCGAGGAGACGACGACGTCGGCGCCGCTGCCGAGCGCGTCGGCGGGCAGGTCGGGGTGAAAGCGGAGGTGCGCGCCCCAGGCCTCGTCGACGGCCAGCGGCACGCCGCGGGCGTGGGCGACCTCGGCGAGCCCGGCGACGTCGGCGCAGGCGCCGAAGTAGGTCGGCGAGACGACCATCGCGCCCACCGCCCCCGGGGTCGCGTCGAGCGCCGTCGCCAGCGCCTCCGGGGTAAGGCAGTGGGCGATGCCGAGCTCGGGGTCGAGCTCGGGGGCGGCGAAGGTCGGCCGCATGCCGCTGAGGACGAGGCCGTCGATCACCGAGGAGTGGACGTTGCGCTGGACGACGACCTCGCCCCCGCCGTGCGCGAGCGCCAGGCAGATCGTGTGGTTGCCCTGCGAGGCGCCGTTGATCAGGAACCAGCTGCGCCGCGCGCCCCAGGCGCCGGCCGCGAGCCGCTGCGCCTGCTGGAACGGGGTCGGCTCGGGGCCGATGTCGACCCCTTCGGTGATCGAAGGGATGTCGTTGCGGATGCCGACCGCGCCGACCAGCTCGCGCAGCGCCGGGTCGGCGCCCGGCCCGCCCTTGTGGCCGGGGACCTGGAAGCGGCCTGGGTCGCGGGCCGAGTAGGCCAGCAGGGCGTCGACGTAGGGGGTCGTGTCTTGACCATCGCCGGCCATCGAATCGAGTCTACGCCCGCGCCCGCCCGCCGCTTTCGGGGAGACTGGGGCGATGGAGCACACTGCCCACGGCTACTGGCTGGAGGAGGCCGGGACGGTCGAGCCGGCGCCGCCGCTTGCGCGGCGAGCGCGACGCCGACCTGGTCGTGGTCGGCGGCGGCTACACGGGCATGTGGGCGGCCTGGCACGCGAAGGCGCTCGAGCCCGAGGCGCAGCGTCGTCCTGCTCGAGGCGGCGGCGCACTGCGGGCGCGGCCCGAGCGGCCGCAACGGCGGCTTCTGCAACTCGATGTGGTTCTCGCTGAGGGGGATGCGCGAGCGCTGGGGGGCGGAGAAGGCCCTGGCCGTGGCGCGAGCCTCCGAGGACGCCGTCACCGGGATCGGCGAGTTCTGCGAGAGCGAGGGTGTCGACGCCTGGTTCAGGCGCGGCGGCTACCTCAAGGTCTCCACCGCCGAGGCCTTCGACTCCTCCAACGCGGAGGCCGTCGCCGCCTGCCGGGAGCTCGGCGAGGAGGAGGTCGCCGTCGCGCTGTCCGCCGACGAGGTCGCCGAGCGCTGCCGCTCGCCGGTCTTCCGCGGCGGCGTCCTCTTCCCCGACGCCGCGACCGTGCAGCCGGCCCGCCTGGCGCTGGGCCTGCGCGAGCGGCTGATCGCCGCCGGGGTCGAGATCTTCGAGTCCTCGCCGATGCGCTCGCTGCGACGGCGCGCCGACGGGGTCGAGGCCCGCACCGCCGACGGCGCCGTGCGTGCGCCGGCCGCGGTGCTCGCGATCGGCGGCGCCGCCAAGGGGCTCGCGCGGCCCGCTGACGCGGCCGCCTCTCGATCGCCTCCTCGCACATCGTGCTCACCGAGCCGGTGCCGGAGCTGCTCGAGGAGATCGGCTGGACCGGCGGCGAGTCGATCACCGACAGCCGCGCCCTGGTCGACTACTTCAGGACGACGCCCGACGGCCGGATCGCCTTCGGCTGGGGCGGCGGCAGGATCGCCCTGGGCGCCGGCCTCGGCGGCCGCTCCGAGATCGACCGCGAGGTGATCGACCAGACGATCGCCCAGATGAGCGCGATCTTCCCGGGCCTGCAGGGCAGGGAGATCACCCACGCCTGGGGCGGCCCGATCGACGCCTCGCCTACGCACCTGCCGCTGGTCCGCGCGCTGCCCGGCGACCGCGCCTTCGCCGCCGCCGGCTACACCGGCAACGGCGTCGGCCCCTCCCACATGGTCGGCAGGACTCTCGCCTCGCTGGCCCTCGGTCGGCGCGACGAAGCGTCGCGCCTCGCCTTCGTCGAACCCTCGCCTCCACGGGTCCCTCCCGAGCCCTTCCACTGGCTCGGCGGCGAAGCGATCCGCCGCGCGATCATGGCCAAGGAGCGGGCGCAGCTCGACGGCCGCGAGCCGAGCCGGCTCAGCTCCCGCGTGGCCGCGATCCCCGAGCTGATCGGCTTCCACATCGGCCGCTGACAGCTACGTGACCGCGGTCTTGAGGCGGGTCGGGTGCCGCCCGGACGGGCGGATACTAAAATCGTCGGTGTGGCCGACGATTGTCCGGCCGAGTGGCACCCGACCCGCCTCACCAGCTGCTGGTCACGACCTTCTGGCGGGTGTAGAAGCGGACCGCGTCGGCGCCGTTGGCGTGCAGGTCGCCGTCGATCGAGTCCTTCCAGCCGGAGAAGGGGAACCAGGCGACCGGGGCGGGGACGCCGACGTTGACGCCGAGCATGCCGGCCTCGGCACCGCGGCGGTAGGCGCGGGCGGCGGCGCCGGAGCGGGTGAAGATCGCCCCGGCGTTGCCGTAGCGGGAGCCGTTGAGGAACTCGAGCGC
Source organism: uncultured Solirubrobacterales bacterium (assembly GCA_963762205.1). Lineage (GTDB taxonomy): Bacteria > Actinomycetota > Thermoleophilia > Solirubrobacterales > 70-9 > VRUE01. The sequence continues at coordinate 439,838 of CAVXJZ010000003.1, forward strand.
CTCGTCGAGGCCGTCCACCTCGACCAGGGTCAGCAGCGGGCCGAAGAGCTCCTCGCGCGCGAGCTCGCCTCGCGGTCGGGGACGGTGGCGATCGTCGGTCCCAGCAGGGTGCCGGCGGCTCCAGCGTCGCCGCGGCCGTCGAGCAGCAGCTCGGCGCCCTCGGCCTGCGCCCGCCCGATCGCCTCGGCGACCTTCTCGCGGGCCGCCGCGGAGACCATCGGGCAGACGTCCGTGGCCGGGTCGCGCCCGTCGCCGACGACGAGCCGCGCCGCGGCGGAGACCAGCGCCTCGCGCAGCCCGGCATGCGCCGCCTCGTCGCCGACCGAGACGCAGACCGACCCGGCCAGGCAGCGCTGCCCGGCGGCGCCGAACGCCGAGCCCATGATCGCCGGCAGGGTGCGCTCGAGATCGGCGTCGGGCATGACGACGAGCGAGTTCTTGGCGCCGCCCAGCGCCTGCACCCGCTTGCCGGTCGCGACCGCGCCCTGGGCGACGATCCGGGCCGTCTCCGCCCGCCCGACGAAGGAGACCGCGTCGATCCCAGGGTCGGCGAGGATCGCGGTCACCGCGTCGCGGCCGCCGTGGACGAGGTTGACGACCCCGGGCGGGATCTCCGCGATCGAGTCGACCACATCGACGATCAGCGCCGCCGGCCGCGGATCGAGCTCGGAGGGCTTGAGGACGAAGGCGTTGCCGCAGGCGAGCGCGTAGGGCAGGAACCAGAGCGGGATCATCGCCGGGAAGTTGAAGGGGGTGATCGCGGCGACGACCCCGACCGGCTGGCGCACCATCTCGACGTCGACGCCCTCCGCGACCCCTTCCAGGTTCTCCCCCTTGAGCAGGTGGGGGATCGCCGCGGCCGACTCGACCGACTCGATCCCCCGGCCGACCTCGCCATCGGCGTCGGCGAGCGTCTTGCCCATGTCGGCGCTGACCAGCTCGACCAGCTCCGACCGGCGCCGCAGCAGCTCCTCGCGCAGGGCGAGCAGCGCCCGCGCGCGCCGCTGCGGGGGCGTGTCGGCCCAGCCCGGCTGCGCCGCCCGCGCCGCCTCGACCGCGGCCCGCACCTCACCCTCCCCCGAGAGCGGCACCCGGGCGGCCACCTCGCCGGAGGCCGGGTCGACGTCGGCCAGCGCCTCGACCCCGTCGGCCGCTCGCCACTCGCCGCTCGCGTAGTTGCGCAGCAGGCCCGCGGTCATGCGGTCGCCGGGCCCGGCTCCGGCCGCACCTCGTTCATGCGTTCGGCGCGGCGCTGCTGGAAGAGGACGAGCAGGCCGGCGATCACCGTGACCGCGAAGAGCATCGTCGCCAGCACGTTGACCTGGACCGGGATGCCGCGCAGGCTGACGCCGTAGACATAGAGCGGGAAGGTCACGGTCGTCCCCGAGTTGAAGTTGGAGATCACGAAGTCGTCGATCGAGAGGGCGAAGGCGAGCATCCCGGCGGCGAGGATCCCGGGCGCGAGCAGCGGCAGGGTGATGTAGCGGAAGGTCGCCAGCGGGGTCGCCCCGAGATCGGCGGCCGCCTCCTCGAGGTGGCGGTCGAAGCCGATCAGCCGCGAGCGGACGACGACGACGACGAAGCTGATCGAGAAGGTCACGTGGGCGATCAACAGCGTGGTGAAGCCGAGCGCGAAGGTCGCGTAGATGAACATCGAGAGCAGCGAGGCGCCGACCACGACCTCGGGGGTCGCCATCGGCAGGATGATCAGCAGGTTCGAGATCCGCCGGCCCCTGAACCGGTGACGGACGAGGGCGAGCGCCATCAGCGTCCCGATCGCGGTCGAGATCAGGGTCGAGAAGGCCGCCAGCCGCAGGCTGGTGAAGAGCGCGTCGTTGAGCTCGTTGATCGAGAAGGCCGAGGACCAGTATTCGGTCGTGAAGCCGTCTTCGAGCCCGAAGGTGAGCTTGCCCTTGGGCGTCGCCCCGAAGGAGAAGACGACGATCACGATGATCGGGATCAGCATGTAGAGGATCGCCAGGCCGGCGTAGATCGAGAGGCCATTACGGCGCAGCCAGCCCCAGAGCCCGCGGGCACGCTCTGCCGCCATCACGATGTCGTCTCCTCGCTGTCGTCCTCCATGAAGGCGCCGGTGCCGGCGAAGCGGATGTAGACGACGACGATCGCCAGGATCAGCGCCATCATCAGGAAGGAGAGCGCCGCCGCCTCCGGGTAGTCGCGCTGGTTCAGGTAGAGCGACTGGATCACGTTGCCGACCATCGCCTGCTGGGTGCCGCCGAGCAGCTGGGCGTTGATGTAGTCGCCGAAGGCGGGGATGAAGGTGAGCAGGACGCCGGCGACGATCCCGGGCATGGTCAGCGGCAGCGTCACCCTGAGGAAGGCCGACGCGCGAGGACGAGTAGAGGTCCCGCGCCGCCTCGATCAGACGCAGGTCGAGCCGCTCGAGGTTGGCGTAGAGCGGCAGGATCATGAAGGGCAGGAAGTTGTAGGTGAGGCCGGCGATCACCGCCCCGGAGGTGGCCAGCACGCGGCCGTCCTGGGGGACCAGCTGCAGGGTCTTCGAGGATCGCCGACGACCGGGCTCGAGTCGCTGAGGATCGTCTTCCAGGCGATCGTGCGGATCAGGTAGGTGGTGAAGAAGGGGGCGATCACCGCGAAGAGCAGCAGGGTCTTGTAGCGGCCCGCCCGGAAGGCGATCGCGTAGGCGAGCGGGTAGGCGATCAGCAGCGCCAGCAGCGTCGCCGTCCCCGCGTAGTAGAACGAGCGCACGATCTGCTCGGTGTGGCCTGCGAGCGAGTCGGGGAAGTTCGCCCAGGCCCAGTCGAAGGTGTAGCCGGTGGTCAGCGAGCCCGAGCGCAGGGCCAGTTCGCCCATGAAGTACATGGGCACGACGAAGAAGACGATGAGCCCGAGCAGGCCTGGCCCCAGGAGCCCATATGGGACCAGGCGTGCCCTCACGACAACCGCCTGCGGCGGACGCGGAAGCCGAGGCCCGTCGAAATCTGGTTCTCCGGGCCTCGGCGTGAGCAGAGCACGCGGGCGGCCTTGCTCCTCAGCCGGTGATCACTTCCTGCCAGGCTTCGTTGACCGGTTCGATGTCCGGTGGCGAGTCCTGGTCCGTGCAGTTCTTCGGTGAACTCCGCGGTGGGGAAGACCAGCTCGCTGTCGGCGAGTTCGGAGCCCCGCGCTTTGAGCAGTTCCTTGACCCCTTCGACCGGGGAGATGTATTCGACGTATTCGGTGATGTCGACCGCGACCTTGGGCTGGTAGACGAAGTCCATCCAGGCCAGCGCCGCGGCGCGTGTTCGGCGCCCCCACCGGGATCACCATGTTGTCCGACCACAGCGAGCAGCCCTCGGTCGGCATCCGCCATTCGGCGTTTTCGTTTTCGACCAGCGAGGCGTCGCCCGACCAGCCGATCGCGGCGACGATGTTGCCGGCGGTCAGGTCCTCGGTGTAGTCGTTGCCGGTGAAGCGCCGGATCTGGCCCGAGTTGGCGGCCGACTTGATTTTGTCGATCGCGTTGAGCCAGTCTTCGTTGCTCGCCTCGACCGGGTCGATGCCTTCCGCCAGCATCACCAGCGGCACCGTTTCCCGCAATTCGGACAGCATCGTGACCTTGCCCTTGTACTTCGGGTCGAAGAGGTCGTTGACCGACTTGATGTCCGGCGCCTTGGCGGTGTCGACCCAGATCCCGCCCATGCCGCTCTGCCAGGGCACGGAGAACTTGCGCTCCGGGTCGAAGGCCGGGCTCTGCAGGCTCGGCAGCAGGTTTTCGAACGCGGTCGGCAGGTCGTCGTGGTTGATCTCCTGCAGGTAGCCGAGGTCGTACATCTGCTTCGCCATCCAGTCGGTGACGACGAAGATGCTGCGGCCGCCCGACTGCCCCTGTTCGAGCTGCGGCTGGAGCTTGCCGAAGAAGCCTTCGTTTTCGTTGACGTCCTCGATGTACTGGACGCTGACCCCGGAGGCCTTTTCGAACTCCTTCGACGGTGCCGTTCTTGCCCGGGTCGATGTATCCCGGCCAGTTGGAGATCGTCAGCTTGCCTTCGGCCTGACCGCCTTCGGCGACGCTCACGTCGCCACTGTTGCCGCCGCCGACGGTGTCGCCGCCGCAGGCCGCGATGCCCATCGCCAGGACCAGGGCGGCGACCGCGGCCGCGACCGCGCCCACCGTTCTTCGGTCAGGTCTTCTCTGCATGGCTCCTCACCTCTTCGTTGTTTTCTGAACCGGCGGGCGCCGCGTCGATCGCGGGGCCGTTCGACTCTCGACCACGTGCATGTGCTCAAGCTCCCAGCTGAGGGCGACCCGGGCGCCGCCGCCGGGCAGCCGCTGGCGATCCGCCTCGCTGGCGTTGGGGACGAGGACGGTCATCCTCACGTCGTCGCCGAGGTCGACGACGATCTGCGTCGCGGTGCCCAGGTAGACCGAGCTTTCGATCGTCCCCTCGATCCGCGGCCGCCCGTCGACCGGAGTGCCGCCCACCGCGTCGAGCGCGTCGACGCGCAGCTTCTCCGGCCGCACGACGGCGTGGCAGCGCTCGCCGGTGTCGATGCCCTCGGTCGACACATGCAGCGTCGGGCCGTTGTCGAGCCGGACCTCGCGCGGCCCGGCGACGACGCCTGGCATCAGGTTGGAGACGCCGATGAAGCCGGCGACGAAGGTCGTCGAGGGCCGCTCGTAGACCTGCTCGGGGTCGCCGACCTGCTCGACCCGGCCGCGGTTCATGACCGCGATCCGGTCGCTCATCGTCAGCGCCTCCTCCTGGTCGTGGGTGACGTAGACGAAGGTGATGCCGACCTCGCGCTGGATCCGCTTCAGCTCGAGCTGAAGCCCCTTGCGCAGTTTCAGGTCGAGGGCGCCGAGCGGCTCGTCGAGGAGGAGGACCTTGGGCAGGTTGACGAGGGCGCGGGCCAGCGCCACCCGCTGCTGCTGGCCGCCGGAGAGCTGGGCCGGGCGCCGGCCTCCCTCGGCGGCGAGGCCGACCCGCTCCAGCTCTGCGGAGACCCGCTCGCGGATCTCCGCCCGCCGCACCCTCTTCCGCTTCAGGCCGAAGGCGACGTTGTCGGCGACGCTCAGGTGGGGGAAGAGGGCGTAGCTCTGGAAGACGGTGTTGGTCGGGCGCCGGTGCGGGGGCAGCGACTCGACGTCGGCGCCGTCGATCCTGATCCGGCCCTCGCTGGGCTCCTCGAAGCCGGCGATCATCCTCAGCGTCGTCGTCTTCCCGCAGCCGCTCGGCCCGAGCAGGGTGAAGAACTCGCCGGCGCCGAACTCGAGGCTCAGATCGTCGACAGCGACGAAGTCACCAAACCGCTTGGTGACACTCTCCAGCTCGACGCTCGGCATCCCGGTCATCGACTAGTCACGATAGCTCTACCCATTGCTCCCGCTTCCTATCCGGTCGGCCGGCCCGCTCGGACGCGGCCGTCGTCACGACGACCGTATGCGCCGACGGGGAGTCGGCACAAGGGGCGGATGCCCAAAAGCACCCGCCCCCCGTTGTACATTCTGTACAAGATCCCAGCCTCCGCTTGACCCAACGACCACTTGCGCCCGACCTTCTGCGGAGCTAGCGTTGTCCATAACGTCGAAGTAGGAGAGGAGTCACGCATGGCCGTCGCGTCACAGCCGAGTTCCGAGGTGGACACCGGTCTTCAGGAGTTGGCCAGGCGACATCTCTGGATGCACTTCTCGCGGATGGGCTCCTACGGCGAGGACCACGAGATCCCGGTCATCGCCCGCGGCGACGGCTGCTACGTCTACGACGAGCACGGCAACCGCTACCTGGACGGGCTCTCGGCCCTCTTCTGCGTCAACGCCGGCCACGGCCGCACCGAGCTCGGCGAGGCGGCGGCCCGGCAGGTGCAGGAGCTCGACTTCTACACCCTCTGGAGCTACGCCCACCCGCGCGCGATCGAGCTCGCCGCGCGGATCGCCTCGCTCGCCCCGCAGGGGCTCGAGCGGGTCTTCTTCACCAACGGCGGGTCTGAGGCGGTCGAGTCGGCCCTGAAGCTCGCCCGCAACTACCACCGGATGCTCGGCAAAGGCCAGAAGCACAAGGTGATCGCCCGCGAGATCGCCTACCACGGCACCTCGCTGGGCGCCCTCTCGGCGACCGGGATCACCGATCTCCGCGCCCAGTTCGAGCCGCTCGCGCCCGGGGGCTGCCACGTCCCCAACACGAACGTGTTCCGCTGGCCCGAGGACCGCCACCCGCTCTGGGCGGCGAACGCGATCGAGGAGCGGATCGAATTCGAGGGGCCGGAGACGGTCGCCGCCGTGATCCTCGAGCCGGTCCAGAACGCCGGCGGCTGCTTCGTCCCGCCCGACGGCTATTTCCAGCGGGTCCGCGAGATCTGCGACCGCCACGACGTGCTGATGATCTCCGACGAGGTGATCTGCGCGATGGGCCGGCTCGGCCACTACTTCGGCTGCGACCGCTTCGACTACGTGCCGGACATCATCACGATGGCGAAGGCGATCACCTCGGCCTATGCGCCGATGGGGGCGCTGATCGCGTCCGACCGGATCGCCGAGCCGTTCATGGAGGGAAACGCCTCCTTCGCCCACGGCTTCACCTTCGCCGGCCACCCGGTCGCCGCCGCGATCGCGATGGCCAACTTCGACATCTACGAGAGCGAGGACCTCTGCGGGCACGTCCGCGCCAAGGAGGGCGAGTTCCGCGAGATGCTCGACAGCCTCCGCGACCTGCCGATCGTCGGCGACGTGCGCGGCGCCGGCTACTTCCACGCGATCGAGCTGGTCAAGGACAAGGACACGAAGGAGGGCTTCGACGACGACGAGTCCGAGGGGCTGCTGCGCGGCTACCTCTCCGGCGAGCTCTACCGCCGCGGCCTGATCTGCCGCGCCGACGACCGCGGCGATCCGGTGATCCAGCTCGCGCCGCCGCTGATCGCGGACACCGAGCAGTTCGAAGAAATCCACGACGTGCTGCGTGACGTCCTCGGCGAGGCCGGCAGGCGCATCCGGCGCTAGGGTCGATGCTCACCGTCCAGAGCCTGCTCGACGAACTGGGCCTCGACCTGGTCTCGGGCACGCAGGCGGCCGAGTCGCCGGTGCGCTGGGTCCATATCTCCGAGCTCGAGGACCCGACCCCGTGGCTCTCCGGCGGCGAGCTGATGCTCACCACGGGGATCCCGTTCGACTCGGCCGCCAAGCAGCGCGCCTTCGTCGGCCGGCTCGCCGACCACAACCTGGCCGGCCTCGGCTTCGGCACCGGCTTCACCCACTCGAAGCTGCCCAAGGCGCTGGTCGACGAGGCGACCAAGCGCGACTTCCCGCTCTTCGAGGTCCCCTACTCGACCCCGTTCATCGCGATCACGGAGAAGGCATTCGCCCGCCTCGTCAACGAGCAGTACGAGGTCCTGCAGCGGGGCATCGCGGTCCAGCGCCGGCTCGAGCGGCTGGTCCTGGAAGAGCGCGGCCTCGAGGAGATCGTCGCCACGATCTCCTCGGCGGTCGGCGGCACGGTGGCGATCCTCGGCGGCCGCGGCGAGCGGCTCGCGGGCCGGGGCTTCCGCCGCCAGCTCTCCTCCGAGGCGGTCGCCGCGATCCGCGAGGAAGCCCTCGCCCACACCGGCGACGGCCACGCCTTCGTCCCCGCCCACCCGGCGGTCGCGGGCCGCGCCCTCGCCCACCCGGTGATCTCCCCGGGAGGGGGGCCGCCGCAGGCCTGGGTGGTGATCGTCCGCGACTCGGGAGGCCTCGGCGACTTCGAGCGCCTGATCCTGCAGCAGGCGGTCGCCGTCGTCGCCCTCGAGCTGATGCGGCGGCGGGTCGCGCGCGAGACCGAGCGGCGCCTGGCCGGCGACGTCCTCGCCGGCGCCCTCGGCGGGCTGCTCGAGCCCTCGGAGCTGCGCCGACGCCTGGAGCCGTTCGGGATCGGCGAGGAGGCGGCTGTCCTGGTCTTCGCCCTCGACGACCCCTCGACCGCGGAGCCGGTGCTCGAGCGGGCGCTCGCCGCGGACGCCTGCCCCGCGGTGGTCGCCCCGCACACGAGCGGCGGCCAGGAGATGCTCTGCGCGGTCGTCGACGCCGCCGACCGGGACCCGATCGACGTCGCCGCCGACGCCCGCAAGGCGCTGATCAAGGACCGCGGCGCCGTCCGAGCCGCCGCCAGCAGGCCCGCCCCTCCTGAGCAGCTGCGCCACTCCTTCCACGAGGCGCGCTGCGCTCTGGAGGCGACCGCGTTCGACAACGGGACGACCCCGGAGGTCGCCTCCTGGCGCGACCTCGGCGCCTTCACCCTGCTGCTCTCGATCCAGGACGACGAGGCGCTGAAGCTCTACTGCGAGAGCGTCCTCGGCCCGATCGAGGCCGGCGACGAGGATTACGGCGGCGAGCTGCTGCGCTCGCTGGAGGCGTTCATCGAGCAGAACGGCCAGTGGGAGCGGGCAGCGCGGCAGGTCTACTGCCACCGCCACACGCTGCGCTACCGGATGCGGAAAGTGGAGGAGCTGACCGGCCGCGACCTCTCCCGGGCCCACGACCGGATCGAGTTCTGGCTTGCGCTGCGGGCGCGGGAACTCGTATGAGCGCCACGGCCTCGGCGTCGGGGTGGGCGACGGCCGCCCTTTCAGGGTTCGCCCGCCGCCCCCGGACGCGAGAGCGAGGGCGCGAGATCGCCGGTGATTGTGAGCGCGCGCGAGCGGGAGCAGAGGAGGCGGCGGAAATATGAAGGTCGGCGTCCCCAGCGAGGTCAAGTCCGACGAGTACCGGATCGCGGTCACGCCGGCGGGCGTCCGCGAGATCGTCGAGCACGGCCACGAGGTCCTGATCCAGGCCGGCGCCGGCGAGGGCAGCGCGATCGCCGACGCCGAGCTCGAGTCGCAGGGCGCCCGCATCCTGCCCGAAGCGGCTGCGGTCTTCGGCGAGGCGGAGATGATCCTCAAGGTCAAGGAGCCGCAGCCCGCGGAGATCGAGATGCTGCGCGCCGGCCAGCTGCTCTTCACCTACCTGCACCTCGCGCCCGACCCCGAGCAGACCCGCGGCCTCCGCGACTCGGGGGCGACCTGCGTCGCCTATGAGACCGTCGAGGACACGCATGGCCGCCTGCCCCTGCTGGCGCCGATGAGCGAGATCGCCGGCAAGATCGCCACCCAGGCGGGCGCCTTCATGCTCGAGAAGCCGCTCGGCGGCCGCGGCATCCTGCTCGGCGGCGTTCCCGGCGTGGCGGCCGCCAACGTGATGGTGATCGGCGGCGGCGTGGTCGGCATGAACGCGGCCTTCATCGCGATCGGGATGGAGGCCGACGTCTTCGTCTACGACAAGTCGATCGATCGCCTGCGTGAGCTCGACGTCGTCTTCGGCGGCCGTTGCTCGACCGTCTACTCGACCACGCTCGCGCTCGAAGAGATGCTGCCCCGTGCCGACCTGGTGATCGGCGCCGTGCTCGTCCACGGCGCCCGCGCCCCCTTCGTCGTCCGGCGCGAGCAGCTGGCCCGGATGAAGCCCGGCGCCGTGCTGGTCGACGTCGCCATCGACCAGGGCGGCTGCTTCGAGACCTCGCGCCCGACCACGCACCGCGACCCCACCTTCGAGGTCGACGGGATCACCCACTACTGCGTCGCCAACATGCCCGGCGCGGTGCCGATCACCTCCACCCTCGCGCTAACCAACGCCACCCTTCCCTACGTGATCGCGCTCGCCGACCTCGGCGTCGCGGAGGCGATCACGAGGGACCCGGGGCTGCGGCCGGGCGTCAACGTGGCGAACGGCGCGGTCACCCACCGGGCGGTCGCCGAGTCCGTCGGCGTCGAATACGTGCCGCTCGAGCAAGCCCTTGAAACCGAACCCGTGGGACGCCCACGTTGACACCCGCCGCCCCCGGACGCGGATAAGCGCGGAGCGAGTGAGCGAGACGACCGGTGGTGGTTGGCGCGAGCGAGCGAAGCGCGATTCTGGAAGCGAGCGCGCGAGATCGCCGGATGTAATGAGCGCGCGCGAGCGAGAGCAGAGGAGGCGGCGGAATATCCATGCCGAGCCAGACTGACGAAGGAGGACCCAGATGAGCACCTACGCGGTAGTCAACCCAGCCACCGGCGAGACGGTGAAGGAGTACCCGGAGATCTCGGACGAGGAGCTCCGCGCCGCGATCGGGCGGGCCGATCAGGCCTCCCGCACATGGCCGAGCTCCACCGGCGTGGCGGAGCGCGCGGAGCTGGTGCGCAGGGTCGGTGAGCTGCACTCCGAGCGCCGCCGGCAGCTGGCCGGGATCATCGTCGGCGAGATGGGCAAGCCGATCGAGCAGGCGCTCGGCGAGGTCGACTTCACCGCCGAAATCTACGGTTTCTACGCTGACAACGCCGAGAGTCTGATGGCCGACGAGCCGATCGAGCTGCTCGGCGGCGAGGGCACCGCGGTGATCCGTCGCAGCCCCTTCGGGGTCCTGCTAGGGATCATGCCCTGGAACTTCCCCTACTACCAGGTGGCCCGCTTCGCCGGGCCGAACCTGGTGATCGGCAACACGATCCTGCTCAAGCACGCGCCGCAGTGCCCCGAATCGGCCGCGGCGATGCAGCAGATGTTCGACGACGCCGGCGTCCCCGAGGGCGTCTACGAGAACGTCTACGCCAGCCACGAGCAGATCCAGTGGGTGATCGCCGACCCACGGGTGCACGGCGTCTCGGTGACCGGCTCCGAGCGCGCCGGGGGGGCCGTCGCCGAGGTCGCCGGCCGCAACCTCAAGAAGGTCGTGCTCGAGCTCGGCGGCTCGGACCCCTTCATCCTGCTCGGCAGCGACGATCTCGACGGCGCCGCCCAGCAGGCGGCCGAAGCGCGGCTCGACAACGCCGGCCAGTCCTGCAACGCCGCCAAGCGCTTCATCGTCGCCGACGAGCTCTACGACGAGTTCCTCGAGAAGTTCCGCGAGCAGCTGGCCGCCGCCAAGCCCGGCGACCCGACCGCCGAGGACACCGCGGTCGGCCCGCTCTCCTCGCAGGCCGCCGCCGAGCGGCTCGAGGACCAGGTCAGGCGCGCGGTTGAGAACGGCGCCGAGGTCCTGATCGGCGGCAAGCGCGACGGCAACTACTTCGAACCGACGATCCTCGCCGGGATCGAGCCCGGCGACGAGGCCTCCCAGGAAGAGTTCTTCGGCCCGGTCGCACAGGTCTACCGGGTCGCCTCCGAGGAGGAGGCGGTGTCTCTCGCCAACCAGACCCCGTTCGGCCTCGGCTCCTACCTGATGACCACCGACTCCGAGCAGGCCGAGCGGGTCGCCGACAGGATCGAAGCGGGGATGGTCTACGTCAACCTGGTCGGGGCCGACAGCCCGGAGCTGCCGTTCGGGGGATTCAAGCGCTCCGGCTTCGGCCGCGAGCTCGGCCGCTACGGGGCCGACGAGTTCGTCAACAAGAAGCTGATCCGCAGCGCCTGACCGATCCCTTGGTCGCCGGCGAGGGTTACTCGTCTGGATGGCGAACGGAGGAGGCATGAGAGCGGCCACGGTGGTGGCGGTGCTCATCGCGCCGCTGCTCGTCGGCAACGCGCGGGGCGCCGTCTCTCCAGAGCAGGAGGAGGTCCCGCGCTGCCACGGGGCGCGGGCGACGATCGTCGGCACCGACGGGCCGGACAGGCTGAAGGGCACGCCCGGCCGCGACGTGATCCTCGGCCTACTCGGCGACGACGAGATCATCGGCAGCCTCGGCAACGACATCATCTGCGGCGGGCCCGGCAGCGACCTGATTCACGGCGGCCGCGGCAACGACACCGTCGACGGCGGCGCCGGCGACTTCGACCGGGTGATCGGCGACCTCGGGGACGACCACGTGCTCGGCGGGCCCGGCGACGGAGACGAGGTCGCCGGCAGCCTCGGCATCGACACGGTCGGCGGTGGCGCCGGTGACGGCGACCTGGTCCACGGCGACTATGGCTACGACCGCATGGACGGAGGCGCCGGCCGTGGTGACATCGCCTCCTTCGCGACCGACGTGGGGGCGGGCAGGGGCGGCGGCGTCAAGGTCTCCCTGCGCGATCACAAGGCCCGCGGCGACGGGCACGACAGGCTGTTTCGCTTCGAGAACCTCGAGGGCTCCGCCTTCGACGACATCCTGGTCGGCGACAAGGGCGCGAACGTGATCGACGGCGGCCCCGGCGACGACACGCTGCGCGGCGGCGGCGGCCCCGACACGATCAACGGCGACCAGGGCTCCGACAGCTGCAAGGGGGGGCAGGGCCGACGCACCTCCTGCGGGACCGAGCGGCGCCCGAAGGCCTCCGCCTACGTCGAGGTCGACGCAACCGCCGGCGGCGGCGGCGGGCTGGCGATCGTCGGCGGCGGCGGCCCCGACCATTTCGCCGTCGCCTACGACGCGACGGCCGACGTGTTCGGGGTCAGCGCCCGCAAGGGGATCGCGATCGGCCCCGGCTGCAGCCGGCCCGGCGGCAGCCCGACGCAGGTCAGCTGCTCCCTCGGCGGGCCCGCCCGCTGGCTGATGGCCGACCTCGGCCCCGGCGACGACAGCCTGCGGGTGCTCGGCTCGCTGGCGGCCGTCGGCTTCGTCCGCCTCGCCGGTGGCACCGGCGACGACACGATCAAAGGCGGCCCCGAGGACGATCTGATCGAGGCCGGCTTCGGCGCCGACCGCCTCTATGGCGGCGCCGGCTCCGACGGGCTGATCGGCAGCACGCCGGGCCCGACCTTCCTCTACGGCGGGGCCAATGGCGACCTGCTGGCCGCGGGGGGCGGTTGCGCCGGTGGCCGGATCGTCGGCGGGCCCGGACGCGACGACGCCTCCTTCGCGGAGACGCAGGCGCACCCGGGCCTGCTCTACGTGTCCTTCCCCAAGGGCAGGGCATGGATCGACGAGGTTCCGGGCTGCAACCCGGTGCGACTGGCCCGCTCGAACGAGGACATGGAGGGGTCGTTCGACAACGACGTCCTGATCGGCGACGGCAGCCGCAACGCGATTCTCGGCCAGCCCGGGGTCGACCGCATCTACGGCGGCGGCGGCGAAGACATCCTCGACGCCCGCGACGGCTTCCGCGACGCCGCGATCCAGTGCGCGCGGGGCCCGCGGATCGTGGAGGGCTCGCGGTTGCGGGCGGCGGCGAAGGGGCACGCCTTCGTCGACCCCTTCGATCCGCAGCCGGTGAGCTGTGGCGAGACGACCGTCGGCCACCCGGTCAAGGGCCTCGGCAAGTCGGCCGGGCGCAACCCCAGCCAATAGGCTTTGGCAATGGAGCGGAGCGCCAGCCCCGACGAGGCGGCCGCGATCGCGGCGGCGATCGAGCGGTTCCTCGCCGAGACGACACCCGGGGCACCGGTCGCCGAGAGCGTCGATCCGTGGACGCGGGCGGCGCTGCTCGAGGGTGTCGGCGCGCAAAGTGTGACGATCAAGGACCTGGAAGGTGGTGTGCGATGACCGTCGTGAAGATCATCGAGCTGGTCGGAAGCTCAAAGACGTCGACCGACGACGCCGCGCGGCAGGCGCTCGCCCAGGCGCAGGGGACCCTGCGCAACGTCCGCGCGGTGGACATCGTCTCGACCGGGATCCGCGGCGAGAACCTCGACGAGTACCGCGCGCACGTCCGGGTCGCCTTCCTGATCGAGGGGACCGAGGTTGACTGAGGAGGCTCCGGGGGGCGGGGCGAAGGAGGTCACCCGCGACGAGGCGCAGGCGCTGCTCGAGGCCGGAGCCCAGCTGGTCGACGTGCGCGGCGCCCACGAGTGGGAGGCCGGCCGCATCGCCGGCGCCACGCACCTGCCCCTGGAGGAGCTCACCGGGCGCAGCGCCGAGCTCGACCCCGAGCGCCCGGTCGTCCTCTACTGCCGGGGTGGCAACCGATCCTCGATGGCCGCCGAGGCGCTCGCGGGGGCGGGCTTCGACGCGGTCAAGCTCAGCGAGGGGATCGTCGGCTGGCAGGAGGCCGGCCTCGAGCTCGACCCGGAGGACGGCTACGTCGCCGAGTCGGGCGGGGCCGCGTCGATCCTCCAGGCACGGAAAAGGGCCGGAGCGCGGAGCGATTGAGCGAGATCTCCGCTGATGATGAGCGCGATTGAGCGAAGCGCGACCCTGATCCAGGGCTAAATACCCTAATCCCTGTCAGGTTTTGCTATTTTCACCTTCGTGGAGGTGGTCGTAGACGCGGACAAGCAGCAGCCCGGCAAGGGCCGCGCCGGCACGCTCGAGAACCCCGAGACCTACGCGAACGTGCCGGGGAACGTGATCCCGATCATCGAGCGCGAGTTCGACGACTTCGACAACGAAGCCGAGAAGTTCCTCTCCGGCGAGCTCGCCGAGGACCAGTTCATCGGCTTCCGCCTCAAACAGGGCGTCTACGGCCAGCGCCAGCCCGACGTCCAGATGGTCCGGGTCAAGCTCCCCTACGGCGGCGTCACCCCGGAGCAGATGGACGCCTTCGCCAGCGTGGTCGAGAAATACGCCCCGCTGGACAAGGGCCACATCACGACCCGCCAGAACATCCAGATCCACCACGTGCCGCTGCCCGACATGGAGCTGCTGCTGCGCGAGATCGCCGAGGTCGGGCTCTCCTCGCGCGAGGGCTGCGGCAACACGGTCCGCAACGTCACCGGCGATCCCTGGGCGGGCGTCGCCCCCGACGAGGTCTTCGACCCGACGCCCTACGCCGGCGCCTACGTCCGCTACTTCGTCCGCCACCCGACCACGCAGCTGATGCCGCGCAAGATCAAGACCGCCTTCACCGGCTCCGACGAGGACCGGGCGATCACCGGCATCCACGACATCGCATTCCTCTCCCGCGAAAGGGACGGGGTCAGGGGATTCGAGGTCCGGGTCGGCGGCGGCACCTCGATCATGGCCCGCATAGCGCCGACCCTCTACGAGTTCGTCGAGGCCGACAACGGCGACTACCTCAAGGTCTCCGAGGCGGTGCTGAGGATCTTCGACCGGCAGGAGTGGCTCCGCGTCAACCGCGCCCGGGCCCGAATCAAGGTGCTCGTCGACAAGATCGGGATCGACGCCTTCCGCGAGCTGGTCGACGAGGAGCTCGAGGGCGACTGGGCGCAGGAGCGCGACTTCGACGTCGAGCGGCTGCGCTTCGACGACGAGGAGGAGGCGAACGCCCCCGCCGAGCCGGCCGCGGCCGCCTCGCCCAACGGCGACCGCAGCGAGTTCGATCGCTTCGTCGAAGCCAACGTCCAGGCGCAGCGCCAGGAGGGCTTCTCGGCGGTCGAGGTGAAGATCACCCGCGGCGACCTCACGCCGGAGCAGTTCCGCGGCCTGGCCGCGATCATGCGCGACTTCACCGGCGGCTACGCGCGCAGCACCGTGCAGCAGAACCTCGTCCTGCGCTGGGTCCGCGACGGCGCCCTCTACGACGTCTGGCAGCGGCTCACCGAGCTCGGCCTCGGCGAGGCCGGCCCGCGCGAGATCAGCGACGTGGTCAGCTGCCCCGGCACCGACAGCTGCAAACTCGGCATCACCAGCTCGATGGGCCTGAACCGGGCGATCAAGGAGCGGGTCGAGGAGATGGAGATCTCCGATGCGCTGACCAAGCGCATCCACATCAAGATGAGCGGCTGCCCAAACGGATGCAGCCAGCACCACATCGCCAACATCGGCTTCTACGGCGCCTCGCTGAAGGTCGGCGAGCGGCAGATGCCCGCCTACATCCCGCACCTCGGCGGCAACTACCAGGGCGGCGAGGTCGTCTTCGGCAAGCGGCTCAAATCGCGGCTGCCCGCTAAACGCGTCCCGGAGGCGGTCGAGCGCTGGATCAGGCTCTACGAGAGCGAGCGCGCCGATGGCGAGGAGTTCAACGACTTCGCCGAGCGGATCGGCGCCGAGCGCTTCGAAGAGGAGGTCAAGGAGCTGACTCTGCCCTCCGAGTTCAGCCTCGAGACGATGCAGCAGTTCATCGACTGGAACCGCTCCAGCCCCTACAAGGTCGAGCGCGGGGAGGGGGAGTGCGCGATATGAACCCCGTCGCACTGGAGATCGACGCGGAGGCGGTTGCGGCCGACCTCGAGGAGCGCTCTGCCCCCGAGGCGATCGAGTGGATGTTCGAGCAGTTCGGCCAGGACCACTACATCGCCTGCTCGTTCCAGAAAACGAGCTCGGTCACCGCGCACATGGCGACCCGGATCAACCCCGAGGCCCGCTTCTTCTACCTCGACACCGACGTTCTCTTCAAAGAGACCTACGAGACGCGCGACCGGCTCGCCGAGCACCTCGGCATCGAGTTCGACCGCTTCCACAACCTGACCCTCGAGGAGCAGGCCGAGCAGTACGGCGACGAGCTCTGGAAGAGCGATCCCGACTCCTGCTGCGGTTTGCGCAAGGTGGAGCCGATGCGCCGCGCCCTCTCTTCCGTAGACTGCTGGGCCGCCGGTGTCCGCCGCGGAGATTCCAGCAGTCGTTCCAAGACGCCGAAGCTCGGCTGGGACAAGAAATTCGACCTCTGGAAGCTGAACCCCCTCGCGGACTGGTCCGAGCGCGACGTCTGGAACTACATCCGTGAGCACCACCTCCCGTACAACCCCCTCCACGACCACGGCTACCCGTCGATCGGCTGCACGCACTGCACGAAGCCGGTCGGGCCGGGCGGCTCGCCCCGCGACGGCCGCTGGGCGGGCCTGTCGAAGTCCGAGTGCGGGATCAACTAGGCACGGGAGTGCCGCCCCCCGGAAGCATCTGCTGAGATTCCAGCCGAGCGCGGAACGAGCGAGCGAGATTTCCGGTGTCCATGAACGCGAACGAGCGAAGCGCGAAAGGTATTGATGAGCGAGACGATGACCGAGCTTTCCCTGACACTTGACGAGCGCCACACGGCCGACTTCGAGATGATCGGCAACGGCGGCTTCGCGCCGCTGTCCGGCTTCCAGGGCTCCGCCGACTGGGAGCGCGTCTGCGCCGAGATGCGCACCGCCGATGGCGACTACTGGCCGATTCCGATCACGCTGGCAACCGACCTCGAGTGCGAGGTCGGTGACGTCGTGGCGCTCTCCAGCGACGAAGGCAAGCCCTTGGGCCGGATCACGGTCGAGGAGATCTGGGAGCGCGACGCGCGCAGCGAGGCGGAGCGCGTCTACGGCACCGCCGACGAGGCCCACCCCGGCGTCGCCGCGATCTACGAGGAGGGGAGCCGCTGCATCGCCGGCCCGATCGAGGTCGACGCGCTGCCGGACCACGAGGAGGCGTTCATGCGCCGCTACCTGACCCCGGCCGAGACCAGGGCGGAGTTCGAGAAGCGCGGCTGGAAGCGGATCGTCGCCTTCCAGACGCGCAACCCGATCCACCGCGCCCACGAGTACCTGACCAAGGCGGCGCTGGAGACCTGCGACGGGCTCTTCATCCACCCGCTGATCGGCAAGACCAAGGCCGGCGACATCCCCGCCGACGTGCGCATGCGCTGCTACGAGGTGCTGATGGAGAAGTACTACCCGAGCGACCGGGTGATGCTCGGCGTGAAGCCGGCGAAGATGCACTACGCGGGCCCGCGCGAGGCGGTCCTGCACGCGATCGTCCGCCGCAACTACGGCGCCACGCACTTCATCGTCGGGCGCGACCACGCCGGCGCCGGCGACTACTACGGCACCTACGACGCGCAGAAGATCTTCGACGAGATCGACATCGAAGAGCTCGGCATCGAGCCGTTGATGTTCGAGCACACCTTCTGGTGTAACGAGTGCGAGGGGCTTGCCTCGAACAAGACCTGCCCGCACGACCAAGAGGCGCGCCTCTTCCTCTCCGGAACCAAGGTCCGCGAGATGCTCGGCAACGGCGAAAGGCCGCCGCACGAGTTCTCGCGCGACGAGGTCGCCGACATCCTGATCGACGCTTACAAGGAGGATTGACACACATGGCTGGTGAGAAGGGCTTCACCCTCTGGTTCACCGGGCTCTCCGGGGCCGGCAAGACGACGATCTCGAGGCTGCTCGAGGGTCACCTGCGCGAGCGCGGCTCGAAGCTGGAGATCCTCGACGGCGACGTCATCCGCGAAAACCTCTCCAAGGGCCTGGGCTTCTCGAAAGAGGACCGGGACACGAACATCCGCCGCATCGCGTTCGTCGCCGACCTGCTCAGCCGCAACGGCGTGCCGGTGATCACCGCGGCGATCTCCCCCTACGCGTCGATCCGCGGCGAGGCGCGCGAGCTGATGGGCGAGCGCTTCATCGAGGTCTACGTCAATGCCTCTGTCGACACCTGCGCCGAGCGCGACGTCAAGGGCCTCTACAAGAAAGCCTTCGCCGGCGAGATCAAGGAATTCACCGGCGTCTCGGACCCCTACGAGGCGCCCGAGAACCCCGACGTCGTCTGCGAGACCGAAGGCGAATCGCCCGAGGAGTCGGCGGAGAAGCTGCTCGAGTACCTGGAGTCGCGGGACCTGATCCCGGCGCACGCGGTCACGGCCTGATTGTCGGTAGCGGGGTGGGGAGGGGCCGGGCGGCCCCTCTCCGGACTCGCCGCCCAGCCAATTGGCTGGGCGGCTCTGAGTATCCGCCCGTCGAGGGGCCACTCCGCCCCCTCTCTCACCGTGCGTTCGCGAAGCTGGCCGCGGTCGCGCGCAGGACGCGGAGCACGTGGGCGGCTTCGTGTCGGACCTGGCGGTGGGTGAAGCGGAGGGTCGCCAATCCCGCGGCGGTGTGAGCCTGGTCCCTGACGCGGTCGCGGGCCTGAGCGGACGGCGTGCGGTGGTAGCGGAGGCCGTCGGTCTCGACCACCAGTCCCAGGTCGGGCCAGAAGAAGTCAACCTTGAAGCCGTTGACCTCGACCTGGGTGGCTGGCGGCGGAAGTCCGGCGGCCGCGGCGATCGGCCGGAAGAGCCGCTCGAGCTCCGAGTCGGAGAGCCGAAACGTGTGCCGGTTCAGCAAAGAGCGGAGCGCCTTTACGCCGGGCTGGCCGGTGTGGCCCTCGAGGGAGACGAGGAGAGCCCCGGCATCGATGAGGCCGCGCTTGTCGGCGTCGTTCACCGTTCGCTCGAGCGCGGCCGGGCCGAGCAAGGTCGCCAGGTCCAGCACGGTGCGCGTCGGACCAGTCAGCGGCACTCCCCTCCAGGTCACGACGTCCGCGCTGGGCAGCGAGGGGCGCCCGCGCACGTGGATGCCGCTTCGATGCCGCTTGACCGAGGCGCGACGGACGCTGACTTCGATCCGCTCGCCCTCATCGGCAATTCCCCATAGGGCCCCCGCGCTTCGATGGCTGAGCGCAGCTCCCTCTCCACATGCCAGGACCGCCGCCATCCAGCGGCCCTCGCGGGTGAGGTCCTGCCGGCCGACCGCGTACACGCCGCGATGAATGGGATGCAGACGTCCCTTTGCGATTCGATGCTCGATCGCGCTCGGTGTGAAGCCGAGCGTCAGCAGGTCGCGCCGGCTGACGACACCGTGCTGCCGGTGGGCCAGCGCCCAGGTCCGGGCGCTCCGCTCGTTCGCTCGGGACGTTGACCCCGCCATAGCGGGGTAAAAGGCCCGAGCGGCGCGATCTCTCCCCTGCCTGCTCCTTGCCCGGGGTGCTAGGGGCGCGGCGGGACCCGGGGCTCGGCGAGGCCGTAGGTGTCGTAGGCGCCGAACTCGGCGAAGGTCTTGTGCGTCGGGCCGTGGTAGTCGGAGGAGGCGGTCGGGATCAGCTCGAGCTCCTCGCAGAGCTCGAGCAGGTGCGCCGTCTGCTCGCGATCGTGGGTCGGGTAGAAGGTCTCGACCCCGTCGGCGCCGAGCGAGCGGATCAGGTCGTCGACCTCGCGCGGCTCGGAGATGTCCCAGTAGGGGTGGGCGATGACGGCGATGCCGCCGGCCCCGTGGATCAGCTCGATCGCCTCCCGTGCCGTCGGCCAGCGTCGCGGGACGAAGGCCTTCGCACCGGGGACCAGGTACTCCTCGAAGAAGGGGCCGAGGTCGCCGGTCGCGCCCGCGGCCCGGGCGATGTGCGGCCGGCCGATCGAGAGCGCGTCTCCGGCCTCCCGCACGGCGTCCTCGAGATGCAGGTCGAAGCCCTCCTGGCGCAGCTTGCCGACGATCTCGCCGGCCCGCGCGACGCGTTCGTGCTGGGCGCGCTCGCAGGCGCCGGCGATCCGGCCCAGGTCTATCCAGTAGCCGCAGACGTGAAGGTCTTCGGCGTACTCGTGGACGCAGGACATCTCGATCGCGGGCACCAGCTCGAGCCCCAGCCGCTCGGCGGCGCCCGCCGCCTCCGAGACCCCGGCGATCGCGTCGTGGTCGGTCAGCGCCAGCGTCGTCACGCCGGCGGCGGCAGCCCGCTCGACGACCTCCGCGGGGGCGAGCTGTCCGTCGGAGACGGTCGAGTGACTCTGAAGCTCGATCAGCATGCGCGGGCAGCCTAGCCGGAACTTGGACAGAGGCGGAAAGCGCGCTACGGTCCATAATCGGCCTTTGGGGTGTTCGTGGGTATAGCCACCCCGTACGGCACGCGGACGCAGGGGAAGGGACGACGATGTCGAGCTTCGCCAGGGAAAAGCGACGCGGGACCGCGGCGGCGATCGCCGTCTCGCTCGCCTGTGCGCTCCTCCCGGCCCTCGCCGGCTCGGCCTCGGCTGCCGCACCGAACTGGCTCGACCCGGCCGACCTCTCGCTGCCCGGCCGCAACGCGAGCAATCCGGCCGTCGCGATGGCCGCTGACGGCGAAACGATCTCGGTGTGGGAGCGGCAGAGCACCGTCGATCCGAGCCACAACCTGCAGATCTCGACCCGATCGGCGGGCGGGAGCTTCACGGCTCCGGCCGACCTTGCGCTGAGGGGCAACGACCCCCATCTGGCGATCACGCCCGGCGGCGCAGCGGCGGTGGCCTGGCAGCACCTCGAAAACCCGCCCGGCGTGCACACGATCCAGGTCGCGACGCGCCCGCCCGGTGGCGCCGTCTTCACTGCTCCCACGACGGTCTACGCGGCCCCCCCGGGTACCCGATCCCGCAGGAAATCCAGGTCGCGATCGGCAGCGGCGGCGACGTCGCTGTGACCTGGAGAACATCCGATCCGAATGCCGAATTCGACCAGCTCACCTGCGACACCGAAATTGTCGAATTCGAAGAAGAAGAATTCGAAGTCGAAGTCCCATGTCCCAACCCGGATTTCGTGATGGGCTCGGTGCGCCCATCCGGCGGCGCCTTCTCGGAACCGCGGCGGATCTCGCCCCCGCGCGGCACCGAAGAAGAAGGCGAAAGTGGAAACGAAAAAGAAGAACGGGAAATCGCCGAATCGGCGATGAGCGCGGGCGGCGCCCAGCCGGCCGTCGACGGCGCCGGCAACACGACCGTGGCCTTCACCTACTTCGACGGCAGCGCCAGGGTCATCCAGACGGCCGCTCGTCCCGCCGGCGGGGAATGGAGCCCCCCGGAAACAGTCTCGGAAGTCTCCGAACCGGGTGAGGGAGCCAGCTCGCCCGACCTCGGCATCGATGGGGCAGGCAATGCAATCGTTTCCTGGGCGCAGAGGGAAGGCACCGGTGAAGGCACTCCCCGGATCGTGCAGGTGGGGGTGAAGCCTCCCGGCGGCTCCTTCTCGGTGCTCCCGGACGTTTCGCCTCCGGGCCAGGTCGCGCAGAGGCCGGTGCTCGGCGTTTCCCCGACTGGGGGGGCGACGGTGGTCTGGCGGATCACCGGCGCGACGGAAACCACGCTGATGAGCTCGACGCGGCCACCGGGCGGCGAATTCTCCGCGCCCGCGAATCTGAGCAGCGGGGCGGACAGCCCGCTGTTCCACGAAATCGCGGTCGGCGAGGGCGGCAGCGCGATCGTGGTCTGGTCCGGCGACGAAGGGGGCGGCGAGGTCGTGCGGGCGGCGGTGAGGGCTGCCGGCGCGGGCTCCTTCGGCGGCCCGGTCGCGATCTCGCAGGTCAGTGGCGACCTCCTCCATCCGAAGCCGTCGATGGACGCCGCCGG
Source organism: uncultured Solirubrobacterales bacterium (assembly GCA_963762205.1). Classification (GTDB taxonomy): domain Bacteria; phylum Actinomycetota; class Thermoleophilia; order Solirubrobacterales; family 70-9; genus VRUE01. The sequence goes on from CAVXJZ010000003.1 coordinate 461,634, forward strand.
CGACGCGACGGTGGTCTGGGTGCGCGACGACGGCTCAACGACATCGGTGATCGCGATGGCGGGCTACGACGCCGATCCACCGCAGCTGAGCGGGATCTCGATCCCGCCGGCCGGCCGGGTCGCCGAACCGCTCACGTTCGCGGCGATCGGCAGCGACGTGTGGCTCGCCGGCGCTCCCACCTTCGACTTCGGCGACGGGTTCCAGGCCGCCGGCGCGGCCGTCAGCCACGCCTACGCCGCCCCCGGCCTCTACACGGTCACGGTCTCCGCCGGCGACGCGGTCGGCAAGACGGCGACGAGCACCGGGACGGTCCTCGTCAAGGCCCGCAACTCCTTCAAGATCGTCAAGCTGCGGCGGAATCGCAGGAAGGGGACCGCGACGCTGGTGATCGCGCGTGCCGGAACCGGGCTCGGTCGTGCTCGGCGGCAGGGGCGTCGGGAGGGCCGTCGCCCGGAGGGCGCGCGCCGGGAACGCGAGACTGCGCGTCAGGGCCGTGGGCAAGCGCCTCAAGCGCCTGAGGAAGTCGGGCAGGGTCAAGCTCGGGCTTCGGATCGCCTACCGGCCGGACGGCGGCGATCCGCGCGTCAAGCATCGCCGCATCACCCTCCGCAAGCAGCAGCGGCACGCGCGCAAGTCCAGGCGGCACGACCGCCGGGCCAGGCACCGCTGACGCCGGGCCATCTCACTAGACTGCGCCGCCGTGTGTCCGAGCGAGCAAGCATCCGTCTCTGATTCATCCGCGCCGCGAGCGAGCGGCGCAGCTTCGTGATGTTCGAGAAAGTCCTGATCGCGAACCGCGGCGAGATCGCGATCCGCGTCGCCCGCACATTGCGGGAGATGGGGATCGGCTCGGTCGCCGTCTATTCCGAGATCGACCGTGACGCCCCGCACGTGCGGGAGGCGGACGAGGCCTTCCTGATCGGCCCGGCGGTCCCCGCCGAGAGCTATCTCGACGTCGCCAAGATCATCGCCACGGCGAAGGAGGCGGGCGCCGAGGCGATCCATCCCGGCTACGGCTTCCTCGCCGAGAACGCCGAGTTCGCCAGGGCCTGCGCCGAGGCCGACATCGTCTTCATCGGCCCTCCCCCCGAGGCGATCGAGTCGATGGGCTCGAAGACGCGGGCGCGCGAGATCATGGCCGAGGCCGGGGTGCCGATCGTCCCCGGCGCGACCGAGCCGGCGGCGGACATCGAGGCGGCGCGCAAGCAGGCGGAGGAGGCCGGCTACCCGGTCGCCTGCAAGGCCGCGGGCGGCGGCGGCGGCAAGGGCTTCCGCGTGGCGCTGAGCCCCGACGAGCTCGAGGAGGCCTTCGAGGGCGCCGCCCGCGAAGGCGAGAAGTTCTTCTCCGACGACCGCGTCTACGTCGAGCGCTACCTCGAAGACCCGCGCCACGTCGAGGTTCAGGTGCTGGCCGACTCGCACGGCAACGTGATCCATCTCGGCGAGCGCGACTGCTCGATCCAGCGCCGCCACCAGAAGGTGATCGAGGAGGCCCCGGGCCCCCACGTCGACGCCGAGATGCGGGAGCGGATCGGCCGGATCGCGACCGACGCCGCCGCGGCGGTCGGCTACCGCGGCGCCGGCACGGTAGAGGGGATGCAGGTCGGCGAGGAGTACTTCTTCCTCGAGATGAACACCAGGGTCCAGGTCGAGCACTGCGTGACCGAGATGGTCACCGGCATCGACATCGTCCGCGAGCAGGTGCTGGTCGCCGCCGGCGAGGAGCTCTCGATCTCCCAGGAGGAGGTCGAGTTGCGCGGGCACGCGATCGAGTGCCGCATCAACGCCGAGGCGGCGCACAAGAAGTTCGCCCCGGCGCCGGGGGCGATCACCTCCTACCGCGAGCCGGCCGGGCCGGGCGTGCGCGTCGACTCGGGGGTCGAAGCGGGGTCCGAGGTGACGCCGATGTACGACCCGATGGTGGCGAAGCTGATCGTCTGGGACGTCGACCGCGAGAAGGCGACGCGGCGAATGCTGCGGGCGCTCTCCGAGTACGAGGTCGGCGGCCTGACCACGCTGATCCCCTTCCACGAGGCGATCCTCGCCACCGACGAGTGGGCTCGCGGGGAGACCTGTCGCGAGCTGATGGAAGACCGCGACTGGCTCAGGTCGACTGCCCCCGAGCAGGCCCCCGCGCCGGCCGAGGGCGAGGAGGGCGGCGAGCCGGTCGCGCGCGACTACAAGGTCGAGGTCTCCGGGAGGCTCTTCGACGTGAAGGTGATCGGCGAGGCCGTGGCGGGCGTCGCCCCGGCCGTGGGGGGCGGCGCCAGGCGGCCGCCGAAGCGCGAGCGCAAGGGCGGGAGCGGCCCCAGCGCCTCCAGCGAGGCGCTGCCCTCGCCGCTGCAGGGCACCGTCTTCAAGGTCGCGGTCGAGAAGGGCGCGGAGGTCTCCGAGGGGGATCTGATCTGCGTGATCGAGGCGATGAAGATGGAGAACGAGATCACCGCGCACCGGGCCGGCAAGGTCGAGGAGCTGAACGTGGTCGAGGGCGCATCGGTCTCCAGCGGAGACGTCCTCGCAGTGATCAAGTAGGGCCACCGGGCTCGCGCTAGCGGCCCTGTTTGCCCTTCTGTTTTTCCTTGCGTTCCTGTTCCCGCTTTTCCTTGGCCTTCTTGCGCTCTTCGCGCTTTTCTTGCCGTTCGCGCTTGCGCTGACGCAGCAGTTCCTTGCGGTTGAGTGGGATTTTCGCCGCGGGCTCCGAGCAGCCGCGGCCGACGCAGTCCTCGAGGCCGCCGGTCTGGTCGACACCGCCGGTGAGCAGCGTGTGCAGGTAGTTGCGGACCGGGTAGAAGTTGCGCTTCTTGACCAGGTTGTTGAGCTCGTAGGGGTCCTTGTCGATGTCGTAGAGCTCCTTCTCCCCCGACGGCCAGGCGATGTACTTGTAGGGGCCGAGGCGGATTCCCTCGTAGTCCTTGGGCGGCGCGAGGATCGACGCCGTGGCGCCGCCGCCCGCGGCGGGCCGCGCCGCGCCGCCCCCTGCGGGTGGGTCGAAGGAGGCCGGCGTTTCGGCGCCGCGATTCTGTTCGACGTCATTGGTTTCGACGAACGACTCGAAGAGCAGCGGCCGCCTCGTGCGGAGGTCCGGGTCGTGGAGGAAGGGGACCATCGAGCGGCCGTCGATGCTCTTGTCGGCTTCCGCCCCCGCCAGCTCGAGGACCGTCGGGGCGATGTCGAGCTGCGAGGTCAGCTCGCCGGTCTTCGTGCCGGGCCGGATCCCCGGCCCGCGGATCAGGAAGGGCAGGTGGGTGGCCGGCTCGTAGGCCAGGAACTTGCCGCCGATCAACCGGTGCTCGCCGAAGAAGAAGCCGTTGTCGGAGGTGAAGATCACGTAGGTGTTGCGCAGGCGGCTGACGCCGCCCAGGGTTTCGATGATCAGCCTGACGCCGTCGTCGATCGAGCGCAGGGAGTCGAGCTGCTTCTGCCAGTAGACCCGGTAGGTGTGCTTGTCGGTGAGCGAGAGATGACGCGCTTCCCTGATGAAGCGGGGCTTGTCCCTGACGTTGCCCTCGTCGAAGCCTTCGGAGCGGTTGTGGGGCAGGCGGGCGCCCTTGAACCAGTCGTAGTGACGGGGGGCCGGCTCGGGGCCCGCGGGGCGGCGGAAGTCCCCGTGCGGCGCGGTGTAGTCGAGCTGCAGGTAGAAGGGCTTCTCGCTCGGCGTTTCGAGGATCTCGCGGGTCGCCAGCTGGGTCAGCACGTCGGTCTCGTAGAAGCAGGGCCGGCCGTTGGTGGGCGCGAGCGGGCAGCCGATGTCGTCGCGGGCCCCGTATTCGCGCGTGTCCCAGCTGCCCGAGTCGCCGAAGGGGCCCTGGACGACGCCGTTGTTGTTGAGCTCGTAGCCGTAGAAGTAGTGGTTCGTGTCGGCTTTGAGTGACCGTGTGCCAGGAGCTCCAGCCGGGCGGCACGAGCGTCCCGTCGGAGTACGGCTTGTCGCCGTAGCCGTTGAGGAACTTGCCGAGGTGGATGGTCCTGTAACCGTCCCGCTGGAGCCAGATCGGCAGGTTGTGGGTCATCGCGCCCTGGAAGCTGAAGCCGAAGAAGCCGCCGTTGGGCTGGACGTTGCCCTTGACGTTGTGGTTGTGCGCGTAGCGCCCGGTCAGCAGGCTGACGCGGGAGGGGCAGCAGAGCGGGTAGGAAACGTAGTAGCGGTTGAACGTCATGCCGCGTTTCGCGATCAGGTCCAGCGCGTTCGGCATCGCTCGGGCCTTGCCCAGGCCTTCCTGCGTGCGGAAGGTCGCGTAGAGGCCCTCCAGCGTCTGGTCGTCGGTCTGGATCACGACGAAGCTCGGCCTTTCGCCATCCGGAGCCCCGTCCCGGGCGGCGGAGGCGGGGCCGACCGCGAGCAGCAGCGCCGCGAGCAGGGCCAGCGCGCCGAGCCCAATCGGCAGGCGTGCGCGCGTCGGCGCGGGTGCTTGTCTCGGCGAATCGTGCATGGAGTTGCTCACAGGGGCGCCTACTGGGTTCGAAAACCCCAGCGCCCGCGAAGTTTCGAAACGCTAGAAGACGCTCAGGACGCGCCGAGCTTCTTGGCCGCGTCGCGGAAGTTCTTCACCGTGGCGCCTGGGGCCTTGCGCCCCTCCAGCTTCTCGCCGTGCCGGTTGACCCAGATCACCGGCACGTTCATCTTCAGCAGCGGCGCGACGTCGGTCGTGTAGTTGGAGCAGATGTGCACCCAGCCTTTCTTGCCGCCGATCCGGCGGGCGCACTCTTTGAAGTGGACCGGGTCAGGCTTGTAGCTGCGCACCTGCTGGGCCGTGACGACCAGGTCGAGTTCGGTGCGCAGGTGGCGGCGCGAGACCCCGAGCAGTTTGTCGTCGATGTTGGAGATGATCCCGATCTCGTAGCGTTTGCCGAGCCTGTCCATGGCCGCGTTGGCCTCTCGGAAGGGCAGCCAGTAGGCGACGCTGTCGGGGAGGAACTGGGCGCGCGAGGGCTCGATTTCCCAGCCCTGCTCGCCGGCGACCTTGACGATCGTGCGGCGCAGGACCTCGGCGTACAGTTCGTAGGAGCCGGCCATGATCTCGGCCTGGACCTCCATGAAACGGGCCAGGAAGGCGGTCTCATCGAAGCTGAAGCCGTCCTTCTCCGCCTCCTTCTTGCAGGCGTCGACGATCCCCTTCTCCCAGTCGATCAGGGTTCCGTAGCAGTCGGTGGTTACCCACTTGATGGTTTTCAGGCTGGGAAGAGGCATCGCGGAGCCGCGGCATTATAGGCTGCCGCCCGCGCCATGCGGCGCCCCTCTCAATGGACCTCCTCGAGTATCAGGGCAAGCAGCTGTTCGCGGAGCACGGCGTTGCCGTGCCGAGCGGCGAGGTCGCGGCGACCGTCGACGAGGCGGTGGGGGCCGCGGAGCGGATCGGCTTTCCCTGCGCGGTCAAGGCCCAGGTGCTGATCGGCGGGCGGGGCAAGGCCGGCGGCATCAAGATCGCCGCCGACGCCGGCGAGGCCCGCGCGCACGCCGAGGCGATCCTCGGCATGGACATCGTCGGCCCTCACGGGGAGGGGCCGTTCCGGGTCCACCAGGTCTGGGTCGAGGGCGGCTCGGACATCGCCGCCGAGTACTACGCCTCCGTGATCCTCGACCGCTCCGAGAAGAAGCTGCTGGCGATGGTCTCCGCCAAGGGCGGGATGGACATCGAGGCCGTCGCCGCCGAGGCCCCCGAGGCGCTGGTCAAGCGCCACATCGATCCGACGCGGCCCTTCGACGCCGCCGCCGCGCGCCCGATCGCCGAGGCCGCCGGCCTCGACGAGGACGTGCTCGACCAGGTCGCCGAGGTGCTCTCGAGGCTCGCCGAGGTCGCGGCGGGCGAGGACGCGACCCTGATCGAGGTCAACCCGCTGATCGTCACCGCGGGGCGCGAGGTCGTCGCGCTCGACGCCAAGGTGACGATCGACGGCAACGCGCTCTTCCGCCACGAGGACCTGGCCGAGATCGCCAACTGGGGTGCCGACGAGGACCCGCAGGAGGCGATGGCCAAGGAGAAGGGCCTCACCTACGTGAAGCTCGACGGCGACGTGGGGATTCTCGGCAACGGCGCCGGGCTCTGCATGTCGACCCTCGACGTCGTCGCCCAGGCCGGCGGCGCCCCGGCGAACTTCCTCGACGCCGGGGGCGGCTCGAAGGCCGACGCGATCGTCGACGCGCTCGAGGTGATCACCTCCGACCCCAAGGTCAACGCCGTGCTCTTCAACATCTTCGGCGGGATCACCCGTTGCGACGAGGTCGCCAAGGGGATCATCGAGGCCTCGCGCCAGATCGACCTCGACGTGCCGTTCGTCGTCCGCCTCGACGGCACCAACTCCGAGCAGGGCCTGAGCCTGCTCGAGCAGGCGGGGATCGACGGCCTCGAGGTGCAGGGCACGATGCTGGGCGCCGCGAAGCGGGTCGTCGAGCTGGCCAAGGGAAGCGGCTGATGTCGATCATCGTCGACACAGAGACGAAGCTCGTCGTCTCGGGGCTGACCGGCCGGGAGGGCTCCTTCCACGGCCTGCGGAACCAGGCCTACGGCACCCATCTGGCGGCCGGGGTCACGCCCGGCAAGGGGGGGCAGGACGTCAGCGGCGTCCCCGTGTTCGACTCGATCCGCGAGTCGGTCGAGGAGGCCGACGCCAACACCTCGATGATCTTCGTCCCGGCGCGCTTCGCGGCGCCCGCGATCGACGAGGCGATCGAGTCGGGCGTGCACACGGTGATCGCGATCACCGAGGGCATCCCCGTCCTCGACATGCTGAAGACCTACTGGAAGGCGAGGGAGGCCGGCGTGCGCCTGATCGGCCCGAACTGCCCGGGCGTGCTCTCGCCGGGAAAGGCCAACGTCGGCATCATCCCCGCCCAGTTCTTCGACCCGGGCAAGATCGGAGTCGTCTCCAAGTCGGGCACGCTCACCTACCAGATCGGCAACGAGCTCAAGCAGGCGGGGGAGGGGAACTCCTCGATCGTCGGGATCGGCGGCGACCCGATCGTCGGCTCCGACTTCATCGACATCCTCACCCTCTTCGAGGCGGACCCCGAGACCGAGCTGATCGTCATGGTCGGCGAGATCGGCGGCGACGCCGAGGAGCGGGCCGCCGAGTTCATCGCCGCCGAGATCTCAAAGCCCGTCGTCGCCTACATCGCCGGCTTCACCGCCCCGCCCGGCAAGCAGATGGGGCACGCGGGGGCGATCATCTCCGGCTCCTCGGGCACCGCCCAGGCGAAGAAGGAAGCGCTCGAGGCAAAGGGCGTGCGGGTCGGCGAAAGCCCGACGGAGACGGCGGCGATCGCGGTGGAGACGTTGAGAGGGTCCGGCTAGCCGGACCCTCTACCTATACTCGGACCGAGATGGCCACCGACACCATTTCGTTTGCACGTGGCGCGCCGAGCGCCGACATCCTGCCCAAGGACGCCGTTCGCGAGGCGGCGGCCAAGGCGCTTGCCGAGGACTGGCAGAAGGCCCTCTCCTACGGGACCGGCATCGGCCACCCGGGCCTCTGTCATTGGGTTGCCGAGCGCCACGGGGGCCTCGAGGACGCGCAGGTGATGATCGCCAACGGCTCGCTGGAGGGCGGCGCGATGCTGTTCGAGCACCTGGTCGGCCCGGGCGACCGCGTGATCGTCGAGCAGCCGACCTACGACCGCACCCTGCTGATGCTTCAGCGCCTCGGCGTCGAGTTGGTCCCGGTCGGCCTCGAGTCCGACGGCATCGACGTGGACGGGGTCGAGGCGGCCCTCGCCGACGGGCCGGTGAAGCTCGCCCACGTGATTCCCAACTTCCACAACCCGGCGGGCTGCACCCTGTCGGCCGAGAAGCGGGTGCGCCTGGTCGAGCTCGCCGCCGAGCGCGGCTTCCTGATCTTCGAGGATGACCCCTACCGTGAGCTGCCCTTCGAGGGCGAGGCGCTGGAGACGATGCTCTCGATCGACCAGAGCGATCGCGTCATCCACGCCTCCTCGTTCTCGAAGACGGTCAGCCCGGGCGTGCGGGTCGGCTACCTCGCCGGCCCGGCCGCCGAGATCGCGGCGCTGGCGAAAAGGGCCAACGAAACGTACATCTCGCCGAACATGCTGGCCGAGGCGGTGGTCCTCGAGCTGTGCCGGTCGGGCGGCCTGGACGCCAACATCGAGTTCGTCAAGGGCGCGCTGCGCGAGCGCCGCGACGCGCTGGTCGAGGGGCTGGAAAAGCACATCCCCGAGGCCGAGTTCGTCGTTCCCGGCGGCGGCTACTTCCTCTGGCTCGACCTCGAGCAGGGCACCGACACGGCGGTCCTGCTGACCGAGGCCAAGGGCGAGGGAGTCGCCTTCGTGGCCGGCCCCGACTTCATGATCGAGGGCGGCGACAACAGCCTCCGCCTCTCCTTCGCAAGCGTCCCCCCCGAGCAGATCGGCGAGGGCGTCGCCCGCATCGCCAGGGCGCTGAGCCGGATCCGCGCCGGCTCGCCCGCCTAGTGTCCTCCGCCAGGCCTCAGCGCCCGTAGCGGTCGCTGGAGAGGACGAGCTGCTCGGGGATCGCCGCCCGCGGCGGCGGCGCCGGGTCGGCCCGCACCGAGACCGTCTCGGCGACGCTGCGTGAGACGCGGTGGGCGCCGTTGCCCGAGGCGATCGTCACACCGTCCTCGTCGGAGGACTCGAGCTTGCCCTCGAGCCCTGGCTCCAGGCCGGCGGCTTTGAGGTAGTGGAGAAGCTCCTCGGCCTCGTTCTCGAAGCGCAGGACGTGGACGTCGGCGCCGACCTCGACGTCGGCCAGGAGCGCCCCCTGCTCGCGCGCCCCCTCGACGATCGGGTGGCCGTGGGGGCAGGTGGTCGCGTCGCCGATCGCGACCCGCATCCGCTCCTCGAGCACGGGAGACATCGCGTGCTCGATCCGCTCGGCCTCCTCGTGCACCTCGTCCCAGGGGATGCCGAGGACGTCGGTGAGGAAGCGCTCGATCATCCGGTGCCGCTGGACGATGTGGGTCGCGTGCTCGCGGCCGGAGTCGGTGAAGGCGAGCGACTTGTCGGAGGCGCGGCTGACGTAGCCGTCCTCGACGAGCCTGCCGATCATCTCGTGGACGGTGGGCGGCGAGAGCTGCATCGCGCGGGCGATGTTCGCCCCGGTCATCGGCAGCCCGGCCTCCTCCAGCCAGAACATGATCTCCAGGTACTCCTGCTCGGCTACGGTCGCATCGGCCATCGGCGCCGATACTAGCGGCGCTCCATCAGGGTCGAGACGACCGCCTCGTAGAAGCCGTCGCCCATGCTCCCCTCGGTCACGGTCGCGTTCTCCCAGCCGGCGAGGGCGGCGCGCAAACCCGGGTCGCGCTCGGGGCCGTTGGCGACGACGAAGAAGCGGCCGACGGAGGCGGCGACCTCGAGGTCCTCCACCGAGTCGCCGACGGCGATGCAGTCCGCCGGGTCGTATCCGCGGGCGCGGGAGTGCGCGCCGACCGCGGCTCCCTTGCTGACCATCTTCGGCACCAGGTGATAGGCGTGGGTGGGCCCGTCGATCGCCGGCATCTCGCGGCCGATAGCGCCGTTGTCGAGCAGGCGCAGGTCGCCGGCGTCGTTCTCGGCGAGCAGCTCGTTGGCCTCGGCGACGTCCACCTTGCCGCGAAAGAGGTGGGAGAGGACGCGGCCGTGGTGCCAGGGGGCGTGGTACTCGAGGCGACCGTCGAAGTGCTCGAAGAGCATCCGCGGGATGCCCCGCCGCTCCATCTGCTCGTAGACCGTGCCGCTCTCGTCGGGGACCGTCTCGCCGGTCAGCAGGGTCGTCTCGCCGTCGATCGCGAAGGCGCAGCCCGCCTCGTAGATGTAGGAGGTCTGGCCCATCAGCCGCGCCGCCTCGTGGACCTGGGGCTCGCGGCGGCCGGACATGATCACGACCTCGACGCCGGCCCGGTGGCAGGCCTCCAGCCCCCGCGACTGCGCCAGCGAGAAGCCGCCCTCGGCGTCGCGGAAGAGCGAGCTGCCCCGGCCGAGCAGGGTGCCGTCGAGGTCGGTGTAGACACAACTCAGCGCCATCTTGCGGTCGCTACCGTAGCGGTCGTGCCCTGGCAGCTTGCCGATCGAGCCCTCGACCTGGAGCAGCCGATCGCGGCCGGGATCGTCAACGTCACCTCCGACTCGATGTTCGAGGGTGCGCGCAGCGAGACGCCCGGGCGGGCGGTGAGGGACGGGCTGGCGATGGTCGAGGCGGGGTTCGACATGCTCGACGTCGGCGCCGTGGCAGCGAAGGCCGGGCCCCCCGTCCCCGCCGAGGAGGAGGCGGTGGCGCTGGTCCCGGCGGTAGCCGGCCTGGCGAGCTCGGGCGTGCCCGTCTCCGCCGACACCTTCTCGGTCGAGGTCGCGCGGCGGGCGCTCGCGGCGGGCGCCGTCGCCGTCAACGACATCTCCGGCGGCTGCGACGAGATGTTCGAGCTGGTCGCCGAGACGGGCTGCGGCTACGTGCTGATGCACATCGAGGGCCCCCCGCGGGCCGATCGCCCCGCGCCCGAATACGACGACGTGGTCGAGCAGCTCAGGGCCTGGTTCGGGGGGCGAGTCGAGCGCGCCCGGGAGCTGGGGGTCGGAAAGGAGCAGATCGCGATCGACCCGGGCCTCGACTTCGACCTGACCACCGAGCAGGACCTCGAGGTCCTGCGCCGGCTCGACGAGCTGGGCGAGCTCGGCCTGCCGCTCTACGTCTCGCTCTCTCGCAAGGACTTCATCGGCGCCGTGCTGGCGGGCTCCTGGGAGGAGCGCCGGCCCGCCGGCCGGCGCGAGTGGGGGACCGTCGCGGCGGTCGCTCTCGCGGTCCGCTCCGGGGCCGACGTGCTCCGCATCCACGATCGCAGTTCGCTGCAAGCGCTGAGGGTCGCAGCTGCGATTCGGCGCCCGTCAGGCAGGGACGCAGGGCGGCCGAATGGCCCGACCATTCGGCCGACCGAGGACGCCGCATGACGGGCGCCCGATCGCTGCTGGAGACGCCGTGGGCGATCGCCATCGACCCAGCCCGCCGCGACGGCCGCGTCGTCGCCGAGAGCGTCGAGGAGGAGCGCGCGGCGAGCCGGGCCGCGATGCCGGGCACGCTCGACCCCGCCCTCGTCGAGGCGCTGCGCGCGGCCGGGGTCATTCGCCTCTACTCCCACCAGCGGCGGGCGCTGGAGGCGGCCGCCTCGGCCGACCTGGTGATCACCAGCGGCACCGCCTCGGGCAAGAGCCTGGCCTTCAACCTGCCCGTCCTCGACGGCATCGCCCGCGACCCCAAGCGGCGCGCCCTCTACCTCTATCCGACCAAGGCGCTCGCCCAGGACCAGGCGCGCAAGCTCTCGGAGCTGCGCCCGCCGGGGTTGCGCGAGGCGATCTACGACGGTGACACGCCGCGCGAGGAGCGGCCGGCGATCCGCCGGCGCAGCAACCTCGTCCTCACCAATCCGGACATGCTGCACGTCGGCCTGCTCCCGAACCACAAGGGCTGGGGCGACTTCCTCGCCAACCTCGGCTGGGTCGTCGTCGACGAGGCCCACACGTATCGGGGCGTCTTCGGCTCCCACGTGGCGAACGTCCTGCGCCGCCTGCGGCGGGTCGCCCGCGCCTACGGCGCCTCACCCCGCTTCCTGCTCGCCTCGGCGACGATCGCCAATCCGGTGGAGCTCGCCGAGGGGCTGGTCGGCACGCCCTTCGAGCTGGTCGACGACGACGGCGCGCCGCGCGCGGGGCGCGAGATCGCGGTCTGGAACCCGCCGCTGATCGACGAGGCGACCGGGACGCGGCGCTCGCCGCTCTCGGAGGCGGCGGAGCTGCTCGCCGAGCTGGTCTCGCAGGGCGTGCGGACGATCTGCTTCCTGAAGAGCAGGCGCGGGATCGAGCTGATCCAGCGCTTTGCGGGCGAAGAGCTGAAGCGGCGGGGCAAGCCGGAGCTGGCGCGGCGGATAGCGCCCTACCGGGGCGGCTACACGCCCCAGCAGCGGCGCGAGATCGAGGCGCGGCTGGCGGCCGGCGAGCTGCTCGCCGTCGTCGCCACCGACGCGCTCGAGCTGGGGATCGACGTCGGCGAGCTCGACGCGGCGATCTGCGTCACCTTCCCCGGCACGGTCGCCAGCCTGCGGCAGATGTGGGGGCGGGCGGGGCGCCGCCGGCGGGGCCTCGCCGTCTACGTCGCCGGCCAGGACGCGCTCGACCAGTTCTTCTGCCGCCACCCGGACGAGTTCCTCGAGCGGCCGGTCGAGGCGGCGATCCTCGACCACGAAAGCGAGCAGATCGCCGCCCGCCACCTGGTCGCCGCGGCCTACGAGCTGCCCCTCTCCGAGGAGGACGACGGGATCTTCGGACGGGGTTGGCGCGAGCGGGCGGAGCGCCTGGTGGGCGCCGGAGAGCTGCGCGGCACGCGCGGCAAGCTGCTGCCGATGCGCAGCGAGTTCGTCGCCAACCGCATCCCGCTGCGATCGGCGTCGGCCGACTCGGTTGCCGTGATCGAGCGCGAGTCGGGCGAGATGCTGGGGCTGGTCGAGGCCGAGCGGGCCTTCACCACGATTCACCCGGGCGCCGTCTACCTGCACCTGGGTCGCTCCTACGAGGTCGAGTCGCTCGACGTCGAGGGTCGCCAGGCGGTCGTCTCCTCCTTCGACGGCGACTGGTACACGCGGCCGAAGAAGGAGACAGAGATCTACATCGAGCGGGTGCGCGAGCAGCGCACCGCCTGCGGGGTCGAGCTCAACTTCGGCGAGGTCTCGGTCAGCGAGCGGGTGATCGCCTTCCAGCGGGTCTCGATCTCCGACCAGGAGCCCTTCGACGTCGTCGCCCTCGAGCTGCCCGAGCAGCACTTCGCCACCCAGGCCCTCTGGTACGTGCTGCCGGACCGGCTCAGCGGCGGGCTGCCGCCCGACGTGCTGCTCGGCGCCCTGCACGCGACCGAGCACGGGCAGATCGCCGTCCTACCGCTGATCGCGATGTGCGACCGCTGGGACATCGGCGGGCTCTCGACCAACGTCCACTTCCAGACCGGGCGCTCGACCATCTTCATCTACGACGGTCACCCGGGCGGCGTCGGCATCACCCTGCGCGGCTATGAGCAGTTCGAGCGCCTGCTGGGCGACGCCGAGCGGTTGATCGCCGAGTGCCCCTGCGAGTCGGGCTGCCCGTCCTGCGTGCAGAGCCCGAAGTGCGGCAACCTCAACGAGCCCCTGCACAAGGAGGGGGCGCTGGAGCTGATGGGCCAGATGAGAGGAGCACAGTGAAGGGAGGGGATGGGGGTCGCCCTCACGAACAGCTGGGAGGTTCGGTTGACCCCCATCCCCTCCCTTCCGAGCGCGCGCGCCAAATCGCCGTCATCGGCTCCGGTCGCCTGGAGCCAGGCTCGGAGTTGGAAGCGCTGGCCGAGGAGGTCGGCGGGCTGCTGGCCGAGGCGGGGGCGACCCTGGTCTGCGGCGGCCGCGGCGGGGTGATGGAAGCGGCGGCGCGCGGAGCGGCCGCGGCGGGAGGGACGGTGATCGGCGTCCTCCCCGGGGCGTCGGCGGAGGAGGCGAATCCGCACTGCACCCACGTGGTCGCGACGGGGATCGGCCAGGCGAGGAATCTCGCGGTGGTCGCCTCGGGCGAGGTGGCGATCGCGGTCGGCGGCGAGTGGGGGACGCTGAGCGAGATCGCGCTCGCCCGCAATCTCGGCCGCGCGGTCGTCGCCCTGCGCAGTTGGTCCGTCTCCGGCGCCGGTGAGATGGAGGGTGGCCCGGGGGTGACACCCGCCTCGACCGCCGAGCAGGCCGTCGCCCTGGCGCTCGCCGCGGACCGCGGGCGATAGCGGTCCTCGGCGGTCCCGGCGGTTCGCCGCGCTCGAGGCTATCCGGGCCGGCCTCGCCCCGGCCAGAGCCGGCGCAGGGCGAGGACCGCGAACGCGTGCGACCAGGCGAGCGGCGCGGTCGAGCGCGGCGCGCCGGTGCGCGCGTCCACCCGCTCGGGAAGCAGGCCCGCGGGGGTGGCGGCGCGGCGCAGGCTCGCCAGCAGGCGGATCGCGGCCCTGCGGTCGCGCCGGGCGGAGGCGGCGCTCCCGTCGGCACGGGCGAGGGCGGCCAGGCTCCAGGCGCTCCACGCCGTGGGGGCCGTCCAGGGATCCGCCCCGCCCCAGCTCTCGGAGGGAACGAGGCCGAAGCGCGCCGCGCCCCGGTCCGAGCGCCGCGCCTGAAGTCCTGGCCAGCGCGAGCAGGGTGCGCCGCGCCGCCGCGAAGAGCGCCGGGTGGGGGAAGGGCCGCACAGCCCACGCCGCCGCCGTGTCGAGCCCGGAGGCCGGGTCCCCCACCCGACGCACCAGCCCGCGCCCGGTCACGAACCCCCGCCACCAACCCCGCCGACGGGCCGAAAAACGCAGTCCGGCTTCGTCTTTCTGCCCGTCGGCGTTGGCGAGGGCGTTGGCGAGGTAGTCGCCGGGGGATTTCTCCTGATAGTCGGCGCGGTTTCGCCAGTCGGCGTGACCAATCGCCGAGGCCGGCTCGGAGAGGCCGGCCTCCCGGGCCGCCACGGCCACCCAGCCGGCCGCGTCGCCCTGGGCGGCGCGGCCGGGAACCGGGTTGCCGAAGCCGTCGAAGCGGGCGGCGGCGCCGAGGTCGAGGCCGAGCAGGAAGTGGGCGATGCGTCGCGCCTCGCGCCGATAGCCCGCGGCGGCGAGCGCGACCGCGACCGCGCCGGCGTCGCGCGGCCAGACGTGGGCCCATTCGTCGCGGGCGCCGGCGGCCACGGCGCCGCTGCGGCGGTCGGTCAGCGCCCGCAGGGCCAGCAGCGAGCGCACGTACATCCCTCGCGCCCAGGCCGGGGCGCCATCACCGAGCGGCCGCACCCGCCCGGTCCAGAGCCGATCGGCGGCCGTCACGCCGCCGACGATCCGTCGCGCCCTCTCGTCGCCCAGGTGCACCCGGCCCCCGCCCCAAATCAGGTTGCGGTTGAAGGTGACCGCCGGCGAAGGGGATTCGGTCGCAGCCGGCCGCGCGGCCCCCTCGCCTCCACGCCGGCTCACACAGCCCAGCTCGTAGCCGTTTGTCGCGCACTCGATCGTGACGCGGGCGCGTCCGAACCGGGCCGTCGTGCGCAACACGTTGGTGCCCGGCACATAGCCCTGGCGGACCGAGTCGGCGTGCCAGAGCGGCAGCGGCGGCGCGCCGCCGACGGCCGCCGACGGAACGATCCCGGTGCTCGCCGGCACGGTGCCCGCCGCCTGTCGATCGTGGGGATTGTCGATCAACGCCCGCCCGGCCGGGCCCGGAGCCCGCAGGTCGGCGATGTCCCCGTAGGCGTCGACCCCGGCGGTAAGCCCGCCGGCACCGAGGACGGCGGTCGTCAGGAAGGGGGGCGGGAGCCCGGGCAGCGCCGGCGGCGTGCTCGGGTCCGACGAGGACCCCCCGGATGCGACCGCCGCCGCGAGGGCCGCCAACCCGGCCAGTGCCAGTGCTGCACGAGTCCGCGCCACGCCCGAATGCAATCAGCCCCTCGATCCCGCGGTCGCTAGCCTTCCCGTCTGCCGGCCCCCGAGGCCGAGCCGGGCGAGGTAGCTCAGTTGGTAGAGCACACGACTGAAAATCGTGGTGTCGTGGGTTCGATTCCCACCCTCGCCATCGCCCCACTGTCGGCGTTAGGACCGCGACACCCATTGGTGTAACCCCAAAAGTCACTGTCCCCCCCGCATCGGTTCTGTAACCTTTCGGGCAGGACGCAGGGGGGAAAGAGAAAAAAGAATATGAATGATGTGATCCGGCCATCCTGGCCGCAAGGATCGATTCTGTGGGCTGCGGCTACGGTTGCCGCCCTGACCGTGTTTCTCACCTGCGCGTCCGTTGCCTCGGGCGCGAGCGAACCGCTCGCGGGCGGGACGACCGATCTGACCATGAAGAAGGGCTTCAAGAAGAAGCTCGGCAGGCACAACGTCAAGCTGCGCAGCTGGGGTTCCGGGAAGGTCAGGAACCGAACCGTGGAGCTCGGTGTTAGCGGCGGTGAAATCGACACGGCGACCGGTCTGGGGCGCCTCGAGCACGCCGGCGGCTTCAAGTTCAAGCACCGCAAGCGAACCGTTCCCGTCACCCAACTGACCATCTACCCCGCCGGCGGCGCGGTCCAGGCGAAGGTGGCCGGAGCGAGGATGAAGCTCGGCTCCCTTGCCGGCGTCTCCTACTCGCACGAAGGCCTGGGCGTCGACATCCGCTCCGGCAAGCTGAGGCTGAGCGGCAAGGCCGCGAAGCGCATCAACAACAAGCTTCACATCGGCAGGAGGGTGATCAAGGGCGGCGACGTGATGAGCAACCATCACAGCACGGCGCAGGTTCCGGGCCAGCCCGTTCCGGTACCGGCTCCGCAGGCCGAACCGCCCGCGGGACCGAACAACGTCGTCGACGTGATGACGCGCAATCTCTACCTGGGTGCCGACCTGACGCCGGCGATTCTCGCCGCGAGTCTCGAAGAATTCATCGACGCCAACGGCCAGATCCTGCGGGAAGTGACCCACAACGACTTCCCGACCCGGGCGCAGGGCCTGGCGCAGGAGATCCTCACCCAGAAGCCCGACCTGGTCGGGCTGCAGGAGGTCGCGCTCTGGCGGACCGCCCCGGTCAATCTCGGAGTCCTGGAAACCGGGCCAAGCGCGACCACGGTCCGCTACGACTACCTCCAGGAACTGCTGGACGCGCTCAACGCGGGTGGCACCCAGTACGAAGTCGTCGTCGTCCAGAACGAGTTCGACCTCGAGGCGCCCGGCGACGAAGACAACAGCGACGGCACCGGCGGGCCGTTTGGCGCCGACATCAACGGCCGGCTGACGATGCGTGACGTGATCCTCGCCAGGACGGGCGCGGGCGTGGAAACCTCGAACGCGAAGTCGGGCAATTTCCAGACGCCGTTGCCGATTGAAATATCTGGGCAAACCGTTGCCGATCATCCGCGGCTGGACCAGGACCGACGCCAGCGTGCGCGGGAGCCGTCCCTTCCGCTTCGTCAACACCCATCTGGAGGCGTTCAATGAGTACATCCGCTTCATTCAGGCGACCGAACTGATCGAACCGCCAGGGCCGGCGACCGGCAGCCTGCCGGTCGTCCTGGTCGGCGATCTCAACTCCGACGACGACACCGTCGAAGGGGCCGACCGCTGGGCCTACGAGATCCTCGAGATCGCGGGCCTGGTCGAGCGCAGCACGGACGCACCGCTGAGCTGCTGCCTCGGCGACAGCGAACTCGGCGAAGGCGACGGTGGTGAAGAAAGCGACTTCGACCACCAGGTCGACCACGTGCTGACCGACGACCCAGGCAGGGTGGGGCTGCTGAGCTCCTCGGTGACCGGCCTCGCACCGGTCAACGGCTTCTGGAACTCGGACCACGCGGGCCTGTTCAGCTCGCTGGAAGTCTCGCCCTAGGTAGAGCGACCTGCAGCGTCCCGGCGGCGGGCCTCTCGGGCTCGCCGCCGGCCGCCGCTAGGCCGCGGCGGCGAGCGCCGCGTCCAGCGATGCGGCCACCTGGGCCGGGTCTTCTATCTGCGGGTAGTGGGCCAGCTCGGGGAGCTCGAGCACCTCGACTCCGGGTCGCAGCTCGCGCAGTCCCTCCAGGACCTCGACCCGGGCGACGGGATCCTTCAGTCCCCAGGTCAGCGTCAGCGGGCCGGGCCAATCGCGGATCGCTCCATGCCAGCGGTCGGTGAGGCGTTCGCGCTCGGCCATGTAGTTGACCAGCAGGTGGCCGATCCGGTTGCCGCCGTTGTGGGCGATCAGCGCCCACTGGTCGGCTGCCTCCGCGGCGCTCAGCGGGTGCTCGGCGGAGAAGACGCGCGAGAACTGGAGGCGGAAGCCGCGCTCCGTGGTAAGCCGCGAGGCGAGCGGCCCCAGCCTGCTGCGCAGCAGGTGCTGGCCGATCGTCGGCTTCGCCAGGTGGAGCAGCATGCTGCCGTTGAAGAGCAGCGCCCCGGCCACGTCCATCTCGAGCTCGCCGCGCAGGTCGCGGGCCATCAGCTCGGTCGCCACCGAGGTGCCCATGTCATGACCGACGACGAAGACCTGGGGCGACCCGGCGCGGCGCACGAGCTCCTCCGCCGCGTCCGCCTGCCAGGCGAGCGTGTAGGCGTGGTCGCGGGGCTTGTCGGAGAGCCCGAAGCCGAGGCAGTCGAAGGCGAGCGCGGCGTTCTCGGGCCGCAGGGCGAGTAGCTCGCGCCAGTCGTAGGAGCTGGAGGGGAAGCCGTGCAGGAGCAGGAGCAGCGGTCCTCTGCCGCCCCGTCGCTGCGCGTAGAGCCGGTGGCCGGCGACCTCCTCGACCGTCCCCGCCCTGCGCCAGCTCTCGACCCTCTTCGTGAGCACGTCGGGAGAAGCCTATTCGGGCGTGGCCGCCCCACATCCACCTAGAGTTCGCGCCCCTACCTCGAATGAGCCCCAGCCGATCCGATCCCCGCCGCCTCGCGGCCATCTTCGCCGGCGGCGTCGTCGGCGCCCTGGCCCGGGTCGGCCTTGCCGAGGCCGCCCCGTACGGTGTCGGCACCTGGCCGTGGGCCACCTTCGCGGTCAACCTGGCGGGCGCCGCGCTGCTCGGCTACCTGGTCGCCGCGATGCGTTTCCACCCCGAGGAGAGCCCGCGCTTCGCCCTGCTCACCACCGGGCTCTGCGGGACGCTGACCACCTTCGCGACCTTCCAGCTCGAGCTCTATGAGATGGCCGACTCCGGCCACCTGGCGCTCGCCGCCGGCTACCTGGCGGCGACGGTTGCCGCCGGCTACCTCCTGGTCGGGATCGGGCTGTCCGTGGGCGGGCACCCGACATCGATCCCGTTCCGGGGCACGCGGGATCGCGCGGAGGCCCGGTGAGCGCCTGGGCGTGGATCGCGATCGCCCTGCTCGGCGGAGCGATGGCGGTCGGCCGCTTCACCCTTGACGCGTTCCTCTCGGACCACCCGATCCAGCCCTTCCCGCTCGGCATCCTCGCGGTCAACGTGCTCGGCACCTTCGTCCTCGGGGTCGTCGCCGGGACGGCGCTCGGGGGCGAGTCGCTGGCGATCGTCGCCGCCGGCGGCACCGGCTCCTTCACGACCTTCTCCACCTGGATGCTGGACACCGAGCGCCTCGCCGAGGTCGGCCGCCGGCGGCTGGCGGCGCTCAACATCGGCCTCTCGCTGGTGGCGGGGATCGCCGCCGTGACCGTCGGCCACTGGCTCGGCAACCCGCTCTGAGCAGGGGAAAAGCGAGCTGGGGCCACCGAGACGGCCCGCTTCGCCGTCCGCGGGAATCTCTACCTTGGATCGGAAGATGAGCGAAGAAACGAGAGAGATGACAGACGGGACGATCGACATCCAGGGACAGACCGAGATCGACTTGGGGCGGGAGCGGACGCCGCTGCGCGAGTTGCAGGACGGGCAGCGGGTGAAGGGCGCCTACGCGGTCCGCGACCGCGAGCTGCGCCGCAAGCGCAACGGCGATCCCTGGCTGAAGCTGACCCTGGGAGACGCAACAGGCACGGTCGAGGCGGTCTCCTGGGAGGAGGCCGAGGCGCTCTACGCGCTCGCCGCACCGGGCACGTGCGCCTTCGTCGCCGGCACCTTCGAGGTCAGCGAGCGCTGGGGCGCAAAGATCAAGCTCACCGCCCTGCGCGAGGCGGCCGCCGACGAGTACGACGCCGCCGACCTCGCCAGCGGCTCCGAGGTCCCTTTCGATCGGCTCGAGGCCGACCTGCGCCAGCTGCTCGACACCGTCCAGAGCGACCAGCTGCGCCGGCTGCTCGACCTCTTCTTCGGCGAGGGGTCGGAGATCTGGGCCCGCTTCCGCGACGCCCCGGCGGCGAAGGTCTACCACCAGGCCTACCGCCACGGCCTGCTCGAGCACACGCTCTCCGTCGCCCAGGCGGTCTCCGCCGCCGCCAACTTCTTTCCGGGCATCGACCGCGAAGTCGCGGTGGCCGGCGCCCTGCTCCACGACATCGGCAAGACCGAGGCCTACAACGACGACCCGCTCGCGATCGACCTCACGGACGCCGGCCGCCTCCAGGGCGAGATCCCGCTCGGCTACTACATGGTGCGCCGCCAGATCGAGGGCATCCGCGGATTCGACCCCGCCCTCGCCCAGGCCGTCCTCCACATCATCCTCAGCCACCATGGCTCGCTCGAGCACGGCTCCCCCGTGGTCCCCTGCACGCGCGAGGCCGTCCTCGTCCACATGGTCGACAACCTCGGCGGCCGGCTCGGCAGCTTCGACCGGCTCGAGCGCCAGCTGCCGGCCGGCGACTCCTGGTCCGGCTTCGACCGCGCCCTCTCGGGCTCGGCCTACTTCGGCGCCCGCGACGCGGCGATCCAGGCGACCGAGGACGCTGCCTAGCCGCGGCTCAGGCCCTCAGAACTTGATCGTGCAGCGATGGATGCGGTGCACGTTCCCGTTCGCCCGCTGGATGCACCTGACCAGCTTCCGCGGGTTCTGGCCGCGCCGCTTCGTGACCTTGAAGGAGCGGTTGATCTGGCGCCGGATCTCCTTGCCGACGCCGTCGATCGAGCTGCCGACCCTGCTCGACGCCGGTTTCCTTGAAGGCCTTGTCGAACGCCTCGTTGGTCGAGTCGAGGACCGGCCTGACGATGAAGAGGTAGGTGGCGGCGAGGATCCCGACCGTGACCAGGAGGCGGATGACCCCCGATGTCACGTTGCCGAAGAGGTTGCGCAGGATGTCCATGGGGTCTGCTGCACACTATCCTGCGCTTCGTGGCGAAGGACACGGAGAAGCTGATCCGCCAGCTCTCCCTGATCTCGTTCCTGATGGCCCAGGGGAGGCCGGTTTCCGCCCTGGAGATCAAGCGCGAGGTCGAGGGCTACAGCGACATGAACGACGACGCGTTCGCGCGCCGTTTCTACGCGGACCGGGCCGAGCTCGAAAGCCTCGGAATCGAGCTCGGGGTGGAGAAGCCGGGGGAGGGCTTCTTCGAGGCAGAGCTCTACTCGCTGCCGCCGGAGAACTTCTATCTCGACCCGATCGAGTTCTCCGACGACGAGCTGGCGGCGCTCAGCACCGCGCTCTCGCTGCTCACCGACGGCGGCTTCGCCTACGCCGAGCCGCTGCGGTTGGCCCTGCAGCAGGTCGCCTGGGGGCACCCGAACCCGCTTGCCGAGGGCAAGCGCGCGCCGGTCGAGATGGCGATGACTGCCTCGGCCGGAGGCCGCGAGCTCTCCCAGCGGCTGTCCAAGATCGAGACCGCGATCTCGCGCCGCAAGACGATCGAGTTCACCTACTACACGATGGAGCGCGACGAGACCGAGAAGCGCAAGGTCGACCCGTTCCACCTCGTCTTCCGCGGCGGCCAGTTCTACCTGATCGGCCATTCCCACGAGCGCGACGCGGTGCGCGTCTTCCGCCTCTCGCGGATCCAGGGCAAGGTCGGCTACGCCTCCAAGGCCGAGCACGACTTCTCGCCCCCCGAGGAATTCGACCGCCGCGACTACGGTCAGCGCGCCGACTGGCAGCTGGGTGAGATCCGCGGCGCCGCAACGGTCTTCGTCCGCGACCGCATCTCCTGGCTGATCGAGCGCGACTTCGGCGCCTACGGCAGCCTCCGCCCGGCGAAGAAGGCGGATGGCGCCCCCGGCAAGGGGTCGGTATTCGAGACCGACTACGCGTCGCCGCGCGAGCTGATCTCCTGGGTCCTGCGCTGGCGCCAGAACGCCCAGGTGCTCGGGCCCGACGAGCTGCGCGCCGAGGCCGAGTCCCGTCTCGGCCTGCTCCAGGACCGCCACCTGAACGGCTTCGAGGCGGCGAAGATCGTCGAGCGCCCGCTGCGCGAGGCGCCGCGCCGGACCCGCTCCAACGGCCGTGGCGAGGCGGCGATCCGGCCCGAGCGCTTCGCCCGCCTGGTGACGCTGGCCGGCCTCCTGATCGAGTCGGCGAAGGCGGGCGAGCGCCTGCGCGCCTCCGAGCTGCGCGACCGGTTGGAGCTGACCGCCGAGGAGCTGCAGGAAGACATCGAGCTGCTCAACGTCGTCAACTTCGGCGGCGGCACCTACGTCCTCTACGCCGAAATCCAGGGCGACGAGATCGAGGTCGACTCCGAGCCCTACGGAGACAACTTCGCCCGCCCGGCGCGCCTGCTCCCGCTCGAGGCCAAGGCGCTGATCGCCGCGATCGACCTCTTCGGCGACCACCTGCCCCAGGGGGGCCTGCAGACCGCCCGCGCCAAGATCGTCAAGGCCCTCGGCCACGACCCCTCCGAGGAGGGGCTCGAGATCGCCTCCGCCGGCGGAGGCGACACGGAGGTGGCCCGCGTCGTCAACGAGGCGATCGTCGGCGGACGCGTGCTCGACCTCCAGTACTACAAGGAGAACGAGGACCAGTTCACCAAGCGCTCGGTCGAGCCGTACAGGCTCGAGAACGGGCGCGAGGGCTGGTACGTCGAGTGCTATGACCTGACCAAAGACGGGATCCGGCACTTCAAGCTCGACCGGATCAAGGAGGCGGCCCTCTCCGGGCAGGGCTTCGAGCCGCGCCCGGAGGTGGAGGAGATAGCCGGCGTCGAGGGCTGGATGACCCACGGCGAGGTGCCGACGGCCCACGTCGCCCGCGTCTGGGTCTCGCCCGAGCGCGCGCGCTGGCTGCGCGAGGAGCGCACCGTGGTCGAGGAGCTGGCCGACGGCGCCGTCGTCGTCGAGCTCCCCTACGCCGGCACCTCCTGGCTCGTGCGCGAGATCCTGCGCGGCGCCGGCGACCTGGTCGTGCTCGAGCCGGAGGAGGCTCGGGAGGCGATTGCCAAGGAGGTCGCGGCCTCCGGCGAGTGACGGAGCGAGAGCCGCCCTCGGCAGGGGTTCCGCTTAACTTTTTTTGATGACAGGCTGTGGCCGTCCGAGGATGTCGCGGCAAAAAAAGTACAAGACGCTCCACCCCTACCGGGACCGGCTCTCGTGAGCCACGCGCCGGGCGCCGAGGGTGTGGCCCACGCTCCCGGGCATGCGGAGATATCGAGGGTCGTGGCGCCGAACCCGGGGCCGATGACCCTGGCGGGGACGAATACCTACCTCCACGGGTCGGCGCCGTGCGCGGTGATCGACCCCGGGCCCGACGACGCCGGGCACCTCGCGGCGGTCCTTGACGCGGCGACGGAGCGCGGCGGAATCGGCGTGATTCTCCTCACCCACAGCCATGGCGACCACGCCGGCGGCGCCGAGGCGCTGGCCGCCGCCGCGGAGGCCCGTGCGCCGAAGGCCGGGGCCGCCCGCCGCCCGGAGGTCGTGTTGCCCGGCGACGGAGACGAGCACGCCGGCCTGCGGGCGATCGCGACCCCCGGCCACGCCGCCGACCACGTCTGCCTGCTCAGCGCCGACCGGGTCTGCTTCAGCGGCGACCTCGTCCTCGGCGAGGGCTCCACCTTCGTCCCACCCGACGGCGGCTCGCTGATCGCCTACATGGAATCCCTGGCCCGGATGCAGGTCGAGGAGATCGATCTGATCTGCCCCGGCCACGGGCCCTGGATCGAGGACGCGGCGGAGAAGCTGGCCGAGTACGTCGAGCACCGCGAGATGCGCGAGCGCCGACTGCTCGCGGCCCTCGCCGAGGGGGAGCGCTCCAGGGGGGCGCTGCTCGACCGGGCCTGGGACGACGTGCCGGCCGAGCTGCGGGCCGCCGCCGCGATGGTGATGGACGCCCACCTGGCCAAGCTGGAGGCGGAGGACCGGTTGCCGGAGGGCGTGATTGTTGGTCGGCTGGCCAACTGATGGATACTTGGGGCTGTGATCGGCGGAGGCGGATAGGCGATGTTTGGCCGCAGCAGCGCCCGCTGGCCCGCAACGGGCTGCTCGCCGGCGCCGCCGGGTCGGCGCTGGCCGGGCTCGGCCTCGCCGCCGCCTGGCACCGGCTGGCGCGGCGGCCGCTGCCGCAAGACGAGGGGCACGATCGAGCTCGAGGGGCTGGGCGCCCCGGCCAGGGTCCGCCGCGACCGCTGGAACGTGCCCCACATCGAGGCCTCGAGCCGCGACGACCTCTGGTTCGCCCAGGGCTTCTGCCACGGTCAGGAGAGGCTCTGGCAGATGGACTTCTACCGCCGCGTGGTGCGCGGGCGGGTCGCGGAGATGGCCGGGGAGGAGGGGCTCCCGGTCGACCGCCTGATGCTCACCCTCGGGATCCGGCGCGTCGCCGAGCGCGAGGCCGCCGCCCTCGACCCCGAGCAGCGCCGCCGTCTCGAGGTCTTCTGCGCCGGCGTCAACGCGGCGGCCGAGGAGGCGAGGGCGCTTCCCTTCGAGATGCAGCTGCTGCGCCTCCGGTTCGAGCCCTGGCGCCCGGTGGACGTCCTCAGCCTCGGCAAGCTGCTCGCCTTCGGCCTCTCGACCAACTGGGAGAAGGAGCTGCTGCGCTCCGACATGACCCGCGCCCTCGGCCCCGAGCTGGCGGCCAGGCTCGACCCCGGCTACCCGGCGGAGAACCCGGTCGTCACCCAGGAGCCCTGGTCCGGCGACGGCCTCGCGCTCGCCGAGCAGATCGACGCGGTGCGCCGCTCGATCGGGCTGGCGGTCGGAGGCGAGCGGCTCCAACAACTGGGCGGTCACCGGGGACCTGACCGCGATCGGGCTGGCCGCTGATCGCCGGCGACCCCCACCTGCCGCCGAGCATGCCCGGGATCTGGTTCCAGGTCGGCATGCGGATCGGCGATCGCTTCGTGCGCGGCGCGTCGCTGCCCGGCATGCCCGGCGTCTACATGGGCCAGAACAACGACGTCTGCTGGACCTTCACCAACGTGATGGCCGACATCGAGGACCTCTTCGTCGAGCGGGTCGAGGGCGAGCCGCTACCTGTTCGAGGACGAGTGGCGGCCGCTGGAGGTCCCGCACCGAGGAGATCCCGGTCAAGGGGCGCGCAGCGCGCCCGAGCTCTCGAGGTGCGCGGCACCCACCACGGCCCGATCGTCAACGAGGCGCTCGGAGCCGATCAGGGCGAGCCGCTGGCGCTGCGCTGGCTGACCCTCGACGAGTCGGCCTTCTTCCCGGGGATGTACAACCTCGACGAGGTCGAGCTCCGGCCCCGAATTGGTGGCGCACCTCGAGGCCCACACCTCGCCCGCCTCGAACCTGATCTGGGCCGACCGGCACGGCTCGATCGGCTACAAGCTGATCGGCGGCCTGCCGCTGCGCCGGGGCGGCTGCCCGGACCTGCCCAAGCCGGGCTGGACCGGCGAGTTCGAGTGGGACGGGACGGTCCCCTACGACGAGCTGCCCGAGGTCGATCGACCCGGAGAGCGGCTTCCTCGTCACCGCCAACAACCGGATCGTCGGCGACGACTACCCGCACCACATCACCAGCGACTGGCTCGACGGCTACCGCGCGCAGCGCATCGAGGAGCTGCTGCGCGCGAGCGACGAGCACGACATCGAGGGCTTCGAGGCGATGCAGTCGGACAACCTCTCGATCCCCGGGCTCGAGGCCGCGCGGCGTCTGGCCCGGCTGGAGCCGGTCTCGCAGCGCGAGAGCAGCGCGATCGAGCGGCTGCGCAGCTGGGACGGCCGTCTCGACCCGGACTCGATCGCCGGCACGATCTACCAGGCCTTCCTGCTGCGCCTCGCCCGCGAGTTCGCGCGCGCCGCGATCGGCGACCGCGACCTGGCCGAGCGCTGGCTCGACCGGGCCGACAACGGATTCACCGCCCACGTCACCTCGCCGTGGCGCTGGCACTCGCACCTGATGAAGCTCTGGGAGGAGGGGGACGAGGATCTGATCGGCCGCTCCTGGGACGGGCTCGTCACTCGAGTCGCTCGAAGGCGCCCTCGACGACCTCGGCGACCGCTTCGGCCCCGACCCGCAGGGGTGGCGCTGGGGGCGACGTCCACGAGATGGAGTTCCCGCACCCGCTCGGGGAGGCGAACCGCATCCTGCGGCGACTTCTCAACAGGCGGCTGAAGGCGGGCGGCGCCCAGGAGACGGTCAGCCAGATCGCCTACGACCCCAACGACCCCTACAGGGCGGTCTGGGCGCCGAGCTGGCGCATGGTCGCCGACCCGACCGCCCCCGAGTCGCTCGCGCTGGCAGATGTTCACCGGCCAGTCCGGCCACCCCGGGAGCCCGCACTACGACGACCTGCAGGCCGACTGGCTCGAGGGCCGCACCCAACCGATGGCCGGCGAGGGCCCCTGGTCGGAGCTGGAGCTAGTCCCGGGCTGAGCCGAGCAGCTGCTCGCCGGCGGCGGACGCCGACCGGACCAGCTCGACGATCTCCGGCGGCGCCTTCTCGGGCGAGCCCGAGTCGAACGGTGGGTCCGGGTCGTACTCGATCCCGAGCTGGACCGCCTGGGCGATCTCCGGCCCGACCTCCCGGGCGACCAGGTGGAGCGCCATGTCGATGCCGGCCGTGACTCCGGCGGCGGTGATCACCTTGCCGTCCTCGACGAAGCGACCGCCGACCGGGTCGGCGCCGTAGTTGCGGAGGGCGTCGAGCAGAAGCCAGTTCGACGTCGCCCGCCTGCCCTCGAGCAGCCCGGCCGCGCCGAGCACCAGCGAGCCGGTGCAGACCGAGGTCGTCCACTTCGTGGTCGAGTCGATCTCTCGCAGCCAGGAGAGCAGCTCGTCGTCCTCGAGCAGGGGCCGGTTCCCCAATCCGCCGGGGACGAGGACGATGTCGGCGGAGTCGACCTCGTCGATCGAGTGATCGGCGAGCATCCCGAGGCCGCCTTCGGTGCGCACCTCCCCCTTCTGCTTGGCGACGAAGCGCACCTCCCACTCGGGCACGTTGCGCATCACTTCGTAGGGCCCGACCGCGTCCTGCGCGGCCAGCTGGTCGAAAATGAGGAGAGCTATCTGCATGTGCCCATCCTGATCGCAGGGCGTCGGCATTTCCAGAGGCAGGAATGCCAACATACGATAGATTTCTGCCATGCACCGTGTGGTCGGTCTCTGCTTCGGCGACGGCGTGGTCGCCTTCGACCTCGCCGTCCCGGCCCAGGCGTTCACGGCGGCGACCGCAGCCGGGGGCACACCGCTCTACGAGTTCACGACCTGCTCTCCCGGCGCCGCCCCGATCCGCTCGACCACCGGCTTCGCGATCGCTCCCGAGGCCGGTCTCGAGGCGCTCGAGTCGGCGCGGACGATCGTCGTCCCCGGCTACGCGGCGGTGTTCGACCCGCCCCCCGCGGACGCCGTCGACGCCCTCCGCTCCGCCGCCGGGCGCGGCGCCCGCGTGATCTCGATCTGCACCGGGGCGTTCGCCCTCGCCCACGCCGGGCTGCTCGACGGCAGGCGGGCGACGACCCACTGGGGCTGGGCGGCGGAGCTCGCCGCCCGCTTCCCGGCGATCGAGGTCGACCCCGCGGCGCTCTACGTCGACGAGGGCGAGGTGATGACCTCAGCCGGCCTCAGCGCCGGGATCGACCTCTGCATCCACGTCGTCGGCGTCGACCACGGCGCGGCGGCGAGGGCGCGGGTCGCGCGGCGGATGGTCGCGGCGCCGCACCGCGAGGGGGGGCAGGCGCAGTTCATCGAGCGCGGCACGCCCGCCGCCGACGGCTCGCTGGAGCGGACCCGCCGCTGGGCGCTCGAGCGCCTCGACGAGCCACTCGACGTCGCCGCGATGGCGCGGCACGCCGCGGTCAGCCCGCGCACCTTCGCTCGCCGCTTCCGCGAGGAGACCGGGACGACGCCGCTGCGGTGGCTGCTCTCCCAGCGCGTGCTGGAGGCGCGGCGCCTGCTCGAGGAGACGGACCTGCCGGTCGACGAGGTCGCCTGGCGCGCCGGCTTCGGCACCGCCGCCTCCCTGCGCGACCACTTCCGCCGCGCCACCTCGACCAGCCCGAGCGCCTACAGGCGCGCGTTCAGGCCGGTGGGGCTAGGCTCCGCGGCGTGAGCCGCCGCGACAGCATCAAGCTCAGCGAGGAGGAGCTGGTCGAGCTGCTCGGCGGCGAGCGCGTGGTCATCGTCTCCAGCCTCGGGCCGCGGGGCTGGCCGCACTCGATGCCGATGTGGTTCGTGCCCCGCGACGGAACCGAGATCTGGATCTGGACCTACGCCAGGTCCCAGAAGGTGCGCAACCTCGAACGCGACCCGCGCGCCACGCTGCTGATCGAGACCGGGCACGAGTACGGCGAGCTGCGCGGGGCGATGATCGAGGCGCGGGCTGAGATCCATCGCGACTTCGAGACCGTGATCGGCTTCGCAGAGGAGCTGACGGTCCGCTACGCGGAGGGGATCGAGTCGGTCGAGGGCGACGCGAAGGCGGCCCTGGAAGCCCAGGCGCCGAAGCGGGTCGCGATCCGCTTCGAGGCCCTGCGCACGGCGACCTGGGACCACCGCAAGCTGGGCGGGACCTATTGATCGCTCCCGGGCCGCGACATGCGGCCCCGTCCCGTGTTCCTGGGTGACGCGGCCGCTACCCTGCCGCAGCGCCATGAGACAGAAGCCCACAGCCCTCCTCGCCGCCGGCCTGCTGCTCGGGGCCCTCGCGCTCGCCCACGGCGGGGCGGCCAGCGGCGCGCCGCCGCCCCGGCCGCCGGCCGAATTCTTCGGGATCGGCCCGCAGACGCCGCTCACCGACCGCGACGCGGAATACATGAAGGCTGGAGGGATCGGCGTCGTGCGCATCGCGGTTCCCTGGTCCTCGCTGCAGGCGAGCGAAAACGGCGGCTACAACTGGGTCGGGCTCGACGAAGGGGTCGGGATCGCTGCCCGCGCCGGGCTCAAGGTCCTGCCGTTCCTCTATGGGACCCCGAACTGGCTCGCCCGCGAGCCGACGACGCTGCCGGTCGGCGACGGCAGGCAGCGGCGCGAATGGACAGCGTTCCTGAGCGCCGCGGTGGAGCGCTACGGCCCGCGGGGCCAGTACTGGAAGGCGCACTCCACGGCGGTCGGCGACCAGCCGCCAGTCCCCAGGCGGCCGATCCGCGCCTGGCAGATCTGGAACGAGGCCAACTTCCACTACTTCGCCTTCCCCGCCTCTCCGGGCCGCTACGCGACGCTGGTCAAGATCTCCGGCCGGGCGATCAAGGCCGCCGATCCCGGGGCGAAGGTGATCCTCTCGGGCCTCTTCGCGAAGCCGACCGCGAAGGGGGTGCGAGGCATGCCGGCGGGGCGCTTCCTGAAGGCGCTCTACCGGGTGCCGGGCCTGAAGCGGAGCTTCGACGGCGTCGCCCTGCACCCATACGCGATCAACACCAGGATCCTCGAAGAATACGTCGAGGAATTCCACGACGTGACCGTCGAAAACCACGACCGCGTCCCCCTCTACATCACCGAGATGGGCTGGGGCTCGCAGCCCGACTTCAACAAGGTCGCCTTCGAGCAGGGCCCGCAGGGCCAGGTGCGCCAGCTGCGCGGCGCCTACGGCTACCTGCTCGGCAACCGCCGCCGCCTCGACGTCAGGCAGGTCCACTGGTTCTCGTGGAAGGACATCAAGGGCGACTGCAACTTCTGCGACTCGGTCGGACTCTTCCGCGAAGGAAGCGGATTCAGGCCGAAGCCCTCCTGGCGCGCCTTCGTCAAGATCAGCCGCGGCCGGATCCGGCCCTAGGCGCAACGCCGCCGCCCACCTCGGCCAGCAGCTCCGCGATCCGCCGCGCGTGGGCCGCCGGGTCGTGGGCGGCGAGGCGCTCGCGGGCCGCCGCGGCGATCCGACGGCGTTCCCCCTCGTCGGAGGAGAGTGCCCGTTCGAGGCCGGCGGCGAGGGAGGCGATGTCGCTGTGCTCGCAGAGCCAGCCGGTCTCCCCGTCGTCGATCAGTTCCGGCAGGCCGAAGACACCCGTCGAGAGGACCGGTTTCTCCCATGCGATCGCCTCCAGCACCGTGCGCGGCAGCGACTCGATGTCGGAGGCGCAGACCAGGAGGTCGGATGCCGCGAACCACCTGTGGACATCCGGGGTGATCGGCAGCAGCCTGATCCGGTCCCGCGAGTCGAGCTCCCCGGCGAGCTCCTCGAAGAGGTGGGCGTAGTCGTCGTCGCGCCCGCCGACGACCAGCAGCTCCGCCCTCGGGTGACGGGGGGCGATCAGGTCGAACGCCAGCGCCAGCGGAACCTGGGCCTTGCGCGGTTCGACCGTGCCCGGGCAGAAGAGGACATCGGCGTCTTCCGGGATGCCGATCTCCCGCCGCACCGCGGTGCGGTCGACGGTGGCGCGCTCGACTTCGATCGGGCCCAGGTCGAGGCCGTAGGGGATCGTGTGGGTGCGCTCCGCGCCGATCAGAGGCTGGTAGATCCTGCGGGTCGCCTCGGCGACGAAGACCGCGGCGTCGGCCCCGGCGAGGATGCCTTCCGCCCGGCGGCGCACCCGCGGCTCGAAGTCGTCCCAGAGCACCGCCGGCTCGAAGCTCTCGTGGATCAGCCAGACGGCCGGGATCCCGAGCGCCTCGGCGACCTCGGCGCCCGGAAGAGCATGCGCGGTCGCGGTGTTGATCAGGACCAGGTCGAACTCGCGAGGCGCCGCCCATGAGTGCAGCTCCTCGACGCGGCCGATGTATGAGCTGAGGTCCCGGACCGGCGGCGAGCCCGAGATGTGGACGGGGATGCCGAGGTCTTCGAGCTGCCCGCGGACCGGGCCGTCGATCGCGCTCACGACCGTCGGCTCGATCGTCTCCAGCTCGATCAGGTTCCGAAGCAGGTCGACCAGGAAGAGCTGAGCGCCCCCGAGGTCGAGTTGGTGCGTGCAGACGAGCGTTCGCGGGCCGTTCCCGGCGACGGGCTCGGGCGTTCGCGGCGCGGGCGGAAGGAGAGCCCCCGGTGCCGGCACCGGGGGCTCCGGGCCGACGGTCACGGGCGTCTCCGGGAGCTCGAAGCGCTCGCCGGCGACGCTGGTGGCGATCGTCCTCAGCATGCTCTCGCCGTCCGGCCCCGGCCAGTTCGCGAGGTTGGTCTTCATTTCGAAGCCCGACGCCATCCCGCGCGGATTGCCGGTCAGGTCGCTCACGTCGCGACGCGGCAGTCCGAGCCGGGCGCGCCCGAGCGGATGGTCTCCGAGCCAGAGCTCGACGGTCGCCGTCACGCCTTCGGGGAAGAGCATCCATCCATGCAGGGTGACGGCGCCGCGCTCCACCGCGGCGCCGGCCGGAGGCCAGTCCAGGCTGCCCGTAGGGGCGGGCCTGGCGGGCGCCGGCTCGAGGAAGGGCTCATCCGGCGTCATTCCGCGGCTCCACAGCCGGCGGCTGGCCCGGAGTCGCCACTCGACCTTCCCGAAGCGGTGGTCCACGGCGCCAGGATAGCCGCGGGGCGCCGCCGCGCGCGGGGCCTCTCAACCGCGGCGGGCCGGGGCGCCGGAGCGTTCGATCCCGAGGATCGAGATGAAGAAGCTGGCCAGCACGGTCTGCACGCCGAGGATCAGCATCGTGCCGGCGGGGATGACGAGGCGCAGCGTGTCCCGGTAGTCGAGCTCGGCGAAGCCGGTGTCGCCCCAGACGAAGAGCGCGACCACCGACATCGCGAGCCCGGCGACGATCAGGCCGAGCCCGATCAGGGCGCCCGCCTCGAGGCTGAGCCTGTCGTTGAGGTCCTCGAGCCACGGCCGGCCGGGCAGGAAGCCGGTGGCCATCGCGTAGATCCGGGCGAACGCCGCGAAGAGGATCGCCTGGTAGCCGACGACGATCATCGCGCTCGCGTAGACCAGCGTGTGGACGTCGAAGCCGACCGCGAAGAGGCGCAGTTCTCCGGGCAGCAGGGCGATCATCGCGATCAGGCCGAGGACCATCAGCGCCAGGCCGGGGTAGAGGAAGAGCCAACGGGGGCTGAAGAGCAGCAGGAAGCGCAGATGTCGCCAGCCGTCGCGCCAGGTCCGCAGGTGCGGAGGCCGGGAGCGGAGGTCGGGCGAGAGCGTGGTCGGCACCTCGGAGATCGTCAGGTCGTTGAGCGTCGCCTTGACGACCATCTCGCTGGCGAGCTCCATGCCCGGGCTCTGCAGGTCGAGGGTGGGGAGGACGTCGCGGCGGAAGCCCCGCAGGCCGCAGTGGAAGTCGCCGATCGCGCTGGGGAAGAGAAGGCGGCCGATGAAGCTGAGCACGGGGTTGCCGAGGTAGCGGTGCAGGAAGGGCATCGCGCCCTCCTCGATCCCGCCCCGGAAGCGGTTGCCCATGACCAGGTCGTCGCCTGCCCGCAGCCGCTCGACGAAGGCCTCGATGTGGGCGAAGTCGTAACTGCCGTCGGCGTCGCCCATGATCACGTAGCGCCCCCGGGCGGCCTCGAAGCCGCCCAGCAGGGCGGCTCCGTAACCCCTCGCCGCCACGTCGACCACACGCGCTCCCATCCCGCGGGCGATCTCCCGCGAGCCGTCGGTGCTGCCGTTGTCGGCGATCACGATCTCGCCGTCGGCGCCGGCCCCGCGCAGCCCCTCCTGCGCCATCTCGACGCAGCGGCGGATCGACTCCGCCTCGTTCAGGCAGGGCATCACGATCGAGACCTCGATGTCCCCCGCGCGGCTCATCCGGCCGGCGCGGGCCCGCGTGGTCTCCAGGGGGCGCCGCGACCGAAGGCGAGCAGGTACAGGCGCGCCGCCGCGGCCAGCGCCACGGCGAGGATCGCCAGGGCGAGCGCGATCGCCAGCGGCTTGTGCCGGGGCGCCGCCGACCACCAGAAGGCGAGCGGGATCCGCAGCCTCGGTTCGGAGAGGTTGACCGTGCGGCTGCGGCCCTCGAACGGCGCGTAGGTGACCTCGAGCCCGTCGCTCCCCAGCGGTTCGAGGATCTGGGAGGAGATCAGGCCCTCGGTCTGGACGAGCAGCGCCGAGAGCTCGGGTATCCAGCGGGTCGGGTCGTCGCCGTAGGGGATCCGCTCGCGGTCGACGCCGATCCGGTCCTGGTAGATCGGCACCCCCGTCAGGGCGCGGACGACCTTCGTGTAGCGCGAGTAGGGGGCGGCGACGCCGATCACCTGGACGAGGATGCCGAGACAGGCGATGGCCGCCAGGACCTTCTGGCGGGTGACGGTCGACGCCCACCAGGCGATCGGGACCAGGAGCGCCCAGGCCGCCGGCACGATGTAGCGGGGCCCCCAGACCTCGTCGCCCCAGTAGATGGAGGCGCCGGAGAGCGCGGTCAGGCCGACGAAGAAGGCGAGCAACGCCAGGGTCAGGTTCGCGTCGGAGCGCCACATCCGCGGCAGGCCGAGCACGCCCAGCACAACCAGGGGGCTGTAGAGGATCAGGCCTTTCCCGGGGCTGAAGAGGAGGCCGAGGAAGTTGAGGGGCGCGGCGATCGTGAGCGGCTCTTCGCCGTAGCCGAATTCGGTCACCGAGCCGTACCGGGACCAGTTGTACCAGCCGATCACGCCGATCCAGAGCAGGACGGGAAGACAGGCGGCGGTCCCCAGGCGCAGCCTCTGGCGGCGGTCGAAGCTCATCAACGCAGGCCAGAGCAGGATCGCGATCGGCAGCACGGTGAACAGCGCGTAGGCCTTCGTCGCCGCGGCCGCGCCGGTGGCGAGGCCGGTCAGGCCGAAGCTGAGGACAGAGGGCGAGCGGCGCGCCCAGAATCCGACCGCGAAGGCGACCATGGCCGCCGCCATGAAGGTCGTCTCCATGCCGATCTTCGAGTACGGCCAGGCGATGCTGGCGACGGTGAATAGGGCGGCGATCGTCGTCGCCCACCGCAGCGAGCGCCTGGCCTGGAAGACCAGGGCGAAGAGGGCGACGGCGGCGACGGCGGCCATGAAGGGGTTGAAGAACCAGAGGAAGGCGTACCCGTTCGGGTAGCCGCCGAAATGCCCGACGGTCTTGTCGGCCAGGTGGCCGGTGGCGAAGAAGGGGGCCTCGAGCAGTGGCTGCAGGATCCCCGTTCGCGAGTAGAGGTGGCCGCCCTTTCCGGGGATGTCGGCCTTCAGCTTCGGCAGTTCGGGGTTTTCCCGATCCCAGAACCGGCCTTCGAGCACGAGCCCCTCCGTGACCGCCCCCGTCTCCGGCTCATACCCCGTCAGAGGTTGGGTCGAGAACGAATAGAGGCCAAAGGCCATCACGAAGACGAGCGCTCCGGCCAGCACCGGCCGCGGCAAGTTGGCTGTGCGACGGCGCATTCTGGCTGATCCTTTCAAACCGGTAGCGTGATGCCGAGAACATGGATCGTCTCCTGATCACGGGTGGCGCGGGCTTCGTGGGCTCCAACCTCGGCGTCGCGCTCGCCGCCAGGCACCCCGAGTGGGAGGTCCTTGCCCTCGACAACCTCTACCGCCGCGGCTCGGAGCTGAACCTGCCCCGGCTGCAGGACGCGGGGGTCGAGTTCGTCGAGGGCGACGTCCGCGAGCCCGCCGACCTGGAGCGGCTTCCCGCGATCTCCGCCCTGATCGAGTGCTCAGCCGAGCCCTCGGTGATGAGCGGGGTCGACGGCGACACCGGCTACCTCGTCCACACCAATCTCACCGGCGCCTACAACTGCCTCGAGCGCGCCCGCCGCGACGGCGCGTTCATGGTCTTCCTCTCGACCAGCCGCGTCTACCCGGTCGAGCCGCAGGTCGGGCTCGAGCTCGAGGAGGCCGAGACACGCTTCGAGATCGCCGCCGAGCAGGCCGTGCCGGGCGCCTCTCCCGCCGGCATCTCGGAGCTCTTCCCGATCGCCGGCGCGCGCACGCTATACGGCGCCACCAAGCTCGCGGCCGAGCACCTGATCGAGGAGTACCGGGCGGGTCTCGGCGTCCCCGCGGTGATCGACCGCTGCGGGGTGATCGCCGGCCCCTGGCAGATGGGAAAGGTCGACCAGGGGGTATTCACCCACTGGATGCTCGCCCACCACTTCGGGAACCCACTCAGCTACATCGGCTTCGGCGGCAGGGGCAAGCAGGTCCGCGACCTGCTCCACGTCGATGACCTCGTCGACCTCGTCGAGCGCCAGCTGCTCGATCCCGACGGCTGGGACGGGCGCACGGTGAACGTCGGCGGCGGCCGCGAGGTCAGCCTCTCGCTGCTCGAGACGACCGCGATCTGCCGGAGGCTGACCGGAAACGAGGTGCCGATCGACCCGGTCGAGGAGACGCGGGCCGGAGACGTGCCGATAT
Source organism: uncultured Solirubrobacterales bacterium (assembly GCA_963762205.1). Classification (GTDB taxonomy): domain Bacteria; phylum Actinomycetota; class Thermoleophilia; order Solirubrobacterales; family 70-9; genus VRUE01. The sequence continues at coordinate 496,466 of CAVXJZ010000003.1, forward strand.
ACCTTTCCGACTGCGGAAAGCTCTTCTCGTTGGACGACTGGCGTCCGCGGCGAAGCGCCGAGCAGGTGCTCGCGGACATCCACCAATGGATCGTGGCCGACGAGGCGAGGATCGCCGCAGCGCTCGATATCGAAACCCCGACCGGGGGAAGGGAGTAGTCACAGAATGCCGATCGCGATCATCACCGGCTCGGGGGGCCTGATCGGCTCCGAGGCGGTCGGGCACTTCATCGAGAAGGGCTTCGACGTCGTCGGCATCGAGAACGACATGAGGGCGAGCTTCTTCGGCCCCGAGGCCTCGACGGCCCACGTCACCGAGCGCCTCGTCGCGACCCATCCCGAGTTCCGCAACGAGGCGACCGACATCCGCGACGCGGACGCCGTCGAACGGATCTTCGGCGAGCACGCCGGCCGGATCGAGCTGATCGTCCACGCCGCCGCGCAGCCGTCGCACGACTGGGCCGCCGGCGACCCGCAGACCGACTTCTCCGTCAACGCCAACGGCACCCTGAACCTGCTCGAGGCGGCGCGCGCACACGCTCCCGACGCCCCCTTCATCTTCTGCTCGACCAACAAGGTCTACGGCGACACGCCCAACCGGCTGCCTCTCGAGGAGCAGGCGAAGCGACTGGAGCTCCCAGAGTCCCACCGCTACTTCAGGGGAATCGACACCTCGATGTCGATCGACTCCTCGACCCACTCGCTGTTCGGCGTCTCGAAGGTCGCGGCCGACCTCGCCGTGCAGGAGTACGGGCGCTATTTCGAGATGCCGACGGCCTGCTTCCGGGGCGGCTGCCTGACCGGGCCCCAGCACGCCGGGGCGAAGCTGCACGGCTTCCTCGCCTACCTGATGAAGTGCACCGCCACCGGGACGCCCTACACGGTGTTCGGCTACGCCGGCAAGCAGGTCCGCGACAACATCCACAGCGCCGACCTGATCGCCGCCTTCGAGGCCGTCCACGCGGCCCCGCGCCCGGCCGCCGTCTACAACATCGGCGGTGGCCGCCGCAGCAACTGCTCGATGCTGGAGGCGATCGAGATCTGCGAGCGGGTCGCGGGACGCGAGCTGAGCTGGGAGATGGGAGAGGAGCCGCGGATCGGCGACCATCGCTGGTGGATCTCCGACCTGGCGCCGTTCGAAGCCGACTACCCGGACTGGAGCCCGCGCTACGGGATCGAGGAGATCCTCACCGAGATGTACGAGCAGAACGTCGAGCGCTGGTCGGCGACCCCCGCCTGAATGAAGCTTTCGGTCGTCATCCCCGCCCAGAACGAGGAGGGCTCGGTCGCGCAGACGGTCAACGGGATCGTCGAGGCGCTCGAGCGCGAGCAGGTCGACTACGAGGTGCTGGTCGTCGATGACGCCAGCGAGGATGCCACCGCCGAGGTGGTGGCCGGGATCGCCGCCGCGAACCCCCGCGTCCGCTGCCACCGCTCCCATTACGAACGCGGCTTCGGGATGGCGATCCGGGCCGGCCTCGACGAGTTCGAGGGCGACGCGGTGGTGATCGCGATGGCCGACGCCTCCGACGACCCCGAGGACCTGGTCCGCTACCAGCGGCTGCTGGAGGAGGGTTGGGACTGCGCCTTCGGCTCCCGTTTCGTGGCCGGGGCGAAGGTTCACGACTACCCGCGTCTGAAGCTGGCGATCAACCGGCTTGCGAACTGGTTCATCCGCGTCCTCTTCCGCCACGGCTACAACGACACGACCAACGCCTTCAAGGGCTACCGGCGCGAGGTGATCGAGACGATCCAGCCGCTGCTCTCGAAGCACTTCAACCTGACCGTGGAGATGCCGCTGAAGGCGATCGTCAGGGGCCACAGCTATGCGGTGATCCCGACCTCGTGGACGAACCGGACCAGCGGCGTCCCGAAGTTGGCGATGAAGGAGATGGGCAGCCGCTATCTGTTCATCGTTCTCTACGTATGGCTGGAGAGCACCCTGAGTCGCGGCGACTACCGCGTTCCCAAGGCGGAGCCGCGGACTACCCGGCGGGAAGGGGCCCCGCGCTAGTCGTTGCGGCCGATCACGAGGAACTGCTTGCCGAGCAGGCGCCAGGCGATCGGGAGCTTCAGGTAGGTGCGCGTCAGCGTCGGCGAGGGGGGGAGGATCCCCCGGAACGAGTAGGGCAGGTATCGAGGGATGATCCGTTCAGGCTCGAAGCCCGCCGCGTAGAGGTGCTCGGCGATCGCCACATGGGTCAGCGCGACGTAGTGGTCGGCGCAGTCCCAGTACTCGTCGGAGCAGTAGCGGTAGTTGGGCCCCATGATCGCGATCCGGCCGCCCGGCTCCATCGCGCGCCGCATCTTCTCCAGGAAGGCCGAGATCGCCTCCTGGTCGTAGAGGTGCTCGAGGAAGTTGGAGACGAAGACCCCGTCGAAGTGCCCCTCCGGTAGCTCAGCGTCCATGATCGGGGCGGTGATGACCTTGGTGTCGGGCCCGTGCGCGGCCTCCTCGTAGCTGACCGCGTCGACCGCCCACGTCTCCTTCGCAGGCACGGCCCCGATGAACTCGCCCCGCCCGGCCGCCGGGTCGAGGACCTTCTGCGGTCGCCCCATCACCTCGTGGACATGGGGCCCGATCTCCTTCCAGACCGCGATTCGGCCCGCCTGGTCGATGTCACGAAATCGGTAGGTGTAGAGGCGCTCGAAGTTCATCTCAGGACGGGGTTCCTTTCGGCGTGGGCCGCGCCCCTCGGCTGGGACGCCCTTCGTCTGCTGGGTGAGGTGCGCCCTGGACAGGGGGCGGCGCCGACCAGACTAGCGCCGCCAAGCCGGCGCCGAAGCCGAGCATGAGGAGGACGGCGACGGCGTCGGTCAGCTTGAAGCCGGCGGCAATCAGCTCCTGGCGGGTGGCGAGCGTGGGGGTCGCGACGACCGCCATCACCTCCACCACACGCAGGGTGAGGAGGACTCGAATCGGCCTCGAGCGCAACCAGCCGAATCCGGTCGCGGCCTGCTCGCACCCCACCACGGCGAAGAGGGTCAGCGCCCAGAAGTGCAGGCCCTCACGCATCATTCCCGTGGACGAGGCCCCCCAGTAGACGGCAAACAGCGCCACGGGCACGACAACCGAGGCGGTCACCGGCCACGGCCAGCGCCTGGCGGCCCGCCAAAGGGCGACGAGGAGGAGGGGGAAGAAGACGATCGCCACCCCGAACGGCAGGGTGTTCCAGTACTGGAAGAAGAAATGCACGACGGGGGGCGAGACGCCGCCGACGACATTGATGGATTGGTTGGTGGCGAAGTGGAGGATCAGCAGGAGCGGCACGAGGGTGTTGGCGACGGACTCCAGCCGGTACTTCAGCCAGAGCCAGGGCTGGGGGTCGGGCTCGGCCCCGGCCTGCGTGAGGTAGTTGAGGAAGCTGTTCTGGTCGTAATGCGCGCCGTTGAGCAGCCTCCAGGCGATGACGAACACGGCCAGCCCGGCGCCGATCAGGAGGAGCTGGGTCAGCTGCGGACGGTTCCACCGTGCGCCGCGGATCGGCCAGAGCGCGATCAGCGCCAGCACCGGCAGCGCGAGCAGGGCGGCGGGGTGCATCAGATACCCGAGTCCGGCCAGCAGGCCGGCGTACAGGGGATGTCGCGTGATCACGCAGATCGCCGCCAGCAGGACGAGGGAGGCAGCGAGCATCTTCGGCCAGGTGAACCAGACCTCGTGGACCAGGAACGGGGTCGTCGCGGCCAGCAGCAGGGCGAGGTGGCCCGCGGCCGTGCCGGCGATGCGCCGGGTCAGGTCCCAGAGCGAGACGAATGCGGTGCAGGCCAACGCCATCATCGCCAGGCGATAGGCCATGAAGCCCTGGGCGTCGAAGGGAGCCCAGGGCTGCTCTGGATATCCCGCCACCGGGTGGCCGCCGGACAACAGCACGACCGGAGTGGTGGCCAGCCCCGGCAGCGGCCCGCGGCTGGAGAAGTTGTAGGGCGCGAACAGGCCGGCGCCGAGCGTGTCGTACGGCCCGGAATGGTGCGCCACGAGCGTCGGGATGATGTACGAGACGCGGCTGTCGGAGCGGTCGCCGACCTCGAGCGTCCGCGAGATCGTCCCTCCGTAGAGCTCACCGTCCGGTCCCAGCGACCAGAGCGCCCGCGCCACGGCCAGGCCGAGGACGCAGCCGACGAGGAGCAGGCAGCGCCGCTCCTCGTCGTCGAAAACCTCCTCGGGCCCCGCGAGGAGCAGGATGCCGAGCAGCAACCCAAGGACCGGCGAGGAGACGGCGAAGCAGACGATCCGCGGATCGATCTCGCCGGCCAGCGCCCAGGAGATCCCGCCGAGCGCGATCAGCAGTCCCAGCCCCGGGAGGAAGAGGAAGCCGAGGCTCAGGCGTCGCCCGCCGCCTTCTCTCAACACCCGCCAGGCGATGCCCGGGCCGAGCAGGAGCGAGAGGCAGAGGGAGACCGTGGCCAGCACGCGGAGCAGGTCGAGGCCCTGTTCGGCCAGGCCTCCATGGAGGTCGGTCGAGGGCTCCGCGAAGGCTCCGAGCAGGCAACCGAGCGCCGCCAGCGCCAGGACGCAGAGCATCGCGACTCTCTCCCGGCTGAGCACGACGCTCCCTGCGGCCATGGAGCTGCTGACTATCAGACCGGTCGGGGCACCAGCCGACCACCCTGCGCCCGACATGCTCTCCCGGGCCGCTTCGTCCAGCGCGCGGCTTCCGTGACGTCGGCAAATACACTCGCGCGCGGATGGTCTGGCCCAGGCGCAACGCCCCTGTCCTTCTTCTCTGCGCGGCACTCCTGGCGTCGGGCGCGCTGATTCTCGCGCTGACCCGCGACCTGACCTTCTTCCAGGACACCTGGGCGTTCCTGATGTACAGGCGAGAGCTCTCGGTCGATGCCCTGCTGCAGCCTCACAACGAGCACATCGTCCTCCTCCCCGTGGCCTTCGAGATCCTCTTCCTGAACATCTTCGGGATGAGCTCGGCGCTCCCCGAATTCGTGCTGCTCACCGCGATGCTGCTGGTCAGCGCGACGCTTCTCTTCGTCTACGCGAGGCGCCGGGTCGGGGACTGGCCGGCGCTGATGGCGGCGACGCTGCTTCTCTTCCTCGGCCCGGCCTGGCTGGACCTCCTCTGGCCCTTCGAGCTCGGGTTCGTCGGAGCGATTCTGTTCGGCATCGCGATGCTCCTCGCCCTGGACCGCGACGACAGCTCCGGAGACGTCGCGGCCTGCGCCTTTCTCACCCTCGCCGCCGGCTTCTCCAACCTCGGGGTCGCCTTCATGGCCGCGGCGGCGGTGAACCTGCTCCAGCGGCGTCGGGACCGCGGTCTTCGCCGCGCCTACATCGTCGCCGTCCCGGCGCTGCTGTTCGCCGCCTGGTACGTCGGCTGGGGGCGGGACGCGGAAAGCCACCTGGCGCTTCGCAACGTCCTCGACTCCCCGCACTACGTGCTCGAAGGCCTTGCCGCCTCGGTCGAGTCGCTCCTCGGCCTGAGCACGGCGCCGATCGAGGGGATCGCCACCGTCGGCTGGGGGCAGCCGCTGCTCGTCGCCCTGGTTGCCCTCGTCGTCTTTCGGCAGCTCCGCCGCCCCGGGCTCTCCGCGGGCTTCTGGCCTGTGGCGGCGGCGACCGCGACCAGCTGGTTCCTGACCGCCTTCAACTACATCCCGGGCCGTGAGGCGACCACCGGCCGGTACATGTACGCGGGCGGGGTGTTCGTGCTCCTGCTGGCGGTCGAGCTGCTTCGCGATGTCCGCTTCGGCAGGAGGGCTCTCGCGGTTTCGGGCGCGATAACCCTTGCGGCCGTGGCGTCCAACCTGCACTTCCTCCATGACGGCGCCGACTGGCTCAAGAGCCAGACCGTCCTGACCAGGTCGGACCTCGCCGCGATCGAGATCTCTCGCCGAACGGTCGATCCCGACTTCCGCCTCACGCCCACCGTCGCCGGGACGTCCTCCCTGATCGACGTCGCCGCCCGGGACTACCTCGAAGCGGAGAGGGACTTCGGTTCGCCCGCCTATACGCCGCAGGAGCTCGCCGCCGCGCCCGCGGCCGGTCGCCGTCAGGCCGACATCGTCCTCTCGCGGGCGCTGCCGCTTTCGACCGTCGTCCGCCCCGGGGCCCACATCCCCGGCCGGGAGCGCGGCGACTGCATCTCGGTAGGGAGCTCCTCGAGGACCTCGAACGTGGCGCTTGCGCCCGGTGCGACAAGGATCGACGTCGCGTCCGGCCCGCCTGTGCGCATCTCCCTGAGGAGGTTCGCAAGCGGCGCCTACCCGGTGCACGCAAAGGCCGCCCCGGGTGACTCGGTCACCATCCTCCGCATCCCGCCCGATCGCGCTCCGCAGCCCTGGTATCTGCACGTCGACGCTGCCCAGCAGGCCCGCGTCTGCCGCTGATCGGCCGGGGGTGGGCGACGTTGGGGTCCGCTAGCATCGCCATTCCGCATACCGCAGCGGGGCAGATATATGGCGCTCTCGATCACCTTCGACCTTGAGGACAACCGGCGAGACGCCGCTCAGCAGCCGCGCTTCGTGGCGATGACGGAGCGCTTCCTGGAGTTCCTGGACCGCCGCGACATTCAGGCGACCTTCTTCATCGTCGGTGAGCTGGCCCGCTCGCACCCGGGCCTCGTTCGCGAGGTGGCGGACCGGGGGCACGAGATCGGACTGCACGGCCTCCGCCATGTGACCCTCGGCGACGTCGGCCCGCAGCGGCTGCGGGAGGAGCTGCAGGAGGGCCGCGCGCTGCTGGAGGATGTCGCGCAGGTGCCGGTCTCCGGCTTCCGGGCGCCGATCTTCTCGCTCACCCCGGAGACGGCCTGGGCGCTCGACGACATCGCCGCCTGCGGGTTCGCATACTCGTCCAGCGTCCTCCCGGCCGTGAATCCGCTGCACGGGTGGCCGGGTGCGCCTCGAACGCCCTTCCGATGGTCCAACGGACTGATCGAGCTGCCCTGTCCCGTGGCGGGTGCCGGTCGCGCGATGATCCCGTTTCTCGGCGGGATCTTCCTTCGCTACGTCCCGCTTTCGATAACCAGGCGGCTTCTCGCCCGCCTCGATGACGATGCGGTTGCCTGGAGCTACGTGCATCCGTATGACCTCGATCCCGACGAGCCCTTCTTCGTGTTGCCGTGGGCGGGTTGGCTGACCAGCCGCGTCCTGCACACCCGCCGCAGGGCCACGTTGCCGCGGATCGAGAGGATCCTGGCTGCGGTGGGCGGTGCTGCGCCCCCCCTCGCCCAGCGGCTCGACGGCATCGAAGACGCCGCGCTTCCCGCACCGGTCTAGGGGCGCCGATGTCGACCGAGCGCGATGGTGACCCGCAGTCGCAGATCGTGCGCAGGCTCCTGTGGCTGGCGCGATCGGTCTGGGTCCGCACGGGGGTCACCGTCGTGCTTCTCGCGCTCGTCGGCTCCCGTCTCGACTGGTCGCTCATCGCGACGCGCCTGCGTGAGGGCCAGCCACTGGACTTCCTCTTCGCGGTGGGGCTGGTGGTGCTGGCGCTCGCCGCCGGCGCCTGGCGCTGGCACGCGCTGCTGTACCGCGCGGGAGTGCCGCTGGGCGTCGGCCGCCTGGCTCGAATCTACGCGGTCTCGACCTTCTCCTCGTCGTTCCTGCCGACCACGGCCGGCGGCGACGTGACGCGCGCGCTGCTCGTGACCCGCGGACCGGACCTGCGCCGCGTCGCCGTCAGCATCGTCGTCGATCGAGCCGGCGGACTCGCCGGGATGGTCGGAATCGCATGGCTGGCGCTCGCGCTCGAGCCGGCGGGCGTGCCGGGGCAGACGGATGTGATCCTGATCTGGGCGACGCTGGCGCTGGCCCTCGCGGCCGCGCTGGTCCTCGTCGCGATGCTCAACGGGGGACGGGCGGTGCGCCGGATCCTGCCGGCCCGGCTGCTGGCCATGGCCCGCGATGCGCGCGATGTCCTGCGCGCCTACGGGCGCAGCCCGGCGCTGCTGACCCAATGGCTGGCCCTGAGCATTCTCTACCAGGGGCTGATCGCCTTCCAGCTCGTCATGCTCGGTCGAGCGATCGACGTCGAGCTGTCGTTCGCGACGGCCGCCGTGGCTCTGACCATCGTCACCCTGGTCACACTCGTTCCGATCTCGATCGGGGGCTTCGGCGTTCGCGAGGGCTCCTACGTCGTGCTTCTCGGGGGTGTGTCGATAGCCGCGTCGGACGCGACCCTGATCTCGGTCATGTCCGTCGCGGCCCTGCTCGTTGCGAGCCTGCCGGGAGCGTTCATGATCATGCGTGGCAACGTCGGGGCGGTGGCCCAGTGAGCGTCCAGGTGCCGATCGTGATGGCCGGCGCCGCGGCGCTGATGCTGTCGACCGTGGTCTTGGTGCGGCGGCGGATGCTGTCGATCCGCTACGGGCTCGGTTGGCTCGCCGTCTCGTTCATCGGTCTCGTCGGAGCGCCGTTGCTGAGCCTGTTCGCATCGCGTGTCGAGAGCCTCGGCTTTACCCCGACCGGTTTCTCGCTGGGGGTCTTCATCGTCTTCCTCGGCCTGGTGTGTCTGCAATTGTCGATCTCGCTCTCCGGCTTGCACAGCGCCGTGCAGGACCTTGCCGAGCATGCGGCGCTGGTCGAGGCGCGCGTGCGGGCGCTGGAGGATGAGCGCGCGGACTCCGAGGCGCAGGGGCCGCGTACGGAGTCGCTGCTGTGACCGTGCCCTCTGCCGCGGACGTGAGGCGCGTGCTCGTGATCGTCCCCGCGCTCGACGAGGAGCGGACCGTGGGGAGCATCGTGACCACGACCCTCACTCTGGGCTACGACGTGTGCGTCGTCGACGACGGCTCGACCGACGCGACCGCCGTCCAGGCTCGTGAGGCAGGTGCCAAGGTCCTCAGCGTGCCGCTCAATCTCGGCGTCGGCGGGGCACTGCGTTGCGGCTTCCGCTGGGCGCTTGCCAACGGCTACGACGCCGCCGTGCAACTGGACGCGGACGGACAGCACGATCCGCATGAGATCGCCGGGATCCTGCGGGCGATGGCGGAGGAGAACGCCGACATGGTGGTCGGCTCCCGCTTCGCGGATGGAGCCGGGGCGTACGAGGTGGATCCCGCACGACGCTTCGCCATGGGCCTGCTGGCGCGGCGGGCGGAGCGCGCGACCGGCACGAAGGTGACCGACTCGACCTCGGGGTTTCGCGCAATCCGCCGCCCGCTGCTCGATCAGTTCGCCGCGAGCTACCCGGTCGAGTACCTGGGAGACACGGTCGAGGCGCTGATCGAGGCGGGCCTCGCGGGCGCCAGGATCGTCGAGCACCCGATCAACGCCTCGCCGCGGGCCCATGGCAGCGGCAGCGCCGGAGTGCTGGCGAGCATCTGGTACGTCGCCCGCGTGCTGTTCGCGGTCGAGCTGATGCACAATCGCCGCCCCGATCCACCGTCCGGCAGCCTGCCGAGCACACACGGTGTCGACTAGGGCGACACCGTGACCATTGACGCCACCGCCGCCCTGCTCGAGCGGGTCTTCCCCGATGCGCCCCGCCTCTCCCGACCGGAGTACCTGCGCTGGCTCTACGAGGATTCGCCGTTCGGAGCCTCGATCGAGGCAAATCTCGACGACGCCGAGGGGCGCGCCGGGCACTACGCGCTCGTGCCGCTCACCCTGACAGATGCCGCCGGCCGGTACCCGGGGGCGCTTTCGCTCAACACCGCGGTCGATGAGCGAGCGCGTGGTGGCGGCGTCTTCGTGCGGCTGGCCACGGAGGCGATCGAGGAGGCGCGGCGCCGGGGTGTGCGGATGATCGTCGGCGTCGCGAATGCAAACTCGACCCCCGGGTTTGTGCGGCGACTCTCGTTTGAGCTCGTGGGCCCGCTCCCCGCGACGGTGATGTTGCCCCTTCCCGGCCGGCGGCGGCGCGTGCTGAGCGCATGGGCCGGAGAGGAGGCCTTCGCGGCCGGGGGTGTGGCCGGCGAGCTCGACGCCCTGCTGGCTCCGCCGGCACGGGGCCTTGCGCGCGCCTGGACGCAGGAGACGTTGCGCTGGCGGCTGGCCTCGCCCGGAGCCCGCTACGCACTGCATCGCTCCGAGAACATGCTCGTGATCACCACCGCCGACCGCGGCAGCGGCATTCCCGTCGCCGTGCTGCTGAAGGCCTTCGCATCGGCGCCGCCGAGCGCTTCCGAGCGTCGAGCCATCGTGCGCGCCGCCTGCAGGTTGCACCGTGCGCCGGTTGCCGTGCACGTCGGGCTCAACGACACGGTCGCCTTCCGCGGCATCGCGCTGCCGAGGCGGTTGCGCCCCTCGCCGCTCAATCTGATCGTCCGCCATCTCGACGAGCGGATGCCGGAGGAGATGGTCGCCCGCTTCGAGTCCCTCGACTTCGACGCCTACTGAGCCTTGATCGCAACCCTCCTCAGCGCCGCGGTCACCTGTGTCGTCTCGCTCTTCCTCGGGCAGGCTGCGCTGCGTCTCGCGGGTGCGCGGGAATGGAACTGGCTCGCACCCTCCGTCGGCATCTCGGTGGCCATGCTCATCGCCGTGCCGGCCGTCCACGTGCCCGGTGGTTGCGCCACCGTGGCGGTCCTGTTGGGAGTCCTCACCCTCGCCGCGATCGTCTGGTGCGGGCGGGCCCCGGCGCACCGGCCGCCGATCTCCGGCCTGCTCGCGGCGGCGCCGGTCATGCTGCTGGTGCTGGTTCCGTTCCTGGCCGTCGGCCACGCCGGGATCCTGGGCACCTCCTTCAACAACGACATGGCACCGCACATGTCGATCGCCGAGGGCTATCTGTCGCAGGCGATCGGAGGCGTCGCGCCCCCCGACTACCCACTCGGCCCCCACGCGATGGCCGCGCTGGTCGCCGAGGGGCTCGACGTTCGGGTGGACCACGCCTTCGCGGGGTGGTCGATGGCGTTGCCGGTCCTCAGCGCCTGGACCGCGCTGGCGCTCGTGCGCCGAGCTTCGTGGTTCGGGCAGGTGGCGACGGCGACGGTGGTGGGGATGCCGTTTCTGATCGCCGCCTATTACGGGCAGGGTGCCTTCAAGGAGGTTCTCCAGGCCTGCCTGGTGCTGGCGAGTGCCCTCTTCTTCAGCGGCTACGGGCCGCGGCTGGAGCGTGGGCGCTGGGTTCCGCTGGCGCTGATAGTCGGCGGAATCCTCTCGGTCTATTCGGTCGCCGGCCTGCCCTGGCCCATCGCCTTCGGGGCACTGTGGCTGTTTGGCACGGTGGCGCTGCGATTCCGCCGCGGCGGGAAACAGGGGCTGGCGGCGTCGGCGACCCGGGAAATTCCCGCGCTGGGCCTCGGTCTCGCGGTGTTCGCCGTCTCCATCTTTCCCCAGCTGCCGCGGATCTGGCGTTTCATCTCGCTCGACCAGGCGGCCAGCATCGCCAAGGACGACATCGGCAATCTGGCTGGTTCCCTACCGGTTTGGGAGGCGTTCGGTGTCTGGAATACCCCGGACTTTCGCCTCCCGGCATCGCCGGCGTTCACGGGCGGGATGTGGACCGCCTTCGTCCTCGCGCTTGCCCTCTTCGGGATCGTCTGGACGATGCGCCGTGGACGCTGGATGTTGCCGCTCGCGGCGGCGGGCGCGCTGTCGATCTGGGCCGCATCCGCCCACTCGCAGTCGGCCTACGTGGCCGCGAAGGCGCTGGTCGTCGCCTCCCCGCTGCTGCTGGCCCTCGCCGTGCTTCCGCTGGTGGAGCAGCTGCCCGACAGGCTTCCCCGCTCCCTGTCGTCCCTCTTTCGGAGCGCCCCCGGGCGGCCCCTCCCCTGGGCCCTGGCGTCGATCCTCGTCGTCGTGCTCCTCCTCCGCGTCGGGGTATCTGACGTGCGGGCACTGCGCGCGAGCCCGGTCGGGCCCACCGACCATGTCGATGAGCTGCGCGACCTTCGCCCGCTGCTGGATGGCCGGCCGACCCTGTTCCTCGGCAACGACGACTTCATCCGCTGGGAGCTCGCAGGGGTGCCCGTCCGGGCCCCCGTGGTCGGCCTGCAGGAACTGCGGATTCGCCCGCGGAAGGCATGGGTCTATGGGAAGGCGCATGACTTCGACTCGGTCGGTGCCGGGACCCTCAACTCATATGACTGGATCGTCACGACGCGCGATGCGGCCGGCAGCGACCCGCCGCGCGGCGTGCGTCTGTACAGGTCGACCCCGAGCTTCGACCTCTGGCGCCGGGTGGGGAAGGTCCGCCGCCGCTCGATCCTCGCCGAGGGCGAGATGCCCGGCGCCAGGCTCGATTGCCGAACGCCGGCCGGGCGCGCAGTCCTGAGGGGCGGCGGGGTCGCCGCCGTGCGTCCCGCGCCGGTGGTCGCACCGGGCTCTGCGCTCGGTCCGGGTGGAGCTGTCTCGGTGCCGCTCTCCCTGGCCCCGGGGCGCTGGCGGCTGGAGGCCGCCTATCTCAGCCGCCTTCCGGTCCAGGTGGCGGCGCCGGGGCTGCGTGTGACGCTCCCTCCCAACCTCGATCGCCCGGGCCCGCGCTGGCCGGTGGGGCGGCTCGAGGTGGTGGGCGGGGAGCAGCCCACCGTCGTCACCTTCAGCGTCGGGGATCCGATCCTGGCCCCGGGCCAGATCATCACCGAATTGGCGACGGTCGTCGCCACCCGGGACGCGACGGTCCGCATCCTTCCCGTGCGCCAGGCATGCGGTCGATACGTCGACTGGTATCGGCCCTCGGCGCAGTCGCATCGCGGTGGCGGCTAGGCATCGAGAAAGCGGCTGGGCCCGGAGGCCCTGCGGGACGGGTCCCGCAGGGCCTCGAGCATCTTGTGCGGGCTGAGCTCCTCCCATTTCGCGACGAGGTCATAGTGGCCCGTCCGCTCGGCCACCACCTGCGTCGGGTCGTCGCGGAAGAGCACCTCGACGCCCATCTGCCACCACGGCTCCGGATCGCCGTGGCGGCCGGCGATGGTGATGCGCGCCCACGGCAGCTCCTCCTGCACGCCCCGGACCCCGGCGCCGAGCTCGCCCGCGGGGGCCGGGATCGCGTCGCAGACGACCAGCGCCCTCCCCGTCGCGAGCGCATCGCGTGCCGCGAGCGTCGTCGCCGGATTCGGGGGCCAGAGCGACGGCGGGTGCGTGGCGGCGAGCTTTTCGCCCCAGCGCGCAACGAAGACCGGGCGGTTGCGCTCGAACAGCTCGGCCGCGGCCGACTCGCAGCCCGACGAGAAGCCACCGTGCAGGACCCGGACATCCGGGACGTACATGGTCCGCAGTCCCTGCTCGAGCAGCGTCAGGCAGAGGTCTGCGTCCTCGAAGTACGCCGGGTTGTAGGCATCGAGGAAGCCACCGGCCCGGAGGAACGTGTCGCGGCGCAGCAGCATGCACGCCGCCGCGCCGAAGTCGGTGGCGCGCGGGAACCGCCAGGCGGGGTCGTCGACGTCGTCGCCGTCGCCGAGCGCCAGCACGCTTCCGTCCGCCGCGACGACGGCGCCGGCGATCTGCATCGTGCCGTCCTCGTTCACCAACGCCGGCACGACCGCCCCGACCCCGGGCCGGCGCAGGGCGGCGAGCAGTGGCTCGATCCACCCGGCGGGGACGATCGCGTCGCTGTTGACGAGGGCCAGGACCTCGCCCCGGGCGATACGGGCGGCCTGGTTGTTGGCGGCGCCGAACCCGGCGTTGGTGTCGTTGGCGAGCAGCCGAACGTCCGGGAAGCGCTCACGGATATGGCTGAGCGTGTCGTCGGGTGACGCATTGTCCACGACGATGATCTCGTGTGGGACGTTGGTGTGCGCGCCGGCGGCGGCGAGAGCGCGCTCGACCCACGACCACGCGCCGTGGGTGACGACGACGATCGACACTGTCGGGCCGGTCACGCGCGGGATCATGACGAGCGGCGGGGCTGGGCGCCCCGAGGACGACCGGACGCCGCAGCCGCGCTGTCTGCGGGCGTGGCTTCAGTAGTCTTGCCCACATGGCGCGACGCGCTCTGATCACCGGCATCACCGGCCAGGACGGCAGTTACCTGGCCGAGTTCCTCCTCGACAAGGGGTACGAGGTGCACGGCATGGTGCGGCGCCTCTCGAGTGAGAACCACCATCGCCTGGAGGCCTTTCGAGACCGGATCACGATCCACACGGGCGACCTCCTCGACCAGCGCTCCCTGGGCGACGTGATGAGGGCGTGCGAGCCGCAGGAGATCTACAACCTGGCGGCGATGTCGTTCGTGGGGGCGTCCTGGAACCAGCCCACCCTGACTGCCGAGTTCACCGGGCTCGGCGTGACCCGGATGCTGGAGGCGATGCGGGAAGCGTGTCCGGACGCCCGCTTCTACCAGGCCTCGTCCAGCGAGATGTTCGGCAAGGTGCGGAAGACCCCGCAGAACGAGCTGACGCCCTTCTACCCGCGCAGCCCGTACGGCGTCGCCAAGGTCTACGCGCACTTCATCACCGTCAACTACAGGGAGAGCTACGGCCTCTACGCCTGCTCCGGGATCCTCTTCAACCACGAGAGCCCGCGCCGCAGCCTCGAGTTCGTCACCCGCAAGATCACCCACACGGCCGCTGCGATCAAGCTGGGCCTGGCGTCGAAGCTGGCCCTCGGCAACCTCGACGCGCGTCGTGACTGGGGCTACGCTCCGGACTTCGTCGACGCGATGTGGCGCATGCTTCAGCCCGACGAGCCCGACGACTTCGTGGTCGGCACGGGCGTCGACCACTCCGTCGAGGACCTCGTGAACATCGCCTTCGCCTATCTCGACCTCGACCCCTCGGAGTACGTCCACCAGGACCCCGCGTACATGCGCCCGGCGGAGGTCGATCTGCTGATCGCCGACCCGACCAAGGCCCGCGAGCAGTTGGGCTGGGAGTCCAGTGTGGACTTCGAGCAGTTGGTCAAGGTGATGGTCGACGCCGACCTCGCCCTGCTCGGCGAAGGCAGTCCGGTTTCCACAGCGTAGGCCCCGTCGCCTCGAGGCGATCAGGGGCCGGCGTCGGGCGCCGTGGCGACTATCGCGTACTCGCCGACCCTGGTGCGGTCCTCATCCCAGTCGCCGCTGCCGACCGGCGCGAACACGTCACCCGCCGAGTAGCCGCTGAGCGCGCAGAGCGCGAGCATCGTCTCCGGGAAGAGCGGGTGCGTGTGAGTGGGGTCGACCCAGAATCGCCTTCAGCGCCGCCGCCGAATGGGGGTTGACCGTCTCGGCGATCAGCAATCCCCCGGGGCGCAGCCGCCAGAGGCCGAGCTCGAGGAAGCGCCGCAGCTGCTCGGGCCCCAGATGCTCGATCACCTGGGCGCTGAAGATCGCGCCGAGTGAGCCGGGCGGCGTCCGCTCGAGGACCTCGAGAAGGTCCCCCTGCTCGACGTTCGCATGGCCCTTCTCGCGACAGCGCTCGACCATGTCGGAATCGAGGTCGACCCCGCGGCACTCGATACCCCGCTCGACGAGCAGGTCGAGGAACTCGCCCCGGCCGCAACCCACGTCGAGGACCGGGCCACGGCCGGCGACCAGGTCCAGGTAGACCCGCTGGCGGTCGCGGATCATCTGCTCGGAACCGCGGAAGAGGTCCTCGAAGCCGCGATAGCCGCCCTCGTCGATCTCGCCCGGGGCGCTGCGGAAGCCGATCGTCCTTCCCAGGACGGGATGCTGCCTGCGGCCGAGGCGATCGTCGTCCATGTAGGGCTTCGCCGCCGCGGCGGCGACCAGCTCGGTCGCCTCCGCAATCCGCCGGTCGAGCCTGCGCAGGGTCTGGTCGTTCTCGACGTCCATCCTCAGCGCTTCGGCAAGCACCTCCCGCAATTCGTCCAGCGACTCGGCGGTGCTGAGGTCGATCCGCCGTTGATGGGCCGCGTAGGGGCGCAGGATGCGCATGTAGAGGCGCTTTGCGGCCACCCGCAGGCCGCCCCCCCGGCGCGGTGGCGGCTCGGAAAGGTTGAGCAGGTGCTCGAGCTGGCGTCGGCCGCTCGACGACCCGGCCGCCGCGTCGGCCGGGGTGGGACCCATGAGGCGATCGATCAGGCGTGCCCGCTTGACCTGCTCAATCCTCACCTTGATCGACTCGCAGGCAGTCTCGGGCGAGTGGGTGCGGCGGATGTCGGCCGCGGCCCGGCGGCCCCGCACGGCGGCGGCCTGCGGGTTCTCGAAGACCTGGCGCATCAGCGCCGAGGCGCGATCGAGATCCGGCTCGGCCCACTGTCTGTCCTCCGGATAGGGAGCGGCGTCGGGGCCGATCTCGACCATGGTGTGAGGGACGAGGTAGCTGTTCTCGTCGGTCATGAAGTCGAGGTTGCCGGAATAGCCCGTTGCGATCACCGGCCTGCCGAAATACATCGCCTCGGCCATCGTCAGGCCGAGCCCCTCGGAGCGATGCAGTGAGACGTAGCAGTCGCAGGCGGCGATCATCGCGTTCTTCATCGCGGTCGTGATCGTGTCCTCGATCAGGTGGATTTCCGGGCGGTCGGCCACCACCGCCGCCAGTGCCTCCCGCTCGGCCGGGAACTCGTCGTCGCAGATGGACTTGATCACCAGCGAGGGGCCCGAGCCGGGCTCGAACTCCCGGCAGAACGCCTCGACGATCCCGAGCGGGTTCTTGCGATGGAAGACGCTGCGGTAGTCGAAGACGAAGAGGAAGCAGAATCCCTCCGGCATCCCGAGCTCCGCCCGGCTCGCCTCCTCCGGCAACTCGGGCACGACCGGCATGCGGATCGTGTGGACCGGTTTCGACGAGAGCGGGCGGAGCGCGTCCGCGATGTGCTCGGAGGCGACCCAGACTTCGTCGACGTAGTCGAAGGAGTGCCGCCATTGCTCGGGGAAGTGCGAGACCTCCCAGAACCAGATCCCGGTCGAGTGGCGGCCTTCGAAGAAGCGGCGGCCGAGGGCCGTGGCCACGACGGGGAGCATGTCGGCGTTGACGCAGATCAGGTTCAGGTCGTACGGATGCTCATCTTCGGCGAGCCCCTCCAGCGCCTCGGAGATGTCCTCGGGCACGCTGGGCGAGTCGACCGCCGCGACGCGGAACGTCGCCCTCGCGCAGCGCCGAGACGATCTGGCGCGCCGCCTCGCCGACGCCCCGCGCCGAGCTCAGGTAGCCGACAACGTTGATCCCCGGCTTGGGGCGTGCGGGCCGCAGCGCCCGGTGGCGGTCGTTGGCCGACGAGGGGGGCGGGGGGAGGATCTCGACCGATACCCCCGTGTCCGGGGACGAGATGTGCAGCCAGGTGACGAAGGCGGGGCCGCTGTCGTCGTCGATGCTCGGGAAGATCCGGCGAAAGTCCGGACGCGTGTCCCACAGGGCCCTCGCATAGCGGTTGACACCGCGGCCCGCGTGCCTGCCGACCTCACTCTCCTTCAGGTACTCGACGAACCGCTTCGCCCCGCGCTCGGTGAATACGGACTCGGTGATCGATCCGACCTCGGCCCCGTCTCGAAACACCCGCCGTGCCGCCCGGTCGAGCCCGATGCCGTTGGGCATCGTCTCCCAGCCATAGGGCCAGGCGATCGCCTGCTCGAAGCCGTGGGAGAGCAGTTCCGCCGCGTACTCCCCGCAGATCCGCGCGAGGACGGGGTCGGCGCCGACGTCGATCCGGTTCTGGTGCTTGCTCAGCTCGGTCGGGCGCCGCGGGTCGAAGCCGCTGAAATGGAAGAAGTGAAGCTGCTCGCCGTCGACCCGGTAGCCGCCGCCGTCGTCTTCGAGGCTCCGCGTGGGAAGGTTCCAGTAGGCGATGTTGAACGCCGTGTCCCGGAGGATGTCGATCCCCGGCCAGAGGCCCGGGGCCAGGTCGATCCACCGCTGGTCGACGAAACGCCCCTGCTCGGGCTCGTTCAGGCAGTCGGTCTCGAGGCGCTCCGACCACCAGTCGAGCAAAGCGTGAGCGGTCTGCCCCGCTCCGAGGGCGATGAAGCCGAGGTTGTAGGAGCCGGCGATGAGGATGTCCTCTTCGCTCGGCTTGCGGCCGTCGCGGGGGAGCGGCGCGGTGAAGTGCGGCGTCAGGACCACGTCGTGGCGCAGAGCGCGCTCGACGACCGGCTCGAGGGAGGAGAAGACCTGGATGTCCGGGTCGAGGTAGATGACCGAGTCCACCCCCGCCCTTTCCAGGAGGGTCCGCAGCAGCCATGGCTTGACGGCGGTCGACAGCTCCATCACGTCGTAGGAGGCCGCCATCCGGGCGGGATCGGCAAGGCCGATCTGATCGATCGTGATCAGCTCGAACGGCTCCTCGGCCGGATCGATGTAGCCGCTCGGCTCGTCGATGACGAGGACGCTGCAGGTGCCCTCCGGGTGGACCTCCAGGAAGGACTCGGCGAGGACGCGCGCGTGGGCAACGTAGTTCCTCGCGATGATCGTGCAGATGTTCACCCGGCCGGTCCCCTGTTCGAAGGCACTCCGGGGATGATTATCAAGAGCGGTTCATGGCCGTGGCCTTCTCCACGGTCCATGTGCTCATGTCCCAGCTTGCGGCCTCGTCGACGGCACGCTCGCCCGATGCGTCGAGCTCGAGCTTGCGCGCCGTCGCGCCACCGCGAAAGGCGTGCTGCCAGGTGCGGAGCGGCTCGAAGCCCGATCCCCGCAGCCACCCTTCGAGGGCGACCCGGTTGGGGGCCCATTGCGAGGTGGGATCGCTGCCGAGCATGTCGGCGGGGTAGTACTGGACGATCGGCAGTGACCGGAGCTCGGGGTGAAAGTCGGTGAGTCGGCGCCAATCTCCGGCGTCGTCGACGAGGCCCTCGTCGATCATGTGCGTCTCGAGCACCAGCAGCGCCTCGGGGGAGCAGACGTCGTGGATGCGGTCGAGCGCGAGCAGGGGGTGGCGCAGGTGGTAGATGACCCCGAGGAACAGCACCAGGTCGAACCGCCCATAGCGCTCGGGCGCCAACGAGTAGACGTTCTCGGTGACATAGGCCGCCTTCGAGCCGAGAAGCTCGGCGGCGATCGCAAAGCCGGTGTTGTGGGGTGGCTCGTTGTCGAGGGCGATGACCTCGCGGGCGCCGCGCCGCTCCGCCTCGAAGGTGAAGAAGCCGTCGCGGGCGCCGATGTCGAGCACGCGCATTCCGCTGAGGTCCTCGGGCATCCCGATCTGCGAGAGGAGCGCCGGGGTGTCCTGCAGCCCGGGCGTCCAGACGCCTGGAGCTACCTCGATCCGGTGGTGCCACTTCTCCTGCTTTGCGATTGCCTCATGGGCCTCGCGTCCGCGGTCCTCCTGCATGCGGGGGCAGTCTAGTCCCACGCGGAATGACGCCCGACGCCGTGGTCCCGGCGTCAGTCGAATACGCGCTCGACGCCCAGCGGCTGCCTGCGGCGCAGGGTCTCCTCGGCAAGGCGCGATGCGTCCACCTCCACATGCGGCACGCGCGCCACGAAGCGCTCCGCGCCCTGCACGAGCACCGCCTTCGCGCCCACGTCGCGGACGTAGTCGGCATCCCAGCCGAACGGGACCCAGACGAAGTGCACCTCCCGGAAGACCTGCGCCATGAACCACGACAGCCCCTGGTAGTACGCGGCGCCGAAGCCGAACGAGTCGCCGAAGAGGACCGCGACCCGCGGGTCGGGGGCCCGCTCGTTGCGGAAGACGCGGCGCGTGCCGATGTGCCCGTCGACGGCGGCGATCTCGTCGCGATTGTCCTCGACGATGGTGGCGTCGAGGAGCGAGTTCGGCTCGCTGACGATGCTGACGATCTGTGGGTCGAACTTGGCTCCGAGGTCGCCGGCGATCGGATAGGAGCGCAGCGCGAGCTCGCTGAAGTCGGGCGGATCCTGGACGCCGAGCGCGGCCCGCACCGAGGAGAACAGCATCTCGTTGCCGCGGAAGGTGAGGTGGGTGTCGGTGCGCAGGTAGACGTCCTCATCCGTCGCCGCCGCGGCACGGAGCTCGGCGAGCGGGTAGGCGATCGGCATCTCGGGCACGGACAGCAGGCGCTCGATCGGACGCGGCCCGACCCGCGCCAGCTCCTCCGGGTAGCGGTCCTCGTAGACGGCGAGCTTGTCGGGCACGACCAGCAGCGCGGAGTCGATCTCGAGGGCGGCCGACTGCTCGGCTCTGCGGTCAATCACCTCCTGCCACTCGTCCAGCCAGCTCGGCTCCATCTCGACGGCGCCGACGTACTGGCCGAGGTTGGCGTTGCTCCCCCCGCAGAGGAACAGCCAGCCGTCGTTCCCGACGATCGCGATCTCGTCGTCCGAGCGGGTGCCGGGGGGGAGGCCGAAGGGGGCGAGGTCGGGGTGGAAGACGTTGACGACCGGCGGGGCCTTCGAGGAGTCCGCCTGGCGCTTCAGCTGCCGCACGGCGTACTCCTCGGAGTCGAGCGCGACCCGCAGCAGGTCGTCCAGCGTGCTGACCGCCGCGAGCTGCCCCTCGATCTCCTCCTCGCTCGGCGTGCGCCCGAGCACCTGGCGGTAGACCGAGACGACCTGCTCGCGTGTGGGCATCGGCGCAGCCTACGAGGTCCCAAGCCGGCGGGAGGCCCAGGCGAGGTGCGCCCTAAGGCGCGGCATTCCGCGAAAGAGGTTGGGATTGGAAGAGGGATCGGCAGCCGTCAGCGGGAGCCAGCGATCGATCAGCGCCTCCTTCTCCCAGTCCTCGACCTCCGACGAGCGGCTGGATGACTCGAAGTGGTAGAGGACGGTGTCCGGGTCGTACACGACCCGCAGGCCCTTGGTGCGCAGCTTGAGGCAGTAGTCGATGTCGTTGTAGTTCACCGGAAGCGCCGTCGAGAGCCCGCCCACCTCGTCGAATGCCGTCGCCGGGGTCATCATGCAGGCGCCGGTCACCGCCAGATAGTTCTGCGCCACGCGGGCGTTGTTCGCGTACCCCTCGAACTCACCGGTGAAGCCGCGGTAGATGTGACCCGGAAGCCCACTCTCCTCGAAGAGGACACCCGCATGTTGCAGGCGCCCGTCCTCCCAGAGAAGGCGCGCTCCCACGGCGCCGATCCCGGGATGCTGCGCGTACATGACCAGACGATCGATCCACTCGGGGGTGACGACCTCCATGTCGTCGTTCAGCAGCAGCAGCAGATCCCCCTCGCTGTGTCGTGCCCCCAGATTGATCTTGGCCGAGAAATTGAACTCGCCGTCGTGGGTCGCCAGGCGCAGCCGGTCGCCGGCGACCTCCTCGATCTCGGCGATCGCCGCCGGGTCGGTCGAGGCGTCGACCACGCAGACGATCTCGTAGTCGGGGTAGGTGGATTTCTCGACGATGCTGCGAACGCAGTGCTCGACGAGCGTGACCTCCTCGTACCGAACCTCGCGCCTGGTGCCGTTGGTCGGGATGACGATGCTGACCGGAGGCCGACGGGTGAGGGCCGGGCGAAGGTGGTAGACGCCCGACAGCTCCTCGTCGTGGTCGACGCGGGCCTCGAGGCCGATCCGCTCGCAGTGGGCCTGCACAGCGCGCGTCCCCGCCTCGAACGCCCACGGTTTCACCGCCTCGTCGCCGCTCGCGGCCGAGGTCTCGATCGCGCGCCAGTGGTACAGGACGCGGGGGATGTGGACCACGGACCGGGCGCGCTCGGTCACCCTGAGCACGAGGTCCCAGTCCTGAGATCCCTCGAACTCCGGGTCGAACCCGCCCACCTCCTCGACCAGTGACCTTCGGAGGACGCTCAGGTGGCAGGTGTACATCTGGGTGCGCATCCGCTCCGGCGACCAGTCCGGCTTGCAGAACGGCCCGAAGTGGAGGCCCGCGCGGTTGATCTTGTCCTCGTCGGTGTAGACGTAGTCGGCCGTCGGCTCCTCGTCGAGCGCCTCGGCGACGAAGCTCAGCGCGTCGGGGTGGAGCTTGTCGTCGTGGTCGAGCAGGGCGATGAACTCCCCGCGGGCCATCTCGAGCCCGTCGTTGGACGCCGCCACGATGCCGCCGTTGCGCTGCGGCGCTTGAAGCGGATCCGCGGGTCGCGGCGCTCGGCGGCCTCCAGCTCCGCGGCGACGTGCGGCCGGCTCGAGGCGTCGTCGACGAGGCACAGCTCCCAATCTCGAAATCGCTGGCGCCGGACGGACCGCAGCATCGCCCGCAGGACCCCGGCCGGCGTTTCGTAGACCGGCGTGACTATCGAGAATCTGGGACCCGACACGGCTAGCCCCGGGATCCGCGGAGCCCTTCGACCGCCTTCACGACGAGCGCCGGCAGCGCGCGCAGCCTGCGGACAGCCCCGAGCACGTACCTGGCGCGCGTTTCGAGCTCCAGAAGCCGGCCGCGCGCGGCGCCGAGCTCCGCGTCCCTGGCGACGAGGAGGTCCCTCAGCCTCAGCACCTCCTGCCTTTCCCGGGCCAGCTCCTCCGCCAAGCGGGCCGGGTCGGCCGGCTCGCCGAGGGGAGTGGTCTTGGCGGGAGTCGGGTCGTTTTACACGACGGCCGAGTCTACTCAGAGGTCCTCGGCGATCCGGGGCGCCTCACGGCGAAAGACCCAGACCGCAAAGGCGCAGGCGCCGACGAAGATCGCGGTCGCCGGCAGCAGGTGCAGCACACCGCCGGCGGCCTCCACGGCCGTGGGCGCCTGCGGTTCGGCCAGGATCCAGACCCGTACCTGCTCGAAGATCACCGCCAGTGGGTTGATCATCAGCAGCTGTTCGGTCGTCTGGCTTTCGAAGGCGGTGACCGGATAGAGGATCGGCGTCCCGTAGAAGAGCACCTGCGCGACGACCAGCCAGATGATCGAGACGTCGCGAAAGCGCACATAGAGGATCGACAGCGCCGAGCTCACCGCCGCCGTGAGCACGAAGAGGAAGAGGAAGGCGACCGGTAGGAGCAGCCAGGTCCAGGTCGGGTCGACCCCGAAGGCGAAGACGAAGGCGAAGACGATCACGAAGTTGAGGCCGAGATTGAACGCCCCGGTGAAGACGGTCGCCAGCGGGATCACCAGGCGGGGGAACTGGGTCTTGCGGACGATGCCCTCCTGGGCCACCACCGAGGTGACGGCATTCGTCGTCGATTCCTGGAAGAAGGTGAAGAGGACGATCCCGAGCAGCAGCATCACCGGGTAGTGCTCGACTTCGTCGCCGCCCACTCTGAAGACCCTGGTGAAGACGAACAGCAGGACGCCGAAGAGCATCAGCGGTCGCATCAGGGACCAGACGTAGCCGAGCACCGTGCCGAAGTAGGCGCGCTTGAACTCGGTCACCGACATCAGCCAGAGCAGGTCGAAGAAGCGCTGGCGGCCACCTCCCAGGGCCGACGGCCCGCGGACCTCGCGCAGCGTCGTTGCGGTCGCGGTCTGGTTCACCCGTCTCCTCCGCCGAGCACGGTCGTCGTCGTCGATCGCTGCGGGAGCGAGACGAGCCCGCGGTCTCCCGGCCCGCCGAAGACGACGAAATCGACCGCGCTGGGGACGTCGAGCGCCACCCCTCCTTCGAGGACGCGATTGACCCCGCAGTGCACGAAGTAGTGACCGGGCCCGAGGAGATTGGAGGCGACCGTCTCCACCCTGAAGCGCTCTCCGGCCTTGATCGGCCGGGGATTCTCGTCCCCGATCACCGCGCGCAGCTGGCAGACGCCGATGCCGTCGCCGTTGACCAGGAGATAGCCGACGCCGAGCGCGGCGAAGTCCTCCCTGGCTTCGATCTCGACCCGGATCCGGATCTCGTCGCCGTGCTCGACCGAGCTGACCCTGCCCCCGTCGGCGTCGACGATGCGGGCGTCCAGCATTCTCACCGAGGCCGATTCGCTCGATCCTGTGGCGGCGGATGCATCCCCCGTGCCGGAGCGGTCGAAGTTGAGGCGCAGGTATCGTCGTCCGACCTCTTCGGGCTCGCCGATGTGGGCGATGCGGCCGTCGTCGATCAGCATCGCGCGATGGCAGTACTCCTCGACCGTGGCCATCTCGTGCGTGACCAGGACGATCGTCTTGCCCGCGGCTTTCATCGAGCGGAAGGCGTCCGCGCACTTCTGCTGGAAGGCGGCGTCGCCGACGGCGAGCACCTCGTCGATCAGCAGGATGTCGGCGTCGACCTCCATCAACAGCGAGAAGGCAAGGCGCACCAGCATCCCCGACGAGTAGTTCTTCAGCTTCAGGTCGACGAACTCCTCCAGTTCGGCGAAGGCCACGACGGCGTCGAGGCGACTGCGCGCCTCCTGTGGGGAGAGGCCCATCATCACCCCGTTCAGGACCACGTTCTGACGAGCGCTGAGCTCGGGGTCGAAGCCGACGCCCAGCTCGATGAACGGGGCCAGCCGCCCGGCGATGCGAATGCTCCCCGAGTCGGCGCGGTAGATGCTCGCGAGCAGCTTCAGCAGGGTGCTCTTGCCGGACCCGTTGCGGCCGACGATCCCGAAGAACTCCCCCTGGCGGATCTCGAAGGAAATGCCGTCGAGGGCTCTGAGCTCGCGGTACTCCCGGGGGGCGAACGGCCGCGTGGCGCGCTCTTTCAGCGAGTCGATCCGGTGGGTCGGGATCCGGAACGCCTTCTCGAGCCCCTCGACCTGGATCGCCGGCGGCCGGTCGGCCAGGTCCTGCGAGGGGCCGGCTGGTGCTGTCGCGATTGGGTCGTCGGGCATCGGCGGGGCGAAGGGTAGGCGAAAGGGCCGCTAGCGCCCTGCGGAGCGGGATGCGGCCTTCCGCAGCCTCGAAGCCAGCCTGCGGGCCAGTCGTCGCCCGCGACCGGTGCCGGCCGGCGCAATCGGGTCCGCGGGCGGCAGCGGCGGGGCGCCCGCCTTGCGGAGGATGACGATGAACTCGATCGCCTGCCGCGCCGCCGCTTCGATGTCGAAGGCCTCCTCGAGCCGCTCGCGGCAGTGGAGGATCAGCTTCAGGAACTCAGCCTGGGTCCAGACGTGCATGTGGATCGAGTACCGGGCCGCTTCGAG
The DNA here is from genome assembly GCA_963762205.1 of uncultured Solirubrobacterales bacterium. Lineage (GTDB taxonomy): Bacteria > Actinomycetota > Thermoleophilia > Solirubrobacterales > 70-9 > VRUE01. The sequence goes on from CAVXJZ010000003.1 coordinate 521,100, forward strand.
CTCGCGCGAACGCGCCTCGACCCGCTCCTCCGTGTCGCCCTCCTCGTCGACCACGAGCCGGCTCCACTCGTCGTAGTGCTCCCGCCGCGAGCGCTCCGCCCCCTGTTCGTGATCGGCGACCATGTGATCGAGCGCGGTCACCGGACGCCGATGGTCGAACGTGTGGCGCTTGTCCGGGACGGCGTAGAAGAGGATGCCCCCCGGCCTCAGTTTGCCGAGGTGGGTTCCGATCGTGCGGATCGGGTCCTCGCAGTGCTCGAGGAAGTGGTTGGCGACGATGAAGTCCTGGGACTCGTCGGGGACGGTCTCCAGGAGCTCGCCGTTGTCGATGACGTCGACGGGGGTCAGGTCCCAGTCGGCCAGCTCCGCGTACTCGGCGCGGAGGTCGTCGACCGACATGCGGTCGACATAGCGCACGCGGGCCCGGGGCGGCACCTCGAGAGGTAGGTGGAGGGCGCCGATCTCCAGCCCCTGGCCCGCCAGGAAGCGATCGGCAAACACCCGTCGCGCATCCAGAAAGACGGGCAGAGGGTCCTCCGGGCGGGCCTTATCCTGGTCAGCCCTGCTACGGGTCGCGCTCATTGCCGCAGGCTATCCGTTCGGCACCCGATGACTTTCAAGACGACCGTCTACATCCCCAACCTGAACGGCCGCAGGCGACTCGTCCCGCTGCTCGAGAGCCTGCGCCGCCAGACCAGCCCGGCCGCCGTGGCGATCGTCGACAATGGATCGACCGACGGCTCGCAGGAGCTGCTGCGCGGCGACTTTCCCGAGGTCGAGCTGCTCGAGGTCGGTGAGAACGTCGGCTTCGGGCCGGCCCTGAATCGGGCCGTGCGGACGATCCCGGGGGATCCGATCGTCCTCCTCAACAACGACGTCGTCTGCGAGCCCCGCTTCGTCGAGGCAATTCTCGAGCCGGCGGTCGCCGGGGCGGAGATGGTCGCAGGCGTCCTGCTCGCCGAGCGCGACCCCCGCCAGATCGACTCCGCCGGGGTGATCGCCGACCGGACGCTGATGGGCTTCGACTACCTCAACGGCGAGCGGCGCGAGGCGGCGGAGACGGCGCCGCCGCCGCTCGGCCCCAGCGGCGGGGCGGCGCTCTTCGCGCGGGCGGCATTCGACGCCGTCGGCGGCTTCGACGAGCGGATCTTTCTCTACTACGAGGACCTCGACCTCGCCCTGCGCCTGCGCGCGGCCGGCGCCCGCTGCGAGCTGGCGCCGGCCGCCGGGGCCGTGCACGCCTACTCGCAGACGCTGGGTGCCGCGAGCGGTGCCAAGTACGCCCGCACCGGCTGGTCCCGCGGCTACATGCTGCGCCGCTACGGGGTGATGGGCAGGCCACAGGACGCGCTGCGGGTGCTGGCCGCGGAGGGCGTTATCTGCGCCGGGCAGATCGTCCGCGACCGCACCGCGGCGGGGCTGGCCGGGCGGCTGCGCGGCTGGCGCGACGCGGGCGGCCTGCCGCGCCGGCAGGCCGGCGCCGAGGGCCTCAGCGAGCTCGGCCTGGGCGAGGCGCTGGCTCTGCGCCGAGCCAGGCGCGGGCCGCGCTGAGGTCGCCCGCGGCGGCCAGCTCGCGCCGCTCACGGCGCAGCGCGGGCAGGCGGCGGAGCCCTTCGAGCTTGCCGCGCGCGGTCGCCGCGAATCGGCGCCGGGCGACGCTTCGCGCCAGCGCACCCGCCTCCACGGCGAGGATGCGGGGGATCGCCGCCGCCGGCATGAACTTGATCTGGGTGGCGAGTCGGTTGCGGGCGACGAGGCGGGCGTTCTCGGCGCTCGGCCGGGAGAAGCCCGCCTGCCAGACGGCGTTGCCGACGTGCCAGACGATGGACTCGGGCACCATCTCGAAGCGCCAGCCGGCGACCCGCGCACGCACGTTGAGGTCGACGTCCTCGCAGAAGGAGACGTAGCTCTCGTCGTAGCCGCCGAGCTCGACGAAGAGATCGCGGCGCAGCAGGCAGGCGGCGCCACAGACCCCGAACGGCTCGCTGCGGCTTCGGATCGCCGGGCCGTTCGCCCTGCCCGCGGCGACCTCGAGCCCGCGCCCGTCGCGGGTCAGCGACTGCCCGGCGCTGTAGACGCGGGCCGCGGACGGGTCCCTTTCCTCCACACGATCCAGCTGCAGGATCAGCGGCTGGACACCGCCCAGTCCGGGGTCGTCCTGGAGTGCGTCGAGCAGGGGGCGCAGGCAGTCGGGCTCGAGCACCGTGTCGGCATTGAGGACGAGCACCGCGTCGGACGCGGTGCGGGCGGCGCCGAGGTTGACGGCGGCGGCGAAACCCGTGTTGGACGGGAGGGCGACGTGGCTGACCCGCTCGCGCTCGAGCCAGGCGACGGAGCCGTCCGTCGAGCCGTTGTCGACGACGATCGGCTCGACCTCGACGCCGCGGCCGGCCGCCTCCAGCGAAGCGAGGCAGCGCCTCAGGTGCTCGAGCGAGTCCCAGTTCGGGATCACCACCGCGACGGATTGAGAGCCTCTCACCGGGGGAGGCACGATAGCTTCCCCACGATGCAAGAGCTGAAGGGATTGATCCTCTCCGGCGGGGCCGGGACGCGACTGCGCCCGATCACCCACACCTCGGCCAAGCAGCTCGTGCCGGTCGCCAACAAACCGGTCCTCTTCTACGGGATCGAGGCGCTGGTCGAGGCCGGGGTCACCGAGATCGGGATCATCATCGCGCCCGAGACCGGCGAGGAGATCCGCGAGACGGCCGGCGACGGCTCCGCCTTCGGGGCGAGCATCACCTACATCCTCCAGGACGAGCCCGCCGGCCTCGCCCACGCGGTGCTCACCGCCGAGGAGTTCATCGGCGACTCGCCCTTCGTCATGTACCTCGGCGACAACCTGCTGCGCGATGGGCTGCGGGGGCTGGTCACGACCTTCCGCGAGGAGGGGCCCGACGCGCTGATCCTGCTCACCTCGGTCGAGGACCCCGAGCACTACGGCGTCGCCGAGCTCGACGGCGACGGGGGGATCGTGCGCCTGATCGAGAAGCCCAAAAACCCGCCCTCGGACCTCGCCCTCGTCGGCGTCTATCTCTTCGGCCCGGCGATCTTCGACGCCGCCCGCGCGCTCGAGCCGTCCTGGCGGGGCGAGCTCGAGATCACCGAGGCGATCCAGGGGCTGATCGACGACGGCCATCGGGTCCGCTCGGAGGTCGTCACCGGCTGGTGGAAGGACACCGGGCAGCTTGCCGACATGCTCGAGGCGAACCGCCTCGTGCTCGAGGAGCTGGAGACGAGCCTCGAGGGTGAGATCGACGACCAGTCCCGGGTCGAGGGCCGCGTCGTGATCGGCGCCGGCGCCACGGTCCGCGGCTCGGTCGTCCGTGGGCCGGCGGTGATCGGCGCCGGCGCGACCATCGAGGGCTCCTTCATCGGCCCCTACACCTCGATCGGCGACGAGGTCCGCATCTGTCGCTCGGAGGTCGAGCACTCGATCATCCTCGCCGGGTCGGTGGTCGAGGACCTCGGCACCCGCATGGAGGCCAGCCTCCTGGGCCGTAACGTGAAGCTGACCCGCAGCGAAGGGATGCCGAAGACGTTCCGCCTGTTGGTCGGGGACAACTCGGAGATCGAACTGGTCTGATGAAGCTGCTGGTCACAGGGGCCGCCGGGATGCTCGGCCGCGACGTGATGCTGGCCGCGGGCAACGCCGGCCACGACGTCGTCGGCTTCGGCCACAACGAGCTCGACGTGACCGACGACGCCTCCGTCCAGGGCAAGCTCGACGCCGAGCGCCCCGACGTCGTGATCAACTGCGCCGCCTGGACCGACGTCGACGGCGCCGAGGAGGCCGAGGTGGCGGCGATGGCCGTCAACGGGACCGCCGCCGGCCGGATCGCCGCCGCGGCCGCCGCGGTCGGCGCCAGCGTCGTCTACGTCTCCTCCGACTACGTCTTCGACGGCACCAAGGGCGCCCCCTACGTGGAGGGCGACCAGCCCGCCCCGCTCTCCGCCTACGGGCGCACCAAGCTCGCCGGGGAGGAGGCGACGGCGGCGGCCAACCCGCGCCATTTCGTCGTCCGCTCCTCATGGCTCTTCGGCACCGGCGGCGGCAACTTCGTCGAGACGATGCTGCGGCTCGCGGCCGACCACGGCGAGGTCCTCGTCGTCCACGACCAGGTCGGCTCGCCGACCTACACCTGGCACCTCGCCTACGGCATCGTCCGCCTGATCGAGGGGCTCGAGCACGGCATCCACCACATGGCCGCCGCAGGGTCCTGCTCCTGGTACGAGTTCGCCCGCGAGATATTCGAGCAGGCCGGGGTCGAGTGCAAGGTGCTCTCGGCGACGACGGAGATGCTCGGCCGTCCGGCGCCGCGCCCGGCGATCTCGGCCCTGGCCAGCCAGCGCGAGCACGCGATCGAGCTGCCCGGCTGGCAGGACGGGCTCGCCGGCTACCTGGCCCAGCGGGCGAGCGAGAGGGAGGCGGCATGAGGCTGCTGGTCACCGGGGCCGCCGGCTTCATCGGCTCGAGCTACGTGCGCCTGGCCGGCGAGGAGCACGAGGTGAAGGTCCTCGACAAGCTCACCTACGCGGGCCGGCGCGAGAACCTCCCCGACGAGGTCGAGCTCGTGGTCGGGGCGATCGAGGACCCGCTTGTCGTGCGCGAGGCGATGGAGGGTTGCGACGCGGTCGTCAACTTCGCCGCCGAGTCGCACGTCGACCGCTCGATCGACGACCAGGACGCCTTCGCCCGCACCCACGTGATCGGCACCGGCGTCCTGCTCGACGCCGCTCGCGAGCTCGGCGTCTCCCGCTACCTGCAGGTCTCCACCGACGAGGTCTACGGATCGATCGAGTCGGGCTCCTTCACCGAGAGCTCGCCGCTCGACCCCTCCTCGCCCTACTCGGCGACGAAGGCGGCCGGCGACCTGCTCGTGTCCGCCCACGCCCACACCTACGGGATCGAGGCGGTGATCTGCCGTGGCTCCAACAATTACGGCCCGCGCCAGTACCCGGAGAAGCTGATCCCGCTGATGGTCCTCAATGCGATCCACGGCGACCCGCTGCCGGTCTACGGCGACGGCCGCCAGGTTCGCAACTGGCTCTATGTGGAGGACTTCTGCCGCGGGATCCACACGGTCCTGCTCGACGGCCGCCCCGGCGAGGCCTACAACGTCGGCGGGCCCGACGAGTGCGAGAACATCGAGGTGATCAGGCGGGTGATCGAGCTGACCGGCGCCGAGGAGTCGCTGATCGAGCACGTCACCGACCGTCCCGGCCACGACCGCCGCTACTCGCTCGGCTCCGAGAAGATCCGCTCCGAGCTCGGCTGGGAGGCCCGGGTCCATTTCGAGGAGGGCCTCGAGCGCACCGTGGAGTGGTACCGGGAAAACCAGGAGTGGTGGGGGCCGATCCGCTCCGGCGAGTACCGCGAGTACTACGAAAAACAGTACGGCCGGGCGCTCGGCTAGCTCAGGCGAAGCTGCGGCGGGCGATCGCCGAGCGCAGCGCCGAGATCGCCAGTTTGGCGAAGATGGCGACGTAGATCGCGAGATCGAGCAGGGGGTTGTCGCCGGCGTAGAACTTGCGGTAGAAGCGCCCCATCGAGCGGTGGAAGGCGAGGTTGTGGCGCCAGCCGCGGTGGCTCTTCCTCTTCGTCGTGCCGCCCTTGACGTGCATGCTCGACACGCGGCCGTCGTAGACGACCTTCCAGCCCCTCTGCTTGAAGCGATAGCACCAGTCGAGGTCGTCCATGTAGAGCCAGTAGCCCTCGTCGAGCAGGCCGACCTCGTCCATCGCGGTCCTGCGGATCAGCATGTAGGCGCCGTTGACCGCGTCGACCTCGCCCAGCTCGAGCTCGCCCAGCTCCGGGGCCCTGTACTGGGCGAGCCGCGAGCCGAGCCGGTCGCCGACGCCGAGGAAGTGGGCGAGCGAGCCGAGCGGCGTCGGGAAGGAGCGCTTCGAGGCGTGGTCGAGGGTGCCGTCGCGCTGCTCGAGCCGGCAGCTCGACATCCCGATCGCGGGATCGGCCTCCATCAGCTCCATCATGTGGTCGAGCGACCCCGGGTAGATCTCGGTGTCGGGGTTGAGGACGAGGACGTAGGGGGCCTCGACCTCGCGCAGGGCGATGTTGTTGGCGACGCAGAATCCCGAGTTCCAGTCGAGTGCGTGCAGCTTCACCTCCGGGAACTCCTCGCGGACCATCTCCGGCGTCCCGTCGGCGCTCGCGTTGTCGACCACGTGGACGAGCGTCTCGCCGCCGCCGTAGGGGTTCTCGCGGAGGCTGCGCAGGCAGGCCCGGAGCAGGTCCCTGGCACCGGTGGAGGAGACGATCACGATCTCCAGAGAGGACATCGAAGTAGCGTATCCGAGGGAAATTCGTGGTCGAAAGATGCGACACCGCGGTGGTGGGAGGGGGGATTCTCGGCCTCGCCGTCGCCCGCGAGCTCTCCCGGCGCCGGCCCCGGGAGAGGGTCTGCGTGCTCGAGAGGGAGGCGCGGCCGGGCGTCCACCAGACCGGCCACAACTCAGGCGTGATCCACGCCGGCATCTACTACGCGCCCGGCTCGCTGAAGGCGCGGCTCTGCGTCGAGGGCGCGGCGCGCATGTACGAGTACTGCGAGGAGAGGGGGATCCCGTTCGAGAGGTGCGGCAAGCTGATCGTCGCCACCGACCCGTCCGAGGTGCGCGGCCTCGACGAGCTCGAGCGCCGCGGCCGCGCCAACGGGGTCGAGGGCCTGCGGCGGGTCGACGCCGCCGGCCTCGCGGAGATCGAGCCGCGGGCGACCGGGGTCGCCGCCCTGCACAGCCCGAACACGGGCATCGTCGACTTCGGCGCCGTCGCCGCGGCCTTCGCCGACGATCTGCGTGCGGCCGGTGGCTCGCTCGAGCTCGGCCGTGAGGTGCTCGGCCTGGAGGCGTCCTCGCGCCGCCTCCTGGTCCGCCACGCGGAGGGCGAGCTCGAGGCCGGGCAGGCGATCTGCTGCGCCGGCGCCTGGTCGGACCGCCTGGCGGTCGCCGCCGGGGCCGATCCCGACCCCCGCATCGTCCCCTTCCGAGGCGCCTACCTGAAGCTGGCGCCGGGGCGGCAGGAACTGGTCCGCTCGCTGATCTACCCCGTGCCCGACCCCTCGCTTCCCTTCCTCGGCGTCCACCTGACCAGGAACGTCGACGGCGAGGTGCTGATCGGCCCGACCGCGCTGCTGGGCACCGCCGGCCTCGGCCGCACCCTCGCCTGGCCGGGATCCTGGCGCATGTTCCGCCGTTGGTGGCGCACCGGCGCCACCGAGCTGCTCCACGCCGTCTCGCGGCGCTCCCTCGTCGCCGCGGCGGCCCGCTACGTCCCCGAGCTGCGCGCCGCCGACGTCGTCCCCGCCTTCGCCGGCGTGCGTGCCCAGGCGGTCGCCCGCGACGGGCGCCTCGTCGACGACTTCGTCTTCTCCGCCACCGATCGCGCCCTCCACGTCCGCAACGCTCCCTCGCCCGCGGCGACCTCGTCGCTGGCGATCGCCGCCCACGTCGCCGACGAGGCCGAACGCCGGCTCCTACCACCGCTCTGACGCTTGACCCTGCTATCGCATGGTCAAAGTCCGAAGCGGCCGGGCGAGCGCCTCAGTATTCGAACTGAGGGCCCTCCAGCCTCGGCTCGAGCTCGGCCAGCGTGGGCGCCGCCGCGTCCTTCTCGGAGGGGATCAGCTCCTCGACCGGCAGCGGCCACTCGATTCCCAGGGCGGGGTCCCTGTAGGAGAGCTCGCTCTCGGGGCCGGTCGCGTAGTAGACGCTCTGCTTGTAGATCGTGTTGGCGACCTCGCTCAGCGTGCAGAACCCGTGTGCAAACCCGACCGGGCAGTAGACGACGCGCATGTTGTCCTCGCTGAGCTCGAAACCCTCCGAGTGGCCGAAGGTGGGGGAGCCCCTGCGCAGGTCGACGACCACGTCGTAGATCGCCCCGTGGCCGCAGCGGACGAGCTTGGCGACGCCGGCCCCGAGCTGGAAGTGCAGTCCGCGCACGATCCTCTGGGCCGAGCGCGAGTGGTTGTCCTGGACCCAGGTTCCGGGGATGCCGATCTCCTCGAAGGCGTCCTGCCGGTAGGTCTCCGCGAAGAAGCCCCGCTCGTCTCCGTGCTTGACGAGCTCGACCAGGATCGGTCCCTCCAGCTTCGTCTCCAGTCTGCGCACCGCTTTCCTGCCTTTCTCAATCGCCTGCCGAGCCGGCCAGCCCGGCCCGCGTCATGTACTCCTCGAGCGCCTCGCGCCAGGGGCGCAGCGGCGTGAGGCCCAGGGAATCGGCCCGCGGGCGGGCGAGGACGCCGTTCAGCGGACGCGCGGCGCCGCCCTCCGGCACCGTGGTCTCCGTCGGCTCGATCGGCACCTCGATCCCGGCCAGCTCCATGATCGCCTGCGTGTACTCGAACCACGAGCACCCGCCCGCCGCCGTCAGATGCAGCACGCCCTCGGCCTCAGCCTCGACGGCCTCGATCAGCGCCCTCGCCAGGTCGACCGTGAAGGTCGGCTGCAGGCGCTGGTCGGCGACGACCGCGAGCGAGCCGTTCCTCTTCGCCGCGGCGATGATCCGCTGCACGAAGTTGCCGCCCTTGGAGGCGTTGCCCCGGGTCCCGTAGAGCCCGGCGGCGCGCACGACCAGCGGTCGCTCGCCGTAGGCCAGCGCCGCGTACTCGCCGGCCAGCTTCGAGAGCGCGTAGTAGGACCGGGGAGAGGGAGGGTGGTCCTCGGGATAGGGCTCGGGGCGCCCGCCGTCGAAGACGTAGTTGGTCGAGATGTGGACCATGGGCACGCCCCTGGACGCGAGGCTGCGGACCGCGCGGACGTTGATCGCCCAGGCCTCCTCGACCGCGGTCTCGCATTCGTCGACGTTGTGGAAGGCGGCGCAGTTGAAGACGACGTCGGGCTCGACCTCGGCGAAGGCGCGCTCGACCGACGCCTCGTCGTCGATGTCGAGCGCCGCGTGGTCCAAGGGGAAGGCCGAGTCGGGGCCCAGGAGGTCGGCGAGGTCGTGGCCGAGCTGGCCCGCACCCCCCGTGATCAGCGCCCTCACAGGACCGCTGGGAAGGAATCCAGGGCCGGCCTGACCTCGCAGAGGAGTTCGAGCCAGCGGATGTTGTAGTGGTGGGGATCGGTGAGCTGGGCCGGGTCCTGGCCCTCGAGCTTGCCGAGCATCTCGGTCACCGACTCGAGCACCGAGCGACTGGGGACGATGCCGAGCGTGGTCGAGAGCTTCGCGTTGGCGCACTCGTAGTCGCGCGAGAGCTCCGGCGCCGGCGCCTCGTCGAGTTGCACCTCGCGGCCGGTCAGCTGCACGGAGCCGGCGACGATCATCGCCAGCTCGCGGATCTGGTAGTTCGAGTGGACGACGTTGAAGATCTCCCCGCGCACCTTCTCCGCCGGCGCCTCGTATGCGGCGATCATCGCGTCGGCGCAGTCCTGGACGTCGACCAGCGGCCGCCACATCCAGCCGCCTCCGTGCAGGTTGAGCGCGCCCGAGAGCAGCGCGTCCTTGACGAAGGTGTTGACGACGAGGTCGAAGCGCATGCGCGGGCTCCAGCCATAGACCGTGCCGTTGCGCAGGATCGCCGGGCAGAGGCCGTCGTCGGCCATCTCGATCAGCTTCTCCTCGCCGTAGCGCTTCGAGGTCGCGTAGGCGGCGCGCGGCGCGACCGGCGCGTCCTCGGCGTGCATCCCGGCCGGCAGGCCGTCGTAGAGCGAGCAGGACGAGGCGAAGACGTAGCGCTCGATCCCCGCCGCGACGCACCTGCGCCCGAGCGTCTCGGTGGCGAGCGCGTTCATCTCCCAGTTGGCCTCGGGGTCGAACTCGGCGGTCGGGTCGTTGCTGAGGCCGGAGAGGTTGATCACACCGTCGATGCCGTCGAGGGCGCCGTCCGGGATGTCGCGGACGTCGGCCACGACGAGCTCGATCCGGTCGCGGAACGAGGCGAGAGGCTCCTCGCCGAAGTAGAGGCGGTCGAGGAGGCGGACGCGGTAGCCGCGGTCGAGGAGGCGCGGGACCAGGACGCAGCCGATGTAGCCGGCGCCGCCGGCGACGAGGATCGTCTGGTCGGGGTCCGGGGCGCTCGCGGAGAGGCCGTTGTGGCGGTGGCTGCTCATGGTCGGGCGAGGATAGTGGCACCCGCGCGGCGCCTCAGTAGGCCCCCTCGCCACGCACGATCGCGCCCGGCGTGCGCACCAGGATCGCCAGGTCGGTGACGATCGAGAGGTTGTCGAGGTAGTCGCGCTCCATCGCCAGGCGCTCCTCGAAGGTGAGGTCGCTGCGGCCGTAGACCTGCATCGGCCCGGTGATCCCGGGCTTGACGCCGAGCCTGGTCCGCTGGCGCTGGTCGTAGAGGGCGACGACCGCCTCCTCCTCGGGCCGCGGGCCGACCAGCGACATCGATCCGCCGAGCACGTTGATCAGCTGCGGCAGCTCGTCGAGGCTGGCGCGGCGCAGGGCACGGCCGGCGCGCGTCACCCGGGGGTCGTCGGGGATCTTGAAGGCCGGTTGGTCGAGCTGCTCGAGGTCGACCAGGTCGCCGAGGCGCTCCTCGGCGTCGGCGACCATGGTGCGGAACTTCAGCATCGTGAAGGGCCTGCCCTCCTTGCCCGCCCGCCGCTGCCGGAAGAGGACGGGCCGCCCCGAGTCGAGCAGGATCAGGACCGCGATCGCCGCCAGCAGCGGCGAGAGCAGGACCAGGAAGAGAGCGGATACGAACACGTCCATGCCGCGCTTCATCGCGATCGTCGAGCGCGGCGGGTCGGAGAAGCGGAAGTCGAGCACAGGCAGCTCGGCGAGGCGGTTGAGCTCGATGCCCGGCCCCAGCAGCCCATAGTGCTGGGGCAGGAAGGTGAGCCCGAGGCCGGCGGCCTTGCACTCCTCGATCAGCCGCTCCGCGTCCGCCTCGCCCATCTCCTGCTCGGTGACGATCACCCGCTCGACGCCCTGCTCCCGCGCCACCCGGGCGATGTCGTCGACGCTGCCGAGCCGGGCCAGGCCTGCGGCCGTGCTGGTCTCGCCGGCCGGGGCCAGGTAGCCGGCCAGGCTCAGCCGCGCCTCCGGGTGGGTGGCGATCCGCCGCGCCACCCGGTCGGCGACGTCGGCCGGCCCGATCACGAGGCCGACGGAGACCTCGGTGAGCCGCTGCCAGGCGAAGCGCAGCGCGGCGCGCAGCAGGAAGCTGCCGGCGAAGACGAGGACCCCGACGAGCGCCGCTGTGCTCGGGGTGAGGGCTCCGGCCGGGGTGAGGACGAGCAGCCCGTCGAGGGCGAGCGTGCCGAGGGTGCTGGCCGAGACCAGCGCCGGCAGCTCGTCGAGAGTGCTGTGGCGGATCCGGCGGTGGTCGTTGTCGTAGAGGCCGTGGAGCTTGACGACCAGCACCCAGACGGGGCTGAACAGCACCGCCCAGAAGAGTGTCGCCACGTTTGCGCTCGAGGTCGCCACGGTCGCCACGCAGAGCGCCGCCACCATCGCCAGCCAGTCGCCGCTGGCGAGCAGGCGCCGCAGCTGGGCGCCACGCTGGCGGTAGTTCCGAGCGCCGGCGAGGCGCTCCGCGTCGCCGGGTCCCTTCGCATCCGGCGCGGTCCCGCCCCGCGCCGCCGGGCGGGACCGGGCGCCGCCGGTTTGCTTCGCCTTCTGCGTCATTCGCCGCCCGCCTTCAGCTGCGGGGCCAGCGGGTTCATCTCCCGCGCCCTTTCGAGGTCGGCCCGCGCCGCGTCCGCGTCGCCGGCGGCCGCCTCGGCGCGCGAGCGCAGGGCGTAGAGCTCCCAGTTGCCGTCCTCGCGCTCGATCGCCTGGCTGAGCCGCTCGACCGCGAGGTCGTATTCGCCCTGTCGCTCGGCGATCAGGCCGAGCTGGAGGTAGGGCGAGGCCGCCCAGGGCTCGATCGAGCGGGCGGTGTCGGCGTGGTCGACGGCGCCGATCACGTCGCCGGCCGCCACCGCGCGCTGGCTCGCCCTGATCTCGCGCTCGACCAGCAGCGGGCCGATCAGGGCGATCGCGGCGATCCAGGCGAGCGCGACGCCCCCCAGCGCGAGGCCGAAGCGCCTGTCGGGGCCGCCGGCGTCGGGGGGAGCCGGCGAGAGCTGCTCGCACCTGGCCGCGGCGAGGGCGCCGGCGGCGAGGCAGAAGACCGCTCCCAGGGCCGCGATCTCCCAGAACCAGTCGAAGGCGACGCCGACCGCGAAGACGAGCAGCGCCGCGAGCAGCGCCGCATGGGTCTCGCGCCGGCGGCGCGAGGCGCCGCGCCAGGCCGAGATCCCGACCCAGAGGATCGACCCGAGGAGGGCGAGGACGATCAGGCCTCCGATCGCGCCGAGCTCGGCGAAGGCCTCCAGGTAGAGCGAGTGGGCGTCGATCACGTCGAGGCTGATCGAGCGCGACTGGTCCCAGGAGAACTCGAAGGTGCCGGCCCCGTGCCCGAGCACCGGCCTTTCGCCGAAGGCATCGACCGCAACCCGCCAGAAGTCGTGCCGGCCGGCGCTGGAGAGGTCGGAGAAGTGCTGGGCCGGGTCCTCGGGGAATGCGATGTCCGAGCTCGAGAAGTCGTCCCAGGCGCGACCGCCGAAGACGAGCGCGGCGGCGACGGCGGCGACTCCGAGGGCGATCGCCGCCCCTCTGAGGACGGCGGGATCGCGGGAGAGCTCGACCGCCCTCCTCGTGCCCGGGCCGCCGCGGGTCTCGACCCGGCGCAGAAGAGCGAACAGCGCCAGGGAGACCGCGGTGCCGGCGAGGAGGATGAGCAGCACCGTCACCCCCTGGTCGACGGCCGCCTGCGATGAAACGCTGTCGGCGAGGCTGTGGTTTCGGGGGACCGCGATCAGGGCCGGCAGGGCCCCGAGCGCGGCGACGACGAGGGTCGCCAGCATCCAGAGCCGGTCGCGGGAGAGGGCGACGATGCACAGGGCGCCGATCGCGAGCGCCAGCACGCCGCCCCTCGAGTAGGTGAAGTAGAGGGTGAGCATGACGGCAGGCATCGCGGCCACCGCGGCCCACCGCAGCGGCGTCCAGCGGGAGCCGCGGCTGAGCCAGAGCAGCATCGCCACGGCGACTCCGCACATCGCCCCGTTGGCGTTCCAGTAGCCGAGCGGGTAGCGCAATCGGGGCCCGTGCCCAAGGCCCTCGGTGAACTCGAGCACGTGGGGCAGAAGGCGGCTGCCGAGGGCGAGGAGGACGACGATCGTGACGCCTATTGCAATGCCTTCTGCGAAACGTTCGCGCCTCTCGTCGGTTTGGGCGATAAGGAAAGCGGCAAGGAAGAAGGCGAGATAGACGAGGACCCGATCCGCCTCGATCACGCTCAACTCGACCGAGCCCGACCAGAGGGACGACATTGCGGAGAGAAATGCCAGACAGCCGAACAGCCCGACAGCCGAGTAGAGCGGCCAGCCCAGGCGCGCACGGGCGGCGGCGCCAAGCACGAGCAGGCCGACGACCACCAGCCACACCGCGAGGCCCGCAATGTGACGGTCCGTCACGTCGAATCCGCCACCGCTCAGGGCGAGGCCGACGATCAGCGCGACTGGGGCGAGCAGCGCCGCCGTTTGCTCTAACCTTGCGCCCGATGACCTGGAATCACCGCCAGGCGGCCCTTGGCTGGGGCCGCTCATTCCTCTTGCTCTTGTCAGCGCTTGTTCTGCTGGCATTGGCCGTGCTCCCCGCGATCGCTCAGGCCGACGAAACGTCGAGCGGCGTCGAGTACGAATCCGCGCTGCCCAGCGCCGAAGGCAAGGGTCCGCCGAACGAACAGATCGCCAAGTCGTCCGAATCGCCGGGCAGCGGCGGCGCGGAAGCGCCGGGCTCCGGCTCGACCGGTTCGGGTAGTGGTTCGTACACGGCGGGAAACCCCTCTGGTTCGGGAAGCGGTGGTGCGGCCACGGGCAGCGACGGCGGTACCGGGCAGGGTAGCCCAGACCAGGGCGCAACCCCCCCCGGCGAAGCGGGCCTGCAGTCCGCCGACCCGGTCGCGACCTCGAACGCGTCTTCGGGCGGTGGATCCTCGCCGCTGATCGCGATCCTGATTGCGGTTTTCGCGCTGGCCGCGATCTCCGTCGGCGCGGTGATGATCCGCCAGCGCCGCCAGCGCCGCCGGTCCGGCGGCACACGCACCTCGCTCTCCACGAAGGCCGGCTAGCCCGTGTCGCAGACGGGCAGGGGCCTTCGTCGGCGGGCTCGCGCGTGGAGCGCCGCCGCCGCGATCCTCGCGATCGCCGGCATCTCGGCCTCCCTGCCGCCTGTCGCCGGCGCGGTTCCCGGCAATTTCTGGGGCGTCGCCCCGCAGGCGGCCCCGAGCGGCGAACAGTTCCAGCGCCTGAAGCTGGGCGGTGTCGACAGCGTCCGGGTGCCGATCGAATGGGGCGCGGTGCAGGCCGAGGCCGGCGGCGGCTTCAACTGGAACGGCACCGACGAAATGGTCGCCGGCGCCGCCGCGGCGGGCATCGAAGTCTTCCCGTTCCTCACCGGCGCCCCCCGCTGGGCGGTGCCGCAGGCGGTCGTCAACAGGGCCGCCCACGCCCTGGCGCCGCGCAACCTGCCGGTAAGGAACGGCAAGCAGAAGCGTGGTTGGAAGGCCTTCCTGCACGAGGCGGTCGGGCGCTACGGCCCGCACGGGGCCTTCTGGGCGGCCAACCCGGCGACCCCCTACCGGCCGGTACGCATCTGGCAGCTCTGGAACGAGCCCAACTTCAAATACTTCGTCGCCCGCCCCAACCCGGCCGAGTACGGGAAGCTGATCAAGCTCTCCTACCCGGTGATCAAGAAGCTCGATCGCGGCGCCCGGATCGTCCTCGGCGGGCTCTTCGCCGCTCCCAGGGAAGCCGAATACAGGCGCAGGCCGCCGCTCGCCTACTTCGCCACCGACTTCCTCAGGCAGCTCTACAAGAGGACACGGGGGATCAAGCGCAAGTTCGACGGTGTCGCCCTGCACCCCTACACCTCCGAATTCGACGAAATCGCCGGCCACGTCGAGGCGGTGCGCCGGGTGCTCAAGGCGAGCCACGACCCCGGCGCGGCCCTCTGGATAACCGAGCTCGGCTGGAGCGCCGGCAGGCCGCAGAAGAGCAACGGCTTCAACGATTTCGAGAAGGGCCCGCAGGGCCAGGCGCGCCAGCTCAAGGGGGCCTTCCGCCTGCTCAAGAAGAACCAGCGCAGGTGGCGCCTCAGGCAGGTCTTCTGGTTCTCGGTCGACGACCGACCGGGCGCCTGTAACTTCTGCGACGGCTCTGGCCTTTTCGCGCCGGGCTTCGTGCCGCGACCGTCCTGGCGGGCGTACGTCAGGTTCGCCGGCGGCAGGGCATAAGGCGCCGGCTCCTCCGCTCTCGCGGGGGCGTGCTCGTCACAACCGGAAGCCTCGCGCCCCCGCCTCCGTGTCCCGGGGCGGCCTGTTCACCTCCTTGAGGAGAAGGCGACGATTGATCGGGGGAGGCGGCGTCTATCATCGATGGGTTGGCCACCCGTTCGAAATCGACCGCCGAATCTGACCCCCTGGCGCCGTTCAGCGCCCCTGTCAGGCGCTGGTTCGAGGGCTCCTTCGAGGGGCCGACCCCCGCCCAGACGGGCGGCTGGGAGGCGATCTCGAGGGGCGCCCACACGCTGATCTGCGCGCCGACCGGGTCGGGCAAGACCCTGGCCAGCTTCCTCTGGGGGATCGACCGCCTCTCGCGGGGCGCCGAGAAGCCGCCCGGGGTGCAGCTCGTCTACGTGTCGCCGCTGAAGGCGCTGTCCTACGACATCGAGCGCAACCTGCGCGCCCCCCTGCGCGGGATCGGCGCGGACATATCTGTGGGCCTGCGCACGGGGGACACGCCGCAGTCGGAGCGGCGCGCGATGAAGAAGAACCCACCCGACATCCTGATCACGACCCCGGAGTCGCTCTACCTGATGCTCTCCTCGTCGGTCCGCGAGATCCTCGCGACCGCGGAGGCCGTGATCGTCGACGAGATCCACGCCGTCGCCCAGTCCAAGCGCGGCTCCCATCTGGCGCTGACGCTGGAGCGCCTCGACCAGCTCACCCGTCAGGCGGCTCGGCCGGCGGGTGGTGGCGGCGAAGGGGGGGTCGAGGACAGCTCGGCCCGCAGTGCCCCCCCTTCGGCGCCGTCAGGACCCGCCGGCGGTGGCCTGCAGCGGATCGGGCTGTCCGCGACTCAGCGGCCGTTGGATCGGATAGCGGGGTTCCTGGTCGGGCCCGAAGCGCGAATGCGAGATCGTCGATGCGGGGCGGACCAAGGAGCTCGACCTGCAGATCGTCGTCCCGGTCGAGGACATGGCCGAGCCGGGCGCCCCGAACTTCCCCAACTCCGAGGGCGTCCCCGCCGACGGCGAGCCCAACGCCCACATCCGCTCGATCTGGCCGGCGATCTACCCCGAGCTGCTGAAGCTGGTCCGGGAACACACCTCGACCATCATCTTCGTCAACGCCCGCCGCGCCGCCGAGCGCCTCGCCAAACGTCTCAACGAGCTCGCCAACGACGACATCCGAGCAGGAGCTCCCCGCAACCGAGCACGCGCGGACCAGGAGTCCGACCCGTCGGGCTGGCGGCGCGAGGAGTTCCCGCCGGGCCGGACTCCTCGGTCCCCGGCCTGGGCGACGGGGGTCCCTCCGGACGAACTCCCGCGCCAGCGGCGGCCGGAGGGGCCCCCGTCGGCCAGGGGGAGATCGAGATAGCGCGCGCTCATCATGGGTCGTTGAGCCACGAGGAGCGGTTGGTCGTCGAGGAGATGCTCAAGAGCGGGCAGCTGCCGTGCCTGGTGGCGACGTCGAGCCTCGAGCTGGGGATCGACATGGGCGCCGTCGACCTCGTGATCCAGGTCGAGTCGCCGAAGTCGGTGAGTCGCGGCCTGCAGCGCGTCGGCCGCGCAGGGCACTCGCTGGGCGAGGTCTCTCGGGGCCGGGTCTTCCCCAAGTTCCGCGCCGACCTGCTCGAGTGCGCGGTGGTCGCGAAGCGCATGCGCGCGGGCGAGATCGAGGAGACCGTGATCCCCCAGAACCCCCTCGACGTCCTCGCCCAGCATCTGGTCTCGATGGCTGCGCTCGACGAGTGGGACGTCGACGAGGTCGAGCGCCTGGTGACCGCGAGCGAGCCCTTCCACGACCTCTCCCGCGAGCAGCTCGAGAACGTCCTCGACATGCTCGACGGGCGCTACCCGTCGGACCGCTTCGCAGAGCTGCGCCCGCGGCTCGTCTGGGACCGGACGAGGGGGACCCTGCACGGCCGCAAGGGCGCCCGCCAGCTGGTCGTCACCAACGCGGGGACGATCCCCGACCGCGGCCTCTACGGCGTCCACCTTCCCGATGGGCGCCGGGTCGGCGAGCTCGACGAGGAGATGGTCTACGAGGCGCGCCCGGGGCAGACCTTCCTGCTCGGTGCGACGACCTGGCGGATCGAGGAGATCACCCGCGACCGGGTGATCGTCACCCCGGCGCCCGGCGCTCCCGGCGCCGTCCCCTTCTGGAAGGGCGACGGGATCGGACGCCCGGCGGAGCTCGGCCGGGCGATCGGCGCCTTCGCCCGCGAGGCGGTCTCGCGCGAGCCGGCCGAGCTGGCCGCCGAGTGCGACCTCGACCGGCGCGCCGCGGAGAACCTCGTCGCCTACCTGCGCGAGCAGCAGGCCGCGACCCGGGTCGTCCCCTCCGACGAGACGATCGTCGTCGAGCGCTTCCGCGACGAGATCGGCGACTGGCGCCTCTGCGTCCTCTCCCCGTTCGGTGGCCGCGTCCACGCCGCCTGGGGTCTGGCGCTGGGCCAGAAGATCAGGGGCGAGCTCGATCTCGAGGCGGACGCGATCTGGTCCGACGACGGCATCGTCATCCATCTGCCCGACGCCGACGAGCCGCCTTCGGCCGACCTGGTCATGGTCGATCCCGACGAGCTCGAGGACCTCGTCGTCGCCGAGCTCTCCGGATCGGCGCTCTTCGGCGCCCGCTTCCGCGAGAACGCGGCTCGCTCGCTGCTCATCCCACGCGCTTATCCCGGCAAGCGGACCCCACTCTGGCAGCAGCGGCTCAAGTCGCAGAGCCTGCTCGAGGTCGCCCGCGACCACCCCCGCTTCCCGGTGATCCTCGAGACCTACCGGGAGTGCCTGCGCGACGTCCTCGACCTGCCCTCGCTCGCCGAGCTGCTCCGCGACCTGCACTCGCGCCGCCTCGACCTGGTCGAGGTGGAGACGCCGACCGCCTCCCCCTTCGCCTCCTCGCTGCTCTTCGACTACGTCGCCACGTACATGTACGAGGGGGACACGCCGAACGCCGAGCGCCGCGCCGCCGCCCTGGCGCTCGACCGCGACCTGCTGCGCGAGCTGCTCGGCCAGGAGGAGCTGCGCGACCTGATCGACCCCGAGGCGCTGGAGGAGGTCGAGGCACAGCTGCAGCACCGCACCGAGGGAGGGCGCGCGGGGGACCGCGACGCGCTGCAGCAGGTGCTGCGCAACGTCGGCGACCTGAGCGCCGAGGAGTGCGCCGAACGGGTCGCCGAGGGCTACTCGGCCGCCTCGATGCTGGAGAAGCTGGTCGCCGAGCGCCGGGTGGCGGCCGTCCGCATCGGTGGCGAGGAGCGCTACATCGCCGCCGAGGACGCCGGCGCCTACCGCGACGCGCTCGGCGTGCCGCCGCCGCCCGGCCTGCCCGAGAGCTTCCTCGAGGCCGGCGAGGAGCCGCTGCTGACCCTGCTGCGCCGCTACGCGCGCACCCACGGCCCATTCCCGACCGCCAGGCCCGCCGAGCGTTACGGAATCGACCCGGCGCCGGCCCTGCGTGAGCTCGAGCGCTCCGGCGCCCTCGTCCGCGGCGAGCTGCTGCCCGGCGGCAGCGAGCGCGAGTGGTGCGACTCGGACGTCCTGCGGCGGGTGCGCCGGGCGAGCCTCGCCCACCTCCGCCGCGAGGTCGAGCCGGCTTCCCGCGACCGCTTCGCCCGTTTCCAGTCCAGCTGGCAGAACGTCGACGCCCATCGCGCCGCGGGCGCCGGCCCCGACCGCCTTCGCGAGGCGCTGGTTCCGCTGCAGGGGGTGACGCTGACGCCGAAGGTCTGGGAGCAGGACGTGCTTCCGCGCCGCCTCGGGGCCTACTCGCCGACCTGGCTCGACGAACTCTGCACGAGCGGCGAGGTCGTCTGGATCGGCGCCGGCGCCCGCGGGCGCAACGACGGCCGCGTCGCCCTCTACTTTCGGGAGGACGTTCGCCTCGCCGGCCCGCCGCCGGCGAACGCGAAGCTGGAGCGGGCCGAGGGCGAGGCCCACGACGCGATCCGCGAGCGGCTCGCGGCCGGCCCCGGCTTCTGGCTCGACCTGCTCGCGCAGCTCGGGGATCTCCCCGTCGAGGACCTTCACAACGCGCTCTGGGACCTGGCCTGGTCGGGCGAGGTGACGAATGACGCCTTCTCGCCGCTGCGCGCCCCACGCCTGCGCGCGGTGCCGGCGCAGGAGCGGGGCGGCAGGCGCTTCGCCCGCCGCCGGGGCGGCGGCGCCGCGGTGCAGGGCCGCTGGTCGCTGCTCGCGCCCCTGTTCGAGGACGCCCCCGCCGCCGGGCCGCGGCTGCGCGCCCAGGCCGAGCTGATGCTCGAGCGCCACGGCATCGTCACCCGTGAGACGGTGCTCGCCGAGGGGGTCCCGGGGGGCTTCTCCACGCTCTACGCCGAGCTCGGCAACCTGGAGCTGCTCGGCACCGCCCGCCGCGGCTACTTCGTCGAGGGCCTGGGCGGGGCCCAGTTCGCCCTGCCGGGAGCGGTCGAGCGCCTGCGCTCGCTGCCCGAGGGCGAGGACGCCTTCAAGCTGCTGGCGGCGACCGACCCCGCCAATCCATACGGGGCGTCACTGCCCTGGCCGAAACGCGAGGGCGGCCGGCGCCCGGCGCGGGCGCCCGGCGCCCATGTCCTGCTCCGCGGCGGCGAGCCCGTCCTCTACGTCGAGCGGGGCGGCCGCGGGATCCTGCGCCTGACGGCGCTCGACGGCGCCGAGCTGGAGGCGGCGATGCGGGCCCTCACCGAGGCCGTCTCCGCGGGCCGCCTGCCGAAGCTGGCCGTGGAGAAGCTCGACGGCGAGCCGGTGATCGGCTCGGCGCACGAGGAGGCGCTGCTCGTCGCCGGCTTCAGCCGCGGCCCGCGAAAGCTGACCGCGGCCGCCGGCTGACGCCATTTGGAGATAATCGGGGCCATGGGGGAGACGGAGGACACGCAGAGCCCGGTTGAGCTGTTGCGCAGCGTGCCGCTCTTCTCCGACCTCGAGCAGGAGGAGTTGGAGCGCTTCTCACGGGTTGCGGTGCCGCGCAGCTTCCCCGCGACCACGCGGGTCTTCCACGAGGGCGACCGCTCCGACGCCTGCTACATAGTCCGCTCGGGCAGCTTCCGCGTCACCCGGGAGCACTCGGACGGCCGCGCGATCACCCTCGCCACGCTCGGCACGGGCGACATCTTCGGCGAGCTCGCGATGCTCGACGGCGAGGTGCGCTCGGCGAGCGTCGAAGCCCTGGTCGACGGCGAGCTCCTCGCCCTGCCCGCCGGTGAGGTGAGGGCGCTGCTCGCCCGTCATCCAGAGATCACGGTGAAGCTCGTCGCGGCGCTGGTGCGGCGGCTGCGCACCGCCAACGAGCGCATCTCGCGCCAGTCCTTCCAGACGGTCCCCAGCCGTGTGGCCGGGGTCCTGAGCCAGCTCGTCTCCGAGTCGCCGCACAGCGACGGCGGCGAGGTGACGATCCGGATGAACCAGGCCGACCTGGCCCAACTCGCCGGTACCTCGCGCGAGAGCGTCAGCCGCTTCCTCGCCGATCTCGATCGGGCCGGGATCGTGCGGCCCGGGCGCGGCCGGGTCACGGTGCTCGACCCGCCGAGGCTCAACAACTACATCTACTAGGCATGCGCGAGGCCACCCGATCCTGATGCCGGACTTCGCTGCGGCTCGCTCCGAGATGGTCGAGCTGCAGCTGCGCCGCCGCGGGATCGGCGACGAGCGGGTCCTGGCGGCAATGGCGGCGGTGCCGCGCGAGCTGTTCGTCCCCGCCGAGCTTCGCCCTCGCGCCTATGCCGACTCGGCCCTGCCGATCGGCGCCGGGCAGACGATCTCGCAGCCGTGGATCGTCGCCGCGATCTGCCAGGCGCTGCGCCTCGAGGGCGGTGAGCGGGTGCTCGAGGTCGGCACCGGCTCCGGCTACTCGGCCTGCGTTCTCGCCCGCCTCGCCGCGGAGGTGGTCGGGGTCGAGCTGCAGCCCGGCCTCGCGGAGCAGGCGCGGCGGGCGATCGCCGAGCTCGGCGCCGAGAACGTCGAGGTGATCGTCGGCGACGGCAGTCGCGGCGTCCCGGGGCGGGCGCCCTTCGACGCGATCGCCGTCCACGCCACCGCGCCTGCGCCACCGCGGGCGCTCCTCGATCAGCTCGTCGACGGGGGGCGCCTGGTGGCCCCGATCGCGGCCGGCGACGCCGACCTGCTCACCGTCTACCGGCGCGACGGAGACGACTTCGAGGCCGAGGTGATCGGGCCCTGCCGTTTCGTTCCGCTGCTCGGCGAGGAGGGTTTCGGCAGCCGCTACTGATGCAGGCTGTCGCGCCCGCGGCCGCCGGAGAGGCGGTCGTTGCCGGGGCCGCCGGAGAGGCGGTCGTTGCCGCCGCGGCCGAGCAGGGTGTCGTTGCCGCCCTTCCCCATCAGCGTGTCGCCCCCGTTGCTGCCGATCAGCACGTCCGACCCGGGTGAGCCCTCGATCGCCTCGACCGAGGCGTCGATCCGGCCCGGGTTGCAGGAGCCGCCGGCGCGGCTGACGGCGCCCCCGATCTGGGCCCGGACGCCGGGTGTGAAGCGGAAGAAGTTCGCGTTGTCGTTGCCGCTGCCGCCGTCGAAGACGTCGCCGTCGCAGGGGTCGCCGCCGATCAGCACGTCCGCTCCCGGCCCGCCGATCAGGGTGCTCTGGCCGCTCGAGTAGGGGACCGGGTTGTCGGTCCGGGCGCCGACCAGCGCGTCGTCTCCGGCGCCGCCGACGAGGCGGTCGGGATCGGAGTCGTCGCCGGCCTCGAGGATGTCGTCGCCCCTGCCGCCGACCAGTTCGTCGGCGCCGGGACCGCCTTCCAGGCGGGCCTCGATCGACCCTTGGACCGAGCCGGCGATCGCGACGCGATCGTCGCCCGGTCCGGCGTCGACCAGGATGAAGCCGACGTCGCCCGGGCAGGTGACGGCGCCGGCCGCGGCGCAGCCGGTCACGTTGGAGGCGGGGATCGCCGAGCGCGAGTCGGTGATGACGAGCTGGCCGCCGACGTCTGCGACCTGAATGTCGTTGGAGGCGTCCGTCCCGAGCACGATCAGGGTCGCACCGCCGTCGAGGCTGCGGCTGTGGACGA
Organism: uncultured Solirubrobacterales bacterium; assembly: GCA_963762205.1. GTDB lineage: Bacteria > Actinomycetota > Thermoleophilia > Solirubrobacterales > 70-9 > VRUE01. The sequence goes on from CAVXJZ010000003.1 coordinate 543,360, forward strand.
CGATCGTGCCGGCGCCCATCGCCTTGCCGTGGCCGCATTCCTCGCTCTGGGTCGCGGCGGCGCAGTCGGCGCCGTCGGGGCCGCCGAGCAGCTCGTCGGCGCCGCCACGGCCGTCGAGGTCGTCGTAGCCGGCGCCGCCGTCGATGCGGTTCGGCCCGGAGTTCCCGCGCAGGATGTCCGCATAGGCCGAGCCGACGAGATCCTCGGTGCCGGGGCCGATCTGGTCGCGCCCGTCGCCGTGCGCCGTGCCCTGGGCGAGGTCGGCGTCGATCGCGGCCGACGCGGTCGAGAAGGATGCGATGTCGCGTTCGCCGGGGCCGCCGTCCATCTTGTCGAAGCCGATGTCGCCGCGCACGATGTCGCCGTCGCCGCCGCCGCCGTCGATCTGGTCGCGTCCGTGGCCGCCGGTGATCAGGTCGGTTCCGCCGTCTCCGTCCAGCTTGTCGTCGCCGAGGCCACCCGCCACCGTGTCATTGCCGGCGCCGCCGCTGATCCTGTCGTTGCCGCGCCCGCCGGCAAGACGGTCGTCGCCGCCTTCGCCGTCGACCACCTTGTCGCTGGCCTTGCCCGCGAAGATCACGTCGTCGTCCGGGCCTCCCTTCAGCTCGTCGGGGCCCTTGCCGCCGGAGAGCAGGTCGTCGCCCGGGCCGGCGAAGAGCCGGTCGGGGCCCTTGGCGCCGATCATCCTGTCGTCGCCGCCTTCGCCGTAGAGGCCGTCGCCTCCCTTGGCGCCGCTCAGGCTGTCGTCACCGGGGCCGCCGTGCAGTGCGTCGCTGCCGGAGCCGCCGGACAGCTTGTCGTCGCCGCCTTCGCCGTAGAGGGAGTCGTAGCCCTTGCCGCCGACCAGGGTGTCGTTGCCGGGCCCGCCGCAGATCGTGTCGTTGCCGTTGCGGCCGCCGGTGATCCGATCATTGCCGCCGCCGCCGTAGATCACGTCGCTTGCGCCCCTGCCGACGAGGACGTCGTCTCCGGGCGTGCCCACGATCGTCGCGTGCCTGCCGGCGCAGGTGGCCGCCGAGGCCTGGCTCCAGGCAGGGACGAGCAGGGCGCAGGCTGCGAGGGTGCCGGCCATCAGGGTGCGGCGTTTCGTGGATCTCGTGGTCATGGCTTCACCAAGCTCATCGACCCGTCCCCGCGAGACCTTCAGTCAGCACAAACACCCGTCCATACCGAGAATCACGGATGCGGAGCCCGGTTCGCCCGTGCGCGCCCGGTCGGATACGCTCGCACCGCGATGCGGGGCGGCACCTACGTTCTGAACTTCTATTCAGCGGTCTTCGTCGACCAGCTCAAACGCGGTCGCAAGACGGCGACGATCCGCCTCGGCGACAAGAGCAACAAGTACGAGCGCGGGCAGGTCGTCTGGGTGACGGTCGGCTTCCGCCACAGCCCGCGGCAGAAGATCTTCTCGGCGGTGATCGATGACGTCGAGGTGAAGAAGGTCTCCGAGCTCTCGCGGCGGGACATCGAGCACGACAACCCCGAGTTCCGCCGTCCCGAGGAGGAGGTCAACTTCCTCGAGCAGATCTACAGCCGGCCGGTCTCCGAGGACGACGTGATCACGGTGATCCGCTTCTCGCAGATCGTCGAGCCGCCCGAATCCCATTTCGGCAACGGCGAGACGCCAAGCCACAACTAGTGGCCGGATACAGGTTCCTCACGACCTGGCTCCTCGATTCGCCGCGCGAGCCCGTCTTCGAGGCGCTCTACGACCAGGCGTCATGGCCGAGCTGGTGGCGTGGGGTGGAGGAGGCGGTCGAGCTCAGCCCGGGGGACGAGGGGGGCGTCGGCACGGTCGCCCGCATGGCCTGGAAGAGCCTGCTGCCCTACCGGGTCGAGTTCGAGATCACCACCACCCGGGTCGAGCGCCCGATTCTGCTCCAGGCCGACGCCGTCGGCGAGCTGACCGGCGTCGGCCGCTGGCGCCTCTTCGAGGCCGACAGCGCGACCGCGGTGCTCTACGAGTGGAACGTGGCGACGACCCGCGCCTGGATGAACGCCCTGGCGCCCGTCGCGCGGCCGATCTTCGAGTGGAACCACGACTGGGTGATGGCGCGCGGGGGCGAGGGGATCGCGAATCTGCTCGGTTGCCGGCTGCTCGCGAGCAGCTGAGCGCCCGCACCCGCTATCTTTCCATCGTTGGCACTCTCCATTGCCGAGTGCCAAGCCAGTCAATACCCAACTTCTGACCTATATAGACGGAGGTAATACGGATGAAGCTGAAGCCCCTCGGGGACCGGCTGATCGTCAAGCCGATCGATGAGGAGGAGACGACCGCGAGCGGAATCGTCCTTCCCGACACGGCCAAAGAGAAGCCGCAGAAGGGCAAGGTCGTCGCCGTCGGCGACGGCGCGGTCAACGAGGACGGCAGTCGCCGCCCGCTCGACGTGGGCGAGGGCGACGAGGTCCTCTACTCCAAATACGGCGGCACCGAGGTCACGGTCGAAGACGAGGAACTGCTCGTTCTACGCGAGTCGGACGTCCTCGCCAAGATCGGCTGAGCACGCCAAAACGGACTTAGAAGAACCAAGGAGGACTGAAAGCAAATGGCTCACAAGGAGCTGAAGTTCAGCGAGGACGCCCGGGGCGCGCTCCAGGGCGGCGTCGACGCGGTCGCCGATGCGGTCAAGGTGACCCTTGGCCCGAAGGGGCGCTACGTCGTGCTCGACAAGAAGTTCGGCGCGCCGACGATCACCAACGACGGAGTCACCATCGCCCGCGAGATCGAGGTCGAGGACGTCTTCGAGAACCAGGGCGCCCAACTCGTCCGCGAGGTCGCCACGGCGACCAACGACGTAGCCGGCGACGGCACGACGACGGCGACGCTGCTGGCCCAGATCATCGTCCGCCAGGGCCTCAAGAACGTGGCCGCCGGCGCCAACCCGCTGGCCCTGCGCCGCGGCATCGAGCAGGCGGTCGACGAGGTCGTCGAGAACCTGCGCGAGAAGCAGTCGAAGGAGGTCGCCGGCAAGGAGCAGATCGCCCGCGTCGCCGCGATCTCGGCCGGCGACGACGAGATCGGCAACGTGATCGCCGACGCGATCGAGAAAGTCGGCAAAGACGGCGTCGTCAACGTCGAGGAGGGCCAGACCTTCGGCATGGAGCTGGAGTTCACCGAGGGGATGCAGTTCGACAAGGGCTACATCTCCCCGTACATGGTCACCGACCAGGACAGCATGGAGGCCGTGCTGGAGGACCCCTACGTGCTGATCGCCAACCAGAAAATCGGCAACGTTCGAGACATCCTGCCGGTGCTCGAGCAGGTCATGCAGGGCGGCAAGCCGCTGCTGATCGTCGCCGAGGACGTCGAGGGCGAATGCCTCGCGACCCTGGTCGTCAACAAGCTGCGCGGCACCTTCACGGGCGTCGCGGTGAAGGCGCCGGGCTTCGGCGACCGTCGCAAGCGCATGCTCGAGGACATCGCGATCCTCACCGGCGGCGAGGTGATCACCGAGGAGATGGGCCTCAAACTCGAGAACACCCAGCTCGACCAGCTCGGCAAGGCGCGCCGCGTCGTCGTCTCCAAGGACACGACGACGATCGTCGACGGTTCCGGCGACACGGCGGACATCAAGGGTCGGATCACCCAGATCAGCAAGGAGATCGAGAACACCGATTCCGACTTCGATCGCGAAAAGCTCCAGGAGCGCCTCGCGAAGCTTGCCGGGGGTGTCGCCGTGGTCAAGGTCGGCGCCGCCACCGAGACCGAGATGAAGGAGAAAAAGCACCGCGTCGAGGACGCCCTGCAGGCGACCCGGGCGGCGCTCGAGGAGGGTGTCGTGCCGGGCGGCGGCGTGGCGCTGCTGAACGCGCAGGACGGCCTCGACCCGACCAAGATCGGCGACGCCGACGAGCAGACGGGGGCGAGGATCATCCACCGCGCGCTCGAGGAGCCGGTCCGCCAGATCGCCGAGAACTCCGGCGAGGAGGGCTCGGTCGTCGTCAACAAGGTCCGCGAGCTGAAAGCCGGCGAAGGCCTCAACGCCGCGACCGGCGAGTACGGGGACCTGATCAAAGACGGCGTCATCGACCCGACCAAGGTGACCCGGTCGGCGCTCGAGAACGCCGCCTCTATCGCCAAGAACATCCTCGTAACCGAGGCGATCATCGCCGAGCCGCCGGAGGAGCCCGGCGCCGGCGGCGGCATGCCGGGCGGCGGCGGAATGCCCGACATGGGCGGGATGATGTAGGCACGCCGCCGGGCCGAGTCGGCCCAGGCGCCCCGGGCGACGATCTCGCCCGCGTATCCTCGCCTCAACAGGCGAGTGGCTTTCCGAGAGGCCCGGCGATCGCCGGGCCTCTCGTGTCTCAGCCCGGCACTCTCATCGCGCCACCCGCGTGCCCCGCCCGGCCATCCTCCCCACAATGACCGCCGACGGGCCGAAAAACGAAGCCGGACCGCGTTTTTCGGCCCCGTCGGCGGCTAGGGAGTGGGTGACGGTTCGACAGTGGGCGTCGCCGGTGGCGCCGGCGACTTCCCTTTGTTCGCCTTCTTCGGCAGCGGCGGCAGCGTGGCGGCGTTGTAATCGGCGTAGGCGAGGAAGCTCGCGCGGCGGATCTTCCTGCGGAGAGTGTTGGTCGTCCGCGGATACGCCCCGAGCGCGTAGGGGTTCCCCGTGTCGCCGAAGCCGCGGTAGTAGACGAGCATCCGCACCCGTTTCCGCCTCACGGTCCAGGCGATCAGGCGCTTGACGAAGCGCGGGTCGTCCTCACCAGCGACGGCCCACTCCGTGAGCGAGAAGGGCTTGCCCCGCCAGTGCCTGCCGCGGAAGAAGCGGTTGAGGTCCTTCCAGACCGGATACTGCGAGTAGAGGTCGGTCCCGACCCAGTCGACGAAGCGCGCGCCCGGCCAGTAGTTGCCGGGGCCGTTGCCCCTGACCCGCGGCGAGCCGCCGGGCAGCGGGCTCCAGATCATGCTGACGGGCGCCGCCGGCAGGGCAGTCGGGTTTGGGCCCTTCGACCTCTTCAGCGGTGGTAGGCCGATGCGGGCGAGAGCGACGTTGAGCCCGGCCAGGGTCTGGCCACCGCGGACGATCAGCGCAATCCTCCGGAACGCCTGCTTGTACCAGCCCGCCGTGTGTTCGCCCCCTTTCCGGCTGCCGTCGCAGTTGACGGGCGACCAGGGGTTGAGGCAGCGATTGGGCTCGCCCAGCGGCCGGATGTAGGCGGGAGGCCCGTGGACGGCGAGGAAGTCGTTGAGCTGCAGCAGGTAGTCGTCGCCTCCGCCGAGCGCGATCTGCTGGGGAGTGATGATCTCGGCCAGGGTCTGGTCGTCGGCCGTCGAGATGTGCAGGATCGGCCGGGTGGCGGTCTCGCGCCAGCGTTCGTACGCCGCGTTGAGGCTGTTGCCCCAGGGGTGGAAGGTCTGCAGCAGGGCGGGATGCTTGCGCACGTAGTAGCCGAACTCGTTGAACTCGGCCGTGCTGCCACGGTCGCTGACGCCGAAGAAGACGTTCGGCTTGGGCGGGACGAGGGTCAGTGCCGGCGCGGTCGCCGGGCCGAGCGCCATCGCCGAGACGAAGGCGGCGAGGGCCGCCCAGGGGCGCAGCGAGCGCCTAGGCCTCCTCCAGGACATCGCTCATCCTCCTCGGCTCGACTCCGAGTGCATTGGCATCGGTGGTACCGCGTTCGGTGGTCATCGAAACCTCCATCAGCTCCGCCTCCTCCCACGTTGCAAACACGGACTCGCCGAAAAGGGAGCGCGTCGCAAGCAGGCCCGCGCGGACCAGGCCGAGTGGCAGGTGGACCAGCGGACGGGGCCGGCCGGCGGCGCGGCTGACCAGATCCGACATGCCGTCGTAGGTGAGCGTCTCGGGCCCCGCCAGCTCGTATCGGCCCCCGCCGCCCCCGGCGAGCGCCGCGACCACGCAGCGGGCGGCGTCGGCCGCCCAGATCGGCTGGAAGCGCGCCGTCCCCTTCCCGGACACCGGCATGACCGGCAGGAATGAGAACCGCCGCAGGAGCGTCACCCACGGGTCGGAGCGGTCGTACACGATCGAGGGGGCGAAGACGATCGACTCGAGCTGGGAGGACTCGACCGCCCGCTCGGCCAGCCACTTGGCGCGGAAGAACCGCGTGCGCTGGGCGGCGGAGGCGTTGAGGGCACTGAAGAAGACGAAGCGGCGGACGCCGCTGCGCTCGGCCGCGCGCAGCAGGCGCACGGTGGCGAGGCCGTTCAGCTCCTCGATCCGGTGATGGGGCTGGTCGCGGATCGTCGCCGCAAGGTGGACGACGGTGTCGACCCCGCGCAGCGCCTGGCGGACGAGATAGGGATCTGACATCTCGCCGAGGTCGCCGAGCGCGATCTGCACGTCTACCCGCCGATCCCCGAGGCGCCGCGGCTCGCGCACCAGACAGCGGACCTCCTCGCCCTCCGCAAGCAAAAGCGGCAGCAGGCGGGATCCGATGCTTCCGGTTGCCCCTGTCAGCAGCAGCATCGGCACATCATCCCTAAAATGTCCGCTCGCGCCGGCGGGGGATGCTTCGCGGCGCACTGCAAAGACGACCCAGGAGACAAGGCCCCAATGACCTACGTGATCGCCGAGCCGTGCATCGGCACCAAGGACAACTCGTGTGTCGAGGTTTGCCCGGTGGACTGCATCCACCCGACCCCGGACGAGCCCGATTACGACTCGGTCGAGATGCTCTACATCGATCCCGACGAGTGCATCGACTGCGATGCCTGTGTCGAGGCCTGCCCGGTCGACGCCTGCTTCGCCGAGGACCAGCTCCCCGCCGAGTGGGCCAAATACGCAGAGGTCAACGCCGAGTACTACAAGAGCAAGAGCGCGGCCTAGCGGCGTTGGCCGCCACCTACGAGATCCCGCAGGAGTCCCGCGACCTGCGGGACATGGTGCGTCGGCTCGCGCAGGAGAAGATCGCTCCGCGGGCCGGTGAGATCGATCGCCAGGGCGAGTATCCCTGGGACGTGCGCGAGCTGCTCGCCGAGCACGACATCCTCGGCCTGCCCTTCCCCGAGTCCTACGGCGGAACGGGCACCGGCACCCTGGTCCTGCAGATGGCGGTCGAGGAGATCGCCAAGGCCTGCGCCTCCTCGGCCCTGATCCTGATGATCCAGGAGCTCGGCACCCTGCCGATCCAGCTCTTCGGCTCGGATGAGCTGAAGCAGCGCTTCCTGCCCAAGTGCGCGGCCGGCGAGTGGTCGCCCGCCTTCGCGCTCTCCGAGCCGGAGGCCGGGAGCGACCCCGCCTCGATGCGGACCACCGCCGTCCGCGACGGCGACGAGTGGGTGATCAACGGCCAGAAGAACTGGATCACCAACGCCTCGATCGCCGACTTCTACGTCGTCTTCGCGATCACCGATCGGGAGAACAGGCGGATCAGCGCCTTCGTCGTCGAGAAGGAGCGCGAGGGGTTCGACCCCGGCAAGCTCGAGCACAAGCTCGGGATCAAGGGCTCGCCCACCGGCTCGCCGACCTTCACCGACGTGCGCGTCCCGCAGGAGAACCTCGTCGGGACCGAGGGCAAGGGCCTCGGGGTCGCGCTCGGGACGTTGGAGCGGACGCGCCTCGGCGCGGCGGCGCAGGCGGTCGGGATCGCCCAGGGCGCGACCGACTACGCCAACGAGTACGCGAAGGAGCGGATCGCCTTCGGCAAGCCGATCAACAATCTGCAGGCGATCCAGTTCAAGCTCGCCGACATGGAGACCGGCACCGCGGCGGCCCGCGAGCTCCTCTACAAGGCCTGCTCGATGGCCGACATGCCGGAGCGGCCCGCCGACCTCGGCAAGTGGACCTCGATGGCCAAGCTCTTCGCCTCCGACAACGCGATGCGGGTCACGGTCGAGGCGATCCAGGTGCTGGGCGGGTACGGCTACGTCAACGAGTACCCGGTCGAGCGCATGCTGCGCGACGCCAAGATCACTCAGATCTACGAGGGCACGAACGAGATTCAGCGCGTCGTCATCGCGCGCGCGATGGGCGCCTAGCGGCGCCTACGCCATCGGTAGCGGCGTGCCGCCGACCGCCGGCGGCTCGGCGGACGCCGGCGTCGCCTGCAGCACCGGAAGCTCCTGCGGGGTGGCGGCGACGATGCCGCGGGCGGCCTGCCGGATCGCCTGCGAGGCGGGTGAGTCGGGCTCCGCCGTGACCAGCGGCGTGCCGGAGTCCGCGTGCTCGCGCAGCGGCTCGGAGAGCGGCACCTTGCCGAGCAGTGGGATCTCGAGCTCGTCGGCGAGCAGCTGGCCGCCGCCCTCGCCGAAGATCGTGAAGCGCTCCCCGTCGGGCGTGGTGAAGCCGGACATGTTCTCGATCGCCCCGAGCAGCTCGAGGTCGAATTTCTTCGCCATCTCGGCGCCGCGCTTGGCGACCGACTGGGCGGCCGGCTGCGGCGTGGTCACGATCAGGAACTTCGCCTGCGGGAGCAGCTGGGCGAGGGTCATCGAGACGTCGCCGGTTCCCGGCGGGAGGTCGAGCAGCAGGTACTCGAGCTCGCCCCAGGCGACGTCCTCGAGGAACTGCTGGATCGCTTTGTGGAGCATCGGCCCGCGCCAGACCACGGCGGCGTTCTCCTCGACGAAGAAGCCGATCGACATCACCTTCACCCCGCCGGCCGCCTCGAGAGGGAGGATCTTGCGCTCGGCGTTGACCTCCGGTTTGCGGTTGACGCCGAGCATGCGCGGGATCGAGTAGCCGTAGACGTCGCAGTCGAGGGCGCCGCTCGGGTGACCTTCGGCGGTCAGCGCCGCGGCGAGGTTGGCGGTCATCGTCGACTTGCCCACACCGCCCTTGCCCGAGGCGACGCAGATCACGTTCTTGACCTGGGCGAGCGCGCCCTCCGGCAGCTTGCCGCGGCCGAGCGTCTGCTGCAGGTCGCCCTTCTCCTCGTCGGAGAGGACGTCGAAGCCGACCGCGACCTCGGTCACCCCGTCGAGCTCGGAGACCTGCTTCGCGACCGCCTGTTCGAAATGGGAGCGGATCGGACAGCCGGCGGTGGTCAGCGAGACGACCACCTCGACCCGGCCGTCGTCCCTGATCTCGATCGAGCGCACCATGCCCAGCTCGACGATCGAGCGGCGCAGCTCGGGGTCGATCACGGCCCGCAGCTTCTCGGTGATCTGCTCCTTGGTCGGCATCGGCCCATTCTCGCAAAGCGGCGCAGCCGGACGTGTCGAGGGGGGGACGCGACCGTGAGGGGGGAGAGATCGCGCCGCCAGGCCCTTAGGGCCTCCGATGCCGTCGAGCGAAGGAGGATCCATGTCGGGAACGCGGGGAGGTCGCGGCCGTATCGTCGCGATGGGAATCGGGCTGGCCCTGGTGCTGCTCCTGGTCGGGGCGGGCGAGGCGAGGGCCGGCAAGTACGCGGTCGCGCAGTGCGGCTGGCACCTCGGATCCGATGCGGCCTGGGCGGACACGACCGGCGGCGCCAAGTTTCGGCCCGATTCCTACTGCGCGACGCCGGCGGCCGCCGATCCCTTCGACGGTGCCCACCTGAAGAGCTTCACGCGCGCCGGCCAGCAGACGGTCTCCGGCACACGCTTCGCGCGCTGGCGCTGGACGGCGCCGCCCGGAACCGGCATCGTCCAGGTGCGCGGCACCTGGTGGCACGCGCTCCACGACGGCCTCGAGCAGCGGCTCGGCACCGACGGTGGCGACGGCGGCTTCGCCCCGTTCGCAACCGCCGCCTCGACCGACGTCACCCTGCGCGACTTCGTCGCCGGCTTCTCCCCTCCGCAGCGCGCCTTCGAAGACCGCCTGCTCTGCGCTCGCGGCGAGAGCAGGTGGTGCAGCCTCGAACCCGGCTCCTGGTCGGGCCTGAGAGCCCTGACGATCACCGTCGAGGACGACTCTCCTCCGGCCGCGGGCCTGGCCGGCGGCCTGCTTGCCGGCGGCTGGCAGCGGGGCAGTCGCGAGATCGGCTTCTGGGCCGGCGAGCTCGGCGGGGGCGCCCGCTTCGCCGAGACGATGGTCGACGGCGCCCGCGTCAACCTGACCGAGTACCCCTGCGCGAAGGCGCTGATCGGGGGCGAGTGGCGAGCGACCCAGATGCAGCCCTGCCCGCTCGGCCCCTCGGGCAGCGCGGTCGTCGACACGACGCGCTTCAGCGACGGCCCCCACGCGGTCAATCACTGCGTTACCGATTTCGCCGGCAACCTCGGCTGCACGGCGTCGAGGACGGTTGCGGTCGACAACAACCCACCGGCTCATCCGCGGTCGGCCCACACCGAGGGAGGGGACGGCTGGCGCCGCGTCAACGACTTCGACGTCGCCTGGGACAACCCCGACCAGGGGCCGGCCAGCCCGATCTGGGGCGCCTACTGGCGGATCACCGGCGGCGCCGGCTACGACAGCGGCGTCGGCTTCGCCGGCGGGCGCGACATCGCCTCGCTCCCGAACCGCTCGCTGCCCGCTCCGGGCCAGTATGTCCTTCGCCTCTGGCTTCGCGACGAAGCGGGGAACGATGCGCCGGCGACGGCGGTTGAGGTGCCGCTTCGCCTGGACAACGTCGCGCCCGGAGTCGCCTTCGCGGCCGACAGCGGGCCCGGCTTCCCGGATTCGATCCGCGCCGATATCCACGACGAGCATTCGGGCCCGGCCGGGGGCGAGCTCCGCTACCGGCGCCTGGGGACCGATTCGTGGTCCGATCTCTCCGCCCGCTTCGTCAGCGGCGAGGGCCTCCGGATCGCAGCTCGTCGCCCGCCTCCCCGAGTCGCTCCCGCCGGGCATCTACGTCTTTCGAGCCGAGGCGGCGGACGCGGCCGGCAACTCCGCCGCGACGACGCGTCGCGCCGACGGGACCGAGATGACCCTGCGCAAGCCGGTCGCCGGCGCCGGCGCAGCGCGGCCAGGGGGATGGCGGCGGCGGGAGGGCCGGGCGGGGAGGGGCCGTCGCGCGCGGCAAGACCCGCATCTTCGCCCGCCTGCGCTGGCGCCGCAGGCGCGGGACCTCGGTGACGGTGCCCTTCGGCGCCCGCGCGGTCCTCAGCGGACGCCTCGTCGACGCCGACGGCGCCGGCCTCCGTGGCCGGCGGATCAGGGTCGCCGCGAGGTCCTCGCGCGGAGCCCTGTCCCCGACCTCCTTCGCCTCGGTGAGGACCGGCCCCCACGGGGGCTTCCGCCTCGAGATGCGCGCCGGGCCGTCGCGCAAGCTCACCGTTCTCTTCCGGGGGGAGAGGAGGCTGAGGCGCGCCCGCCGCGCGCGACTCTCCCTGCGGGTGCGGGGCGGGGTCGTCTTTCACGCCGCCCCCGCCTCCCTGCGCACGGGCGAGGCGGTCCGGCTCTGGGGCCGGGTCCGGGCCCAGGGCGCTCCCCTGCCGCGCCGCGGCAAGCTGGTCGCCGTGCAGTACCGGGAGGCGGCGACCGGGCGCTGGCGACCGGTGCTCGTCACCCGCAGCGATCACAGCGGGCACTTCAGCGCCCGCTACCGCTTCCGCTACGTCAGCGGCAGCGCCCGCATCCGGCTGCGGGCGGTGGCGCTGCCCGAGGAGCGCTGGCCCTACGCGCCCGGCGCCTCGCGGCCGCGCCTGGTCAGGGTCAGTGGCTGAGGGGGCCGCGCGGCCGCCGGAGATCGATAGGGTGGGCGGCGATGTCGCAGGCGACCTTGCAGACCAACGCCGGCCCGATCGTGATCGAGCTGCACGACGAGGACGCGCCGAAGACCGTCGAGAACTTCCGCAAGCTGGCCGGCGACGGGTTCTACGACGACCTCAACTTCCACCGGGTGATCCCGGACTTCATGATCCAGGGCGGCTGCCCCGAGGGCACCGGCCGCGGCGGGCCCGGCTACACCTTCGAGGACGAGTTCAACGACCACAAGATCGTCCGCGGGGCGCTGGCGATGGCGAACGCCGGGCCGAACACAAACGGCTCGCAGTTCTTCATCGTCACCACCGAGGCCGCCTCCTGGCTCGACGGCAAGCACACCGTGTTCGGCGCGGTCGTCGACGGCATGGACGCGGTCGACGCGATCGAGTCGGTCCCGACCGATGGCTCCGACCGGCCGGTGGAGCCGCAGAAGATCGAACGCGTCGACCTCTCCGACTAGGCGCTCTCAGTCGCCGGTGGCCTCGCCGGCCTGCTGCCCACGCCGGCGCAGCAGGCCTTCGCCCGGTCGCCAGAGGCTGACCAGGCCGGCGACGAGCGTGACCAGGAAGACCTGGCCGAGCATCATCTCGAGCCCGGAGACCATGCGGCCCACCTGTCCGGCGGGCACCAGGTCGCCGTAGCCGGTCGTGGTCAGCGTCGTGTAGCTGAAGAAGAGGAAGTCGGTCCCGTTGACGGACACGTCGCCGAAGAACCCGCCGCCTTCGATGCGGTCGATCGTGCCGTAGGCCCAGGTGAAGAGGATCCCGAGGGACGGTGTAGACGCTGATCGCGCCGAGGATCGTGCGCGAGGAGACCTCGCTGGAGGTGACGACCCGTCGCAGGACCGCCGCCATCGAGAAGGCGAGCAGGCAGATCACCAGGAACGAGGCCGCGTTGAGCGCCTGTCGTCCGTCGAACACCGCCGAGAGCGTCGCCAGGACCACGGCGAGGGCCGCGAGCGCCGATCGCCCGTCTGACGGCCGGCCCGCGCGCGTGGGAGCTGGTCAGCGCGATGATCGCCGTCGCCGCGGTGGTGACGGTCAGGGCGACCGCCCCCCAGCCGCTGTTGGTGACGATCGAGGCCAGCACGTAGGTGGCGACGACCAGGATCAGGACCAGGCCGAAGGCGTCCCGGACCCTTTCGGCACGACCGACCCAGGGCGCCTCGGCGGGCGTGTGCGCGTGCCCGGTGTCCATGCTCGCTCGTTCGGTCGGGGACCCCGTTCTCCTGCACGGCGGCAGAGCGGAGGGGGTGGGATTCGAACCCACGAGCCGCCTTGCGACGGCTACCGGTTTTCAAGACCGGCGCATTCAACCGCTCTGCCACCCCTCCGGGGAGCACACGGAGATCCGATGCTAGACGCAAAGGCGGGGTGCTCGACCGGGCTGTGCTGATTGGATGGGGCGATGCGCAGGCTGCTGCTGATCGCCTCGACGATGATCCTCTTCGACGTCGCCTTCTACTCGGCGATCGCGCCCCTGCTGCCCGACTACGTCGACGAGCTCGGGCTGAGCAAGGGCGAAGCGGGGGTGCTCTCGGCGGCCTATGCGGCCGGCACGCTGCTCGCCTCCCTGCCGGCCGGGCTCCTGGCGAGCAGGGCGGGCCCGCGGCGCACGGTTCTGGCCGGCCTGGCGCTGCTCGGGCTCTCCAGCGTCGCATTCGGTTTCGGCCGCGAGATCGGGGTCCTTGACGCCGCCCGCTTCAGCCAGGGCGTAGCCGGAGCCCTGATCTGGTCGGGGGCGCTGACCTGGCTGATCACCACCGCGCCCCCGGAGCGCCGCGGCTCGGTGATCGGCACCGCGCTGGGCACCGCCGTGGCCGGCGCCCTGATCGGCCCGGCGCTCGGGGCGCTGGCCGCCGAGGTCGGCACCGAGGTGGTGTTCAGCGCCGTGGTCGCGATCGCCGCCGCCTTCGCCGTGCTCGTCCTGCGTACGCCGGAGTCACCGCCGCCGGAGAGGCAGACCCTGGCCGAGGTGGCCGCCGCTGTGACGACTCGGCCTGTTCTGCTGGCGACCACGTTCGTCGCGGTTCCCTCGCTGATGTTCGGGGCGATCGAGGTCCTCGTGCCGCTGCGCATAGCCGACCTCGACGGCGGTCACGCGGTGATCGCGGCGAGCTTCATCGTCGGCGCCGCGATCGAGGCGTCCCTGGCGCCGGTCACGGGCCGCTACTCCGACCGGGCCGGCCGCCGCCGGCCCTTCGTCGCGGGACTGGCGGTCGCCGCCGTCGGCATGCTCGGGATCGCCGCAGCGCAGGGCGTGGGCGTCGTCGTCGCCGGCCTGCTCGTCGCCTCGCTGGGAGCGGGGATCTGCTTCACGCCGGCGCTGACGATGCTCGCCGAGACGACCGAGTCGGGCGCGCTGCAGGAGGGCCTCGCCGCCGGCCTCTCGAACATGGCCTGGGCCAGCGGCCAGGTGCTCGGCGGCCTCGCCGGCGGCGGGCTCGCCGAGGTCTCCGGGTACGCGGCGCCCAGCATCGCCGTCGCCGCGGTCCTCCTGCTCACCGCCGGTTACGCGCTGCGGCACGAGCTGCCCGCTCCTGCCCCGCCCCCGCGGCGCCCTGACGCCCGGCGGGCCCGGGCGAGGTGCGGCGGAGGCTAGGCTGAGCCGATGGCAGAGTGGCGCAACTGGGCGGGCGACCAGGGCTGCCGCCCGCAGAAGCTGAGCCGCCCGCGGAATCGCGACGAGCTGGCCGCCGTGGTCGCCGCGGGTGCCGAGGAGGGGAGCCCGGTCAGCGTTGCCGGCTCCGGCCACTCCTTCACCGAGGCGGCGCTGACCGGGGGCACGATGATCGACGTCGCGGCGCTCGGCGGGGTGATCGACGCCGACCCCGGCACCGGGATCGTCAGGGTCGGAGGGGGGACGGTCCTCGCCGACCTCAACGAGGCCCTGCACGGGCTCGGCCTGGCGATGGAGAACCTCGGCGACATCGACCGGCAGACGATCTCCGGCGCGATCTCGACCGGCACGCACGGCACCGGCGCCCGGCTGCGCAACATCTCCTCCCAGGTCACCGCCATCGAGCTCGTCCTCGCCGACGGCAGCGTCCGCGAGCTCGACCGCGACGGCGACCTGCTGCGCGCCGCGCGGGTCGGGGTCGGCGCGCTCGGCGCGATCTCGGCCGTGACCCTGCGCTGCGTGCCCGCCTTCACCCTCGACCGCCTCGACTCCCCGTGCCCGCGCGAGGAGGTCCTCGACTCCTTCCAGGAGCGCGCCGACGCCCACGACCACTTCGAGCTCTTCACCTTCCCGTACGCCGACTCCGCTCTGGTTCTGGAGCGCGACCGGACGGACGCCCCGCCGCGCCCGCGCGGCCGGCTCGCCGCCCATCTCAACGACGTCGTCCTCGAGAACTGGGCGCTGGAGGCGATCTCGGCGGCCGGCAAGGCGTTCCCGCGTGCGATTCCGCGGCTCTCGCGGATCGCAGCACGGCTCGCCTCCGGCAGCCGGGTGATCGACCGCAGCGACCGGATCTTCGCCAACGAGCGCCGCGTGCGGTTCACCGAGATGGAGTACGGCGTGCCGCGCCAGAACGGGCCCGAGGCGGCGCGGCGGGTGATCGAGTGGGTGCGCGGCAACCGCTACCCGGTCTTCTTCCCGATCGAGATGCGCGTGACGGCGGCCGACGACGCCCTGCTCAGCCCCTCGCACGAGCGCGACACGACCTACATCGCCGTCCACCAGTACCGGGGAATGGAGTGGCGCCCCTACTTCGAGGCCGTCGAGGAGATCATGGACGGCTTCGGTGGCCGCCCCCACTGGGGCAAGCGCCACTTCCAGACCGCCGAGACCCTGGCGTCCCGCTACCCGCGCTGGGCCGAGTTCCAGGCCGCGCGCGACGAGCTCGACCCCGGGCGCGCCTTCACCAACGAGTACGCGGCGCGGGTCCTCGGCCCCTGCGCAGACCTCCCCCGCCGACGGGCCGAAGAGCGAAGCGGGGCCGCAGTTTCGGCCCGTCGACCTAGAGGAAGGCCTGGCCGTCGCCGCGGTAGGTGGGGACCGAGTCGACGATCCGGTCGCCTTCGACCAGATAGAGGGAGTCGAAGCGCTCGCAGAGCTCGCCCGCCTTCGAGTGGCGCATGAAGACTCGGTCGCCGATCGCGAGGCCGTCGGCGGCGGCGCCCAGCAGCGGCGTCTGCACCTCGCCGGCCCCCTCCTCGGCGTCGAGCTTCAACCCGGGCGGTAGCCAGGGGGTCGGCAGGCGGCCGGGGTTGCCGGCGCCCGAGGCGAGGTAGCCGCCGCCGAGCGCCGTCGCCACCCCCGGCCCCGGCCTGCGCACGATCGGCAGCGCGAAGCCGGCCGCGGGCGTGAGGCTGAAGCGGCTGTAGTGGTCGAACTGGGCCGGCGCGTAGAAGCCGGAGCCGGCCGTGACCTCGGTGACGGCGTCCTCGGCCGCGGTCAGTTCGAGGCTGCCGGTGCCGCCGCCGTTGACGATCTCCAGCTCGGCGACCTCGCGCACGGCGGCGACAGCCGCCGCCCGCCGCTCGGCGAGCTCGGCGGCGGAGCGGCGCTGCATGAAGCGGATCGCCGCACCGCGCAGCCGCTGCCCGGGTGGCCGGTCGCCGACGCCCGAGATCTGGCCCTCGTAGGCCATCAGCGCGACAAGGTCGATCTTCTGCCGCCGCTCGACGTCTCGGGCCAGGGCGAGCGCCTGCTCGGGCGAGTGCACCGGCGAGCGCTTGGCGCCGATCTTCAGGCGCCCGCCCGCCGCCCACCAGCTCGCGTCGAGCTCGATGCAGACCCGCACCGGGGCCGCCCCCGTGCCGAGCACCGACTCGATCTGGTCGAGGTGCTCGCTGCAGTCGATGGTGACGATCGGCGCCTGCTCGGGCTGGGCGGCCGAGCGCAGCGCCAGCTCCCCGAGCGCGGCGCCGTCGGTCGTCGGGTAGGCGAGGAGCAGGTCCTCGAAGCCCCGCTCGGCGAGCCAGAGCGTCTCCGGCAGGGTGAAGGTCATCGTCCCGACGAAGCCGGGCCGGCGCAGGATCAGCTCCTGCAGCGCCCGGCAGCGGACCGACTTGCTCGCGACCCGGATCGGCTTCTCGCCGACCCGCCCGAGCATCTCGTCGGCGTTGGCCCAGAGCGCGTCGAGGTCGACGAAGGCGAAGGGGGCCTCGAGCTCGGCGAAGATCGCCTCGAAGCGCTCGTGCGTCTGGTCGCCGCCGGTTGGCATGGGGCCGAGCCTAACCGCCCGGGGGGCCGGGAGCGACGCCCTGGGGCCGGGCAGCGCCGCTAAGGTTTCTGGGCCCGGAGAGGTGGCCGAGTGGCTGAAGGCACTCGCCTGCTAAGCGAGTAGGGGGCGCAAGCTCTCTCGAGGGTTCGAATCCCTCCCTCTCCGCTGAGAGGCATGCTGAGAGTCCTTATTCGAAACCGAGCAGTCCAGCGTCGGCAGTGTCGTTACGATGAGGGTTCGAAAGCTGAATAGGACTGGCCCGTCCGAGTCGGGGGTGCGCAGGCCTCGTCGTTTCAACGGCCCTGCATGGAGTCGAGGGTGTAGGCGCCGGTGACGTAGGCGGTAAAGGCCACTGAATAGTTGCCGTAGTCGCGCAGGAGTCGCCGGTCAGGATCGTGTTGCGAGGGAGCGTCTTCATCGCGCCTCCCCCGCGAGGAGCGCCTCGGCATTGGAGTGGAGGTCGATCCGGTAGAGCGAGCGGGCATCATCGGGTTGGCGTTTCACCGCACCGAGCAGGTCCTCGTTCCGCTTCTGCCTGCGACAGACCTCGACCTCCAGCGAGGTCAGAGGGGCTTCGCCGGCCGGGTTGGAGTCGGCCGGGTGACCAGTGTTCAACTGAAGGACGTTGCCTGGCTCGCCGAACCGTGATAGAAAGGGGCGAGGGGACGAGGGCGCTACCAGCCAGTCGGGCGAGGCCGCTTACCAGCCAGTCGGGTTTGACAGCCGGACACGTGGTTTCTACGCCTCCAAGCCATAGAGTGGGATTCGAGGGTCGATATCCGGGGTCCTGGGTCCAGGAAGGCAGGTCAGGATGAAGGCAGGTCAGGATATGTGCGGTCCGCGATGCTGGAAGCTGCTGCTCTTCGCGATGAGTACGGTTGCTGTTCTGGGGCCGGCAGGCTTTGCTGTCGCGGCCGTCCCCGCCCGTTCTGCTGTCGCGGCCGTCCCCGCCCGTTCTCTTCCCGCCTGCAACCCGGCCGGGTTCCCGGCCGGGTCCAAGCTCGATCTTCCCGACGCCGCGACAAGCGGCCGATCTGCCGTGGTACACGAGGCCCTCGGGGTCCGCGGGGAGCCACCGGAAAGAGAGGACCCACGGGCTCGCGGGGACTGCAAGGCGTCCAGGGTGAAACCGGCGCTGCGGGTTCGACAGGAGCCACGGGACCGATCGGCGCCACGGGTCCACAGGGACTGCAAGGCGTCCAGGGTGAAACCGGCGCCGCGGGTCCGACCGGACCCCCGGGACCGCCAGGAGTCGCGGGTCGACAGGAGCACGGGACGGACAGGAGTCGCGGGTCCGACAGGAGCCACGGGACCGACAGGAGTCGCGGGTCCGACAGGAGCCACGGGATCGACAGGAGTCGCGGGTCCGACAGGAGCCACGGGATCGACAGGAGTCGCGGGTCCGACAGGAGCCACGGGATCGACAGGAGTCGCGGGTCCGACAGGAGCCACGGGATCGGCCGGCGGCCTGTCCCAGTACGCGTACATCTACAACCTCGATGCCCAGGTCGTGGCGATCGAGGCCGATATCCTTTTCAGTGCGAATGGCGTTCTGACCCCCGGCATCACACACGCGCCTGGCACCACCGACATCACGCTCACGGATTCCGGTGACTACAAGGTCACGTATTCGGTGTCAGCTGTCGAGCCGAGCCAGATGGCGCTGTTCGTCAACGGCGCCGTGGTTCCCGGTACGGTCTACGGCTCCGGCGCCGGCACCCAGCAGAACATCGGGCAGGTGATCGCCACGTTCTCCGCCGGCGATGTCCTCACGGTCAGGAATCACTGTCGGCCGCGGCGGTCACCCTCCAGACGCTTGCCGGAGGCACGCAGACCAATGCGAATGCCTCCGTCACCATCGAGAAACTCAATTAGGTCCCGGACACTCGACCGACTTAGAAAGGTCCGCGTGGGCAGTACCTACGTGACCCGAACCGGACTATGAGCCCGAACGCCCGGCAGTACCCAGCCGATGGCTTAGCCGCTTGTCAGTCGCAGGCGTCCTCGTCGCGGCGAGTCTCACCGTCACTGCATGCGGTTCATCGGGATCACCCACCATCCTCAACACCGAGAAGGTCGAGCGGGCGATCGAGCACAGCAGCCTGGCTGAGCGCGGACAACACGTTCAGGTGAGCTGCCCGTCGGGTGTGCACCAGAAGGAGGGATTGGTGTTCTTCTGCACAGCGGTCGCCGAGGGCAGCAGCACCGGTTGTAGTTACGAGCTGGATGGATCCGGTAACGTTCATTACGAGGCTCGCTGATGGCCACGATCGCGGGTTTCCCGGGCGCATCCATGGGCCAGTCACGGGCGCCCTGGCGCACGGCCCGCGGTCGGCTGAAGGTGATGACGGGTGTCGTGGTAGTCGCCGCCGCGGCAACAGGTCTCGCCGCCGCGTCATCTGCAAGCGCCCGAAAGCCGACGGTCGTGAGGCCGGTTCAAGAGCTCGCCAGGCTGCTCACCTCACACAAGGTGGTCTCCAGGCTCCACACTCATCCGTCGCGGATAGGCACGGTGCGAGCGTCGCGGCCGATCACCCGCGGGCAGACGGTCCTTCCCGTCGTTGGCCGCACCACCACCAGGGATGGAGTTCACTGGTTGCGGGTCATGGTCCCCGGGCGCCCAAACGGGATGAAGGGCTGGATCAAGCAGCGCGGGACTGTGCTGACGACGACGAGCTGGTATGTCGCCATCAGGACGTCCAGCCGTCGGGTTCTCGTGTATCGCCATGGCGTTCTTGTCCGGTCCTTCCCCGCTGTCGTGGGCAAGCCTTCGACACCGACGCCGCACGGGCGGTTCTTCGTCGAGGAGAACGTCCGCATCCCCCCGGGAAGCGCCGGGGCGCCGTTCGCCCTCGCTCTGAGCGCCCGCTCCAACGTGCTGCACAGGTTCGAGGGCGGTCCGGGCCAGATCGCCATTCACGGCGTGGCGAACCTCGGCGGCACACCCCGGGACTGCGATCTCCCATGGCTGCGTGCGTCTCGCCAGTCGAAGCATTCGCTGGCTGGCCGTGCGCATCGCACCGGGCATTCCGGTGACCATCACTTCCTGAGTGGTCCAAGCGTGCACGCTCTCAAAGGGACTTCGCCAACACCGGCGGCGAGCCTGCTGTTGCGAAAGCGGGGTTCGAGAGTCCTCCCCCTAACTCCAATCAGTCGGATGGAAAATGGCCGAGGTTGAGCCGGCCAAGGCGTTTCTTGACCTCGGGGTTCGAATACCGTCTCATCAACCCCGCTGACCGCGCTAGCGGCGCGAGCGGATCACGACGCGGGCGCCGCGGGCGGGGATCATCGTCACGTTGCGGTGCAGGGCCCGCTCGGGGGCCGGGTCGTCGGCGACCAGGTCGAGGCGGCGCGCCGTCGCCTCGAGCACGACCCGCTGCTCGGCCATCGCCAGCGCCGCGCCCAGGCAGCGGCGGATGCCGCCGCCGAAGGGCAGCCACTCGTAGGTGCCGGGCTTGCGGTCGTCCCAGCGCTCGGGCCTGAACTCGAACGGCTCCGAATAGAGGTCCTCGCGGTGGTGGAGGAGGAGGATGCTGATCAGGACCGGGCTGTCGGCCGGCACCCCGTAGTCCCCGAGCCGCCAGGGCAGCTTCACCCGCCGGCCGACGATCGGCACGACGGGCCGCGAGCGCATCGCCTCGGTGATCGTCGTCTCGATCGCCTCGGCGCCGCCCTCGCCGGAGCGGACCGCCTCGACCAGGCGCTCCTGCGCGGGCGGGTTGCGGACCAGCCGCTCCCAGGCCCAGGCCAGCGAGTTGGCGGTCGTCTCGTGGCCCGCGAGGACGAGGGTGAGCAGCTCGTCGCGGATTTCGCGGTCGGTCAGCTCCTCGCCCTCCTCGGTCCTGGCCAGCAGCAGCAGGGAGAGGATGTCGCGCCTCTCCTCGAGGTCATCGGAGCGCCGCCGGCTCGCGATCACGGCGTCCATCCGCCTGTCGATCAGCGCCCTGCCGAAGCGGGTGAAGCCGACCGGCTCCTCGCGGCGGACGTTCATCAGCTCGGCGATCTGGGCGAGCGGCTTGGTCGAGGCGTTGACGAGCCCCTTCGTCACCAAGCGCAGGCCGTGCTCCGGCGTGCCCCGCTCCGGCCGGCCCTCGATGCCGAAGATGCCGGCCATGATCACGTCGAGCGTGATCGCCTGCATGCGCGGGGTGAGGGCGAAGGGCCGGTTCAGCGGCCAGCGGTCGATCTCCCTCTCGGTCGCCTCGGCGATCGCGTCCGTGTAGCGCTCGATCGCCTCGCCGTGAAAGGACGGCAGGAGCAGCTTGCGCTGGCGCATGTGGCGCTCGCCCAGCGAGGTGAGCACCGAGTCGGGGCCGACGATCGGGCGCAGCGGCGACTCGGCGGCGAGCGACGGCGCCTCCTCTGGTTTGGCCGTGAAGAGCGAGCGGACGTCGTCGGGCACACTGGTCATCACCAGCGGGTTCGGCTCCGGTCGTGCGCAGCGCGAACACCTCGCCGAGCCGCCGGCGGGCGCCGAAGACGAACTCGATCTGGCGCTGGTTGAAGCGCAGCAGCTGCAGGAGCGGCGGGACCTGCACGATCGGCGGGCTGGGGAGCCCGGCGGCCTGCTCGGGCCCGATCGGCCCGGCGCTGCCGGCGGGTGCGCTCACGGCGGTTGCCACCCACCCAGTGTCACACAGATCCGTGTCGAGCTCTGTGGCGTCGCGCACTCTCTACAGTCAGGTAATGGAGGCGACGACCACACCTGAGGGTGGAATCGGACGGCGGACGAAGATCATCGCGACCGTCGGCCCGGCCAGCCGGGAGCCGCCGGTCCTCGAGCGGTTGATCGAGGCCGGCGTCGACATCTTCCGCCTCAACTTCTCGCACGCCGACGGCGAGCGCCACGCGCGGACTATCGATTCGCTGCTGTTCGGCGTCACCCCCGTGCTCAGCGAGCATGAGGTCGAGATCCGCGGGCTGCTCGACGACTGCGCGGCGCTGGCGGCCAAGCACGGGGTCGCCCGCTCCGGCGAGAAGATCGCGATCACCGCCGGCCTGCCCGAGCAGGAGCTGGGGACCAACCTCTTCGAGGTCCATCGCGTGCCCTGAGCGGCGGAGCGGGATTTTCACCCACCCGGCTTGCGGCGGGATATAGGCTGCGCGGCAAGTGACGGACTTCGATGCGATCGCACAGGGAATGCCCCAGGCGGTGCCATTTGCGGGCCACCTCGGGTTGGAGATCAGCAGCGTCGGCGAGGGCGAGGCGACGGTTCGCCTACCTGAGCGCCCCGAGTTGACCAACCATGTCGGCTCCCAGCACGCCGGCGCGCTGTTCACCGTCGCCGAGACCGCCTCCGGCGCGGCCTTCGTCGGCGCCTTCGCCGAGCGCCTCGGCGAGGTGACGCCGCTGGCCCGCGACGCGGAGATCTCCTACGAGAAGATCGCCCAGGGGCCGATCGCGGCCCGCGCCACGCTCGGCGTCGCCAAGGAGGAGGCGCTGGCGACCCTCGACGCCGACGGCAAGGTCGTCTTCCCCTGCGAGATCGAGCTGACCGACTCCACCGGAACGCGGGTCGCGACGGCGACAATCCACTGGCACGTGCGCCTCAACCAGCCGGCCGCCGCGGAGGCCGCGGGGTGAGGCGACCTGCGAGGGCGCTCGCCCTCGGGGCGGGGATCGCCGCGCTGTTCGCCTGCGCATTCTCATCGGGCGTTTCGGCCAGGAGCCTGTACGTCACCAATTACGACTCCGACACGGTGTCCGTGATCGATGGGCTGGCCAATCAGGTCGTCGGGCCGCCGATCTCCACGGGTCCCGAATCCGGCCCGTTCACGTTGGCGATCGCCCCCGACGGCCGAACGGTGTACACGGCCGACTACAAGGGGGGCTCCGTCACGCCGATCGACACGCTGACGAACCAGGCGGGGGCGCCGATCCCAATCGAGAAAAACTCCTACGGCATCGCGATCACTCCGGACGGCAGCCGCGCCTACGTGGCCAACAGCTCGAACGGCTCGGTCACCGCGGTGGACCTCGCCGCCAGGCAGGTGATCGGAGAACCGATCCCTATCTGTCCCAACCCCAACGCGGTGACCATAACGCCGGATGGCACCCACGCCTATGTCTCCTGCAAAGCCGAGGTGCGCGTCCTGGATCTCGCGACCAATCAGGTGGTCGGCCCGCCGATCCCCGCCGGCAGCCCCTACGGGTCCGCGATCACCCCCGACGGTCGGACCCTTTTCGTCGCCGATGAAGCCGGCCTCGTCGACGTGATCGACACCGCGACCAACCAGGCCGCCGTCCCGCCGATTCCGGCCGGCGACAAAACGAGTCAGATCGCGATCACTCCGGACGGCTCGCGTGCATACGCCAGCGACTACGGAGGCGATCGGATCTTCATGATCGACACGGCGACCAAACAGCTGATCGGGTCGCCGATCGAAGGCGTCAAAGAACCCGAATACATGGCGATCAGCCCGGACGGGCGGAAGCTCTTCGCCGCCCAGTTCGAACTGGGCTCGGTATCGGGTCTCGACACGACGACGAGCCAGCTGCTCGGCGCGATCCCGGCCGGCAAAGGCGTCGGCGGCCTGGCCTTCGTCCCCGACCAGTCACCGCTCGCGTCCTTCTCGGTCCCGAAGCGGGTCCGCCCGGGGGTCGCGACGATCCTCCACGGCTCGACGTCGAGCGACCCCGACGGGACGGTCGCGACCTACTCCTGGCAGTTCGGCGACGGCGCCTCCTGGGCGCTGGGCGTTCCCCGGGCGCCGCACAAGTTCGTGCGGCCGGGCCGCTACAGCGCGACCCTGACGGTGACCGACAACGAGGGTTGCTCGGTGGCGATGGTCTTCACCGGCCAGACCGCCTACTGCCACGGCTCGCCGGCGGCGACGCTGACCAAGACCGTCAAGGTGGCTTATCCGGGCGTCAGGGCCAGGTGTCCCGCCGGGTCGAGGGCGCGCGTCTGCAAGTTCAGGCTGCAGGCGGTGCAGCGGACCGGCAAGGGCAAGAGGCGCCGGCTGAAGGCGCTGAGCGCCGTGGCGAGGGTGAAGGTCAGGCACGGCAAGGCCACGACCGTCTCCCTGAAGGCGAGGAGGAAGTACCGCGGGAAGCTCGCCCGGGCCAGGAAGGTGCTGGTCCGCCGGGTCGTCACGATCGGCCGCCGCACCACCACGAGGGTCGTCAAGCTCAAGATCGTGGAGTAGCGCGGTGGCGCGCAACGCATTGCTGCGCAGCCAGCTGGCACGTCGGGACATCTGGAGGCGCGCGGCCGTCGACCGGCTGACCGAACCCCTGCACCTGAATCTGATCTCGGTCGGGGTGGCGGTCCTCGGCGGCGTCCGCGCGAAGATCGCATTCGATCTGCTCGTCCGCCGCCAGCACGCCTACGGCCTGCTGAAGGCGGCCGACGACGCCCGCGCCCGCGGCTTGCGCCGGGTCACGGTCGTCGAGCTCGGGGTCGCCTCCGGCACCGGCCTGCTCAACCTCTGCGAGCTCTCCGCCCGGATCGGCGAGGAGACCGGAGTCGAGTTCCGCGTCGCCGGCTTCGACAGCGGCGAGGGGATGCCACAGCCGACCGACTACCGGGACCACCCGGAGATCTACAAGGAGGGCTGGTTCCCGATGAATCGGGCGGCGCTCGAGCGGTCGCTGCCGGCGAACGCCGAGCTCCACCTCGGCCCGGTGGCCGAGACGATCCCGTCCTTCGTCGAGACCCTCGGGCCGGCGGCGCCGCTCGGCTTCGCGACCGTCGACGTCGACCTCTACAGCTCCTCGAGGGACGCCCTGCGCCTGTTCGACGGCCGCCCCGAGGCCTACCTCCCCTGCCTTCCGGTCTACGTCGACGACCTCGCCCTCTCCACCCACACGCGCTTCGCCGGGGAGCTGCTCGCGATCCGCGAGTTCAACGAGGCGCACGAGCTGCGCAAGCTCGACTGGGACTGGAACCTCGCCAACAGCCGCGTCTTCAAGCGCGCCGAGTGGCTCACCCACATGTTCAAGCTCCACGTCCTCGACCATGCGGAGCGCGGCGACCTGAGCCGCACCGCCGACGTCGCGACCTTCGAGAACCCATACCTGCGGGGTTAGCTACCTCGCCTCCTCCTCGCCTAGAATGTTCGGCGCGTGGCTGCTGAGGTGATCGTTTGCGGAGGAGGAACCGCCGGGCTGGCAGCGGCTGGGAGCCTGCGCCGGGCGGGGATCGAGGCCACGGTCCTCGAGCGATCGGACCAGGTGGGAGCGAGCTGGCGCTCGCGCTACTCCGCATTGCGCCTGAACACGCCGGGTTGGATGTCGACCCAGCCCGGTCTGCGGGCGAAGATCCGCCGCTACGGCGAGTTCCCGTCGCGCGACAAATGGATCGAGTACCTGGAGAAATACGCAGCGCACCACGCGCTCGACATCCGCTTCGGGACCGAGGTCCGGCGGATCGATCGCGGCGACGGCATTTGGAGGGTCGAGACCGGAGCGGGGGCGCTCGAGGCTCAGGCGGTGGTCGTGGCGACGGGCTTCGACCACGATCCCCACACGCCGGACTGGCCGGGGCGGGAGGGCTTCGAGGGTGAGCTGATCCACGCCGCCGCCTACCGAGATCCGGATCCCTACCGGGGCAAAGATGTCCTCATCGCGGGCCCTGGCGTGACCGGATCGGAGGTGGCCCAACTGATCGCTGCGGGCGGCGGCGGGCGGGTCAGAGT
Organism: uncultured Solirubrobacterales bacterium; assembly: GCA_963762205.1. Lineage (GTDB taxonomy): Bacteria > Actinomycetota > Thermoleophilia > Solirubrobacterales > 70-9 > VRUE01. The sequence continues at coordinate 568,713 of CAVXJZ010000003.1, forward strand.
CGCCGTCCGCACTCCGCCGCACATCACCAGGCGCAAATGGCTGGGCGCTCCGGTGCAGGTGGTGGGCACGGTGCTCAACCATCTCCCGCTCCCGGTCGCGGACGCGATCACCGGGGTGGTCGAACGGTTGATGGTCGGCAACCTCTCCGGCTACGGGCTGCCGCGCCCCGAGGTGGGAATGGCGACGCTGATGGCCAAAACGCACCAATCGCCGCTCTTCGACGACGGGTTCGTCGAGTCTGTCAAGGCGGGCCGGATCGAAATCGTCTCCGCCGTCAAGGGCTTCGACGGTCCCGACGTCCTCCTCGCCGACGGCTCCCGTATCCAACCCGACGCGGTGATCGCCGCCACCGGTTACCGCCGCGGCCTGGCGCCGCTCGTCGGCCACCTCGGCGTGCTCGACGAGAAAGAGACCCCCCTGGTCCACGGCGGCCGCCAGCACCCCTCGGCACCCGGGCTCTTCTTCACCGGCTACCGGACCGAGCTTTCCGGCCAGCTGCGCCTGATGCGATTCGACGCCCGCTCGATCGCGCGAGCGCTGTCCTGATCGGCGCAGGCCACACCCCGCCCCGATCCCGCCGATCCCCCAGCACCCCTAGAATCCCGCTTCGCCAAGCGCCCGTAGCTCAGTTGGATAGAGCGTCGGTCTACGAAACCGAAGGTCACAGGTTCGAATCCTGTCGGGCGCGCTGAGAATCATTTGGTAATCGGGGGGATCTGCGAGTCGCCACAGCCGGGCGTCGCGGGCTGCGCCCCGATTACGCCCTTCCGAGAAGGGGCGTGAGAGGGTTGAAGGCGGGAAAGCGGGGCGCTTCGGTCAAGGCGAAACGCTGTGGTTAGCGCGCCGGCTAGCCTGCCCTCGGTGCAGAAGCGGGCGAGCTGACCGTGGCCTTTTCGTTGCGCAGGTAGAGCAGGATGCTGACGACGATGATCCAGATCCCTGCCAGCCCGAAGGCGATGAACCCGACCGGCGTGAAGCTGAAGACGAAGATGATGATCCCGACCCAGCCGAGCCAGGTCGGAAGCAGCGACTTGTTCCTCACCAGCCAGAGCGAGGTGGCAAGAATCAGGGCCGCGATTCCCATCGCGAAGGGAAGGAAGAAGTCGGCGTCGATCGCGTTCAGCGCTTGGACGGCAGAGGCGTCGATGTCGCCGGCGTAATCGGCGAGCGCAAGGTGCACGGTGGCGGCGGCGAGGAAGCCGCCGGAGGCGACGATCCCGGCGCCGAGGGCGACGGTCGGCAGGCTCCCGCGGACCGGCTCCGCATCTTCGAGTCGCTGCTTCAAGGTCGCCGCGAAGAAGAGCAGCGCGACGGCGCCGAGGCCGAGCACGATGGAGGCGATGATCTCTCTGGTTTCGTGATCGGAATAGAAGGAGACCACCTTCTGCGCCGAGTCATCTCCTTCGGGCGTGCTCCCACCGAGGGGAATGAAGGCAATTATCACCAGGACGACGAAAAGCACACCGGTCAATGGGGCAAGATCGCGCTTACGCTGCATTTCAGACCTCCCGTTGTCGACGGCGCGATCCTCTCAGCGACAGCGGCGGAAGTCCACTGCGCTGAGTTCCGCGTTTGGAAACCGCCCTGCTGACGGCGGTGGCTGCGTGCTCGTTTGCAAACACTGCACCTGGGATCGGATCGCGCCGACTCGCGACCACCGTGACCGGAGGAAGTCTCGGAACGGGCAGATGAAGATTTTGGTTTCGCGGTTCCCGGCGATCCACCCGGACGTCGCCGCTAGGCAGCGCCTGGCCTTTGGCCTGTGGCAGCTGCGCGCCCCGATTACGCCCTTCCGAGAAGGGCGAAAGGTGGTCGAAAGCGGTGTCGATCAGGGCGCTTCGGTAAACGCGAAAGACGCCGGTTAGCAGGGTGATTTGCCCGGAAACCGCTCTGCAGAGCGCAATGCGCCGCCCTGGCCGAATCGGTCTACGAAACCGAAGGTCACAGGTTCGAATCCTGTTGGGCGCGCTCATCGGCAGGGCCGCAAACGGCTCCAGCACGGGGAACCTGGCTGGTTCGGCCTGGGGGGCCGCAGAGCGGCACAGCCCTTGATTTGCCTCTCATGCCTGGCAGAACTATCGCCCGACTATCACCCAGAATTGGTCTACGATGGCTCTTGCCGGTCCTCGCGACAAGGTTCCTCGAGGGGTCTTTCGCCCGGAACCATGTTCCGTTGGGCGCCTCGGATCGAGCGCGCCAAGCAGCGCCGATTCCAATGCAAGAGAGACTTGGTCTCTGCTGTGCGGAGGCAGCGCAAGCTTGGGAGCGCCTATCGAGTTGCCCTCGACGGCGCGCGCGGGCAAGTGTCGCTATCTGCTCACGCTCGCACTGGCACTGACGTAGGGGGTCCCAGTCTGCGAAGACGCGGTGATCGTGTCGGAGTATTTGCCATGCTGTTTGGCCGTATAGGTGAACGCCGTGGTGGATGTGGCGGGCCCCGACGCTGCGATGGTGAGCGGGGAGCCGATCACCGTTCCGCCGGTCGAGATGACTTCAACCGTGGAGCCGTTGCCCAGGTTCGTGACCGTGTTCCCGAAGCTGTCAGTGACGCTGACGTTGGCAATGAAGGTCCCGCTGTTGCCCAGGCCGGTGACCGTGCAGGTGAAGAGGCAGGGCAAACTGGCGCTTCCGGCGCTGATCGCGACATTGGCGAAGGCGAGGGCCTCCGGTGCTGCGGGGCTGACCGTGATTGCCAGGCCGGCGCCGTTATCGATCGTGCCGTCGCTGGCCGTGATCGTTGCTGCGCCCGCGTTATAGAGCCTCATCACCCCGTTGGCGGAGCCCGAGACGCTGGCCACCCCGGCGCTGAAGGTGATCGGCGTCGCGGTACCGAAGTTGATCGCCGCGCCGCTGGAATCGGCGACCGTCGGTGCGGTCCCGTTGGGGCTGTTGGCGGCACCGGAGAACGTCAGGCTGTGCGAGCCGGTGTAGGCGGTGGCGGTATTGCCGTAGGCATCCTTGGCGGTGATCGTCAGGTTGTCGGCCGCCCCCGCGGTCGGGGTCGTGGCGGCGGCGCTCAGCGCGAGGCTCGCCGCCGTCGCCGGGCTGACCGTGATTACCAGGCCGGCGCCGTTATCGATCGTGCCGTCGCTGGCCGTGATCGTTGCTGCGCCCGCGTTATAGAGCCTCATCACCCCGTTGGCGGAGCCCGAGACGCTGGCCACCCCGGCGCTGAAGGTGATCGGCGTCGCGGTGCCGAAGTTGATCGCCGCGCCGCTGGAATCGGCGACCGTCGGTGCGGTCCCGTTGGGGCTGTTGGCGGCACCGGAGAACGTCAGGCTGTGCGAGCCGGTGTAGGCGGTGATCGTGGTGTTGGTTTCGTCCTTTGCGGTGATCGTCAGGTTGTCGGCCGCTCCCGCGGTCGGGGTCGTGGTGGCGGCCGAGACCACGAAGTGGCTGCCGGGGCCGAGGATGACCTGAGCCGAGGCGGGTGAGCTGGTCGCCGTCCAACTCCGCCACACGGCGACCACCCTGTAGGAGTATTTGCCGGTCGGAACGCCGCTGTCGGTGCAGCCCAGCTGGGTCGATGGAGCGGCCGAGACCGGGCAGTTGCCCGCCGGGGCTCCCCCTTCACGGGTCACGTAATAGAGCACCGTGCCCGAGCCCGGGGGGGTCACGGCGCTCCAGCTAAGCGCGACGGTGCCCGCCCCAGGCGTGGCGGAGATCGTTGCGGCCGACAGCGCCCCCGCCCCTGCCAAACCGGTCCCGGTGCCCACCGTCGTCAGGTAGGCCCAGGCGGTGCCGCTGAGGGTCCCAATCATCAAGATGGAGAGGGCGATACCGGCGCGGCGCAATGCGATCGATCGAATCATCCGTGGGCGCTGCCGTGAAAGGCCAGAGTGAACTGGGCGTTTTTGCACGCGTCCTGGTTGATGGGAAGGTCAAGCAGCCGGATCGCAGGCGCGGATACGCCCGGTGCCGGCAGGCTCACCCAGCCGCGGGCAGGGATCATCAGCGGGGCCGAGCTCGACGCACTCGACCCGCTCAGCGCGAGGTTCATCGCGCTATCGCAGCCCGCTGGACTGCTGGTCACTTCGACTTCCAGACTCGTCACGTATATAGGAACCGGTTTTGGGTTGGCAATCAACACCGGGACTGCAACTGGGGCGGCGCCAGGGTAGAGCGTCTCGGCCAGTGGGTTTGGGGGGCGATCGAGAAGCTCTCGGGTGCGACCACCTTCCACTTGAAGCGGGCTGCCCTAGAGCGCCTGGCGGCCTGATCGCGCGCCCGGACCGCGAAGCGATGCCTCCCGATTGGCAGCCGGGGGTAGGTGATCTTCTTGCGACAGCGCTTCCATCGCCGTCGGTCGAGCTTGCATTCGAATCGCAGCCCCCTGCGGCGGGCCGCAACGCGGAACATTGCGCTGGTGGCGATGGATTCCTTTGCTGGATGGCGGGTGATCCGCGGCTTCGGCGGACGCTTGCCGGCCCGGCGCTTGCCGGCCCGGCGGGAAATCGAGGCGTGATCGTCCGCCCTACCGGCGGTCGCGGCGCTCTCGCCGCGATTCCCCGAGGCTGGACTCGTCGAAATCTGGCCCGCCCCCGCGTAGGCGGCCGCTGCAAGGCACCCGGCGGCGCCGATCAGCCCCGCTAGGGCCTTGCATGTGGTCGCTGTCTTCCCCTGGGTCCAGTGATCCGGCATCGTCGCTTTCGATCCTGCAGCCGTCGGCCGTGGTCGCGGGCGACTAGTTGCTGGTCAGATGGAGGGTCAGCGTGGCACCCTGACAGGCGTCTTGGTTGACCCCGGTGTTGTTCATCGTCAGCGTCCCGCCTGGGGTAACGCTCTGGCCGCTTCCGGACGGGAAGACCTGATTCACGACCACATCGGGCATTGTGAAGTCGGGGTTCCCACCGCTGATCACGGTGCTGCAGCTCGAGTGCCCCGCATCCACGGAGATGCTCGCCAGGGTGATCGTGCCGACCCGCTGAGCGCCGGACGAAGGGTTGTCAACGGTGAAGCTGACCGGCGAAGAGGCGCCTGGATACAGCGTCGAGGAGACCGTTGCGTGCAGGGTCAAGGGCGAGCTGTTGCCAACCGTGGCCGTAGCCGTTCCGGAACCGGTCGTGGTGAAGTACCCAATGGCCACGCCCGCGACCGCCAAGGCGCAAATCGCAGCAAGGCTGCCGAGCACCCGTCTTTTCGTAATCCAACTCACTTTGAACCTCCTACATTTGAGGGACGCAGCGGAGCGGGTTGCTCCGCAGGGCTACCTCGACCAGACTGCTGGTCGGGCATAACCCTGAATGCCAGATTGCGCAGCTCAACCGCGTAGCCGCCCCCGAGATTTTCGCATCTGGTTACCCCCCCACCCCACGCCATACCCCGCCTCGCCCTCCCGCGGGATGGGGGGCCTAGGCGGGCCCCTGCTGAGCCAAAGCCAACCCGACCTCGAGCGCTTCCCGAACCACCTGAGAGCGCGATACGCAGCGGATTTCTGCGATCTGGTCCAGTTGGGAGGCCAGCTCCGGGGGAACCTTGCAGGCGATTGTGGTCGTTTTGCCGGGCATCCAGACTAGGTATACCGCCACCGGAGCGCGTAGCCCCATTTTGACTTTCAGGCCACCGTGCTCCGGCCCGGCTCGGCTCGGACTAACTATCGCCCAGCACTATCGCGCAGCCAGGTGAGAGGCCTCAAAAACCGCTCTAGAATGCCAAATTCAACCGACTAAGCAGGCCATCTACGAAACCGAAGGTCACAGGTTCGAATCTGTCGGGCGCGCTTCCGCCCAGAGGCGGAAAAAACTCTATAATGCGAATAAAGGCCCAACCGCCTGTTAGCCGGGGCACAGCCGGTGTGGCGCGCAACGGCTCACGCCTGCGGCGACCAGCGCCCAAATATCGGGCGGATCCCCGGAATTGATGTAGATTGCGCCGCCCGACTTTCGCCCAACAGCGAGGCCGGAGCAGCAAAGCGACGATGCGCTCGAGTCGATGATCGAGCAGCTCAAGCAGCTCGGCGAGCTCAAAGACCAGGGCATCCTCACCGCGGAGGAGTTCGCCGCCCAGAAGGCCAAGCTGCTCGGTTGAGCGCGAACGAGAGGAACACCCCGATGAACGCAGAGAAGAGCAACGGCCCCCGGATCTCCGTCGACATCCGGGACTCTGAGCCCGACTGGTCTCCGTACCTGGCTCCGAAAGCGCCCGAGGGCGCGCCGAACGTGCTGTTGCTCTGCTGGGACGACATCGGCTACGGCACGATGGACGTCTTCGGCGGCCCGGTCGAGACGCCCAACATGCGGCGCATCGCGGAGATGGGCGTTCGCTACTCCAACTTCCACACGACCGCGCTCTGCTCGCCGACCCGCTCCTCGCTCTTGACCGGGCGCAACGCGACCTCCAACGGGATGGCGACGATCGCCGAGTTCAGCTCCGGCTTCCCCGGGATCTCGACCCGGATCCCGTTCGAGAACGGGTTCATCTCCGAGGTGCTGGGCGAGCGCGGCTACAACACCTACTGCGTGGGCAAGTGGCACCTGACGCCGGGCGAGGAGGCGACGATGGCCTCCTACAAGGGCCGCTGGCCGTTGGGCCGGGGGTTCGAACGCTTCTACGGCTTCCTCGGTGGCGAGTCCAACAGCTGGTACCCCGACCTCGTCCACGACAACCACCAGGTCGACCCGCCCGCCACTCCGGAGGAGGGCTACCACCTCTCCAAGGATCTCTCCGACCGGGCGATCGAGTTCATCCGCGACGCCAAAGCCGTCGATCCCGACAAGCCCTTCTTCATGTACCTGGCCTCGCAGGCCGGCCACGCGCCGCACCATGTCGCGGCCGAGTGGGCCGACAAGTACAAGGGCAAATTCGACCACGGCTACGAGGCGATCCGCGAGGAGATCCTCGCCCGCCAGATCGAGATGGGCCTGCTGCCCGAGGGCACCGAGCTGTCGCCGATCAACCCCCACGGCGAGCCCGAGCGGACCGGCCCCGACGGCAAACCGTGGCCCGGCCTGGACACGGTCCGGCCCTGGGATTCCCTGAGCGAGGACGAGCAGCGTCTCTTCTGCCGCATGGCCGAGGTCTTCGCCGGCTACATCTCCTACACCGACGACCAGCTCGGTCGGGTCCTCGACTACCTGGAGGACTCGGGCCAGCTCGACAACACGCTGGTGGTCGTCGTCTCCGACAACGGCGCCAGCGGCGAGGGCGGGCCGAACGGGACCTTCAACGAGTGGCGCTTCTTCAACGGCATCGTGGACTCGACCGAGCTGACGCTGGACCACATCGACGAGCTCGGCAGCCCGGCCTCCTACAACCACTACAACACCGGCTGGGCCTGGGCCTTCGACACGCCGTTCCCGTACTGGAAGCGGTGGGCCGGCTACGAGGGTGGCGTCGCCGACATGTGCCTGCTCTCCTGGCCGGCGAAGATCGAGCCGCAGCCGGATCCGCGCGGGCAGTACGTCCACGCCGTCGACATCGTGCCGACGATCTACGAGCTGCTCGACATCGAGCCGCCGGAGACGATCAACGGCTACCCGCAGAGCCCGATCGAGGGGGAGAGCTTCGCCGCCTCGATCGCCGACCGCGCGGCCGCCTCGAAGGAGACGCAGTTCTACGCGATGCTGGGTCAGCGCTCGATCTACCACCAGGGCTGGCTGGCCTGCACGGTGCATCCGCCGCTGAGCGGCTGGGGGCGCTACGAGGAGGACGAGTGGGAGCTGTACCACCTCGAGGAGGACCGCGCGCAGGCGAAGAACCTGGCGGCCGAGGAGCCGCGGCGCCTGGAGGAGCTGAAGAACCTCTGGTTCTACAACGCCGGCCTCAACAACGGGCTGCCGCTCGACGACCGCACCGCGCTCGAACAGGTGCTCGCCGAGCGCCCCCACGCGGCGGAGCCGCGCGAGCGCTACGAGTACTACCCGGACACCGCCGACGTGCCCGAGTCCGGCGCCGTGCGGATCAACGGTCGCTCGTACACGATCGCGGTCGGCGTCGAGGTCGAGTCAGCCGAGGCGGAGGGCGTCCTGTTCGCCCACGGCGGCGTCGCCGGCGGCCACAGCCTCTACGTGAAGGACGGCCGCCTCCGCTACGCCTTCAACTGGGTCGGCACCCACCTGCAGGAGATCGTCGCCGAGGCGCCGCTCGCAACCGGTCGCCAGGTCCTCACCGCCGAGTTCACGCTGAAGGGAAAAAGCGAGGACCCGGCGATGCCGGGCTTCGCCGGCACGCTCGACCTCTACGTCGACGGCAGCCAGGTCGGCAGCGGCGAGATCGTCACCCAGCCGGGCGCGTTCTGCCTGGTCGGCGACGGGCTCTGCGTCGGCCGCGACAGCGCCTCGCCGGTGACTCCCGACTACACGGCTCCGTTCCGCTTCACCGGAGGGACGATCGAGAAGGCGGTCGTCGACGTCTCCGGCCAGCGCTTCGTCGACCACGAGGCCGAGGTCCGCGGCTGGTTCATGATCGACTGAGCCGGGCGGTCAGCCGAGGCTGCCGGCGATGCGGAAGCCGAGGTTGCCGGTCGAGGCGTCGGGACCGTTGGAGCTGCGGGAGTCGACCCGGTAGCGGTTGCAGTAGGAGGCGTGACAGAGGTAGGAGCCGCCGCGCATCACCCGCATCGTGCCGCGCTCGGGGCCGCGCGGGTTCTCGCGGGGGCTGTGCGCGTAGTAGCCCGGGTCGAACCAGTCGGCGGTCCATTCCCAGACGTTGCCGGTCATCTCGCGCAGCCCGAAGCCGTTGGCGGGGAAGCTGCCGGTCGGCGCCGTCCCCGCATAGCCGTCCGCGCAGCTGTTGCGGCCGGGGAAGGTCCCTGGAAGACGTTCATCCGGTGCTCGCCGCCGGGCTCGAGCTCTTCCCCCCAGGGGAAGCGGCAGCCCTCGATCCCGCCGCGGGCCGCGTACTCCCACTCCGCCTCGGTGGGCAGGCGGGCACCGGCCCAGGCGCAGAAGGCCTGCGCGTCGTTCCAGGAGACGTGGGTGACGGGGTGCTCGGTGCGGTCCTCCCAGCTGCTGTGGGGGCCCTCCGGGTGGGACCAGTCGGCGCCCTCTACCTGGCGCCACCAGGGAGCCGCCGCGACCGCGGCGGTGTCTGGGAAGTCCGCCGGCAGCAGGCCGGCGAAGACGAACGACCAACCGAAGCTCTCCGCCTCGGTCCGGTGGCCGGTCGCCGCGACGAAGGCGGCGAACTGCCGGTTGGTGACCGCTCGCCGGCCGATCGAGAAGGGCGAGAGCTCCACCTCGTGGGCCGGGCCCTCGCCGTCGGCGGGGTAGCCATAGCTGCCGTCGGTTCCCATCCTGAAAACGCCCCCGGGCAGATCGACCAGATCCGCTGCCAGGGGTTCGCCACTCATGCGCTTCCCCGCTCGCCACCGCCGTGCGGCCGGTGCCGTTCGCCGGCGGAGCCGAGGCCCTGGCGATCGGGAGACGCGGCGGAGAGGCGGTCGCCGCGGTCGGTGAAGGCCCGGTCGGCGCTCGCGTCGACCAGCTCCAGCTCGGCGTCGATCGCGGCGCGGCGCCGCTCGGGCACGGCCTCGCGCAGGTCCTCGAGCAGCGCCCGCAGCCGTCTCGTCACCTGGACCGAGCCCTCGCCGAACTGACGGGTCTCGTCGATCGCCAGGCTGAGGAAGTCCTCCCACGAGGGCACCGGGTATCGCAGCCTCACCTCGCCGGCCTCGTCGCGGCCGAGGCCCGGCGCCAGCCGGCGCCCGCCGATCTGGCGCAGCAGCAGCTCGATCTGGTCGAGCGCCTGGATCGCGGTGGTCGGGTCGTTGACGCCGGGGGAGAGGGCCTTGGCCGAGATGTCGGCCAGCAGGCGAAAGGCGAAGGCCGGGTCCTGTCGCATCGTGCGCTCGTCGCCGACGGCGACGGAGCTCTGCAGCCAGCCGTCCTCGATCGCGCCGGGGTCCCCGCTCACCAGGAAGAGGGGCGAGCCGGTCGCGAGCAGGTCGCCGACCCGCGGCACCAGCTCGATCGTGCAACCCGCTGCGCGGGCGCGCTCGATCAGCCCCTCGGTGTCGATGCTCTGAAGCACCCCGGGCTCGCCGCTGTGGACGACGGTCCGGGCGGGCTCGGTCCGCTCAGGCCGGGCCTCCTCTTCGCCCTCACCGGCCGGCTCGGGATAGACGCGGTCGACCACGCGGCGCGCGTCGCGGCCGAGCTCGGTGAGGACGGCCGCGACCCGCAGGCCCTGGGTCGTGCGGCTGATCAGCCGCAGGAACATGATCATGCTCAGCAACAGCAGCAGCAGGGCGATCGAGATCGAGTTGCTGGGGACGAATTCCTGGTCAGAGGCGGTGCCGACCACCCGCAGCACCAGGAGCGCGTAGATGAAGGTCGCCATGAAGATGCCGAGCGAGACCTTCGTCGTCGGGTCGCGGAGGAAGCGGCGCAGCATTCGCGGCGAGAACTGGCTGGAGCCGAACTGGACCGCGAGCAGGAGGATCGAGAAGACGAAACCGGTGAAGGTGATCATGCCGCCGGCGAGCGCCCCCAGCACCGACCGCCCGGCTTCGGCTCCGAACGAGACGCCGATCGTGGTGTTGACGCTTTCGTCGACGTCCGGGAGCACGATCCCCATCGCGATCGCCAGGGCGGCGAACAGGGCAGGGACTATCCAGAGGCTGTTGCGAACGTACTCGTAGATGCGCCAGCGGGTGCGCCACGACATCGCCAGCAGCGTAGCCGGGCGCCCCTGCGGCCGCCTCACCCTTCGGGTGAGGCGAGCCGGAACACTTCCTCGTAGGCTGCCCGCCATGAGTACCAACCGACCCGCGAGCACGATGGCGGCCGGCTCTACGGCAACCGCTTCCTCGTCGAAGACGCCCCCGACGGCCCGTTCCCCGGAAGGGCATGGCGGCGCTGGACGCGATGCGCCTGGTCGGCCTGGAACTGGAGCTGGAGGGCGACCCCAACCGCAACCTGGCGACCTTCGTCACCACCGGGAGGTGACGGTGCTGCGGGCTCTGTTAAGCAGACCTTCAGCCGCGAGCAGGTCGACCGCCTCGCCGACGACATCGACACCGAGCGCGAGAGCTCGAGAAAGGGGCTGCGCCCACCCCGACGAGCGCCAGAAGATGAAGGCCAACCCGGGCTACTAGGTCAGGTCGATGTCAGGCCGATTGGGGAAGCTCAACTGGACGGTCGCCGTCGCCTTCACGCTCGGCGGCTCACTCTTCGCCATCGGCGCCTGGGTCGCCCAGGTCGGTTCGGGCCAGGCGGTGACCAGCGCCTCGATCTACCTGGCCGGCGGCGTGTTCTTCAGCACCGGCGGCTACGGCTCGGTGCTGCAGGCGATCAACGAACCGGCCGGCGCCGGAGCCCGGTGGCGGTGGTGGTCGTACCGGCCGATGGAGCTCGGCTGGCTGGCCGCCTTCGTGCTCTTCTGCGGGACCCTGGCCTTCGGCATCAGCCTTGTCTCCGCCTTCATCGAAGGGCTCAGCAGAAGGGTAAGAAGGCCTTGTACGGCCCTTGCCAGCAAGGGCCAGAGCCGCGAAGCCACCACGATTTCGCTCTGACGAGCTCCCTCGCTTGCCTCGTCGGCTGTGCGGAGATTAAACCTCGCCTTTCAGGCTCGTGCAGCTCTTCCCTGATCCTCTCTCTGTCGTGGCTCGTGGCGCCTTCCCATCTGGTCCCTCAGCTTCCCGCCAGGGCGCCTCCGTACACCTGCCAGGCTAGGGCGCTCTTCGCCACCAGGCTGAGCACGATGTAGGCCTTCTCCGCGAATAGCGGGTCGGCCCAGCGCCCGATCCGCCGGTACTGGAGCCACATGTTGACGGGGAACGTGGCGAACAGCAGCAGCAGCGTCACGAAGATCGCGAAGACGAAGCCGGGGACGTCGCCGGTCTCGCTCTGGGAGACGGCGAGCTGGAGGGAGATGGCGATCCACGGCACCACGCCGGCCACGCATCCGTAAACGAAAGGGCGCCAGTCGACGCGCTCGCGCCCCACGTTGACCCGCTCCATCGCCAACCCGAAAAAGATCATCGCGGCGTTTGCCCCGAACAGCGCGATCAGCGCCGGGCCATCGCGTATCCCTGCGAGCATCGCGATCAGAACGACCATCAGGGAGGCGCTGAGCGCGTACTCCCACCATCGCGCAGGGTTGATCCCAAGCGAGACCTGGCGCTGGTACCAGCGCCGTGCCCAGCTCCCCACGGATAGGTGGTCCACCGCCGCGAGCAGGAGAAAGACGGCCACGGCGATGTCGATTCGCAGATCGAAGAGGCCAGCCGGGCCGCCGTACTGCCCGGCCCCGGGCGGACCGGTCAGGTAGGTGACCGTCACCGGAAGGGAGGCTGCGGCGCCAAGCGCCAGAATCACGATCGCCTGGGCGAGGTGCGCCGTGCCGACGGCGAGGTTCCAGCGTTGAAGCCCGACGAAGCCGTGAGTGCGGCTCATGTACTCGTTCCCCCTTTCCGTTAGTGATCCTCGCAGCTAGATGCAGGTTGCTCTCCTTCCGGGGTCGGCAGATGAGAGCGCGTCGCCAAGAGCCCATGGGCAACGAGAGCAATCCCGGCTCGTTCTGTCCGCCCCGATTGCGCCCTTCCGAGAAGGGCGAGACCCGCGGCTTCCGCGCCGCTTCCGCTTCGGCCCGTTCAACCTTTCCCCACCCCGCTGGCCAGGCCTGTTCGCGTAACCCTCAACGCTCAGAGGGCCCGCGCCGGCGGAGCGGGCGGAGGGATGAGGCTGGGAGCGGTGTCAGGCGCCCGCGCTGTGGCGAAGCAGGCGTCCGGCGAGGCGCCGACCCTTGGCCTCGCCGCTAACCACGCGCGCGCAATTCCACCCCGGCACGCCCATCACGCCGCCGCCTGGATGCGTCCCCGACCCGCACAGATACACACCCTCGATCGGGGTCCGATAGTCGGCATATCCGAAGATCGGACGGAGCATGAAGCTCTGGTCGGGCGTCATCTCACCCTGCATGATGTTGCCGCCGAGGAGGCCGAAGCGCGCCTCCAGGTCCGGCGGGGCGAGCACCTCGATGTGCTCGACGAGGCTCTCGAGGCCCGGCATAACCCCTGCGAGAGTTTCCACGACCCGGCGGCCGAACGCCTCGCGCTCGTCGTCCCATGTTCCCTCGGCGAGCGTGTAGGGCGCGTATTGAACGAAGGCGAGCATCAGCTGCTTGCCATCCGGGGCTAGTCCGGCCTCGTGAACCGTCGGGAAGACGGTCTCGACGTACGGGTATTGCGAGGGCCTGCCGTACTTCGCGTCGTCCCATGCCTGCTCCAGATACTCGATCGAGGGCGCGATCGCGACCAGGCCGCGGTGGGGATCGCCGGGCACTGGCCCATCCCAGCCGACGATCGGCGGCAGCTCGCGCAGGGCGAGGTTGACCTTCACCGATCCCGATCTTGAGCGGAACCTGCCGACGTCGGCGACGACCTGCTCGGGGAGGTGCTCATCGCCGATCAAGTCGCGATAGGTCGTGACAGGGTGCAGATTGGAGACGACGCGGCGGGCGGGGATCGTCTGTCCATCTGCGAGCTCGACCCCCACCGCCCTGCCGTCGCGGACCACGACCCTCTGCACCGGTGAGTCGACGCGGATCTCGGCCCCTGCCGAGCGCGCCGCCGCGGCGAGGGCGTCGCTGAGACCGCCCATGCCGCCATGGACCCAGGCCCAGGCGCCGGGATGGCCGTCGACCTCGCCGATCCAGTGGTGCATGAGCACGTATGCGGAGCCGGGACTCATTGGGCCGCCCCAGGCGCCGACCATTGACTGAGTTGCAAGCGCCGCCTTCACCCGATCGTCCTCGAACCACTCGTCCAGAAAGTCCGCAGCCGAGAGCGTGAACAGGCGCACCGTGTCGGCGATGTCCCGGCCTCTCCAGCGGCGAAGACGAGCCCCGAGCGCAAGCCAGCGGGGCAGGTCAGCGAGCGTGAGATTCGGCGGAATCGTGAACTGGAGGTCCCGGAGCAATCGCGCCATCCGATCGAAGTACCGGTCGAACTCGACATAAGCCTGCGCATCGCGACGGGAGAAGCGCGCGATCGACGCGGCGTCACGCTCGACATCCCCCCAGAGCGTCAGGACGCTTCCATCCGGGAAGGGCACGTAGTAATCGGGGGAGATGATCGACGTGCGATAGCCGTGGCTGCGTAGATCGAGGGCACGCTCGATGGCCGGCGGCAGAAGGCTGACTACGTATGAAGCGCTTGAAACTGCGTATCCGGGCCAGGGCTCCTCGGTCACCGCGGCCCCACCGACGACCTCCCGGCGCTCGAGCACGAGCACATCCGATCCGGCCCGCGCGAGCGACGCCGCGCAGACCAGCCCGTTATGACCGGCGCCCACGACTATCACCTCGCGTGGCCGCATCACGGCTGCTAGCCGGTCGAGGTTCCCGACGCGCGCCGGATCGGTGGAGACGGGCGTGACCCCGAGGATGTCGGCAGGGGCATGATCAGCAGACTACTGCTGGCCTGGGGAGTTACCGCCCTTGGAGTCGCTGGGCGATCCGCCCCGATTACGCCCTTCCGAGAAGCGCGAGAAAGGGTCGAAAGCGGTGTCGAGCGGAGCCCGCCGGTGAATGTGAAAGTCACCCCTTAGCAGGGCTATGTCGCCGGAAATGGCTTTGTAGAGCCAAATCGCGTGCCCCCGGCGAATCGGTCTACGAAACCGAAGGTCACAGGTTCGAATCCTGTCGGGCGCTGTCGCGGACCCATTCCTGCAGCGATGCGATTGGGGCGCCTGCCCTAGAGGGCGAATCCTGTCGCGCGCCTCGGCCAGGGTTCCCGCGGCTCCGGCCAGCAAAAAAATCATCCGGGTCGAGACGCCGCTATTTGCGCCAAAAGCATTACCGCGGCCGATTTTTACCGGGAACCCCCTGAGTACGATGGGCGCGTGAGCGCATCGGGGAAGCACTCACGGGAGGGAACTGAAAACTGCTCGGAGGTCGTCATGTCCAAGTCCAAGAAGGCTGACGCGAAGCGGCAGACTGTCGCAAGCGTCGCCGGCGAAGTAGCGGAGCTTCGCGCCGGTCTCGGCGAGGTCCTCTCGCTTCTGAAGGGCGATGGCGGGCAGGCGGCCGCACAGGCCAACGGGGCGGTCGAGACGGAAGTCGCCGATCTGCGCCAGCGCCTCCGAGGCCGATCGCGCCACGCGGAGAACGCAGGGCCGCGAGGCGACGACGGGAGGGGCAACGGTTCATCCTCGACGATCTCGGCCGCCGCCGAACGCGCCCGCGAGCAGTTGCGCGAGCAGTTCAGGGGACTCCGCGCCGGCATTCAGGAATTGCTGGAGAAGGAGGGTCGGTGACGACCGCTCCATCGATGATCGCCGGGAGCCGACTGAACGCCTTCTTGGGAGGCCACGCGTGAGCCCGCCCCGGGATCGACCCGATCCTCCTTCCGGCGGCGGAAAACAAGAGATCTCAGCCGCCGCCGAACGCGGCCGCGACCGGGTACGGAAGCAATTTCAGGAGCTCCGGGTCGAGATCGAGGAACTGCAAGCCCAGGAAGGCGGCGGCGATGACCGGGTTGCCGGCGGCTTCTGGACCGCGGCCCGTACGTCGGCCGCCCTGCTCGCGCTGAGCGCGGCGATTGCCGCGGCGGCCGTCAATTTCGGGTTGAACGGAGCTCGTTCTCCGAAGGAGGGCAGCATCACCGTCCCACCGCGGCCCGGTCAACCGCAGCCAGGTGTGATCGGAGTCGGCGGAGAGAGTTCAGCGACCCCTCCGACCTTCCTGTCGCGCATCGCACCCGGCCTGCAGATCGGCACGTTCGCGGCCCTTCCCGGCGCAGGCCTCCCCTCCCAAGGGCCGTCTACCCAGCTCGTCGTCGCCGAGACCGCGCCTGTGGGCGCGCACCGCTCGCCGCGTCAGGAAGTCGCGAGCGCCGATCCCGTCTCGCAGGCACCCACACCGACGCCATCGGCGCCCCTGGCCGAAGCACCTCAGGATCCCCCCTCTTCGCCACTGGCGACCACGGGCGATGATGGGGACGGTGGCGGGAAGAAACCCCCCAAAGACGTCACGACCGCCGCCAGGCCGGACAGGGACGACGAGGGCCTTCAGGGCAAGGATCACGGCAAGGGGCACGGGAAAGGCCACGCTGGGAGTCCTGGCAAAGGCCACGCTGGGAGCCCTGGCAAAGGCCACGCTGAGAGTCCAGGCAAAGGCCACGCTGAGAGCCCTGGCAAAGGCCACGCTGAGAGTCCAGGCAAAGGCCACGCTGAGAGCCCTGGTAAAGGCCACGAGAAAGATGAGGGCGGCGAGGCTCCCGCCCCCGTGACCCCGAGCTACCCCGGCCCCCCCGAGGGCGGACCCGGCCACGGCGGAAAAGGCAAGGACGGCGGCAAAGGAAAAAGCAGCGCCCCTGGACGCGGCAAATAGCGCGCATCGGTCACCCGTCGGGCTCCGTCGAAATTCGGCCAGCGCTCCTCGAGCACGGCGATGATGCGGGTCGAGTCGCCGATCGAGCGCCCGTCGAGGGTCAGGACCGGGGTCTTGTCGGTGTCGCCGGTGAGCTGCTTCGCCTTGAGGTGTGCACGGCGGGAAGCAGCGAGCGGCGGACATGGGGGATGCGCTTGTGGTCGAGCGCCCCAGCGCACCTTCTGGTTGTGGTGGGAGATCTAAAACTGCCACAGCACCGGCAGGTCGGCCATCCCGGCAACCATAGAGGACCCGCGCGGGCCCGCAGACGTCCGCCAGGGTAGGCTCAGTTCGAGATGACCGATCGCCGCCCAGGAGCCGTAGTGCGGGCGCCCCGCTTTCGCCGGGGCCTCTCGGCGGCCGTCCTCGCCGCCCTCGCGGCGGCGGCGATTCTCTCGCCGACGGCGGCGGCCGACCGGATCTATTGGGGCAACGAAGCCGCGAGCAGGATCTCGTTCGCCACCCTCGGCGGCGGCGGGGGCGGGGACCTGCCGCTGACCGGAGTCGGCTTTCCCCAGGGCCTCGCGATCGATTCGGCCGCGGGCCGCATCTACTGGACGAGGTACGCGGGGATCGATGAAGGTGTCCGCGTTTCCAATTTCGACGGAAGCGGCGCTGCGATGATCAACACCGCCGGGGCGACGGTCAACAGCATCTACGGGTTGGCCATCGACCCCGCAGGCGGGCGCGTCTACTGGGCAAATGTTCCCGCCGGCCCCGACGACATCTCCTACGCCAGACTGGACGGCAGCGGCGGCGGAAACCTCAACACGAGCGGGGCCACCGAGCTCGACAACCCGTTCGGCGTCGCCGTCGACCCCGCCGGGGGACGGGTCTACTGGGCCAACGGGACGAACCAGATCTCCTTCGCCCGACTCGACGAAAGCGGGGGTGGCGACGTCGACACGACCGGGGCCACTGTCGGCAATCCGCGCGGCGTCGCGGTAGACCCCGCCGCCGGCCGGGTCTACTGGGCCAACGGGACCCCGCCGGCAATCTCATTCGCAAACCTCGACGGGTCGGGCGCTGCCGACGTCAACACCGCGGGTGCCACCGTGAAAAGCCCGATGGGGGTCGCCATCGACCACGACGGTGGCCGCGTCTACTGGGCGAACGAAACGACCGGGGTGATCTCCTACGCCAACCTCGATGGGACCGGTGGCGGCGACATCGACACGACCGGGGCCTCGCCGGGCGAAGCCACCTTTCCGATCCTCCATCTCGCGCCCACGGTCGCGAGGGCACCGGATCTCTCGGCCTCGCGCAGGCCGGGGTCGCATCTCTCGTGCACCCAGGGCGAGTGGGCAGCCGACGTCGTTGCGGCCTTCCTCTTCCGGGTGCCGCGAACGTTTGCCTACAGCTGGACCAGGGACGGCGCCGCCGTTCCCGGGGCCGACTCGGCCACGCTCTCACCCGACATGCCCGGCGAGTACCGCTGCGCGATCACCGCCTCGAACGACGCCGGTTCGACCACCGGAGTCAGCCCCGCACGGAGAATCGAGACAGCAGCGGTCGCCGGCCTGAGGATCCGGCCCCGTGCGTTCCTCGCCGCTCGCCGCCACCACAGCGCCGGCGCGAGCGCCCACAAGGGGCGGCCGCGGCGCGGGGCGAGAGTGAGATTCCGACTCAACGAACCGGCCCGGGTCGTGTTCAGGGTCAAGAGGCTCCGGCGTGGCAGGCGACCGAGGCTGCTCCGCGGCCGGCTCGTCCGGGTCGGCGGCTCGGGCGTGAACCGGTTCCGCTTCAACGGCCGCCTGCGCGGCCGGTCGCTGAGCCCGGGCCGTTACGTTCTCACCGCGACGCCCCGGGGCGTCGGCAAGCCGGGCCGCACCCGCTCTGCCGGTTTCCGCATCGCGCGCCCCGGGCGCTGACTCGGCGCCTCAACCCCAGGAGGCCTCGGTCCGACCATCCGTCAATCCATCCGTCATTACGCGACCCAACGGAGCGCAGCGACGCCTGGCGAAGTCGACCGAATCCGACCGAAGTCGTGCCTAGCGACGTAGATCTGGCGAACTACCGAAACCTAAGGTCACAGGTTCGAATCCTGTCGGGCGCGCTGAGGCTACGGCCTGGTGGCTAGCGCGCCCGCGCCACGGCCGTCAGCAGCACCGCGCGGTGGCGCACTCCTCTGCCTGCGACCCGGGCCGTGAGCCGGTGCCGGTGGGTGGAGCCCAGCACCCTCGAGGCCTTGCGGCTGAGCCTGACGCGGAGGGTCCTCGCCTCGCCGGCGTCCAGTGCGAAGCGGGCACGCCCGATCTGCCCGCGCCGGGGGCGGCCCTTCCCGGGAGCCACGGTCCGCGCGACCAGCCGCAAGACGCCCCGGCAGTCTTCGATCCCCCGGCAGCTCAGCCTGATCAGCGCCCTGCCTCTGCGGACGCGGGCGACGCCGGCGGCCACCGCCACCCCGTTCCTCCCTCGAGCGGCGGCCAGGGCCTGCGTCTGGGTCGCCGACGGCAGGCTGTTGCAGTACGCGGTATGCCCGGTGAAGACGAAGGCGTCCGAGCAGCCCTCGTTGTCGGTCACGGTCAGGGTGACGTCGTAGGCGCCGGGGCCGGCGTAGGTGTGTGAGATCGTGCGGCCGCCGTCGGGGGCCACGACGCCGTCGCCGAAGGCCCATCCGTAGCCGGCGATGGCGCCGTCGGGGTCGCTCGAGGCGGCGCCGTCGAAGACCGCGGCGGTTCCCGCGAGCAACGGGGGGACGGCGAAGGAAGCGACCGGTGACTGGTCTGGCGCCACCGCGACGCTCCCCAGATTGCCGCCGAGTTTGACCGGGCCGCCGACCACCTGTCCGGCCTTCAGGTCGGTCCCGGTGACCTTGCCCGAAGAGAACCCGGCAGCGTATGCCTTGCCGCCCGAGGGGGTGAGAGCGAGGCTCGAGGCTTCGGTCGGCAGCGGGATCTGATCGACGATCTGACGGGACGCGATGTCGACGACGGCTATCGATTCGGAGCCGCCCACGTAGGCGAGGCGGCCGTCGGGGCTGATCGAGGCCGCTGGCGCCGGTCGCAATTCCGATCGTGGAGCCAACCTCCGTGAGCTGTCCGTGTCGATCACGTCGAGGGACCCGCCCCAGGGATCGGTGGCGAGGAGGAGCCTGCCGTCGGGCGCCACGGCCAACTGCGGGCTCTTTGCCCGCCGACAGTTTGCGCGCCCGGCCCGGGGACCCGAACTGTGGATAGGCTCCGAGACCATCGGCGACGAGCCGTAGGTCGCCACGAAGGCTCGCAGGCCGTTCGGCGAGATCGCGATCGGACCCACGCCGTGTTGGAGTTTGACCGGTTCGCCGACCACCGCCCGGTGGCAAGGTCGACGCTCGTCACCCAGCCGGGATCCAAGCCGCCCTCGCTCGAGACGTAGGCATTGCGCCCGTCCGGGTGATGGCCACGTCTCGCTTCGAGCCGGTCACCATGATCGGTTCGCCCACCGTCCGACTAGCGGTGTCGACGATCGAGACGTGGTTGGAGTTCCCGGCGACCGCGGCCAGCCTCCCATCGGAAGTCACCCCGCCACGGCCTTGCCTTTGACCAGGATAGGTTTCCCGACGGCCTGGTGGGTACGATGTCCATGACCGCAAGCCATTCATCCCGACCACGTAGACGATCCAGCGTCGGCCTTTACCGCCAAGCTCATCGCAAACCCAACCAGCCCGGAACAGCAATTCCCGAACCCCTACCCACACGGGACCAGGATCGCGGGATGACCGGAGGTTGGAAAGATAACCGTTCCACGCTTCGAGCGTTTCGACAGATGGGGTCTCGTCGCTAGCGCCGGTGCCCGCGAAGTCGCAGACGCAGGCTGCTCCCGGTCAAGGTGGACCGAGCGACCACACCCAGCCGATGATCGGACCCGCTGGCTAAGTCTTCAGGCCGGCTGCGCAGGCGCTCCGGGATGCGCCAGCGCTTCTCGCAGCCGGCCTTCTTGCCGTCCAGCTTGTCCTTCTTGCCGGCCTGACCGTCGCAGAGATCGCCCTTGCCGCCGCCGCCCTTGAGCACGTCGTTGCCGGCGCCGCCCTTGACCGTGTCGTTGCCGTGGCCGCCGTCGAGCGGTCGGCGCCCTTTCCGCCTAAGATCAGGTCCTTGCCGTCTCCGCCGCGCAGCAGGTCGTTGCCGCCGCCGCCCTTGACGTGTCCTTGCCCGTGCCGCCGCAGATCGGTCGTTGCCGCCCATGCCCTTGATCGTGTCGTTGCCGCCGAGCGCGACGATCACGTCGGCCTTGCGCGTGCCCACGAGCTTCTCCCCCGTGCTCGTCCCGACGATCGTCGCCCGCTTGCCCTTGCACTTGTGGACCGTGGCCGTGCCGGTCCGCCCGTGCCGCCGCGGTCGCCGCTCGGTCCGCTCGGCGGCGTCGCCACCGGCGCGGCCGGGCGCACGCGTCTCGCAGCCGACGAAGATCGCCGCCGGGTCCGTCGCCTGCGTCGTCGGCGGTGACCGTGTCCGTCCCGGGGCCGCAGTCGACCAGCAGGTCGGGCTCGCCGTCGGCGACGTCGATCGTGTCGTCGCCTGCGCCGGCGAGCACCGCGTCGCGTCCGCCGCCCGCGATGATCGTGTCGGCGCCGCCGAAGGCCGCAGATCACCTCGCCGCCGGAACCGCCCGTCAGGTTGTCGGCTTCCGCGTCGCCTCTCACGTCGCAGGTCGGCGCCGAGCAGGCGTCGGCGAGCTCGGAGGTGGAGAGCGGCGTCGCCGCCGCCGGCCGCTAGCGCGGTCGCCGTCGCCGAATCACCCATGCCGTCGGCCAGCGACGCGCCGGGGTTCGCGAACAGCCACGCCGCGTTGCCCGCGCCGTCGGTCGTCGCCTCGACCGCGCCGAGGAAGCGCTCGGCCTCGCCGTTGCCGCTGGGGCGGCCGCCGTCGCTCGCGAACAGCTCGATGCGGTAGGTCGTCGCCGGCGCGGCGGCGAGCGTGCCGGCCGCGACCGCGCTGAGCCTTCGCCGGCCGCCGCGGTCAAGAGCGGGAACGGCTGGCAGCGGTTGGCGACGTCGGCTCTTGCAGGCGCCGTTCTCGGTCACGCCCGCGTCCAGCGGACGCGCGCAGGTCGATCCCGAGGCCGCCGTTGGCGAGGATCGCGTTGCCGAGGACCGGCATGTCGACGACCGGCTAGGCGCCGCCGACGAGCGACCACGCCCGCGCTCGCCGTTGTCGGCGATCACGTTGCCGGCGCCGGCGTCGGTCCCGCCGATCGTGGTCAGGTGGACGGCGCCGTAGCCGGCCTCGATCCCGTGGTCGTCGTTGCCAAGCGGCGTGACGCCGTCGGCGCCGAGGCCGATCAGGTTCGCCTGGATCACGTCGCCGCTCGCGTCGCCCCCGAACGAGGATCGCCGCTGGCGCCGTTGCCGGAGATGACGTTCGGCGTGCCCGGCCGGCCGACGGTCGCGCCGGAGACGCCGCTGAGCGTCACGCCCCAGCCGCCGTTGCCGCGGTCGAGCAGGCCGCTGACGGTCGGTGCCGAGGTGGTTGCCGAGGATCTCCGTGTCCGCGATCGGACCGCCCGCCGCGGCGTGTCGAAGGCGCCGATGCCGTCTGGCCGTTGCCGGAGATCAGGTTGCAGTCGCCGTCGCAGACGCCGCCCGGGGTCGGGTCGGACACGCCGCCGATCGTCGTGCCCGGGAGCGGCGGGCCGTCCATCAACGAGCGATCGAGGTCGATGCCGTAGCTGCCGTTCGGCAGCGGCGGTGTCGCCGTCGGCCGCGAGCCCGATCATGTTGCCGGCGATCGTCGTGTCGGCGGGGCCGGGCGGCGTTGCCGAGCCGCGCGGAGCGAGAGCCCGTGGCCGGCGTTGCCGGAGATCAGGTTGCCGTCGGATCGTGGCGCCCGCGGTCGCACCCGAGCAGCGCGACCGCCCGGCTCGCGCTGGCGTTCGCGATCGCCGCCGTCGCCGGTCGACGTCGGTGCCGACGTAGTTGCCGCGGATCACCAGGCCGTCGGTCCGCGCAGCGCCGAGGCCGGAGACGGTCACGTCGATCCCGCTCGTCGCTCGTTGCCGGAGATCAGGTTGCAGTCGCCGCGCATCGCCGCCGAGCGTCAGGCGGTCGGCGCAGCCGATCGGAGGTCGTCGCCGGCCGGTCCGATCGGTGTCGAGGGTGGCGTGGATCCCGTCGCTTCCGTTCGGAACGGGCGCTGTCCCCGCTTGTCCGTGCCGATCGCGTTGCCGCGGATCGTGTTTCGCCCGTCGCTGAACCGACCACGGGTCAGAGCTGATGCCGTGCTGGGCGTTGCCCGAGACGACGCTCGTCAGGACCGTGCCGCGTCGCCGCGAAGCGCGATCCCGTTGCGGCCGTTCGCCTGCGGCGCTCGCGCCGGCTGGTCCATCCCGACGATCGCGTGTTCGATCGTGCTCCCTCCCCATAACAGGTGGATCCCGTCGTCGGGGAAGCTGTAGACGGCGATGTTGTGGATCGAGCTGCCGTCGCTGCCGGTGGAGCATCAGGCCGCGTTGCTGGTCCCGCCGGCCACCTCGCTGCCGTCGAGCTGGACCCGGACGACTTGTCGCCTCTGCCCTGGCTGCCGTCGATCTCGACCGGTCGGTGAATCCGGCAGCAGCGTCGCCGGCGCGATCGTGTGGACGCCGTGCCGGCGAGCGAGAACTCGATCACGTCGCGGGCGCCGGCCCGTGTTCGCCGGCCGGGGCAGTCGCCGCTCGCGTCGCCGACCGGGGTGTTCGCGTTTGTCGCCCTGATCGCCTCGCGCAGCGTGCAGTACGCCGTCCGCCAACGCTTCGTCGCCGGCGTCGTCGACGACCATGGTCGTCCCGCCGGCGGGCGCAGCGAAGGCGAGGCTGAGGGCGGCTGCCAGGAGGGGAGCCTTGAGGGGGCATCGGAGCCGCACGGCGGCACGCAGTCTACTGGGTGAAAAAACACCGCCGTTCGTAAACGGCACCGGTCGGCGTCTTCGAAATGCTACGGCGGGAGATGGGCTCAACGGCCTCGCCGGTCCGCCGCCCAGGCCTCGCCCGTGCCGGCGGCGATGCGCAGGCAGCGATCCAGGCATTCCCAGTGGACGCGGTCGGGCGTGTCGCTCATGCGGTGGTGCTCGCTAAGGAGGCCGTCGCGGATCGAGAGCAAGGAGACGGCGGGCAGGCCGGCGAAGAGCGACAGGGCCGGGTCGGTCCAGCCGCCCACCCGGAAGCGTGTGGGCGGGGGGAGGCCGGCGAGACGCGCGCCTGCATCGGCCCAGGCGAGGTCGGCCTCCCGGTAGCGGACTGGAAGAGGCGGGCCCTCAGAGGCGGCGATCGCGGGCTCGCCGGAGCCGAGCGTGTCGAGCCCGAGCACGAACGTGGTCTCGGGGTCGAGGCTGCCACCCTCCGCCTGCAGCCAAGCGGCCATCCCGCCCATCCCCGACTCCTCGCAGCCGGGGAAGAGCGCCACCACCTCGCAGCCTGGGAGCGGTTGGCGTGCCCAGCGTTCGATCAGCGCGAGCGTTGCAGCGACCCCCGTGGCGTTGTCGTTCGCCCCCGGCACCACAGGGCTGAGCGCGACGTCGGCCTGGAGCGCGATCAGGGCGGCGAGCAGCGCACGCCCGAGCGGGCGGAGGCGTGAGGTCGCCGCGAGGCCGAGGGCGATCGTCGGTAGCGTCGCGTAGGAAGCGCCGCGCGAGAGGCGTGTCAGGCGTGGGTCCCAGACCAGGCCGGTGTGAGCGGCGTCGTGGTGGGCGACGATCACGAGTGTGCGTCGTCGCTCGCCCCTCGCCGGGAGGCGACCGAGCACGTTGGTGCCGGTCCCGGCCGGGAGCAGCCGTCGAGCCCACTGGGAGCGGCCGGAGAACTCGAAGCCGTAAGAGACCGCGGCGGCGAGGGCGAACGGACCGCCGAGCATCCCGAGCGCGTAGTGCGCCACATGCGCGCCGGCATAGGTGCTCTGGTAGCGGAACTCCTGCGTTCGCACCTCGGCGGCGCCCGCGTCGGCGAGCCGGCTCGCGACCCACTCTGCCGACGCCCTTTCCCCAGCGGTCGCCGAGCCGCGCTCGATCGCGGACAGGGCCTCGACGTCTGTCCTGAGTTGATCCGCGATTCCCGCTCAGCCTTCCTCGCGCGCGGGCGCCGGGTCGCTCGCAGGCGGACCTGGGCGGGAAGGAGTCAACGCGCGACGCTCCGAGGAAGCAGGAACGGGTAGGGCCGCCGCCGCACGCGACGTTGCCAGGCTCGGTCCAGGCGACGAATTCGCAGGAGCCACTCCCACAGCCGCGCGTCGGAGCGGTAGTAGCTGCGCACCTCCTGCTCGCTGATCGGTTGGTCGAGCCCGCGGTTGACCGGTTCCAGGAAGACCGGTATCCAGGCGTCGAGCCGCTCCTTGATCAGGTTGCCCAGCAGGTCGTTGGCAACGCCCCGCCGATGGCGATATGCGTCGAGGATGCGGGGCGCCAGGAAACGCCGGACCGGGGCGCGCGCGATCGCGGGGAGGGGTCGGACGAGAAGGTCGAGATCGAGGCGGGGGCTTCCGTCTGCCGCCCAGATCATCGGGGTGGTGACGTCGAGGTAGCGGAGGCGGCCCTCCTCCCAGGTCCAGTTGGAGAGCTGCGCGTCGATCCCCAGTCGAGGCCCGATCGCCGCGAAGGCGGTTTCCACAATCGCATCGACCAAGGGATGCCCGGCCGCCGGGTCGCGGGACGCGAGGACGGCGGGCGCCAACGTCTCAGCCGCCAGCACCGGCTGGACCGCGTAGCCCGCGACGGTTCCATCCTCTCGCCCGATCGGGCTGAGCTCGGTCTCGACGACGTCGACGCCGCGCTTTCTCAGCCCATCCAGGTAGTCGAGCAGGACCCGCCGGTAGGCGTCGAACCGGGCGGGTGTCGGGAACACCGGAAGCCGCTTGCAGGCGAATTCCGGATCCGCCGGCGGCCAACCGAGGACCAAGGAGATCTCGCCGCCGCCGAGGACCACGAGCCGCGACTCGTCGCCCTCCTCGAGGGCCAACTCGACATCCGCGTCCAGCCGCCGCAGCTCCTCTTCGGAGAGTCGCCCCGCCACCCGGCTCATCCGAGCGCGCGGCGGACGGCCTCGATGATCTCGTCGGCCTCTCGCGTCGTTGAGGATCAGCGGCGGCTTGAACTGCGTCACCGAGTGATCGTGCTCGGCGAAGACCGCGAAGACGCCTGCGTCGATCAGCTTCTTGGCCGCTTCGACGCCGCCCTCCGGCTCCTCGAAGGAGAGCCCCATGGTCAGGCCTCGGCGGCGCAGATCGAAAGGCAGGTCCTCGAGCCCCGACTCGAAGCGCTCGCCGAGGGCGCGGACGCGGTCCAGGAACTCCGGCCTGGAGATCTCCGCCATCACCGCGCTCGCCGTGACGCAGCCGAGCTCCGAGCCGCCGAAGGTCGAGACGTAGGCGAATGGGAGGTCGTCGAAGAAGGCCTCGAGCTCCTCGGTGATCAGGGCTGCGCTGACCGGGTACAGGCCGCCGCCCAGGCCCTTGCCGGTGATCACGATGTCCGGTTCGGCCTCCTCCTGCTGGTAGAACCAAGGCGTTCCCGTGCGGCCCAATCCGGTCTGCACCTCGTCGAGAATCAAGAGCGCGCCATGGCGCCGGGCGAGCTCACCTGCTTCGCGCAGGTAGCCGGGCTCCGGCGGCGGAAAGCCGAGAGTCGCCGGAATCGACTCGAGAATCACGGCCGCCGCGCCTCCCTCCAGCTCGGCGCTCAGCGGGTCGAGGTCGTTGAAGGGCACGTGCGAGAAACCGGGAAGGGGCTCGCCGTAGGGCTCCGACCAGCGGGGGTCGCTGGCCGCGCGGGCAAGGCCCGCCAGGCCGTGGTAGGCGCCGCCGGCGGCGACGATCTTCTGCCGGCCCGTATGGCCTCGGGCAAGTGTCAGCGCGAGATCCACCGCCTCGCTGCCCGATGGTGTGAACAGCGCATAGGGGAGGCGGTCGCCGGTGCTCGCCGAGAGCTGCTCGGCGAGATGGGCCCGCCAACCTGAGATCAGGTGGTGGTTGCCGACGTCGAGGTGGTCGAGGGCATCTCGAAGCGCGGTGGCGATGGCCGGGTGGCGATGGCCGAGGTTGAACACGCCACCGTTGCAGTGACAGTTCCAGAACCAACGACCGTCGTAGGCGTCGCGGAAACGGGCACCCTCACGCTCGCCGACGACGAGGTCGACCCCCATCGCCTGCAAGGCAGCGACCTTGCCACGGTTGACATGGCTCGCAAACGCCGCAGCCGCCTCCTCGCGACCCGGGTAGGTCTCCGCGGCAGATGGAGCTTCGATGCTTGTCGGATTTTCCATGCGGGTCCTCCTGGGGTCCGGTTCAGTCTGCGGAGTCCATTTGCCTGAGCTCTGGGCCTCAACCTTTGCCCCGGCCACCCGTTTTCAGCATCGGGCCAGTCCCAGGCGGTCGAGAGTCACCCCGGCTCGCGTGCCTGGACGGTCGTCTCGCGGATGATCTTGTCGTCGCGAATGTCCACGATCGAGTTGCCGACAACCCGCCGCCCGTCAGGAAGCGTGCAGGTCAGCGTGTAGGCGACATGGTCGTCGGTCGCAAATAGGTTGTCCACCGCGAGCTTCACTTTGCTGCCGCTCTGGTTTCGCTCGACGATCTCGATCAGGTCCTGCTTCGTGCGCTTGCGCGGTTCGTTTGGGAGGCGTTACGTCGTCCATCTCCGTCTGCTCGAAGTCCTCTGCGTAGAGGTCCTTCAGGGCGGCGAGATCCCATTGCTCGAACACGTCCTTCAATCGTTGGGTATCGATGGCCATGAGCCTCCTCCAGGTCTCGCTCTTTTGGGCTTTTGGCTAGCCCTAACAGCGGTCAGGCGGGAAGTCAACCAACCGGCGCGCGGCGGCGGGCCGAGAGCGTGCCGCCGCTGACGTCAGGCCACGGGCATCCGGCGCGCTCATGCTCGGACGCTCCTAGGCCGATGGGTCAGCAGCGCGAGCAATCCGCTCAGCGCTTCCAAGCACCGCGCCGGGCATGCGGTCGGTAAGGAGCAGAACCCTTGAAATATCGTGCATCCCGAAGCCCTGCGGACCATGAGCGGCGACCTTGCCAGCTGCCCTCGATGGTCGCCGCCGGAGTCGCTCTGTTCATCGCGCTCGGCGGATAGGCAACGCCGCAAACAGCCTGATCCGCGCCCGGAATATCGCCGCCAACGCCGTCACGAGCAAGGCGATCCGGAACGGCTCGGTCGTTGAGGGACCTGAAACCGAGGAGCGCGCGTTGCTGACAGCGCCAGGGGTGTCAGGGGTGTGAGGGGCGAAACCGGTCTAAGAGGAAACCCCGGCACCCGGTCCGAGTAGCGCCAACGGAGCCAACGGCACCGCAGGCACAGACGGCGCCAGTGGATCCGACGGCGCCAACGGCGCCAATGGGCCCAACGGCGCAAACGGCGTCGACGGAACCGATGGCGCGGACGGGACCAATGGCACCAATGGCACCAATGGCACCGACGGCACCGACGGGATCAACGGCACGATCGCGCCGCTGTCGGCCACCAAAGGCCCGACTGCCCTCCCCACCGCCAGTCCGCCGACCACGGTGGTCGAACTGACGGTTCCTGCCGGCAACTATGTCGTCCTGGCAAAGACGCAGCTGTCCCACACGGGTGCCGGCGATTCCGTCGAATGCGCCCTCAAGGCCGGCGCTGCCACCATCGACCAGGTCTCGATGAAGACACTGCCCGCGCTTGCCGCGATCCCCGCATCGCTACAGGCGGTCACCACGCTGGGATCGCCATCCCAGCTGAGCGTCCAATGCAGTGTGCTGGTGGCCAACGGATCGGCCGACTTCAACAGCCTGATCGCGATCCCGACCGGCTAGACCCCCGAGCCCTGCGCGGCGGAGTCGGCCATTTCCGCCCGCACACCTGTATCCATCAAGCTGAGCGGGCCCAGGGCGGCCCGCTCCGACCGAAGTCGTGGCGCCGGGTCAGGGGACCATGATCACGAAGGCGGCACCGTCGACGGCCGCGCCGGTCTCCGCCTTGTAGATCTTGATCTCATAGGTGCCGTCTTCGCATGTTCCCGTCCCGCGGTCCCACATCACGGAGTAGTTCTCGCTTGTGGAGGCATTGTACTCGAGCGTCAGGATCGGGGGGTCGGTTTCCGGGTCGACGACGTTCGACGTGAGGCAGTAGATCCCGGTGGCTTTCTTTTCGACGTCACTGAATCCGTGCGGCACGATTCCCGTCGTTTCTATGGTCGGTTCGCCTTGCGTTTCGATCCAGGCGATCGCGCGGAACGGAATGCCCGCCGGCCCGGGTGGACCTTCGGGGCCGCGCTGGCCTTCCGGCCCGGCGGGAAGTTGCCCGGTCGCAAGTCGGCGGCCTGGAGCGAGCCGTTGGCCACCTTGGTGGAGTTGACCGCGCTTCCGGCGATTTTCACCCGGGTTACGGCGTTCTTCTTCAGCTGCTTGGACCCAACCGTGTTCTTGCCCAGCGCCGCCCAGGCCGTCGGGACGCCGATAACCGCCACCGCCAGGGCGACGTAGCCGACTGCGTTTGCCTTGAGGTGGGCGCGGACCCGCGTCATGTCATGTCCTCCTAGGGAGCCGAACCGGTGTCAGGAACCTTACAGCCGATGTCCAGGGCCGCCAGCCGGGCGAACTCGAGCGCCCTGAAAGCCGCGCGCCGATGCGGTCGATATTGCGGCGGGATTTGGCGTGGAGCTCCTACTCTGACGTTCTCGGGAGGCCTCGGCAGGTGATAACACTCGCCCCGTGAGCGGGGTGGAGGTGGAGGTGGAGCGGGACGGGACGATTGCCATTGCCGGGCGCCGGTTCGCCTGGCGCGCGCTCGGGGCCGGCCCGCGCCTGCTGCTCGTGCAGGGCTACGCGGGCAGCGCCGACGACTGGCCCCCGGACTTCCTGGCGGCGCTCGGACGCTCGTTCGCGCTCCTCGCCCCCGACAACCGCGGGATGGGCGGCTCCGACCTCGGTGACCCGGCCGAGGTGACGATCGAATCGATGGCCGCCGACCTCGAGGCGCTGCTCGACGAGCTGGAGATCGACCGGATCCCGGTCCTCGGCTTCTCGATGGGTGGCTTCATCGCCCAGGCCCTCGCGGTCCGGGCCCCCGAGCGGGTCGAGTCGCTCGCGCTGCTTTCCACCGACCCGGGCGGCCCGGGCGCGATCCGCGCCGAAGCGGCCGATTGGGGCCGCCTCGTCGACCACTCCGGGACCCCCCGCGAACGGGCCTCGCGCATGATCTCGGTCATCTTTCCCCCCGCCGTCGCTCCCCGCTTCGACCGCGAGTTCGGCGAGCTCGCGGCGGCGTCTCAGGCCATGCTCGATCCGACGGCCCTCGCCGCCCAGGAGCGGGCGATGGCGCAGTGGTGGGCGGCCTCGCCGGGGGCCGACGGCCTTTCGCGGATCGCACCGGTCCTGATCGGGCACGGCGCCGAGGACGTCGTCATCCCACCGGGCAACGCCGAGTTGCTTGCGGCGCGCTTTCCGGGCGCGCTGGTGGAGCACTTCGCCGGCGCCGGCCACGCGTTCCCGGCCCAGCGGCCGGAGGCCGCGGCCGATCTGATCGCATCCGAGCTTCGTGTCTGAAGCCAGCGGCACTCCTATGT
Source organism: uncultured Solirubrobacterales bacterium (assembly GCA_963762205.1). GTDB lineage: Bacteria > Actinomycetota > Thermoleophilia > Solirubrobacterales > 70-9 > VRUE01. The sequence goes on from CAVXJZ010000003.1 coordinate 598,511, forward strand.
GGACCGGGGCGCCGGCCCGGTCACCGGCAAGCGGCCGCGGCGACCCCGAAGTGGCAGAATCGACGGAATGCTGCGGGGCGGTGTCGACGAGACCCGGGCCGAGACGATCCTGCGAAGGCTGCGCACGATCCCGCCGCTCGTGCTCGGCCTCGTGCTGGTCACGGCGCTGCTGCCGCTGCTGCTGATTGCCGGCCTGGCGATCGACGCGGTGCGCCGGGTGGCGTTCGGCGTGCCGCCGACGGCGGCGCGGCTCGTCCTGTTCCTGTGGGCGTACCTCGCCGCCGAGGTCGGAGGCCTCGCCGCGCTGGCGGTGCTCTGGCTCGCGAGCCTGGGCGGCCGGCGGCGGGCCTGGATGCTCGAGCGGACCTGGCGCTTCCAGCAGCTCTGGGCCGGCGTGCTGCTGGGGGCGGTGCGCGTGCTGTTCGGCCTGCGGCTCGAGGTCGAGGGCGACGATGCGGTCGCCCCCGGACCTGTGATCGTGCTGGTCCGCCATGCGAGCATCGTCGACAACCTGCTGCCGGCCAACCTCGTCTCCCGCCCGCACGGCATCCACCTGCGCTACGTGCTCAAGCGCGAGCTGCTCTCCGACCCGTGCCTCGATGTCGCCGGGCGCCGCCTGCCGAACTATTTCGTCCGCCGGGGGACGGGCGAGGCACAGGAGGTGGAGCGGGTGCGCGCGCTCGCCGGCGGCCTCGGGGCGGAGGAGGGCGTGCTGATCTACCCGGAGGGGACGCGCTTCACGCCGGCGCGTCGCGATCGTGCGATCGCGCGCATCGCGCAGCGCGACGCCGGCCTGGCCGCGCGGGCCGAGCGCCTCCGGCATCTGCTGCCGCCGCGACTCGGCGGCGTCGGGGCCCTGCTCGACGGCGCGCCCGACGCCGACGTCGTGGTGATCGCCCACCACGGCTTCGACGGCCTGCGGCTGATCTCGGACATCTGGCGCGGCGGCCTCGTCGGGCTCGCGGTCCGGGTCCGGGTAACGCGGGTGGCGCGTTCCGCGGTGCCCGAGGAGGAGGGGGCGCGGGCGGCCTGGCTCTACGACGTCTGGCAGGACGTCGACGACTGGCTCGGGGAGCGGTTCGCGGGGGCGGCCGGACGGGCGGGCAGATGAGCACCGCGGGCCTATTGGCGATCGAGGCGGGCCTCGTGCTCATGCTCGTCACGGCGCTGTGGGGGGTCAGCGTGGCGGTGCGCGACACCTCGATCGTCGACATCTTCTGGGGCAGCGGCTTCGTCGTCGTGGCCTGGGCCGGTTTCGCCCTGGCCGACGGGAGCCTCGACCGCCGCCTGCTCTTGGCGGCGCTGGTAACGGTCTGGGGCCTGCGGCTGACCGCCCACCTCGCATACCGCAACCTCGGCGGTGGAGAGGACCGCCGCTACGCGGCGATGCGCCGCCGCCACGGGGACCGCTGGCCGCTGCGCAGCCTGGTGGTCGTCTTCTGGTTGCAGGGCGCCCTGCTCTGGGTCGTCTCGCTGCCGGTGCAGGTCGGGATGACCGATCCCGCGCCGCCGGGGCTCGGCGCGCTCGACTGGGCCGGCGCCGCGCTGTGGGCGGTCGGGTTCGCCTTCGAGGCCGTCGGCGACCTGCAGCTCGCGCGGTTCAAGGCCGATCCGACGAACCGCGGGAAGGTGATGGACGGCGGGCTGTGGCGCTACACGCGTCACCCGAACTACTTCGGCGACTTCTGCGTGTGGTGGGGCATCTGGCTCATCGCGCTGGCAACCGGGGGCGCGTGGTGGACCGTCGTCGGCCCGATCGCCATGTCCACGCTGTTGATCCGGGTCAGCGGCGCCGCCCTGCTCGAGCGCTCGCTGATACCCCGGCGCGAGGGCTACGCCGACTACGTCGCCCGCACGAGCGCGTTCTTTCCGTGGCCCCCGCGCCGCGGCTGAGCGGCCACCTGTGGTTCAGCGAAGCGACGGGTCGATCAGGATCTTGGCGTGCTTCTCGGGGTCCTCGAGGTCCGAGAAGGCGCCGGGGACGCCCTCGAGCCCGACCGTTCCGGTGATCATCGGCCTCGGGTCGACCTTCCCCTCGGCGAGCATGTGCAGGGTGTCGCGGAACTCGAGCGGCGTGTAGCCGAGGACGAAGCGCAGGTCGACCTCCTTGTTGATCGCCATCGCCGGCCGGAACGAGTCGGAGCCGACGCAGACTCCGACCACGACGACCCGAGAGAAGAGGGGGGCCGAGTCGACGACCTGGGCGATCATCCCCGGGACGCCCACGCACTCGAAGATCACCGGGCGCTTGGGCGCGAAGCCGAGCTTCTCCGCCGCGCGCCAGGCGTGCCACCAGCCGACCGGCAGGCGGTCGAGCTTCTCGCGGGTGTCGAAGGCGAGATCGAGGGCATCCGGGAGCCCGGAGAGCCAACCCGGGTCGTCGGCGGGCTCGTAGGGGGAGTCCTGCGACGGGTCGACGACGAGATCGGCTCCGCAGCGCTCGGCGAGCGCCCGCCGGCCGCTCGAGAAATCGCCGGCGATGACCGTGCGCACCCCGGTCGCCTTCAACATCAGGATCACGCCGAGGCCGACCGGGCCGCAGCCGATCACGACCGCCACGTCCCGCTTGCCGACCTCCCCACGGCGAACCGCGTGCAGGGCGACCGCCATCGGCTCGGTCAGCGCCGCGACGGCGGGGTCGAGGCCGTTCGGCACCGGCATCATCATCGACTCCTGGACGAGGACCCGCTCCGCGTAGGCCCCCGGTGCGTGCTGGGAGAGGCCGGTGGTGTCGACTCCGCCCTCGCCGCGCAGGATCGGGAGCGCGACGACCGGGGCGCCGCTGGTCAGGCGCTTCCGGCATTTCGGCCCGTACTCGGCGACCCGGCCGCTGAACTCGTGCCCGAACACCACCGCCTGATCGGAGCGGCCGAAGCGGTCGTAGCCGACCTCGACGGCCAGGTCGGCCCACTGGTCGATCCCGTGGCGCGCGTGCAGGTCCGATCCGCAGATTCCGCAGCGCGTGACCTCGATCCGCACCTGGCCGGGGCCCGGGTCGGGCTCGGGGCGCTCGACCAGGTCGAACTCACCGTGTTGGCAGGCGACGGCTCTCATACCTAGGTCGCCCCATCCTAGGGCCGGGCCCCTCGGCTGGGGGCCTCGGCCGGGCCGGGCGAACCGGCGGTCAGGCCTATCGTCGCCTCGATTCGACCCTGCTGCCCAGCCCTTCAGAGGGGGGAGGAGCCGCGGGAGGCTTCCGCATCGTCTCGTAGAGATCGGTGAGCACCGTGTCGGGGACCTCGATCGGGCCGCGGCTGGGCCGGTCGAGGTCGCTGGTGACGAAGAGCAGGAATGCGACGAGCACGGCGGCGAGCACCACCCCACCGACCCCGCGGCCGACGATCGCAAGGTAGGCGGCGAGCAGCGCAAGGGCGAGCGAGGCGCCGAGCACCTCGAGCAGCAGGACCGTCGCCGGCACTTCGTTGTGCAGGGCGGCGATCCTCACTCCCTGGGCGTCGATCATCGGGTTCAGCGACTCGACGTAGAGGCGCGGCGCGCTCGCCACCGGCCTCCCCTCGAGTTCCGCCGCCGCCAGCCGCCAGAGGCTCCGCTGGAGCACGTCCTCCCGCGAGGTCACCACCTCCTCCTCCGTGCTGCCGGGCGGGTACTCGGAGATGTTGATCGCGCTTCGGATGTATGTGACCAGGAGCGTCAGGGAGCGGGTCCGGATCGGCTCGTGCAGGGTCTGGGCGCGCAGGTAGGTCGTGCCGATCGCGGTGGACTCGTTGACGATCGCCTCGCGGCGGTCCTCATAGCGCGACAGCGCCAGGGAAAGGCCGAAGGCGAGGATCAGCCCGACGACGCCGAGCAGCGCGCCCTGAAGCACCCCGAACGGCTCGCTGAGGCTCTCCGACAGGTGCCTGGCGCGACGGCCGACCAGCGCACCCAGGCCGGTCGCGCCGAGGAGCACGAAGACCAGCAGGAGCGCCAGCTCCAGGGTGGTGAGCTCGAAGAGGATGCCGCAGGCTATGCCGTCTTACGGACGCAGCTAGGGGAGGCGGCAGCCCGATGGGGGCGCCGGCGCGCAGCGCGGCGATGCGACGGCCTCGCTCGCGTCGCCGACCAGCCGGCCGGCGTCCTCGGCGGGAACCTGCTTGCCACTCAGCGCGCTGAGCTCTGCGGCGAAGGCGTTGAGCGCGAGGCAGGCGCCCCGTCCGTCCCCTTCGAGCCCTCGCTGAATGCTCAGCAGCTTCGCCTGAAGGCTGTTCTCGATCCCGTGCGGGAGGCCCATGTCCGTGACCTCCTCGGCGACCTCCGAAATCGTCGGTGGTGGCTTTGCCTCGCTGAAGACCTGGACGCGGTCGTTCGGGTAGGACTCGACCACGTAGACGCTGCCGCGCGAGTCGACCGCGAGGCCGGCCGCATTCTGGAACTGCCCATCGCCGCCGCCCGGGCTGCCCCAGCCGCCCAGCAACGCGCCCACGGCGTCGTAGACCTGGACCCTGCCGTTTCCGGTGTCGGCGACGAAGACCCGGTTCGTGGCGTCGACGGCGACCCCGCCCGGCGCCTTGAGCTGGCCCGGGCCGCTCCCGAAGCCTCCCCACTTGGCCAGGAACGAGCCCGCCGAATCGAACTTCTGGACCCGGTTGTTGAAGGTGTCGGCGACGTAGACGTTGTCGCCGGAGTCGACGGCGAGGTCGAAGGGGGTGTCGAAACCGCGGTTGCCGGAGCCCGGGCCTCCCCACTTGGTCAGGAACGAGCCCGCCGAATCGAACTTCTGGACCCGGTTGTTGTCGGTGTCGAGGACGTAGAGGTTGTCGGCCGGAGTCGACGGCGACGTCGAAGGGATGCCTGAACTGGCCGTTGCCGGTGCCGGGCCCGCCGACCGTGCCGAGGAAGACGCCGGAGGAGGCGAAGACCTCGACCCGGCTGTTGCTGGTGTCGGCGACGTAGACGCGATCCTGGGAGTCGACCGCGACGCCCAGCGGTGCGAGCAGCTGCCCGGGGCCCGAGCCGGCGCTGCCGAAGCTGCGGACGAAGGCGCCGCAGGAGTCGAACACCTGGACCCGGTTGTTGAAGGTGTCGGCGACGTAGACGTTGTCGCCGGAGTCGACGGCGGCCCCGCGGGGGGATTCGAACTGGCCCTCGCCGGACCCGGGGCCTCCCCACTGGGCCACGTAGTCGAAGGAGGCATGCGCGGCCGTCGCAAAGAGCAGGAGGAGGGCCACGGCGAGGACGCCGGCGGCGGCGAGCAGGGCGGGCATCGCGCTGCGGTCATTGACGGGAGTCGACATATGTGGCCTTCTGCATCGACAGCGCGGGCCGGGTGAGTCCGTGGAATGGCCGTATGTCGCAGCCACCGGTCATGAAAACTGGGTCGAGCCACGCCTGCACGCAGGATCCGCTCCTCATGCAGGTTTCACGCTCTTGTAAGGGTTACGTGTGACTTCTGTAAGACCCCTTTGTGAGGGTGGGCGAGAGGGGTGCATGCAGCTACCGAGCACCCCTCGAATCCCAACCGAAGGAGGAAGTATGCGCAAGCGATTGCTTCTGGCGGGCTGCACGATGGCGTTGGCCGCGGGTCTCTCCGCCGGCTCCGCCTCGGCGGCACAGCCCGACCGCGCCGAGAGTCCGTTCGTCTGCCCGGTGCTGACGGTCAACGAGAACGCCGTCGAGCACGTCGACGGGAGGTTCAACGAAATCGGCGAAGGCCAGTACACGTTCGGCCCCGGGGCCGCGGGTAGCGCCGACACGTTCAACGGCAACGTCCCGAGCGACGCCACCAACGGCGACGGCGCCGGCTCGCCCGGCGGGCCCCACTCCGCCCCCGGAGACACCGACTACACGGCGATCTGGAGCGGCAACTCCTAGGCCGCCCGCCCCGGACCCAGGGAGCGCACCCGGCACGGGCGCTCCCTGCGGCTCCGGGCAGGCTCGACCGGCGCATTGGCGTCGCGGCGTCCCCACTGCATGGGATCGGCGTGTCCGTCCGCCCAGGAGGTGTTGCCATGGGCGTCACCCCTGGTGCGCGAGCCCCGGTCTCAGCCCTCGAGTCTGTAGAAGCGCCAGAAGTCGTTCTCTATCGGGAGGACCTCGAAGCCGGCGAAGCCGGCAGCCTCGGCGTACCCCCGCAGCGTTCCGGCCCGCATCGCCGTGCCGGTGGCGGCCGAGGGCTGTTCCTCGCGGCCGACGGCGAGGCAGTGGAACACGCTGAAGCCGTACATCACGCGCTCGACCTCGTCGCCGGGAGCGGTGAACTCGTCGGCCACGCGCTCATCGCCGATCAGCAGCACGCCGCTCTCGGCAAGCAGCGAGCGCATGCCGCGCAGCGCCTCGACCGGGCGGGCCATGTCGTGGACCGCCTCGAAGCAGGTGACCAGGTCGTAGCGGCCACTCAGCCCCGGGTCCGCGGCATCGCGGGCCTCGAACGGGAGGTCGATTCCGGCCCGCGCGGCGTTGGCCCGCGCGAGCTCGATCGACGCGGCGTCGAGGTCGAGGCCGTGCACCTCGGCCTGCGGGTAGGCCCGGGCGAGCGCGATCGTCGACCAGCCGGTGCCGCAGCCGACGTCGGCCACGCGCCCGCCGGCCTGCAGACGCTCGTGCACGTCGGGAAGGCCCGGCATCCACTCGGATGCCAGCGAGTTGACGAACTGAACCCGGTTCATGTCGCCCTGGCCCTCGAGGAAGTCGGCGTCGAACTCCGCGTAGGGGACGCCTTCGCCTGTCCGGAAGGACTCGATCACCCGCGGAAGCGGGCGCACGAGGCCGGCCATCATCCGCGCGAAGGCGGCCATGTAGCTCGGGCTGTCGCGGTCGAGCAGCACCTCGGCGTGGCCGTCCGGCAGCCGGTAGCGCCTTTCCTGCTCGGGCCGCGAGGCGTCGTCGACCTCGATCAGGCCGGACACGGCCTGCTGCTCGAGCCACTCGCGCAGGTAGCGCCGGTCGGTCTCGGTTGCGGCCGCGATCTCCTCCTCCGTGGCTTTGCCCTCCGCCATGGCCGCATAGATCCCGAGCCGGTCGCCCATGTAGACGGTGTGGACGTCGATCATGCCGAGCACCCCCTCGAAGAGACGCTCGACGAGGGCATCGCGGGCAGAGGCGGAAGGTGAAGTGGCCATGGGCGTCCTTTCCTCGGTGGCAAGGGGGCTACCTGCGGCGATTATCCCCCGGGCTCCGCGAGCCGCATCGCCGCGGGGCGGGTGGCTCAGCGGCGGAGCTCGCCGACGTCGATCTCGCCCAGCCGGTCCCGGTACAGGTCGCACCAGTCGTGGAAGAGGCTGATCGCCTCCATGCCCAGGCGAAGGTCGGCGGACAGCTCGGTGTCCTGTGGCGCCCGCAGCCATGCCCGCAGCTCGGGCGAGATGTGGGCGCCGAGGGGCCCGGCGGCGATCCGCTCGCGGTGGGCGTTCACAGCAGGCGCCGAGCACCAGCGCCGCGGCAGCCGTGGCGGGCGGCGCGGAGTGTCGCTCGTCGACGGCAGCGCCCCCACCCGTCGGTTGAGCAACTCGAAGACGGCCGCGTAGAGGCCGTCGTCGGCCCTCGCCTCGGGCGTCGTCGCGAGGGCGGCCACGGCCACGGCGTCGGCGGCCCCCGGCATCAGGACCTGCGCCGCCCGTCCGAGCAGACCTGTCGGAGCGGCGGAGACGCCGCGGACCGTGCGCGTGCGGAAGAAGCCGAGGGTCGACTGGCACGGGTTGCCCTCGAACGGCCTGACGGCATCGACGAACTGCTCGCGGGCGCGGGCGACGAGCGGCTCGTGGAACGACTCGTCCAGCGCCAGGTGAGCGAGGCCGTAGCGCCGCAGGGCGTCGAACATGGCGATGTTGGAGCGGCGGGCGTGGCGGTGGTCGAGGGTCTCCTGCGTGAAGAAGCGGGTGTTGCGTAGCAGTAGGGAGTCGATCGCTATCCCGTTGCCGAGCGGGACGCCGGCCCCGTCGACGCGGCGGGCCAGCGGGACGAGCCAGGCGTGGTCGACGAACTGGTGCTCGACCCGCCTGGCCCACTCGACCCAGTCCGCAGGGTAGTCGTCCGGCGACGCCGGCAGGCGCTCGTGCGGCAGCCCGAGGGCGGCCGCGACCGGTGCGGCGAGGTCCTCCTCGTGGGTGTCGCCCTCGTCGTCGCTCACGGTGAGCGCCGCCGATGCCGCCCCCGTCTCGGCGAGCAGGCAGAGCACGATGCGCGAGTCGCGGCCGCCGCTCAACGGGCAGAGCACCGGGTGCCGGACCTGCGCGACCGCCTCCCGCAGCCCCGCCAGCAGCGCCTCCGCTCCTTCGCCGAGGTCGAGGTGGGGCTCGACCTCGGCCCATGGCCAGGTCGGCGAGCGGCTTCGGAAGCGTCCGAAGCCGCCGGCCCAGGGTCGAGAAGGGTTCGAGGCGCCGGATCTCGGCGAACGGGGTCCGCTCGCCGAGTGGGAAGCGGAGCGCGATGATCGCCGCCCAGGCGTCCCAGTCGACCGAGAGGCGCCGCGGCGACGCCTCGACGAGGGGGGCGATTCTCGACGCGAAGTAGGTCGCGCGACCGTCGTCGATCCAGTACAGCGGCTCGAGCCCGTCGATCGAGGAGTGCAGGAAGCGGCGACGGCCTTCGATCGCGAGCCCGTTGGCGCCGCGCCTGGACGCCTCTCGCCAGTCGCCGGCCCCGTCGGCCTGGGCGCCGCTCATCGCCCAGGCCAGCCCGCTGCGGCCGTCGCGGCCCCAGCGCTGGGGCTCGCGGTCGAGCATCAGCATCGAGGCGGTCTCCTCGTGCACCGACCGTCAGCGGCCGCTCGGCGCCGATCGCCGCGGCTGCTCGCAGGACGCGCCGTCGGTCGTAGGCGCCCAGCGCGCCGCAGACCAGAGGCGTTCCGAGTGGGGGGACACCGCCTCCGATCCTCTCCCTCGCGCGTTCCTCGATGCGGCCAGCATATGACGTGGGATCAGCGAATATGCTCTACCTCCGTGAAGCTGATCCTGGCAACCCACACGCTGGGAGTCGGCGGCAGCGAGTCCTATCTGGTGACCGTCGCCGAGCACCTCGATCGGCTCGGACACGACGTCACCATCTACACCCCCGAGCCGGGCCTCGGCGCCCGATCCGCCCGGGAGCGGGCGCTCGAGGTGATCGATGACCCCGGCGCGCTGCCCGACGGCGACGCGGCCCTGGCCCAGGACGGAGCCGTGTCCTACGAGCTGGCGTCTCTGCGCCCTGACATGCCGCAGCTCTTCGTCGCTCACAGCGGGAGCTTCGCCCCGCAGTACCCGCCACGGCTGGAGGGCATCGTCGGAGTGGCCGTCGCGCTCAACGACCGCCTCGCCGAGCGGCTTCGCAGTTCTCGCCACCGAGACCGAGGTCGTGCGGCTGCGCCAGCCGATCGACACCGAGCGGTTCCTGTCCCGCGGCCCGCTGCCCGAGCGGGCGCGGCGGGCCCTGCTGCTCAGCAACAACCACTTTTCCGACCGGCTGGCGATGCTCGAAGCGGCCTGCTGCGACACCGGCCTCGAGTTGGTCCGCGTGGGGGGCGCGCGGGCCTCTCCACGGACCCGCGAGAGGCGCTCGCCGCCGCCGACATCGTGATCGGCTACGGGCGCGCGATCCTGGAGGCGATGGCCTGCGGGCGCGCCGCCTACGTCTACGACTGGCACGGAGGGTCGGGCTGGGTGACCGCCGACTCCTACGCGGCGATCGAGAGCAAAGGAATATGGGGGGCGGGACGAAATGGTCCTAGGCCCGGCTCGCCTGCGGGAGGACCTGCGCCGCTACGAGGCCTCGATGGGTCCGGTCAACCACGACATCGTGATCGCCCACCACCGCGCCATCGTGCACGCGCAGCAGCTCGTCGAGCTCTTCCACCGCCTCTCGCCGCCGCCCGCCCGCCCGCGGACCGAGCTCCAGGAGATGGCACGCCTGGTGCGGCTCGAGTGGCGGGCCCGGAATGACACCAACGGTCTGCGGATCGAGCTCGACCGGGTCGCCAAGGAACTCCGTGAGAGCCACCAGGCGAGGCTCGACGGCGCTCGCGAGGCGGAGGAGCGGGCCCAGAGCTACGAGTCCTCCGCGAGCTGGCGCCTGACCCGGCCGCTGCGAGCGGTCGGGCACCTTCCTGCGCCGCCTGCGCGGGCGGCCGGAACGAACGCGATAAGAGGATCCGCGGCCCCTGTACGGTGAGTGCCGATGAGGCGACACCACCTTCATTGCCTTCTCGTGGTCGCCGCCGCTGCGACGATCGCCGCCGGCTGTGGCGGCGGCTCGGGGACGGAGGCCTCGAGCGAGCCGTTCGCTCCCGAGGCGACCCTGCGCGCGGTCGGCGGGACGATGCGCACCGACAAGCCGCGGTTCGTCTTCCGCGTCGTGGCCAGGCCGGGAGACGCCAACGTCCGCTCCGCCGCGGTCAACCTGCCGCCGGTCGTCCTCGTCGACCCGACCGCGCTCGGAGACATCTGCCCCAGGCGCGACCTCGAGTCGGACGACTGCGCGGGTCATCGCCGGCTCGGGTCCGCCCGCGTCCGCAGTCCGGCCTACGCCGGCGGCCTCGAGGGCCCGGTCTACCCGGTCTCCGGGTTCGGGGGCCTGCCTCGTCTCGCCTACGTCCTCGACGGTCCGGCCGAAGTCCTGCTCGAAGGCCGGATCGTCTCCAGGGGCGGCCGGATACAGGCGGGCGTGGAAGACGTCCCCAACGTCCCCTTCGACAGCTTCGAGCTGCGGATCGAGGGTGGCGGGCAGGGCTATCTCGTCCTCAGCCGGGACATCTGTGGCGGCAGCCCGACCGCCGATGCCACCTTCCGGAGCCAGGACGGCCAGGTCTCGACCCAGCAGATCCCCCTGCTCGCCGACTGCGGCTAGGCGAACGGCCTCCCAGCGCATAGGATGGCCGCATGGTCGCCAACCGGGCTCAGCTACTGAGGCGCGTCGCGGTGCTCACCGCCGTCGCGACGGTGGCCTGGGTCGCGATCGCCCCCGGGGCCGCCTCGGCCGCCCGCGTGCGCTGCCCGGGGACGTTCCGGGTCCTCCACAACGACAGCATCGGCAGGCTCTCGCTGCCGCGCGGCAACTACCGGATCACGACCCTCTCCTCGGGCCGCCCCGGCTGCGCCCAGGCCGCGCGCCTTTTCAGCCGCTTCCTCGACGACTTCGACGGGATCCTGCCGCGGCCCTGGCGGATCAGCGTCGCCAACTCGACCTTCGTCCGCAGTCGCGGCGTCGGCTTCAACGTGAGGCGGGTCCGCAGGTCCGGCGGCGGCGGTGGCCGTTCGGAAGGCGGCGGTCGCGCAAATGCCTACTTCTGCCCGGGTTCATTTCGCGTTCTCAACAACGACCACATAGGGGCGCTGCGGGTTCCCGCCGGCCGCTATTCGCTGGTCCTGCTGCAGGCCCGCGGCCTCACCTGCGCCCAGGCCTCGCGCCTCTTCACCCGCTTCCTCAACATCGTCAGCGGCAGGCTTCCGGCCCCATGGCGGGTCCGGCCGCAGACCGCGTCGTTTGTTCGGACCACGAACGGAGTCGGCTTCCGCCTCGAGCCCTTCGGCTAGGCGGGCGGTGTCCCGGCGGGTCACCCTGGCCGTCGGCCTGGTCGGCCTCAGCGGCGCCTGGAACGGCGGCAACGTCGGCCCCGTCGCCTCCGAGATCGCCGCCGAGTTCGATGTCTCACTGGCGGTGGTCGGCCTGCTCGCCGGAACCTGCTTTCTGGGCTCCTGCGTCGTCGGGCTGGTCTTCGCGGCGCCGATCGGCGAGCGCACGGGAACCGTGCGCGGCCTGCGCCTCGCCTGCGCCCTGCTGATCGCCGGCAACCTGCTCTTCGCGATAACGCCGATCTTCCTCGGCCTCGTGGTCGGTCGGATCCTGCCGGGTCTCGGGTTCGCGCTGGTCAACACGCTCGGGGCGGTCTGGGCGCGAAACGTGGGCGGCGTCCGCCTGCTCGGCGTCTTCGGCGCCTCGATCCAGCTCGGCATCGCGGGAGCGCTGCTGCTCGGCAGTGCGCTCTCCGACCTGGACGTCGACTGGCGGGTCGGGTTCGCGATCGCCGCCGCGCTCGCGATCGCCGCCTACGTCGCGATTCCGGCCAAGGCCGAGGCTCCGGCGACCACCGGCAGGCGCGGCTCGGGTTTCCTTTCCGCCGCCCTGCGCAGCGCCCGGGTGTATCGCCTGGCGCTGCTCTTCGTCTCGATCTACGGCGTGCCGCTGACTCTCAGCGCCTGGTTGATCGAGTACCTCGCCCGCGAAGGGGACGTGGAGAAGACGATCAACGGTGCCATCGCCTTCCTGCTCTTCGGCCTCTCGGCCGGCGTGCGCGTGCTGGGGGCGCGGCTGCAGGAGCGCGGCGTCCCTCACATGCTCCTCTGCGGCGCGCTCGGGCTGGCGGCGATCGGGATCGCGGGGCTCAGCCTCGACCCTGACGCCGCCGTAGCCTTCGCCGCGGTCGTGCTCCTCGCCCTCGGCTTCGGCATCCCCTACGCGACCGCCCTCTCCGAGGCCCAGGAGCTCTACCCGGACGAGCCGTCGGATCCGGTTGCCCTGATGACCCTCTTCGCCCTGTTGCCGCCGATCGTCGCGATCCCGATCATCGGCCACGCACTGGCCAGGGGCGACGGCGAGCTCGCCTTCGGCATCCTCGCCGCCTTCGTCTTCCTGGCCATGGCGGCAAACCTGCGCCGTACCGGCATACCGCTGACCCGGTCCGCGGCGCCGAGCCCGGCCGGGCCGCCAGGCTAGGCGCTGACGCACGGTTGGCGACTTTCCGACCGTGTGGGTCGGAAAGTCGCCAAGCAAGCCGTCGGCGCAGGGCCGGGCCCCTGCGGGCCCGGCCTCCACCGATGAACCTCTCTGTCAGGTGCCGCGGGGGTGCGGCATCCTGTCCCGGAGGCGCATCTCCTCGAGCACCTTGGGGACATAGAGGAGGCCGCAGACGCCGACGACCGTGTAGACGACGTCGGTCACCGTGCCGGTGCCGAACACGTCCGAGATCACGTTCGTGTCGAACAGGCCGACCATGCCCCAGTTCAGCGCGCCGAGAACGACGATGAGAAGCGCGATCGGCTCGAACCGCTTGATCATCTCCATTTTCTTTCCTCCTGGGAGATAATGCGGATAGTTACGTTCTTAGAACACCGTGAGCGTCGATCGGTTACCTGGGCACGCCGATTCGCCGACCTGGGCGCGCCCCGCCCGGTCGCTAAAGCTCGAGCCAGGTGCCGGTCGGGCCGAGGTTTCGGACGGGAGTCTCGCCGACCGCGCTCTCGCAGCCCCAGGACTCGTGGATGTGGCCGCAGACCGCGATCCGGGGGCGCTTCTCTTCGATCCCCGCGCGCAGCGCCGGGCTGCCGAAGTGATCGCCGCCGCCGTTCGCGTCGCAGTGGCCCTTCGGGGGCGAGTGGAGGACCAGGATCGCGCCCTCGGGGCAGTCGCCCATCATCGTCCCGGCGGCCCCGTCGTCGAGGTCGAAGCTCCAGTCCCAGGGCGTGACGGGGACCCCGGCGCCCAGCCCGAAGAACTCGGTCCCCTCGATCGTCGTCGATTCGCCGTGCAGGACGGTCGCCGGCTCCCAGGCACGGGCCGCCTCGCGCAGCGCCTCGTCGGTCTCGTTGTTGCCGGGGACGAGGACCGCAGGCGCCTCGATCGAGGCAAGGGCGGAGATCGTTTCGTCGAGGCCCTCGTGCACGGAGGCGAAGTCGCCGGCGCCGACCACCACGTCTGCGTCGGCCGACATCTCGACCAGCTTCGCCGCCTGCTCGAGGTCTCGGTGGAGGTCGCTGAAGGCGAGGATCCTCATCCCCGCAAACCTAGCGCGATCGACGTCGTGGAGATGGCGCACGAAGAGTTCGCGACCTTCGGTCTGCCGCTCGGGTTGATCGTGCCCCGGACCCGAGTCGCCTCAGGCCTCGGCCGTGGCGCCCCGCCGGGGCAGCCGCTCGCGCCAGCGCTTCGCCGGCGCCTCCTCGGCGCGGGCCTGGAGGTCGAAGTAGAGGAGTGTGCGCCCGATCGCGATGTAGGGAACGAGGAGGGCGAAGATCAGCGAGCCGAGCAGGTTGACCAGCAGCAGGGGGAAGTTGGTGAAGATCAGGGCAAAGCCGACGATCGGGCCGGCCACGACGCCCACCAGCCAGAGGAAGCCGGTGACCCGCACCGTGTGCCACCAGCGCCCGCGGACCAGGTCGGAGCTGCCGCGAAATGCCTCGCGAAGGCCCTTGTCCTGGAAGAGGATCTCCTGCTGGACGAACTGCCAGCCGACGTACTTCCAGACCGCGAAGGGCAGGCCGACGACCGTCAGCGCGATCAGGAACACGCCCACCGTTGCGAGCAGCTGTCCGAGGATGACGTTGCGGTGGTGCCGCCACATCACCCGCCAGGAGGCGGCGAAGCTCATGCTCCCGGTCTCGACCAGGAGCCGGACCGCGGCGATCACGACCCCGGCGACCAGCGCCGAGGCGATCGGCCCGCCGAGCGATTCGACCAGGTCGGCGATCGCCAGGTGGGTGCCGGAGCGCCCGGAGGTGGCGTCGACCCCGCGCCCGGCGCCGATCGCTTCGGCGAGCAGCTTGACGCCGCCGACGATCGGGATCGCGGTCAGCCCGATCGGCAGCATGGTCCGCCAATGGCGCCCGTAGAGCCGGCGGGCGCTGCGCACCAGCTGCCCGAACGTGCGCCGGGCGCGCAGCTCCGTGAGGTCGACCGGCCCCCACTTGGTGAGGCCGATGAACAGCGCCAGGATGACGATCAGGCCGGCGACGACGGCGATCGCCGCGGGTCGGTCCCGGGCCTCGAGGTTGATCAGGTCCGAGGCCGCCGCCACCGCCCCGCAGAACGCGTCGGTCACCTGTGGGCCGACGAGCGAGCCGCCGGGAAGGTGCGGGCTGCTGGAGCGGATTTCCCCCATCCATTCGAATGGCTTGAGCCAGCGCGTCTTGGTGATCGGGCCGGTCGGGCCGTTGTTGAAGCCCTTCTCCTTCTGCCCCCAGCGGCCTTCGAAGGTGAGCCACCTGAAGCGGCCGGAGGCGCTCGGGCGGGTCGGCACCCGGACCGGCGTCACCTCGAGGCGGCGCAGCGGCTCGCTGGTGTTGTCGCAGCCGAGCCCCGAGCCGCCCTGCCCGTTCTCGACGTAGACGGCGGAGTCGTAGAAGGTGGCGTGCGACCCGGCCGCCGGGTAGACGATCGGGTGGGTTCCCTCCTTCTGGACCTTGCCGCTTTCCCAGTCGGCCTTCTCGCCGCCGCCGTGCTGGAACAGCCCCACTTCGCTGGGCCCTTCGGCCAGCGCCCCCTCCGGCGTCGAGGCTTCGAAGACGACCTGCATCCCCTCCCAGTCGCCCTCGTGAAGGTCGTTGAACTGGTTGAAGTACCAGAAGAACCAGTACTGGACGGCCAGGCCGGGGTGGCCGGCTTCGCGGGCGATGTGGGCGTAGGTGATCGCCGGTGCCGCCCCGGCGCGCTTCAGGGCGGCGAAGTCGCGCGCGTAGACACAGGTGTCGCCGAGCGGGTTGCCGGGCAGGTCGAGATGGAAGGAGTCCCCCAGTCCGGCGATGTCGGCCGCCGTCGGCCCGCGCTTCAGCGGCTCGTTGCCTCTTCCGGGGCGGGCCTCGGTCAGCTTCACCCGACGGTTGCCGAGCACGGTCGAGACGGGCGTCGGCTGGTACTGCTCCGCCGAGGTATCGCAGGGTGGGTCCTGCTGTTCGCGCAGCAGCAGGATCGGCGCGTAGGTGTCGACCAGCTCCTGCGCCGGGTCGGCCCCGGAGGCGAGGGCGGGTGCCGCCGCCAAGAGCAGCGCGGCGCAGGCGAGCGCCAGCGTGAGGCGACGGGGCCGGGCCATGCCCGGCCAAATTACCAGCGCCGGGCGGGTCCTTCGGGATTCCGGTTCGATAATCTCGCCGCGCAATGCCCGACACGTTCTGGATCGGTCTAGCCATCGCCGCGGTCTGCGTGCTCGCCGGCCTGGTCGCCGGCGCCCGCTCGCGCTCGACGCGGACGCTTACCGGTCTCGCGGTCGGCGCCTATCTCGGCCTGATGGCCGGGTTCCCGCTGCTCGCCCTCGGGCTCGCGACCAGCTAGGACGCGATCGCTTGATCCCGTCCCTGGCGCTCCACGACGGCGTCGAGATACCGCAGCTCGGGTTCGGCGTCTTCCAGATCCCGCCCGACGACACCCAGCGGGTCGTCGAGGAAGCCCTGGAGGCCGGATACCGCCACATCGACACCGCCGCCGCCTACCGCAACGAGAAGGGGGTGGGGGCCGCGATCGCCGCCTCCGGGATCCCCCGCGAGGAGGTCTTCGTCACCACCAAGCTCTGGAACGACCAGCAGGGCTTCGACTCGACGCTCGAGGCCTTCCAGAGGAGCCTCGGCCGGCTCGGAATGGACCAGGTCGACCTCTACCTGATCCACTGGCCGGCTCCCTCGCAGGGCCTCTTCGTCGAGACCTGGCGGGCGTTCGAGCGAATTCACGAGGAAGGCCGTTCGCGGACGATCGGCGTCTCCAACTTCCGCGCCGAGGACCTCGAGCGCCTCGGGCGCGAGACGGAGACCAGGCCGACCGTCAACCAGATCGAGCTGCATCCCCGCTTCCACCAGGCGGCGATGCGCGAGTGGCATGGCCAGAACGGAGTCGTCACCGAGGCCTGGAGCCCGCTCGGCCAGGGCGCGCTGCTCGGCGAGCGGCCGATCGTCGAGGCCGCGGAGCGCCACGGGCGCACCCCCGCCCAGGCGATCCTGCGCTGGCACGTCCAGCTCGGCAACGTGGTCATCCCCAAGTCGGTCACGCCCGAGCGGATCCGCGAGAACCTCGAGGTCTTCGACTTCGAGTTGAGCGACGAGGAGATGGCCTCGATCGAGGCGATCGACACCGACAGGCGCTTCGGTCCGGACCCGGCGACCTTCCTCTCGCCCTAGCCCCGGGCGCGCTCCCGCCTCAGGCGCCTGCTGCCTCCGGGCGGCGGACCTCCCGGCGCCGCTCGCCGTAGCGACGGGTCTCGTAGGCGACCATCGCCCAGAGCAGGACATTGGCGATCGCGAGCGTGGCGAGGGCCGGGATCTCGGTCGCCACCGGGACCAGGATCACCAGCACGACCGCGAGCAGCAGGCGCTGGCGGTTGACGGTGCGGACGTGGCGATAGCGGAAGAGGACGTGGCCGAGCAGGTAGAGCGCGATGCCGCCGAGCAGCGCGAAGGCCGGCACCGGGTGCAGGTGCAGGTCGAAGTGGCCGAGCGTCTTTTTCAGACCGAGGGCGACCATGATCGTGCCGGCGATCATCAGCAGGTGCATGTAGGAGTAGGAGTCGCGGGCCATCTCGTTCTGGACCCGCCCGGGCTCGGCTTCCACCAGGCGGCGCCCGGAGACGATCGCGACGACGTCGAAGTAGGCCCACCACATCGCCGCGGTAAGGGAGACACCGAGGACCGCGGCGACGCCGATGCCGAAGGTCAGGGCGCCGCCGGCGCCGACCCCGACCGCGACGATCGACTCGCCGAGGGCGATGATCACGACCAGGCCGTGACGCTCGGCGAAGTGCTCGGGGACCAGTTTCCAGCCCTCGGATCCGAACAGATAGGGGCCGCCCATGTCGAGGATCAGCGCCAGCAGCCAGATCGCTCCCTGTGCCAGGCCGTCGAAGAACGAGGCGCAGACGAGCAGGCCGACGGCGATCAGCGTGCTGTAGCCGAGGCCGAGCACCGAGTGGCGCAGGGCATCGTCCTCGGGGCTGGCGAGCATGAAGAGGCCGATGTGGGCTATCCGCACGACGCCGTAGGCGAGCGCGAAGACCAGGGCCAGGTCGTCGAAGGCCTCGGGCACGCAGAGCGAGACGATCAGCAGGGCCGCCATCGCCCCGAACATGACCAGTCGGACCGCGCCCTCCTCGGGGTCGATGACGCTGGTCAGCCAGGCGTAGCCGACCCAGGCCCACCAGAGCATGCCGAGCACCAGCAGGCCCTGGGCAAGGCCCGGCCAGGTCGGGTCGTGGGCCATCAGCGCCGTGCACTGGGTGAAGGCGAGGACGAAGACGAGGTCGAAGAAGAGCTCGAGGAAGGTGACGCGCTCGCCTTCGCGCAGGGTGGCGCTGATCCGCGACCTGCCGCGATCCGCCGTCGAAGCCATCGCGGCCAATCTTCCCAAGCTCCGGGCCGGGCCATAGGATCGCCGCATGGACGCCGCCAAGAAACGCGTGGTGATCGCGATCTCGATCCCGCTGATCATGGTCGGGATCGACGGCACGATCCTCAACGTCGCCCTGCCGACGATCGCCCGCGACCTCGACACCACGTCGTCGGAGCTGGTCTGGATCAACTCGGCCTACATCATCACCTTCGGCAGCACGATCCTGCTCTCGGCTTCGGTCGGGGACAAGTTCGGACGCAGGCGGGTCCTCCAGCTGGGGATGGTCGTCTTCATCGTCGGGTCCGTGCTCTCGGGGCTCTCGAACATGGCCGACAGCGCCACCTTCCTGATCTTCGCCCGCGCGCTCCAGGGCCTCGGCGCCGGCGCGATCCCGCCCTCGACCCTCTCCCTGATCCGCTCTACCTTCAGCGACGACCGGGAACGAGCCCAGGCAATCGGGGTCTGGGCCGGAATGTCGGCGATCGGCCTCGCGGTGGGGCCGATCCTCGGCGGGCTGATCCTCGACGCGACCAGCGAGTGGGGCTGGATCTTCTACATCAACGTGCCGATCGTCGTGCTCGGCCAGCTGATGATCCGCGGCCGGGTCGAGGAGTCGCGGGACCCGGCGGCGCCGCCGATCGACGGGGTCGGCGCCCTGCTCTCGCTGACCGGCCTGTTCGCCCTCTTCTACGGCTTGATCGAGGGGCCCGTACGGGGCTGGGACTCGGCGCCGGTCCTCGTCTCCTTCGCCCTCGCGGCGGCCCTGCTCGTCTACTTCGTCGTCTACGAGCTGCGCCAGAAGTTCCCGGAGCTCGACCCTCGCCTGTTCAGGTCGGCGGCGTTCACCTCCGGGATGCTGGCGATCACGATCGCCTTCCTGGCGCTGATGGGGCTGGTCTACGAGCTGACGCTCTACCTGCAGACCGTGCGCGATTACTCGCCGCTCAAGGCGGGCGTCTCCCTGGTCCCGTTCGCGGTCGCGCTGATGATCGTCGCGCCGGTGGCGCCGAAAATCGCCGAGCGGCGCGGCGACCGGCTCACGGTCATGGCCGGCATGCTGGTTCTCGGCGCCGGCATGCTCGTCCTGCTCGCGGCGAGCACCGACTCCACCTATCTGGTGGTCCTTTTCAGCCTCGTGCTCTCGGGCGCGGGGGTGTCGCTGATCCAGCCGCCCGCCTCGGCGGCGATGATGAGCTCGGTCTCGGCGGCGAAAGCGGGGATGGCGTCCGGGACCAACGCCGCGATCAGGCAGATCGGCGCTTCGTTCGGGATCGCCGTGATGGGCGGCATCGGGCAGATCGTGTTCAGCGACCACCTGACCGGCTCGGCGATCTTCGGCAAGCTCCCGCCTGAAGCGCAGTCGACAGCCGAATCGAGCATCAGCGGGGCCGTCGCGGTCGGCGAAAAGGCCGGAGGTTCCGCGGGTGAAGAAATCATCTCCATCTCCGCCACCGGGTTCGTCAACGGCATGCACTGGGCGGTGGTCGTCGCCGCCGCCTTCGCCGGGCTCGGCTTCTTCCTCGCCGCGCGCCTGATTCCGAAGCGAGTCCAGAGCGACCCCGAGCATCGCCGCCCCGCCGGCGGTGTATGAGCGATCGCAGGCGGCCGGAGGCGCCGCGCGGCGAAAGGGTGCTTCGCGGGGTCTGGCGGCTGCGGCTGGCCCTGCCCTGGCCCGGAGTCCCGCACGGCAACGCCTGGGCGGTCGCCTCCGATGGCGGCATCGTCCTCTTCGACACGGGGATCGGCGGCCGCGGCCGAATGCGACAGTTCGACCTCGCCCTCGCTCAGGTCGGCTTCGGGATCGAGGACGTGCGCCTGCTCGTCTGCACCCACTCCCACACCGACCATTACGGGCTTGCCGCCCCGATCGTCGAGGGCGCCGGCTGCGAGCTCTGGATGCATCCCGCCTGGGAACACGTCCGCCCGCTCGCCGACGACCCGGAGGCGGCGCTCGAGCGGCGGATCGAGGTCGCCCGTGAGAGCGGCGTGCCGGCTGAGAGCCTCGAGCGTTACCGCGAGGCGCGCAGCGACGGCGAGACCGGGATCGACGCGATCGTCGAGCCCGATCGCGACCTGCTCCCGGGTGTCGAGGTCGAGACCGACCTCGGTGCCTGGCAGGTCCACGAGACCCCCGGCCACGCGCCGTCCCACGTCGTCCTCCATCAGCCCGAGCGCCGCCTGCTGATCTCCGGGGACCATCTGCTCGGGCGCACCGTCCTCTTCTTCGACCACGGCCACACGCCCGACCCGGTGGGCGAGTTCCTGCGCGGGCTCGACGAGATCGAGCCGCTCGAGGTCGACCTCGTCCTGCCCGGCCACGGCCGCCCGTTCCGCGATCCGGAGGCGAAGATCGCCGAGGCGCGGCGCCAGGTCGACGAGCTGGTCGGGAAGGTGAGGGCGTCGCTGGCCGAGGGCGAGAAGACCGCGTTCGAGATCGTCGGCGAGATCGTCGGGGCCGAGAAAGCCAACACCCCGGTCAGCGCCTGGGTGCTGCAGATCGTCCTTTCCTGCCTCGGACACCTTGCGATCCTCGGCGAGGTCGAGCAGGTGCCGGGAACCGATCCGCAGCGCTGGGCCCTCCGGTAGCCTGCGGCGCATGGCCAGCTTCACCTTCGTGCGCGAGGTCGCGGCGCCCCCTGAGACGGTCTTCGAGATCCTCGTCGACCATCGCGGCTACGCCGGTATCACGCCGCTGAGAAGGTCCGAGCTCGAGCGCGAGGGCGAGCCGGCGCCGAACGGCGTGGGGGCGATCCGCGTGCTGCGCGCCCTCGGCCCGCCGATGCGCGAGGAAGTCCTCACCTACGAGGAGCCGAATCGCTTCTCGTACAAGCTGCTCTCGGGGCTGCCGACCCGCGACCACGTCGGCACCGTCGAGCTGACCGCGGGGAACGGCGGCACGAGGATGACCTATGCGGTGCGCACGATGCCGACCGTGCCGGTCGCGGGCGCGGTGGTCGCCGCGGTTCTCAGGTTGGGGGTCAAACAGCTCGTCGACGGTGTCTCGGCCGAGGCGGAGCGTCGCGCGTCCGCCGCGCCGGATGGCTGACGGCGAGCCCAGGGCAGGCAGCTGGCATCCGAAGAGGCTCTGGCAGGAGCATCGTCGGCTGTGCGTCGCGGCGGGGGCGGTGGTCCTGCTCTCCGTCGCCGGCGTGGCGATCGCCTATCAGGCGCTGAAGCGCCCCGGAGACGTCCACAACCCCAATGCCGTCTTCCGGCCGGAGAAGCCGAAGAAGCAGATCCGCAGGACCGTTGCCTGGCCCCTCTACGGCTACGACCGAGCCCGCACCCGCTACCTGCCGGTCAAGGGGGTGAGGCCGCCGTTCGAAGACGTGTGGCGCTACACCGACCGACCGCTGCTCGAGTTCCCGCCGGTGCTGGCCGGCGGCCGGCTTTTCTTCGTCAACAACAGCGGCTACGCGGTCTCGCTCGACGCCGATACCGGCCGGCAGCTGTGGAAGCGGCGGATCGGGCGGCTCAACGCCTCCAGCCCCGCCTACTACCGCAAGCGCCTCTACATCGTCAACCTGGTTCCCGGACACGTGGTCAAGCTCGACGCGAAGACGGGGAAGGTGCTCTGGAAACGGTCGCTGCCCGGCCGGGCCGAGTCCTCGCCACTGGTGATCGACCGCACCGTCTACTTCGGCTGTGAGGACGGACGCCTCTACGCGCTCAGCACGCGCAACGGCAACGTGCGTTGGTCGACCCCGCTCGGCGGCGCGATCAAGTCGGCGCCGGCCTACTACGGCGGCGTCCTCTACGTCGGCGACTACGGCGGCTACATGAACGCGGTCGACGCGAAGACGGGCAAGGTCAGGTGGCAGAGCGGCTCGCTGGGGCCGGGCTTCGGCGGAACCGGCGAGTTCTACTCCACCCCCGCGGTCGCCTTCGGGCGGGTCTACGCCGGCAACAACGACTCGCGCGTCTACAGCTTCGACCTCGCCGACGGCGAGCTGGCCTGGAGCTACTCGACCGGCAGCTACGCGTACTCGGGGCCGGCGGTCGCGCGCACCCGCCACACCGGCCCGACCGTCTACATCGGCTCCTTCGACGGGAACGTCTACGCGCTCAACGCGAGGAACGGCGAGCCGCGCTGGATCCGCTCCGCGGGCGGCTCGGTGATCGGATCGCTGAGCGCGATCGGCAACATCGTCTACGCGGCCGAGTTCAACGGCACCTCGACGACCGGCTTCGCGATGAAGACCGGCCGGCCGGTCTTCCACTACCCGCGCGGCACCTACACGCCGGCGATCTCGGACGGCCACCGGCTCTACCTGGTCGGCTACTCGAGCATCAGCGCCCTGCGGCCATACCGGTACGAAGCGAAGCTGGCGGACCGGATCGAGGCGCCGAAGGGGGAGCCGAAGAAGAAGAAGAAGAAGACACGGGCGAAGGCGAAGGAGAAGAAGAAGCAGCAGCAGCGGGCGGGGCCCTAGCCCTTGGGGGCGAGGCCGCCCGACGGGGGTGGCGGAGGCGGCGGCGGCTTCGGGTGGCCGGGGGCGAAGGCCGGGAAGCGCTTCGAGTGGAGCAGCCGGTCGAGGACGCCGATGCTCGCCGGGTAGTTCTGGATCCGGTAGGGGCTCGAGGAGCCGAAGTCCTGGTAGTAGACGAGCATCTTGCAGCGGCGGTGGCGCTTGACCCAGCTGAGCAGGTGCTGGACGTAGCGTGGGTCGTCGCCGCTCGCGACCCCCCACTCTGGAATCGCGAAGGGCTTCGTCGAGTAGCGCCTGTAGAGGCCGTTGAGCGCCTTCCAGTCCTGGTTGTCGGAGTAGAAGTCGGTGCCGACCCAGTCGACGTAGTCGTCGCCGGGATAGAAATGGCGGGGGCGGTTGTGGGGCGCCGTCGGCGAGCCGGCCGGGAGGGTGCTCCAGATCACCGCGACGGGCGCCCTCGGGAGCCCCCCGACGTCGCTCTTCAGCGGCCTCAGGCCGGCGTCCATCAGCCTCGCGTCGATCGCCCGTCGCTTGCCGCCGCCGTGGACGATCAGGTGGATGCGGCGGAAGGCGCGCCGGTACCAGAAGGGACGGTGGGCCCGGTCCCGCAGCCGGCCCGCGCAGTCGTAGGAGGCGTAGACGTTGAGGCAGCGGTTCGGCTCGCCCAACGGGCGGATGTAGGCCCGCATCTTCTTCGCCCAGAAGAGCTTGTTGAGGCGGACCAGGTAGTCGTCGCCGCGACCCTGGGCGATCGCTCTCGGGCTGATCAGCTCGTGCCCGTCGTTGTGGTCGGCGGTGGTGATGTGCAGGACCGGTCGGGCCCGGGCCGTCTGCCAGCGCTGGATCGACTCGGGGAAGTCGGAGCCCCAGGTCCGGAAGCTCTCGATCAGGGCCGGGTGCTTGTCGAGCAGCTCGCTGAACTGGCCGAAGTCGGCCGGGTCGCCGGTGTCGCTGATGCCGAAGAGGATCTTCTTGCCGCGCGGTTGCAGCGATCCGGCGCCGGCGGCCGGCACCGCGACCAGGCAGAGGGCCAGCACCCCCACCAGAGTCGCCGGCGCGACCCGTCGTAGGCGCACCCACGCCGGCCGGATCTGCCGGCGGCTCGCCCTGGCGTGTCTGTGTTTCGCGGACATTCCGAGCTACTTTCGACCGGAATCGCTCCCAACCCTCCCCAGCCCCCGGCCCATCGGCGGTGTAGGTGGAACACTTTGGGGAAGTGATCGATCCTCTCGAGCGCTGGCGCGAGTTCGGCGAGAAGCCCGATTTCGCCGGCCTGCCGAGCTTCGCCGGCATGCCGTACACGGAGGACCCGGCGGAGCTCGCCGGCGTCGACGTCGCGATCGTCGGCGCGCCCACGGACGACCTCGTCTCCGACCGGCCGGGCGCCCGCTTCGGGCCACGGGCGATCCGTGCCGCCAGCTGCCCGCCGGGCCGCCATCTGGAGGCCGGGGTCGACGGCTTCGACGTGCTGCGGGTCGTCGACTTCGGCGACGCGCCGGTGCTGCCCGCGGACCCGGCCGCGAGCCACGCGGCGATCGAGCGCACGGTCGGCCAGGCGCTCACGGCGGGCGCGGTGCCGATCGTGCTGGGCGGCGACCACGGCATCGCCGAGCCCGACATACGCGCCTGCGCCACGCACAACGGCGGGCCGGTGGGGCTCGTCCACTTCGACACCCACACCGACACGGGGGAGGAGGTCTTCGGCGTCGAGACATCGCACGGGACGCCGATGCGGCGGCTGGTCGAGGCGGGCCACGTCGACCCCGCCCGCTACGTCCAGATCGGTTTGCGCGGCTACTGGCCCGGGGAGGAGGAGTTCGCCTGGCAGGCCGAACGAGGGATCGCGAGCATCTTCATGCACGAGGTCCGCGAGCGGGGGATCGAGGTGGCGATCGAGCGCGCCGCGGACGCAGTCGGCGGCGGGCCGGCCTACCTCTCGGTCGACATCGACGTCCTCGATCCGGCCTTCGCGCCCGGGACCGGCACCCCGGAGCCCGGTGGCATGACCAGCGCCGAGCTGCTGCTCGCCTGCCGCCGGCTGGCCGAGCGGCTGGAGCTGATCGGCGCCGAGGTGGTCGAGGTGATCCCGACCGCGGTCGGCTCGGCCGACATCACCGCGCTGGCAGCCGAGCGGGTCGTCCGCGAGGTCGTCACCGGCCTTGCGCAGCGGCGCGCTGCGGGGGCCGGGTCAGTCGGCGGGTAGCCAGGGGTCGAACCAGGGGCAGATCCCGCGGGTCAGCCTGTCGGCCTCCTTCGGCCCCCAGGTGCCCGGCTCGTAGGGGTGCGCCGGCCCCGGGTCTTCGAGCAGGGGCTCGACGATCCGCCATGTCTCTTCGACCGTGTCCTGGCGGGTGAAGAGCTGCGAGCGGCCGGCGATCGCGTCGTCGAGCAGTCGCTCGTAGGGCTCGGGATCCTCGCCCGGCGCCTTCTCGAAGAGCACCTCCAGATCGGCCGGCTCGAAGGCCTCCACGCCCGCCCGCTTCGCGAAGAGGCGGATGCGGGCGCCCGGTTCGGGCTCGATCCTCAGCGTCAGCTGGTTGGGTTCGGGGGTCTTGCCCTTGCCTATGCCAAGCCGCGGCGGGCGCGTGAAGACGACGTTGACCTCCGAGGCCTTGACCGGCAGGTTCTTGCCGGCGCGGATGAAGAAGGGGACGCCGCTCCAGCGCCAGTTGTCGATCTCGAGCTCGACCGCGGCGAAGGTCTCGGTCGTCGAGTCGGCAGACACGTCCGGGACCTCGCGGAAGCCCTCGTACTGGCCGCGGACGTATTTCTTCGGGTCGGCGGTTCGCACCGCTTTGAAGAATTCGAGCTTCTTATCCCTGATCGAGTCGGGGTGGTTGCCGCTCGGGGGGCCCATGCCGACCAGGGCCAGGACCTGGAGGGCATGGTTCTGGATCACGTCGCGCATCGCCCCGACCGCGTCGTAGAAGCGCCCCCTGTCGTCGACGCCGAAGTTCTCGGCGATCGTCATCTGCACGTGGGAGACGTGCTCGCGGTTCCAGACCGGCTCGAGGATCGAGTTGGCGAAGCGGAGATAGGTGATGTCCATCACCGGCTCCTTGCCGAGGTAGTGGTCGATGCGCAGGATCTGCTCCTCGCGCAGGACCTCGCTGAGTTCGGCGTTGAGGGCGCGGGCCGACTCGAGATCGTGGCCGAACGGCTTCTCGATCACGACCCGCGCCTCCTCGGTCAGGCCGGCGGCGGCGAGGCCGTGGACGACCGTCGCGAAGAGCGACGGCGGGATCTCGAGGTAGAAGACGGGGCGCCCCTTGCCGGCGATCGCCCGGCCGACCTCCTCGAAGGTCTCCGAATCGGCGTAGTCGCCCTGGATGTAGCGGAGTCGCCCGGCCAGTCGCTCGAAGACGTCCTCGTCGGGGTCGGCAACGGTCTCCGAGATCGCGTCGTGCGCGTGCCGGCGCAGCTTCTCGTCGTTCCAGTCGTCGATCGCGACGCCGACGATCGGGCAGTCGAGCTTGCCTCGGGCCTCGAGCCGGTAGAGGGCCCGGAAGGTCATCTTCTTGGCCAGGTCGCCGCTGATCCCGAAGATCGTCAGCACATCGGCGGCATCGCCCGGGCTCTTGGCGGCGCTCTTCGCCATCGGCTCGCCAGGCTATCCGGTTGCAGCCAGGCACGGCACAGGCCCCGAGTGGCTAGGGTTAGGCAATGGAGCTGGGGATGGTCGGACTGGGGCGCATGGGCGCCAACATGGCGCGGCGGCTGATGCGCGACGGGCATCGAATCGTCGCCTTCGACGTCAACCCAGACGCGATCGCAGAGCTCGAGAAGGACGGCGCCGAGGGCGCCGCCTCGCTCGAGGACCTGGCCTCCAAGCTCTCCGCGCCTCGCTCGGTCTGGGTGATGGTCCCGGCCGGCGAGATCACCGAGAAGACGGTCGAGGGCGTGGCGGCCGTGCTCGAGCCCGGCGACGCGATCGTCGACGGCGGCAACTCCTATTACCGCGACGACATCCGCCGCGCGGACATGCTGCGCGAGAAGAAGATCGACTTCGTCGACTGCGGGACCAGCGGCGGCGTCTTCGGCCTCGAGCGCGGCTACTGCCTGATGATCGGCGGCCCCGACGGCGGCGGTCGAGCGGCTCGACCCGGTCTTCGCCGCGCTCGCGCCGGGGGTCGACTCCGCCGAGCGCACGCCCGGCCGCTCCGGCGACGTCTCCCCCTCGGAGAACGGCTACCTGCACTGCGGCCCGAACGGGGCCGGCCACTTCGTGAAGATGGTCCACAACGGGATCGAGTACGGGGTCATGGCCGCCTACGCCGAGGGGCTCAACATCCTCAAGAACGCGAACGCCGGCAAGGTCGAGCGCGAGGCGGACGCCGAGACGGCGCCGCTCGAGCAGCCGCGAGTACTACCAGTACGACCTCGACCTGCCCGAGGTCGCCGAGGTCTGGCGGCGAGGCAGCGTGATCGGCTCCTGGCTGCTCGACCTGACCGCCGCCGCGATGCAGGAATCGGGCGACCTCTCGGACTTCGCCGGCCGCGTCTCGGACTCGGGCGAGGGCCGCTGGACGTCGATCGCCGCGATCGACGAGGGGGTTCCGGCCCCGGTGCTGACCACGGCGCTCTACGAGCGCTTCTACTCGCGCGGGCTCGACGACTTCGGCGACAAGGTCCTCTCGGCGATGCGCAAGCAATTCGGCGGGCACGACGAGAAGAAGTAGCCGGCAATGCCCCCGACCCTCGAGGTCGTCCCAAACGAGAAGGATGCGGCGCGGCGAGGCGCCGAGCTGATTGCAGACGCCGGCCGCGAAGCGGTCGCCGAGCGCGGCTCGTTCGCGCTGGCGATGAGCGGTGGCAAGAGCCCCTGGGCGATGCTGGCGGTCCTCAGCGACCTCGAGCAGATGCCCTGGGCGGAGACCTCGCTGTTCCAGGTCGACGAGCGGGTCGCCTCGCCCGGCAGCGAGGATCGCAACCTCACCCACCTGGTGCTCGGCCTCTCGATGCAGAACCAGTCGGCGCTGCGGCCGATGCCGGTCACGCAGCGCGACCTCGACGCCGCCGCCCGCCAGTACGAAGAGTCGCTGCCGGCCAAGCTCGACCTCGTCCACCTCGGGCTCGGCCCCGACGGGCACACCGCCTCGCTGGTGCCCGGGGACCCGGTGCTCGAGGTCAGCGACCGCCGGGTCGCCGTCACCGACACCGCCTACCAGGGGCACCAGCGGATGACGCTCACCTACCCGGCGATCGAAGCCGCCCGCCAGGTGCTCTGGCTGGTGACCGGCCCGAGCAAGCAGGAGGCGCTGGCGAAGCTGCTCGCCGGCGATGACTCGATCCCGGCCGGCAGGGTCGGGAACGACTCGATGACCGTGATCGCCGATCAGGCCGCGGCCGGGCCGGTGGGCTGAGGGGCGGTTGGCGGTGGGTGGCGAAGGCTTCGAGACGATTCTCTACGGCGAGGCCGAGGGCGTCGCCACGATCACCCTCAACCGGCCCGACTCCCTCAACACGATCGTGCCGCCGATGCCCGACGAGGTGCAGGCGGCGGTCGAGCGCGCCGTCGCCGACACCTCGGTCAAGGTCATCGTCGTTCGCGGGGCCGGCCGCGCCTTCTGCGCGGGCTACGACTTCGGCGGCGGCTTTCACCACTGGGACGAGGGCCTGACCACCGACGGCGAGTGGGACCCGGGCAAGGACTTCGTCGGGGCGACGGCGCCGTCGCTGGCGCCGACCCAGAAGTTCATGAGCGTCTGGCGGGCGCCGAAGCCGGTGATCGCCCAGGTCCACGGTTGGTGCGTCGGCGGCGGCAGCGACTTCGCCCT
Organism: uncultured Solirubrobacterales bacterium; assembly: GCA_963762205.1. Lineage (GTDB taxonomy): Bacteria > Actinomycetota > Thermoleophilia > Solirubrobacterales > 70-9 > VRUE01. Next base: position 626,709 of record CAVXJZ010000003.1, read on the forward strand.
CTGTGCCGACCTCGTCATCGCCAGCGAGGACGCGCGGATCGGGACGCCCTACTCGCGAATGTGGGGTGCCTACCTGTCCGGCATGTGGATCTACCGGCTCGGGCTGGCCAAGGCCAAGGAGTACGCGCTGACCGGGCGCTCGCTCTCCGGGGTCGAGGCGGCCGAGGCCGGGTTGATCAACCGCGCTGTCCCCTTCGAGCGGCTCGAGCGCGAGGTGGGGGAGACGGCGGCGGCGCTGACCCGGATCCCGGCCTCGCAGCTGGCGGCGATGAAGCTCGTCGTCAACCACGCCTACGAGAACATGGGGGTTGCCTCGACCCAGACGTTGGGGCCGATCCTCGACGGACTGATGCGCAACACCCCGGACGCCAAGCGCTTCATCGAGCGCGCCGCCGAGGGCGGCGTGCCCGCCGCGGTCGCCGAGCGCGACGGCCCCTTCGGCGACTACAGCCAGGCCGGCGCGAGCGAGAAGCCGGACCCGGGAAATGTGATCGAGCCCTAGATGCTTGCGGCAGAGCTGCGTTGTTAGCGAATTCGCTAACATGACCGATGATCGTCAAGAGATCCTCGGCGCAGTGGCCTCAGCCAGGCAGAGCTGGCTCGGCGGGCGGGCATGCCGCGCTCGGTGGTCAACGTCTATCTCCGGGGCCGCCGCGAACCGGGCGCCGAGGCGCTCGCGCGCCTGGCTGCCGCCGGTGGCCTCCGGCTCGAACTGGGACCGAGAAGCGCGCGCCGGTCGACCCAGAGCGAGCTGGTCGGATCCTCGTGCAAGTGCTCGAGCTGGCGGAGGCATTCCGTACTCCGTCCGTTCCCGAGCTCGGCTATCCGCGGCTGCGTGGACAGGGTCAGGAGGCAGAGGACGATGAGTGAGCTCGTCGACAAGCTCTTCGCGATTCACGACGCCCTTACCGAGGCCGGCTTTGCTCACGCGTTCGGCGGGGCGATCGCGCTCGCGTATTGCGTCGAGGAGCCGAGGGGGACGAGAGACCTCGACGTAAACATCTTCCTCGACGCCTCTGAAGCCGAAACAGCACTCGCCGTTCTTCCCGATGCGGTGAGAGTCGAGGGAGAAGGACATCGTCAGGTGGTGGAACGACGGACAGGCTCGCCTCGACTGGGACGGAACTCCGATCGACGTCTTCCTGAACAACGTTCCCCTGCATCGAGGCGGTTGCGTCGTCCGTCGTCTGGGTTCCTCTCGAGGGGCGTGAGGCCCCCGTCCTCGATTGCGCCTCTCTCGCCATCTTCAAGGCATTCTTCGATCGCACGAAGGACTGGGCCGACCTGGAGGCGGTTGCGCCGGGCCACCCCGGAGGACATCGAAGCGGCTGCGAAGACGATCTCCGATCTGGTTGGCCACGACGACCCCGCGGTCGGTCGCCTCGAATCGCTGCTCCCGTCTTGAAGGCCACCCGCTGCCGCTCGAGCGCGACCGCCGGCTGCTCGCTTAGCTCACGGCGACCGCGTGGTTGGCGACGATCCGGTCCTCCGGGTCCCAGCTGCGCTTCACCTCGCGAAGCCGGTCGCAGACGTCGGCGGGCAGGATCGCGTCGACCTCGCAGGGTGCCTCGGCGAAGTTGAAGTAGGCGCCCTCGGCTCCGAAGGGCGCGCATCGCCGCGCCGATCTTCTCCAGGTACGCGGGGATGGCCTCGCCGAGCTCCGGCGTCATCGGCATCCCGACGCTGTACATGAGGTAGCCGGCGTCGAGGTGGGTGAGGGCACCGCCGCTCTCCGTCGGGCGGCCGGCCGCGCCGCCGAGCTGGCGCAGCTCGGTGAGCAGCAGCGGCGAGCCCGATTCCGGCCCGGCGACGCCGACGAAGGCATCGATCGCCGCGTCCGAGAGCTCCCCGACGAGGCCGCCTTCGCCGATCCCCGGCACCGGGGCCTCGGGGTCCATGTGGATGCGCGACAGCCCCGCCGCCGGCATCCAGTCGAAGCTGTCGAGGATCGGCTCGCCCAGCGCGCGCATCGGGGCGAAGGCGGCCTCGCCCTCCTCGCGGGTGCCGATGCAGGCGCCGTCGATGGTCAGCAGGGGAACGCCCCGGATCGGCTCGGGCACGTCGGGGATCGGCGGTGGGGTGACGAAACGGACGACGGAGGACACCTCGTCCGGCTGCGCCGCGGCCCAGTCGCGGTAGGCGCGCACCGCGTCGGCCCCGAGCGCGGCCGGGTAGGCGACGAGCCCGCCGTAGACCTCGGCGATCGGCAGCAGCTCCAGGTGGAGGGCGGTGACGATCGCGTAGCCGCCGCCGCCGCCGCGCAGCGCCCAGAACAGGTCCGGCTCGCGCTCGGCGTCGGCGGTGCGGGCCTCGCCGTCGGCGGTGACCAGCTCGATCGCGGTGACCCGGTTGCAGGCGAACCCGTGCTTGCGGCTGAGCCAGCTGAAGCCGCCGCCCACGGTGTAGCCGACGATGCCCACGTCCGGGGCCGACCCGGGCAGGAAGCTCAGCCCGTGCGCTCCGGCGGCCTCCCCGAGCTCCGCCGCGATCGCTCCCGCCTCAACCCTGGCGGTGCCGGCGTCGGAGTCGACCTCGATCCCTTTCAGGGCTGCGGTCTTGAGCAGGATCGTGCCGTCGAGGTCAGGCAGCCCGGCGGCGCCGTGCCCGGTTCCCTGGCCGCTGACCTTGAGGTCGTTGGCGGCGGCGAAGCGGATCGTCGCCCCGACGTCGTCGGCTCCGGCGGCGAGGACGACCGCCGCCGGGTGGAGGTCGGCGGCCAGGTTCCAGCCCATCCGCACCTCGTCCCAATCCTCGGCGCCCGGCGTGGCGACGCGCCCCTCGATCTTCAACTCGCTGAAATCACTCATCAGATCCTCCGTGTTGTCCCGGGTCAACTTCCGTCAGAAGGCCTTTCGCTCCACCGAGCCGCCCCGGCCGATCAGAACGTCGCTGACCATCGCCGCCGGGAACAGGCCGTGGGCCGCCACGCCCGGGTCGGCCTCCAGCCTGGCCGCGAGCTCGGCGGGGTCGCCGATCGCGCCGCGGAAGTCGGCGATCACGCCGTCGTCGGGGCTGCGCGGCGTGTCGGCGCGCAGCTCGACGTCGGCGCCGAGCCTGCTCAGGGTCGACTCGAGGCCGAAGGCGAAGAGCTCCAGGGGGACGGGCCAGGTGAAGTCGTCGACGGGCTTGCTGGAGTCGCCGATGACGACGAAGCGCTCGGCCGCCGCCGCGACGATCTTCTCGCGCAGGTGGGCGGCCCCGCCGCCCTTGATCAGCCAGCCGTCCGGCCTGATCTCGTCGGCGCCGTCGATCGCGATGTCGAGGCGGCCGAGGCTGTCGAACTCCTCGACCGGGACTCCGATGCCGCGCGCCTGGTCCTCGGTCGCGACCGAGGTCGAGACACAGCGGATGCCCTCGAGGCCGCGGGCGGCGATCGCCGGCAGCAGGTGGTCGACGGTCGACCCGGTCCCGAGCCCGACCGTCATCCCGCTCTCGACCAGCTCGGCGGCGGCCTCCGCGGCGAGGCGCTTCTCGTTGTCGGCATCGCTCACGGCGGGGACTCTATGCTCGCAGCGACATGGACGCGAGGATCTGGCTGAGCGGAGAGATGGGCGAGCCGCGCTCGGTGCCGATCGCCGGCGACCGCACGGTCGTCGGGCGCGATCCCGAGGCCGGCATCCACATCGAGGACGAGGCGGTTTCCTGGAACCACCTGGAGATCGAGCGCCGCGGCGGCGTGCTCATGGCCACCGATCTCGACAGCCGCAACGGCACAGTGATCAACGGCGAGCCGCTCGACCGGCCGCGCCGCCTCCGCGACGGAGACACCCTTCTCGTCGGCGGCCACCGGCTCGAGCTCTCCGACCCGATGCCGGGCTCGGCCGGCGCCACGGTCGCCGCCGCCCAGCCCGCTGTGGACCTGACCGAGGAAGAGCGGGCGACCGCGGTGGCGCTGGTCGCTCCGTACCGGACTGAGGGCGCCTTCGCGGGGCGCCCCGCCACGCGCGCCGAGATCGCCGCCGAGCTCCACGTCAGCGAGCGCACCGCCCAGCGCCGCCTCGAGGCCCTCGCGGCCAAGCTCGACGTCCCGGCCGACTCCGGCCGCGAGCGCCCCCGCCTGATCGCCGCCCGCGTCATCGAGCTCGGCCTCGACCGCGCCCGCTAGGTGTAGTTCCTCACCACGTTGTTCATCCGGGCCTCCTTGAAGGCTGGGGGTGCTGAAACACCCAGATCAAGGAGGACACCGGATGAAGCTCCACGCTAACGCTCGCACCTGCCCGAAGAGCAGACGCCTGCTCGTCAATCGCCTCGAAGGAGGCTGGTCGCTGACGGCGGCGGCCGAGGCCGCCGGCGTCAGCGAGCGCACCGCCGCCAAGTGGCTGGCCCGATGGCGCGCCGAGGGCGAGGAGGGCCTGCTCGACCGCAGCTCTGCGCCAATCGCACGGCCCACGCAGCTGCCCGCTGATCGCGTCCAGGCGATCGAGGCATTGCGAAGGCTGCGGATGACCGCGGCTGAGATCGCCGAGGTGCTTGGGCGTGGCGCTCTCAACCGTCTCGCAGGTGGCTGAAGCGAATCGGCCTGGGCAAGCGCAGTCGCCTGAGCTCCACCCGAGCCCCCCAACCGCTATGAGCGCAAGCGCCCTGGGGAGCTGATCCACGTCGACATCAAGAAGCTCGGGCGCATCCACGGCGTCGGGCACCGGATCACCGGCCCGCGGGCCTCTCAGAAGAAGAGGCGCCATGGCAGGCGTACCTGGAGCGCTCGGCTGGGAGTTCGTCCATGTCTGCGTCGACGACGCCACCCGCCTTGCCTACGTCGAGGTGCTTGCCCGATGAGAAGGGCGCAGACCGCAGCTGGCTTCCTGCGTCGAGCGGCCGAGTGGTTCAAGCCGCGATGGGGATCGCGGTCGAGCGGGTGATGAGCGACAACGGAGCCTGCTATCGCTCAAGGGCTCATGACGCCGCCTGCGCAGGAGCTCGGCCTTCGCCACCTCTTCACCCAGCCCTATCGGCCCCGCACCAACGGCAAGGCCGAGCGCTTCATCAGACGCTGACCAACCGCTGGGCCTACGGAGCCATCTACGGAAGCTCGGCAGAGCGCACCGCGGCGCTACCCGGCTGGCTCACCCACTACAACTTCAGAAGACGACACGGCTCCCTTGGCCACAAGGCGCCCGCGGCTCGGCTCGCCGAGCTGGAACAACGTCATGGGTAACTACAGCTGATATGGCCGTCGATTTGTCAAGTCCCCAACCACCGAAGGCCCGCTGAAAGCGGGCCTTTTTCTTGGTCCAGGAGGCGGCGGTCGGCCTGGTGCGCGACGCGCGGTCAGGCTGATATGCGCGGGTTGGCTACCGCAGGACCGGGTTTCGTCTCAGCGCCCGCTGTCTAGGATCGAGCGTCGCCGCGGCGGCTGCTCATAGCTGTTCGCGGATGCGCTGGCGCGAAGGGCCGAGCCGCCGCCTCCTGGGCCAAGCGATGCTCGGTGGTCTCAGTCGGCGGTCGTTACCGCCCAGCAGAAGCCGCTCAGCTCCCGGGCGACGGCGACAGCGCAGAGGGTGCGGCGCTTGCCGCGCTCGAGTCGAGCCGGACCCAGCTGCGGTGAAGGCGCTGCTGGGCCTTCCATGAGATCGCGCAGACCGACTGGGGCTGGCCCTCCTGGCGGCGGCGCAGCTCGCGGCCTTTGCGCGGCGCTCGGCGGTAGTGCCAAGCGGCCTCGACCAGGAGGCGGCGGGCGTGGCGAGAGCCCGACTTGGTGATCGAGCCCTGCCGGCGGCGCTCGCCGCTTGAGTTCTCAGAGGGCACCAGGCCGAGGTAGCTCATCAGCTGCGCGGGGCGAGCGAAGCGCTCGAAGTCACCGACCTCCGCGCAGAGGCCGAGGGCGCTGAGGGTGTCGATGCCGCGCAGACAGCGCAGATGGGCCACCTGGCGCTCCCAGGGGGAGCCCGGGACGAGCGCGGCCATCTGGGACTCGAGGCTCTCGCGGCGCACCAGCAGGGCGTCGATCGAGCCGATCCCGTCGAGCAGGACCGACTGGGCGACCGGCTCGGGCAGCTGGACCCTGCCCAGCCAGTCGAGATGGCGCTGGGTCCAGTTGTTGCCCTCGAAGCGAAGGTCGTGGCGCAGCAAGAGCTTGGCGACCGGTGGCGGGCCCGCATCAGATCGCCGCGGACGTCCTCGCGGGCGCGGACGAGATCGCGCATCGCCTCCTCGGCGGGAGTGGGCACGCGACCGGGTGAAGGCCGCCGATCATCAGCAGGCGAACCAGCCGCTCGGCATCGCGGCGTCGGTCTTCACCCGATCCTGAGCGGGGCGCTCGATCTTGCCCGGAGCGGCGACGGTGCACTCGATGCCGCGCGCGGCCAACGCGCGAGCCAGGCCAAAGCCGGTCGGGCCCGCCTCATAGGCGACCCGGACCGGCGTCGGCAGCGCGGCGCAGAACTCCGCCACCTGCTCGGTCTGCCCACCCATGCGCTGAACCGCCAACTCGCCCGACTCTGAGTCGGCGATCGCGGCGACGACCTTCGCCGCGTGAACATCGAGACCCACCCACGTCCTAACCTGCGCCATGTCGGCACCCCCATGATTGCGGTCCTCGCCGAGGCCACTCCTCGGCGACAAACCCGCGCATCTCATGCGCGGGTGCCGACCTTCACATCGGCGTCGGATTAACCCCGGCGCTCAGGTGGGCGGGCCATAGGGTCTAGGCCCAGACCGGCCCGCCCGCCGCTCGCCCCGCCGCTCGCCGGCCCGACCCAACCCAACCCAGATCGACTCCTCGGCCCCGTGCAGCGGCTCGGAACGGGCCAAACGCGTCTCGTCTTGGGCCGCTGGCGTCGTTTTCGGGATCGGCGGGGGCGCCGACCATCGGTTGAGCAGTGAAAACGGATGGAAGGAACCTCATGCTCGACCGAATCAGACTCAACGGAACGAATTTCACAGGCCTGGCTCTGGCCCTGGCGGCGGCCGCGGCGCTGGCGATCCCGGGCGCCGCGGCCGCCGCCTCCTCGGGCGGCGCCGTGGTCTTCTCGCGGGTCCTCACAACGACCGCGAAAGAGCCGGTCCTCGACGCCGAGGGCAAACCGGTCAAAGACGCCGAAGGCAAAGACACCTTCAAAGTGATCGAAACGGCCGAGGGTGGCCTCTACGCGGTCAAGGACGGCCGCCTCAACCGGCTCACCGACGTGGCCGGCGACACCGAACCGTCGTTCTCTCCCGACAGCCGGGCGCTGGCTTTCTCACGAGGGGGCGACATTTACTCGGTGCGCGCCGACGGCTCAGGCTTGCGGCGGCTGACCGGCGGACCCGAGTTCGACACGGCCCCGAAGGTGGCGCCCAACGGCCGCTACGTGCTCTTCGAGCGCAGGGCCGCCGCGGGCGTTCCCGCCGACCTCTTCACGGTCCGCCTCACGGGCGGCGCCACCCACCGGCTGACGCGGATGGCCGATGAGGAGCGCGAAGCGTCCTTCTCGCCTGACGGCAGGCTGATCGTCTTCGTCCGCAGCGTCGGCGAGGCCGGTGGGGGATCCGCCGACGACCTCTTCTCGGTGCGCCCCTCGGGGGCCGGGCTCAGGCGCCTGACGCGAACCGCCCGGGTCGACGAGTGGGCGCCCCGCTACTTCGCCGGGGGCATCGTCTACAGCCGCGGCGAGAGCGCCGAGGGGGCGAGCGCCTACGCCGACGTCTACACGATGCGCCGCAACGGCAAGAAGGTGCGGCCGCAGGTCGCCGGCGCCGGCTCCGCCTCCGTCGAAGACGTCAGCTCCGACGGCCGCCTGCTGCTCTTCCGGCGTGACCAGGGCCTCTGGGTGAAGCGGTTCGGGCGGCCGGCCCGCAAGCTCACCGAGCTGCCGGACGAGTCGCAGACCAACGCGGTCTTCTCCTCGAACGGGAGGCGCGTCGCCGCCTTCGTCGAGGCCGAAGACCGGACCCAGCTCTCGGCGATCCGGGTCGCCGACGGCTCCACCCGCGAGCTGGCCAGCGGCGTCGTCCCCGACGACGAGGCCACTCCCACCAGCGGCACGACCACGGCGATCGGCCCTGTGATCGCCTGGCAGCCGAGCCGGTAGCCATCCGTCCCCCGCGCGGCGGTATAACCGCCGTGTGGGGGAACCGGCAATCGGATCGACCCTTGGCGGGTATCGCGTCGACGCGCTGATCGCGCGCGGCGGGATGGGGGTCGTCTACCGGGCCACGCACCTGGCGCTGGAGCGGCCGGTGGCGCTGAAGGTGATCGCCAGCCACCTCGCCGAGGACGAGTCCTTCCGCGAGCGCTTCCTGCGCGAGTCGCGGATCGCCGCCCGCCTCGAGCACCCCAACGTCGTCCCCGTCCTCGACGCCCGCGAGGAGGACGGAGAGCTGATCGTCGCGATGCGCCTGATCGAGGGCGGCGACCTGAAGCGGCGGATCGACGTCGACGGGCCGCTGCCTCCAGCGGAGGCGGTCGGGATCCTCGGCCAGGTCGCGGATGCGCTCGACGCCGCCCACGCCGCCGGCATCGTCCACCGCGATGTCAAGCCGCACAACATCCTGCTCGAAGGCGACCGCGCCTTCCTCACCGACTTCGGCCTTGCCAAAGCACTGGGCGACTCGGGGGTGCTCGACGGCGCCTCGATCGCCGGCACGGTCGAATACATGTCCCCCGAGCAGTGGCAGGGTCGGAGCGTCGGCCCGGCCGCGGACATCTACTCGCTCGGCTGCGTCCTCTACGAGGCGCTGACCGGGATCGTCCCCTACGCGCGCCAGGCCGAGGACTCCGAGCCGGAGATCCCCGAGGGGCTCGGTCAGGTGATCGAGCGCGCCGTCGACAAGGACCCGGGCGGCGCTTCCCGACGGCGGGCGGGCTCATCGATGCCGCCCGCGAACACGAGGGCGCGGCGCCGGCGGCGACCCGGGTCCTCTCCGACACCCCCGGACGGCCGACCGCGGTGATCGCCGACGGGCCTCAAACCTGGCGGCAGTGGGCCCGGGAGAGGGCGCGGACCGCACCCCGCCGTTGGCTGCTCGGCGCGGCCGCTGTCCTCGCCGTGATCGCCGTCGGATTCGTCTCGGCGAGGCTCTTCGGCGGCGAAGGGGTCACCGTCTCCGACCCGATCCCGATCGGAAAGGGGCCGCTGCGCCTTGCGACCGGGGCCCGCTCGGTCTGGGTCACGAGCGGCCGGGACGGGACGCTCTCCAGGATCGATGTCACCGAGGCGCGGCTCGAGGGCCGGCCGCTGAAGCTCGAGAGGGGCCTCGCCGGCGTCGCGGTGGGGGCGGGCTCGGTCTGGGTCTCCAGCCCCGGCGAGAGGGACGTCCTGCGGATCGACGGCGACACGGGCCGGATCGAGGACAGGGTCGAAGTCCACATGCGGCCGGGGGCGATCGTCTTCGGCGGCGAACGGGTCTGGGTGGCCGACCTCGACGGCGGCGGCGTCTCCGCGATCGACGCGAGGTCCGGCCGCATTCTCAAGCGCGGCATCGCCCCGCGGCGCCGGCCGCTGCGACTCGCCTTCGGCGCCGGCGGACTCTGGGCCAGCAGCGCCACGGCCGGGACCGTGAGCCGGATCGGGGCCGCGACGCTGCTGCCGGACCCGCCGATCCTCGCCGGGCGCACGCCGACCGGGGTCACCGTCGGCGGCGGCATCGTCTGGGTAGCCGACACCCGCGCCTCGGTGGTCAGGCGGGTCGACTCCGCGACCGACGTGCTGCTCGGCGACCCGATCACGGTCGGCAGCCATCCGGGCGGCATCGCCTCCGGCACCGACGTCGTCTGGGTCGCCAACCGCGCCGCCAACAGCGTCAGCCGCATCGACATCTCCAGCGGCGAGACGATCGGGGAATCGATCGCGGTCGGCCGCCACCCCGGCGCGGTCGCGGTCGGTCGCACCGCGGTCTGGGTGGCCGACAACGGTGACGGGTCGGTAACCCGGATCGAGCCGTGATCTGTAATCAATAGGATCGATCGAGGCCATGGCCAGGGACATCGACCAGCTCTGCATCAACACGATCCGGACGCTGTCCATCGACGCGATCCAGAAGGCGAGCTCCGGCCATCCCGGGACCCCGATGGCGCTCGCGCCACTCGCCTACACGCTGTGGCAGCGCTTCCTGCGCTTCGACCCGGCCGACCCGATCTGGCCCAACCGGGATCGCTTCGTGCTCTCGGCCGGCCACGCCTCGATGCTGCTCTACTCGCTGCTCTTCCTCGCCGAGGTGCAGGCCGTCGACCCCGACTACGAGGTGGTCGGCGAGCCGGCGGTCAGCCTCGAAGACGTGGAACGCTTCCGCCAGCTCGACTCGCGCACCCCGGGCCATCCCGAGTACCGCTGGACCTCCGGCGTGGAGACCACGACCGGGCCGCTGGGCCAGGGGGTCGCGACCTCGGTCGGCATGGCGATCGCCTCCAAGTGGCAGGGCGCGCGCTACGGCGCCGAGCTCTTCGACTTCGACGTCTACGCGATCGCCGGCGACGGCTGCCTGATGGAGGGGGTCTCGGGCGAAGCCGCCTCGCTGGCCGGCCACCTGAAGCTCGACAACCTCTGCTGGGTCTACGACAACAACCACATCACGATCGACGGCAAGACCGAGCTCGCCTACGACGACGACGTGCCGCTGCGCTTCGAGGGCTACGGCTGGAACATCGTCCGGGTCGAAGACGCCAACGACTGCGAGCGGATCGCCGCCGCCCTCGATGCGTTCAAGGCCGAGGAGGCGCGCCCGACCCTGGTCGTCGTCGACAGCCACATCGGCTACGGCTCGCCACACAAGCAGGACACCTCGGCCGCCCACGGGGAACCCCTGGGCGAGGAGGAGGTGCGGGAGACAAAGCGTGCCTACGACTGGCCCGAGGACGCGCAGTTCCTCGTCCCCGACGGTGTCAGGGAGCGCTTCGCCGAGGGAGTCGGCGCCCGCGGAGCCGAGCTGCGCGCGGCCTGGCTGGAGCGGCTGGCCGCCTACGCGGAGAGCGACCCCGACCTCGCCGCCGAGATCGAGGCGACCCAGAGGCGCGAGCTGCCCGAGGGCTGGGACGCGGCGATTCCGAGCTTCGACGCCGACGAGAAGGGGATCGCCACCCGCAAGGCCTCCAACAGGGTCCAGAACGCGATCGGCGAGCGGCTGCCCTGGCTGCTGGCGGGCGCCGCCGACCTCACCGACTCGACCTCGGTCCGCTTCGACTTCGACGGCGCCGGCGACATCGAGCCGGGCGAGTTCGGCGGCCGCCAGCTTCACTACGGGATCCGCGAGCACGAGGCGGCGGCGATCTCCAGCGGCCTCTCGCTCTCGAAGCTGCGCCCGCTCTGGTCGACCTACCTGACCTTCTCCGACTACGCGCGGCCTGCGATCCGCCTCTCGGCGCTGATGGAGCTGCCGGTGATCCACCTCTTCACCCACGACTCGATCGGCCTCGGCGAGGACGGCCCCACGCACCAGCCGGTCGAGCAGCTCGCCGGCCTGCGCGCGATCCCCGGCCTCGACGTGATCAGGCCCGCCGACGCGAACGAGGTCGCCGAGGCCTGGCGGGTCGCGCTCGACCGCAGCCACCAGCCCGTCGCCCTCGTCCTCACCCGTCAGAGCGTGCCGGTGCTCGACCGCGACGCCTACGCTTCGGCGGAGGGGCTGCGGCGCGGCGGCTACGTGCTGGCCGACGCCGAGGGCGGTAGCCCCGACGTGATCCTGATCGCGACCGGCAGCGAGGTGGCGCTGGCTCTGGCCGCCCACGAGGAGCTGCGCGGCGAAGGCGTCTCCTCACGGGTGGTCAGCCTCCCCTGCTGGGAGCTCTTCGATCGCCAGGACCAGTCCTATCGCGACGAGGTGCTCCCACCGGCGGTCACCGCGCGGGTCTCGATCGAGGAGGCCTCGACCCTCGGTTGGGACCGCTACGTGGGGACCGGCGGCAGGGCGATCGGTATGCACACCTTCGGCACCTCGGCTCCGCTCAAGGACGTGATGGGTAAGTTCGGCTTCACACCAGACAAGGTCGCGGAGGCGGCCAGGGAGGCGCTCGGATGAAAGCGACACAGGAACTGCACGACCTCGGCCAGAGCCTCTGGCTCGACAACATCACCCGCACGATGCTCGGCGACGGCACCCTCGCCCGCTACATCGACGAGCTCTCGGTGACCGGCCTGACCTCGAACCCGACGATCTTCGACAAGGCGATCTCCGGCGGCGACATCTACGACGAGCAGATCGTCGAGGTGGCCCCGAAGGTGGACACGACCGAGGACACCTTCTTCGAGCTTGCCATCTCCGACCTGCGCGAGGCGACCGACCTCTTCGCCCCCGTCCACCAGCGCACAGCCGGCGTCGACGGCTACTGCTCGCTCGAGGTCTCGCCGCAGCTCGCCGACGACACCGAGGGGACGATCGAGCAGGCCGCGAAGCTCCACGGCAAGGCCGAGCGCGACAACCTCTTCATCAAGATCCCGGGCACCGAGGCCGGCCTGCCGGCGATCGAGGAGTCGATCTTCGCGGGCATCCCGATCAACGTCACTCTGCTCTTCTCGACCGAGCACTACCTGGCCGCCGCCGACGCCTACATGAAGGGGATCGAACGGCGGATCGAGGCCGGGCTAGACCCCGACGTCTCCTCGGTCGCCTCGATCTTCATGAGCCGCTGGGACGTCGCCGTGAAGGACGACGCGCCGGCCGAGCTGAAGAACCGGCTCGGGCTCGCGGTCGGCTTCCACGCCTACCGCGCCTACCGCGAGCTGCTCGCCTCGCAGCGGGTCCAGAGGCTGATGAACGAAGGGGCTCGGCCGCAGCGGCTGCTCTGGGCGAGCACCGGCACCAAGGACCCGGAGGCCTCGGACACCCTCTATATCGAGGGCTTCGCCTCGCCCTTCACGGTCAACACGATGCCCGAGCCGACCCTCAACGCCTTCGCCGATCACGGCGAGGTCGGCGACCCGGTGCCGGCCGACGGGGGTGACTGCGACGAGGTCCTGGCGCAGTTCGAGAGCGCCGGGATCGGCATACAGGCGCTCGCCGCCCGCCTACAGGAGGAGGGCAAGAAGACCTTCGTCGACTCCTGGAACGACCTGCTGAAGTCGATCGAGACCGAGCGCGAGCAGGTCGCATGAGCGCGGAGCGAGCAAGCGTCCCTAGTTGGTCGTTCGCGCCGCGAGCGAAGCGCGAAAATTGATCGGCCGGCCACTCCGCGAGGGCTCCGCCTGGAAGGCGCTCGAGGCGCACTTCGCGGGCGGGATCGGCGAGGCGCACCTGCGGGACCTATTCGCCGCCGACCCGGGGCGCGGCGAGCGGCTGGTCGCCGACGGCGCCGGCCTCCACCTCGACTTCTCCAAGAACCGGATCACCGAAGAGACCGTGATCCTGCTCGGGGAGCTCGCCCGCGAGCGGGGGGTGGAGGAGCGCCGCGAAGCGATGTTCGCCGGCGAGCACATCAACGTCTCCGAGGATCGCGCGGTCCTTCACGTCGCCCTGCGGATGCCGAAGGGCCGCTCACTGGTCGTCGACGGCGTCGACGTCGTCAAGGAGGTCCACGAGACCCTCGACCGGATGGCCGCCTTCGCCGAGCGGCTGCGCTCCGGCGAGTGGACCGGCCACACGGGCAGGCCGATCCGCAACGTGATCAACGTCGGCATCGGCGGCTCCGACCTCGGCCCGATGATGGCCTACGAGGCGCTGCGCCACTACAGCCGCCGCGAGATGACGTTCCGCTTCGTCTCCAACGTCGACGGCACCGACTTCGCCGAGTGCACCCGCGATCTCGACCCGGAGGAGACCCTCTTCGTGATCTCCTCGAAGACCTTCACGACGCTGGAGACGATGACCAACGCCCGCACCGCGCGGGAGTGGGCGCTGGCCGGCCTCGGCGGCGACGAGGCGGCGGTCGCCAGGCACTTCGTCGCCGTCTCGACGAATGCCGGCGAGGTCTCGAAGTTCGGCATCGACACCGACAACATGTTCGGCTTCTGGGAGTGGGTCGGGGGCCGCTACTCGATGGACTCGGCGATCGGCCTCTCGACGATGCTGGCGATCGGCCCGGCCCGCTTCGCCGAGATGCTGAGCGGCTTCCACGCGATGGACGAGCACTTCCGCGAGGCGCCGCTCGCCTCCAACCTGCCGGCGCTGATGGGTCTGCTCTCGGTCTGGTACGGCGACTTCTTCGGCGCCCAGACCTGCGGCGTCTTCCCCTACGACCAATATCTGCACCGCTTCCCCGCCTACCTCCAACAGCTGACGATGGAGTCGAACGGCAAGCACGTCACCCTCGAGGGCGCCCGCGTCGACTACGAGACGGGGGCGATCTTCTGGGGCGAGCCGGGGACCAACGGGCAGCACTCCTTCTACCAGCTCATCCACCAGGGGACGCGGCTGATCCCCTGCGACTTCATCGGCTTCATGCGCTCGAACAACCCGCTCGGCGACCATCACGACCTGCTGATGTCGAACGTCTTCGCCCAGGGCGAGGCGCTCGCCTTCGGGAAGACGCCGGAGCAGGTGCGCGAGGAGGGGACGCCGGAGCCGGTCGTCCCGCACCGGGTGATGGAGGGCAACCGGCCCTCGAACACGATCCTCGCCGAGCGCCTCGACCCGCAGACCCTCGGCACCCTGGTCGCCCTCTACGAGCACAGCGTCTTCACCCAGGGCGCGATCTGGGGGATCGACTCCTTCGACCAGTGGGGGGTCGAGCTGGGCAAGGCGCTGGCGGTGGCGATAATCCCCGAGCTGCAGGCCGCCGAGGAGCCGCGCCTCGGGCACGACAGCTCGACCAATTCCTTGATCCGGCGCTACCGGGCGGCGCGGGCCCGGGTCGAGGACGACAGGTAGGCGATGCCGCTCCTCGACGCCCTTCCGCTTGCGGCGTCGGACTCGAATCTGCTCGCCGCGCGCGAGCTGATGGCCTTCACGCTCGGCTTCCACATCGTCCTCTCCTGCATCGGCGTCGCCTTCCCGGCGATCATGCTGACCGCCAACTGGCTCGGCCTGAAGCGAGGCGACGAGGACGCGATGCGGCTCGCCCGCCGCTGGTCGAAGGCGATGGCCGTGACCTTCGCGGTGGGGGCGGTCACCGGGACGGTCCTCAGCTTCGAGTTCGGCCTGCTCTGGCCCGAGTTCATGGCGCGCTTCGGCGACGCCTTCGGGATCGCCTTCGCGGTCGAGGGGATCTTCTTCTTCACCGAGGCGATCTTCCTCGCGATCTACCTCTACGGATGGAAGCGGCTCAGTGGCTGGGCGCACTTCTGGTCGGGCGTGCCGATGGTGATCACCGGGATCGGCGGCGCTTTCGCCGTGGTCACGGCCAACTCCTGGATGAACCAGCCGCAGGGGTTCAGCCTCGACGCGGCGGGCAGGGTGGTCGAAACCGAGCCGTTCAAGGTCCTCTTCAATCCGGCCTGGGGCTACGAGGTCCCGCACATGATCCTCGCCGCCTACATGGTCGCCGGCTTCCTCGTCGCCTCGATCTACGCGGTTGGCATGCTGCGCGGCCGCCGCGACCGCCTGCACCGGCTGGGGATGCTGATCCCGCTGACGATTGCGCTGATCGCGACCCCGATCCAGCTCTTCGTCGGCGACACGGCGGCGCGTGCCGTCGCCGACCATCAGCCGGCCAAGTTCGCGGCGATGGAGTGCATCCAGGAGACCGGCACCGACCAGGCCGAGTACCTCGGCGGCATCTGCACCGCCGACGGAGTCAAGGGGGCGATCAAGATCCCCGGCCTCGATTCCTTCCTGGTCGGCTGGAGCACGGACACCGAGGTGACCGGCCTCGATCAGATCCCGGCCGACGAACGCCCGCCGGCCAACACGCTGCTCCACCTCTCCTTCGACGCGATGGTCGGAATCGGCACGGCGCTGCTGCTGCTCGGCCTCTGGCTGGCCTGGGCCTGGTGGAGACGTCGCGACATCCCGCGCACGCCCTGGTTCCTGCGTGCCGTGGCGGTCTCCGGGGCCGCGGCGCTGGTCGCCCTCTGGGCCGGCTGGATCGTCACCGAGGTCGGGCGCCAGCCGTGGATCGTGCAGGGCTACATGCGCACCTCCGAAGCCGTGACCGAGGCCGAGGGGATCTGGTTCGCCTTCGCCGCCGTGCTGCTTCTCTACGCGGCGCTCGGCACGATCGCGATCCTGGTCCTGCGCTCGATGTCGCGGCGCTGGCGGCAGGAGGGGGACCCCGGCGAGGAGGGGGAGACCCCCTACGCGCCCCCCGCCGAGCTGCCCGGGAGGTCCGGATGACCACCGCCGACATCGCCGCCGCGATCCTCTGGACCGGCGCGACCCTCTACGCGGTGTTCGGTGGCGCCGACTTCGGCGGCGGCTTCTGGGACCTGATCGCCGGCGACGCCGAGCGGGGCGAGCGCCCCCGGGCGCTGATCCAGCGCTCCCTGACGCCGGTCTGGGAGGCCAACCACGTCTGGCTGATCTTCATCCTCGTCGTCCTCTGGACCGCCTTCCCCGAGGCCTTCGGGGCGGTGATGTCGACCCTTTACGTGCCGCTCGCCCTCGCCGCCTTCGGAATCGTCCTGCGCGGCGCCGGTTTCGCCTTCCGCAAATCGATCCGCTCCCTGGAGGCGCGCCGCGCGGCGGGCGCGGCCTTCGCGCTGTCCTCGGTGCTCACCCCGTTCTTCATGGGCACCGTCGTCGGCGCGATCGCGGCCGGCAACGTGCCGGCGGCCGGCAACGGCGACGCATTCTCGAGCTGGATCGCGCCGCTGCCGTTGATCGTCGGCGCCCTCTTCGTCGCCAGCGGGGCCTACGTTGCGGCCGTCTTCCTCGTCACCGACGCGCGCCACGCGGGCGCCCCCGACCTCGAGCACTACTTCGCCCGCCGAGCACTCTTCGCCGCCCTCGCCACGGGGGCGATCGCCGTGGCCGGCATCTTCGCCCTCCACGCCGACGCCCGCTACGTCTACGACCGCCTCACCGACCAGGGCCTGCCCCTTGTCGTGCTCTCGGCACTCTGTGGCCTCGGCGTCCTCGTCCTGCTCCTGCGCGGAGTCCATCGCGGCCTGCGCCCGCTGGCCGTGGGGGCGGTCGTGGCGGTGATCTGGGGCTGGGGCGTCGCCCAGTTCCCCTACCTACTGCCGACCTCGTTGCGGATCGACCAGGCCGCCGCGCCCGGGCCGACCCTCGACGCGGTGCTGATCGTCTTCGCGATCGCGGCGGTCGTCGTCCTGCCGGCGCTCGGCCTGCTCTACTGGCTGACCCAGCGAGAGCTTCTCGGCGAGTGACCGCTTCGTCGATGAGCGAGACGATCAGGGCCCGCGCGGTCCTCTTCGACATCGACGGCACGATCCTGGTCACCGGAGGGGCGGGCGGGGCCGCCTGGCA
Organism: uncultured Solirubrobacterales bacterium; assembly: GCA_963762205.1. GTDB lineage: Bacteria > Actinomycetota > Thermoleophilia > Solirubrobacterales > 70-9 > VRUE01. The sequence goes on from CAVXJZ010000003.1 coordinate 643,923, forward strand.
ACGCGCCTTCGAGGAGCAGTACGGGGTGGAGGCGAACGTCGCCGAGCACACCGATGCCGGCATGACCGACCCTGAGATCGCGGCGATCGTCTTCCGCGAGGTCGTCGGCCGCGACGGCACGCCCGAGGAGCGCGCCAGGGCGATCGCCGGCTACCTCCGCCACCTTCCGGAGACGGTGGCCGAGTCCGGCGGATACACGGTGATGCCGGGAATCGAGCCGCTGCTCGAGCGCCTGATCGAGGCCGGCGCCCTGCTCGGCCTGGTGACCGGCAACGTCGAGGCCGCCGCCCACGTCAAGCTCGCCCGCGCCCGCCTCAACCGCTTCTTCAGCTTCGGCGGCTACGGCTCGGACTCCGCCGATCGCACCGAGGTCACCGAAGCGGCGCTGCGCCGGGCCGACCTCGTCTCCGGCGGCGCCCTCGGCGTCGCCCAGGGGCGAAACGGGGAGAAGGAGGCGGCCCCCTGCATCTCCGTCGGCGACACGCCCCGCGACGTCAGCGCCGGCCATGGCGCGGGAATCCGCGTCGTCGGCGTCGCCACGGGCAGCTACTCGGTCGACGAGCTGCGCGAGGCCGGCGCCGACTGGGCGCTCCAGGACCTCACCTCGGGATTCCCCACCTAGGCGAGGCGCTCAGCCCAGGGTGCAGCGCGCCTGGTAGATCGAGGTGAAGCCCGACTCGAAGCCGTTGCGGGCGGCACGTAGGTAGAGGCGCCAGACGCGGACGCGCTCCGGGCCGGCGAGGCGGACCGCCTCCTCGATGTTCTCGTCGAGGCGGGTGTACCAGTGGCGCAGCGTCTCGGCGTAGTCGGCGCCGAACTCCTCGACGTGGTGGGTGACGAAGCCGGCCCGTTCGAGCGCGAGCAGGACCCGCGAGAGGTGCAGGGGCGCGGCGTCGGGGAAGACGTAGCGCTCCGAGAACGGCCCCGCTTCTGCGTCGGTGTGGCGGAGGCGGGTGATGCCGTGGTTGAGCAGGCGCCCGCCGGGCTCGAGCAGGCCGGCGAGGGTGCGCGCGTAGACGTCGATGTTGGCGGCGCCGACGTGCTCGACCATGCCGATGCTGGCGATCGCGTCGAAGCGCTCTCCGGCGAGGTCGCGGTAGTCCATGACGCGGATCTCGACGCGGTCGGCGACCCCGGCGGCCTCCGCCCGCTGCCGCGCCCTTTCGGCCTGCGGCGGCGAGAGCGTGATGCCGACGACGTTGGCGCCGTGGCGGGTCGCGGCCCAGAGCGGGAAGCTGCCCCAGCCGCAGCCGACGTCGAGCACGCGCTCTCCCTCCTTGAGGTCGAGCTTGCGGCAGACCATCTCGAGCTTTGCCTCCTGCGCCTCCTCGAGGGTCTTCGCGCCCTCGCGCCAGACCGCGCAGCTGTAGGTCGTCGAGTCGTCGAGGAAGAGCGAGAAGAAGTCGTTGGAGACGTCGTAGTGGTGGCGCACGGCGCGCGCGTCGCGCTCCTTCGAGTGGCGGCGGCCGCTGGGCCGCAGCTCCGATTCCGGTGGGCTGGGGGGGAGGGTGAGCCCGGCGGCGCGCACCATGCCGAGCAGCAGTCGCCTCTTGTCGGCGCCCTCGAGCGGCGGTGGCTTCCAGCTGTCGAGCAGGGCGATCACCGCGTCCATGTCGTCGACCTCGATCTCGCCGCTGACGTAGGCACGGCCGAGGCCGAGCTGGCCGGGCGCCCGCAGCACGTGGGCGGCGGCCCTCGGCGAGCGCACGTAGAAGGTGGGGCCGTCCTCGGAGGTCGCCGGCAGGCGGGTCCCGTCCCAGAACTCGACGGCGAAGGGTCGATCCGAAATCCGGGCTTCGATCTCGCGCCTCAGGGGCGCAGTGGTGGCGAATGGCATCGTCCCGAGCATATTCCCGGACGGGGGTCTTGTGGCGGGCTTCATGCGCGGCGCGTATAGTCGGCCGCGCATGGAGAGCAGCGCGGGCCCCCTTCCGTCGGATATCCAGCCGGTCGCCAACGAGACCCGGGACCGGATCATCACCGGCCTGGTGACGCTGGTCCCGTTCCTGGCGCTCGGCTTCGCCGCCTGGCAGGTCTGGGGCGAGGCGCTGCACTGGAGCGACGTATCCCTCTTCGTCGTGCTCTACCTGCTCACCGGCCTCGGGATCACGGTCGGCTTCCACCGGCACCTCACCCACCGCTCCTTCAAGGCCAAGCCCTGGCTGCACGGGCTGCTCGGCATCCTCGGCTCGGCGGCGATCGAGGGGCCGGTGATCTCCTGGGTCGCCGACCATCGCAAGCACCACGTCTTCTCCGACGAAGAGGGCGACCCGCACAGCCCCCACGTCGACCACGGCCACGGCTGGAGCGGCGCGATGCGCGGCCTCTTCCACGCCCACATGGGCTGGCTCTTCATCCACACGCAGCGCGGCAACAGGGAACGCTTCGCGCCGGACCTGATCAAGGACCCGATCATCAACTGGGTCGATCGCACCTTCCTGCTCTGGGCGATCGCCGGGCTGCTGCTCCCCTTCGCCCTCGGCTGGGTGATCGGCGGGACGCTCTTTGCGGGGGTCACCGGGCTGCTCTGGGGCGGCCTCGTCCGCGTCTTCGTCCTCCACCACTTCACCTACAGCATCAACTCGCTCTGCCACGTCTTCGGCAACCGCGACTACGAGACGGGCGACGAGTCCCGCAACCTGGCCCTGATCGCGATCCCGACGCTGGGCGAGGCCTTCCACAACAACCACCACGCCTTCCCGACCTCTGCCGTGCACGGGCTCGGTCGCCGGCAGGTGGACGTCTCGGCGCTCGTCATCGATCTGCTCGAGAAGACCGGCGCCGTCTGGGACGTCGTCCGCGTTCCCCCCGAGCGCCTGGCCGCCAAGGCCGTCTGAGGCGTGCTCAGGGTGTGGCGCCGGACTGGTACCAGTCCAGCCACCTGCCGCAGGCCCGGCTGAAGTCGACGATCCGGTGCGGCCTGTCGCGGACCGCGGCGAGCTCGCCGATCGATGCCCTGCCGTCGTAGCCGGTCAGGTCCTGGATCCCGGTCGCCTCGGCGGCCGTCACGGTGAACTTCACCGGCCCGTCGGCGGCGACCTCGATCTCCCCGGCGGGCCAGAACTGCCCGTTGTTCGCGAGGCTGATCGTGTTCGGGCGCTGGCCGTCGAGGGCCGCCTTCAGGGGCTGGCGCAGCCCCGGCGCGGAGAGCGTCAGGCCGAAGGGCGAGAAGTACTGGAGCGAGAGCAGCCAGCGGCCGGCGGGGAGGTCCAGGGTCTGCGTCGCGCTTTCGCCCGTGCCGAGGCGGCTCGCGGGGGCCCAGTCGCCCTTGCCGCCGATCTCGGCGGCGGGGAAGAGGGAGGCGCGGCCGGGGTTGGAGGTGAGGATCGCGATCTCGGGCGCGGCGCAGTCGGCGAACGCCGCGGGCTCGGTCCCCTCGAGCAGCACGTGGCGCTCGTGCGGCGGGTCGCGCCGCCTTTCCCAGAGCACGTAGGAGGGCGTCGAGGCGATCTCCCTGAAGCTCGCCGGCGCTTCGCTGTTCCAGGCGGCGGAGCCGGTGATCACGTACGGGAAGGCGTTCAGGGTCGAGCGTGAGAAGGAGTCGAAGTCGACCGGGCTGTAGGCGTCGCCGGTGTCGAAGGGCTTCTCGAGGTTCTGGGAGACGTTCTCGTCCGGGAACTCGACCAGGGGAACGTGGGTGTCGGCACCGAGCAGCTCGTAGGCGGCGTAGCGGTCCTGCCCGGCGTAGAGGACGGGCTCGCCGTGGACGATCGGCAGGAAGGCGCGCAGCTCGGACCCGTGGCCGGGCGGTCCCACGGGCGCGTCGCGCAGGGCGAGGAAGGTCGAGTAGAGGGCGCCGCCGACGAAGACGACGGCGAGCGCCGCCCAGCCCACCCGCGCGATCCCCGTCGATGGGCCGAAAGACGCGGCCCGGCCTCGCTTTTCGTCCCGTCGGCCGCCGAGCTCGCCGAGCAGCGGCCGGATTGCGATCAGCATCGCCAGCGGAGCGCCGATCATCAGCGCCTTGGCCTGCGAGTAGTCGCCGCTGAAGGGCAGCGAGAGCAGGTAGACGCCGAGGCAGGCGGCGAGCGCGATCGGCACGGCGTAGTCGCGCCGGCGCAGCCACCAGGCCGTGCCGAGCAGCAGCGCCAAGGCGCCGATCGCCCCGGCGAGGCCGGTCAGGTGTGCGCCTCCGGCGGCGGCGAGCCGGTAGTTGGGCGTCGGCCAGACCCCGAGCGCCTCGGCGGGGGAGACCGGGCCGTAGGTGTTGCTGCCGGCGACCTTGTTGAAGCCGCCGCCGAACCCGAAGGGCCCGATCAGGGCGAGGAGGCCGAGGCCCGCAAGGACAAGCAGGATCAGGGGCGTGCGCGGCCGCCAGAGGGCGCGGGCCAGGGCCCGCGGCGCCAGGGCCCGCCGCACGGCCGGCCGGCTCAGGCTCCAGAGGGCGACGACCGCGATCGGCCAGGCGAGCCCGGCGAAGCTGTAGGAGAAGAAGGCGCCGCCGGTCAGCACCAGGTATGGGAGCAGCAGTCGCAGTCTCGGCCAGCTGCCACCGGGCAGCGTTCCCGGCTCGCGCAGGGCCACCGCGACGCCGAGCACGAAGAGCGCCTCGGCGGTCTCCTTGAAGGCGCCCTGGGCGAAGTAGGAGGCCGCCAGGTAGGTGAGCGCGACCATCGTCGCGGCGAGCGTGCGGCGCACCGGGCCGAGCTCCGGGAGCGCCGCCATCGCGGTCAGGCCGGTGAGGATGCCGATCGCGAAGATCTCGCCCAGGAAGGACGGGCCCAGCGAGAGCCCCGGCACGGCGGCGACGGCCACCGCGAGGCCGTGGGGGCCGAGCGGGTAGCCGCCGAAGGGCTCGGGGCCGAAACCGCTGCGCAGCCACTCGGCCCAGGCGAGGTGGAGGCCGAGATCGTTGTTGAAGCCGACGCCGATCAGCCCCCAGCGCCCGCTGACCAGGAACGGGATGGTCAGCGCCAGGGCGACGGCGAGCGCGACCGGGAGCCCGGCGCGCACCGCGCCCGGCGCCTCGTAGCGCTCGCGGAGGCAGATCGCCGCCGCTCCGGCGACGAGCGCCAGTGCCCCCAGGGTCGCCGTCGTTCCGTGGCCGATCACGCGCGAGAGCAGCCCGGTGACGGTGACGATCGTGCCGAAGCCGACCGCGGGCTCCAGCCACGACCAGGCACTCCGGCCGGAGACGGAGAGCAGGGCGCGCCCGACGAGCATCGAGGCGGCGCAGATCAATGCCGCCGAGGCGTAGGTTCCGAGCATTGAGGGCCGGAAACTACCGGCTCAGAGCTTCTCGGCGGCCTCTTCGAGGGTCGCCCGGAGGCTGTCCCCGCGCAGCGGCTCGGCATGCCCGGCAGCGACGATCTTCGGATCGAGGGCAGCCAGCTTGCGCACCGACGCCTTCGCCTTCTCGTGGTCCCACGCCCAGGCCGGATGGGGCACGCTGGCCGTCCCCTCGGGCAGCGGTTTGCCCAGCCGCACCGTGTCGATCAGGTAGATGACGTCGCTGACCAGGGCGACCCGGTCGCTCTCGCGCCAGAGGCCGATCAGGCCCGGTGCGTGCCCGGGAAAGTGGATGACCCGGAAGCCGGCCACCTCGTCCCCCTCGGATACGGTGCCGTCGATCTTCACGGCGCCACCGTCCCAGTGCCGCAGCAGCAGGGGGTATGCGAGGCGGGCACGGAGCAGGGGGAGCTCGGAGATTTCCATGTAGGAGTCGATCGCGGCATCGTTTTCGGCGTCCTCGACCTCGTCGGGATGGCAGAAGACCGGTACCCCCATCGAGGGGGCGGTGCCGCGGTGGTCGGCGTGGGCGTGGCCGAGCACGATCCGCTTCACCCCGCCGAGCTCCGCGGCCGCGGCCTTCGTCGCCTTGACCATCGCCTTGGTGCCGGCGTCGAACTGGACGACCCCGTCGCCGTCCTCGATGAAGTAGATGTTCATCGACTTGCCCAGGTCGCCCCGCAGCAGCCACACCCCGTCCGCCACCTTCTCCATGGGCCAACCCTAAACCCCGGTGCGGGCCCGTGACTAGTCTGCGGGCAGATGCCCTCGCTCTGGAAAGTCGGAATGGCGGTGCTCGTCGCCTGCCTGGTCGCGTCGATGGCGATCGCGATCGTCCGTCTCGCGACGACGCCGACCGAAATCCTCGGCGACGGCTTCCGAGGCCATCCCGCCGCGCCGTTGTCGCGGCGTTAGTATCAGCGCCGACCAGCGACCCCAGCAGAGGAGGCGGGGAGTGTTCACTCGCATTGTGGTTGGAACCGACGGCTCAGACACCGCGCGGCAGGCCGTCGGCGAGGCGATCGACCTCGCCAAGCTCTCCGGCGCGACCCTCAGCATCGTCAGCGCCTACGCGTCGACCTCGCCGCGCCGCAGCGAGGTCGAGCAGCGTGACGCGCCCGCCGACGTCGCCTACGAGCTCGGGCCCCGCGAGGACATCAACCTCGTCCTCGACTCGGCGGCCGCAGAGGCCAAGAAGGAGGGGATCGACGCCCAGACGCATCCGGTCGAGGGCGACCCCGCGGAGGCAATCCTCAACGTCGCCGAGAAGACGAAGGCGGACCTGATCGTGGTCGGCAACAAGGGGATGGCGGGCGCCCGCCGCTTCCTGCTCGGCAGCGTTCCCAACAAGGTCTCCCATCACGCTCCCTGCAGCGTGATCATCGTCCGCACCACCTAGCTCTGGCGCCGGTGGGATAGGCAGGCGGCCTGGCACTCGGGGTCGGTCGCTTCCGCGGCGTCGATCAGGCCCGCGCCCTGCAGGAGCGGTGAGGCGCCGACGCTGCGCGCCGTCTTCCTCAGCCTCTTCGTCACCTGCGCCTGGATCGAGCCGCCCTTCTTCCTGCGGTCGATCAGCCCGCTGGCCAGCAGCAGGGCCGAGAGCCCGGAGACATGGGCGGCGGCCATCGAGGTGCCGACGTAGTCCGCCGGCTCCCCGAAGCGGCGCTCCTTGGCGCTCCGGAAGGTGACCTGGAAGATCGGCGCCGCCAGAACAGAGGGGCAGCTGGCAGCCGGCTCGCCGCCCCCGGGGGCCACCAGGTCGACGGACTTGCCGCTCACCGAGTATTCGCCGATGCAGCCACCCTGCGTCGTGCCGCCGACTCCGATCACGCCGCGGATCGTCGCCGGCGCCGAGACGCAGGACTCCGAGCCGAGGTTGCCGGCCGAGGCGACCACGACGGCGCCCCGGCGGATCGCGTAGCGGACCGCCTGCACGACGCTCGGCACCCGCTTGTGGCAGTCGAAGTTGAAGCTCATGTTGATCACGTCGACGTGGCGGGCGGCGGCGAACCTGACGCCGGCCGCGATGTCGTCCGCTCGGCCGCGGCCGAGGTGGTCGAGGACCCGCACGGGCATCAGCTTCGCCCGGTAGGCGAGGCCGGTGAGGCCGATTCCGTTGTTCGTCTTCTCGGCGATCGTCCCGGCGATGTGGGTGCCGTGGCCGTTGCGGTCGAGGGGGATGCTCCTGCGGTTGACGAAGTCACGGCCCCTGACGAACTGGCCCGCCGTGAAGTCCGGGCTGCGCCGGAAGCGGCTGCCGCGTGCGCGGTAGGCGATCCCGGTGTCGAGCACGGCGACGGTGATGCCGCGCGCACCGGGGCGCCTGGCGTCTTCCAGGTTCTGCCAGGCGCCGATCGCGTCGATCCCTCCGGGGGAGGTGGGGCGCAGCGGCGTGCTCTGGCCCTCCCAGGGGAGGAAGTTCCACTGTTTCGACACCCAGCCGCCCGGGGGTCCCGGCGGGCCGATCAGCGGGCCCGGATCGTTGGGGATGGCGAGCGCGGAGGCGGTCGCGATGTAGTTGGGGGCGGCGTAGGAGACGGCCGGGTTGCGCCGCAGGGCGGCCGCGGCCTCGCGGACGCCGATTCCCCCGGGCAGCTCCTGGGTGTGGGCGACACGCTGCTCGCTGAGCTTGACGATCAGCTCATGGGGGACGAACGGTCGTGCCCGGCCGACCCGCGTTTCGGCAGGCGCGGACGACCCGGCAGCCGCGGAGGCGGCGAGCAGGGCGAGGAAAAGGGCAATCGTCGAACGTCGGTTCATCTCGAGCTGCGCTCGCATAATCCCCGCTTTTGCTCGCGCTTTCAGCTAACAACGTCGGCCTGGCTAAGTTGTTGCTCCCGCATACTTCCCCCGAAGACGATGGCGAGCAGCGAACCGACATCCGGCGACGAGCGGCTGATGGGCCTGGCGATCGAGAGAGCGCGCGCGGCCGCCGGGCACGGTGACGTCCCGATCGGCGCGGTCGTCGCCCGCGACGGGGAGTCTCTGGCGGCGGCGGGCAACGAGCGCGAGCTGCTCGCCGACCCCACAGCCCACGCGGAGCTACTCGCGATCCGCGCTGCCGCTGAGGCCCTGGGTGGCTGGCGGCTGCCGGGGACCACCCTCTACGTGACGCTCGAGCCCTGCGCGATGTGCGCGGGGGCGATCGTCCTCGCCCGCATCCCCGAGGTGGTCTTCGGCGCCAGGGACCCGAAGGCGGGGGCCGCCGGCAGCGTCCTCGACGTGCTCGGCGAGCCCGCCCTGAACCACCGGCCCGGCGTGCGGGGCGGTGTCCGCGAGGAGGAGTGCGCGGACCTGCTGCGTGACTTCTTCGCCTCGCGCCGCGGCGCTTGAGCCGACAACGCCGCGCCCCCGAGCCAATACCCTGTGGTGGCCCGGAGAGGTGTCCGAGTGGCTTAAGGAGCGCGACTGGAAATCGCGTGGGCGGGGTTAACCCGCCTCGTGGGTTCGAATCCCACCCTCTCCGCTGAGCTCGTCAGGGGGCGAGCGCCAGGGCCTCCTCGCGCGAAGGGGTGCCGCACTCGACGATCACGATTACCCTCGATCGCTTCGGGCCGGCCGGCCGGAGAGCCCTTAGGATGGTGCATAGTCGTGAAGGTCGACGCCCCCACCCTCTATGCAGACTCCGGTGGGGTGAGCATCGCCTACCAGGTTCACGGCGAAGGCCCGCTCGACGTGGTCTTCGTGCCGGGCTTCGTGTCTCACGTCGAGCTGCTCTGGGACAGCCCGCTGTCAGCCCGCTTCCTTCGCCGCCTCGCCTCCTTCTCACGACTGATCGTCTTCGACAAGCGCGGCCAGGGGCTCTCCGACCGGCCCGCCCACCCGCCCACGTTGGAGGAGTCGATGGACGATCTGCGAGCGGTGCTCGAGGCGACGAACTGCGAGCAGCCCGCGGTCTTTGGCATCTCCGAGGGCGGGCCGATGTCGATGCTGTTCGCGGCCACCAATCCCGAGAGGGTCGCGTCGCTCGTTCTCTACGGCACCTTCCCGCGCATGGTCAGAAGCGACGACTACCCGTTCGGCATCCCCGACGACGCGCTCGACCGCTGGTCGCAGATGGTGCGGCGGGAGTGGGGCGGACCGGTCGGCATGCGTCACTGGGCGCCCAGCGAGGTCGGCGACCCCGAGTTCGAACGTTGGTGGGCGCAGGTGCTCCGGCAGGGAACCAGCCCCGCCGGAGCGATTGCGCTGATCGACCTCTACCGCGAGATCGACGTGCGCGCGATCCTGCCGAGCATCGATGTCCCCACGCTGATCCTGCACCGCAAAGAGGACCGCGTAAGCCCTTTGCGGCATGGCCGCTTTCTGGCGGAGCGGATCGACGGCGCCCGTCTGGTCGAGCTGGAGGGGGGCGACCACCTCGCCTGGACCGAGGATCAGGACACGCTGCTCGACGAGGTCGAGGAGTTTCTCACCGGCAGCCGCCGCGCCCGCGAGCCGGAAAGGGCGCTGGCGACGGTCCTTTTCACCGACATCGTCGCCTCGACCGAGACCGCCGCCAGGCTCGGGGACCGCGCCTGGCGCGACCTGCTGGAGCGCCACAACGCGATCGTCCGCCGCCAGCTCGCGATTCACCGCGGCCGCGAGGTGAAGACGATGGGCGATGGTTTCCTTGCCACCTTCGATGGCCCCGCCCGGGCTATCCGCTGTGCTGCCGCCATATCCGACGCCGTGGCGGCGCTCGGCATCGAGGTCCGCGCCGGAGTCCACAGCGGCGAGGTCGAGCTGATCGACGCCGACGTGGGCGGCATGGCGGTCAACATCGGCGCCCGCATCGGTGCCCTCGCGGGGCCCCGCGAGGTTCTCGTCTCCAGCACCGTCCGTGAGCTCGTCGTCGGCTCCGGCCTCGAGTTCGCCGAGCGCGGCACCCACACCCTCAAGGGCGCCCCGGGAGAGTGGCGCCTGTTTGCGGTCGATGGCAAAGACGGCCCGGAGAGAAGCGCCTCGGTGTCGTGAGGCGTGTTGAGCCGGATCGCTAGCCTCAGCAGCGGAGACATCCCGGAGGGGTGCCGGAGTGGTTGAACGGGGCGGTCTCGAATTGTGCTCCTCCTCGCACAATCCAGCAGCTGACGCGGCGGTAGCGCCTCATCTTGGTCCAGAACGGGAACGACCCGTGGGGAGGGTCCGCGTGCTAGGCCATCGCGGCCTGAACCGCAGCGACGAGCTCGGTAAGTTCCGCCTCGTGCTGCTCGTCGACCCAGACGCCGGTCTTGCTCCTGTTGAGCCCGGTCGCGTACTCGATCCGCAGGTTCAGGCGGCCCTTCTTTGGTGGCTTCACCTCGATGCTGGCCAGATTCGCGACCGGCACCCGCCGCAGGTCGCCGGCTCCGAACTCGAGGACGTCGTCATCCAGCCTTATGTGACCGCTGGGCCAGCTCGGCACTTGCACGACCCCGAGCTTACTCCTGGTGGCCGAGCGCGAGGCGGCGACGCCGCTCCGTCGCTAGATCCCCCGCCAGGCGATATCGGAATCGCAGGGCGACGCTCTCGTGTCGACCTTAGAGCGGTCGCGCGGCAACTGAACGGGCGAGCTGTAGCAGCGCCGCTGGCCGGCTGGAGCCGCGCGCGACCGCCACGGCCCTGAATGCCTTGAACCTCAACCGAGGGTCATCCGTAAGTAACTACGCACACAGGCGAGGCAACCCCGACTCGCGGTTGCCCCATCAGGATCAAGGAGTCGGTCAATGTCCTCTTCACGCATCGCTTTCGCAGCACTCTTGCTTGCCGCTTTCGCTCTGATCGTCGCCGGCTGCGGCGGCTCATCGTACGGCTCGTCATCCTCAAGCCCGTCGACGTCGGCCTCGGGAGGCGGAGATCCAAGCGGTACCGTGACCATTTCGGCCGCCGAAGCGCCGGAACTGGGAATGGTGCTGGTCGATTCCGAAGGCTTCACCGTCTACAGCTTCGCCAAAGACAAGGGCACGAGGTCATCGTGCTATGGGGCTTGTGCCGAAGCGTGGGCGCCCGTGACCGCGACGGGGAAGCCGAAGAGCGGAGAGGGCGCGATGTCCTCAGACGTGGGCACGACCAAGCGCAACGATGGCACTCTTCAGGTCACCTACGCGGGCCACCCCCTCTATACGTTCGTTGAGGACCACAAACCGGGGGAAGCAAACGGCAACGGAATCTCGGCGTTCGGCGGCGAATGGACCGCGCTCGAAGAAAGAGGTGCCGCGCCGGTGTCATCGGCCGGAGGCGAAGTCGAACCCAATGTTCCGGCCGAAACCAACGGCGAATCCAACGGTCGCTATGGCTACTGACCCGCGGGCGCTCGCTCTGGCTGGGCGCAGCGTTGGCTGCTGGCGGTCGCGTTCCTGATCGCGATGGAGTGGGCATCGCTCTCGCGTCCGGGCTGAGCGCCCTCGCTAGGATCAGAGTCCGGATTTTGCCCTGGAGGGGTGCCGGAGTGGTTGAACGGGGCAGTCTCGAAAACTGTTAGGGGTCGTAAGGCCCCTCGTGGGTTCGAATCCCACCCCCTCCGTTTTGTTGTGTCTCGGGACATCGGAGACTCAGTCGCCGGTTCTCCGCCCAGTGACCGCTCGACGCCCAATCCGAACTGCGTCGGTCTCCTCGACACGGCCGTCCGACCGCTCCGCCTGCCTACCCACGCACAGAAAGCGCCTCGTCGAGGTGTGCGAGCAGGAGGTCAACCAACCGAGGACTGAATTGGCTACCCCGGCCCGCCTTCATTACCTCGACAGCCTCCTCGACAGTGAGTGCCGACCGATAATGGCGATCGCTGAGCAACGCATCGAAGACGTCTGCAACCGCGGTGATCCTCCCCTCGAGGGGGATCTCATCCCCGGCAAGCCCCTGCGGATATCCGCTGCCGTCGTAACGCTCGTGGTGCGTCAGCGCGATGATCGCCGCGAGGTGGAGCAGCTCGCTCTCGGAGTTGGCGAGGATCTCATGGCCAATCGTGGTATGGCGCTTCATCTCCTCACGCTCCTCTGATGTCAGGGGCCCGGGCTTGCGAAGAATCTCGCTTGGAGTGGCGATCTTTCCGACATCGTGCATCGGAGCTGCCAATTGCATTAGATGGACCCGCTCGGAGTCAAGGCCGAGGAGACCTCCCAGGAAGGCGGCGACCCTGGCCATTTGGTCAACGTGCTTCCCGGTGGACAGGTCGTGAAGCTCGATTGCCTTGGTGAGCCGTTCAACCGTCTCCTGACGAGATAGCCGCAGCTCCTCAATCGCCTGTTGCTGGGCCGCTGCCAACTCGCCGTGCAACCACAATGCCTCCTTTTGGCCGGTGACGTCGATGGAGATGCCGCAGATCGCCGTGGCTCGCCCGCCCTCGTCGAGAAGGGGGAACTTGACCGTCTGGAAGGTCCGCTCGACCCCCGCAATCTCAAGCGTTTCCTCTGCCTCATAGGTCGTGCCCTCCCTGAGGACCCCGCGATCGACGGCGCGAGTGTGTGCCAGAGCCTCGGGGGTCATGATCGTCTCGTCGGTCTTGCCGAGCAGCTCTCCCCTCTCCTGCCCCGCCATGTCGTCGGCCCGTGCGTTCGCGAAGACGTAGCGGTAGGCGTCGTCCTTGACGTAGACGGGCATCGGCACGTTGTCGATGATCGTCTGGCGACGCTCCTCGAGGTTGAGTCTGTGAGCACTCTCGAAATCCTCGAGTTCGCGCCGCCGCAGGGCATTCATCGCCGTGATCAGCAACTGCCCTTGCCGGAACGGCTTGATCAAGTAGCCGTAGACACCGTGCTTGCCGAAGCCGAATGCCTGTCTCGCGACCTCCGGGTCATCTTTGTCGGTAACCAGAACCACTGCGGTCTCGGGATGCTCTTCGGTGATTTCCTTGGCCAGGGCCAGTCCAGACCCGTCGAGCATCTGGATATCGCACAGGGCGAGCTGAAAGTGGGTTGATGCGAGCTTTCTGTGGGCCTGAGCAACGCTGCCGGCGAACTCGCACCGATATTGATCGCCCAATGCGCGATCGACCAGCCGCAGCATCTCTGGCTCGTCGTCCGTTACCAGGATGCGGGCTAACCCCGGGCGGGCCTGCACGGGATCAAGCGGCGGTTTCGTTCCCGTGGGGTTGATCGGTTCCCGTGGGGTTGATGGTTCCCGTGGGGTTGATGGTCACGTGCTGCGCCTCTCAATCGCGCCTAGTCAGATCCTCATATTCATAGAGTTCCGCTAGACGAGCAAACCTTAGGTGCTGTGACTCTTCATTACAACAGGATGCCTGTGTGGTGCCGGCACCTACTGGTTAGCTCCTTTGGGGGATATGGCCCGTGTTTCATACGTCCGGGGGATTGTGCAGCCCGGTCATAGTTCAGATAGTGCGGCGGCAGTCGAGGCGCGGCGGCGATTCGTGAAGCCCTCGCCGGGTGCCTCGTGCGGTTACCTCCCTGGCCCCCTAGGTCTCCCCCTGCCAGACCTAGGGGGTCGGCAGAGGGCGGGCACAGGTTCCTCCGACGCAGGCGCATACCGTCGCGCTTCGGGTGAGCGGCACGAGGTCTTAGCCCTTTGCGGTCGTGGACCTCCACTGTTTGGTCGATACCTCTGGAGATGGCCACCACGATCAAGCCCGATCCGGGACCGATCACCTCGCCACGGCCCCAGCCGGGCGTCGACTCCCTGATTGCCGGCGCCCCGGCGATCCTGGTCAAGGATCTCGAGCGGACACCCCGCGAGCGCCGCCGCCTCTACGTCGCCCTGCACCTGAAGCTGCTCTTCGTAATCGGGATCGGCCTCGGCTGGGCCGGCTTTTCCCTCTGGCTCTCACTTCCGTGGATCGACACCCTGGGCGAATCGATCACCATGCCCCTCGCGATCGCCGTGATCCTCGGCATCGCGATCATCCCCGGCTACCTCAACGCCAACCTGATCGCCTCGCTGCTGCTCGACCGCCCACCCCCACTGCGCTTTGATCTCGTCTTTCCCGAAGCCACCGTGGTCATCGCCTGCTTCAACGAGGAGGAGACGATCGGGGAGACCCTCGACTACGTGGTCGCACAGGACTATCCCGGCAGGCTCCGGATCCTGATCGCCGACGACGGCTCCACCGATCGCACCGCCGAGCTGGCCCGCGCGCGTGCTGCGACCAACCCCGACATCGCCGTCCTCACCGTCCCCCACGGCGGCAAGGCACGAACGCTGACCGAGGCGCTGAAGCGGGTACGAACCCCGCTGATGGCGACCGTCGATGCCGACACCCTGCTGATGCCCTCGGCGCTGCAGCGTGTGGTCGCACGGCTGTTGATCTCCCCGCCGGACACGGTCGCGGTCGCCGGCGCGGTCTTCGTCCGCAACTCCCGCCAGAACCTCATCACCCGCGCCCAGGAGTGGGACTACTTTCTCGGCATCGCCTCGGTCAAGCGCCAGCAGGGCCTTTTCCAGGGGACGATGGTCGCACAGGGCGCATTCAGCGTTTACCGCACGACGGCCCTGCAGCAGGTGGGCGGCTGGCCGGACCGCATCGGCGAGGACATCGTGCTCACCTGGGCAATGATGCGCAAGGGGGGCAGGGTCGGCTACGAGCGCACCGCGGTCGCCTTCACCAGCGCACCGGAAGACGTACGGGCATTCGCCCGCCAACGACGGCGGTGGGCGCGCGGGATGATCGAGGGGCTGCGCGAGCACGGCGGCGCACTGCTGGCCGGCGGTCGGACCAATGTCCATGCGGTGCTCGTCAACTTCGTCTTTCCCTACGTGGATGTCGTCTTCTCGATCGCCTTCCCGATCGGGATCGTCCTGGCGTTGTTCGGCAACTTCGCGATCGTCGGGCCGATGACGCTCGCCGTTCTACCGTTGAACGTGGCGCTCTCGATGATCATGTTCCACCTGAGCAAGCGGTCCTTCGACGAGGTCGGCCTCAAGGTCCGACAGAATCGGCTCGGCTACTTCGGCTACCTCTTCACCTACCAGCTCTTCATGTCACCGGTTTCGGTGGCGGGCTACGGGCAGGAGCTCTTTGGCGCTGCACGCCGCTGGTAAGGCGTTGATCGCCTAACCACGCCTGACCATGTTGCGGCCTGAGTTCTTGGCCTCATAGAGAGCGACATCCGCCCGCAGCAGCGCTCGTCGGACATCGTCCTCCAGCAGGGCAACACCGATGCTCGCGGTGACCGAGGCGTCAGAGCCGGCATCCTGCACTCGCGCGCGCAGTCGCTCTGCCAGTGCCTCCGCTTCGCTCAAATCAGTGCGGGGTAGGAGGGCGGCAAACTCGTCGCCACCGAAGCGAGCGACGATGTCGCCTTCGCGAACTCCCCCCGCGATTGTCCGGGCCGCCAGGGCGAGGATTCGATCTCCCGCCTCATGGCCTTTGGAGTCGTTAACCGGCTTGAAGCCGTCCAAATCGATCATCAACACCGCGAGGGGCTTGGCATCGGCTACGTCGCTGAGGCGAGCCGCCCGATCCTCGAACGCGCGACGGTTGGGCAGTCCACTGAGCGTGTCGGTATAGGCGAGACTCTTGTAGGTGCTCGCCTGGCGAGCCAGTTCCCGTGCCAGGTCGGCCGTCTCGGCGGCGATACCTGAAAGGTGCTGTTCGACCGATTCGCCCTCCTGCGCCGACTCGTCGGACACCGCCGGGTCCGCGCCCCGCGGGTCGTCCAGCGCAATTGCGCGCTCCGGAGGTAGCTCCCTGGGCGCCGAAGAGTCCTTCGGACCCGGGGCCGCGACGTCGAGGGCGGCGTCGACCATTCCCAACAACTGCTCGAGATCCCGAACCAGCACTGCTCCGTCGTTCCTCTTTCTCGGTCGTACACCCTGGCCTCCGAAGAGGACGATCAGATTGGGATTGACACGTTGGATCTCGAAGATAGCCCGATCAAGCGCCTGGATCGAGCTCGGCATCGTCGCCGATAGGCCGACCAGATCGGGCGAGCGAGCTGCCACCGCCTGGAGAAGATCGTCGGTTGGAACATCGGCCCCCAGGTAGGTCGTTTCGTATCCCGCCAACTCGATTACATCAGCGGCCATCCTCAACCCGAGGGCGTGCTGCTCACCCTCTACTGCCGCCATCAGTATCCGGCCCGGCTTGACCTTGTGGCCGAGACTGGGCCCGTAGACCGCCGCCATGGCCTGATGCGTGAGCGCGGTTGCGAGATGCTCGTCGGCGACCGAGATCGCCCCCTGTTCCCAGAGCTCGCCGATCCGCCACATTGCCGGGGCAATCACCCGTTGGTAGAGGCTCGCGAGACCCATGCCCTCGCCCAGTGCCTGCCTGGCCACACGCCCGGCGCCCCCGGTGTCGGCAACGGTGAGCGCGTCCTGATAGGCCAGGGATAGACGGCGAGTCGCCTTGTCCGCCTCGCGCCGTGACGGGCGCCCGGCGCGCTCCGTTGAGGAGATCACAGCCAAATGAGCATACGCCGGTCGAGCAGATCCACCAACGACGTAATGAAAACCCCACGATTATCCTTGCATCTACGAGAATTCGCGCCATATTGTGAAACTACCTGGAAACAAGGAGGCTGGGGTGGCTACCCCTGATCCATCCGCCTGCTGGAGAAAACGCGCGGGTTTCTGCAGACGACGACTCTGCTCCGCAGGCGGCAACGCGCCTGCGTACGGCGCTTGAGCGCTCCCGACATCCGATGCTGATCGCCGACGACCAGCGACGCTGGGTGACCGGGAATGCCGCTGCGTGTGACCTGCTGGGAATCGCTCGGGAGGAGCTCCCTTGGCACACGATGGACGATTTCGCCGCTCCAGACGAGCGTAAGAGGCTCGCAGGGCAATGGGGAGCCTTCCTGGCCAGTGGAGGGGCGGAGGGGTGGTATCAGCTCTACATTCCAGACCGCGGACCGTTGCCGGTCGAGTTCAGCGCGACCGCCAACGTGATGCCGGGACGCCACCTTTCCGTCTTCATCCCGCCCGATGAGGCATCCACCGCGCAGGCGAAGGGCGCCTTGGCTCATGAACCCACCTGGGCACCGGTCGCGGTAGAGGGGAGCGGTCGCCTGCAACTCAGTGAGCGCGAGCGCGAAGTCATGGCGTTGGTCGCCTCCGGGCACCAGAGCGGTGACATAGCGGAGCAACTATTCCTCTCCCCGGAGACGGTCAAGTCTCACGTTCACAACGCGCTGGGGAAGCTGGGCGCGCACACGCGCGCGCATGCAGTGGCGATCGCGTTGGTCACCGGGCAGATCACCTGGGAGGTATAGGGAAGGGCCACCGATGACAACTTCTGGCTAGCCCCTCCGGGGGATATTCGCAACCCCTCATACGTCCGGGGGATTGCGCTTCTTGGACTGCGCATCAATATTGATCTTTGGCCTGTGATGAAAAACGTGGTGTCAAAGATCGGCATTGTTTCATTCGCGTTGATAGCGTCGTTGGCACTCGCAGGCAGCTCGCAAGCAGCTACGTCGGTTGGTCTCGGAACTGCAAACAGCTTTGCGGTGTTGGCCGGAGCCGGGGTCACCAACACCGGACCCAGCGTGATCAACGGCAATCTGGGCACCTCTCCGACTCCCGCGGTGACTGGCTTTGGCGGTGCGCCGAACGGAACGGTCAACGGGGCAACCCACCAGGCCGACGCCGTCGCCGCGCAGGCCCAGGCTGATCTGACCACCGCATATAACAACGCCTCTGGGCAGGGACCGGCCAACACGCTTGCCACCGAGCTCGGTGGTCAGACCCTGACCCCCGGCGTCTACAAATCTGGATCGGGGACCTTCGGCATCACTGGGACGCTGACGTTGAATGCCCAGGGCAACCCGAATGCCGTCTTCATCTTCAGGACGGCAACCACGCTTATCAGCGCATCCGCCTCCCGGGTCTTGATGATCAATGGTGCCCAGCCGTGCCATCTCTTCTGGCGGGTCGGCTCATCGGCGACGCTCGGCACGGACTCCGCCTTCGCCGGAAACATCCTGGCGCTGCAATCGATTGAGCTGAGTAGCGGCGTCACCGTACTCGGCAGGCTGCTCGCCCGGAACGCCTCGGTCACGTTGATCAACGACACCGTTACGCGCGCCGACTGCGCGGCTCCCACAACCGGCGGCGGCAGTAGCGGCGGCAGCGGCGGTGGCGGCGGCAGGCGGTGGCGGCGGCAGCGGCGGCGGCGGCGGTAGTGGCGGCGGCAGTGGCGGGCCGAACGTGCAGATCACCGGAGTCCCCAGGTCCGGCGGGCATGCCGGCAGCTCCACAGGCCGCGGCCGGCGCTGCACCGACGGTGGATTCAGGGCCAAGTTCAGGATCCACAGCCAGGTAGGGATGCGCAAGGTCAGTGTCTACCTCGACGGGAAGCTGATCAAACAAAGCACTCGCAAACGGTTCTCGGCTTGGATCAGGGTCGTCGGCCTGCGCGCCGGCCGCAACACGATTCGAGTGGTGGCGGTCGATCGCAGAGGCCGGCGCGATGTCGCGAGCCGAAGCTTCCGTCGCTGCGCTCGGGCTGCTCCGAGCCCAGGCTTCACGGGCTGAGCATGGCGGCCCTGGTTGTCCTGCTGGCGGCACTTGTGCTTCCGGCGGCGGCAACCGCAGCCATCGTCCCCGGCGCCGAAGGCAGCATTCGCCTCTCGAACGAATGGACCTTCACGCGCTGGGCGCACCCGGTGCGAAAGGCGCCGGTCCGCTGGCTGCCAACCTCCCGGGCGCGGCGGATCGCGCGGATCCACTACCTCACCGAGGACGGGTTCCCAGAGGTCTATCCGGTCCTGCGCAGCTGGGGAGATTCAAAACGGCAAACCTGGCTCGAGGTTCGCATCCCGATGCGCCCGAACGGACGAAGGGGGTGGGTCCGCCGCTCGGCCCTTGGTCCCTACTACCGGGTGCGGACCCTGCTTGTCGTGATTCGTCGCAAGCTGCGCGCGACCCTCTACAGGCGGGGCCGGCCGATTTGGAGGGCCCCGGTCGGAATCGGGAAGCCGAGCACACCCACGCCGGCGGGGCGCTTCTGGATACGCGAGAGGTTCAGGACGCCCGGCCCCGGTGGTCCCTACGGGCCAGTGGTGTTCGGCAGCAGCGACTACTCCGTTCTCAGTGATTGGCCCGGCGGGGGGATCATCGGCATCCACGGCACCAGCGAGCCCTTCCTGATCCCCGGTCGCCCGTCCCACGGCTGCATTCGCGTCCGAAATCGGGCGGTGCGTCGGCTATGGCGCCTGATGCCGACCGGCACGCCACTGCTAATTCGATAGGAGGCTTGATTCCAGTGTTGGACAACTCACGGCTGCCAGGGAGGAAACCGCCCATGGCTGAGCCGGTCTTGACCCAGGACATGCACGTCTACTCTACGTTCTCGGATGGTAGGAACACGATCGAGGAGATCGTTGCTGAGGCCAAGCGGATCGGCTTGACGGAGGTCGGTTTTGCCGACCACGTGCGGGCAGACTCCAAGTGGGTCCCTGCCTATGTCGCAGCGATAAGAAAGAGCAGAGAACAAACGTCAATCGTCTTGCACTGTGCAGTGGAGGCGAAGATCCTGGATATCTACGGCTGCCTCGACCTTCCTCGCGAGATGATGGGGGTCGAAGCGGTGTATGCAGTGGGCCATCAGGCGCCGTCGCCCGACGGACCGATGAATCCCCGCTCCACTCGCGAACGAATCGAAGCGGGGGAGCTTGACCCGCAGATGATTCTTCGTTGGATGGTCGACGGGACGGCCGCCGCGCTTCACCGTCACGAGCACGTCGCGATCGGGCATCTGTTCAGTGCCCTTCCCGCGCTTGGGCTGGGGGAGGGCGACGTGCCACCGGAACTGGTCGAGTCGCTTGCGATTGCGGCGGCCGAATCCGGTGCGCGGATCGTCGTGGACGAGCGCTGGGGGTGCCCGACGGCGCACACTCTGCGACCATTCTTGCGACACGGCGTCCCACTTCTGGTGGGCAGCGGGAGTAAAGACCGCGAGACCGTTGGTCGCTACGACTATTGCGCCGGCGTCGTGCGCAAGCTGCATGAGCCTGAGTTGGCAAAGGCCGGCTGAGCGGGCGGCGATCGAACACCAGGCCGCCGGGGCCAAGCGCTGATCGCCGTGGCGGCATCGACTCTCGACGGCCGGCGACTTTGGTCGCCGGCGGCGACCGGGCGCGCCGGGGATTTTCAGCGTCGCCCGATGCGCAGCTTCGTGACCGTCTTTCCGCCGCCGCCGCGGAGCACGAGCTTCAGGCGTAGCGGGCGGCGCCCCCGGCGCACCCGTATCCGAAAGCGTCGCGTGCGGCGGTCGATGGCGAAGCTGCGCCGGCCGATCGAGAGCGTGCCCGGGAGCGAGGCGGCGGCACGGATCGCGATGCGCCGCCCCCGGCGCGAAACGGACTTGGGCGCCTTCAGCACCAGGAACGCGGGCTTCGCCTTGCCGACCCGCACCCGGACCTTGGCCTGACCGGTGCGGCCGCTGCGGTCCTTGGCGACGAGGCGCAGGGTGTGCTTGCCGGGACTGAGGTCCAGCACCGAGACGCGTGACCCGCGGCCGATTGCCCGGCGCCCGTCGAACCACCGCAGTCGCCGCTTCAGCAGCGGGCGCGAGCGGTCGTCGTAGGCGACCCCCTCCAGGTTGAGCGGGTCCCCGGCGCGCAGCCGGGAGCCGTTGCGGGGGGATTCGATCGAGACCACCGGGGGCGGGCCGTCGACCCGGAAGACGCGGGAGAGCGCCGCGGTCTCGTGCCAGCCGTCGCTCACCCGCACCCGCAGCCGTGCTTTTCGCGTTCGCGCGAGCAGCGTGGCCGGCACTGAGTAGCGGCGCCCGCGCACGCCGAGCGCGACGGCTTTCCAGGACCGCCCGCCGTCGGCGGAGAAGTCGATCGCCGCGAGCAGCCTGTTGCGGTCGGCGTCGCTCGCCCTCCAGCGGACGCGAAGCGAGCCCTTGGCGCGGACGTGGGCGCCGGAGCGGGGCGCGAGCAGCCGGACCTTCGGCGCCGAGCGGCTGCGCAGCAGCGTGTCGAGGACGACACCGTCGCTGACCAGCTCGACCGAGGCGGCCCGGGCCGCGGGCACCACGGCGCTCACCTGGGTGATGTTCGAGCCGGTCGCGCCGACGTCGATGTGGGTGGGCCGCGCGGCGACCGGGGTTTCGGAGACGACGGCTCCGGCCGCGTCGCGGACGCGAATGCTCACGCTGCTGCCCGGTGCGGGCGGCGTCGTCCGGCCCCGGCCGGGCTCAACCCGGAGAATGCTGCCGCCGCCGGCGCCGATCTCGGCGGTGACGCCGAGGGCCGAGCCGGTCGCCGAGGCGCCGGCGCGGGCACGAGCCCGCGCGGGGGCGGAGCTGGAGGTCGCCGAGGCGCCGGCGACGTTGTTTGCCGCCCGCGTCCAGTTGAGGCCCGAGATCCACGCGTTGCCCTCGCCCGCGCAATAGGACATGAAGTCGAAGAACTCGGTCGGGTTGCCGTCGGCGTCGAAGAACCCCTTCAACGAGAGCCGTCGCGGCGAGGAGAAGAGAGACGAGACGTCCGCTCCGACGCCCTGGATCAGGCCCCGGTCGTCGGGCACCCAGAACTCGGCGCCGCCGCGCCCGACGGCATCGTCGCAGGACCGCCCGGCGTGGGTGAAGTCGATCCCGTGGTAGATCTCGTGCGCCACCGACGTCAGCGGGCGCTGATCGTTGACGACCGCGTAGGTGCGGACGGTGAAGGTGTGCCAGGAGAAGTGTTCGGCGGTCACACCCGGGCCGAGCGCCCGGTTCACCGCCAGAGTCAGGAACCCCGGGTAGCCGGCGATGTCGACGGCGTCCGTGAGCCGGTCGAGGATCGCGCTGGTTTTCCCGTCGCCGTCGAGGCTCGCGTTTTCGGAGATCGACTGGGCGTCGATCACGCCGCTGTAGGGGTGGACGTCGATCAGGAAGGGCGAGAGCTCGCGGACCTTGCGGAAGGTCGCCCACGGCCTGGGCGGCGGCGCCTGCTGGGTGCCGGAGCTGTCACGCCAGAGGACCCGGAAGGGATGGATGTGCAGCGTGCCGGCCCGGCGGAAGCGGACGCCCGTGAGGCGCATCGTGTTGTTTGCGTCGCAGCCGGAGCACTCGTTTACGCGCGGGAAGGCGGTGGGTGGGTTTACCACGGCGCGCAGCGTGATCCCCCGGCCGCTGTGCTGCCAGGAGTAGGGGAGCAGGAAGGTCCACGACGTGCTCGGGTCCGACCAGGCCCGCTGATCGATGATCGGGCCGAGGGAGAGCGCCGGCCCGATGTCGCGGGTGCCCTCGATCGCGGGGATCGGGCTGCCGGGCAGCGCAGCGCCCCCGGCGCGCTCGCCGTAGAGGTAGACCTTGGCGCCGTGCACGGGGGTCCCGGCGGCGTCGAGCCGCGCCGAGGTCCAGACCCTGACCGCCGTGCTCTTCGCGTCTATCAATGGCACGCCGTTGTACTCGGCGGTGTGCGTAACGTCATTCTCGGCGGGGGACGGCGCCGGCAGCTGCGATTGCACCGCCTGCGTGACCTCCATGTTGGTGACCCGGAGGTCGTTTCTTTTTAGGACGATGGTGAGCGAGGCGCCCGCCCGCCGCAGGCGCCGGTCCTCGACCCAGGCGGCGATGTAGTTGTTGCCGGAGACGAGAGGGCCGACGCGGAGGTTCGTGAAGGTCCCGTCCGGCGCCAGGCTCGCGTTGGCGTGGCACTCTGCCGGGAAGGTGGGCGGCATGTAGCCCGTGCTCAGGCAGAACCGGTTGACCCCGGCGGGCGCGGTGACCCGGCCGGAGACCCGGACGTCGTCGACGCGGTCGAATTCGTCGCGGTTCGTCGGCACGGTGATCTGCACTGTGGGCGCGGCCAGCGGCACCGCCTCGTCGACCAAGACCAGGTGGTCGACGTTGACGCGCCGCGGATTCGCGCCTTCCTGGCCGACGATGAGCTCCGCGCTCACGATGTCGGAGCTCTCCGAGGTCGCGATGACGTTGGTCGTGATCGCCTTGTAGCCGCTGAAGCCGAGATCGACCGGTCCGCTCGTCCCCACCGGCGTGCCGCCTCCGTCGTAGACGACCAGCTCGGCGGACTCGCTGAACTCCGTTTCCGCCTGTTCGTCGTCGAGTCCCACCCGCCAGCTCACCGACCCGACCGTGTGGTCGAAGCTGATTTTGAGCTTGTTGGCCCCGCTCGGGCAGGTGGTGCCGCTGCACGATCCGACCGTGTGGAGGGCGTTCGGCGCGGTGTACGTCGACACATGCGCGGGCACGAAGACCGTCGGCGCGCCGGCGAAGGTGACGCCCGACTGGGTCGTCATCGCGGTGCCGGCCGCCAGTTCGTCGAAGTCCAGAACCGTCGTCGCAGCCTGAGCCGGGGTGGCTGCGCTGGCGAGCAGCAACCCCGCAGCGACGCTGATGAATCCCCTTCGTCGCACCTGTCCCTCCAGGTTGCTTGCGTTGAACCTAGCACGCGATTCGTCGTCGCCCCGCCGGCTCGGTCATAGGTCCAACCGACAATAGGCTTCCGGGCGAGCTGGGATTCGGCCCGGGGCGAGGGATGGATGAGAAGCTGAGCAGCACTTCTGGAGATGAGCTCGATCAGACCGGAACCTCGTGGGCCGATCCCACCGCCGGCTGATCGAGGAGAGGAGCAGAGATGCCGAAAACCCGAGCCGGCCGATCGACCGTTGTCAGGGGAGCACTCGCCGGGTTCATTGCGCTGCTCGTCGCGCCGGCCGTCTGGGGCTGCGGGGGCGGGGACGGGGGTACGGGCGAGCAGACGGCCGCCGGCCTGCCGCAGGGCGCCGAGCCGGTCGACCTCGACCCGTCCGAGTTCAGCCTCGAGATCGACAACCGATACTGGCCGATGGCGCCCGGCACTCGCTGGGTCTATCGCGAGCTCGACGGCGAAGGTGGCAGGCAGCGGGTGGTCGTCACCGTCACCGACAGGACGAAGCGGATCGCGAACGGGATCGAGGCCCGGGTCGTCCACGACGAGGTCAGCGAGGACGGCGAGCCGGTCGAGGTCACCGACGACTGGTACGCCCAGGACGGCGAGGGCAACATCTGGTATCTGGGGGAGCGAACCGCCGAGTACGAGAACGGCAAGGTCGTCTCCAGGGCGGGCTCCTGGGAGGCCGGCGTCGACGGCGCCCAGCCGGGGATCGCGATGCCGGCCGAGCCGCGACCGGGACTGGCCTACCGCCAGGAGCACTACGCCGGCGAGGCGGAGGACAGGGCGAAGGTGCTCAGCGTCGACGAGCAGGCCGAAGTCCCGTTCGGCCACTTCACCGGCGCCCTGCTGACCAAGGACCTCGTCCCCCTGGAGCCCGACGTGACCGAGTACAAGCTCTACGCGCCGGGCGTCGGGCCCGTTCTGACCCTCGACGTCTCGGGTGCATCGGGCCGGGAGGAATTGCTCTCACTCCAAAGAGGGACGACGTAGTGGGCTCGGTTCGCTGACGCCGCCGGTCGGCGGCGCGGCTGCGACCGGATAGGCTCGTGCCATGTCCGGACCGATCGACTGGACGTTCGACGGGACCTGGCCGTACGAGCCGCGGTGGTTCGACTCGCCCGACGGCCGGATGCACTACGTCGACGTGGGCCCACGCGACGGCCGCCCCGTGGTCATGGTCCACGGCAACCCGACCTGGGGCTACCTCTACCGCAACTTCATCCCGGCGCTGGTCGAAGCGGGCCACCGGGCGATCGTCCCCGACCACCTCGGCTTCGGGCGCTCGGAGAAGCCGCGCGACCCCGAGCTATACCGGGTGCCCCGGCACGCTCGGCGCCTGGAGGAACTGCTCGAGTCGCTCGACCTGCGCGGGGCGACGGTGGTGCCCCAGGACTGGGGCGGCCCGACCGGCCTCTACTGGGCGAGCCTGCATCCGGAGCGGGTCGACGGCCTCTTCATCCTCAACACCTTCGCCCATGGCTGGAAGCCCGAGGCGCTTCCCGAAGGCAGGACGAAGGTGCCGCTGCCGCTGCCTCTCCACCTGTTCCGGACACCGGGGGTGGGGGAGGTGCTGGTCAAGGGCCTCGACGCCTTCAAGCGCGGCTTCCTCTTCCGCGTCGGCGTGGTCCACCGGGACCGCCTGACCCCGACCGTCAAGCGCGCCTATCGCGCCGTGCACGGTGGATGGGCGGAGCGGACCCCGATCCTCGTCTTCCCGCGTGAGATCCCGGTCACCGGCGAGGGCCCGGTGATCGCGATGACGGGCGAGATCGAAGAGCGCCTCAAGCGGCACTTCCGCTCCAAGCCGGTCCACGTCACCTGGGCGATGAAGGACCCCGCATTCGTGCCGGAAATGCTCGACAACCTCTGGCTCGACACCTTCCCCGAAGCGTCGGTGACCAGGCTCGAGGACGCCGGCCACTACCTGCAGGAGGACGCCCACGAGCAGATCGTCCCCGAGCTGGTGAGGTTCGTGGGGGCTCTCTGATTCGGGCTCAGTCCGGCTGCCAGGGCCGGCGCCGCGGGACCCAGCGCGGCACCGCGGCCCTGTAAGCGCGGTAGTCCTCGCCGAAGCGTCGCTCGAGGCCGGGCTCCTCGAAGGCGAGGAAGTAGGCGAAGTTGATCGCGAGGAAGATCCCGGCCCAGAGCAGCAGCCCGACCGATCCGAGGACGATCGCCTCGCCGGCGAGCACCGCGGCGACGGCGCTGATCATCGGGTTGCGCACGTGCCGGTAGGGGCCCTCGACGACCAGCCTGCGGGTCGGGTCCCAGGCGGCGAGCGTCCCTTCGCCGAGACGGCTGAAGAGGCGTACGGTCCACACCCAGACCGCGAAGCCGGCGAGGATCAGCGCGGCGCCGACGGCGACCGCCGGCACGGCGAGGATTCCGCCCAGGCCCCAGGCGAGGTCGGGCCCGGAGCCGAGGGCGAGGATCAACGCCGGAACGACGATCGTCACGTTGCCCGGGAGCAGGGCTATCGCCCGCGCCTGACGCCAAGGGGCCATCGCCCGCAGCCTAGCCTCGCGTCCCCGCCGACCGTTCTATGCTTCGCCGATGACCGGGACGGGCATGACCCCCGAGCAGGCAGAGGCCCTCTACGGCAACCGCTTCCTGGTCGAGGACGC
Source organism: uncultured Solirubrobacterales bacterium (assembly GCA_963762205.1). Lineage (GTDB taxonomy): Bacteria > Actinomycetota > Thermoleophilia > Solirubrobacterales > 70-9 > VRUE01. Next base: position 670,021 of record CAVXJZ010000003.1, read on the forward strand.
CCCCGCCGCCGAGTTCCCCGACCACGGGATGCCCGCCCTCGACGCGATGCGCCTGGTCGGCGAGGAACTGATGCTCGAGGGCGAGCCGTTCAAAAACCTCGCCACCTTCGTCACCACCTGGATGGAGCCGGAGGCGCAGCGGATCGTCTCCGAGAACCTCTACCGCAACTTCATCGACCACGCCGAGTACCCGATCTCGGCGGAGATCGAGCAGCGCTGCATCCGTATGCTCGCCGACCTCTTCAACGCCCCCGGCGAGACCACCGGCGCCCGCACCCAGGGCTCCTCGGAGGCGATCATGCTCGGCGCCCTCTCGCTGAAGTGGAAATGGAAGGAGCGCCGCGAAGCGGATTCCAACCCCGTCGACAAGCCGAACCTCGTCTTCGGCGGCGACGTTCACGTCGTCTGGGAAAAGTTCTGCCGCTACTTCGACGTCGAACCGCGGATCGTCCCCCTGCAGGACGACAAGTACACGATCGGCCCCGAGGACGTGGAGCCCCACGTCGACGAGAACACGATCGGCGTCGCCGCCGTGCTCGGGACCACCTTCACCGGCCACAAAGACGACATCGTCGGCATCAACAGGCTGCTGCGCGAGCTCAAGTCGGAGAAGGGCCTCGACGTCCCGCTCCACATCGACGCCGCCTCCGGCGGCTTCGTCTGGCCCTTCCTCTACCCCGACTCCGAGTGGGACTTCCGGCTCGAGCAGGTGCGCTCGATCAACGTCTCCGGCCACAAGTTCGGGCTCGTCTACCCCGGGATCGGGTGGCTGATCTTCCGCGAGAAGGCCGACCTCGCGGAGGACCTGGTGTTCTACGAGAACTACCTGGGAAAGACCGACGCGACCTTCACCCTCAACTTCTCCACGGGGGCGGCGATGGTCCTGGCCCAGTACTACAACCTGGTCCGCTTCGGGCGAACCGGCTACCGCTACATCATGGAGACGATGCGGGACAACGCCAAGGCGCTCGCCGAGAAGCTGGAGGCGATGGGCCACTTCGACCTGATCGGGGCCGAGGAGGAGCAGCTGCCCCTGGTCGCCTTCAGGCTCTCCGGCGAGAGGCCCTACGACGAGTTCGACGTCTCCTGGCAGCTTTCGGCAGAGCGTGGCTGGATGCTCCCCGCCTACACGATGCCGCCCGACGCGCAGGACGTGAAGGTGATGCGGGCGCTGGTCAAGCTGACCCTCTCGCGCGAGCGGATCGATCACCTCGCCGTCGACATCGAAGAGGCCTGCGCGACGCTCGAGAAGAAGGGCGGCGCCGATCCGTCCGAGCGCGCCAGCGTCAAATCGGGCCCCGGCTACTAGGGTCGTTCGCGCCCGATCGGAGCGGTTTCCGCCCTCGCCCGGCCCGGGGGGGACGCTCTGGTTGCGGAGGAAGACGTGTGCCACTTTGGTGACGGGCCTCGAGCGCCGACGCCCGCTCAGCATCATCAGCCACAATTGACTGTTGTTGAGCTATGAGCGCCTGCGCCCGCATCAGGCCGTCCTATCGCGGGAATCGCGGATATGAGGCCCTGTTCGGGCGCGGCGGGCGAAGGGGGGCCGCGCTCGTGGCGGGGCTCGCGCTGGCCGCGGTCCTATCTCTCCTTCAGGCGGCGCCGGCCTCCGCACGGAGCGGCGGCGTCCTCTCGGCGCGGCTCGCGGAGCTCGCCAAGCCCGCGGTCGGGGGCGGATCGCGGGCCGAACAGGCGCGAAGCCTGAGCTTGGCCGCGAGCGGGCCCGGGAGCCTGCTGCGCCGCGGCGATCGGGTCCTGGTCAGGGTGGGCTTCGAGCCCGGAGGCGTCGAGCCCGGAGAGCTCCGTGCGGCCGGCGCCGACGTCGTCAACGTCAGCGACCGGTATCGGACGGCGACGGCCGAGGTCCGGCCGGAGCGTCTGCGCGCGGTCGCCCGCCTCCCGGGGGTCGACGCGGTAAGCGAGGTGCTGACGCCCCTGGTCGCGGCAGCCGGCGATGCCGGTCCGGGCGCCTCCGCGTACGTCCAGTGCAACGGCGCGGCGACCAGCGAGGGAGACACCCATCTCCACGCCCTCGAAGCCAGGCAGACCTACGACCTCGACGGGACCGGGTCCACGGTGGGCGTCCTCTCCGACTCCTACGACACCGACGAGTCCGCCTCCACCACGGCCGCCGACGATGTCGCAAGCGGTGACCTGCCCGGGTCCGGCAACCCCTGCTCGCGGACCTCGCCGGTCAGCGTGCTCGAAGACCTCAACTACAGCGGCGACGCGGATGAGGGGAGGGGGATGGCGCAGATCGTCCACGACCTCGCTCCCGGCGCGAAGCTCGCCTTCGCGACGGCCTTCACTTCAGAGGTGGGTTTTGCGCAGAACATCGAACGTTTGGCAAAACCGATCGGCGAAGGAGGCGCCGGCGCCGACGTGATCGTCGACGACGTCTTCTACTTCGCCGAGCCCTTCTTCCAGGAAGGCCCGATCGCGGTCGCCGCCGACAACGTGGCGGCGAGTGGCGCCGCCTACTTCTCCGCCGCCGGCAACGACAACCTGATCGACTCCTCCGGGCGCGACATCGCATCCTGGGAGGCGCCGAGCTTCAGGGACGCGCCCGAATGCCCCGCCGACCTCGGCGCCTCGGCCTCCCGCGAACGCTGCATGGACTTCAACCCCGGCGAGGGGAGCGACAACACGTTCGGGCTGACCGTCGCCGCCGGGGTGACGCTGACGGTCGACCTGCAGTGGGCCGAGCCGCGCAACGGCGTGAGCACCGACATCGACGTCTGGCTGCTCGACTCGAGCGGAAAACGGATCAAAGAAAAAGGCGCCTACGTCCGTTCGTTCTACGACAACCCGGGCGGCAGCCAGGAACCGTTCGAGTTCTTCCAGTGGACGAACAGCGCCGGCTCCTCCCGGGAAGTCCAGCTCGCCGTCGTCCGCTGCTTCGGCGAATGCAACCCGAGCGCGGACTCCGGCACCGCGCCCCGGCTCAAGTTCATGTTCCTCCAGAACGGGGGAGGCGTGACCGCCACCGAGTACCCGGAATCCTCCGGTGGCGACGTCGTCGGGCCGACGATCTTCGGCCACGCCGGCGCCCAGGGAGCGATCGGAGTCGGGGCCGTGCCCTACAACTCGACCACCAAACCGGAGTCCTACTCGTCGCGCGGGCCGGTGACCCACTACTTCGGGCCCGTGACCGGGCCGGGCGCCGCCCCCGCGCTCGGATCGCCCCAGGTTCTCTCCAGGCCTGACGTCGCCGCCACCGACGGCGGCGCCACCACCTTCTTCGGCTCGCTCATCTCGGGGACCTGGCGGTTCTACGGAACCTCGGCGGCGGCGCCCCACGCGGCGGCGGTCGCGGCGCTCATCCGCGACGCCGATCCGGCCGCCACGCCGGCACAGATCCGCACCACCCTCGCCGAAACGGCGAATCCGGTGGGCTCCTACGGCCCGAACGCGGTCGGCGGGGGCCTCGTCGACGCGCTTGGCGCGGTCGGAGAGTTCGCGGAAGACGAAACGCCGCCAGACACGACCATCGACTCCGGTCCCGAAGGGCCGACCAACGACACCACGCCCACCTTCGGCTTCTCCTCGACCGAGGAACCGGCGACGTTCGAGTGCCGGGTCGACGAAGGCGCCTATCTCGCCCTGCACCACGCCCCACACGACCGAAACCCTCGCGGACGGCTCCCACACCTTCTACGTGCGGGCGACCGACGCCGCCGAAAACACCGACCCGACCCCGGCGTCGCGCTCGTTCACCGTCGACACCGAACCGCCCGACACCTCGATCGGCTCGGGCCCCGAAGGCCTCACCAACGACTCGACCCCGACCTTCGGCTTCAGCTCTGCGGACGGAGGGGCGACGTTCGAGTGTCGCTTCGACTCGGAATCCTTCTCGTCCTGCTCCTCGGCGAGCAGCCACACGCCCTCCTCGTCGCTGGCCGACGGCCCCCACACCTTCTACGTTCGCGCCACCGACGAAGCCGGAAACACCGACGCGACCCCGGCCACCCGCTCCTTCACGGTCGACACCGAACCGCCCGAGACCTCGATCGACTCCGGCCCCACCGGCCCGACCAACGACATCGACCCCGACCTTCGGCTTCAGCTCTCCCGACGCAGGAGCCACATTCGAGTGTCGTGTGGACGCAGCCGCCTTCGCCCCCTGCAGCTCCCCCCACACGACCGCATCCGCTCGCCGACGGCTCCCACACTTTCTACGTCCGCGCCACCGACGCCGCCGAAAACACCGACCCCACCCCCGCGACGCGCTCCTTCACGGTCGACACCGAAGCCCCTCAGACCTCGATCACCACCGGCCCCACCGGCCCGACCAACGACACCACGCCCACCTTCGAGTTCTCCTCGACCGAGGAACCGGCCACGTTCGAGTGCCGGGTCGACGAAGGCTCCTTCGCGCCCTGCACCACGCCCCACACGACCGCAACCCTCGCGGACGGCTCCCACACCTTCTACGTGCGGGCGACCGACGCCGCCGAAAACACCGACCCGACCCCGGCCTCCCGCTCCTTCACGGTCGACACGGAAGCCCCTCAGACCTCGATCGTCTCCGGCCCCACCGGACCGACCAACGACTCGACCCCGACCTTCGGGTTCAGCTCTGCGGACGGAGGGGCCACGTTCGAGTGTCGCTTCGACTCGGAATCCTTCTCGTCCTGCTCGTCGGCGAGCAGCCACACGCCCTCTTCGCCCCTCTCCGACGGCTCCCACACCTTCTACGTTCGCGCCACCGACGAAGCCGGAAACACCGACCCGACTCCGGCGACCCGCTCCTTCACCGTCGACACGGAAGCGCCCGAGACCTCGATCGACTCCGGCCCTGAAGGTGCGACCAACGACACCACGCCGACCTTCGGCTTCGAATCCCCCGATGAAGGCGCGACCTTCGAGTGCCGCGTCGACGCCGGCGCCTTCGCCCCCTGCAGCTCCCCCCACACGACCGGATCCCTGGCCGAGGGCGCCCACACCTTCGACGTGCGGGCGACCGACGCGGCCGACAACACCGACCCGACCCCGGCGACGCGGAGCTTCACGGTGGACACGGGACCGCCCGACACCTCGATCACCACCGGCCCCACCGGACCGACCAACGACTCGACCCCGACCTTCGGGTTCAGCTCTCCGGACGGAGGGGCCACGTTCGAGTGTCGCTTCGACTCGGAATCCTTCTCGTCCTGCTCGTCGGCGAGCAGCCACACGCCCTCTTCGCCCCTCTCCGACGGCTCCCACACCTTCTACGTTCGCGCCACCGACGAAGCCGGAAACGCCGACCCGACTCCGGCGACCCGCTCCTTCAACGTAGACACGGAAGCGCCCGATACCGCGATCGACTTCGGCCCCGAAGGCCTCACCAACGACCCGACCCCGACCTTTGGCTTCAGCTCTCCGGACGCCGGCGCGACCTTCGAATGTCGCTTCGACTCCCAGCCCTTCGCCGCCTGCTCGTCTGCCACGAGCCACACGCCCTTCTCGCCGCTCTCCGATGGGCCTCACACCTTCGAGGTCCGCGCCGCCGACGCGGCGGGCAACGTCGATGCAAGCCCGGCCTCCCGCTCCTTCACGGTCGACACCGAACCGCCCGAGACCTCGATCGACTCCGGCCCCACCGGGCCGACCAACGACACGACCCCGACCTTCGGCTTCAGCTCTCCGGACGGAGGGGCCACGTTCGAGTGTCGCTTCGACTCGGAACCCTTTGCCGTGTGCTCCGATGCCGCAAGCCACACACCCTCCTCGCCGCTCGCGGACGGCGCCCACACGTTCTACGTCCGCGCCACCGACGAAGCCGAAAACCCCGACGCCACGCCGGCGACCCGCCCCTTCAACGTGGACACGGAGGCGCCCGATACCGCGATCGACTTCGGCCCCACCGGACCGACCAACGACTCGACCCCGACCTTCGGGTTCAGCTCTCCGGACGGAGGGGCCACGTTCGAGTGTCGCTTCGACTCGGAATCCTTCTCGTCCTGCTCGTCGGCGAGCAGCCACACGCCCTCTTCGCCCCTCTCCGACGGCTCCCACACCTTCCACGTCCGCGCTACCGACGAAGCCGGAAACGCCGACCCGACCCCAGCCACCCGCTCCTTCACGGTCGACACGACCGTCCCGGACGAAACGCCTCCCGACACGACCATCGACTCCGGTCCCGCAGGGCCGACCAACGACACCACGCCCACCTTCGGCTTCTCCTCGACCGAGGAACCGGCGCACCTTCGAGTGCCGCGTCGACGAAGGCTCCTTCGCGCCCTGCACCACGCCCCACACGACCGAAACCCTCGCCGACGGCTCCCACACCTTCTACGTGCGGGCGACCGACGAAGCCGAAAACACCGACCCGACGCCTGCGACCCGCACCTTCACCGTCGACACCCAACCGCCCGACACGTCGATCGACTTCGGCCCCGAAGGCCTCACCAACGACCCGACCCCGACCTTTGGCTTCAGCTCTCCGGACGCCGGCGCGACCTTCGAATGTCGCTTCGACTCGGAGTCCTTCTCGTCCTGCTCGTCGGCGACCAGCCACACGCCCTCCTCGGCGCTCGCCGACGAATCCCAATCCCACACCTTCGAGGTCCGCGCCACCGACGAAGCGGGCAACGTCGATGAAAGCCCGGCGACCCGCACCTTCACCGTCGACACCCAACCGCCCGACACGTCGATCGACTTCGGCCCCGAAGGCCTCACCAACGACCCGACCCCGACCTTTGGCTTCAGCTCTCCGGACGCCGGCGCGACCTTCGAATGTCGCTTCGACTCGGAGTCCTTCTCGTCCTGCTCGTCGGCGAGCGGCCACACGCCCTCCTCGCCGCTCGCCGACGAATCCCGATCCCACACCTTCGAGGTCCGCGCCACCGACGAAGCGGGCAACGTCGATGAAAGCCCGGCGACCCGCACCTACACCGTCGACACCCAACCGCCCGAGACGTCGATCGACTTCGGCCCCACCGGCCTCGACCAACGACACCGACCCCGACCTTCGGCTTCAGCTCTCCGGACGCCGGCGCGACCTTCGAATGTCGCTTCGACTCGGAGTCCTTCTCGTCCTGCTCGTCGGCGACCAGCCACACGCCCTCCTCGGCGCTCGCCGACGAATCCCAATCCCACACCTTCTACGTCCGCGCCACCGACGAAGCGGGAAACGCCGACGCAAGCCCGGCGACCCGCACCTTCACCGTCGACACCCAACCGCCCGACACGTCGATCGACTTCGGCCCCGAAGGCCTCACCAACGACCCGACCCCGACCTTCGGCTTCAGCTCTCCGGACGCCGGCGCGACCTTCGAATGTCGCTTCGACTCGAAGTCCTTCGCGTCCTGCTCGTCGGCGACGCAGCCACACGCCCTCCTCGGCGCTCGCCGACGAATCCATCGCACACCTTCGAGGTCCGCGCCACCGACGAAGCCGACAACATCGATCCAAGCCCGGCCACCCGCACCTTCATCGTCGACACCTTCGTCGCGCCAATCCCGCCGGCCGATCCGTTCTCGCCGCCGGTGATCCTCGAACCCCCATCGGTTCCAATCGACCTCGCGCCCCCAGGTTTCGATCTGTTCGCGGCGAGGAAGCAGGCGCTGGGAAGGCCGATCGTCCTTCGGGCCAGGTGCGACGAGGACTGTTCCGTCACCGCGGCCGGACTGATCGTCGTCAATCTACGGGCTCGCCGCGAAACGGCACATTCCTCGGCCTCGAGGAGGGCGCGGATCCCGCTCCGGAGAATCGGTCGCAGGCTCGCGGCCGGCCGTCTGTCCAGGTTGCGCATGCGACCGAAGACACGGGCCGCGAGAAGAAAGCTGATGCGGCTGACCCGCCGCGGTTGGGTGGCCTCCGCGAGGGTCGCGCTCCGATTCTGGGACGGCAGCGCCAATGCGGACGGGAGGAGGCTGACGATCCGCCTGCGCAGGCGCTGACCCAGCTCCCGCGGTCGGCCAGGCGGTGACGCCTGCCCGGCGAGGACGGCCGGCCAGGGCCGGTGCGTGAGGCCGTCCGTGGCCGCTAGACGCGATTTCCCAACGCCATGTACGGAGGGTGTACGACGCTCGCGGTAGGCTAGCGCCCGCCGTAATTGGTACTCCCATCGAAGGGGGGGATTTCCAACCCTCGACCTTGGGGTCATGAGATCGCCAACCCACCAGGTCGGATGAAAAGCCCGCCTGGCCTGTTCATTCCTGGCGGATCCAATTGGAACGCAGTTGGCCGATTCAGCGGGTGCAAATCTCGTTGTCGGACCTTCCGCGGGGGGTCACCCGGCGAGCAATCGCCGCCGAGACACCCGCCCAAGCCGCGGCGAGGGTTACGGGACGCGAGCTTTGCCTGCCAGCCGGGTCTCGGCGGCCGCTAGGGTCTGAGCATGGCCGTTCCCCGTCGATCGCCGCGCACCTTCGCATCGCCGGGCGACGTCGTCCGCGACGTCGTCGGCGTCGCCCGGCGGGCCCGCCCGCTCGCCGGCGCCTATTCCGGCCGCGGTCTCGATCCGGCCCTGCGAGAGCGGGTCATGGTCGCCGTGAGCCACGTGAACGCCTGCCGCGGCTGCACCTTCGCGCACGAGCGCTGGGCGGGCCGCGCCGGTGTCAGCGCCGAGGACCTGCGGGCCATCGGCCTGGGCGATCTGGAGGATCTCGACGAACGCAGCCGCGTGGCGGTGGCCTACGCGGCGGCGCTTGCCGAGGCGCGCTTTCGCGAGCCGGTCGCCGCAGATCTGGCCGCCCGCGCAAGCGATCGGCTGACGCCCGGCGAACTGGCTGCCGTCGATGCGGTGGCCCGCGCGATGGCCCTCGCCAACCTTTCCTCGAACACCTTCGAGGGGCTGCTGGGTCGTCTGGGCCTCTCGCGGCCCGCCGAGCCCCGATCGTCGGTGCCATGAGCCACCGCATCGTCGTGATCGGCGCCGGGACTGGCGGAACGCTCGTCGCCAACCGCCTGCGCAGGCTCTACGGCGATGCCGCCCAGATCACCGTCGTCGACCGCGACGACCGGCACGTCTACCAGCCCGGGCTGCTCTTCGTGCCCTTCGGCCTCGAGGAGCCGGAGGCGATCGTCCGCTCGCGCCGCGAGCAGCTGCGCGACGGGATCGAGTTCCGCCTGGCGGAGGTCGATCGGGTGGAGACCGCCGCCGACACCGTGCACCTGGGCGACGGCTCGACGCTCTCCTACGACGTGCTGGTCGTCGCCAGCGGAGCGTCGCTCCTCTACGAGGAGACCGAGGGGCTGACCGGTCCCGGCTGGGGCGAGAGGACCTTCTCCTTCTACTCGGTCGAGGCGGCGACGGCGCTGCGGGACGCATTGCGCTCCTTCGACGGGGGCCGGCTGGTGGTGAACATGATCGACCTGCCGATCAAGTGCCCCGTCGCGCCGCTCGAGTTCTGCTTCCTGGCGGACTGGTACCTGCGCAAGCGCGGGGTTCGCGAGAAGGTGGAGATCACCTACGCGACGCCGCTCGATGCGGCTTTCACCAAGCCTGTGGCGGCCGAGCACCTCGCCGGGATGCTGGCGGAGAAGGACATCTGCCTGGAGGCGGAGTTCGCGACCGGCCAGGTCGACGGCGAGGGGGGCCGGCTGGTCAGCTGGGACGAGCGCGAGGTCCCCTTCGACCTGCTGGTCGCGATCCCGCTGCACGGCGGCGCCGGGTTCGTCTCGCGCTCGCCGGAGCTCGGTGACGAGCTGGGGTTCGTGCGGACCGACCACAACACGCTGCAGAGCAAGGCCGCCCCCAACGTGTTCGCGACCGGCGACGCCGCCAACCTGCCGACCTCCAAGGCGGGCTCGGCGGCGCATTTCGAGGGCGAGACCCTGACCGAGAACGTCCGGCGCTTCCTCGCCGGCGAAGAGGTCGAGGGCAGCTACGACGGGCACGTCAACTGCTTCATCGAGAGCGGCTTCCACAAGGCGCTGCTGATCGACTTCAACTACGAGGTGGAGCCGCTACCCGGCCGCTACCCGCGGCCTCGCCTGGGGCCGCTGCCCCTGCTGCGCGAGTCGCGCCTCAACCACCTCGGCAAGCTCGCCTTTCAGTCGTTCTACTGGCATGTGATCCTGCCCGGCCGCGACGTGCCCGGCATCAGCGCCCGCATGTCGACGGCCGGCGGGCAATCGACCGCAAGCGCAGAAGGAGGCAGACGATGAGCACCGTCACTTACGCCGGCACGCCGGTGGAGGTCGACTCCGAGGGCTTCCTGGAGCAGCCCGAGGACTGGAACGAGCAGATCGCGGAGCAGATAGCCGCGGAGAACGGAATCGAGCAGCTCACGGATCGGCACTGGCTGGTGATCAACTTCATGCGCCAGGCCTACCTGGAGGACGGCTCGGCGCCCTCGATCCGGACCCTCGGGAAGGCGTCGGGCGTGCCGATCAAGGAGCTCTACCAGCTGTTCCCGAAAGGCCCGGCGAAACTCGCGGCCAAGATCGCCGGGATCCCGAAGCCGCGCGGCTGCATCTAAGAGAGGAGCGAGCGCAAGATGACCGATTCGCAGGAGCGGCCCGAGCCGATCGAGAAGGTCTCGATAATCATCTCCAAGGGCTCCCTGGAGGGCGTCTATCCGGGCCTGATCATGGCCAACGGAGCCCGCATGGAGGGGATCGAGGCGAGCGTCTTCTTCACCTTCTTCGGGCTGGACGCGATCAACAAGGCCAAGCACGACCACGTCAAGGTGGCGACCGTCGGCAACCCGGGGCTGCACCTCGCGACCTGGGCGGGCGGCGTGCCCGGGATGTCGGCGCTCGTCACCCACAAGCTCGCCCAGGAAATGGAGAAGCTCGACATCCCGCCGATCCCCGAGTTCGTCGAGATGATCGCCGACTCCGGCGCGCCGCTGTACGCGTGCAAGGCCTCGGTCGACCTCTTCGGCCTGAGCAAGGAGGACTTCATCCCCCAGGTCGAGGACGTGATCACCGTCGGCGAGTTCTACGGGCTCGCCGGGGGCGGGCAGATCATCTTCACCTAACCACCGCGCGCCAGCTCGGCCGCGGCCCGCTGGGCGTCGGGGAGGGTGCGCTCGAGGACATGAAGGGCAAACCCGCGCAGCCGCTAAACGGCGCGATTTCGGCCGCTCGTGTACGGAGTTAGTACGTTAGGTGAGAAAGAGCCGCCAGGGTCAATCACCAGAAACCGCTCTAGAATCAAAAAGCCGACGCCCGGACTTGAACCGGGGACCCCTTCATTACGAGTGAAGTGCTCTACCAACTGAGCTACGCCGGCGGGCTCGACGCATTCTAGGAGGGTTTGCGCGGGCTTTCCGTCGCCTCCAGCGTCGATCATCCGACTATGGCCAAAGTCCGGGAGGCGCGGCGCCGCGAGGAGCACGAGATCGAGTTCTCGCGGATCGTCGCCTTCAGCGACGGCGTCTTCGCGATCGCGATAACACTGCTGGTGCTCAACCTGAGCGTTCCCGCGCAGGTTGATGGGGGCGACCTCTCGCGCGTCCTCTGGGACCAGCGCCAGGACATCTTCGCCTACGCGATCAGCTTTGCCGTGATCGGCCGCTTCTGGATCGTCCACCACCGGTTCTTCTCCGACGTGACCGGATTCGACGGCCGGTTGCTGGCCCTCAACCTCTTCTATTTGGCCTGGATCGTGCTGATCCCGTTCAGCAGCCAGGTGCTCGGCGACCACGGTGGCGACGCCGCGGCCATCGTCCTCTACTCCGCCAACCTCTCCGCCGTCGTCCTGATCGGCGTCCTGCTCTTCGCCGACGCGCGCAGGCGCGGCCTCTCCAAGGTGAGCGACGCCGACGCAATGGAGAACCGCAGGCGCGCGGGGTTCATCGCCGCCGTCTTTGCCGCCTCGATACCGGTGGCGCTGATCGACGGCCACGTGGCGCAGTTCCTCTGGCTGGCCCTCTTCGTGCCGGTTCTGCTGGGCCTGATCCGGCGGGGCTGAGGCCGCCGGTCAGTGCGGCTTCTCGGCGACGAAGGCGACCGAGCGTCCCGCGGTCGCGCAGGTGACCGCGATGCCGCGATCGGTGACCGCTCCCAGGCAGGTGAGCTCGCCCAGCTTGCAGGAGGTGCGCGAGGCCCCCTTCGGCTCGAAGCAATCGCTGTTCTTGTGCCATGCCGGCGAACGCCAGCCGGCCGAAGCCGCAGCCGGCACCGGTGACGCGGAGCTCGGCCCCTTCGGCGGCCTTGCAGCTCTTCGCCCTGGCGCCGACCGGCGCTTCCGTTGCGCCGGGCGCCCCCGACGAGGAGCTCGGCGCCGTCGACTGCGTCCCCTCGGTGCCGTCCGAGGAGGATCCGCAACCCGCCGCCACCGCGGCGACGGCCGCGACGGCGAGAAGGAACAGGATCGGCCCGCGCGCTCGCATCGGGCTCAATCTAGCGAGCGTGGCGCAGGGCGCGGGCGATCGCGGCGTCGAGCATCGGTTCGGTCAGGCGGCCGGTGAAGGTGTTCTGCTGGCTCGGGTGGTAGCTGCCGACCAGTGCCCAGCGACCGATCTCGGCTTCGGCCTCGTGTCCGAAGCGCGGCCGCGGCCGCGGCACCTCCGCGCCCATCCCACGCAGGGCCCGCAGCGCCCCGTCCCAGGCGAATGAGCCGAGGGCGAGGATCGCGCGGCACTCGCGGAGCAGGACGAGCTCGCGCTCGAGATAGGGGAGGCAGTTGTCGCGCTCCTCGGGGCTGGGCCGGTTCGCCGGTGGCGCGCAGCGGACAACCGCGGTGACATAGGCGCCGTCCAGTCGCAGCCCGTCGTCGCGGCGCTCGGAGGCCGGTCGGCTCGCGAGCCCGGCTCGGTGCAGGGCGGCATAGAGCCACTCGCCGGAGCGGTCGCCGGTGAACATCCGGCCGGTGCGGTTGGCGCCGTGCGCGGCCGGGGCGAGGCCGACAATCGCGAGGCGCGCGCCGGGGTCGCCGAAGCCGTCCAGAGGCCGGGCCCAGTAGTCCTCTCCCCGGTGGCGGCGAGGGGGGTCGGCGGCCCGCTCCTCGCGCCACTCGACCAGGCGCGGGCAGCGCCGGCAGGAGGTGACTTCGTCGCTGAGTCGCTCGAGGGTCATCGGCGCAAGCATCGCAATACGATCAGGCGATGAGGGGAACTGGGGAGGGAGGCGCCCGGCCCGCGCTCGCGGCCCTGAGCATGGCCGCAGTCGCCGTGGCGGCGCTCCTGGCGGGCTGTGGCGGCGGTGAGGGAGACGGAGACGGAAACGGCCAGTCCGCCCGAGAGAAGGCCGCTGACGCCGAGATCCTCAACGTCGCGATCGGCCAGGAGCTGACCCTGGTCGAGGCGTTCGAAACGGCGCTGCCCCACCTGCGGCGGGCCGAGGCGAGGGCCCTGCTCAGGCGGATGATCGCGCAGGAGCGAGAACACGTCGATGGCTTCACGAAGGCGATGCGGGGCCTGGGCGGCGAGGTCGAAGCGGAGGCGGAGGACGTCGACGTCCCCGGCCTGAAGGGCGAACGCGACTCCCTGCTGTCCGTCTACGAACTCACCGCCCTCCAGGCCACCCACTTCCTCGACGACGTCACCCATCTGCAGATGCGGGCGCCACAGTCCTTCGCAGCCTCGACGGCCGCGAGCCAGGCCCAGCACCTCGTCGCGCTGCGACGGCTGCTCGGCGCAGGCCTGGTCGAATCGGTCCCCGAGGCGTTCGACACCGGCGAGGTCCCTCCGCCGCCGCCTCCGCCTGGGGGATGATTGCGCGATGACCGGCCCCCTCTACGCGATCGGCCGCTTCTGCTCCCGGCACCACTACCCGACGATCGCCGTCTGGCTCGTCGTGGCCGCCGTCCTCGTCGCCGCCGGGCAGGCGTCCGGCGACAAGACCAACGACAACCTCACCCTCCCGGGCACGGGCTCGACGATCGCGACCGAACTGCTCGAAGACAACCTGCCCGACCAGGCCTACGGCAGCAACCCGCTGGCGATCGAATCGAAGGGCGGCCCGCTCACCGAACCGAGGTACGCGAAGGCGATCGAAGAAACCGGCAGGCGCCTGCGTGCGATGCCCGAGGTCAACTCGGCGATCAGCCCGCTGAGCCCCGGCGGCGCTGAGTTCCTCAGCGAGGATCGCACGGTCGCTTACTTCCCGGTCGTCCTCGGGGTCGGCCCCGGCGAACTCACCGAGGAGCAGGCGGAAGCGGTGCTCGGCGCCGCCGGGCCCGCGGAGAGGGCCGGCCTGGAGACGTCCGTCGGCGCCTACGTCGGCCAGCAGCTGTCCAAGCCCGACACCGGCATCAGCGACGCGATCGGGATCGCCGCGGCGATCGTCATTCTGCTCTTCGCCTTCGGCACCGCGACGGCGATGGTGATGCCGATCGGCTCGGCGGTCCTCGGCCTGGCGGTCTCGCTCTCGGCGATCCGGCTGCTCCAGAACGTCGTCGAAGTCCCGAGCGTCGCCGCGACCCTGGCGACGATGATCGGCCTCGGCGTGGGGATCGACTACGCGCTCTTCATCGTCACCCGGCACAAACTGCAGCTCGGCGAAGGGATGGAGCTTCGCGAGTCGATCGCACGGGCGACGGCGACAGCCGGGGGGGCCGTCCTCTTCGCCGGCTTCACGGTCGTGATCGCGCTCTGCTCGCTCGCCTTCGCCGGGATCCCACTGGTCAGCACCCTCGGCTTCACGGCCGCGATCGCCGTCGTCGTCGCGGTCTTCGCGGCGGCCACGCTGCTGCCGGCGATGCTGGGGGCGCTGGGCCCGCGCATCGACTCGCTGCGCGTCCCGGGGTCCAGGACCCACCCCGACGACCTCGAGCCGCACGGCTGGCGGCGGTGGGCGCGGGGCGTCGCCGCCAGGCCCTGGCGATCGGCGCTCGCCGCGCTCGCGGTCCTCGTCGTGCTGGCGCTGCCGATCTTCCAGCTCGAGCTCGGCCAGAACGACCTCAGCGCCCTGCCCAAGTCGACCACCGCCCGCCAGAACTACGACTCGCTGACGAGGGGCTTCGGCCCCGGCGTCAGCGGGCCGCTGCTGGTCGCCGCCAAGTACCGCAGCCCGGAGGACGCGCAGCGCTCTCTGCCTTCCCTGGTGAAGGCGGTCGGGGCGGCCCCTGACGTCGAAGCAGTCTCCGAACCGACGCTCGACAAGGCCGGCACCGTCGCCGTCTTCACCGTGATCTCGCAATCGGCGCCGTGGGCCGACGAGACGGTCAACCTGGTCGAAGGCCTGCGCGACGAGACGATCCCGGCGGCGGTCGCCGGGACGGACGGCGCCGCCTACGTCGGCGGCCAGACCGCCGGCTACATCGACCTCGCGACCCAGATCGCCGACAAGCTGCCGCTGATGATCGCGATCGTCGTCGGCCTCAGCTTCATCGTCCTCCTGCTTGCCTTCCGCTCGCTGCTGGTCCCGGTCAAGGCGGCGGCCATGAACCTGCTCTCGGTGGCGGCCGCATACGGCGTCGTCACCGCCGTCTTCCAGCTCGGCTGGGGCTCCTCGCTGATCGGCCTCGACCACTCGATTCCGATCGTCAGCTTCGTGCCCCTGCTGATGTTCGCGATCCTCTTCGGGCTCTCGATGGACTACGAGGTCTTCCTGCTCACGCAGATGCGGGAGCACTACCGCCAGAACGAAGACGAGCGGGAAGCGGTGATCGAGGGCCTCGCCAACACCGGCCGGGTGATCACCTCGGCGGCGGCGATCATGGTCTGCGTGTTCACCAGCTTCGTCCTCAACGGCAACCCGATCGTGAAGGAGTTCGGCGTCGGCCTGGCGGTGGCGATCGCGATCGACTCGACCCTGGTGCGCTGCCTGTTGGTGCCGGCGGTGATGGTTCTGCTCGGCAAGCGGGCCTGGTGGCTGCCGGGCTGGATGGAGCGCTTCGTCCCCCACATCAGCATCGAGGGGGAGGAGTTCTTCGCCCGCCGCGACGCCGCCCTCGCCGCGCACGACGACGCCGCCCTCGCCGCCGATGGGCCGACAGGCCCGGTCGGACCTCGTAAATCGCCCCATCGGCCAGACTGAGGGAGATGTTCCCGCTCAACCTGCCAAACCTGCTCACGCTGCTGCGGATCCTGGCGGCGCCGGTGGTCGTCGTCGCCCTGCTCGGAGAGACCCCCAACGGCGACGCCCTCGCGGCCGGCGTCTTCGCCCTCGCCGCCCTCACCGACGGGCTCGACGGCTACTTTGCCCGCTCCCGCGACGCGGTCACGACCTTCGGCAAGCTGATGGACCCGGTTGCCGACAAGCTGCTGATCGCCGCCGCGCTGGTCTCGCTGGTCTCGCTCGACCGCCTGGCCGCCTGGGTGGCGATGGTGATCATCGCCCGCGAGTTCGCGGTCACCGTGATGCGGGCGGTCGCCGCCGAGCGCGGGGTCGTGATCGCCGCCAGCTGGATGGGCAAGGTGAAGACGGTCCTGCAGATCGCCGCCGTCTTCGCGCTGATCGCGGCCAACCCGGCGCCGGCCTGGGTCAACGTCCTCGTCTACGCGGCGGTCGCCGCCACCGTGATCAGCGGCGCCGACTACATATTCGGGTTGCGGCGCCGGCTCAACTCGGCGAAGTCTCGAGCCAGTCGCGCATAGTCGTCTGGCGGAGCGCGCGCTCGCCGCCGCCCAGCTCGCGGCGCAGGTCGCCCAGGGTCCCGTAACGCTCGGCGACCACGTTGTGGCGGTGGATCGTCTCCAGGTTCTCCTGGCGGGCCATGACGAAGCCGTCCTCCGGCAGGTCCGGGTATCCCTCGACGACCCGGCGCACCATCTCGCGCACGCAGTCCTCGACGAAGCGCGGCTGTTCATGGGCCTTGGCGACGACCGCCAGCTCGTCGGGGCGCTTCAGCAGCCCGTAGATCTCCGAGCTCATCGAGCTCTCCACGATTTGCAGCAGATCGGGGGCGTCTATGGCGCGACCGGCGCCGTCCGCCGGGGAGCCGATGTGCAGGGTGCCGATCCCGCGCTGGTTGTGGGTGGCGACGGGGACCGCCTCGATCGCCCGCTCGGCCTCCTCGGGGGTGAAGCCCCGCTCGGCGAGCCGCTCGCGACCGAGGCCGGCGACCATCTCCTGCGCGCACGGGCAGGCGGTCATTCCCTGCGCCTGGACCCCGGTCAGAGTGCGGGCGCCCTGCTCGGAGTCGACCGCGGTCCCGAAGAGGACGTAGATCTCCTGGGTGGGCCGGCCGCTGGCGGGGGTGGTCACGATCTGGGGGTAGCGGGCGGTGACCGAGACCTCGGCGCGCAGCCCGCCCTGGCGCTCGCGCACCCGCTGCGCTATGTGGGCTGCCAGCACCTCGGCCTTGAATGCCTCGCCCAGGACCACCTCGTCGATCGCCTCGCCGACGATTTCCTCGAATCGCGACATGTGGACGCCGGCCTGGCGCGGGTTGAGGTCGACGAAACACTCGAAGTCGGCGTGGTAGAGATTCTCCTCGCCGTCGGCCTCGACCCGGATTACCTTCTCGACCCCGGTCACGCCGACGCGCGAGAGGCTGACCTGGGTCGCGGGCACGCCGGCCTGGATGTCGGGAGAGGCGGCGGGAAGGGGCGTCGAACGAGCGGCCATCGCTCAATGAAGGGTAGTGATCTCCCTATACTCTCCCGTGGCCGGAGCGTTGGGGCCGGCTCCCCTTGGGAGGGGAAAGGTTGTATCGGAGGAAGCGAGATCGAGCCGTTGGAGGCTGTCCCCCAGGGACTGGATCAGAACTCGGCAGACCAGCCGCTCGCCGACTCGGAGGAGTTGCGGGGACTTGTTGCGCTGGGTCGCGAGCGCGGCTTCCTGACCTTCGAGCAGATCGCCGCGACCCTCGAGGAGGTCGAGGTCACCAAGGAGCAGGTCTCGGCCCTCCACGCGCACCTGGTCGAGCACGGCGTCGAAGTCATCGCCGAGGACGGGGTCAGCGCCTACGAAGAGCAGCGTGACGCCGCCGGCCGCGAGCGCGCGAAGAAGCCCGAGCTCGACCTGACCGTCGAACCGAGCCTCGACTCGCTGCGCCTCTACCTGCGCTCGATCGGCAGGGTCGAGCTTCTGACCGCCGCCCAGGAGGTCGAACTGGCGAAGCGGATCGAGCGCGGCGACATGCTCGCCAAGCGCCAGATGGTCGAGGCCAACCTGCGCCTCGTCGTCTCGATCGCGAAAGGCTATCTCGGCCGCGGGCTGAGCTTCCTCGACCTGATCCAGGAGGGCAGCCTCGGGCTGATCCGGGCGGTCGAGAAGTTCGACTACCGGCGCGGCTACAAGTTCTCCACCTACGCGACCTGGTGGATTCGCCAGGCGGTGACCCGGGCGATCGCCGACAAGGCGAGGACGATCCGCATCCCAGTCCACATGGTCGAGAAGCTGAACCGGATCGCCTACGTCGAGCGCCAGCTGGTGCAGCTGCTCGGCCGCGAGCCCGAGCCGGAGGAGATCGCGATCGAGCTGCGCTGGTCGGTCGTAGACGTCAAGGAAATCCTGCGCGTGGCGCAGCTGCCCGTCTCGCTCGAGAAACCGGTGGGCGACGAGGATGAGTCCGAGCTCGGTGACTTCGTCGCCGACGACGCCGTCTCGGAGCCCTTCGAGGAAGCGAGCGAGCACCTGCAGCGCGAGGGCGTGCGCAATGCTCTCGACGCGCTTCCCGAGCGCGAGCGCCAGGTGATCGAGCTGCGCTACGGCCTGACCGGCCTCGAACCGCTGACTCTCGAGGAGGTCGGCCGCACCTTCGGCGTCACCCGCGAGCGGATCCGCCAGATCGAGAACAACACGCTGAAGAAGCTCAAGCGCCTCCCCGAGGCGCAGATGCTGCGCGACGCGGGCTAGGCGCCGGCGCCGGCGGTGCTCGCGGGCTCGAGGACGAAGACCTCGGGGTGGCGGTCGATGTTGTCCTCGTATTCGTCGAAGCCCCCGTACTGGATGTTGTGACGGCGCCAGAGGTCGGCGCGCTCCTCGCCCTCGGCGATCCGGGCGACGACCTCGCGCCTGCTGCCGCCGAGCTCGACCTCGGCCTCGGGCCTCGCTTTCAGGTTGAGCGACCACGCCGGGACCCGCTCGTGCCCGGCGTTGGTGTTGATGATCGAGAGCCGGTCTCCGTCGTCGAGGTATACGACGGGCGTCGTGCGCCGCTGCCCGGACCTGCGCCCGGTCGTGGTCAGCAGCAGGACCGGGGCCTTGCCGACGCGTCCGCCGAGCCGCCCCCTGGTGAGCCGGTAGACCGGCGTGTTCAACCTGCCGAGACGGCGAAAGGTGTCGGTGCCCAGCCCCATCGAGAAGCGGGCCCAGAAGCGATCGGACGGCATGGCGCGAGTATTTCACGCGGATCGCGGCGGGCGGCCCTCTCTTCTCGGCGCGGAGGCACCGCTCGCAACGAGAGTAGGGTGAGGGCAATGGCCGAGCCGCACCCCTTCCGCGTCGCCGCCGAAGCCAAGGACCTCGAGGGCATGAAGGCGACCTTGCGCGACGACGTCGAGTTGCACAGCCCCGTCCTCTTCCGCGGCTTCGAGGGCCGCGAGACGGTGGCCGGCGTCCTGACCCACGTCGCCGGCGTGCTCGAGGACTTCTCCTACACCGACGAAGCGCTCGGCGAGGGGACGGTCGCCCTCCGCTTCAAGGCGATGGTCGGGGACCGCGAGCTCGAGGGAATCGACCACCTCACCCTCGACGAGGAGGGCCTGGTCGCCGACCTGACGGTCTTCATGCGGCCGATGTCCGCGCTCAACGCCTTCAACGCGCAGATGGCCGCGCGCCTCGGCGTCGAGGTCCCGAGCGGCTGAGCCCCTCCGTCCGGCCGCGGTGGCCGGCCTTGCCCGGTCGATGACGCCCCAACATCTAGAATCGCCCTCCACCGGGGGAGTGTCCGAGTGGTTAAAGGAGACTGGCTGTAAACCAGTTGGCTATGCCTACGCAGGTTCGAATCCTGCCTCCCCCATGGCTACGGCCTTGGATGCATTTTCTCCGGCCTACCGGAGAAAAAACGACGAACGTCGCCGGAAGGGGATGATTGTTCGATGAGCGGAGGCGAGCTCGATGGCCGTGTGATCGCGATCGCCGGGGTCGGCGGTGGGCTGGGCCCGCTCGTCGCGGCGCGCCTGGCCGAGGCGGGCGCGGTCGTGGCCGGGACGGATCGCGACCAGGGCCTGCTCGACGAGGTCGGCGCCGGGCTGCCCGACGGCGAGCGCTGGGACGGCCGCGCCGTCGACCTGCTCGACGAGGAGGCTGCGCGGGCGTGGTGCGCGGCGCTCCTCGAGCGCTTCGGGCGCGTCGACGGCCTCCTGCACCTGGTCGGGGGATGGCGCGGGGGCACGCCGCTACACGAGGCGCCGCTCTCGGACTGGGACCTCCTGCACGACCTCCTGATCCGCACCGTGCAGCACACGACGCGCGCCTTCCACGACGCCCTGGTCGAGTCGGAGGCGGGGCGCTTCGTCCTCGTCTCGGCCAAGCAGGCGCAGGCGCCCTCCAACGAGAACGCCGCCTATGCCGCGGCCAAGGCCGCCGCGGAGGCATGGACGCTGGCCCTCGCCGACGGTTTCGCCGGCACGCGGGCGACCGCCAACATCGTCGTCGTCGACGCGATCCTGACCCCGGCGATGCGCGCCGAGAGCCCGGGCAAGGAGTTCCCGACCTTCACACCCGCCGAGCACCTCGCCGAGGCGATCGCCTTCGTCTGCTCCGACGCCGCGGCCGAGATGAACGGCCAGCGGCTGCCGCTTACGATGAGCTGAGATGGCCAAGCCCACAAACGGGGAGATGACGATCCGGGAGCTCGCCGAGCGGACCGGGATGACCGTGCGCAACATCCGTGCGCACCAGACCCGCGGCCTGCTGCCGCCGCCGGTCGTCCATGGCCGCACCGGCTACTACAACGAGGAGCACGTCGCCCGGATCGAGCTGACCCGGGAAATGCAGGCCGACGGGCTCAACCTCGAGGCGATCCGCCGTGTGTTCGAGACGAGCGACGGCTCGGCCTCGGAGATCTTCGACTTCACGCGCGCCCTGCGCATGCCCTTCGAAGACGAGGCCCCCGAGATCTATGAGCAGGCCGAGATCGCCGCCGCCTGGGGCGCGGAGACGGTCGACCCCGGCCTGATCCGGCGCGGCGAAGAGCTCGGCGCGATGCGCGCCCTCCCCGACGGCAGAATCGAGGTGATCAGCCCCCGCCTGCAGCGGGCCGCGGTCGAACTCGCCGAGCTCGGCGTCGGCCCCGAGGCGGCGATGGCCACCGCCGAGAAGCTGCGCCGCCACGCCGACGGGGTCGCTCGCATCTTCGTCGACATCTTCGTCGAGGAGGTCTGGGAGCCCTTCGACCGGGCCGGCAGGCCCGAGCAGGAATGGCCGCGGATCCGGGAGGCGCTCGAACGGATGCGTCCGCTCGCCGCCCAGGGCCTGCTCTCCGTCTTCCAGATCGCGATGTCGGAGGCGACGGAGAGGGCCAGCGAGCGCACGCTGAGGCTGGCGGCGGGCAAGCCCGCTCCCAAAGAGCGGAAAAAGCCGGCGAAACGAGGCGGCCGCCCTCCCCGGGGCAAATAGGCTGCGCCGATGCCAGGCGGTGAGGCGGCAATCGGCCTGACGGAGGGCGTCTTTCCGTCGCAGGCCCTGAGCGAGGCGATCGACGCCGAATGGATCGCCTCGGGCGACTATCGGATCCGGCCGGAGGCGATCCAGCCCGCGAGCGTCGACCTGCGCCTCGGCGACTTCGCCTGGGCCCTCCGCTGCAGCTTCCTCCCCGACGTCGACTCGACCGTCGAGGAGAAGATCGAGGGTCTCGCCTTCCAGAGGGTCGACCTCCGCGACGGCGCCGTGCTCGAGCGCGACCGCCCCTACCTCGTGCCGCTGATCGAGGAGCTCGCGCTTGCCCGAGGACGTGCGGGCGAAGGCGAACCCGAAGAGCTCGACCGGGCGCCTCGACGTCTTCACGCGGGTGCTGACCGACCGCCACCATCGCTTCGATGAGATCCGGGCCGGCTATCGCGGCCGGCTCTATCTCGAGGTCGTGCCCCGGTCCTTCGCGATCCAGGTGCAGACCGGGCTCTCGCTGAACCAGCTGAGGCTGGCGCGCGGCGACGCGCGGCTCGACGACGAGGCGATCCGCCGCCTGCAGGCCGAGTTCCCGCTGCTCTACCTCGACTCCCACGCGCTGCGCGAGTCGGAGCTCGCCCTCGCCGACGGGCTCTTCCTCAGCGTCGACCTCTCCGGCCCCAGCGACCGGATCGTCGGCTACCGCGCCAAGAAGAACAGCCTGCCGATCGACCTCTCGCGGATTCGCGCCTACCGCTGGACCGACTACTGGGACCCCGTGCTGCCCGAGCGCGGCGGCCGGATCGTGCTCGAGCCGGAGATCTTCTATCTGCTGCTCTCGGCCGAGGGCGTCTGCATCCCGCCCCAGATCGCGGCGGAGATGATGGCCTACGACCCGACCGCCGGCGAGCTCCGCACCCACTACGCGGGCTTCTTCGACCCGGGCTTCGGCTATGACCCGGCCGGCGACCGCCACGGCAGCCGGGCGGCGCTCGAGGTGCGTGCCCGCGACGTCTCCTTCATGGTCGAGCACCGCCAGCCGGTCTGCAAGCTGGCCCTCGAACGGACCGGCGCCCCCGCCGAGCGCCTCTACGGGGCGGAGCTCGGCTCCAACTACCAGGGCCAGGTGACGATGCTCAGCAAGCACTTCGAGGAGCAGGACGGGGGAGTGGCGGCCACCCCTTCCGAAACGAGCGGCAGGAGCCGCTCTTGAGTGTTTCGGGAGAGTCGACCGGGCCTTCGGCCCGCACCTGGCAGGTCTATCTCTCCGGCGAGATCCACTCCGATTGGCGCGAGCGGATCGAATCCGGGGCCGGCGAGGCCGGGCTGCCGGTCTCCTTCTCGGCCCCGGTCACCGATCACGCCGCCTCCGACGATGCCGGCGTCGGCACACTGGGGGAGGAGGGCGAGCCCTTCTGGCGCGACCACATGGGCGCCGGCGTCAACGCGATCCGCACCCAGACCCTGATCCGCGCCGCCGACCTCGTCGTCGTCCGCTTCGGCGACAAGTACCGGCAGTGGAACGCCGCCTTCGACGCCGGCTACGCGGCCGCCCTCGGCAAGCCGATCGTCACCCTTCACGATGCCGAGCTCGACCACGCACTGAAGGAGGTCGACCGCGCCGCGCAGGGCACCGCGCGCAGCGCCGAGCAGGTGGTCGACGTCCTGCGTTACGTGATCGGCGGCGAGCTTCCCGGTCGTTGAGGCGTAGGGTGGACGCATGTCCGCCGACGCCAACCGCGCGCTGATCGAGCGCCTCTACGCGGCGTTCGCCGAGTGCAACGGAGCCGCGATGACCGCCTGCTACGCGCCCGACGCCCACTTCCGCGACCCCGCCTTCGGCGACCTCGAGGGCGAGGAGGTCGGCGCCATGTGGCGGATGCTGACCGGGCGCGCAACCGACCTCGAGATCGAGCTGCGCGAGCACGAGGCCGACGAGCGGACCGGGTCCGCTCACTGGATCGCGCGCTACACGTTCTCCACCGGTCGGCCCGTCGTCAACGACATCAGGGCGTCGTTCCGCTTTTCCGACGGCCTGATCGCCGATCACGTCGACGAGTTCGACTTCCGCAAATGGGCCAGGCAGGCCCTGGGGCCGAGCGGGCACCTCGTCGCCCTGCTGCCGCCGCTGCGCTCGAAGGCGCGGGCGAAAGCGCTCGACCAGCTCGCCACCTTCAGGCGCGAAGAGACCGGCTCCAGCGTCTAGCGGAGACCGCCGCCGAGGCCGCGCCGCGGCCGATGACGTCCGGCGGCGATGCGAACGTATGTTCGCCTCATGAGATGGGACGAGCAGAGAGTCGAGAGGGACCTGCGACTGCCGGGGGTCGGGGACGGCACGGTCGTTCGCAGCTTCGACGCCCCCGAGGCGATGGGGGTCAACTTCCACGAGGTGAGGGCTCGCTCGGCGCTCAACCACGTGCCCGGGGGCAGGTACGGGTTCGAATACACGATCAACCCCTACAGGGGATGTACCCATGCCTGCGCCTTTTGCCTGGCGGGCGATACGCCCATCCACATGGCCGGGGGCGGCACGAGGAATCTGGCGGCAATACGGGTCGGCGACGAGGTCTACGGAACCGTCCGGCGGGGCTCTTATCGCCGCTATGCTTCCACTCGGGTTCTCGCGCATTGGCGCACCTCTAAGAAGGCCTACCGGATTACCCTCGAAGATGGGACGGAGTTGATCGCCAGCGGCGACCACCGCTTCCTCACCAACCGGGGCTGGAAGTACGTGACCGGCGCGGAACAGGGGCGGGCGCGCCGCCCGTTTCTCACCCTCGACAACAAGCTGATGGGCATGGGGGCCCTAGGTGCGCGTGAGGAGGCAAACGCCGAATATCGGCGCGGGTATCTCTGCGGGATCATTCGCGGCGACGGTCACCTCGGTTCCTACGCGTACGACCGCGAGGGCAGGACGAACGCAGAAGTCCATCGCTTCCGACCTGCGCTGACCGACGAACAGGCTCTGACGAGAACTCGCAGCTATCTGGGCGCGGTTGGGATCAGAACGGACACCTTCCAGTTCTTGGCGGGAAACGAGCGCCATCGTCCGATGGCGGCGATTCGGACATCCTCACGCGACAACGTCGACCGTATCCGCCGGTTGATCGAGTGGCCAGACTCCGCCGGCCGAGACTGGACAAGGGGTTTCCTCGCAGGAATATTCGACGCCGAGGGTGGCTGCAACGGTGCCTTGCGCATAGCCAACAAGGACCGAGCCATTGTCGACCGGGCGGTCGCAGGTCTCAGAGAGCTGGGTTTTGCCAGCACGGTCGAGGGGCCCAACCGGATCGGGTGCCTCAATGTCCGCCTGCTGGGGGGCTTGCGCGAGCAGCAACGTTTCTTCCAGCAGACCGACACGGCGATCAGCCGCAAGCGATCCATCGAGGGGACCGCAATCAAGTCGACCGCGCGGCTCGGCATTGCCTCCATCGAGCCCCTGGGCCGGCGCGTTTCGATGTACGACATCACGACGGAGACAGGCGACTTCATAGCGAACGGAGTTGTCAGCCACAACTGCTTCGCCCGCAGCAGCCACACCTATCTGGGCTTCAACGCGGGGAGGGACTTCGAGCGGGAGATCGTGGTCAAGGTCAACGTGCCCGAGCTGCTGCGGGCGGAACTGGCGAAGCCGACCTGGAAGCGGGATCTGGTCGCCCTGGGGACGAACACCGATCCCTACCAGTGGGTCGAGAGCCGCTACCGGATGATGCCCGAGATCCTCGCCGCCCTCGAGGAGGCGGAGACGCCGGTCTCGGTGCTGACCAAGTCGCCGCTGGTGCTGCGCGACATCGAGATCTTCGAGCGGATGGCGAAAGCGGGACTGCCGGTCTCGGTCAACCTCTCGGTGCCGACCCTCGACGAGAAGGCCTGGCGGGCGACCGAGCCGCACACGCCGAGCCCCGCGGCCAGGCTCGACGCGGTCGCCGAGCTGCGCCGGCGGGGGATCGAGTCGGGGGTCCTGATCGCGCCGCTGATGCCCGGCATCAACGACAGCCGCGAGCAGGTGCAGCCGATCGTCGACCGTGCCCGCGCGGCCGGCGCCAGCTTCCTCGGCGGCGTCGCCCTCCACCTGCGCGGCGAGGTCCGCGACGTCTTCTTCGGCTGGCTGCGGGAAAAACGACCCGACCTGCTGCCCCGTTACGAAGAGCTGTACGGGGGCGGCCGCGGCTACATGAGCGCCTCCGACCGCGCCCGGACCGCCCGGGTCGTGAGCGGTTGGGGCAGGGGGAGGGAGCGGCCATCGCCGCGCCGGACGGGTCGGCGCGCCGGCGGGCGCCGCGACTCCGAGTCCCCGCCCGCCACGAGGGCGACCGCTCCCTCCCGACCCCAGGCCCAGCCGAGCCTCTTCTGACCCGCCCCGCTCCCGGGCGGGTACGGTTGCGCTGGTGGCCGACTTCCAGAGCCCTGCAGACCTCAAGCACAACCGAGGCCTCATCCCGGATCCCGAGGCTTTCGCTCGCGACGCGGAAGCAGCGTCCTGGTTGTTCCTGTGCGGCGAGGAGTTCGCGGCGATGGAGGGCGGTATCTCCTATGCCAGCGTCCAGGCGGCGGTGCCCGAGTCGGCCAACGTCGTGTCCGATCCCCCGCAGGTGCTCGACATGGATCTCGTCAACCGTCGCGTTTTGCCGGGGCCGGAGCCTCGGCCGTGGAGCTTGACGTTGACACCCAGCAGGCGCGGGACGATGCTTGGTCACCCGGTCCTAACGAGAGGAGACGAAGCATGATTTGCGCACTCACCGTCCGAAAACTGAAGCCAGGCACATTCGAGCAGTTCCGCGAGGCGTTCATGGAGAGCGAGGACTTCGATGACGTGCCCGAGGGTTTCGTCCGTTTCAACATGATCAGGAACGTGGAGAGTCCTGACGAGGTGATCTCGTTCGGCTTCTTTGACGGGACCGTTGAGGAGCTGCGCTCGGCTGTTGCAGATCAGGGCTACGACGAGCAACTCGAGCGGATCGCACCATTCGTCGATTCCGTTGGTGCCGACGGGCTCTACGAGATTGTTGAAGAGTTCACCAGGTAGGCGCTGAGAACCCCGGCCGCCGGAGGGAAGGCGGCCACGGTCTGATCTGTGTCAACCGACCGGTTTACCAGCTCCCGGCCTTGTAGCGGAGGGGCATTTCGCGGAGCCGGAGGCCCGCACCAGACTGCTTCCTGGCGTCATTCACCGGATCCCCATCGGCAGACCGGGGCCGGGGCTTGGCATGGGAGCCATGGCTTGCCGAGAACGGCCGCCCGTTCGCCGGCCGTCCGGAATGCAGCCCGTCCGGTTAGTGGACGGGCTCGGCGTGGACGAGCAGCGGATGGCCGCCAATGTCCTGCCAGCGCGAGCGGATGGTCACCGCGTCGGTCTCGCCTGTCCAGCGGATCGTCGCGACGGCCTCCTTCTCACCGACCTCGATGCCGAGCACCTCGGCTGAGACGACTGGCTGCGGCAGGGCCCCGGCGATCTGGGGAAGCTGCGGGCGCAGGTCCTCGGAGAAGTCTGCCGCGGCCGCATCCATATCGCCGCGTACAACGGCGTCTACGTGCTGCTGGATTTTGTCGCGGGTAGCTGTGTCGTCCATCGTTCCTCCCTCGTCTGCAACTCGGTGCCTTTGCCTAGGCCCGAGATGGGACGATATACACCTGGAAGGCTCGGCACCCAACCCCGCTCCGATGTCGCTCCTGGTGAGAAACTCATCGGGATCTGGTTACCCAAGCGCAAAGGAGTCGCGTGATGCCGAGGTACATCGTCCATTACAAGGTGAATCCGAGCGGCTGGCCGAGTGATCCCGCCGAGGTCTTGGCCATGTGGGAGGGCGCCTTGCCGGGCGCGAGTCAGATGCTCGACCAGGGTCTCTTCGAGGAGATCAGCTGGGTGAGCAACCTGGAGGGCTACGCCGTGGCCGAGGCCGACTCGAAGGCGGAAGTGATCAGAATGGTCGCGGCCTTCTTCCCCCTGTTCACCCAGGATGTCAAGGAGCTCACTCCTCACGCAGAGGCGAGTGAGGCGATACTCGCGGGAGCGAAGATGGCCACGGAATCGCCCTAGGGTCTCGGCTAAGGCAAGTCGGTCGTGCTCCCGACCCGTCCCCGGGTCGGGAGGTCGCCGGCCCAGGCGAGCATGGGGAATGTCCCCTGACCCGCTCCGCGATAGACGAGCAGCGCCGCGCCCTCGGGTGCTATTCGCTGTGGGAGGCCCAGTAGGTCTCTGCTTCCGCCTCCATGACCGCGAGGCGGGAGTAGTAGTCCGGGAACTCGTTGAGATGCGCGCGGGCGATCTTCGCGGTCACGACCATATCGTCGTCTGTGACGTTCGTTTCGGGATCCTGCTTGCCGTGCTCGAGCTCGACGTCCATCCCCATCCGAAACTGCTCGACGTCGAACGATGACGTGGCCCAATCTATGCCGATCCGCTCGCCGGCCTCCCGGGCCTCATCGGCGGTGAAGTGTGGCTTATCGCTCATCCGACAGGAGCATACGCCCGGTGACCGAAAGCAGCCATCGGGGAGGGAGCCGCTGGCCAGGTCAGGGTTCGGGAATGTTTCCTGGATCAAACTGCCAAGCTGAGGACCCACCGGGAGGCTGCGCCCGGGGCCGCCTGACTACGAGGCCGCAAATGGGGGACAGACCTCAGGAGGCCTTGGCGTGCGGGGCATCGCGGGCCGAGCATCCTTCGACAGGGGAGAGTTGGGGAATGTCCCCAGGAGCGTCGCAGCGCCGACGGAGACCCAGGAGTCGGGGCGAGTGCTCGTCGCGCGAAGTAGGCGCAACCAATCGCGGTCGAACGCGGACATGATCGCGTCGCTGAGGGCTGGATCTTTGACTGCCGAGCAGCACAACGATCTGCTCACCCACATCAAACCGGGAATCGGCGGGTTGGAGGAACGATGGGATTGACGCCCAGCAGAGCTTCCACACTGATCGCGCTTCTTGTTGGGACGCTGGGGTTGCTGGCGATTCTGGGCACCACGACCGCTCGCGCTTCGTCGGTGCGCTGGCATCCCAAGCCGACGACGGCTGCCTGGCAATGGCAACTGCAGGGCAAGATCAAGACGGGAGTTCGGGCCGGGGTCTACGAGGTCGACGGCTTCCAGACGCCGGCCGGCACGGTGCGCCGACTGCACCGCCAGGGCCGCAAGGTGATCTGCTATCTCGATGTCGGCAGCTGGGAGACCTATCGTCCCGACAAAGGCGAGTTCCCGCGCTCGGTGATCGGGCGCCGCTATTCAGGCTTCCCCGACGAGCGCTGGCTCGACATCAGCCGCTTCCAGCGCTTCAAGAGGCCGCTGAAGCAGCGCTTCACGATGTGCGCGCGCAAGGGTTTTGACGCGGTCGAGCCCGACAACCTTGCAGGCTGGGAAAAAGAAAACCACACCGGTTTCAAGATCACCAAGGCCGACCAGCTGCGCTTCAACCGCTGGGTCGCCCGCCAGGTCCACGGGCGGGGGATGTCGGTGGCGCTGAAGAACGACGGCCGCCAGGCCGACAAGCTGATCAACGCCTTTGACTTCGTTGTCGTCGAGCAGTGCTTCCAGTACCACGAATGCGGGATGTACCGGATCTTCATCCGTCACGACAAGGCGGTCTTCGAGGCAGAGTACGAACAAAAGCCGAAGCAATATTGCAAGACGGCGCGGGCGATCGGATTCAGCGCGATCCACAAGGCATACGACCTCTTCTCGCAGCCCTGGTACCCCTGCGTTCGATGAAGAATCGCTCACCGCGCATTGTCAAGTCGTCCAACTGAGATCTTCGGCCTGCGAGCGACCTGGCCTGCTCTGGTAGCTCTGCCGGGCAAGGTGGGCTCGCCGCCGCGACGCTTCTGCATACCGCGTGGAAGCAAAATCGGCGATTTCCTCGGTCGCGCCGGCTCGAGAAGGGGATCAGGGGCGAGAGGTCGTTAGCCCAGGCGAGCGTTGCCTCACCCGTCCTGCGAAGGCACTCACCCTTCGTCGAGGTCACCGAACAGGCACTCGCGGGGGTCCTTGTCGTCGCGGAAGCGGCGGAAGCGGGCGCCGTGGCGGATGCGGCCGGCGGCGGCGTGGTCGTAGCCGACTTCGATCACCAGCTCGGGGCGGAGGGCGACCCACTCGAGGTCGCGGCCACCGGTCCAGCGGCTCGGCTCGGCGGTGCCGCTCTCGCCGGTCTCCAGATGCGCGAGCATCTTCGGCATCGCCCGTTTCTCGGCCGCGCTGAAGCCGGAGATGTGGCCCACGGGCCGCAGCTCGTCGCCGTCGTAGAGGCCGAGGATCAGCGAGCCGACCGTGCCCTCCTCCTTGCCCGGCCGCCAGCCGAGCACGACGCAGTCGATCTCCCGCTCGCGCTTGACCTTCGCCATCCCCTTGCGCTTGCCCGGGATGTAGGGGGCGTCGAGCTGCTTCGCCATCGTGCCCTCGGTCCGGCGCAGCCACTCCTCGGCCCGCCCGGTGTCCCGGGTGAGCGGGGTGAGGGTCAGCCCGGCCTCGGCGGCCAGCGCCTCGAGCCGCTCACGGCGCTCGGCGAAGGGGACGTCGAGCAGCGAGTCGTCGCCCTCCGCCAGCAGGTCGAAGGCCGTGTATTCGGCGGGGATCTCCTTCGCCAGCAGGTTGATCCGCGACTCCGCCGGGTGGATGCGGCTCTGCAGCGCGTCGAACTCGATGTTGCCCTCGGCGTCGCGGATCACCAGCTCGCCGTCGAGCACATGCCTTCCCGGGGCGAAGCTCAGCTCCGGGAAGTAGCGGGAGAGCGCCTTGCCGCCGCGCGACTGGATGTAGGCCTCGTTGCCGTCGACGAAGACGATCGCCCGAAAGCCGTCGAGCTTCGGCTCATACGCCCAGTCGTCTCCGGTCGGCAGGGCCTTTCGGGTCAGCGCCAGCTGCGGCTTGATCGGCGGTGCGAGGGGGAGGCTCACCGTTTGCCGATGATCGCAGCGCGCGCTAGGGGTTGCCGCCCGGCGAGCGCCGCGCCCGGCTCTCGCGCGGGTCCGGGATCGGGACCGCCGCCAGCAGCGCCTTCGTATAGGGCTCGCGGGCGAAGTCGCAGATCCGGTCCGCCGGCCCCTGCTCGACGATCCTGCCGTCGTGCATGACCGCGATCCGGTCGGACACGTGGCGGACGACGCCGATGTCGTGGGCGACGAAGACGTAGCTGAAGCCGAACTCGTCCTGGAGGTCCTGGAGCAGGTTGATGATCTGGGCCTGGATCGAGACGTCGAGGGCGGAGACCGGCTCGTCGGCGATGATCAGCTTCGGCTTCAGCGCGAGGGCCCGCGCGATCCCGATCCGCTGCCGCTGTCCGCCGGAGAACTCGTGCGGGTAGCGGTCGTAGTGCTCGGACGCCAGCCCGACCCGGTCGAGCAGCTCGAGGACCCGCCCGCGCAGCTCCGCTCCCGAGGCCACATCCTGCATCCGCAGCGGGTCGCCGATGATCTGCCCCACCCGCTTGCGCGGGTTGAGCGAGGCGAAGGGGTCCTGGAAGACCATCTGCATCTCCCGGCGCAGCGGGCGCATCGCACGCCGCGAGAGGCCGGCGATCTCACGGCCCTCGAATCGCACCGACCCCGAGGTCGGCCTGAGCAGCTGCAGGACGGTGCGGCTGAGCGTCGACTTGCCGCTGCCCGACTCGCCGACGAGGCCCAGCGTTTCGCCGGCGCCGACGCGGAAGCTGACGCCGTCGACGGCCTTGATCCGATCGACCTCGCGGTCGATGAGCAGGCCCCGCTTGACGGGGAAGTGCTTGACGAGGTCGGTGACCTCGAGCAGCGTCTCGGCGCTCACGCCTGCTCGCTCCCTGTCGGCGCCGGGGCCTCGAGGCCGATGCGCCCCCCGACCTCCCTGAGCCGGGCCTTGTCGTCGGGCGTCAGCCAGCAGCGGTCGAGGTGGGCGGGGGCATCCGGCCTGCGGGCCTCGAGCGGCGGCATCTTCGGACAGCGATCGAAGGCGTGCGGGCAGCGGGGGCGGAAGGCGCAGCCCCCGTCCAGGCTGAGCAGCGATGGGGGGGAGCCGGGGATCTGCGGCAGGCGCTCGGGACGCGCCTCGTCGAGCCGGGTCAGCGAGCCGAGCAGGCCCCAGGTGTAGGGGTGCTGGGGGTCGTAGAAGATCTCGTCGAGGGTTCCCTGCTCGACGATCCTCCCCGCGTACATCACCAGCACCCGGTCGGCGACTTCGGCGACGACGCCGAGGTCGTGGGTGATCAGGATCGTCGCCAGGCCGCGCTCGCGATTGAGGCGCGCGAGCAGCTCGAGGATCTGGGCCTGGACGGTGACGTCGAGGGCCGTCGTCGGCTCGTCGGCGATCAGCACCTCGGGCTCCAGCGCGAGGGTCATCGCGATCATCGCCCGCTGCCGCATGCCACCGGAGAACTCGTGCGGATAGGCGTCGACCCGCCGCTCGGCGTTGGGGATGCCGACCGAGTCGAGCATCTCGACCGCGGTCCGCCGTGCCTCGCCCCGGGCCACGTCGCGATGGGCCCGGATCGCCTCGACGATCTGGTCGCCGATTCGGTAGACGGGGTTGAAGGAGGTCATCGGGTCCTGGAAGACCATCCCGACCCGCTCGCCGCGGACCCGGCGCAGCTCGGCCTCGTTCGCCTCGACCAGGTTCGTCCCGCCGAGGTCGACGCTGCCCTCGATCCTCGAGTTGTGGGAGCGGGTCAGCCCGATCAGAGTCTGGGCGGTGACGCTCTTGCCCGACCCGGACTCGCCGACGATCGCCAGCACCTCCCCGGGAGCGAGGTCGAAGGAGACCCCGTCGACGGCCTGGACGCGGCCGGCTTCGGTGACGAAACCGACGCGCAGGTCCCGAACCGAGAGCAGCGGCGCGCTAGTCATCGGACGTCTCCCCGAGCCGGATCCGCGGGTCGAGATAGGCGTAGGCGACGTCGACCAGGGCGTTGAAGAAGACGACGAAGAAGGCGCCGAAGAGGGTGATCGCCATGATCGGCGGCAGGTCGACGTTTTCGATCGATTCGTAGGCGTACTGGCCGACCCCGTTGAGGCTGTAGAGCGCTTCGGTGAGGACCGCCCCCCCGCCGATCAGGGTCGCGAAGTCGAGCCCGAAGATGGAGACGACGGGGATCAGCGAGTTGCGCAGCACGTGCCGTGTCATCACCCGACGCTCGCGGAGCCCCTTGGCGCGGGCCGTGCGCACGTAGTCCTCGCCCATCACGTCGAGCATGTTGGAGCGCAGCACGCGGCTGTAGAAGCCGACGTAGAGGATCACGAGCGTCATCCAGGGGAGGATCATGTGGGTCAGCCATTCCCCCGGTTCTTCGCTGAGTTCGACGTAGCCGCCGGTCGGGAAGATGCCGGTGTCGTAGGCGAGGTACTTGAGGAACAGCGCCGCCAGCCAGAAGACCGGCATCGAGATCCCGACCACGGCGACGATCGTGAGGGTCTTGTCGAGCCAGGTGCCTGCGCGGATCGCCGACAGGTAGCCGAAGAGGATGCCGAAGAACATCCAGATCACGGCGGCGCCGATGCAGAGCGAGACGGTCGCCGGGATGCCCTCGACGATGCGGTCGATCACGTTTTCGCGCTGCGAGTAGGAGATCAGGTCGCCGCTGAAGACCTTGCGCATCATCGTCAGGTACTGCTCGGGGAGGGAGTCGTCGAAGCCCCATTCGTCGGTGATGCTCGCGACCAGCTCCGGGGTCGCGTTCTTGCCGGCCATCCGCTGCGCCGGGTCGGTCGGGATCACGTTGAAGATCAGGAAGGTGAGGACCGAGATCGCGAACAGCACGAGGACCATTGCGACCAGGCGTCGGGCGACGAAGCTGGCCATCAGACCGCCGCTCCCTCGTCCTCGACCTGGCCGGTGTGGGCCTCGAGCCTGACCTTCGAGCGCGGGTCGAGCGCGTCGCGCAGGCCGTCGCCGAAGACGTTCAGCGAGAGCACGGTGAGCAGGATCATCGTGCTCGGCAGGATCGTGAGCAGGGGCGTGCTGTTGATCAGGTTGAAGCCGGTCGCGATCATCGATCCCCAGGAGGCCTCCGGCTGCTGGACGCCGACGCCGAGGAAGGAGAGCGCCGCCTCGAGCAGCATGTTGTTGGCGATGCTGAGCGTGAAGAAGACGATCAGCGTCGAGAGGAGATTGGGGAGGAGCTCGCCGAACATCACGCGCAGCGGCCCCGCGCCCTGGGCGACCGAGGCCTCGACGAACTCCTTCTCGCGCAGGGCGAGGATTTCACCCCTCAGGGGTCGCGCCATGTAGGGCGTGTAGACGAAGCCGATGATCAGGATCGGGATCCAGATCGAGCCGGAGGGGATGTCTATGAAGAGGATCTGGAGCCCGCTGACGGCCAGGGTGATGCCGAGCGCGATCGCCAGGAGCAGGACCGGGAAGGCCCAGATCACCTCGAGCAGGCGCGAGATCAGGGTGTCGACCCAGCCGCGGTAGTAGCCGGCGAGGAGGGCGAGCAGGACCGCGAGCACGGTGGTGATCGCCGCCGAGGCGAAGCCGATGAACAGCGAGGTCCGCCCGCCGTACATGAGGCGGACCATCTCGTCGCGCCCGAGCCGCCCGTCGGCGCCGAGGAAGAACTTGCCGTCGGCTTCGAGCCACTGGGGCCCGATCGGGTGGCCTTCGACGTCGACGACCTCCCTGGTTTCGCCACCGACCTCGAGTTTCTCGACCGTGTGGGTGGCGTTCGGGCCGGTGCCGGCGACGTTGTCGGCCCAGAGGGGCGCCGCGAGGACGAAGAGGACGATCAGGACGAAGAGGCCGAGGAAGGCGAGCGCCGTGCGGTTGCGCCTCAGCCGCCGCCCGGCGAGCCGCCAGGGGCCGGCGCCGGCGAGCCCCGGTGCGACCTGGGGCTCGGCGGCGCCCTCGAGCGTCTCGCTCAGACCCGCCCCCCTACTTGAACTGGAAGCTGGTCAGGTCCTGCCCGAAGGTCGGGTTGTAGATCACGTCGTCGAGTTCGACGCTGTCGTCGACGAAGGTCGTGACCGTTTTCGTCCCGTAGGGCGCCCAGGGCGCGTCTTCCATGAATTCCTTGTCGATCTGGGCGTACTCGGCTTCCTGCTCGGGCCCGAGCTCTTCTTCGCGGAGCTTCGCCAGCTTCTTGTCGAGCCGCGGGTTGTCGGTCTGGGAATTGTTCGTGTTGTTGGTCGGGAAGATGCTTTCGCCCTCCAGCAGCGGCTGGAAGAAGTCGTTCGGGTGCGGGTAGTCCTCGTACCAGTCGGTCCAGCCGGTGTCGAGGTCCGGGGTCGAGAGGTTCCCGATCACCGTGAAGTAGCTGTCCGGGTTGAGCGTCTTCAGGTTCACGTTGAAGCCGAGTTTTTCGAGCACGTCGGCGTAGTAGGCCCCGGCTTCGTTGTTGGGGCTTTCGTTGTCGGTCCAGACGGTGATGTCGCGGTCCGACGGGTTGGCTTCGTCGATCATCGCCTTCGCCTTGGCCATGTCGTACGGATAGAGGTCGTAGGGCTCGTGGCCCGGCATGTTCGGCGGCAGGATCTGGTGGGTCGATTTGAGCTGGCCCGAGTAGATCCGTTCCATCGCGTCCGGATCGATCGCGTGGTTGACGGCCTGGCGGACCTTGACGTCGTCGAACGGCGCCTTCGTGGTGTTCATCCAGAAGTAGTAGGTGCTGATCGTCGGCTCGACCCGGAACTGGGTCCCGTCGTACTTGTCCTTGATTTCCGCGTAGCGGTCGGCGGGCGGCGGGGTCTGCAT
Source organism: uncultured Solirubrobacterales bacterium (assembly GCA_963762205.1). GTDB lineage: Bacteria > Actinomycetota > Thermoleophilia > Solirubrobacterales > 70-9 > VRUE01. The sequence continues at coordinate 704,979 of CAVXJZ010000003.1, forward strand.
CCAGTTCGTCCGGTTCTGTTCGATTTCGTTGAGCTGGGTCGAGTCGTTGCGGACTATCTTGATGTCGATCCTGTCGACGTGGCCGTCGGGCAGGTCGGAGAGGATGTCGCCGTTGCTCTTCGTCCAAGCCGGGTTGCGTTCGTATTCCCAGCCCTTGCCCGGGTCGGCGTTGGTGATCACGTATTGCCCGCTGGCCGGGGGCGGTTCAGAGGAGAGGTTCTTGACCGGGGTGCCGGCCGGCAGCGGCGCCACGAAGAGCAGTCCGAGCTCGTAGACGAACGTCCCGCGCGGCCGGACCAGGTCGATCTCGATGCGCCCGGTCTTGTCGTTCGCCTTGATCCCCGGGATGCCGCCTTCCTTGGTTTCGGCGAACTCTTCGGCGCCGACGATGTCGGTGTAGAAGGGCGTGCCGGGGGAGTTGATCTTGAACGTCCGTTCGACGGTCTTCTTGAAGTCGGAGGCCTTGATCGGGGTGCCGTCGGAGTATTCGAGGCCGGATTGGAGGTCCATCGTGTAGGTCTTGCCGCCGTTGCTGATCTTCGGCATCTCCTTGACCAGGCCCGGGACCACCTCGCTGCCTTCGTCGCCGCTCGCGTGCTTGTAGGTGAGGAGCGGGATGTAGGTGTCGTACATCGCCGTCCAGCCTTCCGCCGTGTAGGAGAGAGCCGGGTCGAGGTAGTCGGGGAAGCCGGCGAAGCTGCCGGTGAGCGTGCCGCCCTCCTTGCCCGACTGGCCGCACGACGCGAGTCCGAGCGCTGCGACGGCCAGCAGCGCCACTGCGGTCGAGATTGCGATCGGCTTCCTCACTTTTTACCTCCAGGTCGGAACTGCTGGGACGGGGGCATCTGCACGGATTCCCGCATGGATTGCGGGAATCAACTCCACCATAACGTCGTCGTCGGCGGCCTCGGCGGGGCCCTTTCTGGCCGATTGTTCGGGCCATTGCCTGCCGAGAAAGGGCGCCGCGGCGAGGGCGGTCAGCACGGCGCCGACGCCGGCGACCGCGAACGCCGCCCTGGCGTCGAAGCCGGTCGCGATCAGGCCGCCGAGCAGGAAGCCGATGCCGGGCATCGCCGAGCTCATCGATTCGAGGACGCTGATCACCCGCGCCTGCATCGACGCTGTGGTCAGTTCCTGCACCGCGCTGACGACGGTCACCCACTGCACGCCGTTGCCGACCCCGCCGACGACGGCGGCCGCACAGGCGATGGCCAGGGTCGGCGCCGCGGCCATGCCGAGGTAGCCGGCGCCGACGCCGATCGTGCTGAAGAACAGCAGCAGCGGCAGCGGCGCCCGCCGCAGGCCGGCGAAGACGCCGCTGCCGACGACCATTCCCGTCCCCCAGCTCGCCAGCAGCAGTCCGTAGCCGGTGTCGCTGGCGCCGAGGGTCTCCTTCGCGTAGACGACCTCGACCGGGATCGCCAAAGTGAAGAAGACGAGCGCGACGGACTGGGCCCCGATCAGGCGCGACAGCGTCCTGTGGCCGCGGACGTAGCCGACGCCGGCGCGGATCTGGTCGCGCAGCCTGCCCGGCTCGGGCTCGGCGTGGGGCAGGGGGTGGGCGGTGAAGACGATCCAGGCGATCGCATAGAAGGAGACGGCGTCGAGCAGCAGTGCCGACTGCACGCCCAGCGTTGCGACCACGGCGCCCGCGACGACCGGTCCGCCGGCGGCGCCCGCGGTGAAGGCGACGTTGAGGATCGCGTTGCCGGCCCGCAGCTCGCCCTCGTCCTCGAGCATCGCCGCCGTGACCGCGCGGGTGAGGGTTTTCGCCGTCAACGCCAGCGCCCCGTCGAACGCCGCCACGACGACGACCGCCGCCAGTGAGAAGTGCTCGGAGAGCAGCGCCAGGCCGAGGAAGGCCGCGGCCTCGGCCGCGTAGACGCCCGGCAGCACGTAGCGTGGCGGCGGGCGCTCCAGCCTGGCCACGAAGAGCGGCGTCAGCAGCGCCGGCAGGAATCCCGTGCCGAGGAACAGCAGGGTCGTCGCCAGAGCGCTGCCGGTGATGTCGAAGACCAGCACCGAGAGGGCGACGAGGCCGAGCCAGTCGCCCAGCTCGTTGATCGCGTAGGAGAGCGAGAGCCGCCGGAAGGCGGGCCTGTGCAGAGGGGCGAGCACCCCGCTGTCAGGCACGGATTAGCCCCGACCTACGCATGGCTGGCCGTTCGGCCTACTTGGTTTCCGCACAAGATTCGGTGCAAATGCACAAGTTTCCGCCAACCTGTGGTACAACAGGCACAGCAATTCACAAGGTTCCGCTTGTGATGCACAACTTGGGCTTCAACGAAAGGACTTGACAATGGGTTGGCGGCGATAGATCTTCCAGAAGGGATGGGCCTCCAGTAAGAATCGGTCCATTTGAGTTTCGGCGGGGCGCCCATTGGGCGCCCTTCGTCGTTCTTGAGGGGCATTGCTGCGGAGTTCGTCGTCCCGCGGCGATCGCCTCCCGGGTCGGGCGGGCGCAGTCGCCGGGCTGCAAGACGCGTTTCGTGTGCTGGACAACCGATTGAGAGGGGTTGAGCAGCGAAACCCCTGCATGTACCGTGAAAGCGGTCCTCCGACCGGTCCGGACCGCGTTCCCGGGCGGCTTCCCGCAACGGGATTGCCATTCGCAGGGAACCGGGTACGGGTCGGGAAAGCCCAGATACGGCTTGACCCCAAGCGAGGCCCTGCCGATGCGAAGACAATGACGAAGACGCGTTCCACCACCGTGCACCACGCGCTGCTCACGGCTGGGCTGCTGGCGGTCGTCGCCTTTGCAGTCTGGAGGGCGCCGACCGCCGACTGGGACCCGGCCCTCTTCGGCATCCTCCTCGGCTTCTCGATCTTCAGCGACCTGACCGCGATCGAAACCAGCTCGAAGCTGAAGACCTCGGGCAGCTTCCTCGCCCTGGTCCTCGCGATGGTCTTCCTCGGTGGCCCGCCTGCGGCGATCATCGGTGTGCTCTCGATCTGGGCCGGCTGGTTCCGCTGGCGCGACGACCCGCACGACCTGCTCGTCAACACGATCGCCTATGCGACCTTCCCCCTGATTTCCGGGCTTGCCTTTCATATGGCCGTCGACCAGTCGGGGGTCACCGCGTCGGAACCCATGTTCTACGTGCTCGTCTTCGGCACGTTCCTGCTCGCTCTGGCGCTGAACTTCTGGATGATCGCCGGTCGCTCCGTCATCCAGAAGGCGCGCACCGCGCTGATCCCGCTGCTGCCGTCCGAGGTCGCGGCGGCGCTGATGACAGTCGGCGTCGCCTACATCTACCACGAGATCGGCATCGCCGGGGTCGCCCTCTTCGGCATCGTCCTCGTCACCTTCCAGTATCTGCTCGGCGCCCTGCTGCTCTCCCAGCAGCGCGCCGAGGACCTCGAGGCGCGCGGGAAGCAGCTCGCCAGCTTCCAGGTCGGCATGTTGAGCGCCCTGCTGCGCACCCTTGACCTCAGGGACCAGATGACCGCCCGCCACTCGGCCGCGGTCGCCCGCTACTCGCGGGCGATCGCCCAGCGCGCCGGGCTCTCGCGCGAGGAAGAGGAGCTCGTCCACATCTCCGCGCTCCTGCACGACATCGGCAAGTTCATCCTCCCCGACCGGATCCTCAAGGCCAACGTGCCGCTCACCGACGAGGACTGGATGCTGATCAAGCGCCACCCCCAGCAGGGCGCCCGCGTCGTCTCGGCGCTCGACGGCTACGGGCCGGTCGCCGAGGTCATCCTCGCGCACCACGAGCGGATCGACGGCAAGGGCTATCCGCGCGGCCTGAAGGGAGAGGAGATCCCGAAGCTCTCGCGGATCATCTCCGTCTCCGACACCTACGACGTGATGACCGCGCGCGACTCCTACCGCACGCCGATGTCCTCCCATGACGCGATCGTCGAGCTGCGCCGGGTCGCCGGCAAGCAGCTGGACGCGGAATTCGTCGAGATCTTCGTCGAGCTGATCGAAGGCGACGACGTCTCCTTCCACCACGTCGACGCCTCGGACTTCGAGAAGGAGCTCTCGCTCGAGTCCCGGATCGCGGTCACCGCCAGCCCCGAGCGCAGCTCCGATCGCTTCCAGATCGAGGAGGAGGAGAAGGAGGAGAAGAAGAAGACCCCGGTCGGCTCCTCCGTCTCCGGCTGAGCGGAGGGCGGCGGGGCGCTATACGGTTCGCCACCGTGCGAGCCGTCACCTTCCAGGCGCCCGACGAGGTCCGGGTCGAGGAGAAGCCCGACCCCGAGGTCGGCGCCCCCGACGAGGCCCTGATCCGGGTCGAGGCGAGCGGCATCTGCGGCTCCGACCTCCACATCTACCACGGCAGGGTCCCGGTCGAGAAGGGCTTCACGATCGGGCACGAGTACGTCGGCACCGTGCTCGAGGCCGGCGCCGACGTCGAACGGGTCGCGGCCGGCGACCGGGTGCTCGGCTGCTTCCACACCGCCTGCGCTACCTGCACCGCCTGCCTGCGTGGCGACTACCATCGCTGCGAGAGCCAGCGCACCTTCGGCCACGGCGCCCACCTCGGCAACCTGCAGGGGGCGCAGGCCGAGCTGCTGGTCGTCCCCCGCGCCAACCTCACCCTGCGGCCGGTCCCCTCGGGCATGTCCGACGAGGCCGCCCTCTTCGCCGGCGACGTGATGGGGACCGGCTACCACGCGGTCGCCCACGCCGGGATGAAGGCCGGCGACACGCTCGCCGTCCTCGGCCTCGGCCCGGTCGGGCTCTGCGCGGTGCAGGCGGCGCTCGCCGGCGGCGCGGTCGAGGTCTTCGCGATCGACTCGGTGGCGGACCGCCTGGCGATGGCCGAGTCCTTCGGGGCGACCCCGGTCCACCTCACCGAGGAGGAGCCGAAGAAGGCGGTCCGGGCGGCGACGGAGGGGCGCGGGGTCGACGTGGTGGTCGACGCGGTCGGCGACCCGGCGCCGCTGGCGATGGCGATCAGCCTCTGCCGCGACGCCGGCACGGTGTCGGGGATCGGGGCCTACGCCGGCAAGGGCGAGGTCCCGCTCGGCCTCGCCTGGTTGAAGGGGCTGCAGCTCCGGCTCGGCCTCGCCAACGTGATCGCCCACGTCGACCGCGTCATCGCCCTGATCGAGGCGGGCAGGCTCGACCCGACGCCGCTGGTGAGCCACCACATGAAGCTCGACGAAGCCGCCGAGGCCTACGCGCTCTACGACAAGCGCGAGGCGCTGAAGATCGTCCTCACGCCCTGAGGCCCGCCGCCTCTTCGGCGGCGCTCGCGGATCTCGGTGGGAGCCGGTGGCGGGCGAACATCTCGAGCGCCCACCTGTATCCGGGCCGCGCTTCCAGCGGCTCGCGGAAGCGCCGCAGGCCCTCGGGCGGCTGCACGTCGGCGGGCAGCGGGCCCTGCTCGGGGATCAGGATCGGATAGAGGAGCGCCGCCGCCGTCAGGTCGGCGACGGTGAAGGCGTCGCCGACCAGGTACCCCCCGGAGCCGAGCTCGGACTCGATCCGGTCGAGCGCCGCCGGGATCTTCGCCCGCGCGAGGACGGCGGCCTCCTCGTCGTGGACGCCGAAGCGCAGGTTCGTGTAGGCGCGCGCATAGGCGGCCGACATCGCTCCGAAGCGGTTGAGGGGCGGCGGCATGCCGCGTTCGACGAACTCGATCATCCGCTCCCTGTCTCTGCCGAGCTCGTGGAAGGCGAGGTGGCGCACGTGGGGGCCGAGCTCCTCGTCGAAGAACTCCTCCAGCTCGAGGGCGCGGCGTCGCAGCTCGGGGTCGGCGGGGTACAGCGGCCGCTCGGGGTAGCGTTCCTCGAGCGCGGCGATGAGGGCGGTCGAGTCGACGATCGTCCGCCCGTCGAGCTGGAGGATGGGAAAGGTCGCGGTCCTGCCGCCGCTGAGGAGGAGGGCGATCGGGATGTGGACGCCCGGGATGGGCGAGCGGCGCCGGTGGGGGATCCGCCTGTGGTCCAGGGCCCAACGCGCCTTCTCGCTGAAGTGCGAGAGCGGCAGCTGCCAGAGGGTGGGGAGGGACTCACACATTGCGCGCGGTCCACCGCCGTGGCAGCATAGTCACGATGGCGCTGCTGGGCGACAGCGAGATCGAGGAGCGGCTGGCGGCCCTGCCGGGGTGGGAGCGGGCCGGACCGGCGATCCGGCGCACCTACGAGTGCGGAGACTTCGTCGGCTCGACCAACTTCGTGGCCGAGCTCGTCGAGCCGGCCGAGGCGATGGGCCATCACCCCGACCTGGAGATCTCCTGGGACAGGGTCACCGTCACCATCTCGACCCACTCCGAGGGCGGCCTGACCGCGGCCGACTTCGAGCTGGCCGCGGAGGTCGACTCGCGATACCCGAACGACTGAGAATCGACGACCGGCTCTCGCTCCCGCTCGGCGAGGTGGAGCTGCGCGCCAGCCGCTCCTCCGGACCGGGAGGGCAGCACGCCAACGTCACCGCGTCGCGGATCGAGGCGGTCTTCGACGTGGAGGCCTCGCGCTCGCTCGACGAGGCGCAGCGGGAGCGGCTGATCGAGCGGCTGGGGCCCCTGGTGACCGCCGTGGCCCAGGACGCGCGCAGCCAGGCGCGCAACCGCGAGCTGGCGCTGGAGCGCCTGGCTGAGAAGATCGCCCTCGCCCTCGCCGTGCCGAAGCGACGGCGCCCGACGAGGCCCGGACGGGCATCGCGGGAGCGTCGCCTGGAGGACAAGCGGCGGGCCGGCGAGCGCAAGCGGGCGCGGCGCAGGCCGTCGCCCGAGGACTAGCGATCCGACCCGAAGGGAGGCGGTGGACTTGGCGAAGAAGAAGAAGAAGAGGCGCGACCGGCAGAAGCCGGCGACGGTCGAGTACGTGGACGCCGACGGCAACGTCCTGGCGCTGCGCGAATCGCTCAGCCCCGGGACGATTGCCAAGATCGAAGAGGGGCCGGCGACCGCGGCGACCTCACGTGACGACGCCTGGCGCCGTCGTTCGGAGCTGCTCTTCGAGCGCCTCGCCGTCAGCTGGGAGATCGCGGGGCTGCCGCTCGACGACCAGAAGATGCTCCTCGGTCGCTACCGGTTGGCGGACGCCGCCACCCAGGAGTGGGTGCGGGCGACGGTCGCCCGCCACCTCGAGCGCCATGTTCCCGAGCTCTCAGCCGAGTAGCTTGGCCTTCTGGGCCTCGAACTCCTCCTCGGTGAGGACTCCCTGGCTTTTCAGTTCGCCCAGCTCCTTGAGCTGATCGATCGTCGACCCGCCGCCGGCGGGGGCGGGTGCCGCCGGCGCGGGCGCCGGCTCGGCCGGCACGCCCCCTTCCTGCTGGGCCCAACGCTCGCCCTGGCGGCGCGAGACGCGGTTGCTGACCGCGGTGGCGGTTCCGGCGATCACCGCGGTGCGGGCGACTCCTCGAAGTAGTCCTGGCATGGCTTCCTTTCCTCAGGCGGCGTCGGCCGCGTCGAGTGCGTCGATCAGGTCCTGGGCCGGGATGCGTCCGGAGGCGACCAGCTCGCCCCCCGAGCGCCGCACGGCGGCCGCGAAGGGCGCCGCCCAGCGGTTCTCGTAGACGAGCAGGGCCGCCGAGGTCCCCGGTTCGAGGGCGTTGGCGGCCTCGTCCGCGTCCTCCTCGGTGAGCAGGCCCGCCGAGGCTCCCTCGAAGTCGGCGAATGCCGCCACCTCGTCGCCCAGGTCGGCGAGCTCCAGCCTCGCCACCGAGCCGTCCTCGGCCTTGGCGATGAAGGCCAGGTCGATGATCCTGATCAAGCCGCGATCGACGAGGTCGATCAGGTGGGGGGCCGCCTCCCCGTCCGGCTGGCGGCCGGGCCACTCGACTATCACGTAGTCGACCGGGCCCATCTCGCTGGTCTCGCCGTTCAAGCCGTGCTCCTTTCGTCGAAGATCCGCAGCGGCACAGTCTGTCAGGCTCCGCGTCGAGATCGTGCCACGAGGAGAGGCCCCCGCTCGCCCATTCGAAGGCTCAGGGGCCGATCACGGACGCGAGCGGCCGAACGCAGCACCGATCATCACCAGGACGACGATCGCGACGAGTAGCCCGCTGAGCACGTCATAGCCGTACGGCATCGCCACCTCCTTGTGACGATAGTCATTTTAGCCCCGAAGCGGACGAGACCGCAACCCTTGGCCTTCGGCTAGGTTGTCTGCTTCCAAATGCCTAATCCCGGGCCGATTCCCCCGGGAGCGGGGGACCCAGGTATTCGGGGCGAATCCACCACACGGTGGGAGCGCGGCTCCTTCAGCGCCAGCCCGACAGCTAACCCCGTCGGCCGACGAAGGAGGAACGATGAACTCCCCAGCGACGATTTCCCCTGCCGCGCGCTGCGCGGCGATCCTCGTGCTCGCCGTCATTGCGCTGTCCGCCGGGCCAGGGGCGAAGCAGGCCCGCGCCGCCATCGGCGGGGTCGGCGCCGAGCACTCGAAGAAGCTCGAAGGGGCCGGCGCCCGGCACGCGATGCTGCTCCGCGGTAGGGCGCGCCCGCCCCTCGCGGCCCCGCATCCCGTTCAGCGCGCGATCCGGGCGGCGAACAGGATCGCCTCCAGGCCCTATGTCTGGGGCGGGGGGCACGGGCGCTGGTGGGACCGTGGATACGACTGCTCCGGAGCGGTCAGCTACGCGCTCCACGGCGCCGGCCTTCTGGGCAGGGCTCTCGACTCCAGCGGCCTGCGCCGGTGGGGCGCACCCGGCCCCGGCCGCTGGATCACGGTCTACGCGAACCCCGGGCACACCTATGCCGTGATCGCGGGCCTGCGGTGGGACACCTCGGGTGGCCCCGGGCCGCGCTGGCACCGAGGGCTGCGAGGGCGGGGCGGATTCACCGTCCGCCACCCGGTCGGGCTCTGAGCGTCGCCGGCCGGGGTTCCGATCGGCGTAATCGGGTATTACGAGGGAGCGAACGAACGGTGAACGGCTGCGAGAGTAGGGGGAGCCTTGGAGCGAATCTCACTTCTGGAGGTTGAGCCGGAACTCGGCTCGGCCCTGGGGCAAGAGCAGCGGGAGGCCGCCGAGATCGGCCTGCAGGCGCCGATCGTCGCGATCGCGACAGGCTCCTGGGAGCCGCCGACCGAGGCCGAAGCGGACGGCTTCGGATACCTGGTGGTCGAGGGCATGCTGCTGCGCCGGGTAGCGATCGAGGGCGGCTGCAGCATCGAGTTGCTCGCCGAGGGCGACTGCCTGCTGCCCTGGCGAGAGGAGCCGGCCTCCTTCTCGCGGGCAGACTGGCAGGTCGTCGACCGGGCCAGGCTCGCGGTCCTCGACCTGCGCCCCGGATCGGTGATCTCACGCTGGCCGGCGATCGCCGCGACGATCGCCGGACGGGCGATCGACCGGTCCCGCCGGCTCGCCCTGCAGTCGGCGATCATGAGCATCGTCGGCATCGAGGACCGACTCCACGCGCTGCTCTGGGGCCTGGCCGAGAGATGGGGCGAGGTGGTCCCGGGAGGAACCCAGCTCGAGATCAACGTCCCGCAGGTGGTGCTGGCCGAGATGGTCGGCGCCCGCCGGCCCACCGTCAGCCTCGCGCTCGGCAACCTGCGCGAGCAGGGCCTGGTCGAGACCGACGGCTCCGGGCGCTGGCTGCTCAAGGGAGAGCCGCCCGCTCCCGCCGCCGAGTGACGCCGCGCTGAGCGGCGTCACCTTCTCCCGTGCCTCGTCGTTCGCCTCCGGCCCTCAGCCTCGGGGCTGGCAGGGGCGGACGACCTTGCCGGCCAGGCGGGTCCCGTCGGTGAAGGCGAACTTGCCGTAGGCGAAGAAGCGGCCGTTCGCGCAGCGCGCCGTCAGGTAGCCCTGCCGGTGGCCGTTGTGCCTGAACTTGCGCTCGATCGCCAGGTTGAAGCGCAGCACCGACCCCGCCCCGCCCGCGATCTTCGGGATCAGGGCGGTGGCCCGGGTGCCGAAGCGGCCCCTGTGGATCCTCTTGACCTTGACCACGGTGACCAGCGCCGTCGGGGTCGGCACGCTGACGTAGGCGTGGATGTACATGGTCGTCACCTTGCCGCGGACGCCGCCGTTGAAGACGACGAGCGGGCCGCTGGCGCTGAACGGCACCTGTTCGGCGAACGCCACCTCGACCTTCGTCTTGCCCGTGCCGACGATCGCCTTGCGGCAGGCCGACCTGGCGTCCGACGTGGTCCGCGCTTCGATCTTGCCGAGCCTGCACGTGGCCAGACCCCTGGCATTGATCGAGCCGTGCTTGTCGAAGTCGATTAAGACCTTCTGGGCGGCCGGCGGGTGGGCCCCGTTCGCGGTCCTGACGTTGCCGGACATGCGCAGCTTGATCGGCGCCATCCTCTTCTTCGGCAGGCGCTTCGGCGCCACACCGCCGTTGACGGCGAGTATGAGGTTGCCCGCCCGGACCACGGTCGGCTTGGCGGCGGTCGCGATACCCGCCATCGTCAGAGCGATCGCGAGAGCCAGGGCGGCCCCGCGAAGCAGTTGCGTTCTCATCTTCTCTCCTGCCTCCTTGGCAGGCCGGCGCCGTTCCATGCGGGCGGCCTTGTCTGATTTCCTCGGCTACCTGACCACTACCCGGCGCGAGGGCCGGCGAACCCAAGGCCTGGGTGCGAGGGCCGTGTCAGCGGGCTGACCGTCACTGTCAGCGGGCTGACAGTGGCCGGGTTTCTTTCTACGGCCGTTCGGTTAGACGAAGGGAACGTGCCATTGATGGACACCTCTGGAGGAGGGGTATTGGATGCTTAAGCGAACGATGGTGGGCGGGCTCGTCGCCTGCAGCCTGCTCGCGGTGGGGATCGCCGCGCCGGCCGACGGCGCCAAGCGCAGCACGCTGAAGGGCAAGACCAAGCAGGGATTCCGAATCAAGATGGCGGTGAAGAACAGCTCCGTCAAGCTGCTGCACTTCAAGGTCGACCTCAGGTGCCGCGACGGCAGCGTCCTTCAGGTCACCGAGAGCGGCTTCCTCAAGACACCGGTCAGGAAGGGCAAGTTCAGGGACGTCCAGTACGGCTCCACCGACACCGTGTACCTACGCGGCAAGGTGCGCGGCGGGCGTGCCGGCGGTCGGCTGCGGGTCAAGGACAGGCTCGGCAACGGCGTGCGATGCCACTCGAAGTGGATCAAGTTCAACGCCAAGTAGGCGTCGGTTGACGGACTCGGTCGGCGGCGGAGCTAGGCCGCCGGCCGCAGTTCGAGCCAGCGCCCGACGCCGCCTTCGACGACGTGGATGACCGAGTCGACGCCGGCCCTGCGCAGCAGGCTGGCGGCGATCGCGGAACGTTCGCCTGAGCCGCAGACCGCGGCCACCGGCCCGGTCGGGTCGATGCCCTCGGGCACGCCGTCGATGTCGTGCCAGGGCATGTTGACCGAGCCGGGGATCTGCGCGGCTTCCCACTCCGGACGCTCGCGGACGTCGAGGATCTGGATCCCCTTCGCCTCGGCGTCGCGCTCCAGCGCCTCCAGGGACATGCGCTCGATCCGTTCGACCCCGAGCCCCTCCTGGAGCCAGCTCGTGTAGCCGCCGCCGAGGAAGCCGGCGAGCTCGGTCAGGCCGACCGCGGTCGCCAGGCGGGCCGCCCGCCTGCCGTCGTCGTCGTCGCGGCCGACGAAGACGATCGGCCGGTCGCGATCGGCGAGCCAGGCGAGCCTGGAGCCGAAGCCCGCACGCATCAGGGGGATGCAGACGGCCCCCGGGATGTGGGCGTCGTCGAACTGGTGGTCGGTGCGCACGTCGACGAGCAGGGCGCCCTCCGCCAGGCGCTGCTCGACCTGGCGCGGCGTCAGCGAGAGGACCTCGGCGACCTCGCTCAGCAGCGGCCCTCGGTTGATCGCGACGATCGCCTTGAAGTTGGGCGGCTGGGGGCCGAGCCCGGAGGTCGCCTGCTCGACGAACTCCTCGGCGTCCTCGATCGCGAGGGTCGGGTTGTGCGCCCGCTCGAAGCCGATCGTCGACGACACCTTCATGTCCATCCCCGGCCCGCCGCACATCGAGCCGCCGAGGTGCCCCGGCCACAGCTCGCAGTCGTCGGGCAGGGTGAGCAGCTTGTCGCGCAGCGATTGGAAGATCCCCTCGGCGCCTTCGCGCTCCTCGACCGCCAGGTCGGGGCGGGCGACGTCATTGACGAAGAGGCTGTCGCCGCTGAGCAGCGCCCAGGGATCCTCGCCGCGGTTGCGATCTACGAGCGCGAAGGCGGTGTGCTCGGGGCGGTGCCCGGGCGTATGCAGGGCGCGCACGACGAGGCCGCCGATCTCGAGCTCGAAGCCGTCCTCGATCGGCACGTGGTCGTAGTCGACGCCGGCATCGCGGTGGACGTAGATGCGGGCGCCCGTCGCTTCGGCCAGCCTGCCGTGGCCCGAGACGTGGTCGGCATGGTTGTGGGTCTCGAGGATGTGCTCGATCGAGACGCCCAGGTAGCGAGCCAGCCTCAGGTACTCGTCGATGTCGAAACGCGGGTCGACCACCGCCACCTCGCCGGCGCCGCTGTCGCCGACCATGTAGGAGGCGCAGCCGAGGTCCTCGTGCACGAACTGGCGGAAGATCACGACGCCACCGGCTCCTGCTGCCCTTTGGCGACGATCGAGCTGAGCTCGCGCAGCTGGCTTTCGACGCCGGCGCAGACCTCGTCGCAGAGCTTGATCAGGGTCGGGTCGGCGATCCGGTAGAGCGCCCTCGTCCCCTCCCGCCGGCGCGAGACCATGCGCTCGCCGAGCAGCAGGTTGAGGTGCTTGGAGACGTTCGCCTGCGTGCCGCCGACCGCCTCCGCGAGCTCGCCCACCGAGGCCTCCTCGCGGCTGCTCATCGTGCTCAGCAGTCGCACCCGGGTCGGCTCTCCGAGGATCGCGAAGCGCCGGGCGATCAGGGTGGCGAGCGGCAGATCGAGGTCGGTGGCCACCGGGCAAGTATAACTACATGGTTGAATAGTTGAATGGAATTCGCGATCGCCGCGCTCCTCGGCCTGGTCATCGGGGTCGTGGTCGGGACCGTCGGCGGAGGTGGCGCGATCCTCGCCCTGCCGGTGCTCGTCTACGTGCTCGGGGAGGGAGTCAGCTCCGGCTCGACGGCGTCGCTGATCGTGGTTACGCTCGGCGCCTCGGTCGGCGCCGCCGCCCAGGCCCGTCACGGGCAGGTCTGCTGGCGGATCGCCGCCGCGTTCGCCCCCTCCGCGGCAATCGGCGCCTACCTCGGCACGGTCGCGAACACGGCGGTGAGCCCGCGGCTGCTGATCCTCGCCTTCGTGCCGGTGATGCTCGCCGCGGCGGCCGTCGCCGCGCTGCGGGCCGGGGAGGCGGGGGCCCTCGATGGGACGCCCGACCGGTGTCCCGAGCCCGACCTCCCGCGCAGCGGCGCCAGCGGCCTCTTGGTCGGCGCCCTGACCGGGTTCTTCGGCGTCGGCGGCGGCTTCATCATCGTCCCGGCGCTCACCTCCGTCCTCGGCCTGCCGATTCGCCGCGCGATCGCCACCTCGCTGGCGATCATCGGCATGACCGGCGCCGTCGCGCTGGCCATCCACCTCGGCCGGGGTGCGCAGCCCGACTGGCCGCTGACCGCGGTCCTCTGCGTCGCGGCCGCGTCCGGGTCGCTGTGGGGCACCTCGATCGGCCTCCGGCTCTCGCCCGTCGCCCTCGGCCGGGCATTCGGGGCCATCGTCGCCACGATCGCCGTCTTCCTGCTGATCGACGTGCTGGCGCTCGGCGGCCCGCCGAGCGGCTAGCGGCCGTCCAGCCACCCGGATAGCGTCGTCGCATGCCGGAAATCGTCGTCCTGGCGCTGGCCGCTGCCGGAACCGCGCTGGCCACCGGGCTGGGAGCGATCCCGGTCTTCCTGCTCGGGCGCCGCGCCGCCGCGCTGACCCCGGCGCTGCTCGGCCTCGCGGCCGGCGTGATGGGGGTCGCCGCGATCGCCGGGCTGACCATTCCGGCGATCGAAGAAGGGTCGCCGGGCGGCGTCGCCCTCGGCCTGGTCGCCGGCATCGCCTTCCTGGCGCTGGCGCGCCGGCATCTCGACGCCGAGGCCGGCTTCATGGGCCGCAGCGGACCGGGGGCGCGGACCTCGGCCCTCGTCTTCCTCGTCCTCTTCGTCCACAGCCTGCCGGAGGGCCTGGCGATCGGCACCGCCTTCGCCTCCGACCGGGCAGGCCTCAGCCTCTTCGTGATCGTCGCAATCACGATCCAGAACATCCCCGAGGGGACCAGCGTCGCGGTGCCGATGGCGGAGGCGGGGTTCGGCCGCGCCCGCCAGTTCTGGGTCGCGGTCGGGACCAGCGCGCCGCAGCCGGTCGGCGCGGTCGTCGCCTTCCTGCTCGTCGAGCAGGTCGAAGCGCTGCTCGCCTTCTCCTTCGCCTTCGCGGCGGGGGCGATGCTGACCCTGGTCGCGGTCGAGCTGCTGCCGCGCGCCTACTCGGCCCCGCGGAGACGCGGGCCCGACGCTGGGCCTCGTCCTCGGCGCCGCCCTGATGCTCGCGCTGAGCTTCGCCCTCGGAGTCTGAGTCGCTGTCAAGATCGACCGATGGCGGTGATCGAAACCGAGCAGCTGACCAAGCTCTACGGCAGCGAGCGCGGGATCGAGGACGTGACCCTGTCGGTCGAGGCGGGCGAGGTGTTCGGCTTCCTGGGCCCCAACGGGGCGGGCAAGACGACGACGATCCGGATCCTCCTCGACCTGCTCCACCCGACCCGGGGCGGGGCCCGGCTGTTCGGCTTGGACAGCAGGCGCGACAGCGTCGCGATCCGATCCCGGCTCGGCAACCTGCCCGGGGACTTCGGCTACGGGAAGCAGTCGACCGGGCGCGAGGCCGTCGGCCTGCTCGCCCGCCTGCGCGGCGTCGACCGCCTCGATCGGGTCGACGAGCTCGCCGCCCGCTTCGGCGCCGACCTCGAGCGGCCGCTGGGTCGGCTCTCGCGCGGCAACCGGCAGAAGGTCGGCCTGATCCTCGCCACCTTCCACGAACCCGAGCTGCTGATCTTCGACGAGCCGACCGGCGGCCTCGACCCGCTGATGCAGGAGGAGTTCCTGGCCCTGGTCGGCGAGGAACGCGAACGGGGCTGCACGGTCTTCCTCTCCTCACACGAGCTCGACGAGGTCGAGCGCGTCTGCGACCGGGTCGGGATCGTGCGCGAGGGCAGGTTGATCGCGATCGAGCGGATCGCCGACCTGCTCAGCCGGGCGAGTCGCAGGGTCGAGGTCGAGGTCGGCGACCCGGCGGGGCTCGAGCGGCTGGGCGAGATCGCCGGCGTCGGCGATCTCCAGGTCGACGGCCGGCGCGCCAGCTTTCTCTTCGCCGGCGACCTCGACCGGGTGGTCGCGGCGCTCGCCGAGCGCCACGTGCTCGACCTGGAGGTCAACCGGGCGAGCCTCGAGGAGGTCTTCCTCACCTACTACCGGGGCGAGGAGCGGCGATGAGCTCCCAGCTCGGGGCGCTCGTCCTCACCCATCTGTCGGACCGGCGCCGCTCGCTGCTCGCCTGGGGGCTCCCCCTCGGCTTCTGGTCGGCGTTCATCGTCGCGATCTTCCCCTCGATCGAAGGGGCGCTCTCGAAGGCCGTCGACGACTACCCGCCGGCGCTCAGGGAAGCCTTCGGGATCGGGCAGCTGGCAACCGTCGAGGAGTACCTGCACGCCGAGATGCTGAGCCTGATCGTCCCCCTCGCCCTCGGCTACCTCGCGGTCCGCGCGATCGCCAGCGGGCTCAGCGGCGCGGCCGAGAGCGGGCGCCTCGACGTGATCCTCTCGGCTCCCGTCTCACGGCGGCGGATCGTGGCGGCGGGCTTCCTCGCCACCGCGGTCGAGCTGGCCGCGGTGCTGGCGATCACGGTCGCCCTGACCATGGCCGGCGACCTGGTCTCGGGCGCCGACCTCCCCTTCGGCGCGGCGCTCGTGGGCTACGTCAACGTCTGGCCGCTGGCGATGCTGTTCGCGGCCCTGGGGGTGGTCGCCACGGGCTGGTCGCTGCGCACCAGCGTGGTCACGGGCTCGGTCGCCGGGGCGCTGGTGACGATGTACCTGATCGACCTGATCGGCCGCCTCGACCCGGACCTCTCCGGGGTCCGCTACGCGTCGGTGTTCAAGTACTACGGCAACGCGATCGAGGACGGGATCGATCCCGTCGCGTTCGCCGGCATCGCCCTCGCGGCGCTCGCCCTGGCGGCTCTCGGGGCCTGGCTCTTCGACCGCCGCGACATTCCCGGCTGACGCCCGCCCGGCGGGGGCGCGCAATCATTGGCCGATGAGAGCGATGGTCCTCGAGCGGCCCGGCGCCCCCCTTGTCGCGACCGATATGCCCGACCCGGTCGCCGCCCCCGGCCAGGTGCTGCTCGCCGTCGACGCCTGCGGGGTCTGCCGCACGGACCTGCACATCCTCGACGGCGAGCTGAGCGAGCCGAAGCTGCCGCTGGTTCCCGGCCACCAGATCGTCGCCAGGGTCGTCGAGGCCGGCGAGGGGGCGGAGCGGTTCGCGCCCGGGGATCGCGTCGGCGTCCCCTGGCTCGGCTGGGCCGACGGCGATTGCCGCTACTGCCGGGGCGGGCGCGAGAACCTCTGCGACGCGGCCCGCTTCACCGGATACGACGTCGACGGCGGCTACGCGGAGCTGGTCGTGGCGGACGAGCGCTTCTGCCTCCCGATTCCGGACGGCTACGACGACGAGCAGGCGGCGCCCCTGCTCTGTGCCGGCCTGATCGGCTACCGCGCCCTGCGCCTCGTCGGCGAGGCCGAGCGGATCGGCTTCTACGGCTTCGGCGCCTCGGCCCACATCCTCTGCCAGCTGGCCGCGCACCAGGGCCGGCGGGTCTTCGCCTTCACCCGCGAGGGGGACGTTGAGACCCAGGCGTTCGCGCGCGAGCTCGGCGCGGTCTGGGCGGGATCCTCGGCGCAGGCGCCGCCGGAGGAGCTCGACGGGGCGATCGTCTTCGCAGCCGTCGGCGCGCTGATGCCGGCGGCGCTGCGGGCGAGCGCGAAGGGGGCCCGCGTGATCAGCGCCGGCATCCACATGAGCGATATCCCCGCCTTCCCCTACGAGATCCTCTGGGGAGAGCGCAGCCTCGGCTCGGTCGCCAACCTCACCCGCGCCGACGGGGAGGAGTTCCTCTCCCTGGCGCCCCGGGTGCCGATCCGCACCGAGGTGACGACCTACCCGCTGGAGGGCGCCAACGAGGCGCTCGAGGATCTGCGGGCCGGGCGCCTGCGCGGGGCCGCCGTGCTGCGGGTCGGGTGACGCGCACCGATGCGGGTATGGTCAGTCAAAAGTCCCGGAGGGAGCCGATGAGAAGCTGGAATCTGAAGACCGTCGAGGCGGAGGCGTACAAGCCCCAGATCCTCTCCACGGCGGACGACGCGCGGGCGATCCTCCTCGACCTGCCCGCCGGTGAGGAGCTGCAGGAGCACGAGGTGCACGAGCACGCGCGGTTAGTCGTGATCGCGGGGACGGTCGAGGTGACGACGCCCGAGGGCGATCGCGTCTCCGCCGACGCGGGCCACATGTTCGAGTTCGCCCCGGCCGAGCGCCACACCGTCCTCGCCCGGGCGGATGCGCGGCTGCTTCTCTTCCTCAGCCCCTGGCCGGGGGACGGCCACCCGGGCGCGATGACGCTCGACGAGAAGCAGGCGGTGCGCGAGAGGGCGGCCGAGCGGGCCCGGCGCGATTAGCCCCGGGGGCGGACAGAAGGCCGCCGACGCTCGTGTCGAGGTCCGCCTTCGCCCACGCGGGCATCGCGACGAGCTGCTCGGGCTTCGCGACGGGGTCCTTCAGGCGCGGGTCAGCGCGCCGCCCGTGGACGGTCGTGCGAACCGCGCCCTCTGCCGGCTGATCGCGAAGCGCGTCGGCGTCGCGCCGTCGCGCGTGTCGGTCGTCCGGGGATCGAAGTCGCGCGACAAGCTCGTCGAGGTTGAGGGCCTCAGTCCGGCGGAGCTGCGCCGGGCGCTTTGGTGAGACGGAGGCGCCCGAGTTCGTTCCTGAGCTCTACGGTCCCGGAGGGCCGACGGCGAACGGGCCCAGCGGTTCTTCGAAGCTGGGGCCGTTGCCGAAGAGATCGGCGCCGAGCGTGGTGGGGGGGAGAGGCGCGTTGAGCGTGATGGACCCCTGAATCGGCTGGAGATTGGCGATCGGCTGGCCGCTGCAGAGTAGGGCGTTGGAGACGTGTTCACCCGGGTCGTCCACCGGTTCGCAGGTGAATGGTTCACCCGAGATCATCGCCTGGCCTGCCTGTATCACGAGTTCATCGAGGGTCAGGTCGAGCATGAAGGAGTTGAGCGCTCCGAACGGGTCGAACCCGACGTTGAAGGCCAGGATCGTCGGTTCGGTTTGTTGAATCGCGCCGCCGCCGCTCGATGGGTCGGGGTTCTGGCTGAGGCTGAAGGGCCCAAAGAGCGTGCCGCCGCCGGCGGCGTAGAGCGCCGAGCTTGGGGCCATCTGGTCCGGCCGCGGCTGGTCGAGTTGGAGGCCGCCTTGGATCTCCACGCCGTTCGCCACCGGCCCGTTGCAGACGAGTGCGCGGTTCGTCCCACCCAGGTCACCGGGTTCACAGCTGAAGCCCGTCGCTTCGCCGTTGGTGACCGCGAAGCCCGGCGGTACCTGGATCGCGAACTGTTCAAGTGCGGTGTTCTGTAGGTCGAGCGTGACTTTGAAATTCACTGCCTGCGGTTCCGGCCCGGGTGCCAGGACCCCCGTGCCGCCGACGATCGGCCCCGGCGGAGGCGGCGGAGACACGGGCCCGCCGCTCCTCGCTTCAAACCCTTCGATCGGGTTGCCGGCCGCGTCGTCGATCGTCCCACGGAACGTGGTCACCGGCTCACGGAACTCGATCCTGTAGACGATGTCGAAGAACGAGTCGACCTGGAACGGCGACGGCAGCGGGCAGTCGAGGGCCGCCGGGCCGCCCTGGAGGGTCAGCGATCTCAGTTCGCAGGGGAACGGCCCGAGCGGGAAGGGCGGGTCCCTGGTCGGCGGGTTGCGCTCGTCGAGGGGCACCGTGACTCGTTCCAGCGGCCGCGTGGAGTGGAAGTGGAGCCTGAACGTGTCGCCGGGCTGCTCGGTGTATTCGGTCAGCGTCACGCCGGGCGGCGGTTGTTGCGCCTTCCCGCTGCAGGCCCCTTCGCAGCGCACCGGCTTGATCTTCGGCGGAAGCTTGTGTCCCTTCTTTTGCCTGGCCTTGCCGACGTGGAGGATGAACACCGTGCACTTGGCCACCCGTGTGTAGCGGCCGCGGGTGAAGACGACGCGGATCGTCTGCCGCTGGATCCGGGTCGGCGGGTCGATGTCCTTGCTCTTGTAGCGGAAGACCCGCGCCCGGACGTAGCCCGGCGGCACGCCGCGCTGGTTGCCCGAAGGCAGGACCTTGATTTCGAAGCCCTTGCCCTTGCGGCCGCCCGGGAACCTGCCGAAGATCGGTTTCTTGCTCTTGTGCTTCTTGCCTTCTTTGAGCAAGAAGCCGAACTTGGTGCTGGCACCGTGCGGGATGACCCGAGTGGCCGGGACGCAGCGGACGCTGAACTTGCCTTCTTTTTCTTCCTGTTCTTTTTCTTCCCGTTCTTCCCGTTCTTCTTTTTCTTTCGGGCCTTCCACCGGCGGCGGGCCGAGCCATATGCCGCCCGGCGAGAGTTGCAGGTAGTCCTCGGTCTCGCCGTAGAGGTAGGGCGTCGATCGACCGTGGCCGCTGGTGTCGATCTGGACCTCGTCGAGGGTGACCGTGACCCGGTACCAGAGTTCCCTCACCTGCTTGCCGGCCTTGAGCTTGATCGGCAGCAGCCTCACCCCGCCGACCGAGGAGGCCGGGACGGGCAGGTTGCGCACCGCCCACTCGGCGGCGCAGCCGTCGCTGGGATCGGCCCAGTCGCCGTCGCGGTTCCAGTCGAACCAGGCGTTGACGTAGACGTAGTGGCCGGCGGCGACCGTCTTGCTGCCGCGGAGCGCGGTCGTCAGCGTCGCCGTCCTGCAGGGCTTCGGCGCCGAGAGGCCGGCGCCGTCGTCGCGATCGCGGTC
The DNA here is from genome assembly GCA_963762205.1 of uncultured Solirubrobacterales bacterium. Classification (GTDB taxonomy): domain Bacteria; phylum Actinomycetota; class Thermoleophilia; order Solirubrobacterales; family 70-9; genus VRUE01. The sequence continues at coordinate 724,826 of CAVXJZ010000003.1, forward strand.
GACCTGCCGCGAGTCCGCCTCACCGGTGTTCGTCGGGCCCAGTCGCAGCGCACCCCGCTTGGCGTGTCTCGGCCCGCCGCTCGCCAGCTTCGACGGAAAGTGCCCGACCACCTTCGGCTTGCCGGGGTAGCCGGCCTTCGCGCCGTCCGGCGCATCGCCGAAGTCGATGTCGCCCTTCGCCATGGCCGGCGAGGCGCCGAGCGCCAGCAGCGCAGCGACCCCGAGGATCGCCGACGCGAACCTCCGTCTGTGCCGACGGGAAGCGAAATCTCGCTCCCAGTCGGGATTTCCCCCCAACGCCCGCATCAGGTCCACTGTAACCGCGTAGGCGGATCAGCGCAACCGTTTTCGGTCAGAGAGGTCTGGTGCACCGGCGTCTTGGTCGCCGCCGTCGGCCCCGCCTCCCACCTGGCCGGGTTGACTGGGGGCCTCGAGCGTGCGATGAACAGCACCCACCCTCACGCGTATCTCGAAACCCAGCCGAACGAGGAGAAGAACGTGACCGAACTGACCGACCAGCAGGCCGAGCTTTGCGAGCAGAGCGACACCGACTACTCGGACCTCAGCGCCCTCTTCATCAACTGCACGCTGAAGCGCAGCCCCGAGGTCTCCAACACGCAGGGGCTGATGGACATCTCGATGGAGATCATGCGGCGCAACGGCGTCTCGGTCGAGGGCATCCGCGCCGTCGACCACCAGATCGCCACCGGGGTCTGGCCGGACATGACAGAGCACGGCTGGGAGGTGGACGAGTGGCCGGCGATCTTCGAGAAGGTGATGGCGGCCGACATCCTCGTCCTCGGCATGTCGATCTGGCTCGGGGAGAAGTCCTCGGTCGCCACCCAGATCGTCGAGCGCCTCTACGGCAACTCGCACCTGCTCAACGACGACGGCCAGTACGCCTACTACGGCCGGGTCGGCGGCTGTCTGGTGACGGGCAACGAGGACGGGGTCAAGCACTGCGCGATGAACACGCTCTATTCCCTTCAGCACCTCGGCTACGTGATCCCGCCGCAGGCCGACTCGGGCTGGATCGGCGAGGCGGGCCCCGGCCCCTCCTACCTCGACGAGGGATCGGGCGGGCCCGAGAACGACTTCACCAACCGCAACACGACCTTCGCCGCCTGGAACATGCTCCACCTGGCGCGGATGCTCAAGGACGCCGGCGGGATCCCCGTCCACGGCAACCAGAGGACCGCCTGGGACGCGGGCTGCAGCCTCGACTTCCCGAACCCCGAGTACCGCTAGGCGACCGGACGGCGCCGCTGTCTCAGGCGCCTGACGGTGGCTACGCTACTCCGCGGTGCCACGCGACCTCAAGATTCGCGGCCACACGGTCGGCCAGTCTCCCAATCCGCCGCTCTGGGTCGCGCTCGCGGCGCTTCTCGTCGCCCTGCTCACGGAGGACGGCGGCACCGTCAACGACGTCGCGCGCGCCGTCTCCTACGTGGCGCTCACCGTCTGGGCCTACCGTGAGGCTGCGGAAGGCGTCAACCGCTTCCGCAGGACGCTCGGCGCGGTCGGCCTGCTGCTGATCGTGCTCGCCGTGGCCAGGGCGATCGGCTAGCGCCGCGCGGCGGCGTCACCAGGAGGCTCAGCGGGCGACGATTCTGAAGGGCGCGCGCCGCGGCTTGGCCTTGAGCCCGCCGGTATCGGTGGCGCGCAGCACGGCTCTATAGAGGCCCGGCCGCAGCCGGCGGCCGCGGAGCCTGCCGCTGAACCTGACCTTGTTCGCGCCGGCCCTGCCCTTGCGGCGCAGCGAGCGTGCCCGGCGCGCCCGGACGAACCGCGTGCAGCGCCTGCCCCCGGGCGCGGCCCGCGGCGCCACGCACCGCCTGCCCTTGCGGCGGCCACGGACCCCGCGCTGGAAGGAGACAGTGACCCGGGCCCGCTCGGAGAGCTTGAAGCGCAAGGTCGAGCCGTGTCTCAGCTTCGCGGAGAGCGCGGTCGACCTGCGCCCGACCGCGAACCTGCGGGGCCGGAACCTGGCCCCCCAGATGACGACCCGGGTGACGTCCTTGACCTGGATCGCGCGCGCGTCGGTGGTCGAGTTGCCGGCGGCGTCGGTCGCGGTTGCGGTCACCGACCGCTTGCCCCCGGTGCGCCCGTAGGTGTGGGTCACGGAGTCTCCGACCGCCAGGCCGCCGTCGCCGAACGCCCAGGCCGTCGTCACCGGCCCCCAGACATCGAAGGTGCCGGCCGAGAAGGCGGTCTTCACCCCGGTGCGGGTCCGCGACGGAACGGCCAGCGAGTCGAACCTCGGCGCGACGCCGTCGTAGCCCGCAACCTTCAGGGTCGAGCTTCCGCCGTCGTCGATGCTGAACAGCTCGACGAAATTGCCCGCACCGTCGCCGCTGAGCGATCTGGAGAAGGCGTTCTCGCCGGGCGATGAGAGAGGCGTGATCGGGCCGAACTGACCGGCCGGGTCGCGGATGGCCGCCGCTATCGAGAACGGACTCGAGTTTGTGCCCAGCACCAGTGCCAAGCTGCCGTTGTCGCCGAACTTGACGTCCGTCGGGGACATGTCCGTCGGCGGAGCCGGCGCCGATTCGAAGCCCGCGCCCGGCGGCGCGACGGCGACGTGCAGCTGGCCGTCGCCCCCGTCGCGCCAGCTCACCAGGGCAAGCCCGTCGGGGCCGATCGCGCTCTCGACGCGCACCGAGTCGACGCCCGGGCTCGAGAGCGGTACGGGGGCACCGAATTCGCCCCCCGGCTCGGCGAGCGCGGCTTCGACGATTTCGTGGCCGCTGACGACGCGCCTCCAGGCGAGCAGCGCCCGCCCGCCGGGGGCAACCGAGACCTGGCTCACCGAGCTGCCGCTTTCGGAGACCGGCTGGATCGCCCCGAAGCTGCCGCCCGGCGGCCGCCGCGCCGCCTCGATCTTGGTGCCGGTCGTCCTCCAGGCCGCGATCGCGGTGCCGTCGTCGGCGAGGCCGACGGTCGGATATTCGGCTTTGTAGGTGGTGATCTCCTGCTGTGCCCCGAAGTCTCCCCCGGCGGGCCGGAGCACGTAGGCGATGTGGTCGTCGCTGCCGGGCGCGCGCCGGTAGACCGTTATCGCATCGCCGGAGGGGTTCATGTCCGTGTCGGGCTGGAAGACGTGTTCGCCGGCGCCGAGGACCTGCGCCGCCGGTTGCAGCTCACCGCCGGCGGGCCGGAAGCTTGAGAAGAGCACGACTTTTTCGCCGCCGAGCCCCTGGCGCCAGGTGGCGACCGTGTTGCCCGTCGAGTCGGCGACGACGTCAATGCTCTCGACAACGCTCTCCACCGGGCTGAGGCTGGTCGCCGGGCTGAAGCTACCGCCGGCGGGGCGTACGGAGCCGTAGATCCTGTACGGGCCACCTTCGAACGACCGCCAGAGTGCGATCACGTCTCCCTGCCCGGTCATCTCGGCGCTCGAGAACGCGATGGTGCCCGAGGCGAGATCGAAAGACGGAAGCCAGGCCCCTGCCTGAGCGCTCGCGACGGGAAACGCCGCGGCAACCACACATAGACACGCCCCAAGGACGGCTCGGACTCCCCTCATCCGCTCCCCATTGTGCCACTCCGGTTGCGGTTTCGCGACAGTCCCCTCACCGTGCCAGGGAGAGGACGGAGATATCCGGACGGCGACCTGATCGAGGTCGGCCAGTCGTATTAGCGACTACCGGGCGACGGTCGCCGAGCGCAGCGGCTCCAACCAGGCGGGTGGGAACACCGGAGGCGCGTCGCCCGCGTAGTGGGGCACCGCGCGCCGCGCCAGCCGGCAGGCAGGTCGGTCGTCGATCAGCGGTCGCAGGTCATCGAAGGTGAGAAGCAACCGAACGCTCGCCGCTATCTGGAAGTCGGCGGCATTGAGGTCCTCTCCGTCGAGCACTGCGGCGGAGATCCACCTCTCCACCTGCCCCAGCATCGAATCGAGCGCGGCGAGGTTGGCCCGCACGGCCTCGTCGGTTGCCTCGTTGACCCGCACGCCACGCCCTATGAAGGGAGGTGCCAGGCGGGCAGCGATGGCCGGCGGCACGCCCATGATCGGACGTTCCATGTAGCTGCGGATAGGGGCCGGATCTGCGCGCATGGCCCAGAGCGAGAGCTGGCGCACCGGGTGCTGGAGTTCCCTCTCGCCCCAACTCTCCGCCTCCTCCACGGCGAGGCGCTTCTCGGAGTCGCCGGGGAACAGCGGCGGCTCGGGCCGCAACCGGCCCAGCTCACGGGCGATGTTGCGTGAGCCCTGGACCCGCCGGCCGTCGACCGCCAGGACCGGCACGGTGTTCTGCGGCAGGCGCATTCCCCTCCGCACGACAACCCGGGATAGAAACGGGACCAGGTCGATCCGCGTGAACTCGATGCCCTTGCGTTCGAGCATCGCTTGAACCGCCATCGTCGGATGCGAGCCGGGAAGCCCGTATAGGCGAATGCTCATGCGCAGGCCGATCCTAGATGAGGTCGGGTAGCGGCTCGGCGGCGTCGCGGACCAGCTTCGATCGACCAGACTCGACCAATAGACTCTCCATGCAAGCGAGTCGCCATTCTTGGCTCTACAAAGGGAAATCCGATGGGCGCGGCTGGTTTCGAACCAGCGCTCGGGGAGGGCAAGGCCTACGGGGACCTCCTCGGCTGCGGGCTCGCCGCCGAGCTGTGTCGAGCGCGGCGCTGAGAAAGGGAGCCGCCTTTCTCGGTAACCGGGCGGCGCGACGCTCGGGCCCCTCGGGGTAGGCGCACCGCAGCACGATTCAAAGTCTTGCTGGGATCGGCGTCCCAGTCTGTCGGACCGATAGGTTGGTCTGCGTTCCAGTTCACGGTTGCTTCCCAGAAGTGCCTCGCCTAGCCTTGCTCGGGGAACAGGGAGGCAGATCTAGGAGCGATCACCGCCAGGGGCACGCAAGCTATGCGTAGAAGAGCCCCTAGCTTCTGCAAGAAGGGTGAGGGAAATTTGTGATCCAAACGCGAAGGCCGGCGAGCACCACCGAATGCCGCCGGACAATGCCCCAGCGGGTCCTGCCGCCGGCCCGCGCGGGCGTGAAGGCGCCCTAGACTGGGATTGCCGTGGGCTGGGTTCGGGCTGAGGCGAAGCATCGCAGGGCGCTCGTCGGCCCTCTCGTCGTCCTGATCTGCTGCGGAGCGCTCGGCATCGCCGGTCTCGGCGTCGAGGATCGGCTGCAGCCGACCTCGCTGATCGTGCCGGGCACGGACTCCGCCCGCGGCCAGGCGCTCGCCGAAGAGCACTTCGGCGACTCCTCACCTTTCGCCGTCCTCTTACGCGGGCCCGCAGTCGCTATCGAACGCCAGGGGCCGCCCCTGGTCCGTGCCCTGCGCCGCGATCCCTCGGTCACCGTCGTCTCCCCCTGGGACCGCGGCACGGTCGGCTACCTGCGCCCCGGCGCCCGGCGGGCGATCGTCCTGCTCGACTACCACCTGCCCCTGGACGTGGCGATGCGCCGCACCGTGCCACGCCTCGAACGCACCCTGGAGCGGCGCACCCATCCCCCGCTTGAAGCGATCCAGTCGGGCTATGCGAGCGTCTCGCGAGCGCTGCAGTCCGAATCGCTGGCGGCGACCGAGCGCGCCGAGCTGATCGCCGCGCCGCTGCTCTTGATCGTGCTGCTGCTCGTCTTCCGCTCGCTGGTCGCCGCCCTGATCCCGCTCGCATTCGGCGCTCTGACCGTGCTCGCCGGGCGCGGCGTGCTCGTCCTGCTCGACTCGGTGATGACGATCGAAGCCCTCTCCGTGGTCGTCTGCACGATGATGGGCCTCGCCCTCGGGGTCGACTACACGCTCTTCATCGTCTCCCGCTTCCGCGAGGAGCTGGCGCGCGGGGCCTCGCCCCGGGATGCGGCGCGGACGACGAGGCGGACCGCGGGCCGCACGACGGTGTTCGCGGGCGCGGTGCTCTTCACCTCGATCCTCCTCTCCTCGTTCCTGCAGCCGGGGTCGCTGCTGCTCTCGCTGGCGACCGCGCTCGTCGTCGTCACCCCGATCGCCGTCGCGATTGCCTGGATCGCCCTGCCGACCCTGCTCGCCCTGCTCGGTGAGCGGATCAACGCGGGCGCGATCGGCAAGGGCGTGCCGAAAGGCGGGAGATCCAGGGTGGCGGCTGCCGCCGATGCCGCCCTGCGCCGGCCCGCTCTGGCGGCGGTGCTGATCGCGGTGCCGCTGGCGCTGCTCGCCGCCCCCGCCCTCGCCTTCAACATCGGCGCTCCCGGAATTCAGGAGCTGCCGAGCTCGAGCCCGGCGCGGCAGAGCGCGGAAGCGATCGATCGCGCGGTCGGCCCGGGCTGGGAGGCGCCCTTCGAGATCGTCGTCGCGGCCCGCAAGGGCCCGATCACGACCCCGCGCAGGCTCGCCCTGCTGCAGCGCGCGCAGCGCCGCATCGTCGAGCGCCCCGGCGTGCGCGCGGTGATCGGCCCGGCGCCGATCCAGAAAGCCGTCGAGCCACTGCGCGGGCTCGGCGAGCGGCTCGCGTCTGAGGGCCCCGACGGCCCCGCGCAACTCTCCGCGCTCGGGCCGAACTTGCGACGCGCCGCGGCCGCGGTCGCGGGGTTGCGGGAGGGCCTCTCGCGCGCCGCGGGCGGCAGTGGACTGCTCGGCGCGGGCTCAGAACGGGCCGGCGCCGGAGCCGGCGCCCTCGCCGACGCGCTCGAACGAGCCGCCGCCGGCGGGGGAGAGGCGAGCGAAGCTCTCCAACGCCTCGCCGCCGGCTCCAAGCAGCTCGCCGCCGGTCAGCGAAGCGCGGCCAGCGCCGGCCTTGCCCTGGAACTCGAACTCCAGGCGCTTCTCCCCAGCCTGAACAACAAGGCCCTGGGGCGTGCCCGGCGCATCGCCCGCGAACTCGAAGCGGCGGCCCGCGAAGACCCCTCGCTGCGGGGCATGGCCCAGCAGCAGCGGCTCCTCGCCCAGGTCCTCGCCGCCGAGCGCGACAAGGTCAGGACGTCCCGCGACATCGCGATCAAGCTGCACAGCGTCCTCGAGCGCCTCGAAGCGGGTGGGTCGCGGCTCGAAGAAGGCACCGAGCGGGTGGCCGGCAGCGCCTCCGGGCTGCAGGGCGGCCTCGAACGGCTGAGCGAGGGCGCCGATCGGCTCGCCGAAGGGCTGGCCGAACTGCAGGGCGGAGCCGACGCGCTCGAGGAAGGCCTCGCCGACGGCTTCCATCGCTCTTACCCGCTCGAAAGAGGCCTCGGCCGGGCCGCGGTGCGCGTCAGCGCCGCGGCGACTCCTCTGGCTCGCGGAGCCGAGGCGCTGCGCCGCCGCTCACCGCATCTGTTCGACTCCGGCTACTTCGTCCTCTCCGCCCTCGACGGCGCGCCGCCCCTCGACCGCTCTCTCGCCGGCGAGGCCGTCAACGTCGAAAGTGGGGGCCAGGCCGCCCGCCTGCTGATCGTCTCGACCGAGCCCTTCAACACGGCGGGCTCGAGGGCGACCGGCGCCATGCTCCACGCCGAAGCGCAGCGCCTCGCCCGCGAAGGCGACCTCGAGGCCGGCGTCAGCGGCGGCGCCGCGATCCTCAACGACTACGCGGCGGCGACCAAGTCCCGGCTGCCGCTCGTGATCGGCGCGATCATCCTCATCACCTTCCTGATGCTGGTTGCGATCCTCCGCGCGCCCTTGCTGGCGGCGCTCGCGATCGTCCTCAACCTCGCCTCCGTGGCGGCCGCCGTCGGCGTCGTCTCCCTGATTTGCAAGCTGCCCGCCGGCTACCCGCTCGGCGGCCACACCTACATCGACACCGTCGGCGCCGCCGGCATCTTCGCCGTCACCTTCGGCCTCTCGATCGACTACTCCGTCTTCCTCTTCGCTCGCATGCGCGAGAGCTACGACAAGGACGGCGACAATCGCGCAGCCATCACGGCCGGCCTCGAAAAAACGGCCGGCGTGATCACCGGGGCGGCGGCGATCATGATCGCCGTCTTCATCGCCTTCGCCGCGGCGCCGATCGCCACCGTCAGCCAGCTCGGCGTCGGGCTGACGGTCGCGATCCTGCTCGACGCGACGGTGGTGCGGATCGTGCTGCTGCCGGCCCTGATGCTCTTGCTCGGCGACCGGGTCTGGAGGGTGCCGACCGCTCTGGATCGCCTCCTGCCGCGTTTTGACCTACACGGGGCTCGCTCCGGCGACGCGGAGGCTTGAAAATCTTTCAACGAAAGGAGATCGGGATGGGCGGTCCCCCAGGCAGCAGCTATCGAGCGGGCCCGGTCGTGGCCGCCGCCGCGCTTCTGCTCGCGACCCTGCCGATCGCCTCGGCCGCCGCCGCCGCACCCGCACGCCCCGAATACGTCAATCGCCTGGAGTCGATCTGCAAGCCCGGGGTGAAGGCGACCCAGCGAGCGGTGCGCGGGGTGCGCGCCGACATCCGCGCCGAACGCCTCCAGGTCGCGGCGCGAAAGCTGGCCCGCGCGGGGCGGATCTTCGACGGCACGGTGGGCAAGATCTCGCGCGTTCCGCGCCCGGGGCCGGACGCCGAGCAGCTCGCCAAGTGGTTTCGCTACCTGAACCTGCAGGAGTCCTACCTGGCCCGCTCCGCGGCGGCGCTGCGCGCGGAGCGCATCGTCCGCTACCAGCACAGCTCTGTGCGCTTCGTCCACACGGGCAACCTCGCCAACGACGTCGTCATCTCCTTCGGCTTCAACTACTGCCGCTTCAAGTTCTCCCGCTTCGGCTGAGATGCCCCTGAGCGCCCGGTCGTAGCGATCGACACTTGACGGTAGGAGGTCGTACTAGTTGGGGCCGGAGACCCGGCCCGGGTTCACGCTCTCGCGAGCCGCGGCCTCGTCCGCTTGCCGTTGCCGGCGCTCGCGGAACTCCTCGATCGCCGCTTCGAAGGAGCCCCGCGAGAATTCCGGCCAGAGCTCCTCGGAGAAGAGCAGCTCGGTCTCGGCGAGCTGCCAGAGCAGGTAGTTGGAGAAGCGCCGCTCGCCGCCGGTGCGGATCAAAAGCTCGGGGTCGTGCATCTCCGGCGCATACAGCCCGGCCCGGAACTCCTCCTCGCTGCCGCCATCGAAGAGCCGCGCCGCCCGCACGATCTCCGCCCGGCCGCCGTAGTTGAACGGGACATAGAGGGTGATCAGGTCGTTTTCGCCGGTCAGCTCCTCGGCCCACTCCATCTTCCTCGCCAGGTCCGCCGGCACGGGATCGCCGCACTCGCCGATGAAGCGCAGGCGCACGTTCTGGGCATCGAGTTCGGGGGTGACCCGGTCGATGTACTCGCCGATCAGGGCGATCAGGTTGGCCACCTCCTCCCGCGAGCGCGACCAGTTCTCGGTCGAGAAGGCATAGACGGTGAGCTCGCGGATACCGAGCTCGGCGGCGTCGCGCAGCCGCTCCCGCACGTTCTCCGCGCCGGCCCGGTGCCCGTCGGCGACCGAGAGCCCCCGCGCCTGCGCCCAGCGCCCGTTGCCATCGGTGACGATCGCGACGTAGGCGGGGTCGCCGGGCTCAGCCATCGCCGCGCAGACGCATCGCGACCATGATCGGCCGCACGGTCGGGTCGGTTACTTCCAGCAGGCGCTCGCGGATCGGGCGAGCGTAGCCGCTCTTCGCCGCGGGCGCGCTCAGGTAAAAGCCGGCGACGCCGGCGAGGATCGCGCGGTGTTTGCGGGCCTGGCGCAGCTCGGCCGATAGCCGCCTTCGCCCGGCTCGCCAGCAGGGCGATCCGCGTGGCGGCCTGCTCGGAGCTCGCGCAGTAGCTCAGGTAGTTGTGCTGGCCGCTGGCGAGATCCTCCTCGCGGTCGACCAGGTCGTCGAGCAGCACGGTGAGCGCCCCGATCGAGGGGAAGTAGGCGGCGTCGATCCGCTCCGCCTCGGCCGCGCTCGTCCTCTGATCGGCGGCGGCGGCGATCAGCGCGTGGGCCGCCACCGAGGAGCTCGCGCCCGCCGCCAGCTCCCACCACAGATAGCCGGAGGCCGCCTCCTGCCCGGCGGCCCACTCCTCGAGCTCCGTGGGACCAGCCCAGGCCGCGGCGTGGACCTGGCTTTGGCCCTCACCGCAGCGCGCGGCGGCCCCTCGCAGCGCCGGCAGCACCGCCTCGCGGCCGGGCAGCGCCGCCACCGTTTCCTGACAGGTGCCGACCAGGGCGGCGAGATACCCGCCGTCCTCGCGCTGGGGATGGTGGCGGTACCAGTCGCGGGCGGGGGCACCGGGCGAGACCGCGTCGCTGAGCGCCCCGTGCAGGGCGAGGCCGTCTGCCAGCGGCTCGGTGGCCCGCACCTCGCCGAGCGAGTCCAGGTAGTCGATCGCCGCCTGTAGGGCGACGATCGCCCGCAGCACCCCGGCGCGCTTGCGGCGCGGCGCCAGGATCGCGAAGACTGCGGTCGCCGCGACGTTCGAGGACTTTTCGGCGAGCGCCGCGAGCGCCGTCGCACGCAGGGTCTCGTCGGGGATCTGTGCCGCCCGCGCCTGCCAGTCGGCGAGCTCGGCGCCCACCCGCGGCACGATCCGCCGCTGGTAGGTGAGCAGCGCCGAGAGCGCCGCGGTTGTGTCCGCTGCAAAAGCCATGGCCGACAGTTTCCCGGTTGGCGCCAATCTGACCCCCTCACGCCGCGGCCCTTCGCCTCGAGCCTCCGCGCCTGGGCCGCCGGCGCCCCCGCCGTCCCCGCTTCGCTCAGCCGCCGCCCGAGCCGGTCGCCACCTCGAAGGCGCGTTCGCCACCCACGAAGGGGGTCAGGGTGACATAGACGGCCCAGGGCACCAGCTCGGCCAGGCGCTCGGGCCCCTTGTGCTTGACGTGCTCGTAGAAGAGCGAGTAGAGCGCGCCGCCGATCGCCTCGGCGGTGATCGGCGGGATCTCGGGGGCGATCTCATAGCCTTTTTCGAGCAACGCCTCCATCTGTTCGGTGACTTTCTCGCGCTGCTCGAGCGCCCGCGTGCCCGCCGCGTACATCTCGACCGCTCCGAGGCGCGCGTACTCGGGCTCCTGCACGCCGTAGAGGAACATCGCCTCCTGGGTGCCGCGCACCGCGTCCTCCCAGTCCTTGGCCATGCGGAAGGCCGGCAGCGCCGCCGCAAGCATCTGCAGCGAGCCGACGTCCAGGGCCGCCACCACCGCCTCCTCCTTGTTCTCGAAGTGCTCATAGAACGCCCGGTAGGAGGTCCCGGCCCGCTCGATGATGTCGGCGATCGTCGTCTCGGGATATCCCTTCTCGGCGACCACCGCGGCCAGCCCCCGCAGCAGCCGTTCGGCCGGGTTGGAGGCCGCCTGTCGCTCCTCGAAGGGCAGCGCTCGCAGCGTTCGCCGCCGCGGCCCGCGCAGCGGGCCCGGGGGAGGGGGGTAGAGGAGGAGCCACTCCCACAGCTGCGGCGCCAGCTCGGCCAGCTCGCCGGGCTTGCCCTGGTAGAGGCGCTTGTGGATCACCTTCTGCACCCCGCCGACCAGAGCCCGGACCAGCTCGGGGGGCATCCCCTCGCGGCCCAGCCCGTCGAGGACAAGGCTGCCGAGCCGCTCGCAGGAGTCCGCGGCGCGGTCGAGCAGCGCCACCGCCTCGGTGCCCCCGGCGTAGACCTCGACCACGCAGAGCTTCGCCGCCGCCGGTTGGGCGGCGACGGCCCCGATCAGGCCTTCGAAGGCCTTGCGCGTCCGCTCGGGGTCGCTGGGCGGCTCGCCGCCGGGGGCAAGCGCCGCCGAGGAGGCCTCCAGCGCCGGCCCGAGGAGCGCCTCGATCGCCGCCAAAAAGCACTGCCGTTTGTCGCCGAAGTGCTTGTAGAAGGCGCTCCGCGAGACCCCCGAGAGCTCGACCAGGTCGTCGATCGTCGTCGCCTCATAGCCCTGCTCGGCGACGTTCGCCACCATCGCCCCGTAGAGCCGTTCGCGATGGTTCTCCTCGGCCTCGGCCGGCGTCGTCCTGCGCCCCGGCGGCAGGGCCTTGTCGCGCAGTTGGCTCGAATCTCCCCATGGTGTCAGCACTATCCCGGGCGACACGATATCCACGGCCGCCGGGGGTCCCAGGGGCGCCAAATCTGGCTCTCTAGGCGGTAGTCCGGCAACCATCTCGCTGTTCACCTACGGGTAGAAGGGCGTAGCCGATTATCCCCTTAGACAGGGAGAATTATCAAGTGGGTCTTGACTTCCCGGTTGATCTATGTTTGAGTTAAGTCCGGCTTCCGGGAAGTGCGCCGTCTGGGCGGGCCGAGCGGAAGTGACCAGGGAAGGTTTTACGGAGGACAGACCAAACCGGGGGGAACACCCACCGGACGACTGAGCCAAAGCCCCGGAAGGGTGGCTCGGGAGGGGAATTTCGTGAGCCAAGATCGGCGCGGCGTCTGCGCCTTCTCGCTGGACGTGCTTCGCCGGGGCGCCCTGGACAGGCACCCAACTGGCTGGGAGGATCATTCCGGCGCCGACTCCGGCGGCGCGCTCCTCCACCCCGTCGAGCAGGCGTCCGCCGATCGGGTCAACAGAGAAACCGAGCACCTCAGGCCGCGCAGGGAGCGGCCGGGCTCGAGGCACAAGGGAGAGAGCGAGTGAGCAACACGGAATCGCGGTTCGCCGATTCGACTCGGGGCTCCGCAGCGGGTCGATCGAAGATCGCCTTGGGCTGCGTGGGCCTGGTCTTTTCGCTGATGTCGATGTTGCTCTTCGCTCCCGCTCCCGCCGGAGCGGTCGGCATTCACGTTCTCGACTCGACCTTCACCCTCTCCCCTGCCGCGAACAACCCCAACGCCGTCGCCGTCGACGAAGCCACCGGCAGCGTCTACGTGATGAGCATCGGCGGTACGACCCCGAGCCGGCGACATCCAGAAATACAGCTCCACCGGCACACCGGAAAACTTCTCCGCCCTCGGCAAAAGCGTCCTCGATACCGGCTGCGGTACGCAACTGCCGCCAGATCGCCGTCGACAACTCCGGCGGAGCCAACCAGGGCGTCATCTACGTCTCGAGCTCGGCCACCGGCGGCAGCGCCACGATCGAGGTCTACCTGCCACTCGGGAACCAAAGTCAACTCGATCACCGCTCGCTCGATCTCCGGCACGCTCTCCTTCTGCGGCGTCGCCGTCGACAAGAACGGCGTCGTCTATACGACCCACCCCAGTGGCACCCTCGCCAACAACTTCATCGACAAGTTCCAGCCGCTGAAATGGGAAACCAACCCGGCCCAAGAACCGCAGCCGACCGGGACGGTGAACCCGCTCGACTTCACCAACCCCTGCAAGGTCGCCGTTGATTCCACCACGAGGCTGACGGTGATGGGGGGAACGTTCGCCACCTCGACTGGCGACATCCGCCGGGTCAATCCGCCCGGCTCGGGCTTCGACCCGCCCGAACCGCCCTTCCAGGAAGCCACCAGCACCCTGGTCACCACCCAGGGCCGTCACCCGGCGATCGACGTCTCCAACGACAACCTCTACGTGACCAAGCAGAACGAAGTCGAAAGGTTCGACTCGGCGGGCAACCTGCTCGAGACCTTTGGCACCGCCGACGGCCTCAACCAGGGTCAGGGCGTCGCGGTCAACTCGACCAACGGCAAGGTCTACGTCTCCGATCGCGGCACGATCGACAAAGTCTTCATCTACAAAGAAGTGCAGGCGCCGGTTCCCAGCACGGGCGCGACGACCGAAGTCCTGCAGTCGACGGCCATGCTCCACGGGGCCGCCGACCCCGATGGCGCGGGCGAAATCCTCGGCTGCGAATTCGAATACGTCAAAGACCAGACCTTCAAATCGACGAAATTCGCAGCCTCGACGAAAGCCGCCTGCGAACCGGCGACTCCCTACGCGGCATCGACGCCGGTAAGCGCGGAACTGGTCGGCCTCGAACCGGAGACGCTCTACCACGTCCGCCTCAAGGCATCCAACGCCGGAGCGACCAACTACAGCTCCGAACAGACCTTCACGACCCACGCGGTCCAGGATCTGGAAACCGAAGCGGCGACCGCGGTCGGCCCGCGCGAAGCGACGCTGCACGGCTCGTTCACCGGGATCAACGACGAAACCACCTACTGGTTCCAGTACGGAACGTCGACCAGCTACGACCACGCGACACCCGTGCTCGAAGCTGGCGCCACCGTCGGGCCGACCCCGCTCGAAACGACAATCATCGGCGAGGACCCCGAAACGGAATCGCCCTATCTGGAAACCGAGACGACCTACCACTACCGCGTCGTCGCCGAAAACAGCGCCGGCACCAGCTTTGGCCCCGACCTGACCTTCACGACCGAGCCGGCCGTAGCCGGGGTCGCCACGACCGCCTACAGCAGCCTCAACCAGCAGGGGGTCACGCTCAACGGCCGTTTCACCGGTAACGGCGAAGACACCCACTACTACTTCGAATACGGCCCGACGACGGCATACGGTATGACCAGCGAGGCACCACCCGGCACCGATGCGGGTACCGCCGAAGGGCTGATTCCGGTCTCGACCCGGATCACCGACTTCCGCGGCTACACCACCTACCATTACCGGCTGGTCGCTTCCAACAGCTTTGGCGAGACCCGGGGCGCCGACATGACCTTCTCGAGCCTGGCGGCGCCGCTTCCCGGCATCAGCGGGATGAGCTCAGCCCCGGCGGGCCCCGGCGGGCGCGTTCTCTCGGGCCAGGTCAACCCGAATCGCTGGGACACCGCCTACTTCTTCGAATGGGGCCCGACCACCGCCTACGGCTCCTCGACCCTCGCCAACCAGGTGATCACCGGCCTCGACAACCAGAACCATCCCGTTTCCACCTCAATCAGCGGGCTCGCACCCGGGACCGTCTACCACTTCAGGGTCGTCGCGACCAACTTCACCGGCACGACCGCCGGCCCCGATCAGGCCTTCATCACTCCGGCGCCGCCATCGGTCGACTCGATATCGGTCACGGCTGTCGGGCAGACCTCCGCGCACCTTGCGGCCATTGTCAGCGCAAATGGAAGCCCGACAAGTCTCGTCTTCCAATACGGCCCGGGCGGCTATGAACTGAGCAGCGCGGGAATCTTCGCCGGGCAGGAGACGTTTGGCCTGCCCTTCGGCGTCGACGTCGCCGGCCTCGCCCCGGGCACGACCTACCACGTGCGGGCGGTGGCCACGAATGAGCTCGGCAACGCGGTTGGCACCGACGTCACCTTCACCACCCAGTCGCTGCCGAGCAGCAAGCCGGCAAGAAGAAGAAGCGAAAGTGCAAGAAGGGCTTCGTCAAGCGCAAGGGCAAGTGTGTGAGGAAGCACAAGAAGAAGCACGCCAAGCACCACCGTCGCTCAAACCCCAGAAATGGCTGAGCGGAAGAGGAGAAAGCGAGTGAGACGCGCCAAGATGAACATGGGAAGCACAGTCCGCACCGTCATCGCAGCCGCAGTCGTGGCTGTGGCCTCCCTCGCGTTCACCGGTGGAACCGCCTCGGCCGCGCTCAAGCACGAGACCGTGCTCACCGAATTCAAACTCGGCGTGCCCTGCACGGAATCGATCAGCGAATTCGTCCCAAATACCTACGACATCGCGATCGACGAACACAACGAATGGATCTACGTCTCCTGCCCACCTGCCGGGTCGAACTCGTTCGACCAAGTGGGCGTCATCAAGCGCTTCAAATTCAACGGCGAACCGGAACCGTTCGGCGCCACCGCGGAGCCGTACATCGACGAAAACATGATCACATTCGACCCTAACTCGGTGTATGGAGACTTCACCAATGGACCTGAGCTGGCGGTCGACAACTCGGAAACATCGAATCAGGGCCGCCTGTTCGTAGCCTCCAGTCCGCACCTCGAGATCTTCGAACCGAGTGGCGAATTCCTCGCCTCCATAAAACAGATTGCCGAATCGATAACCCAGACCAACCTGCTCGCAGGGGTCGACGTGGACGACAACGGTGAGATCTACCTGACCAGCCGCTATCCGGCCAGCCGTGTCTCGCTCTACAACTCGGCTTTCCGAGAGGTGAAGCGGCTCTACAAACGTCCGGATGGCACCAGCCCCTTCCAGGATCTCAAGGTCGACTCCACCGGTGCGATGTGGGGTTCCTATACCGGCCAGGGCCAGGGTAGCCAGCCTCGCTACGTCAACAAATACGAGGCGGATCAGTTCACGACCGAACTCCAACCGACTCCCTATCAGATACCCCCAGGCGGCCTCGATCGCTTCTTTGCCGATCCGTCGCCGTTCACCGACCCGCCAGTCGTGTCGGCAACGCCCGCGACTGGAATTCAGGGCCTCGACGTCGATCGGAGCACCGACAATCTTTACCTGGATCGCGGCAATCGAATCGATACCTACAGCCCCGGAACTGCGGGCGAGCACTCCTACCAGAGCGCACCATCGTTTGGCATCGGCGACCTCACCGCGTCTCATGCGGTCGCGGTGAGCAAAGACCACCGTGTCTTCGCGTCGACGGAATCGGGCGAAGGCCCCAAGATCGTCGTCTTTGGGCCCGGCTTGAGCCTTCCCGACGTTCATACCTACGCGCCGGAACTCGACAAGATCGGCCACGAAGAAGTCGAGGTCCACGGGCACGTTGACCTCGACGGCACGCCGGAAGTGGAATCGTGCGTCTTCGAGTACGGCACGTCGACCGGTTACGGCTCCTCGATGCCCTGCTCCCCGGCGAGCTTCAGCAGCGACGAAGACGTCGAAGCCGAACTCAGTGGCCTTACCACCGGTACGACGTACCACTACCGGGTGAAAGTCACGACTCCGAATGGGGTCAATACCGGCATCGATCGCACCGCCATGCCGAGCCACGTCCTTCAAGTCCGCACCCTCGATGCAACCGAAGTGGACATCGAAGGCGCTCAGCTCAACGCCTCGTTCGATCCCGACGGCCTGCACACCGACTACTACTTCAAATACGGCCCCACCGACTCCTACGGGTTCGAAACGGACCTGGAAGAAGCCGGAGAAGGGGTCGGCAACGAAACTGTGGGCGCAGCGGTCGATGCGCTGCCGAGCGGCCGAACCTTCCACTACAGGGTCATCGCGAAAAACGCCAACGGCACGACGATGGGTCCGGACATGACCTTCAGGACGGCCTCGGTACCCGACGTAAACGGCGTTCGCTCGACCGAGGTCGAACCGACGTCTGCCATCGTCCACGCGAGCATCAACCCGGTTGGCTACGCAGCCAAGTACTTCTTCGAATACGGGCAGACGCCCAGCTACGGGTCAAAGATGCCTGTCGCGCCGGTGAGTATCGGCTCCGGCAAGGACGACGTGCTCGTCCAGCAGCAGCTGACTGGATTGCAGCCGGGCGTCACGTATCACTACCGGGTAGTCGCCGAAAACGAATGGGGAACGTCATCGAGTCTCGATACGACCTTCGACTACGCGCCCCCTGCCTGCCCCAACGACGAGCTCAGGCAGCTCACGCTGGGCAGCTACCTCCCGGACTGTCGCGCCTACGAGCTCGTCTCCCCCGGGGAAGCCGGTTCGATCGTGCTATTTCCGAGCGAAATCCCGCTCGGCTACCACAATGACCAGAACCACCGCGATTACGCCGAGGGCGCGGACGGCGAAGGTGTCAGCTACGCCGTCAACCAGGGCTTCGCGGCCGCACCCTCGCGCTTCGCCTTCTACGGGGCGCTTGGCTCGATCAAAGGCCTAGATGCACCGAACGAGTGGCACGACATGTACGTCGCGACACGCACGAATGGCGGTTGGATAACCACCCTCCCGGGCCTGAAGGGCGAGGAAGCGGCGGCCAATTCGCGGAAGGAATGCAGCGACACCCTCGCACTCTGCATCGACCACCAGCACGAAACCCTCTATGGCTTCGAACCCGAATTCTCGCCCTATCTATTCGAAACGACCTCGGAAGAACTCCTCGGTCGCCTTCCGACAAACGTCAACGTCATCCCGAACGGGCTGAAGTGGCGGGGCGCACAGAGGATGTCCGGTGATTTCAAGCACTTTGTCTTCTCCTCGAACGACTACCGCGAAGGAAACACCGACTATCACTCGATCGCATTCGCGCCCGGCGGCGTGACGGAACCCTTTGGCTCGGCATACGACAACAACCTCGCCGACCGTAGCGTGACGATCGTTTCGAAAATGCCCAACGGCGAAGACATGAACGAAGTCATCCCCAAGGCGATCACCGAAAAATCATTCGACTTCCAGGTCTCTCGCCGGACGGCTCACACATCCTGATCTCGACTCCAGCGGGTGTCGAGGGGACAAACCTGCTCTACCTGTACATGCGGGTGAACCACTCAGTCACGTATGACATCTCCAAGGGCGCGCCCGTCAAGTTCGTCGGCATGACCCGCAACGGGTCGAAGGTCGTCTTCTCAACCTTCGCCCAACTCACGGCCGACGACACCGACAATAGCTCCGACATCTATGTCTGGAGCGAGGGCGGGTCTGAACCCGACTCACTGGTGAGGATCACCAAGGGCAACGGGCACGGCAACACCGACGAATGCAATGCCTCCTGGGTCAGCGACTGCGACGCCGACAGCATCCTGCCCGAAAAGTGGCGCGGCAATCGCAACACCGCGCTCAGCGGTCCGGGGATGGACGACATCGTCTCCGAAAACAGCGGCGACGTGTATTTCTGGTCGCCCGAGGTACTGGACCCGACACGGCTCGGCCTCAAGGACGAGCGCAACCTCTACCTGTACCGGAACGGAAAAGTCCAGCTGGTCTCGCACTTCGATCCGGGGACGTCGATCCAGAGGCTGCAGATCTCCCCAGATGGCAAACACGCTGCCATCCTCACCAAATCGAGGATGACCAGTTACGACAACAACGGCTACGCAGAGGTGTACGTCTACGACGCTGATAGCAGGGTCATCAAATGCGCTTCGTGCGTACCCACCGGGGAGCGTCCTCAGTACGACGTGGCCGCGAGCGAGGGCGGTCGCTTCATGTCCGACGACGGTCGCGCATTCTTCGCAACCAAGGACGATCTAGTGCCGCGCGACCAGGACGGCAACAGGGTCGACGTCTACGAGTACGTCGGCGGCCGGCCCAGCTGATCACGACGGGTCTGGCTGCCAACGATTACACCGTCACCACCGAAACATCTAATGTCGGCAGCCTGCCCCCGGCTTACATCGGCTTGGAGTCGGTAAGCCATGACGGAGTAGACGTCTTCTTCTCCACCTACGAGTCGATCCTCCCGGAGGACCACAACGGCGAGTTCCTCAAGTTCTACGACGCGCGATCGGGAGTCGGAATCGCACGGCCCGTAAGCTGGCCCCCTGCGTCGCCGCCGACGAGTGCCACGGGGCCGACAGTGCGCCGCCGCCGACCCTGAACACGGCGACGTATCTCGGCGCCGGCGGCAACGTGCAGCAGAGCAACTCCAAGAAGAAGAGCAAGGGCATCAGAGCCCGCTGCGCCGCCGCCAAGAAGCGGGCAGGCGCGGTAAGAAGGGCAGGCGCGGTACGCGCTGCACCCGAAAGAAGAGGTCAGGGAAGCGTGCGCGGCAACCCGGTCGTCGGGCGCGCACAACCACGGCAGGAGGGTCAAGTGAGCCAGAGGTTCAACACAGTGGCAGCAGGCACGATGGCCGTGGCCAGACTCGCCTCCAGCCGTCGCCGTGGTCTGCGTTTGCCTCTCTCGGCTGCATTGGTGCTCGCGGCGCTGGCCGTGTTCGGGATTTTTGCCAGCGATCAGTCCCGAGGGGCACATCCGGAAGGGGGATGGAACGAATTCAGCGCTGCGCCGAGCACGACCCAGGCTGGCGGCCACCCGGACGTCGATCTGGTGTTCAAAGTAAAGACGGAGGACGAATTCAACTGTCCACCCCCGGGCTCAGAGTGCGTGATTCCTCGACGGTTCTTCGTGCATTGGCCGACGGGCTTCATCGGCAATCCGCATGTGGCTCCGAAATGCAGGCTCGCGGACTTCAGTTCCGGAACCTGTCCTCCTGACTCTCAGGTCGGGAACTTCTATCTGTTCGACGAAATCTTTGGGCCGCTTTACAACATGGAAACGAATCCCGAGCAGGCGGGTCTGCTGGGATCGATCGTGCCGTTCCTCTCGACTCCCTTCTTCTACGACCTTTCGGGTCGCACCGATAGCGATTACGGCCTCGACGCGGTCAGCGCGGACCTGTTCCGCTTCTCGCTGCCGTGGTATCAGACCGAATTGTGGGGCGTGCCGGCCAGCGAAGATCACGTGTGGGGGAGGTTCGTGACACCCCTGACTGGCTTTGGGGCATGTTTCGTAAGTGCTGCGAACCCCGAAGAAGGATGTCCTCCGGGGAACCCGTTCCTTTCGTCGACCTTTCAGAAAGCGACCTTTCCGGAATTTCCCTTCCTCAGTAATCCGACCCGTTGCGGGATCCCCCTGGTGGCTGTCGCGGAGGTCGAATACTTCCAGCGAACGACCTTCGCCGCCGAATACCCATGGCCGGAAACAACCGGTTGTTCCCAAGCCAGCTTCAATCCCAGCCTGAACGCGAAGCCGACTACGGAAGACGCCGATACGGCCTCGGGCTTGGACGCGGTTCTCAAGGTTCCCCAGACCCAGAGTCCGATCACGCCATCCCCGTCAGAGCTGAAAACGGCTCGGATCACGCTGCCCAGAGGCCTTTCGATCAACCCAAACGCCGCTGACGGCAAGGTCGCATGTCCCGAAGGCCTGAGCGCGATCGGCACCCTGTTCGCGGCGACGTGTCCCGAGTTCTCCAAAATCGCGACGCTGTCGATCGACGTCGCCGCACTGCCGGGGCCGATCCCCGGTGCGATGTACCTCGCGGAACCGCTGCCGGGCGAACCGTACCGAATTCTGCTTGCAGCGGACGGTTTTGCCACACACGTCAAGTTGCTCGGTAAAGTCGAACCGAACCCACAGACCGGCCAGGTCTCCGTGATCTTCAAGGACCTGCCGCAGGCACCGCTCCAGGAATTTGAGATGCACGTGTTCGGCTCGGAGCGTGGGCTCCTCGCCACCCCGGACCACTGCGGCACCTACCCGGTGGAAAGTGAATTCGTCCCCTGGAACGACCAGCTCGAAACGCGTCACTCGACCAGTTTCCTGACGATCTCCGCCGGGCCCGCCGGCACGCCCTGCCCGGGCACGCCGCGCGGCTTCAATCCGACGATGGAAGCGGGGAGCTCGAACTCCACGGCCGGCCGCTACGCACCGTTCACCTTTCAGGTCAACCGCAACGACGGCGACCAGCACCTGACCGGCCTCTCGGTTCTGACTCCGAAGGGATTCTCGGGCTCCTTGAAGGGCATCCCGTACTGCCCGGAGCCCTCCGTCGCCCTGCTCTCAAACCCCAGCTACAAGGGCATCACCGAGCTCAACTCACCCGCCTGCCCGGCGGCGAGTCAGATCGGCACCGCGACAGCGGGTGCGGGAGCGGGCAGCCATCCTCTCTACATTCCGGGCAAGGTCTACCTCGCGGGTCCCTACAAAGGCGCGCCACTCAGCCTTGTCGTGGTGATCCCGGCGGTCTCCGGGCCCTACGACCTCGGCGTCGTGGCCGGTGCGCTCCGCGATCTCGGTGAATCCTGTCACGGCTCAGGTGGCCACGATCGCAGACCCGCTGCCGCAGATCTTCGAAGGGATTCCGCTGCGGACGCGCTCGATCTAGGGTCAACCTCGACCGGCCGGACTTCACGCTCAACCCGACCAACTGCGACCGCTTCGCCGTGGTTGCGGGCATCGTCGGCGATGAGGCGGGGCAGGCCGATCTGTCGCACGCACTTTCAGGTCGCAAACTGTGCCCGGCCTCCCGTTCCGCCCGAAGCTGCGCTTCCGCCTCACCGGCTCGACCAAGCAGGCCGGCAACCCCGCCCTCACCGCCACTCTCACCGCCAAACCGGGCGAAGCCAACATCTCCCGCGTCCGGGTCACCTTGCCCCGCACCGAGCTCGTCGACAACGCCCACATCAGGACCGTCTGCACCCGCGTCCAGTTCGCCGAGGGCCAAGACCCGGGTGAAAGATGCCCCCCCGGCTCGGTCCTCGGCTTCGCCCGCCTCAAAACCCCCCTCCTCGCCGACCCCCTCCGAGGTCCGATCTACCTACGTAGCACCGGTCGCGCCGGCCTCCCCGACATCGTCGCCGCCCTCCACGGCCAGATCGACATCGTCCTCGAGGGCCGCATCGATTCAGTCCGCGGCCGTCTCCGCGCCAGATTCAAGACCGTTCCCGACGCCCCCGTCACCAAGACCGTCTTCCGCTTCTACGGCGGTCACAGGGGCCTCCTCGAAAACTCCCCCAGACTCTGCTCCGCTACTCAACACGTGAAGGTTCAGATGGTCGGCCAGAATGGCAAGACCGTCAACCGAAACCCGGTCCTCACCACCCCTTGCGGCAAGGGCTCCAAGCGCCATCGCCATCACAGACATCACCGCTCTCGCCGCAAGCGCCTCCACCACTGCGCCCGCATCTCCAAAGCGCAGGCGCTTGATGCGGGTTCGGGTATGGCGCGGGGGAGTCCCGGGCGGAGCTTGGGCGCTGCATGCGGGCAAAGCTTAAGAGCGCGCTATCCTGGCTAAGGGGTTGAAGCACGCCGCCGCGCGACGCCGGTGAGCATGCCTATGGAAGGGAACATAGCGGCATGAACCGATCTGTGAGAGGTGCGCTCTGCGGTGCCTCTGCTGCGGTGAGAGGCAAGCAGTCCCTCCGGCAGCGACTTCGCAGGGCCTTCCCGATCCGCCGCGTCTTGCTGCTCGGGATGCTCGCTCCGTTGCTGACCCTTGCCGTCCTGGTGATCCCGGTTGACGCCGAGAGGAACGCGAGCGGCAGCTTGACCGTCTTCCTCAAAGGCGGCATCTCCCCTCGCACGCTTCCCCGTACTCACAAGGCCCCGGTCGCTGTCCGCCTCCATGGAGGGCTTCGCACCGCTCAGGGAGTGCCGCTACCCCGCGTTAAAGGAGTTCGTCTCGAACTCGCCTACAAGGGCGTGCTCGACACTCGCGGCTTGCCTCTTTGCCCCAGGGGCCGTTTGCGCGCTCTGGAACCTCCGCGAAGCGATGTCGATCTGCGGCTCTGCTTTGGTGGGTCAGGGCCACCTCTATGCCCGCGTCTTCCTCCCCGGCCAGCTGCCCTTCGGCCTTCACGCCAAGCTTCTCGCCTTCAACGGCAAGACCTCACAGGGCCGCACCTCGGTTTGGGTTCTGGCCTACTCCCCGCATCCGCCGGTCTCCTTTGTCCTGCCCTTCCACGTCCGTCGGGAGCCAGGGCCGTTCCCCACGGTGCTGGTAAGCGTCATTCCCCGCAACGTCGGGCCCTGGCCTCACTTCGCCCGGTTCAACATCGTCATCTCGCGCCGCTTTCGCCACCAGGGTCGCGTCCATAGCTACCTGAGCGCCTCCTGCCCGCTTCCGCCGAGGTTCACATCAGGGTTGCTTTCGCTCGCTCGCGCCACGTTCACCATCGCGGACGGGCCTGACCTGAGCGTGGAAACGGTGCGCACCTGCCGCGCCCATTAGGTTCCGTCCCGCGTTCAGGGCAGCAGTTCATCCTCTGGCTAATCCATCTCGACTCGATTGGCAAGACGGGCGGGTCCCGCCGCCGGCCACGCGGCACCGCCGTCCTCAACGACTACGGCTGGAGACCAAGATCCGCCTGCCGTTCCAGGTAAGTGATCGTAAACGCTAGTTTCCCTTTAGACAGCGCATTTATCGAAAGGCGCTTGACTATCGGGTTGGTGTATGTTCTAGTTAAGCTGAGCACCCGGGCAGTGCGGCGTCTTGGGTTCTGCCAGCGGGGCAGACAGGGAAAATTCGCGCCGTAGAGGACCAGAGCAGCAAGTGCTCCAAATGGATGACTGACCACGCACCGAGGACCGAATCTAGCGGTGGTTCTGAGGGAAATCGTGAAGGCACAGGCCGCAACTGTCACGGCGAAGCACTCGCCGATCCGCCCAATGCGGGCCATACCGCTGCGCTCAACTTCGCCGAATTTCCTCGACTTCTCCCGCGGGCTCGTTTCACTCCGGCTCGCGGGAGAGCGCCGGATTCCCTCTCTCCTTGAGGGGCCGGCAGTGGAAGCCACCGGATCTTTTCCCGTCCGGGGGGCGCCACGAAGTACCCGCAACCGGTTGGCTGAGAGACACCCTGTTCTCACCGACGCCAACCACCGCGGAGCGAGGTGACCCGGGCGCCGCACAAGAGGGCTTTCCCAAACCCTCGGCGCCCGGGGAGCCTTGCCTTCCTTCGCGCTCACGCTACCGCCTCGGCGCCGCTCGGGCAAGCGGCCGGGCGACACGACCCCGTACGCCGGGGATGGCGCCCGAGGAGATCACCTGCGTGCTCTGGAGCCCGGAGGGCTCGGGGCCCAGCATCGAGGGAGTCGGCGGACCGGGCTGGACCGAGGACGCCGCGCACCAACCCCGCCGCGGCCGAATCAAGCAGCTTGCGGGAATGGGCGCGGCTGGTTTCGAACCAGCGACCTCTCGCGTGTGAAGCGAGCGCTCTCCCACTGAGCTACGCGCCCGGGGTGGGGATCATAGGGCGGCGGGCGCCGGCGTCTCTGCTCGTGGGCCCGGCGTCGCGCGCCCTGCGCAGGGCGATGCCGGCGAACGGGAAGACGAGGGTCGAGAGCATCGCCGCGCCGACCAGGCCGGCGGCCGTCGAGGTCTCCATCTCGCCGACATTCACCGCGATCGTCGTGATCGCCACCACGAGCGGCAGCTCGGTCGCCGAGAAGAAGGCGAGCGCCGCCTGGTCTCGGAGGCCGAAGACGCCGCGGTAGAAGAGCAGCGCCGGCAGTCCGCGGACGACCAGGAAGAGGCCGAAGAAGAGCCCGAGCTTGGCGATCGCCTGCGCCGAGCCGAGCGCCGCCAGGTCGAACTCGATGCCGCTGGTGACGAAGAAGAAGGGCACGAAGAAGCCGAAGCCGACCGCGGTCAGCTTCGACTCGAAGACCTGGAGCTCGTGGCCCTTGAGCGATAGGCGGACGATCATCCCGGCGACGAAGCCGCCGATCAGGACGTCGAGGCCGAGCTTGCCGGCGAGCAGGACGAGTCCGAAGATGAGGACGACGGTGATCCGCACCGCGAGCTGGCTGCTCGCCTCGAAGGTGCGCTCCAGTGCCGGCCAGCCGCGCCAGGCCAGCCGCACCGAGACCAGCGCCACGGCGATCGCGAGCAGGACGAAGGCGACGAGGATCGCCGCCTCCTGCAGGGGGTGGGTGGTGGAGAGGAAGATCGTCACCAGGAGGATCGGCCCGAACTCGCCGACGCCCCCGGCCGCCAGCAGGTAGGTGCCGAACTTCGACTTCAGTTCCCCCTTGTCCCGCAGGATCGGGATCAGCGTCCCGATCGCGGTGGTCGCCATCGCCGAGCCGGTGTAGAGCGACGAGAGGATGATCCCCGCCGCGGCGAGCCCGTTCCCCAGGGCGTGGGCGAGCGCGATCGAGAAAACCCAGCCGTAGACGCCGAGCCTCAGCGGCCTGCCCCTGATCCGCTCGAAGTTGATCTCGTAGCCGGCGAAGAAGAAGAGCATCCCGAGGCCGAGGTTGGAGAAGAAGTCGATGAATTCGTCGGTCTTGGCGATGTCGAGCACTTCCGGGCCGACGACGATGCCCAGGAGCAGCTCGACGACGACCACCGGCGGGGCGAGGGCCCTCGGAACCACTGCGACCGTGATCGCCGCGAGAGCGGCGATCACGACGATCACGAAGAAGGACTCGGTGTCGACTTCGATCAAGGACGCGGATCCTATGGCCGTCCCTCGATAGGATCGACGGTGGACCGTGCTAGGCGGGGAATCAGCGGTGCCCTGTAACCCGCAATCCGCTCTAGCGGGGCCGAACTCCGTTCTGAGGGGCCGGCCTTCGGGGCCGGTGCGCCGCAGGAGGCGTTGACGGCCGGGTCCTGCGCGACGTGGGCACGCGAATCAGGTCAGGTCCGGAAGGAAGCAGCCTTAAGCGGATGCCGCGGGTGCCGCAGGCGAGCCCGGCCCGAGCCGAGAGCGACGGACACGCCCGGGGGCCTCGTCTCGAAGGCGGGCGCACGGTCCATTTCTTCCGCGTTCGGGCGTTTTTCCCCGCCATGGCGGGGAAAAATGCCCGAGCGGCTAGTCGATCAGCCGCCGGTACATCCGCGAGCAGGCGATCCGCCACATCACCAGCGCGAAGACGACGAGGAAGGCGAAGCGGGCGATGTCGACGGCCTCGTAGCCGAAGGCGCTGCCGCGGACGAGCTCGACCAGCTGGTGCAGGGGGTTGAGCTGGGCGGCCGCCTGCACGCCTGCGGGCAGGCCGTCGATCGGGAAGAAGGTGCCGGCGACGAGGAAGAGCGGGGTGACGAAGAGGGTCGTCACGTAGTTGAACTGGTCGATCTTGGCGACGGTCGCCGCCATCGCCACGCCGAAGCCGGCGAAGCCGAGCGCGGTGACGAAGCAGAAGAAGGGGACGAGCAGCATGCCCCAGGCGGGGTCGAGGCCGAAGGCCATCGTGACCAGCAGCGGGAAGCAGCCGTAGACGCCGGAGCGCAGCCCGATCCAGAGCATCTCGGCGCTGACCAGCTCCTCGACGTCGACGGGCGCCGCGAGGATCGCTTCGTAGGTGTTCTGGAAGCGGTGCTTGACGAAGGTGCCGAACATCGCCGGCAGGGCGCTGGAGAAGATCACCGCGGTCGCCACCATCCCGGTGCCGACGAACTCGATGTAGGGCTGGCCGTCGACTTCGTCGATCAGCGTCGCGCTCAGCCCGAGGCCGAAGGCGAGCAGGTAGACGGTCGGTTCGAGCAGGCTGGAGAAGGTCGTTCCCTTCCAGTAGGTGCCGAAGTTGGCGTACTCGCGGCTCATCACGCCGAAGATCGCCCGCGGTTCGAGGCGGCGCATGCTCGACCGGCCGCCGGCCGCGGCCGTCCCGGCGCTCACTCCGCCTCCTCGCCGGTGAGGATCACGAAGACGTCCTCGAGCGACGCGGCGCGGGTGACGGCGTCCTCGGGGACGCTGCCGTCGGCGGCGCGCTCGGCGCCGACGATCGCGATCGCCGGGCCCGCCGCGCGCACCGCGAGGCCGACGTCCTCGGCGTCGGCGCGCGCCTGGGCGAGGCGTTCCGGCGGCCCGTAGACCTCGGCGGTGTGGGTCCCCGCGTGTTCGGCGATCAGCTTCGCCGGCCGGTCGCGGGCGATCACGCGTCCGGCCGCCATCACCGCCACCTCGTCGGCGAGCCGCTCCGCCTCCTCGATGTAGTGGGTCGACATCAGGATCGTCTTGCCGCGGCTGCGCAGCTCGTCGATCAGCGACCAGAGCTCGGTGCGGATCTGCGGGTCGAGGCCGACCGTGGGCTCGTCGAGGAGGATCAGCTGAGGGTCGTGGACGAGGCCGCGGGCGAGCAGGAGCCGCCGCCGCATCCCGCCCGAGAGCTCGTCGACGGCGTCCTTGCGGCGGTCGCGCAGGCGCGCCAGGTCAAGCGCCGCGTCGACCGCGGCGCCGACGTCGCCGACCCGGTAGAGGCGGGCGAAGACCGCCAGGTTGTCCTCGACGGTGACGTCGATGTCGAGGTTGTCGAGCTGCGGGACGACGCCCATCACCGCCCGCGCCGACTTCGCTTCCGCGGGCAGCTCGCGGCCGAGCACCCGCAGCTCGCCGGCATCGGGGATCGCCTGCCCGGTGAGCAGCCGCATGGTCGTCGACTTGCCGGCGCCGTTGGGCCCGAGCAGCCCGAGGCAGATCCCGGCGGGGACGTCCAGGTCGAGCCCGTCCACGGCCGCGATCGGGCCGAATCGCTTTACGACCCCGTGGAGCTCGATTGCCGCCATCGGCTGATTCTCACGAATCGGGGCCGCCGGCGGCCAGGCGGCGCTTGAGCTCGGCCGCTCCGGGCGCGTCGAAGATCGTGAGGGCGATGGCGACGGCCACCGCGTGCAGTCCCGAGACCGGGAACAGTCGGGGGTCGCCGGGCAGCCTGTCGGCGCTTTCCGGGAGGAAGAGCTCGGCGATCACCGGCGTGCGCTCGCCCGCCGAGCGCAGCACATGCAGGGCCGAGAGGGTCGCGCCGGCGTCGGAGAGGCGCAGGTCGGCGCTGGTCGGGCTGGGGGAGACGAGGATCAGGTCCGGTTCGGCCGCACCGAGGTCCTGGCGCAGTCGCTCGGGGGCGCTCGGCGAAGCCTCGACGAAGTCGACCGGCACGCCGCTTCGGTCCCCGCCGTCGAGAAAGGAGTCGAATGCCCGGCGGGTGGCGATCATCGTCACCGCGAAACGCTCGGCGCCGAACTGGGCGAGGTCTTCCATCAGGGCCGGCGCGTTTATTCCGCAGCCGACGATGGTCAGGCGCAGGGGCCGGCCCTCGGCATCGGCGCCGGCCCACGCCTCGCGCACCCTCGCGCACCAGTCGGCGTCGGCGGCCCCTCCGGAGTCGAGCCCGGGCACCGACGAGAGGGACTCGGGCTCGGTGATCGCGAGGCGCAGCACCGCGGAGACCGTGCGGTCGGCGACCACGGCGTCCCAGGAGTCGGGGAACAGGCCCCAGGACGCGTCGACGTTGCGCCCCCGCCGGAACAGCATCCTGACCATCGGATCGGCCCGGCGCTCCTTCAGGTAGGGGAGCAGGGCGAGGCCGCTCTGGGTCGCCTCGACGTCGGCGGCCTCGGCGAGCAGGGGGCCGCTGCTCGAGGGCATGAGCAGGACCGCCCTCGCCGCCTCGGCGGCGCCCAGTTCGAAGCCCGAATCGCCGGCGGTGTCGCCGAAGACGATCTCGGTCCTGAGGTCACCGCAGGCGTCGCGCAGCGCCGCGCGGAGCTGGTCCCTGGAGTCTCGCGCCTCCTCCGGGGCGAGCACCGCCAGGCGCTTCAGCGTCGGGTCCTGGCGGGCGGCCTGGGCGATCCCGCGGGCCGCCACGGGGATCAGGTCGAGGCCGCCGACGATCAGCACGTGCCCGCGGGCGCGCAGCGGGCTGCTCGACCGCCCGAGCTGCTCCAGCGAGCTGCCGAGCTGCTCGGAGACGACGGTGAAGAGGACCCCGACGATCAGGACCAGCCCGGTGATCACCTGGAAGAGCCCGACCGCCCGCTCGCCGGCGCTCTCGTCGTCCTGGAGGGAGGACGGGTCGAGCAGGTGCAGGGTCGCCGACCAGAGGGATTCGCCGAAGTCCTCGTGTTGATTGAGCGCGAACTGGGCCAGGGCGGCGCTGCCGAGCACGATCAGGGCCACCGCCGAGAGCAGGAGCACGAGGCGCCCGACGGTCGTCTCGGTGGCCCGCCTCAGCATTCGGCGAGCCGCTCCGCCAGCCAGAGGTCGCAGAGCCAGTCGGCCTGTCCGCCGCCATGTCGGGTGACGACCACGCCGTCGGGGCCTCCTCTCACCGAGACCTTGCGCCAGCGGGTCGAGCTGGGCACCGCGTCGAGTGCCGCGACCACCTCCGGCGGCGCGCCCCGGGCGGGGCGCACGCCTCCGTCGCGGGCCTTGGCCTCGAACTCGGGCGCAGCGACCGCGATGGCGACCTCGCTCCCCGCGGAGATGTCGGCCCCGCCGAGGCGCACGGAGACCCGGCGCTCGTGGCGGGTGCCCTCGAGGACGAGCTCCCCGCGCACGCGCGGGCCCATCCGCGGCGTGACCGGCTCGCGCATCTCGATCCTCACCGTGGGTCGCTCGGTCACCTCCAGCGCCAGCGGCGCCATCGCCCTGCCGACGAGCTCGTAGCCGCGGTCCATCTCGCCGCCCGGCGCCACCGCGCGAATGCCGCCGTAGACGGCGACGATCACGATCAGCGGCCCGCCGATCAGCAGCGGCACGAAGCTTTCGAGGAGGTAGACGGGCGGCACCGTCAGAAATATCAGCGCGACCACGACCATGCCGAGCCTCTGGCTGCGTCGCCCCGCGTCCCACGTCCGGCTGCGGGCGCGGATCGCATCGTCGTCGATCGGGCGCACAGCGAGCGCCGCCCAGAGCTCGGGCTCCGACATCGTCGTCGGGTTCTCGATCTCGCGGCCGCCGCCCTCGGCCGCGGCGCGACCGGTGCCGCGCGCCCCCGCCTCCGCGGCCCGCTCGAGGTCCGAGCGCTGCAGGGCGAGGAGGACGACGAAGAAGACCGCGAGGACGCTGAAGATCAGGCCCATGGTCAGCTTCGGGTTTGCCTCGCCGCCGCCGGTCGTCAGAGCGATGACGACGACCAGCGCGGCGACCACGAGCACCCCGATCAGGCCGAACCGTCTCGATCGCGTGAAGCCGCCGGCCATCGCGCCAGGCTATACGCCGGCGGGCCGATCTTCGCCCGCTCGCCGGCGTTCGGCCCGCCGGCGCTGTGGAAGACTCTCGCGATGCTCGACGAGCAATGGATCCGTTCGCTGCACGTCGAGGCGCTGCGCCGGGAGGAACTGCATGCCGACCGCGAGCCGCACGTCCTCTTCCAGGCTTCGACGATCGGCGCCCTGCTCGACGGCGCCTACGACGGCGACCTCAGCTTCGCCGAGCTGGCCGCGCACGGCGACCTCGGCCTGGGCACGCTCAACGGGCTCGACGGCGAGATGATCGCGCTCGACGGCGACTTCTACAGGGCCGACGTCGACGGCCGGGTCCACCCGGTGGCGGCGGAGGAGCGGACGCCGTTCGCCGTCGTCACCCGATTCGAACCCACCGTCGAGGCGGAGATCGAGGGGCCGCTCTCCCACGCCGAGCTGCTGGCGCGACTGGACCGCCTCGTCCCCACAACCGCGTCCTCCTGCGCGATCCGCCTCGACGGCTCCTTCGAGCTGGTCCGCGCCCGCTCGGTCCCGCGCCAGAGCCCGCCCTACCGCCCGCTGACCGAGGTCGTCTCCGAACAGCACGAGTTCGAGCTCGCGGAGGTCTCCGGGACGATGCTCGGCTTCCGCTTCCCGAGCTACGTCGAGGGGATCGAGGTCGGCGGCTATCACCTTCACTTCATCGACGAGGCGCGGGCGCGTGGCGGCCACGTTCTCGACTCGGTCCCGACCAGCCTGCGGGTGCGGCTCGACCCCTCCGACGATCTGCACGTCGAGCTCCCGCCCCGGGTCAGCCTCGCCGACCCGGACCTCTCCGCGCAGGCTCACGCCGCCGTCGCGCGGGTGGAGCGCGGCTGACGCAGCCCCCCGGCCCGCGCTAGCAGCGCCTGTAGAGGACCCAGGACTCGTTGCGGGCGACCGGCCTGAAGCCGGGCGGCACGGGCGTCTCGAGCCGGGCCGGGTCATTCGGGTCGAGGACGAAGTTGTGGACGACGAAATCGTCGGCCGGGTCGAGGAAGTGGCCGCGCCGTGGCTGGCGCTGCTCGCTGCTGCTGACGATGCGGCCGGGTCGGACTTCGAGGTCGAAGGCGAGGCGGGGAACGGCGCGGTGGTTGGGCACCGAGATCGGGCCGCAGACCGGCTCGAAGGCGCCCGATTCGGCGAGGTCGCCCAGGTCCCCCTCGATCGTCGCCTGGTTGGTGAGGTCGACGTCGACGCGGTCGAGCAGGTCGTACTGGTTCGGCCCCCAGAGGACGAACATCGCGGCGACGAGGACGGCGAAGGCCTGCCAGGCGAGACGCCAGGGGTGGCCGGTTTCGAGCAGCCGCCAGCCGAGCAGGCCGAGGGCGGCGAAGACCGCCAGGATCGCGGCGGCGAGCATCGTGTAGCGGGGCAGGATCGCGAGCCCGGCGCAGGCGAGGATCGCGAAGGCGCCCAGGGCGAGGGCGGCGGCGGCGACGCCGACCGCGCTGCGCCGGCGCAGGAAGGCGAGGCCGAGGACGACACCGCCGAAGGCGCCGACCATCCCCGGCCACTGGAGGACCTCGCCGAGCCTCCTCGGCCCGTAGAGGACGAGGTCGACGGGGCCGGTCTGGCGGTTGAGCGTCTCGACGGTATCGCGGGTGCCGTTGAACGAGTAGGTGGGGCTGCCGGTCGTGATCCAGTCGAAAAGCGCCCAGATCACCGGCGCCGCGATCGCGAGACACGCAACGCCGACCAACCATCCCCGCCGATGGGCCGAAAAACGAAGCCCGAGCGCGTCTTTCGGCCCGTCCGCGGTGAGCAGGAGGTAGGCGAGGTAGGCGAGCGAGAAGAGCCAGGCCTCGGGGCGCAGGAGGCCGGCGGGGACGAGCAGGGCGAGGACCGGCCAGCCGGCCCGCGGCCGCCTCGTCTCGATCAGCAGGGCGCCCAGGCAGAGGGCGATGTAGGGAAGGTCGACGTAGGCGCGCAGCCCGTTGGAGAGGAACGGCGCGCGGGTGAGGACGATCAGCGCCGCGACGGCGCCGATCGGGCGGTCGAACCAGAGTGAGCCGAGCCGGTAGACGAGGTAGCCGATCAGGCCCAGGGAGGCGTAGGCGACGACCATGGTCAGGTCGACGGCTCCGCTGCCGAGGGGCGAGGTGACGAGGCCGAACAGTTCGGACAGCGGGTGCGGGGTGGGGGGGAGCGCCGCGCCGCGATCGGGGCTCAGCCCTTCGGCGAGTTCGCGGCCCCAGACGAGGCTGTAGATCGTGTCGTAGTTGGGAAAGCCGACCGGGAAGAGCAGCAGTAGCAGCGCCGCCACGGCGGCGACCCAGGCGGCCGGCGTCAGCCAGTTGCGGGCCCCGGATGGCACCGCCGCACGGTATCGGGGCCGGCCGCCATCCGAGTTCGCCTCCTGTCGTCCATGCCCTGCGAAAGGCGAGTTCGGCGAATCGGTGGCCGGCGATTTGCGCGGCCAAAGAACCCCGATCTCGCACAAGTAGACTGGCCCCAGTGCCGTCCGCCAGCGACTCGACGTCCCTCTACCGCCGCCACCGCCCCGGTTCCTTCGATGAGGTCGTGGGCCAGCAGCACGTCGTCCGCACGCTTCGCAACGCGGTCGAGAGGGACAAGGTCCACCACGCCTACCTGTTCGTCGGCTCGCGGGGGACCGGCAAGACCTCGATGGCCAAGATCCTCGCCCGCTCCCTCAACTGCGAGCGCGGCGGCCCGACCACGACCCCCTGTGGAGAGTGCGAGTCCTGCCTGACGATCGCCTCGGGGACCTCCGTCGACGTGATCGAGATGGACGCCGCCTCGAATCGCTCCGTCGACGACGTCCGCGACCTGCGCGAGCGGGTCGCCTACGCACCGGCAGGCGGCCGCTGGAAGGTCTACATCCTCGACGAGGCCCACATGCTCACCAAGGAGGCCTGGAACGCCTTCCTCAAGACACTGGAGGAGCCGCCCCCGAACACCGTCTTCGTGCTCGCCACCACCGAGTCCCACAAGGTGATGGCGACGATCGCCGACCGCTGCCAGCGCTTCGACTTCCAGCGCCCCTCGCTGGAGCAGATCTCGACCGTGCTCGAGCGGGTCTCCGAGGCCGAGGGGATCGAGATCGAGGCCGGGGCGACGGCGATGATCGCCCGCTCCGCCTCGGGCAGCTTCCGCGACGCGCTCGGGACCCTCGACCAGCTTGTCTCCTTCGGCGGCGAGCGGGTCGCGCTCGACGACGTGATGGAGCTGATCGGCGCCGTCGACGCGGAGCTGCTCTTCGGCGCGGTCGACGCGATCGTCGCCGAGGACCCGAAGGCCGTCCTGCTCGGGGTCGAGGAGATGGCCCGCTCCGGCCGCGACCCGGCCCAGTTCGCGCGCGACATGCTCGCCCACCTGCGCCACCTGCTCGTCATCCAGACCGTCGGCGAGGTGCCGGGCACGTTTGTCGTCACCGCCACCGACGAGGCCCGGCTCGAGGCCCAGGCAGCGGCGATCGGGGCGGCGTCCCTGGTCCGCACGATCGACGAGCTGGCAGCGGCCCTGACCGCGGTGCGCGAGGGGGACGACGCCCGCCTCGCGGTCGAGGTCGCGCTGCTGAAGGCCGCCCGGCCTGACCTCGACCCCTCGACCGAGGGGCTGCTGCGGCGCGTCGAGCGACTGGAGCAGGGCCTGGGACGCGGTGGGTCGGGGGTCCCGTCGTCGGATCCGGGGGGCGCTGCGGGCCGAGCTGTCCTCGACCCCCCGAATCCGACACCGCCCCCGACAGCCACGTCTCCCGAGAACAACGAAGCTGAGCCGGACGAGGGTGAGGACCTCTCGTCGTCGACCGATGCGGAGCCTGCCGCGGGTGGCGCGGACTCGGGGGGGTCGAGAACGGAGACCCCGCCCGCAGACCCCCCCGAGGTCGCGTCAGGACCCGCGGCCGACCCGCCACCGTCCGGGGTAGGCCTCGATGAGGTCGTCCAGGTCTGGCCGGCGGTGATCGACAACCTGAGGCAGAGCGCGCCGGCGCTGGCGGCGACCTTCGACGGAGCGCGGCCGGTCGCTCTCGAGGGAGACGCTCTGCAAGTCGGGTTCCCCGCCGACTCGACCTTCAACAAGCGCAAGGCGGAGGCGCCCGACAAGCGCGAGCTGGTCGCGGCCGCCGTCGAGGCGGTGCTGGGCGCGCGCCTGCGGCCCGCCTACGTCCTGCTCGACGGCGAGCCCGCGGGCGAGGGGGGCGGCGAGGAGGATGTCGACCACGAGGCGCTGGTCGAGAAGCTGAAGAGCGAATTCAACGCGGAGGAGGTCGGTTAGGTGGCCAGAGGCGGAATGCCCGGGGGCTTCGATGTCAACGCCCTGATGAAACAGGCGCAGCAGATGCAGACCGAGATGCTGCAGGCGCAGGAGCAGCTCAAGGACGAGGTCGTCGAGGCCAGTGCCGGCGGCGGCATGGTCAAGGTGAAGATGGGCGGCGACCTGACCCTGCGCGAGATCTCGATCGACCCGGACGCGATCGACCCCGAGGAGGCCGAGCTGCTCGCCGAGATGGTGCAGGCGGCCGTCAACGAGGGCCTGCGCGCGGCCCAGGAGCTGGCCAGCTCGAAAATGGGCGGCATCACCGGAGGTCTGGGCGGCCTCCCGGGGCTCTGAGCCAGTGCGTAGCGAGCGTGCATACATGACTCTTCGCGGGTGGAGCGCCGGCGAAGCCCGGTCGTTGTGAGCAGCGAGGGGCCGGCGCCGCTCGCGCGCCTGGTCGCCGAGCTCGCGCGGCTGCCCGGGATCGGCCAGCGCACGGCCCAGCGACTCGCCTTCCACATCCTGCGGGCCCCCGACGAGGAGGCGGAGGGCCTGGCGACCGCGATCCGCGAGGTGAAGGAGAGAGTCGGTCTGTGCGAGCGCTGCTTCAACCTCTCCGAGGGGCCGCTCTGCCGGATCTGCGCCGATCCCGGCCGCGAGCAGTCGACGATCTGCGTGGTCGAGGAGCCCGCCGACGTGATCCCGATCGAGCGCACGCATGAATACCGCGGCCTCTACCACGTCCTCGGCGGGGCCCTCTCGCCGATCGACGGCGTCGACGCGGAGGACCTGAAGATCGCGGAGTTGGTGCGCAGGGTCGAGGGGGGAGAGGTGACGGAGGTCGTGCTCGCGACAAACCCGACGACGACCGGCGAGGCGACCGCCCTCCACATCGCCGAGCTCCTGCGCGACCGGGTTGCCGTTACCCGGCTGGCGAGCGGCCTGCCGGTCGGGGCCGACCTCGAGCACGCCGACGAGGTGACGCTGGGCAAGGCTCTCGCCGGCCGGCGCAGCATGGGTGCGTAGAGGTCGGGAAGGGCCACCGCCCGGGGCGCGGTGCCGCAGGTTCTAGCCGGATGTCAGCTCGCAAATAGCGAAGTTGCGGAGCGCTGGCGTCCGCCGCTTTCGCAAAGGTCTCGGCGTGGCTCGCACCGGGGGCAACGGAATGGATCGCGAGTCGCGCGAGGGCTCGTCCGGGGGGCGGCTGGCTCGCGAGGTCGCGAGCATGCAGGCGGCGCTTCTGGGCAAGCTGCGCAACGAGATGCAGGACGGGGATCTCGACGCCTTCGCCGCGGCGGCACAGCGCCTGGCGGCTGCGTTCGGCTCGGTCACCGCCGCCGCGGTCGAGCCCGTGGCGGGCCCGCAGGGCGCCGCCGTGGCAACTCCGGAAGCGCCCGTGCCGCCGCCGCCCTCGTCGACCCCGCCGGCGACCTTCCCCCAGCCGGAGACGCATCCCAGCCTCTATCGCCCCGGGCACATGCGCCGCCGTCTCGATCAGATGCTGGAGACATACCGCCGCTACGGCCACCCGTTCTGCCTCGCCGTCTTCGACGTCGCCGGCCCCGCGGCCCGCAACGGCAACGGCGGCCCTGAGGCGGCCCTGAGCCTGGTCGGCACCGCGCTGCGCGAGAGCGTTCGCCTGGTCGACGAGCCGTACCGGCTCGAGGAGGACGCGCTCTGCGTGCTGGCTCCCCACCAGGACACGGTCGGCGGCGTGCAGATGACCGAGCGCCTGCTCGGGACGCTGGCCGAGCTGGAGGCCGCCGGTGGCCTGCCGATCGAGATCTCGGCGGGGGTCGTCGCCTGTCCCGAGCACGGCACCGAAGCCGAGCCGCTCCTCCACGGCGCCGACGAAGCGATGTGGCGGGCGCGCTCGGTCGGCCAGCCGGTCGGCGTGGGTCGTTTGCAAGATCGCTAGCAAATCGGCGAAATTCGTCCATAACTTGCGTAAACCCGAAGATCGGGTGGGAGAATTCCGGCCGGCGGCGAAACCCTCTCCGCGACTCGAACCAGAACCACCCACCTTCAGATGCCCGGGATAAGGACAAACGCAGCGGCCGAAGTGCTCGGCGTCAGCCCCAACACACTGCGCAGTTGGGAGCGGCGCTATGGCTTCCCGAGGCCGAAGCGAACCCCGGGGAACCATCGCAATTACGAGTTGGTCGAGCTGCAGACGCTGCGCGACGCCCTCGCCCAGACCGGCAACATCTCCTCCGCGATCGAGCTGACCCGTCAGCGCCAGGCCGCGCCGGCGAGCAGCGGCGACCTGCTTGCCGCCCTCGAGCGCTTCGACGAGGACGCCGCCAATCGCGCGGTCGAGGAAAGCCTCGCCCTGCGTCCTCTCGAGCGCACCGTCGAGGAGTTGCTGCTGCCGGCGATCGACGCCCTCGCCGCCGACCCCGATCGCGACACCGAGCTCGAGTTCGGTGCCCGCTGGGCGATGGGCTGGCTGCACGGCGCCCGTCGCCTCACCTCCACGGCCTCCCGTCCCGCCGGCATCCTGCTGCTCGACTCGAGCAGCGGCAACGAAGCCGAGGCGGTCCACGCCCAGGCCCTCGACCTGACCCTGCGCCGCGCCGGATTCCGTGTCCTGATGCTCTCCAGCGAGCTCGGCGACGAGCGCCTCGAGCGCGCCCTGCGCGCCCTCGACCCGACGGCCCTGGTTCTCTGCGGCCCCGGCGCCGACACGCCCTCGGCCGTGCGGCTGGTCCGCAAGATCCGCGAGGTGGGCTTCGAAGCGCCGCTCTTCGGCTTCCGCGCCAGCGGCCTGATCGGCGACGCGATCCCCTCCGCCGGCGAGGTCCCGAGTCAGGTGACCGGGATGCTCAACGCCGACCTGCGCCGGCGCGCCAGCCAGGCCTTCGCCTGAGTCAGCTCTCGCTCCGCTCGTGGGGCAGCATGATCTCCGCCGCCTCGTCGGCGGTGATGTCCGGGTAGAGGCCGCGGATCACCGCGATCGCCACGGCGCCACCGACGAGCTCCGCGACCACGAAGCCCGGCACCGAGGCCGGGGCGATGCCCGCGAAGGTGTCGGAGAAGATGCGCCCGACGCTGATTGCCGGGTTGGCGAAGCTGGTCGAGCTGGTGAAGAAGTAGGCGGCGCCGATGTAGGCGCCGACAGCGGCGGGGGCGAGATTGCCGCGACGTGTGCGGGCCAGCGAGAAGATCACGAGCAGCAGCCCGAGGGTCGCGACCACCTCGGCGAAGAGGTGGGCGGGAGAGGCGCGGTGGTTGGTGGAGATGCTGATCGCCGAGAGGGCGAACATCGCGTTGGCGGTGACGGCGCCGGCGATGCAACCGCCGATCTGGGCCGGGATGTAGGCGAGGGCATGGCGCCAGCTCAGGCCCCCGAAGCGTGCGTCGACCAAGGAGACGACCGGGTTGAAGTGGGCGCCCGAGACGGGCCCGAACATGAGGATGAAGGTGAACAGGCCGGCGGCCGTCGCCGCCGCGTTCTCGAAGAGCTGCAGGCCGACGTCCCCGGGCGAGAGCCGCGAAGCGGCGATGCCCGAGCCGATCACGGTCGCCGCGAGGAACGCCGAGCCGAGGAACTCGGCGAAGAGGCGGCGGGGAAGAGGGGCCGGCGGCGACATCGCGGCGGCGATGCTAAAACATTGACAACTCTGATTTCAATCGATATATCTAAATAGATGACCGTCGATCTGGAGTTGTCCCCGAAGACGAAGCGCCCGGCCGGCGAGCCCTGCTGCGAGCCCGTCGTCTACCCCGACGTGGAGCGCGAGCAGGCGCAGCGCATGGCGGCAATCGCCAAGGCCCTGGGCGACCCGATCCGGCTGCAGCTCGTCGACGTGCTGCGCAAGCACGCCGGCAAGGTCTGCGTCTGCGAGCTGGTGCCCCTCTTCGACCTCTCCCAGCCGACCGTGTCCCACCATCTCAAGGTCCTGCGTGAGGCGGGTATCGTCGCCTCCGAGCGCAACGGGCTCTGGGCCTACTACTACGTGATCCCCGACTCCCTGGAGGAGCTCTCCGCATGGCTGACCTGAACGCACCGGCGGGCGATGCGCCCGCCGCCTCGACCTGCTGCGCCCCCGAAGAGCAGGCGACCTGCTGCAAACCGGCCGAGAAGGCGGAATGCTGCAGGCCGAAGGCGGTGACCTGTGGTTGCGCGAGGAAGCGCCGCGATCGAGACCGAGGCTAGTCGGCCCGATGGCGAACGCGCTCTTCGTCTGCCTGCATAACGCCGGGCGCTCGCAGATGAGCCAGGCCCTGTTCGAGCGGGCCGGTGGCGGCCGGCACGGCTCCCGCTCGGCCGGCACGACCCCCGGCGACCGCGTGCACCCCGAGGTGGTGGAGGCGATGGCCGAGCTCGGCATCGACGTCGCCGGGCGCCGGCCGCGGCAGCTCACCACCGAGGACGCCGAATGGGCCGACGTCGTCGTGACGATGGGCTGCGGCGACGAATGCCCCTACGTCCCGGGCACCCGCTACGTCGACTGGGACCTGCCCGACCCGAAGGACCGGCCGGTCGAGGAGGTGCGCGCGACGAGGGATGAGATCGCGGCGCGAGTCGAGAGCCTCGTCGCCGAGCTCGACAGCGCCTGAGTCGGCAGCTCCGTCCACGCCGTCTGGGGCCGACTATCCTCACTCGCCTATGTCGGCAGTCGGCTCGGACATCGTCGTGATGAAGTTCGGCGGCACCTCGGTCGCGGGCGCCGAGCAGATCAAGCGCGCCGCGCGGCGGATGGTCGACGCCCGCGAGCGGGGCAAACGGGTCGTCGCCGTGCTATCGGCGCGGGGCAAGACGACCGATGAGCTCGTCGCCCAGGCGATGGAGATCTCCGATCGCCCCGTAGCCCGCGAGATGGACATGCTGCTCTCGACCGGCGAGCGGATCTCCTGCGCGCTCTGCGCGATGGCGATCCACGACATGGGCCACAAGGCGATCTCGCTGACCGGCTCGCAGGCGGGGATCGTCACCGACTCCTCGCACACCAAGGCGCGGATCATCGACGTGCGCGCCGACCGCATCAGGGACGCGCTGGGCGAGGACCGGATCGCGCTCGTCGCCGGCTTCCAGGGCGTCTCGACCCAGAGCCGCGACGTGACCACACTCGGCCGCGGCGGCTCCGACACGACCGCCGTCGCCATCGCCGCGGCGCTCGCCGCCGAGGTCTGCGAGATCTACACCGATGTGGCCGGCGTCTTCAGCGCCGATCCGCGGATCGTCCCCGGCGCCCGCAAGCTGGTCGACGGTCTCGCACGAGGAGATGCTCGAGATGTCCGCCTCGGGGGCCAGGGTCCTGCAGCTGCGCTCGGTCGAGTACGCCCGCAACCACGGCGTCCGCATCCACTGCCGCAGCAGCTTCGAGGACGGCCCCGGTACCCTCGTCCTAGCCGAGGACGAAACCATGGAGCAACCCTTCGTTACAGCCGTGACCCACTCCGACGACGAGGCGCGCGTGACGCTGACCGGCGTCCGCGACGAGCCCGGCGTCGCGGGGCGGATCTTCACCGCCCTGGCCGCCGCCAACGTCAACGTCGACGTGATCATCCAGAACGAGCCGGTGGGAGACGACGAGCTCGCCGACCTCTCCTTCACGGTCGATCGCTCCGACCTGACGACGGCGACCGACACGATCGCCGGCCTCGGCGAGCTGAGCAGGGGCGTGCGCACCGACGAGCGGATCGGCAAGGTCTCGATCGTCGGCGCCGGGATGCGCTCGCACCCGGGCGTCGCCGCCAAGGTCTTCGAGGTCCTCGGCGGCGAGGGGATCAACATCGAGATGATCTCCACCTCGCCGATCAAAATCTCCTGCGTCATCTCAGCCGACCGCGTCCCGGACGCGGTCAGGGCGCTGCACGACGCCTTCGAGCTCGACGTGAAGACGGAACAGACCGCGACGTCATCCGCTCCCGCGAACCCCTGATGAGCCATACATGGACAGGGGTTCGCTCCCACGTCCGGGCGTGGCGGGCGGCGGCATGAGCGGCGCGAGCTACAGAGTCGGAGTGCTGGGTGCGACCGGGGCGGTCGGGTCGACGATTCTCGACGTCCTCGCCGAGCGCGACTTCCCGGCCTCCGAGGTGGTCCCCTTCGCCTCCCAGCGCTCGGCCGGCAGGCGGATCGAGTGGAACGGCTCGGCGCTCGAGTGCCGCGTGTTGAGCGAGGACACGATCGAGGGCCTCGACGTGGTCCTCTCCTCGGCCGGGGGCACGGTCAGCTCGGAGTGGGCGCCGAGGCTGGTCGAGGCGGGGGCGGTCGTGGTCGACAACACCAGCCACTGGCGGATGCACGAGGACGTGCCGCTGGTCGTCGCCGGGGTCAACCCCGACGCCGCCGATGGGCACCGGGGCATCGTCGCCAACCCGAACTGCACGGCGATGGTGGCGCTGATGGCGCTGGCGCCGATCCACCGCGCCGTCGGCCTCGAGCGCCTGGTCGTCTCCAGCTACCAGGCCGTGTCGGGCACCGGCCAACGCGCGATCGAGGAGATGCTGGCGCAGTCGCGGGCGGTCCTCGCCGGGGAGGAGCCGCAGCCGCCGTCGGTCTACCCGCACCAGATCGCCTTCAACGTCCTGCCTCAGGTCGAGGTCTTCAAGGACGGCGACGACTACACGACCGAGGAGCGCAAGGTGATGGCGGAGACCCGCAAGATCCTCGCGATCGGCGAGGAGGTCGGGATCTCGGTCACCTGCGCGCGCGTTCCCGTCGTCAGCGGCCACTCGGAGTCGATCAACGTCCAGACCCGAGGGGACCTCTCGCCCGCCGAGTGCCGCGAGCTGCTCGCCGGCTCGCCGGGCGTCGTCGTCGTCGACGACCCCGCCGCCGGCGAGTACCCGATGGCGCTCGACGCCGCGGGCCGCGACGAGGTGCTGGTCGGCCGCATCCGCCGCGACCCGGGCCAGGAGCGCTGCCTCAACCTCTGGGTCGCCGGCGACAACCTGCGCAAGGGCGCAGCGACCAACGCGGTCCAGGTCGCCGAGCTGCTCGTCGAGCGCGGCCTGCTCAGGCGGCCGGACGCCCGTTCGGCTTGACCACGAGCCAGAGGCCGCCGAACTCGGCGACGTCGTGGCAGAGGATCTGCCCCGGCGAGTCGTGCACGTAGTAGTAGAGCGGGTGGCCCGCGTAGGTCACCTGCAGCTTGCCGTTGCGGCGCTTGGTCGTGCCGAGCAGCCTCTGCTTGGCGCCGCCGACCGCCACGGGCCTGCCCCGGGTGATCACCGGCGGCCAGGCGCGCGCGCAGGCGCCATAGCAGCGGCTCGCCCGGCGGTCCTTGTCGAACAGGTAGAAGGCCTCGCCGCGACGGTCGGCGATCACGCGGCCGTAGTCGGAGCGGACGACCTTGACCCGGGCTCCGCGGCGGGCGCTGCTCGTCGCCGGCTCGGCCGGGGCGCTGCCCGAGGCCGTCGGCCCCTTGGCGCTGCTCGTCGTCGCCCCACCCTGGGCGCCCTTGGCGCTCTCGTCGCCGCAGCCGGCCGCGACCAGTGCCAGCAGCGCCATCGGTATCAGTGCGAGGGCCCTCATCCGCTCTCCTCCTAGATCGGGTTCGCGACCGAGTATCGGGGGCTTTCCTTACGAGCGCATTACAGCGAGCCGATCCGCCCCCGGCTCAGTCGCCGAGGTCCTCGGCGATCGTGCCGAAGCGGCCGACCAGGGTGTCGAAGAAGTCCTTCCGGGTGACGACCCCATGGACCC
Organism: uncultured Solirubrobacterales bacterium; assembly: GCA_963762205.1. GTDB lineage: Bacteria > Actinomycetota > Thermoleophilia > Solirubrobacterales > 70-9 > VRUE01. The sequence continues at coordinate 766,693 of CAVXJZ010000003.1, forward strand.
GCCCGGCGGTCGCGATCGGGACGATCAGCACCCTGTGATGGAGGAACAGCTCGGCCAGCTGGGTGTCCGAGTAGGTGTCCTCGACGAGGACGTGGTCGGTGGTCAGGTAGCGCCGGATCGGCTCCTCGGCGCAGTGGCTGCGCCGCTCGATCGTCTCGTCGGCGGAGCGCGAGATCATCGCCGCCGAGGCGAGCTCGCCGACGTAGCCGGGGAAGAGGGCGGTGAGGAACTCGCGCTCGCCGAAGATCCCGACGAAGCCGCCGTCCTTCTCGACCGCCGGCAGGGCGGGGAGGCCGACCTCGATCACCCGCCGGGCCGCCGGGCCGATCAGCTCGTCGGCGTCGAGCGGTTCGACCTCGCGAAGCGTGCTCTTGACAATCGAGTCGGGCATGGGTCGCTCCTCAGATCAGGATGTAGCGGATGGCAATGTATGCGGTGGCGAGGGTGATCGAGAGGATGGTCGCCGGCAGGCCGACCTTGAGGAAGGTGCCGAAGCCGATCGGCGTGCCCGCCCTTTCCGCCATGCCGGCGGCGGCGACGTTGGCGGCGGCGGCGATCATCGTCGCGTTTCCGCCGAAGCAGGCTCCCAGCGCCAGCGCCCACCAGTAGGCGTCGTCGCCGCCGGCACCGGCGCTCGCCTGCAGCTCCTTGACTACCGGGATCATCGCCGTCGTGAAGGGGATGTTGTCGACGACTCCGGAGCCGAGCGCCGCCACCCAGGTGATCCCGATCAGCTCGGCCGAGCGCTCGCCGCCGGTGATGTCCTTGACCCCGTCCGCGACGTGCCCGATCGCGCCGGTCGCCTCGAGGGCACCGACCATGACGAAGAGCGCGATGAAGAAGAAGAGGGTCGTCCACTCGATGCCAGAGAGGACTTTCTCGAGCTCGATCCGGGTGACCAGGAGACCGACCGCGGCCCCGGCCAGGGCGACCGTCGCCGGCTCGATGTGCAGCGCCTGATGGGCGAAGAAGGCGAGCACGGTCAGGATCAGCACGGGCCCGGTCCGGCGCAGCTCGGGCCAGTCGCGGATCGAGGCCGCGGCGTCGAGGCCCATCACCGAGCGCCGGTTCTCCTCGTCGACGTGGAGGCGGTTGCGGAAGAAGAGGTACAGGAGCGGGATCGTCGCCGCGAAGGTGACGGCCACGATCGGGGCCAGGTTGGCGATGAACGCGTTGAAGCTGAGGCCGGTGGCGCCGGCGATGATGATGTTCGGCGGGTCGCCGATCAGCGTCGCCGTGCCGCCGATGTTGGAGGCGATCACCTCGATGATCAGCAGCGGCACCGCCTCGATGTCGAGGGCGTCGGCGAGCAGGAAGGTGACCGGCGCGATCAGCAGGATCGTGGTCAGGTTGTCGAGGAACGCCGAGAGCACCGCGGTGGTGCCGGCGAGGCTCATCGTCACCGCGAAGGACCGGCCTCCCGAGAGCTGGCCGGCGCGGATCGCGACGAAGTCGTAGACCCCCGTCTGCTGCGTCAGGTAGACGAGGATCATCATCCCCGTCAGCAGGCCGATCGTGTTGAAGTCGACCGCCTCGATCGCCTGCTCCTGGGAGAAGTCGCCGACGAAGAGGACGACGATCGCCGCGCCGAGCAGGGCGATGTTGGTGCGGTGCATCTTCTCGCTGGCGATGATCGCCAGGCAGATCAGGAAGGTGGCGACGGCGATGGCCATGCGCGCCGCAGGGTATGCGACGAGCCTAGGGCGAGGCTTCGGGCGCCTCCGCGCCGGCCTGCATCCGGCGCAGCAGCGGCGGCACGACGAGCGTCGTCAGGATCGACATCGCGACGACCACGGCGAAGAGCTGCTCGTCGACGACGCCCGCGGCGGCGCCGATGCCGGCGACGATGATCCCGACCTCGCCGCGCGGGATCATCCCGATCGCGACCAGGCGCTTCTCGCGCGGCTCCATCCGGCGCGCCCCGATCCAGGCCCCGGCCAGCTTGGTCGCGGCGGCGACCGCGGTGACCGCGCCGAGCAGGGCCAGGGTGTCCCAGTCGAGCAGCGCGCCGAGGTCGAGCTGGATCCCGATCGCGGCGAAGAAGAAGGGCGGGAAGAAGGCGTACAGGGGCGCTACCTCGTCCTCGATCGGGTGCTGCTCCTTGGTCTCGGCGACCATCAGCCCGGCGAGGAAGGCGCCGATGATCGCGGCGAGCCCGATCTGGGCCGCCAGCACGGCGACGCCGAGGCAGAGGATCACCGCCGGCAGCAGCGGCGACTCGGAGAAGCGCGGCTCCTTCAGGACCTGCGGCCGGCTCGCGATCGCCCGCGTGCCGCCGAAGGCAAAGAAGGCGACGAAGGCGAGGGCGAGCCCGATCACGACGAGTAGTTCGGCCGAGTCGAGGCCGCCCTCGGCGGCGACGCCGGTCGCGACCGCGACCAGGATCAGGGCGAGGATGTCGTCGACGATCGCAGCCCCGAGCAGGGTGCGGGCGGCGCGGGTGCGGATCAGCCCCAGCTCGATCAGCACGGCGGAGGTGATGCCGACGCTGGTTGCCGCCAGGGCGGCGCCGAGGAAGACCGCGGTACCGGTCTCTTCGCCCAGCCCGAGCGCCAGCGCCAGGCCGCCGGCGAAGGGCAGGATCACGCCGATCACTCCGACCGAGATCGCGTCGCCGCCGACCGCGCGCATCTCCGAGACCCGGGTCTCCAGGCCGACCCAGAAGAGCAGGAAGATCACGCCCAGCTCGGCGAAGACTTCGAGCACCTCGCCCAGCTCGACCAGGCCGAGCAGCGAGGGGCCGATCAGGACACCGGCGAGGATCTCACCGACGATCGCCGGCTGGCCGATTCGCTTGAAGACCTCGTCGCCGACCTTCGCCGCGAGCAGGACCAGGAATAGGTCGAGGATGACGTCCGACGTGCTGGTCGCCGCCGCCAGCGGGAGCAGGTCGACCCCCAAGTGCTCGGGCTAGGCCGCCGCGGTCGCGCCGGTGAGCCGCTCCTCGACCCAGCCGGTCGAGGCGATGTGGCGGCTCATGCCGAGCTGCTTGGGCTCGGCGCCGAGCGCCAGGCCGACCAGCTGCGGCAGGTGCAGGACGGCGAGGCCGAGATCGCGGTTGACGATCTTCGCCGCCTCGGGCTGCTGGAGGTCGAGGTTGAGGTGGCAGAGGGGACAGGGGGTGACCAGGCAGTCGGCGCCGGCGTCGAGCGCGTCCCCGAGGTGGGTGCCGGCCTGCCGCAGCGATGTCTCTTTGTTCATCGTGATCACCGGGAAGCCGCAGCACTTGCGCGCCCCGTCGTACTCGACGACCTCGCCGCCGAGCGTCTCGATCACCTTCTCCAGGTAGATGTCGCGGTCCGGGTAGTCCCCGTAGCCGAGGCGGTCCTTGGGGCGCACGATGTAGCAGCCGTAGAAGGGACCGACGCGCAGACCGGAGAGGGGCCGCACGACCTGCTCGGCGAGCTTGTCGAGCCCGTAGTCCTCGACCAGCACCCAGAGGAAGTTTTTGTTCGTCCAGCCGCCCTTGCCCTTCTCGTAGGAGAGCCCCTGGCCGCTGAGCACCTCGTTGATGTGGGCGCGGTAGGCGGAATCGGCGTCGAGGCGCTGCTGGCACTCGGACTGGGCGCCCTGGCAGGTCGAGCAGATGTTCATCATCGCCAGCCCGGTCTGTTGGGCGAGGGCGAAGGTGCGCGCGTTGAGGGTGTCGGCCAGCTCCTGGTTGTGCTCGGCGATGACCCCGGCGCCGCAGCAGTTGGCGCGGTCGAGTTCGACCAGCTCGATGTCGAGCTTCTCGGCGACGATCGACATCGATCCGTGCAGCTCGGTGGTGAAGCCGCGCGAGACGCAGCCGGGCCAGTAGGCCAATTTCATTTCCGCCGCCTCCTCTGCTCCCGCTCGCTCGCGCTTGCGATCACCGGAGATCTCGCTCGCTCGCTCTCGCGTCCGGGGGCGGCGGGTTTGTGATTTTCCACTCTCATCTCTGCTCGTCGGGCTCGGGCTCGACGCCTTCCTCGCCCCTGATGTAGATGTTGAATTCCTCGCGGTGCTCCTCGGCGTGGCGGTAGATCTCCTTGACCTCGTCCTGGGCGCCGTCGGGCAGCTTCGGGTGGATGCCGGGGATCAGCTTCGGCAGGGAGCGCATCTTGCCGGTCCTGATGCCGCGCAGGGCCGTCGGGATCGAGCCGATCATTTCCTTGATCGCCTTTTTGGTCGGTTTCAGCTTGCCCTTGATCCCCGGGGCGAAGGACTCCTGGAGCAGCTGCGCCTCGTCGTTGGTCCCCTTCTTCTCGATCATCGAGACGAAGGCGTGCATGTGGTTGTAGCCGCTGTTGGGGTCTTCCTCGATGCCCTCCTCGGCGGCTTTGCGACGCAGGCGCATGATCTGGTCCATCGGCGCAACTCCCTTCGGGCAGGCGTCGATGCAGCTGAAGCAGTGGGTGCAGTCGTAGATCCCGTGTGGGTCGTAGGCGAGGTCGTGGAGCCGCTCCCTGGTCTCGGCGTCGCGCGGGTCGCCGACGAATCGGTACGCCTTCGCCAGCGCCGCCGGCCCGATGAAGTCCGGGTCGGCTTCCATCGAGAGGCAGGAGGAGACGCAGGCGCCGCACTGGATGCAGGCCATCGACTGGGTGATGTCGATCATCGACTCCGGCTCGACCACGTACTCGCGCTCGGGCGGGTCGCCGTGAGGGAGGAGCCAGGGAGTGACGCGGCGGATCTTGGTCCAATGCGTCGACTCCATGTCCGTGATCAGGTCCTTGACGACCGGCATGTTGCCCATCGGCTCAATGATTATCGGGGCGTCCTCCGCTCCCGCCTGCCCGCGCTCATCACCACCGGCGACCTCGCGCCCAGGCTCCCGCGTCCGCGGGCCCCTCTCCGCTCCGTTGGCGGCGGCGGCTTTCTTGTTCGCGAGCTCCTGGGCCTCGCCGATCTGGGTCTTGCAGCCGAGCCCGGACTGGCCGTTGATCTTCATCCCGCAGGAGCCGCAGATCGCGGCGCGGCAGGAGCAGCGGACCGCGAGCGAGCCGTCGTCGCGGTCCTTGGCCTGCAGGATCCCGTCGAGGACCGCCAGCGACGGCTCGAGGTCGACCTTGAACTCCTCCCAGTAGGGGCCGTCGCCGCTCTCGGGCTGGTATCGGCGGACCTTCAGCGTGTACTCGGCCATCTCTCTCAGCACCACCTTCCGCGCATGCTCCGCGCGCACTCGGTCAGATATGGATGCGCGCCTCGCATGCGCTCAGTAAGTCCTCTCTTCCGGCTCCCACTTGGTGATCGTCACCTCTGAGTATGAGATCTCCGGCCCTGCGTCCCCCAGCTGCAGGTCGATGTGCTTCAGCCACTCCTCGTCGTTGCGCTCGGGGAAGTCGGTCCGGTACTGGGCGCCGCGGCTCTCCCTGCGCTCGAGCGCGGCGACGCAGGTGCACTCCGCGTTGTCGAGCATGTAGCCGAGCTCGATCGCGCCGAGGATGTCCTGGTTGAAGACGCTGCCGCGGTCGTCGATGTAGGCGGACTCGGCCTCCTCCTTGAGCCGGCGCACCGTCTCCAGCGCCTCCTGGATGCCGGCCTCGTCGCGGAAGACGGCGACCTTCGCGTCCATCGTCCTGCCCAGCTCCTCCTTGATCTCGGAGACCCGGCGCCCGGACCCCTTCTCGCGGGCGGAGATCGCGTCGATCGAGGCCTGCTCGTCCTCGAGCACCTTCTTCGAGGGCCGCGAGCCCTCGACCCGCTTGGCGCGGGCGGCGGCGTCGGCGCCCGAGCGGCGTCCGAAGATCAGCGTGTCGAGCAGCGAGTTGGCGCCCAGCCTGTTGCCGCCGTGAACCGAGACGCAGGCGGCCTCGCCGGCCGAGTAGAGGCCGGGGATGTCGGTGCGCCCGTCGACGTCGGTCTTGACGCCGCCCATCGTGTAGTGGTTGCCGGGCTTGATGCGGATCGGTTCGCGGGTGATGTCGACCCCGGCGAAGTCCTGGCCGACGAGGACGATCTCCCGCAGCGCCTCGTGGACGCGCTTCCTGGGCACGACGGTGATGTCGAGCGCGACGGTGCCGTCGGGGAAGCCGCGGCCCTCGTTGATCTCGGTCTGCTCGGCGCGCGAGACGACGTCACGGGAGGCGAGCTCCATCTTGTTCGGCGCGTAGCGCTCCATGAAGCGCTCGCCGTCCTTGTTGAGCAGGTGGGCGCCCTCGCCGCGGGCGCCCTCGGTGATCAGGAAGCCCTTGCCCGCGAGCGTCGTCGGGTGGTACTGGATCATCTCCATGTCCATCAGCTTCGCCCCGACCCGGTAGGCCATCGCGATCCCGTCGCCGGTGCAGATCAGGGCATTCGTGGTCGGCTTCCAGACCTGCCCGTTGCCGCCGCAGGCGAGGATCACCGACTTCGCCCGGAAGAGCTCCATCGAGCCGTCGGCGATGTTGCGGGTTACGACGCCGCAGCACTCGCCCCCCTCGTCGATCGCGAGCGCAGTCGAGAACCACTCCTCGTAGCGGGAGACCGCATCGGAGTACTTCATCAGCTGCTCGTAGAGGACGTGCATGATCGCCTGGCCGGTGATGTCGGCGACGTAGTAGGTGCGGGCGGCCGAGGCGCCGCCGAAGGCGCGCGTGCCGAGTCTGCCCTCCTCGTTGCGGTGGAAGGTTACGCCGAGGTGCTCGAGGTGAAGGATCTCCTCCGGCGCCTCTTCGCACATGATCGAGATCGCGTCCTGGTCGCCGAGGTAGTCGGAGCCCTTGATCGTGTCGAAGGCGTGCGACTCCCACGAGTCGCCGGGGTCGAGCGCCGCGTTGATCCCTCCCTGTGCCGCGTTGGAGTGCGAGCGCACGGGGTGGACCTTGCTGACGATCCCCACCGACACGCCCTCCTCGGCGGCCGCCAGGGCCGCCCTCTGTCCGGCAAGGCCGGCTCCGATCACCAGTACGTCGTGGGTGGGCACGAGCGCGGACTCTATAGAGCGGATATCCGACTTCGCGGTCGGATTTGTCGGTTTCGCCTAGCCGACGTCGGCAGCGCCGGCGGCTTAGAGCCAGCGCTCGCCGAGGCGGCGCAGGGCGGCCTCGGCGAGGCGGATCGCGTCGGCGAGGGTCTCGAAGTTCACGTTCTCGGCGACGTCGTTGGGCCAGTGGTAGTAGCCAGGCTGCTTGAGGTCGTTGCAGGAGCAGAGGGCGACCGTCTCGTAGCCGGCGGCGAGCGGCTCGAGGCCGTCGGTGCCGTTGTGCAGGCGCAGGTCCGGGTACATGTGGATGTCCATCTCCTCGGCCAGGCCGTCGATGAACGCGAGCGCCCGCTTCGGGTACTCGTACATCTTCAGGAAGCCCTCGCCGCGCAGGGCGAGCAGGTGGGTCGAGCCGAGCGCCTCGAAGTTGAGGAAGAAGGTCGAGTCCCGGGGAAGTTCGTCGAAGTGCCGCTCGCCGAAGGCCTCGATCCCCTCGCTGAAGGACTCCTCGGACCCGGCCGAGAGCAGGATGACGCGGGTGCCGTCGAGCGGCTGGGAGACGAAGCGTTCGGCGAGGGCCAGCAGGGCGACGACGGCGGTGCCGTTGTCGTTGGCGCCGGGGACCGTTTCGCGGCTGCCGATGTCGATCATCGCCGCCGCGGTGCCGAGCCCGAAGAGGATCCCGAGGCGGGATAGAAGCCGGCTGCCGGTGACCGCGCCCGCCGCCGCGAGGAGCGGGCCGCCGACGACGGGGGCCATCAGCATCGGGCTGGTGTTCGAGCGCTCGATCCAGCCGGCGCGGTCGGCGATCTGCGGCAGGGCGGGGTGGTAGACGAGCCCCGAGTGGGCCGCGTCGTGATGGGCGACGACGACCACGGTCCGTTCCGCGTCGGGGTCGCCCAGCTCGCAGACGACGTTGTAGGTGGTGCGGCGCGGCAGCAGGCGGCGGAGCGGTCGCGGGCCGGGCGGGAAGTCTCCGGCGATCCCGGCGGCGCCGGCCCCCCCGAGGATCGCGCCGATCAGGCGGCGGCCGCGCAGGGCCGCCCAGCCTCCCAGCGCGCCGAGCACCGCGCCGATCCCGAGCGGCCACCAGAAGGTGCCGTGGGCGCGCTCGGCCTCGATCCGCGCCTCGGCCCCGATCTCGGCGAAGCGCTCGACCAGCCACTCGGCCGCTCGCCGCTCCCCCTCGGACGCCGAAGGCCGGTGAATCCGCTCGAGCTGCTCGAGCCATTCGCGCAGGCGGGCCTGGTCTGGGACCATTCGGGCATGCTAGGCGGCGGCGGCACAATCACGCTTTTCCACATCCGCGGGATACGCATCGCGGTCGACTGGTCGTGGTTCTTCGTCCTCTTCCTCGTCATTTTCTGGCTTTCGCGCTTCTACGGCGACGTGCTCGGCGAGGACGCTTCGGCGAGCACCCCGTTCCTGCTCGCCCTGATCAGCGCCTTCGGCTTCTTCGGGTCGATCGTCCTCCACGAGCTCGGCCATGCCGTGGTCGCGATTCGCAACGGGATCGGCATCTCGAGCATCCAGCTCTGGATCTTCGGCGGCGTCGCCCGCATGGACCGCGAGACAGAGAGCCCGGGAACCGAGTTCAGGGTGGCGATCGCGGGCCCGGCGGTCACGCTCGCCATCGTCCTCGTGCTGGGCGGGATCGGCCTCGTCGCGGCCGGTGCCGACGGCTTCCGCGAGGCGGCGCTGGTCGAGGGCGACGCCCAGGTGTCGGGTGTCCTGGCGATGATCGCCTGGCTGGCTTCGATCAACTTCCTGGTACTGATCTTCAACCTGCTGCCGGCCTTCCCGATGGACGGCGGGCGCGTGGTCCGCGCGATCGCCTGGCGGCGAACCGGGGACCGCAACGCCGCCACCCGCTTCGCCGCCCGCCTTGGCAGGGTGTTCGGCTTCCTCTTCATCGGCATCGGGATAGTGATGGCGATCGACGGCTATGTCTTCGGCGGCATCTGGCTTGCCGTGATCGGCATGGTGATCAACGGCTCGGCCCGCGCGGCCTCCATGCAGACGGCGATCTCGGGCCAGATCGAGGGGGTGCTCGTCTCCGACGTGATGGACCGCCAGCCGGTCGCGATTCCCGGCGAGCTCAGCGTCGAGCGCGCCCTCGACGAGTACTTCCTGCGCTACCGCTGGCCCTGGTTCCCGGTGGTCGGCGATGCCCAGCGCTTCCTCGGCCTCCTCCTCCGCGACCGGGCCGACGAGGTGCCCGAGGTATCACGCTCGACCGCGCTCGTCGCCGACCTGCTCGACAGCGCCGACGACGCCTACCAGGTCCGCGACGACACGCCGCTGGAATCGCTGCTCGGCAACCAGAACCTGCGCCGCTTCGGGGCGCTGATGGCGGTCGACGCGGAGGGGCGGCTATCCGGGGTGATCACGGCCGAGCAGGTCGGTCGCGCGCTCCGAGGCTCCACCTGAGTCGTTCCGGGCACCTCCTCAGGCCGCTACGCGGGAGTTCCTCGGAGGAGCCCCGAACGCCGCAGGCCGAGGCCCGCAGATCGGCGGGCGAAGCGGGGTAGGTCGGACCGGGGGAGGCGAGGTGGTCAGGCGCCCGGAGAGAGTCAGGGGCCCGGAGAGAGTCAGACGTGCGGAGCGTGGCGCTCGATGATGCGGCCGAAGTCGGTGCCCGAGGGGAGTGTGCCGAAGGCGTGGCCCCAGTCTCCGGAGAGTCGCGAGGCGCAGAAGGCGTCGGCGACGGCCTCGTCGCCGTAGCGGACCAGGAGCGAGGCCTGAAGGGCGATCGCCATCCTCTCGACCACGCGGCGGGCGCGCTCCTGGATCGTCTCGACGTCGCCGGGGATCTCCTCGCGCAGCTCGGCCACGTAGCCGTCGAGGCGCGGCTCGGCGCCGGCGCCCTCGAGGACCTCGTTGAAGAAGGCGTCGACGGAGGCCGGGCTCTTGACCATCGCCCGCAGCACGTCGAGGCACTGGACGTTGCCCGAGCCCTCCCAGATCGAGTTGAGCGGGCTCTCGCGGAAGAGGCGCGGCATCCCCGACTCCTCGACGAAGCCGTTGCCGCCGAAGCACTCCAGGGACTCGACGGCGTGGTAGGGGGCGCGCTTGCAGATCCAGTACTTGAGCACCGCGTTGGCGACCCGCCTCAGGTCCTGCGCCTGCTGCTCGCCGGCGCTCGACTCGTCGTAGGCGCGCGCCAGCCGCATGGCCGAGACCGTCGCCGCCTCCGACTCGACGCAGAGGTCGGCGAGCACGTTGCGCATCAGCGGCTGGTCGATCAGGGTCGTGCCGAAGACCGAGCGCTCCGCGGTGTGGTGGACGGCGTGCGCGACCCCCGCCCGCATGCCCGTCGCACCGCCCAGGACGCAGTCGAGCCGTGTGTGGTTGACCATCTCGATGATCGTCCGCACGCCCTCGCCCTCCTCGCCGACCAGCCAGGCCGAGGCGCTGTCGAACTCGATCTCGCTGGAGGCGTTCGAGTGGTTGCCGAGCTTGTCCTTGAGCCGCTGCAGCCGGAAGCGGTTGCGCTCGCCGTCCGGGGTCCAGCGCGGGAAGAGGAAGCAGGAGATGCCGCCGTCGGCCTGGGCGAGGACGAGGAAGGCGTCGCACATCGGCGCCGACATGAACCACTTGTGGCCGGTCAGCTCGTACTCGGCGCCGGGCCCGCCGCCGTTGACCGGCCGGGCGACGGTGGTGTTGGCCCGCACGTCGGTGCCGCCCTGCTTCTCGGTCATGCCCATGCCGGCGAGCGCGCCCGACTTCTCGGGCGCCGGCGCGTTGCGCGGGTCGTAGGCGGAGGAGAAGATCCGCGGCTCCCACTCGGCGGCAAGCTCGGGCTGGGCGCGCAGGGCGGGGACCACCGAGTAGGTCATCGAGATCGGACAGCCGATCCCGGCCTCGGCCTGCGACATGCACATGAAGGCGGCCCCCCGGGCGACGTGGGCTCCCGGTCGCGGTTCCTTCCAGGGCGAGGAGTGCAGTTCATGCCCGACGGCGAGCGCGAGCAGCTCGTGCCAGGCAGGGTGGAACTCGACCTCGTCGACGCGGTTGCCGAAGCGGTCGTGGGTCTTCAGGGTCGGCGGGTTCTCGTTGGCCGCGACGCCGAGCTCGATGATCCGCTGCGAGCCGGCGAGCTCGCCGACCGTCGAGATCCGCTCCTCCGCCCAGTCGGCGCCCTCCCGCCGAACCGCCTCGCGCAGCGCCCGGTCGCTCTCGTAGACGTTGTAGTCGGCCAGCGGCGAGGACTGGTTGAAGACCTCATGCGTGCTCCCCGCTGGCTGCTCGACGGTTGCCACGCCCCCATTTTGGCAGGCGCCCGCCCGCAGGGGTCAGGCGGACGCGGGCTGAGGCTCCGGATCGGGCCGGATCACGACCGTATCGGCCACCTCGAGGATCTCGTCGGCGGGCATCTCGACCCGCCCGGCGTGGTCGCGAACCGCCTCCGGGCTGCTCGCCTGGTAGATGCAGACCGTGCCGAGCGTGCCGCCCGGCTCGGCGATCACGTAGCTGCGGATCCAGGCGATGTCGTCGGGGAAGTCGCTCTCGGCGACGGCCTTCGATCGAGCCGCGGTCGCCTCGAGCTCCTCGGCGTTCTGCCACGCCCTCTCCCTGCGAATCACGTAGGTCTTCATTCGTTCTGCTCCTCTGGTCAATTCGGACCGCAAATTACAGACTGACAGTCGGTAATATACATGCGATATCGGTGAAAGCGAAATGAGCAGAGCTCGGGGGCGCCCCAGCGAAGGGGCACGGGAGGCACTGGTCGAGGCCGCGCACGCGCTGTTCATGGAGCGCGACTACGCCCAGGTCTCGACCGCGGAGATCCTCGAGCGCTCGGGGGTGAGCCGGGGGGCCCTCTACCACCACTTCCCGGCCAAGCTCGACCTCTTCACGGCGGTCTGGGAAGCGAGCGAGCGGCGGGTGATCGAACGGATCGTCGAACAGGTCCCGGCCTCCTCGACCCCGTTCGAGTCCCTCGTCGACCTCGCCCGGGGCTACCTGCGTGCGGCTGAGACCGACGAGGAGCCGCGGCGCATCGGCCTCGGCCAGAGCCGCACCGTGCTCGGCTGGGAGCGCTGGCACGAGGCGGCGATGGAGCTCGGGATCGGCGTCGTCCTCGCCGTCGTCAGCGCCGCCATCGAGGCGGGCGAGCTGCCGCCCAACGACCCGGAGACGGCGGCGGTCGTCCTGCTCGGCGCGACGATCGAGGCGGCGATGCTGGTGGTCGTCGCCGACGACCCGGCGGCGGCGCGCGAACGCTCTGAGGCGGTGGTCGTCGAGATGCTCGAGGGCCTGCGCCGATAGCATCGCGCGCCGATGTCGAAGATCAAAGTCGCCAACCCGATCGTCGAGCTCGACGGCGACGAGATGACCCGGATCATCTGGGCCTTCATCAAGGAGCAGCTGGTTCTCCCGTACCTGGACCTCGAGCTGGTGTACTTCGATCTCGGGATCGAGAGCCGTGACGCGACGGAGGACCAGATCACGGTCGACGCGGCCAATGCGATCAAGAGGCACGGGGTCGGCGTCAAGTGCGCGACGATCACGCCCGACGAGGCCCGGGTCGAGGAGTTCGGCCTCAAGGATATGTACCGCTCGCCCAACGGCACGATCCGCAACATCCTCGGCGGCGTCATCTTCCGCGAGCCGATCGTGATCTCAAACATCCCGCGCCTGGTCCCGGGCTGGACGAAGCCGATCGTGATCGGGCGTCACGCCTTCGGCGACCAGTACCGGGCGACCGACATGGTCGTTCCCGGCGAGGGCACCCTGACCCTCACCTACACCCCCAAGGACGGCGGCGAGCCGATCGAGCTCGACGTCTATGACTTCCCGGGCGGCGGCGTCGCGATGGCGATGTACAACCTCGACGAGTCGATTCGGGACTTCGCCCGCGCCTCGATGCGCTACGGGCTCGACCGTGGCTACCCGGTCTACCTGTCGACCAAGAACACGATTCTCAAGCGGTACGACGGCCGCTTCAAGGACCTCTTCGCCGAGGTCTACGAGGCCGAGTTCAGGACTGAGTTCGAGGCCAAGGGGATCACCTACGAACACCGGCTGATCGATGACATGGTCGCGGCCGCGCTGAAGTGGGAAGGCGGATATGTGTGGGCGTGCAAGAACTACGACGGCGACGTCCAGTCCGACACCGTCGCCCAGGGGTTCGGTTCGCTCGGCCTGATGACCAGCGTCCTGATGAGCCCCGACGGCAGGACGGTCGAGGCCGAGGCCGCGCACGGAACGGTCACACGCCATTACCGCCAGCACCAGGAGGGGAACCCGACCTCGACCAACCCGATCGCCTCGATATTCGCCTGGACCCGCGGCCTCGCCGCGCGCGGGCGGCTCGACGAAACCCCCGACGTGTCCGACTTCGCCGAGACGCTCGAGCGGGTGTGCGTCGAGACGGTCGAGAGCGGCAAGATGACGAAGGACCTGGCGCTGCTGGTCGGAGGGGGCCAGGAGTACCAAACAACAGAGGAATTCCTCGGCTCGATCGACGAGAACCTGCGCCGGGCGATGGCATAGGCCGGCAATTTCGCGAATCCACGACCCCAGGAGAGACATTCAGTGAGCACTCCCGTCAAAGTCACAGTCACAGGCGCCGCAGGGCAGATCGGCTACGCCCTCCTGTTCCGGATCGCCAGCGGCCAGATGCTCGGCCCCGATACCCCGATCGAGCTCAGCCTGCTCGAGATCCCCGATGCCGTGAAGGCGGCAGAGGGCACAGCGATGGAGCTCGACGACTGCGCCTTCCCGCTGCTCCGCAAGATCGACATCTTCGACGAGCCGCGTGCCGCATTCGACGGCTGCAACGTCGGCCTCCTGGTCGGCGCCCGTCCGCGCGGGCCCGGCATGGAGCGAGCCGACCTGCTCGAGGCGAACGGCGGCATCTTCAAGCCGCAGGGAGAGGCGATCGCCGCCGGCGCCGCCGCCGACCTCCGCGTCCTGGTCGTCGGCAACCCGGCCAACACGAACTGCCTGATCGCGATGTCGAACGCCGACGGCGTGCCTCGCGAGCGCTTCACCGCGATGATGCGACTCGACCACAACCGCGCGATCGGGCGGCTCGCGAACAAGCTCGGCAGGCCGATCTCGGATGTGACCAACATGACCGTCTGGGGCAACCATTCGGTGACCCAGTACCCCGACCTCGTCAACGCCAGGGTTGGCGGTGAGAGCGCCTGGGACGCGGTCGACGACCAGGCCTGGATCGCCGACGAGTACATCCCCGAGGTGGCGAAGCGCGGCGCCGCGATCATCGAGGCGCGTGGCTCGTCGAGCGCGGCCTCGGCGGCGAACGCGGCCGTCGACCACGTCCGCGACTGGGTGCTCGGCACGCCCGAGGGCGACTGGGTCTCGATGGGTGTGCCCGCCGACGGCTCCTACGGCGTGGACGAGGGAATCGTCGCCGGCCTCCCATGCATATGCACGGGAGGGGAGTGGTCGGTCGTCGAGGGCCTCGAGATCTCGGAGTTCTCGCGTCAGAGAATCGACGCGAGCGCCGAGGAGCTGAGGGCCGAGCGCGACTCCGTCGCCGAGCTCGGCCTGCTCTAGCCCTCCGCGCGCCCCGGCACCGCTCGCACCCTACGCGGCGGTGTAGGTACGGCCCTTCTTCTTCACCTTTTTCTGCTTCTCGAGGTCGCTGAGGACCCGGTAGAGATAGTTCGGCTTGATCTTCATCGACTTCGCTATCTCCGAGGCCGTGATCCCTGGGTTCTTCTGGATCAGGGCGACCGCCTGATCGGCGCGGGTGCCGCCACGGCGTTTGCGACGTCGCCCTTTTTTGGCGGCGCCCGATTTCTTGGAGGCTGAGCCTCGAGGACGACCAGGCCGGCGGCCGGACATCTTGCCGCCGAGCTCGGCGAGGGCGCGCTCGAGGCGCTTGCGCTCGTCGTCCAGCTCGGACAGGCGCTTCATGACCAGGTCACGCGCCTCGTCGAGCACTTTGGTGGTACTGGGCATCTCTAGGTTCCTTTCGTTCCGATCCCCGTTCGCCTCCCGAACGGGGCGGTGACTCTACCTGCCTGAGTGGAGTCTTACACAGCGGTCCAGCCCTGCACCGGTATGTGACACACATCTTGCGGCCGACGAAGTTGTCGTGGGGGCCGTGGGCCGGCCCCGCCGATGTGTGCGCTCAGCGGCGCCGAAGCCGCGGCAGGGTTCTGAAGACGGCGTCCCAGAGGGGCGAGGAGACCCCGAACCCGAAGCGGTGATCCTGGAAGTGGTGGCGCATGTGCTGCTCGCGGAGCTGTTTTCCGAGGTTCGACCTGGGCACGAAGTGGTGCACGTAGTAGTGGGTGTAGTCGTAGACCAGGTAGCCGAGGATGAAGCCGCCGAACAGCGGGTAGGCGGTCGGCGTGCCGAAGACCAGCACGAAGGCGCCGAAGAAGAGGGCGGCCAGCGGGATCGCCACCGCCGGGGGCATCACGAGCCGCAGCTTGTCGTTGGGGTGGTCGTGATGGATCCCGTGGATGATGAAGTGCATGCGGCGGCCGAATGCGTTGTCGGGCTCCCAGTGGAAGACGAGGCGGTGCAGCCAGTACTCGGTCAGGGTCCAGATCCCGATGCCGCCGAGGCTGAGCAGGGCCGCCTCCCAGATCGCCTGCCCCCCGTTGAGTGCGAGCCACTCCATGACGACGACCACCGGCACGAAGACGACGGCGGGGATCGCCGGGTGGACCCGAGAGAAGAAGTTGAGAAAATCGCTCTCGAAGAGCTGCGGCGAGGCGGCGAGGTCGTCGGTGCGTTTGTGAGCCTCCATGGGGATGCATGGTAGCGGCGCCGGCCCGGGTGACGGCGACTGTCGCAAGACGCGGGAAGATGTGACGAGCCTGTGTCAAAGACGTTGCGCTTTGCGGGATTGGCCCTAACAAAATCGTCACGACGGTGGCAACATGCACCGCCGTGCCGCGCAAGCCCAAGCCGCCGAGCTGCGACGACTGCTACTTCCGCAAGAACATGCTCTGCGCGCTCGAGGTCGAGGAGCCCTGCACGACCTTCAGGGCCGACCGCCCAGAGGGCCTGGTGCCCCCCCGGCAGCCGGTGCTGCTGATGCGGCCCCCGCGCTGGGCCGCGCAGTCCCAGGCCGCCTGAGAGCTTCTGCCCCCGGTCGCCGCCGCCCCGGACGCGGAGCGGAGGAGGCGGCGGAATGCGCCGTCTGGCTATGTTTTCCGCATGCCGCAAAGAGACGTCTTCGCGAACTTCGCCCGCATGCGCCGGGAAGTCGACCAGCTGCTCGGCGGCGAAGGCTGGAGCCGCACCACCTACGTGAGCCGGCGGACGACCGGTTTCTCCCCGAACGTCGACGTCTACTACTGCGGGGAACCGCAGCGGGCGATCGTCAAGGTCGACCTCTCCGGCGCCAGCCTCGACGAGATCGGGATCGAGGTCAGCGGCCGCCATCTGGCGATCGTCGGCGAACGCCCGGTGCAGGAGACCGAGGGGCGCGTCTACCAGCAGGTCGAGATCCCCTCGGGCCCCTTCCGCCGCATCGTCGAGTTCCAGGTCGACGTCGACCCCGACGGCGCCACGGCGACCTACGAGGACGGCGTGCTGCGCATCGAGCTGCCGCTGCGCGACCCGGCCGAGACCACGCGACGGGTGCCGATCGGGCGGGACTGATGGAGGGCGGCCCGGTACTCGAGGTGGTCGAGTCGCCGCTCGACGCCGACGACGCGATTCGCGCCAACGCGCCGCTGCCGGACGCGCTGCCCGTCCTGCCGCTGCGCGAGACGGTCACCTTCCCCGAAACGATGACCCCACTCGCGGTCGGCCAGGAGCGCTCGATCAAGCTCGTCGACGACGTGCTCGGCGCCAACCGGATGCTGGTCATGGTCGCCTCGCGCGACCCCGAGAACGAGGAGCCGGGCCCGGCCGATCTCTACGAGGTCGGCGTGGTCGGCGTCGTCGCTCGGATGATGAAAGTGCCCGACGGGACACTTCGCATCCTCGTCCAGGGCACCCAGCGGGTCCGCCTCGGTCCCTACGTGGCGGAGGAGCCCTACCTGATCGCACGGGTCGCCGAGCTGCCGGACGCCGAGGCCGAGGAGAGCCCGGAACTGGAGGCGCTGACCCGCAACGTGCAGCGCACCTTCTCGGAGATCATCGAGCAGATCCCGTACCTGCCCGAAGAGCTGCAGCTCGCCGTGGCGAACATCGACGATCCCTCGGCGCTCTGCTACCTGATCGCCGGTGCCCTGCGGATCTCGACCGAGGAAAAGCAGGAACTGCTCGAGGAGGAGGACGTCGCCGCCCGTCTGCGGCACCTCGTCCAGATCCTCAACCGCGAGCTCGAGGTCGTCCAGCTCGGCACCCAGATCCAGTCCCAGGTGCAGTCGGAAGTCGACAAGGGGCAGCGTGAGTTCCTCCTTCGCCAGCAGCTGAAAGCGATCCAGGACGAGCTCGGGGAGGGCGACGAGGAGCAGGCCGAAATCAACGAGCTGCGCGAACAGATCGAGGCCGCGGAGCTGCCCGAGCACGCGCGCAAGGCGGCCGACCGCGAGCTCGCGCGGCTGGAGAAACTGCCGCCGGCGGCCGCCGAGCACGGCGTGATCCGCACCTACCTCGAGTGGCTGGTCGAGCTGCCCTGGTCGAAGCTGACCGAGGACAACCTCGACATCGGCCACGCCCGCGAGGTCCTCGACGCCGACCACTACGACCTCGAGAAGGTCAAGGACCGGATCCTCGAGTACCTGGCGGTGCGCAAGCTGAAGCCGGACAGCCCCGGCCCGATCCTCTGCTTCGTCGGCCCTCCCGGGGTCGGCAAGACCAGCCTGGGGCGCTCGATCGCGAAGGCGCTCGGCCGTGAGTTCGAGCGCATCTCGGTCGGCGGCGTGCGCGACGAGGCGGAGATCCGGGGCCACCGCCGCACCTACATCGGCGCCCTGCCGGGGACGATCGTCCGCGCTCTGCGCGACGCCGGCTCCCGCAACCCGGTGTTCATGATCGACGAGATCGACAAGATGGGGGCCGACTTCCGCGGCGACCCCTCCTCGGCGATGCTCGAGGTCCTCGACCCGGCCCAGAACGACTCCTTCCGCGACCACTACCTGGATCTCGAGTTCGACCTCTCCGAGGTGCTCTTCATCGCCACCGCGAACGTGCTCGACACGGTCCCCGGGCCGCTTCAGGACCGGATGGAGACGATCGAGCTGGCCGGCTACACGCTGGAGGAGAAGCGGCACATCGCGCGCCGCTACCTCGTTCCGCGCCAGATCGAGGCCAACGGGCTGAAGCCCGCCCAGATCGAGATCGCCGATCCGGCGTTGGTCGCGATCATCGAGGAGTACACGCGCGAGGCGGGCGTGCGCAACCTCGAGCGCCAGATCGGCGCCGTCTGCCGCAAAGTCGCCCGCGACGTCGCCGAGGGCAAGGTCGAGGGCAGGGTCAGGGTCTCGGCGAAACGCGCCCGCGAGCTGCTCGGGCGGCGGCGTTTCTTCGCCGAGCAGCGCCGCCGCACGAAGGACCCCGGGGTGGCCACCGGCCTCGCCTGGACGCCGACCGGCGGCGACGTGCTCTTCATCGAGGCGACCGCGATGCCGGGCTCCGGCGGCCTGACGATCACCGGCCAGCTCGGCGAGGTGATGAAGGAGTCCGCGCAGGCGGCTCTCTCTTACGTGCGCGGGCACTGGCAGGAGGTCGCGCCCGAGCTCGAGCAGGACTGGTTCTCCTCGCACGACATCCACATCCACGTGCCCGCCGGCGCCGTCCCCAAGGACGGCCCGTCGGCCGGGGTCACGATGACCGTCGCCCTCTCCTCGCTCGTCAGCGGGCGCCCGGTGTGCAACGACGTGGCGATGACCGGCGAGGTGACCCTGACCGGCCAGGTGCTGCCGATAGGGGGGCTGAAGGAGAAGTCCCTGGCGGCCCAGCGGGCCGGGATCAAGCGGGTCCTGGTGCCGGCCCGCAACGAGGGGGACGTCGACGAGATCCCCGAGCAAGAGCGCATCGAGCTCGAGTTCGTCTACGTCGACGAGGTCTCCCAGGCGATCGACACGGCCCTCGTCTCGAAGTAGGGATGGAGGCGGCCGAGGCGCTCGGCAGGGGCGCCGGAAGCACCCGGGGGGCGATCGGGGAGTGGGCGGGCGCCCGCTCCAGGGCCTTCTGGATCGTCGCCGGCCTCTCGCTGCTCGCCGCCGTCCTCCGCTTCGCGACCCTCGGGGCACAGTCGCTGCACCACGACGAGATCGTCACCGTCGCCCGCATCCTCGGCGGTGGCTTCGGCGAGGCGATGGAAGCGGTCGGTGACAGCGAGTCGGCGCCGCCGCTCTACTACGCGCTGGCCTGGGGTTGGGTGCAGCTCGCCGGCAGCGGCGAGCTCGGGGTGCGGGCGCTCTCGGCGATCGCCGGGGTCGCCACCGTGCCCGTCGCCTACCTGCTCGCCGCCGAGCTCCGCGATCGACGCGCGGGGGTCGTGGCGGCGGCGCTCGTGGCCGTCAACCCGATGCTGCTCTGGTACTCGCAGGAGGCTCGCGCCTACGCGCTCTTCGCGCTGCTCTGCGCGGCCTCCGCCCTCTACTTCGTCCGCGCTCTCGAGCGCGGCGAGCGGCGCGACCTGACGCTCTGGGGGGCCCTCTCGGCGCTGGCGCTGGCCACCCACTACTTCGCGCTTTTCCCGGTCGCCGTCGAGGCGGCCTGGCTGCTCGCTCGCCGCGGCCGCGGCGCGGCGAGGGGCCTCTGGATCGTGGCCCTCGCCGGGTTGGCGCTGGCCCCGCTCGCGGCGCACCAGATGGCGGCGGGGCACGCCGAGTGGATCGGCCGGCACGCCCTCGGTCACAGGATCTGGGAGAGCGGCGCGACCTTCCTGGTCGGCGAGACCGGGGAGATCATCGCCCGCCCCGAGACGCCGCTGCCCGCTCTCGTCCCCTTCGCGCTGGTCCTCGCCGCGCTGCTGCTGGTGGCGGCCCGGGGCTCGCGGGGCGAGCGCCGGGCAGCCGCCGTCCCGCTGGTCCTCGCCGCGGCGGCGGCGCTGCTGCCGGTGGCGCTGGCGATCGCCTCGCCCGAGAGGGACTACGTCCTCGCGCGCAATCTTCTGCCCGCGGTCGTGCCGCTCCTGGCGGCGGTCGCGATCGGCACCGCCCTGCGCGGCGCCCGTCGCACCGGCGCCGCGGTCGCCGCCGCCCTGTTCGCCTACTCACTCGGCTTCAGCGTCTGGGCGAGCGCTTCGCCCGCCCTGCAGCGCCCGGACTGGAGGTCGGTCGCCGCGCGGCTCGGGGAGCCGACCCGCCCGCGTGCCCTCGTCTCCTGGACGCTGGGCCAGGCGTCCCTGCGCCACTACCTCGGGACGGGCTCCTACCAGGTGGTCCAGTCCGAACGCTACCCGTGGTACGTGCACGAGGTCGACTTCATCTCGATCGGGAAGGCGCCGCCGCCCCGGCGGGCGCTGAGCCCAGGCTTCCGGCAGGTCGAATATGCCCCGGTCGGCGACCTCTACCTGCGCCGCTACGAGCTCCCCGGCCCCGACCTGGCACGGCTGCGGCTGCGCGCCGTGCGTGGCGCCGACCTCGGATTCAACAGCAACGGCGTCCTCATCGACGGGGTCGGGCCGGGCTGGTAGAGGGCCCCTTGGCCTCCTGGCGGCTATCCTGAGCGGACAACCCCAGATCCACCGAGGAGAGGCATGGCGAAGACATCGAAGGCGAACATGACGGCAGACCGCGCCGCCGACATCTACTCGACCGCGCGCGAGAACCCCTACGTGCAGCGCCTGATCGAGGACGAAGAGCTGCGCGACAACCTTCGCAACGCGTTCGAATCGGCGCGTGAGGCCTTCGGCCGTGCCACCGGCAACGGCAAGGGACCGGTCAAGGCCGTGACCAGCGACCGCAAGGTCCAGAAGGACCTGCGCGACGCCGCCGAGAGCCTGCGCGACGCCTCCGAGCAGCTGCGGGCCCCGAAGAGGCGCAAGAAGAGCAGGCTCGGCCGGATCCTCCTGCTGGCGATAGTCGGGGCCGTGGTCGCGATCGCCGTCAGCGAGGACGCCCGCAAGACCGTTCTCGACGCCCTCTTCGGAGCCGAAGAGGAGTTCGAGTACACCAGCAACACGAGCATCAACGGGGCGTAGGCGTAGTTGGAGGCGGCCACCAAAGAGCGTGAGCTGAGCGGCGAGAAGGCGCAGCGCATCGTCGACGCGATGCGCGAGAGCGTCGCCAAGCGCGGCGCCGCCGGCTCCACCTTCGAGCAGGTCGCCGCCGAGGCGGGGGTCAGCCGCGGCCTGCTGCACTACTACTTCGGGACCAAGGAGCGGCTGCTGGTCGAGGTGGTCCGCCGCGACGCCGAGCTCCGGGTCGCCCGCCTCGACGAGGCCCTGGCGAAGGCGGAGACCGTCGACGACGTCCTCGACGTGCTGGTCTCGAGCCTCACCGACCTGATCGACAACGAGCCCGGCTTCTTCCTCCTCCTCTACGAGCTGTTCAGCGCCGGGCGCCAGAACCCCGACATCCAGCGCGAGGTCGGCCAGCTCTTCGACCGCACCCGGACGCACGTCGCCGAGGTGCTCGAAGCGAAGGAGCGCGAGGGGGTGATCAGCCTCCGCCACGACGCCGAGGCGATCGTCTGCTTCCTCTTCGCCGTCGGCGACGGCTTCGCCCTGCAGGCCCTCTCCGAGCCCGGCCGCGACCTCGACGCCGCCCTCGCGGTCGGCACCGACTCGGCCCGCTTCCTACTCGTCTCCGAGTAGAGCCCCGGGCCGGCCCTCGACGTTTTTTCTCCGCCAGGCCGGAGAAAAAACATCGAGCGCCGTCGATTGCGAACGGATAGGCGTGACCGTCCTCACAGACAGGGGGCGGCTTCGGGGTAAAACTGGCTGCCCAGCCAATGCGCGACCGGATGATCCAGCTCTCGGGGTTCCTCGGACGTCACCGACGTTGGGTATTGGCGGCCTGGGCCGCGATCCTTCTGGCCGCGCTGCCGATCGCCGCCCATCAGACCGACCACCTGACCGGCGGCGGCTTCGACGTTCCCGGCAGCCAGTCGAAGGCGGTCAGCGAAGCCGTGCAGGACGAGTTCGGCGGCCGCACCGACGGGATCGCCGTCGTGCTCGAGGCCGAGAGGGGCGCGGGCGACGCCTCCCGGGCGGACGCGGTGGAGCGTGTGCGGGCCGCGGTCGCCGGCATCGACGGGGTCTTCCTGCCGCCCGCCGCCGCCCGCCGCGCCGAGCTGCAGCTGCGGCGGACCGGCAGCGCCCTCGCGCCCCTGCGCAGCGACCAGAGCGGCGACGAGCTGATCGACTCGGCGGTCGACCTGCGCTCCGACCTCCACCCGGGCAGCGCCAGCGGCGGAGTGACGGCGTATCTGGCGGGTCAGCCGACGATCTGGGCCGGGATGCAGGAGCTCTCCAAGGAGGACCTGGCCAAGGCCGAGTCCGGCGGCTTCCCGATCGTCGCCCTGATCCTGCTCGTCGTCTTCGGCTCGCTCGCCGCCGCCGCCCTGCCGCTGGCGCTGGGCTTCGTCAGCGTGATCGTCACCGGCGCGCTGATCTACCTGATCTCGCTGGAGATGTCGACCTCGGTCTTCGTCACCAACATGGCCTCGATGATCGGCATCGGGGTGGCGATCGACTACTCGCTCTTCATCCTCGCCCGCTACCGGGAGGAAAGGAGGGCGGGGCACGAGCCCGACGACGCCCGCGCCCAGGCCCTGGCCACCTCCGGGCTCGCCGTCACCTTCTCCGGGCTCGCGGTGATCATCTCGCTCGCCGGCCTCTGGATGGTCGACAACCAGGCCCTGCGCTCGATGGCGCTCGGCGCGATGACCGTCGTCGCCGTCTCGATCCTCACCGCGACCACGCTGCTGCCCGCGCTGATCGCCCTGCTCGGCGACCGCCTCATGCCGGGCGGCCTCGTCGCCCGCGCCCTGCGCTGGGCAAGGCGCCCCTTCCGGCGCCGCCCCGCCGAGGGTTCGCGCGCCGCCGAGGGGACGGGCGCCACGCCCGGACGCGGAAGCGAGGGCCAGTCCATCCTTGCCTCCTCTGGGCCGAGCGAGAGCAGAGGACGTGGCGGTGGTTTCTGGGAGCGTTGGTCGCGGGCGGTCATGGCCCATCCGTGGACGGCCGTGATCGGCGTCGGGGCGGTGCTGCTGTTCCTGGCGGTCCCCCTGCTCTCGATCGAGACCGGCACCGAAGCCCTCAGCCAGTTCCCCAAGGGCAGCGACGTGCGGGTCGGCAACGAAATCGCGGAGCGGCAGGCCGGCGGCGGCGCCGACCCGGTCCAGATCGTCGCGGCCTTCGGCGCGGCCCCCGACCGCGTCCGGGTCGCGGCCTTCGAGCGGCGGCTGCGCGACACTGCCGGAGTCGCCGCGGTCGCGCCCCCGGCCTACGCCGGCGACAGAGTCCTCTTCCAGGCGACGCCGAGTGCCCCGAGCGAGTCCGACGCGGCGATCGCCCTCGTCGACCGGCTTCGCGACACGATCGTGCCCGGCTCGTCCCTGAGCCGGGTCGCCACGGTCAGCGTCGGCGGCGAAACCGCCCGCGGCCACGATGTCCGCACCCAGATCGGCGGCTCGATGTGGAAGATCGTCCTCTTCGTCCTCGGCCTCAGCTTCCTGGTCCTGATGGTGATGCTGCGCTCGCTGCTGCTGCCGCTGAAGGCCGTGTTGATGAACCTGCTCTCGATCGGCGCGGCGTTCGGGGTCCTCGTCGCGATCTTCCAGTGGGGCTGGCTCGACGGCCTGCTCGGCTTCGAAAGCCTCGGCGCCCTCGACACGATCAACGTGCCGCTGATCTTCGCCGTCGTCTTCGGGCTCTCGATGGACTACGAGGTCTTCCTGATGTCGCGGATCCGCGAGCGCTACCTGGCCCACGGCGACAACGAGAGGGCCGTCGCCGAGGGTCTCTCCTCCAGTGCCCGCACGATCTCCTCGGCGGCGCTGATCATGACCTCCGTCTTCGCCGTCTTCGTCCTCACCGGCGTGCCCTCGATCAAGGAGCTCGGGCTGGGCTGCGCGGTCGCGATCGCCCTCGACGCGACGCTCGTGCGGTTGATCCTCGTGCCGGCGGCGATGAAGCTGCTCGGCGACTGGAACTGGTGGATGCCCTCCTGGCTGGACCGGATGCTGCCGAACCTCAGCTTCGAGGACCGGCGGCGCGGGCCCGAGCCCGCCAAGGCCTGAGCCGGCGCCGCAGCGGCGCGGCGACGTAGGATGGGCGAGGTGGCCAGCCAGACGCAGACCCACGTCGACCCGGACGAGGCGGTTGCCTTCGCCGGCGCCGCCCGCCAGGCGGAGATGATCCGGGCCGGAGATATCTCGCCCACCGAGCTGGTCCACATGCACCTGGTCCGGATCGAGCGGCACGACCCCGACCTGAACGCCTTCCGCAAGGTCTTCGCCGAGCGGGCGCTGCTCGAGGCCGAGCAGGCCGAGGCGCGCCTGAAGGCGGGCGAGGAGCGGCCGCTGCTCGGCGTGCCCGTCGCGATCAAGGACGAAGTCGACGTCGCCGGCGAGGTGAAGACGCTCGGCACGGACGGCTTCAGCGTCCCGGCGAAAGAGGACTCGGAGATGGTGCGGCGCCTGCGCGAGGCGGGCGCGATCCTGATCGGGCTGACCCTGGCGCCGGAGATGTTGATCTGCGGCTTCACCGAGTCGGCGACCTACGGGGTGACCCGCAATCCGTGGAACCCGCAGCGAACGCCCGGCGGCTCCAGTGGAGGCTCGGCCGCCGCCGTGGCGGCCGGGCTCGCGCCGATCGCCTCTGGCGGCGACGGAGCCGGATCGATCCGCATCCCCGCCTCCTCCTGCGGGCTCTTCGGGCTGAAGCCGTCACGGGGCCGGATCTCCCTCGCGCCCTACCTCGAAGACTGGCACGGCCTGGCGGTGCTCGGCTGCCTGAGCCGCACCGTGCTCGACACCGCGCTCTGGCTCGACGTCACCGCCGGCGGCTCGAAGGAGCCCGAGGCCCCGCCGCCGCCGGAGCGCCCCTTCGTCGAGTCGGCGAAGGCGGCTCCCGGCAGGCTCCGGGTCGCCTGGTCGACCGCGGCCCCGCGCGCGGCCGCTCCCCCGACGGTCTCCGAGGAGGTCAAGCGGGCGGTCGCCGAGGCCGCCGAGCTGCTCGGCTCCCTCGGCCACGAGGTCTCCCGCAAGGACCCCGACTGGGGCCTGGTCGGCAACAACATCACCGCCCGCTTCCTGCGTGGGGTCTCCGACTCCGTCGGCACCGTCGAACACCCGGAGCGGCTCGAACGGCGGACCCGGGGCTTCGGCAGGCTCGGCGCGATCCTCCCCGACGGCCTCTACGAGCGGGCGATGAAGGGCCGGGCCGAGGACATCGCTCGCATCAACTCGATCTTCGACGACCACGACGTCCTCGTCACCCCGGTGATGGGGGGCACCGCTCTGCCGGTGCGGCGCTGGGAGGGGCAGGGCGCGATTCGCACCGTGCTCGGGATGAGCCGCTTCTACCCCTACTGCGTTCCCTGGAACCACCTCGGCAACCCGGCGATGGCGGTGCCGTTCGGCTTCGGCGCAGACGGGCTGCCGCTCTCCGTGCAGGTCATCGGCCGCCCCGGCGACGAGGCGACCCTGCTGTCCCTCGCCGCCCAGATCGAGGCCGAGCGGCCCTGGGCGGACAAGGTCCCCTCGCTTGCCTAGCCGCTAGCCCGGGAAGACCCTGCGCATCCGCATCAGCTCGCGGAGCTTTCCGCGGGGGCGGATCCGGCCGCGCAGCATCGACTTCACCGGGCTGGCGCCGGGGCGGGTGGAGAGGACCCAGTCGGCCCAGCTGGTCTCGAAGGTGACGGTCGGGTTCGGCACTTCGCCCGGCTCGACTTTGGTCGAGCCGTTGTCGAGCACCATGTGCCAGGGCTCGGCGTCGCTGAACTGCCACTGGTAGACCAGCGGCGAGCCGTTGGCCGCGCCGGTGTCGGCGGAGCGGGAGACGATGTCGAAGAAGATGCGCTGCAGCTCCGGGCTCGACTGCGGCTCGACCAGCCCGGGCTGGCCGACGACGCCGGCTTCGAGCAGCTTGACCTGGTCCCTGGCGATCTCGTCCTCGGATACCTCGGGGTCGAAGGGGAAGACGCCCGGCGGCATCTCCTCGGTCGGGAAGCCGATCGTGCGCCAGCGCTGTCGGATCAGCTTCAGGCCGAAGGCGAAGATGTCCTCGACCGAGAACCCGTAGCACTCGGTGTATTCGCGGTTCCAGTCGGGCGGGGTGAAGACCGCGACGCCGTAGGGCAGCGTCTCGCGCAGTAGCTCGATCACCGCCGCGCGGTTCTCCTCCCAGCCCGGGTTGCCCTCGCCGAGCAGTTCGGAGAGGACCTTGACGCCGAAGCCGATGTGGCGCTGCTCGTCGCGGGAGACGTTGGCGATCCCGGCGCTGAAGCCGGGCATCGTCTCCTCGGCGGCGAAGAAGTCCTCGATGAAGTGCTGTCCCGGCTGGGCGAGGCTGCCCTCGACGATCAGGTGGTAGAGGGTGATCGCCTGCGCGTACCTGGGCAGCGAGCGGTCCCGGCGCAGTTCGTCCGCCATCTCGTCGAGGCGGTCGAAGATCCCGTGGTAGCCCCAGTTGAGCTGGGGGAGGGTGGAGGCGAGCGTCGCCTGCAGCGAGGTGCCGTCGACGCCGATCACCTCTTTGAAGAAGCGATGGAAGAAGACCGAGTGGCGGACCTCGTCGACCTGCTGGGTGGCGAGGAAGTAGGACTGCTCCTCGGTCGGCGCGGCGGTCACGTAGGGGGCGAGGGTGTCGGCGACCCGGTCCTCGCCGTAGAAGAACATCGAGTAGATCCACATCGCCGAGCGCCGCTGGATCTCGGTGAGGCCATCCCAGCCGGCGCGGTCGCCGGAGAAGTCGATGTCGTAGGCACTCCAGTTCCCCTGCTCCCAGCGGTGGTAGAGGTCCTCGTAGGTGACGTTCTCCATCAGGCGCTGCGCCGCGACGCTCATCTCTTCTCCTTTTGATGTCTCATTCCCGCGGATCGCAGCCTAGCGCGATCCTGGCTGGGCAGCCAGTCGGGTTCGCGGCGGCCGGCTCAGACGTTCGCCGGTGCCTTGATCTCGCGCTTGAGGATCTTGCCGGTCGGGCCCTTGGGCAGGTCGTCGAGGAACCAGACGACCCGCGGGTACTTGTAGGCGGCGATCCGCTCCTTGACGTAGGCGCCGACCTCCTCGGGCGGCAGCTCCTCGCCGTCGTGGAGGACGACGGCGGCCCCGATCTCCTCGCCCCACTCGTCGTGGGGAACGCCGACGACGGCCGCTTCGCGGATCTTCGGGTGCTCGTAGAGCACCTCCTCGACCTCGCGCGGGTAGACGTTGTAGCCGCCGCGGATGATCAGGTCCTTCTTGCGGTCGACGATGTAGAAGTAGCCCTCCTCGTCGGTGCGGGCCATGTCGCCGCTGTGGAACCAGCCGCCGCGCATCGCCTCCTCGGTCGCTTCGGGACTCTGCCAGTAGCCCTTCATGATGTTGTGGCCGCGGATCACGATCTCGCCGACCTCACCCTGCTCGACCTCGTTGTCGTCCTCGTCGACCACCTTCATCTCGACCCCCTCGATCGGGGTGCCGATCGAGCCCGGCTTGCGCTCCATTTCGGGGTGGTTGGAGGAGGCGACCGGCGAGGTCTCGGAGAGGCCGTAGCCCTCGAGCACGATCGCGTCGAAGGCGTCCTCGAAGCCGCGCAGGACCTCGACCGGCATCGAGGCGCCGCCGGTGATGCAGTTGCGCAGGCTCGAGGTGTCGAAGCCTTCGCGCTCGGGGTGGTGGAGGAGGGCGCCGAACATCGTCGGCACCCCGTAGAAGTGGGTGACCCCGTCGCGCTGCATCGTCTCCAGCGCCTCGCCCGGGTCGAATTTGGGCACCAGCGTCAGGCAGGCGCCGACCAGCAGCGAGGCGTTCATCCCGACCGACTGGCCGAAGGAGTGGAACAGCGGCAGGGCGCCGAGGACGACGTTGCCCGCGGCGACCTCGCAGGTCGTGCGCGCGGAGATCTCGGCGTTGCGGTGCAGGTTGGCGTGGGTCAGCTCGGCGCCCTTCGGCTTGCCGGTGGTGCCCGAGGTGTAGAGGATCACCGCCGTGTCGTCCTCGTCGGTGTCGACCAGGCCGGGGGTCGGCTCGACCCCCGCGAGCATCTCCGCGAAGGACCCGGGCTCGACCTCGATCAGCTCGGCGCCGGCGTCGGCCGCCGCGTCGCGCGCCTCCTCGACGAACCCGTGCCAGGCGAGCAGCAGCTCGGCGCCGGAGTCCTCGAGGTAGAAGGCGATCTCGCGCCGCTTGAGCAGCACGTTCATCGGCACGACGACGCCGCCGGCCCTGAGCACCCCGTAGTAGGCGATCGGGAACTGGGGGACGTTGGGCAGCATCACGCCGACCCGGTCGCCGCGCTTCATCCCCCTCTCGGAGAGCACCGTCGCCAGCCGGGCCGAGGCGTCGTCGAGGGCGCCGTAGGCCAGCTCGCTCTCGCCGAGGCGGATCGCCGGGCTGTCCGGATGGCGCTCGGCGCTCTCCGTGAGGATCGAGGCGAGGTTGAGGCTCACGCCTGCTTAGGGCTTGGTGATGTGGTGGACGGGGAACTCTTTGACCTCGGGCGGGCCCCCGAAGCCCTGGTCGCCCAGCTCGGTGATCGCGGGCACGAGCCGACTCTCCTGGAAGGCGTCGAACTGCTCCCGGCTCTCCCAGAAGTCGATGATCCCCCATCCGCTCTTGATCGGGCCGGCGGAGTGAAGGATCAATCCGTCGGGTGGATTTCCGTCGACGTCCGCCTTCGCGTGGACCGCGTCGTACTGCTCCGCGCTGCCGCCCTCGATCCTGATGCTCAAACCTATGGCCATCTCGCTCCTCCTCGGTTGAACCGGGTCGGGCCCGATCGGGCCCGGTTCCGAGCATAACCAGTGGATATGCTCAGCGCCAATGGAGGATCTGGGCGCACCAAGCTCCTATCTCGCGCTCGCCGACGGCGTCCCGGTCTACTCGAGCGACGACGAGCGGCTCGGCGAGGTGGAGCATCTGCTGGCCGATCGCGAGGAGGACATCTTCGACGGCTTCGTGATCGACACCAGCGTCCTGCCCGGCGGCCACCGCTTCGTCGACGCCCCCGAGGTCGAGGCGATCTACGAGCGCGGCGTGGTGCTGAAGCTCGACGCGGCGGCGGCCGAGGGCCTGCCGGAGCCGAGCGCCAACCCGGGCGTGATCGAGGCCGACGCCGACGACCTGCCCAGGACGCGGCTCGAGGAAAAGCTGAGCCGCGCCTGGGACCTGATCTCAGGGAAGTACTGAGCCCTCAGCCCTGCGCGGGCGGCTGCGGTGGGGCGGGCGGCTGCGGCGGGGCGGGCGGCGGCGGCGTGCCGCCTTCCTGGGGCGTGAACGCGGTCGACGGGGTCTCCGGGACGGCGCTCGCCGTCGCACCGCCGCCGACGTTCTCCCAGACCTTGTTCATCTCGCTCTGGATGTAGCCGGGGACGATGAGCCCGGCGATGCCGATCAGGAACGAGGCGAGGATCAGAACCAGCACGATCCAGCCGTTGAACGTGATGTTGCCGGTCGTCACCTCCTGTGCCCGCTGCATGCGCTTGACGCCGTTGTAGAGCGAGACGTAGGGCGGGACGATGATCAGGGCGCCCGGGAAGAAGGCGAGCAGGGAGTTGACCGGCTTCTCACCCAGGCCGTCCACGGACCGGGCTTCGCCGAGGTCGCGCATCTCGCGGTTGATCTGGTACCACCAGTAGAGGCCGTAGATGCCGAGCGTGATGATCGTCAGGACCGGGACTGCGACTGGGTGCCGGATCTTCGCCGTTCTCTCGACTGAAGCCGGATCGATCTGGACCTCTGCGGCCATTGCTGCTCCTTGCTTGGGGCTTTGGGGACGAGGCGGCGCCAGCCTACTTCCTGGGTGCGCGCCTGGCTACCCCTCGAGGGCGATCCGCCCTCGCCGACTGTGTACGATTCCCCGGCCTTGAAGGCCCTCGCACTGATCATCGCCATCTGCGCCGCCCTCCTCGCCGCCGGTTGCGGCGGGGGCGACGACTCCACCACCGGCGCCACGGAAGCGGCGACGACGGCGGAATCCTCGGCCGGCGAAAAGACGAAGCCGGAGGTGAAGGTGCCGAAGGGCGCCCCGCCGAAGCAGCTCGAGATCGAGGAAATCGAAGAAGGCAGCGGCGCCGAAGCGAAGGCGGGAGACGAAGTGACCGTCCAGTACGTGGGCGTCAACTACAAGAACGGCAAGGAATTCGACGCCTCCTGGGACCGCGGCGAACCGTTCACCTTCCAGCTCGGCGCCGGCATGGTGATCCCGGGCTGGGACCAGGGCGTCGAAGGGATGAAGGTCGGCGGCCGCCGCGAGCTGATCATCCCGCCCGAACTCGCCTATGGCCCGGAAGGCTCGCCGCCGGCGATCGGGCCCGACGAAACGCTGATCTTCGTCATCGATCTGCTCGAAGTCCGCTAGCGCCGCGCGGGCCGGGGCCGATTGCCATCATCGCCCGCGGATGGGGCTGACCGATCGTCCACCGGGGAGGCTGATGGGCGCCGCGCTGCGGGCGCCGACCCTGCTCTACCGGGCCCGCCTGGGCCGGCTTCTCGGCAACCGCTTCCTCTGCATCGTCCATCGCGGGCGCCGGACCGGCAGGGTGCGCCGCACCGTGGTCGAGGTCGTCGACTTCGACCGCGAGCGCCAGGAGGCCCTGGTGGCGGCGGGCTGGGGAAGGGGGGCGCAGTGGTACAGGAACCTGGAGGCGGCGCCCGCACTCGAGGTCGAGATCGGGCGCCGGCGGTGGCGGCGGCCACGGCAGCGGTTCCTCGACGAGGGGGAGCGCGCGGCGGCGCTGGCCAGGTACGAAGCGGCGCATCCCCGGGCAGCCGCCGAGATGGCACGCGTCCTCGGGCATTCGGAGGCCGGTGATGAGAGGCTCGCCGAGATGGCGGCGCAGCTGCCCATGGTCGCCTTCAGCCCCGCCGACCGGGCCTGACGGCCGGCCCACGGTCGGAGGTCAGGCGTCCTGGGCTGCGCCCGGCCGCAGCGGCGGCTCGGCGGCCGGCGCCGGCGTTTCCGAGGACGGCGGTCCGATCGGGCCGGTCGGGACCCAGCCGCGGTAGCGGCGCAGGAGCACGAGCAGGCCGATGGCGCCGACCAGCGCCGAGAGCCCGCCGGCGTAGGCGACCGTCCCGCGGGCGCCGATCGCGGCGACCAGCACGCCGCCCGCGGCAAAGGCCCCCAGCTCGGCGGAGTTGCGGATGCCGTTGTAGGTGGCGAAGGCGCGTCCGTGGAGTGCCGGCGGCACCTGAATGTGGATCAGGCTCCTGTACATCACGTTCTTGAGGCCGTGCGCGACCCCGCCGAGGAATGAGCAGGCGAGGAAGAAGGCGAAGCTGAGCCAGAGGGCGGGCAGTGCGAGGGCCAGGCCCTGCGCCGTCGCCGCGACGAGCCCGGCCGTCGCCAGCGCGAAGTAGGCGACCCGTCGGGAGAGCAGCATGGCTCCCAATGCCATGCCGACTGTCCAGATCGAGAACATCGCGCCGTAGGCGATGTCGCCGCGGCCGAGCACGTCCTCGACGAAGAAGAGCTCGGCGACCCAGACCGCGGACATGAAGAGCAGCGAGGCGAAGGCGACCGTCATCACCAGCGAGAGGGTGCGGTCACGGAAGAGGAAGGCGAGCCCCTCGCGGGCTCGCGGCGGCTGCGCATCGGCGCGGCGCGCGGCCGGCTCGCGGCGCACGCGCAGGGCCAGCGCGGCGATGGCCACGAACGCGAAGGTGGCCGCGTCGACGGTCATCGCGACCTGGAAGCTCGCGCCCGCGACCAGCAGGCCGCCGATGATCGGCCCCAGCCCGAAGCCGATGTAGCGCACGGTCTCCATGTGCCCGTTCGCCTCCTGGACCCGGTCCTCGCCGGCCAGGGCCGGGACCAGCGCGAACTCGGCCGGCTGCGCGATCGCGAAGACGACGCCGAGCAGCGCGGTCAGCGCCAGGACCGGGACCAGCCCGTCCATGAAGCCGAGGGCGATCGCCGCCAGGGTTCCGATCGCGGAGGTCGTGGCGAGCAGCCTCGTCACCTCGAAGCGGTCGACGAGCAGTCCGGCTTGGCCGGCGACGAGCACGGAGGGGCCGAACAGGCAGATCCAGAGCGCGGCGACCGCGAAGCCGGAGTCGGTCAGGTCCTTGACCCGCAGGCCGAGTGCGACCATCGCGACCCAGTCGCCGAGCGCCGAGAGGCCGACCGAGGCGGCGACGAGTCGGAAGTCACGGTCGCTGAGCAGGCTCCCCTTCACCGGTGCGCCGCAGGATAGGCGGTGCGGGGCGCAGGCCGCCGCCGTCCGCCCGGCGGCGCCCGGCCCGGCTCGCGCCGCGTTCGTGCTTCCATTGGGCGATGAGCGACTCCTTCACCGTCCCGGGGCGGTTCAATGGCCCCCTGCAGAGCGGCCACGGCGGCTACGCCGCGGGCGCGCTCGCCGCGTTCCTCGAGCAGCCGGCCGAGATCAGCCTGCGCAGCCCGGTGCCGCTCGAAACTCCCCTCGACCTCGTCGAGGACGGGGACGGCCAGGTCCGTGTTCTACACGGAGAGACGCTGGTCCTGGAAGGGCGTCCGGACCCGGGCTTCGAGATCGAGGTTCCGGCCGCGCCCTCTCTCGAGGAGGCACGCGCCGCGACGGCGGGCTATCGCGGCCTGGAGGAGGGGGAATTCAGCTGCTGCTTCGTCTGCGGCCGGGGACGCGAGGACGCCCTGGAGGTGTTCGCCGGGCCGCTCGACGGGCGCGACCTCGTCGCCTCGCCCTGGACACCGCCGGACTGGACCGCCGGAGAGGACGGCCGCGTTCTCCCCGCCATCGTCTGGTCCGTGCTCGACTGCCCGACCTACTTCGCCACCCATATCGAGGGGGATCTCACGCCGGGCTTCCTCGCCCGCCTCACCGCCCGCGTCGACGCCCTGCCGACCGCGGGCGCCGAGCACGTCGTGATCGGCTGGCCGATCGAGGTCGACGGCCGCAAGCACCATGCCGGCTCGGCCGTATTCACCGCCGGCGGTGAGCTGCTCGCCGCCGCGCGGGCACTGACGATCGAGCCGCGCGCCGCCTAGCCGCCGGGCGCCGGCGACGAGCTACGGCGGGCAGGCTCGGGCGCTGCCGAAGCAGACGGCCTGGTACGTCGCCGGCCCCACGGCCTGGCCGCGAATGCCCTCGACATGGGCCCGGTACCGGGGGTCGCTCGGATCGGCAGGCCACCGGCCCCGCTTGAGGGCGGTGGCGGGTTGTTCGACGGCTCAGCCCAGCTTTGGGCTGCGCCAGGGCTGGGCGAGGCGGTCGGCGAGCTCGCCGGCGAGTCCCTCGATCGGGACGCGGGATTGCTCGAGCGAGTCGCGGTCGCGGAGGGTGACCGTGTCGTCCTCCATCGTCTGGTGGTCGACGGTGATCCCCCAGGGTGTGCCGATCTCGTCCTGGCGCCGGTAGCGCTTGCCGATCGAGCCGCCCTCGTCGAACTCGGTCTGGATCCCGCGGCCGCGGATGGCCTGGAAGATCTCGCGGGCCTTCTCGGGCATGCCCTCCTTGGAGACGAGCGGGAGGACCGCGACCTTGACCGGCGCCAGGCGCGGGTGGAGGCGGAGCACGGTGCGCTGGCGCCCCTCGACCTCCTCCACCTCGTAGGCGTCGACGAGGAAGGCGAGCGCCGCGCGGTCGGCGCCGGCGGCGGGCTCGATCACGTGCGGCACGTAGCGGTCCTTCGTCTGCTGGTCGAAGTACTCGAGCTTTTCGCCGCTGAACTTCGCGTGCTGCGTGAGGTCGAAGTCGCCCCGGTTGGCTATCCCCTCCAGCTCCGACCAGCCGATCGGGAAGAGGTACTCCACGTCGCTGGTGCCCGACGAGTAGTGGGACAGCTCGTCGGCCTCGTGGGGCCGCACGCGCAGGTACCGGGGACGGATGCCGAGCTCGGTGTACCAGCGCTCGCGCTCCTCGATCCAGGTCCGGTACCAGCGCTCGGCGTCAGCCGGGGGGACGAAGAACTCCATCTCCATCTGCTCGAACTCGCGGGTGCGGAAGATGAAGTTGCCCGGGGTGATCTCGTTGCGGAACGACTTGCCGATCTGGGCGATGCCGAAGGGCGGCTTCTTGCGGGCGAAGCCGAGCACGTTCTTGAAGTTGATGAAGATCCCCTGCGCGGTCTCCGGCCGCAGGAAGACCTCCGAGCCCTCGCCGGCGACCGGGCCGACGTGAGTCTCGAACATCAGGTTGAACTGCCGCGGCTCGGATAGCTCGCCACCGCACTCGGGGCAGCGCAGCTCCGCATCGGGGTCGCCGCCCTCGGCCTCGACCGCCTCGCGCAGGTGGTCCTCGCGCCAGCGCTTCTTGCACTTGCCCAGGCACTGGACGAGCGGGTCGGTGAAGCCCTCGAGGTGACCCGAGGCCTCCCAGACCCGGGGGTGCTGGATGATCGCCGAGTCGAGCGCGACGATGTCGTCGCGGTCCTGGAGCATCGCCCGCCACCACTCGGCCTTGACGTTGTTCTTGAGCAGCACCCCGTAGTGGCCGTAGTCGTAGGTCGAGCCGACGCCCCCGTAGATCTCCGAGGAGGGGAAGACGAAGCCGCGGCGCTTGCAGAGCGCGACGATCTCCTCCATCGTCACGTCCACGGGCGGGCTCCCCTGCTCGGCGTCGGCCATGTCGGAACCGTATCGGCTGCGATAATCCCGCCATGCCCATGGCCTCGCCTCCGCTCCAGTCGCGGGAACCAGACATCCACGCTCCCTCCGCGTAGGCTCGCTGCCGTGCCCATTTACGAGTACAAGTGCGAGAACGGCCACGTCTTCGACGTGATCCAGAAGTTCAGCGACGAGCCGCTCACCGAGTGCACCGAGTGCGGCGCGCCCGCCTCACGGGTCCTTCACTCGCCGGCGGTCCACTTCAAGGGGTCGGGCTTCCACAACACCGACTACGGCCGCAAGAGCAGAGCCGGCGCCGCCGACGCCAACGGCGCGAGTGAGGGCGACGAGTCCAAGGCCTCCGACTCGTCCTCGGGCTCGGACTCGAAGGCGTCGGACTCGAAGGCGTCGGACTCGAAGCCTGACGGCGACTCGAAGGCCAAGGCGGCGACCGCCGACTGAGCTGGCGACTTTTGCTGAGTTGACGTCCCCCTGGGGTCATCAACTCGACAATTGTTCCGCTGCGGCGGGGATCAGCCGTTGAGCAGGCGGTTGACCGCCCTGCGGCGGAGGGAGTCGGGCACCTCGATGCTGCCGCCCGGCCCCGCTTCGCAGCCTTCGAGAGCGCCCGCGCAGAGCACTTCCTCGTCGCCACTGCCGCCGATCGCGGCCGCGAGGACGAGCTGGGGCATCGTGAAGAAGCCCATGTCGCTGACGAACGCCTTGGGCGCGTCCCAGCCGATGATCGGGCCCTTGACGAAGTTGTAGGGGAGTCGGAGCGGGTCGGTGAGCCGATCCTTGACCCCGTTGATCACCTGTTGCTGGGCCTTCTCGCGGTCGTAGTCGCTGTAGCCGAGGGTGTATGCGCTGGGACCGGGGCCGGGGCATTCGCTGGGCTTGCGCGTGCGCGCATAGACGAGCGCGTCCTCGCCGTCGAGCGTGTGCTCGCCCCTGCCGAGCCGCAGCGTGGAGCCGCCCTGCCCGCCGCCCGCGCCGCCGGCGATGTCCGTGCAGAGCTTGTGGGGGACGTCGACCTTGACCCCGCCGACCGCGTCGATCAGGTCTTCGAAGCCGGTGAAGTCGACGATCGCCACATGGTCGACGTCGATCCCGAGGAACTGCTCGACCGCTTCGATCTGGAGCTCGGCGCCGCCGAAGGCGTAGGCGCCGTTGATCTTCTGCGGGCTCTGGCCGGGGACCTCGGCGTAGGCGTCGCGCGGGATCGAGAGTTTGCGGAAGCTTCCGCCGCCGGCGCGGATGAGCATCAGCGTGTCGGCGCGGAACTGCCCTTCGGAGCAGCCGTCGTGGGGCCTCTCTCCGCGGGCCTGCTGCTTGAAGCACTTCTCCGACGGCGCCGCGCCCGGCTCCTGGCTGTCGGGTGGGCGCGCGTCGGTGCCGAGCACGAGGATCGTCTGAGCGCTGGTCAGCAGGAATGGATTGCCGTGCAGCGCCGACTTCGCTTCGCCGGAGAGCTTGAAGGCCTGCAGCTGGGCGGAGACGGCGAAGGCGAGGAAGCTGAGGGCGATCCAGCCGAGGGCGCCGAGCCCAATCCACTTCAGCGCGCGCCTGCCGCCCGAGCCGGGCCTCGGCATCCGCGGTCCGCGGCGCTCGCGCCCGCCCGGCTGCCTCGGCGGGCGCTCGCGCAGGTCGCGGAGCCCCTGGATGTCGGGCTTGCGCAGCCGCCCGAGGATGCCCCGCCGCTGGCGGAAGACTTTGTATTCGGGCGGCCCGGAGGGCTGCTGCTCGCCGTTCTCGGGCATAAAGGGCTAGAAATCATGCCGATGGCCGCGGTCGCATGCACTCACCACCCCTGGTCGTGCCTCCGGTGACGGCGGGCGAAGCAGTCGGCGTCGACCTCGGCGGGACGAAGATGCTGATCGGCGTGGTCGACGCCGATTCCAACGTCAGCTTCGAGAGCCGCGAGGCATCCACGGGCCAGACCGAGGACCAGCTCGTCGACCTGCTGGTCGACGAGATAGACGAGGCGCGGAAGGCCCGGCCGGGGGTTTCCGCCGTCGGCCTGGGGATTCCGGCCACCATCGACCACGATCGAGGGATCGCGGTTTCCGCGGTCAACCTGCCGATCGAGAACCTGCCGGTGCGCGATCGGGTCGGTGAGCGAACGGGAATGCCGGTCTTCGTCGACAACGACGCGAACCTCGCGGCGCTCGCCGAGCACCTCCACGGGGCCGCCCGCGGCGCCGACAACGCGGTGATGCTGACGCTCGGGACGGGGATCGGCGGCGGCCTGATCCTCGGCGGCGAAATCTACAGGGGGGCGACGGGGGCGGCCGCCGAGCTCGGCCACGTCGTGATCGAGATGGAGGGGCTTCCCTGCCAGGGCAACTGCCCGGGCAGAGGCTGCGTCGAGACCTATG
Source organism: uncultured Solirubrobacterales bacterium (assembly GCA_963762205.1). Lineage (GTDB taxonomy): Bacteria > Actinomycetota > Thermoleophilia > Solirubrobacterales > 70-9 > VRUE01. The sequence goes on from CAVXJZ010000003.1 coordinate 803,465, forward strand.
CGTCGGGCACCGCCCTGGGCCGGGAAGCGCGGGTCGCGGCCGAGCGCGAGCCGAGCTCGGCGCTCGGCGCGATGGCGGCCGACGGGCGCGAGATCGACGGCAGGGCGGCGACCGAGGCGGCGCTCGCCGGCGACGCGACCGCGATCGGCGTGTTCGAGATCGTCGGGTCGCGCCTCGGCGTCGCCCTGACCAGCTTCGCGAACATCTTCGAGCCCGAGGTCATCGTGATCGGCGGCGGCGTGATCGCCGCCGGCGACCTGCTGCTCGACCCGGCGCGCCGGGAGCTGCGCGCGCGGGCCCTGCCGCCGATGAAGGCGACCCCGGTGGTTGCCGCCGCGATGGGCGAGGACGCGGGCATGATCGGCGCCGCCGCGATGGCCCGGATCGAGCTCGAAGAGGGGCGGGCGGGCTGATGCCCGGCCGGCTGATCGTCTGCCCGACGCCGATCGGCAACCTCGACGACCTCACCCCGCGCGCCCGCGACGCGCTGGTCTCGGCCGACTACATCGCCTGCGAGGACACGCGGCGCACCGGCGGCCTGCTCGACAAGCTCGGCATCCGGCCGGCGCCGCCGCTGGTCTCCAACCACGAGGGCAACGAAGCCGCGCGGGCGACCGAGCTCGCCCAGCGGATCGAGCGCGGGGCGACCGTGGTGCTGGTCTCCGACGCCGGAATGCCGGCGATATCGGACCCCGGCTACCGCCTGATCCGCCGCTGCATAGACCGCGCCCTCGACGTGACCGTCCTGCCGGGCGCCTCGGTCGTGCCGGTGGCGCTGGTCGCCTCCGGGCTACCGACGGACCGTTGGCGCTTCGAGGGCTTCCTGCCCAAGCGCTCCGGCGAGATGGAGCGGGTGCTGCGCTCGGCCGAGACCGTCGTCGCCTTCGAGAGCCCGCGCCGCATCGGCGAGAGCCTGGCGGCGCTGGCGGCGATCGCCCCGGATCGCCCGGTCGCCGTCTGCCGCGAGCTGACCAAGATGCACGAGGAGGTCTCGCGCGGCTCGCTGGCCGAGCTCGCGCGGCGCTTCCGCGGCGACGTAAAGGGGGAGATCGTGCTGGTGATCGGCCCCGCCTCCTCCGAGGACCACGACCAGGACGTGGGCTTCGCGGTCGACGCCCTCCGCCACCTGGTCCAGTCGGGCGCCCGCCCCCGCGCCGCGGCCAGCGTCGTCGCCGCCCTCACCGGCACCCGCGCCAACGACCTCTACAGGGCCCTGACCGGCCGTGAGCCACGACAGTGAGCGGCGGGGAGGGGAACGAGAAGAGGGAGCGCCGAGCGAGCAAGCGTCCCTATCTGATTGATTCGCGTCGCGAGCGAGCGCACGACCCATTCTCATGACCTACTACGTGACGACGCCGATCTACTACGTCAACGCCGAGCCCCACCTCGGCCACGCGTACTCGACGATGGCCGCCGACATCCTCGCCCGCCACATGCGCCAGCGCGGGGAGGACGTCTTCTTCCTGACCGGGACCGACGAGCACGGCGAGCCGATCGAGACCGCCGCCGAGCGGGAGGGGATCACGCCACAGGAGCTCGCCGACCGCAACGCCGAGAAGTTCCGCGAGCTGATGCCGATCATCGACGCGACCAACGACTTCTTCATCCGCACCTCGGACCCCCGGCACGGCGAGCGGGTCGCCGAGATCATCCAGCGCGTCCACGACAACGGCTGGGTCAGCAAGGGCACCTACGAGGGCTGGTACTGCCCGCGCTGCGCCGACTTCAAAACCGAGCGCGAGCTCGGCCCCGGCCAGACCTGCCCGATCCACGAGATCGAGCTCGAGAAGCTGCGCGAGGAGAACTGGTTCTTCCGGCTCTCGGCCTTCCAGGAGCGCCTCGAAGCCCTCTACGAGAAGCAGCCCGACTTCGTCGTGCCCGACTTCCGCCGCAACGAGGCGGTCGCCTTCATCAGGCAGGGCCTCGAAGACGTCTCGCTCTCGCGGCCGCGGCTGAAGTGGGGGATGAGGCTGCCCTGGGACCCGGACCAGCGGATGTACGTGTGGTTCGACGCGCTGCTCAACTACTACACGGCGCTCGGCTTCGCCCGCGAGGGGGAGGACCTCACCGCTCGCTTCTGGCCGGCGAGCCTGCACGTGATGGCCAAGGACATCCTCAAGTTCCACGCCGTGATCTGGCCTGCCCTGCTCTGGGCCGCCGACCTCGAGCCGCCGCGGCGGATGGTGATCCACGGCTTCCTGCTGATGGGCGAGAAGAAGATGTCGAAGTCGCTCGGCAACGTCCTCGACCCCTTCGAGGTGATCGACCGCTTCGGCGCCGACGCGCTGCGCCACTACCTCTTTCGTGAGGTCAGCTTCGGCCAGGACGGGTCGATCTCGACCGCCGGCTTCGAGGCGCGCTACGAGACCGAGCTCGCCAACGACTACGGCAACCTGGCGAGCAGGGTGCTGGCGATGGTCGAGCGCTACCGGGCCGGGGTCGTGCCCGCCGGGTCCCAGGTCGACGCCGTCCTCGCCGAGGATTTCGACGGCGCGCTGCCGCGCTTCTGCGAGTTGCTCGACCGCGCCGAGCTGACCCAGGCGCTGGAGGAGGCCTGGAAGCTGGTCCGTCGCCTCAACCGATACGTCGAGGAGACCCGCCCCTGGGAGCTGGCCAAGGACGAGGCCGACCCCGAGCGCCTCGACCAGGTCCTCTACAACCTGGCCGAGGGCCTGCGGGTGACGACGCTGATGCTCGTCCCCTACCTGCCGCAGACCTCGGAGAGGCTGCTCGCCGCGCTCGGCGAGGAGTCCCGGGGGCTGGCCGAGCTCGGCTCGCGGCCCGGCGGCCAAGCGGTGGAGCGGGTGCCGCCTCTCTTCCCGAAGATCGACAGCTAGCTCGGTCGAGTCTGCTCCAGTGTTCGCATATCGAACGCTGGAGAAGAATCAGCCGCCCTATGGGAGGGCCAGCGCCTCCGGCCCGAGCTGGTCCGGCCGGGTGAGGCCGCAGAGCGCCATCGTCAGGTCGAGCTCGGCGAGGACCATCTTGAGCACCGTTTCGACGCCTGCCTGGCCGTCGAGCGCCAGCCCCCAGATGTATGGGCGCCCCAGGCAGACGGCGTCGGCGCCGAGCGCCAGCGCCTTGAAGACGTCGGCGCCGCCGCGGATGCCACTGTCGAAGAGGACGGCGAGCTCGTCGCCGACCGCGGTCGCGATCGGCTCCAGTGCGTCGAGCGAGCCGATCGCCCCGTCCACCTGGCGGCCGCCGTGGTTGGAGACGACTATCCCGTCGACCCCCCGGCCCGCCGCCTCGCGGGCGTCGTCGACGTGCTGGATTCCCTTGACCAGGATCGGCAGCGAGGTGAGCTCGCGCAGCCGTCCCAGGTCCGCCCAGGTCAGGGCGGGGTTGGAGAGGACCCCGAGGTAGCGGCCGGTCGCCGCGCCGAGGTCCTCCTCCGGCGGCCGCTCGAGGCCCTCGCGAAAGACCGGGTCCTGGAGGTAGTTGGCGTTGCCGCTGCCTTCGAGAAAGGGAAGCCAGGCCTGCTGCAGATCGCGCGGCTTCCAGCCCGGGATGAAGGTGTCGACGGTGACGACGATCGCCCCGTAGCCGGCCGCCTCGGCGCGGCCGACGAAGCTGGCCAGCAGCTCCGGGTCGTCGGGCCAGTAGAGCTGGAACCAGCGCGGCCCCTCGCCGCCGGCCTCGGCGATCTCCTCCAGGGTGAAATGGGAGGCGGTGCTGGCGATCAGCGGCAGGCCCAGCGCCGCCGCCGCCCGCGCGGTCGCGAGCTCGCCGTCCTCGTGGACGACCTTCTGCACGCCGATCGGCGCGAGCAGCAGCGGTGCCGGCAGCTCCGTCCCGAGGAGCGTCGCCGAGAGGTCGCGCTCCGCCACGTCGCGCAGCATGCGGGGGACGATCCGGCGGCGCCGGAACGCCTCCAGGTTGGCGCGCATCGTGTCCTCCGTCCCCGCTCCGGCGAAGACGTAGTTCGCCGCCCGCTCCTCCATCGCCTCGCGGGCGGCCCGCTCGAGCCCCTCGACCGCGACCGGGACCGCCGGGGTCTCGCCGCCCATCCCGCGCCCGTAGATCTCCACGTAGAAGTCGGCTGGGTTGGCCATCGGGCGAAGGCTAGTTCACGCCATGTGCCCCGGAGCGGGTCGGCAGCGGCCTGACTCCGCGGGCGTGACGCAGGCGCGGCAGGGCGTAGCGGTCCTCGATCGTCGCGAGCAGGGAGTAGTGGCTATAGCTGCCCGCGATCCGGGTGCCGGCGCGGATGTCGGGCCCGGCCAGGAGGGTCATCACCCGCCCGCCACCCGAGGCTCCGCAGCAGCCGGCCGCCGTCGACCCCTCGTCGAAGGTGACGATCAGCAGGCCGTGCGGGCCGAGCTGCCGGCGCAGCCGCGGCACGAGCTTTGCCAGAAAGCGGTCCGCGACGCCGATCCCGCAGTCGTGGGCGGCGTTGCAGAGGTCCGGGCCGAGCCAGGCGAAGACGGGCAGCGAGCGATGGCGGAGGTCCGATTCGAGTCGTGTCGCCGGCACCACCCTCCGGCAGCGCCGCGGGTGCTCGCCGATCTCCGGGAAGTACATGAACGGGTTGTGGCGCTTGACGTAGTCGCCGTGCCGGGCGCCGGCGAAGCACGGGTGCGGGAGGCCCTCGAGGTACGCCTTCCAGCCGACCCCGGCACGCGAGAGCTGCCCGGCCAGACTCGAGGCGGTCACCCGGCAGTCGGTGCAGTTGTCGACCACGCCGAAGGTCGAGCCGCCGAGGATCGCCAGGTAGTTGGGCAGCGACGGATGGGTCACCGCGTGGTAGCGCGAGGCCAGGGCGCCCCGCCGGGCGAGGCGGTTGAGGAACGGGGCCTCCGGGTTGCCGATCACCTCGCCGTACTCGTGGTTCTCGAGCACGATGACGACGGTGCGAGGCGGCGAGGGCTCCGAGGCCGGCGCCGCGCCGCCGGCGCCGAGGGCGATCGCCAGCGATGCGACCGCGATCGCAGCTCCCCAGGGTCGATTCGCCATCGGTCGAGGATAGGCTGAGCGACCACCGTGATCGATTCCCACACCCATCTCTTCCTCTGTGAGCCGCCCGAGGACGAGCTCGTCGTCGCCGCTCGCGAGGCGGGCCTGGGGCGGATGCTCAACGTCGGCCTCGGGGCCGACTCCAACCCGACCGCAATCGCCGCCGCCGAGCGCCACGACGAGGTCTTCGCCACGGTCGGCTCGCACCCGACCTCGGCCGGCGAGTTCGACGAGGCGCTCGAAGCCCAGATCCTGCGGCTCTCCGAGCACGAGAAGGTGCGGGCGATCGGCGAGACCGGGATCGACCGCTACCGCGAGACGGCGAGCCCGGCCGAGCAGCGTCGCGCTTTCGAGGCGCAGGTCGAGATCGCCCGCGAGCGCGAGCTGCCGATCGTCATCCACGCCCGCGACCCCGACGGCGAGACGACGGCGACCGACGAAATTTTCGAGATCCTCGACGCCCGGGCCGACGGCGTCCCGGTCATCCTCCACTGCTTCCTCGCCCCCTGGCGGGTCGAGGACGCGATCGAGCGCGGCTGGTACTGCTCCTTTTCGGGGGTCGTCACCTTCCCGGCCTCCGAGGAGCTGCGCGCGGCGGCGGCGAGGCTGCCCTCCGAGCTGCTCCTCGTCGAGACCGACGCGCCCTACCTGGCGCCGCAGCCGGTGCGCGGCAAGCCCAACGAGCCCGCCCACGTCGTCGCCACCGCCAAGGCGGTCGCCGACGTGCGCGGGGAATCCTACGACCAGCTCGAGCGCACCGTGGAGGCAAACGCGCGCACGCTCTTCGACTGGTGAGGGCCCGCCCCGACACCAGGGCCTAGCGATGGCCAGGCTGGGGCAGAACTTCCTCGCCGACCCCAACCTCCTGGCCGCGATCGTCCGCGACGCGGCCCTCGAGCCGGCCGACGTGGTGCTCGAGGTGGGCCCGGGCGAAGGGGTGCTGACCGAGCGCCTCGCGGAGAGCGCGAGCCTGGTCCACGCGGTCGAGATCGACCGCCGCCTGGAGGGGGCGCTGGCCGCGATCGGGGCGCGCCCGAACGTCGAGCTGCACTGGGGCGACGCGATGAGGACCGACCTCGGCGCCCTCGAGCCGTCGCCGACCGCGGTCGTCGCCAACCTCCCCTACGCGGTCGCGACGCCGCTGATCCTGCGCACGATCGAGGAGCTGCCCTCGGTTCGCAGCTGGACCGTGATGGTCCAGCGCGAGATCGCCGACCGGTTGCGTGCCGCGCCCGGCAGTCGCACCTACGGCTCGCCCAGCGTGATCGCCCAGCTCGCCTGCGAGGTCGCACTGGCGCGGACGGTGGACCCCGCCGTCTTCCGGCCCCGTCCGCGGGTCGAGTCGGCGATCCTGCGCCTGCGGCGCACGGGGCCGGGAGCGGATCGGGTGACGCACGATCTGGTCAGGGCGGCATTCGCCCACCGGCGCAAGTCGCTGGCCCGCTCGCTCGAGCACAACCGACCCGGCAGCCTGGTGGCTGCCCGCGGCGCCCTCGCCGAGCTCGGCCTGCCGGAGGACGCCCGCGCCGAGGCCCTCTCGCCTGAGGATTTCGCCGCCCTGTCGGCGAAGCTTTCCCCGACGTGAATCCGCCGATGCCGATCCCCGCGCCCGCCAAGCTCAACCTCTGCCTGTTCCTCGGGCCCCGCCGGGGGGACGGCCTGCACGAGCTCTGCTCGCTGTTCGAGCCCCTCGCGCTTGCCGACGAGCTCAGCGTCGCCGCGGCCGAGCGCGACGAGGTCGTCTGCGCGGGCGTCGAGGGCGAGAACCTGGCCGCGGTCGCCCTGCGCCGCCTGCGCGAGAGGGGCTGGGCGCGTGAGCCGCTGCGGATCGAGATCGCGAAGCGGATACCGGTCGCCGCCGGCCTCGGCGGCGGGTCCGCCGACGCCGCCGCGGTCCTGCGCTTGGCGGCGGGCGAGGTCGCCGGGCTCGAGCGGCTGGCGGCCGAGATCGGCGCCGACGTGCCCTCGCAGCTCGACCCCTCCCTGGCGCTCGTCCGTGGCGCGGGGGAGAGGGTGGCCAGGCTGCCGGAGCCCGCAGCGCATGCCGCGGTCCTGCTTCCGGGCGAGGGCGGCCTCTCGACCGCGGAGGTCTTCGCCGAGGCCGACCGCCTCGGGCTCGGCCGGAGCGCGGAGGAGCTGGAGGCTCTGGCGCCGCGCCTGCTGACCGCGGCCGGCGCCGGCGCCTCGCCGCTCGACTACCCGGAGCTGCTGGAGAACGACCTCGAGCCGGCGGCGCGCTCGCTGCGGCCGGAGATAGGCGACGCCCTGGAGGCGCTGCGCGCAGCCGGCGCCCCGCTGGCGCTGCTGACCGGGTCGGGGCCGACCGCCTTCGGGCTGTTCGGCGATCTCGCCGCGGCGCGGGCAGCGGCCGAGCGCACCGGGCGCGACGACGCGATCGTCTGCGAGGCTGGGTCGGCGCCGTGAGGCCGCCGGGAACAGAGGGGCAGCGAAGGTGGGCGCTGAGGGTGGCGATCGCCGCCGTCGCGATCGCCGCCTACGTCGCCTTCACCCAGCTCGTCGACGTCGAGAAGGTCCTCGAGGACGTCTCCCAGGCGCTCGGCGCCTGGACCTACCTGCTGGTCGGCGGCTTCGCCTTCGCCGAGACCGGCGCCTTCGTCGGGCTTCTGGTGCCTGGCGAGACCGTGATGATCCTCGGTGGCGCCGTCGCCGGCCAGGGCGCGATCGACATCTACCTGGTGATCGCGATCGCCTGGGCCTGCGCCTTCGCCGGCGACTCGACCAGCTTCTTCGTCGGCCGGCGGCTCGGCCGCGGCTTCCTGATGCGCCACGGCCCGCGGTTCGGGGTCGGCCGGGACCGCCTCGAGCAGATCGACGACTACTTCGACCGCCACGGCGGCAAAACGATCTTCCTCGGGCGCTTCGTCGGCTTCGTGCGGGCCTTCGCGCCCTTCATCGCCGGCAGCTCCGGGATGCGCTACCGCGGCTTCGTCCCCTACAGCGTCCTCGGCACCGGGCTCTGGGTCAGCACCGCGATCCTCCTCGGCTACCTCTTCTCGCGCAGCATCGACACGGTTCTCGTCTACGCCGGCAAAGGCGCGTTCGCCCTCGGCACGCTGATCGTCATCGTCGTCGGCTCGGTCGCCCTGCGCCGCCATCTCAGCGACGCCGCCAACAGGCGCGCCGCCGTCGCCTGGGTGGACGGCCACGCCGCCACCCGCTGGATCCCGACCCTGGCGCGGCGCTTCAGCCCGCAGCTGCGCTTCCTCTGGGAGCGGGTGACGCCGGGTGGCACCTTCGGGCTCGAGTTCACCTCGCTGATGGCGACCCTCGCCGTCGCCGCCTTCGTCCTCGTCGCCTACACCGTCATCGTCGGCGGCGACCCCGGGCCGACGCCCGGCGACGTCACCGCCGCCGACGTCGTCGAGCACCTGCGGGCGGGCTGGCTGATCGACGTCGCCAGGGCCGTGACCGCGCTCGGCTCGGCCGCGGTCGTCCTGCCGCTGGCGCTGCTCGGGGCGGTGCTGCTCGGGGCGGGCAGGCGCTGGGCCGAGGTCGGGGTCCTTCTCGCCGGCCTGGCGATCGTGGTCGTCGGCGTCCACGAGCTCAAGGCCCTGGTCGACCGCCCGCGCCCGACCGGCGCCCTGGTCGACGCCGCCGGCTCCTCATTCCCCAGCGGCCACGCCGCCTACTCGACCTTCTACGTCTGGCTCGCGGTGACGATCGTCATGCGGCTGCGGCCGGGGATGACGCGCGGCACGCTGGTCGTCGCGAGCGGCGTCGCCGTGACGGCGCTGATCGGCATCTCGCGCGTCTACCTGGGGGTCCACTACCTGAGCGACGTGAGTGCCGGCTGGGCGCTGGGGGCGGGGGCCTTCTCGCTCTGCGCGGCCGTGGCGCTGGTCATCACGACGGTCCGGCACAATGGGTCGATGGTCGACTCCGAGGAGACCTGATGCCGCCCCTGGCATTGCAGGAAGTCGGCGACGAGTACCTGCTGTTCGGGATCGCGGGCTTCATCGCCCTGGTCGCCTTCGTCGGCCTGATCCTGGTCCCGGCCGTGAGCGCCTACGGGCGGATCTGGGAGAAGACGGCCGCCGGCTTCCTCTCGCTCGTCGTGCTCGCCGCCCTGGTCGTGGTCGGCGTGATCATCGGCCTCGCGGTCGTCTACTACTACCCGGACATCGTCGACTTCCTCAACGGCTAGCGCCGGGGCGGCGGCTCGGCCTCGGTTCGCGGTCTGGATAATGAGCGGGTGACGACGACGCCCAAAGGCAAGAAAAGCCCTGTAAAGAAGCTTGATTCGGGGAATCTCGACACGCTCGCGGAGGCGGTCGAGTCCGGCGCCGGCCTGCCCGCGATCGCGCGCGCCGCGGCGAGGGTCCTCGAAGCCAGCGTCGCCCTGATCGACCGCTCCAGCGCCGTTCTCGCCGTCGCCGGTGCCTCCTCGGACCAGGAGAAGAAGCTGATCGAGGGCGGCGAGGACGTGACCCGGATCGAGCTGCGGGTCGCCGACAGCGTGGTCGGCGAGCTCCGCTACCGCGGCGGGGCGACCCCCGACCCGGCGATCGTCCGGATGGTGACGACGCTGGTCGGGCTCGAGCTGGAGCGCGCCCGCTCGCCGGAGTGGGAGAGCGAGGAGGTCGCCGGGGCCTTCGTGCGCGCCGTCCTCGCCCGCGAGGTCACCGATCGCGGCGACATCGTCGCCCGCGCCGCCGAGATGGGCGCCGACCTCGAGCACGGCGCCGGGGTGCTGATCGTCCGCGCGGTGCCGCGCGCCGCGCAGACCGGCGAGTGGCGCGCGCGCGTGCTGACGCTCACCCTGCGGGCGCTGCGCTCGCTGGCCGCCGGTGCGCTCGCGTCCGCCGGAGAGGGCGAGGCGGCGGAGATCGCCGTGATCGTCCCCGCCGACGACGACCAGCGGCTGGCGCGCGCCGCCCTCGGCCTGGCCCGCGAGCTCGATGACGGCCTGCCGGGCTTCCACCTGACGATCGGCCACAGCCGCCGGGCCGGCGACCCGGTCGACCTCTACCGGGCGGGCAACGAGGCGAGGCTCGCCGTCAATGTCGGCGAGGCCGAGGAGCGCTCGCTGCTCGCCTTCGAGGACACCGGCGCCTACCGCCTGCTGCTGCCGGCGATCAGCGAGGACCCCCGCGAGCTCGAGCGCTTCTACGCGGAGACTGTCGCGCCGCTCTCCACCTACGACGAGCAGTACGAGACCGAGCTGGTGGCCACCGTGGAGGCCTACCTCGACAACGACGGCAACGTCGCCGCCACCGCCAAACAGCTCTTCACCCACAGGCACACGGTCCGCTACCGCCTCGAGCGGGTCAGGGAGCTCTGCGGCCACGACGTCTCGGCGACCGAGGGCCGGGAGAAGCTCGGGCTCGGCCTGAAGGCGATGCGCGTGCTCGGAATCGCCTCGCCCCGCGGCCCCGCGCACGAGCCCGGCGCCGAAGCGGGCAAGGTCCGCCGCTCCTCGGAGGAGTAGCCACCTGCCCGAGCGGAATCGATCGGCCGCGATTCCGGGGGGAGGACTCGAACCCCCGCTTCCTGGACCAAAACCAGGCGTGCTAGCCGACTACACCACCCCGGATCGAGTTCGAGCCTAGCGCCGCTCGGCGGTCGATCGCGTCCGCGAGGGCCCATAGGGTCGGTGCATGGAGATGGGTGGAGCATCGATGGACCCGGCCGTTCGCGAGGGGCTGGCGAAGGGCTGGAAGGCACTGATGGCGGTCGGCGTCATCGCCATCCTGATCGGCTGCGTGGCGATCCTGGTCCCGGCCGTCGCCTCGGTCGGCACGGCCATCTTCATCGGCTGGGTCCTGCTGATCGCCGGCGCCTTCCTGGTCGCCGGCGCCTTCACGGCCCACTCGATCGGGACCGTCGTCCTGCGCCTCCTGTGGGCGTTCCTGACGGGGGCCGTCGGCCTCTTCCTGATCGTCGAACCGCACAGCGGCACCCTCACCCTGACCCTCGTCCTCGGCCTCTATTTCATCTTCATGGGCGTGACCAGGGTCACCGCCGCCTTCCTGGCCCGCGGGCAGGAGGGGGCCGGGCTCGTCGGCCTCAGTGGCTTCGCGGGCCTGCTGATCGGAATCCTCGTCCTCGCCAAGTTCCCCAGCTCGGCCGACTGGGCGATCGGCCTCCTGGTCGGGATCGACCTGATCTTCGCCGGCTGGACGCTGGTCAGCGTCTCCCTGGTCGGCAAAGACCTTTCGCGGGCCTGATCCTGCGACGGGATTCGCCCGCCGGGACTACGATCCCGGGGTGAGTTCGCCCCTTGTCCTGGTCATGGCGGCCGGCGCCGGCACCCGCATGCGCTCGAGCCTGCCGAAGATGCTCCACCCCGTCTGCGGGCGGCCGATGGTCGCCTGGCCGGTCGTCGCCGCCCTCGAGGCGGGCGCCGGCCGGGTCGCGGCGATCGTCTCTCCCGGCCACGACATCTCGGCCGGGCTGCCCGAGGGGACGGAGACGGTCGTGCAGCCCGAGCCCGACGGCACCGGCGGAGCGGCGCGGGCGGCGCTGCCGCTGATCCGTGAGGCCGAGACGGTGGTCGTGCTCTCCGGCGATCACCCGGTGATCGGGGCCGGCGCGGTCACCGCCCTCCTCGAGGCGCACGAGTCAACGCGCGCGGCGGCGACGATGATGACGATCGAGCTCGACGACCCCGGAACCTACGGGCGCGTGATCCGCGACTCCGAAGGCTGGGTCGAGGCCGTCGTGGAGGCCAAAGCGGCGGGCGACGCCGACGCAGCGCAGCTCGCGATCCGCGAGATCAACGCCGGCAGCTACGCCTTCGACGCGGCGCCCCTGGCCGAGGCCCTGGCCGGCCTCGACAACGACAACGCGCAGGGCGAGTACTACCTGCCCGACGTCTTTCCGGCGATGCGGGAGGCCGGGCACCTCGTCGCCGCCCACCTCACGGACGACATCGCGGTGACCATGGGGGTCAACGACCGCGTCGAGCTCGCCGCTGCGGAGACCGAGGCCCGGCGCCGCATCCTCGACTCCCACATGGCGGCCGGCGTCACGGTCGTCGACCCGGCCTCGACCTGGATCGACGCCGGGGTCGAGATCGCCGCCGACGCCCGCATCGAGCCGGGCACCAGCCTGCGCGGCGCGACCCGGGTCGGCGCCGGCTCGGTGGTCGGCCCGCTGACCACGCTGACCGACACGACGCTCGGCGAGCGGGTGTCGGCGCCCCACTCGTTCCTGGTCGAGTGCGAGGTGCTGGACGGCTGCGACGTCGGCCCCTTCGCCTACCTGCGGCCCGGCGCGCAGCTGCAGGGCGACGCCAAGGCCGGGGCCTTCGTCGAGGTCAAGAACTCGCGGATCGGCGAGGGGACGAAGGTCCCGCACCTCGCCTATGTCGGCGACGCCGACATCGGGCCCGGCAGCAACCTCGGGGCCGGCTCGATCACCGCCAACTACGACGGATTCCGCAAGCACCGGACTGTGATCGGCGCCGGGGTGCGGATCGGAGTTGACACGATGCTGATCGCACCGGTAGAAGTCGGCGACTCCGCCTACACTGGCGCTGGAGCGGTTGTTTCCGAGGACGTTCCCGATGGGGCACTTGCGGTGAGTCAGAACGAGCAACGGAACATCGAGGGCTTCGCGGAGCGCAAGGCCGCCGAGGCGAAAGAGAAGGACAACTCGTGAGCACGATCGAGCAGCGCCCAGAGGCGGTACCGGCCCCCCCGACCGCGATTCCGCACGACTACTCGAAGCGGATGATGGTCTTCGGCGGCCGCAGCTCCGGCGAGCTCGCCGCCAAGGTCGCCGGCAAGCTCGACCTCGACCTCGGCCAGGTGACGCTGAAGACGTTCGCCAACGGCGAGGTCTACTGCCGCTACGAGGAGTCGATCCGCGGCGCCGACGTCTTCCTCGTGCAGTCGACCTGCGCCAACGAGCAGGCCGGGATGACGCCCAACGACGCCCTGGTAGAGCTGCTGACCATGGCCGACGCCGCCCAGGGCGCCTCCGCCCACCGGATCATCGCCGTCATGCCCTGGTACGGGTACGCCCGCCAGGACAAGAAGTCGGCGCCGCGTGAGCCGATCACGGCGCGGATCGTCGCCAAGTGCCTGGAGGGCGTCGGCGTAGACCGCGTTCTGACCATGGACCTCCACGCGGGCCAGGTCCAGGGCTTCTTCCACGTGCCGGTCGACCACATGACGGCGATGCCGATGCTGACCCAATGGTTCGCCGACCAGCACATCACCGACGAGCTGGTGATCGTCTCCCCCGACGCCGGCCGGGTGAAGACGGCGCGCAACTTCGCCCGCCGGGTCGGCACCCACTGGGCGGTGATGGAGAAGGAGCGGCCGGCTCAGCAGGTGGCCGAGATCGGCTACGTGGTCGGCGACGTGAAGGGCAAGACGGCGGTCCTCGTCGACGACATGATCGACACCGCCGGAACCCTCTGCGCGGCGGCCCAGACGGTGCTCGACGAGGGAGCCGCCCGGGTGATCGCCTGCGCCACGCACGGCGTCTTCTCCGGCCCCGCCTACGAGCGCCTCGCCTACGAGAGCTCCGGCATCGAGCAGATTGTCGTCACCGACACCCTGCCGTTGCGGGCGGGCGCGCCCGACAACATCAAGGTCCTCTCGACCGCCAGCACGTTCGCCGACTCGATCCGGCGCATCTTCACCGACGAATCGGTCTCCGAGATCTTCGCCGGCGAGAACCAGCTGTTCTGAGCGGCGGGGCGGGATGAGGCTCGTCGGCCACAAGGGCGCCGACCTGATCGCGCCCGGCAACACGCTGGAGAGCTTCCGGGCGGCGGTCGAGGCGGGCGTTGACACGATCGAGTTCGACGTGCTCTGGCTGCCGGACGCGCACCTGCCGCGGGAGGAGCGGGCGCCGCTGGTCGTCGCCCACGACTGGGGCGACGCGGGGCGGCGCACGCCGCTGGCGCTGACCGAGGCGCTCGACGCCTTCCTCGAGCCGCCGCTCGACCGGGTCGAGATCGACCTCGACGTCAAACTGCCGGGGCGCGAGGAGGAGATCGTCGAGGCGCTGCAGGAGCGCGACCTCGTCGGCCGGGCGATGGTCTCGACGATGGAGCTCTACACCCTCGGTCGCATCCTCGAGCTGCAGCCGGCGCTGCGCCGCGGCTGGACCTATCCGAAGGTGACCAAGGACTGGGCCTCGAAGCGCTGGGCGAAGGTGCCGCTGCTGGGTGCGCTCGCCGTCATGCGCCAGCGCCTGCCGGGCCTCGCCGCCGAGAAGCTTCCCAAGCTGGAGGTCGAGGCGATGTGGGTGTACCACCGGCTGGTCAGCGCCCGCCTCGCCCGGATCACGAGCCTCGCGAAGGTCGAGCTGATCGCCTGGACCGTCGACGATCTGCCCCGCATGCGCAGGCTCGCCGAGCTCGGCGTGGACGGCATCTGCTCGAACGACCCGCGCCTCTTTTCCCGACTCGACTAGACCCGGGGCAACACATCCGACATCGATCCCACTCCGGTGTGGTCGATGTCGGCTGCGCTGCTCAGACGGTGCCGGGCGTGGCGGTCGGCGGGGTGCCCCGGCCGCCCTTCTTGACCTTCACCGCCGACTCGAGCTCCTCGGCCGTGAAGCCCCCGACCGCCTGGCCCTCGGTCGCGTAGCGATAGAGGGCGACGCCGAAGATCCCGCTCAGGGCCTTCGAGATCAACAGCGCCACGGCCATGACCAGGGCGCCGACGATCACCAGCAGGGCGCCGGCGAAGGAGGCCGAGGGCCAGACGGCGACGCCGATTCCGATCAGGATCGCGGCCGGCAGCACGCCGAGCAGGCCGATCGCGCCGCCGATCGCGATGTTGCCGGTGATCTGCTGGCCCCAGCGCTCGCGGAAGATCGAGGCCGACCGCTTCAGGGTCCCGACCGGGCCGGGCCCCTCGATCGCGATCACCGGGACCGCCAGGAAGGTGACAAGCGCCCAGGCCATGCCGACCAGGCGGGCTGCGATCTGGCCGCCGATCCCGCCCTGGTTCTCGAGCACGCCCATCAGCACGCTGATCGCGGTGTTGATCGCCGCCCAGCCGCAGATCTGGCCGAAGCGGCTGCGCGACACGGCAAGGCCGTCGGCGACGGTCGCCGGCTGCCCGCGGAAGGTCATGTCGGCCGCCGCCGCGAGGCCGACGCTGAAGTAGATGCCGACGACGCTGAGCACGTAGACGCCGACGATCAGCAGTGGGATCGCGCCGACGAGCTCGTCGCGGTCGAGCAGGTAGAGGCCGGGGCCGAGGGTGACGATCGCGAGCAGGGTCGTGGCGATCGCTCCGTAGAGCGGGAAGCGGATTAGTTCGGGGTGCTCTCGCAGGAGTCCCCAGCTCTTCTTGGTCAGGGCCCAACCGCGTCTGATCCTGCTCATCCTGGCCTCCTTCAGCCGTTGCTTGCCAGCCCGGGAACTCTCACCAGGCCTCTTCCCTCGAAGTAGTCCCACTCCTGCACGCCCAGCTCGGTCGCCGGCTCGTCGGCGTAGACCCACTCGCGCATGATCCGGTGCCAGTTCCGCTTCGCCCGCAACTGGCCGAGGACGGCGACGACGCCGACTTCCATCCGCCGGCCCATCAGCTCCTCGGCCGGGACCGACTCGCGCCGCATCAGGTCGTAGTACTCGGAGCGGGGGTCGTTGGTCGACTCGATGATTTTCATCACCCGCCGGGCGCTGATCTCGATCTCGCGATCCTCGAGGAACCACGAGGAGATCGACATCAGATGCTCCATCAGGCGCTCGGCATCCAGCTTCGAAGGGTTCTTGACGAAGCCGAGGTCGTGCAGGGCGTTGCGCAGCGCTTCCGGGTCGTTGTGGATCGCGGCGTCGACCACACGCTGCTCGAGCACTATCTGCTCGCGGTCCAGCTTCTTGGTCATCCCGAAGTCGAGGAACGCGACGCGGCCGTCCGCCATCAGGATGTAGTTGCCGGGATGGGGGTCGGCGTTGAAGTGCTGGAGGTGATAGATCGACCCGAAGCTGCCCCGAAAGACGATCTCGCCGAAGCGGCTGCGCTCGTCCTGGGGCAGCTGCTTGATCTCCTCGAAGCCGATCCCCTCGACCAGCTCGGTGACCAGGACCCGCCGCCGCGAGAGGCGGGTGATCACTTCCGGCACGTAGATGAAGGGATGGTCGCGATAGGCGCGGGCGAAGCTGCGCTGGTTCTGCGCCTCGTACTCGTAGTCGAGCTCCTCCATCATCCGCTCGCGGATCTCGCCGGCGATCGCCTTGGCGTCGAGGCCCGGGGCGAGGGCGCGGGCGAGGCGGACGATCGTCCCCATGTTGCGCAGGTCGGCGTCGAGCGCCTCGGCGATCCCCGGGTACTGGATCTTGACCGCGACCCGGCGCCCGTCGAGCAGCTCGGCGCGGTGCACCTGGCCGATCGAGGCCGCGGCGAACGCCTCCTCCTCGAAGTCGGCGAAGAGCTCTGAGATCGGCTCGCCCTCGTACTCCTCCTCGAGCACCTTGACCACCTTGTCCCACGGCATCGAGGGCGCGTCGGTGCGCAGCTTCGCGAGCTGCTCCTGGTAGATCTCGCGGTACTCCTCGGGGAGGAATTCGGTGTCGATGAAGGAGGCGAACTGGCCGAGCTTCATCGCCGCGCCCTTCATCTGCCCGAGGGCGCCGACCATCTTCATCGCCGTCTCCAGGTGGCGCTGCTCGAGCTTCTCCCTGCTCTCCTCCTCGGAGCGGGCGACGTTGGTCGCCTTCGTGCCGGCGTAGCGGGCGCCCTGCACGCCGACGATCGAGCCGAGTTTCGCCGAGCGCCGGACGCGCCCCTTGGGGATCTTGGAGTCGTCGGCCACGTCAAGAGGTTGCCACAGGCGGCGTCGCGCGGCGCCCGCCCGCGGTCGTTTCTCTATCCTCTCCGGTCCGATGGCAGCTTCACGCGAAACGCTCAAGGCCGCTCCACGCACGGAGTTCGGCTCCCGCACCTCCCGTCGCCTGCGCCGCGACGGCTACGTGCCGGGCGTCGTCTACGCGGGCGGCTCGGAGGCCCGTGCCTTCCAGGTCGTTGAGCGCGACGTCCGCGGCGTGCTCGCCGGGGGCGCGGCGCTCTTCGACCTCGAGCTCGACGGCTCGAAGGGCGTCCCGGTCGTGGTCAAGGAGCAGCAGCTGCACCCGGTGCGCGGCAGCCTCGAGCACATCGACCTCCAGGAGGTCAAGCTCGACGAGGCGATCCAGGCCGAGGTCGCGGTCGAGCTCGAGGGAGCCGAGACCGCGCCCGGCGTCAAGGAGGGCGGTGTCCTGGAGCACGTCACCCGTGAGGTCACGGTCGAAGCGCTGCCGACGGAGATTCCCGAGCGCCTCATCGCCGACGTCTCGGCGATGGAGATCAACGACACCCTGCAGCTCACCTCGGTGCCGGTTCCCGACGGCGTCGAGCTCGTCGCCGACGACCTCGAGGAGGTCACGATCGCCACCCTCTCGCCGCCGCGCGTCGAGGAGGAGCCCGAGCCAGACGTCGAGGAGGAGGCCGAGCTCGTCGGCGAGGAGGGCGAGGCCCCCGAGGGCGAGCAGGGCGAGGCCCCCGAGGGCGAGGGCGAGGGCGACTCGGGCGGCGACTCCGACGAGGGCTAGGCCCTGTCTCTCTTCCGCCGCCGGGAGCAGGATTCCGGCGAGCGAATTCTGATCGTCGGCCTCGGCAACCCCGGCGAGCGCTACGCCGGCACCCGCCACAACGTCGGCTTCGAGGTCGGCGCCGAGCTGTCGAGGCGCTGGGAACTGCCTCGCGCCAGGAAGAGGTTCGGCGGGCTGATCGCCGAGGGCCGCGCCGGCCCGGGTGGTCCCCGGGTGGCGATCCTGCTGCCGCAGACGTACATGAACGAATCAGGCGGCTCGGCCGGGCCGGCGCGCGGATCGCTCAAGGCCCCGCTCGACCGGGTCGTCGTCCTCCACGACGAGATCGACCTTCCCTTCGGCGAGGTGCAGACGCGCCTCGGCGGCGGGCTCGCGGGCCACAACGGCCTCAAGAGCCTGCGGGCGGGGCTCGGCGACCCCGGGTTCTGGCGCGTGCGGGTGGGGGTGGGGAGGCCCGACTCGACCGACCCCGAGGTCGTCTCCGCATACGTCCTCGGCAGGTTCCGCGAGGGTCGCGAGGAGGTCGTCGAGCTGGTCGGCCGCGCCGCCGAGGAGACCGAGCGCCTCGTCGAGCGCCTGAGCGCGGAGCGAGGGAACATCGACATCTGATTCATTGGGACCGAGCGAAGCGCGAAATTTATGTCTGATCTCCGAACTGCATACGACATTGACGCCCAGGGCGTGGCCGTGATTCGCCTGCAGCGGCCCGAGGCCCGCAACGCGATGGACACCCAGATGCTGGCCGAGACCCTCGAGCACCTCGCAGTCGCCCGCGACGACGACGCGGTGAGGGTCCTCGCGATCAGCTCCTCCGACCACATGGGGCTCTCGGCCGGCGCCGACATCAAGGAGCCGATCGACGAGCAGAGCAGGGTGGAGCGGATGCAGCTCTTCGCCGACGTCTACGACGCGATCGTCGCCTTCCCGAAGCCGACGATCGCGGTCTGCCACGGCGACGTGGTCGGCGGCGGCGCCGAGGTGGCGATCGCCTGCGACATGCGGGTCGGGGGCTCGAACCTGCGCATGCGCTTCCCCGGCGCGGCGCTCGGGGTGCCTGTCGGGCCCGCCCGGCTCGTCACCCTCTGCGGCCTGGCGGCCGCCAAGTACCTGCTCCTCTCTTCGCGCACGGTCGGCGCCGACGAGGCGCTCCGCCTCGGCCTGGTCAACCGCGTGGCGCCGGCCGCGGGGACCGAGGACGCGGCGCTGGCGCTGGCGGCCGAGGTCGCCGCCCACCCGCCCGAGGGAGTGGCGCGGCTGAAGCGCATGCTGCACGAGTGGGACGACGTCGAGGGCCGCTCTCGCAAGGAGGGCGAAGGCCAGGTCGAGTGGCAGCGCAGCGGCCCCGGGCTGCCCGGAGGCTAGGGCGGTGGCCGGGCGGCAACAGGGCCTGACCGTCGCCGTCACCGGCCCCACCGGTGAGATCGGCAAGCCCTTCCTGGCGGCGCTCGAGCGGGTGCCGGAGGTGGGGCGCGTGATCGGCATGGCCCGGCGCCCATTCGACATCGCCGCGCACGGCTGGGAAAAGGTCGAATACAGGCGCGGCGACGTCCTCGACCGCGACTCGGTCGACTCCCTGGTCGAGGAGGCCGACGTCGTCGTCCACCTCGCCTTCGTGATCGTCGCCGGCGACGAGAGCCGCGAGGTCAACCTGCAGGGCTCGCGCAACGTCTTCGAGGCGGCGGTCGCGGCCGGCGCCCGGCGCCTCGTCTACACGTCGTCTGTCGCCGCCTACGGCTTCGACCGCGACCTGCCGCCGCTGCTCGAGGAGGACGAGCCCCTGCGCGGCAGCTCGCACCATCCCTACTCCGCTCACAAGGCGGAGGTCGAGGCGGAGCTGACGACGGCGCTGGCCGGCTCCGACACCGACGCCTACGTCTTCCGCCCCTGCATCGTCGCCGGGCCCGAGGCGACGCTGCTGCTCGACCTGATCCCGCTCGTCGCGCTCGGCAGGGCGATGCCCGCGCCGCTGCGCTGGGCCCTCGGCCGGGTGCCCTCGGTGCGCCCCGTGCTGCCCGACCCCGGCGTGCCCTTCCAGCTCGTCCACCACGACGACGTCGCCGCGGCGCTGTCTGCGGCCGTCATCGGCGGCGGCGAGCCGGGCGTCTACAACCTCGCCGGCCCCGGCGAGCTGACGATCTCCGACCTCGCCCATGAGCTCGGCTGGCACGCCGCGCCGGCGCCGCGCCTGGTCGTCAGCGCGACCGCGGAGCTGCTGGCCCAGGTCCCCTACCTGCCCGACGAGGCCGCCTGGATCGAGGCGATCCGGCGCCCGGTGCTGATGGACACCTCGCGAGCCCGCCGCCGGCTGCACTGGATGCCGCACTACGACGCTCGTCAGACCCTGCGCCAGGCAGTCGCCGCCGTCCGCGCCCGCAGGTAGGGGCCCCGGCCGACCTTGACCCCACCGGGGCAGGTCGGATGCGCCCGGATTCAGGCGGCCCAGCTGGTCGGGTCGAGGGTCGTGCCGGCCGCGAAGGCCTCGGGGCGCTCAGCGACCCACCGGGCGAGCCGGTCGAAGGTGCCGACCAGCAGCTCGCCCCCCGCGGCGGCGGCGGCGACCCGGTCGAGGAGCCGGCCGAGGCCCTCCCAGCCGAGCCAGGGCTCGATCAGGAATGGGTGCAGGACGGTGGTCATGAAGCCGCCCTCGGCGAGCAGCCGGTCCAGCTCCCGCTGAAGGAATGAGACGAAGGCGTCGGAATCGAGCGGCTCGGTCGAGCCGGCGATCTGCTCACGCACGGTGCCCAGCTGGGGCAGCGTCGAGCTCACGTCGACGTGGCGCCACGCGAAGGGCAGAAGCGCCAACCCGGCCTCCACGCCCGCCCCCTCGCCGGCCGGTGAGGCGTAGGCGAGCCCGGCTCGTCGCAGGGCCGCGGCGCCATTCTCTCCGAGCGCCCCGCCGGGTGGGCGGATGCCGCGCAGGCGCAGGCCGATCGCGTCGAAGGCGGCGATCCCCCGCTCGAGGTTCTCGGCCCGCCCGGCGGCATCAAGGGCAGCCCACTGCTCGTGGGCCCAGGCGTGGAAGGCGACCTCGTGGCCTTCGGAATCGATCCGCCGCAGCAGCTCGGGGTAGATCTCGGCGTTCAGTCCCTCGACGAAGAAGGTCGCGCGCAGCCCGCGCTCGGCGAGCCGCTCGAGCAGTCCCGGCACCACCTCGGTCGCGGTCACGTGGGCGCCGACCCCCGGGTCGTCGCGGGCGGTGGCACCGACGCCGATCTCGGCGGCCTCGCCGAGGTTGTCGAAGCTGAGGCAGAGGGCGCCGCGGGCGCCGCCGGGCCATGGAGCGGCCCCCTCGGCGCTCATGGCTCGCGCAGGGCAGGGCTCCAGCGCTGCGGCTCGATCTCGGCCTGCTCGCGCGCCCATCTGAAGTGGTGGCGCGCCGAGCCGAGCAGGATCGGGAAGCCGGCCAGGCCGGCGAGCAGGCCGAGTCGCCGCGATCCGCGGTCGGCCTCTCGCAGCAGGCTGAGGACGCTGCAGGCTCCCCAGAACCAGAGGACGGCGTTGTAGGCGGGGAGCTGGTCCTCGCTCAGGCCCTCGGCCTCATCCAGCATCGGGACGCCCCCGTGCAGGGACCACGGCCAGGCGGCGAAATGGACCGCGACGCCGGCGGCGCCGATGCCGGCGTTGACCGCCGAGAGCCTCTCGTTGAGGCGCCCGCCGCGCGCGGCGCTCAGCAGGGTCAGCGGGAACAGGACCGCCCAGAGGGCGACCGCCCCGCGCCGTCCGAGCTCGGGCTCGAACACGAGCCCGACCCCGGCCCTGGTCTCGAAACCGTGGTGGGCGAGGGCGCCCAGTGTCGAGCCCGCCGCGAGTGGACGTCTTAGGCGCATCGGGCAGAGCGTAGCCGGGAACTAGAATCGAGCGATAGGCCCGAATCTCCGGATCCGGGCCCTTTCCGTGCCATGAGCCTCAGACCGCTGATCGAGATCGCCGCCGAGAGCGAGCGCCTGCACGCGCTCAGCGGCGCCGCGCACGCGGCTGTGGCCGATCCCGGGGGCGGGCCGCTGCGCGTGCCCTCGTCGACGATGCTGCGCCCGCTGCTGCTGGCGACGCTGCTCGAGGATGACCGCGGCCTCGCCGGCCGGCCGGCTCTGCTGGTCAGCCCGGACGACCGCTCCGGGCGCGACCTCGCCGCCGACCTGCGCGCCTATCTGGCGCCGCGCCGGGTCCGCCTCTATCCCTCTCGCGGCACCGGCTACGCCTCGCACGTGACGCCGCCGCCGCACCTCGTCGGCCTTCGCATCGACGCCCTCGACGCGCTGCGCCGGGAGGAGGACGCGATCGTCGTCGCCAGCGCCACGGCACTGGCCGAGGCCGTGCCCGACGCAGCGCTGCGGCCGGCCGGCTTCGAGATCGAGGTCGGCGACGAGGTCGACCTCGTAGCCGTCGCCCGCGACCTGGTCTCCGCCGGCTACGAGCGCGTCGAGCAGGTCGAGGAGCGCGGGCAGTTCGCCCTGCGCGGCGGGATCCTCGATGTCTTCCCGGCGACGGAGGAGCGCGCCGTGCGGATCGAGCTCTTCGGCGACGAGGTCGAGTCGATGCGCTGGTTCTCGACCTTCACCCAGCGCTCGCTGGGCGAGGCGAGGCGGGTCGAGCTCTCGCCTGCGGCCGAGCTCGACGTCGAGCACCGAGAGCTCGCCGAGCTGGCCGCGATGGAGGCGGCCGAAAAGGGGGAGGAGGCGCCGAGCCTCGCCGAGGTCCTGCCCCTGGACCGCTTCGGCGCGCCGCTTGACCTGGTCCCCGAGTCGGCGGCGGTAGTGCTGGCCGCGGCCGAGGAGATCGAGCCCGCCCTCCGCGACCACTGGGAGGACGCGACGACCGCGATGCACGCCGAGGACGCTCGCCATCTCTACGTCGACGTCTCCGGGCCGCTGCTCGCCCGCGCCGGCCTGGCCCTCACCGGCGCCGGCGAGGACGACGAGGAGGCCTTCCGCGCCTCCCGCGCCGAGTCCCCGGCCCGCAGCGTCAGGGAGGCGGAGGGCGAGCTGGAGAAACTGGTCCGCTCGGGCTACCGCACGGTTGTCGCCTTCGACAGCGTGGGGGAGGCCGAGCGCTCGCGCTACGGCCTCGACCGCATCGACGCCTCGATCCTCGAGGGCGGCCGGCTCTCCCCCGACCCCGGCCTCACCTTCGCCGAGGCGCGCCTGCGAGAGGGCTTCGTCAGCCCGGAGCTGAAGCTCGCCGTCTACCCGTTCCGCCGGCTTGTCCATCGCCGGCGGCGGGTGGAGGACAGGGCGCCGGGGGCCGCCCGCGGGCGACTCGCCTTCAGCGACCTGCGGGTCGGAGATCACGTCGTCCACGAGGACCATGGCGTGGCCCGGTTCGCCGGCTTCGAGACACGCGAGGTGGGTGGCGTCACACGCGACTACCTCTACCTCGAATACAAGGGGGAGGACCGCGTCTACGTGCCCACGGACCAGCTCGCCAAGCTGAGCCGTTACGTCGGCGCCGCCGGCGCGCCGACCCTCTCGGCGCTGGGCGGCAAGCGCTGGCAGAACATGAAGGCGCGCGCGCGCCGCGCCGCCGGCGCCCTCGCCGGCGAGCTGCTCAACCTCTATGCGGAGCGCCGCACCCGCAGGGGGCACGCCTTCCCGCCCGACGGCGAGTGGCAGATCGCGATGGAGGCCGCCTTCCCCTATCGCGAGACCGCCGACCAGGTGGAGGCGATCGAGGCGGTCAAGGGCGACATGGAGTCCGAGCAGCCGATGGACCGGCTGGTCTGCGGCGACGTCGGCTTCGGCAAGACCGAGGTCGCGCTGCGGGCCGCGGTCAAGGCGGCCTCGGACGGCCGGCAGGTGATGATGCTGGTGCCGACGACGATCCTCGCCCAGCAGCACCTCGGCACCTTTCGCGAGCGCCTCGCCGACCTGCCCTTCGTCGTCGAGGGCGTCTCGCGGCTGCGCCCGCCGGCCGAGGTCAAGTCGGTCCTCGCCGGCTTCGAGGCCGGCAACGTCGACGTCCTGATCGGCACCCACCGGCTGCTCTCGCGCGACGTGCGCGCCAAGGAGCTGGGACTGGTCATCCTCGACGAGGAGCAGCGCTTCGGCGTCAAGCAGAAGGAGCTGCTGCGCCAGCTGAAGCTGAAGGTGGACGTGCTCTCGCTCTCAGCTACGCCGATCCCGCGGACGCTGCAGATGAGCCTCGCCGGGCTGCGCGACATCTCGGTGATCGAGACGCCGCCGGAGGGCCGCCGACCGGTGCGCACCTACGTCGGCCCCTACGACGAGGACCTGGTCCGCCACGCGATCGAGCGCGAGGTCGAGCGTGGCGGCCAGGCCTTCTTCCTGCACAACCGGATCGACTCGCTGCCCGAGGTCGCCGAGCACCTGCGCGGCCTGGTGCCCACCGCACGTTTCGCCGAGGCCCACGGCCAGATGGAGGAGCGGCAGCTGGAGGAGACGATGCTCGACTTCCTGCGGGGGGGCGCCGACTGCCTGGTGACGACGACGATCATCGAGTCCGGCCTCGACATCCCCGCCGCCAACACCCTGATCGTCGAGCGCTCGGACCAGCTCGGGCTCTCGCAGGCCTACCAGATCCGCGGCCGCGTCGGCCGGTCCCGCGAGCGCGCCTTCGCCTACCTGCTCTACCCGTCGGCGGAGGCGCTCGCCGAGGAGGCCGCGGCCCGCCTCTCGACCCTGGCCGACCACACAGAGCTCGGCTCGGGATTCAAGATCGCGATGCGAGACCTCGACATCCGCGGCGCCGGGGACCTGCTCGGCGAGGAGCAGTCCGGCCATGTCGCCGCGGTCGGCTTCGAGCTCTACTGCCAGATGATCGACGAGGCGGTCGCCGAGGCGGCGAGCGGCGAGGGCGCCGGGGAGG
This sequence comes from uncultured Solirubrobacterales bacterium, assembly GCA_963762205.1. Taxonomy (GTDB): domain Bacteria; phylum Actinomycetota; class Thermoleophilia; order Solirubrobacterales; family 70-9; genus VRUE01. The sequence continues at coordinate 827,766 of CAVXJZ010000003.1, forward strand.
AGGCGCCCGAGCCGGTGCGGGTCGACGTGCCCGTGGACGCCTATCTTTCGGCCGCCTTCATTCCCTTCGAGGCGGCGAAGATCGACGTCCATCGGCGGATCGTCGCGGCACGGGCGCCGGGGGAGCTGCGTGCGATCCGCGACGAGCTCTGCGACCGCTTCGGCCCGCCGCCGCCGGAGGCCGAGAACCTGCTCGCCCTGCAGCGGGCGCGGATCGAGCTCGGGCTCGCCGGCGCGAAGAGCGTCGAGCTGCGGGGCGGGCGGCTCAGCGTGGCCGGGATCGAGCTCGACTCCGAGCAGGTCACCGTGCTCGGGGACCAGGTCGAGGGGGCGCTGTACGAGTGGCGGGAGCGGACCGCGTCGATGCGCGTCCCCGACGAGCCGGAGGCGCGCCTGCAGGCAGTCTTAACGCTGGCTAAAGGGCTTCGGGAGGCGAAGGGGTCCTCCGGCGCGGAAGCGGATATGCTGCCCGCTTCGTGAGTCCGAGCAAGGGAAAAAGGCCCACGAGTGGGAAGGGCGGAGCGAAAGCCGGCAAGAGCGGGCCGGGCCGAGAGGAGGTCCGGCGCCTGGGGCTGGCGGTCTTCGGGGTCGCCTTCGTCCTGCTCTTCGTCGTGATCGCGATCGCCGAGGGCCTCGGCGATCCGAGCGTTCCGTCGGGCTCGATCGCCGTCGTCGAGGAAGTGCCGGACGGCGCCGAGGCACCCTTCGAAGCGCCATACAAGGACTGCAAAGGCAAACAGGTCACCCAGGACCTGGGCGACGTCACGCAGGCCGAGTACGACTGCGCCTTCGAGCAGGTCGTCGCCTCGTCCGGGCTGGAAAGCGCGCCGAAACCCGGCGAAAAACAGTTCGAAGAACTGAAGGACACGACGGTCGGCAGCATCCTCGAAACGATCTGGATCCAGGGCCTGGCCGCCGAAGAAGGCATCTCGGTGACCGAGAAAGAAGTCCAGGACGAACTGAAGAAACTGAAGGACCAGAACTTCAAATCGGAGGCCGAGTTCAAGAAATTCCTGAAGACGTCTCACTACACGACCCAGGACGTCAACGAACGGGTCAAGATCCAGATCCTGAGCACCAAAATCCAGGAACAGCTCGCCGAAGGGGCCGGCGAACCGAGCAAGGGCGAAATCAAGGACTACTACGAGGAAGCCAAGGCGACCCAGTTCACGACGCCGCCGACCCGCGACGTGCGGGTCCTGATCGCCAAAAAGGCCAAGGACGCGAAGGCGGCGGCGGTCAGGCTCCGCAAAGACGACTCGCAGAAGAGCTGGGAAGAGGCGATCAAGAAGTACTCCGAAAGCGAAGCGCCGAACGGCGGCCTGCAGTCCGGAGTCACCGAGGAACAGTACGCGGGCGAAGTCGGCGAAGCGATCTTCAGCGCACCGGTCGGCGAGGTCGAAGGCCCGCTTGACTACACGACCGGCGGCCAGGTCGTCTTCGAGGTCGAGAAGAAGAACCCCGAGAAAGTCCAGCCCCTGGGCGAAGCGGAAGCGCAGATCAAATCCCAGCTCCAGCAGCAGCAGCAGGAACAGGTGTTCAACGGCTTCGTCCGCGGCTTCCAGAGCCTCTGGCGCTCACGCACCTTCTGCGCCGGCGACTACACGGTCGAAAAATGCTCGAACTTCGAGAGCGAGGGCCGGCCGGCCGAAGCAGACCCGGCCTGCTACGAAGCGAGCCCCAAAGCCTCCCCCGAAGCCTGCCCCGCACCGGTCTTCCAGGCCAAACCCGCGCTTCCCGGATCGGTCAGCCTGATCACCCCGAAGGGGGAACCGCTGGCGCAGCGGCCGCGGCCGGCCGGCCTCGAAGCCGCCGGCGCAGGCGTGCCGAGCTTCGAAGGCCTTCCTCCCGGCGTGACGCCGGAAGCGGCGCCGCCGACCAGCCCTTGAGCGGCGCCTCGCTCGCCCCATGAGCACGATCGAGCGCATCCACGGGCGGCAGATCGTCGACTCGCGGGGAAACCCGACGGTCGAGGTCGAGGTGGTTCTCGAGTCCGGCGCCAGCGGCTTGGCCGCGGTTCCCTCCGGCGCCTCGACCGGCGAGTTCGAGGCGGTCGAGCTCCGCGACGGCGGCGAGGCCTGGGCCGGCAAGGGCGTGAGCCGGGCGGTCGCCAACGTCAACGGCGAGATCGCCGCGGCGCTGAGGGGGGCGCGCGGGGCCGAGCAGGGAGCCCTGGACCTCACGATGATCGAGCTCGACGGCACACCCAACAAGGGCCGTCTCGGCGCCAACGCGATCCTCGGGGTGTCGCTGGCGGCGGCAAAGGCGGCAGCGGCCGACTCCGGCCAGCCGCTCTACCGCTACCTGGCGGAGCTCTACGGCGGCGGCGAGCCGACCCTGCTGCCGGTGCCGATGATGAACGTCCTCAACGGCGGCGCGCACGCCGACAACTCGGTCGACTTCCAGGAGTTCATGATCGTCCCCGCCGGGGCGGAGAGCTTCTCCGAATGCCTGCGTGTCGGGGTCGAGGTCTTCCACGCCCTGAAGAAGAGCCTGGCGGCCGCGGGCCTGGCGACCGCGGTCGGCGACGAGGGCGGCTTCGCGCCGAGCCTGGAGTCCAACGAGGCGGCCCTGGAGGCGGTTCTGGCCGGGGTCACGGCCGCCGGCTACGAGCCCGGCTCCGACGTCCACATCGCCCTCGACCCGGCGACGAGCGAGTTCTTCGCGGACGGTGCCTACGACCTCGAGCACGAGGGCCGCTCGCTTTCGTCGGAGGAGATGGCCTCCTACTGGGAGGACATCTGCGCCCGCTACCCGGTCGTCTCGATCGAGGACGGCATGGACGAGGAGGACTGGGACGGGTGGAGGATCCTCACCGAGCGCCTCGGCGCGCGCACCCAGCTCGTCGGCGACGACATCTTCGTCACCAACCCCGAGCGGCTGCGGCGGGGGATCGAGCTCGGCGTCGGCAACTCGATCCTCGTCAAGGTCAACCAGATCGGGACCCTGAGCGAGACCTTCGAGGCGATCCGCGTCGCGCGCGAGGCTGGTTACACGGCCGTGATCTCGCATCGCTCGGGCGAGACCGAGGACACGACGATCGCCGACCTCGCCGTGGCGACCGGCGCCGGGCAGATCAAGACCGGCGCACCCTCACGGTCGGACCGGGTCGCAAAGTACAACAGGCTGCTGCGGATCGAGGAGGAGCTCGGCGGGGCCGCCGAGTTCCCCGGGTTGCAGGCGTTCGCCCAGGCGTCCGGGTAGTGGAGGAATGCCGGGCCCGGTCGCGTAGGTCCGGTCATGGCAGCACGCGCCCACGCCGGCACGAGGAGCCCCAGCCGGCGCCGGCCCGCCCCGAGGCGGCGGCCGGCGGCCCGCCGCGGCGCAAGCAGGATCAGGTGGGACCGGGTTGGGCGCATCGCCCTCTCCCTGGTGCTCGCGGCTGTCCTCTACTCCTACCTGAACCCCGTGATCGACCTGGTCAGGACCTACACGGCGACGACCACCGCGAAAGCCGACCTGCACCGCACCCTGGCCGAAAACAAGCGCCTGCACTGGCGGGTCCAGCACGCCGGCGACCCGATCGTCCTCGACGCCAAGGCGCGCGGGCAGGGAATGGTCCGGCCGGGCGAGACCCCCTACGTGATCGGCGCCGCCGGCCGCTAGCCTCACCCCCGTTCCGGCCATGATCGGCGCCGGCTCCTACATCCTCAGCGCTGCCGCCCTCGCGGCCCTGGCGCTCTCCCTGGCCTACAGCGCCGTCCGCCTTCGCGGTCGCCTGATGCCGGGCTGGGACGGGCCGCCCGCCCGCCTGGTCGAGGCGATCGTCGCCATCGCCCTGCTGATCTGGATCGCCGAGCTCCTGGGGACCTTCCACCTCCTCTACGCCTGGACCCTGGTCCTCACAAGCTTGGCGACCGCCGGGGCGATCGCTTGGTGGACTCGACCCTCAGCCGCAACGGCCCCTCGCGCGGGTGGCGGAAGTGTCGGGGGGTCGAGGACGGCCGCTGTGCGGCCGCCCGCAGCGCCCCCCGGCGATTCCGACAGGACCCGGGCGCCGGGGACGTACGAGCTGTTGGTGATGGTCGGAGTCATCGCCCTGGTGGTCGCCCACTGGGGCCTGACGACCGACTCCGCCCTGAGCAGGGGCATGTTCAACTTCGACTCGCTCTGGTACCACATGCCCTTCGCGGCGGACATCGCCCAGAGCCACTCGGTCACCGGGCTCCATCACTCCGAGACGGTGTTCACGAACTGGTTCTATCCACAGAACTCCGAGCTGCTGCACGCGGTCGGCATCCTGATCGCCGAGCGCGACACGCTCTCCCTGTTCGTCAACTACGGCTGGCTGGCGATCGCCCTGCTCGCCGCCTGGTGCATCGGCCGCCCGTATGGGCGCGGTCACCTCAGCCTCGTCGCGGTCGCGATCCTGCTCGATTCGCACATCCTGATCGTGCGCGAGCCGGGAGCGGCGAAGAACGATCTCGTGGTCGCCGCCCTGCTGCTCGCCGCGATCGCGATCGTGCTCACGGCGTGGGCGGCGCGGGAGGAGGAGGCGACAGGTGCGGCACGGGTCTCGCTGCCGGTCGGCTGGCCGCTCGCCGCCGCCGGGCTCGCGGTCGGCCTCGCGGCGGGAACGAAGGTGACCGTGCTCGCCCTGGCGGGTGCGCTGACCGTCGCCGTCCTCGTGCTCGCCCCCGCCGGCCGTCGCCGCGCCGCGGCCGTCCGGTGGTTCGTCCCGGCGCTGCTCGGCGGCGGCTTCTGGTATCTGCGCAACCTGATCGCGGCCGGCAACCCGATCCCCGAGGTCGGCCGCCTCGGTCCGATCGCCCTGCCCCATCCCGAGCGCCTGCAGACCGCTCGGCCCGATTTCAACGTCGCCCACTACGCGACCGACACGGGGGTCTGGAGCGACTACTTCTTCCCGGGTCTCCATGGCGCCTTCGGCGGGCTCTGGCCGCTGGTCCTGCTGGCGGCGCTGGGAGGCGCGGCCCTGGCCCTGGGCTGGGGTCGCAACCGCGCCCTTCGCTGGATCGGCGCCGCCGTGCTCTTCGGGGCGCTCGCATACCTCTTTACGCCGCTGAGCGCGGCCGGGCCCGAGGGTGAGCCGACGGCGTTCGCGCTCAACATCCGCTACCTGCTGCCGACCCTGGTCGCCGGCCTGGCGCTGCTGCCCTTGCCGCGTGCTCTCGACGACGGCCGCCGCCAATGGGCGCTGCTTGCCGCGCTGGTCGTGCTGCTCGTCGTCACCGACCGCTCCGACGCCGTCCTCCGCGACCCGTCGCGCGTCTTCGGCATCGGTCTGGCGGTCCTGCTGGTCGCGGTCCCCGCCGGTCTCCTCTTCCAGCGTGCGCGCGGCCTGCCCGACGTCCACCTCGGCATCCGCCTCGCGGCGCTGGCGCTGGTCGTGGTCGCCGTCGGATACCCGGTCCAGCGCGACTACCTCAAGGATCGCTTCGCCAACGACGGGCCCGGCGGCCGAGTGGATTCCCGGCTTCGGCCTCAACGCGGCCTACCGCTGGGCCCGCGACGTCCGCGACGCCCGCATCGGCCTGGCCGGCACGACCGCCGGCTTCCTCGGGTACGGCTTCTACGGCGCCGACCTGTCGAACCACGTCGTGTACCTGGGGAGAGAGGGCCCCCATGGCGCCTTCAACGCGATCCCGACCTGCCGGGAATTCAGGGACGCGGTCGATGACGCCGACCTCGACTATCTCGTCACCTCGCCATTTCTCAACTTCATCGATCCCGGTGAGCCCGTCCCCTCGCCGGAGATCGGCTGGCTGGGGCGGGGCAGGTGGCGCGACGGCGGCGGCTCTGCGGCGACGCCCGAGCCCGTCGTCAACAGCGCGCCGGTGTACGTCTGGAAGGTGAACGACGATCTCATCGACTCGTTCTGCGGGGCCGGGACGGCCTTCCAGTGGACCATTCCCAACGCGCCCGGATCCTGATCCGACTCGCTACGATCGGCGCCGATGCCCGCCGCCGGCTCCTCCTTCGAGAACGCCCTCTTCCAATGGGAGGAGGGGAGGCGCGGCATGCGGGCCCTGAGCGAGGACCCGGCCTCGCGCCGGCTGGCCGAACGCGTCGTCGAGGCGATTCGCGAGGAGCTGCGTCGCCGGGTCGGGATCACCTTCACCGCCGCGGAGCTGGCCGAGAGCTACGCGCAGGGGACGGAATGGTGCCTGCAGCTGGCGATGGACATCGCTCCCGGCACCGGCGACGGGCAGACCCTCGCCGACGCGGCCTTCTGGCAGCACCTGCAGGGCGCGTCCGACTTCGCCGGGGGGCGCCGCCTAGTCGTCTGAGCCGTCGCCGTCGCCGTCGCCGCCCCCGGGGCGGCGGATGACGATCTGGTCGGCCTCGATGCGCACGCTCACCTCGCGCTGGCCGGCCCAGTGCTCGGCGTAGACCGGGTTGTCCTTCACGGCCGGGTCGAGCCAGAGCCCGTAGCCGTCGGTCTCGCCATGGTCGAAGGTCGCCTCCAGCTCTTTGCGCCGGCCTCGGCCGCCGCGGCGTCCCCGGCGGCGCCGCGGGCGCGGGCGCTCCTCGCCGTCCTCTCCGTCCGGCTCGGTCTCGTCGTCCCCCTCCGCGTCGTCCGCCCCGTCGTCCTCGGGCTCGGTCTCCTCGGGCTCCTCGGCGGTCGCCGCCTCGATCTCGGCCTCGATCTCGTCGCGGAGATCGACTTCGCCGGTTCCGGCGTCCTCCTCGTCGGGGGTGAAGCCGTGCTGTTTGCGGAACTCACGCAGTTCCGAAGCGCTGACTTCGAGCTGGTGGGCGATCCAGGCATCGGTGCGCCCCTGGCGGACCCAGGCGCGGATCTGGTTGAGCTGTGGCTTCAGCGATTTGCGGGCCATCGGCGCGCGAGTCTATTCAACCGAGGCGGTCGGGCGCAGGGCGCCGCTCAGGCCATCAGGAAGGCGAGCGCCTCGAACATCGAGACGACGACGACGACCACCGTCACCGCGAGGCAGACGGCAAGGACGCTGAAGCGCACCTTGCCCTGCTGCTCGGTGCGGGTGATGCGCCGTGCCCGCGATCGGTTGGCGGCGCGGCGGCGAAGCTGCTCGCGGCGGCGGCGCTCAAGTGAGGTCTCCTGCTCGAAGGCCGACTCGAACTGGGAGATGCTCTGTCTCATTCGCATAGGAACGGCCCCCGGGGGGCCGGGCCGGACCGTAGCAAGCTGCAACTCCGCCTGCAGGCGGAGAATGTGGCAAGCGTCACACGACGCTTACGGTGGGCAGTGGCCCCAGAGGCCGCGCCCTCGACGGGCCGCGGCGCGCTCGATTCGGCGGAAGCGGGCGGCGAAGCGGTCGTTGGGAGGGATCGTCAGGGTGCGGGCGAGGCCCCTCCTGAGCAGGATCGCGTTGATGAACCGTCGCCCGATCCGCACGTAGGCGAGCAGCCTGCCATATACGTCGCGCCGCTCGACTCCGAGCTCAAGGCGCGCGGTGCGACCGTCGGCGACCCTATGGGCGAAGGCCGATGCCTGTGGCCCGAAGCATTCCACCGGCGCCCCTGGCTTGACCGTCTCGGGGGTGTCCACTCCGATCAGGCGCACGTCCTCCCGCCTGCCGTCGATCTCCACTTCGAGCGTGTCGCCGTCCACCGCGCGCACGATCAGCGCCGACATCCTGCTCGGGCCGCCCGACACCGCTCCGGTCTCCTCCCACGGACGCAGGATCAGCAACGCGACGACGATCAACAGCAGGACGCTGCTCCGGCTTCCCCTCATCTCCCTCCGAGCCGGCGCTCGGCAGATGTCGCCCCGACGCTAGGGCGTGCGGCGGACACTGGAGAGCAGGGTCTCCTTGATCTGGGCGATGATCTCGAGCGCCTCACTCCACTCCCGCTGCCAGACGTTGCGGCCGAAGATCACGCCCGAGCCGCCGGCCTCCATGATCTCGCGGGTGTGGTTGAGGACGGTCTCGTCGTCGACCTTGGAGCCCCCGGAGAGGACGACGAGGGAGCGCCCGGCCGAAGCGACGCAGTGCTGGATCGCCTCAGCCTCGGTGACGTCCATCTCGTTGTACGGGGCCGGCGCGTCCTTGTCCTTGGCCGGGTCGATCTTCGGCATGTTGAGCTTGACCACGTCGGCGCCCATCTCCATCGCCATCCGCGCCGCGTAGTCGATCGCGTAGAACGACCCGGGGCCGCCCTTGGCTTCGATCGCTTCGCCGCGCGGGTAGGACCAGACGATCAGCGGCATCCCGAAGCGCTCGCAGTCCTGGCGGACCTGCCGCAGCTGGGCCAGGTCCGCGTCCTGGCGCGGCGAGCCGACGTAGAGCGTGTAGCCGACGGCGTCGGCGCCGAGCCGCACCGCGTCCTCGACGCTCGCGTTGCACGTCGACAGGGCCTGGGCCGAGGAGGGGATGTCGGTCTTGCCGTTGACCTTGAGGATCAGCGGCACCTGGCCGGCGTAGTCGGGGAAGTATTTGCTCGCCATGCCGATCTGGCATGCGAGAGCCGAGTAGCCGGCCTCGACGGCGAGCCGGAACTGGTAGTCGGGGTCCTTCGAGTCGGGGTTGGGGAAGAAGTCGCGCGGCCCGTGCTCGATGCCCTGGTCGATCGGCAGCAGCATCAACGTTCCGTTGCCCGGCCCGAACTCGAAGAGCAGACGGCGGAGACGGGTTCGTTTGCCGGGCGAGAGCTCGGCGAGAAGCGATTTCTGCTCGGTCAGGGTGTCGACTGCCACGCGTTATTCCTCCTCAGAATGGGTGTTCCGGCAGTATGCCATCGGCGCCGGGGATGGTGGCGAGCCGCTGCCGGGCGGTTATCCTCGATCTATGAGCGCGAGCGAGCAAGCGTGCATCTCTGGCTCTTCGCGCCGCGAGCGAAGCGCGAGGCGATGTAGTGAGCGAGACTGAGCTCAGAGTCATCTGCAAGAACTGCGGGTCCGAGGTCAGTCCCTACGTAACCGAGTGCCCCTACTGCGGCGCGCGCCTGCGCAAGCGGGCGCCGAAGCTCGAGCGTCACGGCGACATCCTTGAGCCCAAGCCCGGCCGTCGCCGCCCGGGTCGCCTGATAGCCGCGCTGCGCCCCGCCTCGCTCGGCGCCGAGCGTCCCTACGCGACGCTGGCCGTGGTCCTCGGCTCGGCCGCGCTGATCCTCGTGCAGAAGGCGACCGCCTACGGCGTCGCCTCCTTCGGCGGCCTGGTCGTGCCGCTGCGCGAGGAGTGGTGGCGCTATCTGACCGCCCCCTTCGCCTATGTCGACCTCGGCTACCTGTTCGTGGTCGCGATCGCCCTGGCGATCTTCGGCGTCGGGCTGGAGAGGCGCCTGGGCAGCGTCGCGACCGCCGTGCTGATGCTCGCCTGCGGGTCCTTGGGGATGCTGGCGGCGGCCGGGATCGTCAATGCCCGCGACAGCTTCGACGTGATGGCCGGGGGAAACGGGCTGGCCCTCGGCGTCGTCGCCGCGTGGTTTGCGATCCGCCGCTCGGAGGCGCGGCAGGCGGTCGACCAGGACTACGACCGGATCGGCGTCGCCGTCGTCGCCGTCGTCCTGCTCGCCCTGCCGATCTTCGAGGCGACGGCGAACCCCTATGCGGGCGTGGTCGGGGGCGTGGTCGGGGGCGTCGCCGGCCTGTTCGCCGCCGCGCTCCGCAGCTCGGACTAGCGCCGCCTCGCCGGCCCCCAGGGGCGGCTAGGCTCCGCGCATGGCCTCCGAGGACGACCGCCTCGACGCCGCGATCGAGCGGCTGACCGACTCCGAGCGCTTCGCGGAGGCGGAGCGGTTGGTCGCCCGGGCGGCGCCGCAGCTGCAGCGGGTACTGGCGGCGGCCCTCGCCGAGGGCGGCTGGTTCGGCGACTCGCACAGGTCGGAGGCCCTGCGCGCCGCCACCGTTCCCGACCCCGACGAGCGCATCGCCGCGGTCGACACGCTGCTCGCCGAGGAGGCGAGGATGGCGATGATGGTCGGGGTCACCGTAGGCTGGGCCCTGCGCGAGGAGATGAGCGAAGGACCTGAGGAGACCTGAGGAGGGACTGAATGGAGATCAAGTTTCACGGCCAATCCTGCTTCGAGCTGAGCGAGGGGGGGACGACGGTGCTCGTCGATCCCTTCCTCAAGCCCAACAACCCGGTCGCCGTGGCGACGGCCGATGAGGTCGAGCCGACCCATATCGCGCTCAGCCACGGACACGCCGACCACGTCGCGGACGTCGTCGCGGTCGCGAAGCGCACCGGCGCCCACTGCCTCGCGATGGTCGAGCTGGCCAAGTGGCTCGAAGGGCAGGGCATCGATGACGTCAGCGACCCCAACTTCGGCGGCACGGTCGAGTTCCCCTGGGGCCATGTGAGGCTGGTCCCCGCCTGGCACACGAACACCATCCCCGGCTCCGAAGAGTCGCCCTTCAGCGCCGAGGCCGGGACTTCGATCGGGCCCGCCGCCGGCCTCGTGATCAAGCTCGGCGAGACGACCGTCTACCACGCCGGCGACACCTGCCTGTTCAGCGACCTGAAGCTGGTCCCACAGCGCTCGCCCGTCGACGTGGTCATGCTGCCGATCGGCGGCCACTACACGATGGACCGCCACGACGCGGTGCTCGCCGCCGAGATGATCGGCGCGCCGACGGTGATCCCCATGCATTACGACACCTTCCCGGCGATCGAGACGGACGCCGAGGCCTTCAAGCGCGACGTGGAGTCACAGACCTCCTCGAAGGTCGTCGTGCTCGCTCCCGGCGAGTCGCACTCGGTCTAGGGCCGGGGCGGCCCCACTCCGTTTAGAGTTAGGCCATGGAGTCCAAGGAGGCCGCCGGAATTCGCTCGCGGACCGAGAGGGAGGACTTCCAGGCGACGTCGGACCCTGCTCTGAACGAGGCGGCCGACAGGACCGCGGAGGTCAAGCTGCTCACCTACGAGGAGCTCTACCTGCTCTGGGAGCGCCAGCAGTGGCAGACGCAGGAGCTCGACTTCAGCCGTGACCGGGAAGACTGGAATGAGCGGATCAGCGAGGAGGAGCGCTTCCAGCGCATGTACGGGCTGTCGGCCTTCTTCATCGGCGAGCAGAAAGTCGCCGAGGAGCTGGGCCCGATCATGCGCGCCGCCCCGACCGAGGAGCAGCGGATCTTCCTCTGTACGCAGATCGCCGACGAGGCCCGCCACGTGCGCTTCTTCGAGCGCTTCTACCGCGAGGTCGGCGTGCTCGAGTCGGTCGGGCTGGGGGAGATGCTCGCCGAGACCTCCGAGCACCTCAACGAGAACTTCGGCCGGCTCTTCGACGGGATGCTCAGGCAGCGCACCGACCGGCTCTCCGTGGAGCCCGAGGACACCGAGGCGCTGGTCGAGGCGGTGACCATCTACCACATGGTGATCGAGGGGATGCTCGCCCTCACCGGGCAGCACTTCATCATGGACTTCAACGAACGCGAGGGAACCCTGCCGACCTTCGTCGAGGGCTTTCAGAACGTGGCGCGCGACGAGCATCGCCACGTCGCCTTCGGCTCCGTCTTCCTGCGCGAGAAGGCGAACGAGGACGCTCGCTTCAAGCAGGCGATCCAGCGCACCCTCGAGGAGGTTCTGCCGGTGGCCGACGGGGTGCTGACGCCGCCCTGGGCCCCCGAAGACGACGACTGGGAGCTGTTCGGCTACTCCCTGGCCGACACCAGGCAGTTCGCCGGCACGAGTCTCACGCGCCGGCTCAAGGTGATCGGCCTCTCCTGAGCGAGGCCGGGCGCTGGCCCGGCCTGTGCCCTCCTAGGGTGCGGCCGGGTCCGAGGATTCGGGGGTGCCCGACGACAGAGGCGTCGTTGCTTCGGCCGGCGACCCTTCGGCGCTGGTTTCCCCGGCCGGCGCTTCGCTGGGCGGCGGCGGTGCCGGTTCCTCCGCCGGGGGAGTGCCTTCCGTCGCCGGTGGCGGCGGGGTCGTGCCGCCGACGGTGACGACGACGGTGCCGCCGCTGCTGACCGGGGTCCCGTCGTCCTGCGCGGTGGCTCCGGTCAGCGAGGGAGTTTTCGGTTTCGTCGCGTTCGCCTCGCCCGTCTCCTTGACCGAGGGAGCGGTCGAGCCCTCCGCCGAGTCAGCCGTCGGCGCGGCGGGCTGCGGCGGAACGCCTTCGACCTCGACCGTTGCCGGTTCGGGCTCGGCCGGCGGCGCCTCGGTCGTCGAGATCGCCGCGACCGGAGTCTCCGGCGCAGGCTGCGAGGGGGCGACCGCCGGGGCGTGGACGACGGTGTGTCCGCCTGTCCTGGCGACGGGATTCGGCGCCGTGCCGGAGCTCGTGTCGACCTGCTGCTTTACCTCCACCGCTCCCGCGGTGAGCACGGCCGCGGTCACCACGCCGGCGACGGCCTTCGAGCCGATCGCTCCGCCGACCGCGCCGATCCCGCCGGCCGCGCCGCCGCTGCTCAGCGCCGCGCCGACGCCGCCCACGGCTCCGGTCGCCGCGCCGCCGCTCGCGGCGCCTGCGCCGGCCGCGCTTCCGGTCGCGCCGCCGAGGCCGAGCTTGCCCGCGATGAATCCCTTCAGGGCCAGCAGCCCGGTCGCCGGGAAGAGTGCCGCCAGGACCTTGTCGTTGGAGCGGACCTGGGAGCGGAAGTCCGAGCATTCGTCGCAGTCGCGCACGTGGCGGCGAACGGGGCCGGAGACCTTGCGCAGGCCCTCGGCGGCCTCGGCCAGCTCCAGATGGACCTCGCCGCAGGTCAGCTGCCGCGCCTGGCTCGCCTCTGCGAGCGAGATCCTCGCTCGCACCAGCAGCGACTTGACCGACGGCACGCTGGTGTCCATCGCCTGGGCGATTTCCTCGTAGGACATCGCGTCCATCTCGCGCAGGAGGAGCGCCGAGCGCTGCGTCTCCGGAAGCTTCGAGACGTCGGTGAGGAGCTGGCGGAACTCCTCGCGGTTGTGGACCTTCTCCGCGGTCGAGCCGGCCTCGACCATCGGCACCATGTCCATCGATTCCTGCGCGTCGGCGGTCGGTTTGCGCAGGTGGTTGAGGCAGCGGTTGCGGGCGATCCTGTAGAGCCACGGGCGCAGGTTGATCTCGCGCTCATCGGCGAGCATCGCCCGATAGGCGTTGACGAAGACCTCCTGCAGGACGTCCTCGGCGTCCTCCGTGGAGCCGAGCATCTGCCTGCAGAAGCCGAGCAGCCGGCCCTGGTAGCGGTCGACGATGGTCTCGAAGGCGCCGGCGTTGCCGCTCCGGACCATCGCGATCAGGCGGCCGTCACCCTGCAGCTTGAGCAGCGGCGACCGCCGGGCGAGAAGTCCGCGTTGACTGGCGTGTGTTAGAGCGGATGCCTCCAAGCTAATCTCTCCAGGGAAGGCGTTTGCGTTTCTCTCTTGTGACTAATGACACCGTAGCAGCGGTCTAGTTGCGGTGATAGGCGATTTTTAGTGCCCATTTAGGTACGCCGCATCGGGCTACCATCATGCTGCCCGGGTGGCGAAATCGGTAAACGCGGCGCCCTTAAAAGGCGCTGCCCCCTCGGGGGCTTGCGGGTTCGATCCCCGCTCCGGGCATGGGCAATAGGCTCTCCGCCATATGGAGCACGGGGGGCGGATAGTCGCCAAGGTCCTGAAGTCGCGCGGGGTGAGCCATCTCTTCACCCTCTCCGGCGGCCATCTCTTCTCGATCTACGACGGCTGCAAGGAGGAGGGCATCGAGATCGTCGACGTCCGGCATGAGCAGTCCGCCGTCTTCGCGGCCGAGGGCTTCGCGAAGGCGACCCGGGGCGTGGGCGTCGCGGCGCTGACCGCCGGCCCCGGGGTGACGAACGGGGTCAGCGCGATCGCCGGCGCGCAGGCCAACCGCTCGCCGATCGGCGTGCTCGGCGGCCGCGCGCCCGAGATGCGCTGGGGCTCCGGGTCGCTGCAGGAGTTCGACCACATCCCCGTCGTCGAGCCGCTGGTCAAGTCCGCCGAGACCGTCACCGACGCCGCCCGGATCGCGGCGAGCACCGCGGCCGCGCTTGACCTGGCGCTCGCCCCGCCCTCCGGCCCGACCTTTGTCGACTATCCGCTCGACGTCGTCTTCGGCGAGGCCGAGGTGGATGTGCCGGCCCCCCCGGACCCCCCCAGCCCGGGCCCGGCGGAGGGGGTCGAGGAGGCCGCGGCGCTGCTCGCCGCCGCCGAGCGCCCGGTGGTGATGGCCGGCAGCGGCCTTTACTGGGGGCGCGGAGAGGGCGAGCTCCGGGCGCTGGCCGAGGCGCTGGGCATACCGGTCTTCCTCAACGGCCTCGGCCGCGGCTGCCTCCCGGCCGATCACGAGCTCAGCTTCAGCCGGGCCCGCGGAGCCGGATTGAAGGGCGCCGACGTGGCGCTGGTGGTCGGCGTCCCGATCGACTTCCGCCTCGGCTTCGGCGAGAGCTTCGGCGAGGAGACCAGGATCGTGCGCCTCGATCCCGCCCCCAACGCCCTCACCGCGAACCGCCTCCCCGAGGTCGACCTCGTCGGCGACATCGCCGCCAGCCTCGCCGCGATCCGCGAGTCCGCCGGGGGCGACCCGGGCCGGGCCGCTGCGTGGGTCGAGCGCCTCAGGGGGGTGGAGGACGAGAGGAGGGCGGCCGAGCGCGAGGAGCTCGAGGATCCGCGCGTGCCGCTGCATCCCGTCCGTATATATGGCGAGCTCGGCGAGGTTCTCGATCGCGACGCCGTGGTGATCGGCGACGGTGGCGACTTCGTCTCCTACGCGGGACGCTTCATAGACACCCACGAGCCCGGCTGTTGGATGGACCCCGGCCCGTTCGGCTGTCTCGGCGCCGGCCCCGGCCAGGCGATCGGCGCCAAGCTCGCCCACCCCGATCGCCAGGTCTGCCTGCTGCTCGGGGACGGCGCCTTCGGCTTCGCCGGCATGGAGTTCGACACGATGGCGCGCCACGGGCTGGGCGTGGTCGGTGTGATGGGCAACAACGGGATCTGGGCCCTCGAGCACCACCCGATGAAGTTCCTCTACGGCTATTCGGTTGCGGCCGAGCTGCGGCCGGAGACGCCGTACGAGCAGATGGTCGAGGCGCTCGGTTGCGACGGGGTGCTGGTGCGCGAGCCCGAGCAGCTTCGCCCGGCCCTGGAGAAGGCCTTCGCGTCGGGTAGGCCGACCCTGGTCAACGTGCTGACCGACCCGGAGGTCGTCTACCCGCGCAAGTCGAACCTTGCCTGAGCGGGCCGCGGCCGGCCGGACGGCCCCAGAAACGAATCGGCCGCCCGTACTGGGGCGGCCGATTCGGGGTTGGTCCCTCAGGACGGGCAGGGGTACGTCGTCAGGGACCAGTATTTGATGGGCACGGACGGCGGGAGGCGCCATGATGCGGCTATCGCCCGAACCCTGTGAACGGGTCGGCAGGGGGGTTATGTCCCACCGCTTTCCCGAGCAGGAGGATTATCTGGGCACCTATCCGATACGTCTAGGTGCGCTGTTGGTACCTACCGAATATTAGGCCGATCCGGCTCATAAGTTTTGGGGGTTCAATCCGTGGCTCTGACGGTCTGTAGTGCTCCGGACCGTACTGCTGTCCAATTGGGTCCCGCCGATTACTGGTAGTGGCGGCTCGCGGCGTCGAGCGCCACTCCGTAGAGGATGTCGTGCTCGGAGACCACGATCGCGTCGAGCTCGAAGGCGCGCATCACCTCGATCAGGATCACCACGCCGGTGACGATCGTCGGCGCCCGGTCCGGGTGCAGGCCCGGTATCGCCCGCCGCTCCTCCAGCGGCGCCGCCGCCAGGCGCGAGAGCAGGCGCTGGATCCGCGGCAGGGTCAGCTCGTGGCCGTGGACCCGCTCGGGGTCGTAGGGCTCGAGCTCGAGCTCGATCGCGGCAAGCGATGTGGGGGTGCCCGCCACCGCGATTCCCGCGGTAGGCCGCTGACCGGAGGCGCGGGCGGCCTCCTCGATCGCGCCTCGCAGGTCGCCGGCCAGCGCCTCGAGCTCCGTGGCCGCCGGCGGGTCGGAGGCGATGTGGCGCTCGCTGTGCCGCACGACCCCGGCCTGGAGCGAGACATGGAAGTCGATCTCCTCGCCGCTGCCGACGATCAGCTCCGTCGAGCCTCCGCCGATGTCGATGACCAGCGTCGGGACGCTCGGCGGGTCGCCCGAGGTCGCTCCGAGGTAGGTGAGGCGCGCCTCCTCCTCGCCGTCGAGCACCCTCGCCGAGAGGGCGAAGCGCTCACGCAGCTCGGCGACGAAAGCGCCGCCGTTGCCGCCGTCGCGGACGGCGCTGGTGGCGATCGCGACGACCTCGTCGACCTGCGCCTCCTCGTACAACGCCACGTAGTCGGCGATCGCCTCGCATGTGGCCTCGATCGCCCTGCCGGAGAGCTGCCCGGAAAGGTCCACCCCCCGGCCCAGGCGGGTAACGCGGCTGTGCCGCTCCAGCTCGGCGACCCGGCCGGCGGCGACCTCGGCGATCAGCAGCCGGGTCGAGTTGGTGCCGATGTCGACGACCGCCACCCGGTAGGCGTCAGCTTGCATGGGTGCGGCACTCTAATTCCCGGCGGCCGTCGCCATCGCGACGCGGCCTCGCCCTTGCCGCTCGCCGCGGGCGGCGTAGGGTGGGGAGCGATGAGGCCGGAAACCAAATACGCACGCAGCGGCGACGTGGGCATCGCCTACCAGGTCTTCGGAGAGGGGGAGACCGATCTCGTCGTCGCCTTCCCGTTCATCTCCCACCTCGACATGCTCTGGGAGAACCCGGCGCAGGAGCGCTTCATGCGGCGTCTCGGGAGCTTTGCCCGCGTGATCCCGTTCGACCGGCGCGGGGTCGGGCTCTCCGATCCGGTCGCCTCGGCGACCACGCTGGAGGAGCGGATGGACGACGTGCGCGCGGTGATGGACGCGGCCGGCTCCGAGCGGGCGGCGCTGTTCGGCATGTCGGAGGGGGCGACGATGTGCATGCTCTTCGCCGCCGCTCACCCCGAGCGCGTTTCTGCCCTCGTGCTCTGGGGGGCGATGGCGCGTTCGACCTGGGCCGAGGACTACCCCTGGGCGCCGCCGAAGGAGGCGCTGCTCGAGTCGGACGCCGAGCTCATGGCGCCGTTCTGGGGCCAGGGCGCGACGATCGACATCTTCGCGCCCAGCCTTGCCGACGATCCGCGGGCGCGTGAGATGCAGGCTCGCTTCGAGCGCCAGGCCGCCAGCCCGATGCGGGTCGCGCAGCTCTTCCAGATGTTCCTCGACACCGACGTGCGCGAGACGCTGCCGCTGATCCGCACGCCGACCCTGGTGATGCACCGGCGCGGTGACCACGCCGTCAACCACCGCGCCGCCCGCTGGCTGGCCGATCGGATCGAGGGAAGCACCTACGTCGAGTTCGAGGGCGTCGACCACTTTCCCTGGGTCGGGCAGGGAAGCGGCGAGGCGATCGACGCGATCGAGGAGTTCATCACCGGCGTCCGCCCGGGCCCGGCGCCCCAGCGGGTCCTGGCCACCGTTCTCTTCACCGACATCGTCGACTCGACCCGGCTCGCCGGAGAGCTCGGCGACCGTCACTGGCGCAGCCTGCTCGAGGAGCACCAGGCGATGGTGCGCGAGCGCCTGGCCCGCTTCGAGGGCCGCGAGATCAAGACCACGGGCGACGGCTTCCTCGCCACGTTCGACGGCCCGACCCGGGCGGTCGAGTGCGCGCGGGCGATCGCCGACGACATGGCGGCCATGGGGGTTGAGATCCGGGCCGGCCTGCATGCGGGCGAGGTCGAGCTGATGGGCGACGACGTGGGCGGGATCGCGGTTCACGTCGCCGCGCGCATCGCCGCGCTGGCGGAGGCCGGCGCCGTGCTCACCTCGCGCACGGTGCGGGATCTCGCCGCCGGCTCCGGCATCGAGTTCCGCCCGGTCGGACGCCGCCGGCTCAAGGGCGTCCCCGACGAATGGGAGGTGTACGACGTCGAATCGACCCCCCTCTCCGCCGGCGCCCGCTGACTCCCCCGGCCGTTGCTAGGATTCGGGAACCGCCGCGGGGTGGAGCAGCCAGGTAGCTCGTCGGGCTCATAACCCGAAGGTCGCGGGTTCGAATCCCGCCCCCGCTATAGGAGAAGGCCCCGGAAACGGGGCTTTTTTCGTGTCCGAGGCCTGTCGCCTGATGGCCCGCGGGTACTAAGTGGTTACTAAGTTCGACGTTCAACCTGCACAAGCGAGTTTCAGTTATGCCGCTGAATGGGGTGATGATGCGGCGAATCCTCAACCAGATCCCAGCCGTCGTCGGCTCTGGCCGCCCTTCTTCGCCATCGGCGAGCAGGCCGAGCTGCCGCTGCTGGGAGGACCTTCGACGTCGTGTACAGCGATCGGGTCACCCACCTCATCGAGAGGTGAGGCGTCCGGATTGGGTTCGCGCCGAAGCGGCTCAGGCACTCGCCCGGGTGAAGGTCACATGCGTGACCCCGCTGGGCGAGGACGTGGCCTCGACCTCGTAGCCCTCCTCGGCGCCCTCCAGCCCGTCCCAGAGGCGGACGCCGCGGCCGAGCAGGATCGGGACCACGACGACGTGCATGTGGTCGATCAGCCCGGCGGCGAGGAACTCGCGGACCACGGAGGGGCCGCCGCCGATGCGCACGTCCATGCCGCCGGCGGCCTCGCGGGCCGCCTCGAGCGCCTCGGCGGGAGATGCGTCGAGGAAGTGGAAGGTCGTGCCGCCCTCCATCTCGATCGGCGGGCGTGGGTGATGGGTGAGGACGAAGACCGGCGTGTGGAACGGGGGGTTGGGGCCCCAGGCGCCCTTCCACTCCGGGTCCTCGTGCCAGCCGGGGTGACCGAACTTCCCGGCGCCCATGATCTCGGCGCCGATCCCGGGGGCGAACAGCTGCGCGAAGGCGTCGTCGATGCCGCCGCTGCCGCCGTCGCCCTTCGCGCCTTGCCACCAGCGGGTGGCGAACATCCATTGGTGCAGCCGATCTCCGGCGTGGCCGAAATGAAGCTCGGCGCTCTGGCCCTCGCCGGTGCCGAAGCCGTCGAGGGAGATGGAGAAGTTCTGGACGCGGGCGAGTGACATGGCTGATGCTCCTTCGTGAGTTGGGGACGTTGGTTGCTTGCGGTCTCGGTCGAGGTCAGTCGGAGGAGCGACGAGGGCGGTAGGTCAACAGGACGACGCCGGAGTCGAACCGCTTGACGTCGGCGAGCTCCATCCAGACCGTGCCCCGGTCGCCAAGCACGTGGAGGTTGCCGTTGCCCCATACGACCGGGTTCAGGTAGACCTCGTACTCGTCGATCAGGCCCAGCTCGGCGAGCGCGTAGGCGAACTCGCCGCTTCCGTGCATGAAGAGGTCGCCGTCGACCGCCTGCTTCAGCTTCGGGATGGAGCTCCCGAGGTCCCCCTCCAGCAGGGTCGCGTTCCAATCGAGGTCTCCGCCGAGGGTGGTCGACCCGACGTACTTCGGCATCGGGTTGACCATGTCGGCCCATTTGCCGGTCTGGTCCGGCCAGTATGCCGCCAGACCCTCGTAGGTCTTGCGGCCCAGCACCAGCCCGGCGGACCTCGTTTGGCGTTCGAACGAGTACCCGCCGTGGTCGCCGTCCGGGCTCACCCATTCGGCGACCGGGTCGACGACGCCGTCGAGCGTGGCCTGCGTGGTCGCGATCAGCTTGCCCATCTCGATCTCCTGTCCTCTGGTCAAGGAGCCCCGTCGGCTCTCTCTGTTGTTACGACGACCGCCGTCGTCCAAACTAATCGACGGCAACCTAACGCAAGGATCATTGCATTAAGACGGTACCCGATCGGCTATAAACGCGCAAGGGTTCGCGTTTAGACTCCAGCCCAATGACTTCCACCAGCGAGCAACCACGCCGGCGACCGGGGGGCCGCACTGCCCGGGTGCGCGCCCGGGTCCACGCGGCCGCGATCGAGCTGCTGGGCGCCGAGCCGCCGGAGGAGGTGACGATTCCGCGGGTGGCAGAGCGTGCGGGGGTCCACCAGGCCACGCTCTATCGCCGCTGGGGGAACGTCGCGGGGCTGGTCGACGACGTCGTCGCCGAGCGGCTGGCGGAGGTGGCGCCGCTCCCCGATACCGGGACCCTGCGCGGCGACCTGGAGCTGGCGGCGGTCAGGTTCGCCGAGGCGATCGCGCCACTGGGGACGATCATGATGCGTGCGGCGGCCCTGGCGGCGCCGACCGCCGAGGCTCCGGTCACGCTACGTACCCGCGCCGACCAGCTGCAGGCGATGCTCGACCGGGCGGCGGCGCGCGGAGAGAAGACGCCGACGATCGCCGAGCTGCTCGAGGGGATCAC
>CAVXJZ010000004.1:0-188690 GCA_963762205.1 uncultured Solirubrobacterales bacterium
GCATACTTGGGCGGTGACCGCCGTCGAGGCGAGCAGCGGCCGTCAAGCAAGGAGTCTCTCGCCCCGCGCCCTCACCGCTCTCCTCGAGCGCTTCGATCCCGAGGTGATTGACGTTCCCAGCCGGCGGGGCGCTGCTCCGCTGGTCGTCGATGGCGAGGGCGCCTGGGACGGGGTGATCAAGTCCGAGACGATCCCCCTCCGCCGAGCGTCCGATCAGCAGCCCGACGCCCTGCTGAGCGCCGACCGAACCACCTGGGAGCGGATCGCGCGGGATGTGCGCGGCGGGACGGACGCATTCCGAGCGCGACGACTCAGCGTGCGCCAGAACCTCCACCTCGGGGTCGGCTTCCTCGCCGCCACCAGCGACCTCGCCGACGATCGCCGGCTTCGCTTCGACTGTCCGCGACCCGCCACGGGAAGGATCTCTACCCTCTCCGCGGCGAGGGTGACGCGGTGCTCTGCGTCCACGGGCTTGGGGGCACAAAGGCCTCCTTCCTGCCCACCGTCGCCGCTCTCGCCGATCGCTACCGGGTGCTCGCGCTCGACCTGCCCGGGTTCGGCGACTCCGACAAGCCGCTCAGAGCCGCCTACGACGCGCCCTACTTCGCTGACTGCGTAATCGCGCTGCTCGACAAGCTCGGGATCGGCAGCGCGCACCTGATCGGAAACAGCATGGGCGGTCGGGTGGCGATCGAGTTCGCGCTCCTGCATCCCGAGCGGATCGGGAAGGCCGCGCTGCTCAGCCCCGCGCTCGCCTGGCTGCGCGGGCGCCGCTGGCGCTGGCTCCTCCAAGCGCCGCTGCCGCTGCTCGGCCTGATCCAGCCGGCCCCGCGCGTAATCACCGAGCCGATCGTCCGCAGTCTGGTTCCGGGCGGAAGGGACGGCTGGTCGGCGGCCGGGGTAGATGAGTTCCTGCGCTCGTTTCTCACTCCGCGCGGGCGGGTCGCCTTCTATGAGGCGGCGCGCAACATCTACCTCGACGAGCCGCACGGCGAGCGTGGCCTCTGGTCTCGCCTCGCCGGGATCTCATCCGAGACCCTCTTCGTCTGGGGCCGCCAGGACCAGCTCGTGCCGATCGCCTTCAAGAACCATGTCGAGCGCGCGCTTCCCACCGCCCGCCACCTCGAGCTCGATTGCGGCCACGTCCCCCAGCTTGAGGCTCCGAAGCAGACCCACGCGGCGATCCTTCGCTTCTTTGATGGTTGACCTCGCAGGCCCGCATCCGTGACTTCGCAGGTAGGCCCGAAAGGTGTCCGTTTGCAGCGTTTCTGATACGGAGGACCGCCTCGCACTACCAATCCCGAAGCTTGAGTGGGCTCGGGCCTCTCCGCCTACAACCGCAGGATCCGGCGGAGCGTGGCGGCCTGCGCGTGGGTCAGTCGTTTCGCCTCGCCCCACAGCCGCGGCGCGAGGCTGCGGGCCGGGTCGTGGGCACGTTCGGCCTGCAGGTCGCGGATGCCTCGCTGTACTGCGGCTTGCACCGCGTCGCGTAGCGCTTTCGCGGCGCTCGTATCCCCCCAGGAGGAGCCGAACGGGCGGGCATCGATCGGTGCGGCGAACCGTCCGTAGATCCGCTGGGGTCGGGGCAGCGGCGTCGGTCCAAGACCTCGGACCAGCGGCCAGAGCAGCTCGGGGTCGACATCGACCCGCGCCGCGAGCGCGCGCACCGGCGCATACAGCGGGTCGTCGGCGTCGACGAGGACATCCCACATCTCGTCCACACCGATCATCGAGAACGGGACGACGGTGTAGGAGAACTCGAGCGCTAGGCGTGCGAAGCCGATCCGCTCGCGCCACAGCAACGGGTAGTGGTCTCCGCGGTGCCGTGCGACCTCGCGCCCGCCGCCCGGAAAGACGAGCACGGCCTGCCCGTCCGCGAGTAGCCGACGGGTGTTCTCGCGCGTCCCATTCACCGTGCCGAGATGCGAGAGCAGGTCTCGCCAGATCGGAACCCGGTAGTGCTGGCGCTCGCCGAGCGAGCGGACGAACACACCCGTTCGCGCGTGGATGTCAAGCACGAGGAACGGCACGTCGAACAGGCCAAGCGTCGTGTGGTTGCCGACGAGCAGGTACCGCTCATCGCTCGGCAGGTGCTCCCAGCCGTCGAATCGCGGATCGGTCAACGCCCGCCATGGAGCCAGTAGCGCCTCGACCGCCACGAACTCAACCGCGCCGGGAGGCGTGAAAGCTGCGACATCCGCGTTCGATCGATCCACGCTCACATCACCCGGACGCTCTGACCACGGCGACCATCTCCGAGGGGCCGCCGGCGATCGCCTGCTCCAGCCCCCAATCGGTCACCGACTCGATCGGCTCGTTCTCACGATTGCGAATGGGCACCGGCGTCATCTCGGCTCGGCGCGAGTCTAAGTCGTGCGGTTGGAGGAAGTAGTCCCCTTTTTTCGCATATGGGCTGGCTCTCGAACCGCGGAAGTTCGCCGGCGCATCGAGATCTCGGCGACTGTCTCCGAGGCCGTCGACCTGCGACCTTCGGGTTTTGAGATCACCGGTTCTGACCCGCTAGGACGAGTTGGTCGGAGGGTTCGCTGCCATAGTGCCAAGGCGGGTGAAGATCGTCATCAGGGATAGACGGCTGCACGGTCGCCAGTCTGCAACAAGGCGCCGTGCGAGTCCGATGTGCAGCATCCCCAACCGATGACTCGCAAAGATCGCAGCGAATTCGGTACCTCGCTCAAGTGGTTGGTGGATCACCGTGCCCGCCTCCTCGCCGCCCTCGCTCTCACCGCGATCGTGGTTGGTGGCGGACTGCACATCGCCGGCGCCGCGGCTGCGGGGGATGCCGTCTGGCGTGTGGTCTTGGCGCTGCTCACGGCGGAGCTCGCGATCGAGGTCGCGCGGACCGTCGTGGTCGAACGCAACATGGGGGTCGACACGATCGCCCTGGTGGCGATGGTCGGCGCCCTGGCACTTGGCGAAGAGCTGGCCGGCGTGGTCATCGGCCTGATGTTCTCCGGCGGCCTGGCGCTCGAGGAAATTGCCTCGACCCGCGCCCGCCGCGAGCTGACTGCGCTGGTCGAGCGCGCACCGAAGATAGCCCGGCTGCGGGTCGCGGACGGCTTCCGCGACGTTGAGGTGGAGCGGGTGCAGGTCGGCGACGTTGCGCTGGTCCGCACCGGCGAGGTGATCCCGGTCGACGGGACGATTCTCAGTCCGGAGGCTGTCATCGACACCAGCGCGCTGAGCGGCGAGCCGCTGCCCGTGACCATCAAGCAGGGCATGGCGGTGCTCAGTGGCACGGCCAACGCCGGATCGCCGTTCGAGGTGCGGGCCGATCGGCCGGCGGCCGAGAGCGCCTACGCCGCCCTTGTCAGGCTGGTCGAGGAGGCCGAAACCGAGCGGGCGCCGCTGGTCCGCATCGCCGACCGCTACGCCGGCTTCTTCCTGCCGGCGACGACACTCGTCGCCGGCCTCGCGTGGGCGCTCAGCGGCGATCCGGTGCGCGGCCTCGCGGTCGTCGTCGTCGCGACGCCCTGCCCATTGATTCTGGCGGCGCCGATCGCCCTGATCTCGGGCCTCTCGCGCGCCGCGCGGGCTGGTGTCGTCGTCAAGGGCACCGGGGCGATCGAGACCCTGGGCC
This sequence comes from uncultured Solirubrobacterales bacterium, assembly GCA_963762205.1. Taxonomy (GTDB): domain Bacteria; phylum Actinomycetota; class Thermoleophilia; order Solirubrobacterales; family 70-9; genus VRUE01. Next base: position 3,599 of record CAVXJZ010000004.1, read on the forward strand.
AGGTGCGTACGGTCCTCTTCGACAAGACCGGGACGCTGACCGTCGGCAGTCCCGAGGTGAGTGAGATCGCCACCCGGCCCGACGTCGTCGAGGCCGATCTGCTCCGCCTCGCCGCCTCGGTGGATCGGATGTCGGCCCACGTGCTGGGGGAGGCGCTGGTCAGGGCCGCCGCAGAGGCTGAGCTCGAGCTCACGATCCCGAGCGGGATCGAGGAGGATCCCGGCCAGGGCATCGCCGGTTCGATCGACGGTCGCCGCATCGCCGTCGGCAGTCGCTCGTTCCTGGAGGGGATGGGGGTGCCCGCGGAGGAGATCGCCTCAGCGGGGATCATCAGCGGTCGCGGGTCGGGGGAGGCACGCGTGCACGTGGCGATCGACGGCAGGGTGGCAGGGGTGATCGCGATGGCGGACGAACTGCGCCCCGATGCCCGCGGCATCGTCGAGCGTCTGCGCTCCGAAGGCGTCAGGCAGGTCGCGATGGTCTCGGGCGATCGGCGTTCCGTGGCCGAGAGAATCGGCCGGGAAATCGGGGTTGACCGCGTCTACTCCGAGCAGTCGCCCGAGGACAAGCTCGAGGTCGTGCGTCGACTCCACGACGATCCCGAGCTCGGCCCGGTGATGATGGTCGGCGACGGCGTCAATGACGCGCCCGCCCTGGCCTTCGCGGATCTGGGGGTCGCGATGGGCGTGGCTGGGGCGACCGTCTCGTCGGAGACCGCGGACGCGGTGATCACGGTGGACCGCGTCGACCGGGTCGCCGACGCCGTGCACGCCGGCCGCAGGGCACTGGCCATCGCGCGCCAGAGCGTTCTCGCCGGCATGGGCCTCAGCCTGACGGCGATGGGCGTCGCCGCCTTTGGCTATCTCCCTCCGCTCGCCGGTGCCCTGCTGCAGGAGGGCATCGACCTCGCAGTCATCCTCAACGCCCTGCGGGCGCTGCGCGGTTGACTGACCAGTGTCCGATCTGATGTGAGTGGGTCAGCAAGCCGAGTCGTCCCGTCGTTGCCGTTGACCCGGAGGTCAGCGGCATCGACTACCGTCCGAACGTGGACGTCGTCTGGACCCTGCTGGGGATCGCGCTGATCGCGCTGGCGCTTCGTGACATCTTCGATGTTCTCTTCCATCCGCTCGGACGGGGCATGCTCGCGCGGAGGATCGTGGCCGCGATCTCCGCGGTGGCGCGGCGGGCACCGGGGAGGGCCAGGACCGTGGGGCTGCTTGCCGGGCCGGTCAGTTACATCATCGTCATCGCCGCTTGGGCGGCCATCCTGGCGGTTGGTTGGGCCTTCGTCCTGATGCCACAGCTGCCGAGCGGCTTCAGCTTCGACCCGGCACTCAATCCAGCCGATCACTCGGGCTTCGTGGACGCCCTCTACGTCTCGCTCGTCAACCTGACCAGCCTCGGCTACGGCGATATCGTGCCCACCGCGCCTGTGCTGCGGATCCTGGGGCCGGTCGAGACGCTGTTCGGGTTGGGGCTGCTCACCGCCAGCATCTCCTGGCTGCTCTCGATCTACAACGCAATCTCCCGCCGGGACTCACTCGCGCACGAGGTTCACCTGGCCAAGGAAGCCGAGGAGCAGCTAGGGGAGAAGCTGGTCGACGCCGATCCGCGGCTGCTTGAGGCGATGCTCGCCTCCTTCGCCGTTCAGCTGATCCGCAGCCGCCGCGACCTGATCCACTTCCCGATCACGCATTACTTCCTCACCGAGGATGAGGATCGGGCGCTGGCCAGACTGTTGCCCTTCCTCAGCTCGCTCTCCGACGAGGCGAGCGGCGAGGGACGGCCACAGGCCCTCAGGGTCCGGGCGGAGATTCTGCGAATGGCAATCGACGACTTCGCCGAGACGCTGCGGGCGCGCCTGTAGATGCCGCGGAGCACCTAGAGACCGAAGCCCGCTTCAAGCGCGGGCTTCCGCTCATCGGGGCGACTGGATTTGAACCAGCGACCGCTCGGCCCCCAGCCGGAGGACAGGGCTGCAATATCCGTCCCTACGCGTCCCATGCGTCCCATGCGTCCCCGGTTTGGGACGCATAGGAGTATCGGACGAGGCGTTTGGTACCAAGTTGGTACCACGCTGGGAGTCTTGGGTGCGAATCGCGAAAGGGACGTGTCTTGCCGGGGCGCCTCACCATTCGGCCTCAGCACCCGGCGCGCGGGCACCTCTGGCCAATGAGCACGAGGGCAACGCTGATCGCGATCATGGGAAACGCGATCCCCGCGCCCAACACCGTGACTCCGCGGCGCTCTAAGCCGGCGGGCCGTCGGGAACCGCACCGAGCTGCTGCATCATCGAGAGCATGTCGACGAGCCCCCAGTGCTCGCAGATCTTGCCGGCGTCGTCGACTCTCATGATGTCGATGAGCTTCACATCGACGCTCTTGCCGGTCGCCGGCATGCCCATCAGCTCACCCTGGTGAGTGCCCGTGACCCTGGCCCGCGTCACGGTCCTGTCCCCGCTGACGAGCACCTCCTCGGGGCGCATCTGCAGATCGGGGAACGCCGTCCTGTACATCCGGAAGAACTCGAGGACACCCTCCTTCGTCGGGGCGAGGCCGGGCGTCTCCTCGTGCTCGACGAAGTCCTCAGCCAGGAGATCGCCGAATCCGTCGATGTCTCCAGAATTGATCAGGTCGTATGCATGTCGCGTCGTGGCGGAGAGGTCCATCGTCGTCCTTCCGGTCGGGGAGGCGATCGTATTCCAACGGGGTCGCGACGGGTAGAGGGACCGTGGCAACGCGCGCGCACGCGCGCGGATACTTCCGAAGCGGGCTTCCGCTCATCGGGGCGACTGGATTTGAACCAGTGCCCGCTCGGCCCCCAGCCGCAGGGCACGACGGCCATATGGGCCCCACCCGAGGGCGTCGGCGAGCGCCTGCGCGAATGCTCGCCGGGCTCCAGCCAGTCCCGTGTGGGTGCGGTCACGGTGGAGATCGTCAGCTTCTCGCCGCCGACTTCGAACTGCCAGTTCGACTCGCGGTCGACTCGGGCCGGCCCCGTGCGGTGGCCGGTGTAGCTGGTCTCGCACTCCACCTTCGAGCGGGTCGGGTCCGCGACGACCATCCTGCACGTAGTCTTCGTGCCGACGAGGTCTTCGCTAGGTCGCCGACCTCCAAGAGATGAGGCGGTCGACGGAGAGGCCGAGGAAAACAGGCCGCTCGCCCTCGTTGTCGATCACCGCGGCGACCATCGTGACCTACTGCTCGAACGTTGCCTGCCAGAACCCCGAGTTCGCCGCAACGCACCTCAGCAGGATGGGCTACAGCGATGTCCGCAGGTACGTCGAGGGCAAGGAAGACTGGCGCGGCCGCCCTGGCGCTCCAGACGGGGGCGGTAGCCCCTGCGCAACCCTGACGAGCCGCATCGATCTCCGTCCCTCGACCCCAGAAGTGGACAGAATGAACTTGCGACCGACAGTGCGCCCGATTCCAGGAAAAATCCCAGCGGCGACTAGCCGACGACGATCTTCGATGCCGCTGCCTTGCCGGCACTTCCCTTGACCTGGAAGATCAGCTTGTCGGTGCCATCGGCCCCGGGCTTGACCTTGACCTTGATCCTGACCGTCTTCTTTGCTCGCCCTTTCAACCGCCCGAGCTTCTTGCACTTCGGCCTCTTCAGATCCACCTTGGCCGCCTTCGGCAGCTTCACGCAGACCTTCGCGCTCTTGGGCTTTAGATCACCCTGGTTGACCGCCCTCACCTTGAAGGTGACGAGGTGGCCGGGCTCCCCTTTCGCCTTCTTTTTCTCGTTAGCTTGATCTTGCGGCCTTGACCTCGTCCGCAAAGTGGTCGGCTCTCAAGCGACAGGCTGGTCGCCTTCACTCCAGGGTAGCCACCGGGCCATGCCTCCTCGCCTGGGCTGCCGTGGCCCTCGCCATGGACTCCCGTTGCCCGCTACTGGAGGCGATCGCACCGCGGCGCCTGGTAGACAAACGAGCTGGGGAACTCTACTGGGCGAATTACAACTCGAACAGGTCATCGGTCGCCAATATCGAACGGCAAGCGGCGGCGCTCCCGTTCCGGTCGGGCTCTTGAGGATCACCGGGTCCTGCGCGCTATCCACCGGCGCCGTTTGCGGAGTAATCTCGCCGACACCGCCCGTCAGATCGGCGAAGCCGATCGTGTTGACCCGCACCCCTTCCTGAGAGTTCGTCCAGTAGATTCGGCCCAGGGTCGGATCGAATGCCAGGCCGTACGGGTATTTGATCGTTGCGCCGGTTGTGTCGACATCCGCTCCACCGCTTCCGTCGAGGCTCGCGTAAGAGATGGCCCGGCGTGTATTGTCGATCCAGTACACACGACCGGCAACCGGATCGACGGCCAGGCCGCTGATCGAAGACGGCGGCGTGGCTCCGGCGATTTCGAGGTCCACGCCCCCCGTGTTGTCGAGGTTCGCGTAGGAGATTCCGGGATCGTTTTGGTTTCCCCAGTACACGCGCTCGCCTATCGGATCGAGGGCGATCCGATAGGCGAAGTCGAGATTCGCACCGGTCGAGTTGAGAACCCCGCCGCTGCTGCCGTCGAGCCGAGCCCACGAGATCGTCGCGACATCGGGGACGTCGTTGATCAGTAGATCGTCCTCGTCGCCGGATCGATGGTCACGCCTTCCGGTTCTTCCATCGGAGCACCGGGAGCGGTGAAGACTGACGCCCCGCTGCCGTCAAGGTTGACGACGCTGATCTGGCCTTCGGGGGGCCCGCCGTGGTTCGCCACGAAGAGGCGATTGGTGATCGAGTCGTAGGCCATCCCTTCGGGGTAGCTGATCCCGCCGCCCGCGACGTTGACGCCGCCGCCGCCGCTGCCGTCGAGGTTGGCGAAAGAGATCGACGCGTCGACGCCGTAGTTGTCCCAGTAGATCGTTTCTGCCGCCGACGCCCTCGCGCTGAAGACAAGCAGCGCAAAGCAGACAAGGGCGACCGGCGCCGAGCCCATGGCAACGGTGTGCCGATGGTCCTTGCGCCCGGAGGCGAGACTCATTTGGATCCTTTCTTAGTCCTGAAGGACCGAGATGGCGCGGCGAATCAACCATGGGCCAACCTGGCCAACGGGTTCGGTTGATTTCCGATTCTACCCGGCCTTTACCCAATAGCGTGGGCGGGATTCGAACCCGCGACCTTCAGGTTCTGGGTTTCCTCTGACGGCTCATGTCAGGAGCTCTGCGGCCTATCGAGCGGTTCCTTGAACAAGCGGCCCAGGCGGGTCAGCCGTCTCGGCCGGCCGCATTGGTCACGCGGCCGTCGATGATCCTCGCCACACGGTCGGCGTAGTGGGTGATGCGGTCGTCGTGGGTCACGATGATCGCTGCCGTGCCGCGCGACTTCATCTCATGACGGATCAGCTTCACGACCTGATCGCCGAGCGTTGTGTCCAGCGCCGAGGTCGGCTCGTCGAACAGCACCAAGTCGGGTTCGTTCATGAGGGCGCGCCCGATCGCCACCCGCTGGCGCTCGCCGCCCGAGAGCTGCGCCGGCAAGTTGCCTGAGCGGGGGGTCAGCCCGAGCTCCTCAAGCAGCTGGTCCGCACGTTCTCGGGCCCTGCGTCCCGTTCGCGGCCCGATTTCGTCTACGACGAGCAGGTTCTCCCGCGCGGTGAGGAACGGCACGAGGTTGACGGTCTGGAAGACGAAGCCGACCGACTCTCTGCGGAACTCGGTCAGCTGCCTGGCACTGTAGGCAGAGATGTCCTGCCCGCCGACGATCACCGAGCCGTCGGTCGGCGTCAACAGGCCCCCGGCTATCGAGCAGAGCGTGGTCTTCCCGGACCCCGACGGCCCCACCAGCGCGATGATCTCATCTGCGCCGACGGTCAGATGGACCCGGTCGAGGGCAACGACCTCGGCGTCGCCGACGCGGTAGACCTTGCGGACGTCATCCATCTGCAGGGCGAGCTCGGCGCCGCTGCGGTCACGGCTGGCTCCCGATTGATCGGCGGGCGCGAACCGACACGCGACAGATGGCTCGTATGGGCGTCACTGCTCAGCGCCGATCGCGGCGGCGGGGTCGACCTTCAGGACCCTGCGCAGGGAGAACGCACAGCCGAGCATGGCGGCGAGCAGCAGGTAGGCCGTGCTGGTGAGCAGCCGTGTCGGCGTCGCGACGAACGGGATCGAGCCGCGGGTATCGTGGCTGAGAGCACGAGGGACGCCGCGACACCGATCGCCGACGCGATGAGTGTCACGACGAGAGCCTGCAACAGGACGCCGGCGAACAATATGCGAGCTCGCGCCGATCGCCTTCAGCACCCCGTAGAGGCCGATGCGCTCGACGGTGATGAGCGCGAAGAACAGCGCGACCACGACCACGGCGATGAACACCGTGATCCCGATGATCTGGTTGAAGACCGTCTCCTGCTGCGAGACGCCGGGGAGCGCGTTGATCGCCTGCGGATCGTGAGCGTCTTGGTGGCCCGCCGGTGGCCCGATCGACCTCGCGGGCCTGGGTGTCCGCGTCCTCCCCGCCGACCCGGACCACGAGCGCCTGGTCCACGCCCTCCCCGGCCCGCTCGCCAGGCCGGTTCGCGGCCAGCACCGAGCGCCAGGTCTCGAGTGAGCCCCACAGCGTGCCCTGCCCTGAATAGCGGCTGTCGTCGATGAATCCGATCACCTGGACGGGGGTTCGGGCGGGGCCGAGGCGGACGATGCCGTCCTGCTTGACGCCTTCGGAGCGCAGCGAGCTGTCGGCGTATACCCGCCGTCCGGGGGCACGGCGCGTCGGGCAGGCCCTTCGGCGCGAGCTCGTAGCCGAACAGAACGACCGGCACGAGGTCCCTCGGGCCGTGGCCCTCGACGCGGGCACCAAGCTGGACGCTGCCGAGGCCGCCGACCCGACCGGGCCGATGGTGTCTTCCACGACCCTGCCGCACGCCGGGGGTTATGCGGCTGCGCACGAGCGATTCCTGCGAGTTCGACGAGTACACGATCAGCTGACCGCGCTGAGCGCGCAGCGCACCAGTGCTCCCGGCCACGAGCCCGTCGAGAAGGCCTCCGAGAACCATGAGCAGCAGCGCGATGAGCGCCAGGATGGCCGTGGCGACCGCGAATCGACCGGGCCGGCGTCTCATCTCGCGGAGGGCGAGCTTCATCGCGCGCCTCCGCCGGTGGTGGCTTCGACCGGGTCGATCGCCAGCACACGCCGCGCCGCAACCATCGCACTCCCGAGTCCGAGAACAACGAGCAGAACGGACCAGAAGGCCACTGCTCCTAGGTCGAAGCTCAACTGGATCTTTCCCAGCTTGGCCTGCGAGAGCGGGAAGTAGAGCAGGGTGCCGAGCACGATTCCGCCCCCGATGATGATCACGACCTGAAACAGGAGGGAGCGAACGAGTGCGCCAGCCGGCGCACCGATCGCTCGCAGCAGGGTGAGAGCGCGGGCCTTCTGCGAGCGTGATGATCAGGAAGAACATGCCCGTCACGAGCGGCACGACCAGCCCGAAGAGCAAGGAGATCAAGTTGAACGAGTTACGCACCGCGCCTACCGCGGGGGCCTTTTCGGCGGCCTGCCTGCCGGGTCAGGGCGTCAGCCTCTTCAGACGCATGGTTGATTCGGGTGGTGAGCGCCGCGACGGTCACGCCGGCGGCCGGCCGGACCCCGATGACGCTCGGCGGGACCGTCCCAGCGTCGGGATTCACCGCCCGGACAGCGGCAACGTAGTCCGGCCACGAGATGAAGAGGGTGGGGGCCGCCTGGATCTGGGCGTCGTTGGCCAATCCCACGACGCGCAACACGGGGTCCTTTCCGGGACCCACGACGCGGACCTGGTCCCCCAGCGAGAAGTCGATAGCGCTTCCCACTGCCTCGCCGGCGGCGCTTGGCATCCGCCCGGCGCTCAGCAGGTCGGGCCCGCCGAGCTGAGTCTTTTCGTAACCGATGCAGAGCCGCGTTTGAGTCTGCCGGCCCCACCGACGACGACGGTAAAGGTGCCCTGGCCGATGCGCCCGGCTTCGGCCACGCCTGGGACCGCGTCGATCGTCTTCTCAAGCGGAGGGGTGATCACACTGCCCTGCAGCGTGCGTTGAGCCGTCGACGGCGAAGACGAGCACTGGCGCGGATTGGCGCTTGCACGGCGCCCACAAAGGACTTGATCAGGCCGTCCTGGAGCGCCTGCTGCGTCAGGATAAGGAACACGAGAAGAGCGACGGCGGTCACCAGAAGCCCAAAGCGCACCTTGGCTCGTCGAATCTCTCGGAGCGCTAGGAACATGACTCAGGGCAACCTAGACGTCGAACCTCGGATGCGCGGACGCCGGTTTCGCTTAGCAGACTGGACTGCCGGCCCCCGACTCTTGGACGATGCATTGTCTCAAACTCCATTGGGCACGCAGTGGGCCCTGGAGACGCCGCGTTTCCCCGAAAATCCACGGTTAGGGCTGCTGAAGGGAAGAGCGCGGCGGGCCCGAAGGCCGCTCCCCGTACCACGCGGCTGTCCATCCGGTCAGTGATCCGAAACTTCTCCGGATGCGGGCGCTAGTGGCGGGGGAAAGGAATAGGGTTGCAGTTGCAAGGCCCGACAGGGGATCGCAAAGGAGCCGAGATGGCACTCACAGACAAATCAGTGGAGCTGTCCGAGGAAGTGCTGGAGGAGATCAAGGACGGACAAGAGGCGGCGATCGGTGCTGTTCGCAGCTTCGTCGGCAGCGTCGACAAGACGCTCGCTGGATCGGCGAGCCCCTCGCAGGTCGAGGAAATCGTCGACTCGGCGCTGAAGATGGCGGACAAACTGGTCGAGACCCAGTACGAGTTTCTAAAGAACGTCGTGCACAGCGCCGGCGAGTCGGTTGGAAGTGGCGATGAGGGTGAGGAGGCGTAGTTCGCGATGAGCGCATCCGAGAGCGAAGTCGCCAAGATCGCAGACGAGAACGCCAAGGAGCTCTCCGAGCAGTGGCTCGATCTGGCCGGGACCGGCCGGGAGACCCTGGTCGAGACGCTGGCTGAGTTCGTCGAGACCGTAGAGAAGGTGGTGCCGGTGAGCGCCGGCGTCGCCAAACAGCGGCAGATCATCGACGCCGGCCTGCAGATGGCCCAGGCGGTGGCGTGGACGCCGTACAACGCTGTGAGCAGCATCGCGCGCAGCGTCGTGCTGGTCAACGTGAAGGTCGATACGGAGGTCGACGTCGATGTCGACCTCGCTTCGCGAGATTCGACGAGCTAGCCAGACCTCCAACCTCCGAACGGGCGGTGGTGCCGCAGTAAGGGGGCGGGTCCGCCGGGCCCTGCGGCTGCGGGCCGGTCCGGGTGACCCGACGATGAAGGCCGTTTCAGCTATCCGCGACGAACTGAGGCAGCGCGGCCCTGCAGCCGGCGAAGCGCCTCCCGTAGTCCCGCCCGCACCGCCGTGGGGTCGGCGACAGTCACGCCCTGCCGACGGCAGCCGCGGCCAGCGCGAAAGGGCTTCCCTCCGAGTCGCGGCAAACGGCCCATCGCTCACCCGGGTGGACGATCGAGCCACCCAGCTCGTTGACACGCTCGAGCGCGGTGGCCATGTCGTCGACTGTGAAGTAGGGAAGCGAGCCGGTGTCGCCGGGCCCCGTGCCACGCTCGTGCACGCCAAGCCGCAGGCCGTCCTTTTCAGCCTCCCATCCCTTCCCGGCGCTGGCCTCCCGCTGCTGCAGCTCGACCTCGAGAAGCCCGCGCCAGAAGCGCAGAGCGCGTTCGGGGTCATCGGCGGGGAACTCGATCAGAGGCGTCGGCATGGCGATTCAACCTGGGCGCGTGAGCACGATTGGTACCAAAGCTGGTACCACGCTACCCAAGATGAGGCTCAGCGCCGGCCCCGGCGAAAGCCCGCTTCCGAAGCGGGCTTCCGGGATATCGGGGCGACTGGATTTGAACCAGCGACCGCTCGGCCCCCAGCCGAGTGCGCTACCAGACTGCGCCACGCCCCGTGGTCGGGCCATTCTAGTGGTGGATCGCGACTAGGCTGAGTCGGGTGGCGACCATGAAGCGGAGCGCCGGAATCCTTCTCTACCGGCTCTCCGGGGAGGGGCCGGAGGTGCTGCTCGTCCACCCGGGCGGCCCGTTCTGGGCGAAGAGGGACCTCGGCGCCTGGTCGATACCGAAGGGGGAGCTGGAGGAGGGAGAGGCGGCGCGGGACTGCGCGCTGCGCGAGCTCGGCGAGGAGCTCGGGTCGCCGCCCGCGCTCGACCCCGCCGAGCTGATCGAGCTCGGCTCGGTCCGTCAGCGGGCCAAGTTCGTCGAGGCCTGGGCGGCCGAGGCCGACTTCGACCCGGCGCGGCTGCACAGCGTGGGCTTCACGATGGAATGGCCGCCGCGCTCCGGGCGCGAGCGGGAGTTCCCCGAGGTCGACCGAGCCGCGTGGTTCGACCCCGGAGAGGCGCGGCGCCGCATCCTGCCCGCCCAGGCGGGGCTGATCGACCGCCTGCTGGAGCGGCTGGAAGCCGCGCCGTGAGCGGCCAGGCGACCTATACTCGGCGGCGTGGAGCCATCGGCCCAGCCAGAGCGCCTGAACGAGGAGGGCCTCGGCGCGTTCGGCGCCCGGGCCGGCGAGGGCTCTCCGGTGGTGATGCTCAACCTGCTGCGCTTCAAGCCCGACGGCGGCCGGGAGCGCTACGCGGAATACGGCGCCGCGACGGCGCCGCTGCTTGAGAAGGCCGGCGGGCGGATCGTCTGGGCCGGGCAGGCGGGCCCACCGCTGCTTGGCGAACGGGGCTGGGACATGGCCCTGCTCGTCGAATACCCGAGCCGGCAGGCGTTCCTCGACATGATCGCCTCACCCGAATACCGGGAGATCGGGCACCTGCGCACCGAGGCGCTCGAGCTCGGCGAGCTGCATCCCATGGACTCCACCGAGGAGCTGGGCTGATGCCCGAGCGGCCGCCAGGGGAGGCGCCCAACGGGCGTCCGCTGCCGCTCTCGGTGCGCATGCTCGGCGCCGGGGTCGACGCCGCCCGATCGGTGACCAGGGCCGCCGGGATCGACCGCGCGGTAGAGGCCGCGGCCGAGGAGGCGATGGTCGCGGCGGTCGAGAGCGAGGCGGTCGAGCGGGCCCTCGTCCGGGTCCTGCAGGGCCCCGCGGTGGAGAACGCCGTGCACGGGGCACTCGACAGCGAGACGGTCAAGGCGGCGCTGATCGAGGCGCTCGACAGCGAGATGGTCGACGAGGTCTGGCGGCGCCTGCTGGCCAGCGACGAGGCGCAGAAGCTGGTCGAGAGGATCGCCGAGGCGCCCGAGATCCGGGCCGCGATCAGCGCCCAGAGCGCCGGCCTGCTCGAGGACATCGGCCACACGATCGGCAAGACGACCCGCCGCCTGGACACGATCGTCGAGCGGATCGTCCGCAGGGTCTTCTTCCGCAAGCCGCGGCCGCAGCCGACCGACCGGGCCGGCCTCGTGACCCGCGGGCTCGCGTTCGGGCTCGACGCGCTGATCGTCAACCTCGTCTTCTCCGGGCTGGCGGCGATCGCCGCCCTGATCGCCTCGGCGATCTCCGGCAACGGCAACGGCGTCTCCGACGTCGCCCTGGCGCTCGGCTCGGTTGCCTGGATCGCGCTCGGCAGCCTCTACGCGGTCACCTTCTGGTCGCTCGCAGGGCAGACGCCGGGGATGCGCTTCTTCGGCATCCACCTCGGCGCCGAGGGGGAGAGGCTGGGGCTGCGGCGGTCGCTGAGGCGCCTCGCCGGCTTCGTCCTCGCCCTGATCCCCTTCGGCCTCGGCTTCCTCGGGGTCCTCTTCGACGAACGCCGCCGCGGCTGGCAGGACCGGATGGCCGGCGTCGACGTCCTCTACGAGCGCAACGAGCGCAGGCCGGCCCCGTGGTCGACGCTCGACCCGGCGCAGGCCGGCGAGGGCGAGGCCCCCGGCACGACGAAGGCCCCGGGGGGCCGGGGCCTTCGTCCACAGCAGGTCGGCGGGCCGCCGCTCGGCGGCTGAGCGCCGCTAGCGGCGTCGAGGCGCCTTCCGGGCCCTCCGCCAGCTTGTAGATGACGATGATCGCGAGGGCGAACACCGACAGCGACCAGAACGGGTAGCCGGGGATCGACAGCAGCGCCCCGATCGCGTTCAGCGAGGCGATGAAGATCCCGAACCAGCGGCCGAACTCCCCGCCCGAGAAGAGCGAGAAGGCGGCGACGAGCTCGAGCACGCCGAGGATCAGCAGGATCCAGCCCCAGGTGTGCAGGCCACTGAGGATGTAGGTGCCGTTGTCGGTGAAGAACCTTCGAGTCGCCGATCGCGGCGATCCCGTAGATGATGTTCAGCACTCCTGCGATCAGCAGCAGCACGGCGGCGAAGACCCACCAGCCGCTGATCTGGCTCTCATCGTTCATGCGGTATCCCTTTCCGAAGGAAAAATTGACCGTAGAGACATGGCGATACTAAGAAGGGGTTCGATCCCGGGCAAGCGGCTCCTGCGGTATGCGACCATTTGCCTGCGATGAGGGGGATACGGGGAAGTGCGATGGGAAGCCGTATAGGCGGTGCCGTCCTCGCCCTTCTGCTGCTCGCGGCCCTGCTTCCGGGCGCCGCCGCGGCCGGCCGCCTGAGGGTGGTCGAGCTGCGCGGAGAGCCGACCGCGGGGGCGAGCAGCATCAGGGTCGGCGACTATCTCGGCAGCGGGACCAGGACCAACGGGCGCATCCTCGGCTTCGACCCCCAGAACGGCGACTACTCGTGCTCGGGCACCGCCCTCGACACCCCGAGCCGCTCGATCGTCCTCACCGCCGGCCACTGCGTGCAGGAGCGCCACAGCGTCGGCCGCGAACTGACCTTCATCCCCGCCTTCGACCACGGCGCCCGTCCCTTCGGGGCGTTCGAGGTCAAGGTCGCCTACATGATGCCCCAGTGGCGCCGCCACGAGAACCCGGACTTCGACGTCGCCGCCCTCAGGGTCGCCCCCAACCAGTACGGGATGCTGACCGACGTCGTCGGCGGGCGCGGCTACGTGACCGGCCGCTCCCGCCATCTCCGCTTCCAGATCTACGGCTATCCGGCCGCGGCGCTGAACGGGGAAGAGCTGCGCAGCTGCTTCGCGAAGGGGCTGGGCAGCGACGTCCTCACCTACCGCTTGGTGGGCCCGCCGACCGTACCCAGCTCCTGCGACATGGCCGGAGGCTCCAGCGGCGGCGCCTGGATCGTCGGCGGCAGCTACATCGACGGCGTCACCAGCTATGGCTACGCCGGCACCGGGAACAAGGTCTTCTCGCCCTACTTCGGCAGGGAGATCGGGCACTTCCTCGCGCGCCTTCCCTAGGCAATACGCTGCGGGGAGGATGGACGTGGAGGTCGTGAGGACACCGGGGGAGGCGACGGAAGGGCTGCCCGACTTCCCGTTCGAGTCGCGCTACGCGGAGGTCGACGGGCTGCGCCTGGCCTACCTCGACGAGGGGGAGGGGAGGCCGGTTGTGTTCTTCCACGGCGAGCCGACCTGGTCGTATCTGTGGCGCAACGTGATCCCGCCGGTGCGCGACGCGGGCTACCGCTGCATCGCCCCCGACTACGCCGGCTTCGGCCGCTCCGACAAGCCGACCGACCTCGACTGGTACAGCTACGACCGCCACGTCGAGCTGATGTCGTCGCTGCTCGCCGAGATCGACGTGCGCGAGGCGACCGCCGTCGTCCACGACTGGGGCGGGCCGATCGGCCTGCGGCTCGCCGTCGAGCACCCGGACCGCTTCAGCCGCATCGTGATCACCGACACCGGGCCCTTCACCGGCCACCAGAAGATGAGCGACGTCTGGTTCAAATTCCGCGACTTCGTCAGCAACAGCGACGACCTGCCGGTCGGCTTCCTGGTCAAGGCGGGCTGCAAGAGCGATCCCGGCGAGGAGGTGATCGCCGCCTACGAAGCGCCCTACCCGAGCCCGGAGTCGAAGGCCGGCGCACGCGCCTTCCCGATGCTGATCCCGACCGAGCCCGACGCGCCCGGCGCCGCCGAGGGAAGGATGGTCGCCGAGGCCCTGCGCGAGGACGAGCGGCCGACGCTGGTGCTCTGGGCCGACTCCGACCAGGCGCTGCCCCCCTCGGTCGGCGAGACGGGTGTCCGAGCGCCTCAACTACCCGCCGCCGCGGGTGATCGAGGACGCCTCCCACTTTTGGCAGGAGGACGCGGGGGAGAGGGTCGGCGGCGTGATCGCCGAGTGGCTCGGCCCGGCCGCCTAGCCCCGTTTCGACGTTCGTCGTTTTTTCTCCGGCCTACCGGAGGAAAAACGACGATCGACCTCCGCGGCGCCTCTGCGGACGGCGTCCTTGAGCGCCTCGCGCGCGTGCTCATCGAGCAGCCGCACACGGCGCGGCGGCCCCTCGTCCTCGACCCAGGTCACGGTTCCGGGCCAGTAGGGCCCGGGCGGTGTGCCGGGGTGGTGGAAGGCCGACGCAAAGATCCAGCTGCCCGTGTTGTGCAGGCGCCCGCCGCCGGCGAGCGGCCACTCGGCCTCGACCTGTTCCGGCCCGGCGCGGTGGGTGTGGCCGGTGATCACGTGGGCGGCGTCGAGCTCCAGGCGCCGCGCCAGCTCGGTGGCGGCGTCGATGCCGCTGCGGGTGATCGCCCTGGCCGAGAGATCGGCGTCGAAGCGCGCCCGCAGCATGCGGTTGAGGGCCCAGACCGTCGCCGGGACGCCGCCGGCGACGGCGGCCCGCATGGCGGCGCGGCGGACCGGCGAGCGGGCGCGGTCGCGGCCGGAGATCCTGCGCCAGGCGCCCTCGGAGGGCCGCGTCGCGCGGCGCGCCAGCCCCGACTGGGCGAGGCCGAAGGAGAGGCCGTAGACGGGGCGCAGCACGCGCTCGTAGTCGCCGGGCCCGGCGCGGGCGGGGACCGGGCCGAAGGCGCGCATGACGGCCGCCGCCGCGACGCACTCGATCCGCGGCAGGCTCATGTGGCAGTCCATGTAGTGGCCGTGGGTGGCGTAGACGTCGTCTCGGAGCCAGGCGCCGGGGTAGGCGATCGAGAGCCGCGCGCTCCCGAGCCAAGCGGCGATCGAGCTCGTCGGCCCCTGTGTCGGCGCCGCCCTGCGCTCGAGGTCGAGGCGGGCGCCGTCGCTCGATCGCCGCGTCCTCGAGCAGGGGCTCGGCGAGGCGGTGGTCGTGGTTGCCGGGGACGATCAGGACCTCGCGCCCGGCCATCGCCTCGCCGAGCTCCTCGAAGAAGGGCCGGGCGGCGGCGAGCACCGCGGGCAGCGGCAGTTCGCGCAGCTCGAGCGCGTCGCCGAGCAGGACGACCCGGTCGGCGCCGGCGATCTCGTCGAGCAGCACGCGTCGCAGGGAGTCGTCGCGGAGCAGGTCCTCGCCGAAGGAGCTGCCCAGGTGCAGGTCGGAGACGATCGCCGTGCGCACGCGCCCAACCTACCCCTGGCTGCCCGGCCAGTCGGACGGCTAGACTGCGTTGGGTGAGCGCTTGCCTTTCCGATGAGCGGCTGGCTCCCGCCAACGGCATCGAGCTCGCCTATCAGGAGATCGGCGACCCGGACGGCGAGCCGCTGGTCCTGATCATGGGCCTGGCGGCGCAGATGCTCGCCTGGCAGGAGGACTTCTGCGCGATGCTCGCCGAGCGCGGATTCCGCGTGGTCCGCTTCGACAACCGCGACATCGGTCACTCGACGATGCTCGACGAGCTCGGGATGCCGTCGCGGATCGAGATGGTCACCGGCCGCCGCGCGACGCGCGCCCTATCTGCTCCGCGACATGGCCGCCGACACCTTCGGGCTGATGGACCACCTCGGCATCGACTCCGCCCACGTGGTCGGCGCCTCGATGGGCGGCATGATCGGCCAGGAAATGGCGATCCGCACGGCCGCAGCGGGTCCGCTCGCTGGTCTCGATGATGTCGACGACCGGCAACCGCCGCGTCGGCTCGCCCAGCTTCCGCGCCTGGGGCCTGCTGCTCTCGAATTCCCGCACGGGCGCGAGCAGTACGTGCAGCGGGCGCTGCGCACCTTCAGGGTGATCGGCTCTCCCGACCATCGCGACGAGCGCGAAATCGAAGAGCTCGCCGGCGCGATGTACGACCGCTCCCACAACCCGGCCGGGATCGTGCGCCAGATGCACGCGATCAGCGCCTCGGGCGACCGCACCGCGGGCGCTGGAACGGCTCGAGGTGCCGACCACGGTGCTGCACGGCGCCGAAGGACCCGCTCGCCCGCGTCGCCGCCGGGCGCGCGACCGCGAGCGCGATCCCCGGCGCCCGCCTGCGGATCTTCGAGGACATGGGCCACGATCTGCCCCGGGCGCTCTGGCCCGACTTCGTCGAGGAGATCGCCAGTGCGGCTGAGAGGAGTCGAACCTCCACGGGCTCTCGCCCACACGGACCTGAACCGTGCGCGTCTACCAGTTCCGCCACAGCCGCGGGAGCAAGGCAATCTACCGATTGACGGCCCGCGCCAGGGTCGGCACGTCGAGACGAACCCCCAGCCCCGCTCGCTAGAATCGCGACTCCTCGCCGCTATCGTCTAGGGGACTAGGACGCCGGATTCTCAGTCCGGAAACCGGGGTTCGAATCCCCGTAGCGGTATGGCTCGGTTCTGGGGATCTATGTCGGTCGGACGCGCGTACCGTTCCACTATTCGGTGGGGAAGGCTGGGAGTATCCGAAGGCAGCTTCTGACCCCACAGTCGGACCCCGTCGCGCTACGAAACCGAAGGCCACAGGTTCGAATCCTGTCGGGCGCGCGTTGTTGGAATCACTGCAAATGCGCGGCGACGATCAGGGCCGGAGCGCGCTGAGCCATAGAATTCCACGCCTGGTTTGGCTAGGCTCGCCCCGGTGCGCCACCTCTCGATCTGGGCTGTCGTCTCGGTCACCAGCCTCCTGGCCGCGCTTCCCGCATCCGCCGGTGCGGCGATGCCGGGCTCGATCCCGGTCTATCCCGGCAATCCGTACTACCCGCTGGTCAAGGCCCAGGCCGAACCGCTGATCCCGTTCGGGGCGACCGTCGCCGGCTGCGTCCTGAAGCCGCGCGCCTCCTGCCACGGGGTGAATCTGAGCGGCCAGCAGCTGCTCGGCGCGAGCCTGGCCTACGCGAGCCTGAGCGGCGCCAGCTTCCGCGGCGGCTCCCTCGCCCAGGCCTCCGGGCCCTACCTGCGCCTCGGCGGCGCCGACCTCAGCGAAACCAATCTCGTCGGCGCCTCGTTCGCCTACGCGCAGATGCGGAAAGCCGACCTCAGCGGCGCCACCATCACCTTCTCCGGGCTGACCAACGCCGACCTGCGCGGCGCCAAGCTGGTCGGCACCGACGGCTACTTCGGCGCGATCATCGGCTCCGACATGCGCGGCGCCGACATGCGCCGCATGGTCCTCTCCAACTCCGACATCAACGGCACCGACATGCGCAACGCG
Source organism: uncultured Solirubrobacterales bacterium (assembly GCA_963762205.1). Lineage (GTDB taxonomy): Bacteria > Actinomycetota > Thermoleophilia > Solirubrobacterales > 70-9 > VRUE01. The sequence goes on from CAVXJZ010000004.1 coordinate 20,876, forward strand.
AACATGCGTGGGATGGACCTGACCAACGCCGACTTCACCGGCTCGCGGCTCGGCGGCGCCGTCCTGCGCGGATCGACCTTCTGCAACACGCTGATGCCCAGTGGCCGGGTGATCAATCCGGTTGACGGCCTCTGTCCCGGCCAGATCAGGCCCGGTCCGCCGAACGCGACACCGATCCAGCTGTCCGCCAGCAGCCCGCTGTTCCCGGCCGTCTACAAGCTGAAAACCGGCCACCAGGTCCAGGCGGGAACCAAGGTCAGCGGCTGCAAGATCGAAGCCGCCACCAGGTGCAGGGGCGCCAACTTCAAGGGCAAGGACCTGCAGGGCGGCTTCCTCGCCTACGCCGACCTGCGCGGCGCCGATCTGCGCCGGGCGAACTTCGTGCTCGGCTCGCTCGCATTCGGCAAGGCCGCCAATGCCAACTTCAACGGTGCCAGCCTTGGCGGCACCGCGCTGGCCAACACCGACCTGCGCCACTCCTCGCTACGCCACGCCTCGGTGGGGCTGACGGTGCTGACCGGCGCCAACCTGCGCGGTGCCGACCTGACCGGGGCGGACACGCGCTCGTCGGCGCTCGAAGGGGCCGACCTACGTGGCGCCACCCTCAAGGCGGACTTCTCCAATTCCGATCTGTCCGGCGCCGACCTGCGCAACGCAGACCTGCGCGGCGCCAACCTGACCGGCGCCGATCTCACCGGGGCGAGGAGGAAGGGTGCCCGGTTCGGCGGGGCCACCCTGTGCCACACGGTGATGCCCGACGGCTCGCTCCGCAATAGCGGCGGGTCGTGCAGGCTGTGAAGCGGGGGCTCCCCGACGATGGCAGTCCAGCAAGTCGGACGAACGACGATCTCCCTCCAATTGCAGTCGATGCGTGGCGATCGCCGCGATGGCGCTAGGGTGGCAACGAGATCGGCTTGCCTGCGACCCGCGCCGCGTGGTTCGCCTTCTGTTCCGTAAGGGGTACTCGCTCGTTTAGCGGACGAGCCAGGCAGGGTCCTGCATTTCGGGCACGGTCGGCGTCCGGCCGCCGCCCAGGTTCCTGACCCGAGAGCGATTCCTCACCCGGAACACCTGAAGAGTGGGGGAGGACCTCACTCCCGGCGTGCGCTCGGCGGCCACGAACCTGCCGTCGGGGGAGAAGGAGGGGTTCGAGAAAGAGCCGGCCGGGTTGTTCGCCCTCCCGGTCAGGCGACGCCACCCCCTGCCGTCCGGTCGCATCGCGAAGAGGTCGGCATTGGCCGAGCCGGGATAGCCGCGCACGAAGACGATCCGAGGACACCGATCCGTTCATGTTCCGCGGCGAGTTCGGAGGCCAGCTGACCCGCCTGGGCGCCTCCGAGATAACCAACGTCCACGCCGACGGCAGCGTCTGCGCGACCGTCGCCGTCACGCGGCGCTGAGCGCGGGCTAGGGCGGGCCGGGCTCAGCGGCCCTCGAGGGCGGGATGAGCCGCGCGCCGGGGGCCGACGTCCAGTCGAAGCTCGCGTGGCGGACCTCGAGCCGCTCGCCGTGGCGCTCCCGTGCGGCCCTGACCGCGGGCACGTGGCGGGCCGCCAGCTCGAGCTGGGCGGCGCGATCGCCGAAGTCGGCCCGGTAGAGCCGCATCAGCCCCGGCAGGCGCACGCGCCCGCGCTCGTTGTCGACCTCGGTCTCGGCGCCCAGATAGGCGCGCGTCGCCAGCCCCAGCTGCTGCTCGATTTCGTCGGGCTCGTAGATGTGGATCGGCGGGCAGGAGCGCGCGCCGCAGTTGAGCGTGAAGTGGATGCGCGGGTCGAACCGCGAGGGCGCCGCGCGCAGACGCACGTCGCTCCCCCGCAGCGGTCGGCGCAGGTGGTAGGGCGGGCGGCGGTTGCGCCGCAGGAGGCCGTGCTCGATCAGGTTCAGGGAGTACCGCTCGCCGCCGATGTCGTAGGCGGCCGCGGAGAAGAGGCGCGGCCGGCGCAGGACGCTGCCGCGGACCGGCCGCAGACAGAGCCGGTGCAGGAGCAGCGCGTTGTAGACGTTGATCCAGAAGGCGAGCCTCTTCCCGTCGCCGTCGATCGCGGCCGGATCGACGCCGCGCAGCCGGCGCGCCGGCCCCTCCAGCCGGTCGCACCGCCCGGGGCCTTCGACCTGTCGCGCCTCGCCGAGGAGCAGGCGGGAGAGCCCGGCCGGGTCGGGTTGGGGGGCCGCGACCGGCCCGCCGCTGTTCATGGGCTTGGCCATTCCCTGTTCCTGGATTCAAGCTAGCGAAGGACCCCACCCGCCGCGATAGGCTCGGCGCGATGCGGGTTCCCCCGGCCGATCCGACGAAGCCGCGCCCGGTCAGCAGGGCGCTGGTCGAGCCGTTGGCAAGGAGCAGGGCGGGCCGCTGGTGGCTGATCAACGTCTCCCCGAAGCTCGACGGGACGATATTCCGCCTCAGCGGCGGGCGCTTCACCTCGATCCCGGCGCCGATCCTCACCCTGGTCCACACCGGCGCCCGCAGCGGCAAGCGGCGCGAAAACCTGCTCACCTACTTCACCGACGGCGACGACATGGTCGTGATGGCGTCCAACTACGGCCGCGAGCGGCATCCCGCCTGGTACTACAACGTCAGGGCGAATCCAGAGGTGGAGGTGCGGGTGGCCGGCCAGGTCGGCAGGTGCCGGGCGCGGGTCACCGAGGGCGAGGATCGCGAGCGCCTGTGGGGGCTTGCCAAGGAGCTGACCAAGGCCTACGCCGACTACGAAGTACGGGCGGCGGGGCGGGAGATCCAGGTGGTCCGCCTGACGCCGGTCGACGACCAGGCGACCTGAACGGGCACTTCCGCCGCACAGCCGACCGAGCGGCGACAATCGCGCGATGAGCGACCTCCTGCAGACCTTCCTCCTGGCGCTGCTCTCGATGTTCAACCCGACGCTGCTCGCCGCGGTGACAGTGATGCTGCTTCTGGACGGGCCGAAGCGGCTGATGCTCGGCTATCTGCTCGGCGCCTACCTGGCCAGCATCGGCCTCGGCCTGGCGATCGTCTTCGCCCTGCAGGGATCGAGCGCGGTCAGCACCGGCCAGAGCACGATCAGCCCGGTCGAGGACATCGTGCTCGGCGTCCTGGCGCTGGTGATTGCCTTCGTGCTGGAGACCGACCGCGACCGCGGGCTGCGCGAGCGCCGAGAGCGGCGCAGGAAGGGCGAGAGGGAGCGGGAAGGAGGAGGAAAAGGAGTCGCTGACGATCCGCCTGCTCGGCCGCGGCTCGCCCCGCATCGCCTTCGTCGTCGGCATCGTGCTCAGCCTTCCCGGGGCCTCCTATCTGGCCGGTCTCGGCCACATCAGCGCGCTCGACGCCGCCGCGGCGCCGACCGCGCTGCTCGTCGTCGGCTTCTGCCTGGTTCAGCTGACCCTGCTCGAGCTGCCGCTGATCGGCTATGCGCTGGCGCCCGAGTCGGACCCAGGACGCGGTCGAGCGCTTCCGCGCCTGGCTCGCGCGCAACGGACGCCGGGCCGCCGTCGCCGCGCTCGCCGCGATCGGCCTCGCCCTGGTCCTCAAAGGCGTCGGTGGGCTGATCGTATGAGTGAGCCCGATCGGCAGCCGCTGCGGATCCCGACCCGGTCGGGGGACGCCTGCGCGGCGACCCTGTACCGGCCCGCGGGCGTGGACGGACCGGCCGCCTGCGTCGTGATGGGCGCCGGCGGGTCCCTCACCCAGCGCGACGGGATCCCCGAGTATGCCGAGCGCCTCGCCGCCGCCGGCTTCGCCGCGCTCGCCTTCGACTATCGCCACTGGGGTGGGAGCGACGGACAGCCGCGGCGGCTGCTCTCGCTGAGCCGCCAGCTCGAGGACTGGCGCTGCGCAGTGGAACGCGCCCGCGGGCTCGCCGGCGTCGACGCGGACCGAGTCGGCGTCTGGGGGATGTCGGGCGGCGGCGGCCACGCCCTGAGCACCGCGGCGAGCGATCCCGGTGTCGCGGCGGTGATCGCCCTGGTGCCGATGGCGGACAGCCTGGCGTTCGGGCTCGGCGCCGCCCGCCGGCGGGTCACGAGGGCGAACCTGCGGGCCGTGATCGGCCGCGGGACCGCCACCTTTCCGGTCGCCGGCCCGCCCGGAGCCTGCGCCCTCTTCGACGAGCCCGAGGCGCTGCCCGGCTTCGAACGGCTCGCCGCGCCGAACGGCTGGCGCAACGAGGTGACGATGGACTACAGCGACATGGTGGCCCTGTACCGGCCGGTGCGCCAGGCCAAGCGGATCGCGGCTCCCGTCCTGGTCCAGCTCGGTGAGAGCGACGCGATCGCGCCGCGGCGGGCGGTCGAACGCAGCGCGGCGCGAGCCCCGCGTGGGGAGCTGCGCCGCTACCCGGTCGACCACCTCGGCTGCTTCTGGCCCGAGCACGTCGACGAGATCGCCGGCGACCAGGTCGAGTTCCTACACCGCCACCTGGCCGCCGGCTGAGACCGCAACAACGCGGCCGGGCTAGGCGGCCGGCTCGATGTTCTGGTTGACCCGGAAGAGGTTGCCGGGGTCGTACTCGGCCTTGATCCGCGCCAGGCGGTCGTAGTTGTCGCGGTAGCTGGCCTTCACCCGCTCCTGGCCCTCGTCCATCATCATGTTCACGTAGGCGCCGCCGGCCGAGTGGGGGTGGAGCGCTTCGAAGTAGTCGACGCACCACTCCGTCACGGTCTCGGCGTTGGCCGGGTCGGGGTCGACGCCGGCGAAGACCGAGCCCCAGTTCGCGTCCCGGTAGCCCCAGGCGGTGTCGTCGGGGCCGGGGTCGTGCGCGGCGCCGTCGATCGGGTAGAGGTGCATGGTCGATTTCATCGTCGGCATCTCGGCGCCGAAGCGGGCGTGCTCGGCGACGGCCTCGTCCGGGATCTCCTTGACGAAGTCGGCCCGCCAGTACCACTGCTCTCCCGACGGGTAGAGGTCGTCGAAGGCGCCCTGCAGCATCGCGTGGGGCATCGGCTGCGCCCCCTGCATCATCGGCTCGGGCAGCTGGTCGAGCAGGGGCGCCATCTCGCGGGCGGCGCCGTCGGCGTCGCCGACGTAGCACCAGACGACCCCACAGGCCTTGCGCAGGTGCAGCTCCTCCGGGAACGGCGGGGCCGGCGGCACGGTGGTGACGGCGAAGAAGCCGTTCAGCTCGCGCGGCGCGGCGGGCAGGAACTCGCGGTAGGCGGAGAGCACCTCGGCGGTCTGCTCCACCGGCCAGAAGGTCGGGCCGCCGATCACCGTGCCGACCTCGTGCAGCCGGAAGCTGAAGGAGGTGACGACGCCGAAGTTGCCGCCGCCGCCGCGCAGCGCCCAGAAGAGGTCGGGGTTCTCGTCCGTCGAGGCGGTCACCCGCTCGCCGTTCGCGAGGACGACCTCCGCCTCGAGCAGGTTGTCGATGGTCAGGCCGCACTTGCGGGTCAGGTGGCCCATGCCCCCGCCCAGGGTCAGCCCGCCGACGCCCGTGGTGCCGACGATGCCGCTCGGCGTCGCCAGGCCGTGCTCGCCGGTGGCCGCGTCGACCTCCTTCCAGAGGCAGCCGCCGCCGACCTTTGCGGTGCGCCCGCCCGGATCGACCTCGATCGACTTCAGCGCCGAGAGGTCGAGCACGACGCCGTCGTCGCAGGTGCCCAGGCCGGCGCCGTTGTGGCTGCCGCCCCGCACCGCCAGCAGCAGGTCGTGGTCGCGGGCGAAGCCGACCACGGCGGCCGCGTCGTCGCCGTCGGCGACCCTCGCGATCAGCCCCGGCCGGCGGTCGATCATCGCGTTGTAGACCTGGCGGGCCTCGTCGTAGTCGGGGTCCCCGGGCGCGGTCAGCTGTCCCTTGAATCCCGGCATCTCACGGCGGGCGTCCTCTTTCAAAGCGTCGGCACTGCTCACGTTGTCCTCCTCGGGTTCTTCATGGCTTGTCCCGAAGGGTACGACCTGGGCGGCGGACAGGGCGCCACGCGAGCGGGTCGCCGGGTCGATCACGGTCGGGGCCGGGCCTCGGTCGGCTTCGCCCGCGCTCAGGAGGCGGGCGAGCGCTCCGCCAGCAGCCGGATCAGGGCGTCGCGGCGGTAGTCGAAGATCCGCTCCAGGTCGCGGCGGACGAAGAGCCGGTGCGCGAGCGCGCCGAGCGGGCCGAGCGGGATCGAGTAGCGGACCCTGTCGCGGATCACCGTCGCGCCCTCGCCGTCGGGCTCGAAGAAGTGGGAGTGCTCCCAGAGCGCGTAGGGCCCCTTCTCCTGGTGGTCGGTGAAGCGCAGCGGCGGCTCCCAGGCGTCGATCCGGGTTCGCCAGCGCAGCGGGACCCCGTGCAGTCGGAGCCTGTACTCGAGCAGAGCGCCCGCGCGCATCTCCTGCGGTCGGGAGGTGACCTCGAAGTGGAGCCAGGGCGGGGTCAGCGCCTCGAGGTTGCGGTCGTCGCCGTAGATCGCGAAGGCGTCGGCGATCGGCAGGTCGACCCGCTGGCTGCGCTCGAGAAGGTGCACGGACACCCGGCAAGCTTCGCAGCCGGCGAGTAGCTTAGGACGATCGCACCCTGCACCCTGATCGCCGGCGCCACGGGTTTCATCGGCGGCCGGCTGGCCGCGGCGCTGCGCGAGTCGGGCGCGCCGGTCCGCTGCCTGGTCCGCGATCCGTCGCGGGCGCGGGCGCTGGAGGCGGCGGGCGCCCAACTGCATTCGGGCGACGTCACCGACGCCGCGAGCCTCGGGGGCATGGCCGCCGGCGTCGACGTCGCCTACTACCTCGTCCACGCGATGGGCGGTGGCGGCGGGTTCGCCGAGCGCGAGCGGGTGGGGGCGCTCAACTTCGCCCGCGCCGCCGATCGCGAAGGGGTGCGTCAGGTCGTCTATCTGGGAGGGCTCGGCGATGAGAGCACCTCCGAGCACCTGCGCAGCCGCCACGCGACGGCGCGCGTCCTCGCCGCCGAGGGGCCGCCGCTGACCTACTTCCGGGCGGCGATGGTGGTCGGCGCGGGCAGCGAGTCCTACCGGACCCTGCGCTATCTGGTCAGTCGGCTGCCGGTGATGATCGCGCCGGCCTGGCTGCGCACCGACACCCAGCCGATCGGGATCGACGCGACGATCGAGTACCTGCAGAGCGTCCCCGAGGTCCCCGAGTGCGTCGGGCGCGAGGTCCAGATCGGCGGCCCGGACGTGCTCTCCTACGGGCAGATGCTGGACCGGATGGCGGTGGCGATGGGCAAGCGCCCGCGCCTGAAGATCCCGATGCCGCTGATCACCCCGTGGCTGTCGGCGCTCTGGCTGGGACTGGTCACGCCGGTCGACACGAGGGTGGCGCGGCCGCTGGTCGAGGGCCTGACCACGGCGACGGTGGTCACCGACCCGGCCGGCGCCGAGCCCTTCGGGGTCTCGCCGGAGCCCTTCGACGAGGCGCTCCGCCGTGCATGGGAGGAGGAGCGGTCGGGGTCAGGGTGAGCAAACCCCGCCGACCCTTACACCGTACTGTGCAACCCTGTTTTTCCGACTGCGCTGCGGAAAGCGGCGCACCTTTCGTCCCATATCGGTGTTCGGAAAGATGTGGGACTTGATTCACGCCCGCGGGCTGTTAGGTTAGTCGCGGGAGAGTGACCAGGCGCCACGCAGGGGCGGGACAGTTCGTCAATGCGTAAACAGAGGAGAATTGCGAATGAGTAGGCGCTTGATCGCGGTATTGCTGGCCGTCCTTGGGGCGGCATTCATCATTCCCAACGCCGCGCAAGCGGAATTCGGGCTCGCCGATTGGTCGGCGATCACCTGCAAAGAAAACTCCGACACACCGGAAGTCAAACTGCAGCCCACACCTCCACCGGGCGAACCGGTCGTTGGAATCCCTCCTGCTTTGGATCCTGAACAGTGCAACACCCGGGACACCGGAAAAGTGGTTCACGCAGGCGGCGGGTCATCCGAACTTCGCGTATCACCGACTTCACGCTCGACCAGCTCGCATCCGAAGGCTTCAAAGCTGTGGTTCCCGACGGCTTCGTCAAAGACATCGTCGTCGACACGCCGGAAGGGCTCAGCGTCAACCCCGAGGCCGTGCCGAAGTGCACGGTCTCGCAGCTCTCGACGCTTAAATGCCCACCCGAGGCACTGGTCGGGAGTCAACTACTTCACGGTTCGGCGCGGGGCCGAACGGGCCACCCTGACGCGGGCCCGCCAGTGGCGGGCACGTGCGCCAGACATCCGCGCCGCGGTGCCGGTGTACAACCTCGTGCCCTTCGAAGGCGTGCCGTCGATGGTCGGCTTCCTGGGCAGCGCGAAACCGACGCTGATCATCGGCTCGCTCGACCCGGTCGACCAGCACGTCACCTTCACCATCAGTGACATCGAGTCGCCCTCGGAAGGCGGCCCGCCGGTGAACGGCTCGAGGCTGGTCTTCAACGGCAAGGCCGGCGACGGCACCTACTTGACGATGCCGAGCAACTGCGCCGGCGGCCAGACCACGGAAATCCATGTCGACTCACACGAAGGAAGCGGCCGACTCGGACTCCTTCACCACAGAACTCGGAGCCGAAAACTGCGAACTGGTGCCGTTCGATCCGACGATCGGCGTCAGCGCCCAGGGCGGCGCGGTCGACTCGCCGGAAGCGACGACCGTGGACGTCGGGATCCCGTTCGATCCGACGGAACCGATCGCCAACTCGTATCTGAAAACCGCAAAAGTCGTCCTGCCGGAAGGGACCGGCCTGAACCCGGCCTCCGCGAACGGGCTGCTCGCCTGCACGGACGCGCAGTTCGCGAAGGGCACGAACAACCCGATCGCCTGTCCGGACGCGTCGAAGATCGGCACCGTCGAGGTGCAGACCCCGTCGCTGCCGGCGGACTCGTTGACCGGGACGGTCTACGTCGGCCAGCCGCTCAGCAACAATTCGGCGACCGGCGAACAGTTCCGGATATTCATCCACGCGGGCTCCGACCGCTACGCGGTCAACGTGCGCCTCGAAGGCAAGGTGTTCCCGAACCCGGCGACCGGCCAGCTGACGGTGGTCGTCGACGACAACCCGCAGGCCACGTTCAGCTCGTTCAAGCTGCGCATGGCCGGTGGGCCGAAGGGAACCCTGACCAGCCCGCCGACCTGCGGGCCGAACACGACCAACACGGTGTTGACGCCGTGGTCGGGCGAAGCGGACGCGACTCCGTCGAGCAGCTTCACGCTGACCTCGGATCCAAGCGGCGGCGCCTGCCCGAGCACGCTCGGCGCGCGCAAGTTCTCGCCGAAGTACACCGCCAAGTCCGACAGCAACGGGGCCAACGAGTACAGCCCGTTCAGGGTGCGGATCCTCCGCGAAGACGGTGAGCAGGAGATGAAGGTCGTCAACGCCTCGCTCCCGTACGGGCTGTCGGGCAAGGTCGCCGGCATCCCGTACTGCGCGGATGCCGCCCTGGCGGCCGCCGCGGCGAACAGCGGCGGCGCCGAGATCGCCTCGCCGAGCTGCTCGTCCGACAGCGAGATCGGCAACACGACGACCGCGGCCGGCAGCGGCGGCGGCCCGGTCAGGATCCCCGGCAAGGCGTATCTGGCCGGCCCCTACCAGGGCGCGCCGCTCTCGATGGCGGTCATCACGCCGGCCCTCGCCGGTCCCTACGACCTCGGCACGGTCGTGATCAGGGTCGCGATCAACGTCGATCCGGAAACCGCCCGGATCACGGCGAACTCCGACCTGATCCCGAACGTGTTCGGCGGCGTCAAGCTGGACATCCGCCAGATCTACGTCGACCTGGATCGCGGCGGGTTCATGCACAACCCGACCAACTGCCGGAACAACGCCTCCGAGGGCACGATCCTCGGTGGGGGCGCCAACCCGGCCGATCCGGGCCTGTTCAGCTCCTACTCGTTCGCCGACCAGTACGCGGCGAGCAACTGCCACAAGCTGAAGTTCAAGCCGAAGCTCGGGGTCAAGTTGCTCGGTGGCCGCAAGGCGGCGAAGCGCAGGGGTCACCCGAGGATCCAGGCGGTGCTGAGGACCAGCAGCAAGGAAGCCAATGTCAACTACACGGCGCTGACGCTGCCGCCGACGATGCTGCTCGACAACGCGCACATCAAGACGATCTGCACGAGGGTGCAGCTGGCGGCGCAGAACTGCCCGAGCGCGGCCGTCTACGGTCACGCGACGGCCAACTCGCCGCTGCTCAGCGGCAAGCTGTCCGGTCCCGTGTACCTGGTGTCCTCCAACCACAAGCTGCCGGATCTGCTCGCGGATCTCCGCGGTCAGGTGAACGTCCGGCTCCGCGGTGTGATCAGCACCGTCAAGGGTGGGTTGAAGACCACCTTCAAGGGAGTCCCGGACGCGCCGGTCAGCAAGTTCGTGCTGAAGATGCAGGGTGGCAAGAAGGGCCTGATCATCAACGCCAAGGACCTCTGCAAGACGAAGCCGAGGGCCAGGTTGAACATCAGGGGCCAGAACGCCAAGACGGTCAAGAACAACAGGTTCAAGATCCAGAGGAGCTGCGGGAAGAAGAAGTAAAGGGACCCCCAGTCGATTCACGCGCACCGGCGCGGCGGCCTCTGGCCGCCGCGCCGGTGTCTTTTCCCCCCCGCGACCCGGCGAAGTAGGCTCAGCGGGCAATGGGTTTCATCGAGCCAGCGCCGCCGCCCTTCGACGTCGAGGAGTGGCGCAGGGGGTCGCACCTGGAGAGGATCAGGCCGCTGGCCCAGGACTGGGCGCTGAACGGCTTCGGCACGCCCTACTTCGTCTACCTCCTCTACATATTCAAGGTCGCCGTCTACGCGCTCGGCGGCCTGCTGCTGATCTCGGCGACGACCTCCGGCCTGGGCGGCCTCGGAAACCTCGGCGAGTGGTGGACCGAGCCGATCGTCTTCCAGAAGGCGGTGGCCTGGACGATGCTCTGGGAGATCCTCGGCCTCGGCGCCGGCTCGCTGCCGCTGACCCTGCGCTTCAAGCCGATGATCGGCGGGGTGCTCTACTGGCTGCGGCCCGGGACGACGCGCCTGCCGCCCTGGCCCGGAAGGGTGCCGCTGACCCGCGGGACCACGCGGACGCCGATCGACGTCGCGATCTACGCCGCCGTGCTCTTCTGGCTCGGCTTCCTGCTGCTCAGCGACGGCATCTCCGATTCCACGACCGTCGCCGGGCGGCTGGACCCGGCCGCGGTCGGCACCCTGCTGGCGCTGCTGGTCCTACTCGGGCTGCGCGACAAGGTGCCGTTCCTGGCGGCGCGGGCCGAGATCTACGGCAACCTGATGATCATCTTCCTCTTCCCGCTCGGCGACATGATCGTCGCCGCGCAGCTGGTCTTCGTCTGCATCTGGTGGGGTGCCGCCTCGTCGAAGCTGAACCACCACTTCCCCTTCGTCGTCACGGTGATGATCAGCAACACCCCCTGGAACCGTTTCAAGTCGATGAAGCGGCGGCTCTACCGCGACCACCCGCGTGACCTGCTGCCCTCCTCCGAGGGTGCGCTCGCCGCTCACCTCGGCACGGCGATGGAGTTCACCCTGCCGCTGATCCTGCTCGTATCGCAGGGCGGGACGATCGGCTGGATCGCGGCCGCCGGGATGGTCATCTTCCACCTCCACATCCTCTCCACGTTCCCGCTCGCAGTGCCGCTCGAGTGGAACGTCTTCATGATCTTCGGAGTCCTCTTCCTCTTCGGGCACTACGGCGCGGTCCCGTGGTCGACGCTCGACGCGCCGCTGCTGATCCTGATCCTCGCCGTCACCTGCGTCGGCATCCCGATCCTCGGCAACTTCCGGCCCGACCTGATCTCCTTCCTGCCCTCGATGCGCTATTACGCCGGCAACTGGGCGACCAGCGAGTGGCTGTTCAGCAAGGAGTCCGGGGCGGAGGGCAAGCTCGACGAGCGCATGCCGAAGGTGGCGCCGGTCGTCGTCGAGCAGCTGCTCGAGCGCTATGACCCGGACCTGGTCGAGGTGTTGCTCTACAAGGGGCTCGCCTTCCGCTCGATGCACTCGCACGGCCGGGCGCTGAACGGCCTGCTGCCGCGGGCGGTCGATCGGGTCGAGGCCTACGACGTGCGCGACGGCGAGGTCGTCGCCGGGGTCGTGCTCGGCTACAACTTCGGCGACGGCCACTTCCACAACCTGCAGCTGCTCGAGGCCGTGCAGGAGCGCTGCGAGTTCGAGCCCGGCGAGCTGCGCGTCGTCATGCTCGAGTCCCAGCCCGCCGGCGAGCCGCGGCAGCGCTACCGGATCTATGACGCGGCCGGCGGGCTGGTCGAGGAGGGCACGGTCGAGGTCGCCGACATGATCCGGCGCCAGCCCTGGCTCGACGACGAGCCGTTCCCAGTCAAGACCGCATGAGCGAGGCGGTGGTCGTCGGCTCCGGGCCCAACGGCCTGGCCTGCGCGGCGACCCTGGTTACCCGCGGCGTGGGGGTGACCGTGATCGAGGCGCAGGACACGATCGGCGGCGGGGTGCGGACCAGCGAGCTGACCCTGCCCGGCCTCCTCCACGACGAGTGCTCCGCGGTCCACGCCCTCGCGGTCGACTCGCCCGCCCTCGAGCCGCTGGCGCTCGATCGCCACGGGCTCGAGTGGGCCTGGCCGGAGGTCGACCTCTCGCACCCCTTCGACGGCGGGAAGGCGGCCGCGATGCGGCGCTCGATCGAGGAGACCGCGGCCGGGCTGGGCGAGGCGGGCGGCGCCTGGAAGCGCGTCTTCGGCCCGTCCTCGGCGGCGTTCGACCGGCTCGGCGACGACATCCTCAGGCAGAAAGTCCGCCTGCCGCGGCACCCGCTGCTGCTCGCCCGCCTCGGCGCCCGGGCCGTGCTCCCGGCGACGGCGCTGGCGCGCGCCCTGCCGACCCCGCAGGCGCGGGCGCTCTTCGCCGGCACCGCGGCGCACGCCTTCCGGCCCCTCTCCTCGCCGCTCAGCGCCTCGGTGGGGATGGTGCTGACCTGCGCCTGCCACCGCTACGGCTGGCCGGTTGCGCGCGGCGGCTCGGGGGCGATCGCCGACGCGCTTGCGGCGGTGGTGCTCGAGAACGGAGGCAGGATCGAGACCGGCAGACCGGTGCGATCGATCGACGAGCTGCCCGCCGCCGACGCGGTCGTCTTCGACCTGGCGCCGGGCGCGGTCGCCGAGATCGCGGGCGAGAGGCTGCCACGCCGGGTGGCGCGCGCCTACCGCCGCTACCGGCACGGGCCGGGCGCCTTCAAGGTCGACCTCGCGGTCGAGGGCGGCGTGCCCTGGGCCGATCCGTCCTCGGTGCGCGCCGGGACGGTGCACGCGATCGGCTCGTTCGAGGAGGTCGTCCTCGCCGAGCGCGAGCTGTCCCGGGGCCGGATGCCGGAGCGGCCCTTCGTGCTCGTCGGCCAGCAGTACCTGGCGGACCCGGCGCGCTCACGCGACGACGTCCACCCGGTCTGGGCCTACGCACACGTCCCCAACGGCTATCCGGGCGACGCGAGCGAGGCGATCCTCGACCAGGTCGAACGCTTCGCGCCGGGCCTGCGCGAGCGGGTGCTGGCGACGGCGACGCGCTCCACCGAGCAGCTCGCCGCCCACAACGCCAACTACGTCGGCGGCGACATCATGACCGGCGCCAACACGCCGCTGCAGACCATGGTCCGGCCGCGCCTCGCCCTCGACCCCTACGCGGCGGGCGCCGGCGTCTTCATCTGCTCGGCGGCGACCCCGCCCGGCCCCGGCGCCCACGGGATGTGCGGGCTCGGCGCCGCCGAATCGGTGCTGCGCTCCCTCTGACGCGGGCCGTCGGGCCCGCGGGGGCGGCCTCCTACACTCTGTGCATGGCAGTCGAAGCGGAGCGGGACTCGACCTTGACCCTCTACAGGCGCGGCATCGAGCTGCTCGAGGAGCGCGATTTCGAGCACGCCACCGAGCATCTCGAGCAGGCGGCCAGGCGGGCGCCGGAGAAGGCCTCGGTGCGCGAGGCGCTGGGCCGCGCCTACTTCCGTTGCGGGCGCTTCGCCGCCGCCGCGGTCGAGTTCGGGGCCGTGGTCGAGGCGCACCAGGTCAACGACTACGCGCACTTCTGCCTCGGCCGGGCGCTGACCAAGACCGGCGAGACCGAGCGCGCCCGCCACCACCTGGCGCTGGCCTCGAACCTGCGGCCCGAGCGCGGCGACTACCGCTTCTTCCACGACCAGCTCAGCGCCTGAGCGGCGCCGGGCCCGGAGGGCGCGGGCCCGCCGGGCTCAGAAGCCGGCGACCAGCTCGCCGACGTTCTCGGATGCGAAGTAGGGCCCGAAGGTGTGCAGCGCGTCGCGGCTGCGCCCGTAGCTGGTCAGGCCGTTGACGACGGTCCCGTCTTCGATCAGCCAGCCGCCGCCGCTGGCGCCGGGCAGCCAGCGGCAGCGGATCCTCACCGTCGGCGGGCCGGGGATCCGCCGGGTCGGGCGGTCTTCGCCGGTCGAGGGCGAGCTGCAGTGCTGCAGGCGGCGGGCCCTGCCCGGGTAGCCGAAGGTCTGGAAGAGCTCCCTGCGACGCCGGTCGAGGCCGATCGCGACCCCGCCGCCGACCGCGTCGGCGACCTGGGCGCCGCCGGCGCTCGGGCCGACGAGGAAGGCGCCGAGGTCGTAGTTGGGGTTCGCCTCCCGCACCCAGGGCCTGGGGGCGTAGACGTCCGGGCGGCGGGCGACGAAGGAGCCGAAGGGGGCGACCCCGTCGGTGAAGGCGGGCACGAACATCACGTAGCGCGACCAGGCGCTGGTGCCGCGCCGGCCGCGCGGCCCGGTGTTGACGCAGTGGCCGGCGGTCAGGACCAGCCGTCGCGTGGGGCTGTCGATCACCGTGCCCGAGCAGTAGCCGCTGCCGCGGCCCTGGCGGATGAAGAGGCGGCCGTTGACGGCGTAGGGAGGCACGGTCGCGTCGACGACGGGCGCGAAGCTGGCCAGCGCCAGTGGGTTGCCGTCGCGGCGGGAGGCCCGCAGCGGCGGCGTCCGGCGCATGCGTTGCGGGGTCCAGTAGGCGCGGACGCGGGCCGCTTCGGGGCCGGCCGAGCTCCTATGGGCCCCGGCCCAGCCGGTCTCGGCGGCGGCGGGGGGGTGCAGGCGCGGCGCGGCCGGCGCCGCCGGGGCGAGGGCGAGCACCGGCGCGACGGCGAGAGCGACGGCCGCGACAACGCCGCGAGGTCCAGCCGGGTGCGCGCGCCGCGACATCCGGCAGAGGATAGAGAGGGGAGGGAGCGGCTAGACGACCAGCGGGATCACGCAGCGATAGCGCTTGGTGTCTGTGGCGAGTGCGAAATTCGACTCCGTGCGCTGTAGACGAAACCGTGACCACGCCGTAGACGTCGGGTCCTGAGAACGTTCGTGATGTCGCCGGACCACTCATCGCCTTCGGCCAGCGTCACGTCCGGCTGCTGCGCGAACGCGGCCAGCTGCAGGGCCTCGGGCAGCGTCCCGCCCTGGGCGGCGCAGGCCGCGGCGGCGACCGGCGCCGTCACCGCCGCTTCGTTCGCCGAGGTCTGCCAGCAGGCGCCGGCGAAGGGCGTGGTGCCGGCGAGGCAGCCGGCCCCGTGGCCGTTGACCGTGCTCGCGTTCACGGCGTTGACCGCGTTGACCGCGGTCTGGGCGTCGGTGGCGGTCTGGGCCGTGCCGGCGATGTCGGCGTAGCCGGCGCTCGGCACCTGCCCGAGGCTGCGCTCGTCGATCTGCGAGCCGGTGATCTGGCCCGAGAGCGCGGTGCGCAGGACACCCGGACGCAGGCGGTTGGCGGGGATCGAGTGGGGCTTCAGCCTGTTGCCGGGAACCGAGCTCGGCTTCAGCCTGTTGCCGGGCAGGGACTTCACCTTCACGGTGCGGCCGTTGATCCTGCCGCCGGCGTAGGCGCTGCCGGCGAGCGCGGCGACCAGAGCGATCAGGGCGACGATCGCCGCCGGCGTCGGACGAAACCCCTGCCTCATGTTCTTTCCCCCAGGGTCGAGTTTGCGAGCGGGCGCACGGTAGGCGGCAAATGCTCGGCGCGCACCGAGCGGTGGACGTGAATCCGGCGGTTTGGCGCCGCCCTCTCGGATATGAGCGCGAGTGTCTCCCCGCCGGCCGGCCCCCGGGCGGGTAGACTCGCCCCCGATAACGGTCGGTGGTCAAGGGAAGTCCGGTGAGAAGCCGGCGCGGTCCCGCCACTGTGACCGGGTCAAGGAGGTCGCGGGCGCCCGTTGCGGGCGCCAGCCACTGGGTCGCCTCGGGCGCCCCGGGAAGGCGCGGCAGTCCATTCCCGGAAGCCAGGAGACCTGTCCCCGGCCAGCCATGACAACCCTCGAGGAAAGGGCGGCTTCAATGCCAATACTCGTTCCATTACGGCTGGCGGCCGCGTGCGCGCCGGCCCTGCTGATGCTCATCTCGATCACCGCGACGGCCTCCGCCAGGAAGGTCGAGGCCGACCTCCGCGTCACGGCGGGCGGCAAGGTGCTCGCCGAACGGACCCTGAGGACGGGGCCGGCGAGGATCCCCACCAGCCGCAGGGCGACCTGCTTCGGCCCGGGGACCGGTGGCAGCGGCAGTTCGAAGCGCGTCGGCGCCCCGACCGCGCTCGGCCTGCTGGCCCAGGCGGCGAACCGGACCAGGGCCCTGAGCCCGCTGCGGATCACCGACGCCTTCAGCTTCGGCCTCGGCGTCTGCGGGATCGGCGGCCAACACGCCACGAGCAGGCTCTCCTGGTACCTGAAGGTGAACCACGAGAACCCCGAACTGGGCGGCGAGGCCGTCAGGCTGAAGCCCGGCGACGAGGTGCTCTGGGCGCTGGCCGCCTTCCCCTATCCGGACGAGCTGGTCCTCCAGGCCCCGCGGAGGGCGGCGGCGGGGACCCCGTTCGCGGTCCGCGTCCTCTCCTACGACGACAAGGGCAGGCGCCGGCCGGTCAGGGGCGCGCGGGTGACCGGCGCCGCCGGGCCGACCAACGCCAGGGGCAGGACCACCGTTACCGTCGGCGGCCCGACGGAGCCTGCGGGCCAGGCACGGCAGGGACATCCCGTCCAACGGGGCGGGGGTGTGCGTCGCCGGGTCCTGCCCCTGAGGCGGTCCCGATGAGCCCCGGCCCGCGTCCGGCGATCGCGACCGCGCTGCTTCTCGCGGCGCTCGCGGTCGCCGGTTGCGGCCTCGGGCCGGGTGAGGACCTCGGCGAGGTCGGCCTCACCGTCACCCGCGACTACGGGGCCGGGCCGGTCCTCGAGCCGCGCTCCGACGCGGTCACGGAGTCGGACACGGTGATGCGGGTGCTCGATCGCGACGCCGAGATCTCGACCCGCTACGGCGGTGGCTTCGTGCAGTCGATCGAGGGGATCGAGGGTGAGGAGTCGCCCGGCTCTCCCCACGACTGGTTCTTCTACGTGAACGGGGTCGAGTCGACGGTCGGCGCCGCCGACCACCCGCTGCGCGGCGGCGAGGCGATCTGGTGGGACTACCGCGACTGGGGCGCGGCGATGCGGGTGCCGGCCGTGGTCGGCTCCTGGCCGCAGCCCTTCGCCGGCGGCTACGACGGCCGGCGGCGCCCGGTCGCGATCGAGTGCCGCGGCGGCGGTGCGGCCTGCGGGCTGGTGCGGGACAGGCTGAGGCGGGCGGGAGCCGAGCCGGTGGCGTCCGGCGAGGGCGCGATCAGGGTCCTGGTCGGCCCCTGGGGGCGGCTCGTGGAGGACCCCGCCGCGGCGCAGATCGGGCGCGGGCCGGAGCTGAGCGGCGTCTTCGCGACCCTGAGCGCGGGGCCCGGCTGCCGGCTCGAGGGGCTCGACGAAAGCGGCCGGGTGGCCGCCCGATTCGGCGCCGGCGCCGGCCTGGTCGCCGCGACCCGGCGCTACGAAGCGCCGCCGGTCTGGGTCGTCAGCGGCTGCGACGGGGCCGGGGTCGCCGCCGCCGCCCGCCTGCTCGACGCCGCCGACCTGCGCGACAGATACGCCGTCGCGGTCCGGGGCGGGGGAGGCGCGCCGGTGCGGCTGCCGCTCGCCGGCGAGGAGGCCGCGAGTTGAGGTCGCCGCTCGCCTACACGCCGAGGCCGCTGCCGCTGCAGAGGGCCTCGCCCGGCGCGGCGGTCGCCTATCTCGGCGCCCTGGTCGCGATCGCCTTCGTCTTCTCGAGCCCCCTCGTCCTGGTCGCGGTCGGGGTGGCGGCGACCGTCGCCGGCTGTTTGGCGGGCGCCGGCCGCGCCGTCCGGGCCGCGCTGCGGATGGGCCTGGCGCTCGCGCTGCTGATCGTCGTCGTCAACGCGATCGTCGTCAGCCGTGGCGAGACGGTCCTCGCCCGGCTCGGCGAGTGGCCGCTGCTCGGTCGCGTCGACGTGACCGCGGAGGCGATCGCCGAAGGGGCGGTGCTCGGCCTGCGCGCCGCCGCGGTGATGGTCGCCTTCGCCGTCTACTCGGCCTGCGTGGACCCCGACCGCGTGCTGCGCTCGCTGCGGCCGCTGGCCGGGCGCTCGGCGCTGACCGCGACCCTGGTCTCGCGCCTGGTCCCGGTCGCCGCCGCCGACGCCGGGCGATTGCGGGACGCAGCGCGGCTGCGTGGGCCGGGCGCCGCACCGGTCGGTCGCGCGTCGCTGGCCCGCCGCCTGCTCGCCGGCTCCCTCGACCGGGCGGTCGACGTCGCCGCCACCGTCGAGCTGCGCGGCTACGGCCTGCCGGGCCGGCGGCGACCGGGGCGGGTGCCGCGCTCGCGCTACGACGGGCGCTTCTACGCCGCCGGGCTTGCCCTGCTCGCCCTGGCGATCGGCTTCTCGGCCCTCGGCGCCGGCGGATTCGACGCCTACCCCTCGGTCGAGCTCGGCCTCGCCCCGGCGACGTTCGCCCTCTCGCTGGCGGTCGCCGCCGCCGGACTGGTGCCCCGCCGTGGCTGAGGCGCCGCCCCTGCTCGGCGCGGCCCCGGCGCTCTCGGTGGCCGGCCTCACCTACTCGTACCCGGACGCCCCGGCGCCGGCGCTGCACGGGGTCTCGCTCGAGATCGGGGCGGGCGAGTTCGTCCTGCTCGCGGGCCGCTCCGCCGGCGGTAAGTCGACCCTGCTGAGGGCCGCCTGCGGCCTCGTGCCGCACTTCCACGGCGGCGAGATCGAGGGCCGCGTCGAGACCGGCGGCCTCGACGCGATCGCATCCGGGCCGGCCCAACTCGCGGCGGTCGTCGGCTACCTCGCCCAGGACCCCGAGTCCCAGGTCGTCTCGACCACGGTCGCCGCCGAGGTCGGCCTGCCGCTGGAGATGCGCGGCGAGCCGCCCTCCGCCCGGGCCCGCGCGGTCGAGGAGGTCGCCCTGGCGCTGGCGATCCCGCATCTGCTCGAGCGCACCGTCGACAGCCTCTCCGGGGGGGAGCTGCAGCGCGTCGCCCTCGCCGCCGCCCTCGTCACCCGGCCGCGCCTCGTCCTCCTCGACGAGCCGACCTCGCAGCTCGACCCGGTCGCCGGCGACGAGCTGATCTGGCTCCTGCGCCGCCTCAACGAGGAGTGGGGCGTCTCCGTCCTGCTCGCCGAACACCGCCTCGAGCGCTGTCTGGCCGCCGCCGACCGGGTGGTCGCGATGGCCGCCGGCGCGGTCGCCTTCGACGGCCCTCCGCGCGACTTCCTGGCCTGGGCGAGCACCCACGACACGGCGCTCAAGACGCCGGGCGCGCGCCTCTTCTCCCTGGCCGGGATCGAACCGCTTCCGATCGGCGTGCGCGACGCGCGGCGGACGCTTGCCGCGAAGGGGCTCTCGACCACCTCCTCTCTCAAACTCTTCGGTGGGGCGGGGGAGGCCGTCCGAGTCGGGATCGGCGAAAAGTTACAAGCCGTTCGGAGGAGGTCGAGAGCCCCTTCGCCGGAGGCGGCGGTCGAAGCTCGCGATCTATGGGTGGAGCTCGAGCGGGACGGGGAGGGGCACGAGGTCCTGAAGGGGATCGAGCTGGGGATCCGGCCGGGTGAGCGGGTGGCGCTGATGGGGCGCAACGGCGCCGGCAAGAGCACGCTGCTGAGGACGGCCGCCGGCCTGGTCGAGCCGGTCAGGGGCGGGGTCGAGGTGCCGGCGGGAATGGCGCTGCTGACCCAGAGCCCCGGCGACTACCTGGTCCGCGAGCGGATCGGCGACGAGCTGCCGGGAGCGCGGGGGGAGGCGGCGCTGCGCGCCGTGGGGCTCGCCCACGCCATCGACGCCGACCCGCGCGAGCTCTCCGGCGGGGAGCGGCAGCGGCTGGCCCTGGCGATCGCCCTCGCGGGCCGCATCGAGGGCGAGGCGCCACCCGGCCTGGTCGGGCTCGACGAGCCGACGCGGGGCATGGACCGCTCCCGCAAATCCGACCTGGTCGAGCTGATCGAGGGCCTCGCCCGCGGCGGCGCCGCGGTCGTCGTCGCCACCCACGACGTCGAGTTCGCGGCTTCCTTCGCGCGAGCGCGTCGTCCTGCTCGGCGACGGCGTCGTCGTCGCCGACGGCCCGGCCGAGGAGATCCTCTCCGGAGGCTGGTACTTCGCCACCGAAGTGGCCCGGGTCCTCGACATCCCGGGCGTCGTCAGCCCCGAGCAGGGGGCGGAGCGCCTGCGGCGCGAGGAAGGGGCGTGATGTCCTGGGAGCTGGCCAGCTTCCTGATCCTCGGCGCGGTCCTGCTCGCCGGCTTCGCCTGGTACGAGCGCTCGCGCCCGCCCGCCCAGGTCGTCGCCCTGGTCGCCGCCCTGGCGGCGCTGGCGATCGCCGGCCGGATCGCCTTCGCCGCCTTTCCCAACGTCAAGCCGACCACCGACATCGTCGTCTTCTCCGGCTACGCGCTGGGCGGCGCCCCCGGCTTCGCCGTCGGCGCCCTCACCGCGCTGGTCTCCAACTTCTGGTTCGGGCAGGGGCCCTGGACGCCGTGGCAGATGGCCGGTTGGGGGATGTGCGGGCTGATCGGCGCGACGCTGGCCGCCCTCGGGGGCCGCAACGTCGGGCGCCTGACGCTCGCCGCGGTCTGCGGATTCGCCGGGATCGCCTACGGCGCCCTGCTCAATTTCTCGCTGATGGCAACATATGGAGGTGATCTCACGCTCGAGCACTTCCTCGTCCTGGAGTCGCGCGCGGTGCCCTTCGACGCCGCACACGCGGTCGGCAACGTCGTTTTCGCCCTCGTCGCGGGGCCGGCGATGATCCGCATGCTCTCCCGATTCCGGATGCGCTTCGAATGGCGCGCGCCGGCTCTTGCCGCAACCCTGCTCCTCGCCCTGGCGATGGCGACGACGCTGCCGGCGACGGCGGACGCGGCGAGCAGCTCGAGGGCGGCCTCCTGGCTGGCCTCGGTCCAGAACTCCGACGGCGGCTTCGGCGACTCGCCCGGCGACGGCTCGAGCGCCTCGACCACCGCCTGGGTGATGCTCGGCCTCGAGGCCGCCGGGCGCAACCCGCTCGACGTCAAGCGTGGCGGCAACTCCGCCGTCGACTACCTGCGCTCCAACGTCGGCGAGCTGAGCAGCAGCGGCGACTTCGCGCGGACGATCCTGGCCCTCGAGGGGGCGGGCCTGGGCCCGCGCTCGTTCGGCGGCCGCAACCTCGTCTCGGCGCTGCTCAAGCGCCGGCGCAGCGACGGCTCCTACAACGGCTGGCCGGGCAGCACGGCGTTCGCGATCGTCGCCCTGCGCGCCGCCGGCGCAACCGGCAGCCTCGAGGCCTCGCTCTCCTGGCTGGGCGGGGCCCAGAACGGCGACGGCGGCTGGGGTGACCTGCCCGACGGCCCCAGCAACGCCGACGTGACCGGGGCCGCGATGCAGGCGATGCCCAGCTCGAAGGCGGCCAATCAGGGCCTGACCTACCTGCGCAAGCACCAGCGCGGCGACGGCGGCTTCGTCACCGGCGGCAACGGCGCCGTCAACAGCCAGTCGACCGCCTGGGCGATCCAGGGCATGATCGCGGTCGGCACCGACCCCGACTCGGTCAGGTCGGGCGGCAACAGCGGCCCCGACTACCTCACCGGGCTGCAGCAGAGCGACGGCCGCTTCCGCTACTCGAGCTCCAGCAACCAGACCTCCGTCTGGGTCACCGGCGAGGTCCTGGTCGCCGCCGCCGGCGAGGACTTCCCGGTCGCGGTCGCGCCGCGGGCGCCGCAGCCGGCCGCGACCCCGCCCTCGCCGACGCTGCCGCCGGTCCCGATCCCGGGCGTGACGACGCCGCCCGCCGCGCCGGTGCCGGCGATCCCCGGCGGCTCGGGCGGTTCGACGGGCTCCGGCGGCGGTTCGGGACACGCCGGCCCGCTGATCCCGGGCGCGAACGCGCCGCCGGTCGGCGGGTCCGGCGCGATCACGCCGCCCTCGATTCCCTCCGAAGGGCCCGACGCGCTGACCGAAGCCTCCCCGGCGAGCGCCGTCGAGCCCGACCCCGACGACCCGGCCTCGCCCTGGATACCGATCGGCATCGGCGTCGGCGTCGGCCTGATCGCTCTGGTCGTGCCGCTCGCCCTCGGCCGGCGCTACTCCTGGTAGCGGGGGCGGCGCCGCCCCCGTGGACGGCTATGTTGCAGATCGATGGACGTGGAGACCGCGATCAGGACGCGCCGCACCCATAAGGCCTTCGCCCCCGAGCCGCTCCCTCGGGAGGAGGTCGAGGAGCTGCTCGAGCTGGCGCGCTGGGCGCCCAACCACCACCTGACCGTCCCCTGGCGCTTCCGGGTGATCGGCCCGCAGGCGCTCGAGCGCCTCAAGCGCGCCGCCGGCCCGGAGGGCGCCGCGAAGCTCGCCCGCGCCCCGACCCTGATCGTCGCCTCCTCGGCGCTCGGCGGCGACCCGGTCCAGGACGAGGAGGACCTGCACGCCACCGCCGTCGCCTCCTACATCGTCCTGCTCGCCGCGCACGCCCGCGGGCACGCCGGCTACTGGCGCACGCCGGCGCTGCTGCGCGAGCCGGAGGGCAGGGCCGCCGTCGGCCTGCCGGCGGAGGAGCGCTTCGTCGGCCTCCTCCACCTCGGGCCCCCGCGCCAGGAGGCGAGGCCGGCCCCGGACCGCCCGCCGCCCGACCAGACCGCGATCTACCTCGACTGATGCTCTCCCGGGCGGCGGCAATCGAGGCGATCGCGGGGCGGCGGTTCGAGGTCGTCGTGATCGGCGGCGGCATCACCGGCGCCGGCGTCGCCCTGGACGCCGCCTCGCGCGGCTACTCGGTGGCGCTGCTGGAGCGCGGCGACTACGCCGTCGGCACCTCGAGCCGCTCCTCGAAGATGGTCCACGGCGGGCTTCGCTACCTGCAGAACCTCGACCTCGGCCTCGTCCGCGAGGCCTTGCTCGAGCGCCAGCTGATGGTGCAGCTGGCTCCCCACCTGGTCTACCCGACGCCCTTCGTCGTCCCCTCCTTCGCCGATGAGCGCCGCGACCGCAAACTCGGGATCGGCCTCAACATGTACGACGTGATGGCGACCACGCGGGTCGGCCGCAGCCGCCGCGAGATGCGCGCCTCCAAGGAGGAGGACGAGGACTTCTACTGGTCGCCGGACCGGCACCGGACGATCGACCGCGACGAGCTGCTCGAGCTGGTGCCCTCGCTGGCGCGACGCGACCCCAATGACGCCTACCTCTTCTACGACTGCCAGACCGACGACGTGCGGCTGGTGCTGACCGATCCTCGGCGAGGCCGAGCGCTTCGGCGCCGTGATGCTGAACGGCGCCGAGGTGATCGATGTGCTCTCCGACGGCGGGCGGGCCGCCGGCGTCGCGGTGGTCGAGGCCGAGTCGGGCGAGCGCTTCGAGGTCGAGGCGGAGAGCGTCGTCAACGCCACCGGCGTCTTTGCCGACGGCATCCGCCCCGAGGAGGTGGTCGAGGAGGAGGACGTGCCGCGGATCAAGCCGAGCCGCGGCACGCACCTGCTGATCGACCGCGACGACCTCTCGACGGGGTCGGCCGCCTGCATCGTCCCGGCGGGCGAGGGGCGGGCGATCTTCGCCCTGCCCTGGTACGGGCGCACGCTGGTCGGCACCACCGACAACGACTACGAGGGCGACATCCGCCATCCGCACCCGGGCGAGGAGGACGTCGAGTACCTGCTCGACGCGATCAACGAGTTCTTCGAGGTCGAGATCGGCGCCGCCGACCTGGTCGGCGCCTACGCCGGCGTGCGGCCGCTGATCGCGACCGGCGACCCGAAGAAGTCGGTCGACATCTCGCGCAGGGCAGAGCTCTACGAGACCTCGTCGGGGATGCTGACGATCACCGGCGGCAAGCTCACCACCTGGCGTCGGATGGCGAAGCAGACGGTCGACCGGCTGGTCGAGCGGGAGGGGCGCGAGGCGCCCTGCCACACGACCGAGATCCCGCTCGGGATGCCGGTCCGGCCGGAGGACCTCGAGGCGCCGGACGGGGTCGGCGATGAGGCGCTCGCGCAGCTCGCGTTCCGCTATGGGCACGCGGCGCGGACGGTGCTGGGGATCGCCGGTGAGGACGCGAAGCTGGCGGCGCCGATCGTCGAGGGGCGCCCCGACCTGCTCGCCGAGGCGGTTCTGGCGGCGCGGCTCGAGCAGGCGCGCACGGTCGCCGACGTGCTGCTGCGACGCACCCGCCTCGGGCTGCTTGCCGCGCCGCGGCTGCGCGACGCGGACGCCGTCCGCCCGGTCGCCGAGGCGATGGGCGCTGAGCTCGGCTGGTCGCGGCGGCAGGTCCGGCGCGAGGCGGAGGCGTGGCCTGCCGCGGTCGCCGAGGCGGGCACCGATCCGGCCGCCTCGCCGAGCGAATAACCTGCGGCACATGAACAAGGCCGAACTCGAGTCCAAGCACCTGTCCGAGCTGCACGCGCTCGCCGTCGAGGCGGGCGTCGAGCGCTACCGAATGCTGCCCCGCGCCGAGCTGATCGAGAAGCTCGCCGACGGCGGAGGCGGTGGTTCCAAAAGCCGCGGGGGAGGCGGCGGAGGGAGTGCGCGCGAGTCGCGCGGCGGCGAGCGCCAGAGCCGCGGCGGCCGTGGCCGTCAGTCCCGCGGCGGGCGCGGCCGGCAGTCGGGCGGAGGCGGCGACCGTCAGTCGGGCGGAGGCGGCGACCGTCAGTCCCGCGGCGGGCGCGAGCGTCAATCTCGAGGTGGAGGCGAACGCCGCTCGGGCGGAGGTGGCGGGCGCGAGGGCCGCAGCCGGGATGCGGGGGACCGCGAGCGGCCCGAGTCGCCGCAGGCGCCGCCCGCCTCGGGTGGCGAGGGTGGCGCGGCGAAGCCACGCCGGCGCCGCCGGCGCCGCTTCCGCAAGGGCGGCAGGTCGGTCCGTGCCGGCGAGCTGATCCTCGCCGCGCCGGGCGGCCAGTCGATCGTCTACGGCGAGAGCCGCCAGAGCTGCACGGCGCTGCTGCGCGAGCTGGCGGCCGAGCTCTCCGGCGGCAGGGGCCCGGACCCGATCGCCCTGCTCATCGACCCAGGACCCGAGGAGCTGGCCGACTGGAAGCGCGAGGCGCCGAAGGCGGAGATCGTCTCCGCCGGCCAGGACCGCCATGCCGGGGACGCACTCGCCCAGGCGGCGCGCCGGGCCGAGGCGGGCGAGGCGGTGATCCTGCTGATCGACTCGGTAAGCCGGCTGGCGGAGTCCTTCGGCTCCAACGTCGCCAAGGACCTGCTCGCCGACGGCCGTGCCGCGGGTGGATCCGGCACGCTGACGGTGGTCGCCGCGGTCGAGCGCGCGGGCGCCTAGCGCAGCGCGGCTAACGCCGGTAGGCGATGCGGCGCCAGGAGGGCTCCTTGGAGAGCTCGATCAGCTCCTGGCTGCGATCCGGCTGCACGTAGCCGAAGGTCTGGCTGCGCTCGTCGAAGACGATGTCGAGCTCACCCTCCTTGACGCGCTGGTCGAGCCAGGCGCCGCGGAAGACGAGGCGCCGCAGCCAGTGCACGAGGCTGCGGTTGGCGGGGCCGACCAGCTCCTCCCAGTTCTCGTTGATGTGTTCGCCGAGGCGGGAGCTGGGCTCGGCGATCTCGCCGCTGACGGCGAGGTCGAGGAGGTCGTCGAGCTCCTCCTGGCTGAGCCCCTGGGAAACGAAGCCGAGTTTGACGGCGGCCTGCTCGACCCGCTGGCCGAAGTCCTCCTCGTTGAAGGCGAAGCGGAGCTCTCCGTACTCGAGCACGTAGTCGGAGCCAGACTCGTAGTTCCCTCGGCGGGTCGTCTTCTTATCCATGAGTTGAAGCCACTGCTGCTCTCGCAAGCCCGGCGAGAACGATGAAGATCATGCCGATCATCGTAGCTCCGTGCCTGCCCAGGGCGTGCCTGAACGAGGGTTTGCACTCGGCAGGGGGGGTGAGCCGCCGATTGAGCCTCCATTAGGTGCTCAATGGACGGCTCGCCGCCAGCGAGAAGGTTCGGAGGGTTGCCGACGGTCGAAATCGGAGGGCTCGGCGTGCCGGTCGCCATCGGCCCCCGGGCCCGCTTGCTCGGCCTGGCGCTGCTCGACCGCGAGCAGGCCGGCCCGGGCCTGCTGATCCCGCGCTGCGCGAGCGTCCACACCTTCGGGATGCGTTTCGCGCTCGACCTCGTCTTCGTCGACCGCCGCGGCCGTCCGCTGGCGATCCACCGGCGCGTGGGCCGGCGGCGGGTGGTCGCCGTGAGCGGGGCCGGCGCCGTCCTCGAGCTGCCGTCGCCCGCTGAGAGCGAGGAGTTCGTCGGCGGAGGGGGAGAGTCCGTCGATCTCCCGCCTGGGTAGCGGACGATGCTGCCGGAGAGAGAAGAGATCGCCCAGATCGTCGTCTGCGAGGACGACCCGGCGACCCTCGAGCTGCTCTGCGAGCACCTCGCCGCGGACCGCTTCGGGGCCCTGCCCGCGCCGAGCGCCTCCGATGCCCTGCGGCTCTGCCGCTACAAGCACCCCGACCTCCTGCTCCTCGACCTCGCCCTCCCCGACGCATCCGGGCTCGACGTGCTGCGGGAAATCCGCCAGGGCGACGGAGTCGACGCCCGCTTCGACCCGAGGCTGCCGGTGATCGTCCTCAGCGGTCGCGGCGCCGACGCCGAGCGGGTCCGCGGCCTCGAGTTCGGGGCGGACGATTACCTGGTCAAGCCGTTTCACTACCCGGAGCTACGCGCGCGCGTCAACGCGGTCCTGCGCAGGCGGGCCGGGCGACACGATGGGCCTCGCCGCGTCGGCGACCTGGTCGTCGACCCGGCCCGGCGCAGGGTCCAGGTGGAGGGTCGGGACGTGGCTCTCTCCAACAAGGAGTTCTCGCTGCTCGGCGTGCTCGTCTCCGACCCCGTCCGGGTCTTCACCAAGCAGGAGCTGCTGGAAGACGTCTGGGGGTTCCGCACGACGGCGCGGACGCGCACGCTCGACTCGCACGCGAGCCGCCTGCGCCGCAAACTCGACCCGGCGCACAGCCGTTTCGTGATCAACTGCTGGGGCGTCGGATACCGGTTGGTCGACGGGTGACCGGGATCGACCAGGCGTTCGTCGGCTGGGCGACCGCGGGGACCCTGCTCGCGGTCACAGCGGGCCTGTTGCTGCGGACCGGTCGCCGGCGGACGGCGATCAACGAGGCGCTGCACGAGCTGCGGCGGCCGCTTCAGGCCCTGGCGCTCGCCGGCGGCGCCCCCGAAAGAGGCGGCGTGGTCGAGAGCTCGACCAGGCTCGCCTCCGCGGCGCTGGAGCGGCTCGATCGCGAGGTCAACGGCGGCGGCGAGCCGGTCCGGACCGCCGAGCGGGCCGATCGGGTGCGTTGCGAAGCGGCGCTGCGCTCGGCGGTCGGCCGCTGGCGCGCCAGGGTGGCGATGGCGGGCGGCTCGCTGGAGCTGCGCTGGCGTGCGGGGGAGGCGGTGGTGATCGGCGAGAGGGCGGCGCTCGAGCAGGCGGTCGACAACCTGATCGTCAACGCGATCGAGCACGGCGGGCCCGAGATACTCGTCGAGGCCCGCCGGCGCGGCCCGAGCCTGGTCATCTCGGTCGCCGACTCGGGTCGCCGCCCGGCCGGAGACGACAATCGGCCCGGCGCGATCGGCGACGCCGGCCGGCCCGGCGCGGTCGGCCACGACGGCTCGCGCCGGTCGATGGCGGCCGTCGCCCGGATGACGGGGAGACGGCGCCACGGTCACGGCCTCGCGGTCGTGCGCCGAATCGCGGCAGGGCACCGGGGGCGCTTCGTCCTGCGCAGGACGGGCGCCGGCGCATGCGCCGTACTCGAGCTGCCGCTGGCCGCCGACCGCGCCCCGCTGCCCGATGCCGCGGCATGAGCCGTAGGGCCAGGGCGGCGAGCTTCCTCGCCCTGGCGCTCTTCGCTGCGGCCGCCGGCGCCGCGATCGTCGCCGGCTACGGGTCCAGCGTCGCTCGGGGCTACGGCCCGCTGCGCCGTGTCGTCGTGGTCGAGGCCGACCTGCCGCCCGGCACTCCGATCGGGCCGAGGCAGGTCGGCTCGCGCCTCGGCGTGCGCCGGGTGCCGGCGCGCTTCGTCCCCGCCGGCGCCCTCTCGGTTCCCGCCGACGCCCTCGGCCTGGTCCCCCAGGGCCCGGCCCCGGCCGGCTCCTACCTGCTCGCAGCCCAGCTGCGGCCGCCGCGCCGCCCGTCCCGGCCGGGCCTCGGCGGCCACCGGCGCCCGGTCGAGATCGCCGTCAGCGGCGCCGACGCGCTGCTCGCCCTCGGCCGCGCCGAGCGCGGCAGGGTGGATGTCGTCGTCACCAGCGAACCCGCCGGCCCCGGCCCCGGCCGCACCTACGTCGCCGCCGCGGCCGTGCCGCTGCTGGCGCTCGGCCCCGGCGCCGACGGCCCCGGCCCCGGGGGGACCTCGGCGGCGACCCTGGGCCTGACCCGGCGCCAGGCGCTGCGCCTGATCGCGGCCGAGAGCTTCGCTCGCAAGCTGACCCTGGTTCCGGTGAGGTAGCGGTGGGGGCGAGGCAGCGACACATAGAGGAGCTGGCCGCCTCGTTGCGGGCCGAGCTGATCGAGCGCCGCCGGACGGCGGCAGCGGCCGCCCGCTCCCAGCCCGGCCTCGTGGACGGGGTCGCCGCCCTGGTCGCAGAGAGGGCTGCTCTGCTCGGGGAGGAGGACCGCGAGGCGCTGGCGGCGCGAATAGTCCGTGACACGATCGGGCTCGGCCCGCTCGAGGACCTGCTCGCCGATCCGCTGGTCGAGGAGGTGATGGTCAACGGCCCCGGCCGCGTCTACGTCGAGCGCGCCGGCAGGATCGAGCCGACCTCGGTCTCGTTCGCCGACGAGGACGAGCTGCGCAACGCCGTCGAGCGCATTCTCTCGCCACTCGGGCGCCGGATAGACGAGCTCAGCCCGATGGTCGACGCGAGGCTGGCGGACGGTTCGCGCGTCAACGTGGTGATCCCGCCATTGTCGATTGACGGCCCCGTCCTCTCGATCCGGCGCTTCGGCGCCCGCCGGCCGGGACCCGAGGAACTGGTCGAGCTGGGAACGCTGAGCCGCTCTCAGCGGGACCTGCTCGAGGCCTCGGTGGGCGAGCGGCGCAGCGTCCTGATCAGCGGTGGCACCGGGTCCGGGAAGACGACGCTGCTCAACGCCATCTCCGGCTTCATCGCCGCCGGTGAGAGGGTGGTGACGATCGAGGACGCCGCCGAGCTGCGCCTCCGGCAGCCCCATGTGGTGCGGCTGGAGAGCCGCCCCGCGAGTGTCGAGGGCAGGGGCGAGGTGACGATTCGGGACCTGCTGCGCAACGCGCTGAGGATGCGGCCCGACCGGATCGTGATCGGCGAGGTGCGGGGAGCCGAGGCGCTCGACCTGCTGACCGCGCTCAACACCGGCCACGACGGCGCCCTATCGACCGTGCACGCGAACTCGCCCGCCGACGCCCTGGCGAGGATCGAGACCCTCGCCCTGATGGCGGGCGTGGGGCTTCCCCACGATGCGATCGCCGAGCAGGCGCGGCGCGGCCTCGATCTCGTCGTGCAGATCGAGCGGCGAGCCGACGGATCGCGCCGCGTCGCCGAGATCGCCGAGGTGGGCTGATCGGCACGGGCGCCGGACCGGTGGCGGTGCTGCTCGGCGCGGGCGCCGGCGGGCTGCTCGCCCTCGGCGCCCGCGAGGCCGTTCTCGCCAGCCCGGCGGCGCTCGAGTGGCTGCGCCGGGCGCTCGAGCCCCTCGCAAGGGCCGGTCGCGAGGGGTACTCGCCGTCGATCCCGGAGCGCCGCAGGCTCGCAGCCCTCGGCGCCGGCGTGACGGTCCTCTGCGGCTGGTTCGTGGGAGGGCCACCGGTCGCCCTGCCGCTGGCGGTCGCCGGCCCCGGCGTCGCCGCCTGGGCGATCTCGAGCCGCCGCGGCCGCTACCGCTCGGCCGTCGAGCGGGCGCTGCCGGCGGTGGCCACGGCGCTCGCCGACTCGTTGACCGCCGGGCGCACCCTGCGCGCCTCGATCCCCGCCGCGGCGACCTCCCTCGACGGGCCGCCGGCGGTCGAGCTCGCGCGGCTCGGCGCCGAGCTCGACACCGGCTCCCCGACCGCGGAGGCGATCGAGGGCTGGCGCAGGCGGATGCGCTCGACCCGGGTCGACTCGTTCGCCGCCGCGGTCCTCAGCCAGCGGCTCTCGGGCGGCGACCTCGCCGGGCTGCTGCGCCGCTTCGCCGCCGGCGCCGCGGAGCGGGACCGGGTCGCCGAGGATGCCCACGCCGCCACGGCCCAGGCTCGCTTCACCGGGTTGCTGGTCGTCGCGATGCCGAGCGGCGGAGCGGTGTTCGCCGAGCTGCTCGAGCCGGGCTTTCTGGTCGGCGTGGTCCGCGCGCCGGCATCGGCGGTCCTGCTCGGCCTCGCCGCGGCGCTGCAGGTTGCCGGCTTCCTCGCGATCAGGCGACTCTCGAGGGTGGCCGAGTGAAGGCCGGCCGGATCAGTGGCGACAGGTCGGGCGAGGCCCTCGTTGCGCGTCTGCTCTGCTCGGCGGTTGGGGCGATCGCCGCCCTGCTCGCCGCCCCGGCTGCCCCCGGCAGGCTCTCATGGCTTGTCGCGCTGTTCCTGCCCGCGGCCGGCTTCCTGCTTCCGGACGCCCTGCGGGCAAGGCGGGAGCGCCGGCGTCTGCGGGCGCTGGTCGCGGCGCTTCCCGACGCCCTCGACCTGCTCGCCGTCGGCGCCGCCGCCGGCCGCAGCCCCGCGGCGGCCTTCGCGGAGATCGCCGCGGCCGGCGGCGGGCCGCTCGCCCGTGAGCTCGCGGTCACGGTCGCCGAGCTCGACTGTGGGCGGCCCCTGGCGGAGGCGCTCACCGGGCTGCGCGAACGCGTCCCCGGCGGCGAGGTCGCCGCCCTCTGCGCCGCGGTGGAGCGCTCGCGGCGCTTCGGCTCGCCCCTCGCCGAGCAGCTGCGCCGCCAGTCGAGCGCCCTGCGACGCGATCAGCGCCGCGCGGTCGAGGAGCGCGCCGCCCGCGCCGCCCCGAAGATCCAGCTCGTCGTCGCGCTCGTCCTCGTACCCTCGGTCCTGCTGATGATCGCCGCCGGCCTGATCGCAAACGCGGACGGTGCTGCTCCAGGGCTTCTAGCCGGCGCTCGCGAGGGCAGGGCGACGGGCGTTACTCCAGCGCCTCCTCGCGGAGCCGCCTCGCGACCGCCGCGGCGGCCTCCCGAATGCGGTCCAGCTCGGCCGCCCTCTTCTTGTGCCCGTGGATGTAGCAGCAGAGGCTGCCGCCGACCAGCTCGAAGGCGAACTTGTCCGGCGCGTCGTCGGTCATCCAGACGATGAAGGTGGGGGAGAAGAGCCGGCGGACCCAGTTCGCGTCCTGCTCCTTGCTGACGAATATCTCGTACTTCCGGTCGAGCGCCTCGCTCTCCAGCTTGACCCGCTCTTTGGAGCGACGGAAGACGTCCTCGAACTTCTCCAGCGCCCGCAGCCCGAACTTGCGCTGAGCGTAGAGCTCGGGGATGAACCCGGCGCACTCGGGGACGTCGACCAGGCCCAGGGTGTAGCGGTAGTAGTTCGTCTGCCGGTTGCCGTCGCTGTCGGTGCTCTCCTCCTCGTAGGTGTAGAGCGCGAGCACACCGTCGACTCCGTCGGCGAGCGGTCCCGAGAGGGTCCGCTCCGCGTAGCGGTCGTCCCCCTTGCGCAGCAGGGGAGTCGCACCGGGCAGGGGCGCCCTGCCGCCCAGCGTCAGGCCGATGGCCGGCGGCGTAGTGGACGAAGAAGGCATCCTCCGCCCGCGAGTCGGCGATCGCGAAGACGCCGATCAGCCCGAGCACGAGGAGGGCCGCCGCCGCGGCTCCGCCGAGCGGGGCGCTCTCGAAGAAGATCCCCGCGGCGGCACCGGCGGCGACCATCAGGGCGCCGATGATCACCCAGGTCGAGGCCTGGCCCAGGAGGCGGCGGAAGTGGTAGCCGCGCAGGTCGTCGGCGTCGTCGGGCGCGGCCGGGGGAGGGGGCTGTGGGGGCGCTGCGGTCGTCTCGGGCGCCTCGTCGCTCATCGCCCGAAGCTATCCGATCGTCGCCTTTTCTCCGGTAGGCCGGAGAAAAGGCGACGACGGGCGACGCTGCAAACGATCTTGCGTTTGGGGCGTTCCGTCCGAGCTGTGTTGCAAAGTGGGGGGAAGTGGGTTACTGTGGCCCGCGAGTTGAAGCCCAGGGACCGGGGTGGTGAGGCTCCTCCCACCTCATCACTCCGGTCCTGACTCTTTTCCACGGCTTTCCAGCGGACCGCAGAAAGGAATCCACGGGAAATGGCTTTTCGGGGTCTCTACGAGCACAGCCTCGATTCCAAGGATCGCCTCACGGTTCCGTCGCGCTTCCGCGCAGCGCTCTCCGACGGCATCGTTCTCTCCAAGGGCTTCGACCCCTGCGTCTGGGTGCACACGACCGAGGAGTTCGAGCAGCTCTCCGATCGCTTCCTCGCTCCCCACAGCCCCTTCGGCAGGGACGCCCGCAGCCTGCGCCGCCGCTTCCACGGCAGCTCCTTCGAC
This sequence comes from uncultured Solirubrobacterales bacterium, assembly GCA_963762205.1. Lineage (GTDB taxonomy): Bacteria > Actinomycetota > Thermoleophilia > Solirubrobacterales > 70-9 > VRUE01. Next base: position 53,474 of record CAVXJZ010000004.1, read on the forward strand.
GAGAAGCTCGACTCGGCCGGGCGCATCCGCCTGCCCAAGCCGCTGATCGAGCACGCCGGTCTCTCCGGCCCCTGCGTCGTGCTCGGCGCCGGCGAGTACCTGGAGATCTGGAACGCCGAGGCCTGGGCGAAGCAGGAGCAGGAGCTCGACGCCTCCGCCCCCGAGATCGCCGAGGGCCTCGCCGCCGGCGGAGGGCCGGAGTGACATGCGAGCCCGTGTCGAGCAAGCGTCACAATCCGATCTCCGCGGGCGGAGCGCCGGCGAAGCCCTCATGGCGAGTGGCGCCGCCTCGCCCGTCAAACACGAGAGCCTGCCCGTGATGCCGATCGAGCATAAGCCGGTCCTTGCCGCCGAGTTGGTCGGGCTGCTCGCCCCGCAGCCGGGCCAGACGGCGGTCGACTGCACCTTCGGCGCCGGCGGCCACGCGCGCCGCGTCGCCTCGGTGCTGGGCCTCGACGGAACCCTGATCTGCATCGACCGCGACCCCGCAGCCGAGGCGCGCTACGAGCGCTTCGCCGACGAGGTCACCTGCCGGACCCGCTTCATCGGCGCCGACTTCGCGGAAGGGCTTCGCGCCCTGCACGGCGAAGGCGTCCAGCCAGACATGATCTACATGGACCTCGGAATGTCATCGATGCAGGTCGATGCCTGGGAGCGCGGCTTCTCCTACTCCTACGACGCCCCGCTCGACATGCGGATGGACACGCGCGCCGAGTTCAGCGCCGCCGACCTCGTCAACGAGTGGCCCGAGTCGCGCATCGCCAAGGTCCTGCGTCGCTTCGGCGAGGAGCGCTACGCGGGCGGCATCGCGCGCCAGATCGTCAAGCGCCGCCCGTTGCACACGACCTCGGAGCTGGTCGACGCGATCAAGGCCGGGATGCCGGCTTCGGCGCGGTTCGGCGCCGGCCATCCGGCCAAGCGCAGCTTCCAGGCGATCCGCATCGCCGTCAACGGCGAGATCGACTCGCTCGAGGACTCGCTGCCCACCGCCTGGGGGATGCTGCCGATCGGGGGCCGCCTCGCCGCGATCTCCTTCCACTCGCTCGAGGATCGCCCGGTCAAGCGGTTCCTGGCCGACCGCGCCCGGGGCTGCATCTGCCCGCCGGAGCTGCCGGTCTGCGCCTGTGGGCGCGAGCCCGAAGCCGATCTGCTCACCCGGCGCGCGGTCTCGCCGGGGCCGGAGGAGATCGCCTCCAACGCCCGTGCCAAGTCGGCCCACCTGCGCGCGGCGGTCAAGATCGGGGAGGCGTCCTGATGGAGGCCGCCACGGTCGCCCGCCGTCCCGCCGTCGCCCCGGCCCCGGCGCGCGTCCCGCGCGATCGGCCACGCCCCGGTCGCAGGAAACGGCAGGCGACGGCCGCCCCCGCGCGCAAGCCACGCCGGGCGACGACGGCTCCCGCGCGCAAGCCGCGCCGGGCGACGACGGCCCCCGCGCGCAAGCCGCGCACCCGTCCCGCCGCGCCCGCGCGCCGCGGCCGCACCGGCTCTCACCTGATCCCGATCGCGGTCGGCACGGCCGCCGCGGTGCGCCAGTTCCCCGACTCGCCGCTGATCGTGAGGATGACCCGCGGACGGCTCTGGATCGGCGTCCTCGGCGGCCTCCTGGCGGGGATCGTCGCCCTCAACGTCTTCACGCTCAGTCTCGCGGCCGAGGCTGGTCACATCGACGAGAACATCGTCGCCCTCGAAAAGGAGAACTCGATCCTGCGCAGTCGTGACGCGCAGCGCTCGGGCGCCGCCCGGGTGAGCCACGACGCCGGCGCGATCGGCCTCGAGATGGCCGCGGTCGACGAGGTCTCCTCGGTTCAGCCACGCCGCGGCGACATCGCCATGGCCGCCGCGCGCCTCGCCGCCGCCGGGACCGGCTACTAGGGGCCCGATGCGGACGATCGAGCGGAGGATCGGGCTGCTCTTTGCCGGATTCCTCCTCTGTTTCCTGCTGATCGTCGGGCGCGCCTTCTGGCTGCAGGGGGTGCAGGGCGCCCAGCTGGCCTCGGAAGCCTCCTACCAGCAGACCGAGGTGGTGACCGTGCCCGGCCTGCGCGGCACCGTGCTCGACCGCCGCGGCGAGGCGCTCGCCACCTCCGAGGACGCGGCGACGATCTTCGCCACTCCCTACCAGGTCAAGAACCCGGCCCAGGAGGCCGAGAAGCTGGCCAGGGTGCTCGGTGAGGACCCCGCCGAGGTGCTCGAAAGCCTGACCGAGCAATCGGGCTTCTCCTACGTCGCCAAGAAGGTCGACGTGCCGACCGCGGCGCGGGTCGAACGGCTGGAGCTGCCCGGCATCGGCCAGCTTCCCGACAGCCGCCGCAACTACCCGCAGGGCGACCTCGCCGGCCAGGTGATCGGGGCCGTCGGCTCCGAGAACCAGGGACTGACCGGCCTCGAGGCGGGCGAGGACTCGGTGCTCGCCGGATCCGACGGCGAGCGGCGGATCGTCAAGGACGCGCTCGGCGAGCCGATCCGGACCGAGATCGTCGGCGACGCGACCGACGGCAGCGACATACAGCTGACGCTCGACCCGGCGATCGAGGCGAAGACCGAGCGGGTGCTCTCCGAAGTCGGTGAAACCTACGCGCCGAAGGGGGCGACGGCGATCGTCGTCGACCCGCGCGACTCGCAAATCCTGGCGATGGCCAACTGGCCGCCGGTCGACCCCGCCGACCTCTCCGAGGCGAGCTCGGAGGACCTGCTCAACCGTGCCACCGGATTCACCTATGAGCCCGGCTCGACCTTCAAGGCATTCACGATCTCCGCCGCCCTCGAGGAACGGGAAGTGACGCCGGAGACGACCTTCACCCTGCCGCCGCAGCTGCAGGTCGCCGACCGCACGATCGAAGACGCGGAGGCGCGCCCGACCGTCACCCTGACGGTCTCCGAAATCCTCGCCCACTCATCCAACATCGGTGCCGCGACGATCGGCCTGCAGATGGGGAGCGAGAAGTTCAGCCGCTGGATCGACCGCTTCGGATTCGGCCGCCCGACCGGCGTCCGCCTCCCGGCCGAGGAGCGGGGGCTGGTCCTGCCGCTCGACGAGTACTCCGGCTCGACGATGGGCAACCTGCCGATCGGCCAGGGGCTCTCGGTGACACCGATGCAGATGGTCGCCGGCTACACGGCGATCGCCAACGGCGGCATGCTCAGGCGGCCGCAGCTGATCCGCAGTATCGACGGCGAGCCCGTCCCCGAGCCGAAGGGCAGGCGGGTGATCGACGCCGGCGTCGCGAGCCAGGTGCGGACGATGCTCGAGGGCGTGCTCGCCCCCGGCGGCACCGCCTCGGAGGTGAGCGTCCCCGGCTACACGCTGGCCGGCAAGACGGGGACCGCCGAGGTGGCCGAAGACGGCCACTACTCGGAGACCAAGTACGTCGCCTCCTTCATCGGCTTCGCTCCCGCCCAGAACCCGCGGTTGCTCGTCGCCGTGATCGTCGACCAGCCGCAGGGCGACATCTACGGTGGATCGGTGGCCGCGCCCGCCTTCGGCAAGATCGCCGGCTTCACGCTGCCCTACCTGGGCGTGCCGGCCGAATAGCCGCCGCTGCGGGGCGCCACCCGACGCCGGACCTAGAATCGCTGCGTGAAACTGGACGAGCTCGCCGCCGCGGCCGGCGCAACGCGCACCACGGGAGCGCCCGGGGTCGAGATCTCGGGGCTCGCCTACGACAGTCGCAGCGCCACGCCGGGCTCGCTCTTCTTCTGCGTGGTCGGCGAGCGCGCCGACGGGCACGAGTTCGCCGCGGCCGCCGTCGAGCGGGGTGCGGTCGCGCTGGTCGTCGAGCGCGAGCTGGACCAGCACGTGCCCCAGGTGCTCGTCGCCGACGCGCGGGCGGCGATGGCGCCGGTCGCCTCCCGCTTCTGGGGGGAGCCGACGGCGGAGCTGCGGGTGGTGGGGATCACCGGCACCAACGGCAAGACGACGACGGCCTTCCTGCTGCGCGAGGTGCTGGAGGCGGCGGCGGTCCAGACCGGGTTGCTGGGCACGGTGAAGCAGGTCGTCGGCGCTGTCGAGGAGGAGGTCGAGCGCACGACTCCGGAGGCGATCGACCTACAGGAGACCTTTCGCCGCATGCTCCAGGGCGGAGACAGGGCCTGCGTGATGGAGGTCTCCTCGCACGCGCTCGCCCTGCACCGGGTCGACTCGATCCGCTTCGAGCTGGGCCTGTTCACGAACCTGACCCAGGACCACCTCGACTTCCACGGCGGCATGGAGGATTACTTCCTCTCCAAGCGACGCCTCTTCGCCGACCTGGGCCCGGAGGCGGCGGTCGTCAACGTCGACGACCCCTACGGGCGCCGCCTCGCGGGCGAAGTCGACTGCCTGACCTTCTCGGCCGAGGGCGCCGAGGCCGATTTCTCCGCCCGCGACATCGCCTTCGACGCCGGCGGCGCGAGCTTCACCGTTGTCTCGCCGGCCGCCCGAAGGGCAAAGCGTGGAATCGGCTATCGGCCGATCGACGGTGGGCTCGAGGTGCATACGGCTATGCCCGGCGACTTCAACGTCGCCAACGCGCTCGGCGCCCTTGCCGCAGCGGTCGCGCTCGAAGTCGACCCGCGCCAGGCGGCCACCGGCCTGGCCAGGGCGCGGCGCGTTCCCGGGCGCCTCGAGCCGATCGACGAGGGCCAGGACTTCGCCGTCCTCGTCGACTACGCCCACACGCCGGACTCGCTCGACAACGTGCTCGCCGCCGCCAGGCGGCTGACCGGCGGCAGGGTGATCTCGGTCTTCGGCGCCGGCGGCGACCGCGACCGCGACAAGCGCCCGAAGATGGGCCGGGCCGGGGCCCTCGGCTCCGACCTGGCGATCGTCACCTCCGACAACCCGCGCTCGGAGGATCCCGAGGCGATCGTCGCCGAAGTCCTGGCGGGCGCCGGGGAGGGCGCCGGGGTCGAGTCCGAGCCCGACCGCCGTGCCGCGATCGCCCTCGCCCTGAGCCGTGCCGAGCCCGGCGACACGGTCGTGATCGCCGGCAAGGGGCACGAGCAGGGCCAGGAGTTCGAGCAGGGCCGCAAGGTCCCCTTCGACGACCGCGAGGTCGCCCGGGAGGAGCTGCTGCGGCTGGGGGGCGGCGGGGAATGAGCGGGAGCTGGGGCCGATGAACCTGGACGGAGCCCGGAGCTGGGGCCGATGAACCTGGACGGAGCCCGGAGCTGGGGCCGATGAACCTGGACGGAGCCCGGATCGCCGCGGCGATCGGCGCCGAGGTCCTCGCCGAGGGCGGCCCCGGCTCGCCCGAGCGGGCGACGATCGACTCGGCTGCAACCGGCAGGGGCGACCTCTTCTTCGGCCTGCGTGGCGAGCGGGTCGACGGCGGCCGGTTCGCCCCCGCCGCGCTCGAGGCCGGCGCCTGGGGCGTCGTCGTCGGCCCCGCCGCGCGGACGCACTTCCTCCCGGATACCGGGAGGAAGTGCGTCCAGAAGGGGGGCGGGGCGTGGGTGTTCGCCGTTGGGGACCCGGTGGCGGCGCTGGGCGTCCTCGCGCGCGAGTGGCGCCGGGCGCTCGGCGCCAGGGTCGTCGGGATCACGGGCTCGGTCGGCAAGACGTCGGTCAAGGACATCGCCCGGGCGCTGCTCCCCGGCCGTGTCCACGCCAACCGCGAGAACCTCAACACCGAGATCGGCCTGCCCCTGACCGTGCTCGAGGCGGGGTCGGGCGTCGACCTGCTCGTGCTCGAGATGGCGATGCGGGGCGCCGGCCAGATCGCCGAGCTGGCGGCGATCGCCGAGCCGGAGGTGGCGGTGATCACCAACGTCGGCCCGGTTCACGTCGAGCTGCTCGGCTCGGTGGAGGCGATCGCCGCCGCCAAGGCCGAGTTGCTGCACGACCTGCCGGCGCACGCGACAGCGGTCGTGCCGGTCGAGGCGGGCGAGCTCGAGCCGCACCTCTCCGCCGCGCCGCGCCTGCTCCGCTTCGGGCCCGGGGGCGACGTCGAGGCGCTCGAGAGCCGCGTCGTCGAGGGCGTCACCGAGGCTCTGGTCGCCACACCGTCCGGTCGCCAGACCTTCCACTTCCCCTTCGCCGAGGCGCACAACCTGACCAACGCCCTGGCGGCGATCGCGGCCGGTGCGGCGCTGGGCGCCTCTCCCGCCGAGATGGCCGACCGCGCTGCGAACATAGGCTTTTCACGCTTCCGGGGCGAGCGCCTCGATCTGGGCGACGGGATTCTCCTCGTGAACGACTGCTACAACGCCAACCCGGTCTCGATGCGGGCCGCCCTCGACCACCTCGGCAGCGTCGAGGGCGAGCGCCGGATCGCCGTCCTCGGCGAGATGGCCGAGCTCGGCGCCGGCGCCGCCGGCTATCACCGCGAGGTCGGGGCCCACGCGCGCGCGGCGGGCGCCGACCTCGTCGTCGGCGTCGGCGGGCCGGCCCGCGACTACGACCCCGACGAGCTGGTCGGCGGCCCGGCGGAGGCCGCGGAGCTGCTCGCCGCGCAGCTCGAGCGCGGCGACGTGGTCCTCGTCAAGGGGTCGCGCTCGGCCGGCCTCGAGGCGGTCGCCGAGCAGCTCGAGGCGCTGCTCGCGGCCGGGGGCGGGGATTCCTGATGGGCGAGGTGCTGATCGCCGGGATGGCGGCGATGCTGATCTGCATCTTCCTCGGCCCGAAGTTCATCGAGTACCTGCGGGTGAAGGAGTTCGGCCAGCACATCCGCGAGGAGGGCCCCCAGGAGCATCACGCCAAGGCGGGCACGCCGACGATGGGCGGACTGATCATCTTCGCCTCGATCTGCGTCCCCTACCTGGTCCTCTCCGACCTCGACGCCCAGAGCCTGGCCGTCTTCGGGGTCGCGCTCGGCTGCGCGGCGCTCGGCTTCGCCGACGACTTCATCAAGATCGTCAAGCGCCGCTCGCTCGGGCTCGCGGCGCGCTGGAAGCTCCTCTTCCAGGTCTTCCTCGCCCTCGGGCTCTGGTGGGTCGCGCGCCACGAGGTCGGCCTCGAGCCGGTCCTCTACTTCCGCATCGGCGACGCCAGCATCGACCTCGGCCCGGTCCTCTACTTCGTCCTCGTCTTCCTGGTCATCGCCGGCACCTCCAACGGCGTCAACCTCACCGACGGCCTCGACGGCCTGGCCGCGGGCTCCTGCGCGATCGTGCTGCTCGCCTACACGGCGATCTCCTTCGTCACCAACGAGCAGCAGAACCTGGCGCTGCTCTCCTCCTGCCTGGTCGGGGCCTGCATCGGGTTCCTCTGGTTCAACGCCTTCCCGGCCTCGATCTTCATGGGCGACACCGGCTCCCTGGGCCTGGGGGGCGCGATCGGCGCGCTGGCGGTGATGACCCAGACCGAGGTGCTGCTGATCATCATCGGCGGCATCTTCGTGATCGAGGCGCTCTCGGTCGCGGTCCAGGTCTTCTCCTTCAAGGCCTTCCGCCGCCGGGTCCTGCTGATGGCGCCGCTCCACCACCACTTCGAGATGATGGCCTGGTCGGAGACGAAGATCATGCTCCGCTTCTGGATCATCGCCGCCGTCTGCTCGGGGATCGGCTTCACGCTCTACCAGCAGTCGATCGGCCGATGATCGCCCTGCTCGGCCTGCGCGGAGGCCAGGAGGCCCTCGAAAAGACCGGCTGGCCGGGCGTGATCGTCCTGATCGCGATCATCGCCATCCTCTTCATCTGGCCCCGGTACATGGGGCGTTAGGGCGACCGGAAGCCACCGCGATCCCGTCGCCTCGAGGACGGATTGGCCATGTCTGCAAGGTTCGGAGGGCTCGAAGGCGAATTCATCTTCGATGAATTCACCGCCGCCGAAAAAGCTCCGCCCGGAGATGCCGCGCGGGCCGTACCTGGTCGTCGGGCTGGCGCGCTCGGGCTGTGCCGCCGCGCGGCTGCTGGCGGCGCGGGGGGAGACGGTGGCCGGGGTCGACGCGGGGGAGCCGCGAGAGGCGGCAGGTCTGGAGGGGGCGGGCGTCGAAGTCTTCCTGGATACGGATGGACTGGCGCAGCTCGATGGCACGCGGACCGTCGTCAAGAGCCCGGGAGTGCCCCGGGAGGCGGCGGTGATCGAGGCCGCGCTCGAGCGCGGGATAGACGTGATCGGCGAGCTCGAGCTCGCCTGGCGGGCGATCCCCAACCGCTTCGTCGCCGTCACCGGCACCAACGGCAAGACGACGACCGTGGTGCTGCTCGGCCACCTCTACCGGACGGCGGGCGAGCCGGTCGCCGTCGCCGGCAACGTCGGCACTCCCCTCGCCTCGCTCGTCGACGAGCTGGACCCCGCCGCGACGGTGGTCTGCGAGGCCTCCAGCTTCCAGCTCGAGGACAGCGTCGCCTTCGCCCCCGAGTGCGGGGTCTTCCTCAACCTGGCGCCCGACCACCTCGACCGCCACTCCGACCTCGACTCCTACCTGGCGGCGAAGCTGCGGATCTTCGCCAACCAGGGGAACGACGACGTCGCCGTCTACAACGCCGACGACCCGGCGCTCGCCGGCGCCGACCTCGGCGGCTGCGCGAGGCGGGTCTCGTTCTGCGTCGGCGCGGCGCCGGACTGCGAGGTTTCGCTGGGCGAGGGGACCGTCTTCTACGACGGCGAGCCGCTGATCGCGGTCGCCGAGCTGGGCCTGCTCGGCGAGCACAACGTCGCCAACGCGATGGCCGCCGCCGCCGCGGCCCTGACGATGGGGATCGATCGCGACGCGGTCCGCGAGGGGCTGCGCAGCTTCGCCGGCGTGGCGCACAGGCTCGAGCAGGTCGCGGAGCTCGGCGGGGTGCGCTTCGTCAACGACTCGAAGGCGACCAACGTCGCCTCCGCGACTGTCGGCCTGCTCGCCTTCGCGCCCGGCGACGGAAGCGGTGACCGCTCCGCCTCCGGTCGGGTCCACGCGATCCTCGGCGGCAGCGAGAAGGGCGAGGACTTCGGGGGGCTGGTCGAGCCCGTGCGCGAGGCCTGCGCCGCCGTCTACCTGACCGGCGCCACCGCCGGCCGCATGGCCGAGGAGCTGGCGCCGGCGGTCGCCGCGGGCGTCGAGCTGCACCGCTGTGCGGACCTTGACGAGGCGGTGCGGCGCGCCGCCGCCGCGGCCCGGCCGGGAGAGGTGGTCCTGCTCTCGCCGGCCTGTGCCAGCTTCGACGCCTTCGAGAACTTCGAACGGCGCGGCGAGCGCTTCCGCGAGCTGGTCGAGGGCCTCTCGTGAGCGCCCTGTCGCTGCCCTGGGGGCGCTCCGGAGGGCGGGGGTCCGCCGCGAGGGGGAGGACGCGCAAGAAAGCCAGGAGGCGGGGCGCCGATCCGCCGCCCGAGTACAACATGCTGCTGACCGCGACCCTCTGCCTGCTGGCGCTCGGCGCGGTGATGGTCTTCTCGGCCAGCTCGACGACCAAAGTCCTCAACGACGGCGGCCTGGCGGACTCCGCCTTCTACCTGAAGCGGACGCTGATGTTCGGCGCCCTCGGCCTGCTCGTCATGCACCTGGTCGCCCGGCACGGCCTCGAGTCGGTGCGCCGCCTCACCGCGCCGTTCCTGCTCGTCTCCTTCCTCCTGCTCGTCGTCGTGCTCGGGGCCGGCACGTCGGTCAACGGCTCGAGCCGCTGGCTCGGCTCCGGCTTCCTCCAGGTCCAGCCCTCCGAGATCGCCAAGCTGGCGCTCGTCCTCTACGCGGCCGATCTCTTCGCGCGGAAGCCGAGGCGGGTCAAATCGATCGAGGGGCTGATGCCGTTCCTGCTGGTGGTCGGCACGGCCTCGCTGCTGATCGTGCTCGAGCCGGACCTCGGCACGGCCCTCGTGGTGGCCTTCGCCTGCGGCGCGACCCTGGTCGCGGCCGGCGCGCGGCTCGCCGACCTGGCGAAGATCGCCTTCGTGCTCGGCGGCCTGGCGCTGCTGCTGACCGTGATCGAGCCCTACCGGATGGCGCGCCTTACGGGCTTCCTCAACCCCGGCGCGGACGCCTCCGGCGCGGGCTTTCAGGCGGCGCAGGCGAAGATCGCGCTCGGCTCGGGCGGCATCTTCGGCGTCGGCATCGGCAACGGCGTGCAGAAGGCCTTCTACCTTCCCGAGGCGCACACCGACATGATCTCGGCGGTGATCGGCGAGGAGCTCGGCCTGGTCGGGATCGTCGGCGTCGTCGGCCTCTTCTCGCTGTTCGGCTACGCCGGCCTGCGGGTGGCGAAAAGGGCCAAGGACGTGTACGGCAAGCTGCTCGTCGCCGGCCTCACCTCGCTGATCGTGGTGCAGGCGACGATCAACCTATTCGCCGTGACGGGCATGGCGCCGCTGACCGGCGTGCCCCTGCCGCTCGTCTCCTATGGCAACAGCAGCCTGATGACGACCCTCTTCGCCGTCGGCCTGATCCTCAACGTGGCGCGCGGAGGGACCGCCCGCGCTGGCAAACTGCGGGTCGTCGAGGGCGGACGCGCCCCCGCGAGTCGCGGAAGGAGCCGATCAAGCAGTGCGAAACGCCGTCAGAGTGGTGGTGGCCGCGGGGGGGACCGCAGGTCACGTGGTGCCGGCCATCGCCGTCGCCGACGAGCTTCGGGCTAGCGGCGCCGAGGTGAGCTTCCTCGGCACCCGCGAGCGGGCCGAGGCCGAGCTTGTGCCCGCCGCCGGCTACGAGCTCGACTTCATCAAGGCGCGCGGCATCGACCGCGGCAACCCGCTGCGGGCCGCCGCCGCGGCGCTCGAGGCGCTGGGATCGATCGGCACCGCCCGGCGGGCGCTGCGCGAGCGCGGCGCCGAGGTCGTCGTGGGCGGCGGTGGGTTCGTCGCCGGGCCCGCCGGGCTGGCCGCCCTCGGCGCCCGCACGCCACTCGTCCTCACCGAGGCCGACAGCCATCTGGGCCTGGCCAACCGCCTGCTCGCCCGGCGCGCGCGGCTGGTCTGCCTCGCCTTCCCGATCCGCGGGCGCGAGGGCGGCCGCTACCTGGTCACCGGCCGCCCGGTGCCGGCCGCCGTGCTCGGGGCCGACCGCGAGCGGGCGCGCGCCCGCTTCGGGATCGGCGCCGAGGAGCGCTGCCTGCTGGTGATGGGCGGCAGCCAGGGGGCGCGCTCGATCAACGAGTGCGCGATCGGGGCGTTTGCCGAGCGCGAGGGCCGCGACTTCGCCGTCGTCCACCTGGCCGGGCGCCGGGACCACGAGGCGCTGCGCGCGCGGCTCGAGTCGGCCGCCCACGGGGAGCGCTACACGCTGCTCGCCTACGAGCCGGACCTGGGGGACTGCCTGGCCGCCTGCGACCTCGTTCTGGGGCGCTCGGGCGGCTCGATCTTCGAGGTCGCCGCCGCCGGCCGCCCCGCCGTCCTCGTCCCCTACCCGCACGCGACCGCCGACCACCAGAGCGCCAACGCCGCCTGGATGGCCGGGGCCGGCGCGGCGATCGTGATCGAGGACGAGGCGATGGCCCCGGAGCGGCTCGCGGCCGAGGTCGGCGCCCTGCTCGACGACCCGGAGCGGCTTGCCGCGATGTCGGCCGCCTCGGAATCGATCGCCCGGCCCGACGCGGCCCGGCGCATCGCCGACCAGGTGCTGGGCGCGGCGGTGTCGAGATGAGCGACCTCTCGGGCAGGCGACTGCACTTCGTCGGAATCGGCGGCGCCGGGATGAGCGGCCTCGCCCTCGTCTGCGCCGACCTCGGGGCCGAGGTCAGCGGCAGCGACCGCAGCGACTCCTCTTACCTGGAGCGGCTGCGGGCGGCCGGCCTCGAGCCGGCGATCGGCCACGATGCCGCCAACGTCCCCGAGGGGGCCACCGTCGTCCTCTCGACCGCGATCGCCGCCGACAACCCGGAGCTGGAGGCCGCCCGCGAGCGCGGCCTCGAGATCGTCCACCGTGGGGAGCTGCTGGCGCGCCTCTGCGCCGAGAAGCGGCTGATCGCCGTCGCCGGTACCCACGGCAAGACGACGACCACGGCGATGCTGGTCTGGGCACTGCGGGCGCTCGGCGCAGACCCTGCCTTCTTCGTCGGCGGCGAGGTGCCGGGGCTCGGCGCCGGCGGCGGCGCCGCGAACGCGGGGTGGGGAGAGGGGGAGTGGGTCGTCGCCGAGGCCGACGAGAGCGACGCAAGCTTCCTCGAGCTGCGGCCCGAGATCGCCGTGATCACCAATGTCGAGATGGATCACCACGCGCGCTGGGGCTCGGTCGCCGAGCTGCGTGCCGCCTTCGAGCGCTTCGCGGCCGGGGCGCGGGTGGCGGAGTTCGACGAGGCCCGGCCGGGCCCGGACCGCCTGCGCCTCGCCGTCCCCGGCCGCCACAACCTGCTCAACGCGCGCGCGGCGCTGGCGGCGGTCGAGCTCGCCGGCCTCGACGTCTCCAGGGCGGCCGCGGCTCTCGCCGAGTTCCCCGGTGTGCGGGGACGGCTGGAGCTGAAGGGCGAGCGCGATGGGACCGCGATCTACGACGACTACGCACACCATCCGACCGAGGTGCGGGCCGCCCTCGGGGCGCTTCGCGAGCTGGGCGAGGGACGGCTGATCGCCGCCTTCCAGCCCCACCTCTACTCGCGCACCAGGGCGTTCGCCGAGGAGTTCGGGGCGGCGCTGTCGGCGGCCGACGAGGTCGTGGTGCTCGACGTCTACCCCGCCCGGGAGGAGCCGGTGGGCGAGCTCGAGGGCGTCGACGGGCTGCTCGTCGCCCGCGCGGCCGCCGACCGCATGGGCGGCCGCACCGTGGTCTGGGCGCCGACCCTGGATCGCGCCCGGGAGGCGCTCGAGCGCCTCCTCGGCCCTGATCGAATCGTGGTCATGATCGGCGCCGGGAACGTCTTCAGGCTCTCTGAGGCGCTACTCAAGGGTACGGTGCCGCGGTGAGCAGCCCGCCGGAGGGGGTCGAGCCCGACTACCCGCTGGCGCGGCTGACGACCGTGCGGACCGGCGGCCCCGCCGACTGGTTCGCGCGGCCGGAGACGGAGGCGCGGCTGGTCGAGCTGCTCGCCTGGGCGGACAGCGAGGGCCTGGCGGTCGGCCTGGTCGGCTCGGGCTCGAACCTGCTCGTCGCCGACGAGGGGTTTCGCGGCCTCGCGATCAAGCTCGACGGGGAGCTGGCGGCGATCGAGCGCGACGGGCGAGCGCCTGCTCTGCGGCGGCGGCGCCCGGCTGCCGTCGGCGGCGGCGAAGGCCGCGGGCTGGGGGCTGTCGGGGCTCGAGTTCGGGATCAACATCCCCGGCACCGCGGGCGGCGCGGTGAGGATGAACGCCAACGCCTACGGCGGCCGGCTGGCGGAGGTCCTCGAGTGGGTCGACGTCAGCACCGCGGCCGGGACCGAGCGCCGCGCGCCCGAGGCGCTCGGCTTCGCCTACCGCAGCTCGAACCTGGGGCCCGGCGAGGTCGTCGCCCGCGCCTCCTTCTCGCTTCGCGGATCCGACCCGGAGACGGTCCGGGAGACCCTGGCCGGGATGCGGGAGCGGCGCCGCGAGGCGCAGCCCTCCGGGATCAAGACGTTCGGCTCGACCTTCAAGAACCCGGAGGCGCCCGAGGCCGAGGGCAGGACCGCCGGCCAGCTGCTCGAGGCGGCGGGCTGCCGCGGGCTGCGGGTCGGCGGGGCCCGCTTCTCGGAGAAGCACGCCAACTTCGTCGAGAACGAGGGTGGGGCGACGACCGCCGATGTCCTCGCCCTGATGGCCGAGGGGCGGCATCGGGTGCGCGAGCGCTTCGGGGTCGTGCTCGAGCCCGAGGTCCAGGGCCTCGGCGAGCTGACCTGGCCGGCGGACCTGGGGGGGCCGTGAGGCGCCTCCTGCTCGGCGTCCTGCTGCTGGCGCTGCTCGCAGGCGCCGCCTACCAGCTCTTCCTCTCCGGGCCAGAGACGGTGGACCCGCGGCTGCGGGTTGCCCGGCCGACGGCGGTGATCGGCAGCGGCGCCGAGGCGGTCGGGGTCTCGGCCGCGGGGACGCTGCTCGTCTCCCAGCCACCGCCCGAGGACGGCGCGCTGCCGGCGCTGCCGCTCTCCGAGCCGCCGCCCAGCGGCCACCTGGCGGGCCCGGTGCTCGCGCAGGCCCGCGTCCTCGGCGCGGCGCCGGCAGCGATCCGGCCCTGCATCGCGGGCAGCCGCTTCGGCGAAAGCGGGGTGGACGTCGAGCTGCGCTCGGGGATCGAACTGCGCTTCGGCGATGCCTCCCGCGCCGTCGAGAAGTGGCGCTCGGCGGCGGCGGTGCTGGCCGATCCGTCGATCAGCTCCCTCGATTATGTAGACCTCCATTCGCCGGCCCGCCCGTCCGTCGCCGGCTCCGGTCACTCGCTGCCCCCCGCCGAAGGCGGCCCGGGCGGCAGCTGCGAAGCCTGATTGCGGCCGGCCGGATACCGCCTGGACAAGCGGATCTCGCCGCCTGCCGGCCACCCTGGCGGGGGCGGCATCAAACCCTCGACCTCAGAGTTAGGCTACCGAAACCCTCAAGCCGGGGTTGAGGTATTCGCCGTGCAGGATGCCTTTCGGGGGTTTGACAGAGGCCCCGGAATACCCTACGTTGAGCGCAATTTCCGTGATTGGGGAAGCAGCTTGAACCCTTAAGCATTGCTACAGCCTCGGACGGAATAAAGGCTCAACTCATATCCCAGTCCTCGCGGACCGGGCAGATACTGGCCCCTCGAGGGCCGGCTTGGAGAAATCGGGAGATGGAATCCACTTACCTTGCGGTGATCAAGGTCGTCGGAGCCGGCGGCGGAGGCACCAATGCCGTCAGCCGGATGATCGACGCCGGCATCCGCGGCGTCGAGTTCGTCGCCGTCAACACCGACGCGCAGGCGCTGCAGGCCTGCGACGCCGACATCAAGCTCTCGATCGGCCAGGAGCTGACCCGGGGCCTCGGCGCCGGCGGCAACCCCGAGGTCGGAGCCGGCGCCGCGGCGGAGAGCCGCGACGAGATCAAGGAGGCGCTGAAGGGCGCCGACATGGTGTTCGTCACGGCCGGCGAGGGCGGCGGCACGGGCACGGGCTCGGCCCCGATCATCGCCGAGATCGCCAAGGAGGAGATCGGCGCGCTGACCGTGGGCGCCGTCACCAAGCCGTTCGAGTTCGAGGGCAAACGTCGCATGCAGCAGGCGCTCGAGGGGATCGAGAAGCTGCGCAACAACGTCGACACCCTGATCATCGTCCCCAACGAGAAGCTGCTGCAGGCGGTCGAGCGGCGCACGAGCGTGCTCGAGGCGTTCCGCCAGGCGGACGACATCCTGCGCCAGGGTGTGCAGGGCATCACCGACCTGATCACGATCCCCGGCCTGATCAACCTCGACTTCGCCGACGTGCGCACGATCATGCGCGACGCCGGCTCGGCCCTGATGGGGGTCGGCACCGCGTCCGGCGAGTCGCGCGCCCTGGACGCCGCCAAGGCGGCGATCACCTCGCCGCTGATCGAGGAGTCGATCAAAGGCGCGACCGGGATGCTGCTCAACATCACCGGCCCCGAGGACCTCGGCCTCTTCGAGGTCAACGAGGCGGCGCAGCTCGTCCAGGCCGAGGCCGACGACAACGCCAACATCATCTTCGGCTCGGTCGTCGACCAGTCGATGCGCGACGAGATCCGGGTGACGGTGATCGCCACCGGGTTCGAGGGCTTCGAGCTCCTCGCCCGCTCGCCGCAGCGCGTCCGCCGTCGCTACGAGAGCCGCCCGCGGATCTCGGCCGACGACACGGACATCCGCAAACTGCGGGTCTCCGACGACGACATCGACGTCCCCCCGTTCCTCAAGGGCTGACCGGTCCCACCCGCGGCGGCGGGTCCTGACCCCGATCTGGCGCCACCACCCCTGCGGTAGCTGAAGCTTCCTCGGGGTGGTCCCCCAGATCGGCGCCACCCGCCGCGCGGGTGTACCGGGTTGGCAGCCGGCAGTCGGGGCGTTTAGGGTCGACGCGTGGGGCAGGCGATCGGACAGACACTGGCGTACGGGGTGGGCGTCGCGCTCAGCCCGATCGCCGTCGTGGGCGTGATCCTGATGCTCTCGACGCCGCATGGCCGCACCACCGGCCCGGCCTTCCTCGCCGGGTGGTTCGGGGCCATGATCGTGGCGGGCGCCGTGCTCGTACTGGTCTCCGTCGGCGCGGGCGCTGACGAGGGGCGGGCGGAAGCCGACTGGGTCGACGCGTTGAAGCTCGTCCTCGGGGTGATGCTGGTCGCGGCCGGGATCAGGCGGCTGCGGGCACGAGCGGCGTCCGACTCGGGCGCGCCGGAGATGCCCGGCTGGATGCGCAGCGTCGACCGCTTCACCGCCGGCCGGGCGGCGGCGACCGGCGCCGCGCTGGTCGCAATCAACCCGAAGAACCTGATCCTGATCGTCGCCGCCGCGGCGGCGATCGCCGAGACGGGCGCCTCGACCGGCGGCAAGGCGGTCGCGCTCCTGGTCTTCGCCCTCGTCGGCTCGCTTGGCACCGGCATCCCGGTCCTGCTCTACCTGGTGCAGGGCGAGCGCGCCAGTGACCGGCTCGACCGCCTCAGGGATTGGATGGTGCGGCACAACGGCGCGGTGATCGCCGTCCTCTGCCTCGTGATCGGGGCGAAGCTGATCGGCGACGCGATCGCCGGCTTCACGGCCTAGCCGGTCCAATAGATTGGGTGCGTGAGCACGCAGGCCGCCCTGAGGCGGACCCCCCTCCACGAGCTCCACGCCGAGCTCGGCGCCAGGCTGGTCCCCTTCGCGGGCTGGGAGATGCCGGTCTCCTACGAGGGGATCCTCGAGGAGCACGCGGCGGTGCGCACGCACGCGGGGGTGTTCGACGTCTCCCACATGGGCGAGGTCGAGGTCGAGGGCCCCGGCGCGCTCGGGTTCCTGCAGCTCGTCCTCTCAAACGACGTCGCCGCGATCGGCCCCAACGGCGCCCAGTACTCCTGCCTCTGCGACGAGAGCGGCGGCGTGCTCGACGACCTCTTCGCCTACCGGCTGGGCGGCGATCGCTACCTGCTCGTCACCAACTCCGCCAACCACGCCTCCGACCTGGCCTGGCTCGGGCGCTGGAGCCGTGGCCACGACGTCGCCGTCCGTGACGTCGCCGACCGCTACGCGATGCTGGCCGTGCAGGGTCCGCACGCGCGGGCGATCGTCGCCGCCACCCTCAACCTCGACCTGCCGCAGCGGATGCGGGTCGGGGTCGAGCGGATCGGCGGCCGCCCGGCCCTCGCCTGCGGCACCGGCTATACGGGCGAGGACGGGGTCGAGCTGCTGCTCGACCCGGAGGTGACGCCGGCGATCTGGGCCGAGCTGCTCGACGCCGGGGTCGTGCCCTGCGGGCTCGGCGCGCGCGACACATTGCGGCTCGAGGTCTGCTTCCACCTGCACGGCAACGACCTCACCCCCGAGCGCAACCCGATCGAAGCCGGCCTCGGCTGGTGCTGCGCCGAGCAGACGGGCTTCATCGGCTCGCCGGAGGTGGCCCGCGCCCGCGAGCGGGGGCCGGCCGAGCGGCTGGCGCCGTTCCGGATCGAGGGGGACGGCATCCCGCGCCCGGGCAACCCGGTGCTCGCCGGCGGCGAGAGGGTCGGCGAGGTCACCTCGGGGACCTTCTCCCCGTCGCTGGAGGTGGGGATCGGGATGGCCTACCTGCCGCTCGCCACGGCCGAGCCCGGGACCGCGGTCGAGGTCGACGTGCGCGGCAAGCTGCGCCCGGCCCGGGTAGCTTCCAAGCCGCTGTACAAACGATGACGACGACCTGGAAGGGGAGATGACCGTGGCCGAGGCGAGCTATCCGGACGAGCTGATCTACCACGCCGAGCACGACTGGGCCCGGGTAGACGGCGAGCAGGCGACCTTCGGGATCACCTGGTACGCGCAGGACAGCCTCGGCGAGGTCGTCTTCTTCGACCCGCCCGAGGTCGGCGCGACGGTCGCCAAGGACTCGAGCTACGCCGAGGTCGAGTCGGTGAAGGCGGTCTCCGACGTGATCGCGCCGCTCTCCGGAGAGGTGGTCGAGGTCAACGAGGCGCTCGGGGACGCGCCCGAGCGGATCAACGAGGACCCCTACGGCGAGGGCTGGCTGGTGAAGGTGAAGCTGAGCGACACGGCCGAGGCCGACTCGCTGCTCGGCGCCGCCGATTACCGCAAACTGGTCGCCTGAGCGCGCAACCTGGACGGGGCACGGCTTTCGTAGGGTGTAGTCGTGAGCCGCTACACCTCCGCCACCGACGCCGACCGCGCCGAGATGCTGGCCGCGATCGGGGTCGGCTCGCCCGCAGATCTCTTCCAGCAGGTCCCCGAGCCGCTGCGGCTGGGCCGGCCGCTCGAGCTGCCCGACGGCCTCAGCGAGGCCGAGGTCCACGAGCGCCTGGCGGCGCTCGCCGCCCGTAACGCCGACTGCGAGGAGCAGGTCTGCTTCGTCGGCGCCGGGATGTACGACCACTACGTGCCGGCGATCGTCGACGCGATCACGCAGCGCTCCGAGTTCCTCACGCCCTACACGCCCTACCAGCCCGAGATCTCGCAGGGCGGGCTGCAGGCGATGTTCGAGTTCCAGACGGCGATGTCGGAGCTGACCGGCCTCCCGGTCTCCAACGCCGGCCTCTACGAGGGCCCGTCCTCGCTCGCCTCGGCCGGCTATCTGGCGATGGGGGACACCGGCCGTCGCCGCTTCGTCGTCTCCCGCGGGGTCCACCCGCACAGCCGCGAGACGCTGGCCACCTACTCGGTCGGATACGGCGCCGAGCTCGAGGAGGTGGGCCTCGAGGGCGGCGTCACCGACGCGGCGGCGCTGGCCGCCGCCGTCGACGGGGAGACCGCGGCCGTCTTCCTGCAGAGCCCGAACTTCCTCGGCGCGGTCGAGGACGTCGAGGCGCTCGGGGCGGCGGCGAGGGAGCACGGCGCCCTGCTGGTCGTCGCCGTCGACCCGATCACGCTGGGGATCCTCAGGCCGCCCGGCGATTGCGGCGCCGACATCGCCGTCGGCGAGGGCCAGCCGCTCGGCAACCGGCTCGACTTCGGGGGGCCGTCCTTCGGCTTCTTCTGCGGGACGGAGGAGCTGATCCGCCGCATGCCAGGGCGGATCGCGGGCGAGACCGACGACGTCGACGGCCGCCGCGGCTTCGTCCTCGCTCTACAGACCCGCGAGCAGCACATCCGTCGCGAGAAGGCGACCAACAACATCTGCACCGCGCAGGCGCTGAACGCGCTGGCGGCGATGGTCCACCTCGCCTGGCTGGGCCGCCGGGGCTTCCGCGAGCTGGGCGAGCTGCTCGCCCGCCGTACCGCCTACGCGCGCGAGCGCCTGACCGCGATCGACGGGGTCGAGTCCCTGCACGAGGCGCCCGTCGTGCGCGAGTTCGCCGTCTCGCTCGGAGGCGCCCCGGTCGATCGCGTCCTGGAGCGCTGCGCCGAGCGCGGGATCGCCGCCGGCCTTCCGCTCGCCCGCGACTACCCCGAGCACGAGGACGGCCTCCTGATCGCGATCACCGAGCGCCGCAGTCGCGCCCAGATCGACGAGCTCGCCGAGGTGCTCGGCGCCGCGGTCGCCGCCGAGCGAGGCGCATTGGTCGCAAATGGTGCGACCAATGCGCCCAGGGGGGGCGCGTGAACCAGCAGGACGAACAGGTGCTGACGATCTACGAGCGCTCCAAGCCCGGGCGCCGCGCCGCCGTCCTGCCCGACGCCGAAGTCCCCGAGCCGCCGCTCGAGGAGCTGATCCCGGCGGCGCTGCTGCGCGAGGAGCCGCCGAACCTGCCGGAGGTCGCCGAGCCGGAGATCGTCCGCCACTACAACCGGCTCTCGCGGCGCAACTTCGACCTCGACACGGGCTTCTACCCGCTCGGCTCGTGCACGATGAAGCACAACCCACGCCTCAACGAGCGGGTCGCGGCGCTGCCCGGCCACGCCCGCCTGCACCCGGCCCAGGATCCGCGGCGGGCCCAGGGCGCGCTGGAGCTGATGTGGCTCCTACAGCAGAGCCTCGCCGAGATCTGCGGCCTGCCCCACGTCAGCCTGCAGCCCTCGGCGGGCTCCCACGGCGAGCTGGCCGGCCTGCTGCTGACCCGCGCCTACCACGCCGACCGGGGGGAAAGCCGCACCAAGGTGCTCGCCCCCGACACCTCGCACGGCACCAACCCGGCCTCGGTGGCGATGGCCGGCTACGAGGTCGTCAAGGTCGCCACCGACGAGCGCGGCGGGGTGGAGATCGACGACCTGCGCGCCAAGGTCTCCGACGAGGTCGCCTGCCTGATGCTGACCAATCCGAACACGCTCGGGCTCTTCGACGAGAACATCGCCGAGATCGCGGCGCTGATCCACGAGGCGGGCGGGACGCTCTACTACGACGGCGCCAACCTCAACGCGGTGATGGGCCACTCGCGCCCCGGTGACATGGGCTTCGACATCGTCCACGTCAACCTGCACAAGTCGTTCAGCCAGCCGCACGGCGGCGGCGGCCCCGGGGCCGGCCCGATCGCGGTGTCGGAGCGGATCGAGCCCTTCCTGCCGCGGCCGCAGGTCGTGCGACGGCCCAGGCAGGAGGGAGAGCCGCCGTGGAGGGAGCGTCACGGCCCGATGAATTCGCGACCGCAGCAAGGCGAGGCCGATTATTTCTACGACCTCGACCACGACCGACCCAGGTCGATCGGCCGCCTGCGCGGCTTCCAGGGCAACTTCGGGGTCTTCGTCCGCTCCTACGCCTACATCCTCAGCCTCGGCGCCGACGGCCTCGCCGAGGCGTCGGAGACCGCGGTGCTGAACGCCAACTACCTGAAGGCACTGCTCGCGAAGGGGCGCGCGGGCGAGCGCCTGCCGATCGCCTTCGACCGCCACTGCATGCACGAGTTCGTCCTCTCAGGCAAGCCGATGAAGAGGGAGCTCGGCATCGCCACCCTCGACCTGGCCAAGCGGCTGCTGGACTTCGGCTTTCACCCGCCGACCGTCTACTTCCCGCTGCTCGTCGAGGAGGCGCTGATGGTCGAGCCGACCGAGACCGAGACCAAGGAGAGCCTCGACGCCTTCGCCGAGGCGATCGAGTCGATCCTCGCCGAGGCCGAGGACGATCCGGAGACGGCCAGGCAGGCTCCGTACACGACCCCGGTCAGACGCCTCGATGAGGTCAAGGCCAACCGCAACCCCGTCGTCCGCCAGGAGCTCTCGAGTCCCTGAGGCGCTCAGAGTTCCGGCAGGCTCTGTTCCAGCTTGAGCACGGGGGCGAAGAGGTCGCCGTGCTCCTCGATCCGGGCGAGCACGTCTCCGGCCTCGAAGACCAGTGAGGCGGGGTCCTCGCGCTCGGCGCAGCGCTCGACCTCCTCCCAGGCGATCGGCGTCGAGACCGTCGGTTGCTGCCTGGCGCGCAGCGAGTAGACGGCGATCGTCGTTTTGCTGCGGTGATTCTGGGACCAGTCGACCATCACCTTGCCGCGGCGTTCGGCCTTCTTCATCTTCGAGACGACCCTGTCCGGCGTCTGCTTCTCGAGCAGCTGGGCGATCGCCTTCGCGAACGGTTTGGTCTCGTCGTAATGCGCCTCGCGCGAGTTCAGCGGAACGTAGACCTGCATCCCCTTCGACCCCGACGTCTTGGGGAAGCTCTCGACCTCGAAGTGGGCGAAGAGCTCGCGCAGCCGCAGCGCGACGCGGCAGCAGTCGACGACGTCGGCCCCCTCGCCCGGGTCGAGGTCGAAGGCGAGCACCGTCGGCCGGGTCGGCGCCCGCGCGAGCGAGAGCGAGGGGTGTAGCTCGAGCGCCGCCAGCTGCGCCATCCAGACCAGCGTCGGCAGGCCGTCGCAGACGCAGAAGTCGATCTGCCCGGAGCGGGGGCCGGCGCGCACGGAGGCGGTCTTCACCCATTTCGGCCGATGCCTGGGGCAGCGCTTCTCGAAGAAGGCGGCGTCGAGGTCGTCGACGCCTTCGGGGAACCGCCGCAGGGTGACCGCCCGGCCGGCGAGGTGGGGGACGATCGTCTCGCCGACCTTCGCGTAGTAGTCGACGACCTCGCCCTTGGTGAAGCCCGCCTCCGGGTAGAGGACCTTGTCGAGGTTGGTGAGCTTCAGCTCACGGCCCTCGACCTCGACCACGCGGTCGGCGCTCACCGGCGGCTACTTCGAGGCTTTGGCTTTGCCGCGTTTCTCGGCGGAGGGCTTCTTCGGCGACGACTTCCGCGGTTTCTTCGCCTTCGCCGCCTTCCCTTGCGGGCCGTCCGCCCTGCCCTTGACCGCGGCGATGCTCTCCTCCAGCGCGGCCATCAGGTCCGGGGCCCTGGTCGCCTCCGGCTCGGACGCTTCGGGGCGGAGCATCTCCTTGCCTTCGGCCTTGCGCTCGATCAGCGCCATCAGTTCCTCGCGGTACTCGTCGCGGTAGGAGGCCGGGTCGAACTCGCTGGTCAGCGACTCGATCAGCCTCTCGGCCATCTCGACCTCCTTCTTTGCCACCTTCGGCCTCTCGGCCGGCAGCACGTCCTCGAGCTCGGCGGGCGGCACGACCTCGTCGGCGAAGCGCATCGTCGTCAGCGTCAGCACGCCGCCGTCGGTGCGGAGCGCCGCCAGGTGCTCCTTGTTGCGGAAGACGAAGCGCGCGATCGCGACCTTGCCGGAGCCCTCCATCGCGCCGGCGAGCAGCGAGTAGGCCTTCTCGGCGCCCTCCGCCGGCCCCAGGTAGTAGGGGCTGTCGAAGTAGATCGGGTCGATCTCGGCGAGGTCGACGAAGTCCTGCACCTCGATCGCGCGCGACTTCTGCGGCGCCAGCGCCGCCATCTCGTCCCTGGTGATCGGGACGTAGTTGCCCGAGGTGATCTCGAACGCCTTCTGGATCTTCTCGTAGGGAACCTCTTCGTCGGTGCCTTCGGCTACGCGGCGATGGCGGATGCGGGCGCCGTCGGACTCGCGGATCTCGCGCAGCGAGATGCCGCGCCGCGCCACCGCGCTGTAGAGCTTGACGGGCACGTTGAGGAGCCCGAAGCTGATCGAGCCGCTCCAGATCGCTCTTGCCATCAGCGAATCACCTGCCAGGGATTGTTCCAGTCGGCCGCCCCCGTCGGTGGGAAGATCCGTGCGTGCTCTTCGAGCTGCGCGACGTCGGCCTCGCCCGTGGTGGCCGTCAGGTCCTCGAATCGGTCAGCGCCGAGATCCCGAACGGGGCGACGGCGATCGTCGGCCCGTCGGGCAGCGGCAAGTCGACCCTCCTGCGGCTGCTCAATCGGCTTGCCGACCCCGGACACGGGCACGGTCCTCTATCGCGGCCGCCCGATAGCCGAGCGCGACCCTCTGGAGCTTCGGCGGCAGGTCTCGCTCGTTCCCCAGCTGCCCGCACTGCTGGAGGGGACGGTGGGATCGAACCTGGGCTACGCGGCGGGCCTGGCGGGCACGGAGCTCGACTCCGGTCGCTGCCTGGGCCTTGCCGGTCTCGACCCGGAATTCGCCGAGAGGGACGTCTCGAAGCTCTCGGTGGGGGAGCAGCAGCGCGCGATGCTGGCGCGCGCGCTCGCCCAGCAGCCCGAGGTGCTGCTGCTCGACGAGCCGACGTCGGCACTCGACCACGGCGCCCGCGATGCGATCGAGGCGACCCTCGCCGAGCTGCGCCGGGAGCTGGAGATCTCGCTTGTCGTCGTCAGCCACGATCCCGAGCAGGCGAGGCGATTGGGCGAGTGGGTGGTGCGGATGGAGGCCGGCCGAGCCGTCGCGGCCGGCCCCCTGGAGCGGGTGCTGGCGTGAGCTCGTCGATCCACGTGGCGCTCTGGCAGGTCGCCGCCTCGCTCGTCCTGGTCGTCCTCGCGATCGCGATCTCGCGCTGGCGCCAGGCCGACCTCGAGCGCGACATCGCGGTCGCGACCGTCCGCTCGATCGTCCAACTGACCCTCGTCGGATACGCGATCAAGCTGATCTTCGAAGCGGACACGATCTGGTTGGTGCTGGCACTGCTGGCGGCGATGGTGTTGTTCGGGGCGCTGACCGCGCGCAACCGGGCGAAGAGCGTGCCCGGTGCGTTCTGGCCGCTGCTGATCGCCCTGGCGATCGCCGCCGCGAGCACTCTGGGGCTGGTCGTCGCCCTCGGGATCTTCGACCCGACGCCGCGCTACCTGGTGCCCGTCGGCGGGATGGTGATCGGCAACGCGATGACGGCCTCGGCGGTGGCCCTGAACCGCCTCGGCGACGAGGTCGCCGACTCGCGCCCGCGGATCGAGGCGACGCTCGCCCTCGGGGCCACCGCCCGCGAAGCGGCGCTGCCGATCGTCCGGCGCGCCCTGCGCTCGGGGATGATCACCCTGGTCGACTCGACCAAGACCACCGGGCTGATCTTCTTCCCGGGGACGATGGTCGGGATGCTGCTCGCCGGCGCCGACCCGACCGACGCGGTCCGTCTGCAGCTGATCCTCCTCTACACGCTGCTCGGCAGCGTCGCGATCGCCGGCCTGCTCGCGACGATGCTCGCCTACCGCAACTTCTTCACGCCGGCGCAGCAGCTCCGCGAGCCGGCCGAGAGCTCCGCGTAGACTCGACCGCGTGACCCGCCAGCAGCGCCTGACGCTGATCGCGACGATCCTCGGCTCTGCCGTCGTCTTCCTCGACTCGACCGTCGTCAACGTCGCCCTTCCGGCGATCAGCGACGGCCTCGACGTCGGCCTCGCCGGGCAGCAGTGGGTGGTCGAGGCGTACACGCTGGCCCTCGTCGCCCTGCTCCTGGTCGGCGGCAGCCTCGGTGACCAGTTCGGGCGCCGCCGTATCTTCGTGCTCGGCCTGATCGCCTTCGGCGCGACATCCGCGCTCTGCGCGGTCGCCCCGACCGACGAGTTCCTGATCGGCGCCCGGGCCCTGCAGGGGGTCGCCGGGGCGCTGCTCGTCCCGGGCTCGCTGGCGATCGTCGCCGCCACCTTCGAGGGCGCGGCCCGAGGCCGGGCCGTCGGCACCTGGACCGCGTGGACCGGGATCGCGATCGTGATCGGCCCGGCGGGGGGCGGGGCGCTGATCGGGATCACCTCCTGGCGCTCGATCTTCTGGGTCAACATCCCGCTGATCGCCGCCACCGTGCTGCTCACGCTGCACTCGGTGGAGGAGAGCCGCGACGAGGACGCATTCCTGGGGATCGACTGGCTCGGGATCCTGCTCTCGGCGATCGGGCTCGGCGGCCCGACCTTCGCCCTGATCGAGCAGCCGGCGAACGGCTGGGGCGACCCGATGGTCTGGGCGCCGATGGCCGTCGGCGTCGCCTGCTTCGGCCTCTTCATCCTCCGCGAGGCGGTCGCCCGCCACCCGATGCTGCCGCTGGCCCTCTTCCGGATCCGCAACTTCTGGGTTGCGAACCTGACCACGCTGTCGGCCTACGCGGGGCTGATCGGCGGCCTCTTCTTCGTCGGCCTCTTCCTGCAGCAGGTGGCCGGCTACTCGCCCCTGGAGGCGGGACTGGCGACGACGCCGATCTCGATCCTGATGTTCTTCCTCTCGCCGCGGTTCGGGCGGATCGCCTCCGGGACCGGCCCGCGCCTGCCGATGTGCGCCGGGCCGATCGTCGGCGGGGTCGGGCTGCTCCTGCTGCTGCGGATCGGGTCGGACCCGAGCTATCTCGCCGATGTCCTGCCCGGCCTGCTCGTCTTCGGAATCGGCCTCTCGGCGACCGTCGCGCCGCTGACCGCGACCGTGCTGGACTCGGTCGACGAACACCACGTCGGGATCGCCTCCGGGGTCAACAACGGGGTCTCGCGGGTCGCCGGCCTGCTCGCGATAGCCGTGCTCGGCGCGGTCATCTCGGCCAACTTCAGCTCCGCGCTCGACGACGAGCTCGGCCCCGCGCCGCTCTCGTCCGGCGGCGGCCGGCGCGATCTCCGACGCCAGGGAAAAGCCGCTCGCCGTGCCGGCGACGGGCGGGCTCTCGACCGCCGAAGCCGAGCGGGTGCGGGTCGCCGCGGCCGACGGCGTCGACCTCGTCCTTCCACCTCGGGATCGGGATCGCCGGCCTGCTGATGATCGCCGGCGGCGTCGTCGCCGGATTCGGGATCGAGAATCCGCGGCGGCAGGTCGAGGCCTTCCCGAGCCGTGGCTCGGCCGCCGCCGGCGAGTGCGGCCATGGCGCCGACGCCGACGCCGAGGAAGAGCCGCTGCCCGAGCCCGTCTGAGCGGCGCATCGGACATCGACCACACCATGGTGTGGTCAAAACGGATCGCGGCGGCCCGAACGCTTAGGCTCCCGGCAGTGAGCGGCGCACCCGTCATCTTCTCCGGCATCCAGCCGACCGGCCGCAAGCACCTGGGCAACTACATCGGCGCGATCCGCCAGTACGTCGAGGGACAGGACCGCGGCGACCCGGCGATCTTCTGCATCGTCGACCTGCACGCGATCTCCGTTCCCTATGAGCCCGCCGAGTTGCGCGAGCGCCTCCACGACACGACGGCGATCCTGCTCGCCGCCGGCCTCGACCCGGAGCGCTGCATCCTCTTCCGCCAGTCCGACGTGCGCGAGCACACCGAGCTGACCTGGCTCCTCTCCGCGGTCACCGCCCACGGCGACCTCAACCGCATGCATCAGTTCAAGGAAAAGTCGGCAAGGCAGCGCGAGCTGGTCTCGGCCGCGCTCTTCTTCTACCCGGTGCTGCAGGCCGCCGACGTGCTCGCCTACCGGGCCGGCGAGGTGCCGGTCGGCGAGGACCAGCGCCAGCACGTCGAGCTGATGCGGGAGATCGCGCGCCGCTTCAACGAGCGCTTCGGCGAGACCCTGGTCGAGCCCGAGCTCCTGGTGCCGGAGCTCGGCGCCCGGATCATGGACCTGCAGGAGCCGGAGCGGAAGATGTCGACGACCGGCGGCGGCGAGGCCGGCACCGTCTACGTGCTCGACGAGCCCGACGCGATCCGCAAGAAGCTCGGCAGCGCCGTCACCGACTCCGGGCGCGAGGTCCGGCGCGGAGAGGACAAGGCCGGGATCGCGAACCTGATCGACATCATGGCCGTCGCCTCGGGCAGCGACCCGGCGACCGTCGAGGCCGACTTCTCCGACGCCGGCTACGGCGACTTCAAGCAGGCGGTCGCCGAGGCCGTCGTCGAGCTCCTCGCCCCGGTCCGCGAGCGCTACGCCGAGCTGCGGCCCGACGAGGCGGCGCTCGAGGGCGCCCTCGCCGCCGGCGCGGAGAAGGCGCGAGAGATCGCCGCCGGGACGCTCGCCGAGGTCCGCGGGCGGATGGGCATCGGCCCGAGATGAAGTTGGCGACTCCCGCGGGCGTTACGGTCTGCCGATGACCGTCGCGGAGCTGGACCTCGAGCTCGACGTCTTCGCCGGTCCGTTCGACCTGCTGCTCGCCGTCGTCCTGCGCGAAGAGGTCGACCTGCTCGAGGTCGAGCTGGGCGAGGTCGTCGTCGCCTACGTCGAGCACCTCGAGCGCGAGGGGGAGCTGGAGCTGGAGGTCGCGACCGAGTTCCTGGTCCTGATCGCCGCGCTCCTGGAGCTGAAGTCGCGGCTGCTGCTGCCGGGCGCCGACGCCGGGCTCGAGGAGGCGGGGCAGGAGGAGGCGATCGAGGAGCTGCTCGCGCGGCTGCTCGAGTACCGCCGCTACAGCGCCGCGGCAGCGGCGCTGGTCGAGTCCTTCGAGGCCCAGCGCGGCTACCTCTATCGCTCGGCGCCGCTGCCCGCGGACCTGCGCCGGGTCGCGGTCGACGCCGCTGCCGCGGTCTACGACCCCGAGCAGCTCGGCGCCGCGCTGGGCGACCTCCTCACCCCGCCGCCGGAGGTCGACGTCGGCCACATCCGACCGACGGTCTCGCTCGAGAAGCGCCTCGACGCGCTGCGCGCGGCGCTTTCGGGCAGGTCGAGCCTCGACTTCGACGAGCAGTTCGGCGGCGAGGACCGGCTGACCCAGGCGGTCACCCTCTTCGCCCTGCTCGAGCTCTACCGGCGCGGCGAGGCGACCTGGAAGCAGAGCAAGCCGCTCGGCCCGATCGAGATCATCGGGAGCGCCCGGTGACCGCGCGGCGGGGGAATCGGAGATGAACGACCTGGCGCGCACGATCGAGGCGCTGCTCTTCCTCTCCGCGCAGCCGGTCGGCGTCGCCGACCTCGCCGAGGCGACGGAGGCGACCGAGGGCCAGGTCGAGGAGGCGATCGAGCTGCTCCGCGAGGACCTTGCCGAGGGCCGGCGCGGCATCGTGCTGCGCGAGGTCGCCGGCGGCTTTGCGCTGGCCAGCGACCCGGCCAGCGAGGAGGCCGCACGGCGGCTGCTGGCGAAGCCGCGCACGCCGCCGCTCACCCAGGCGCAGGCCGAGACGCTGGCGATCGTCGCCTACCTGCAGCCGGTCTCCCGCCCCGAGGTCGCGCGGATCCGCGGCGTCTCCTCGGAGTCCGCCGTGCAGACGCTCGCCGAGCGCGGCCTGATCGAGGAGTCCGGGCGCTCCCGCTTCGGCGCCGCGATCTTCAAGACCACGGAGCTCTTCGAGCGCCTCTTCGGGCTCGCGGGACTCGACCAGCTGCCCGATCCGTCTCGCTTCGACCCGACCCCGGAGGACGCCCGCGAGCTGCGCGAGCGCCTGCTCAAGGCGGGGGAACAGAGAGCAGAGCCATGAGGCTGGGGATCGGGGAGGTCCCGCTCGGAGCAACAGCGGGGAGGCTCCGTCGGGACTCCCCTCCGATGCCCGTGCTCGTGAGACTGGCCAAGTTCCTCGCCCATGGAGGCGTGGCCTCTAGAAGGCCGGCTGAGAAGCGGATCGTCGAGCCGGGCGGGTGACCGTCGGCGGCGAGGTCGTCACCGACCCGGCGCGCGACGTCGGCCAGGGCGACGACGTGCGGGTGGACGGCAGCCCGGTCGGCCCCGAGGCTCGCGAGGTCTGGGCGGTCAACAAGCCGGCGGGGGTCGTCTCGACCGCGAAGGAGCCCGGCGCGCGGCCGGCGGTCGTCTCGCTCGTCGACAGCGCGGCACGCCTCTACCCGGTGGGCCGGCTCGACGCCGACTCGACCGGGCTGCTGCTGCTCACCAACGACGGCGAGCTCGCCAACCGCCTGACCCACCCGCGCTACGAAGTCGCCAAGGCCTACAGGGTCGAGCTGCGAGGCGCGGCGAGCGACGCCGACCTGCGCGCCCTGGCCGAGGGCGTCGAGCTCGAGGACGGGCCGACCGCCCCCGCCGTGGTCAGCAGGCTGGGCGAGCGCGAGATCGAGATCGTCCTGCGCGAGGGCCGCAACCGCCAGGTGCGGCGCATGGCCGAGGCCGTCGGCAACCGGGTCGCCGCGCTGCGGCGCGTCCGCTTCGGCCCGATCGAGCTCGGCGAGCTCGGCGAGGGCGAGGCCCGCCGCCTCTCCGAGGACGAGGTCGAGCTGCTCCACGGCGCACCGGGGGCGTCGTCCTCGCCCGGGCAGGGGAACGGGGCGCCGGGCCCCTAGCCGAGGACCTGGACGACCACGGTCCGCTCCCGCGGCCGGTCGTCGAAGTCGATCAGGACGACCTGCTGCCAGGTGCCGACCGCGAGCCTGCCGCCGAGGACCGGCACCGCCTCCGAGGGGCCGACCACCGTCGCCCGCTGGTGCGCGTGCGAGTTGGTGTCATGGTTGAGCCGGTTGTGCTCGTAGTCGCCCTCGCCCGGGATCAGCCGCTCGAGCATCGCCCGCAGGTCGGCGACGCCGCCGGGCTCGAACTCCATCGTCGCGACGGCCGCGGTCGAGCCACGGACGAAGGCGAGCGCCTGGCCCGCCTCGATCCCCGCCTCGCCGACGACCCGCTGCAGCTCGGCGGTGATGTCGACGACGTCGGCGTCGCCCCGCGTCGAGACGTGCAGCTCGTGCGTGTGGATCGCCATGCGGGCCACCCTACCCGCGGCGTCTCCGGCTTTGGGAAGATGCCCCGATGGCGGACCAGCGACTCTTCGCGGTGCGGGGCGCGGTGCAGGCGGAGGCCAACGAGGCCGAGGCGATCCTCACCGCGACCTCGGACCTGATGCGCGAGCTGCTGGCACGCAACGACCTGGCGCCCGACGCGCTCGTCAGCTGCGTCTTCACGACGACCGAGGACCTCGACGCCGAGTTCCCGGCCGTCGCCGCCCGCAACATCGGCCTCGACTCGGTGCCGCTGCTCTGCTGCCGCGAGATACCCGTGCCCGGCTCGATGGAGCGGGTGATCCGGGTGATGGTGCACTTCTACGCCGCGCCGGACGGCGCGCCCGCGCACGTGTACCTGGGCGCGACGCAGGCGCTGCGCTCCGACCTCCACGCCGCCCAGTAGCGGGTGCGTGGGCCACAATGAGCGCATGACCGTCACCTTCGCCGAGAAGCTCGCCCGCATGCCCGGCTACCAGGCCGGGGTGCCGACCGGACAGGCTCCGGAGGCGATCGCGCGGGGCGAGATCGCCCAGCTCGCCTCGAACGAGTCGCCCTTCCCACCCCATCCGAAGGTCGTCGAGGCGATCGCCGCCGCCGCCGGGGCGATGAACCGCTACCCGGACCCGGACGCGACCCTGCTGCGCCGCAGGATCGCCGACCGATACGAGGAGGAGCCCGGCAGGATCGCCGTCGGCAACGGCTCCTGCGAGATCCTGCTCGCCGCCGCCGAGGCGCTCTGCGAGCCCGGCTCGGAGATCCTCTACGCCTGGCCCTCCTTCTCGATGTACCCGTACCTGGCGGCGCTGACCGGCGCCCGCGAGATCCGCGTGCCGCTGGCCGAGGGCGGTGTCCACGACCTCGAGGCGATGGCGGCCGAGGTAACCGCCGCCACCCAGCTGCTGATCGTCTGCAACCCCAACAACCCGACCGCGACCCACATCCCCGCCGCCGAGGTCGCCGCCTTCTGCGAGCGCGTCCCCCGGCACGTGACGATCGTCCTCGACGAGGCCTACGTCGAGTTCCAGGCCCACGACGACCCCGACGCGACGGTCGACCTGCTCGCCGAGTTCCCGAACCTGGTCGTCCTGCGCACCTTCAGCAAGTGCTACGGGCTCGCGGGCGTGCGGGTCGGCTACTCGATCGGCTCGGCGATGTTCCGCGCCGCCGTCGATGCCGTGCGCCAGCCGTTCAGCGTCAACGCGCTCGCCCAGGCGGCCGGCGCCGAGGCCGTCCTGCACTCCGACGACGTCGCCCGCCGGGTCGAGAGCACCCTGATCGAGCGCGTCCGGGTCGAGGCGGCGCTCGACGAGCTCGGCGCCGCCCACTCGGAGAGCCAGGCCAACTTCTCCTGGATCGACCTCGGCGACGCCGACGAGGCGGAGGTGGTCGCCGGCCTCGCCGAGCGCTCGATCGCGGTGCGCCCAGGGACCCCGCTCGGCGCGCCCGGGCACCTGCGCGTCACCTACGGCAGCGCCTCCGAGAACGATCGCTTCATCGCCGCGCTCGGCGAGATCCTCGCCTGAGACGCGCGCCTCGGCCTGGGCGATTCTTCGACTATTCGGCGCGCAACTGCTACAAAGTCAGGAGTGAAGCGAACGGGCGACACCGCGAGCAGCTCCCTCCGCGCAGCCGACTGCGCCGCGCTCGACTCCGCCCGCTTCGCGTATTACTGGCGATTTAGCTAGGCGTCCGGCCTGGCGCCCATGGGCGCCGCACGAACATAAGCGCTCCGGCCGGGCGCCGAACCCACTCGTTGCGTGTCCCCGCGTGCGCGCGCGGCCGATGCGCACCCCGGAAAGTAGGATTTTGAGGCCTTGGAGGATGGTGAGGACAAGATGATGATCGGGACCGAGCAGGGAGCGAGGGACCGGGTACGCGACCAGCGCATCGACAGGATCGTCGAGCTGGCGTCGCCGGCTGCGCTGCTCGAGGAGCTGCCCCTCGGCGATGAGCGCGAGCAGGCGGTGGTCCGCGGGCGCGCCGAAGTGGTCGACGTGCTGGGCGGCGCCGACGACCGGCTGATGGTCGTGGTCGGCCCGTGCAGCGTCCACGACGTCGAGGCCGCCCTCGACTACGCGGGGCGCCTCGCGGCCGCCGCCGAGCGACACGCGGAGGACCTGCTGGTCGTGATGCGCGTCTACTTCGAGAAGCCGCGAACCTCGATCGGCTGGAAGGGGCTGATCAACGACCCCCACCTGGACGGCTCGGGCGACGTCAACGCCGGCCTGCGGGTGGCGCGGGCGCTGCTGTTGCAGATCCTCGACCTCGGCCTGCCGATCGGCTGCGAGTTCCTCGACCCGATCACCCCGCAGTACATCTCCGACGCGGTCGCCTGGGGCGCGATCGGCGCCCGCACCACCGAGAGCCAGATCCACCGCCAGCTCGGCTCGGGGCTCTCGATGCCGATCGGCTTCAAGAACCGCACCGACGGCGACGTCCAGGTCGCGGTCGACGCGGTGCGCGCCGCCGCCGCCAAGCACGCCTTCGCGGGCATCGACGACAGCGGCATCCCGGCGATCCACCACACCACCGGCAACCCCGACGGTCACGTGATCCTGCGCGGTGGCAAGGGCGCCCCCAACCATGACGAGGCCGGGGTCGAGGACGCGCTCGCCAAGCTGCGCGCCGAAGGCCTGGCCGAGCGTGTCGTGGTCGACGCCTCCCACGACAACAGCGGCAAGGACCCGGCCCGCCAGCAGCGCGTGGCGGCCGAGATCGGCGAGCAGATCGCCGCCGGCAACGGCGCGATCGTCGGCGTGATGCTCGAGTCCTTCCTGGTCGAGGGCAACCAGAGCCACGACGGCGAGGGAGCCCTCGTCTACGGCAAGTCGATCACCGACGCCTGCATGGCCTGGGACGACACGGTCTCGGTGCTCGACGGGCTCGCCGAGGCGGTCAGGGCGCGGCGCGAGCGATGAGGGTCGCGGTCCTCGGCGTGGGCCTGATCGGCGGCTCGATCGGTCGTGCGGCGAGGGCGCGGATCGCCGACGCGGTCGTCGTCGGCTACGACCCCGACACCGAGACGATCGCCAGGGCGGTCCGGGTCGGCGCGGTCAACCGCGCCGTGGCGTCCGTCGCGGAGGCCTGCGAGGGCGCCGAGCTGGTCGTCTGCGCGGCGCCGGTCTCGGGCCTGGTCGAGCTTGCCCGCGAGGCGCTCGCCGCCTGCGGCGAGGACGTCATCGTCACCGACGTCGGCTCCACCAAGCGCGAGATCGTCGAGGCGCTCGCCGGCGACCAGCGATTCATCGGCGGCCACCCGCTCGCCGGCGTTGAGACCGCCGGGGTCGGCAACGCCCGCGACGACCTCTTCGAGGGTGCCCGCTGGTACCTGACACCCGCCGCCGGCTCCAGCGGCGTGCTCTACGACCGCCTGCAGCGGACGATCGCCGGGCTGGGCGCCCGTCCGCAGGCGATCGACGCCGGGGCGCACGACCGGATGATGGCTACCGTCAGCCACCTCCCGCACGTCGTCGCCAACGCCCTTGTGGGCGAGGCCCAGGCCGGCCTCGGCGGCGACGACGGGCGGATCCCGGTCGAGGTCGGCCCCAGCTTCCGCGACACGACCCGTGTCGCGGGCTCGAACCCGGCGATCTGGGGCGACATCTTCGCCAGCAACAGGGAGGCGGTCGCGGAGGCGATCGACGCCCTCGGGGGGCGCCTGCGCGAGGCCGCCGAACTGATCCGCTCGGGCGATCGCGAGGCGGTCGCCGCCTGGCACGCCGCCGCCGCCGAGGAGCGCCGCGGCCTGCTCGAGCCCGGCCGTGGCGAGGGCCCGCTGCGCGAGCTGCGCGTGGTCGTCACCAACCGCCCGGGCACCGTCGCCGAGCTCGCCCTGGCGCTGGGCGAGGCGGGGGTCAACATCGAGGACATGGCGCTCTACCCGGCGCCCGACATGAGCTCCGGGGCGGTCTCGGTCTGGGTCTCGGGCGCCGAGCAGGCGCGGCGCGCGGTCGGCCTGATCGAGGGGCTCGGCCACTCCGTGACGGACCTGGGCGACGGGTGAGCGCCGTGCGGCCGGCCGCCGCGGGCACCCGCTTCGACCCGGCCGGGCCCCTGCGGGGGTCCCTGCGCCCGCCGGCGGACAAGTCGATCTCCCACCGCGCGGCTCTGATCGCCGCGATGGCCGAGGGCGAGACCGTCGTCGAGGGCTACCTCGACTCCGCCGACACGCGCTCGACCCTGGCCGCGGCCGAGGCGCTCGGCGCCCGGGTCGACGGCGCCGATGGGGTCGCCGCCGAGATGCGGATCGCCGGGGTCGGCCTGCGTGGCGCCGCGGAGGCGGAGATCGACGTCGGCAACGCGGGCACGCTGCTGCGCCTGCTGCCGGGCTGGCTCGCCGGGCAGCCCGAAGGTCGCTGGGGGCTGGACGGCGACGACTCGATAAGGCGACGGCCGGTGGATCGAGTCGTCGCGCCCCTGCGGCAGATGGGAGCGAGGATCTCCTGCCGCGACGAGCGCCTGCCGCCACTGCGCGTCGAGGCGACGCCGCTGACCGGGATCGAGTACGAGCTGCCGATCGCCAGCGCCCAGGTGAAGTCCTGCCTGCTCTTCGCCGGGCTGCTCGCCGCCGGCGAGACCCGCGTGGTCGAGCCGCTGCCCAGCCGCGACCACAGCGAGCGCATGCTGGGAGCGGCCGGGGCCGACGTGCGGCGCGACGGGGACGTGGTCACGATCCGGGCCGCCGAGGCCCTGGGCCCCGGCCGGATCTCGGTCCCCGCCGACTTCTCCTCGGCCGCATTCCTCCTGGTCGGGGCTCTGCTGGTGCCGGGCAGCGACCTTACCCTGACCGGGGTCGGCCTCAACCCGACCCGCACCGGCCTGCTCTCGATCCTCGAGCGGATGGGCGCGGAGATCGAGGCGAGCGTGGAGGGCGACCGCGACGGCGAGCCGGCCGGGACCGTCCGCGCCCGCCACTCGAGCCTGCGGGCGACGGACGTCGGCGGTGCCGAGGTGCCGCTGGCGATCGACGAGCTGCCCCTGGTCGCCCTCGCCGCCTGCTTCGCCGAGGGCACGACGACGATCGCCGACGCCGTCGAGCTGCGCCGCAAGGAGTCCGACCGGATCGCGACCGTCTCCGCGGCGCTGCGGGGGCTCGGGGGCGCCGTCGAGGCCGTCGAGGACGGCATGGCGATCGAGGGCGGCGGCGCCCTGCGCGGCGGCCGGGTCGACTCCGAGGGCGACCACCGGATCGCGATGCTGGGCGCGATCGCCGGCCTCGCCTCGAGCGAGGGGGTCGAGGTCGGCGGCATGGAGTCGGCGGCCGTCAGCTATCCGCGCTTCGAGGCCGACCTGCGGTCGGTGACTCGATGAGCCCCGGCCGGGTCGCCGCATCGGACATCGACCACACCCTGGTGTGGTGAAACCCGGCCTCGACGTGACCACGAAACCCGGCCTCGACGTGACCACGGTCGGCGAAGGCCCGCCGATCGTCCTCGTCCACGGCAGCATCGCCGGCGCCGAGCTCACCTGGCGCCGCCAGCTGCCGCTCGCGGAGCGCTGGCGCCTGCTGATCGCCAACAGGCCCGGCTTCGGCGCCAGCCCGGCGCTCGAGCGGGGGGACTTCGAGGCCGAGGCGCCCCTCTTCGCCGACCTGCTCGGCGACGGGGCCCACCTGGTCGGTCACTCATATGGCGCCGTGATCGCCCTGCTGGCCGCCGCGCGGCGGCCGCACGCGGTCCTCTCGCTGACCGTCTCCGAGCCCGGGGCGCTGCGGCTGGCGGGGACCCTCGAGGGCGAGCGCCTGATCGCCGACGGCGAGAGGCTCTACGCGGCGCGGGGCTCGATCGCCCCGGCCGACTTCCTGCGCCTGTTCCGCACTGGCACGGGATCGAGCCGCGATACACCGGAGGAGCTCCCCGAGGAGCTGATGCGCGGCGCCGAGCTGGCGATGGCCGAGCGCCCGCCGTGGGAGGCGGACATCCCGCTCGACGCGCTCGCCGCCGCCGGCTTCCCGGCTCTCGTGATCTCCGGCGGCCACTCACCGGTGTTCGAGGCGGTCTGCGACACGATCGCGAGCCGCCTCGGCGGCGAGCGGGCGGTGATAGAGGGCAGGGGCCACAACATCCCCGAGACCGGCGACCCGTACAACCGACGACTGGAGGGCTTCCTCGATGGACTATGAGCAGATCGACTACGAGCGCCGCGGGCCCACGGCGGTGATCACGATCCGGCGCCCGGAGCGGATGAACGCGATCGGCGCCCGCACCCACCGTGAGCTGGTCGACGCCTGGGGCCGCTTCCGCGACGACGAGGACGCCCTGGTCGGCATCCTCACCGGCGCCGGCGACCGCGCATTCTGCGCGGGCGGCGACCTCAAGTCGCTCCAGGACGGCGAGCCCGTGACGCCGACGAGCGCCGAGGAGGTCGAGGCCCACAACCGCGGCGAGGCCGACGGCATCCTCGGCCCCTCGCGCTGGACCGACATCCACAAGCCGACGATCGCCGCGGTCAACGGCGTCGCCTATGCCGGCGGGCTCGAGTGGGCCTGCTGGTGCCACATGGCGGTCGCCGACGAGCACGCCAGCTTCGGCGTCACCTGCAGGCGCTGGAACATCGGCCTCGCCGACGGCGGCACCCAGCGCCTGCCGCGGATCGTCGGCTGGCGCCGGGCGATGGAGCTGATCGTCACGGGCCGCGTGATCGACTCGGCCGAGGCGCTGGAGATCGGCCTCGTCAACGAGGTGGTGCCGAGCGGCACCTGCCTGCAGCGCGCTCTCGAGCTGGCGGAGACGATCGCCGCCCTGCCCCAGCCCGCGATCCGGACCGACCTCGAGGCGGCCGAGCGAGGCTGGGGACGGCCGCTGGAAGAGGGCCTGGCGATCGAGGCCGAGTGCTTCAACCGCCTGCTCGCCGGGCCCGAGATCCGCGAGGGGCTGCGCCGCTTCAACGAGCGCGACCATCCCGATCGCCAATCCGGCGCGGCGCCGGCCACGCCGGGTCTGCGCCGCGGTTGATTCGCCGCTCGGCGAGCGGCTTCCGACCAGGCGTGCATATCGGGTCCTTCGCGCAGGGAGGAAACCGCGAGACTGTGCGTCCATGGTGATCGCGATCGACGGCCCGGCCGGGGCCGGAAAGTCCTCCGTCGCCCGTGGCGTCGCCGCCGAGCTGGGCCTCACCTACCTCGACTCCGGCGCCATGTACCGGTGCGTGGCCCTGGCCGCGATCGGGAGCGGGGGCGACCTCGACGACCCCGAGGCGATGGGCGAGCTGGCGCTCCGGCTGCGGATCGAGCTCGACGGCGGCCGGGTCGAGCTCGACGGCCGTGAGGTCGGCGGGGCGATCCGCGAGGCGGCGGTCAGCGAGGCGTCTTCGCGAGTCTCCGTCCACGGCCGGGTCCGCGAGGCGATGGTCGCACGCCAGCGGCAGATGATCGCCGCCGGCGACTATGTGGCCGAGGGACGCGACATCGGCACGGTTGTCAGCCCCGACGCGCCGCTCAAGGTCTTCCTCACCGCGTCGGCGCAGGAGCGGGCGCGCCGCCGCGCCGCCGAGACCGGCGAGGACGAGGAGACCGTGCTCGAGGCGCAGCTCGAGCGCGACCGCCGCGACGAGACCCGTGAGCACAGCGCCCTGCGCCCCGCCTCCGACGCGGTGGAGATCGACACCACCGGGCTTTCCCAGAGCGAGGTGGTGGCCAGGGTCGTGGGCCTGGCGCGCGAGAGAGGTGTGGCGTGAGCAGGGTGCCCACGGTGGCGGTGGTCGGCTTTCCCAACGTCGGCAAGAGCACTCTGGTCAACCGCCTGGCGGGCGGCCGCGAGGCCGTCACGCACGCTCAGCCCGGCGTCACGCGCGACCGCAAGCGCGTGCGCTGCGAGTGGAACGGGGTCGCCTTCGATCTGCTCGACACGGGCGGCATCGACCTCGCCGACGAGGACGAGCTGGCCCGCGACATCCAGCGCCAGGCGCGCCTGGGGGTGGAGGAGGCCGACGTCGTGATGCTCGTCGCCGACGCCCGCGCGGGCCTGCGCGCCGGCGACGCCGAGCTGGCGAGGACGCTGCGTGGCGCCGACGTTCCCGTGCTGGTCGCCGCCAACAAGGTCGACCGGCCCGAGGACGAGCACATGACGGCCGAGCTCAACGGCCTCGGGCTGGGCGAGCCGCTGGCGGTCTCGGCGACCCACGGTCTCGGCAGCGGCGACCTGCTCGACCGGATCGTCGAGCTGCTCGGCGATCGCGCCGAGGCGGAGGCCGGCGCCGAGAAGCCGACGCGGGTCGCCGTGATCGGGCGCCCGAACGCCGGCAAGTCCTCGCTCGTCAACGCATTCCTCGGCTCCGACCGGGTGATCGTCTCCGAGCGCGCCGGCACGACCCGCGACGCGGTCGACACCGAGCTCGAGGTCGACGGACGGGCCGTCGTCCTCGTCGACACCGCCGGTCTGAGGCGCAGGTCCAAGGTCGCCGGCAGCGTCGACTACTACGCGCAGCTGCGCTCCGAGCGCGCGGTCGAGCGGGCCGACGTGGCGCTGGTCGTCTGCGACGCCGGCGACGGGGTGACGGCGGAGGACCTGCGCGTCGCCGAGCTGGCGATGCGGGCCGGCTGCGCGACCCTGATCGCGCTCAACAAGTGGGACGTGACGCGCACCGACATCGACGACGCCCGCGCCCGCGTGGCCCGCAAGCTGCGCCTTCGCCCCGAGGTCGTCACCTGCTCGGCGACGCGGGGCCGCAACGTCGTCTCCCTGCTGCCGAAGGCACTGGCGCTCGCCGACAGGGCCGCGGAGCGGATCCCGACCCCCGAGCTGAACCGCTTCGTCGCCGAGGTCGTCGCCGCCAACCCGCCGCCGTCGCGCCGCGGCAGGCGTCTGCGCCTCTACTACGCCGCCCAGGTCGGGGAGCGGCCGCCGCGCTTCGCGATCCAGGTCAACGACCGCCGCCTGATCGTCCGCGACTGGGCCTATTACCTGGAGAACCGCATGCGTGAGACCTACGGCCTCGAGGGCGTGCCGCTGGTGATCGACTTCGTCCCACACTCCGGTCGCCGGGGCTGAACCTTCTCCACTAGGCTTCCCGTCATGCCAGACACACAGCCGCTCGCCGAGGGCGAGTACCTCTTCACTTCAGAGTCCGTAACAGAGGGCCATCCCGACAAGGTCTGCGACGCGATCTCCGACGGCGTCCTCGACGCGGTGATGGCCGAGGACCCGGAGGGCCGCGTCGCCTGCGAGTCGCTGGTCAACACCGGCATGGCGGTCGTCTCCGGCGAGATCTCCACCGACGTCCACCTCGACGTCCCCGAGATCGTGCGCGAGACGATCCGCGAGATCGGCTACGACCACGGCGACTACGGCTACAACTGCGACCACATCTCCGTGCTCGTCTCGCTCGACAAGCAGTCGCCCGACATCGCCCAGGGCGTCGACGAGGCGTACGAGACCAGGGTCGGGGGGGAGGACGACGAGCTGCTGCTGGCCGGCGCCGGCGACCAGGGGATGATGTTCGGCTACGCGACCGACGAGACCGAGGCGCTGATGCCGATGCCCATCCACGTCGCCCACCGCCTCGCCGAGCGCCTCGCCGAGGTGCGCAAGGAGGGGTCCCTGGACTACCTCGGCCCGGATGGCAAGACCCAGGTCACGGTCCGCTACGCCGACGGCCGGCCGGTGCGGGTCGAAAGGCTGCTGATCTCCACCCAGCACGCCGAAGGCATCGACTCCGAGCAGACGATCAAGCCCGACCTCTGGGAGCAGGTCGTGCTCCCGGTCCTCGCGGCGCACTGCCCGGGGATGTACGAGCAGGGCGCCCTGCGCGAGAGCTTCCTCGTCAACCCGACCGGCAAGTTCGTGATCGGCGGCCCGGTCGGAGACGCCGGCCTCACCGGCCGCAAGATCATCGTCGACACCTACGGCGGCATGGCCCGCCACGGCGGCGGCGCCTTCTCGGGCAAGGACCCGTCCAAGGTCGACCGCTCGGCGGCCTACGCGACCCGCCACGTCGCCAAGAACGTCGTCGCCGCCGGCCTCGCCGAGCGCTGCGAGGTCCAGGTCGCCTACGCGATCGGCGTCTCGCACCCGATCTCCCTGATGGTCGAGACCTTCGGCACCGGCAAGCTGCCCGACGCGGAGATCTCGCGCCTGGTCGAATCGGAGTTCGACCTGCGGCCCGGGGCCTTCCGCCGCTACCTCGACCTGCACAGGCCGATCTTCCAGAAGACGTCCGCCTACGGCCACTTCGGCCGCGACGACGCCGACTTCACCTGGGAGAGGACGGACCGGGCCGAGGCGCTGCGCGAGGCCGCGGGCTCGGCCGCCGCCTCCGCCTAGCCCTCAGGAGGAGACCTGGATGCGGGCGCCCGCCTGCCGGAAGCGGTCGAGTTGCCCGACGCCGAGTGCCGCCGCCGGGGTGAGGAAGCCGCTGCGCTCGGGCGTGACGCCCTCCTCGGAGAGCATCAGCCCCGCCTCGCCGAGCATCTTTGCTGCCGCCAGGTAGCCGGGCTGGCCGTCTCCGTCGAGATCGACCCGCACGTGGTGGCCGCCGGTCGTTTTCGCGTTCGCCGCCATCCGCCAGGACCAGTCCTCCATGCGATCTCCGGCAGGGCCGAAGCCGGAGCTCGGCAGGCTCTTGCGCAGGACTCCGGAGGCCTGCCGGCGAACCGAGGGTCGGGCCCGCAGCAGCCCGCGCGTCGCGGCCTGCAGGCCACTGAGCCCGGCCCCCGCCATATAGCGCAGGGGCACGGTCGCCGCGCCACCGGGGAGCGTCACCCCCTCGCGGTAGCGGAACGGATTGAAGACCCGCCCTTCCTCCGCCGCCAGCAGGGCCGCGGTGCGGTGGATCACCGCCGGGTTGATGAACGGTGAAGGCGACATCGGCGTGACCACGTCCCCCTGGGCGTTGAAGCGCGGCGAGATCGCGATCGGGCTCGCGGCCCGCACCCGCTGCGCCTGCTCCTCCTCGACGATCAGCGCCGCCGAGTCGGCGGCCGCCTCGGAGTTGTCGACGGTGAGGATCTCGGCAAGGCTCTGCAGGGTGCCCCCGGAGATGATGTCGCCGGCCCTGATCTTGCCTTCCGGGATCGGCAGCTCCGCGTCGAGGTCGACGAGCGCGAGCTCCTCGCTCCAGCGCTCGCGCGCGGTCTCGGCGGCGAGCAGGACGAGCAGGTCGGGGGGGAGCGCCTCGAAGCCGCT
Source organism: uncultured Solirubrobacterales bacterium (assembly GCA_963762205.1). Lineage (GTDB taxonomy): Bacteria > Actinomycetota > Thermoleophilia > Solirubrobacterales > 70-9 > VRUE01. The sequence goes on from CAVXJZ010000004.1 coordinate 94,173, forward strand.
GACGTTGACGACCTTGACGCCGGCCCGCTCGGCGCGCTCGCCGGCCTGGTCGATCATCCTCCGCACGAAGGGGATCTCGCCGGTCAGGTCCATGTAGTGGGCGCCGCCGGCGATGCAGGCCTCGATCACCGGCTCGCCATGGATCGTGTAGGGGCCGACCGCATTGATCACGACCCGCGCGCGGGAGGCCATCGCGTCCAGCGAGGCGGCGTCGCCGACGTCGGCGGCGACGATCTCGGGCGCGCTCACGTCGAGCTCGCCGAGGACGCGGGCGACCTTCTCCGGATCGCGCCCGGCGGCGGCCCAGGAGAAGCCGTCGGCCTGCGCCCGCTCCTGCAGGTAGGCGGCCACCCCGCGACCGGTGATCCCGGTCGCGCCGAAGACGACGACGGAGAGGTCCCGGGCCATCGGCTAGCCCGGCGCAGACGGCGACTGCGCCTCGCCGAGACCGTGGGTCCCGGCCGCCGCGGCGCCGGTCGCCTGGTCGACGTTGTGGACGACGTCCGCCGGGTCGGCGACGCCGGTGAAGATGAAGTTGTAGTCGTCGGTGGCGGCGGTGTCGAAGTCGACGTCGCCGATCTGCATCAAACGCTGGTACACGGATTGCCGGTAATTGACGTTCTGGACGCGCTCGAGGCGGGTCTCCTGGATCTCTCGCGAGACGATCCCCCGCTTGATGTTGAGGCGGCGATTGGTGATCGTGTAGGTGGTCGCGACCCGCTTGACGAAGCCGATCAGCACGGTGAGCCCGACGACGACGAGGACGATCAGGAAGACCGTCGCGTTGCCGGCCCCGAACAGCTTCGCGATCGCGCCGAGGATCGCCGCCACGAGGATGCCTTTCAGGTAGAAGCCGAGGATCGCCCGCCACGACGGGTGGCCCTCGAAGATCACCTGCTCCCCGGGGCTGAGGTTGAGGCTCGGCATCGTCAGCGGTCGCGCTTCGCTCGCCGCGCGAAATGACAGGGATGGACGCTTGCCGGCTCGGCGCTCACGGCGCCAGCATACAGCGGCGTCCGCGCCGCTCCATACCGTGAGCAGGTGTCGATCGCGAAGGTTGAGCCGCTGACCACAGCCCGTGCCCTGAGGGGTCCTTTCGACTACCGGCTGCCGACCGAGATGGAGGGCGTCGAGGTGGGCAGCATCGTCCGTGTGCCGTTCGGCCACCGCCGCGTGCTCGGCGTCGTCGTCGAGCGCGCGGAGAGCTCGGAGCTGCCCGCGGAGCGCCTCGCAGAGCCGATCGAGGCACTCGAGGCGGGCGCTTCGGCGGAGCTGGTCAGGCTCGGGCTCTGGGTCGCCCGCGAGTACTGCTCGACCCCGGCGCGAGGCCTGGAGTTGGTCCTGCCGCCGGGAACGGGAGCCGGTGGCCAGCGGGTCCGCTCGCGGCGCGAGCTGCGGGCCGAGATCGCGCCGGCGGGGGAGGAGGCCCTGCGCGGCTCGGAGCGGCTCGGCGTCCGGCAGCGCGCCGCGCTCGAGGCGTTGCGGGGAGCGGGGGAGATGTCCGCGTCGGAGATCGTCGCCGCGGTGGGCGCCGATCGCCAGGTCCTGCGCCGGCTCGGCGAGCGCGGCCTGATCGCCTTGCGCAGCTCGCGCCTGAGGCGAGTGCCGGCACACCCCGAGGTCGGCGCCGCCTCCGGCCGCCCGAAGCTGCTGCCGGAGCAGGAGCGGGCGGTCGCGGAGATCGTCGCCGCGATCGACGGCGTCGCCGGCGCCGAGCGCGAGCGGCTCCTGCACGGGGTGACCGGCTCGGGCAAGACCGAGGTCTACCTGGCGGCGGTCGAGGCCGTGCTCGCCAGGGGCCGGACGGCGATCGTGCTGGTGCCGGAGATCGGCCTCGCGCCGCAGGCCGTGGCCCGCTTCCGGGCGCGGCTCGGCGACCGGGTCGCCGTGCTCCACTCGGCCCTCTCCGAGGGCGAGCGCTACGACGAGTGGCGGCGCCTGCGCGCGGGCGAGGCGGGCGTCTGCGTCGGGCCCCGCTCGGCCGTCTTCGCACCGCTCGCCGACCTCGGCCTGATCGTCGTCGACGAGGAGCACGACCCCTCCTACAAGCAGGAGGGGGACCCCTGCTACGACGCCCGCGCCGTCGCCCGCCATCGGGCCCGGGAGTGCGGCGCGGTCCTCGTCGCCGGCACGGCGACCCCGCGCCCGGAGGCCTGGCTGGAGCTGCCGAGACTCGAGCTGCCGCGCCGCGTGGACGGCCGCGGGATGCCGCCGGTCGAGGTGCTCGACATGCGTGGGGTCGACCCCCGCACCGGGCCGCTGCACCCCGCCACCCTCGACGCTCTCGGCGCGGTCCGAGGGGCGGGCAGCAAGGCGATCGTGATGGTCAACAGGCGCGGCTTCGCCCCCTGGCTCACCTGTCGCTCCTGTGGGCGCCACTGGGACTGTCCCAACTGCGACGTGTCGCTGATCGTCCACCGCCACAGCGGGCGCCTCGTCTGCCACCACTGCGCCCACTCCGAGCCGCTGCCGGATGCGTGCGGCGACTGCGGCTCGACGACGCTCTCGCGGGCCGGGGCCGGCACCGAGCAGATCGAGGCGTTGCTCGCCGAGCGCCTGGGGCCGATGCCGGTCCTGCGCCTCGACTCGGACACGGCGGCCGGCAAGGGCGCCCACGCCGAGATACTGGCCCGCTTCGGCGAGGCCGAGAGCGCCGTCCTCGTCGGCACCCAGATGGTCGCCAAGGGCCACGATTTCCCGGAGGTCACCCTGAGCGCGATCCTCGACGCCGACGCGACCCTGCGCTTTCCCGACTTCCGGGCCGGTGAGCGCACCTTCGCGATGGTCGCCCAGCTCGCCGGGCGCTCGGGTCGGGGCGAGGCCGGCGGCGACGTGATCGTGCAGACCCTGGCGCCGCGCGCGCCCAGCATCGTCCACGCCGCCGCCCACGACTCGGCCGGCTTCCTCGCCGGCGAGATCGAGCGGCGGCGGGCCCTGCGCTACCCGCCGTTCTCCAGCCTCGTTCGTGTCGTGCTCCGCGCCGAGGAGGAGCGCCGCCTCGACGAGGCCACGGAGAAGCTCGCCGGGGGCCTCGCCCGCGAGCTGCCCGACGAGGCGGACCTGCTCGGGCCGGCGCCGATGTTCAGGGTGCGCGGGCGCCACCGGCGGCGCCTGCTGGTCAAGTCGGAGCGGCGCGAGGCGACGGTCGCCGCCGTGCGCGCCGCCGTCGAGGGCCTCTCGTCGGACCGCGCCGCGATGCGCGGCGTCGCGGTCGGGGTCGACGTCGATCCGCAGTAGCCGCGCAGCGGAGTCCGGGGCGCGGTTTCGGCCACTGACGCGATCCATACAATCGGGAGCGTGGCGGAGGACCCCACAGTCGGCACAGGCGAGGACGAGCGCGCCGAGCTCGAGAGGGAACGGATCGAGCTCCGCGAAGCCGCGCTGGCCAAGGTCGTCAAGTTCGGCGACCCGGTGCTGAAGAGCAGGGCATCGCCGGTCTCCGACCTCGGCGAGGGCCTGCGTGCCGAGGCCGACCGCATGATCGGGATCATGCGCGACGGGCTCGGGGTCGGCCTGGCCGCGACCCAGGTCGGCGTGCTGCGCCGCCTGCTCGTCTTCCAGACCAGCGACGACAGCCAGCCGACGGCGCTCGTCAACCCTGAGATCGAGTGGGGCTCGGGTGAGTTGGTGACCGCCGAGGAGGGGTGCCTCAGCCTGCCCCGGGTCTCGATGGACGTCGAGCGACCGCTGCACGTGACGATCTCCGCCCTCGACCTCGACGCGGAGCCGGTGCGGATCGAGGCGGCCGGGCTCGAGGCCCGCGTCCTCCAGCACGAGATCGACCACCTCGACGGCGTGCTCATCCTCGATCGCGCCCCGCGCGACCAGCGCAGGGGCGCCCTGCGGGCGCTGCGCGAGGGCGGCAGCTACAGCCCCGCGGTGGAGGATGAGGAGGAGGCGGCCGGGGAAGGGCCGCGCGAGCCGCACGCCGACGCGTGAGGACCGCCTACCTCGGCACCTCGGGCTTCGCGGCGACCGTGCTCGAGCGCCTGGCCGGCTCGGAGCACCGCCCGCGGCTCGTCGTCACCCCGCCCGACCGGCCCAGGGGCCGCGGCCGGCGGACGCTCCCTCCCCCGGCGGCCCTCGCCGCCCGCGAGCTCGGGATCGAGCTGCTCCAGGTGGAGAGCGTCAACGACGAGGCCGCGCTGGAGCGGATCCGCGCCGTGCGGCCCGAGGCCGCGGTCGTCTGCGCCTTCGGGCAGCTGATCCGCGAGCCGCTGCTCTCGGAGCTGCCGATCCTCAACGTCCATCCCTCCCTGCTGCCCCGCTGGCGCGGGGCGGCGCCGATCGAGCGCGCGATCATGGCCGGCGACCGGCGCACCGGGGTCAGCATCATGCGCCTGACCGCGGGGCTCGACTCGGGCCCGGTGGCGCTGCGCGAGGAGGTCGAGATCGGCGAGGACGAGGACTTCGGGCAGCTCTCCGAACGACTCGCCGGGCTCGGCGGCGAGATGCTCGTGCGGGCGCTGGACCGCCAGGCGGAGGGCCGGCTGGAGCTCTCCGAGCAGGACGACGGCGAGGCGACCTACGCGGAGAAGGTCGAGGCCTCCGAGCGCCGCCTCGACCCCTTGCGGCCGGCGCCCGAGCTGGCCCGAACGGTGCGCGCCCTGACCCCCCACATCGGCGCCTACCTGGAGCCGGACGGGGGCGAGCGGCTCGGTGTGCGGCGGGCCCGCCCCGGCGCCGGCGAGCTGGCTCTCGGAGAGCTGCGCGACGGCGGCGAGGCGCTGCTGCTCGGCTGCGCCGAGGGGGTTCTCCGGCTCGAGACGGTGCAGCCTGCCGGGGGCCGGCCGATGCCCGCGAGCGCCTACCTGCGCGGCCACCCGCTGCCCGGCGTCTGAGCGGCGCCCGCCCGTGATCGCCCCCGCCCGCCAGCTCGCCTACGAGGTGATCCGGGCGACCTTCGAGGAGGACGCCCACACCGAGCGGGCCTTCCGCGAGCGGGCCGGGGTGCGGCGGATCGGCGGCCGCGAGCGGTCCCAGGCGCAGCGCCTCGCCTACGGGGCCGTCCAGCGCCGAGGCACCACCGACGCCGCGATCGGGATTCTCGCCGAGCGAGCGCCGCGGCTACTCGACCCACCCGTGCTCGCTGCCCTGCGGCTCGGGCTCTACGAGCTGCTGTTCGCCGACGCGACACCCGACCACGCGGCCGTCGACCAGGCCGTCGAGTTGGTCAAGCGGGCCCGGGCCGCGCACGCGGCGGGCCTCGTCAACGCGGTCCTGCGCCGTGCGGTCCGCGAGCGGGAGCGGCTGACCGATTCGCTGCTGGGGGACGACTCGACCCCGGAGCTGGCAGCCGTCGCCCACTCGGCGCCGGAATGGCTGGCGCGCATGTGGTGGGAGGAGCTCGGCGCCGAGGGCGCCCGCTCGCTGCTCGCCGCCTGCAACAAACCGGCGGAGGTCGCGATGCGGATCGACGCGCCGGCCGGAGCCCCGCCGGATCGCGAGCGGATGATCGCGACGCTGGCGGAGTCGGGGGTCGAGGCGCGCGCCCCGCAGGCGCCCTGGCCGCTGGCGCTGCCCGAGTCGATCGTGATCGAGGGTCGGACCGGCGAGCTCGTCCCGACCAGAGTCGTGGCCGGCGAACTGACTCCGCAGAGCCGGGGCTCCGCCGCCGTGGTCGAGGTCCTCGGGCCGCGCCCGGGCGAGCACGTCCTCGACCTCTGCGCGGGGCCCGGGATCAAGACCGGCCAGATCGCCGAGCGGATGCAGGACCGGGGCGAGCTCGCCTCGGTCGAGCTCGACGGATCGCGGGCCGGCGAGGTCGCCGCGCAGGCGACCCGCCTCGGCCTGCGCGGCATCTCGGTGATCGAGGCCGACGCGGCGCAGATGGCGACGGCCTTCGGCGGCCCGGCGGAGCCCGCCTTCGACAGGGTCCTGGTCGACGCACCGTGCTCGGACCTCGGCGCGCTCGCCTCCCGCCCCGACGCCCGCTGGCGCAAGACGCCGCGCCAGATCGAGCGCCTGGCGAGGCTCCAGGACGCGATCCTGCGCAGCGCGGCGGCGATGCTCCGCCCCGGCGGCACCCTGGTCTACTCGACCTGCACGATCTCGCGCCACGAGAACGAGGAGCGGGTGGCGGCCCTGCTCGCGGCGAGCGCCGCCGGCGAGCTGCCGGCGCTCTCCGTCGACGACCTCGGCGGGCGCGCGCCGGAGCTCGCCTCGACCCACGACCGGCGCTTCCTGCAGCTGCGGCCCGACCGCGACTGCACGACGGGTTTCTTCATCGCCCGCCTGAATCGGGATGATGGCTGACCCTTGAGCGAGGCGGGCGACAGCGGCGGTCTGCTGAAACGGGCGCCCTGCCCGAGCTGCGGCGAGCCCTGGCTACGGCCGACGCAGCTGCCGGGACGCTTCCGCTGCGTGTACTGTCTGCGCCGCTTCGAGCTCGTCTCGCAGTGCCCGAACTGCGGTGAGCACCAGACGATCGCACGGATGAGCAGCACCGAGGACATGATCTGCCAGCACTGCGGAGATTCGATGTTGAGGCCCGTATGAGGCCGTTCCTCCAGAGGGGCGGGGCGCCGCGATGAGCGCCCGGATGGCGGAGCTGACCGCGGAGCGGCGCGTGGCGCCGTCGATCCTCTCCGCCGACTTCTCCCGGCTCGGCGAGCAGATCGACGCTGTGATGGAGGCCGGCGCGCGGCTGATCCACTTCGACGTCATGGACGGCCGTTTCGTCCCCCCGATCACGATCGGGCCGCTCGTCTGCGAGTCGATCGCCGAGCGTGTCCACGCGGCAGGCGGCGCGGTCGACGTCCACCTGATGATCGCCGAGCCCGAGCGCCAGATCGAGGCCTTCGCCGAGGCGGGCGCCGACTCGATCACCTTCCACGAGGAGGCGACGCCGCACGCGAACCGGACGCTCGCCGCGATCCGCGACCTCGGCTGCCTGGCGGGCGTCGCGATCAACCCCGGGACCCCCGCCGCGGCGCTCGCCGAGCTGGGCGGGCTCGCCGACATCGTCCTCTGCATGACCGTCAACCCGGGCTGGGGCGGGCAGTCGTTCATCGCCGGCTCGCCGGACAAGGTCGCGCGCCTGCGCGAGCTCGTCGGCGAGGCCAGGATCGAGGTCGACGGCGGCATCGACGTGGACACCGCCGGCTCGGTCGCCGAGGCCGGCGCCTCCCTCTTCGTCGCCGGCTCGGCCGTGTTCGGCGCCGACGACCCCGCCGCCGCCTACACGGCGATCGCCGCCGCCGCCGGCGCCGTCTGATTCGGGGTGGCGGGGGCTGCGACGGGTCAGCCGCGCGCGATGAGGGCGCCGATGGCCTCCTGCCACCAAGCCCGCTCGATCGCGTCCAGGCCCTCGCGCGCCGCTCGCCGCTCGCACCAACGGGCCAGCGCCTGACGGCCGCCGATCGCGACGACGCCTTCGCTGACCACCGAGTAGCGGCCGTCGGCCAGCGCGACCAGGGAGCTGGGGCGGTCGTGACGACTGCGCAGCAGGGCGACCACGGGGACGCCGCCGACGTGCTTCGGGTTCGAGGGGTCGTCGCCGTCGTCGTGGACCGGGCGCACCGAGAAGACCTGTGGCGCTCCGCGCGGCGGCAGCAGCTCCGGTGGCGGGGTCCCGATCGGCCCGTCGTGCCAGCGCCGGGTCAGCTCCTCGACCTCCTGGAGCAGCTCGCCGCGGACCAGCACGTGCAGCTCGTCTCCCTCGCGCAGCTCGGTCGAGCCGCGCGGCGGGATCGCCTCACCGCCACGGACGATGACGTTGAGCAGTGCCTCGCGGGGCAGGCCGAGTTCGCGCACCATGTGCCCGGCGGCCGCGGCGCCGGGTTGCAGCCGGTAGGAGACGACCTCGCCGCCGAGGCGGCGGATGCGGCCGGACTCGAGCAGCCGCCGGGGCAGCGCCGGCTCGTCGGTGGTCAGTCCCAGCCGCCGCGCCAGCGGCTCGAAGCTGGCGCCCTGGACCAGGGTCGAGGTGACGACGACGAAGAAGACGATCGAGAAGAGGAGCTCGCCGGTGCCGACCCCGGCCACGACCGGGAAGGTGGCGAGCCAGATCGGCGTCGCCCCACGCAGTCCCGCCCAGCCGAGCATCGCCCGCTCGCGCATGTTGAGCGGCGCGAAAACGGTCGCCCCGAACGCGGCGAGTGGCCGGGCGACGAAGATGAGGACCGCCGAGAGGGCCAGGCTCTCGAGGGCGACGTCGCCGAGCTGGCTGGGGATGACGAGCAGGCCGAGCAGGATGAAGAGGCTGATCTGGGCGACCCAGCCGACGCCCTCGTGAAAGGCGAGGATCGTGCGCCTCGCCGGTATCGGGGCCGAGCCGATCGCGAGGGCGGTCAGGTAGGTGGAGAGGAAGCCGGAGCCGTGGGCGACGTCCGCGAGCCCGTAGGCGAGGGCGGCGATCGCGATCGTCGCCACCGGGTAGATCCCGTCGGTCGGCAGCCGCACCCGGTCCAGGGCGGCGACGGCGACCTTGCCCAGCGCCAACCCGACCGCGGCCCCGACCGCCAGTTTGAGCACGAGCAGGCCGGCCATGTCGGCGAGCCCGAAGCCGGGCTCCTGGATCCATTCGATGAAGCCGATCACGAGCAGCAGCGCCACCGGGTCGTTCATCCCGGACTCGCCCTCGAGCGATCGCGCCAGCCGTTTCTCCAGGGTCGAGCGTCGCAGGACGGCGAAGATCGCGGCCGAGTCGGTGGCGGCGATCGCCGATCCGACGAGCATTCCCTGGAGCACGCTGATGCCGAATATCCAGTGGGCCGCCAGCCCCGCGACGCTGGCGGTGACGATGGTCCCGAGCGTGGCGAGCGAGGCGGCCGCGCCCAGTACCGGGCGGATCTCCCGCCAGCCCGCGGTCAGCCCGCCCTCGAAGAGGATCAGGACGAGGGCGATCGTGCCCAGCGTCCGCGCCAGCTCGGCGTCGTCGAACCCGCTTCCGCCGAGGCTCTCGGAGCCGGCCAGCATCCCCAACCCGAGGAAGAGCAGCAGGCCCGGGATCCGCATGCGGTCGGCGAGCAGGGCGCCGCCGATCCCCGCGGCGAGCAGGGCGCCGGCGATCAGGATCAGCTCGGCGTCGTGTCCACCCATCGACGGAACCTAGCTACACGTTCTCGTCGATGGAGGCCAGGCGCGCCTCGAGCTCCTCGGGCGAGTCCGGCGCCGGGACGTCCTCGGAGCGCTCCCGCGGACGCCGGTAGACGAGGTAGAGGAGTGTCAGCAGCACACCCGCGGCGAGGGTGAAGCCGATCTCGACCCGGTGGTTCTCGTCACCGACCAGGGGGATGAAGTTCCAGGCGATGAAGGCGCCCGCGCAGAGGACCCAGCGCAGCGAGGCGCGCCGCACCTGGCCCTGGGCGATGCAGGCCTGGTTGATCGTCACCGAGGAGAGGTAGAGGCCCATGCCGAGCGTCACCATCAGCAGTTCGACCCGGGCGTAGTCGAACTTGGCGCTGAACGCGAGCTGCATCATCTGCGGCCCGGCGGCCAGGAACGCGAGGGCGGCAAGGCCGGTGAAGGCGGCGATCGCGAGCAGCACCATGCGGACCGTGCGGTGGAACTCGGTGCCGCTGTCGGGCTCGCTGCTCGTGTGCAGGCGGGTGAGGTGGGGGAGGATGCTCGTCGAGACCGCCTGGAAGAGCTGCAGGGGCGCGCGGGCGATCATCAGCACGTTGAAGATGAAGCCGGCCGCGGCCGCACCCTGCAGGCCGCGGGCGATCAGAGGGCCGGCGTTGAGGAAGGCCTGTTCGCTGAACATGATCAGCAGCACGGCGAAGGCGAAGCCGCCGCCTCTTTTCAAGGAAAAGCCGGCCTCCGGCTCCGAGAGAGTCAGATTGCGATCCTCGCCGGAGGCCGGCTTTTCCTCCGGCATCTCCTCCGCTTCGCGTCCGGGGATGCCGGGCGAGGCCTGAGGCGTGGCGGGTTGACCCTGGGGCGTGGCGGCCGAGCCTTGGCTGCGTTTGGCGCGGCGGGCGAAGGCGGCGGGAACGACGAGGAGGGAGAGGGAGGGGGCGGCGACGATGCCGACCGCGACCCACGACTGGCCGCTGAGCAGGCCGACGGCGACGAGGACGGCGAAGGAAGTTCGGAAGACCGACTCGGAGAGGATCAGCGCCGTGAACAGGCCGAAGCGGTGCTCGCCGGCGAGGAAGCCGCGGGCGAAGTAGCTGGCCGCGTAGAAGAGCACGGCCGAGAAGAAGACCCAGTAGAGGGCTTCGTTTCCCTCGAGCAGGTTGTCCTGGATCGGCGAGCGCAGGGCGAGGGCGAGGGTTGCGAAGCCGAGCCCGAGGCCGAGCTGGATGGTCGAGGCGACCCGCATCGTCGGGCCGACCGGCTCGCCCTTGACGCGGTGTTCGGAGATGTGGCGGGAGAGGAGCTGTTCGATCGGCCGGTAGAGGGTCGAGATCGTGATGAAGACGGCCGACCAGAGCACCGTGATCTGGCCGTAGTCCGGCTTCGAGAGGACGTGCGAGGCGATGAAGAAGTAGACGTAGGTGATGACGCCGGTGAGGCCGACGCCGATCGCGAGGAAGCTCGCGGTCTTTCCGTAGTCGGCCGTCGCGGAGCCGCCGGGTTTTGGCTCTCTCATCGCTCGCCGCGCTCGTAGTGCGAGGGGTCGACGCCGAGCGCCAGCTCGACCCGCCTGACCCGCTCGAAGACCCTCTGCGTCATCACCCGCTGGCCGGCGAGGATGTCGCCGATCACGCCCAGGGCGACGAGCTGGATCGCGGCGATGAAGAGGACCGCGCCGAGGATCAGCGACTGGATGTGGCCGCCGCTGTCGCCGTTGACGATCCAGTCGAGGAGGAAGGGCATCCAGGCCGCCAGCGCCAGCAGGGCGACCACCAGACCGGCGCCGGCGAAGACGCGCAGCGGCTCGTAGCGCGTGTAGATGCGCAGGATCGAGAGGGCGTTGCGTCGCACGTAGGAGCCGGTCGAGGCGAAGAGGCGCGACTCGCGCGTCTGCGGGTTGGTCGCGACCGGCACCTGGCCTACGGCGACGAGCATCTTGCCGGCCTGGATCAGGCTCTCCAGGGTGTAGGTGAAGTCGTCGACCACGAGCAGGCCGAGGGCCGCCTCGCGGTTGTAGGCGCGAAAGCCCGAGGTCGTATCGGCGATCTCCGTCCCCGAGAGACGGCGCACGACCCAGCTGCCCAGCCGCTGCAGGGCTTTCTTGGGGGCCGAGAAGTGCGCGACCTCACCGACCCGGCGGTCGCCGACGACGATGTCGGCCTCGCCGGCGAGGATCGGCGCCACCAGCTTGGCGATGTCGGCGCCGCTGTACTGGTTGTCGGCGTCGGTGTTGACGACGATGTCGGCGCCCAGCTTCAGGCAGGCGTCGAGGCCGGCCTGGAAGCCGGCGGCGAGCCCCTTGTTGTTGGTCAGCCGGACGATGTGCTCGACGCCGAGGCCGCGGGCGACCTCGACCGTGCGGTCGGTCGAGCCGTCGTCGATGACCAGCAGCTCGATCTCGTCGATCCCGTCGATCCGGCGCGGGATGTCGGCGATCGTCGCCGACAGGGTCGCCTCCTCGTCGAGGCAGGGGATCTGGACGATCAGCTTCACTGGCCGCTCAGGGTATCCGCGCGCTCGGCGCGCCTGCCTTGCTCCATGGCGCCCTGTCACAACCCCGCCCTGCCAATGCCGGGACGCGGTTCTTGCCGGTATGCGGGCAGAAGTGCGTTCGCGCTGGTTCCCGGGGGTGGGCCAAGGGGAGTAGGATTGGGTTGATTGACGAGTCAGTCAACGCGATGGACGTCCAGCTGACACCCACGGATCAGGCCCATTTGAGGCAGGCGCTGGAGCTGGCCGAGGGCGGGCGGGGCAGAGTCAGCCCCAACCCCCTGGTCGGTGCGGTGATCGTCGACGGGGGCGGCGCCGTGATCGGCGAGGGCCTCCACGCCGAGCTCGGCGGCCTGCACGCGGAGCGGGCCGCGCTCGAGGACTGCTCGCGCCGCGGCGCCGACCCGACCGGGTCGACGATGTACGTGACGCTCGAGCCCTGCGCCCACCAGGGGCGGCAGCCGCCCTGCGTCGAGGCGATCCTCGAAGCCGGCATCGCGCGCGTCGCGATCGCCTCCGACGATCCCTCCGAGAAGGCCGCCGGCCGCGGCCCGGGCATCCTTCGCGACGCCGGCGTCGAGGTCACCTTCGCCGCCGGCGAGGTGGCCACGGCCGCGCGCCTGCTCAACCAGCCGTTCCGCAAGCACGCACGTACCGGCGTTCCGCTGGTGGTCCTCAAGCAGGCGATGTCGCTGGACGGTCGCACGACGACCGCGCCCGGCGACTCGCCATGGATCTCGGGTGAGGCGAGCCGCGGGCTCGTCCACCGCTGGCGGTCGGAATCCGACGCGATCGCGGTCGGCATCGGCACGGTCCTCGCCGACGACCCGCTGCTCACCGCGCGCGACATCCCCGACGCGCGGCAGCCGGCCCGCGTCGTCTTCGACCGCCGCGCCCGCCTGCCGCTCGACTCGCAGCTGCTCGGCACGCTCGATCTCGCCCCGGTGCTCGTCGTCGTCGGCCCGGAGGCCAGGGCGGGCGCCCTGCGGGAGGCAGGCGCCGAGGTCGTCGTCGCCGACGGCGTCGCGCCCGCCCTCGGCGAGCTCGGCCGGCGCGGCATCACCTCCCTCTTCCTCGAGGGCGGCCAGACTCTCGCCGCCGCGTTCGAGCAGGCGGAGGCTGTGGACGAGGCACGCGTCTTCGTCGCCCCGGTTCTTCTCGGTGGCGGCGTGGGCGCTCCTCGCGCGGGTGGCGACGGCGAAGGGGGGGTCGAGGACAGCTCGACCCGCAGCGCCCCCCCTTCGTCGTCGGCAGGACCCGCGCGCAAGAGTGCCTTGGTCTCGACCGTCGAGACGGTCGGTGAGGACACGCTGATAACGGCCCGCTTCAGGGAGTGGTGAGGATGTTCACCGGACTGGTCGGGGACGTCGGGACGATCGAGGCGGTGGAGGCGGGCGGTGACGGCGCCACCCTGCGCTTCGCCACGGGCCTCGGTCCGGAGATCGCCGCAGGCGACTCGGTCGCCGTCGACGGCGTCTGCCTGACCGCGACCGGCGCCGGTGCCGATGGCTTCGCGGCGGAGGCGATGAACCAGACCCTGGGGCTCACCTCGCTCGGCGCCCTCGAGCCCGGCACCCGCGTCAACCTCGAGCTCGCCGTGCGGCCGAGCGACCGGCTCGGCGGCCACATCCTCCAGGGGCACGTCGACGGCGTCGGCGACGTCGTCTCGATCGTCGACGACGGCTTCGCCCGTCGCCTGCGGGTCGCGCTCGGCCCGGACCTGCTGCGCTACGCGGTGGAGCGGGGCTCGGTCGGCCTCGGCGGTGTCAGCCTCACGGTGGCGGCGCTGGGCGAGAGCTGGCTCGAGGTGTCGCTGATCCCGGAGACATTGGAGCGCACGACCCTCGGAGAGGCTTCGGAGGGCACCCGGCTCAACGTCGAGTGCGACGTCGTCGCCAAGTACGTGGAGAGGTTGGTCGCCTATCGTGGCGACGGAAAGGAGCAGGCGTGAGCCAGATGACAGAGGCGCAGGGCAAAGAGCAGACCGGAGCCGGGGCGGGGGAGAGCCCGTTCTCGACGATCGAGGAGGCGATCGAGGAGATCCGGCGTGGGCGGATGGTCGTCGTCTGCGACGGCGAGGACCGCGAGAACGAGGGCGACCTGGTGATGGCGGCCCAGTTCGCCACCTCGGAGGCGGTCAACTTCATGGCCAAGGAAGCACGCGGCCTGATCTGCCTGGCGCTGACGGCGGAGCGCTGCGAACGGCTCGGCCTGAAGCTGATGGCGGCCAAGAACGAGGCGCCCCTGCAGACCGCCTTCACGGTGACGATCGAGGCGGCCGGCGGGGTCAGCACCGGGATCTCGGCCCATGATCGGGCCCACACGATCCAGGTCGCGATCGACCCCGAGTCGGGCCCCCGCGACATCGTCATCCCCGGCCACATGTTCCCGCTGCGGGCCAAGGACGGGGGCGTCCTCGAGCGCACCGGCCACACCGAGGCGAGCGTCGACCTCGCCCGCCTCGCCGGCCTCACCCCCTCCGGGGTTATCTGCGAGGTGATGAACGACGACGGCACAATGGCCCGGGTCCCGGACCTGATCCCGTACTGCGAGAAGCACGGGCTGAAGATGGTCACGGTCGCCGACCTGATCGCCTACCGGCGCCGCACCGAGAAGCTGGTCGAGCGCGTCGTCGCCACCGCGCTGCCGACCTCATTCGGCGACTTCACGGCGGTCGGCTACCGCTCGCTGGTCGACGACAAACACCATGTGGCGATGGTCAAGGGAGAGGTCGACGGGGCCGACGACGTGCTCGTTCGCGTCCACAGCGAGTGCCTCACCGGCGACGTCTTCCACAGCATGCGCTGCGACTGCGGCGAGCAGCTCGCCTCGGCGCTGTCGATGATCGAGCAGGAGGGGCAGGGCGTCCTCCTCTACCTCTCGCAGGAGGGTCGCGGGATCGGCCTGCTCAACAAGCTGCGGGCCTACAAGCTCCAGGAGGAGGGCGCCGACACGGTCGAGGCGAACCTCAAGCTCGGCCTGCCCGCCGACCTGCGCGACTACGGCATCGGCGCCCAGATCCTCAGCGACCTCGGCCTGACCAGCATCCGCATCCTCACCAACAACCCGAAAAAGATCGTCGGCCTGGAGGGCTACGGCCTCTCGGTCACCGAGCAGGTGCCGATCGAGTCCGACCCCAACTCCCACAACGAGGACTACCTGCGCGCCAAGCGCGACAAGCTCGGCCACACCCTCCATCACCAGGGCCTCGCCTTCGACGAGGAGATGATCCACGACGAGGAGGAGCGGGACGCGAAGGGCGCCGGTGGCTGAGGCCGGGGCGTTCCTCGAGAGCTTCTCCGAGGAGGAGCGGCGACTGCTCGCCCAGATGCGCTTCGCGGTCTGCGTCGGCCGTTTCTACGAGGACCTGGCGGACCGTCTGCTGGCGGGCGCCGCCGACGGCTTCGAGATCGCCGGCGTGCCGGAGCGGAAGGTGAGGCAGGTCTCGGTGCCTGGCGCCTACGAGCTGCCCTTCGCGGCGAAGGTGCACGCAGAGAGCACGCTCTTCGCGGGCGTCGCCTGCCTCGGCGTCGTGATCCGCGGCGAGACCGACCACTACGACTTCGTCTGCGCGGAGGCGGCTCGGGGGATCCAGGAAGTGCAGCTGCGGACCGGAGTCCCCTGCGCCTTCGGCGTGATCACCTGCGACACGATGGAGCAGGCGCTGGCCCGGGCCGGCGGAGGCAAGCGCGACCAGGGCCGCAACGCGGCGCTGACGGTGGCCCGGATGGCGCTGCTCAAGCACGAGCTTGCCTGACCGGCGCGGCGGCCGATCATCTACCATCCACGATCCCGATGGCCAAGGTCTGTCACAGCTGCGGCAAGGGACCGGCGTTCGGCCAGTCCCGGAGCCACTCGATGGTCGCCACCAAGCGGCGCTTCGACCCGAACCTGCAGAAGGTCCGGATCCAGGAGAACGGGCGCAAGCTGCGCGCCTACGTCTGCACCCGCTGCCTGAAGTCCAACAAGATCACCAAGGCCGCCTGATCTAGGCGTCGGCCTGGACGACCGGGTGCTCGCCGGTCGGTGCGGGGTCGCCCTCGGCGGGCTCGACGTGGAGGCGGGGCAGGACGCGGTCGAGCCAGTCCGGCAGCCACCAGGCGCGCCTGCCGAAGAGCTGCATCACCGCCGGCACCAGCACCGAGCGGATGATCACCGCGTCGATGAAGATCGCCGCGGCGAGCCCGAGGCCGAACAGTTTGATGATCCGGTCTTCGCCGATCATGAAGGAGAGGAAGACGGTGCACATGATCGCCGCCGCGGCCGTGATCACGCGGCCGGTGAGGGCGAGGCCGCGGGTCACCGCCTGCGTCGCGTCGTGGCTGCCCTCCCACTCCTCGTGGATCCGCGACATCAGGAAGACCTCGTAGTCCATCGAGAGGCCGAAGATGATCGCGAAGAGGAAGATCGGGAAGAAGGAGATGATCGGCCCCGTTCCGTCGATGCCGACCAGGCTCGCGCCCCAGCCCCACTGGAAGACGGCGACGATCAGCCCGAAGGCGGCGCCGATGCTGAGCAGGTTCATGACGACCGCCTTCACCGGCACCAGGACAGAGCGGAAGACCGCCATCAGCAGCAGCGCCGAGAGCAGCACGACGACGCCGATGAAGAGCGGCAGCTTCTCGGCGATCGCGGTGCCGAAGTCCTCGAAGATCGCGGTGACGCCGCCGACGTGCACCTGGGCCCCGGTCCTTGACTCGACCGGCGGGACGAGCTCGCCACGGATGCGGTCGAGCAGCTCGGTCGTCCTCTCGCTCTGGGGCGAGGTCGTCGGGTAGAGCTGGAAGACGCCGGTGTTCCTGGCCGGGTTGAGCATCACCGGCGTGGTGGAGGCGACACCGGCTTCGGTCCCGAGCGTCGCGTGCAGCTCCCTCAACGCCGTGTCGTCGCCCTTCGCGGGCAGCGCGGCGACGATCGAGAAGGGGCCGTTGAAGCCCGGCCCGAAGCCCTCGGCGAGCAGGTCGTAGGCCTCCCGGGTCGTCGTCCCGGCGGGATCGGTGCCGGCGTCGTTGGAGCCGAGGCGCAGCGAGAGCGTCGGCACGCAGAGCAGGAGCAGCAGGCCACCGGAGAGCAGCGCCGAGGCCACCGGGCGCCGCTGGATCTCGCGGCTCCACCGATACCAGCGGGTGTTCTCGGCGGTCGACGGCTTACGGCTGCCGAGGCCCGGGAGGCGCAGGCGGTCCACCCAGTGGCCGGCGATCGTCAGCAGCGCGGGCAGCAGCGTCAGCGCCGCGATCATCGTCATCAGCACCGCCAGCGCCGCCGCCATCGCCACCCCGTAGAGGAAGGAGAGCCCGAGCAGCAGCATCCCCATCAGGGCGATGATCACCGTGATCCCGGCGAAGAGCACGGCGCGCCCGGCGGTGTCGACGGCCGCGATCGCGGCGTCGCGCTTCTCAAGTCCCTCGTCGAGACCGTTGCGGAAGCGGGTGAGGATGAAGAGGGCGTAGTCGATGCCCACCCCGAGGCCGATCATCGCCGCCAGCTGCGGGGCGAAGTCCGCCGTGTCGAAGACGTGGGTGCCGAGCGTGACCAGGCTGAGGCCGACGCCGAGCGCGAACAGGGCGGTGAGGATCGGCAGGCCCATGGCGACGAGCGACCCGAAGGTGATGAGCAGGACGACGACCGCGGCGAGCAGGCCGATTTTGAAGGAGGTGTCGCCTTCTTCTTGGGCTCGCGCTTCCTCGATCGGCTGGCCGCCGAGCTCGACCTGAAGCCCGTCGCCGCCGGTCGCCTCCGCCTCGGCGATCAGCCTCTTCGTGTCGTCCTCTTCGATGTCGTTGGTGAAGACGTCGTACTGGACGGTCGCGTAGGCGATTTCGCCGTCCTCGCTGACGGCCGCGGCGCCGCCCCGGGCGTAGGGGCTGGCGACTTCGCTCACATGGGGCAGCTCCTCGGCATCGGCGAAGAGCCTCTCCATCCGCGTCCTCACCGCCGGCGCGTCGACGCCCGCCGAGGTTCGGAAGACGATCGTCGCCGTGTCGCCCGACTGGGACGGGAATCGGTCTTCGAGCAGCTCGAAGGCGTCGGTCGAGTCGGAGGCGGGGAGCTTGAAGTCTTCGGAGAATTCGGAGCCCGCCGACCCGGCGATCGCCCCGACCCCGATCAGGGCCACGATCCAAGCGACGATCATCGTCTTGCGGTGGCCCGTGCACCATGTGGCGAAACCTCGCATCGGCCGGGCAGGCTAGCGGACCCAGGGGACCTGCTCGCCTCTGGGGCGGCAGCTAGATTTCTCAGTATGCCCGACCCCAGCATCGTGCGCTTCCGCCGGGTCGTCACCTCTGCCTACGCGTACCTCGAGGAGCGCCGCCAGGAGGTCAACGACCTCAATGTCTTCCCCGTCGCCGACGGCGACACGGGCGACAACATGGCGATGACGATGCGGGCGGTGATGGAGGAGCTCGACCGCCTCGACGGCCAGGACGTGGACGAGGTCGGCCGCACCGAGCTGGTCCAGGCGCTGGCGCGGGCGGCCCTGATGGGCGCGCGCGGCAACTCGGGCGTGATCCTCAGCCAGATCGTGCGCGGCGCCGCCGAGGAGCTGGCCAGCCGCCCCGGGGAGCTGATCGACCCGGTGCTCGTCGCCTCTGCCTTCGCCAGCGCCGCCGACGCCGCCTACGCGTCGGTTCGAGAGCCGGCGGAGGGGACGATGCTGACCGTGTTCCGCGAGATGGCCCACTCGCTCGCCCACCAGCTCGCCCATCTCGACGCCGACCGCCAGCGCCTCGACCGCGGCGTCAGCGAGGAGCAGCAGGACGCAGTCCTCGCCGAGGTCCTGGAGCGCGCGATCGACGACGGCCAGAAGGCGGTCGAGCGCACGCCCGAGCAGCTGGAGGTCCTGCGCGAGTCCGGCGTCGTCGACGCCGGCGGCTACGGCCTGGTCCTGATCCTGGCCGGCGTCGTCGCCGGGCTGCGCGGCGACCTCGATGTTCCCCAGATCGACCACCAGGAGGCGCCCCGCCTGAGCCGCCCCCATCACGAGGACAGCCGCTTCCGCTACTGCACGAACTTCATCGTCTCCGGTGCCGGCCTGGCCCCGCGCGACCATCTGCCGCGGCTCGAGGGCCTGGGCGACTCGGTCCTGGTGGTCGGCGACGAGGCGACGCTCAAGGTCCACGTCCACACCGACGAGCCGGAGGCGGCGGTCGCCCTGTTCGAGGGCGTCGGCGAGGTGACCAACCTCGACGTCGCCGACATGCGCGAGCAGGTGGCCGAACGCGACGCCCGCCTGCAGTCGGGGCGGACCGGCGCTCTGGCCGTCGCCGCGGGACAGGGCCTCGAGCGCCTCTTCGCCCAGCTCGGCGCCCACGTGGTGCCCGGCGGCGAGACCCTGAACCCGTCCACCTACGAGCTTCTCGCCGGGATCCATGAGGTTCCCGCCGAGGAAGTCCTCGTCCTGCCCAGCTCGGGGAACGTGATCATGGCCGCGGAGCGCGCCTGCGAGCTCTCCGAGAAGCCGGCCCGCGTGGTGCGCTCGACCTCGCAGCAGGCGAGCCTCCTGGCCCTGGTCGAGCTCGACCCCGAGGCGGATTCGACCGAGAACGCCGAGCGGCTCGAGGCGGCGCTCGGGGAGATCGCCGGCGGCGGCGTCGCGGCGGCGGCCCGCGACGATCCGCAGGGCCGCTTTCGCGTCGGCGATGCGGTCGGCTTCGCCGGCGGCGAGATCGTCGCCTGGGGAGGGGCGGGCACGACGCTCGCGGCGACGATCGAGCGCCTGGCCGCGGGAGCGGAGATCGTCACGGTCATCGCGGGCGAGGGGGCGCCGATCCCCCTCGATGAGGTCGACACCCACGTCCCGGAGGGCGTCGAGGTGGAGACGCACGAGGGCGGGCAGCCGAGCTGGTGGTGGCTGCTGGCGGCCCAGTAGCGGGTCGTGCGCGGCTTCGGCGGCCAGGCGGAGCTGACCCCGGCGAGGCTCCGCGAGGCCGCCGTGCACTGGCCGCGCGCGGCGGCGCTTGAGGTGGCGCTGACCTCGCTCTCGGGCGTCGGCCCGAAGCTCGCCGAGGCGGCCGCCGAGGCCGGGATCGCGACGCTCGGCGACCTGCTTCTCCGCTTTCCCCACAGCCACCGCGACCGCACGGTCGTGCCTCTCGCCGAGCTCGGGGCCGGTGACAGCGGGACGATTCGGGTCGAGGTGCTGGGAAGCACCCCCCGGCCCTTTCGTCGTCGGGGGCTGTCGATCACCTCGGTCAAGGTGGGCGACGAATCCGGCCACCTCAGGGCAAGTTGGTTCAACCAGCCCTGGGTGGCACAGAAGCTTCAACCGGGGTCGACCCTGCTGCTCACCGGCTCGCGCGACAAACGTGGCTTCCGGGTCTCCGAATACGAGTTCCTCGCCTCCGGCCCGCGGGTCCTGTCGGAGGATGAGGGGGGCGCTGCGGGCGAGGGCGTCCTCGACCCCCCTCATCCTCCGCCACCCGCGGGAGAGGCGAAGAAGCTCGTCCCGGTGCACCCGGCGACGGAAAAGCTGAGGCCCCAACAGATCAGGCAGTGGGTGGAGCAGGCGATCGAGTTGGCCCCGAACCTGTTGGAGGCGCTGCCGGCTGAGATCAGGGTCAGGCGTGGCCTCGCCGGCGTGGCCGACGCCGTTACCGCGATCCACTTTCCGGAGGACGAGGAGGAGATGGAAGCGGCGGTGGAGCGGCTCGTCTTCGAAGAGCTCTTCCTCCACCAGGCCGTTCTCGCCAGCCGCGGCCGGGCGCGCCGGACCGCCCGCCCGGCGCCGCGCGTCGGCGCCCCCGGCGCGCTCGTCTCCGCCTGGCTCGACTCGCTCCCATTCGAGCCCACGGCCGGCCAGCTCACCGCCTTCGACGAGATCGACGCCGATCTCGGCTCGGGCGAGCCGATGGCGCGTCTGTTGATGGGCGAGGTCGGCTCTGGCAAGACGGTCGTCGCGCTCTACGCGATGCTCCGCGCCCTCGAGGCCGGGCAGCAGGCGGTGCTGATGGCGCCGACCGAGACGCTCGCCGAGCAGCATGCGGCGACCCTCGACCGGCTGCTGGCCGCGGCCGGAACGATCCCCTTCGCCCTGCTGACCGGGGCGACGCCGGCGCCACGCAGGCGCGAGGCGATCGAGCGCCTGGCGACCGGCGAGCTGGGGCTGGCGGTCGGCACCCACGCCCTGATCGAGCCCTCGATCCGCTTCGCCCGGCTCGGCGTCTGCGTGGTCGACGAGCAGCACCGCTTCGGCGTCGAGCAGCGGCGGGCGCTCGACGCGAAGGCGCCGCAGGGGCTCGCCCCCCACGTCCTGCACATGACCGCTACGCCGATCCCGCGCACACTCTCGTTGACCGCATTCGGGGACCTCGACACCACCGCCCTGCGCGAGCTGCCTTCCGGTCGCAGCCCGGTGGAGACGCGGCTGGTGGGGGGCGGCGAACGCGAGGCGGCCTTCGAGCTGGTGCGCGCCCGGCTGCGCGAGGGCAGGCAGGCGTTCGTCGTCTGCCCGCTCGTCGCCGAGTCGGAGAAGCGGCAGGGCAAGGCGGTCGAGGAGGAGGCGGCCCGGCTCGCCGCGGGCGAGCTGCGCGACTTCGAGCTGGGGGTCCTGCACGGGCAGATGCCATCGGCCGACAAGGCCGCGGCGATGGCACGGTTCGCGTCCGGGGAGACCGAGGTGCTGGTCGCGACGACGGTGATCGAGGTCGGCGTCGACGTCCCCAACGCGACCGTGATGGTGGTCGAGGGCGCGGAGCGCTACGGGGTGTCGCAGCTGCACCAGCTGCGCGGTCGCGTGGGGCGGGGCGAGCACCGCTCGTCCTGCCTGCTGGTTCCCGAAGACCCGGGCTCCTCGGCGCGGCGCCGGTTGCGGGCCGTCGCCGAGGAGAGCGACGGCTTCAGGCTGGCCGAGATCGACCTGGCGCTGCGCGGGGCGGGGGAGGCGCTCGGCACCCGCCAGCACGGGTTGCCGCGCTTCGCCCTCGCCGAGCTGCCCCGTGACCTGCCGCTGCTGCTCGAGGCCCGCGAGGAGGTGCTCGGCCTGCTCCGCGAGCACGGCTCTCTGGATGCCGCTCCGCTCGGTCCGTTGATGGACGCCGCCCGCGCCCGCTTCGCCGGCGCCGCCAACGCCCCGATCTCCCCATGATTCCGACCGCCGCTTTGGACTTTGTCCATGCTGGGGCAGGTAGAAAGTCCAAAGCGTCGAGGCGGGTGGTCGTTTGAGGGTCGTTGCCGGAGAGCTGAAGGGCCGCCGCCTGCTGGCGCCGCGGGGATGGAAGGTGCGCCCGACCTCGGACCGGGTGCGCGAGGCGATCTTCTCGGCGCTGGGCGAGGCGGTGAGCGGGGCGAGGGTGCTGGACCTCTACTGCGGGACCGGGGCGCTGGCGATCGAGGCGCTCTCGCGCGGCGCCGCGAGCGCGGTCCTCGTCGACCGCGACACCCGCCCGGCGCGCGGCAACATCGAGAACCTCGGCCTGGGCGGGCGGGCCGAGCTGGTCCGCCGCGACGCCGTGCGCTGGCTGGCGGACGGGGCGGAGGCCGGGGAGGAGGCCCGATTCGACCTCGTCTTCGTCGATGCCCCGTATAGACTCGCCGACCGCGTGGGGAAGGAACTGGACAGCCAACTTCCCCGCCTTCTCGACACGGGGGGGCGGGCGATCGTCGAGAGCGGCGCTCGCGGGCCGATGCGGGTCGAGTCGCTCGAGCGGATCCGTCAGCGCCGCTACGGCGCCACCGACGTCTCGTTCTACGGGCGGCGGGGGGAGAGCTCGTGAGCGGGCGCCAGGCCGGCACCGCGGTCTGCCCGGGCAGCTACGACCCGGTCACCAACGGGCACCTCGACATCATCACCCGCACCTCGTCGGTCTTCGAGCGGGTCGTCGTCGGCGTCGTCAACAACCCGATCCGCAAGCAGAAGACGCTCTTCTCCGCCGAGGAGCGCAGGGCCTTCATCGAGGCGGCGACCGCCGACCTCGACAACGTCGAGGTGCAGACCTTCTCCAACCTGCTGGTCGAGTTCGCGCGGGAACTGGAGGCGACCGCGATCGTCAAGGGGCTGAGGGCGATCTCCGACTTCGAGTACGAGTTCGAGATGGCGCAGCTGAACCGCAAGCTCGACCCCGACATGGAGAGCGTCTACATGATCGCCTCGCCCCAGTACAGCTTCCTCTCGTCCACCGGAGTGAAGGAAATGGCGACCTTCAAGGGCGACGTTTCCGACCTCGTGCCAGGCCCCGTCGCGGCTGCGATGGCGGAGCGCCTGGGCGAGAGGTAGGCTTCCGGACGGAAAGGCCGCCGTGGGCGAGAGTTTGCAAAAAGCCGAGGAAATCACGGCTTCTGCGCCAAAAGTGCCTCCGACACGTAGGCTTACGATCTGCCGATGGACGTACTGGTCCTAATAGACAAGCTGGACGATGTCGTCCACAACGCGCGGGCGGTCCCCCTGACCGACCAGGTGCGTGTGGATCGCGAGGAGATCTACGACCTCCTCGACCAGATGCGCGCCACGATCCCCGAGGAGATCAAGCAGGCGCGCTGGATCGTCAAGGAGCGCCAGGAGATGCTCGCCGAGGCCAAACGCGAGGCCGAGCGCATCGTCCGCGAGGCGCGTGAGCAACAGGCGCGACTGATCTCCGACGAAGAGGTCACCAAGCAGGCCGAGCGCGCCGCCGACGAGATCGTCGAGGACGCCCGCACCCGCGAGCGCGAGATCCGCCTCGGCGCCGAGGACTACGCCGACGAGATCCTCAACACTCTCGAGGTCAACCTTCAGAAGTTCCTGGCGGCCGTGCAGCGCGGTCGCGACCGGCTCGCCGGCCGCGACGAGGAATCGGTCGCCGACCTCGACGAGCAGCAGCCCGAGTAGGGCTCAGTCCAGCTTCAGCTCGTCGAGCTTCGCCCAGCGCGGGTCCGGGGCGCCGCCGTGCTCGTGGTCGCCGGGGTCCGAATCGTTCAGCGACAGGCCGCAAACCGGGCAGAGCCCGGCGCAGTCGGCCCGGCAGAGGATCCGGGTGGGCAGGGTGAGGATCGCCGCGTCGTGGGCCCAACGCCCGAGGTCGAGCTCGTTCTGCTCGTCGACGTAGGGGCTGCGCAGCTCCTCGTCCTCGGCCTCCTGCTGGTCGATCTCCCGCGCGTCGACCTCGGTCTCGACGCCCGCCGCCTCGAGGCAGCGCATGCACGGCCCCTCGACCCGGAGCCCGAAGCGCAGGTGGAAGGCGTAGCCGCGGTTGGGGCGTGACACCTCCAGCCGGCCCCGCACCGGGTCCGGCGACGGCTCGTAGGCCTGGCCGCCCAGCCGCAGCGCCCCGATCGCCACGGGCAGCTCGAGGCGGGTGCCCTCGCCGTGGGAGAGGGAGAGCCGGTCGAGCTCGATGATCGTGGAAGATTGCACCTCCCGAACGAGGTTAGAAGATGGGTCAATTCGACTGGACACCGGACGAGTACCTGGAGCGGATCCGCTCCAGGATCCCCCGCTACGACGAGCTGCAGGAGCGCGCCGTCGCCGCGATCCCCTTCCCGCCCGAGCGTGTGCTCGAGCTGGGCATGGGGACCGGGGAGACGACCCGGCGGCTGATCGAGGCCCACCCCGGGGCCTGGGTGATCGGCCTCGACTCCAGCCCGGACATGGTCTTCCGGGCCCGCCAGACCTACGACGACGTGCAGCTGGCGCGGATCGAGGACCCGCTTCCGGACGGCCCCTGGGACCTGGTGATCTCGGTGCTCTCGGTCGCCGACCTCGACGACGACCAGCAGCGCAGCCTCTGCAGGCGCGTCCGCGAGCACTCCCGCTCCCTGGTCATCGGCGACGTCTTCGAGGGGGATCAGCTCGAGAAGCTGGTCGAGTGGTGTCAGGGTGAGGTCGCCTGGGAGGCGGAGGAGTTGGCCGTCGTGCGCGCCGTTTATTGAGGAAGGGGCGGGTGCCCGGCCCTTCCTCGCTACCATTCCGCGACCGATGGCCGTCCCGAAGAAGAGAACCTCGAGCGCCCGCCGCGACAAGCGGCGCGCCACCCACAGGGCACGCAAGCCCCGCCTCAACAGCTGCCCGCGCTGTCACAGCCCGCGGCTGCCTCACCGCGTCTGCCCGACCTGCGGGACCTACGCCGGCCGCGAGGTCGTCAGCCAGCGGGTCGTCGAGCCCACCGCGGGCACACCCGACGCCGAGGAGTAATGCCGGACCGAGACGGCGCCACCGTCGCCCTCGACGGCTTCGGCGCCGAGCGGGGCTTGGCGACGCTGGCCCGGGGCGTGCGCACGGCCCTCGCCGCCGACCCCGGCCTGCGCGTGCGCGTCTTCGGGCCGCCGGCGGAGCTGGCGCTGGACGGCGTCGAGCGGGTCGAGGTCGTCCCCTGCGAGGAGTGGATCGCCAACGACGAGGACCCGGTGCCCGCGGTCCGCGCCAGGCCGGAGGCCTCAATCGTGCGCGCTGCCGCCGACGTCGCCGACGGCCGCGCCGCGGCGATGGTCAGCCACGGCTCGACCGGGGCGACGATGGCCGCCGCGACCTTCGGCCTGCGTCGCCTGCGCGGCGTCCAGCGCCCGGCACTGGCGGTGCGGCTGCCGGTGCCCGGAGAACGGCCCGTGCTCTTCCTCGACGTCGGCGCCAACGTCGACGTCCGCGCCCAGCACCTGGTCCAGTTCGCCTTCCTCGGCGCGGCCTTCAGCGAGGCTGTGCTCGGGGTCTCCGCGCCCCGGGTCGGCCTGCTCTCGGTCGGCGAGGAGGCCGGCAAGGGCCGCGAGGAGGTGGTTGCGGCCCACGCCACGCTCTCGGCCGCGGCCGGCATCGAGTTCGTCGGCAACGTCGAGGGCCGCGACCTGCCCGCAGCGGTCGCCGACGTCGTCATCACGGACGGCTTCACCGGCAACGTGGCGCTGAAGCTGATGGAGGGAACCGCCCGCGCCGTGACCGCCGCGATCCGCGAGGCCGCCGGCTCCAACCCGCTCGCCTCGCTGGGCGGCATGCTGATGCGACCGGCGCTGGGCGGGCTGCGCGGCGAGCTCGACCCCGACGCGACCGGCGGCGCAATCCTCCTCGGCCTGCGCGGAATCGCCGTCGTAGGCCACGGCAGCGCCGGCGCCGACGGCATCGCCAACGCGGTCGGGCTGGCCGCGCGCGCGGTCGAGGTGGACGCCGTCGAGCGCACCGCCGCGCTGTTGCGCGAGGGCGGCGCCGGCCGCGGCGCGCTCGCATCCGGAGCGGAGGGCGGCGGAGCGTGATAGGAAGGCGGCGATGACCAAGGACGAAGTGCTTACGCTCGTCCGCGAGCACCTGGCCGAGGAGCTCGAGGTGGACGCGGCGGGAATCGGAGAGCAGACCCGCTTCAAGGAGGACCTCGACGCCGACTCGCTGGACCTCTACGAGCTGGTGATGGAGTTGGAGGACCGCTACGGGGTGGCGGTCTCCGAGGAGCAGGCTGCCGGGATCGAGACGGTCGGCGACGCGGTCGCCTTCGTCCTCGAGCACGCGCCGGCTTGAGCGCGCTGGCGGAATTGGTCGCCGAGCTGCCGCCGGAGCTGCGTGGGCGGGCCCTGACCCACGCGACCTGGACCGAGGAGCGGGCCGACTCCTACGAGCGGCTCGCCTATCTCGGCGACAGCGTCCTGGCGCTGGCGGTCGCCGCCGACCTGATCGACCGCCATCCGACCGTCGACGCCGGCGGGCTGACCAAGATCCACAACCAGGCCGTCAGCGGCGTCGCCTGCACCGAGGTGGGGCGGGCGCTCGGCGTGCCCGAGATGCTGCACGGGGCGGAGCCGGGAAGCGAGCCGGCGATCCCCGCCCGGGTGCTGCTCGAGGGGGCCCGCGCCGTGCCCGAGGTGACCGAGGCCCTGATCGGCGCCTGCTTCCTCGCCTTCGGCTTCGAGCGCACCGGCGCTGCGGTGGTCGCCGCCTTCGAGGGGCAGATCGAGGCCGCCGCGGAATCGCCGGTCGACTTCAAGTCGGCGTTGCAGGAGCTGCTCGCGCAGAGGAAGGCACGCGTGGCCTACGAGGTGATCGCCGAATCCGGGCCGGCCCACCGGTGCACCTTCGAGGTCGCCGCGGTCGTCGACTCCGAGCAGGTCGGCACAGGGCGCGGCCGGAGCAAGAAGGTGGCCGAGCAGGCGGCCGCCGAGCAGGCGCTGGTCCGCATCCGGGAGCGGGGTTAGGGTCAGGCCATGTATCTGAGGTCGATCGAGATGAAGGGCTTCAAGTCCTTTCCCGAGCGTGCCCGCCTGGAGTTCTCACCTGGCGTCAGCGTCGTCGTCGGCCCCAATGGCTCGGGCAAGTCGAACATCACCGACGCGGTGCTCTGGGCGCTGGGCGAGCAGAGCCCGGGCGCGATCCGCGGCGCCTCGATGCAGGACGTGATCTCGGCCGGCGGCAAGGGCGTCGGCCGGCGGCGCTCGGCCGAGGTCGAGGTCGTGATCGACAACGCCGAAGGACGGGCTGCGAGCGAGTTCTCGGAGATCTCGATCCGCCGCACGCTCGACCGGGCCGGCGAGGGCGTCTACCGGCTGAACGGCGCCCGCTGCCGGCTTTCCGACATCGTCGAGGTCCTCTCCGACACCAACCTCGGGCGCGAGATGCACTCGGTGATCAGCCAGGGGCGGGTGGAGACGATCGTCCACTCCAAGCCGCGTGAGCGGCGGCTTCTGATCGAGGAGGCGGCCGGCCTCGGCAAGCACCGCAAGCGCCGGCGGCGGGCCGAGCTCAAACTGCGAGCGGCGGGCGACAACCTCGATCGCGCCCTCGATGTCGAGCGCGAGGCGCGCGCCCGGCTGCGACCGCTCAAGCGCCAGGCTCAGGCCGCCGAGATCGGGCTGCGGATCGAGAAGGAGGAGCTGGAGCTGCGCGGGCGCCTGGTGGCCGAGGAGCTGCGCTTCGGTGCCGACCGGGCCGAGGCCGCGGAGAAGACCGCCGAGCGGGCGCGCACCCGCCGCGCCCGCCTCGACGAGTCCCTGGCGGAGGTCAGCGAGCGCCGCCGTGCGGCCGAGGAGCGCTTCGCCGACCGTGACCGGGAGCGGACCCGGGCCTGGGGGCTGCTGACCAAGCTGCGCGGCGACCAGCAGCGGATCGCGGTCCTCGCCTCGACCCTCTCGAGCCGGCAGGCCGAGCTCGCGGCCGGGCTCGAGGCGCTGCGCGCCGAGCTCGGGCCGCTGACCCTGGACCTCGGCGCCGACGGCGCGCCGCCCGCCGAGCGGGCCCGCAAGCTGGAGGACGAGCTGGGCGAGATCGAGGCGGGGCTCTCGGCGGCCGGCGACGGCCTCGCGCGGGCGCGCGCCGCGGACGCCTCCGAGTCGGCGCGGGAGACGGCGCTGGGCGCTGTCCGCAGCGGCGCCGAGCGGGCGTCCCGTCATGCCCGGCGGGCCGAGGGCCTGCTGGGCGAGCGACACCGCGAGGCCCTGCGCAAACGGTTGGCCGACGGCGAGGCGCTGCTGGCCGACGTCGAGGCCGGCGCCGCGGGGGCCGCCGCGGTCGAGGCGGCGATCCGGGCTCGGGTCGAGCGCACCGAGGGCACGATCGTCGGCGGCGAGGGAGACGGCGACGAGATCGCCGAGGAGATGCGGGCCTGCTCGAAGCGGGAGTCCGAGCTCCAGGTCGAGCTGAAGGCGGCCTCCGACGAGCTGACCACGGCCGAGGTCGAGGCCGCCCACCTGGGCGACCGCCGCGCCGAGGCGGAGAAGGAGCTGTCCGCGATCGCCGAGCGCCTCGGCGAGGAGGTCCCCCCGGCCGGGGAGCCGCTCGCCGAGGAGCAGCGGGGCGAGATCGACCGCCGGCTCGAGCGGCTCGACCGGCGCCGGGCCCAGATCGGCCCGGTCAACCCGTTGGCCGAGCGCGAGTACGAGGAGGCGCGCGAGCACGTCGAGGCGCTGCAGGCCCAGCGCGAGGACACCGAGCGCGGGATGCGCGAGCTGGAGGCGCTGATCCGCGACATCGACCGCGAGATCGAGCGCGCCTTCGAGGAGACCTTCGAGGCGACCTCGAAGAACTTCGAGGAGATGGTCGAGCACCTCTTCCCGGGCGGGCGCGGGGCGCTGCGGCGGGTGAGCCTGAAGCCGGTGCGCGACCAGGAGCGGCCCAGCGGCGAGCAGGACGCGCCCACGGACGCCGAGCCGGAGCCCGAGGAGGAAGAGCAGCGCGAGGAGCTGGGAGTCGAGATCGAGGTCACCCCGGCCGGCAAGTCGACGCGCAAGCTCTCGCTGCTCTCCGGCGGCGAGAAGTCGCTGGTCGCGCTGGCATTCGTCTTCGCGGTGTTCCTCGCCCGGCCCTGCCCCTTCTACATCCTCGACGAGGTCGAGGCCGCCCTCGACGACGCCAACATCGACCGCTTCCTGCAGCTCGTGCGGCGCTTCTCGGATCGCGCCCAGTTCGTGATCGTCACCCACCAGAAACGGACCATGGACGCGGCCGACGTCCTCTACGGGGTGACGATGGGCGACGACGGCGTGACCAAGGTCGTCTCGCGGCGCCTGCCGCGCGAGGACCCGCAGGAGTCCTCGGAGGGGCCGCGTCCCTTCGCCGGAATCGCGGTCGACGAGGAGCCGGACGAGCCGGCCGGCGGCGGCGTGGGCGAGCCCGCAGCGGATCCTCCAGCCGGGGCCTCGCCGGGCTCGGCGGAAGCCGCCTAGCTATCCTGAACCAGGCGTGGCTGGTGGCCGCGCTCGACCAAGAGGAGGGCGGGATGGCCCAACGCCAGATGGACAGGTTGACGTCGTTCGACACCTCGTTTTTGACCAACGAGAAATCGAACGGCCACATGGCGATCGGGGCGATCATGGTCTGCGAGGGCTCGGCGCCCAGCTACGACGACTTCGTCACCCACATCCGCAGTCGCCTGCACCTGCTTCCCCGCCTGCGCCAGAAGCTTGCCGTCCCGCCGCTCCACCTGGGCACGCCGATGTGGGTCGACGACCCCGACTTCGACGTCCACAGGCACGTCCAGCGCGTCACCCTCCCCTCACCGGGCACCGACGCCCAGTTCCATGAGGTGATCGGCGAGTATCTCTCGCCGCCGCTCGACCGCTCCAAGCCGCTCTGGGAGCTCTGGCTCACCGACGGCTTCGAGGACGATCGCTTCGGGATCATCTACAAGACCCACCACTCGATGGCCGACGGGATCTCGGCGACCGACGTCGGCATGCTGCTCTTCGACGTCGAGCCAAAGGACGAGATCGTCCGCACCGAGGAGCCCTGGCACCCGCAGACGCCGCCCTCCGGCGCCAGGCTGCTCGGGCTCTCGGCGAAGGGCTTCTTCGGCATGTTCGGGGGGCTCTGCGCTGGCTCTGGAATGCCGCAAAGAGCCCGCGCAAGGCCTGGAAGCGGACCTCGAACGGGGTCGTCGGCCTCTGGGAGGTCGGCTGGAACCTGACCAAGCCGGCGCCCAGGGTCGCCTTCAACACCGACATCGGGCCCTCGCGCAGCTTCGCCTGGACGACGGGCCCGCTGGGCGACTTCAAACAGATCAAGAACGCCCTCGGGGGGACGGTAAACGACGTTACCCTGGCGGTTGCGGGCGGCGCTCTGCGGCGCTGGCTGGAGGACCGCGACGCCGACGTGGACGAGCTCGAGCTGCAGGCCCTGGTGCCGGTCTCGGTGCGGACCGAGAACGAGCACGGCGAGCTCGGCAACCGGCTGACGGCGATGCGCGGCCCGCTCCCGGTCCACATCGGCGATCCCCATGAGCGGCTGCGCTTCGTCACCGCGGAGATGGAAGCGCTGAAGGCGTCCAAGCAGGCGCTCGGAGCGGAAGCGATCTGGGGCCTCAACGACTGGTTTCGCGAGTTCGCCCCACCGCTGCTGCTCAACCCGACGGCGACGATCAACTTCTCGACCCGGCTCTTCAACATGCTGGTCACGAACTTCCCGGGCCCCCAGGTCCCCTTCTACGTGCTCGGCCGCGAGCTGACCGCCGTCTACCCGATCGGGTTCCTCGCCAAGAACCACGCGCTGGCGATCGCGATGTTCAGCTACAACGGCGCCATGCACTTCGGGTTGCTCGCCGATGGCGGCACCGTGGAGGACCTGGACTCGATCGGCGGCTACATCGACGAGTCGATCCAGGAGCTGCTCGACATCGCCGGCGCCGGCGCCTCGGAGTTCAGCCCCCAGCTCGCCTAGGCAACCTTTGCGCCCCCAGGGGGGCGCAAACCCTGGCAGCGCTACAGATAGCCTGCCGCCTCTATGTCGGCGAGCTGGCAGGACATCCTCGACCTCGGCGCGCGGGAGGCGACGCCCGCGGCCGTCGCGGAGGGGGAGGCTGCCGAGCGGGGCGCCGGGGTCTTCAGGCGCCTGCGCGAGTCGCTCTCGAAGAGCCGGCGGGCGCTGACCGAGGAGATCTCGGCGAGCCTCTTCGAGCGACTCGACGACGAGGCCTGGGAGCGGCTGGAGGAGGCGCTGATCCTCGCCGACGCCGGCGCGCCGACGACGGCGAAGGTCGTCGAGCGCCTCGAGCACGAGGTCGACGCGGGCACCGTGTCTCCCGACGGCGAGGCCGTGCGCGAGCGGCTGATCGAGATCCTCGCCGAGGTCGCCTCGACCGGGCGGGCGCCGATCGACCTGAGCGGCGAGCCGGCGGTGCTGCTGATGGTCGGCGTCAACGGGACGGGGAAGACGACGACGATCGGCAAGATCGCCTGGCACCTCTCGCGGGAGTTCGGCCTCTCGGTGATCCTCGCCGCCGCCGACACCTACCGCGCCGCGGCGGCCGAGCAGCTCGCCGAGTGGGCCGAGCGCGCCGGGGCGGACCTGATCCGCTCGGTGCCGGGTGGCGACCCGGGCGCCGTCGCCTACGACGCGATCGACGCGGCGCGGGCGCGGGGCGCCGACGTCGTCATCGTCGACACCGCCGGGCGCCTGCACACCGAGGGCAACCTGATGGAGGAGCTGGCCAAGGTCGGCCGCGTGATCGGCAAGCAGATCCCGGGCGCGCCGCACGAGACGCTGATCTCGATCGACGCCACCACCGGCCAGAACGGGCTGCGCCAGGCGCGGGTCTTCTCCGAGGCGGTCGAGGTCGACGGCGTCGTCCTGACCAAGCTCGACGGCACCGCCAAAGGCGGGATCACGCTGGCGATCGCCGACGAGTTGGGGATACCGGTGAAGCTGATCGGCACCGGCGAGACGCTCGAGGACCTCAGCCCCTTCGATCCGTCCGACTTCGCCCGGGCGCTGCTCTCAGAGTAGCCTCAGGCGATGTTCGACCAGCTCTCAGACCGCCTCCAGGCGACCCTCTCCGAGGTTCGCAACAGGGGAACCCTGAACGAGGGCGACGTCGACGCGGCGATGCGCGAGATCCGCCTCGCTCTGCTCGAGGCCGACGTCAACTTCAAGGTCGTCAAAGCGTTCACCGCCAACCTCAAGGAGCGCTGCCTGGGCTCCGACGTGCTCGAGAGCCTCGACCCCGGCCAGCAGGTCGTGAAGATCGTCAACGAGGAGCTGACCGGGCTGATGGGTGGCTCGGGGAGCGACCTCGCCTACGCGTCGAAGGGCCCGACGGTGATCCTGATGGCCGGCCTGCAGGGCTCGGGCAAGACGACCGCCTGCGCGAAGCTCGCCCACCACCTGAAGGGCGCCGGCAAGGACGTCGCGATCGCCGCCTGCGACGTCTACCGGCCGGCCGCGGTCGAGCAGCTCGTGACCGTCGGCGGCCGGGCGGGGGCGACGGTGTACGAGCAGGGCACCGACGCCGACCCGGTGGAGATCGCCGCCTGGGCCCTGGAGCGCGCCCGGGAGGAGGTCCGCGACGTGCTGATCGTCGACACCGCCGGCCGCACCCACGTCGACGAGGAGCTGATGGCGGAGCTGGCCCGGATCCGCAAGCGGACCAAGCCCCACGACGTGCTGCTGGTCGTCGACGCGATGACCGGCCAGGATGCGGTCGGCGTCGCCGAGTCCTTCGCCGAGGCCGCCGAGTTCGACGGCGTGCTGATGACCAAGCTCGACGGCGACGCCCGCGGCGGCGCCGCACTCTCGATCAAGGCGGTCACGGGCAAGCCGATCCTCTTCGCCTCGACCGGCGAGAAGCTCGATGCCTTCGAGCGCTTCCACCCGGACCGGATGGCCTCGCGCATCCTCGGCATGGGCGACGTCCTCAGCCTGATCGAGAAAGCCGAGCAGCAGGTCGACGAGGACGAGGCCGAGGATCTCCAGCGCAAGCTGGAAACCGAACAGTTCACACTCGAGGACTTCCTCAAGCAGATGCGCCAGGTCCGCAAGATGGGGCCGCTCAGCGGGCTGATCGGGATGCTGCCGGGCATGGGGGCGATGAAGGGCCTGAAGAACGCCGACGTCGACGAGGGCGAGCTCGACCGGGTCGAGGCGATCATCCTCTCGATGACCCCCGACGAGCGCGCCGACCCCGCCCTGATCAACGGCTCGAGGCGCAAACGGATCGCCAACGGCTCCGGGGCCAAGGTCCAGCACGTCAAGCAGCTCGTCAAGCAGTTCGACCAGATGCGCGTGCTGATGAGGCAGATGGCGACCGGCAAGCCGCCGACGCCGCAGCAGCTGGCCCAGATGCAGGGCGCACCGACGCCGCGGCCGCGCCGGGTCAGGCGATGAGGCGGCCACGGCGTTCCCGCGTGTCCTCCGCTGCGCGTCCGGGCATGCGGGGTGCGGTCCTGTAACCTGCCGCAGTCCAATGGCAGTCAGAATCAGACTGAGAAGGGTGGGTTCGAAGAAGAACCCGATCTGGCGGATCGTCGTGGCCGACAAACGCTCGCCGCGGGACGGCCGCACGATCGAGACGATCGGCCGGTACAACCCGCAGACAGAGCCCTCGACGATCGTCCTCGACGAGGAGCGCGCCAAGCACTGGCTGGAGCACGGCGCCCAGCCCTCGGAGACGGTGGCGACGCTGCTGCGCACCAAGGGCATCGCCGCCTCCGGCACCTAGGCCGCATGACCGAGCTGCTCGAGTTCCTCGTCAGGGCGCTGGTCGAGGACCCGGCCGCGGTCGTCGTCGAGGAGCTCGAAGAGGACGGCGACCTCGTCTACGAGATCACGGTTGCCGAGGGGGACCTCGGCCGGGTGATCGGCAAAGGCGGCAGGGTTGCGAACGCGATCCGCACGATCGCCAAGGCGGCGGCGGTGCGGATCGACCGGCGGGTCATAGTCGACATCCTCGACTGAGACCGTCCGGCTGTGGTCCGGGGCAGGGGTTTCGCTTAACTTTTTCGTGGAACGGCACCGGCCGTCCGAGGACCGCGGCGGCGAAAAAGTACAAGACGCTTCATCCCCGCTCACGACCCGCAGTCAGACCCCGACGAGCACCGGCAACCAACCGCTCAGTACTCGCAACCAACCGCTCAGACCCGCGACTCCAGACTCCGTCAGGACCCGGACCCAGGACCAACCCAGAAATGAAGCTCGACATCTTCACTCTGTTCCCGGAGGCGTTTGGCTGGTTCCAGTCGCAGCGGTCAGTGCGGAACGCGGTCGCGGAGGGGAATGAGCTGCGGCTCGTCAACTACCGGGATACGACGCCGCTGGGGGCCGGCCAGGTCGACGACGCCCCCTATGGCGGCGGCGCCGGCATGGTCCTCCGGGTCGACGTCGTCGACGCCGCGCTGCGGGCCGCCTACTCGGACGGGGAGCGGCCGCGGACGGTGCTGCTCACGCCGACCGGCAGGCTGCTCGACGACGAGCTCGCCGACGAGCTGACCCGCGAGCCCCACGTCGCCCTCCTCTGCGGCCGCTACGAGGGCTTCGACGAGCGGGTCCATGAGCACCTCGCCGACGACGAGGTCTCGATCGGCCGCTACGTCCTCGCCGGTGGCGAGCTGCCCGCGATGGTCGTCGCCGACGTCCTCATGCGCAAGCTGCCCGGCGCGCTCGGGCACGAGGAGTCCGCCGTCGAGGAGTCGTTCAGCCGCCTGCTCGAGGGGATGCCGGAGTACCCGCATTACACCCGCCCGGCGGCGTACAGGGGCTGGCAGGTCCCCGATGTCCTCGTCTCCGGGGATCACGAGCGGGTCCGGCAGTGGCGGCTCGAACAGAGCCGCGCTCGGGCCGAGCAGTTCGAACGCGACGCCGAGTAGGTACCATTCCGCAACCGCGCGGCGCCCGTTCACGGCTCCGGCGGTTTTTTCTCGATTGAGCCACAGGAAGAGCGCGGGACCGGATCCAATGAGCAGCGTCATCGACAGCATCGAGCGGGGCCAGGTCAAGAAGGGCCTGCCGTCCTTCGAGTCGGGCGACCGCGTGCGCGTCCACTTCCAGGTGATCGAGGGCAACCGGCGCCGCACCCAGGTCTTCGAGGGGATCGTCCTCAAGCGGCAGGGATCGGGCGCCCGCGAGACCTTCACGGTCCGCAAGCAGTCCTTCGGGGTCGGTGTCGAGCGGACCTTTCCCCTGCACTCGCCGAAGATCGAGAAACTGGAGATCGCCGCCCGCGGCGACGTGCGTCGCGCCAAGCTCTACTACCTACGCGGCCGGATCGGCAAGGCCGCGCGCGTTGCCGAGCGGCGCTGGGGCATCGACGAGGAGCTGATCTCGGCGCCGGCCACGGACGCGGGCGAGGAGCCGGCGGCGGTCGACGCCGAGGGCGTGACCCAGGCCGAGGCGGCCGCCGAGGAAGGCCACGCGCCGCCTCCGGAGGACGAGGAGGGCGCCGAGGAGGAGCCCCGGGGCGAGGCGGACGCCGATCAGGCCGAGAAGCCCGAGGCCGAGAAAGGCGCGGAGGGGCCGGAGGCCGAGGAGAGCCCCGAGAAGCCCGAGGCCGAGGAAAGCGCCGAGGAGGGCGCGTCTGCGGAGGCTGATGCGGGGGAGACCGAGGACAACGCCGCGGCGGATGCCGACGACGAGAAGCCGGCCGACGAGGACGGCGACTCCGGCGAGGACCCGGAGAACTGAAGATCCCGAAGCCCCAGACTCGCGCCGGCGGCCTGATCGAGCTGGTCGTGATCGTGGCGCTGGCGCTCGGCCTGGCGCTCGGCATCCAGGCCTGGCTGGTGAAGCCGTACCAGATCCCGTCGGAATCCATGGAGCCCACCCTGGACGTCGGCCAGCGCGTCCTCGTCAACCGTTTCCTGTATCACCTCACCGATCCGGATGTCGGCGACATCGTCGTCTTCCACCCACCAAAGGGCGCCGAGGAGGGGGCGGAATGCGGCGCACCCCATCCCGGCGACCAGGCCTGCGCCGAGCCGACCGCGGCGAAGTCGGACCAGAACTTCATCAAGCGGATCGTCGCCGGCCCGGGCGACACGCTCTCCGTGCGCAACGGCCATCCGGTCGTCAACGGCGTGATCAAGAGCGACGAGCCCTACACGATCCCCTGCGGCAACGGTGGCGCCTGCAATCTGCGCAAGCCGATCACCATCCCGCCCGACCATTACTTCATGATGGGCGACAACCGTGGGGCGAGCGACGACAGCCGCTACTGGGGGCCGGTCCCACGAGACTGGCTCATCGGCGAAGCCTTCGCCACCTACTGGCCGCCGGACCGGGTCGGGGTCTTCTAGGACCCATCGCCGCCGTCTCGCCCGCTCGCGACGGCTCTTCGCCTTCGATCGCGAGCTGGGCAGCCGCCGGGTCGCCGGCGCCGACGAGGCCGGCCGCGGCTGCCTCGCCGGCCCGCTGGTCGCCGCCGCGGTCCTGATCGACTACGGGGCCCTGTCCCGCGGCGACCGCCGCGCCCTCTCCGGCCTGCACGACTCCAAGCAGGTCGCAGCCGAGAGGCGCGACGAGCTCTACCCGGCCGTGATACGGGCGGCGGAGCGGGTCAGCGTGGTCATCCGCTGCGCGCGGGGGATCGACGACCGCGGCCTGCACGTGACCAACATCGAGGCCCTGGGCAGCGCTCTGGAGCGTCTGCGCCCCGGCCCGGAGGCGACCTGCCTGGTCGACGGGTTCTCCCTGCGCGACTGCGCCGTCCCGCATCGGGCGGTGATCGAAGGCGACGGCACCAGCGCCGCCATCGCGGCCGCCTCGGTGATCGCCAAGGTGACCCGCGACCGCTACATGCACCGAGCCGGACGCGAGCATCCGGGCTGGGGCTTCGAGGAGCACGTCGGCTACTCGACCCCGGAGCACCGCGAGGCGATCGAGCGGCTGGGCATCTCGCCCCTGCACCGGCGCTCGTTCCAATCCGTCGCCTACTCGCAGCTCGAGCTCGCCTGACCCGGCGGCTCGGCGTCCTCGGTCGCTCACGTGCGGAAGCACGCTTCGCTCCCTGCGTCCTTGAGCCGCCGGGTCAGTGCCCGGTGTCAGAACGCTCCCTCGATGTGCTCGTAGTCGGTGACGTGGCCGCTGCGGTCGAAGGTGACGCCGACCGCGTCGAAGCGGATGTCCGCATAGCGAGGCGCCCCGCGGCGCTCGGCCATCCAGGCCGTCGCCAGGCGACGGACGCGGCGCTGCTTGCGCGGCCCGACGGCGAGTACCGGGCGCTCGGGGCCGAAGTCGGCTTCCTCGCGGCCGGCCTTTACCTCGATGAACACGAGCGTGGCCCGGTCGATGGCGACCAGGTCGATCTCGCCGAAGCGGGTGCGGGCATTGCGCTCGAGGATCTCCCAGTGGGCGGCGGCGAGGCGGGTGGCGACAAGGTCCTCGGCGGCCTGCCCCAGTCGGGCCCGGGCGCCGCTCATCGCCGCTTGTCGTGGTCGGGGCTCATCGAGGTCTGCCGACCTCGGGGTCGGCCTCGCCGAAGCTAGGCTCCCGCGGCGCAGGCGTTGCGCGCCGAATGTGCCGAATCACCCCCTCACGCGACGCACAGCGCGCCACGGGCCGGACTCGACTCGAGGTTGACGCGGAGTTGGCACATCTCGCGCGCCAGCCACGCGGCCGGGCTTTCTAGCGTCGACGCCGATGCTCGCGACGGCGCAGACCTTCACCCTCGACGGGATCTCCGCCCGGCCGGTCCGGGTCGAGGTCGACGTCCACCGCGGCCTGCCCGCCTTCTCGGTCGTCGGCCTGCCGGACGCGGCGGTGCGCGAGGCGCGCGAGCGCGTGCGTGCGGCGATGGCCAACTGCGGATTCGAGTTCCCGCTGCGGCGCATCGTCGCCAACCTCGCGCCCGCCAGCCTGCGCAAGGCGGGGCCGGGGATGGACCTGGCGATCGCGTCGGCACTGCTCACCGCCTCCGGCCAGCTCGACTGGTCCACCGCCGGCCCGCCGCCGGCACTGGTCGGCGAGCTCGCGCTGGACGGAAGCGTGCGCCCGGTGGCCGGCATGCTGGCGATCGCCGAGGCCGCGCGCGAGCAAGGAGCGGCCTCGATCGTCGTCCCGGCAGAGAACGGGGCGGAGGCCTCACTCGCATCCGGAATCGAGGTGGTCCCGATCGAGGGCCTCACCCAGCTGCCGGCGCTCGCCGGCGGCGATTGGCGGCCCGAGCCACCCGCGCCGCTCGCTCTCTCGCTGGACCCCGACGGCGGCGGCCCCGACCTCGGGGACCTGCGCGGGCAGAGGCATCTCAGGCACGCGCTCGAGGTGGCCGCCGCAGGCGGCCACAGCCTGCTGATGATCGGGCCGCCTGGGGCCGGCAAGTCGATGGCGGCCGGCCGCCTGCCCTCGATCCTGCCCGCCCCCGCGCCGGAGGAGGCCCTCGAGGTCGCCCGGATCGCCAGCGCCTGCGGGCGTCTGGCCGGTGACGCTCCCGGCGCCCGTCCCTTCCGCGCGCCCCACCACACGATCAGTCCCGCCGGCCTGGTCGGCGGCGGCAACCCACCCTCGCCCGGCGAGGCGACCCTTGCCCACCGCGGCGTCCTCTTCCTCGACGAGCTCTGCGAGTTCCGCCGCGACGCGCTGGAGTCGCTGCGGGCGCCGCTCGAGTCCGGCTGGGTGGCGATCGCGCGGGCCGGCTCATGGCAGCGGCTTCCCTGCCGGTTCATGCTCGTCGCCGCGGCCAATCCCTGTCCCTGCGGCCGGGGTGAGACGGACGCGGAGTGCAGCTGCTCCCCGCTCGCGATCCAGCGGTACCAGAGTCGCCTCAGCGGTGCCCTCGCCGACCGCATCGACATCCTCGCCGGCATCGGCCAGCCCAGCGCGGAGGAGATCGGCGGCCAGGCGGGGGAGGGCTCCGCGGCGGTCCGGGCACGGGTCGCCGCCGCCCGCGATCGCCAGTCCGAGCGCCTCGGCCCCGGTCGCTGCAATGCCGAGATGACGCCGGCCGAGGCGCGCGAGTGCGCCCTCGGGGAGGGGGCCGCGGGCCTGCTCGAGCGAGTCCTACTCGAAGCGCCGCCTCAGCGGCCGTGCCCACGACCGGGTCCTGAGGCTGGCGCAGACGATCGCCGACCTGGCCGGCAGCGAGGAGATCGAGCGCGGGCAGATGGCCCAGGCGCTGCAGCTGCGCCGGAGGGACTACGAGTGAGCTCCTCGCCGACTGCCGGGGCCTGTCCGGACTGCCTGCGCCGGGCGTGCCTTCTTGCCCGTCTGGCCCCGTACATCGAGAAGGTCGCCACCGGTGCGCCCGGATCGCGCTCGCCGGAACTGCTGCGCCTCTCCAACGAGGACCTTGCCGCGGCCGTCGCGCCGCGGGCGGACGCCCAGATCCTCGAGGCGGTCGCGGCGTTGCCCGAGCGCAGGCTGGCGGAGGAGCTGGCCGCGGCCGAGTGCTGGGGCTGCTGCCGCCATGACCCGCTCTACCCCGAGGCGCTCCGCGACGCCGCCGACGCCCCCTGGGCGCTGCTCGGCCGCGGCGACCCGGCGCTCCTCGGCGAGCTGGCCGAGCCCGCCGGAGTGGTCACGGTGGTCGGCGCCCGGCGGGCCAGCGCCTACGGGCGGGAGGTCGCGCGGCGCCTGGGCCGCGACCTGGCGGCGGCCGGCCTGGTCGTCGTCAGCGGCCTCGCATTCGGGGTCGACGCCTGTGCGCACCGCGGGGCCCTGGAGTCCGGACGGACCGTTGCGGTCCTGGGCTGCGGCGCCGACGTCGCCTATCCGGCGGCCCACCGCTCGCTCTGGCGCCGCGTCCAGGACAGCGGCCTCGTCCTCTCCGAGCTGCCGCCGGGGACCGGGGCCTGGCGCTGGACGTTTCCGGCGCGCAACAGAGTGATGGCCGCCCTGGCCGGCATGACGGTGGTCGTCGAGGCCGCGGAGCGCTCCGGCTCGCTGATCACCGCCGACCTCGCCGCGGACCTCGGCCGCGACCTGGGCGCGGTGCCCGGGCCGGTGAGCTCGCGCGTCTCGGCCGGCCCCAACGGCCTGCTGGCGGGCGGCGCCTGCGTCGTTCGCGACGCCCAGGACGTGCTCGACGCGATGCTCGGCCCGGGCATCGCCCGCACCGAGAGCAACGGCCCGCCGATCGACGCGGTCGCCGCCGATGTCCTGGCCGCGGTGGAGCTGGGCGAGACGAGCTGCGACGCGGTCGCCGCCGCGATCGACGTCTCCGGCGCCGCCGCTGCGGCGGCTCTCGCCGACCTGGAGGCGCAGGGATACGTCACCTGCTCGCTGCTCGGCAGCTACTCGAGGACGCTGCTCCGGCCCCCGTCGATCTAGGGTGTCGAGCATGGAGGACAGGCGCCCGCTTCCCACGGTTCTCTCGATCGCCGGCTCGGACTCCGGCGGCGGCGCCGGGGTCCAGGCGGACCTGAAGGCGTTCGCCCGCTGCGGCGTCCACGGGATGACGGCGATCACCGCGATCACCGCCCAGAACACGGTCGGGGTGAGCGCGATCGAGGCCGTCTCGCCGGCGACGATCGTCGCCCAGGTCCGGGCGGTTGCCGCCGACATCGGCGTCGACGCGGTGAAGATCGGGATGCTCGGGACGGTGCAGACCGTCGAGGCGGTTGTCGAGGCGCTCGGCGAGGTCGGTGGCGCCCCGGTCGTCGTCGATCCGGTGATGGTCGCCGAGAGCGGCGCGGCGCTGCTCGACGACGACGCCCGCGCGGCCCTGATCGAGGCCCTGTTTCCGCTGGCGGCCGTCGTCACCCCCAACCTGCCCGAGGCGAGGGCGCTGACGGATGCGGGGGCGGGGGACTCCCAGGAGGACCTGGCCCGGGAGGTGCTGGCCCTCGGCCCGGGGGCCGTGGTCGTCACCGGCGGCCACGGCAATCGCAACGTCGACCTCTTCTACGACGGCCGCGAGTCGGTCGCGATCGAGGGCGACCGCCACCCCGCCGGCGCATCGCACGGCTCGGGATGCACCCATTCCTCCGTCCTCGCCGCCCGCCTGGCGCTCGGCGACGACCCGCTGGCGGCGGCCCGCGAGGCACGTCGCATAGCCTCGGCCGCGGTCGGCGCCGGCCTGCGCGACCTCGGCGAGGGCCCGGGCCCGGTCGACGTCTTCGACCTCGCCTCCGGGCCGCCCCGGTAGATTTCGGTTGATGAGCACCGACAGCGCCACCTCCACCCAGCTTCCACGCCCCCGCTCGGCCACCGTCTTCGACGGCCCCGACCGCGCCCACGCGCGCGCCTACATGAAGGGGATCGGCTTCGACGACGACGCGCTCAGCCGTCCGACGGTCGGGATCGCCAACACCTGGACCGAGGCGATGCCCTGCAACTTCCACCTGCGCGGGCTGGCCGAGCACGTGAAAGCGGGCGTCCGCGCCGCCGGCGCCACCCCGATGGAGTTCAACACGGTCGCGGTCTCCGACGGCGTGACGATGGGGACCCAGGGGATGAAGGCCTCGCTGGTCAGCCGCGAGGTGATCGCCGACTCGATCGAGCTGATGGCCCGCGGCTACCAGTTCGACGCGATCGTCGCCCTCTGTGCCTGCGACAAGACGATCCCCGGCTGCGCGATGGCGCTGGCCCGGCTCGACGTGCCCTCGGTCGTCCTCTACGGCGGCTCGATCGCGCCGGGACACTGGCACGGGCGCGACGTGACGATTCTCGACGTCTTCGAGGCGATCGGCGCCCACAGCGCCGGCGACATGAGCGACGAGGAACTGAACGAGCTCGAGGGCGTCGCCAGCCCCGGCGCCGGCGCCTGCGGGGGCCAGTTCACCGCCAACACGATGGCCTGCGCCTTCGAGGCGCTCGGGATCAGCGCCGGCGGCTCGGCGATGGTGCCGGCCGAGGACGACGGCAAGGGCACCGTCGCCGAGCGGATCGGCGAGCTCGTCGTCAGGGTCCTCGCCGAGGACATCACGCCCAGCAGGGTGATCACCCGCGACTCGCTCGAGAACGCGATCGCCTGTGTCTGCGCCTCGGGCGGCTCGACCAACGCGGTCCTGCACCTGATCGCCCTCGCCCACGAACTCGACATCGATCTGGAGATGGCCGACTTCGAGCGCATCTCCCGTGCGACGCCGCTCTTCGCCGACCTCAAGCCGGGCGGCCGCTTCGTCGCGACGGACCTCTTCGCCGCCGGTGGGGTGCCCGTGGTCCTCAAGCGGCTCGCGGAAAAGGGCGTCCTGCACGAGGACGCGATAACGGTCACCGGGCAGTCGATCGGCGAGGTCGCCGCCGAGGCGCTCGAGGCCCCCGGCCAGGAGGTCGTGCGCCCGCTCGACGATCCGTTGAAGCCCGAAGGCGGGCTCGCGATCCTGACCGGCAACCTGGCGCCGGATGGGGCGGCGGTCAAGCTGGCCGGCACCGAGCGCAAGCAGCAGACCGGCCCGGCACGGGTCTTCGAGTCCGAAGAGGATTGCTTCCGGGCGGTCAAGGACCAGCAGATCAACCCGGGAGACATCGTCGTGATCCGCAACGAGGGGCCGGTCGGCGGCCCGGGGATGCGGGAGATGCTGCAGGTGACCGCGGCGATCGTCGGCGAGGGTCTCGGAGAGAGTGTCGCGATGGTCACCGACGGCCGCTTCTCCGGAGCGACCCGCGGCCTGATGGTCGGCCACGTCGCCCCAGAGGCCGCGCGCGGCGGCCCGATCGCCGCGATCCGCGAGGGCGATGAGATCACCGTAGACATCGACGGCCGGCGGCTCGACCTCGCCCTCTCCGCCGAGGAGATCGCTAAGCGGGTCGCCTCCTACCAGTCGCCTCCCTCGCCCTTCGGCCGCGGCGTGATGTCGAAGTA
The DNA here is from genome assembly GCA_963762205.1 of uncultured Solirubrobacterales bacterium. Classification (GTDB taxonomy): domain Bacteria; phylum Actinomycetota; class Thermoleophilia; order Solirubrobacterales; family 70-9; genus VRUE01. Next base: position 136,508 of record CAVXJZ010000004.1, read on the forward strand.
CGCGGACACCGTGGGCTCCGCCTCGCAGGGCGCCGTCACCTCCTGAGCGGCTAGACCGAGAGCCGGAACCAGACCCGCGTCCGACTCGGGTTCGTGCCCCATTCGTCGACCAGGGCGTCGACGATCCTCAGGACCAGTGAGCTGTCGTGCCGCTGCCTGGCGCCGGCGATCGCCCGGGTCCCCGGCCCGGCGTCGTAGACGATGCCTTCGATCGCCCCTTCGCAGAGGGTCAACGACACCAGGATCGGCTGGGTCGCGCCGTGGGCGACGCCGATCGTGACCAGCTCGCTGACCACGGTCCTCAGGTCGGCGAATGAGCGCTCGTCGATCTGCTCCGCCAGCGGCAGAAGGCCCTGGCGCGCTTCGGCCGGTCCCCTCGGTGTGGGGTAGACGCGGAATCTCACAGCGGCCCTATACCCGGACCGCCGCGGCCGGACTCAGGCGTACCCCATCCGTTCCAGCACGGGGATCTCGCGAATCTGCGGTGGCTGGAGGTGGTCCCAGAGGATGCCCCGCGGGCGCTCGTACTGGCGCTCGACCTCGATCACGGCGCGCGGGGTCGCTATCAGGTCGACCGGCAGGTCGTGCGCGGTCATCATCAGGTGGCGGCGGAGGATCTGGGTCGGATGGACGGTCGTCGCCACGGTCGTGTGGTCGTCGATCTTGCCCGCGTCGATCAGGATCCCGTACTCGAGGTCGGAGTAGCCGCCGCCCTTGCCGACCCGGGCGCCGCTCAGGTTGACCGCGACCGAGCCGCAGAGGACGAAGTCGATCTCGGGCAGCTCGTCGAGGGCGACGACGCGCCCGTGCTTGAGGGCGCCCTTGATCGTCGCCGCCTCCTTCAGCGCCTGCCTGGAGAGCTTCTTCGGGTCGAGCACGCGAAAGGGATGGGGGTCACGCAGGCGGGGGACGGCCATGATCACGGTCTTCCCGTCCTCGAGGGCGGCCCGCCGCGCGTGCGTCTGCGGCGAGTCCGGGTTGGCCTTGATCGTCCTCGCCCGTCGCCAGAGGCGGTGGGCGCCCAGCTTCCCTGCGGCCAGGCGCGCCCCGGCGAAGTTCGGGATGCGGCCCTCGGCGCCGGGGAACCGGGAGACGCCCGCACGATCCATCGCCTCCCAGATTTCCTTGCGGACTTCGTCCTTGGAGCGCACGAGGGGAAAGATATCCGGCGCGGCGAACGGTGCCGCAGCGCTCTTTGCAGGGGATGCCCCCGTTTCGGCCGAATGATCCGTGTGCTTACACTTTTTCGTAGGAAGCCGGAGCCGGATCTGCAAAGAGACCAAGGGTGCGCTGTTGGGTCGTAAGACGAAAATCGCGATCGCCACCGGGATCGTCGTGATCCTGCTCGGCGCCGTGGGCGCTTACGCCTACGACAGCTCCCAGAGTGGCCGCATCGCCGACGGGGTGACGATCGGCGGCGTCGACGTCGGCGGCATGGACCGCGCGGAGGCGAAGCAGGCGGTGCGCGCCCAGCTGCTGGCGCCGCTGAAAAGCTCGCTGCGGGTCGGCTACGACGGGGAGACCTGGAAGCTGCCGGGCGAGAGCCTCAAGATCCACGCCGACCTCGACGCCGCCGTCGACGAGGCCCTCGACGCCAGCTCGGAAGGCGGACTGCCCGAGAGGCTGATCCGCTACGTGTCCGGCGGCGAGGTCGACAAGCGGATCGCGGCCGACGTCAGCTACTCGCAGGCGGCGGTCAACCGCTTCGTCCGCGAGGTCGCCGACGCGGTCGGCCGCGAGCCGAGGAACGGCTCGGTCGACCCGAGCGGCGCCTCGCTCGAGGTCGTCGCCGCCGAGAACGGCCGCAAGCTGCGTGACAACCTGCTCACCGAGGAGATCAACCGGGCGGTCCTCAACGCCAACGCCGACCACACGATCGCCGCCCGCACGCACGCGATCAGGCCCGAGGTGACCGGCGAACAGGTCGCCTCGGAGTACCCGAGCTACCTGACCCTCGAGCGCTCCACGTACACGCTTCGCCTCTGGAAGAACCTGAAGCTGGCGAAGACCTACACCGTCGCCGTCGGCCAGGTGGGCCTGGAAACGCCCGAAGGCCTGTACGCGATCCAGGAAAAGCAGGAAAACCCGACCTGGAACGTCCCCAACTCGGATTGGGCGGGCTCGCTGGCCGGGCAGTCGATCCCGCCCGGCCCCTCAAACCCGATCAAGGCGCGCTGGTTGGGGATCTACGAAGGCGCCGGGATCCACGGCACCGAAGACACGTACTCGCTCGGGACCGCCGCCTCGCACGGCTGCGTGCGGATGGCGATCCCCGACGTCGAAGAACTCTACGACCAGGTCGAAGTCGGCACGCCGATCTACATCGGCTAGTGCCCGGGACGATGACCTGGGACGACGCACTCGCAGCCTATGATCGCGACCTGATGGGGCGCCGGTTGGCGGAGCGCTCGCGCCGCGCCTACGGGGTCGACCTCGGCCAGTTCGCCGAGTGGGCGGGCCAGGCCGGCAAGGAGCCCGGCGACGTGCGCCACCGCGACGTGCGCCGCTTCGGCGCCTCTCTCTCCTCCGCCGACGCGGCGCCCGCCACCGTGGCGCGCAAGCTCGCCGCGATCCGCGGCCTCTATGACTTCCTGGTCCGCAGCGAGGAGGTCGGCCAGAACCCCGCCGACCTCGTCTCCAGCCCCAAGCGCGAGCAGAAGCTGCCCCGCGTGCTGAGCGCCGAGCAGGCGCGGGAGCTGCTCGAGCGGATCCCCGCCGGCACCCCCCTGCAGCTGCGGGACCGGGCGATGCTCGAGCTCGCCTACTCGTGCGGCTTGCGCTGCGAGGAGATCGTCAACCTGGACGTCGGCGCCGTCGATTTCGAAGAGGAGCGGGTGCGGGTGCTCGGCAAGGGAGGCCGGGAGCGCCTGCTGCCGGTCGGCGAGCCGGCGCGGCGGGCCCTGGAGCGCTACGGGGCGCGCGGCCGCCACGTGCTCGCCTCCGACCCGGGCGAGCGGGCGCTCTTCCTCTCCAAGAGCGGCCGGCGGCTCTCCAACTCGGACGTGACCCGGCGGCTCGGCCTCTGGGTCCGCGAGGCCGCCCTGGCGGGCGGGATCTCTCCGCACAGCCTGCGCCACAGCTTCGCCACCCACCTGCTCGAAGGAGGGGCCGATCTGCGCACGATCCAGGAGCTCCTCGGGCACTCTTCGATCTCGACCACTCAGATCTACACCCGCGTCGACGCGGCACGCCTGCGCGAGGCGTACGCGGCCACCCATCCACGCGCCTGAGGCCAGGAACCCGGCTGCGACCGTAGAATCCGCGACCACGGGTATGGAAACGGGCGTAAAAGAGATCGAGCTGCGTGACCTCTGGAAGCGCTACAAGGTCGACGGCGACGCGGGCGCCCGCGAGCGGCTCGTGGTCGCCTACTCGCCGATGGTCAAATTCGTCGCCGGCCGCCTCGGCGCCGGCCTGCCCTCTCATGTCGACGACGCCGACCTGATCTCGTACGGGCTGATGGGGCTGATCGGGGCGATCGAGCGCTTCGAGCCCGAGCGCGGGTTCAAGTTCGAGACCTTCGCGATGACCCGGATCAGGGGCGCGATCATCGACGAGCTGCGCTCGCTCGACTGGGTGCCGCGCTCGGTTCGCTCTCGGGCGCGTGAGATCGAGGCCGCCCAGGTGAAGCTCGAGCACGAGCTGCAGCGGGCGCCATCGGAGGCCGAGCTGGCGACGAAGCTCGGGGTCGACGAGGAAGAGCTGCAGTCCTCGCTGCTCGAGATCGCCAACTCCTCGGTCTACGCGCTGGACGAGCTCTGGACGGTCTCCGACTCCTCCGGCGACAAGGTCTCCCTGCTCGACACGATCTCCGACCCCCGCGCCGACGACCCGCAGGAGTCGCTCGACACCAGCGAGGTCAAGGACCGCCTCACCGAGGCGATCAGCTCGCTGCCCGAGCGCGAGCAGCTCGTCGTCGCCCTCTACTACTACGAGACCCTGACGCTGCGTGAGATCGGCGAGGTTCTCGGAGTCACCGAGTCGCGCGTCTCTCAGCTCCACACCAAGGCCGTGATGCGGCTCAAAACGCACCTGCAGCAGGATTGATTCGCACCACCGCGCGGGTGTAGCTTTGACGCGTGCCTTCTCACAAGGCCGCAGACCGGATTCGCAACGTCGCTCTGATCGGGCACCGCGGCAGCGGCAAGACGAGCCTGCACGAGGCGCTGCTCTTCGAGGCGGGCGCCGTCAACCGACTGGGCACGGTGGGGGGTGGGTCGACCGTTTCCGACCACGCCGAGGACGAGCGTGAGCGGCAGATGTCGATCGACGTCTCCCTGGCGAGCTTCGAGCACGACGGGCGCGAGATCAACCTGCTCGACACGCCGGGCGAGCCGAGCTTCGTCGCCGACGCGATCGCCTCGCTGCGGGTCGCCGACGCCGCGGTCGTCGTCGTCAATGGGGTGGGGGGCGTCGAGGTGGGCACCGAACGACTCTGGCGCCGCGCGGACGAGGAGGGCCTCGCCCGCCTGCTCTTCGTCAACATGCTCGACCGCGAGCGGGCCGACTTCCTGGGCGCGCTCGACTCGCTGAAGGCAGCCTTCGGGCCGCACGTCGTTGCGACCGAGATCCCGATCGGCGCCGAGCAGGAGCTGCGGGGCGTCGTCGACCTGATCGACATGAGGGCGTTCCTCTACGAGGGAGGCGGGCGCGGCGGCGCCGTCGAGGCGGAGATCCCCGAAGAGCTGCGGGGTCAGGCCGAGGAGTACCGCGAGAAGCTGATGGACGAGGTGGCCGAGGTCTCCGACGAGCTGATGGAGCGCTACCTCGACGGCGAGGAGATCGCCCACGAGGAGACGGTCGAAGCGCTCAAGCGAGGCGTGACGGCGGGGCGGATCTTTCCCGTCACCTGCGGCTCGGCTACCCGCAACCTGGGCGCCGACCGGCTGCTGGAGGCGCTGGTCGAGGACCTGCCCTCTCCGGCGATGCGCGGCTCGATGAGCGGGCTGGGCGCCGGTGAGGAGGCGGTTCAGATCGAGCCGGAGGACGAGGACGGGCTGGTCGCCTACGTCTTCAAGACGCTCGCCGATCCCTACGCCGGGCGCATCAACCTGTTCCGCGTCTGCCGCGGCACGATCCGCTCCGACTCCCATGTGATCAACGCCGGTCGCCGCCAGAAGGAGCGAATCGGCCAGCTCGGCCGCATGCTCGGCAAGGGGCTCGAGCCCGTCTCGGAGCTCGGCGCCGGTGACATCGGCGCGGTCGCCAAGCTCAAGGAGACGCGGGCGGGCGATGTCCTCTGCGAGCGCGAGGAGGCGGTCCACTTCGCTCCCCTCGACCTGCCGGCGCCGGTGATGGCCTTCGCCTACGAGACGAGGGCGAAGGGCGGAGAGGACAAGGCCGCCTCCGCCGTGCGGCGGCTGACCGAGGAGGATCCGACCCTCGACGTGCACCGCGACCCGCAGACCGGCGAGCAGATCATCGCCGGCCTCACCCAGATCCACGTCGAGGTCACGGTCGGGCGGATGAGGAGCCGCTTCGGGGTCGAGATCGAGCTGCACCCGCCGCGCGTCCCCTACCGGGAGTCGATTCGCCGGCCTGCCGCGGCGCACGCCCGCTACAAGAAGCAGTCCGGGGGCCGCGGCCAGTTCGCCGACTGCAGGATCGAGATCGAGCCGGCCGAGGAGGGCGCCGGGCTCGACTTCGTCAACCGGATCAAGGGGGCGGCGATCCCGGGCAGCTTCATTCCCGCGGTCGAAAAGGGGGTGGTCGAGGCGATGCAGCAGGGCACCGTCGCGGGCTATCCGGTGAAGGACGTGCGGGTGCTGCTCGTCGACGGCAAGCACCACGACGTCGACTCCTCGGAGATGGCCTTCAAGATCGCCGGCTCGATGGCCTTTCGGCAGGCGATGGAGGAGGCCGACCCGGTCCTGCTCGAGCCGATCGTGCGGCTCACCGTCAGCTGTCCCGACGAGATCGTCGGCGACGTGATCGGCGACCTCAACTCGCGCCGCGGCCACCCGCTGGGGATGGAGCCGAAGGGCGCCTCGACCGAGGTCAGGGCCGAGGTGCCGATGGCGGAGGTGCTCGACTACGCCCCCGACCTGCGGGCGATCAGCCACGGCCGGGCCGACTTCGCGATGGAGTTCGAGCGCTACGACGAGGTCCCGCCGCAGCTGCAGCCGCGGCTGGTCGCCGAGGCCCAGGGCGTCGCCGAGGTGGGCGCCTAGCGGAGCCGTTGCTACGTTGGCCGGGTGAGCCCGGACGAGAGTTGGCAGCTGCGCCTCGAGGACGCGGTGGAGCGCTTCAACGGGGGCGATTCGCCGCGGACCGTGCGCGGCCTGACCCGGACCCTGGGCAGCCCGCGGGTGTCGGTCGGCGCCGCCGCCGGCTCCCCGGACGAGGTGCGTATCACCGTCGCCTGGGAGCTCTCCTGGTACCAGTGGGGGGTCGACGTCGGCGACCCCTCGCGCCCGGTCTTCGAGATCGGGCGGGGCGGGGACCCCGGCGAGCTGGACGGCTCGGCGCGGGTCTGGAACGGTGGTGCCGGGGAGGGCGGGCAGCTCTTCCTGGGCGACGAGGAGCCGCGGCCGCCCCGTCGCCGCGGGCGCCTGCGTCGAGTGCTGTCGTGAAGGTCGTCGTCAACGTCGACGGCGGCGCCCGCGGCAATCCCGGCCCGGCGGCGATCGCGGCCGTCGTCCAGAACGAGGACGGCGCGGTCCTCGAGGAGAGCGCCGAGCGGATCGGCGCCGCCACCAACAACGTCGCCGAGTACCGGGCCCTGCTGCTCGGCATCGAGCGGGCCGCCGCGATCGGCGCCGCCGAGCTCGACCTGGTCGGCGACTCGGAGCTGATCGTGCGCCAGGTCAAGGGCGAGTACAAGGTCAAGGACGCGACGCTGCGCGAGTTGCACGCCGAGGTGAAGCGGGCGCTGCGGCCGTTCGCGAGCTGGTCCATTCGCCACGTGCGCCGCGAGCGCAACGGCGAGGCCGACCGCCTCGTCAACGAGGCCCTCGATGGCCCCGCCTGAGCCGCCGATCGACCCGGGCGTCGACATCGGCCACGTCCATCTCAAGGTCGCCGATATCGACCGCTCGCTCGAGTTCTACTGCGGGGTGCTGGGCTTCGAGCTGCAGCAGCGCCTCGGCACGGAGGCGGCGTTCGTCTCGGCCGGCGGCTACCACCACCACATCGGCCTCAACACCTGGCAGTCGAAGGGGGCCTCGCCACCGCCGCCCGGCACGACCGGGCTCTTCCATCTGGCGATTCGCTACCCGTCCCGGCGGTCCCTCGCCGACGCCCTGCGCCGCCTCTCGGAGGCCGGCATCCCCCTCAGCGGCGCCTCCGACCACGGAGTCAGCGAGGCGCTCTACCTCGACGATCCGGACGGCAACGGCGTCGAGCTCTCCTGGGACCGCCCCCGCGAGAGCTGGCCCCGCCCGCCGGGCGGGGAGGAGGGGGTCTCGATGTCGACCCTCCCCCTCGACCTTCCCGGCCTGCTCGCCGAACTCGACGCGTAGTCGGCTGCTGCCGGGCTCAGGGATCGCCGGCGCGGCGCCGGTTCGCACGCGCTCCCGCGTCGTCCTGCCGCCGCCCGACGCCTCGCCCTGGCGAGTTTCCGACCCATGCGGTCGGAAAGTCGCCATCCGCTGGCTGCCGCTCGGGCTTGATCGCGTCCGGCGCAGCGGAGAGGATCGCGGCTCACTCTGTCCGCATCGAAAGGGAGACCCTTGCTCCACACCCGCCTCGTCGCGTTGTTCGGCCTCTTCGCACTTTCCCTCGTCGCGGTCGGCTGCGGGGGCTCGGACTCCGACACCGCCGATGGCTCCAGTGGCTTCCGGGTCGGGCTCGAGGCGCCGCTCTCCGGCGACGAATCGGTGCTCGGCAAGGGCATGCTGCGGGGGGCTCAGCTCGCCGCCGCCCGTCTGAATGAGAGCGGCGGCATCGAAGGAAGGGAAGTCGAGGTCGTGCCGATCGACGACGCCGCCGATCCCGAAACCGGCGTCGAAGCGGCGGAAGAGGCGATCGACGCGGGCCTCGACGGCGTCGTCGGCCCCTGGAACTCCGGCGTCGGAATCGAGACCCTGCCGCTCTACATCGACGCCGGCCTGGTCCCGATCAGGCTGACGTCCGACACCTCGACCAACGGGCTCGGCTACACGCTGCAGCCGATGACCTACCAGATCGCCCCGGTCGCGGCGGAAGCGCTGAGTGACTGGCTCGGCGCCAAGAGCGTCGCGATCGCCTACGACCCGACCCAGAACTACACGGTCACGGTCTCCAGGTCGCTGAAGGAAGAGCTGGAAGCGGCCGGGGTCGAGATCGCCGCCTACGAGAAGGTCAAGCCCGGCGAGCAGGACTACACCGACCTCGTCGATTCCCTGGCGGCGAAGGGGCCGGATGCGATCTACGCGGCCGTCTACTACCCCGAGGGGGGGCTGATCGCGAAGGAGATGCTCGACGGCGGGGTGGAGGCGCAGTGCGTCGCCGACTACGCCTCCTACGACAAGGGCTTCGTGCAGACGGCCGGCGTCGCCGCCGCCCGCGCCTGTCCCGTGGTCGGCGTCCCCGCGCCCGAGGACTTCTCCGGCGCCGGGGCCTACGTCTCCGAATACCGCGAGCGCTTCGACGAAGCGCCGGGCACCTGGAGCCCCTACACCTACGACTCGCTCAACCTGCTCGCCGACGGGATCGAGGAAGCCGGCGGAACCGAGGCCGCGGGGATCGAAGCGGCGCTCGACGACGTGGACGGCTGGAAGGGGTGGACCGGCTCGGTGACGATCGACCCGAAGAACGGCAACCGCGACCCGGCCACCGTCGTGATCGCCGACACCGACGAGAACGGCGACCTCCGCGTCGACGGGTCCTGGGCAAAGGCGGTCGGCGCGCCGTACTGAGCTCCTATCACGCAGGCGACATGGAGGCGCTGACCGAGCTGTTCGACGAGGGCGCCTCCTGGCACACCTCAGGGCGCAGCCCGATCGCGGGCGACCACGTCGGTCGAGAGGCGGCCTGCGCCCAGTTCGGGCGCTACGGGGGCGACACGGGAGGCACGTTCCAGGCCGAGCCGAGCTCCCTGCACGAATCCGACGACGGCCGCGTCGTCGGGGTCCACCACAACAGCGCCCAGCGGTACGGCGAGACCCTCGACATCGACGCCTGCATCGTCTTCGAGGTCAAAGACGGCCGCCTCGTGGACGGCCGCGGGTACTTCTACGACCTCCACGCCTGGGACGAGTTCTGGTCGTAGCCCCGCCGGGCCGGACCGACAGCTGGAGCCCCGCACCGCGCGGCTGTAGCTCAGCCGGCTGGAGGCAGCCGACAACGTGCCGCCCACGCGGCTTCAGTACAACGGCACGTTTCGCCAGGGCAGGTTCCGCGACTTCGCCTCCTACGTCGAGGGGTGGACATACGGAACCTGAGACGACAGACGGCCTTATACGGCTTTCCAATCCCTGAATGTAATTGCAGGAGCCTCAGCCGACCGGACCCGTCGCGCAGCGGTACGGGATGCTGGCGGCCGTCCCGTAACTCGAGATGTTGATGTTTCCGTTGATGCCGAGGACCATGAAAAAAGGACTGTCGACGTAGAAGTTGGACGTGTACTCGCCCTGACTACCCCCGAGGTCGATGACCGCGTCGAGCGCGACCAACTGGGCAGGTGTGGCGATGTAACGGCCCTCGATTCCGCAGTTGTGCATCGCTTCGAACACATTGAGGGCGGCTGGTCGTCTCGCCGTCTCGAAGCAGGTGCCCGCGGCGAGCACGGTCCCGCTCGGGCAGCCGACATCGAGCCCATCGACCTTGTCTGCGTTGGTCGCGTTTTGCGAGTTGACCGCGCTGTTCGCCGTGGTGGCTGCGTTTGCGGTCTGCGCTCGGTTGACGCTCAGGCGCGGTGCCCGCTTGGTGATCAGCCTGTTGGCCTGGCGCCTGGCGAGCTTCCGGATCAGTCGCTTTTCCCCCCTGCTCAGCGACGTTGTCGCCACCTGCGCCACCGCCGGAACCACCACCGCGGCGACCAGGGCCAGGATCGAGATGGCGAGCGCCGCGTTTGCGGGCTTGAGATGACGAGACATACGGAGTCCTCCCTCCGTGGCGGCGCCCCCGGACCCTCAAGCCGGTGGGCTCCCCGCCACTTGGCTTGTGACATCCGATGCTACCGCGGCCCAGAGGGCCTCGGTCCCGGGTTGCGAGGCCGAAAGCCAACGAACCCCCAGGGGGACCAGATGAGAGAGCGCATCCACGGCAGGCTGACCTACGCGAACGTGATGTCAACGATCGCGGTGTTCTTGGTCGTGAGCGGCGGAGCCGCCTACGCCCGATCCCACCTTCCGAAGAACAGCGTCGGCTCCAAGCAGATCAGGAAGAACGCGGTGAGGACCGGCGACATCGCCCGCAACGCGATCAGGGTGGGGAAAATCGACCGCGAAGCGGTCAAGGCCGGCAAGCTGGCGAAGAATGCCGTGCCCACCAACCGGATCAGGAACAACGCCGTGACGGGGGCCAAGGTCGAGGAGTCCACGCTCGGCACTGTGCCCACGGCGAATGCCGCGAACATCGCCAACTCCCTCGCCCCTTCTGAGGGCTGGCATGTGGTGGGGGCACCGGGCGAACCCCCCTTCCTCAACGGCTGGAAAAACGAAGGGAGTCTCGGTGAGACTGCCGCCTTCTACAAAGACCACGAGGGCATCGTTCACCTAAGGGGCCTTGTTGGGGGCGCGGGACTCCCGCTGGTTTTCCAGCTGCCACCCGGCTATCGCCCGGCGAGCGGCTTTTCCAAACACTTTGCGGTGGCCTGCCCTACTGGCTGCCTGACCGCTGCAACGTCCACGGAGATCTTTGGGCTGGTCGCGATCCCGGAATTTGATGGTGCCGTGGTGTTGAATCAGGGAGGGATTGTGGCCGGCTTCGACGGGATCGCCTTCCGCGCCGAATCCTGAGCATCGGCACCGAAACCCGAGAGGGGGTCCAGAGCGCTCCCACGAGAACGTGTCGGCTTAGGTCGATGACGACCTCGCCTAACGGCGTTCGAGCGAGTCGATTTGTCTTGCGCCCGACAGCGTGCCGGTCGCCTGAGCGCGGATGATCGCGTCGAGTTGGGTGCCGAACAGAAACACGATCGTCGAGGTATAGAGATATGCCATTACGACGATCACCGCGGCCAGGCTTCCGAACACCGACTCATACGAGGCGATTGAGGTCAGATAGAGATAGAACGCAACGGAAACGACCGCCCATGAGGCGATCACGATCCCTGCGCCGAGACTGACCCACCGCAGTGGCTGGGGTCTCGCCGGGGCGTGCCGGAGTAGCAGGCCAACAGCGAGCAAGAGAAAGGCGGCGGCCAACGCCCAGCGCGCGATAAACGCGAAAACCTCCCAGGCGGCACCCGGAAGCGGCACCGAGAAGAACGGCGCGAGCTGCAGGCACACCGTGGCCAGGATGAAGCAGCCTCCCACAGCGATTGCAAGCGCGAATGAGACCAAGTACCGCCTCGCAAACGGTTGTTCAGACGGTGCTCCATAGATTCGATCCAGCACACCCATCACCGCGCGCACGGCACCCGACGCCTGCCACAGCGCCAGTCCTCCGCCGAGCGTTGCCCACAGTAGTTGCTCCCCGCCAAAAGCCTTGTTGACGGCGTCTGAGATCACCGAGAACAGGTCGGGCGAGACATTCGCCTGGACCTGGGGCGCGATGTGGTCTCGCCAGACACCGTCCAGATTAAGGAGTCCAGCGACGGCGATCACGAACAGGAGGAACGGAATGATCGCGGTGAGGACCTGAAACGAGATCGCGCTTGCGTACGTCAGAAGGTCGTACTTCCTAAAGCCGTCGAGCAACGCTCGGCTGAGCTCGCGCGCCCGTGGCCCGAGCTGCATGCGGCCGCCGAGCACTCGAGCAGCGGCACTGGCTGGCGGCTGCGCTGAAGCGACCCTCCGCGACTTCGCCATCCCTCAACGCTACTCCGGCGCGCGTCGGCGGGATCCAGGGGGCGGCGCTGACGGAGCGCGTTGCCGGACACGTTCTTCAACGGCTCGAGGGACGGGCGCTGCGGTTATCGGGGGCCCGAGGCTTATGGCCGCCTCGGCTAGTTCGCGCCCGTGCCCAATGGGCAGGAAAACGGCCCTGCCGGGTCCGGCGGGAGGTCGACCTCTCAAGTGCCCGACGCAGGAAGTCACCGCGCCAAGCTAGAATCCCGCCGTCACGCGGCTGTAGCTCAGCTGGCTAGAGCGTCTGCTTGCCATGCAGAAGGTCGAGGGTTCGAATCCCTTCAGCCGCTTTCGCTTCGAATTCCCTGCACTTCGACAGGTCTAAAAAATTGGTCTGGGTGATGGGGCTCGACTGTCCATGGCCGAGGCCGCCGTCACCGGTAGGATCGGCGCGTGCCGAAGGTCCGCGTAACAGGCGAGACGCCCGTCTCACCCGACCGGGTCCTGGCGACGGCGCGCGATTTCTCCAATCGGCGCGAGCAGATCTTCCCTGCCGTTTCGGTCAAGCGCATGGAGGTGCACGCATCGGGCGAGGGCTCAGCCGACGTAACCGAGGGAACCAGGGCTGGCCCGATCGTCAACTGGGAGCGCTGCGACTATGACTGGTCACGTCCAGGGTCGGTGACCGCGACGGTGACAGACTCCAACGTCTACGCAGTTACCGGCAGCAGCTGGGAGATCAGGGCGACTGCGAGCGAGAGGGGCGGCAGTCGCGTTGAGATGATCTGGGCGCGCGAGTTCAGGCCCAGCCCGAGGGGGCGCTTCTTCGGCTTCCTCTTCGCGCGGTTGGGCGATCGCATCTTCGACAAGTACGCGCGAGATGTCCTCGAGAACATCGAGCGCCTTGAGGGCGCCCAGCCCTAACAAGCATCGGATCCCTTCAGCCACTTGACCTCCAATGTCGGGGTGCCCTTTGATTCGGAGAGTCGACCATCTGTCGCATTTCGTCACTCCAAGACGGTCGAAGACCCACCTCGGGGCGTCTACGCAAAGCTCGACGCCCCGGCCTTTTGGTTGCTCAGATCAGACCCCGTACTAGTCGTGGCGCCGGAGCCACAGCGGCTCCGAGTGTCCTCCGCATCGCTTCAAGACGCGCGGTCACGTTTCCCTGAAGCAAAGGACAAAAGAGCCGCCGTTTGCCCGTTATCGACCGGCATCGACGGTGATCCAATCGGATCAATTTGGCTTCTAGTCGACAAGTCTGGCTCTCTCAAGCGACTTCGTCAATCGCTTGCCATGCAGAAGGTCGAGGGTTCGAATCCCTTCAGCCGCTTCGCAGGAAGGTCCGCTGCGAAGCCGCGGCGGTATTTTCAGCGCCCCAAACGGAACGTCAGGCAGACGGCTGTAAGGCCGACGGTCCTTGTCGCGCCAGAGGTGTTGGTGACTTTGACCGCGACCTGACGCCGGCCCGAGTACAGCGACCTGCTCAGCTGGACCGGTACAACGTTGGCATCGGTGCCCCGTGCGTCCCATCCGTAGGAGGTGGCGGTGAAGCGGCGCGGGCAAGCGACTGCGATGCGGCTCGTCTGGTTGGGATCGGCGTGCGGCGGAACCCTGCGGTTGCGGCTGATCTGCCTGACGATCACCTGCGCTTCGGGCCGTGCGGAGGCAAGTGCGGCGCTCCGTCTCTTGGCCTTACGGGCTCCGGCCCTGCGCACCCCGGCTTTCAACGAAGTACAGAGCGATCGATATTCAAGCACCTCTCCGAGCTCCTGCAGGCTCGGATCGGGCTGATTGAGCACCCAGCGGGTGAAGCGCCGCACGATGATCACAGTTGCCAGCCGGGAGAGCGCGTAGAACGCGGGGAGGTTGCTGAGTCCCTGTCCGATCGCCTGCCGCCCGGGTCCGCAGTCGTTGCGTTGTTCACCGCCCGCCATGCCCTGTTGCTGCTCGATGCTGTTTTCCTTCAGCCAGAGGAGAAAGGGCTTACCGGCGGCCCGCTTCGGGACCCGAATCTTGACCGTCTTCCGAACGCAGCGTCCGTAGGCGAATACGGACAGGTTGTCGCTACTGTTGTTGGTGACGTCGACGAGCGCCGTGGTCAGTCCGACGTACTCCCTGTTCACCTTCAGTCCCGCCAGCTTTGGATTGGACCGGTCCGCGCCGCCCGGGCTGGTCGCGGCGCTTATGTTGGTGTCGGTGAGGATGTACCCGTGCGGGCATTCGACGACGAACATCTCCGTCCGGCCGGGCGCGATTATCTTCGTATCGCTGAATTTCGTGGCTGCCTTTGGCGGCTTCTTCTGCGGCGGCCCGGCCTGGGCTGTGGCGACGATCAGCAGCAACAGGGCGCCCACCATCACCGCCATCGTGCCGCCCGTGTTGGGTTTCCGAGCCCAGTTCATCGACTCCCCTTCCATCGCCCGACTCTGACTCTATCGTCAGGTTGGCCGCTGCGAGCGTTTGTGCTCGACGGCCATTCGCCCAGAGGCACATCGTCCGTAGCGGGCGCTCAGGGGCCGCGGTTCGCCGGGGCGGCACCGAAGGCGAGCACATGGCCGCCGAAGGCGACGAGCCAGAGGACTACCGGGTAGGCGACCCAGCGCTCGATTCCGTCTTCTCCGAGGCTCGTATCCGCGAGTGCGCCCGAGAGGGCGAGGCTGAGAAGCGCGAGCGTGCCAAGCAGGATCGAGAGGTAGCGGAACAGAGGTCTGGTCACCCGGCCGGCGAGGATCGCGGTCACGCCGCCCGTAACGAAGGTGAGCGTGGCGACGATCGGGTGGACTCCGTCGCTTCTGGGATCGCCGTTCTCGATCGCCCCCGGGAAGACGCCGACGAAGAAGATGAAGAGCCCCAGGAGGCCAACCGCAACGGGCAGCGCCCGGCCCGGGAAGAGGCTCCTCAGGAACGGTGCCGCCGCGAGGATCATCAGGCCGGTGACGATCATCAGGGAGTTGAAGATCGCCGCCGAGGGCTGGCGCATATCGCCGCTCAATTCGAAGCTCGAGCCGAGATCGCTGATCGCGCTGTCGCCGGTCCCGTAGCTGCCGGGAAATAGGGCCTCCGCGGTGATGATCCCGAGCAGGATGGCAGCGCCCGCAGGTGGACGTTGTCTCGGCATCGGGCACGGACCCCGATCCTGTGCCCGAATCCAGCCGAATTCCCGGTGATGAACGACAATCCGACCCCGGTTGTGTGGTCCTGGTCACGCACAGGAAACCGCTCTGTGATACCGAAAACCGCGTCTCCAGCCGATCTCTGCCCGACCGCTTGCCATGCAGAAGGTCGTGGGTTCGAATCCCATCAGCCGCTTTTTCGCGAATCCTCTGCACGTGAGCCGGTCAGTCCCGGCAAGGAATCCAGAACCAATCGGAACCACCCCCGCGATATGGACGGATCCCTCAAGTACGAAGGAGGTTGCTGGAGCAAGGCCTTGCGAAGCCGCGACGGTCGGGAAGCCCGGCCGGGTCCGGGTGTGGCGCAAGGGCGCCAACTCGTCGTGCCCTGGGCCCCGGCGAAGCTGGCGCAACCGGCCCGCCTTCCGCTTCAGCACCCGGCGCCGATAGAATGCGGGTCGGGTGAGGACGCGCGACCGAGACGGGCAGCCGGGACAGGCGGCGGGAACGGTGCTGGGGATCAGAAGGCCGGTGCTCCGGCCGGTGCGCGGGCGCGGAGACAAGCGGCGCCGGCTCCCGAGGGGGCTTTCGGCGAGCCTCGCGATTGCCCTCCTGGCCGGGTCCGCACAGGCCGCCGGCGCGTGGGCGGCCGATCCAGGCGTCGCCGCGCGGGGCGCGACGCCGCCGGCGGCCGGGACCCTCGCCCAAGCCGCTTCGCCCACTGCCGCGAGAGACGACAACGGGGCGACCGCGAGCAAAGCGCGCCGCTGCCGCCCGCGCCAGGTCCGCGCCGGCGCCGGCGCCGTCAGGCTGATCTCGATCCGCTGCCGGCTGCGCAACCGGGCGCGGGCGCACCGCGTCAACCGGAGGCGGGCGCGAGTCATCCGCGCTCCCAAGGGGGGGCGCATCGTCCGGATCAACCAGCGCCACGACCTGGTCCGCTACCGCCCTCGCGCCGGCTTCAGCGGCCGCGACCGCTTCGTCGTCATCCGCCGTTACCACGGCAGGCGCTGGCGCACGGTCGTGCGGGTCAGGGTGCGCGGCGTCGCACCGCTTAGCTGCGAGCGACAAGCGGTGACGACCAACTACCAGACCCCGGTCCGGATCTCGGTGGCGTGCAGCGGCGAGGGCATCGCGCCACTCGCCCTCGCCAGCCCGCCGTCCCACGGTGCGCTGGTGGCCGTCGGCCGTGGCGGCGACGGCGCCAGGCGCACGCTTACCGCAACCTACGTCCCGAACCAGCTCTACGTCGGCGGCGATACGCTGCTGGTCGAGGCCCGCGGCTCGGGCGGACATGCCTACGGCGCCGCGACGATCGAGGTGCGGCTCTGGCGGATGCGAGCGCTCGGCGACTCGGCGACGGCGGGGTTCGGCTTCCTCGGCGACGGCACCGAAATCATCCCCGAACAGATCGGGAAATGCGCCCCGCCGACGCCGGTCAACAACCGCTGCTCCTCGAACTCCGACGGGGGACTCGGGTACGAAGGCCCGACGAGTTGGAGTGCCGACTTCGGGCTCTCCAACGACGTCTCCTGGGCGGCCCAATTCGCCAACGGCTGGCAGGGCGGCGGGCACATCTCCGCGCCGCGGATGTTCCAGAACCGCGCCGTCACCGGCTCGACGCCGGCCGACTGGCTGCCGGGCGGGGCGCTGCACGGCCAGATGCAGGCGATCGTCGCCGACAACCCCGACCTGATCGCCTTCACGCTCGGCGTCAACCCGCTGCTCGGCGAAATCCTCGAGGAAGGCAAGGCCAAAGCATGCTTCGAAGAATCCGCCAGCGTCGCGGCGCTGGTCGCTTGCATCCAGCCCCTCTTCGTGAACAACCGGGTCCTCGAACGCCTGCGGGCCGTCTACACCTTGCTGCTGGCGGCGCCCGACGCCGAGGTGGTGACCTTTCAGTACCACCTCTCCTACCCGTTTCTGGCGGTCCTCGGCGAAATCCAGGCCTGGCAGGTGGAGGCGCTGGTCGACCACCTCAACTCCCAGATCGCGACCGCGGTCGCGGATGTCAAGGCGGCCCTGCCCGCCGCGGCGAGCCGGCTGACGCTGGTCGAGGCCCGCGTCGATCCCGGCGACCCCGACCCGCTGAAGGTGCCGAGGTTCAACCTCGGCGTGCCGCCGAACCCCAACCAGACCTGGACGGCGAGCTTCGAATGCCCCCCACCCGGCGGTTTCACCGTCGACGGGCCGAGCCACCAGTCGGAAGTCATGCAGGCAGCGCTCCCCGGAATCTTCGAAAACAAGTTCTGCGCGGGCGATCCGTGGACGATCAGCGCCGACACCGGCATCCACCCGAACCGGGAGGGCTACGCCCAGTTCGCCGCGGCGATGACCAACGTCGCCGTGGCGCTCGGCCTGGTGCCGCAGCTTCCATAGCCCGACCCTGATCGCGGCGGGCGCTCCCCGCCTTCGGGCCGCCCACGGCGACGCCCGCGAAGACTTACTGGGCCGGCCGAAATGCCGGGGCAGCGTGAAGTCGATCGAGAGGTTCGACGCGAAGACAACCCCCTGCAGGTGGACGACGCAGTCATGGTCCTTCCAGAAGCCCGTGGAGGCCGGCCCGTTTTCCGCTCCATTTTCAAATCCCGGCTCGCCCGGGGCGCCGATCAGGTGAACCGCTTCAGGGGGAGCCAGAGCGCTCGCGGTCCCGGCGGTGATTGCCGAGTCGGCGGTGGCAGCGTGGGTGGCGGAGGGCACTTGGTCAAAAAGCGGCGCTCGGCCGTTTGCAGTTTTGGCCCCGGTTTGGACTACCGGACCCGTAGGGGCGCGGTGGCGCTGCTTGTGCCGCCTATGGCGATAAGCCGAAACGTTCCCTGACGCAGGGGCGGAAGCCGGAGGCGAAACTTGGCCGAGCCGGGGCGCAACCTGCGTGCGCCGAGGCGCTTCAGCCTGTGCCATTGGTGGCGCTTACGCCGCTGAAGCTCGATCCGCACCTTGTCGGGTGCGCCGCGGAGGGCGATCTTGACCTTGACCGGGCGCGCCTTGCCGGCTGCCAGCTTGCTCGGGCCCACACGCAAGGCCTTCACGTAGGGCGTCGACGGGGGCGCCGGGAGCACCCCCGTCGTGCTCACCGCCCTCGTCTCCGGCGAGCCGGCGTTGGGGTCGGTGAAGTGCGGTGCGTCGAAGGTGATGTCGGGAATCCCGCCAGCGCAAGGATCGCTTCGCCCGATTCAAATGGTGGGCTCTCGTCCGTGATCCGCCAGATCGCGTCCTGCACACCGTTGACCGCCTGCAGCGGCGTGGCCTGGAGGGCAGCGCCGAGGTCAGCTATTCGCTGGAGGTAACGCATCGAATCCTGCGGCTGCGCACCTGCGCTGCCGAGCACGTCAAAGCCCTGGCCCTGGGACGGACTGTGGTGGCTGAGATCGATGCAGTAGGCGACCAGACCGTCGGCGTGGCCATCCTTGCCGGGCTTGACCGTCAACTCGAATGGCGCCCCGACCATCAGGTTCTGCTCGATCGCCTGCTTGTTGAGTAGCAGATCGCCCGGCTTTCCTTCGATCGTGAGCTCGTCGGCGCCGACGATCGCGAAGGTATCGACATCGATCTGGAGAAGCTTCTCGGTCCCCTTGAAGACATCGCCCATGATGTCCTGCTCGTGCCCGGGGAGAGCCTTGGTCCCTGCCTTGCCCGCGTTGACATCCAGATTCTGACTCTTGGCCCATTCTTCAAGCGCCTTCTTGTCTTCGAAGTCGACGTCGTCGGGGATCGGGTAGAGCTTCTTGCCGATCTTGAAAAAGGAGCCGTAGCGGTCGCCGAGGCCGGCGAAATGCAGCGCCTCGTGGGTCCAGACCTGACGATCCCCGACCGCACCACGGCCCGTCGGCCACTCACCGGACTGCGGTGTTTTCAGCGGATTCTCGTCGGCCAGGCCCGCGTCACCTCGGTAGTCGGAGTTCTTGAGCAGCTGAACTTGGTGGAAGCAGGGGGACGGTGGCGCACCGGGGGCGCGTGCCCGGGCGACGATGTCGAACTTCACCTTCGTGCCATCGACCGCGGTCCGTGGCGGCAGGCGACTCTCGATCGACGCTTCCACCTGCGACGCGGTCGGACCGCCGGGATAGCTGCTGAACTCGATATCGATCTGCGCGGTGACCGGCGCGTTGGTCGGCTTCCACTTGGCGTCGACTGCAACGGCGTCGCCGTTGAAGCCACCCTTGGCGGTGAGATTCACGATCCCAAGCTGGGCTGCCTCGTCCAGCGAGAGCCGGCGCGAAATCGTCGTCGGGCTCTGACCTGGCGGACAGGCGGCAGTCGAAGGCCCGTCGGAGGCCTGGGCGAAACCGGTCTCGGGATCGTCGAGCTGAGCCGAAGCAGGTAGCGCCTTGTTGAGCTGGACCAGCAGTGCCCGAAGCGCGGCCGAGCTGGTGTTTACCCCGAGCAGCGTTCGGGTCTTGCCGCCGCTGCCGATCACCGCAGATGCATAGCCGCCATGCGATCCCCTCGATTGGTCGTGGGTGGCCTTGACGCCCGGCTTCGCGAACGCCACCTTGGCTGCAGCCCTGATCGCGGCCAGCTGCGCCGGCGTGAGCGAAAACGACCCCACCGTCGTCACCTTTCCGCTCGCGCGATGGTTCCGCTTGACAACCAACCTTGTGGCCGACCCGTTGGCCTTTAGCCGCACGCCGTGTAATGCGGTGCCCGGGACCAACGGCCCCGCCCAGACGACGAGGGCAGGCTGGGCTGCAGCAGATCCGGCGGGGGCGCCCGCGAGTCCAACCAAGGCCAGCAGGAAACAGCCAAGCGTGGCGCTTGTCCGCCTCCGCAGCACGCAAGGAACGCTACTCCTGGGACCCATTCTGTCAAGGCGCGAGGAGGAGGGCGGCTGAACGGGTTCGAACCCCAAGAGCCTTTGTCCGGCGAGCGGCCCTAACCCGCTCCGCGCGGCTGCCAGGTGAGGCCGAAGATGCCGCTCGGCGACTTTGCCGGGACGTCGAGGCCGAGCGTCCTGGCTCCGCGGCCACCGGCGCCCAGGATCGCGATGTCATTGCGCTTGTGGGATGTCGTGATGGCGGCGACGTGACGGCCGTCGGGAGAGTAGGTGGGCTCGATCAGGATCGTGCCCCGCTCGCCGAGGGTCCGCCGGTGGCTGCCGTCGAGGCGCATGGTGACGATCCGCCCGCCCCTGACGACGGCGATCCGCTTGCCGCTGGGGGCGAAGTCGGGCTGCACCTGGCTGTCGCCGCCGCCGCGACGATCGGGGACGAGGATGTGCTGGCGAGAGCCGTCGGGGCGCATCAGCCAGACATGGGGGCTGCCGGTGCGGGCGCTGACCCAGGCGATATGGCGGTCATCGGCGGACCAGGCCGGCTGGCGGTCGCGACCGGGGCTGTCGGTGAGCCTGGTCAGCTCGGTTCCGTCGGTGCGGATCGAATAGATGTCGAAGTTGCCGGCGACCGGCATCGAGAAGACGAGGTGGCGGCCGTCGGGACCGAAGGCGACGGGTTCCGGGGCGATGCCGGAGATCACGGTCCGCAGCGCCGCGCCGTTGGCACGGGCGACCTGCAGGGCGCCCTCGGCCTCGAAGGCGATCGTGCTGCCATTCGGCGAGTAGTCGGGGCCGCCGGGGAGGGAGGAGGCGGAGGAAGTCTTCAGCAGCGTCTTGCGGCCCTTGCCGCTCGGCTTGATCGCCTCGATCTTCAGCGCGTGGGGCGCGTAGCGGAAGCTCGAGAAGGCGATCTGGCCAGCGTGGCCGGGGAAGCTCGCCGGCGCGCCACCGGGGAGCGCCAGCGCCGCCGCAAGCAGGGCGATGGCCGCGAGCTTCGGGGTCAATCGCATCGATCGCCTCATTTCCGCGTGGGCCGCAACGGCTCGCGCGAGGCGAGGATCGCACAACCGGTGCCGCATGTCCACGGGCGGCGGACAAACGCTCGGCTTTGACGAGCCGGGGGCTCGGCCTCTCGTCGTTGACGGGTTCCCCGAGCACGAGTAGCGTCAGACGCACCCAACGAGGACAGTGCTCTGCCCGGCGCATGGCGCTCAGGCAGAACTGTTCGGCAGCCCCTCCTGATCCTCACCCGCATCGAAGGAGGGCCCCGCGATTTTCCGGTTGACCCGCTGCGCCCTGGCGGTCTAACGTTGTCTTGCGGGGCCTCGGGGCTCCTTTCGGGTCGCGAGGCGAAAGCGACGACCCAGGAGGCTGAGATGAGGGAGCGCACGCGGCTGAGGGACAAGCTGACCGATGCCAACGTGATGGTCACGATCCTGGCGTTCGTAGTCCTCGGCGGCGGTGCATATGCCGCGAGGCAACTGCCCAAGAACAGCGTCGGAACCAAGCAGATCAAGAAGAACGCCGTGACCGGGCCGAAAGTCAAGAAGAACGCGATCAATGGGCCGAAGGTGAAGAGGAACTCGCTCACCGGGGCCGACATCAACCTGAGCAAGCTGGGAACCGTGCCGTCGGCCAAGAGCGCGGACACGGCGAGTACGGCGAACACGGCGAGTACGGCCAATATCGCCAGCACGGTCGCACCGTCTGAGGCCTGGCACGAGGTGGGGGCGCCCGGCGAGCCGGGGTTCCTTAACTCCTGGGAAAACGCAAGCACCAGCCTCGCTGAGACGGCTGCCTTCTACAAGGACCACGAGGGCATTGTTCACCTCAAGGGCATCGTGACTGAAGGAACTTCCCCATTTGTCTTCCTGCTGCCTCCGGGATACCGGCCGGCCAGCGGCAAGGCCCTTGCCTTCACCGTGCCCTGCCAAGAAGGCCCGAAATGCACATCAGGAGGAGTGGGCAACGCGTCGATCCTCGGTTCCAATGTGTCCCTGGGGCCCGATGGCGGGGTACTGGCGCCCGAAGAATCCGACACCATGAGCCTCAACGGGATGGACTTCCGCGCCGAGTCCTGAGCGCCGACACAACCGAACCTGAGAGGGGGCCTGCAAGGCCGGATCGGCTCCGCGTCCCGAACGACCACCACTTCGTATCGAACTGCTCCGCGGGCGGTTGCGGCTTCATCGAGCAGATCCCGGCGACGCAAACCCTGCGTAATACGTCCATGCCCTTGGCGGACCGATGCTGGCTGGTTAAGCTACCGGGTGGTGTTGAGGAGATCGGTCCTTGGAGTCGGATGGGGACGGCGGGCCCTCTCGGTGGGCGCGGCGGTGCTGGTCGCGCTGTCGCTTGCGGGGGCCCTCGCCCCGGAGGCGGGTGCCACGACCACGACGATCAACTTCGATTCCTTCACGGCGGGCGAAGCTCTTGGCACGGAGGGTGACGCGACGTTCGTCGGCTCGCCGAAAGTGTTCGTCCCGGCGCACGTGGCCACCCACACTCCTCCCAACGCGCTGCATCCTCAACAGGCGTGCGGAAGCCTGCCGTCCAGCTGCGCCATGGAGATCGACTTCTCCGCGCCGATGAGCGCGGTGAACCTGCGACTCGGGCTCGACGACGAGCAGGCGGGAGAGTTCGGCGCCCCCTATCAGCTCACCGGCTACAACTCGCTCAACAACCCGGTGGCGCAGTCCAACGGAAACGCGACGCTGGGGTCCGGATATAGCCCGATCACGACGCTGGTCTCGATCCAGTCCCTGAGCACCGACATCGCGAAGGTGGTCCTGCAGCTCGGGGCGACCAACGTCTACCCCTACAGCACGGGGTATGCCAGCCGTCCCGGGATCGACGACTTCACCTTTACCGACAATTCGCTGCCTCCGCCCGCCGCGCCCAGCGTCACGATTTCGGCGCCGAGCGCCGGCCAGCACTTCCTGCAGCCCGGCGACGTGCGCGTCTCAGGCCACGTCTCGGCTCCGGCCGGCGTCAGCCGCTTCTGCCTGACGACCAGCACGGCCTCCTCGATTCCCGCAGGCTGCGGGCAGGCGGACGCGCTCGACTCGAGCGGGAACTTCTCCAACCTGACCGTTCAAGGCATCGTCCCGGGATCGAACACGATCACGGCCTGGGTCGAAGACGGGACTCTCTGGACGGCCAGCCACCCCGTGACGATCGACGTGGCCCAGGTCAACCTCAGCGCCACCAACCTCGAAGTCACGCAGGCCATACAGAGCGAGGTGCCCATCGTTGCGGCCTCGGCGGGCGGCCCGCGGGCGGCCGCCTACAATGGCGTGCCGCTGGGGGCCGGGCGGGCAACCGTCGCGCGCTTCTGGACGGGTGTCGACCTCGGCACCGGCCCGGGACCGCTGAGCTTTACCCCTGCCCTGCTCTACGGCTACCGCGGCGGCGTCTCCCTCGGGGCCCCGATCACGTCGATCGAGGGGACCAGGTCACTGGGCACGACGAACTCGGTGCTGCCGCCCGGGCCCACCGTGGCCCAACGCTCCGACGGAACCTCGCAGGCGTTCACGTTCCGGCTCCCGCCGGACTGGACGAAAGGCACGGTCACGCTCGAAGCCGTCGTCAACCCCGGCTCGGGCGCGGTGACCGAGTGCGATGGCTGCGAGGCCGACAACGCGATCACCCTCACGGGCGTTGCCTTCACACCGGTGCGCGGCGAGACGATCTCGCCTTTGGAGATGGTGACCAGCGGAGCCGGCGGCTCCGTCAATCACCCACGGGCGGATTGAGCGGCATCTTCACCGTGATGCCGTTCGGCGTGACGCTGAACGTTACCGGGGACAGATCGACATATCCGACGGGGCCTCGGTGGGAAGCCGAAAGACGCGCCAGTCGATGGCGCTGAGCAAGCTGCTCGACTGGGTCGATCACAACGGCACCCCGCCCGGCCACCTGATCGCGATGAGCGAAGGGCAGGATCTCGGCCTGACGGCGACGAGGCTGGTCTGCTGCCACACACACCTCGGCATCGACACGGTCGCCCAGGTGGAGGCGACCGGCCGCTGACCTCGGTGGCCCATGAGTTCGGCCACGAGGTGGGCCTCGCGCACGCCGGCACCCATGGCCCCCTCCCCGGCGACCCGAGCAAAGACAGGGCCTGCGGGGGCGACTCGGATGGTCAGAACGGAACCAACTGGCCGCCCGACCAGAGAGGGCTGGTCGCCGGGATTGGCGTCGACCCGCGCACCGGATCGGGGGGCTCGGCGGCGACGTTGCGAGTGATGGGCCTGGTCGACGGCGCCGGCAATCCGCTGAACTTCTTCGACTTCATGTCCTACTGCGCCTCGGATAGAGCGGGGAACGCCTGGATTTCGGTGCGCAACTGGGAACGGCTGCTGCGCGAGCACGCCACCGGAGCGGCCGGCGCGTCGTCGCGGGCAAGGTCGAGCGCCCCGGCGCGGGCGAGCGTCTTGGCCCCCGTCCACGGCAGGCTCGGGACGCGTCCCAGCCACGGGCCGGCGCTGCGCGTCAGCGCGATGATCGGGCCCCGCGGGCTGACGCGCGTCCTCGGCGTCGAGCCGCAGACCGGCCGGACGATCAAGCCGGACAAGGGCTCCCCGGTCACGGTGCGCGTCAAGGACCGCAGGGGACACGTCGTCTCGAGCACGAGGGTGCCGGTCACCAGCGGTCACATGGATGAGATCGCCGACTTCACCCTCGTCGACGCGGTCGTCCCGGCGCGGCGCGGCGCCAGCTTGCAGGTGCTCAATCGCGGCCGGGTGGTCGGGCGTCGCGCCAGGTCCCGGCACACCCCCCGCGTGCGCCTGCTGAGGCCGCGCCACAGGGGCGGTCGCCACAAGAAGACCCGTGTCCGCGGCCGCTTCACCCTGGTTCGCTGGAAGGCCAGGGACCCGGACAGCTCGAAGCTGACCGCCTCGATCGACTACTCCGCGAACGGCCGCAAGTACCGGACCCTGGTGATCGGGCTCCACGGGAGTAGATATCGCCTGCCGAACTTTCTCCTGACTCGCTCGCGTCACGCCCGGATTCGGGTGCGGGTCAGCGACGGGTGGAACGTGGGCAGGGCGGTGTCGGCGCCCCTGCGGGTCGCGAAGCCGCGCGCCCGCGCCGTCATCCAAGAGCCGCTGCCGGGGGCGCGAATAGCCGCGGACGGGTCCTTCGTGGCGAGCGGCGCCGCGTTCGGCGGCCCCGGCCGGCAGCTGCCGGGGAGCAGCATGCGCTGGTATGACGGGCATCGGTATATCGGCAGTGGCCGGAGCCTCACCGTGCGGCACATGACCCCCGGCCACCGCCGGCTGCGGCTGGTCGCACTGGTGCGCGGTCGCCGGGCCGTGACCGCGGTGCCTCTTCGCGTCGCCGCTACAGCGGGGCGCTGAGGAGCGGCGGCGGCGCTCCGGAGCGGCGGCGCGCGGAGACAAGCAATACCCGCCGGGGCTCGTGGCCTCTTAATTGGGCACAGGGCGAGCCTCTGTGCCCGAATCCAACCGAATCCCCGGTAATCCACGGCAATCCGACCCGGCCTTGCGGCCCTGGCCGAATGCACGAAACGGCTCTGTGATGTCGAAAACCGCGTCTCCAGCTGATCTCTGCCCAACCGCTTGCCATGCAGAAGGTCGAGGGTTCGAATCCCTTCAGCCGCTTTGAAGAAAGCCCCGCGACGGCGGGGTTTTCTCCTTCTGAGGGTCTGAAGGGAGAGGTCGGCGAGGCCCCGACCTGGCGGCTCTGTGCCCGCCTGTGCCCGCTATTGCAGCGGATCGACGGTTAAGCTCGGGCCACGATGGACCGAGACAGGCGCAACTTGCTTTTCCGTCGCCCCGGGTAGATAGTTCTCGCCTGTCGGCTGCCGATCCAAAAGGCCAAGGAGGCCCCATGAAGAAGATCCGAACGCGATTGACGTTCGCCAACGTCATCGCATGCCTGGCCCTCTTTGTCTCCCTCGGCGGCGCAAGCTACGCCGCAACCCAGCTCCCCAAGAACAGCGTCGGCAGCAAGCAGATCAAGAAGAACGCGGTGACGAAGGCGAAGATCAGGAAGAACGCGATCACCGCCGCCAAGGTCAAGGCCGACAGCCTGACCGGGACCCAGATCAACGAGTCCAAGCTCGGAACGGTGCCGAGTGCCGCCTCGGCGGCCACCGCGAGCGATGCTCAAGCCCTCGGCGGCCTGCCGCCCACCGCCTTCCTCCCTTCCAGCGGCGTCCGCGCTGACGGGTTCGCCAGCGCGGAACCGATCGCGGGCTTCAACTCGAAAGAATTCGCCGAGATCGGCAGCAAGTCGTTCACCGCGCCGAGCGCGGGGTTCATCTACCTGACCGGATCGGTTTCGACCGAAGTGACCGGCGCTCCACCTGCCAGGGGCGAACTCTTCTTCCGCCTCACGCTTGACGGCGAATCGCTGGAAGAAACCGACATCGGCCACGGGATCGCCACCAATGAAGAAGCAGGTGTCTTCACCGGGTCGGGCTCCACAACGGTTGTTGTCCCTGTCTCGGCCGGCTCTCATACCGTGGCGATGGAGGCATGGGAGGCGCAGCAGAGCGAGGACATTGGCTCGCGGGCGATCTCGATCCTTTTTGTCCCCAACGGGTCCGCCTCCTCGTTCCCGCTGCCGAAATAGGGCCGAATCGGGGCAAAAGCGGCTCCCTTTGCCCCAACCGACATCGGCGGTGATCCGTCAGCCTTGTTCGGCTTCAGGCAACCAAAGTAGCCTCCACGAGCCGCCTTCGTCCACCGCCTGCGATGCAGAAGGTCGTGGCTTCGAATCCCATCAGGCGCCTCGAGGAAAGCCCCGCTCCGGCGGGGTGTTCTGTACCCCGGCTTCAGGGAGACGGAACCTCCCCCGCTTCCAGCATCTCAGCTGCCGACCAGCTTCCTACCTCCTCAGGAGCCTGATCGTCAGCCTCGCGGTGCTCGAGTTCCCGACCCGATCCCAGTACCTGACCCTGACCGCGGCCCTCGCCTTTCTGCCCTTCCTGACCAGCCGCATCAGCCTGTGCCTCGCCTTCTTGCTCCTCGGCCTCAGCCGCAGGGTGGCGCTCTGGTCCCCGATGAGCCGCCTTGTGGCCTTGCGCAGCCCGAACCTAGCCTTCTTGCGGTGGCGGGTGGAGCTGGCCCCCGCGTGTCGATTGGCACGGCCCCAAACCACGACATTGCCGTTCGCCACCACAACGCAGTCCTCGGTGCAGCTCACCGCGACCGCGATCGGCTCGCCGGCCTTCGGCTTCCTCTTCCGCGAGAGCCTCACTTGTAGGGGCTGTGTGTCGGCCGTGAAGCTGGTATCTACATTGGTTGGACCGGCGGGGCCGGAGTCGATCTGGGTCTCGGGCGGGGCGGTGTCGACTATGAAGCT
This sequence comes from uncultured Solirubrobacterales bacterium, assembly GCA_963762205.1. Lineage (GTDB taxonomy): Bacteria > Actinomycetota > Thermoleophilia > Solirubrobacterales > 70-9 > VRUE01. The sequence continues at coordinate 163,603 of CAVXJZ010000004.1, forward strand.
GCGAGCGGCCGGGCTCGGGTCGGTGTTGGCGGATTCGTCGGTGGCCCGCACCTCGAAGGCGTGGGGTCCGTCGGCCAGCGGGCCGACACCGAAGGGCGAGGCGCAGGTCGCATAGCCGCCGCCGTCCAGTTGGCACTCGAAGGTCGCTCCTGCCTCGCTGGAGAAGGTGAAGGAGGGGCTGGCGTCGTTGGTGAGACCGGTGGGGCCGGAGTCGATCTGGGTCTCGGGCGGGGCGGTGTCGACTATGAAGCTGCGAGCGGCCGGGCTCGGGTCGGTGTTGGCGGCTTCGTCGGTGGCCCGCACCTCGAAGGCGTGGGGTCCGTCGGCCAGCGGGCCGGCACCGAAGGGCGAGGCGCAGGCCGCATAGCCGCCGCCGTCCAGCTGGCACTCGAAGGTCGCTCCTGCCTCGCTGGAGAAGGTAAAGGAGGGGCTGGCGTCGTTGGTGAGACCGGTGGGGCCGGAGTCGATCTGGGTCTCGGGCGGGGCGGTGTCGACTGTGAAGCTGCGAGCGGCCGGGCTCGGGTCGGTGTTGGCGGCTTCGTCGGTGGCCCGCACCTCGAAGGCGTGGGGTCCGTCGGCCAGCGGGCCGGTGCCGAAGGGCGAGGCGCAGGCCGCATAGCCGCCGCCGTCCAGCTGGCACTCGAAGGTCGCTCCTGCCTCGCTGGAGAAGGCAAAGGAGGGGCTGGCGTCGTTGGTGAGACCGGTGGGGCCGGAGTCGATCTGGGTCTCGGGCGGGGCGGTGTCGACTGTGAAGCTGCGAGCGGCCGGGCTCGGGTCGGTGTTGGCGGCTTCGTCGGTGGCCCGCACCTCGAAGGCGTGGGGTCCGTCGGCCAGCGGGCCGACACCGAAGGGCGAGGCGCAGGTCGCATAGCCGCCGCCGTCCAGTTGGCACTCGAAGGTCGCTCCTGCCTCGCTGGAGAAGGTAAAGGAGGGGCTGGCGTCGTTGGTGAGACCGGTGGGGCCGGAGTCGATCTGGGTCTCGGGCGGGGCGGTGTCGACGCTGAACTGCGGCGGCCGGGCTCGGGTCGATGTTGGCGGCTTCGTCGGTGGCGCGGACCGAGAAGGCGTAGGAGAAGTCGGTCAGCTGGCCGGTGGCGTAGCGGTGAGCGAGCAAGGCGAGTAGCCGTTGCCGTTGAGCTGGCACTCGAAGCTCACGTTCTGCTCGCCTGAGGAGAAGTCGAAGGTCGGGCTGTCGTCGGCGGTGAGGCTGTCGGGGCCGGAGTCGATCTGGGTCTCGGGGGGCTGGGTGTCGACGGTGAAGGTGCGGCTGGCAGGAGTGGGATCTGAGACATTGCCGGCGTCCACGGCACGCACCTCGAAGGTGTGGGGGCCATCGCTGAGATGGCCGACGGTGTTCGGCGAGCTGCACGGCTGGAAGTCGACCTCCTCGCTCGAATCGAGGCGGCACTCGAACTGGGCGCCCGTCTCGTTGGAGGAGAACTCGAAGCTCGGCGTCGGGTCGTTGGTGGGGCCCGAGGGGCCTGCTCCGATTGTGGTGTTGGGAGGAACGTTGAGCAGCGTATCGACCGCCACACCCGCCGGTGAGCTGGCCCCGGTGATGAAGTTCTGGTCGGCGCCGGTTCCGTCGAGGTCTGCGCGGCCGATCGTGTCGGAGTCCATGTTCGCCCAGTAGACGTGCGATCCGTCGACGGCCACACCCGCCGGTGAGCTGGCCCCGGTGATGAAGTTCTGGTCGGCGCCGGTTCCGTCGAGGTCTGCGCGGCCGATCGTGTCGGAGTCCATGTTCGCCCAGTAGACGTGCGATCCGTCGACGGCCACACCCGCCGGTGAGCTGGCCCCGGTGATGAAGTTCTGGTCGGCGCCGGTTCCGTCGAGGTCTGCGCGGCCGATCGTGTCGGAGTCCATGTTCGCCCAGTAGACGTGCGATCCGTCGACGGCCACACCCGCCGGTGAGCTGGCCCCGGTGATGAAGTTCTGGTCGGCGCCGGTTCCGTCGAGGTCTGCGCGGCCGATCGTGCCGTCGGCCGTCCAGTAAACATGCGTAGCGTCTATCGCCACACCGGCGGCGTGGACCCCGGCAGATAGAAAGCTTGCGTCGAGATTGGAGCCATCGAGGTCGCCGCGAGCGATCCAGCTGTTGTCGTGGCACTCCGGATCCTCGAATGGATCGCAACCAAACGGGGCGAGATCAACCTTCACCCAGTAGATGTGCGAGCCGTCAACTGCCGGATCCCCAAGTAGGTCCGCCGAGTGAATGAAGGCCTGGTCTACGTCTGTGCCGTCAAGACTCGCGCGTCCGATCGAGCCAGGGCCCGCGAATGCAGGGGAATTGCTCCAGTAGACGAGTGCGTCAGCGCGCGAGGCAATGGCCAACATCAACATCATCAGGGTCAGGGCGCTGGGGAGGAGCACGGCCGTGTGGCGGCCGCAACGGGACCGGTAGGCGCGGCTTACATCGCTCATCTGTGTCTCCGGTTGTCGCTGGGGGGCTGGAATTGCACGTTCAATCCCAGGACGGGGCAGCGGCCTGCTTTCTTCCCGGTGCGACCAATCACTCGCATCGCGAGCGGGGCGCGGCTAGGATGGAGAACTACGTCGCACCGGTCACGAGCGTGGAGGTGGACGATGGCTGGCTCAAGACGCCCCACCAAGCTCCGGCGGCGCCGGATCGTGCCGCGGGTGATGCTGCCGCTGGTCCTGATCTTTGCCGGTGCGCCGATGGCCTGCGGCGGGGGCGAGGAGACGACCGAAGAGACGATCACGAAGGCAGAGTGGGTGGCGCAGGCCAACCGGATCTGCGTCAAGGCCGTCAAGACGATCTCGCCGCAGCTGAACCACACCTACCGCAAGCATCCACCGGAGTCTGATGAGCTGCTATCGCTGTTTCAAAACCTCGTCCCGCTGTTGCGGGAGGTGATCGATGAAATCGACGCAATCCCAGTGCCTGCGCGCGACGTGCAGCAGGTGGCCGCCATCGTCGACACCGGCACTGAGGCGGCTGACAAGATCGAACAAGGGATCGTCGACCCCAGGGTCCAGCAGGAACTGCTGGCGGAAGGCCTGTTTCCGAAGCTCTTCAGGGCTTCCCGGGCCTATGGGGTTAGGCGGTGCGCGGCTGCAACGAATCCCTTCTTCACGAGCGAAAGCCTCCACGGGTCGGCCGGCGGCGGGGTCGGGTCCGGCGCGTCCGCCGAATAGGCGCCAGCTCAGGGCCCCTCGTTCAGGAACTCGGCTCGCTCGGCCGCGGTCAGCTCGCGGGTCGCCCGATTCTCGGCGAGTTCTCGCAGCGCGGCCGGCGTGAGACACAGTTCGCACGAATAAAGCCGGGCGTTCTTGCTGTCCTCGGCGCCGATCGCCACCGCTCCGCCGGGGGTGAACTCGGCGTCTTCGACGAAGTTGCCCGGTCCCTCGAGCGTCGCCAACTGCTTGCCGCTGTGCGCCTCCCAGACGCGCGCGCTGCCGTCAAAGCCCGCCGTGAGGACAAGCTTCCCATCGCGATTGAAGGAGGCCGCGGCGACGCGTTCCCCGAGGCCCCGCAGCAGCTGGAGCTGCGCGCCGCTGCGCGCATCCCAGATGCGGGCGGTTCCGTCGTCGCTCGCGGTTACCACTGACTCGCCGTCGGGTGAGAAGCGCGCGTCGTTTATAGCGCCGGAGTGTTCCTCGAGCGCCGCGACCCGATCGCCGCTTTCTGCATCCCAGACCACCACCGTTCCGTCGTTGCCCGCCGTCAGCGCGAGCTCACCGTCCGAGCTGAAGGCGGATCGCCTTATTGCGCCATCGTGAGCCGATACGGCGCGCTCGAGCCGACCGCTCCGAACGTCCCAGATCCGCGCGATGCCATCGTCGCCTCCGGCGATCACCCGCTCCCCAGCGGGGTCCAATGCTGCAGTCCTCACCGGGCCGCCCTCGCCGAGCACCCGCTCAAGAGCGCCGTCGGGCCCCCAAAGCCGCACGGTCCCGTCCCCGCCGGCGGTGAGGACCAGATCGCCCGCGTCGTCCACCCCCACTGCGGCGATCGGCCCGTGGCCTCCGCGGAGGACCGTCGTCGAGCCATCCCCGGAGAGCGAATAGACGCGGGCCCGCGACGAGTCTCCGGCGGCCACCAGCGTCTTGCCGTCGGCGGCGAACACCAGCGAGCGAATAGCACTGTGGCCACCGGCCAAAGTCGCCACCGATGCGCCCGTCACCGCGTTCCAGAGGCGAAGGCCGCCGTGGGCGTCGCCGGTCGCGATCAGCCGCCCCGCCGGGGCAGCGGCAAGCGCGGTCAGCTCGGCGTCGCCTCGCACAGGAAGGTCGACGGCGTCCTCGGCGGAGCGCAATGACCAAAGGCGGGCGGTGCCCTCGAGGCCGGTGGTCACGAGTAGGGAGCCGTCAGGGCTGAACTCCACGTCCTTGACAGCATCCTGGTGCCCTCGCAGCACCGCAACCGTGCGGCCGCTCTCTGCCTCCCAAATTCGCGCTGTGCGATCGTAGCCCCCGCTTGCGATCAGCCGACCGTCGGGGCTGAACTTGGCGCTGCGCACTTCCCCGCGATGTCCGCGTAGGGTTCTGACCAAGCGCCCGTCACTGCTCCAGATCTGCACGACACCGTCGCCGTGCGGCAAGACCAGGTGCGATCCGTCGGGGCTGAAGTCGACGTTCTCGACTTTTCCGTGCCGGCCACTGCGAAGCACGGCCAGCTCCGCGCCCGAGCTCGCCTCCCAGAGCCTCGCGCTGCCGTCGTCGCTCGCCGTCGCGATCACCCTTCCGTCGGGGCTGTAGGCAACGTCCCTGAGCCGCCTCGCGTGGCCGCGAAGAACGAGGCTGCGACCGCTTCCCCTGAGTTTCCCGTTGCTTCCCTCGACCGACCAGATTCTCGCCGTGCCGTCAATGCTCGCGCTCGCCAGTCGCTTCCCCGGTGCCCACGCTAGGTACTGGGCCCTCGCGGGGTGGCCCCGCAGCGTCCGCAACCTCTTCCCGCTCCGCGGCTCCCAGATTCTGATCACCCCACTGCGGATCGCCCCCATGGCGAGCAGGGAGCTATCGGCGGTGAAGGCCATCCCCACGGCCCCCGGGAGTCTTGCGAGCTCCTCCCCGCTGCGAGGGTCGAGGACCCGGGAGTGGCGGTTCTCCCCGATCGCCACCAGCGAGCCGTCGGGGCTGTAGACGACAGGGTCGGAAACAGAAAACGGTGTGCTGCGTTTCGAAACAGCCACCAGCTCCTCGCCCTTCACGTCCCAGATATAGGCGTTACCTTCGTTCGCGACCGTGGTCACGGTGCGGCCGTCGGGGCTGAACTCCGCATCATCGCGCCCCGGAAAGGTCTCTCGCAGTCGCGAGGCTCCCAGCGCCCGCTTCAGGCTTTCCCACCCGGCGTCGGTTTCGGAGATGTCGAGGGCCCCGAGTGCGAGCAGAAGACTCCGCTCCGGATCGACACGGACCTGGGAGTCGGCGACCGCCGCCAGCTGTTGCGATTCGGCTCGCTTCTGGTTCTCGATCGCGGCGCTCCGCTGGGTCAGCGCCAGGATGGCGAGGCCGATGGCGACGACCAGGGCCACGCTCACCGCGGCGAGGAATGACCGCTGCCGGTGCCCGGCCGAGCGACGGCTGGCGAGGATGAACTCCCGGTGGGCGGCCGTCGGCTGCTGGCCGCCTCCGGCCCCCGAGCCGAGCCAGGCCTCGGCCTCCTCCAGCTCGGCGCCGCGCAGCAGCGCGCTCGCCCGTCGGCCCCCTCGCTCCCACGCCAGCGCCCTCCTCAGCAACTCGGCGTGGGAGTGCAGCCAATCGAGGTCGGTGTCGAGGGCCTCGTTCAGCGCCCTCAGGCCCGAATCGAACTCCCCGTCGTCGCGGAAGAAGATCCAGTTGCGCTGGGCGAGCGGCTCGGGCACCAGGCGCTCGTCGACGTCACCGCGGACCAACGGGACGATTCGCTTGTTCAGCCCCGCCGCATGCGCGACCTCGGTCTGGCAAACCTCCGAGGCGATCGAGTCGGGACTGATCACGAAGACGAATGCCTCTGTCGCCTCGATGCCCGCCTTGACCTCCGCCAGCCAGCGCGCGGTCGGCGGGATGTCCTCGAGGTCCACCCAAACCTCACGCCCGGAGCGCTTCAGCTGCTCGAGCAGCTTGCGAACGAAACCGCCATCGCTCCTGGAGTAGGAGATGAAGACGCTCGCTTTGTCGTCGGCCGCTCCCGTACCGGAATGTTCCACTATCGGCTCGGGGTGTGCAAGCTCTCCAGTGGTGCTACAAGCTTGTGTCATGGAGAGGTCCGCCGCAGAGTGGGTTGAAGTGGTGAAGGAAGCGGAGCGCCGAGGCGAGCTGCTGCTCGCCGTCGACCGCGGCGAGAGGGGCTTGGCCGAGCATCCCGGGGACAGCGAGCTCGCGCACCGGGCTGTGCTGGCGCTTGCGCGCTCGGGGTCCACTGCCGAGGCTTCGCGGCGCTTTGCCGAGCTACGCCTCGACGGCAGCGAGGATGAGGACCTCGGGGCGCTGGCCGCGAGGATCAAGAAGGACGAGGCGCTCTCCGTCCGCGATGACGCACGCCGGCGACTGGCCGCCGATGCGGCGGCCGCCTATCGGAGCGTCTACGCGATGACCGGCGGCTACTACCCGGCCGTCAACGCGGCCACCATGGCATTGGTCGCAGGGCGTCCGGATGAGGCCGAGTCCACCGCCCGAGAGGTACTTGTGCTGCTCGAGAAGGACCCCGAGGATTCCTACTACCGACACGCCACCGAGGCGGAGGCCCGCCTGATCCTCGGGGACATACCCGGAGCGGAGGAAGCCCTCGAGCGCGCCGCCTCCAGTCACAGCGGTGACCACACCGCGCTCGCCACGACCCGCCGCCAGCTCCGACTTGTCTGCGAACTGCGGGGCATCGACCGGAATCTGCTCTTCGCGCTGGCGGGGCCGCCGGTCTTTCACTACTGCGGCCATCGCATCGGCGCTCCCGGGCGGGGGGGTCGCTTTCCGAATGAGGTGGAGCGGGAGGTCGCGGAGAGGATCGAGGCTGAGCTGGTCCGATTCCGGACCGGCTACGCGTACGGGTCACTGGCGGCTGGGGCGGACATCCTCTGGGCGGAGGCGTTGCTCGCGCAGGGGAGCGAGCTAAGCGTCGTTCTCCCGGTCGAGCGCGAGGAGTTCGTCCGTCAGTCGGTGGTCCCCTCAGGCCCGGGCTGGGTCGAGCGCTTCGGCCGCTGCATGGACGCCGCGCACGACATCACGTACGCGACCGAGGATGCCCTTCTGGACGATGATGTGCTTCACCGCCACGCGGCCGAACTCGCGATGGGTCGGGCGCTGCTGCGCTCACGCTTTCTCGGCTCTGAGGCTCGGCAACTGGCGCTCTGGGACGGAGGCCCAGCCGCCGGTGGTGCCGGGACGGCGATCGACGTCGAAGTCTGGGCGCGAGGTGGCCACCCCGCGTCTATCATCGACATCGAGCGCCCGCGGGCCCCCGAGGCCCCCTTGAGGCGAGACCGAGAGGGGGCGCGCCGGGTGGTGCGGGCGATGATCTTCGCCGACGTCAGGGGGTTCTCCGAGTTGAGCGACGAGCAGCTCCCGCGATTCGCCGACCACGTCCTGGGCGCGTTCGCGGGCTCGCTGGAGCGGCATGCGGTTGCGATCGAGCATCAGAATGCCTGGGGGGACGCTCTGTACGTGGTGCTGTCCAACACCGCGACGGCCGCCGACTGTGCGCTCGACCTGCAGCGGGCGATGGCAGCCGTCGATCTGGCGGCCGTGGGACTGCCGACCCAGTTGGGGCTGCGGCTCGGCGCCCACGTGGGCCCGGTCTTCGCGGTGCGGAATCCGGTCATCGAGGGTCCCGCGTTCATGGGGTCCCACGTCAGTCGCACCGCCCTCCTCGAGCCGCTGACCCCACCCGGAGCCGTGTACGCGACCGAGCAGTTCGCGGCCGCGCTGGCACTGACCGGGCGCGATGACCTGCGCTCCGACTACGTCGGCCACATGCCGGCTGCAAAGGGCTTCGGCTCGCTGCGGATGTACCGGTTGCGCCGCACCGACGGCGGCAAGGGCAGCCCGTGAATCCGGATGCGGGGGACAGGCCGGCCGGCGAGCCAAGCCGCAGGCCCGGAAAGGCCTCGAGCGAGGAATCCCGGCTCGTGGCGCTTTGCCGAGAGGGCGATCAACAAGCGTGGGGTGACCTGGTCGATCGCTACTCGAGCTACGTCTACGCGATCGCCGTGCGCGGCTTCCGGCTCGATCAGCACGCCGCAGAAGATCTCTTCCAGGACGTCTTCGCGCGCACGTATGAGCGGCTTGGCCAGCTTCAGGACCCGGGCGCCCTCCGCGCCTGGATCGGGCAGCTGACGCGCCGCCTCGCGATCGATCAGCTGCGCAGCCGCCGGGCCCAGGTGGGCCTAGAGGAGATTCCCGAGCCGGAGGCTGTCGAGGACGCGATCGCGGAGATCGAATCCGCCGTGTACGTGAGGGAGATGCTCGACCGCCTGCCGGAACCGTTCCGGGAGGCCCTCGACCGCTTCTTCTCCCGGGGGGAGAGCTACCGGAAGATCGCGGCGGCCCTGGATCTACCCCCGGGTACAATCGCAAGCCGAATCTCGCGTGGCCTCGAGAAGCTGCGGATCGCGCTCGAGGAGGAAGAATTCTGATGCCGGATTCCGTCTAGAGGTACGACGTGGCTCGCTATGACGAGGACGAGATCGCAAGGGCGCTGGAATCGCTGCCTCCGGCCCCTTCCGCCTGGGTAGAGGCAGCGAAGGAGCTGCCGCGGATGCGTTCGGAAATCGACGGGATCGTGGGGCGAGCGACCCGTGACGCCGCCTACCGCAAGGCCGTGATCAAGGCGATGGAGAGCTCGCTCGCCCATACCACCGACGAGTCAAAGCGTCGTTCGCTCGACGAGCTTCGCGAGCGGCTCGCCGCGGTTGAGGATTCCTCCGAGGATGAGTGTTGAGCGAGGGCTGCGGACGCGGGCCCGCCTTGGCTCTCTGCTCGGGGACCTGCTCGACGACCTCGCTACGGAATCGCTGAGCCCGGCGGCCTCGTCGGTAGCGGCGATGAACGTCGCAATCGCGGCAGCGCTGACGGCAAAGTCGGCGCGACGCTCGGCAGGTGAACTGGACTCCGCCGCCGCGGCCGCCGCACAGGCTGACTCCCTGCGCCGCCGCGCCCTGCTGCTGGTGTCGCTGAACACCGAAGCCTACGAGCGCGAGGTCGCGACTCTATCGGCCTCTGCGGGCGGGGAGGGCAGTAGGGATAGGAACCTGGAGATTCGCGCTGCGCTGACCCAGACCAGCGACGCGCTAGTGAGCCTACTTCAGGTCGCCTGCGACGTCTGCGTCCTCGCCGACCTTGTTGCCAGGCGGGGCAAGCCCGGCGCGCAGATGGACGCCGCGGTCGCCGCGACCCAGGCCGAGGCCGGGGCCCGGGCGGCAATGGAGCTGATCGAGACCAGCCTCCTGAGCGACGAGCTGCTGGATGCCAAGCGGGAAGCCCGCGAGGCGATGGCGACCGCGTCCGAAGCGGCCGGCCAGGCCCGGGCGGCGGCGCTGTAGCCGGGCCGACACTTCGATCCGCAACGTCACAGAGCGCCAGCCCGGGCGCCGTTCAGACAACCACGACGAAGCCTGACGATCGGACCCAAGGCCCTCGAGCCCGATCGTCGGCGTCGTCGTCTCAATTACCTCGGGTCAATCGTTGGAGCTCAGGAGAGCACCTCGCAGAACGCCCCGAGCCCATCCTCGAGAACAAGCAGCGTCTTCTCGCGGAACGGGTGCTGGCCCTTTTCGAAGAGCGCCACTCGCTCGTCTGAGCTGATCACTCCGAGGACCACCCGGCCGACGTCCTTCACGCTCTCGCCCTTCACTCCGCGGACGTCGACGAACCTCCCGTCGGTCTCGACGATCTGCAGGACGCCTCCCTCGAAGAACACCCTTTGGTTGAACGCGATCCTGTAGTCGATCGTCTTTCCAGAGGCAAGGTTGGTCAGTACGCCTTCCTCCGTGAGGTGGCCCTGGATCCGAACCAGTTCTCCACCTTCGAAGAATTCCTTCACCTGCCCGGTCAGCGTGATTTCCCAGCGGATCGGAATGCCGCACTCGGCTGGCGTACCTTCGTGGACCCCAGATCCCTGGAACCTATTGTGTACCGGCTTCGCGGCCTGGGCTGTGCCGGCTCCAAAGGACGCAAGCCAGAGCGCCAGCGCCGCGAGAAGCAGAAACCCGACGAGCGCCAGCGGCCGGACGTGGGTGCGAGTTGCCATGTTGACCTCCTTCTAGGTGGAAACTGCCTTATGGGACCCAAGACGAGGCAGTGGGCACCTTTCTTCCCGGCACCTCAAGGCGCTCGCGGGAGTACCGCTTCACGTAAATCGCGGGACCCCACCAAGCACGAAGAACCCAGGAAGCGCCTTCGCACCGCCTGCCTCGCGCACCTCTTCGGTCGTCCAACGGCCCCTCGGCTATCGGGCACAGAGCGAATCTCTGTGCCCGAGTCCAACCCAATCGCCGGTAATCGGCGGCAATCCGCTCAAGTTGGCAGCCAGGCGGGAGGGTGCGTGAAACCGCACTGAGCTGCGCGGGAGTTGACGCTCGCGGAGTCGGGGGGTCGCGTTTGACCGCACCCTGGACCGGGAGCTACCTTCCGCTTGGGCCTCGCCGCTACGGGTTGCCAGGCCGAAAGCCACGAACCACAGGGGGTCCAGGATGCGAAGGCAGACGAAGCACGGCCGGCCGAGCCACGGAACCGTGGTCGCATACCTCGCTCTTTTTGTCGCCATCGGCGGCAGCGCCTATGCGGCGAAGCAGCTACCAAAGAACAGCGTCGGCTCTAAGCAGATCAGGAAAGGCGCGGTGAAGACCGGCGACCTTGCCCGCAACGCGGTCAAGGCCGGCAAGCTGGCGAAGAACGCCGTGCCCACCAACCGGCTGAGGGACAACGCCGTGACCGGGGCGAAGGTGAACGAGGCGACGCTCGGCACGGTCCCGAGCGCGAACCTGGCAAACGTCGCCAACAGCGCCAACTCGCTCGCTCCGCTGGAGGACTGGCACCTGGTGGGGGCACCGGGCGAGCCGGGATTCCTCGGTTCTTGGGAAAACGGGCCAGCGCCCGACGGCTCGCCCGCCGCCTTCTTCAAGGACCACGAGGGCATCGTCCATCTGCGGGGGATGGTGACCGGAGCTGGCCTATTCGTCTTCCAGCTTCCCCCTGGCTACCGCCCGGCGAGCGGCAAGGGCCATTTCACATCGATCTTCTGTCAGGGCGGCGGTCAGTGCACCGAGTCGGTTGGAGCAGCACACATATTCGGCTCGGGATTCGGGGCGGCAGAAGACGGCGGAGTGCATGTCGCCGGTGCACTTGCCGTCCTCGACGGAGTCGCCTTCCGCGCCGAATCCTGACGATCGGGCACAGACCCCGATCTTGTGTCCGAGCGGCTAGCCGGCCGGACCGCCTAGGAAGATTGGGAATAGACGTCGTCGGGGCTGTTGCGGATCACGTGGCTGGCGCCCACCAGGTTGGATCCGTGCTGGTTGAAGACGCCACCGCCCACGAAGCCAGTGTGGTTGCCGCTGATCTTGCTGCTGTCGCCAAGGGTCAGATGGCCGTTGTAAGCGTTGAAAACACCACCGCCGCCGTTGCGGCTGACGTTGCTGCTGATGGTGCTGCTGTCGTCCAGCTTCATCGTGCCGCCGCTGATCGCACCGCCGCCCTTGTCGGTGGCGGTGTTGCCCCTGATGCTGCTGCTCTTGTGAAGGGTCAGCACGCCACCGTTGGAGACGCCGCCGCCCTCGGCGGCCCGGTTACCGTTGATCTTGCTGCTGTCGTAAAGGGTCACGTGGCTGCCCCGGGGATTGAAGACGCCGCCGCCCGCCTGGGCGCCGCTGTTGCCGCTGATGCTGCCGAAGTCCTTCAGGACCAGCGTGCCGACATTGAGAACGCCGCCGCCGCCCGTGCCCTTGGCGTGGTTGTTGCTGATGGTTGCTTTGCCGTTCAGGGTCAGCGTGCCGGCGCTGGCAACGCCACCCCCATTGCCGCCGGCGCCGTTGCCGTTGATGCCGCTGCTGTCGTTCAGGGTCGCCATCCCGAAGCTGCTGACGCCACCGCCCGCGGCGGTGGCGCTGTTGTTGCTGATCTTGCTGGAGTTCTTGAGGATCAGGGTCCCGGAGCGCCCGTTGAAGACCCCGCCGCCGCCGCCCCGGCCCTCGGCCTGGTTGCGGCTGATGCCGCTGCTGTCGTTCAGGATCACCGTGCCGTTGTTGGCAACGCCGCCCCCGTTGCCGCCGGCGCTGTTGCCGCTGATGCCGCTGCTGTCGTTCAGGATCAGCGTGCCGTTGTTGGCAACGCCGCCCCCATTCCCGCCGGCGCTGTTGCCGCTGATGTTGCTGTTGCCCATCACGGTCAGCTTGCCGCGGTTGTAGACGCCGCCGCCATCGTGGGTGGCGCTGCCGCCGACGATGTTCAGGCTGTAGATGCTTACGGTGATGCCCCCTGCGATCGTGAGCACGGGGCCGGCTCCGCCGCCGTTCAGAGCCGGCACGGCGACGCCCTGCGATTTGCTCCGGCCCTTGCCCTTGTTCCGGCGCTTGCCCTTGGCGTTGTGCTGGCCTTTGATCGTCAGGTCCTTGCTGATCTTTGTCGTGCCGACACAGGTGCCGCCAACCCGGAGCGTATCTCCGGCCGAGGCGGCGTTCTGGGCAGTCTGCAGGCTCATGTAGCTGCTGTTGCTCGCCTGGTTGGTAATCAGGCAGTTCGAGCCCTTGGCCGCCGAGGCGGCCGGTGCCCAGACCAGCAGAGCTAGTACCGCCGGGGCGAGTAGCCCTATCAGCGCCCGTCGCCGTCCCTGTCCGTGCATCAACTCCCTCTCCCTTCTCCCTGCGCTTCGGGATGCAGACGAGGCCTAGCATAGCCGCAGCCGTCGAGGTCTTTGCGGATCATCTGGAAGCGGCTGTATTCGTCGAGCGCGACATGGGCGACCGGGGCTCCGGAGGCCTCCACTGACTGAGACGACGCCGTCCGTGGAGCTGCCGAGCGCCTGGAAGTAACTCGATCATGTCGTCTACTCCAGGCTCAAATGCGCCCTAGATGTGAAAGGGCCAGCCGCATTCGGGATGGATGCCGGGAGTGTCCGCGGTGATCCAGTGCACCCGCGCCCCTACTTCCGGGTATTCGGTGAGGGCCTTGGGCTTGGCGCCTCCTGTCCAGGAGCGGCGGAGGAAGACCTCGGGGTTTGCTCCGAGCCCGCCTTCCGAGACGGGCTGGAAAATGTTGTCGGTGGCCTTGGACCCCGGCCTTTCCATTCGCCAGGCCCCGCCCTTGATGGTGTACCGCCGGCCGTAGGCGACAACCTGCCAGGTTTCAGGGGCGTGGGGATCGCCGGCCACATTCGGTTCGACCGGTAGGGCGAGCTGCGCCGAGAGCGGCAGCTGGTAGAAGGGGCACCAATTTCCCGTCGTGGTCGGGCCCGCGACCTGGTGGCCCTGATCGTGGCTGGTGGCTTTGTTGGAGCTCTCCGGAAGCAGCCAGGCGTCGTACTTGATCGGGAGCAGCGCCGAGTAGACCAGCGTTTCGACCCCTCTCTTCACGGGCTTGGCTGCGTTGTGCTGTTCGACTTTTGTGAACTGCCACTGTTCGAGCGGCTTGTCGGGGCATTCTTTGGAAAGTCCTCCACAGAGAGCGACGGTTCTCAGCTTGCGGTAGTCGGCGACGACGATGTCGAGAAGCTCGTCTTCGATCGCTTCCTGGGTGAGTTCGAGGCGTTCCGCCAGCGCCTTCCCGAGTTCGCCGGCCTTGACGCTGAAGGGCGCGCTGGCGTCTCGGCCATCCCCGGCTTCGATCAGCCCCGACACCACGTTGTAGGTTGCTTCGATCGCCCTGATCCCGTTGCTGACGCCCGGGATCGCGCCCGCGATTTCGCGGGCGTAGTCGAACACGGCCTGCGCTTCCACTTCTTCCCTGGTCGTGATCTCCGACGGCGGGACGATGTCTGTCTGGATCTTGTTGGCGATGCCTTCGACGTTCTTCCAAGCGGAGATCTGTCCCTTCTGGAACGGCTGCGCCAGGGTGCTCGCAAAGGCGTGGGCGGCGCCCAGCCAAAGGATCTCCCGACGCAGCTCCGCCTTCGCCCACGCGAAGTCCGCCCGGCTGAAGCTGTGCCGCTTCGGCCTGGCGAGCTTGGCGATTTCCGTTGCCTTGAAGGTCCAGAATTCCGACTTGTAGGGTTGGCTCCAGTACAGGCTGCGGTTGCTGTCGATGCCGACCTGCCCACCGACCCAGACGATCGCGGCGGTGCGGCCCGGGTCGCCGTGCTCGGGCCAGGAGCCCGGCTGGGAGAGGGCGACTTCGCGCAGCTTCGCCCCGGCGTTGTTTTCGGTCCCGCTCACCAGGTCCGCCTGGGGCACGAACTCGTATGCGTCGTCCTGGTTCAGATCGCCGCTCTGGGGCACGCTGTTGGCGTCGGCCTTCCCGGCCGGGCCTTCCATCTCCAGGCCGCGTCCCGCCTTGGCGCCCTGGGCGGCCACCAGCGAGTAGGAGCGAGGGCCGGCCGGGGTCGACCCGGTGTCGTGGAGCGCCCGGTCGACGCGGTTCGTCGTCGCTCCGAACTGTCCCGTCAGCAGGGAAGCGAGCGCGGCGGCGGCCTTGTTCACGTCGACCTTGTTTTCGACATTGCCCGGGTCCACGCGGGGGTCGCCGATGCTCGCGAGCAGGAGCAGGGTGTACCGCCCGGCGTTCGACCGGATCCATTCCGTCATCCGGCTCAATTCGACCGGGCAGGAAGACCCGGAGCAGTGTTTTTGGTTGAACCGGGTCCGGAAGGTTTCCGAGACGCCCTGAAGCGAATTCGGATCGAGCATCAACACCTGGAACCCGCCCTCGCCGCTCTCGAAGGTGAAATGCCCCCGGTTGCTCGTGCTGGGATAGTGGATGGACCCGACGCGCATCACGTTGGCCAGCGGCTCCGATCCCGGCGCCTGTGTTGCGTAGGGGACCTGCTGCGAGCCCTTGAACGCCGAGTACATGCCGGCGCTGTCGCGCACCAGGAAGCCCGCGGCCTCGCCGATTTCCAGTCGGTCCAGATCGTCCGGATTGTGTTCGACGACAGGAGTGCCCGACGGGATCGACTTGACGCCTGCCCGGACCCGCCAGACCGCCGAGACGCGCCCACGCAGCAGCGGTGTCCCCGGGTGGGCGTAATCCTTGTCGAGGATCTGCCCGCCCACACCCAGGATCGCGGTCCAAAACCCGACCGGGGGCTGGGTCTGCCAGGGCTTCGTCCGCGCCATCTGTCCGCTCACCCGCTGTGAGACGGCGATCACGAGCGCGTTTTCGCCGGACAGGCTGTCGACGTCTTCTCTGACCTGTTCGGTGCACTTCTTGACCGCCGAGAGCGCCGCCTGGCTCGCGTGAGGGTTCGCCGTCGCCTGCGGGCAGGCGTAGGACCTGTTCCAGATCAGTTCCTGGTTGGCGCTCTTCAGCGCGACCACCTGCAGCCACTGTTGGTTCTTGCCCGGATCCGGATAGAACTGGGTGCCGACCTTCACACCCCAGACCTTGCTCTTCTTCGGCTTCGCCATCGTGTCGACCGGCACCAACGGTGGTGGATCGACACGAAGCGAGACTCGGTCTCTGCCGCGACGCCCATGAGGGTCGATGACGGTCAGCTCGAACCGGTAGACGCCGGGGTGGTCGAGGCGGGCGCCGGGCCTGACGGCGTGTCGGCGCGGCGCCTTGGCCCGCGGCCCCAGGTTCCTCACTCGCGATGCGGCGACCTGCTTCCCCCTGCCGTTCCCCCTCCGCCTTTGCCTCCAGAGCCTGCTGGCGCGCGGCGCTCTCAGCAGCCGCCAGCGATAGCGCAGGGGCCGCCCCCGCGCGACCGGACGCGAGCGTCGGCCGTCGAGATTGAAGCTGGCATGTTGCGCAACGCGGCGGTCCAGGCCGGCCGACGCCAGGGGACGGTTGCCGGCGACTCGGAATCGCACCGTCTGCACCCGGGCCCGCTTCGCGCGGCGATATCGCACCCGCACCCAGAGCACGTTCCGGCCGTGGCGCAGGCCATGGGCCGGCGAGGCGCGCAGCCGGCGAAGCCCGCGGCGCGAGGGGCGTGAGAAGAATCGGCCGATCGGCTTTCCGTTCAGCCGCGCCCCCACCCGGGCGTGGCGGCGAGCGCGGATCCGAAGCAGAACCGGTCGAGCCGGGACCCGCTTGCCGGTGCGTGGCTGCACGATCAGGTGCCTGGCGCGGATCGGCCTGATCGCCGCCGAAGACGGTACCGCCAGGATCGAACAGAGCAGCAGGGTAAGTGCACCTGCAGAAAGTCCAGCCGGTCCCACACGCCAAGTAATTCGCATCCCCCCGCCTCCTTTCGGGACCCCGATGACATTACCACCCCGGCAAGCGGACCCCGGGGCCGATCAGCGGCTCAGGAGGTGTTCACCGCCACGGCGGCGCGAACCAACGCCCGCAGGGCCTCCTCGTCGATCTCGTCTCCCTCGTGGAGATCGATGGCACGCCTGGTGTTGCCCTCGAGGCTGGAGTTGAAGAGGCCTGACGGATCCTCCAGCGAGGCGCCCTTGGCGAAGGTCATCTTCACGACGTTCTTGTACGTCTCGCCGGTGCAGATCATTCCGGCGTGGTACCAGACCGGCACCCCTCTCCATTTCCACTCCTCGACCACCTCGGGGTCGGCCTGCTTGACGAGATCTCGGACCCGGGCGAGCGTCTCGCCCCGCCAATCGCGCAGCTCCTCGATTCTCGCGTCGATCAGCTGAGAAGGGGAGTCTCCTCCCGTACCTTCTTTCGAGCCGTTCTTCGTCTTCTTCATCCCTGCCGTCGCTCTCTTCATGGTTGTTGTCGCTCGTCTGTCGCCCGCGTATCGCCCTCCGACCGCCTTCTCAGATGCGCGTACTGGAACTGCTGGGACTTGCCCGACGGGGTCCGGTGCTCTGTGAGCCGGGAGGACAGAGGCTCGAAGTCCGGGCCGAGCGCCTCCGAGATCGCCTCTGCGTCGTAGCGGCGGACCGGGAGGCCGCTGCAGCGAGTCGGGCCTGCCGGGCCGAAGGTCGCAAGGATCACGTGTCCCCCCGGGCGCAGCGAGCTGTCGAGGGCCGCCAGATAGGAATCGCGGTCGGCGTCGTCGACCATGAAGTGGAACAGCGCTCGATCGTGCCAGAGGTCGAAACGCCGGCCGAAGTCATGAGCCCGTATGTCCGCCTCGATCCAGGTGACCTCCTCCACGGCCCGGCCGATCTCGGCCCTGGCACGCTCCAGCGCCTCGGGGGCGATGTCGACAACCGTCATGTCGGTGTGGCCGCGACGGAGCAGCTCGGCGGCCAGCGCCGATGCCCCGCCACCCACATCGACGATCGCGGCATCCAGGGGCAGCGCCGCCTCCTCGATCAGCTCCAACGAGAGGTGGGGCGCCGCCTCGGTCCAGCTCAGCTCCTCGGGGCCGCTGTCCCGGTAGGCCCGTCGCCAGTGTGCGGCGCCCTCCCCGTCGTCGCCTCGGTCCAGCGGCAGCCCCTTGCCGCGCCACGACTGCACGCCCCCGATCACGTCCGCCGCGTCGAGGCCGAAGCGCCGCAGGTTGGCCGCGGCGAGGCTCGACTGGTACCCCTCGTCGCAGATGACTATGACCTTGCGGTCGAGCCTGGCGATGTCCGGATCGCGGTGCTCGGACTGGGGATCGAGTCGCCACTCGAGGACATTGCGCGAGATCACATGGGCGCCGGGTAGCCGGCCGTCCCGGTCGCGCTGCTCGAGCGGGCGAATGTCGACCATGACGGCGCCGCCCCTCACGGCCTCGAGCGCCTCGCTCGGGGTCAGCCGATCGATCTCGGCGCGCGCCGCGGCGAGCAGATCGCCCACGGAGGCGAATCGATCGGGCTCGTCCGAGGTCACGGACCGGATTGTCCCCGGTGGGTTAGAGGCGTGCGGCCTCGCATGGCCGCACGGACGCCACCAAGAGGGGGCGCCGTGCGGGTCGTTGCGCTACTCGACCGGTTTCGCTACTTGACCGTGACGGTCCCGTACATGCCGGCGGCGTAGTGGCCCGGCAGGTTGCAGAACATCACGTACTTGCCCGGTGTCAGTTTGAAGCTTTCGGACTTCGTCGCGCCGGGCTCGACGTCGGCGATCTCGCCCGCCTCTTCGGCTTCCTTGTCGAGCTTCTCCTCGTCGACCTCGCCGTTGGCTTCGGTCGGCAGGTCCGCGGGGCTCTTGTCCGTCTTGAAGAGGACGAGCTCGTGCTCGACCGCGCCTTCGTTGGGGGCTTCGATCGTCGTGTTCCCGGCCGGCGCCGTCGCGTCGCTCGGGTCGAAGTAGAACTCGCCCATCTTGATTTCGACAGCATTGCCGCCGCCGTTGCCGCCGGCAGCGGTCGTTTCCGCCTCTGTCGTCGTCGCGCTGGTGGAGTCGTCGCCCCCACAGCCGATCAGCAGAGCTCCGGTCAGCGCCAGCAGCGCCCCCGCTCCGGTCAATCTACGTATCTGCTTCATTTCTGCGCCTTCCCTTCGTGACGGACGGACACGCTCCCGCGCGTTGCTCAGGGAAAGGCGTATCACATCTGATACTTGTCGAGTGTGACGCCTGACCGCTCACGGCTCGGGACGGCGGCTGTAGGCTCGTCCCAGCGTGAGCATGAGCGCAGACCAGACGGGGCCTCCCGAGGTCGAGATCGTCGAGGTCGGGCTGGAGCGGCTCGATGAGGTCGAGTTGCTGTGGCGGGCGATGCACGAGCACCACGCCGAGGTTGCGGGCGAGGCCGCCGAGATCACCCCCTTCCGGCAGGCAGAGGACTCCTGGCAGCGCCGCCGGACCGAGTTCGAGGGCTGGATGCGGGCCGGCGACGCCTGGCTGCTCGTCGCCGAGCGCGAGGGCTCGCCGGTCGGCTTCGCCTTCTTCCGGATCTGCGAGGGCGACTGGAGCTTCGAGACCGAGGAGCGGATGGGCGAGCTGGAGGCGCTGTCGGTCGAGCCCGAGCTGCGCCGCTGGGGAATCGGCTCCCTGCTCATGGAGGAGGTCGAGCGGCGCCTCGCCGCGGCCGGCGTCGGCTTCATCGGCCTGGCGCTGATCGCCGGCAACGACGACGCGGTCCGCTTCTATCGGCGCTGGGGCATCGTTCCGTCTCACATTCGCTGCCTTGGACGGACGCTTCCGAACGTCGGCGCCCCCTAGCTTCACGGCGAGCGCTCCGCCGCAGCGCTACCGCTCACACGTCGCCCGCCGGGCCGAGATCGGCGAGCAGGTCGACGTATTCGGCGAGCCTGTTGGCCGCCAGGAAGCGCTCCCGCGCCCGTTGGTGCGCCTGCTCACCGATCTCGGCCGCGCGTGCGCGGTCCTCCTCAAGCGTGACGATTGCCCGTCCGAGCGCCTCGAGGTCCTGGGGGTCGTCGATCAACAGTCCGCTGACCCCATCGACGATCTGGTCCTGGATCCCGCCGACTCGGGTGCCGATCACGGGCCTGCGCTTCCACATCGCCTCGGCGACGGTCAGCCCGAAGCCCTCGGCAAGGCTCTTCTGGACGACGATGTCGGCGCGCCGCTGCAGAGCGTTGACCATCGCCGCGTTTTCGTCGACGTCCTCCATCGGAAGGCTCACCAGGTGCACCCGGCGGCGAATCCTTTCCGGAAGGTCGCCCCAGGCCCTGCCGACCTCCCGCCAGACGGATGCGCCCTCCGGGTCATCGCTGACGGATGCCGACTCCGGTCCGGCGAGGACCAGGTGCAGACTCTCGCCGGCGACGTGGCGGTAAAAGCAGGTGAGCACGCCGCGCGGGTCCTTGAGGCGGTCCCAGCGCGAGATCTGGGCGACGACCGGCGCTCGCTCGGGCAGGCGTTCCTCCTGCAGCACCGTCGCCTGCCGCTCGACCCGGGCCGGGCTGCCGTCCGAGCGGGTGAAGGTGGGTAGGTGCGGGGAGGGGGCATGGCCGAGGCCGATCTCGCCGACGATGCCCTCGACGGTGCCCTGATCCAGCTCGTCGTTCTTGGGCGAGAACGGGTCGATGCACGGTGGGATGACCCAGGTCCGCTCGCTGTCGAGCATCTCCCACCGGTACGCCGTGCGCGAGAAAATGTAGGCGTCGGCAAGGGTGACGTAGGGAACGAGGAACTCCCAGGCGCGGCGGGCGCACTCGTCGGGCTGGTCGGTGCCCACATGGCAGCGCCAGACGACGCTGGCGCCGGTCGCCCTCACCGCCCGCGCCAGGCCCGCCGTCTGTGGGTCGTGCAGGAAGACGATGTCCCCCTTTTGGATCAGCGGGCACAGGTGCCGTGCGCTGCTCGCCATCGTGCGCTCGTACAGGTCCCGCTGCGCGTCGCCCAGCGGGCCGCCGTCGCCGCGGTCGCCGTGCAGATTGTTGTGGAGGCGCTTGGTCAGACTCGAAGAAATCGGCCTCGGCCCGCAGAACGGTCCAGCGGGTGTCGATGCCGGCGCCCCGCGCATAGGGGAGCAGCGCGCGCAGCATCTCGGCGACGCCGCCCCCCTGCAGGGTCGAGCTGACGTGCCAGATCGCCCGCCCCTCGAAGGCCTCTCGGGCGCGGACGGCGGCCTCCTCGATTCTGCGGTATTCCGCGCCAAGCAAGGGCTTGAACCGGTCGAGCCGGTGCGGTGGGATCTGGGCGAACTCGGGCCGTGCCATCGCGGATTGGAGCCGATCGACTGGTGGCGTCGCCCGCCTCAGGCGGCGGGGCTCCTCAGCGCCCCGATCATGGCCGTGGCACCACGAGCACGGGGCAGGGCGCGGCGTCGATCAGCTTTCTGGAGACCGACCCGAGGAGGACACGGGTCAGCGGCCCGTACCCGCGTGAGCCGACGACGAGCAGGTCGACCCCGTCCTCGCAGGCCCTGGCGATCTCCTCCGGCGGCGATCCGTCGAGTTTGACGCCCTCGGCGCCGAGGGAGGGGTCGATCGACTCGAGGGCGCCGTCGATCACCTTGTCGGGTTCGGCCGGGCTGCGCGGCGCGTAGCTGCCGGCGGCCCCTCCGGGCACTGCCACGACGACCGGAGGCGAGACCACCGTGATCACCCTGATCGTCGCGTTCGAGAGGCGGGCGAACACTTCGGCCCGCTTCAGCGCCGCCTTCGATTCGGGGCTGCCGTCGAAGGCGACCGCGATCGAGCGGAAGGAGTCGTGCGCGGTGCCGGCATAGCCCTTGGGGGCGACGAGGACGTCGCAGGGCGAGCCGCTGAGCAGGCTGCTCGCGACGCTGCCGACGAGGACCCTCCCGACCGGGCCCCGGTGCGGCGAGCCGACGACGATCGCGTCGACGTCCTCCCTCTCGGCGTGGCTCGTCAGGATCGAGGCGGGCGAGCCGCCGCCGTACGCGCGCGTCTCGAGGGGAGTGTCGCCCAGACGGGCGCGCGCGTCCTCGAAGATCGGCCTCGCCGGCCCGGCCTCCTCGCCGTCCAGAAGCGCGTACTCCATCGGCAGCGGCCCGCCGAAGACCACCGTGACGGCGACGATGCTCCCACCGGACTGCGAGGCGAGGACGCGGGCGAGCACAAGCGCGTCCTGGCCACCGTCCCTTCCGTCCAGTCCGACCAGCAGGCGCACGGCTAGTCCGCCTCGGACTTCGTCTTCACGTCGGGCGCGATGGAGACCTCCTCGCCGGTCTGAGTTGAGCCCGCTCACAGGCTGGGCCCGGTTCGGTACCTTCCGATCAGTGAAAGACGGTATCCGAAGCGAGTGCCTTCGCCGAACGAGTCGCTCCGCGACGCGAGAGGGCCGAGGCCTTCGGGGGCCGGCGCGACAGGGGAATCGGTGAGCGCCCGCGTACTGATAGCCGGTGGCGGCGTGGCGGCGCTCGAGGCCGCGATCGCCCTTCCCGACCTGGCCGGGGACCGGGCCGAGGTGGCTATCTACTCGCCCCGGGAGGACTTCATCTACCGGCCGTTTGCGGTGACGGAGCCCTACGGCACCTCGCAATCGATGCGCCACGACCTGCACAAGCTCGCCGAGCGCTGCGGCGCCGAGTTCCACGTCGCCAGCATCGGGTCGGTCGACGGACCGGGGCGGCGAGCCAGGACGCACGACGGGGAGGAGTTCCCCTACGACTACCTGATCGTCGCCTCCGGGACCCGGCTGTTGGCCGGGGTCTCCGGCGCGGTGACCTTCTGGGGCGTCGCCGACGACGCACGGGTCGTCAGCCTGGTCGAGGAGCTGCGCGAGGGAAGCCTGAAGCGGGTCGCGTTCACGATGCCGGCCGGCCCCACCTGGGCGCTGCCGCTGTACGAGCTGGCGCTGCTTGCCGGTACCGAGCTCTCCGAGGCGGGCGTCGACGGGGCCGAGCTCGTCATCGTGACGCCGGAGGACGCGCCCCTGCAGATCTTCGGCGGCGGCGCGAGCGAGCGGGTCTCCGAGCTGCTCGCCGAGCGGGGGATCGACGTCGTCACCGGCGCCACGCCCGTCAAGTTCGACGAAGGGGGCCTGTCGGTGTCGCCCAGCGCGACGATCGAGGCCGACGCGGTTCTCAGCCTGCCCCGCCTCGAGGGCCGGCAGATCGCCGGCGTGCCCCACGACCTCGAGGGCTTCGTCGACGTCGACCGCCACGGCCGGATCCTGGGGATGGAGCGTGTCTTTGCCGCCGGGGACGTGACCAGCTTCCCGGTCAAGCAGGGTGGCATCGCGACCCAGCAGGCCGACGTCGCCGCCGAAGCCATCGCGGAGGACCTCGGCTGTGACCTCGAGGCCAGGTCGTTCGACCCGATCCTGCGCGGAGTGCTCTGGACCGGCGCCGAGCCCCTCTACCTGTCGGGCCACCTCGCCGGGGGTCACGGGGAAACGTCGACCGCGACCGACGAGGCGCCATGGGACGGCGACGAGCGCGGCAAGCTCGTCGGCCGCTACCTGACGAAGTTCTTCGCCGAGCTCTAGCCACTCGCTAGCCTCTTGAAGGATGATCGAGCGGCTCGACGACATGCCGGACGGCACCGCCGGATTCCGGTTCTCGGGGGAGGTGACGAAGCGGGACTACGACGAGGTCCTGCTTCCCGCCCTGCGCGAGGCGATCGAGAAGGAGGAGCCGATCCGGGCCCTCTGCCTGCTCGGCCCGGAGTTCGAGGGCTACGAGGCGGGGGCTGCCTGGGCGGACCTGAAGACCGGCGCCCAGTACGGCATCGGCCACCACTCGGCCTGGCGGCGGATGGCGCTGGTCACCGACGTCGAGTGGGTGCGCCACCTGACCGCGCTCTTCGGCTGGATGAGCCCGGGGGAGATGAGGGTCTTCCCACTCGCGGGGATCGAGGACGCGAAGGCCTGGATCTCGGGCTAGGGGGCCATCTCATCGCTCCCGCATTGTGTGAGGTACGTCAAACGCGGCTGTCCCGCCCGCCGCGTACAGTCTGCTCAGCGTTATGGCCGCCGAGCACGTAGACGTCCTCATCGTCGGGGCTGGGATATCCGGTGTCGGCGCCGGCCATCACCTGCAGGAGCGCTGCCCCGAGAAGAGCTTTGCGGTCCTCGAGGCCCGCGCCGACCTCGGCGGCACCTGGGACCTCTTCCGCTACCCGGGGATCCGCTCCGACTCCGACATGCACACCCTCGGCTTCCGCTTCAAGCCGTGGACCGAGTCGAGGTCGCTCGCCGACGGCCCCGCGATCCTCGACTACGTGCGTGAGACGGCCACCGAGTCCGGCGTCGCCGAGCGGATCCGCTACAACCACCGCGTCGTCTCGGCGGCGTGGTCGACGCCCGAGGCGCGCTGGACGGTGAGGGTCGAGCGCACCGACACGGGGGAGACGGTCGAGCTCACCTGCGGCTTCCTCTTCATCTGCAGCGGCTACTACCGCTACGACGAGGGCTACACGCCCGAGCTCCCAGGCATCGACCGCTTCGGCGGCCAGGTCATCCATCCCCAGCACTGGCCCGAGGACCTCGACTACGCCGGCAAGCGCGTGGTCGTGATCGGCAGCGGCGCCACCGCGGTGACCCTGGTCCCGGCGATGGCGCCGACGGCCGGGCACGTGACGATGCTGCAGCGCTCGCCCACCTACGTCGTCTCCATTCCCGGCACGGACCCGATCGCCGATGCGCTGCGCCGCTTCCTGCCCCTCAAGGCCGCCTACGCGCTCACCCGCTGGAAGAACATCCTCCTGCAGATGCTGGTCTTCCAGCTCAGCCGCCGCCGGCCGCGGCTGGTCCGCAACCTGATCAGAAAAGCCGCGATCCGCGGCCTGCCCGACGGCTACGAGGTCGACAAGCACTTCAACCCCAGGTACGACCCCTGGGACCAGCGCATGTGCGTGATCCCCGACGGCGACCTGTTCGAGGCGATCTCCGACGGCAGCGCCGAGATCGTCACCGACCGGATCGCGAGCTTCGACGAGGGCGGCGTCGAGCTCGAGTCCGGAGAGCGGCTGGAGGCCGACATCGTGATCACCGCGACCGGCCTCAACCTGCTCTTCCTCGGCGGCGTCGAGTTCAGCGTCGACGGGGAGGAGGCCGACCCCTCGGCGGCGATGACCTACAAGGGGATGATGCTCAGCGAGATTCCGAACATGGCCTTCACGCTCGGCTACTCGAACGCCTCCTGGACCCTGAAAGCGGACCTGACCAGCGAGTACGTCTGCCGCCTGCTCAACCACATGGACGAGCACGGCTACACCCAGTGCGTCCCCCGCGCCCACGGCTCCCAGCCCAGCGACGAGCCGATCGTCGAACTGACCGCGGGCTACGTCCTGCGCACCCTCGACCGCCTGCCCAAACAGGGTCCCGGCGAGCCCTGGATGCTGCGCATGAACTACGCCCTCGACCTGCGCCACCTGCGCCACGGCCCCCTCACCGACAGCGCCATGGAGTTCTCCGATCCGGTCCGCGCACCGGACCCTGCAGAGCCCGCCGTCGCCTGAGCCCCGCACCCGGTCCCGCCGCTAGGCTTCAGCCCATCTCCCGGCGCCTTGGCGGAGTGGCTACGCAGCGGCCTGCAAAGCCGTTTACACCGGTTCGATTCCGGTAGGCGCCTTCCCTGCAAATCGGGGGTTTCCGGCTTCTCCACTGGGGTTTGACCGTTCTCGGCGTCATCCGGTTGAACCCGGCTGAAACCGGTTGCGGGCGGTGCGATGGCACCCCACTGGCACCCCATTGGCACCCCAGTCCGCAGACGGGACGCCCCGAGCAGCGCGGTCGGTTGGGTAATAGGGTCGGGGGCATGCAAGTCAGCAGCCAGGAAACCT
>CAVXJZ010000005.1:0-242215 GCA_963762205.1 uncultured Solirubrobacterales bacterium
ACAGCTTGGCCCGCAGGCCCCTCTGTCCCCGTGGCAGGACCCGCGGCCGTAGAGCCCGCGGTATCGCCCGCCTTGCCGGCGTCGACTTTGATCCCCGGGCCCATCGAGGTCGTCAGCGTCGCCGAGCGGACGTACTTGCCCTTCGCCGAGGACGGCTTGGCGCGGACGATCTCCTCGATCACCGTGGTGTAGTTGTCGAGCAGCTTCTCGGCGTCGAAGCTCGCCTTGCCGATCGTCATGTGGATGATCGCCTGGCGGTCTGTGCGGTACTCGACCTTGCCGGCTTTCGAGTCGCTCACCGCCTTCTCGACGTCGTCGGTGACCGTGCCGACCTTCGGGTTGGGCATCTTGCCCTGCGGCCCGAGCACACGGCCCAGCTTGCCGACCGTGCCCATCATCTGCGGGGTCGCGATCGCGACGTCGAAGTCGGTCCATCCCTCTTCCACCTTCTCGGCGAGGTCGTCGGCGCCTACGAAGTCGGCGCCGGCCGCCTCGGCGTCGCGAGCCTGCTGGCCCTGGGCGAAGACGGCGACGGTCACGTCCTTGCCGAGCCCGTGGGGCAGCGCCAGGGTGCCGCGCAGCTGCTCCTCGGCGTGGCGGACGTTGACGCCGAGCAGCAGGTGCAGCTCGACCGTCTCGTCGAAGTTGGCGCTTGCCGTCTCCTTGATCAGGGCGACGGCTTCGGCCGGCGGGTAGGCGCGGTTGCGCTGGACCTTGCCGTACTGCTGCCGATAGCGTTTTCCGTGGGCCACCAGAAGTCCGTCCGCTTTCCTATTTGACCTCGACGCCCATCGAGCGCGCGGTGCCGGCGATGATCTTCGAGGCCGCGTCGAGGTCGTTGGCGTTGAGGTCGGGCATCTTGCGCTCGGCGATCTGGCGCACCTGGTCCATCGAGATCGTTCCGACCTTGTCGATGTGCGGCTCGCCGGATCCGCTTTTGATCCCGATCGCTTCCTTGATCAGGATCGCCGCGGGCGGCGTCTTGGTGATGAAGTCGAAGGAGCGGTCCTCGTAGACCGTGATCTCGACCGGGATGATCGTCCCGCCTTCGGACTGGGTCTGGGCGTTGAACGCTTTGCAGAACTCCATGATGTTGACGCCGTGCTGGCCCAGCGCCGGGCCGACCGGCGGCGCCGGATTGGCCGCGCCGGCCGAGATCTGGAGCTTTATGACTGTGAGGACTTTTTTGGCCATCGCGAATCGGAGAGCGTAGCTAGATCTTCTTGACCTGGTCGTAGCCGACCTCGACCGGCGTCTCGCGGCCGAAGATCGAGACCAGCACCTTCAGTTTGGCGGCGTCCTCGTTGATCTCGGCGATCTCGCCGGAGAAATCCGAGAGCGGGCCGGAGATGACTTTGACCGACTCGCCGATCGAGAACTGGGCCTGGGAGCGGGGACGCTCGGCCGTCTCGCGGTGCAGGAGCCGGTCGACCTCGGGTTTGGAGAGCGGCACAGGTTTGTTGCGCGAGCCGACGAAGCCGGTCACCCCGGGCGTGTTCTTGACCAGGCCCCAGGCGTCGTCGGTCATCTCCATGTTGACCAGGACGTAGCCGGGCATCGTCCGTTTCTCCTTCGGTTCCTTCTGCCCGTCCTTGTTGAGTTCCATCACCTGCTCGGTGGGAACGACGACCTGCCGCACGTTGCGGTTCTGGCTCATCGTCTGAACCCGGTGCTCGAGGTTGTGCTTGACCTTGTTCTCGTGTCCCGAGTAAGTGTTGATCACGTACCAGCGATACATCTGGAGCCTTTTCGTTTGGGAGATCCCGCTAGAGGATCTGCTTGACCAGGAGGTTGAAGAGGGCGTCGAGCGCACCGAGGTACGCGGCCGCCACGGTGACGAAGATGATCGTGACCGCGGTCGCCTGGACGAGGGTGTCGCGATCGGGCCACTGCACTTTTTTGAGCTCGGCCCAGCAGGAGCCGATGAAGCCGAGCACGCCGCCGCGCTGGCGCTCCACCTGCGCCTGTTTTTGTTTGCGGGCGAGCTGCTCGCGCTCCTGGCGCTTCTGCTCGCTGCGCTTTCGCTTGTCCGCTTCCTTGGCTGCCTTCGCTTCGGCGCGCCGCTCGGCGCGGCTGCTCTTGTGCGGAGCGTCGGGGGTCTCGAGGCTGTCTTCGGGGGCGCCGGCCGCGATCCCGGCCTCGACCGCCTCGATCTCGGCGATGTCGCCGGAGACGGGAACCTGGGTGTCGTGCTGGGCGCGGGACTCGCCGTCCCTGCCTTCGGAGGAACGCTGCTTCCGTTCCTGCTCTTCGCGGGCACGGCGCTCAGCCTTGCGCTGTGCGCGGGATTTCGCCATTAGCGCCTACCGATGCCCCTATCGAGTCTCTTTGTGCGCCGTGTGGTGCCCGCACCAGCGGCAGTACTTGCGCATCTCGATGCGGTCCGGCGAGTTGCGCCGCGACTTGTTGGTCTGATAATTCCGCCGCTTGCAGTCTTCGCAAGCCAGCGTCACCGCGATGCGGACATCTCCGCGAGCCATAGCACCCTCGTTGCAGGTCGGACGCCGTTACAAAGTAAAACCCCGGGCCGGAGCCTGAGGCAGACGCCTAGGATAGCGCGGCGAGGAGGCCGAGGAAGCCCGCCGTCCGAGCGGCGACGACGACGCCGCCGACCTGGATCACGAGGCGGTGCTGCGCGTCGATCTCGGCGCCCGGGGCTGCGATGCCGAATCGTTCGCTAGCTTGTCGAAATGCGATCGGTCCCGATCCTCGCCGCGGCCGCCGTTGCGCTCTGCCTTCTGCTCCCTGCCGGGGCCGCCCCCGCCGGTCGGATCGTGATCAAGGGAGCCGCGTCCGGCTCCCACCTCGAGCTCAGCGTCCGCGGCGACCGGCTTCACGTCAGCGGCCTGATGGCCCGACAGAGGCCGCGAGGCTGCCACTTCACCCGCGGTCACATGGCGGCCGTCTGCCCGCTCCGCAACGCCAGGGCCATAGAGGTGGACATGGGGCCGGGCGGGGACCTCGTCGAGGTCCTCGACCGGCTGCCGCTGCCGCTGACGGCGCGACTCGGCGGCGGCTCCGACAAGCTCATCGCCCACGGCGAGCCCGACACCTGTTACCCGGAAGGCTCGCGGCGCAACCGCTGCGTCGGCGGCGGCGGCAACGACGTCTGTGTCACCGGCAACCGCAACAGCGACTGCGTCGGCGGGCCGGGCGACGACGTCTGCCTGCACGGCCGCGGCAGCGACGGCTGCTGGGGCGGCCCGGGCGACGACGTCTGCGTGATGGGGCCCGGAAGCGACGGCTGCCACGGCGGCCCGGGGAACGACCGCCTCTACGGCGGCCCGGCTCCCGACCAGCTCTACGGCGGCCCGGGCCGCGACTACTGCGACGGTGGCCGAGGCGTCGGCAAGTCGCATGACTGCGAGCTGGGCCCGCGGCACTGAGGGCCGGGTGCGCCAAGCGGCGCCGGGCGCGCCGCGGTCACGGGGCGGGCCGGCTCAGAGCCCGAGCGTCTTGGCGATGATGCCGCGCTGGATCTCCGAGGTGCCGCCGTAGATGGTCGAGACCAGGGTGCTGCGGACGAGGCGCTCCATGTCGTACTCGGAGGAGTAGCCGTAGCCGCCCATCATCTGCATGCCCTCCAGCGTCACCTTCTTGGCCACCTCGGTGACGTGGAGCTTGACCATCGAGGCCTCCTTGGGGAGCATCCGGGTCGGGTCCTCGTCGGTGAGGGTCGCGACCCAGCGGGTCATCAGCCGCGCCGCCTCGAGCTCGGTGGCGAGATCGGCGAAGCGGTGCTGGAGCGCCTGGAAGGAGCCGATCGGGCGGCCGAACTGCCTGCGCTCCTTGGCGTAGGCGAGGGCGTCGTCGAAGCCGCGCTGGGCGATGCCGAGCATCGTCGCGGCGAGGATCAGGCGCTCGACGTTGAGGCCGGCCATCAGCTGGGTCCAGCCCTGGTCGACCTCGCCGAGCACGGCCTCGGCCGGCGCCTCGACGTCGTTGAGGTAGAGGGTGTTGGTCTCGCGGCCGCCCATCGTCTCGATCGGGACGATCTCCATGCCCTCGACCTCGCGCGGCACCCAGATCATCGTCAGGCCCTCGTGCTTGTTACTCGGTCTTGGTGGTGCGGCAGACGATCAGCACGTGGTCGGCGATGTGGGCGTTGGAGATGAAGACCTTCTGGCCGTTGAGGACGTAGCCGCCGTTGACCCGCTCGGCCCTGGTGGTGAGCGAGCCGACGTCGGAGCCGGCCTCGGGCTCGGTCATCGCGATCGCCTCGACGGCGCCGCCGGCGATCCCGCCGAGGATCTCCTTCTTCTGCTCCTCGCTGCCGAATTTCTGGGTGGCGCCGGCGACGATCAGCGTCGTCGCGTAACCGCCGATCGGCGCCAGCCCGCGCGAGGTCTCCTCCATGAACAGGGAGGCGTCGAGCATCGTCCCGCCGCTGCCGCCGTGCTCCTCGGGGATCGTGATGCCGAGCCAGCCGAGCTCGGCCATCTTCTTGTAGAGGTCGAAGTTGTGGTGCTCGGCGTAGCCGTCGGTGAGCTTCTCGCGCTGCTCCTGGGTGCCGCACTCGCGCGCGCAGAAGTCGCGGATCGCGTCGACGAAGTCCTGCTGCTCATCGGTGAGGGCGAAATCCATTGGCGGTTTGAGGAGGGGTCGTTGAAACCCGGGTGAGCCTACGCGAAGATGTGCCCGTGGCGCGTCTTCAGGGGAGATCCGTGTGGCTCTTGCCACTGCTTCTTGCGGCCTTCCTGGCCGTAGCCGAGTTTGACCCCACGGTGGTGTGGTCAAACTCGGAGACGCAGCTCGCCAAGGACTCGAGAGCGCAGGTTCGGGTCTTCAAGCTGAAGCGCTCGGACCTGCGGGTGGCGCTCGCCGTCAGGGGCGGGCGCATCGTCCGCGTCCATATAAGGGCGCTCGAACGCTGCGGCAACGGCGCCAGCGGCTTTCTCAAGTTCGACCTCACCGAGGACGAGGCGATCAAGCTGCGCCGCGACGGCGGCTTTCGCTACGGCGCCGCCTTCGACGACGCCCGCGGCAACGCCACCCTCGCCCTCGGCGGCCGCGTCCATGGCCGCTCGATCACCGGCTTCTTCCGCTTCCAGAACCGCGAGGACCGCAGCTGCGGCACCGGTCGCCCGGGCCGCCGAAGTCTGCGGTTCCGTGCGCGGCTTCTCGACTGAGAGCGAAATCCCGCACCAATGAGGATTTCCGAAGCCCGGAATCGGACTCGAACCGACGACCCCTTCCTTACCATGGAAGTGCTCTACCAACTGAGCTATCCGGGCAGATTTGGCTCTATTGAGCCAAAAATTACGCTTCTTCAAGTAGAACGCCCCAGCCAGGTGGCGCCCACTCAGTCCCATGACCGGATGAGCGATCTGACTTGAGGAGCCACTTCAAGCTGCGGGTCGGATGTTAGAGGTCCGCATGAGCTTCTGACGCGTCATTGAATCGACCAGCTGCGCCGTCCGGTCGAGGCAGATGTCGAGTTCGTGCTGGTCGGCGGGCTGGCGGTCAATGCGTGGGGCGTCGTGCGCGGGACGAAGGACAGCGACATCGTGATGGACGACGATCCGGCGAATCTGAAGGCTGTAGCCGAGGTCGCAGTCGCCGCCGGCGGCCACGTGCAAAGGGGCGAAGCACTACTCGGCACGCCGGTCTCGATTCGACTTCGAAGACCTGGAGGCGGCGAGCAGCGAAGACCCGGTCCAGTGAGCCCGGGGAGGCCACGGCGCCGTCACCGACCGCAACCTCTCCTGAACAAAGCCCTCTGCCCTTGGGGGTGGCGCTCCATGTGGGCTAGACTCAGTTGAGAGGTTATTGCCGGATTAGCGAGGCGGAAGATGCTCGGAAATATCGGACCATTGGAGATTGCGATAGTCCTCATCATCGCCGTGATGGTCTTCGGGCCCAAGCGCCTACCCGAGCTGGGATCGAGCCTGGGCCGCAGCATCCGTGGGTTCAAAGAGACCATGGGCGGCGAGGAGAGCAGCGAAGACCCGAAGCCGATTGATCCGGCCGTCGAGGCCGAGGCCGCACCCGACAAATCCAGCTGAGCCCGCCCGCCAGGGCCCTACTTGACGAACGCCCGGGTGCGGGCGAAGCTCTGGTCCGCCAGATCCTCGTCGAGTACCCATACGTACAGACGCTCACCTCCCTCCCCCCATCGCCAGCCGAGCTGGGGATCGCGAGAGGCCTGGAGCAGGAGCCGCCAGCGCAGGGCCTCATGCTGGGCCTCCGGTGCCGAGGGGTGCATGAACGGGGGCTCGCCGCCCAGGTCCACGCCCCGCTCCAACAGCTCGCACCAGACCGGCATCTGCCCGGTGCGCTCGTCGGGGTAGCCGAGCAGGCGGTGTATGGCGACGGGGGGCGAGGGGTCGTCGGTCAGCCCGACGCCTTGAGCGTCGGCGACCTGGCGACGCAGCTCTTCCCAAGGATCGACCTGGTCGAGCTCCACACCCAGCGCCTGCGCCCAGGCTGACCAGGCCCGCGGCAGCGTCAGCTCGGCGGAGGCGGCGAGCGCCGTGCCCTCCCCCGCCGTTCCGAGCGAGACGGCGACGTCGACCGGGCCGGGCTCGCCGGCGGCCGGGGAGTCCGCGTCGACCTCGACCCGCAGGACCCCCTCGCCGGGCAGGGAAGCAAAGTCGGGCAGAGCCCCCAGATCGATCTCGATCGCCGCCGGAATCCCAGCCGTATCGAGGCGCTCTTCCGCCGCGTCGGGTGCGGGACCGAGCCTTGCCCCACGCACCGCCGCGCTGCGGACCGCCTCACCGAGCGCCGCCAGCCCGCATTCGGCGACCAGCTCCTCCAGCCGCTCGTCGGAGACCGCTGCGCTGGTCGGCGGTGCGGGCTCGGGCTCGATCGCCTCGGCGCTCAGACGCTCCCGGGCCCCCTCCGATCCGCCCCCCATGCCGGGCAGCCGCTCTTCGGCTGCCCGGGCCAACTCGGCGAGAAAGCCGCCGAACATGCCCCTTCGCGTCGTCCCCGACATCGAGGGGTGTCTATCAGCGATGGTCAATAACGTTGCATGTAGACGACCTGGGTCTGCAGGAACTCGTAGAGCCCGTGCCTGCCGTCCGCTCCGCCGAGGCCGCTCTTGCGCCACCCCGCGTGGTAGCCCTGCATCGCCTCGAAGTTCTCGCGGTTGATGTAGGTCTCGCCGAAGGTGAGGTCCTGGCAGGCCTTGAGCGCCACGTTGAGGTCGCGCGTGTAGATCGACGAGGTCAGCCCGTACTCGGAGTCGTTGGCCCAGGCGATGCCCTCCTCGAGGTCACCAAAGCTGACCAACGGCACCACCGGCCCGAAGATCTCGCGCTGCACGATGTCCATGTCCTGATGGGCACCGGCGAGCACGGTCGGCTCGTAGAAGAAGCCGCCGTCGCCGTCGCCACGACGACCGCCGATCACCGCTGTCGCGCCCTCATCGACAGCACCGCGGACAAGCCCTTCGACCTTGTCGAAGCCCGCCTCGTTGATCAACGGCCCGTAGTCGACCGACTCGTCGACCGACGGATCCCCGAACCGCGCCTCTCCCATCGCCGTCGAGAGCTTCTCGGTGAACTCGTCGACGATTCCCT
The DNA here is from genome assembly GCA_963762205.1 of uncultured Solirubrobacterales bacterium. Lineage (GTDB taxonomy): Bacteria > Actinomycetota > Thermoleophilia > Solirubrobacterales > 70-9 > VRUE01. Next base: position 7,527 of record CAVXJZ010000005.1, read on the forward strand.
CCTGGACGTAGACGCGCTCGACGCAGTTGCAGACCTGGCCGCTGTTGATCAGGCGCGAGGCCTTGACCGCTTCGACGGCGACGTCGAGGTCGGCATCGGCGGCGACGATCGCCGGAGCCTTGCCGCCCAGCTCGAGATTCGCCTTGGTGATGTTCGCCGCCGTCGCCGCGAGCACGGCCGAGCCGGTCTCGACGCTGCCTGTGAAGGTGACCATGCCGATCTGCGGCGAGGAGGCGAGCGCGTTGCCGACCGTCGGCCCGCGACCGTGGACGACGTTGAGCACCCCGACGGGCAGCTCGGTGCGCTCCAGGAGCTCACAGAACTGGGCCGCGTTGCGCGGTGTCTCCTCGCTCGGCTTGATCACTATCGAGTTGCCCGTGACCAGGGCCGGCGCCGCCTTGCGGGCGATCAGGAAGAAGGGGAAGTTCCAGGGCAGGATCCCAGCGACGACGCCGATCGGCTTGCGGAAGAGCAGTATCGTCTCCTCGGCGCGATCGCTGGGCAGGATCTCGCCCTCGATCCGCCGGGCCCACTCCGCCATGTAGTCGATGTAGTCGGCGGTGAAGGAGACCTCCACCTCGGCCAGTTCGAGCGTCTTCCCCCCCTCCTCGACGATGCCGCGCGCCAGCGGGTCGCTCTGCTCGCGGATCGCGGCGGCGATTTCCCGCAGCGCCGCGGCGCGCTCGATCGCCGGCTTCCTCGCCCAGGCGGGCTGCGCGGCCTTTGCCGCGGCGAAGGCCGCGGCGACGTCGGCATCGGTGCTCTCCGGGACCGTGCAGAGCAGCGCCCCGGTCGAGGGATTCGGTGACCTCGATGCGATCGGTTCCGGTCGAGGCCAGGAACCGTCCGTCGATGAAGTTGTCGTAATCGTTCATGTCTGACTCCTCGATGATTGGTTTGCGGCGGGCCGAGCTCGCTGCTCGCTCTCGGCCAGCCTGGGGACGTCGTCCATAAGGCGGATCGTGTAGGGGTCGCTGGGGCTTTCGAGCACCCGATCGACGCTGCCGGCGTCGACGATGCGGCCCTCGCGAAAGACCACCGCCGACTGCGCGATGCTGCGGACGAGGGCAAGGTTGTGGGTGACGAAGATCATCGCCAGGCGCCGCTCCCGCTGCAGCCGGCGCAGCAGCTCGACGATCGCCGCCTGGACCGAGACGTCGAGCGCCGAGGTGACCTCGTCGCAGACCAGCACCTCGGGTTCGACCACCAGGGCCCGCGCGATCGCGACCCGCTGGCGCTCGCCGCCGGAGAGTTCGTCCGGGTAGCGGGAGAGGAACTCGGTGCTGAGCGAGGACTCGTCGAGCACGTCGACGACGCGCTTCGTGCGCTCCTGGGCGGAGAGGTCGAAGAAGTGCTCGAGCGGCTGGGCGATGAGCTGCCCGACCGTCTTGCGCGGGTTGAGCGAGGTGTAGGGGTTCTGGAAGACGTACTGGATCCGTCGCAGCGTCTCGCGCTCGCGGTCCCGCGCCCAGTGGGCCAGCTCGGTGCCGCGGTAGCTGATCGTGCCGCTCCAGTTCCGGTGCATGCCGACGATGCAGCGGGCCAGCGTCGTCTTCCCCGAGCCCGACTCGCCGATCACCGCCAGGCAGCGCTCCTCCTCGACTCCGAGGTTGAGGTCGGAGAGGACCTCGACGTCACCGTAGGACGCGGCGAGGTCGCGGACGGCGAGGATCTGGTCGGCACCGGCGGCCGCGGAGGCGATCGCGCTGACCGGGGTCGGCCTCTCGAGGGCGGGCACGGGCTCCCCGGCGCGGTAGCAGCGCACCATCTGCCCGGCGAAGTCGGTCGGCGGCGGCATCTCGGTCCGGCACGCGTCGACCACGAGCGGGCAGCGATTCGCGAACGAGCACCCGGCCGGACGGCGGCCGGGACGCGGCGGCTGGCCCTCGATCCCGACCAGCACGTGGGCGCGCTCGGGCGATGGCACCGCCGCCAGAAGGCCGCGGGTGTAGGGGTGAAGCGGTGAGCCGAACACCTTCGGCGTCGGCCCGCGCTCGATGATCCGGCCGGCATAGAGGATCGCCGTGTTGGTGACCAGGCCGCTGACGACCGCGAGGTCATGACTTACATAGACGGCGGCGACCCCATAGGAGCGACAGAGGCTGCGGATCGTCTCGAGCACGTGGCGCTGGGTCGTGACGTCGAGGCCGGTCGTCGGCTCGTCGAGGACGATCAGCGAGGGCCGGCAGATGAACGCCATCGCCAACCCGACGCGCTGCTGCTCCCCACCGGAGAGCTGGTGGGGATAGCGGCGCAGGAGGGCCGGGTCCTCACCGAGCCTGGCCTCATCCAGGACCTCGGCGATCCTCCCCTCGGCGTCCTCGACCGCGTCGGGGTGGACCTTGAGCACCTCGGCCAGCTGGGTGCCGACGCGCAAGGCGGGATTGAGCGCCGAGGAGGGGTCCTGGGGAACGTAGGCGACACGGGCACCGCGGATCGCCCGCAGCTCGCTGCTTCCCAGGGTCAGCAGGTCGAGTCCGTCGAGCCGAACCTCGCCGCCGCGGATCTCGACCCCTCGGCGGGCATGCCCGAGCAGGGCCAGTCCGATCGTGGTCTTGCCCGACCCCGACTCGCCGACCAGGCCGAGCACCTCGCCGGCCGAGACGGAGAAGGACGCTTCGCTGACGATGTCGGCGCCGCCGAGGCGCAGCCCGACATCGAGATCGCGAACCTCAAGGCGGACGGCGGCGGCCTCGCCGGCACCCGCCGCCGCGTCGATCCCCGAAGACACCGCGCCGGCGTTCATACCGTCGCCTCCAGCCAGGAGCCGTCGTCGTCGTCAGCGACCTCGGCGAGCTCCTGCGGCCGGCGCTCGACGCCGATCGTGACCCGGGCGATCGCGTCGGTGAAGGTATTCGTACCGATCGCGAAGAGGACGATCAGGAGCCCGGGCACGATCACGCCCCACGGATTCGTTTCCAGCCCGATCCGGTTCTCGTTGACCATCGTTCCCCAGTTGGGGATGTTCGGCGACTGCCCGAAGCCGAGGAACGAGAGGCCGGCGATGATCACGATCGAGTAGGTCAGCCGTAGCCCCGACTCGACCATCAGCGGCGTCGTCAGGTTGGGCAGGATCTCCTTCGTCATCACCCTGACCGGTCGCACGCCCTGCAGCTCGATCGCCTTGACGTAGTCGCGCTCGGAGATGTCGAGCGTCGCCGCCCGCAGGACCCTCGCCACCTGGGGAGCGTGGGCGAGGCCGACCGCGATGATGATCAACCAGAGCTTGGGCCCGATGATGCTGAGCAGCAGCAGGACGAGGACCAGCTGCGGGAAGGCGAGCAGGACGTCGACCGTGCGCATGATCAGACCGTCGCTCCGCCCTCGAAGGTATGCGGCCGAAATGCCCGCGGCGGCGCCGACGACGACGCCGAAGGCCGTCGCCGCGAAGGCGACCGGGAGCAGGGTCCAGCCGCCCTCCAGCACCCGCGAGAGGACGTCGCGGCCGAGTGCGTCGCCGCCCAGGGGCGGGTTTACGGAGGGCGGCGCGAAGGGGGTCGTGACGAACTCCTGGCCGGAATAGGGTGCGAAGACCGGGCCGAGCGCGGCGACGAGAATGACGAAGGCGGTCAGCCCCAGCCCGATCGCCCCGCGCGGGGTTCGCGCGGCCGCCCACAGAGTCCCCAGCCAGTTCGAGTGCCGGAGGGTCGCCCGGTCGGTTCCTTTCGAGGCGGCCACGGCTACCTGGCCGCCCTTCGCCGCGGCGAGGCCAACAGGGCGATCATGTCGGTGAGGATGTTCATGAACACGTAGAAGGCGGCGAGCAGGACGACGATCACCTGAATCACCGGGATGTCGCGCTCTGAGATCGCGCTGACCAGTCCCTGACCGATGCCGGGGAAGTTGAAGACGTACTCGACCAGCACGATGCCCCCGGCCAGATAGAGGAAGTTGAGGCCGATCACCTGGATTACCGGCGGCACGATGTTGGGCAGCGCGTGCACCAGGTTGACGCGCCAGGTCGGGACCCCCTTCAACTTCGCCATCTCGACGTAGTCGGACTCCAGGGCCTCCGCCATCGCCGCCCTGGTCATCCGGAAGATGTAGGGGACGATCACGATCACCAGCGTCGCCACGGGGAGCACCAGCAGTTCCGGCTCACTCCAGGCATAGGTGCCTGGCGGCAGGGTCGAGACGGCCGGCAGGATCTGGAGCCCGCCGGTGGCGAGGACGAGCACCAGCGCGACGGCGATGATGAACTCTGGCAGCGCGGTCACGGTCAGCGCCCCGACCGAGGTCACCCGGTCGAACCAGCTCTCACGCCGCAGCGTCGCGAGGATCCCGAGAGCGACCCCGATGATGCTCCCGAAGAACCCGGCGAGGAAGATGAGGATCGCCGAGTTGACGAGCTTCGGCGAGATCAGGTCGACGACCGACTGGCCTTCGGACCCGGTCAGGGTGCTGCTGCCCAGCGAGTTGCCGAGGTCGCCGGTGACGAGCCCCTTGAGCCACTCCAGGTATTGCACGACGACCGGCTTGTCGAGTTCGAGCTGCGCCTCGAGGATCTGCACCCGCTTTGGAGTCGCCGATTGGCCGAGGACGGCGTTGGCGGCATTGCCGGGGAGGATGTGGGTGGCGAAGAAGACCAGGATCGAGACGATCAGGAGGGTCAGCAGGCCGAGCAACGTCCGTCGCAGCAACAGGCTCCTGACCGATCCCTCCCCACGCGAACCGGAGCCGGCCCCGGATCGCTTCTGCTCACTCCCCGCCTCCATCCCTAGACCCGCAGGAGGCCCTCGGCCCGGAGCCTCTCGATCGCCCTCGAGAAGGCCTCGACCGTCGTCGTGATCTCCTCCTCGGTGTGCACCGCCGACGTGAAGCCCTGGCTACGCATCACGTCCACGCCTTCCAGCAGAAGCGCCTTGCGCAGCGGGTCGCCGAGCTCGCCCCAGCCCTGGGCCAGCCGCTCACCGTCAACGGCGGATTCGGAGAGGTCTCCGTCGAGCAGCTTCGGGCGCTCACCGAGGTAGGTCTTCCAGATCGAGCTGCGACCGTATGCGACCGCCGGCAGCCCGCTCGCGGCGAAGGCCTCGTTCAGGCCCTCGCGAAGCTGGGCCGCGCGCTCGTTGGCGATTCGCGTCGGATCGCCGTCGGCGATCAGCCCCAACGCGGCCACTCCGGCCGCCGCGACGATCGGCATCGCATTCCAGGTCCCGTAGTGGGGTATCCGCTCACGGCGGTCGCGGTCGGCGTCGCCGCTGCTCCCCAGCACCTCCAGCACCTCCGCCGAACCGGCCAGGGCGCCCGCGGGCAGGCCGCCGCCCACCACCTTTCCCAGCGTCGTCAGGTCCGGGATCACGCCCGAGTACTCCTGCACGCCCCCGACCGCGTAGCGGAAGCCGGTCACGACCTCGTCGAAGATCAGTACCACGTCAGCCTGCCTGGTCAGCTCGCGCAGTTCGGCCAGGTAGCCGAGGTCGGTCGGCACGGTGTCGGAGAAGCCGCCGCCCGGCTCGAGGATCACCGCGGCGACGTCGTCGGAGGCCTCCAGGGTCGCGCGCACCGCCCCGATGTCGTTGGCCGGCAGTACCACGGTGTCGGCGAGCGACCCCGCCGTTATCCCCGCGGCCATCGGTAGATCCCAGGGTGGCGTCACCCCGATCGCGACGGCGTCGTGCCAGCCGTGGAAGTTGTGGCGGAACTTGATCGCCTTGGCGCGGCCGGTGTGTGCCCGCGCCACCCGCAGCGCAAGTTCCGTCGCCTCACCGCCGGACGAGGTGAAGCGCACGGCCTCCGCCGACGGCACGAGATCGCAGATCGCCTCGGCCCAGAGCATCCCGAGCTCGGTCTCCCCACCCGCGTGGAGGCCATCCGCGAGCTGCGCGGCGATCGCCTCGCCGACCACGGGGTCGGCGTGTCCGAGCAAAAACGAGCCGTGCCCGAGCCAGTAATCGACGTATTCGTGGCCGTCGACGTCCCACTTGCGGGAGCCGCGGCAGGCACTGATGAAGAGGGGAAAGGGGTCGAACAGCCGGGTGGAGTGGGTGACGCCCAGCGGAACGTGGCGGCTCTGGCGGTCGTACATCGCGTGCGAGCGGGGGTTCGCCTCCACGTACTCCGCGGCGAGCGACACAGGCGTGAACGCCTGCTCGTCCTGCCCACTGTGCCCGGCGGTGGGCACCTCAGCCGCCGTTCAGATCCGGGTAGGCGAGCGGCATTCCCCGCTCCTGGACCGGCAGTGCCCCGATCTCATGACCGCCGTAGTTCGCGTAGTACAGCAGTGGCCGCTCACGATCGAAGGCGACGTTGGTCGGGCGATTGAAGACGCCGTGGACCGGGTCCGCGATCAGCACCTCGACGGAGCGGTCGGGCTTCACCACCAGGATCGCGCTCGGTTCGTAGTAGGAGACATAGAGGTTGCCCTGCGCCGAGAGCGCGAGCCCGTCCGGGACGGCATACTCCGGAAGCGAGGCGTAGATCTCCGGCCTGCCGGCGATCTGGCCACCCTCGAGTCGCAGCCGGATCACGTTTCGCACGTTCGACTGGGCTACGTACAACCAGCCGTGCTCGCGGTCGAGCGCCATGCCGTTGGGAAACGCGAGGAAGTCGGGGAAGGCAAGCTCGGCCTCCCCCGAGGGCCGCACCACATAGATCCGGCCGTTGCACATGTCCCAATCACCCGAATCGGAGACGAACAGATTGCCGGCATCGTCGAAGACCGGGTAATTGGGGACGGTCATCGGCAGCTCCGCCGTGCCCGTCGAGTACACCTCGACCTCGCCCGCGGGTGAGATCCGGTTGACGACCTGAGTCATGTTGCACTCGTAGAGGTTGCCCGCCCCGTCGAGGGCGATGCCTCCGCATTCGCCTCCCACGGTGGCGATCTGGTCGACCTCGGAGCCGTCGCCGGCGATCCGGTAGATCTGCCCCGCCTCGCCGCCGCAGTAGAGCTCCGAGTCGGGGCCGACCGCCACGCACTCGGGGTGGTCGAGCCCCTCGGCGACGATCTCGCAGACCGTGGCCGGCAGGCCGCTCACGTCTGGGCCACCGCGGCGATCGTCGATCCGAGACGGGAGAAGAGCTGTTCGACGTCCTGCGCGGAGCGCGTCGGCTGGACCACGGTCAGCAACTGGTCGACGCCGGCGGCTGCGTAGGCGGCGACGTCGAGTTCCTCGAGCGGAGCTTCGGTGGCGACCGTGACGAAGATCTCGCCGCGCTCGCGGTCGTTCGCGGCGAGCATCTCCTCCATCTCGGCGATGCCGGACTCGGCCTCCTCCGGCGTCAACTCCCATGGCAGCCAGCCCTGCCCGCGCCCGGCGACCCGGCGGATCGCCGGGCGACTGTTGCCGCCGAAATGGATCGGCGGGTGAGGCTGCTGCACCGGAAACGGTTCCTGGACCCCGTCGGCGACCTCCTCGGGGAGGGCCTCGGCGCCGGCGCCGGTCTCCGACCACAGCGCCTCCATCACATCCAGGTTGACCTTGGTGTTGGCGACACGATCCGCAAAGGAGGCGCCCACCGCCCGGAACTCCTCTTCCAGCCAACCGATGCCGACGCCACAGTCGAAGCGCCCCTTGGAGAGGATGTCGAGCGTCGTCACCTCCTTCGCCAGGGAGACCGGCTCACGCTGCGCCACGATGCAGACGCCGAGCCCGATCCGCACCCGTTCGGTGATCGCCGCCATGTAGGCGAGCCCGAGGAAGCCGTCGAGCTCTCCCTCGACGCTGTAGTCCTCGGGCATCTTGCCGTCCTCGCTGTAGGGGAAGACCGAGTCGTACTTCTCGAATGCGAGAAGGTGCGGCTCGGGGACCCAGACTGAGTGGATGCCCGGCTCGCCATCTGCCCGCAACACGGTTTCCCTGAAGGCATCGACCTCGGCGACGAGCGGCAGGAGGAAGAGCCCGAGTCGCATCAGGGAACCGCCAGCGCCTCGACGGGCGCGTCCTCGGTTCCGAGGGTCGACCTAGTCATGGCCTCGACCTCACGCTGCGCGCCGGCCGGGTCCTCGACCCACTGACGGTAGAAGTCGAAGGGGCACTCGGCAATCCCTTTGTCCCCCTCACCGGACTGCACGACGCCGGTGTAGCCGCGATGCAGGAGCTTGAAGAGGTGGTTCTGGGACTGCCAGTTGGCACGCGCGTCTCGAATCAGCGACATCGAGAGCTCCGCATACTGGACTCCGTTCGCCTCGGTCTCGCATTCGGCCAGGGTGCGACCGTCGAAGCCGATGATCGCCGAGTGCCCGAAGTACGAGTAGACGCCGTCGAAGCCGGCCGCGTTGGCGACGGCGACGTAGGTGTTGTTCATCCAGGCCATCGCCCGCGAGACCATGATCTGCTGGTCCTTGGCGGGGTACATGTAGCCCTGGCAGCGAACGACGAGCTCGGCGCCCTTCATCACGCAGTCGCGCCAGATCTCCGGGTAGTTTCCGTCGTCGCAGACGATCAGGCTCATTTTCAGGCCCTTCGGTCCCTCCACCGCGCTCGTCCCGCGGCCCGGATACCAGGCCTCGATCGGCGCCCAGGGAAGGATCTTGCGGTAACGCTGAACGATCTGGCCCTGGTCGTTGACCAGCATCAGTGTGTTGTAGGGGTTCTTGTCGGGGTGATCCTCATGGCGCTCGCCGGTCAGCGAGAAGACGCCCCAGACGCCGGCCTCACGGCAGGCGGCCGAGAAGATCTCCGTCTCGAAGCCGGGCATGGTGGCCGCGTTCTCGAACATCTCGTCGCGGTCGTACATGATCCCGTGGGTGCTGTACTCGGGGAAGATGATCAGGTCCAGCCCCGGCAGGCCGGTCTTGATGCCCCCGATCATGTCCGCGATCCGGTTGCAGTTCGCCTCGACGTCGGCCCGCGTGTGCAGCCGCGGCATCTCGTAGTTGACCACCGCCACACCGACGCAGTCCGGGCTCGAGCTGATATCGCCATGTCGCATGTTGACTCTCCTCGTTTCTGTCAGTTCTCCGCCCGGGCGGAGATCCGCCCGAGGAACTCAACGATCGTGTGCGCCCCGAGATAAGAGGTGGTGCCGGTGCCGACATCGAGAAGCGGGTTGACCTCGACGAAGTCGAAGCCGACGACCTCGAGGTGCTCCGCCACGCGCCCGAGCGCGCCGACGAGCTCCGCGTAGGACATCCCGTTCGGCTCCCCCGACACACAGCCCGGGATAAGCGACATGTCGAGGACGTCGACGTCGATGCTCACGTAGCAGCGCTCGCCGGCGGGTATCGCCGCGAGCATCTCCTCGAAGCCGCCGCTACGGAAGTCGTCGATCAGGACCACGCGGTTGCCGGCGGCGATCGTTTCCTCCATCGGCTCGCGCCCATTCCTGATCCCGCGGATCCCGATCTGGTTGAGGCTGGTCACGTGCGGGCTGTCGGAGATGTGGCGGAAGGCGTGGCCGTTGGTGAATTCGAGGCCGTGCCCGAATGGCTCGAAGTCGAGGTGGGCGTCGAACTGGATCACGTGCATCGGCTCGCCCTCGAAGGCGGCGACGACGGGCCAGCTGATCGCATGGTCGCCACCCAGCGCGACCACCAGGGCGTCCTTCTCCACGAGCTTGCGGACCATCGAGGTGATCTCGGCAAAGGTGTCGGGGACGTTGGTCGGCAGGATCACCGTGTCGCCGACGTCGACGATCTCCCCCTCGCTCAGCTCACGCTCCAGGTAGGTGCGTCCCGCCCCGGCGTCGTAGTACCCGGCCCCGCCGGCGCAGAGCCGCATCGAGTGTTCGCGCAGGCTGCGCGGCGCCAGGCGCGTGCCGGGCAGAAACGGCGATCCCTCGTCGCTGGGCACTCCGACGACGGCGATCCTTGCGTCGAGCTGGTCGAGGTTGGTGCACAGTGGTGCGCGGAGGAACGTGGGGACGCCGACCAGGGGAAAGAGCGGCGCCCCGCTCATGTCAGGATGAGATCCACGCGTTCTCCCAGTCGCCGTTGCCGAGCGGGATTCCGGTTCCAGCGTCTTCGGCGAACCCGTTCACCTTCGTCGACATGATGTCGAGAGTTCGGTTGAACGACGGGATGATGTAGGCACCGCGGTCGAAGAGAAGCGTCTGCATTTCGTCTTTTACGTCGCAGCGCTGCGCGTTCTCGACGGTCTCGTTGACCTTGTCGAACAGGCTGTTGAACTCCTTGTCGTCGAAATGGGTCGTATTGAACGGCGCGCCCGGTATCGAGGTCTGCGCCGCGAGGCTGACGATCGGGTCATAGGCGATGAAGTCCTGCGCGAAGGGCCATTTGGTGTAGTTGGTGAAGAAGGCGGTCACCGAGGTATTCCTGAGCTTCACCGTGACGCCGGCTTCCTTGGCCTGCTGGACGAACACCTGGGCCGACTCGGTGGCACCGGCGGCAAACGGCGCGGTGACGAGTTCTGTCGTCATGTTCTCCTGACCCGCCTGCTTGAGCAGCGCCTGAGCCTGCTCTATGTCCTGTTCGCGCGTCAGCGAGGTGTCGTAACAGGGGTCATGGAGGCCGTAGACATCGTTCGCGACGACGCCGAGCCCGGCGACCGACGAGGCCAGCATCTGCTCACGGTCGACCAACAGGCGGAACGCCTGGCGCACCTTCTCGTCGTTGAAGGGAGCGGTGTCGGAGCGCATCGTGAATGGAACCCACAGCCCCGGAGCGGAGATCAGCGTCTGCAGCGCGCTGTCACCCGCCACCTGGTTGGAGAGCTCCGGCGGCGCGTTCTCGAAGATGTCCACCTGCCCCGATTTCAGCGCGTTGAGCGCCGCCGTCGGTTCGGCGAAGGAGTCGATGATCGTCAGCTTGTCGAGATAGGGCAGTCCCGGCTTGAAGTAGTTCGGGTTTCGGGCGAAGACACTCTGCTCGCCGGCCGTGAACGACTCGAATTTGAACGGGCCCGTCCCGATCGGCTTTGCCGGGTCGTAGCCTTCCGGAACGATTCCGAAGTAATAGTTGTTGGCGATCTGTTCGACGAAGGTCGCGTACGGGGTTTTCATCGGCAGCCGCAGCGTCAGCGGGTCCATGACCTTTGCGTTCGCCAGATCGATCGGTTCCACCGCCGTGAAGCCGCTCAGCAGGAGCTTCGGGTCGGCGATCCGGTTGAAGGTGAAGAGGACGTCCTTGGCGGTCAGCGGTCGGCCGTCGTGGAAAGTGATTTCCGGTTTGAGCCGGATCGTCCATGTCTTCGCGTCGCTGCTCGAGCTGATCTCTTCGGCAAGCACGTTCGAGACTCCCTTGCCGTCGGCGTCGAGGGCGACGAGACCGTTGTAAAGCGCGTAGTTGCGCATCACCTGGGGGAAGTTGTAGGCCGCGTCGGCCTCGAGGCTGTCGTCCGCCGTCCCGCCGATCATCGCTACCCGGAGGTTGCCGCCACGCTGGGGCTTGCCCCCGCCCGAGGTGCCCCCCGTGGTCGAGGAGGAAGAGTCGCCGCATGCGGCGAGCACCGAGCCCGCCGAGAGCGCAGCGACGCCCACGGCACCTCCACGAAGGACTTGTCGGCGGCTCAGATCGGACCAGAAGGGACCTTTGGGGGCCGCGCCATCGGAGCCGTCGGAATCAGGGTTCACGGGTAGATCCTCTCCTGGTGGTTTGAAGGCACTGCGCGAAGGGGGCTGCAGCCTTTAAGAAGGCGTTGTAGATCGAACGAAGTGTATCCAGAGTGTCTGGTATTGTCAATTTTCGGCAAGTTGGACCGAACGCCGTGAGGACCACGGGTCCCTCCGATGCATCAGAATTAGCTTGCAGATTGTCCATTCGACCTATATAACGAACAAATCTGCCCGGAAGGCCGCGGACGGCGTTCGATGAACAACGAGTCAGGGTCTGACCCCCACCCCTCCAAACTCGCAGGATCCAAGCTCCGCGAGTGGCGACTGCGGCGCAAGATGTCGGTCTCCGCGCTCGCCCGCGCCGCCGACGTCTCCAAGTCGACCGTCTCCAAATTGGAGCGCCACGACGGCAACCCGTCGCTCGACACCCTCTGGGCCCTAGCCGTCGCGCTCGACATCCCCCTCGGCTTCCTCTTCGACGCAGACGGCGGCGGAGAGTCGTTCCATGTGGTTCGCCATGGCGAGTCGTCCGGCGTGACCCTCGAGGAGCCCAACTACGAGGCTCGCCTGATGGCCGGCTGGCAGATGAACGGCCAGGTCGAGATATACGTGGTGACGATGGCCGACGGCGTGCGACGCGACTCCGAACCGCACGGACCGGGTGTGATCGAGCACTTCCTGCCGATGGAAGGCCGGATCGAGATCGGAACGGGGCAGGACAAGGTCCGCCTCGATCCCGGAGACATGCTGACCTTCAGCGCCGACCGTCCCCATCACTACCAGGCGATAGGCGGTCCCGCGCGCGGCATCTCCGTCCAGCAGTACTCCAGCGGCCGCTCGCCGACCTCCCCCGTCAACAGGACTTCGGAGCGGCCGTCGGCCCCGAACGCCGTCGGCCATATCGAGCCCTCGGATGGCGGGCTGCGCGCGCGCCTCCTGGCCGGCGAGGTGGCGCTGGGCACGATGCTCTTCGAGTTCAACACGTACGGCCTGCCGCGAATCCTCGCCAACGCCGGGGCGGACTTCGTGTTCATCGACCTCGAGCACACCGGCTGGGGCATACCCCAGGTGCGACCGCTGCTCGCGACGGCGAGGGCGGAGCCGATCGCGCCGATCGTCCGCGCGCAGGGCTCTGCGCGCCATCAGGTCTCCGCGGTACTCGACGCCGGCGCGGCCGGGGTCGTCGTGCCGATGGTCGCCGATGCCGAGGAGGCCGAGCGAGTGGTCGAAGCGGCCCGATTCGCGCCGGAGGGCGGGCGTGGCTTCGGTTTGATCTACCCCGACCAGATCGAGAACGGAGTGCGGGCGGCAACTGCGGCCGCCGACGCGGAAACGATGGTGATCCTCTTCATCGAGACGCTGGAGGGACTCGAGAACGTCGGGGAGATCGCCGCCACCCCCGGGGTCGACGTCCTCTGGGTCGGCGAGTACGACCTCTCGTTGTCGATGGGAATTCCGGGCGCCCTGGACGATCCACGGCTACGCGAGGCCGAGGACCGTATCGTCGCGGCGTGTGAGGATGCCGGCGTGACGGCCGGGATCCTGGCCGGCGACGTCGAGACCGCCCAGTCGATGCGCGAGCGCGGCTTTCGCATGATCGCGCTCGGAACCGACATCAACCTCTACTCGCGGGCACTCAGCGACGAGATCGCCCTGGTCCGGGCGACGGGCAACGGCGCGTCCTGATCGTCTCGCCCTAGGAACAAGGTGCGGGTAGCGCTCTTCATCGCCTGCTTCAACGACACCTTCTTCCCGGCGACCGGCCGCGCCGTCGTCGAGGTTCTCGAGCGGGTCGGCTGCAGCGTCAGCTTCCCCGAGCAGCAGACCTGCTGCGGCCAGATGCACCTCAACACCGGGTACCCGGAGGAGGCGACTCGGCTGGCGCGCCGCCAGTTGCGCGTGCTCGAGCAGGCGGAGGTGGTCGTCACCCCGTCCGCCTCCTGTGCGGGAACGATGCGCGAGCACTACCCGCGCCTGGTCGGCGAGGCCCCTCCCGTGCACGAGTTCTGCTCGTTCCTGGTCGACGTGCTCGGAGTCGAGGATGTCGGCGCCCGCTTCCCCCACAGCGTCGCCTACCACCCGACCTGTCACTCGTTGCGCGGGCTTCGGATCGGCGAGGCGCCACTGCGACTGCTGCGCAACGTTCGCGACATCGAGCTTCTCGAGCTCGCCGAAGCGGAGTCCTGTTGCGGCTTCGGCGGCAGTTTCGCGGTCAAGAACGCCGACACCTCGACGGCGATGCTCACCGACAAGGTGCGGCAGGTCCTCGACAGCGGCGCAGAGGTCTGCACCGCTGTCGACAACTCCTGCCTGATGCATATCGGCGGCGGGCTCTCGCGCCAGCGCGCAGGAGCGCGAACCATGCATATCGCCGAGATCCTGGCGGCAGGGGCGTGAGCTTTCCGACCGCATCGGCAGTCGCGCTGCGCGACACCCAGCTGCGGCACAACCTCGCGCACGCGACATCGACGATCCGGGCTCGGCGCAGCGCGGTCGTCGCCGAGGTCCCCGACTGGGAGGCGCTGCGCAGCGAAGGGGCGCGGATCAAGGACTCCGCGCTGCTGGATCTCGACCGCCAACTCCAACGCCTCGAGCAGTCTGTATCGGCGGCGGGCGGCACAGTCCATTGGGCCCGCGACGCGGCAGAGGCGAACGCGATGGTCGCAAAGCTGGCAGGTGACGCCGGCGCGGGGGAGGCGATCAAGGTCAAGTCGATGGTCACCGAGGAGATCGGCCTCAACCAGGCACTCGAGGCGGCCGGGATCACCGCCCACGAGACCGACCTCGCGGAGCTGATCGTGCAACTGGGAGACGACCTGCCGTCGCACATCCTCGTCCCCGCGATCCACCGCAACCGGGTGGAAATCCGCGACCTCTTCGAAGCCAAGCTCGGCGAGCGGGGGCTATCGACCGAGCCGAGCGCCCTGACGGCCGCTGCCCGTCGCTACCTGCGAGCCCGTTTCCTCGAGGTCGGGGTGGGGATCTCGGGAGCGAACTTCGCCGTGGCCGAGACCGGCACGGTCTGCGTGGTCGAGTCGGAGGGCAACGGCCGGATGTGCACGACGCTGCCGCACACCCTGATCACGGTGATGGGCATCGAGAAGATCGTCCCCGAGCTCAGCGACCTGGGAACGATGCTGCGGCTGCTGGCCCGCTCCTCCACCGGGGAGCGGATGAGCCCGTACACGTCTCTCTGGACCGGCGTCACCGACGGCGACGGCCCGCGGTCCTTCCACCTGGTCCTGCTCGACAACGGCCGTACCGACGTCCTTGCCGACGAGATCGGCCGCCAGGCGCTGCGTTGCATCCGCTGCTCCGCATGCCTCAACGTCTGCCCGGTGTACGAGCGGACCGGCGGCCACGCCTACGAGTCCACCTATCCGGGTCCGATCGGTGCGATCCTCGCGCCGCAGCTGAGCGGCATGCGCGAGCACGAGAGCCTGCCCGGCGCCTCGACTCTGTGCGGGGCCTGTTACGACGTCTGCCCGGTCAAGATCGAGATCCCGTCGATCCTCGTCCATCTGCGAGGCCGGGTCGTCGCCGAAGGGCAGGCGCCCCGCGGCGAGGGCCCCGCGATGCGGGCACTGGGCAGGATCCTCCTCTCGCGCCGGAGCTACGAGGTGGCCCAACGGGCGGCTCGACTCGGCAACCTGACGCCAACCCAGCGACTGGTAAAGCCATTGGCCGCTTGGACAGCGAGCCGGGACCTGCCCCCCGCACCGAAGCAGACGTTCAGGGACTGGTGGCGTGAATACCGCGCGTGAGGAGATCATCGGCCGCGTCCGCTCCGCCCTCGGCGAGGCGGCTACGCCCGCCGCCGTCGGCGAAGTCACGGACGAGCCGGCGAAGGGCGCCACTCGCACGCCTCGGCCCGAAGTCGACGGAGCGTCTCTGCGGGGACGGTTCGTGGAGCGGGTCAGCGAGTACGGCGCGGCGGTCAAGCCGGTGGCGCGCGACGGGATCGCCGACGTGGTCGCGGTGATCTGCGCCGAGAACGGCGCCGGAACGCTCGCCTGTCCGGCTGACATCCCCGCATCCTGGTGCCCATCCACGATCCGGATGGCGCCCGATGACCCGGCCCTCTCGTTCGCCGACCTCGACCGGGTCGACGGCGTGCTCACGGGCTGCGCCCTCGCCGCCGCCGAGACCGGCACCCTGGCCCTCGATCACGGACCGCAGCAGGGCCGGCGCGCCCTGACGCTACTGCCCGATCTCCAGATCTGCGTTGTCGAGGCGACCCGGATAGTGCCCGACATCCCCGAGCTGCTCGCCGGCCTCACAGGCGCGGTCGATGAGGGCAGGCCGTTGACCTTGATCTCCGGTCCTTCGGCGACCTCCGACATCGAGCTCGACCGTGTCGAGGGCGTCCACGGCCCTCGGCACCTCGCCGTTGTCCTGGTCGAATCCGATGACCTCGAGCGCGGGTCGAGCTCGGGCCACGGGCGTCAGGCGGCCGGCGGGCCGACCTGACCGCGGGCGTGCAGCTCGCGGAATCGGGCGATCGCATCGCGCACGCCGTCGGCAAGCGAGGTCGCGGCGACGGCGTCGGCGAAGGGAGCGTCCGGATTCGGCTCGACCTCTGCCGCGAACGCCAACGGCGGGCCCGCGACCGTGATCTCGGCCCCGGGCGCGGCCGCCTCGATCTCGGCGACGACCGCCGACACGTCGACGGTCTCGCCCGACAGGTCGAAGACCCCGGCGCCGGAGAAGTCGTCCGCGCGCGAGGCGGCGACGAAGGCGGCGGCGACATCGGGGGCGTACTGCATCGTCAGCCGGCCGGAGAAGGGCATCTCGAAGGCGACCCCGGTGGCGGCGGCGAGCATCGCGACGGTCGGCGCCGAGGTGACGCCCTGGTCACGACCCGGGCCGTAGACGGTATGCGGTCGCAGTCCGATGCTGGCCACTCCGCTCTCGCGCAGGTAGACCTCGGCGGCCCCCTCGCAGGCCCGCTTGTACACGCCGTAGATCGTCTCGGGGTGATCGCCGTCGTCGGCATCGGCGGCGGCGATCGACGAGGCGTACACAAAGGGGGCGATCGTCTCGTCGCGTTCGACGATCGCCTGCAGCAGGTTGACCGTGCCGACCAGGTTCACTTCGGCGCCGAGCGGCGGGTTGGCGCGGCAGAAGGGAACCTGTAGGGCGGCGAGGTGGATGACAGGGCCGATCGAGTGTTCCTCGAGGGTGCGCTGAAGGGCGGCGAGGTCGGTGATGTCGGCCGCGACCCAGGTCACCTGCTCGACTTCCTCCTCATCGAGCAGGAGCGAGAGGCGATCGGTCTCACGGCGAAGATCGAGCGCCACCACGGGAGCGCCTTCGCCGACGAGCTGCCGGATCGTCCAGGCGCCGATGCACCCACCGGCGCCGGTGACGAGAGTCGGAGCGATCGTCGTCATCTCTTCTCCCCGCTCACCTTCAAAGCTCCTCGACCGGATTCCGAAGCTTCCCGATACCGTCGATCTCGACCTCGACGACATCGCCTTGCTGAAGCGATCGGGCCGGGTCCATGAACTCACCGCACCCCCAGGGGGTGCCGGTCAGGACGACGTCGCCGGGCGCCAGCGTGAACGAGTGCGAGCAGAATGAGAGCAGCTCGGCGACGTCGAAGATCATCTCGGCGGTGCTCGAGTCCTGCATCGTCTCGCCGTTCACCCGCGTGCGCAGCCCGAGCGCCTGGGGATCGTTGATATCGGCGGCGGGGACGACAACGGGACCGAGCGGGCAGAAGGTGTCGAGGCTCTTTCCGCGCACCCACTGGGCGTCCGCGAACTGGACGTCGCGAGCGGAGACGTCGTTGGCCACCGTGTAGCCGAGGACGTGCTCGAGTGCGTCGTCGACGGCGACCCGGGTCATCCGACGGCCGACGACGACGGCCAGCTCGACCTCCCAGTCGACGCGCTCCGTTATCGACCGATCGATCACGATCGGCTCGCCATCGGCGATCACGCTGGTCGCGAACTTGGCGAAGACGAGGGGCCGCGAGGGCAGCTCCATTCCGGTCTCCCGCACGTGGTCTCGGTAGTTGAGACCGATCGCGACGATCTTCCCCAGGTTGGGACGAACTCCGTCGGACTCGGCCAGCACGGTGTCGACTTGCATGAACTTCCTTCCAGATCGATCAGATCTCATCCGTCGTCGCCGAAGCTAGAGCATCAGCAGCAGCGGCTCTTCCAACAGTCGCTTGATCTCGGCCAGGAACTCGGCCGCCTCCGCCCCGTAGAGGATGCGGTGGTCGCAGCTGAGGGTCAGCGTCATCACCGATACGTCGACGATCTCGCCGTCGACCCGGCGCAGCTGCTCGCGGCTGGCCCCGACACCCAGGATCGCCGCCTGGGGGAGGTTGATGACCGGGACGATCGCGGTCATCCCGAACATGCCGAGGTTCGAGACCGTGAAGGTGCCGCCGGCCAGCTCCGGCGGGGTGATCTCCCCCGAGCGAACCCGCTCCGCGAGGCGGCGGGACTCGAGCGCGATCTCAGCCGAGGGACTTGCGGTCCGCGTCGGCGATCGTCGGCACGACGAGTGCCTCGTTCGCGGCGACGGCGATTCCGACGTTGATCCGGCTGTGCAGCTCGAAGCGGGCGTCGCGGTAGCTCGCGTTTGCTTTCGGGTGCTCCCGCAGGGCGACGGCCGCCGCCTTGACGATGAGGTCGTTGAGGGAGGGCGTCGGTGCCCCCGTCGCAATCGCCTTCAGCCTGCGCCGCACCTCGATCGCGGCGTCCATGTCCACCTCGGTCTGAACCTGGAAATGCGGGACGGTCGCCTTCGCCTCGGCCATCCTGCGGGCGATCACCGCCTGCAGTCGGGTCGGCTCCTCGATCGTGACCTCGCCCTTGGCGCCCTCGACCTCTCGGTCGCCGCCTGCTCCGGGCCGCCCGGCCGGTGGCTCGGCGGGTGCCGTCGCGAACGCCGGCGGCGAGGGAGCCGCCTCCTCGACGCCGGCCGCGGCGAGGACGTCGGCCTTGGTGATCCGGCCCCGAGGGCCCCTGCCCCGACCGAGGCCGGCGAGATCGACCGCGTGGATGCGAGCGGCGCGGCGCGCGAGCGGCGTCGCCGGCGCGCCTCGAAGCTCGGCCTCGCCGGCCGGGGCGTCGCCAGGCTCCTCGATCGCGGGCTGAGACACCGCCTCCGGAGCGGGGGGAGCCGCCGGCGCGGGGGCCGGGGGCGGCTCCGGCGAAGGAGCCGGCCCGGGATCCCCCTCACCCGGGCCGAGACGGGCGATCGGCGCTCCCACTGGCAGGGTCGCCCCCTCCTCGGCGAGGATCTCGAGCACACCCGAGGCTTCGGCGGCGACCGTCATGTTCGCCTTGTCGGTCTCGATCTCGACCAGGTCCTCGCCCTGCTGGACGAGCTGGCCGTCCTTGGCCAGCCAGGTCAGGATCGTCCCCTCCTCCATCGAGTCCGAGAGGCGCGGCATCGGCATCTCGGCGGCGGTCGTCTTGGTCGGATTCATCGGGGGGTTCTCTTTCTCTTGGGGGCTAGACGACGAGGTCGGCCGCCGCGCCGACGATCGTCTCCACATCGATTCCGAAGTGGCGGTATAGGTCGTCGACGTCGCCGGACTGGCCGAAGTCGTCGACTCCGAGGCCGGCCAGCGGCGCACCGCGGATCGAGGAGAGGAACGCGAGGGCGTGGGGATGGCCGTCGAGGACGGTGACGATCGGCGCCGTCCGGTCGGGCGGGAAGAGCTGGTCGAGGATCGCGTCGTCACCCTCGGCCAGGCCCTGGCGGGCTCGCAGTGCGCGATAGACGAGGTCGGCGGAGGTGAGGCAGACGACCTCGGCGGCGATTCCCTCCGCGGTCAGCTCGGCGGCGGCCTCACACGCCTCCGGCACGGTCACACCCATCGCCACGATCGTGACCTCGGGCGTGCCTTTGGCGAGCCGCAGGACGTAGCCGCCCGCGAGCACCCGCCGGCGACGTTGCTCGCGGGCCTTCCCGTCCGGTAGCGCCGCCAGGGCCTGGTCCACGGGACGCGTGCTGAGCCGGAAGTAGGCGGAGCCGCCGTCCTTCCGTCCCAGCTTGCCGAGAGCGTAAAGCAGCGTCCACTCCAGATCCTGCCCGAAAGCCGGCTCCCAGGCGGTGCAGCGGGGCTGCTCGATCCCGACCGAGGGCGTGACGATCGACTGGTGGGCGCCCCCCTCCGGCGCCAGGGTTACGCCCGAAGGAGTCCCGACGAGAATCGACTGGCCGCCGGCGTAGATGCCGAATGACCACGGCTCCAGGGCGCGATTGACGAATGGGTCGTAGATGGTCCCGATCGGCAGCAGCGGCTGGCCGTCACGTGACCAGGTCGCCCCCAGCTCGCCCAGCAGCCCGACCAGGTTGACCTCGGCGATGCCGAGCTCGACGTGCTGGCCCTGTTCGTCCTCTCGCCAGCGGACCAGGGTGTCGGTGTCCTCGGCGAACCAGTCGACCCGCTCCCGCGGGTTCCAGATCCCGGCGTGATTGATCCAGCCCCCGAGGTTGGTCGAGGAGGCGACGTCGGGACTGACCGTGACGACCCGCCCCGCCACATCCGGAGCGACGCGGCGCAGGTCCGGAAAGAAGCGGCCGAGGGCCTTCTGGGTCGAAAGATCGCCGCTGTGATCCCGGCCGACCTCGGCCGGGATTGCCGGCGGCGGCTCTAATACCGGCGGCTCACGGTGCATCCGATCCGCCGCCCGCCTGCAGAGCTCCGCCTCGGCGGTGCCTGGCTCGAAGCGGGCCCATGGCTCGGTCGCGTCGGACCCGGTCTCCGTTGCGAGCTCTTCCCACTCCGCGGTCGAGAGCAGCGCCGAGTGGTTGGCCGGGTGGCCTTCCGTCGCCAGTCCCTTCGCCTTGATCGTGTAGGCGAAGACCACCGATGGCCGCTCGTCCGCGTCGGCGGAGCGAAAGGCCTCGAGCAGATCGGCGAGATCGTGTCCGCCCAGGTCGCGGACCGCCCGGCCGAGCTCGTCGTCATCGAGGTCGGCAATCAGACGCTCGACCTCACGCCGCCCGCGACCGACGCCCGGCAGGCCCTCACGCAGCTCCTCGGGCGTGCTTCTCAGAAGGTGCTGGTACTCCTCGTTCCCCATCGCGTCGATCCGGCGGCGCAGGGCCTTGCCGCCCTTGCGATCGAACAGCTCCCGCAGCAGACGGCCGTACTTGACGACGATCGTCTGCCACCCGGCCGCCTCGAACATCGCCCGCATCCGCTCGGCGGCGATGTCGGGGACGATCCGGTCCAGCGACTGGCGGTTGAGGTCGACGATCCACATGACCTCGCCGAGCGCCGGGACCATCGGGTCCACCAGTGCCTCCCAGATGGCTCCCTCGTCGAGCTCGGCATCGCCGAGCAGGGCGACGTGACGGCCGGCCTCCGGGGTGTCGAAGTGGCCGGAGACGTAGCGTTGGGCCAGCGCGCTCCAGAGGGTCGCGGTCGCGCCGATTCCGACCGACCCGGTGGAGAAGTCGACGGGATCGGGATCCTTCGACCGGCTGGGGTAGCTCTGCAGCCCGCCCAGCGAGCGCAACTCGGTCAGGTACACCGGGTCGAGCTCGACCCAGCAGGTAGTTGACCGCGTGCAGAACAGGGGCCGCGTGCGGCTTGACCGACACCCGGTCTACTCCGCGCAGGTGCGCGAAGTAGAGCGCGGTCATGATGCTGACGACCGAGGCTGAGGAGGCCTGATGGCCTCCGACCTTGACCCCCGAGGTCGTCTCACGGACCTTGTTTGCGTGATGGACGATGCTCGTCGCCAACCAGAGCACCCGTTTTTGAACGGACTCGAGGACCTCGAGATTCTCGATCGCACTCGCGCCGTCGAGCGCAGTGTTCCCCGTGGCCATGGAGAAAAAATACGGCCTGAGAGGTACTTTCGCCACTCAACCGCACTCAAAACCCAAAATGACCATTGAAAGCGTCGTGAGTAGCTCTATTTTTGTATGATTCTTCAGCATGACGGAACAGGTTGACGTCGACGGCACCGATCTCGAAATCGTCGATCTCCTCGTTCGCGACGGTCGCCGTACCCTGGCCGCGATCGGCGCCTCCGTGAACCTCTCGGCCCCGGCGGTCAAACGCCGCATCGACCGACTCGAGGAGCTCGGTGTGATCACCGGCTACACCGCCCGCGTCGATCCGGCCAAGCTGGGGCGACCGATCGAGGCCTTCACCGAGCTCCGCTTCGCCGGAACGACAAAGGTCGCCGAGATCGCAGGCGTCGCCCGGGACCTGGTCGAGGTCGACGCCGTCCACACGATCGCCGGCGACCCCGACGCTCTCGTTCATCTGCGCGTCCGAGACGTCGCGGACCTCACCCGGGTGATCGACCTGATCCGTCGCAGCGGCAATGTCACCGGGACCAAGACCCTGATCGTCCTCGGCACCGAATCCAAGTCGGACCTGCCCGCCGCTCGATAGCCCCCTCGTGACGCCACCCGACCCGCGCGAGGCGTTGGAGTGGATGGGCACGCCGAGCTGAGATCGCGTCGTGAGGCGAGCCGGGATCAGCTCAGCGATGCCCGACACCCCTTCGGTGCCGGGACCACGTTCGCGTTATGGATGTAGGCGAACCGGAAGCGTCTTGAGCTGATTGGCGAACGGCGATTCGACGTACGTCGGCGTGCCCGCCATCTCCATGGCGGGGTAGCGCGCGAGCGTCTCCTCGATCAGGACCCGGAGCTCCAGGCGGGCGAGCGCGGTGCCGAGGCAGAAGTGCCGCCCGCCGGCGCCGAACGCCTGGTGCTCCGCATTGCGCGTCACGTCGAAGCGGTCCGCACCCTCGTAGCGCGTCTCGTCGCGATTCGAGGAGGGGTACCACATAACCACCTTCTCCCCCTCGCTGATCCTCTGCCCGTGCAGCTCGGTGTCGCAGGTCGCGGTGCGGGCGAAGTGGCCGAAGGCCGGAAACATGCGCAGCGACTCCTCGACCGCCGCCGGCACCAGCGACGGGTCCTCGATCACCTTGTCGCGCTGGTCGGGGTTTTCCATCAGCGCCCGCATCCCGCTGCAGTAGGTCGCCTTGGTGCTGTCGTTGCCGGCCGCCATCAGCAGGACGAAGCCCATAACTATCTCGTGGTCCTCGAGCTGCTCGCCGTCGATCTCGGCGTGGACGAGCACGCTCGTCAGATCGTCGGTCGGAGCCTCGCGGCGCTCGGCGATCAGCTGTCCGCAGCGCTCGAAGACCTCGGGCACGTCGCGCTCCATCACGGTCTGCGCCCCCCCGGGCGTCGCGTCGGGGTCGCCCGCCTGAAGGATCGTGTTCATCAGCCTCGCCCAGACCGCGTCGTCCTCGGGCGGGAGGCCCATGAAGCTCCCGATCACGCGCGCGACCACCGGCTGGGCGACGTCTTCGACCAGTTCGCAGGTGTCCCGCCCCTCGAGCCGATCCAGCACCTCGATCGTGATCTCGCGGATCGCCTCCTCGTGCTCGGCGATCCGCTTCGGAGTGAACCCCTGCTGGAAGAGCGCCTTGATCCGATCGTGCTTGGGCGGGTCCATGCCGATGAACATCGCCTGCTGCAGCTCGAGCGGCAGTATTGCGTTCTTCAGGGCGGTGAATCCGCCGAGTTCGGATGAGTAGGTCTGCCAATCGCGGCTGACCTCGAAGACGTCGTCGGCCGTCGTGATGGACCAGTAGCCGTCCTCGTCCGGATACTCCGTGATGCGGGGCGACCAGTGAATGGGGCACTGGTGCCGCAAGCGCCGGAAGAGCTCATGTGGCGGGCCCTCCTGGAAGTTGGCGCGATCGGCGACGAGCACCTGGTCGAGTGGCGTCTGATCCTCGCCGGCTGTGCTCATAGGTTCCTTCCTCTGGGGCGATTCGTGTCGGCCTGGTCAAGCGGTTCCTGGCGCCCCATCGTCATCGCTGGGTCGATGCTAGAGGGTGGACCGTCCAGATGAAAATGATCTATCCGCCTGCAGCAAGGCCGTAAGACTCGCCGACGGTGATGATGTCCTGGACCTGGGGGATGAAGTCGTCCTTGCCCAGGCAGAACAGGTCAACCGAGGCTTTGCACCCGTACAGGGGCGCGCCGGAATCCGCGATCGGAACGCTTAGAGATCCTGATCCTCGTTCATGCGGAAGCGGTCGGTCGCGGAAACGCGGCCGGCGCATCGGTTCAGCCTCGATCTGCCGACGGTGGCCTCTTGCCAACTTCGCCGGCGTGCGGGGTCGCGGCGCTCTCCGGCCGAGGGCGAGCGGGGTGCGGCGATTCAAGCCGACAACTGAGCTGACGATGGGAGAAGAAGGTTCCCAAGAGACGAGGACTCGTCATGCAGCTTCACCCGCGAATTCTGACCACCGTCCTGACCTGCACCGCCGGGCTCGCGGCGATCGGCACGGCCCAGGCCTCGACGCCCCCGGCCGCCGTGACGGGGCCTCCGTCCGCCGCCGCGGCAGCCGCTCGACACCGCACCCACCGCCTCGGTGGCCATGTGCGGCGGGCTTGGCCGGAGAAGGGAGCGCACCGGCCGAAGCGTGGAATCATGCGGTGGCTGGCGCGCCAGGTCGGTCCCCACAGGCCGGTCCCGTGTTCGCGACGGCAGGGAAGCGCCCGCGCTCGCTGCGGCGCCCGCAACCGCCGGATCGGCACCAGGAGCGCCGCCAGGGTGCCCCTCGCAATGAGCTCATCCGCGGCGAGGGTCGGTCGGAGGGCCTCGCACACCGAGAGCGTGCTGCTGCGCACCTCGTCCGACCCCCAGGGGTCACTCGACCTGATCCGCTCGTTCGACATCCCCGTCGACGATCCGTCCTATGACCGTCTGCTGAACTGGTCCTGGGCGTATGACTCCGCAGTCGCGGCGTCCGCGTTCACGTCGGTCGGCGACCGCGACCAGGCGGGTCGCCTTCTCGACCAACTCGCGGCCCTGCAGCGCAGCGACGGCTCGATCGAGTTTGCCTTCGACGTCGAAACCGGCGAGAGCAGCGCCACCTTCCGCGCCGGCGCGGTCGCGTTCGCCGCCATGGCCTTCAGCGAATTCGACGCCGCGTTCGGCGGCAACCTGTACCTCGACAACGCCCGTCGTGCGGCCAACTTCCTGCTGTCCCTGCGCAATGACGAGGGGCTCGTGCGCGGCGGTCCGGATGTGCAGTGGGTCTCCACTCAGCACAACATCCTCGCCATGATCGCGCTCACCGGGCTCGCCGGCGGGCTCAAGGAGCAGCACCAGAAGGAGCTGGCCGCCACCTATGGGGACGCCGCCAGCAGGATCGCCGACGGCATCGAATCGCAGCTCGTCGTTCGCAGTGGCGACCTCGCTCACTTCCGCCAGGGCGTCGGCGACGAGACCCTCGCCCTCGACCCGCAGGCGCTCGGGGTCATATACGCGCTCTCCCGCAAGGACAAGAAGCTCGCGGAGCGGGTCCTCGAGTACGCGCAGAGCAACTTCGCCGTCGACGGGCGCTCGATCAGGCTCTCGAACCACCTGGCGAGCTACAACATGACCTACGAGGCGAACGGCCCGTTCAGCGGCTTCCGCCCCTATCTCGGCACGGGAACGCCAGATGTGCTTTGGGTCGAGGGGACCGCGGAGATGCGCCTCGTCTCGGCCCTTCTCGGCGAATCGACCAAGAATCTCGACGCGAGCATGAACGCCTGGTGGGACGTGACGCGCAAGCACGGCCTCGCGCCGCTGGGTGCCGACCGCACGGTCACAGACAACGCATACAACGAGTACCACGTCTGGCCAACCGCGGCCGCCGGGGCGTGGGCGGTGCTCAGCGCGCAGCCGAAGCAGATCGACTGGGCCGACTCGCACTGAGCGAAGTGACCCGAGACCCGGCGGAAGTGGGGCGCGACTCAAGCTCTGCCCACGACGGGACGGGCGCAGATAGTGACGAAAAGTACAATACTCATCTGTGTGAACCCTCGGAGAGGACCTGTGAAGGCGTGAAGGAGAAATCATGAAGATTCTCGTCGCCGAGGACTCGCCGACCGTCCGTCGACTGGTGTGCACGCGCCTCCGCGCCGACGGCTACGAGGTGATTGAGGCTCTGGACGGCGCCCAGGCATACGAAATGGCGACTTCGGAGAGCCCCGACGCTCTCGTGCTCGACAAGGTGATGCCGAAGCTGGACGGGTTCGAGGTGGTGCGCATGCTGAGGGACGGGGACCAGACGGGGGCGGTGCCGATCGTGATGCTGACCGAGCACTCCAGCGAGGAGGACGTTCTCGGAGGCCTCAGCCTCGGCGTCGACGAGTACATGCCAAAGCCCTTCAGCCCGAGGGAGCTGTCGCTGCGGCTGGGCCGACTTCTGTCTCGGACCGGCCCGGGTCGATGACCCTGACCCTGTTCCTCTCCTGGGTTGCGATCGTCATGGCACTGGTCTTTCTGGCGTTGGTTGTGACGATCGTCGGCCGGCGCCTCTTCAGCGACCGGCGCAGTGCTCGCGAGCACTCCCTACGTCCGGCGATCGAGACGCTGCTGGACACGTACCTCGCCGCCGAGGAACCGGAGCGGCCGCTGCTCCCGGCCGGGCGGAGGGCACGAGGTGTCGTGCGCACGGTGGCGCTGGAGGAGTTGACGGAGCTGAGCGGTCGGGAGCGCGCCCGGCTGGTCTTGCTGCTTGAGTGCTCCGGCATCGTCGCCGAAACGGCGGTCGGCCTCGGGTCGCGGCGACGTCGAGTGCGGCGCGCTGCCGCCGAGGCTCTGCGGCAGATCGGCAGCGAGGAGAGCCTCGGCTCGCTTTCGGTCGGACTCGAGGACCCGGACATAGACGCGGCCCTCGCCTGCGCAGCCGGCCTCGCCGAGCTCTCCGACGAGACCTGCATTCCACGGGTGATGGCGCTCGCCGAGGGCGCGGCGGTCGCACGCCCGGGTGCGGTCGCGGCGATCCTGGTGACGATGGGCCAGAATCACCCTACGGCGCTCGGCCAAGCGCTGCGCCCGGACGCCCGGATCGAGCTGCGCCGGCTGGCTACCGCGGTCGTCGGCGGGATGCGCCTCGCCGAACACGTCGAGGCGCTTCACGCGGGGCTGGGGGACGCCGACGACGAGCTGGCGGCGCGAGCCGCAAGGGGCCTCGGGATGATCGGCGACGACAGCGCCCTCGAAGCCCTGGTAGCGATCGTCGACGACGAGGACCGTGCCTGGTTCCTCCGCCTGGCCGCGACCGAGGCGCTGGGCGAGATCGGCGACCCGCGGGCGGCGCCGCCGCTCGAGCAGGAGCTCAACGCCGACGCTTGGGCCCTGCAGGCAAAGGCCGCCAAAGCACTGCGACTGCTTGGCGCCGCGGGAGAGGCGGCCCTCGGCCGCTCCCTCGTCTCGCCGGTCGAGCAGGTCCGCGAACACGCGCGGGTGGCGCTCGAGCGATGACCGTCTACGTCACCTTCGTCACCGTCTACTTCGTCGTCTTCATGATTTTCCACGCTTGGTTGCTGGTGATGGCGGGAATCGAGACCAGGCGGCATACGGGACGGTTGCGAGAGACGAGCCTGCGGCGCACCGTGCGCTCGCCGTTGACGCCGCCGATCTCGATCCTCGTCCCCGCCTTCAACGAGTCCGCCGGAATCGTCGACAGCGTGCGCTCCCTGATGGCCCTCGAGTACCCCGCCTTCGAGATCGTCGTGATCAGCGACGGCTCGACCGACGCCACGGTTGAGCGGCTGGTCGAGGCTTTCGACCTGGAGCCGCTGCGCCGACAGACGCCGCCCTTCGTCGCCCACAAGCCGATCCGCTCCGTCTTCGGCCCACGCGGGAAGGTCAACCTGCTCGTCCTCGACAAGGACAACGGAGGCAAGGCGGACGCCCTCAACGCGGGGATCAACTTCTCCGAGTACCCATTGGTCTGCGCCATCGACGCCGACTCCGTGCTGGAGCAGGACGCGCTGGTCAAGGCGGCCATCCCGTTTCTGGACGATCCGGTCGGGACCGTGGCGACCGGCGGCCTGGTGCGGGTCGCAAACGGCTGCAGAATCGAGCGTGGCCGGGTGATGGAGGCAGGGCTGCCGCGCACCGCCTGGCCGATGTTCCAGGTGGTCGAGTACCTGCGCGCCTTCTTCGGCGCCCGCACCGGCTGGAGCGCGGTCAACGGCCTGCTGATCGTCTCCGGCGCCTTCGGCCTCTTCCGCAAGGATGCGGTAATCGCCGCCGGCGGCTACAACACCGAGACCGTCGGCGAGGACATGGAGCTCGTCGTGCGCCTGCACCGGACGATGCGCGACAAGCGACGCCCCTGCCGGATCGTTTACGTGCCCGACCCGGTCTGCTGGACGGAAGCGCCGGCGAGCGCCCGCGTGCTGAGAAGACAGCGCAGGCGCTGGCAGCGGGGGAGCGCCGAAACGCTGCTGATGCACGCGCGCATGGTCGGCAACCCCCGCTACCGCTCCCCCGGGATGCTGGCGATGCCGGCATTGCTCTTCTTCGAGCTGCTCGGGCCGGCCATCGAGCTGTCGGGGTACGCGGTGGCGACGGCCGCCTTCCTGACCGGATCGATCAACATCGAGGTGTTCCTGCTCTTCAACGCGATCTCCGTGCTCTACGGGCTGACCCTCTCCCTTGGGGCGATCGCGATCGAGGACGCGAGCTTCGGCCGGCACCCCGGCTGGGACCAGCTCGGCAGGATCATGCTGTTCGCCACCCTCGAGAACGCCGGCTACAGGCAGCTCGGACACCTGTGGCGCCTGGAGGGCTTCTGGCAGCTGGTGCGACGGGGGGAGTGGGGCGCGATGGAGCGCACCGGCTTCTCGCAGCCCGAGGCCGGGTCTATGCTGGGGGGCGAGGTGGGCCTGCGATGACCGAGAACGTCCGGCGTGGTCTGCGGAATCCGGCGACGCGGTTGGTCGCCTTGATCGGCTTGGTCGTGGTCCTCTTCGGGACAGCGATCGGGGTCGGCATCTGGCGCTTTGAGGTGGCCCGCGGGTCCAGCGACCGGGCCTTTAGCGAGTTCGAAGTGTCCGCCGCGGCGGAACACGTGTCTTCCGCGATCACCGAACAGCTGCTTCTCGCCGCAAGCTACGCACTTACGAAGGACCAGAAGACCCTCGCCAGGCTGCGAAGGCTGCAGGACGGGCTCCGACGGGACCTACGAGACCTGACGGTCCTCCACGTGGAAGACCAGCAGCACGTGGTGGCGGAGGGTCTAGGCGAGCTGCAGATCGTCGCCGAGGCGGGGACGGGGCAGAGGCGGATGGAAGCGATCATCAACAAGCAGATCCTCCCGATAGCCGGGTCTGGCGAATTCGTGAAGGCCTCCCAGGTGCTCAGCTTCGAAGCAGAAAGGGTGAAACGGAGGTTCAACGCCCTGATCGTCGAGGCTCGCATGTCGGCCGATGCGGCACGCGCGGAAGCAGCCACTGACGCTGACGCCGCCAGACTCATCGCAATCATCGCCGGGGTGCTCGCAACCCTGGCCGCGATTCTCACGGCCGTCTACGGGAGAAGGATGATTGGCCGACTATTCGGCCAGATCGACGACCAGTTCGGCCAGATCGACCGCCAGCGCGTCCAGCTCGAGAGCATCAGGTCGGCGGCCGATTCGCTGACCGAGGTCGCGAGCGAGATGCTCGCCGCAACCGCCGAGGTGTCCACCGCGACCAACGAGCAGTCAGCGGCGGTGGCCGAGGTGGCGGCGACGACCGAGGAGCTACAGGCCACGGCGGCGTCGATTGCCGACAACGCCAAGGCCGGCTCGACTGCCGTCGACCAGACCGGCGAGACGATGCGCGAGATGCAGGAGCAGGTCGAGGCGATCTCCGAGCGCTCGGTGGCGCTGGGGGAGCGCAGCCAGAAGATCGGCGAGGTGCTGGAGCTGATCAACGACATCGCCGAGCAGACCAACCTGCTCGCCCTCAACGCGGCGATCGAGGCTGCTCGGGCGGGGGAGGCCGGCAAGGGTTTCACCGTCGTCGCCAGCGAGGTCCGCAAGCTCGCCGAACGCTCGATCCGTTCCACCGAGGAGATCCGCGAGATGGTCACCGCGATCCAGGACGAGACCAACGCGACGATCATGGCGACCGAGCAGGGCGCCAAGCAGGCCCGCGAGGTCGGCGAGCTGATGGGCTCGACCGCCGACGTCCTCGCGGAGAGCCTGCAGGCGACGCAGCAGCAGAACGAGGCGGCCGGGCAGGTCTCCGCGGCGATGGTCCAGATCCGCGTCGCGGCGGAGCATCTGGCGGACGAGCAGCAACAGCGTGGCGAGATGGCCGAGCGGGTAACCAAGGCGGTGACCCAGCTTGACGAGCAGCTGGCGGAGCTGGCCGAGATGGCCGAGATGGCCGGCGCGGGGCGAGTGCGGGCCGACGGTCCGAAATGACCGCGATGCACCTCCGTGTGCGCAGCGGCCACGAGGAATACGCCCTCCCGGTCGAGGGCGTGCGGGAGATCGCGCCGGTCGGCCAGATCTCGCCCGTTCCCGGGGCCCCCGCCGAGGTGCTCGGGATCTGGAACCTGCGCGGCGAAGTGATGGCGGTGGTCGACCTCGCGGCGGCGCTCGGGATCGCCGGCGAGGCGGGCGACCGGATCGTCGTCGCCGAGCAGGGCGATCTCCGCGCCGGGCTCATGGTCGACGAGGTGATCGACATCTGCTCGCTTCCCGAGGCGCGCGAACCCGCCGAGTCCGAGTACCTGTCCGGTTCCGTGCTGGTCGACGGGGTGCCGGTCGGGATCGTCGACGTCGGCGCCACGCTGGCCGGGACCGCGCACGCGGAGCGATGAACGAAATTGACCCAGAGACCCTGGAGATCGCGCGCGAAGAGGCGAACGACTGCCTGGCCAGGATCGAGAGCAACCTGCTCGCGCTGGAGGCGGGCGGGCGCGACCCCGAGCTGGTCGATTTGCTCTTTCGCGACACCCATTCGGTGAAGGGAGCGGCGAGCATGGTCGGCTGGCGCGAGGTGGCCTCGATCGCGCACGGGATGGAGGACCGCCTCGAGGACGCCCGCGACCGTGGCGAGCTGCCGGCGGACGACGTCGAGCCGCTATTGAGGGCCACCGACGAGCTGCGCCGGGCCGTCGACGCCGCCGCCGGTCCGGGTGGGACCGCCGCCGAGCCGTCACCCCCGCCCGCACCGGCTGAGCAGACCCCCCGGCCCCAGCCCGCGGCACCGGCACCCGCCCCGCGGCCGGAACCCGCAGTGCCGGCGGCGGAGCTGCGCCCCACCGCGATGCGCGTCGACCCCGCCAGGGTCGACAGCATGCTCGACGCGGTCGGAGAGACGGTTCTCCACCACCGCCGCCTCGAGCACATCGCCGGCGATCGGATCCTCGCCGCCGGCGAGGAGGCGGAGGAAGAGATGGACCGTGGCGAGCGCCTGCTCGACCAGCTTCAGGACGCGGTGATCGGGATGCGAACCCTGCCCGTCTCCTCGATCACCGGCCATTTCCCCCGCGCCGTCCGTGACATCGCGACGACGGAGGGCAAGGAGGTGGATCTGGTCGTGACCGGGTCCGAGACGCAGCTCGATCGCGTCATCCTCGAGGGGATCTCAGATCCGATCGTCCACCTGCTCCGCAACGCAGTGGCCCACGGGATCGAGCCGCCGGAGGAGCGCGAGGCGGCCGACAAGCCCCGGCGCGGGCGGATCGAGCTGCGCGCCGAGCAGAAGGGCGGGATGGTCGCGATCGAGGTTGCCGACGACGGCCGCGGGGTCTCGCCGGAGCTGATTGAGCGAGGAAGCGCGACCGACTCGCTCGCCGAGGTGCTCGCCACCGCAGGGCTCTCAACCGCGGTGGAGGTGGGCGATCTCGCGGGGCGCGGCGTCGGCGTCGGCGCGGCCAAGAGCCACGTCGAGGCGCTCGGCGGCAGGGTCGAGGTGCTCAGCGAGGCGGGTCGCGGGACGCAGGTGATCCTGCTGGTGCCGATGACGCTGGCGCTGCTCAACGTGCTGCTCTTCGAACGCGAGGGTCAGGCTTTCGGCCTCCCGGTCTCCAGCGTGCGCGAGGTCGTGACCGTGAAGGAGGTCGCGTCGCTGGGGGGGAAGGCGCAGATCGAGCACCGGGGGAAGGCGGTGCCGCTCGCCGACCTCACGACCCTGCTCGGCGCCACCGGCTCCCCGCTCCCATCCCAGCCGGCGGCGATCATCGTGGCGACGTCGACGCGGGCGGTCGCGGTCGCCTGCGATCGGGTCCTCTGCGATCGCGAGCTGGTGGTGAAGAGCCTCGGCCCGTTGCTGGCCGGGACGAAGGGGTACCTGGGAGCCGGTATCCGCGAGAACGGAACGGTGGCGCTGGTCGTCGACCCCAACCACCTGCTCGAGGCCCGGGCCCCGCAGACGCCTGTCCCAGTCGCGGCCACGCGCCGCCGGGCGCCAACGGTGCTGGTCGTCGACGACCAGTTCAGCGTTCGCCAGATGCAGCGCGGCATCCTCGAGGCAGCCGGATATCGGGTCGAGGTCGCGCGGGATGGCCGCGAGGCACTGAAGACGGTGCTGACAGACCCCGAGATCGATCTCGTGCTCACCGACGTCCAGATGCCGGAGATGGACGGGTTCGACCTCCTGAAGGCGATCCGCAAGGACAAATCGCGCGGGTCGCTGCCCGTCGCGATCGTCACCTCCGAGGGGGGTGAGGAGTACCGGCAGCGGGGCGCGGAGGAGGGTGCCGACGCCTACATCGTCAAGCAAGAGTTCAACCAGCAATCCCTGCTCGAGACGATCGGGCGCCTGATCGGCAGCTAGCGCGATGGCGCGGCCCCGGCGGATCATCGTCTGCGACCGCTCCGAGACGCGAGCGCGGGAGCTTGCCGGCTTCCTCGAGCGCGACCCGGACCTTGAGGTCACCGGCAGGTTCGGCGGAGTCGACGAGATGCTGGCGCGAATCGAGGAGCCGGCCCCGGACCTGGTCGCCCTCGACCTCGAGACGGCCGGCGCCGCCGTCGCCGCCGTCGTCGCGCCTCTGGCGCAGGAGCGGCATCTGCGAGTGGTCCTGACCGGCACCCGTCCGCCGCGCGACGACGAGCGGGTCGCCGCGGCGCTCGCCGCGGGCGCCCTGGAGGCGATCGCCGAGGATCGGCTGCGCCTCGACGATCCGGAGAGCGTCTGGGCGGTTGCCCTGCGCAGCCGGGTCAGGCGCCTCGCCAACGTGCGGCTGCGCGGCGGCAGGGCGGACCCGCCGGCCGCCGCAGCAAAGCGACCGCGACCGCCGGCCCGCCGACCTGGACTCGGCTACCGCGCGGTGGGCATCGGCGCCTCCGTCGGGGGGCCTCCCGCCCTGGTCGAGATCCTCAGCCGGCTGCCGCGCGACTTTCCGATCCCGGTGCTGGTGGTTCAGCACATGGCGCCGAGCTTCGGCGAGGGCCTTGCCACCTGGCTGGACCAAAGCGTTCCGCCCTCGGTGGCGATCGCCACCGAGAGTCAGATGCTCACGCCCGGGATCTGGTTGGCGCCCGACGGAGCCCACCTGCGTCTGGATCCAACGATGCGGCTCCGCCTCGACAGCCAGGGCGAGCGCGGCGCGCACCGGCCCTCGGTGGATGTTCTCTTCGAGAGCCTGGCGTCGACGGTGGGGATGGATGCGGTCGGGGTCGTCCTCACCGGGATGGGTCGCGACGGCGCCGAGGGGATCCAGGCGATCGCCGCGGCGGGTGGGCTGACCATCGCCCAGGACGCCGAGACCTCGGCGGTGTTCGGGATGCCGGCCGCGGCGATCGAGGTGGGGGTCGACCTCGTGCTTTCCCTCGAGGAGCTGGGACAGGAACTGGCCACGCTGCGGTTACGGAGCCTCGAATGACGGGTGAGCCGTTGAGAGCCGTGGCCGAGCGGGTCAGGGTCGAGACCGGGGTGGTCGTCAAGGACGCGCAGATGCCCGCGCTGGAGGCGGCGATCGGGCGCGCGGCCCCGGGAATGAGCGCGGAGCAGTTCCTGACCGAGCTGTCCGGTCCTGCGCCCGCCACCCTCTGGCACCGCCTCGTCGACGAGGTGACCGTTCCCGAGACCTACTTCTTCCGCGAGCGGAGCGAGCTGGAGGCGATCGACTGGCGGGGCCTGCTGGAGGTGGCGAGGGAAACGGGGCTCGGAGTCGTGCGGGTGTGGGTCATCGGCTGCTCGACGGGCGAGGAGGTCTACTCACTGGCGATCCTCGCCAGTGAGGCACTCGGGCGCGAGGCTACGCCGGTCGCGATCCTCGGCACCGACATCTCCAACAAGTGCCTGGCGCGCGCCGGGGCGGGAGGGGGCTATTCGGAGCGCTCGGTTCAGCGCCTGCCCCCAGAGCTGCGGCGGCGTTACCTCTTCCACGACGCCGACGGTCACCGAGTCAAGGAGGGACTCAAGCCACTGGTGCGCTTTCGCCACCACAATCTCGTCGCCGACCCCTCGCCGCCGCCGGGTGAGGTGCCGTTCGACGTGATTGCCCTGCGCAACGTCCTCATCTACTTCGACCCGCCGACGGTGGGGCGGGCTATGCACTCGCTCGATGCGGCGCTGCGCCCAGGCGGTCACCTGATCCTCGGCGCCGCGGACCGCCTCACCACCCTGGCGATCGGTAGCGAGTTCGACGACTTGGTCGAGCGCCGGCGCCGTCCCCGGCCGGCCAAGCCCGCGCTGAGGCGA
This sequence comes from uncultured Solirubrobacterales bacterium, assembly GCA_963762205.1. GTDB lineage: Bacteria > Actinomycetota > Thermoleophilia > Solirubrobacterales > 70-9 > VRUE01. The sequence continues at coordinate 41,433 of CAVXJZ010000005.1, forward strand.
CCGCTCGGCCTCGACCCCCGTCCGGGCGAAGGGGCGACCGCGCCGGCCGCTGCCCTGGCGCGAGGGGCGGCCGCAGCCCGGGCCGGTCCACGGCGCCGGGTCGAGGACAGGGTCGAGGATGCCTTGCTCGCGGCCGACTGCGGCGATCTCGACTCGGCGCTGGCGATCGTCGGGCCGCTGCTGGCCGACGATCCGCCGCCGGCCGACGCATATTTTGTCCGCGGCCTGGTCGAGCTCCAGAGGGACGACCCGGCAGCGGCGATCGTGTCGCTACGCAGGAGCCTCTACCTTGATCCCTCGTTCGGTCTCGCCGCTTTCGAGCTCGGCCGCGCCCATGACGCCGGCGACGATCCCGGGGCGGCGAGACGGGCTTACGAACGGGCGCTGCGAACCCTCGACCCCGAGGACGAGCGCCATCGAGCGATCCTCGACCAGGTCGACCTCGCGGATGTCGCCGCTGCCTGCGCAGCGCGCCTGCAGGGGGAGTCGGGGGGCGCCAGGTGAAGGTGATGATCGTCGACGACTCCGCCGCCTACCGGCGTGTGCTCGATGCGGCAGTGGGGAGGCTCGACCACGAGTGCCTGGTCGCGGTCGACGGGCTGAGCGCCTGGGAGATGTTCGAGGCCGAGGGCGCCGACGTGGTGATCAGCAACTGGATGATGCCCGGGATCGACGGAGACGAGCTCTGCCGGAGGATCAGGGCGTCGGACCGGCCCTACGCCTACTTCATCCTCTTCACGGCGCTCGAGGGCAAGACGAACGTGATGCGCGGGATGGAGGCCGGAGCCGACGACTACCTAGAAAAGCCGCTCGACGAGGACAAGCTCGAGGCCTGCCTGGTCGCCGCGACCCGGGTCATCGGGCTCCACCGGAAGCTGGCCGAGCAGCAGGACGAATTGGAGCGGCTCAACCGCCGGCTCTTCGAGCAATCACGCCAGGATGCGCTGACCGGTCTCGGCAACCGGCTGCGGATGCAGGAGGACCTGGAGACCATCGAGGCCAACGTCGAGCGATACGGCAACGGCTATGCGGTCGCACTCTGCGACGTGGACCGCTTCAAGGCCTACAACGACAGCTGCGGTCACCTCGCGGGGGACGATGTCCTCCGAGCAGTGGCAGAGGCGCTTCTGCGGACCTGCCGGCGGGGCGACGCGGCTTACCGCTTTGGCGGCGAGGAGCTGCTCCTGGTCCTCCCAGGCCAGGACGCCGAGCTTGCCGCGGCGGCGGCGGAGCGGATGAGGCTCGCAGTCGAGTCGCTGGCAATCGCCCATCCGCAAGGCGAGCCCGCCGACGTCGTGACGATCAGCATCGGCGTCGCGGTCCGGCGCAGAAGGGGGCGTGGCGGCTTCGAGCCGCTGTTGAGTGACGCCGACGACGCCCTCTACCAAGCCAAGACCGAGGGTCGGAACCGGGTCGTGGTGCACGATCCTGCGCCCTGAGAGCGCAGACCGGCGCAGCCCGCGCCGGGATCCCGGTGCACCACCTCCAACATCGTCCGGTACAGGCGCCGGGGTCTCGGTGGTAGATCGAAGGTGACGGGGCGCCTGGCGCCGCCCCTCCGAGGAGAATGGGCGGCGATGGCCGAGCCGCGAACCTCGATCAGCCCCACGGCCCACTACACGGCCGCGGTCTGGGCACGGCGCGGCCTCTCCCATCCGACCCTCTCGACATCGACTGGGCGGCTGATGTACTGGTCGGCGTGGCCGGCGACGCGGCTCACGCGGGCGCTGGGCGGGACCGGGCTGGAGGAATTCCTGGTCGCCCGCCACCTGCTGATCGACGAGCTGCTCGAGGCCGCGATCGGGCGCGGGGAGGTCTCGCAGGTGATCGAGATCGCGGCCGGCATGTCGCCGCGCGGCTGGCGCTTCGCCTCCCGCCACGGCGACGGGCTCACCTACATAGAGACCGACCTGCCCGAGATGGCCGCGCGCAAGCGCGAGGCGCTGGCGCGCGCCGGGTCGCTCGGGCCCGGCCACCGGGTCGAGGCCCTCGACGCGCTCAGCGAGGACGGCCTCGAGGCGCTGGCGGGAGAGCTCGACCCGAATCGCGGCCTGGCGATCGTCAGCGAGGGCCTGCTCAGCTACCTCGATCGCGACTCGCTCCTCGGCCTCTGGCGCCGCGCGGCGGGGACCCTCGCCGCCTTCCCCCGTGGCCTGATGCTCTCCGACCTGCACCTGGCGAGCGAGAACAGCGGACTTCTGACGGCGATCGGGGTGCGGGTCCTCTCCGCCTTCGTCCGCGGCCAGGTGGAGATGCACTTCGAGGACGAGCAGCAGGCGCTCGCCGCGCTCGCCGACGCCGGCTTTGCGGAGGCCGCCCTGCGCAGCGGGACGGAGGTCTCCGACGAGCGCGGAGCAGGTAGCGTCCGCGTCGTCGAGGCGTCGACCGGGCGCCCGTCGGGTTAGCCCGGCTGGTCGATGTAGGGCCCCGCGAGCAGACCGGTCAGTTCGGGGGCGAGCTCGGGCAGGCGCTCGGTCTCCCCGGCCGCGACGCGCTCGCAGTAGATGGCGACGGCGCCGGAGACCAGGTGGCGCTCGGTGCCCGCCGGCAGCTCGGGGGCGCCCTCCGGACGCAGGCTGCGGCCGGCGGCGAGGAGGCCGGCGAGGCGCTCGATCGCCTGCCGGCGGGTGGCGGCGACGTCGGGCTCTCCTGCGGGGGCTTCGACGCCGAGCAGATGGGCCGTGGCCGGCTCCACTGCGAGGAAGCGCAGGGTCTGGGCGATTGCGACGCCGAGGCGCTGGAGCCAGCCGATCCGCTCTTCGGCGCAGGCCTCGGAGACGATCTCCAGGACGCAGCCGACGGCCGCCTCGTGGGCGGCCGTCAGGCACTCGCCGACGTTGTCGAAGTGACCGTAGAAGGTCGCAGGCGACACTCCGGCCGCTCTGCACACCCGGGTGCTGGTCGTGTGCACATAGCCGCGCTCGGCCAGAACCTCGGCGACGGCGCCGAGCAGGCGCCAGCGTTGGTTCTCCGCCACCTGCTCGGGTGAGATTCCGTGGCGGCCTGGCGGCAGCCTGAACTCGGCAAACGATCCCCCTGCGCGGTCTGCCTCCCCAGGGCACACTTCGCGTGACTGTATAGGAGCAATATCGTTGCGCGGCGCATGGCGGGCGGGGAGCGCACAACCGGGGTACGGTCGGGCACGCCGTGGGGCGAGCTGGAGAGGATCGAAGACGAGCGCGAGCGCCGCGCCGAGGAGCGGACGCGAACGATTCTCGAGGCGATGCTGGAGGCGAGCGGCTCACGGGGATACCGCCGGGTCTCAGTCCAGGACGTGATCGACAGCTACGGCGGCAACCGGGTCCACTTCTATCGCCACTTCAGGAGCAAGGCCGACTGCTTCGCGTGCGCCTACGAGGCTGGGATCGGGCAGCTCTCCGACCGTATCCTCCGCGCCGCCGCTGCGGCGGGCGGCTGGCGCCCGGGCGTGCGAGCGGCGCTCGACGAGCTGGCGGCGTTCGCTGCGGAGAGCCCGCAACTGGCTCGCGGCCTCGTCATCGAGGTCCAGCTCGCCGGCGGGGAGTCCGCGGAGAGGCGGGCCGATGCGCTGGCCCGCCTCGCGCGCGCCCTCGACCGCGGGCGCGAGGAGCCGAACGCCCGGCGCTCGCCGCCGGCCATCACCGCCCCATTTCTCGTCGGCGCGGTCGAGGCGGCGCTCCGCGGGGCGCTGGAGCGAGGAGGGCCCCGGGCGTTCGCCGACGCCGTTCCGGAGCTCTCCCACCTGACCGTCTCGACCTACCTGGGCGCGGAGGAGGCGAGCCGGGGCGAGGAACGCGGCCAAATGCTTGCCTGACGGCTGGTATCGACGCACCCCTGCATGGGGAAGGGGCCAGCGGCGACGATGTCCCGCACGCGCGGAATGGATTGACGGCCGGCCCACAGCCCGCGCCGGGAAACGCCTGAGTCAGCCTTTGGGCGTGCAGCTGCGGACGACTTTGCCGGTCATCCTGAAGCCGCCCCTGAAGGTGAGGGAGCCGCGCACGAAGAAGTGGCCGGAGGGGCAGCTGGCGTAGAGGAGCGTTCGCTTCCGACCCCTGAAACCCCACTTCTTATGGATCGAGAGCTCGGCGAAGCTGAGCGAGCCCTGGCCGGCGACGATGGTCGGGACCTTGATGTAGACGCTGGTCCCGTAGAGGCCCTGTGCGCCGGCGATCTCGGCGGTGGTGATGAACGTGGTGGGCGCCGGCACGTGGGCGTAGACGTGGAAGATGAAGACCGGGTGGCCCTTCCTCGGCGGGCCGTTGAAGATCAGCAGCGGCGCCCTGGCGAAGAAGGGATCCTGTTCGGGGAAGGCGATTTCGGCGCCGGCGTGGCCGCTGCCGACGATCGCCTTACGGCAGATGCGCTTCGCCTGCGAGGTGATCGTGTTTTCCAGCCTCTTCGTCGTGCAGACGGGCAGGCCCTCGGTGTAGACGCCGGTGTGCCGGTCGAACTCGAGCTTCAGATGGTCGAGCGCGGGAAGGTGGGTGCCGTCCGCGGTCCGGATCGTGCTCGTCGCATTGAGCGCGATCGCGGCCGGCTCATTCCTCGGCAGCACACGCGGGGTGAAGCCGCCTTCGACGGTGACGATCAGGTTTCCGGCGCGCACCGTCTGGCCGGAGGCGCTCGAGCCGAGGATGGCGAGCGCGACCAGCGTGCCCAATGCTGCTGTGATGCGAACGCGACTCAGAGACCGACAATAACTCCACCGGCGCCGAATTCCCAATCTCCGATGCGTTCGCGCCGGTCGGTGACGCTCAAGCGCCCGAGCCGTCGGCTTTCAAGCACCCGAGCCGTCGGCGGAGAACTTGTAGCCGACGCCGCGCACGGTGACCACGAGCTCGGGATTCTGCGGGTCGCTCTCGACCTTCTGGCGCAGATTCGAGATGTGGACGTCGCAGGCGCGCTCGTCGCCGTCGAACTCGGTCTGCCAGAGCTCCTCCATGATCTGGCGGCGGGGGAACACCTCCCCCGGCCGGCCGACCATCAGGCGCAGCAGCTGGAACTCGGAGCGGGTCAGGTTGACCGGCTCGCCGCGCACGGTGGCGATGTGGCGGACGAGGTCGATCGCCACCGGGCCGGCTTCGATCCTCACCGCCTCGGCGAGCGGCGAGCGGTCGAGCTCGCGGCGGCGCAGCTGCGCCCGCACCCGGCCGAGCAGCTCGCGGACCGAGAAGGGCTTGGTGACGTAGTCGTCGGCGCCGACCTCGAGGCCGACCACCTTGTCGACCTCGGCGTCCTTGGCGGTGAGGACGATGATCGGCACGGCGCTGCGCGAGCGCACCTCGCGGCAGATGTCGAGGCCGCTGGGCCCCGGCATCATGATGTCGAGGATCAGCAGGTCGAAGGGGATGCCGTCGCCGAGCTTCTCCGTCGCCTCGTCGCCGTCGGCCGCCGGCGTCACCTCGAAGCCCTCCTGGGCGAGCGCGTAGCCGACCGAGTCACGGACCGAGGGCTCGTCGTCGGCGATCAGGATCCGGCCCGAGCTCATCTCTGCCCCGCCCTCGTCATGCGATCGGCGTCGGGCTCGGGGTCGCCAGCGGCAGGCGGATCCAGAACGTGCTGCCCTCGCCCTCGACCGAGGTCGCGCCGATCTCGCCGCCCATCACATCGACCATGCGGCGGGCGATCGCCAGCCCGAGGCCGAAGCCCTCGTGCTTGCGGGACTCGGCACGGCGATAGAAGCGCTCGAAGATGCGCTCGATCTCAGCCGCCGGTATCCCGGTTCCAGTGTCGATCACTTCCATGGCCACGTCCGTGCCGCCGTCGTTGCGGCCGCGAACGGTAACGGTGCCGGGCGGCGGCGTGTGCTTACACGCGTTGGTCAGCAGCCCGACGAGGACCTGGCGCAGCAACGTCGGGTCGCCCTTGGCGGCGAGCTCGGGCTCCGTCTCGTACCGCAGTTTGATCCCCACCGGTGCGTCCACCGCCTCGACCGCGTCGCGGATCGCGGCGGGAACGTCGACGACCTCGGTCTCGCCGGCTCCGAGGCTCTCGACCCGGGCGAGGGTGAGCAGGGCGCGGGTCAGGCGGCTCATCCGCTCCGCGTCTTCGGCGAGGCGCTCGAGGAAGTGGTCGCGGGCCTCGGGGTCGTCCTTGGCGCCGCCCTGCAGGACCTCGATCGCGCCCGAGATGCCGGCCAGCGGGTTGCGCAGCTCATGGGCGGCGTTGGAGACGAAGTCGGCTTCGGCGAACTCGCGGCGCATCTCCTCGGTGCGATCGCGGACCACCGCGAGCACGGCGCGCTCTTCGGGGAGCGAGCGGGCCTGCATCGCGTAGGCGCGGTCGCCGATGCGGATCGCCGGATGGGCGGAGAAGCCGACCTCGGCGGCCCGCCGCAGCTGGGGCAGGATCGCCGCCGAGGGCAGCCCGGCCGGGTCGAGCAGGTCGGCGGCGGCGCTGTTGGAGAAGCGCAGCGGGCCGTCGAAATCGACGACCATGACCGCGTCGGTGAGCCCGTCGAATATCGCCTCCAGCTTGTTGCGGTCGGCGGTGAGCACGCCGAAGCTCTCCTTGAGCGAGGCCCGCATCGTCTCCAGCGAGCGCGAGAGCTCGCCGATCTCGTCGCGACCGCTGATTTCGACCGGCGCGTCGAGCGAGCCCGCGGCCATCTTCCTGGCGTTGTCGGCAAGGCGCTCGACCCGCTTGGCGATCGCCGCCGCGATCAGGAAGCCGGTGATGATGCCGAGGCCGATCGCCCCGAGCACGGCGCGCGGCCGGTCGCCGAACAGATAGACGACGCCGGCCGTGATCAGGGTGACCGCGGCGAACGCCCCGGCCAGCCAGAGCCGCATCCCGATCCTTTGCATGAACGTTTACTAACACAATCGCGAGGGCGGGTCCCGGTGGCGCGAGGCCGCCCGGCCTTCGGCGGGCGGGGTGCGGGGGCGCGACGGCGGGCGGGCGTGGGAGAATCGCCCGGATGGAAACGCCTTCGCACCCGAGAATGCGATGAGGACGCTGGTCTTCATCCCGGCCTGGAACGAGGAGGCCTCGGTCACCGAGGTGATCGCCGACGTCCGCGAGCACATGCCCGCGGCGGACCTGCTGGTCGTCGACGACGGCTCCACCGACGCGACCGCGGCGCGGGCGCGCGAGGCCGGCGCGGTGGTCGCCTCGCTGCCCTTCAACCAGGGGCTGGGCGCCGCCCTGCAGACCGGCTACCTGTACGCGCTGCGCGAGGGCTACGGCTGCTGCGCCCACCTCGATGCCGACGGCCAGCACCCGGCCGCCGAGGTGAGCGGGCTGCTCGAGGAGGTGGTCGCCGACCGCGCCGACCTGGTGATCGGGTCGCGTTACCGGGGCGCGGACGAGGAGGAGGCGGCGGAGCCCGGCGAGGGCGACGACTACAAGCCGACGATCTCGAGGCGGATCGGGACCAGCGTCTTCCGCTTCTTCCTCACCGTGGCCACGCGGCAGCGGTTCACCGACACGACCAGCGGCATGCGGGCGGCCAACCGCCGGGTGATGGCGCTGTTCAGCGAGAACTACTCGCCGGACTTCGCCGAGATCGAGTCGCTGCAGCTGGCCGTGCGCCAGGGCCTGCGGGTCGAGGAGGTGCCGGTGCGGATGCTCGAGCGGGCCGGGGGCAGCTCCTTCCTGACGCCGCTGCGCTCGGCCTTCTTCATCTTCAAGGGACTGATCGTGCTGCTGGTCGGCTCGTTCCGGCCGCGCCAGGTGGAGGTCGAGCGATGATCGCCTCGGTCGGGGGCGCCGGGCTCCTCCTCGCCGCCGCCGGCGAAGAGGCCAAGGTCCACCTCACCTCGCAGACGCGGATCGTCGCCGCGATCCTGGCGATCGCCTTCATGGCGATGATCCTCGAGCTGATCCGGCGCAACCGCCTGCAGGAGCGCTACAGCGTCGTCTGGTTCGTCGCCGGCCTGGGGATGCTCGCGGGCGCCGCCTTCCCCGGCCTGCTGACGATCGTCGCCGACCTGATGGGCGTCCGCGACACCAACGTCGCGCTCTTCTCGATCGTCCTGCTGCTGCTGCTCGGGCTGGCGCTCAACTTCAGCGTGATCATGTCGCGGCAGGCGGCCCAGATAACGCGCCTCGCCCAGGAACGGGCACTCGAACAGGCGCGCGAGCAGGCCGCCGGCGAGCAAAACGGCGCCCGCGGGGACACGGGAGAGCCGCGACCGAGTTTGACCACGCCGCCGTGGGGTGAAGGTCGGTTGCGCTAGAGCTCGCGCTCGAGGCGGAAGTGGAGCGCTTCGAGCGCCAGCTCCTCGGAGACGTTGAGGTCGAGGCGGCGGCGGGCGTCCTGGACGAGCTCGGCGGCGCGGCGGGCGGCCGCCGGGTCGAGGCCCTCGGCGCCGGCCCGCAGCTGGGCGAGGCGGTCGCGGTTGAAGACGACCTGCTCGGCGCCCGCGGAGACGGCCGCCAGGTCGCGGAACCAGGAGGCGCAGAGCGCCAGGCCGAGGTCGAGGGTCGCGGTGCGCCGCCGCCGCCCGGCCCGCTTCGCCTCGTCGGAGATCTCGCGCGCGGAGCGCTTGACGCCGGCCTCCTTCTCCTCCTCCAGCGCCGCGCGGGCCGCCGCCTCGGCCTCGGCGCCGACCTCCTCGGCCGCCTTCAGCAGTTTGCGCCAGGGCGCCCCGCTCGACGGCGGGGCCAGCTCGAGCGCGGCGGCGCGGAGCCTGCGGCCCGGGTCGGAGAGCAGGAAGCGGGCCAGCTCGAGATCACCGGCGGCGAGTCGGGCGGCGGTGGCGACCTCCTCCCCATCGCCCGCGGCCGCCCCCTCCCCGGCCGGCCCGCCGGCACCCAGGCCCTCTTCGACGGCCTCGATCGGCAGGGCGGCGAAGTCGATCGGCTGGCAGCGCGAGGAGATCGTCTCGAGCAGGGCCTCGGGCTCGGAGCTGAGCAGGATCAGGTGGGCGAACCCGGGCGGCTCCTCGAGGGTCTTGAGCAATGCGTTCTGGCTCTCGTCGCGCATCGACTCCGCGGACTCGACGACGAAGACGCGACGGTGGCCCTCGAAGGGCCGGTAGGAGGCGGCGCGGATCACCCGCTCGCGCACCGCCTCGACCAGGTGCTGGGCGCCGCTGGGCGCCAGCCAGACCAGGTCCGGGTGCGGCGAGGGGTCGAGCAGGGCGCGGCGGCGGGCGTCCGCCGGGTCCTCGGCGCCGACGGCGAGGATCTCGGCGGCGAAGGCGCGGGCCACGGACCGCTTGCCGGCACCGCGCGGCCCGCGGAAGAGGTAGGCGTGCGAGGGGCCCGCTCTCGAGCGCGGCGCTCAGAGTCGCCCGGGCGCGGGGCTGGTGCTCGGTGGCCGCATCGAGCGTGGAAGCCATCATCTCGACCGCGCCCCCGATCTGGACGCAGTTGCTCCCGCATACCGGGACGAAGTGCGTCCAGATGTCATCGGGAGCGGCTCCGAACCACCTCGAGTATCCGTTTGTGGACCTCCTCGACCGAGCCGGAGGCGTCGAGGGCGACGACGCGGTCGCCGGCGATCGCGACGATCTCGTCGTAGGCCTCGGCGACGGCGCGCTGCAGCTCGACGCCCTCGGCCTCGAAGCGATCGTCGCCGCCGGCGCGGCCGAGGCCGACCTCGGGCTCGACCCGCAGGAGCAGGGTGAGGTCGGGCCAGAGGCCGTCGATGACGGTGTCGGTGAGGGAAAGCACGTGGCTGGTCCCCAGCCCGCGGGCGCCGCCCTGGTAGGCGACGCTGGAGTCGGCGAAGCGGTCCGCGACGACGACCCCGCCGGCGTCGAGCGCGGGCCGGATCACGCGGGCGACCAGGTCGGCACGGGCGGCGGAGAAGAGCAGCAGCTCGGCGAAGGGGTCGATCTCGAGCGCCGGGTCGGCGAGCAGCTCGCGGATCCTCTCGGCGACGCCGGTCCCCCCGGGCTCGCGGATCAGCAGGGTGTCGGGGCCGAGGGCCTCGGCCAGCAGCCTCGCCTGGGTGCTCTTGCCTGAGCCGTCGATTCCCTCGAGCGAGATGAACAAGGGGCCCCGCCTCAGGCTTTGGTGCCGTGCTATGCGGCTCCCCGTTTGCGACCGCCGGGTCGCGCATGTCGGCTTTGCTTTGGCCCTTTTCCGCTTGCGGGTGGCCGTGTCCGCCTTGGTCGGCTTCGCGTCCTCGTCGCCCTCGGGCAGCGGCTTCTTCTCCATCGCCGCCTTGGCGGCTTTCGCCGCTTCGCGCTCGGCGCGGCGTTTCTTCATCTCCTGCATCGACTCGCAGTCGTCGTTGAGGCAGAGATTCCAGGATCGGCCGCGGAAGGGCACGACTTTGAGGCGCGGCGTCTCACCGCAGACCGAGCAGCGGTCTTCGAGTTTGAAGACGTCTCCGCGCTGCGGCAACGGGAAGGTCTGGTCGCATGACTCGGGGTCGTCCACCGTCCAGCCCGAGCAGCCGACGAAGCGTTTGCCCGATTTTTTGGCGCGGATGATGCGCAGCATGTGGGGGGAGCCGTCCTCCTTCTTGCGCCCCGCCTCTTCGCAGACCTTGCAGGGGCCGAGGATGCGGTCCTGGTCCATCCCCTTCCAGACGACCTTGGCCAGCTCCTCTTTGGTCTCGTCGATCTCCGACCAGGTCTTGTGGAGCAGGTCGCGGCTCTCGCCGACCACCTCGCCCTTGGTCATCTCGCCGGCCGCGATGCGGTCCATCTCGGCCTCGAGCTGGGCGGTCATCTCCGGCGTCGCCATCCCCGGCACGTATTTCTTGAACGCCTCGTAGAGGGCGATCCCGGTCTCGGAGGGGATCGGCGGGTTCGAGTAGACGTAGCCGCGGTCGAAGAGCTTCTGGATGATGTCGGCGCGGGTGGCTTTGGTGCCGAGGTTGCGCTCCTCCATCAGCTCGATCAGCTTCGCCTGCGAGATGCGGCCGGGCGGCTGCGTCTCCTTGTCGACGATCCAGGGATCGCCGTCGAGCTCGATCGCCTGCCCCTCCTGCAGGGCCGGTATCTCGTCGTCGGAGGAGCGGGCATAGGTGTAGATGCCGGCGTAGCCGGGATCGACGACGACCGAGCCGCGCACGAAGTAGGTCTCCGAGCCGGCCTCGATGTCGGCGCGGGTCGACTCGGTGACCATCGGCGGGCTGAAGGTGGCGAGGAAGCGCCGCACGACCAGCTCGTAGACGCGGCGCCTGGGGCCCTCGAGGGCGCCCGGATGGATCGCCTGCGTCGGGTAGATCGGCGGGTGGTCGGTCGTCTCTTTCTTGCCGCGGGTCGGGGTCAGCTCGCCGTCGAGCAGGCCCGCGGCGGCGGAGAACTCCTTGATCCGGACCAGCGACTGGACAAGCTCTCGGGTCGGCAGCGACGGGGGGTAGACGGTGTTGTCGGTGCGCGGGTAGGAGATGAAGCCGTCCATATATAGGTCCTCGGCGATGCGCATCGCGCTGGCCGGGGTGATGCCGAGGCGACTGGAGGCGTCGGTGCTGAACGCGGTCGTGTTGTAGGGGGTCGGCGGCCTGCGGGTGTTCTTGCGCGCGGTCACCGCCTTCACCGTGCCGGGGCCGGAGGTGCCGGCGAGCGCCGCGTCGGCCTCGCTGCGGTCCCAGAACTTGTCGACCGTGTGGTGGGCCTCGAAGCTGCCGTCGGCGTGCTGGAAGTTGGCGAGCAGTTCCCAGAAGGGCTTGGCGACGTGGGCGCGGCGCTCCATCTCGCGCTCGACGATCAGCCCCAGGGTCGGGCTCTGCACGCGCCCCACGGAGAGGAAGTTCGAGCCGAAGCGGCGGGTGCTGAGCGAGACCGCGCGGGTCAGCGTCGCGCCCCAGAGCAGGTCGATGTCCTGGCGGGCGGCGCCGGCGTTGGCGAGCGGGTAGGAGAGTTCGTCGAGGTCGCCGAAGGCGCGCTCGATCTCCTCCTTGGTGAGCGCCGAGTAGCGGGCGCGCTGGACCTTGAGCACCCCCTTCTCGCTGTCCTCGGGCGAGCCGAGCTCGGGGTTGGCGTCGAGCATCTCGTCGAGCGCCTCGAGCCCGATCAGCTCGCCCTCCCGATCGAAGTCGGTGGCGATCACCAGCTCGTCGGCTTCCTTGGCGACTTTGCGGATCGCCTTGACGACGTTTTTGTCGGTCGGCTCCTTGGTCAGCTCGGCGTCGATCAGGTCGTGCAGGTCCGTCTTCTGCCAGTTCGAGTAGCCCTCGGGGAAGGCGGGGCCGAGAACGTGGCCCTTGAGGCCGATCGTCCGGTGCTCGCTGCCGTCGTCGTCGGTCCAGGTGTAGAAGGGGACCTTGAAGGTTTTGTCCGCCGACGGCCCGCCGTCGGAGGCGCCGAGGATGTCGGCGATCTTCTTGGCGCTGTTGTTCTTCTCGGTGACGATTAAGCGCATCTCAGCGGAGTGAACCCCTATCGCGGTCTGATTCTTCGCGGGCCTGCGAAGACGAAGTTGTGGTTCCGGCGGGCGAGAGTAGCAGGGGCGCTCGGCGACCCCGGCGGCCTGTCGCGCGCCGATCCCCCTAGGATCGGCGGCCGCATGGACTGCTTGGTGACAGGCGGCGCGGGCTTCATCGGCTCGAATCTCGTCGATGCCCTTCTGGCGCGCGGTGACGCGGTGACGATCGTCGACGACCTCTCGACCGGCCGCCGCGAGAACCTCGAGCCGGCGCTCGCCGAGGGCGCGCGGCTGGTCGAGCTCGACATCCGCGACGGCGAGGCGGTCGCAGCGGTCGCCGAGCAGGCCGCTCCGGAGGCGATCTTCCATCTCGCCGCCCAGATCGACGTGCGCAGGTCGGTCGCCGAGCCGGCTTTCGACGCCTCGATCAACGTCGGGGGCACCGCCAACGTGCTGGAAAGCGCGCGCCGGGCCGGGGCGCGGCGGTTCGTCTTCGTCTCCACCGGCGGCGCGATCTACGGCGAGGGCGAGGGCCAGGAGCTGCCCCTGCCCGAGTCGGCGCCGATCGCGCCGATGTCCCCATACGGGCAGAGCAAGTTCGCCGCCGAGGGCTACCTGGCGCTGTGCGAACGGCTCTACGGGCTCTCCGGAGTGAGCCTGCGGCTCGGCAACGTCTACGGCCCGCGCCAGGACCCGCTCGGCGAGGCCGGCGTGATCGCGATCTTCTGCGGCAGGCTGCGGGAGGGCGGCCGCCCGACCGTGTTCGGCGACGGCACGCAGACCCGCGACTACATATATGTCGGGGACGTGGTGGCGGCGGCGCTGGCCGCGGCCGCCTCGGGCGCGACCGGGCCGATCAACGTCGGCACCGGGATCGAGACCGACGTGCTCGAGCTGGTCGCCCGGCTCGGGGAGCTCGGCGGAGGCGGCTTCGAGCCCGAGTTCGCGCCGCCCCGCGAGGGCGAGGTGCAGCGGATCTCGATCGACCCCGCCCGCGCCGCGGCCGAGCTGGGCTGGAAGGCCGAGACGGGCCTCGCCGACGGGCTGCGGACGACGCTCGAGTCCCTCTAACCTCTCTGTCATGCCCGCCCAGGCCTATGCCGGCAAGGAGTGCGTCTGCCAGCTCCGCAAGGGGATCTGCGACCAGTCCTGCGTCCGGGACATGCTGGAGACGCCCTTCTACATCGCCTGCCTGAAGATGAAGGGACGGCGCTCGGTCGTGATCGGCGGCGGCGACATCGGCCTCGAGAAGGTCGAGGGGCTGCTCGCCTGCGACGCCGAGGTCACGCTGATCGCGCCGACGGCGCACCCGGAGCTGGAGGTGCTCGCGGCCGAGGGCTCGATCGAGTGGGAGAAGCGCGCCTACGGCGGCGCCGAGGACCTCGAGGGGGTCTTCATGGCGATCGCCTGCACCGACGACACCGAGGTCAACATCGGGGTCTTCGACGACGCCGAGAGGCGGGCGATGCTGGTCAACATCGTCGACGTGCCGCCGCTCTGCAACTTCATCCTGCCGGCGATCGTGCGCAGCGGGCCGCTGGCGATCGCGATCTCCACCGCGGGCGCCTCGCCGGCGCTGGCGAAGCGGATGAAGCGGGAGATCTCGGAGCTGTTCGGCGAGGAGTACGCGCGCCTGGCGGTGATCCTCAACGACGTCCGCGGCTGGGCGAAGGGGACGCTGCCGACCTACCAGGACCGCAAGGAGTTCTTCGAGGGGATCGTCAACGGCGAGCCCGACCCGGTCGAGCTGATCCGCGAGGACCGCGAGGCCGACCTGCTGGCGCTGATCGAGGCCGCCAAGGAGCGCGCGGCCTCAGCTCTGGCCACAGGCTGAGACGCGCACTCGCCTGAGCCACGGGTCATTGCCGAACCCGCCGGCGAGCCAGGAGGTTCCATAGGCCCCTGGCGAACACTCGGCCGGGAACCTAGGCGGCGGGCAGGGCGAAGAAGGCGACGGCCGCGAACTGGGCGGCGGCGGCGGCGATCACCAGGGCGTGGAAGACCTCGTGGTAGCCGAAGGTTCGCGGGAAGGGGTCGGGGCGCTGGGTCGCGTAGACGACGGCGCCGGCCGTGTAGAGCAGGCCGCCGGCGGCGACCAACAGCGTCCCGGTCACGCCCATCTGGCTCCAGAGGCCGGGGAAGGCGATCATCGCGACCCAGCCGAGCGAAATGTAGATCAGGGCCGCGACCCATTTGGGATGGTCGATCCAGATCATCTCGACGACGGCGCCGGCGATCGCGCCGAGCCAGACGACGACCAGGATCGCGTCGGCGAGCGGCCCGTTCAGCACCAGCAGCGCGAAGGGCGTGTAGGTGCCGGCGATCAGGAAGAAGATCATCGAGTGGTCGAGGCGGCGCATCCAGCGGCGCGCGGCGGGGCGCTTCCAGTCGACCCGGTGGTAGAGGGCGCTGGTGCCGAGCAGGGCGGAGAGGCTGACCGCGTAGATCGCAACCGCGATGGTCGCCTTCGGCGTATCGGCGGCGAAGATCAGCGCCGCGCCGAGGAAGAGCGAGACGAAGAAGGCCCACTCGTGGGAGACGCCGCGCAGCTTCGGCTTGACGGCTGCGATCGCCTCGCCGGCCCGGTCGCCAACTCGCTCTGCGCCCCTACGCAGGTCATTGACCATCAGTAGAGAGATTACCCCGCGGGGCGGGTCGCGGAAAGCGACGCCGCCGGCCAGCGCCGGGCCGCGCCGCACCTCACGGAGGCCGGCGCCGGAGGGTTGTCAAAATGGAGGGGCCGGGATTCGCAAAGAATCTTGCAAAGAAATCCACGGTCAGAGCGGCTTGAGAGACCCGTTCCGTCCGGCTCATGGGCGACCCTGCGGAGTTACCCCCCAAAGTCGCCTCGAGAGGAGAAGTTCGATGTCCCAGACCGCCACCGCCACGCCCAAGAACGGTCTAAAGGGCCTCTCGATAGAGCGGCGTTTTTCGACTGCCGGAACCCACCCATTCGACGAGGTCGAGTGGGAGATCCGCGACGCGGTGATCGGCGACCCCGAGAGCCCGGCCTTCGAGCAGCGCGGGGTCGAGTTCCCGAAGAGCTGGAGCCAGAACGCGACCAACATCGTCGCTCAGAAGTACTTCCGAGGGCAGCTCGGCTCCGAGCAGCGCGAGTCCTCGGTCAAACAGATGATCGGCAGGGTCGCGGGGACGATCTCCGACTGGGGGCGCGAAGGCGGCTACTTCGCCTCCGAGGAGGACGCCGAGGCCTTCGAGATGGAGCTGACCTCGATCCTGCTCAACCAGAAGGCGGCCTTCAACTCGCCGGTCTGGTTCAACGTCGGCTTCGAGGAGACGCCGCAGTGCTCGGCCTGCTTCATCCTCAGCGTCGACGACACGATGGAGTCGATCCTCGACTGGAACACCAAAGAGGGCCGGATCTTCCGCGGAGGCTCCGGCTCGGGGATCAACCTCTCCAACATCCGCGGCTCGATGGAGCAGCTCAAGAAGGGCGGCACGGCGAGCGGCCCGGTCAGCTTCATGCGCGGCGCCGACGCCTGGGCCGGGACGATCAAGTCGGGTGGCAAGACGCGGCGGGCGGCGAAGATGGTGGTCCTCAACGTCGACCACCCCGACATCGAGCACTTCGTCACCTGCAAGGCCGACGAGGAGAAGAAGGCGGGCGCGCTGCGCGACGCCGGCTTCGACATGTCGATCGACGGCGACGGATTCACCTCGATCCAGTACCAGAACGCCAACAACTCGGTGCGGGTGACCGACGACTTCATGGAGGCGTTCGAGGCCGGCGAGGACTGGGACCTGACCGCCCGCACCACCGGCGAGACGACCAGGACGCTGCCGGCCCGCGAGCTGATGAACCTGATCGCCAAGGCGGCCTGGGACTGCGCCGACCCCGGCATCCAGTACGACACGATCATCAACCGCTGGCACACCTGCCCGGAGTCGGGCCGGATCAACGCCTCGAACCCGTGCAGCGAGTACATGCACGTCGACGACTCGGCCTGCAACCTGGCCTCGCTCAACCTGATGAAGTTCCGCCGCGAGGACGGCAGCTTCGACGTCGAGGACTTCGAGCACTCGGTCGACGTCGTCTTCCTCGCCCAGGAGATCGTCGTCGGCTTCTCCAGCTACCCGACCGAGGAGATCACCGCCAACGCCAACGCCTTCCGCCAGCTCGGCCTCGGCTACGCCAACCTCGGCGCGCTGCTGATGTCGGACGGCGTCCCCTACGACTCCGAAGAGGGCCGCAACGTCGCCGCCGCGATCACCGCCCTGATGACCGGCCGCGCCTATCGGCAGTCGGCGCTGATCGCGGCCGGGGCGACCGGGCCCTACGACGAGTACGAGCGCAACCGCGAGGCCCACAACGGGGTGATGCGCATGCACCGCGACGCCTCCTACGACGTCGACCCGACCGGGATCAAGGGCGAGCTGCTCGAAGCCGCGCAGCGCTCCTGGGACGAGGCCGTCGAGCTCGGCGACGAGCATGGGTACCGCAATGCGCAGGCGACGGTGCTGGCGCCGACCGGGACGATCAGCTTCCTGATGGACTGCGACACGACCGGGATCGAGCCCGACTTCTCGCTGGTCAAGTTCAAGGAGCTGGTCGGCGGCGGGCAGATGACGATCGTCAACAGGTCGGTGCCGCTGGCGCTGAGGACGCTCGGCTACGCCGAGCCCCAGGTCGAGCAGATCAACGCCCACATCGCCGCCGAGAACACGATCGTCGGGGCGCCGGGCCTGGCGGACGAGCACCTGCCGGTCTTCGACGTCGCCGTCGGGGAGCGGGCGATCTCCCACACCGGCCACATCGACATGATGGCCGCGACCCAGCCCTTCATCTCCGGGGCGATCTCGAAGACGGTCAACCTGCCGCAGAGCGCGACGGTTGAGGACATTGCGGACGCCTACACGCGCGGCTGGAAGGGCGGGCTGAAGGCGCTGGCGATCTACCGCGACGGCTCGAAGACCGCGCAGGCGCTGCGCACCGACGCCCAGGAGGGCAAGGAGGCCGACGAGGAGCAGCCGGCGCCGGTGCGCAAGAAGATGCCGCGCGAGCGCGAATCGATCACCCACAAGTTCTCGATCGCCGGGCACGAGGGCTACATCACCGCCGGCAAATACGAGGACGGCTCGATCGGCGAGATCTTCCTCACCGACATCGGCAAGGAGGGCTCGACGATGCGCGGGCTGCTCAACGCCTTCGCGACGTCGATCTCGATCGGGCTCCAGTACGGCGTTCCGCTCGAGACCTTCGTGCGCAAGTTCAGCTACATGCGCTTCGAGCCGGAGGGGATCACCGGCAACCCGGAGATCCCGTTCGCCAAATCGCTGCCCGACTACATCATGCGCTGGGTCGCGAGCCGCTTCATCGAGGACACCGAAACGCTGGAGGACCTCGGCATCCTCACCCAGGAGGTGCGGGCGAAGCAGGAAGCGGAGACCAGCCAGCTCGGCCTTGGCATCGCGACCGACACTGCCGGCCCCACGAACGGCGGCAATGGAGGAAACGGCCATTCGAAGCCGGTCGCCGCGGCCGAGGCGCTGACCGAAACCCCGCCGGTCCGCCCGGCGAAGATATCCGGCGGCGACCTCGGCCCGGCCTGCGAGCAGTGCGGCGGCATGATGCAGCGCACAGGCAGCTGCTACACGTGCAGCAGCTGCGGCAACAACACCGGCTGCGGCTGAGCCGGGGGCGAGCCGCCCCGGTCGGGGCCCTGGCCGCCTGCCTCGCCGGCTCGGCGATTCTCGCGGGCTGCGGTGGTGGCGGGGAGACGGTGGCGCGGCCGGCCGACCCCCTTCTCACGAGGGATGTCCCGAACGTGGTCCGCCTCGACTGCCGTCGCGCGGCGCGGAGGGTTGCGTCGGGCGCGGTCTACTGCCCGCCGCTGGTGCCCCGGGGCGCGGCGCACTCGCAGAACAGGAGCTCGCGGGGGCGGTTCGCGACCGTCGCCCACGACGGCGAATACGTGCTCAACTTCGTCGCCGACGACCTGGCCGGAGTCGACCCGGCCCAGCCGCCGCAGTTCCGCCGGCACCACGGTCACTGGTTGGTGGCGGCCTACACCGACGCGGCGGGCCTGACGAGCGGCCCCGGGGCCCACGTCCTGCGGCGCCTCGACGTCGACGGGATCGAGGTGACGCTCGCCCGGCGCCGCTGGGTCGCCTACGACCTCGACGCCGGCCACGCGCTCGCGACGTGGAGCTTCGGCGGCCGGACGTTCGAGATCAGCGTCCACGGCTTCGAGAACTCGCGGGCGCTGCTCGACATGGCGCGCGCCTCGATCGACCAGATGCGCGAATGCCCTCCCGACGGACCCACCGGCGAGGGCGCCGAGCACCCCTGCGACCTGGTCTTCCCCGTCCGCTGACCGCTCAGGGCGCCGCCGGCGAGCTCCGGCTCGCGCTGCGCCCGATCAGCAGGACCACCGCGACCGCCCCGGCGGTCATCAGCAGGCCGAGGACGAACATCCCGAGGCCCGCCCAGATCACCCAGCCCACCTTGACGCCGGCGTCCGCCTCGACCGCCACGCCACGCGACCCGTCGGCGTTCATCACGACCGCCGTCCAGCGACCGAAATCGGCGTCCCACTTGAGGGCCTGCTCGCCGACCGCTTCGGAGCGGGCCACCCAGAAGCGCTTGCGACGGGGCGGCGCTTGTGGCGGCCTGCCCGTTTGCAGCTCGAACTCCGGTCGATCGCCGTCGAAGCCGGTCAGTTCGTCATGGGCGACGTTGCCGAGATAGCGCGCCACGTCCTCGTCGGGGCCGATGCCGATGAAGACCGGATTCCCGCTATCGACCTGGATTCTGACGTCGCCGAGGACCTGGTCCGGCGCCCAGTCGAGTTCGTCCGCACCGAGGTCGATCTCGCCGGTCGTGATCGCGTAGGTGGCGCTGCGGAGCTCCTTGCGATCCGTGTTGAAGTAGCCGTCGTCGTCACGGCCGAACGCGTAGACGGCGATCACGGCGATGCCTCCGAGAAGCAACAGCAGGCCGATCAGCCCGCCGATCCCGGTGAAGACCATCCCGATGACGCGGCCCACGGTCCAGCTCGATTCCGGCCGGTCAGGGCTCAGGGTCGCGCTCTGCTCGGGCTCGCTCACCATCGAGCGGAGCCTAGCCGAGGACCACCTCGGCGTCGCGTCGCGGCGTCTCGGTGATAGCACGGCGGAAGGGGCGCTCGGGCTCGGGGCGGACGGGTCGTATCTCGCGGCGACTGACGAGCTCGCGGAGGACGACCGACATCTCGAACTGGGCGAACGAGGCGCCGAGGCAGCGACGCACGCCACCGCCGAACGGGATCCAGGTGTAGGTGCCCGGCGGGTTGTCGAGGAAGCGCTCGGGCAGGAAGCGCTCGGGCTCGGGGTAGATCGACGGGTCGCGGTGGATCAGGTGGATGCTCGGGGTCACCGTAACCCCGGCGGGCAGCTCGTAGCCGCCGATCTCGACCGGCTCGGTCAGCCTGCGGGCCACCAGCACGATCACCGGCCGCAGGCGCAGCGTCTCCTGGATCGTCGCCGTCAGGTAGGCGTCCTCGCCGGCCGGCGCCTCGGCGCGCAGGCGCTCGAGCTTCTCGGGGTGGCGGACGAGGCGCTCGATCGCCCAGGAGAGCGAGGTGGCGGTCGTCTCGTGGCCGGCGACGAGCAGGGTGAGCAGCTCGTCGCGCATCTCCGCCTCGCTCATCGGGCTGCCGTCCTCGTGGCGGGCGGCGACCAGCATCGAGAGGATGTCGTCCCGCTCCCCGACGTCCTCGGCGGCCCGGCGCTCGGCGATCTCGCGATGGAGCAGCGCGTCGACCCGCTCGATGCGGCGGCGAAAGGCAGAGATGCGCCGCACGCGGTCGGGCCCGACGAGGACAAGCGGCGCGAGCAGCAGGGGGTTGGTCGTCAGGTCGAGGAAGTCGCGCAGGGCGACCCGCAGCTCCTCCATCCGCGCCCCGCCGTGGACGCCGAAGACGGTCTCGAGAATGATCTCTAGCGTGATCGCCTGCATCCGCGGGCGCAGCCTGTGCGGGGTTCCGAGCGGCCAGCTCTCGATCTCACGCACCGCGATCTCGGCCATCTTCTCCTCGTAGCCCTGCATGCGGGCGCCGTGGAACGACGGCAGCAGCAGCTTGCGCTGGCTCATGTGGGCCCGCTCGTCCAGGGTGAGCAGCGAGTTCTCGCCGAGCACCGGCCTGAGGACCTGGTTGCCCTCGCCGGCGTGGAAGACGCGCGGGTCGCCGGTGAAGACCCGCTTCACGTCGGCCGGGTCGGTGACGACGACCCAGGTCCCTTCGTGGGCGATGTTGAGGGTGAAGGTCGGGCCGAGCCGCGCCCGGCACTGCTCGAGCATCCACTGCGCGCGCCGCGACCAGATCAGGGTCTGCAGGGGCCGCCCCATCCGCGGCCCCGGGGGAAGCCCCCTGATCGTGGGCCGAGCCGCGGTCCGCTCGTCGAGTGTCTCCGTCGCCTCCAAAAGAGCCTCGCCCTCACCGTACACTGGCCAGCCGGCCAGGATGTGTGAGATCGGTCTCCCGGCGGATGGGACAGCCGACGGGGCCATCGCGTAGCCTGGCGCGGTCGTGGCCGCGCTTCCCCGCCTCCCCCCGTCGCTCGAGCACCGTCTCATGCACGCGCTGTGCGAGATGCGGCCGCGGCTGCAGCGACGCCTCTTCGGGCCCCTTCCGTCGCTCGACGGCCAGGTGCTGGCGCCGGACCTCAACGTCGTCCTCAAGCTCGCCGAGCTCGTCGGCGCGGACTCGCTCACCGGCGGCCTGCCGCCCGCGCAGGCGCGGGCGATGGTGCGCCTTTCGGCGGCCGCCTCGGACGGGGCGCCGATCCCGATGGCGGAGCTGCTCGAGCTCGAGCTGCCCGGCGCGGAAGGGCCGCTCAGGGGTCGCCTCTATGTCCCGCACGGCGCCCCGCCCCCACCGCGGCCGATGCTCGTCCACTACCACGGCGGCGGCTGGATGGTCGGCGACCTCGAGACGCACGACAGCGCCTGCCGGTTCCTCGCCGCCCACTCGGGAGTCACGGTCCTCTCGACGACCTACCGGCTCGCCCCCGAGCATCCGTTTCCGGCGGCCGTCGAGGACGCCCAGGCCGCGTTCCGCTGGGCCAACGCGCTCGCCGACGAGCTCGGCGCCGACCCGAGCAGGATCGGGGTCGGCGGCGACTCCGCCGGCGGCAACCTGGCCGCCGGCGTGTGCATCGCGATGCGCGACTCCGAGGGGCCGCGGCCGGCGATGCAGCTGTTGATCTATCCGGCGACCGAAGCGATCGACCCGCGGCCCTCGCGGGCGCTGTTCGGCGAGGGCTTCATCCTCACCCAGCTCGACATCGACCACTGCGAACGGGCATACCTGCCCGACAAGTCGATGGGCCACGAGCCGCTCGCCTCCATGCTGCGCGCCCCGGACCTCTCGGACCTGCCCCCCGCCTACATCGCCACCGCCGGCTTCGACCCGCTCCGCGACGAGGGTGAGGAGTACGCGGCGCGGTTGAGCGCCGCCGGCAACCGGGTGGCGCTGCGCCGCCATCCTCGCCAGATCCACACCTTCGCCAACCTGACCTCGGTCTCACGCTCTTCGCGGGCGGCGATGCTGGAGGCGGCGGGCGCGCTTCGAATGGGCCTGGCGGCGCAGATCGCTGCCGCATCCCGACCCGGAGCTGCGCCCGCGTAGCGGGGACAGGCCGATCATCTACTCGTACTGAAGGGCCTCGAGCACGTCGAGCCGCGAGGCGCGCCGCGCGGGGGCGATCGCGGCCGCGACCCCGGCGAGCGCGGAGAAGACCAGCAGCAGGGCGAGGGTGCCCAGCGGGTAGGAGAGGGCGAAGCCTTCTTCCTCGAGCGGCTGCGCGATAAGCGCCGCGAAGACGACGCCGAGGACCATGCCGAGCATCGCCCCGATCAGCGCCGTGATCACCGCCTCGTAGCGGATCATCGTCCGCACCTGGCGACGCGACATGCCGATCGCCCGCAGCATGCCCAGCTCCCGGGTGCGCTCGTGGATCGAGAGCGCCAGCGTGTTGGCGATCCCGAAGAGCGAGACGAGGACCGCCAGCGCCAGGAGCGCGTAGATCAGGCCGAGCAGCTGGTTGACCTGGTCTTCCTGGTTCTCCTTCAGTTCGCGCTGGTTGCGGACCTCGGCGGTGGGGAAGTCACGGTCCATGAGGCGGATCAGGCGGCCCTGGACCCGCTCGGCGCTCGCCCCCGGCGCCAGGGCGACGAAGTCCAGCAGGTCGTCGCGCTGCCCGAAGCGCCTTTCGATCAGCCGCTGGGTGACGATCGCACCGCCCAGCAGGTCGGCCCTGTCCTCGAACTCGCCGACCACCTCCAGCCTCAGCCGCGCCCCCGACTGGGTGAGGAGGCGGAACTCGTCGCCGAGCTCGTAACCGCCGTTCGCGGCGACCGACCTGTCGAGGATGACCTGGTCGTCCCCGAGTCGCCGCAGGGTCGCCGCCCCGCCCTCGGTCCAGTCGATCGTCAGCACCCGGCCGGCGTCTGGCTGGAGCGCCGATACGCGCGGCTTGCCGCCCGCCCCGCCGAGGATCTTCGCCTGCGCGGCGCGCAGGGTCGAGACCAGCTGCACGCCTCGCACCCGCTCGGCGGCGCGCGCGGCCTTCGGCGAGATCGGCGTGAAGCCGTCGTTGTTCTGGATCACCAGCTCGCCCTGGAAGCTGTCGTCGACCGCCGTCGCGATCGAGCTCTTGATCCCCGCGGCGAAGACCGTGACGAAGGTGACGACGGCGAGGCCGATCATCAGCGCCGCGGCGGTGACCGCGGTTCGGGAGGGATTGCGCTGGGTGTTCTCGCGAGCGAGCCGCCCGGTCAGCCGGCGCAACAGCTCCAGGGGGCGGCCGGCGAGCGAGGCGAGCGGCCTGACCAGGCGCGGACTGAACAGGGAGACGCCGAGGATGACGGCGACCGCGCCGGCGCCCATCAGCCCAGCGGCGTCGCCACCCCCGGCGTCGCCGAGCAGCCCGGCGAGGACCAGCGCGACCCCGATCGCGCCGAGCAGCGCCGCGACCGCCGCGTAGGCGATCCCGCGCCGGCGGCTGCGCGAGGGCTCGAGCTCCATCAACGCCGCGATCGGCGGAACCCGCGTCGAGCGCAGGGCGGGCACGAGCGAGGAGACGAGGGTGACCCCGATTCCGATCGCCAGCGCGACGGCGACCGTCCTGCTCCTGGTCACCAGCGAGGTCGTCGGCAGGTCGATGCCGATCGCGACGAAGAGGGCGTTGAGGCCCTTGGCGATGCCGTATCCGCCGGCCAGACCGATCAGGGCGCCGAGCACGCCGATCAGCAGCGCCTCGACGACGACGGAGGCGAGGATCTGACCGCGGCCGGCGCCGAGCGTGCGCAGCATGCCGAACTCGCGCACACGCTGGGCGACGGTGATCGAGAAGGTGTTGAAGATCAGGAAGGCGCCGACGAAGAGGGCGACGAAGGCGAAGACGAGCAGGGCGATGCGGAGGAAGCCGAGGTTGTCGCGAATTTTGTTCGAGTTGCGTTCGGCGTTCTGCGCGGCCGTCTCGACCAGCAGGCTGCGCGGCACGACCCGTTCGATCCGCCGCTTTAGCTCGGCCTCTGACACCCCGGCCCGTGCCGCCACCCAGATCTGGTCGAATTCGCCCCACCTTGCCCGTGATCCGCTGCGCCTCCGGCAGGGTCAGCGCCGCGAGGCTGGCGCCGCCGAACGACGCGTCGCCGAGCCTGACCACGCCGACCACCCGGTAGCGCCTGGCGCGCTCCACCGAGGCGAGCTTGATCGTGTCGCCGGGCTCGATCCCCGCCTTCTCCGCGGCGCCTTGGTCGATCGAGGCCTGCGAGGGGCTCCGCGGCCTGTGGCCCTCGACGTAGGTGATCGCTTCCAGGCGATGCGGGCGGTTCGAGCCGATGAACGTCGGCGCGAACCTCGAGCCGACCCGCTCGCCCTCGGAGTCGAACATGTCACCCGCGGTGTTGATCAGCCCGGCCGCAACTCGCACCCCCCGCACCGCGCGCACGCGAGGGAGGGTCGCGGCGCTGAAGCTCGGCGTCTCACCGCTGTCCTGTTCGACCACGTCGCGGGCGCTGATCACGACGTCGGTGTTGCGCAGCGAGTCTTCGAAGATCTCGTCGAAGGCGGCGAAGGTCGTGTCGGTGAGGATGTAGGTGCCGGCGACGAAGGCGACGCCGATCACCACCGCGACCGTCGTCGTCAGCGCCCGCACCCGGCGCGCCCAGAGGCTCTTGACCGCGAGGCGCGTCATTGTGGCTAGTCGACTTGCTTCATCAGCTCGATCACCTCGTCGGCCGAGCCCGGCGCGGCGTCGTGGACGATCGCCCCGTCGCGGAGGGTGATGAGCCGATCGGCGTGGGCGGCGGCGGCCGGATCGTGGGTGACCATGATCACGGTCTGGCCGAACTCGTCAACGGCCTGGCGCAGGAGGCGCAGCACGTCGGCGCTCGCCTTCGAGTCGAGGTTGCCGGTCGGCTCGTCGGCGAAGACGACGGCGGGTTTGGAGACGAGGGCGCGGGCGACGGCGACCCGCTGCTGCTGGCCGCCGGAGAGCTCGGAGGGACGGTGGCTGCGGCGGTCCTCGACCCCGACCGTGCGCAGGAGGCGCTCGAGCCACTCGCGGTCGGGCCTGCGGCCGGCGATCGAGAGCGGCAGCAGCAGGTTCTCCTCGGCGGTGAGGACGGGCAGCAGGTTGAAGAACTGGAAGACGAAGCCGAGCTTGTCGCGGCGCAGCTTGGTCAGATCGCGATCGTCGAGCCCGGTGATCTCCTCGCCGTCGAGCTCGACCGTTCCCGAGCTAGGGCGATCCAGCCCCGCGAGTATGTGCAACAGGGTCGACTTGCCCGAGCCCGAGGGGCCCATGATCGCCGTGAAGCGGCCGCGGTCGAAGCCGGTGCTGACCCCGACCAGGGCGTCGACCGCCGCCTCCCCTTCGCCGTAGCGCCGGCTTACGCCGTCGGCGACTACGACCTGCCGGTCGGAGTCGCTCACTGACCGTGCGAGTCGCTCACGGATTCACCGTACTAGCCTGCCCCGATGGCGCTGGCAGACGATTTCGACGGGCTCCTGGTCGACCTCGACGGGGTCGTCTGGATCGGCAGGGACCCGGTCCCGGGCTCGGCCGCGGCGCTCACCGAGCTGATCGAGGCCGGCAAGCCGATCGTCTTCGTCACCAACAACCCGGGCCGGCCCGCCTCGACCTACGCCGAGTGGCTGCGGGCGGCCGGGGTGCCGGCCGCGGAGGAGCAGGTCGTCACGGCCGGGATGGTCACCGCGAGCCTGGCGGCCGAGCGTGCGGGCGCCGAGGCCGGGGCCTTCGTGATCGGCGCCGATGCCTTCCACGAGACGGTCGCGGCCGCGGGTCTGCGCCCACTCGACGGCGAGGCCGGGCGCGACGCCGACGCGGTCCTCGTCTCCGGCCACCGCGGCTTCGACTACGACGAGCTGCTCACGGCGACGCTCGCCCTGCAGCGGGGCGCGGCGCTGTTTGCGACCAGCCGCGACCCGACCCTGCCGATGCCGGGTGGGCCCTGGCCCGGGACGGGCTCGGTCCTGGCCGCGGTCGAGACCGCCACCGGAGCCACGGCGGAGATCGGCGGAAAGCCCGAGCGCCACCTCTTCGAGCTGGCCCGCGAGCGGCTCGGCGGGGCGGCCCGGGTTGCGATGGTCGGCGACCGGATCGCCTCCGACATCGAGGGCGGGCGGCGCGCGGGCCTGGCGACGATTCTCGTGCTCAGCGGCGCCGCCACCCGCGAGGAGGCGGCGGCGGCCGACCCACCTGCCGACCACGTCGTCGACGACCTCGCGGCGCTCCTGCGATGAGGGTCGCGGAGCCCGCCGCCTTCCGGCCCGGCATCGCCTTCGCCGGGATCTTCGCGGTCACCTTCTGCGGCCTGCTCGCGGTCGGCGCCGTCCTGCCCGTCCTGCCCCGCTACGTGCACGGGCCGCTCGACGGGGGCAATATCGCGGTCGGCATCGTGATCGGCTCCTACGCGGTGACGGGGCTGCTGCTGCGCCCGGTCGCCGGTCGCTTCGCCGACCGGCGCGGCCGCCGGCCGGCCGTGCTGGCCGGCTCGCTGCTGGTCGCCCTCTCCGGCTTCCTCTACCTGCTGCCGCTCGGCGTCTCCGGCCTGATCGTCGCCCGCCTCGTGCTCGGCGCCGGCGAGGGAACCGTCTTCACCGCCGGCTCGGCCTGGATCGTCGACCTGGCGCCGCCCCACCGCCGCGGCCGCGTGATCGGCCTCTACGGCCTCGCGGTCTGGAGCGCCCTCAGCATCGGCCCGCTCGTCGGCGAGCTGCTGCTCAACGTCTCCGGCTACACCCTGGTCTGGGTCTTCGCGGCCCTGGTGCCGCTGGTCGGCGCCGGGATCGCCGCCCGCATCCACGATCCCTACCGACCGGCGCCGATCGTCGAGCACGAGCACCACCCGCTGATCGCCCGCGAGGCGGTGCGGCCGGGCACCGCGCTCGCGATGGCGTCGATCGGCTACGCCTGCGTCGCGGCCTTCGTCGTCCTCCACCTCGACGCTCGCGGCGTCGGCCACGGCGCGACCGCCTTCGGGGCCTTCGCGACGATGGTCGTCCTCACCAGGCTCTTCGCGGGAGACCTGCCCGACCGGGTCGGGCCGGCGCGGGTGGCGACCGTGGCCGCCGTGGTCGAGGCCGCCGGCCTGGCCACGATCGGCCTCGCCCACAGCCTCTCGGTGGCGATCGCCGGCTCGCTGGCGATGGGCGCGGCCTTCTCGCTGCTCTACCCGTCGCTCTCGCTGATCGTGGTCGGGCGCGTGCCCGAGACCCGGCGCGGGGCGGCGCTCGGCACCTTCACGGCCTTCTTCGACGCCGGGGTCGGGATCGGCGCCCCCCTGGCCGGGATCGCCGCGGCGCTCACCGACTACCAGGGCGCCTTCCTGCTCTCGGCCGCGATCGCGCTGGCCGCAGCGACGACGATCGCCCTGGCGATCTCCAGTCGCGGGCTCAGCGCTCTGCGAAGAGCAACGTCTGGATAGCGCGGCCGATGCGGCCGTCGCGATCGGAGAGCTCGGACTCGGCGCTGCCGACCCCGGTCGGCCGCGGGCGGGTGACCGCGTCGACGCAGATCCACTCGCCCGCGGGCATGCGCTCGAGGTTGACGGTCAGATCGACGTTGATGAAGAGGTAGCGGCGCCAGTCGAGCACGGCGCTGATCCCGTTGCCGACGTCGGCGATGACCAGCGTGCGCTGCAGCGGCGAGGCCTGCTCGCCCGCAACCAGGGGCACGCGCTGGCGCATCCAGACCTTCGCCGGGCCCGGCTCCCGGAAGCCACCGTCGAGCGACCGCCACTCCATCGCCGTGTGGTAGCCGACCTCCTGCCCGGTCGGAAGGAAGGGCGACTCGCGGCCCTCCTCGGGGGGCCGAGGCGGCTCGCCGAGGTCGATCGCCTCCGCCGGCAGCTCGAGCGAGTCGGTGCGGATCCGCCACGCGTTGGCCCGCATCAGGACCTGCTCGCCGTCGCCGAGGGTGGCCTCGATCAGCTGCACGCGGCGGCCGGGACGGACGACCCTCGCCTCGACCTCGACCGGTCCGATCGGCACCGGCCGCAGGATCTCGAACGTGACCCGCCCGACCTGGAAGTCGGCCGCGTCCTCCAGCCGCTCGATCTGGCGCCCGATCAACGCCGAGGGCGGCCCGGCGTGCTGGGAGCCAGGGTCCCAGGGGCCTCGGGTCAGCTCGGTGGCGCGCAGGCGGTCCCCGTCGGGCACGTAGAAGGCGTCGGGCACGCGCGCATCCTAGGCGGCACCGAGCGCATCCGATTTTGACCACACCGGGGTGGGGGCGTTCTCGGATGCGCGGACGGCGCCGGCAGGCTGGACGGACCGCGTACGCTTGGATGTATGCCGAAGGTGGAAAAAACAGAGCGGGAGTGGCGGGAGCATCTCTCGCCGGAGCAGTACGAGGTGACCCGCAATGCGGGCACGGAGCGCGCCTTCACCGGGCCCTACGTGGACGAAAAGGCCGAGGGCAAGTACCGCTGCGTGTGTTGCAATGTCGAGCTCTTCTCCTCGGACACCAAGTTCGACTCGGGCACCGGCTGGCCGAGCTTCACCGAGCCGGCCCACCTCGAGCACGTCGAGCTGCGGCCGGACAACAGCCTCCTCATGCGCCGCACCGAGGTCGTCTGCAAGAACTGCGACGCCCATCTCGGCCACGTCTTCGACGACGGGCCGGCCGAGCACGGCGGCCGGCGCTTCTGCATCAACGGCTGTGCCCTGACCCTGGAGAGGTCCGGCGAGGAGGGCTAGACGCCGCCGCCGGCGCCGAGGTAGCTGAAGCGCACGGCCAGGGCGACCGCCTCGGTGCGGGTGTCGACCTCGAGCTTGGCGATCGCGTTGCGGACGTGGGTGTGGACGGTCGCCGGGCTGAGCTGCAGTCGCTCGGCGATCTCTTTGACCCGCAACCCCTCGGCGAGTAGCTCGAGGATCTGGCGCTCGCGGGGCGAGAGGTCGAGCAGCTTCTCGACCTCGGATGGCTTGCCGCCGGCGAAGTCGCCGCCGAGGAAGGTGCCGCCGCCTGTGACCGCCTTCACGGCGCGGGCGATGTCCTCGGCGGGGCCGACTTGAGCACGTAGCCGGACGCACCGGCGCGCAGCGCGAGTGCGAGCAGGTCCGGCTGGGCGTGCGCGGTGAAGATGATGACCTTGGTCCTCGGGCGGACCTTGAGCACTTCCTTGGTCGCCTCGATGCCGTCGCGTTTGGGCAGCTCGACGTCGATGATCAGCACGTCGGGCTCGAGCTCCTTGACCACGTCGACGACGTCGCGGCCGTCGCCGGCCTCGCCGACGATGTCGAGGACGTTCGAGTTCGCCATCCGCGCCTTGATCGCCTCGCGGACGATCTCATGGTCGTCGCA
This sequence comes from uncultured Solirubrobacterales bacterium, assembly GCA_963762205.1. Taxonomy (GTDB): domain Bacteria; phylum Actinomycetota; class Thermoleophilia; order Solirubrobacterales; family 70-9; genus VRUE01. The sequence continues at coordinate 70,521 of CAVXJZ010000005.1, forward strand.
GAGAACCACCCTTTTTGCGTCGCGCACGCCGGTACCCATAATTAATCGGCGCCGATCTTCTCAGGAGCCCCATAGGAATGCAAAATATTGGGTAGCGTGAATCCGCCGTCCCGCTCCTGCCGGTTCTCGATCAGCGCGATCATGGTCCGGCCGACGGCGACGGCGGTCCCGTTCAGCGTGTGGACCGGCTGCGGGGGCTCGCCCTCCGCCGCCCGATACCGGCAGCCGAGGCGTCGCGCCTGGTAGTCGGTCGTGTTCGAGCAGGAGGTCAGCTCGCGGTAGCGCTCCTGGCTCGGGATCCAGGCCTCGCAGTCGTACTTCTTGGCCGCCGGCGCACCGAGGTCGCCGGCGGCGACGGAGACCACCCGGTAGGGGATCTCGAGCTCGGTCAGGATCCGCTCCTCGATCGCCAGCAGGCGCTCGTGCTCGGCGGGAGACTGCGAGGGCTCGACGAACGAGAACATCTCGACCTTGTCGAACTGGTGGACGCGGAAGATGCCGCGCGTGTCGCGCCCGGCGGCGCCCGCCTCGCGGCGGAAGCAGGTCGACAGCCCCGCGTAGCGCAGCGGCAGGTCGCCGGCGTCGAGGATCTGGTCGGCGTGCAGGCCCGCCAGCGGCACCTCCGAGGTGCCGACCAGGAAGAGCTCGTCCCTGGGGACCTCGTAGATCTGGTCGCGGTCGCCGGGCAGGAAGCCGGTCCCGACCAGCGCCTCCTCGCGGACCAGCACCGGCGGCACCACCGGCTCGTGGCCCTCGCCGCGGATCAGCTCGATCGCGAAGCGGACCAGGGCCAGCTCGAGCAGGACCAGGTCGCCCATCAGGTAGGCGAAGCGCGAGCCGGAGATCCGCGCCGCCGCCTCGATCTCGATCAGGCCGAGCTCGGTGCCGATCTCGAGGTGGTCGCGGGGGTCGAAGTCGAAGCTCGGCGGCTCGCCCACCTCGCGCAGGGTCACCGCGTCCTCCTCGGTCATGCCGTCGGGGGCGTCGGGGTCGGGCAGGTTCGGAAGCGCGGTCGCGACCAGGTCGAGGTCCGCCTCGACCTTCTCCAGCTCCGCCCTGCCGGCCTCGATCGTCTCCTTCAGGCCCTGGACCTCGGCGACCAGGTCCTCCGCCTCCTCGCCCTTCTTCTTCGCCTCGCCGACCTGCTTGGAGAGCGCCTTGCGCTCCGACTGCGCGCTCTCGATCCGCGGCAGAAGCTCGCGGCGGCGGGCGTCCAGGGCGAGCAGCTCGTCGACGCGGTCGGCTGCGCCGCGGCGGGCCAGCGCCCGCTTGACCCGCTCGGGGTCGGAGCGGATCAGCCTCAGGTCAAGCATCCCGCCCCCCGCTCAGGGAGATTCGTTTTCGGGGCGCGCCGATTCGTCGGCTTCGCTGCCCGCGTATTCGGCGACGAAGCGCGCGACCGCGTCGGCCTCGTCGCCAACGACGATGTTCTGGGGCATGATCGCCCCGGAGAAGCCGCCGTTCTGGATCGCGAAAAGAGCATCGTCGAATGTCTCGGTTCGCTGGTCGAGGTTCGGACCCTGCGTCCTCACGCCCCGATTGCCGGTTCCCTGGGTGCCGGCCGCGGCCATCGTGTGGCAACCCGAGCAATGGGTGGCGAAGAGGACGGCCCCGTTGTACTCGGGGTCGTCCTTGGAGACGGAGATGTCCTCCTTGCCGAAGCCGCAGGCGAGAAGCCCGAAGGCCGCGGCAGCCGCGAGAGCTGTGACTAGGGCCGGTCGCACGCGGCGCGCATCATATTGTCTGGACTCGATGCTCGACTCCCGAGCCACCCGCGCATGAGCGCTCCCGACCCGGCGGCCTTCCGCGCGGCGATGGGATTGCTGCCCACCGGAGTCACCGTGGTCGCCGCCCCGGGGCCCGCACGGCCCCGCCGGGGCGACCGCGAATGCGGTCTGCTCGCTCTCGATCGAGCCGATGCTGATGCTCGCCTGCCTCGACCGCGGCTCACGCACCCTGCTGGCGGTGCAGGCGGCGAACCGGTTCGGCGTCAGCGTCCTGCACGACGGCCAGGAGGAGATCGCCCGGGCCTTCGCGACCAAGGCGCCGGTCGCCGAGAAGTGGGAGGGCGTGCCCTGGAGCGAGCGCGACGGCGTGCCCGCCGTCGACGGTGCCCTCGTCTTCGCCTCGTGCGAGCTGCGCGACGTGATCGCCGGCGGCGACCACGTGATCGTCACCGGCGAGGTCGACGAGCTGGAGACCGCCGAGGGCACCCCGCTCGTCTTCCACGAAGGCGTCTACAGGCCGCTGGGCTGACGCCCGGCGTTGCCCATCGGGGCGGGCCGGCGATATAAGACTCGCTGATGGAGCCTCACTTCCAGGAGCCCGGCTGGTTCACGCGGAACGTCTTCAACCGGATCGTCGCCGCCCTGACCCGGCTCGGGCTCCCGCTGGCCGGATCGAGGGTCCTGGAGGTGAGGGGCCGCAAGAGCGGCGAGTGGCGGAGGACGCCGGTCAACCCGCTGGAGCTCGGTGGCGGCCGCTACCTGGTCGCGCCGCGCGGCAACGCCCAGTGGGTGCGGAACATGCGGGTCGCGGGTGGCGGGCGGCTGGTCCGCGGCCGCCGGGCGGAGGAGTTCGGAGCCGTCGAGGTCCCCGATTCCGAGAAGGCGCCGGTTCTGCGCGCCTACCTGGAGAAGTGGAAGTGGGAGGTCGGCGCCTTCTTCGGCGGGGTCGGGCCGGACGCCTCCGACGAGGAGCTGCTGCGCATCGCGCCCGACCACCCCGTCTTCCGCATCTCGGACTGAGCCATGCCCCGACCGCCCGGTAGGGTCCGGCCTCGATGGAGGCGGCGACCGCACCGCGACAGGGACAATGGACCTTCGCCCAGTGGGCGGTCGTCGTCGTCGTCTCGCTGCAGCTGGTCTGGGCGCTGGCGGGCCTGATCGCCGAGCCGAGCATCGACTTCGGCGACGACGCGATCACCGAGCGGGTGCTCGGCGTCGACTTCAACGGCGTCCACGCGCTCTCCGGCTTCCTCCTCTTCCTGCCCGGCTACTACTTCGCGACCCGGCCGAAATGGGCCGTCTACTACTCGATCTACGTCGCCATCGCCCTCTGGGCGACCGGGATCTGGGCGATGTTCGACCAGCAGCCCGCCTACGTCTTCACCTTCCCCAACAACCAGGCCGACGGCTGGTTCCACCTGGCGACCGGGACGCTCTTCGGGCTGATCGCCGCGATCCAGATCGCCCGCGACCGCGGCCGCCTCGGCGACTGACGAAGAACGTTCTGCTGAGTTGACTACCCCATGGCCTAGTCAACTCGGCAAAACTCGACAAGACCTCCGGATCGCCGGCTAGAAGGCGCCGCCGGTGCCGGCGGCGCGCAGCCCGAGGAAGAGGATCACGCCGCAGCTGACGGCCATGATGCCCATCTCGCGGCGCACGATCGCAAGGGCGACGTTCTGCTGCGCCTCGGGGGGCAGCGCCTCGATGTCGATGTCGCGCAGCTCGCGCTCGGCGGCGCCGGTGCGGGCGCCCTCGGCGAGAAAGGAGACGACCAGCGGCAGGATGCCGTACAGGTAGTGGATCTCCTCGTCGGGCTCGTGGCCGGTGAAGACGAGCAGGCCGCCGAGGAGCGCCTGAAGGAAGACGGCTCCCTGGGCGGCGCGCAGCAGGTACCAGAAGGGAACCGAGGCGCGGTCGCGGATCCAGGAGGTGCCGCCGACCGCGAACGCCGCCCCGTTGAGAAGGATCAGCGCGCAACCGACGACGAGGTGCACCGAGGCCACCCTATTTCCTCCTAGAAGGGTCGGGATTCCGCATCCTGATGCGGAAAATCACTATGTAGCAAGTTGTCACAAGGTGGGTGTATAACGGGTCTCACCAGTGCTGAAGTCCTACCTGCCGATTCTCGTCTTCGCCTTCCTCGGCCTCGCCGTGGGAGGAGCCCTGGTGATGCTCAACCACGTGATCGGGCCGCGCCGCTCGCGAGGCGCGACCTCGGCCGAGAAACGCCAGGGGGATCCGTATGAGTCCGGGATCCCGGTCTCCCCCGTCCACAACATGCGCTTCGGCGTGAGCTTTTACCTGGTCGCGATGCTCTTCATCCTCTTTGACATCGAGGTGGTCTTCCTCTACCCCGTCGGCGTAATCATCAAGGGCGCCGACAGCCTCTTCGTGCTCGGCGAGCTGGTCACCTTCGTCGTCCTGCTGATGGTCGCCTTCGTCTACGTGTGGCGCAAGGGGGCGCTGAATTGGAGGTAGAACGACAGACGATGCGGGCGCGCCAGCTGCGCGCCCGCGAGATGCTGCGCGGCGACCTCGAGGGCGAGGAGCTGGAACGCCATGTCGAGGAGAAGGTCGTCCTGACGACCTTCGACAAGCTGCTCAACTGGGGACGGGCAAACTCCTGCTTCCCGCTCACCTTCGGGCTCGCCTGCTGCGCGATCGAGGCGCCGATCGCGCTGGTCGGCAGCCCCCGCTACGACCTCGCCCGCTTCGGCGCCGAGGCGCTGCGCGCCTCGCCCCGCCAGGCCGACCTGATCATCCTCTCGGGCCGGGTCTCGATCAAGATGGCGCCGGTCGTCCGCCGCCTCTACGACCAGATGCTGGAGCCGAAATGGGCGATCTCGATGGGCGCCTGCTCCTCGAGCGGCGGCATGTTCTCCAACTACGCGGTGGTCCAGGGGGCCGACAAGTTCATGCCGATCGACCTCCACATCCCCGGCTGCCCGCCGCGGCCGGAGGCGGTCCTCTACGGCTTCACCAAGCTGCAGCGCAAGATCATGGGCAACCCGGACCAGGGCTGGCGGGCGCGCTACGACGCCTCCGGCACGGAGGAGTGGGCGCGGGGCGGCCCGCGCAGCGCGCCCAGCCCCGAGGCGGCCGAGGCATACGAGGCGGCCAGGGAGCTGATCCGTGCCTGACGCCCCCGGCTTGGAGTTGATCCGGGGGGAGATCGAGCAGGACCACCCCGGGGCGGTCCTGGACACGAGCTTCGACCGCGACCAGCCGGCTCTCGTCGTCGACCCCGCGCAGGTCCTCGCCGTGCTCGCCTGGCTGCGCGACGCCGCCGGCCACGAATACCGCTTCCTCTCCAGCCTGCATGCAGCTGATTACCTCCCGGCCTCCCCCCGCTTCGGAGTGCACTACGAGCTGCTGAATCGGAACAGGGTTGAGCGCCTGCGCGTAAAAGCGATGCTGAGCGATCCGGCAGGCTCCCCCGCGGGTCCTGTCGCCGCAGGGGACCCACCACCCCCTGCGGTAGCTAAAGCTTCCTCGGGGGCGGTACCCCCTACGGCGCCACCCGCGGGCGAGCAGCTCCCCGAAATAGCTTCATGCGTGGAGCTGTTCCCGACGGCGGAGTTCCAGGAGCGCGAGGCCTTCGACTTCTTCGGGATCGTCTTCAGGGGGCACCCGGACCTGACCCGGATCCTGATGCCGGAGGACTACGTCGGCTGGCCCCAGCGGCGCGACTTCCCGGTCGGCGGCGAGCCGGTCACCTTCACCTACAACGAGCGGCGCTATGGCTAGCCGCCCCCCATCCGACACGAGCGCTTCGGCCGCGGGTCCTGACGCGGATCGCGCGGGGGCCGATGACGTGGGCCGGGCCAACCGCCGCGGCGCCCGGACGCGGGAGCGAGCGCGAGAGATCGCCGGTGGTGACGAGCGCGCGCGAGCGGGAGCAGAGGACGCCGCGGAATATGAGACGGAGGTGATGACCGTGAACATCGGCCCGCACCACCCGGCGACGCATGGGGTGCTGCGGCTGGTGGTGGATCTGGAAGGCGAGGTGGTCAGGGACCTGAGGCCGGTGATCGGCTACGTCCACACCGGGATCGAAAAGTCCTGCGAGGACAAGAGCTACTGGAAGGTCATCCCCTTCGTCGAGCGCATGGACTACGTCTCCTACTTCTTCCAGATGGAGGCCTTCTGCGGCGCGGTCGAGCGCCTCGTCGGGCTCGAGATCCCACCCCGCGCGAAGTACCTGCGGACGATCTTCCTCGAGCTCAACCGGATCCACTCGCACCTGGTCTGGCTGGGAACGACGGCGCTCGACCTGGGCGCGGTCTCGATGCTCTGGTACTGCTTCCGCGAGCGCGACCGCATCCTCGACCTCTTCGAGATGGCGACGGGGCAGCGGATGCACACCCGCTACTTCCAGGTCGGCGGGGTGATCGAGGACATCCCGCGCGGCTTCGAGGAGAAGCTGCGCTCCTTCGTCCACGACATGCCGATCCGCGTCGGCCAGTACGAAGCGCTGCTCGACCGCAACGAGGTCTTCCTCTCGCGGACCAAGGGCGTCGGCATCGTTCCCCGCGAGAGACTGCTCGAGCTGGGCGTGACCGGGCCGCTGCTGCGCGCCGCCGGCGAGCCCTGGGACCTGCGCAAGGCCTTCGACTACCTCGCCTACCCGGAGATGGACTTCAAGGTCCCGGTCGGCACGGTCGGCGACAACTACGACCGCTACCGGGTGCGCGTGGCCGAGATGATCGAGTCGACGCGGATCATCGGGCAGGCCCTCGACGCCCTCCCCGAGGGGCCGTTCATCGCCGACGACCGCAAGTACGTGCTGCCGCCGCGCTCGGAGCTCTCGACCTCGATGGAGTCGTTGATCCACCATTTCAAGCTGGTCACCGAGGGCTACCGGGTGGCGCCCGGCGAGGTCTACTACGCGATCGAGAGCCCGCGCGGCGAGCTCGGCTGCTTCGTCCTCGCCGACGGCTCGGCGAAGCCGGCCCGGGTCCACCTGCGGGACCCGTCCTTCGTCAACCTGCAGGCCTTCCGGGACATGGCGGCCGACAGCTACATCGCCGACATGATCGCCAGCCTCGGCATGCTCGACCCGATCCTCGGCGGGGTCGACCGGTGAGCGCCGAACGGCGCGGACGAACCTCCCGGTCGACGAGGCGCTGACGACGGGGCGCGTCCCCGACCGCTCCCCGGAGGGGATCCCGGAGCTGCACGAGGTCGACTGCCCGGCGGAGCTGCGCGAGCTGATCGAGGAGCTGATGGGCCGCTACCCCGACCGCCGCTCCGCCTCGATTCCGGCGCTGTGGGCGGTGCAGCGGCGCTACGGCTGGTGCACGCCGGAGGGGATCCGCCAGGCCGCGGCGGTGATGCGGGTGACGCCCGCCTATCTGGAGTCGGTGGCGAGCTTCTACGACCTCCTGCACACCGAGCCGGTGGGCAGCCACAAGGTGGCCGTCTGCACCAACATCAGCTGCTGGATGCGGGGCGGCGACGAGCTGCTCGACGCCTTCCGCGCCGCCGCCGAGGGCAAGGAGGAGGAGGTTCTGGTGACCGGCTTCGAGTGCCTCGGGGCCTGCGACATCGCGCCGATGGCCTCGATCGACGAGCGCTACTTCGGCCCGCTCGAGACGGCCGAGGCGGCGACGGCGATCGAGCAGCTGCTGGGCGACGGCGAGGTGCTGCCCGAGAGGGCGCTGGCCAGGCGACCGCTTGCGGGTGATCGCTGATGGCCGAGACGCGAATCCTGCTCGAGCACGCCGATGACCCCGAGCTGCGCACCCTGGAGGGCTACAGGGGATACGGCGGCTACGCGACGATGGAGAGGGCCTACAGGGAGATGGAGGTCGGCGAGATCCTCTCCGAGCTCGAAGCCTCCGGCCTGCGTGGCCGCGGCGGGGCCGGTTTCTCGATGGGCAAAAAGGCCTCCTTCCTGCCGCGCGGCGACATGGACAAGTACCTCTGCTGCAACGCCGACGAGTCCGAGCCGGGCGCCTTCAAGGACCGCGAGCTGATGCAGCGCAACCCACACCAGCTGATCGAGGGGATCGCGATCGCGGCGGTCGCCGCCGAGGCCGGCCACGCTTTCATCTTCATCCGCGGCGAGTACGACGCGCAGGCCGACGTGCTCGACGCCGCGGTCGCGGAAGCCTACGAGGCGGGCTATTTGGGCGAGAACATCCTCGGCTCGCGCCGCGACCTCGAGCTGGTCGTCCACCGCGGCGCCGGGGCCTACATCTGCGGTGAGGAGACGGCGCTGCTCGACGCGCTGGAGGGCAAGCGCGGCAACCCGCGGCTGAAGCCCCCGTTCCCGGCCGTCCAGGGCCTCTACGGCGGGCCGACCCTGATCAACAACGTCGAGACCCTCTCCAACGTGCCGCGGATCGTCGCCCACGGCGCCGACTGGTTCAAGGGCTACGGCACCGAGCAGTCGCCGGGGACCAAGGTCGTCTCCGTCTCCGGCTGCGTGCGGCGTCCCGGCAACTATGAGGTCGAGCTCGGGATCCCGACCCGCGAGCTGATCGAGGACCTGGCCGGCGGCCCCCTCGAGGGGCGCGAGGTGAAGGCCTTCTACCCCGGTGGCTCCTCCTCCCCCGTGCTCACCGCCGAGGAGGGGATGGACCTCCCCTACAGCTTCGAGGCGATGGCGGAGGCAGGCTCGATGCTCGGCTCCGGCTCGGTGATCGTCGCCGACGACAGCGTCTCGATCCCGCACATGGCGCTGCGCACGGCGCGCTTCTACCACCACGAGTCCTGCGGCAAGTGCACCCCCTGCCGCGAGGGGACGAACTGGACGGTGAAGATGCTGGAGCGGGTGGTGCGCGGCGAGGCGACGCCGATGGACCTCGACATCGTCGCCTCGGTGCAGGAGAACATCATCGGCCACTGCCTCTGCGTGCTCGGCGACTCGATGGCGATGCCGGTCGGCGCGATGGTGCGCAAGTTCCGCGACGAGTTCGAGGAAACAATCGCGGCCGCCCCCGTCGAGCCCCACGCGGCGGTGGTCGCAGTGACCTACCAGGGATCACTCGCCATGCCCGGACGCGGAAGCGAGCTCGCGAGGCTTCCGGTGATGACGAGCCGCGAGCTCGCGAGAGCGGAGGACATGGCGGAATGGGTGAGGTGAGCCTGATCATCGACGGGCGCGAGGTGAATGCGACCGAGGGCGAGATGCTCCACGACGCCGCCAAGCGGGGCGACGTCGAGATCCCGGTCTTCTGCTACGAGCCGAAGCTGGGCGACCCGGTCGGCGCCTGCCGGATGTGCCTGGTCGAGGTCGAGGGGATCCCGAAACTGCAGACCTCCTGCTCGACCCCGGTCCGCGACGGGATGGTCGTCCACACGAGGACCGAGCAGGTGAAGGAGGCGCAGAGCGCGGTGGTCGAGTTCCTGCTCGTCAACCACCCACTCGACTGTCCGGTTTGCGACAAAGGCGGCGAGTGCCCGCTGCAGGACATCTCGATGGGATGGGGCCCCGGCAAGAGCCGGATGATCGACGACAAGCGCCACTTCGAGAAGCCGATCGAGCTCTCGCCGCTGGTCGCGATCGACCGCGAGCGCTGCATCCTCTGCTACCGCTGCGTGCGCTTCAGCCAGGAGGTCGCCGAGGACGAGCAGCTGCAGCTGCTCGAGCGCGGCGACCGCACCTTCGTCGGCACCTTCGACGACCGCCCCTACATCGCCCCCTTTCACGGCAACATCACCGACCTCTGCCCGGTCGGCGCGCTGACCAGCTACACCTACCGCTTCCGGGCGCGCCCCTGGGACATCGAGCAGGCCGGCTCGGTCTGCACGCTCTGCCCGAGCCAGTGCAACGTCGGCTTCACCGTTCGCGACGAGCAGGTCAAGCGGGTCGTCTCGCGCGACAACCCCGACGTCGACGACGGCTGGCTCTGCGACCGCGGCCGCTACGGCTTCGAGATGTTCTCGTCCGAGGAGCGGGTGAGCGCGCCGCGCAGGCGCGGAGGGCCGGCGAGCTGGGAGGAGGCGATCGAGACCGCCGCCGCGGGCCTGCGGCGCGCATCCGAGATCGACCACACGGGAGAGGGGAGAAACTCGGATGCGCCGGGCAAGGTCGCGGCGATCGTCGGCGACGCCTCCAACGAGGAGGGGTACCTGGTCCAGCGGATCGTGCGCGAGGCGCTCGACTCCCCGCACGTCGACTCGCGGGCCTCGGCGGGGCCGGGGCGCGAGGCGCTGGTGCGGCTCGCCCAGCCGGAGCTGACCGCGAAGGTTCGCGACATCGACGAGGCCGACGCGATCCTCGTCCTCGGCACCGACCTCCTGCACGAGTCGCCGATCCTCGACCTGCGGGTGCGCAAGGCGATGCGCCGCAACGGCGCCCGCCTCGCCCTGGCGACGGAGCGGCCGACGACGCTCGACGGCGGCGCCGAGGCCGCCGTTCGCTACGCCCCGGGCGACGCAACCGATTTCCTGTCGCGGCTCGTCGAGGCAACGATCGCCGCCGAAACCCCCTCCGAACGCGCCTCCGGCGCAGAGTGTTCGGAGGAGGAACCGACGGCGATCGCCGACACGCTGAAAGGCGCCGAGAACGTCGTGATCGTCTGGGGCGAGCGGGTTGCTCGTGAGCAAGGTGGGGTCGAGGCGCTGCTGGAGTTGGCCGAGACGCTCGGGATCGGCGAGAACGAGGGCACCGGCCTGCTCGAAGTCCCGATGCTGGCCAACGCCCGCGGCCTGCGCGAGGTCGGCTGCCTGCCCGACGCGGGCCCGGGCCTGAGGGAGACGGCGGCCGGCATGGGCACCGAGGGGATCCGCGCCGGGCTCGAGTCGGGCGAGATCACATCGCTGGTCCTCTTCGGGGTCGACCCGCTGCGCGACTTCCCCGACACGGACGCCTGGAGGGGGGCGCTCGCCGCCGCCGACCACCTCGTCGTCTTCTCCACCTTCGAGAGCGCCACGACCGCGATGGCCGACGTCGTCTTCCCGCTCGAGACCCACGCCGAGAAAGACGGCACCGTCACCCATCCCGACGGCCGCCTGCAGCGTGTGCGCCCCTCCGCCGGGCGGCCGGGCGACATCCGCCCGAACTGGGGCGTGCTCGCGGAGCTGGCGCTGGCCCTCGGCCACGACACCGGGATCGACTCCCAGCCCTCGGCCTTCGCCGCGCTCTGCGACGCCGCCCCGATCTACTCCGGCCTCACGGACGCCGAGATCGGCGGCCGGGGAATCCGTTGGCAGGACCGCCCCGCGGCATCTCTACGACCCACCGTGGACGAGTCGAACGGGGCCGTCAAGCCGGATGACCCCGCCTCGGCGAAAGCACAGTCTTCCGGCGAGTCGGGGCCATCCGGCTCCCCCACCTCGAACGGCTTATTCAAGCTCGGGACGTACAGAGACCTATGGGTCGGGAGCATCACCGAGCTGAATCCGCCGCTCAGGTTCCTGGCTCCGCGGCAGCGGGTGGAGATCTCGGTGAAAGACGCCGAGCGACTCGGCCTGGGCATCGGAGACAGAGTGCGGGTCGCACAGAACGGGACGAGCGTCGAGGCCGCCGTCGACGTCAAGGAGCGGATCGCCGAGGGGACCTGCTTCCTGATCGAGGGGACGAGGGACGGAAACGCGAACGCTCTGCTCAACGGCGGGCCGGTGGACGTGACGATCGAGAAGGTCGGCGGGTGATCCCGATCGCCGACACGCAGTTCGTCGAAGCGACCTGGATCATGGTCCTCAAGTCGATCGTGATCTTCGCGGTGATCTTCGGGATCGTGCCGGTGATGACGGTCGTCGAGCGCAAGCTGATCGGCCGCTTCCAGCACCGCTACGGGCCCAACCGGGTCGGCCCGTTCGGCCTTCTGCAGCCGCTCGCCGACCTCTTCAAACTGATCAGCAAGCAGGGCTTCCGGCCAGAAAACGCGATCCCGATGCTCTACGTGCTCGGGCCGTTGCTGCCGGTGCTCGCGGGTGTCATGGCGCTGGCGATCATCCCCTGGGGCGACGTCCAGGACGGCGTCGGCCTCTACGGGATCGACGTCCCGATCGGCATCCTCTACTTCTTCGCGATCGGCTCGATCGGCTTCTACGGGCTGCTGCTCGGCGGCTGGTCCTCGGGCTCCAAATACAGCCTGCTGGGCGCGATGCGGAGCGCCGCCCAGCTGATCTCCTACGAGGTCTCGATGGGGCTGGCGCTGCTCGGCGTGATCATGCTCGGCGGCTCGCTCTCGCTGGTCGACATCGTCCACCAGCAGGGGACGATCTGGTTCGTCGTCCCGCAGTTCGTCGGCTTCCTGATCTTCATGCTCGCCGGCTTCGCCGAGACCAACCGGACGCCGTTCGACATGCCCGAGGCCGACGCCGAACTCGTGCAGGGCTTCATGACCGAGTACGGGGGGATGCGCTTCGGCAGCTTCCTGATGGTCGAGTACCTGGAGATCATCGTCGTCGCCGGCGTCGCCGCGGCGATGTTCCTCGGCGGCTGGATGGGCCCCGGGCCGAGCTTCCTCGACCCGATCTGGATGCTGCTCAAGATCTTTTGCCTGGTCTTCGTCTTCATCTGGGTGCGAGCGACACTGCCGCGGCTGCGCTACGACCAGCTGATGAGCCTCGGCTGGAAGGTGCTGCTGCCGCTCGCCACCCTCAACGTCCTGGTCACCGCGGTCCTGGTGGTGGTGACGTGAATCAATTCCGCCATCTCCTCCGCTCTCGCTCGGGCGCGCTCGCCACCACCGGTGATCTCGCGCCCTCGCTTCCGCGTCCGGGGATGACGGGTGTCGACCGGAGGCACCGTGGCTGAATTCGCGTATCTGGAGGACCAGGACGTGGTCGAGGTCCAGAGGGGGCCGGACCCGGGCGGGGCAGGCGGCGCCTACCGGGCCTTCGGCGAGACCCTGCGCGGCCTGAAGACGACGATGGCGCGGCTGATCGAGGGGCCGATGACGATCGAGTACCCCGAGGAGAAGACGCCGGTCTACGCGCGCTTCCGGGGCCGCCACAAACTGCACCGCTTCGAGGACACCGGCCTGGAGAAGTGCGTTGGCTGCTCGCTCTGCGCGGCTGCCTGCCCGGCCGACTGCATCCGCGTCGTCGCAGCCGAGAACATCCCCGGCGAGCGGGTCTCCTCAGGCGAGCGCTACGCGGCCGTCTACGAGATCAACCTCTCGCGCTGCATCTTCTGCGGCTACTGCGAGATCGCCTGCCCCTTCGACGCGATCACGATGGGCCACGACTACGAGATGGCCGACTACGACCGCGAGAACCTGATCTTCACCAAGGAGATGCTGCTCGCCGAGCCACTCGAGCGCACCCCGCTGAAAAGCGAGGGTGAGTGAGCGCGCTACTCCGGATCGGGTCGGACCAGGACCGTGTCGGCGACCGGGATGATCTCGTCCACCGGCAGGTCGGCCCGCTCGGCGTGCTCTCTGATCGCCTCGGGGCTGGTGGCCTGGTAGACGCAGACGGTGCCGACCGACCCGCCGCCCTCCTCGAGGACGTATCTGCGGATCCAGCGGATGTCGTCGGACATCTGCTCGTCTCCGACCTGCCGAGACCTCTCCGCGGCCTCCTCGAGCTCTGCCCCGGACCGCCAACCGCTCCGCCGCAGGATTACGTAGGTGTCCATGGGACCTCCTGTCGTCCGAATTTGGTGGGCCGCCCAATCCAACGACCTGCCCGACGGGCGGTCAATCCGCCCGTGGAGAAAGGGTAGTCGTGGAAGAGGTCCTTTTCTTCCTGGCCGCGATCGGCGCCCTCGGAGGCGCGATCGGCGTGATCGCGATGCGCAACCCGTTCTACGGCGTGCTCGGCCTGATCGTCCACCTCTTCTCGCTCGCGGTCCTCTTCCTGCTGCTCAGCTCGGCCTTCGTCGCCGCCGCCCAGGTGGTCGTCTACGCGGGCGCGGTGATGGTCCTCTACGTCTTCGTGGTCGCCTACGTCGGCGGTGGCGTGGAGTCGGCGTGGGAGCCGATCCCGTTGCAGCGCCTGCTGGCGCCGCTGCTCGGGGTGGCGCTCTTCGTCGAGCTCTCGATCGCCGTGCTCGGCTCGTCGCTCACCGCGCTCGGCGAGGACGGGCCGGACGTCGGCGCCGGCTTCGGCGACCCGGCCGCGATCGGCCACCTGCTGCTGGAAAAGTTCCTGCTCGCATTTGAGGCCTCCTCCATCCTGCTCCTGCTCGCCGCCGTGGGCGCCGTGGTGCTCGCCGGCAGGCGGGATTCGGGAGAGGCCGGAGGTTCCGCATGAGCATCGAGTGGTACGTGGTCTTGTCGAGCTTGCTGTTCGCGGTGGGCGCGGTGGGGATCCTCCTCAGGCGCAGCCCGATCGTGATTCTCCTCTGCCTCGAGCTGATGCTGAATGCCGGCAACCTGGCGCTGGTCGCCTTCAGCCGCATGGTCGGCAACCAGCAGGGCCAGGTCTTCGCGATCGTCGTCATGGTCGTCGCCGCCTGCGAGGTCGTCGTCGGCCTCGGCCTGATCGTCGCGATCTTCCGCCGCCGGCTGCCGCTCGATGTCGATGAGCTGCGGGAGCTCCGAGGGTGAGCGCGACAACCTGGGCCTGGCTGGTCCTGCTCTTCCCGCTGCTCGGCTCGATCGCGGTCGGGCTCGGCTTCCGGGCGATCCCGGCCCGTGCCGCCGGCGTGATCGGCACCGCGGCGATCGGGCTCGCCTTCGTCTGCGGGATCGCGACCCTGATCGCCCTGCTCGGCGAAGACCCCGAGGCCCGCCACCACGCATCCTCGCTCTGGGACTACGCGAGCGCCGCCGGGCTCGAGATCAAGCTCGGAATCTTCGTCGACCCGCTCTCGGTCTTCATGGTCCTCGTCGTCACCGGGGTCTCGACCATGATCCACCTCTACTCGCTCGGCTACATGCAGTCCGACGAGGGCTACCACCGCTTCTTCAGCTACCTCAACTTCTTCGTCTTCTCGATGCTGCTGCTGGTCCTCGCCGGCAACTTCGTGCTGCTGATCGTCGGCTGGGCCTTCGTCGGCTTCGCCTCCTACGCGCTGATCAGCTTCTGGTACCGGCGAACGACCGCGACGAGGGCCGGGATGAAGGCCTTCGTGATCAACGTCGTCGGCGACATCGGCCTCGTCCTCGCCGCCCTGCTGATCTTCCGCGAACTCGGCAGCTTCGAATACGGCGAGGTCTTCGACAGGGCCCCGCAGGTCTTCCAGACCAACGAGTGGACGGTGACGGCGATCTGCCTGCTCCTCCTCGTCGGCGCCTTCGCCAAGTCGGCACAGCTGCCACTCCACACCTGGCTGCCCGACGCGATGGAGGGCCCGACTCCGGTCTCCTCGCTGATCCACGCGGCGACCATGGTCACCGCCGGCGTCTACCTGATCGCCCGCACCCACGCCCTCTTCGTCCTCGCCCCCACCGCCGCCGACATCGCCGCCTTCGTCGGCCTGGCGACGCTGCTGGTGGCGGGGACGATCGCGATCGCGATGGTCGACCTGAAGCGGGCGATCGCCTACTCGACGATGAGCCAGATCGGCTACATGGTGGTCGGCGTCTCGATCGGCGCCTACGGCGCCGGGCTCTTCCACCTGATGACCCACGCGTTCTTCAAGGCGCTGCTCTTCATGGCGGCGGGCTCGATCATCTCGGCGATGGCCAACCGCCAGGACATCGACCGGATGAGCGGCTTCTGGAAGGCGATGCGCTTCACCTCGGTGCTCTTCCTGATCGGCGGGCTGGCCCTCGCCGCCTTCCCCGGCACCTCGGGCTTCTTCTCCAAGGACTCGATCCTCTCCTACGCCGAGGCGCGGGGGGGGATGTACGAGTGGATCGCGATCGGCGGCTACGTCGGCGCCTTCCTGACCGCGATCTACACCTTCCGCCTCGTCTTCCGGGTGCTGCCGGGGACGCCCTGCAAGGAGGCCCAGCACCTGATCGACAGCGGCGAGCTCTACCACGGGCCGCCGATCAACCCGGCGACCGAAGAGGAGGAGGACACCGAGGTCGGCTTCCCCGGCGCCCACCACCACATCGCCGAGCAGTCGCCGCCGATGGCGGTGGCGATGGCGGTGCTCGGTGCGGGGGCGCTCTTCGCCGGCCTGATCCAGGTTCCCGGCGTCACCGACGTGCTGTTCAAGTTCCTCGACCCCGTCTTCGCCGACTCGCCGCTCAGCGAGATCCACCCCACGGTCGGCGCCGAGTGGCGCGGCCTGGCGATCGGCGGCCTGATCTCGATCCTCGGGATCGCCACCGCCTGGCTGCTCTGGGTGCGGAGCCCGGAGCTGCCGGCGCTCTTCCGCGAACGCCTCCGCCCCGTCTACCTGCTCTGCCTCAACAAGTGGTACTTCGACGAGGCGATCGAGCTGCTCGTCGTGCGCCCGGCGCTGGCGATCGGCCGCTTCGCCAACTCGGTGTTCGAGCGGGTCGTCGTCGACGGCATGGTCAACGGCACGAAGGAGACGGTGGGCGGTGCCGGGGGCATCGTCCGCGCCATGCAGAGCGGCTTCGTGCGCGGCTACGCCCTGCTGCTGGTCGCCGGCTTCGCCGGCCTCGCCCTCTACTTCCTGATCGTCAGCTCATGAGGGATCGGCGATGACCAACTCGCTGCTCTGGACGCCGCTCCTCTTCGGCTTCCTCGGCCTTCTCCTGCCGAAACGATGGACAGGCTGGTGGGCGACCCTGGGCGCCGCCGTGACCCTGGGCCTGGCGATCGCGGCGCTGGCCCGCTTCGACTCCGGCGCGAGCGCCCTCCAGGAGACGGTCGACGTCACCTGGATCTCCGGGCTCGGCGTCGACTACAGCCTCGGCATCGACGGGCTCAACGTCTTCCTGATCCTGCTGACCACGGTGCTCTGGACGGCGGGGACCGCCTTCGCGGCGCTGCGCGAGCAGCAGCGCCCGCAGCTCTTCTTCCTGATGATGCTGATCGGCGAGACCGCGACGCTGGGCGCCTTCCTCGCCCAGGACCTGCTCCTCTTCGTCCTCTTCTTCGACCTGATGCTGGTCCCGTTCTACTTCCTCTTCGGCGCCTGGGGCGACGATCGGGAGGACGGGCCGACCGCCTCGGCGGCGACCCTGAAGATGATCGTCTACACGCTGATCGGCTCGCTGCTGATGCTGGTCGCGGCGATCGCCACCGCGGTGATCGCCGCCGACGGCGGCCAGATCACCTTCTCGATCGCCGAGCTCGCCGAAAGCCCGATCGGCGAGGGCAGCCAGCGCTGGATCTTCTGGTTCTTCGCCGCCGCCTTCCTGGTCAAGATGCCGGCCTTCCTCCTGCACGGCTGGATGCCCGACGCCTACCGGGCGGCGCCGCTGCCGGCGCTCGCGGTCTTCTCCGGCGTGCTGGCCAAGGTCGGCGCCTACGGCTTCCTGCGGGTCGTGCTGCCCCTCTTCCCCGACGCGACCGTCGAATTCCAGGAGGTGATCCTGGTGATCGCGATGGCCTCGATCCTCTACGGCTCGGTGATGGCCTTCACGCAGACCAACGTGCGGCTCGTCGCCGGCTACTCCTCGGTCGCCCAGCTCGGCTTCATCACCGCCGGGATCTTCGCGCTTTCCGCCGACGGCGCCGACGGCGCCGTCCTGCAGATGGTCAACCACGGCCTTGTCGTGGCGCCGCTGTTCGTGATCGTCGCGATCCTCGCCGAGCGCAGCGGCACCGAGGACCTGCGCGAGATGGGCGGGATGGCCTTCAGCGCGCCGATCCTGGCGGCGCTCTTCCTGATCGTCACCCTGGCGACCCTGGCGATGCCCGGATCGGCCAACTTCATCGGCGAGTTCTACATCCTCAACGGCCTCTTCGACTCGAAGATCGCCTTCGCCTTGATCGCGATCTCCGGAGTCGCGATGTCGGCCTACTACGCGCTGCGCCTCTACCAGCGGACGATGCACAACCGCCGGCCGGACGGCCTCTTCTCGCGCGAGATCGGCCTCCGCGACGCCGCCGTCCTCGTGCCGCTCGTCCTCTGCATCCTCGGCCTCGCCCTCTATCCGCAGCTGATCCTGAAGCGGACCGACGCCGTCGGTCGAGCGTGCCACGACCTGCGCCGGCGGATCCGGCTCGACGCTCGCCGAATTCGGCGCGGCGGCAAGTCCGGCAGTCCTGCATGCCCGACCGGTTCTCTCGCCCGACAGATCCTGGCCCCCGGTGAACCATCGTCCTCAGGGACGAGCCCGTCGCTTCGAGAACAGATCGGCGACCCGGGTGAGCGAGCCGTGAGCGGCTTCAACGCGCCTGACATCGACTACGCCGGGCTCTCGCCGGTCATCGCTCTCACGGCGGGGCTCTGCGTCGTGCTGCTCGCCGGTGTCTTCGACGCCGTGAAGCGGGCGGTGCCGGCGCTGACGATGCTCGCCCTGGCGGCGACCGCCGGGCTCTTGATCTGGCAGTGGGGAGACTCGACCGACCTGGTCGCCGGCGCGCTGCGGCTCGACGACCTGGCGATCTCGATCTCGCTGATCGCGATCCTCACCGCCGCCTTCACGATCCTCCTCTCGGTCCGCGAGCCGGCGGTCGAGCAGGCGGGCTCGGGCGAGTACCACGCGCTGCTGCTCGGCTCGGTGCTGGGCATGGTCCTCCTCGCCCAGGCCCAGAACCTGGTCAGCTTCTTCGTCGCGATCGAGACCCTCTCGATCCCCCTCTACATCCTCTGCGCGACCGACCTGCGCCGCGAGCGCTCGCTCGAGTCCGGGCTCAAGTACCTGATCGTCGGCTCGCTCGGCTCGGCGACGCTGCTCTACGGGATGGCGCTGCTCTACGGCGGCTCCGGCTCGACCGACTTCGGCGGGATCGCCGAGGGCATCGGCGAGACGGGACTGCTGGGGGACCCGCTCGTTTTGGTCGGTATCGCGATGGCCGGCGTCGGCCTCGCCTTCAAGACCTCGATCGCCCCCTTTCACCAGTGGACGCCCGACGTCTACCAGGGCGCTCCGACCCCCGTGACCAGCTTCATGGCGGTGGCGACCAAGGCCGCCGCCTTCGCCGTCTTCGTCCGCTTCTTCGACGTCGCCCTCGCCCCGCAGGCGGACGACTGGCAGCCGGCGCTCGCCGTGCTCGCCGCCGCCTCGATCGTGATCGGCAACGTCGGCGCCCTCGGCCAGAGCTCGCTGAAGCGGCTGCTCGGCTACTCCGGCGTCGCCCAGGCCGGCTACATCCTCGGCGGGATCGTCGTCGCCGACGAGGCGGGCGTCAACGCCCTCGTCTTCTACCTGGCCGCCTACGCCTTCATGAACCTGGCCGCCTTCTCCGTCGTCGTCGCCCGCGAGCGCGAGACCCCGTACGGAGACGAGATCCGCTCGGTGCAGGGACTCGGCCGCGAGCGGCCGGCGCTTGCCTGGCCGTTGACGATCTCGATGCTCGGCCTCGCCGGGCTGCCGGCGACGGTCGGCTTCATCGGCAAGCTGTACCTGATCGAGGCCCTGGTCGAGGGCGACTACACCTGGCTCGCCGTCTTCATCGCGGTCGGCACGATGATCTCGCTCGCCTACTACCTGCGGGTCGTGGCGGCGATGTGGATGCCGGGCGAGGAAGGCGCCGCCGCCCCGGCGATCGCCGGGGCCTCGCCCGAGGCGGACCCGGTCGATCCCGAGGCCGGCCGCCGCCTCCACCTCGTCGCCCCGGCCGTGCTCGCCGCGGCCGCGGTGGTCTTCTTCGGCGTCATCCCGCAGCCGCTGGTCGAGTTCGCCGAACGCGCGGGCGCCTCGCTGTTCTAGACGGCCGGCCCAGGGTAGGCTCGCGTGAGATGGAGCCGACCGAGCCCGCAGCCGAGTCGATCAGTCCTCCCAAGGCGCTGTCCGCCTCGACGATGTGCGAGGCGTTCCAGCTGACCGCCGCCGAGCGGGGCGATGATCCGGCGCTGCGGCTCAAGGACTCCGACTACGAGGCCAGCTGGGCCGAATACGCAGACCGTGTCCGGCGTCGCGCCGCGGGACTTGCTGCCCTGGGAGTCGGGCGCGGCGACACGGTCGGCTTCATGCTCGTCAACAGGCCCGCCTTCCAACTCACCGACACGGCGGCGATGCACCTCGGCGCCACCTGCTTCTCCGTCTACAACACCTCCTCGCCGGAGCAGATCGAGTACGTGGTCGGCGACGCCGAGAACCGGGTGATAGTCACCGAGCAGGCCTTCCTCGAGAAGGTGCTCGAGGCCCGGGAGCGCGTCGACGGCCTCGAGCACGTCGTCGTCATCGACGGCGAGGCGCCCGAGGGCACGATCTCGATCGAGGAGCTGGAGGGCATGGGCGCGGAGGACTTCGACTTCGAGGCCGCCTGGCGCGCCGTCGAGCCCGACGACGTCCTCTGCCTGATCTACACCTCGGGCACGACCGGGCCGCCCAAGGGCGTGCAGCTCACGCACTCCAACCTGCTCGCCGTCTGGCGGGCGTGCAACGAGGTGCACGCCATCAAACCCCGCGGGCGCGGGATCTCCTTCCTGCCCAGCGCCCACATCGCGGACCGCTGGGCGGTGCACTACTCGCAGATGCTCTTCGGCGGCACGCTCCACTGTTGTCCCGACCCGCGCCAGATGGTCGCCTACTCGATCGAGGTGAAACCCACCGTCTGGGGGGGCGTGCCGCGGATCTGGGAGAAACTGAAGGCGGCCCTGGAGACGGCGATGGCGGCCGAGCAGGACACGGAGAAAAGGGAGGCGACCGAGTGGGCGATGGAGATCGGCCGCCGCAGGGTCGCCGCCTACATGGAGGGTGAGATCCCCGCCCAGCTGCAGGCCGAATGGGACGAGGCCGACGCGAGGGTCTTCTCGGCGATCCGCGGCCTGCTGGGCCTCGACGAGGTCGAATGGTTCGTGGTGGGCGCCGCCCCGACCCCGCCCGAGGTGCTCGAGTTCTTCCTCGCGATCGGGATCGAGATCTGCGAGACCTGGGGAATGTCGGAGACGAGCGCGATCGCGACGATCAACCGACCGGGCCGGGTGCGGGTCGGCACCGTCGGCCCCCCGATCCCCGACACCGAGGTGAAGCTCGACGAGGACGGCGAGATCCTGGTGCGTGGCCCGCAGGTGATGAAGGGCTACCGCAACCTGCCCGAGAAGACCGCCGAGGCGTTGAGCGACGACGGCTGGCTGCGGACCGGGGACGTCGGCGAGTTCGACGAGGAGGGAAACCTGCGGGTCGTCGACCGCAAGAAGGAGCTGATCATCAACGCGGCCGGCAAGAACATGTCGCCCGCCAACATCGAGGCGAAGGTGAAGGCGGCATCGCCGCTGATCGCCCAGGTCGTCGCGATCGGCGACCGCCGCCCCTACAACGTGGCGCTGATCACGCTCGATCAGGAGACGCTCGCGGCCCGCGGCGCTTCCGAGGGCGACGCGGAGATCGCCGAGGAGGTCGCCGCCGCGGTGGCGGCCGGCAACGAGCGGCTCTCGCGGGTCGAGCAGATCAAGCGCTTTGAGGTGATCCCGGGCGAGTGGGAGCCGGGCGGCGAGGAGCTGACGCCGACCCTGAAGCTCAAACGGCGGCCGATCGAGCGCAAGTACGAGGCGGAGATCGAGGCGCTGTACGGCTGACACGGCGGGTCCTGTCGCCGCAGGGGACCCCCCACCCCCTGCGGTAGCTGAAGCTTCCTCGGGGGTGGGCCCCCTACGGCGCCACCCGCCGTTCAGCCGTCGCCTGCGCCTCCGCCCGCAGCTGAAAGAGTCTTGCGATGGGCGTGCTGCTGACATCGGCCGTGATCGTGGTCGGGACGGGCGTCGGCGTCTGGGCGGAGCGGCGGCGGCCGGCGGCGGCCGCGAGCGCGGCGCGGCGACTCCTGGTCCTGATGCTCTACGTGCTGATCCCGCCGGTCATCTTCTTCAACCTCGCGTCGGCCCACATCGACGTCGACCACGGGGTGGGCATCGTCCTCGGCATCGTCGCCGTCGCCCTCTCGGGGGTCCTGGCCTGGTGGGTGGCGACGCGCTTCCTGCGCCTCTCCCGGCCCCGGGCGGGCGCCGTCGTCTGCGCGGTGCTGAGCGTCAACTCCGCCTACCTCGGCTACCCGTTGACGATCGCCCTGCTCGGCCGCGACGACCTCTCCGACGCCGTCCTCTACGACGTCCTGGTCAACGCCCCCTGCGTCCTGCTCGGCGCCTTCGCCGTGGGCGCCGCGTTCGGGACCAGGGCGGGCGAAGACGTGGGCGAACGGGTTCGCTTCTTCTTCACCCGCAACCCGCCGCTCTACGCGGCGGTCGCCGGCCTGCTCGCGCCCGAGGCGCTGGCACCGGAGATCGCGGTCGACGTCAGCCAGGGCCTGGTGATCGCGATGCTGCCGCTGAGCTTCTTCGCCGTCGGCGCCACCCTGGCGGAGAACGCCGAACAGGGCGAGCTGCCCTTCCCTCCCCCGCTCACCCGCCCCGTCGCGGTCGCCGTCGGCGTCAGGCTGCTCGTCGCGCCGGCCCTACTGGTCCTGCTCGCCGCGCCCCTCATCACCCTGCCCCCCGGCTACCTGCTGATCGCCGCGATGCCCTCGGGGATCACCTCGATGGTGATCGCCCACACCTACGGGCTCGACATGGAGATCAGCGCCGAGGCGGTCGCCTGGTCGAGCGCGATAGTCGTCGCCGCCGCCTGCGCCTCCCTTCTATTCTGAGGCGATGATCCAGCACGTCGGGGTGGAGGTCCTGCCGGCCGATCTCGAGCGCTCCGTGCACTTCTGGGAACTGCTCGGCTTTGCACGGGTCGAGCCGCCCGCGTCCCTGGACGAGTACGTCTGGATGGAAAGGGAGGGGACCCAGGTCCACCTGATGCCGACCGCGGCGCCGACCGTCCCGCCGCGAGGGCACGTCGCGGTCCTTATGCCGAACTTCGAGGCGACGTTCGCCGCGCTCGCCGAGGCCGGCTTCGAGCTCGAACGCCGGGGCGAGCACTGGGGGGCGTCGCGGGCGAAAGCGACGGCCCCCGGCGGCCACGTCGTCGAGCTGATGGCCTCGCCGCCGGAATGATTTGCTGAGTTGACTACCCCATGGGGTCATCAACTCAGCAATCGTGTCCCAAAGTCCGGGATTCGCCCGGAGGAGGCCCGCCGCGGGCCCGGCTACGATGCGCCGGTGCGCTACCCGGTCGAGCAATTCACCCCCGAGGAGCGGGAGCTCCTCGCCCCCCACTTCACCAATCTCGACCGCCCGGTCTTCGCCCTCGTCAACCTGCCGGAGACCGTGAAGGGGGCGCTTTTTGCCCGCTATTCGCGCTATTCGGGGACCGTCAGGCGGCTCTACCTGGAGGAGTTCGCCGCCGACACCGAGGCCGGCGAGCGCCCCTTTGACGCCGAGGAGGGCGAGCGCGCGGCGAAACTCTACGAGCGGGTCTTCCTCGGCTACGGCGACGACTCGATCGCCCAGGTGGGCGGCGCCCACATCGCCTGCGAGTGGGTCTCGAACATCCTCACCAAGGTCCTCCAGCGCGGCCGCCTCGCCGCCTACCTGGAGCAGTCGACCCGCTACATCCCCTACGACATGCCGATGCCCGAGGACGTCGGCGGCGGCTACCGCTACTACCGCGACGAGCGGCTCGGGCCCGAGTTCGGGACGGCGATGGACGAGGTCTTCGCGATCTACTCGCGCTCCCTGGATCGGGTCGAGGCCTGGGCGGCGAGCCGCTGGCCGCGCGGCGAGGGCGAGCCCGAGGGCGCCTGGCAGCGCTCAATCCGGGCGAAGGCGCTCGATCTGCTGCGCGGCCTGCTGCCGGCGGCGACCCTGAGCCACGTCGGCATCTACGCCAGCGGCCAGGCCTACGAGCAGCTGATCCTGAGGCTGATGGCCTCGCCGCTGCCCGAGGCGCGCGAGTACGGGTCGATGATCCTCGCCGAGATGCAGCAGGTGATGCCCAGCTTCGTCTCCCGAGTCGAGCGGCCCGACCGCGGCGGCGAGTGGGTCTCCTACCTGCAGAGGCGCCGCGAGGCGACCGAGGAGTGGGTCTCGCGGCTCGGCCTCGACCGGCGCGGCGCCGGCGACGCGGCGCCGGCGGTGGAGCTGATCCACGTCGACGGGACCGAAGAGGGGCTGCTGGCCTCGTGCCTGTTCGAGTCGGCGCGGGCGCCGGAGACCGACATCCTCGCCCGGCTCGACGTCCTCGACCGATCCGAGAGGACGGAGCTGCTGGCGGCGCTGGTCGGCGAGCGGGCCAACCGCCGCCACCGGCCGGGGCGCGGCTTCGAGGCGCTGCGCTACCGCTTCGAGATCGTCTCCGACTACGGCGCCTTCCGTGACCTGCAGCGCCACCGGATCCTGACCTGCCAGTGGCAGCGGCTCAGCCCCGACCTCGGCGCAGGCATCCCCGGCGAGATCGAGGAGGCGGGCCTCGCCGGGGAGTTCGAGCGGGCGCTCGAGGTCTCACGGGGAGAGTACGAGCGGCTCGCCGCCGCCGGCCTCGCGGAGCTCGCCCCCTACGCGCTCAGCCTCGCCTATCGGATCCGCTACACGCTCGACCTCAATGCGCGCGAGGCGATGCACCTGATCGAGCTGCGCTCGGGCCGCGAGGGCCACCCCACCTACCGCGCCGTCGCCCAGGCGATGCACGAGCGGATCGCGGCGATCCATCCCGCCGTCGCCGCCGCGATGAGCCACGTCGACACCTCCCGGGAGCCCCGCCTGGAGCGGATCCTCAGCGAGATCAGGACCCAGCGCAAGCGCGCCCAGCCGCCGCAGGGCACCGGGGACGAGTCGCCGACGGGGCTCAACCCGCTGGGCTAGACGGCGCCCCGGTGGGCCGGCCGTAACCTCACGCGGCCCGCTCGCGCACGACCTCGGCGATGTCGAGCCTCTTCACGGCCCGCAGGCCGGGGCGCTCGGAGAGCAGCGACACCACGAGGATGGCGAGCGCCGAGAGCACCAGGGTCGAGGCCCGGATCTGCAGGTCGAAGGTGAAGGAGTCGCTGGCGAATGAGGCGAGGAAGAGGCGGGACACCTCGACTCCGACGATCAGGCCGGGGACGATCCCGATCGCGGTGACGAAAAAGTTCTCGGCGGTGATCATCCGCGAGAGGGTGCGGAACGGGGTGCCGGCGGCGCGCAGGGTGGCGACCTCGACCGAGCGCTCGGCGAGGTTGGCCTGGATCGAGTTGTAGAGGAGGGCGAAGGCCATCGCCGCTCCGAAGACGAGCATGATCCCCACGAAGGCGTAGAAGAGGCCGAGGTATTCGTCGACGGTGTCGCGCAGGGCGTTGGAGTCGGAGAAGGCGACGACGCCGGGCAGCGAGCTGAGCCGGCGGCGCATCTCTTCGCGGTCGACCCCCGGCCGGTAGCGGACGAAGGCGACGTTGCCGAGGCCGAGCTGCGGCCCCGCCAGGCGCCGGATCGGGCCCAGCGGCGCGTAGACGTAGGTCCCGAGGGGCTCGTCGAGGAAGCCCTGCAGTGGCGCCCGGGCCGAGACCCCGGTGCCCGGCGCGGTGACGTCGACCCGGTCGCCGACCGAGACGTCGAGCTTCCCGCCCAGGGCGTGCCCGGCGAGCAAGCCGTCGCGGGGCAGGGTCGTGGTGCCGCCGCCGGCAAGGAGGAAGCCGTGCATCCGGGTATCGCGCTCGAACCCCTTGAGGGCCGTCTGGTACCGGTTGCCGTCGCGGCGCAGCGAGACGGGCAGGTCGACGCCGGGCTCGACTTCGGCGACGCCGGCGACGCGGCGCACCCGGTTCAGATCCGGCGGCTCGATCGCGCCGCGGAAGTAGAGCTCGCCGTCCTGGCGGTCGATCTCCCCGTACTGGCGGTCGACGAGGATCTGGGTCGTGTCGACCATCCCCCAGGAGACGAGGATCAGGGTGAGGGCGAGGACGACGCCGAACACGGTCGAAAGCGAGCGCCGCGGGTTGCGGCCGATCGCGCGCAGGGTCATGCGCCAGCGCACCGGCAGGCGCCGCAGGGGCGGAAGCAGCCGCTCGGCGAGGCTGAGGCGGCCGCGCCGAGCAGGCGCGAAGCGCCGCATCGCCTCGGCCGGCGGCACGCGGGAGGCGGCGGCGGCGGGAAGCGCCGCGGCGATGGCGCCGGTGAGCAGGCCGAAGGCGATGCCGATCAGCTCGGTCAGCGGCGAGATCGAGGTCAGGGTGATGGGGATCGAGAGCTCCGTCGTGTAGGCGCGGGTGACGACCCCGGCCAGGGCGAGGGCGGCGGCGGCGCCCAGCACGCCGCCCGCTAGCCCGGCCGCGACGCCGAAGGTCAGGTAGTGAGCGACCACCTGGCGCCGCGAGTAGCCGCAGGCGCGCAGCATGCCGACGATCGGGCGCTGTGCGGTGACGAGGCGGCGCATCAGCACGCCGGTGGCGAGAGCCGCCGCGGTGAGGAAGAGGAGCGGGAAGAGCAGCGCCAGCTCGCGGAAGCTGGTGACGTCCTGCTGCAGGGCGCTGTTGGAGGGCTGGTCGGCACGGGTCAGAACATCCGCGGCCCCGAGGGACCCGGCGCGGCGCTCGAGCCGTGCGCTGAGGCCGGGGTCTTCGTGGCCGCCGTCGTAATAGATCGCCGCCTGGTTGGGCCCGCGCAGGCCGGCCAGCCGTCGCGCCGTGCCCTCGGCCGCGAAGAGGACGCCGAAGTCCTTCGGGGCCGGAAGGATGTCCTGGCGGCTGCGGGCCGGCCAGAAGTACTCGGGCGAGGAGGCAACGCCGATGATCCGCAACCGCCGCGGCCCGGCCGCGCCCACCACGCGCACCGTGTCCCCCGCCCGCAGGTCGAAGGTGTCCGCCATGTGCTTCTCGACCAGGACGCCGCCCGGGTCGGCGGGCCGCAGGTAGCTGCCGGCGGCGACCTCGACCCGGTTCACCGCAGGCTGGTGGGCGGCGGGCAGGCCGACCACGCGGCCGAGGAACTCGTCGCGCCCGACCTTGATCGGCAGGTCGGCCTGGACCCGCGCCTGAGCCGCCTCGACCCCCGGGGCGCGCCGTGCCATGCGGGCCAGCCGCCCCGCCTCCCCCCCGGTCACCGTCAGGTTGGCGAAGCGGTACTCGGTGAAGGCACGGTGATAGGAGGCGTCGAGGTTGCGGTAGGCGTCGTAGCTGGCGCCGAAGAGGGTGACGCCGAGGAAGATCGTTGTCGCGATGGCGACGAACGAGGCGGCCTGCCGGCGGATGTCGCGCCGCGCCTTCGTCCGCAGGGTCCTCACTCGCTCACCACTCCAGCTCCTCGGCCGGCGCCGGGCGCTCGTTGCGCTCGTCGGCGACGATCCGCCCGTCCCGCATGCGCAGCACCCGGTCGGCCATCCGCCCGATCGCGGCGTTGTGGGTGACGAGGAGGACCGTCTGGCCGAGCTCGTGGCTGAGCTCGTGCAGCAGCCCGAGGACGGTGCGCCCGGTCTCCAGGTCGAGGGCGCCGGTCGGCTCGTCGCCGAGCAGCAGCCGGGGGCCGCCGGCCAGCGCCCGGGCGACCGCGACCCGCTGCTGCTCGCCGCCGGAAAGCTGGGCGGGAAAGTGGTCGAGGCGGTCGCCGAGGCCGACCCGCTCGAGCATCTCGGCCGAGCGGTCGGGGCCTTCCCCGAGCTCGGCGATCAGCTCGACGTTCTCGAGCGCGGTCAGGGTCGGGATCAGGTTGAAGAACTGGAAGACGAAGCCGACGGTGCGGCGCCGGAACCCGGTCCTGCCCTCCTCGTCGAGCGCCGAGACGTCCTCGCCGAAGACCTCGATCGCGCCCTCGCCGGCCGGCTCGATCCCGCCGATCAGGTTGAGCAGCGTCGTCTTGCCCGAGCCGCTGGGGCCGAGCAGGACGACGAACTCCTCCGGCCAGACCCGCAGGTCGATCCCGCGCAGCGCCTGCACCGCGACCTCGCCGGTGCCGTAGGTCTTGCGCAGGCCGCGCAGGGAGATCGCCGGCTCGCCCGTCTGAGGCGTCCCCCGATGCGCTCTGTCGGCCGGCACCGACACCTCACTCGCGATGCTTGCGCTTGCGGCGCTCGCCACTCCCATCGTCCGCGGGGCCCTCGAGCTCGGCAGGCCCGCGCTCCTCGGAGGCCTCCCCCGGGCCCTCGAGCTGCGCCGCCTTCTCCGCCGGCGTCGGCCAGGGCATCGCCTCGCCGGTCTCCCAGGCGGGCGGCCTGCCGCGCGGCACCCAGCCGGCGAGCAGCAGCCCGAGGTAGACGAACCAGAGCAGGGTGAACTGGAAGAAGATGAACGAGACGGCGCCGAGCGCCATGCCGAGCGAGCCCCAGAAGCGGGTCAGCAACCCGGTCCGCATCGCGTGCAGGCAGGTGTAGACCATGGCGACCAGGAAGCCGATCTGCCCCCCGAGGCCGAAGCCGGCGGCGAGGTCGCGCAGCGAGGCGCCGGTGATCGCGTCGCTCGCCACGTCGTCGGCGCGGTGCGCTGTTCAACCCGACGCCGTGGGCGAGCAGGCGGGGAACGTCGTCGGTGACGAAGTCGGACGCGGCGTTGAGGGTCGAGAGGCCGCTGAGGATCGCCAGCACGGCGAGGAACAGGGGGGCGGCGATGACGATGCCGACGAGCTGCCCGCGAACCGCCTCGCTGCGTTCGCGGGCGGCCCGGAACAGGTAGTAGAGCGGCGCCGCGAGCAATCCGACGCCAATCGCCTGCAGGATGCTGGAGATCATCTGCGCCGTGCGGTGCGCGTCGGCGTTGCGCAGCAGCTCGGAGTCGCCGTCGGCGCTGCCGACGCCCTGGCTGGCGACGACGATCGCCGCGATCACGAAACCGACGGCCGCCAGCGCCGCCAGCGCCGCGGGCAGGGCCCAGCGGCTCTCCCAGGCCAGCTCCTCCCTGCTCGAACCCATCGGTCAGCCCCTCTCGTGGAAGTAGAACTGGGGCAGCGCCCCCTCGATCACGTCGGCCGTCATCCTCTGCGCGACCTCGAGGTTTCCGGTGCGCACGGCGATGTCGTCGAGGGTGACGATGCCCACCAGGCGGTCGCCCTCGACGACCGGCAGGCGCCGCACCCGGTGCTGGACCATCAGCGCCGCCGCCTCGTCGAGCTCCATCGCCGGCTCGCCGCAGATCAACGGCCGCGAGGCGTGGTCGGCGACCGGGGCGCCGCCGTCGACGCCCTCTGCGAAGACCCGCATGGCGAGGTCGCGGTCGGTGACCATCGCCACCGGCGCGTCCCCCTGGTCGACGATGACGACCGATCCGACGCGGTGGTCGCGCATCAGCCGCGCCACCGACGCCGCGTCGGCGTCGGGTGCGGTGGTGACGACGCCCGGGGTCATGATCTCGCTGAGCCTCATGGCGCGTACGCTACAGCCGTGAGCGCAAGGCAGCGCACCCCCGTGGTCCCGCTCGAGGCCGGGGCCGGGCCCGACAACCCCCCCTGCCCCGCCTGCGGCGAGCCGCTCTTCGGCTGGATCGACCCGCGGGCGGGTTTCGCGGGCGCGGTGCGGCGCTGCGAGAGCTGCGGGCTCGGGGTCGTCGGCGACCCCGGCGGGGCCGAGGACGCCCTGCGTGAGCTGGATGCGGCGACCGAGGGTGAGACGATCGCGATCGCCAATCGCGGCGGCTTCGCCGCCTGGGTCGGCGGCGCCGGCTGGGCGGGCCTCGACCCCGGGGCCCGTCATCTCTACACCGCCGAGGCGGTGCGCAGGCTCGTCGCCCACCGCGACCAGGTGGTCAGCGCGGCGCGCTGGGCGCCGGGGGCGGGCATCGCGGCCATGTGGCAGACGGTGCTCAACGGCTTCACCTTCGGCCGCAACGTGGCGCTCGGCGCGCTCGGGCACGGGCGGTCGGCGCCCGCCGAGCGGCCATGGCAGCGCCGCATGGACGCGGCGATCAGCGTCGTCGTCGCGATCCCGGCGCTGCTCTTCGCGCTGCCGATCGAGCTGATCGCCGCCGCCTGCCGGCGGGGCGGGGCGCTGAGGATGCGGGTCGAGCTGCTCTAGCCGCCGGCTAGGAGAGGCCTTCGCGGGCCTCGCGGACCAGGGTCACTGCCTCGGGGAAGAGGACGCGGATCGCGTCGCGCACCTGCATCGCCTGTTCGTCGCTGTCGCCGGTCAGCTCCAGCTGGCCGATCGAGGCGACGGTCATCTCGACGGCGAGCTTGATCGCATTGTCGGCCCAGGCCACGCGCTGAGAGGACTGCATCTGCTCGGAGAGCTCCTCCATGCGGGCGCGGAACTCGTCCGGATCGCCGAAGAGGTTGAACGGGTTTCCCTCCATGCGGGGAATGAAAGCAGAACCGTTCGAGATCCCTGACCTTCCGGGCGCCACGCGCGCGCCCGCGCCATCTAGCTTCGAGGCATGGGACCTGAGGAGACCGGCGAGCGGGGCTCGGCCAGCGTCGAGCAGGCGGGCCTCTCGGCGCTGCTGGCGCTGATCCTGCTGGCCGCGATCGCGGCGGTCGCCGCGGGCGGAGACGTCGACGCCGGCCGCACCCTCGCCAGGGCGCTGGGTCGCAAGGTCGCCTGCGCGCCGCGCCTGCCCGACGCCTGCCGCCACCACCCGCTGGTACCCGCCTACGGCTGGCCCCTGGCGCGCCTGGCGAGGGCGTTCGCACCGGCTCCCACGGCCCGGCCGGGGCCTGGCGGCCTGCCGCTCGTCCCCGTCGACTTCCGCCGCTGCCGGCGAGCGAGCTGCGCGGTGGCCGCCGGCCCGCACCTGACGGCCTCCGGGCGCCGCACGACCGCCTTCGTCGAGGTCGAGGATCGGCGTCGCGACCGCGGCCGGGTCGAGCTCACCTACTGGCTCTACCGCCCCGGTCTCGGCTGGGAGCGGATGGTGCGCAGCGCCGGCCAGGCGGATGTCGAGGCCACGGCCGGGACTCGTGTCCTGCTCAAGGACGACCCCGCCCTGGTCCCGCTCGAGACCCTCGCCGGCCGCAACCACTACGACTTCCCGGCGGGCGAGCGACCGCCCTGGCAGTGGAAGGTCGGCGGGCGCCACCCCGGTTGGTCGAGCTAGCCCGGGCTCAAACGCTCGCCGCCGCGTTCGCCGCCTGCTCCTCCTGCTCGGCTTCGTCCTGCGCTTCGCGGATCAGGCCGCGCCAGTCGGTGGTGCGGAAGACGAGCAGGATCGCGGCGAACCCGAGCACCACCGACCAGGCCGCCATCGCGATCTGCGTGCCGACCGAGAAGGCGAGGACGATGGTGCGCGACGGGCCGCTGAGCGTCGCCGCCAGCAGCGCCTGCTGGGCGCCCGCGCCCCCGGGGGTGAAGGGGATCACGTTGGCGATCGCCTGCACGCTCATCACCAGCAGGACGTTGCCGATCGAGCCGCCGATCCCGAAGGCCTCGAGGAAGAACCAGAAGGCGGCGAACCGGCAGAGCCAGCCGACCCCCTGCCAGGCCGCCACCTGGCGCAGGTAGCGGCGCGGCTCGGTGAGGATGACGAGGCCCTGTTTGACGCGCTCCCAGAAGCGGCGCACGCGGTGGGAGAGGAGGACCACGGCGACGATCCCGAGCACGAGCACGGCCGCCACGAAGATCGCCAGTGTGCGCGGGTGGTCGGCCCAGAAGGAGATCTCGAAGGCGGGCAGGTTGGGCAGGCGCGGCGGGTCGGGCAGCAGCCCCTGGGTGATCGCGTAGAGCAGGACGAGGACGCCGACCGTCGTGTCGAAGACCGTCTGCACGAGGAAGGAGGAGGTGACCGCGGGGTAGGAGGCGCCCCTGATCTGGCGCTTGACCAGGAAGATTTTGGTTACGTCGCCCGCCCGGGCCGGGAATATCGCGTTGATGCCCGCACCGGCCAGGTAGGCGGCGCTGAGCGGCAGGAAGGCGATCTTCGAAGCCGGGTAGGCGGCATGGAGGACGTTGCGCCAGGCCCAGGCGCGTGAGATCTGCATCGCGGCGAGGAACCCGAGGGCGAGCGCGAACGGCGTCCAGGAGACCTCGGAGAGGTGCGTGAAGAACTCGCCGGCCGCGTTGACGAACGCTTCGACGTTTGAATCGAGATCGGCGACGGGCATCGGAAAGCTAGACTAGCCCGCCGTGCCAGAGGCCAAGGCCCCCCAGACAGCCGCGCCGGCGGCCCACGATCCCGCCGACGTGGCGATGTGCGATCGCGCCCGCGAGCGCTACGCCGGCGACCGCGGCAGCCGCCTGCGCCGGCGCCGCAGGCGCCACGCCGAGCTGCCCAACCTGATCATCGTCGGCGGCCTCAAGTGCGGCACGACGAGCATCCACCACTACCTCGGCCTGCACCCTGAGATCCAGATGTCGAAGCCGAAGGAGCTCAACTTCTTCGTCGAGGAGCTGAACTGGGACCTGGGGCTCGACTGGTACGCGAGCCGCTTCGACGACCGCTTCAGGGTGCGCGGCGAGTCCTCCCCGCACTACACGAACCTGCCCCGCTTCGAGGGCTGCGCGCAGCGGATCCGCGAGCACTGTCCCGACGCGCGGCTGATCTACATGGTGCGCGACCCGATCAAGCGGATCCTCTCCCACTGGGTCCACGCGACGGGCGCCGGCTATGAGGACGGCGAGCTCGTCGACGTCCTCTCGCGCCCGGACACCTCCTACATGAGCCGCTCCAAGTACTGGATGCAGCTGCAGCCCTACCTCGAGCTCTTCGACCGCGAGCAGATCGAGGTCATCGCCCAGGAGGAGCTGCAGCGCGAACGCGAGGAGACGATGCGCAGGGCCTTCCGCTTCGCCGGGGTGGACGAGGACTTCATCTCGGAGCAGTTCGACCGCGAGTGGGAGAAGTCGAGCGCCAAGCAGGACGACAAATACCAACTCATGGAGCGGCTGATCAAACTGCCCGGCTTCCGCTCGTTCGACCGCAACTTCGACCGGCTGCCGGAGCGGATGCGCTGGATGGTCGAGAAGATCGTCCACAACCCCGACAAACCCTCCGCCGAGAAGCCGAAGCTCCCGGACGACCTCTTCGAGACGATCCGCGGCCGCTTCGGCGAGGACGTCGCGGCGCTGCAGCGGTTCGCCGGCCGCGAGTTCGCCGGCTGGCACGACTACTCCTGAGCGCCCTCGTGTCCGGCGTTCGGCGGGCGGCGGCATCGGCCCGCCCGGCGCACACCGAGTTCGGCGATTGGTGGACACTGGACACGTGCGACGTCTGATTCCCGATCCCGCGCCGACCACGGTCGAGGAGCAGCTCGACCGCTACCGCCCCTGGGAGGAGGTGCGGAAGGGCCGCCCCTTCGTGGCGATGAACTTCGCCGCCACGGTCGACGGCCGGGCGACGATCGGCGGGGTCTCGGGCCAGATCGGCTCGGGGACCGACACGGCGATGCTCGCCGGGCTGCGCACCCGCTTCGACGCGGTGATGATCGGCGCCGGGACGATGCGCGCCGAGCGCTACGGGCGGCCGGTGGCCGCCGAGGAGAAGCGCGAAGCCCGCGAGCGCCTGGGCCTCCCCCACGACCCCCTGATGGTGATCGTCAGCGACAGCCTCGACCTGCCGTGGGACGCG
Source organism: uncultured Solirubrobacterales bacterium (assembly GCA_963762205.1). GTDB lineage: Bacteria > Actinomycetota > Thermoleophilia > Solirubrobacterales > 70-9 > VRUE01. The sequence goes on from CAVXJZ010000005.1 coordinate 103,403, forward strand.
CCGCTCTTCACCGAGGGCGGCGGTCGCGTGCTGATCTTCACCTCCTCCGCGGCGGAGGCCCCGGAAACGGCGACCCCGGTCGCGGTCGCGCGCCACGAGGGGGCGGTCGACCTGGCCAAGGCGCTGCGCCGGCTGCGCGAGGAGAGCGGAGTCAGGGCGCTGCTCTGCGAGGGCGGGCCGCGCCTGCACGCCGAGATGCAGGCGGGCGGCCTGGTCGACGAGCTCTTTCTGACGATCTCCCCAAAGCTCGCCGGCGGGGCGGCGCCGCGAATCGTCGAGGGCGAGCTGCCCGGCGTCGAGCCGCTGGAGCTGGCCTGGCTGCTCGAGGAGGAGGGCGAGCTCTTCGCCCGCTACCGCCTGCCCTGAGTAGGATCACCGACGTGGACTTCAAGCCCAGTCCCGAGGTCGACGCCCTGCGCGAGCGGGTGCTCGACTTCATGGACGAGAACGTCTACCCGCAGGAGCGGGAGATCATGGAGGGGCTCGACGCCGAGGTGGCGACCGGGGTTCCCTATCCGGAGATCCTGGTCGGGATCCGCGAGAAGGCGAGGTCGGAGGGCCTCTGGAACCTCTTCATGCCCGACGAGCGCTTCGGGCCCGGCCTCTCGAACTGGGAGTACGGGCTGCTCTGCGAGGAGATGGGCCGCAGCCCCGCGGCGGCGCCGATGGCCTTCAACTGCGCGGCGCCGGACACCGGCAACATGGAGATCCTCGCCGAGCACGGGACCGAGGAGCAGCGCGAGCGCTGGCTGGAGCCGCTGCTCGAGGGCCGGATCCGCTCCTGCTTCTCGATGACCGAGCCCGACGTCTCCGGCTCGGACCCGACCCTGCTGCAGGCGCGCGCCGTGCGCGACGGCGACGAGTGGGTGATCGACGGTCACAAGTGGTTCACCTCCGGCGCCGTCGGCGCCGACCTGGCGATCGCGATGGTCGTCACCGACCCCGACGCCCACCCCTACGCGCGCGCCTCGATGATCTGCGTGCCGACCGACGCGCCCGGCTTCAACCTGGTCCGCCCGATCCCGGTGATGGGCCACGACGGGGGGCCCGGCCACTGCGAGATCCGCTACGAAGAGTGCCGCGTCCCGGCCGCCAACCTGCTCGGCGAGCAGGGAGGCGGCTTCGCGATCGCCCAGGACCGGCTCGGCCCGGGCCGCATCCACCACTGCATGCGGGCGATCGGGACCGCCGAGCGGGCGCTGGAGATGATGTGCCGCCGAGCCAACGAGCGGGTCGCCTTCGGCGGGCCGCTGGGCGAGAAGCAGTTCGTCCAGGAGGCGATCGCCTCCTCGCGGATGGAGATCGACCAGGCGCGGCTGCTGACCCTGTACGCGGCCTGGAAGATGGACACCGAGGGCAAGCGGGCGGCGCGCCAGGCGATCTCGGCGATCAAGGTGGTCGCCGCCAACATCGTCATGGACGTCCTCGACCGCGCGATCCAGGTCCACGGCAGCCTCGGGATGACCGACGACACCCCGCTTGCCGCCCTCTGGCGCTTCAGCCGCATGCTGCGGCTCGCCGACGGACCCGACGAGGTCCACAAGATGGTCCTCGCCCGCCGTGAGCTGAACCGCTGGGCGAAGCGCGCCGAGGCGGAGCAGAGCGGCGAGCTGAAGTCACGCCACGCTCCCCGGGCGATCTGAGCCCGGGGCCAGGTGGGCGAGTGAGGCCCTACCTCGCCCCCACCTGGCCGAGGTGGACAGCCCTATTTGGTGCCGATCACGTCGACCAGGGAGTTGGTCACGGTCACGCCGCTGCCGGCCCCGCACGAGGCCGCTTCCAGTTTCACCGAGAAGGTGCGGGTCGCCGGGGCGAGCGGGGGAGCGCGGCTCAGCGCGCTGACGCCCCCCGGATCGGGGCCGAACTCCAGGCGCCTGGTCACGGCGCCTGCCGTCTGGTCGAACACCTGCCCCGTCCCCGCCAGCTCGGTCGGAGTCGGCGCTTCGGGGTTGGCGGCGTCGATGCTCAGTTTCGCCGCCGCCGTGCGCGGCGGCGAGCAGCCGGCGGCGAAGGTGACGTCGAGCGCCGCCAGGTACTGGTTGTCTTCGTCCGGCTGCTGCGTGTAGGCGCCGATCGTGAAGGACCCGGGCGCGAAGGGGATCTGGCTCGCGTTCCGGACTCGCGCCACGACCCGGGAGAAGGCCGTGCTGGCCGTGTCGATCTTGGCGCCGCTCACCGCGCCGTCGGCGATCTTTCCGTTGGTCACGGCGCCGTCGGCGAGCTTGGCCGCGTTGACGGAGCCGTTGCGGATCTTCGCCCTCGTCACCGCGTTCTTCTTGATCTTGGCCTTGGTGACCGCGTTGCCCTTCAGCTGCTTGGTGCCGACCGTCTTCTTGCCGAGCTGCTTGGCGGCGACCGCGGTGCCGCCGGCGAGCAGCAGGAAGATCCCGATCGTGGAGACCACGTTTGCGTAGCTGAGATGCCTGCGGATCGCGCTCATCGTGGGTTCCCCGGCTCTCTCATCTGGTTCCGATCACGTCGACGAGCGCGCCGACGACGTCGATCCCGCTGCCGGCGGTGCAGCCGGCGCCGACGACGAGGACGTCGAGCTTGTGTGAACTGGCGACGCTCGAGGCCGTCCTGCTATCCGATCCGGGGGCCACGAAGGGCATTTTGAAGTCGAAGCGGCGGGTCGCCTCGCCCGCCGTTTTGTCTTCTCCGATGGAGTAGCCGAGCAGCTCCCCGGGTTGCGGAAAAAGTGGATCCGGGGCATCGATCAGCAGGTACGCGCTCGCGACTCTCGGCGGCGTGCACCCGGCGCCGAACCTGAGGTCGTAGGCGGCGACCAGCTGGTTGTCTTCGTCGGCGTTCTGCGTGTAGGAGCCGACCGGGTACACCGTGGCCCCCGCGATCGGCACGGTCGCGTTGGAGGCGAGCCGCGCCACCCGCCGCCCGAAGACCGTGCTGGCCGTGTCGATCTTGGCGCCGCTCACCGCGCTGTCGGCGATCTTTCCGTTGGTCACGGCGCCGTCGGCGAGCTTGGCCGCGTTGACGGAGCCGTTGCGGATCTTCGCCCTCGTCACCGCGTTCTTCTTGATCTTGGCCTTGGTGACCGCGTTGCCCTTCAGCTGCTTGGTGCCGACCGTCTTCTTGCCGAGCTGCTTGGCGGCGACCGCGGTGCCGCCGGCGAGCAGCAGGAAGATCCCGATCGTGGAGACCACGTTTGCGTAGCTGAGATGCCTGCGGATCGCGCTCATCGTGGGTTCCCCGGCTCTCTCATCTGGTTCCGATCACGTCCAGGGTGACCCCGGTCAGGCTGACCCCGCTGCCGGCGGTGCAGGTGCCCGAGCCGAGGTAGAGGTCGAACTTGCGGGTCGTGTCGGCGGCAGGGGCCGTGCGATGGAGGGCGGCCCCGAGCGCCGGGTACGGGCCGATCTCGAGCCGCCGCGTGACGGCGCCGGCGCCTTTGTCTTCGACGACGGCGTAGCCCGCGAAGTCTCCGGGGAGGGGGATCGCCGGATTGAGCGCGTCGATCAGGAGAACGACCGTGGCGTGGCGTGGCTGGGTGCAGCCGGCGTCGAACCGGATGTCGAGCGCCCCGATGTACTGGTTGTCTTCGCCCGCGTGCTGGGTGAAGCTGCCGAGCGGATAGGGGGCTCCGCCCGCGAGCGGCACCACCTCGGACTTCTGCAGGCGGCCCACCCGCCGCGCGAAGACCGTGCTGGCCGTGTCGATCTTGGCGCCGCTCACCGCGCTGTCGGCGATCTTTCCGTTGGTCACGGCGCCGTCGGCGAGCTTGGCCGCGTTGACGGAGCCGTTGCGGATCTTCGCCCTCGTCACCGCGTTCTTCTTGATCTTGGCCTTGGTGACCGCGTTGCCCTTCAGCTGCTTGGTGCCGACCGTCTTCTTGCCGAGCTGCTTGGCGGCGACCGCGGTGCCGCCGGCGAGCAGCAGGAAGACGAAGAGCGTCGACATCACGTTGGCGTATGTGAGATGTCGGCGGACGATCGCTGGAGACTTGCAGGCGGGTCGGCGTCCGTCAAGCAGATGGCCGAAATGCGGTCGCGGGCCGTGGGCGAGGGACCGTTCGGACCGGCGGTCACCCTCCGGAGGAAGCCCGCTCGGCGGCCTCGGCCAGGCTCTCGACGACCCTGGCGAAGTATTCGACGCCCTCGTCGACCTTGCCGTAGCCGCCGGCCCTGTAGCGGGCGTAGACCCCCTCGAGGATGATCGCCAGCTTCCAGTAGCCGAGGGCGACGAAGAAGTCGAGGCGGGAGAGGTCGCGGCCGGAGCGCTCGGCGTAGCGCTCGCGCAGCGCGTCCCGGTCGGGGAAGCCGGGCGCCAGGTTCGCCGGCTGGCCGAGCGAGGTCGCCTCCTCGCCCGAGCGCGGCCAGTAGACCATCAGCAGGCCGACGTCGGCGAGCGGGTCCCCCAGCGTGCAGAGCTCCCAGTCGACCACGGCGGCCACCTCGCCCGCCGGGGTGAGGATCATGTTGTCGAGGCGGTAGTCGCCGTGGACGATCGTCGCCGGCCCCTGCTCGGGGATCTCCGCGGCGAGGCGGTCGTGGACCTCGTCGACGAGCGGCAGCTCGCGCGTCTTCGACTTCTCCCACTGCCCCTGCCAGCGATGCAGCTGGCGGGCGACGTAGTCCTCCTTGCGGCCGAGCTCGCCGAGGCCGGCGGCGTCGGGGTCGACGGCGTGGATCTCGACCAGGGTGTCGACGACGCGCTCGGCGATCGCGCGGCGGTCGTCGTGGTCGGGGAAGGCCTCGGCCTCGGCCAGGCCGCGCAGGACCGGGCCCTCGACGAACTCCATCACGTAGAAGGGCGCTCCGTTGACGCTCTCGTCCTCGCAGAGGCCGACCACCGGCGCCACCGGCACCGACGTGGCGGCGAGCGCCGAGACGACCCGGTGCTCGCGGGCCATGTCGTGGGCGGAGCCCAGACGCTTGCCCAGCGGCGGGCGGCGCAGCGCCCACTTCCTGCCGCCCGAGTCGGTCGCGCGGTAGGTCAGGTTCGAGTGCCCGCCCGCGATCCGCTCGAAGCGGAGCGGCGGCTCCGCCCCGGGCACCCTCTCGGTGAACCACGCCTCCACCCCGGCGCCGTCGATCCCGTCGGGGGTGCCTGTAGCCTCATCGCCCATCATGAGAGTTCGCGCGTCGCTCCCGGCGCGAGGGACGAGAGGTGCACGCTTGGCCGTTCCGCACTCATCCAGCCAAGAATATGCACGACGGCGCCGCAGACGGCTGAGCCCGTCGCTGGCGAACCGGCTGACGATCGGCTTCGCGATCGCCTTCGCCGTGCTCACCGGCCTGGCGGTGATCGGCGTCGCCCGCTTCCTCCAGCAGCGCCAGGACTTCGAGGACGCGATCGCGCGCTCCTACGAGATCGAGATTTCCGCCCGCAACCGCCTCGCGGAGGACCGCAACCCGGGCGTGGCGCGCGCGAGCGTCGCCGCGCAGCAGCGCGCCCGGACCGAGCTGCGCAGCGACATCGACGGCGAGACGCGGGACACGGCGCTGCTGGTCGGCGCCGGCCTGATCGCCGGCCTGACCGGCGCCGCCCTGCTCTTCAGCGGCCTGATCGCCTCGATGCGCCGGCCGCTGGAGGAGCTCGTCGAGGCCTCCGGGCGGCTGGCCGGCGGCGACCTCACGCGCCCGGGTGAAGGTCGGCGGGCTCTCGGAGACCGCGGCCCTCGGGGCGGCGTTCAACGAGATGGCCGACGAGCTGCAGCGGCGAGCCGGCGAACGCGACCGCCTCGACCGCATGAGGGACGAGTTCGTGCTCACCGCGTCACACGAGCTGCGCAGCCCTCTGACCTCGGTTCAGGGCTTCGCCGAGCTGCTGATGCTGGAGCGCGACCAGCTCACCCCCAAGCAGGCGGACACGGTCGAGATCATCATCGACAACACCCGCCATCTCGTGCGCCTGCTCAACGACCTGCTCGACCTTGCCCGCAGCGACGCCGGACGGCTGACGATCAAGCCGGTGCCCACCGAGACGAGGGCGCTGATCGCCGACGCGGTGCGGACGATGCGGGGCCAGACCGAGGCGGCCGGGCAGGTGATCTCCGAAGAGGTCGAGGAAGGGCTGCCCGAGATCGTCGTCGACCCCGATCGCATACGCCAGGTACTGGTCAACCTGCTTACCAACGCGCATGAGTACTGTCCCGAACGAGCGTCGATCCGGGTCGCGGCGACCAGGGTGGGTGCCGAGGTGAAGATCAGCGTGACCGACGACGGACCCGGCATCCCCGAAGAGCAGCTTGCGCACATCTTCGAGCGCTTCACCCGCGGCGACGCGGGGCTGACCCAGCGCGTCGGCGGCACCGGCCTCGGGCTTGCGATCTCGAAGTCCCTGGTCGAGCTGCACGGCGGCAGGATCGAGGCCGAGTCCGAGCCGGGCGAGGGCTCGAGCTTCCACATGCTGCTGCCGGCGGTGGGCTGATGCCGCGGGTGCTGATCGCCGACGACTCCGAGACGATCCTGCTGCTGCTGCGGACGAGGCTGGAGATGGAGGGCTACGAGGTCGTGACCGCCGCCGACGGCCAGGAGGTGATGGACGCGATCCACGCCGCCGGCGAGGCCGGCTCCCCGGACCTGCTCCTGCTCGACGCGATGATGCCGCGCAAGTCGGGCATCGAAGCGCTGCGCGAGCTGCGGGCCGAGGGAGTCGACACCCCCGCCCTGATCGTCAGCGCCCACCAGGACGCCGGCGACGCCGGCTCGCCCAGCGAGCTCGAGGTGAGCGGATACGTGACCAAGCCGATCGACTTCGAGCGGCTCTTCGACGAAATCCGCGAGTTGACAGGTTAAAGAAGGGACGAGGCAGCCCAGCTCCGGACTCGCCGTCCGGCCAGTTGGCCGGACGGCTCTGAGTATCCGCCCGTCACAGGGCTGCCTCGTCCCTTCTCTCAATCCGCCCAGCAGCTCGCGGCGAAGAGCCGCCCCTAGGAGCGGGCGATCTCCAGCCGGATTTCCTTGCCCTTCAACTTCGTCCCGTCGAGGAACTCGACCGCGCGCTCGGCCTGGTCGGGGTCGACCTCGACGAAGGAGAATCGGTGCAGGACGCGGACGTCGTGGACCGTGCCCTCGGGCAGGACGGCGCCCTCGTGGAGGGCCCAGCGCAGGTCCTCCTCGACGATCCCGCTGCGCTCGCCGCGGTTGACGAAGAGCTTCACGGACTTCCCGTTCGCCTGCGGCGGTGGAGCGGCCTTCTCGTCGGCGCCGGCGGGGGCCTCCGCCTCGGCCCCGTTCCTCTCGGCCCGCTCGCGCCCGCGCTCGCGTCGCCGCGGCCGCGGGGCGTGCTCGAGCCGGTCCTCGGGGCTCTCCCACTCGCCGATCGAGGTCTTCACGTCGCGCTCGATGCGGTCGATCTCGTCGCGCTGGGCGGGCGTGACCAGGGTGATCGCCCGCCCCGTGCGGCCGACCCGCCCCGTGCGGCCGATGCGGTGGACGTAGACCTCCGAGGAGGCGGGCACGTCGTAGTTGATGACGTGGGTCACGTGCTCGATGTCGAGGCCTCGGGCGGCGATGTCGGTGGCGACCAGCAGCCGCACACGATGATCCTTGAAGGAGATCATCACCCCGTCGCGGACGCCCTGGCTGAGGTCACCGTGCAGGGCCTTGACGTCGAGCCCTTTGTCCTTGAGCGTCTTCTCGAGTCGCGAGGCGCCGATTTTGGTCCGGGTGAAGATGATCGCCTGCTCGGGCTGTTCGGTCTTGAGCAGCTCGACCAGCCGGCTCGCCTTCTCCTTCGCGGGCACCTCGATGAAGGCCTGTGCGATCGCGTCGACGGTCAGTTTCTTCGGCGTGATTTTGATCGTCACCGGCTCGTACATATAGCCCTCGGCGAGCTTCTTGATCGGCGGCGGGATCGTCGCCGAGAAGAGGGCCGTCTGGCGGCCGCTCGGGCACATCCGCAGGATCTTCTCGACGTCCTCGATGAAGCCCAGGTCGAGCATCTCGTCGGCCTCGTCGAGGACGACGTAGCGGGCGGCGGTCAGGACCAGCGAGCGGCGCGACATCAGGTCCATCATCCGACCGACGGTAGCGACGACGACCTGGGCGCCGGCACGCAGCTGCGCCTGCTGCGACTTGATCGGGGCGCCGCCGAAGACGGCGACGATCTCGACGTCGAGGTGCTCGGCGTAGGCGCGCAGCGCCTGGGTCACCTGGATGCAGAGCTCCCGGGTCGGGGTGAGGACGACCGCCTGCACCTCGTCGTTGTCGGGGTCCAGGTACTGGAGTAGGGGCAGCCCGAAGGCCGCCGTCTTGCCGGTCCCGGTCTGCGCCTGGCCGATCACGTCGTGGCCGCGCGAGCAGCTCCGGGATCGCCTGCGCCTGGATCGGCGTCGGCTCGTCGAAGCCGAGCTCGTCGATCGCCTGCTGGATCCCCTCCGCCAGCCCCAGGTCCTTGAAGGCCATTGTCTTGGCGGCCTCGTCGGCGCTCATCGGCTGGGGTCCAGGAGAAGCTTGCCCGAGGTACGGCGGGCGATCAGGTCTTCGTGGGCGCGCGCCGCTTCGCTCAGGGGATAGACGCCGCCGATCGTGACCTCCAGCTCACCCGAGGCGACCGCCCCGAGCAGCTCGCCGATCATCGGCGCGACGAGGTCGAGTCGGGCGAGCAGGTGGACCAGCCAGAAGCCGATCACGGCCTTCGAGCCGCGCAGCAGGGCGGCGGTCGAGACGTCGCGCTGTTCGCGCGAGGCGATGCCGAAGACGACCATCCGGCCAAACGGCGCGAGCACGCCGAGCTCGGCGTCGAACGCGTCGCCGCCGCTCATCTGAAGGACGGCGTCGACCCGCTTGCCGTCGTTGGCTTCGCGGATCGCGGCGCCCAGGTCCTCGCTGCGCGAGTCGATCGCGGCGTCGGCGCCGAGGCGCTCGACCAGCGCCCGTTTCTCCTCGCTCGACGCGAGGCCGATCACCCTCGCCCCGGCGCGCTTGGCGATCTGCACGGAGAGCGAGCCGGTGCCGCCGGCGGCAGCCTCGACGACGATCGTCTCCCCCTCCTCGATGCGGGCGCAGTTGCGGACGAGGCCGATCGCGGTGAGGCCCTGGAGCAGGAGCGCCGCCGCCTGGTCGTCGGAGACCTCGTCTGGGACGGGGATCAGCATCGCCTCGGGGACGGCGGCCTTCTCGGCGTAGGCGCCGGAGGCGAGGATCGCCGCCACCCGGCGCCCGTCGGGCGTGCGGCCGCTGATCTCGGCGCCGGGGATGAGCGGCAGGGCCTGCTCGGCCAGGTAGTCGTTGCGGGTCGCGTGGGTGTCGGCGAAGTTGATGCCGCTGCGCGCGACCTCGACCAGGACCTCGCCCTCGCCGGGCGTCGGGTCCGGAACCTCGGCGTGGCTGAGCACCTCCGGCCCGCCGAACTCCTCTATCTGGATCGCCTTCATCGGAGCGGAAGTGTCGCAGGGGAGCCGCTACCCTGCCGTGCCGTATGTCACTGACCGTCGTCGGCTCGATCGCGTTCGACTCCGTCCGCACCCCCTTCGGGGAGCGCGAGCGGATGCTCGGAGGCACCTCGGTCCACTTCTCGCTGGCCGCCCGCTTCTTCACCGAGGTGCGACCGGTGGGCCCGGTCGGCGACGACTTCGGCGACGCCGAGATCGACGTCCTCGCCAGCCGCGGCGTCGATCGTCGACGACATCGAGCGCATACCCGGCGGGAGGTCGTTCTTCTGGCGCGGCCGCTACGAGTACGACCTCAACGTCGCCCACACCGAGGACACCGAGCTCGGGGTCTTCGGCGAGTTCGAGCCGAAGCTGTCCGACGCCTCGAGGGCGGCCGACGTCATCTTCCTCGCCAACATCCAGCCCGACCTGCAGCGCCAGGTCCGCTCCCAGTGCACGGAGGCCCGCTTCTACGCGCTCGACTCGATGAACCTCTGGATCGACACGGCCAGGGACTCGCTGCTGGCGGCGATCTCCGAGGTCGACTGCGTGATCGTCAACGACGCCGAGATCCGCCAGCTGACCGGCGAGTCCAACCTGGCGCGGGCCGCCCGCGCCGTGATGGAGATGGGCCCGCGGGCGGTGGTCGCCAAGCAGGGCGAGTACGGGGCGGCGCTCTTCACCGACAGCGGCTTCTTCGCCCTTCCCGGCTTTCCGCTCGAGGACGTCAGGGACCCGACCGGAGCCGGCGACAGCTTCGCCGGCGGCTTCCTCGGCTACATCGACAGCCACGAGGGCGAGATCGACGACGTCTGCCTGCGGCGGGCGATGGGCTACGGGACGGTGCTCGCCTCGTTCAACGTCGAGGAGTTCGGCACCGAGCGGGTCGCGCGCCTGACCCGGGAGGAGATCGACGAGCGCTTCGACCAGCTGCGCGAGATGACGAACTTCGACATCCTTCCCGCGTCTGCGAAGTAGCGCCCAGCGTCACGAGGCCGCAACAGGCCTGCAAGCCCGAGCCTGCGATACTGAATTCTCCTTCGGAATCGAGTTCGAGGAGGGGTGATGGCCACCGAGCAGGAGAGCAGCACCGCAACCGCCGAGGGCGGGGGCGCCACCGGCTCCGAGACCCTGACGGTCACCGACAACCGCACCGGCAGGACCTACGAGCTGCCGATCGCCGACAACACGATCCGCGGCCTGGACCTGCGCCAGATCAAGGTCGACGAGGACGAATTCGGGATGCTCTCCTACGACCCGGCGTTCACCAACACCGCGTCCTGCCGGTCGTCGATCACGTTCATCGACGGCGACGCCGGGATCCTCGAACACCGCGGCTACTCGATCGAGCAGCTCTGCGAGCACTCCACCTTCCTCGAGGTCGCCTACCTGCTGATCTTCGGCGAGCTGCCGACCGCCGCGCAGCTCGAGCGCTGGGTCTTCGACATCACCCACCACACCTACGTCCACGAGGACCTCAAGCACCTCTTCCAGGGCTTCCGCTACGACGCCCACCCGATGGGGATGCTGCTCGCCGGCGTCGGCGCGCTCTCCACCTTCTACCCGGGCGCAAAGCAGACCGAAGACCCCGAAGAGCGCTACATGGCGGCGGTCCGGCTGCTCGCCAAGGTGCCGACCCTGGCGGCCTTCTCCTACCGCCACAACATGGGCTTCCCCTACGCCTACCCGGACAACGACCTCAACTACTCCGAGAACTTCCTCTCGATGATGTTCAAGAAAACGGAAGCGCAGCACGTCCCCAAAGAGGCCCTCTCGAAGGCGCTGGACGTGCTCTTCATCCTCCACGCCGACCACGAACAGAACTGCTCGACCAACGCCGTGCGCGGCGTGGGCTCGTCCGACGTCGACCCGTACTCGGCGGTCGCCGCCGGGGTCGCGGCGCTCTACGGACCGCTGCACGGCGGAGCCAACGAGGCGGTGCTGCGAATGCTGCGGAGGATCGAATCGCCGGACAACATCCCCGACTTCCTCGAGCGGGTGAAGGGGCGCGAGGAGAAACTGATGGGCTTCGGCCATCGCGTCTACAAGAACTACGACCCGCGGGCGCGAATCATCCAGCAGCACATGGACGAGGTCTTCGAGGCCACCGAGTACAACCCGCTGGTCGAGATCGCCCGCGAGCTCGAGAAACGCGCCCTCGACGACGACTTCTTCACCTCGCGCAAGCTCTACCCGAACGTCGACTTCTACTCCGGGATCATCTACGAGGCGCTCGAGATCCCGACCAACATGTTCACCGTGATCTTCGCCATCCCCCGCACGGCGGGCTGGATCGCACAGTGGATGGAGATGAAAGACGACCCCGAGCAGAAGATCGCCCGTCCGCGGCAGATCTACACGGGAGAGCGTCAGCGCGAGTACCTCGCGCTCGGCGACCGCGAGGGGCCGGAGAAAATCATCGGCCCGCCCGCCCGCAGGCCGAAACGGCCGCGGCGCGGCGCCTGAGTGCCGAGCTGGAAGCTGACCGTCCGGCACGGGCCCGAGGTCGAGCGTCGGAGCTTCGACGGCCTCGACGAGGCGGTGGCGGCGATGCGGGAGAGGGCGCTGGCGATCCGGGCGGAGGGCCCGGTGGGGAAGGTGTCCGGCTTCAGGGACTACGAGCCGCGCGACCAGGTCCATGCGCGCCTGCAGCTCTCCGGCGGTGGGATGTTGCGCCGGGCGACGGCGGGCGTCGACGTGCGCGGCAACGGCGAGTTCGTCCCCTACAGCGGCGGCGTCAGGCGCGAGGAGCTCGACCCGAGCGGCCACGAGACGCCGTTCGACGTCGTCCGCGAGACTCTGGGCCGAGATTAGTCGCGTTGGTCGCACATATGACGACCGACGCGACTATTGAGATTGCGATGAGCGAGAACGAGATACCCAAGGGGAGCTACGCGGCGGGCCGGCGCGTGCGGCTGCCGGCCGGGGCCGAGCCGCCCTTCGCCGTCTTCGTCAACGGCGTCGAGCAGAGCGAGGGGGCCGACTACCGCGTCAGCGCCGGCGAGATCGTCTTCACCCGTGAGATCGTCAAGGAGAATGTCGGCGCCGGGCGCTGGCTGGCGATGTACCTGGGCCTGTTCGGCACCTACCGCAAGAACGAGACGGTCGACCTGCAGTTCGCGCGCGGGGGCAGGACCGAGCTGGTCTCCGACCTGCCGGTGAAGGGCGACTGATGGACGTCGGGTTCCTGCTCCTCGCCGACCACAGCGAGGCGGTCAACGGCAAGCTCTACATGGTCGGCGGCGGCTGGAACGTGCTGCGCCTGCCGGAGCTCCCGCACGATTGGGGCTTCCACATCGCGCTCGGCCTCGACGTCGGCTGGGACGAGACGAACACCCACCACGAGCTCACGGTCAGCGTCCACGACCCGGACGGGGTCGAGCTCGGCGAGGCGCTCGAGGTCGAGTTCGAGGCCGGCCGGCCGCCGGGGATGCCCGCCGGCCAGGAGCAGCGCCTGGTGATGTCGATCGGGACCACCGCCACCTTCTCGACCGCCGGCCCCCATGCGGCGATCGTCCACGCCGATGGCGAGGAGATCGGTCGCGGACGCTTCTACGTCGCGACGGGAGAGCCCGAGGGCCAGGAATTCAGCGCCGGCTGAGCCGCCGGGCGAGCGTCGGGCTCGGGACGCGCCTAGTTGAAGACGTAGAGCAGCAGGAAGGCGACGACGACGAAGCTGGCCCCGGCGAGGATCATTCCCCTGTCTTCGGCGACCATCGCCGAGGTCGAGCGGTCGTCGGAGCGGTCGTAGATCAGGTAGAGGTAACGGAAGATCCCGTACACGACAGGCGGGATCGTCAGCATCATCTCGCTGCCGACGAGCGGCGAGTTGACGGTGTAGATCGCGTAGCTGAGCACGGTCCCCGTGGTGACCAGGGAGACCATCTGGTCGAGGAAGGGCAGTGAGTAGTGCTCGAGGACGGGGCGGCTGCTGGTTCCTTGGTGCAGCTCGGACACGGCCTCCTGGCGGCGCTTGGTGAAGCCGAGGAACATCGCGATCATGCCGGTGCAGAGGATCAGCCACTCGGAGGCGTGGGCGTCGACCGCGCTGGCGCCGGCGGCGACCCGCAGGATGAAGAGCCCGGCGAGGGTCATCACGTCGACGATCACGATCTGCTTGAGACCGAGGCTGTAGGCGATCTGGGCGACGCCGTAGCCGACGACCATCAGCCCCACCTGCCAGTTGACGGTGGCGAAGGCGAGCCCGATCGCGACGATCGCCAGCAGCGGCGCGATCGTCATCGCCGCGCGCTCGGAGAGCTCCCGGGCGGCCAGCGGCCGGAAGCGCTTCTTCGGGTGCTTGCGGTCGAGCTCGACGTCGAGCAGGTCGTTGACGTAGTAGCCGGCGCTCGAGATCAGGCAGAAGGAGACGAAGGTGAGGGTCGCCTCGAGCACCTCGTGGGCCTGGTTGAACTTGCCCGAGAAGAGCAGGCCGGCGAAGACAAAGACGTTTTTGATCCACTCCTGGGGCCTGCCGGTCTTGATCGCCGCTCGCAGCGGCGAGCGGCGGGGCAGGACCGGCTCCTCGGCCGCCGCCGGCGCGTCCTCGGCCGGGACGGTCGGTTGTTCGGAGGTGATCGTTTCCACGTTGCGGTGTCCCGATGCCGCCGCGGGCAAGCGCATGGCAAGGGGGAAGGGGGTCGCGACAGGGTAGCGCTCAGGCCGGGAGGCGAACCGTGAAACGAGCCCCCTGGGCGGGAAGGTTCTCGACCGCCACCGTGCCGCCCATCGCCTCGGTCAGCTCGCGGACGATGGCCAGGCCGAGGCCGGCCCCGTCGGCGGAGCCGCGCCCGGCCCGCTCGCGCAGGCGAAAGCGCTCGAAGGCGTGGGGAATCTCCTCCTCGGGGATCCCGGGCCCCTGGTCGGCGACCGTCGCCTCCCCCGGGGCGGCGCGCAGCTCGACCACCCCGCCCGCGGGGCTGACCCGGATCGCGTTCTCGAGCAGGTTGGAGACGACCTGCAGGGCGCGCCCGTGGTCGGCGGTGGCGGGGGCGGCGCCCGCCTCGACCCGCACATCGACTCCGGCGTCGCGGGCGCGCGGGCGCAGCCGTTCCTCCGCCTCGCGGACGACGGCGCCGAGGTCGACCGGCTCTCGCTCGACCTCCAGCGCTCCCTGGCTCAGGCGCGCGAGGGCGAGCAGGTCGCCGACCAGGCGCTCGAGGCGAGCCGCCTCCCTGCCGACCACCCCGGCGGCCTCGCGCGGCTCGACCGTGCCGTCCTCGATGCCCTCGGCATAGCCGCGGATCGAGGTCAGCGGCGTGCGCAGGTCGTGGGATACCGAGAGCAGGACGGCACGCTCGGCGTCGCGGGCCGTGGCGAGCCGCTCGGACATCGTGTTGAAGGAATCGGCGAGCTCGTCGAGCTCCTCCGCCCCTCCCGCCGGCACCGGCTCGGGGTTGCCACCGGCGGCGACCTCGCCCGCCGCCACCGTGAGCCGCCGCAGCGGCCCGGTCAGGCGACGCGCCAGCAGCGCCGCTACCGCCGCGGCGACCAGGGCGGCGACGCCGCTCGCTATCAACAGCGCCGAGAGATAGCGGCTGAAGTCGTCGCCCGAGACGACGTCGGGGCGGGTGACGAGCACGACCCGGTTGCCGTTGCGCCGGGCCGCGTAGATCGACTCACGCCCGCCGATCTCGGCAACCCCGTCGGCATGCCCGGTCCGGCGTAGTTCGGATGCCGCGCCCGCCGGGAGCACGCGTGCGGCCGCGCGCGGGCTGAGGACCCGCAGGGGGCGATCGTCGGCCGGCGGCACGGGGGCGCCGTTCGGAGCCCGCCCGCCGTTGGCGGGAGGAGGAAGGCCGGCGCCGGGGGGCCGCGGGGCGCCCGGGGCGGCGGGCGGCAGGGGGCCCGCCCTTCCCGCCCCGCTCGTGGCACGGAGGCGCGGCGCCTGGGTGGCGAAGGTGTCGGCCTGGCGCTCGACGTCGGCGCGGATCGTGTCGCGGACGGCGTTCCTGGTGAGCACGGCGCCGAGCGCCAGCGAGGCGCCGACGGCGAGCAGCACGGTGCCGAGGATCGCGACGAAGAGCCGGCTTCGCAGCGAGCGCATCAGGGGACGACCTTGTAGCCGGCGCCGCGCACGGTCTCGATCAGCCCGGGCCGGCCGAGCTTCGCGCGCAGCTGGCCGACGTGCACGTCCACGGTACGCGTGCCGCCCGCGAACTCGCCGCCCCAGACCAGCTCGAGCAGGCGGTCGCGGCTGAGCACGACCCCGGCGTGCGAGAGCAGCGCCGCCAGCAGGTCGAACTCCCGCGAGGTCAGCTCAACCGGCTCGCCGCCGACCGTCACCGCGCGGGCGGCGCGATCCAGCTCGACGTCGGCTGCGGCGAGGGGCCCGTCCTCGGCGCCGCCCGCCCCCGGGGCCCCGGCGCGGCGCAGGATCGCCTTGACCCGGGCGACGAGCTCGCGGGGCGAGAACGGCTTGGTCACGTAGTCGTCGGCTCCGGCTTCGAGCCCCGCCACGCGGTCGACCTCGTCGTCGCGGGCGCTCAGCATCAGGATCGGCACCCCGGTCCTGCCCCGCAGCCGGCGGCAGACCTCGAAGCCGTCGATGCCCGGCAGGCCGATGTCGAGGATGACGAGGCGCACCGGGTGCCGCGAGAGCTCCTCGAGGGCCTGCTCCCCGCTGCGAGCCCAGACGACGCCGAACCCGTCGCGCTTCAGGTAGGCGCGAACGAGATCGGCGATCGCCTGCTCGTCCTCGACGACGAGGATGGCTCCCTTCATACGGCTAGCTTCCCATCTGCGCTCCCGGCGGAGGCGGCGGCAGCTGGCCGCCCTGCGGGCCGCCCCTGTGCTTGCCGCCCTTGGGCGGGACGATCACCGCTTTCGCGGCCTCGCCCTCGGGCCCGGAGACGAGCACCCGCTGACCCTCGGAGAGGTCGTCGACGCTCGAGTTGCGACGCGGGCCGGCGTGCACCTCGGTGTCCTCGTCGATGGCGACCGTCACCTCGTTGCCGTCGTTCTCTTCGAGCGTGATCGAGCTCTGGTCGACGGAGACGATCTTGCCCTGGTCGAGCCGGATCACCTCCGCTTCGCCATCCTTGGTGCGGACGTGCAGCTCCCCGTAGGTGAGGCCCTTCAGGGGCGGGCCCATCATCGGGGGAGGCGGTCGTTTGCCGGCCTTGCTCTGGCCGCCTTCGGACCCACCGTTGGAGTTGTTCTGGGCCGCGGCGACGCCGCCGACGACCAGGGCCGCGGCGACGCCGATCGTGGCGACCGACCGGGCCCGGATACGCGCTAAACGGAACATCGTCTACCTCCTTGTCGCGTTGCACTTTCGGAGGCATGCTCGATTCCGCACGTACGAGCGCCGTCAGGCGCACGTAAGCGCTACGTAAGCCCTCGGGCTAGGGGTCGATGAGGACGCCGGGGTTGAGCATCGCGCGCGGATCGAGCTCGGCCTTGGCGGCCCGCAGGGCGGCGGCGAACGGGGCCGGGCGCTGGCGGTCGTACCAGGGGCGGTGATCGCGGCCGACGGCGTGGTGGTGGGTGATCGTCCCGCCCGACTCGATCACCGCCTCCGAGGCGGCCGCCTTGATCTCGTCCCATTGCTCGACCTCGCCGCCGCGGACCGCCGGCGCCATCACCGTGAAGTAGGGCGCCGGCCCGTCCGGGTAGACGTGGGTGAAGCGGCAGCTGACCCGCGGCGCGCCCGGCCCCTCCGCCGGCGCATCGCTGACCTCGGCGACCTTGGCCCGGGCCGCCTCCATCGCGGTCGCGTGGAAGTCCTCGAAGCGATCCCAGGTGATCGACGACTCGAAGGTGTCGGAGAGGACGCCGCAGGCGACGAAGGTGTCGCGCAGATAGGGGGCGAGCAGGAAGGCGCTGCGCCAGGAGTCGACCGCGTCGCCCTGCCCCTTCGCAGGCGCGTCGGCGCCGGCGGGCCTTCCCCCGTGCTCCTCGGCGATCTCCAATGCGATCTTCATCTGGTCGTCGACCGGGTGGTGGGGCGACTCGAAGCCGAGGATCAGGAGGTTCGCCTCGCCGGTTCCGGCGCCGGTGGTGCCCGCCTCGAGTGCGTCGAGCAGGCGGCAGTTGGCCGGGTTCAGGCCGGACTGGGAGATCTCCCGCACAGCGCCCGCGGCGGCGAGGAAGTCCTCGTACTCCACTCCGCGGGAGAGCTTGAACCGCGGCCGCGGCCGGACCCTGACCCAGGCCTCGGCGATCACGCCGAGGATTCCCTCGGAGCCGATCAGGGCCCGGTCGGGGGATGGCCCGGCTCCGGATCCGGGCAGCCGCCGGCTCTGCCAGTTGCCGCGCGGCGTGATCGCCCGCACCGACTCGACCAGGTCGTCGATGTGCGTGTAGAGCGTGGCGAAGTGACCGCCGGCCCTGGTTGCCACCCAGCCGCCGAGGGTCGAGTACTCGAAGGACTGCGGGAAGTGGCGCAGGGTGAGGCCCTGCCCGCGCAACTGCTCTTCCAGGCGCGGGCCCGTGGCGCCGGCCTGGATGCGGGCGGCGAGCGAGGTGGAGTCGACCTCCAGGACCCGGTCGAGGCGGCGCAGGTCGAGGGAGACGAAGGGGCGATCGTCGAACCGCCCCTCGACCCCGCCGACGACGCTGGTGCCGCCGCCGAAGGGGATCACGGCGGCGCCCTCGGCCTCGGCCCAGCTGAGCACGGTCTCGATCTCGGACTCGTCGCGGGGCAGGGCGACGAGGTCCGGTGGGTTCTCGAACTCGCCCCTGAACCCGCGCACGACGTCGCGGTAGGCCTTGCCGAGGGCGTGGCAGGCACGCTCGTGGCGGTCGTCGACGAAGAGGTCGCCGAGGTCGGAGGGCGGCCTCAGCCGCGGCGCCCGCAGCTCGACCTCGTCCAGGGGCATCGGCTCCTCGACCTCGCCGCCGAGCCCGAGGCCGGCCCTGATCCCCTTCGCCGCCTCCTCCAGCTCCTTTCGCGACGGCGCCTGGTCCTCGAACCCCCACCCCCAGTGCTTCTTCGGTCTCATATTCCGCCGCCTCCTCCGCTTCGCGTCCGGGGGCGGCGGCGATCGCCATATCGGCGTCGCTCGCAGAGAGTCAGATTTCGATGCTCGCTAATCGGTCCTCCGGTGAGGCTCGGTGGTCGGTCGGCGCGCGGGTGGCATCGACTGTCGGGGGTCGAGGACGGGCCTTCCGCCCGCAGGCCCCCCTGGTCTCATGACAGGACCCGGGGCCGGCGCGCTACCAATGGACCCCTTTCATCAGGTGGGCGAAGGCGAGCGCCTCGGTCGAAGGCGCCTTGTCGGGCGCCTCGGCGCCGCCCTTGCCCTTCGCCGCCTGCGACTCGGGGAACAGCCCGTAGGCGGTGTTGAGGATTTTGTCGCTCATCTTCGGCGCCACCGCGTAGAGCAGCTCGCCGAAGGTTCCGAGCCGGGTCGCGACCTTCTTCGGCTGGCCGATCATCGCCCCGGTGATCATCTCCGCCGCCTCCTCCGGGGTGATCGCGGGGAAGACGTCGTACATGCGGGTCGGAGCGATCATCGGCGTCCGCACGAGCGGCATGTGGATCGTGGTCAGGTGGATGCCGTCGTCGATCACCTCGGAGGCGATGACCCGGCTGAAGGCGTCGAGCGCCGCCTTCGAGGCGACGTAGGCGGAGAAGCGGGGCGGGTTGGTCTGCGTCCCGATCGAGCTGATGTTGATGATGTGGCCCGCCTTGCGCGCCTGCATCGCCGGCATCAGGGCCAGGATCAGCCTGATCGCGCCGAAGTAGTTGACCGCCATCGTCCGCTCGTAGTCGTGGAAGCGGTCGTAGGCGAGCACCACGGAGCGGCGGATCGAGCGCCCGGCATTGTTGACGAGGATGTCGACGTGGCCGTGGTAGGTGAGGACCTCGTCGGCCATCCTCTCGACATCGTCGATGTCCGACATGTCGCAGCGGTGGATATGGGCGACCCCCCCGGCCCGCTCGATCTCTGCCTTGGTCTCCTCGAGCTTCTCGACCGTGCGGGCGACGAGCAGCACCGTGGCGCCGGCGTCGGCGACCTTGACCGCCGTGGCCCTGCCGATCCCCGAGGATGCGCCGGTGACGAGCACGATCTTGCCGCGGACGGCTCCGCTCAGCGAGCGGTCCTTGAACAGGCCGGGGTCGAGGTTGCGCTCCCAGTAGTCCCAGATCCGGTCGGCGTAGCTCTCCAGCGGCGGCACCTCGATCCCAGACCCCTCCAGCGCCGCCTGCGCGTTGGTCGAGTCGAAATGGGTCGGGTAGTTGACGTAGGGCAGCACCCCGGCGGGAATGCCGACCTCCTTGAGGGCGAGCTTCGCGACCCGCTTGGCCGGCGGGAAGAGCCTCAGCCCGGTGCTGACCACGCTGGTCGCCGGATCGGTGATCTCGGAGTCGAGCCTGTACGCGGCCTGGGGCGCGTTGGCCTCATGGGCGAAGAGGTTGAGCAGCTCGCCGGCGGTCTTCGGATTCGGGTCGGTGAGGCTGAAGGCCTGGCCGTCGAGCTCCGGCTGGTGGGCGATGTGGTCGATCGCCGAGGCGACGTAGTCGACCGGGACGATGTTGATCTCGCCGCCCTCGATGCCGACCGTCGGCAGCCATGAGGGCAGGACACGTCGCGCCTGCTGGAGCAGCTTGAACATGTAGTAGGGGCCGTCCACCTTGTCGATCTCGCCGGTTCGCGAGTCGCCGACGACGATGCCCGGGCGGTAGACGCGCCAGGGCCGGGTCGACTCCTCGCGCACGACCCGCTCCGACTCGTGCTTGGTGCGAAAGTACGGATTGGTGTCGAGCTTTTCGGCCTCCTCGAACATGTCCTCGCGCCATTCGCCGCGGTAGAGGCCGGCGGCGGCGATCGAGCTGATCTGGTGGAAGCAGCCGGCGTCGATCGCCCCGGCGAGTTCGACCGCGTGCCGGGTGCCGTCGACGTTGGCCATCTCCTGCGCCTCCGCGTCGGCGGTCATGTCGTAGATCGCGGCAAGGTGGAAGAAGTGGTCGACCGAGCCGCGCAGCGTGACCAGGTCCTCCTCGGAGATCCCCAGGCCCGCCTGGGAGAGGTCGCCGTCGATCGGGACGACGCGGGCCCCGTCGGCGCCCCAGGCGGTCCTCTGCTCCTCGAGGCGGCCGCGGGAACCGGCCCTGACCAGTGCGTAAACGGTGCCCTCGCGTTGGAGTAGTCGGCTGACGAGGTTGCGGCCGATGAACCCGGTCGCGCCGGTGACGAAGTAGTTCACCCTTGTTTCATACACTCATTCGATAGATGGCGCAAACGGCGACCCTTGAGATCCAGATGCCTGAAATGGGCGAGTCGGTCACCGAGGGAATCGTTCTCGAGTGGCATGTGGCCGTGGGGGATTTCGTCAACGAAGGCGACACCGTGGTCGAGGTCTCGACGGACAAGGTCGACGCCGAGGTGCCGGCGCCGACCGACGGCGTGATCACCAAGCTCGTCGTCTCGGTCGACGACGAGGTGCCGGTCGGGGCGCCGCTTGCCGAGATGGAACCCGGCGATGGCGACGGAACCGCCCGGGAGGCTTCGAACGGCTCTGCCGCGGGTCCTGGCACGACCTCGGAGGGGCCTGCGGGCGGGGGCGATGCCTCCGTTCTCGGCCCCTCCGAGTCCGCGCCACCCGCGGGAGAGGCAACTCGAGCCGACGGCGGTGCCGTCGCCGGCGCAGATGCTCGAGCCACTCCGATAGCGCGGCGCGTAGCCGGTGAGCTCGGGGTCGACCTCTCGGCGGTCGCCGGCTCCGGGCCGGGGGCGAAGGTCACCAAGGAGGACGTGATCGCGGCGGCGGACGGGGGCGGCAACGGCGCCGCGCCGGCGGCCGAGGCGAAGGCCCTGCGCGGGCCGGCGGCGATGCTGGCCAAGGCGATGGACGAGAGCCGCGAGGTGCCGACCGCGACCTCGTTCCGGACGATCGCCGTCGACACGCTCGACGCCAAGCGCAAGGCGCTCAACGGGGTCCTCAACGAGCGCGGGATGAAGGTCTCCTTCACCCACATCGTCGCCTGGGCGATCACCCAGGCCGCCAAGGGCTTCCCGGTGATGGTGCGCTCCTTCGCGGAGCGTCGACGGCAAGCCGGTGGCGATCGAGGGCAGCCCCGTCAACCTCGGCATCGCCGTCGACGTCGAGCGCAAGGACGGGTCCCACAGCCTGATGGTTCCCGCGATCAAGGCCGCGGACGGTCTCGACTTCGCCGGCTTCCACTCCTACTACGAGGACCTGATCAACAAGACCCGCGAGAACAAGCTCACCGCCGACGACTTCCAGGGCACGAACATCTCGCTGACCAACCCGGGCGGGATCGGCACCCTCGCCTCGGTCCCGCGCCTGATGAAGGGGCAGAGCGCGATCATCGCGACCGGGTCGATCGCCTACCCGCCGGAGTGGTCGCACGCCACCCCGGACCGGATGCGCGCGCTCGGCGTCTCCAAGGTGATGACGCTGACCTCGACATACGACCACCGGGTGATCCAGGGGGCGGAGTCGGGAGCCTTCCTGCGTCGCGTCGAGCAGCTCCTGCAGGGCGAGGACGGCTTCTACGAGTCGATCGCCGCCGACCTCGGCATCGAGGCGGCGCCGATCGCCGCCGCCCACCCCGCCTCGGCCTCCGCGCCGCCGCTCGGCGCCCCCGCTCCGACGACCCCGGCGAAGCCCGACGAGGAGCTGCTGCAGGGCGTGCAGGCGGCGACGGCCCTGCTCAAGGGCTACCGCACGCACGGGCACCTGGCAGCGCGACTCGATCCCCTCGGCTCCGAGCCCAAGGGCGACCCCGCGATCCAGCCGGAGAACCTCGGCCTCACCCCCGAGCTGATGGCGCGCATCCCGGCCTCGATCCTGCACATCGGCGTCCCCGGCGAAACGCTGCTCGAGGTCCTTCCGCGGATGCGCGAAGCCTACTGCGGCATGATCGCCTACCAGTTCGAGCACCTCTCCTCCCACCAGCAGCGCACCTGGTTGCGGGATATGGTCGAGACCGGCGCCCATCGCCAGCCGCTGGAGCGCGACGAGAAAGAAC
The DNA here is from genome assembly GCA_963762205.1 of uncultured Solirubrobacterales bacterium. Lineage (GTDB taxonomy): Bacteria > Actinomycetota > Thermoleophilia > Solirubrobacterales > 70-9 > VRUE01. The sequence continues at coordinate 125,680 of CAVXJZ010000005.1, forward strand.
GGCTGCTGACCAGGCTGATCGACGTCTTCGAATTCGAGCGCTTCGTCGAGAAGGCCTACCTCGGGCAGAAGATCTTCACGATCGAGGGGCTCGACGCGGTCGTGCCGATGCTCGACGAGCTCGTCACCCTGGCCCACCGCAACGGCGCCGAGGAGGTCGTCTTCGGGATGGCGCACCGCGGCCGCCTCGCCGTGCTCGCCCACAACCTCGGGCGCTCGGTCGAGTCGATCCTCGCCGAGTTCGAGGGGGCGAAGCAGATCGAGGCGGTGAAGGCGGTGGCGGCGATCCCACACGGCGGCACCGGCGACGTCAAGTACCACTACGGCCATCAGGGCGTCTACGAGACGAGCGCCGGCGAGAAGATCGCCGTCCGCCTCTACCCGAACCCGAGCCACCTCGAGTTCGTCAACCCCGTGGTCGAGGGGGCGACCCGCTTCATCCAGTCCGACTTCGACGGCCCGAGGCTCGAGCACGAGCCGAGGCGCGCCGTCCCCGTCCTGCTGCACGGCGACGCCGCGTTCCCCGGGCAGGGCGTGGTCGCCGAGACGCTCAACCTGCAGGCGCTGAAGGGCTACTCGACCGGCGGCACCGTCCACATCATCCAGAACAACCAGGTGGGCTTCACCACCGACCCCGAGGACGCCCGCTCGACCCCGTACGCCGCGGACATGGCGAAGGGCTTCAACGTCCCGATCGTCCACGTCAACGCCGACGACGTCGAGGCGTGCTCGGCGGCGATCAGGCTGGCGATGGCCTATCGCGAGCGCTGGGAACGGGACATCGTCATCGACGTGATCGGCTACCGCCGCTACGGTCACAACGAGACCGACGAGCCCGCCTACACCCAGCCGCTGGTCGCCGCCAAGATCAAGGCCCATCCGCCCGTCTCCGAGATCTACGCGGAGAAGCTGGTCGAGGAGGGCGTGGTCTCACGCGAGCAGGTGGAGGCGATCTCGAAGGAGCGCCACGGGGAGATGTCCTCGGCGCTCAAGGACCTGCGCAAGAAGATGGAGGCGGGGCGACTACGAAGACCCGACGGTGACCACCTCGGCGACCGGCGAACTCGACCGCAGCGCCAGTCCGCCGGTGGAGACGGCGGTCTCGATCGAGAGGCTGCGGCCGCTGAACGAGGCGCTGATCGAGGTCCCGGAGAGCTTCACGATCCATCGCAAGCTGCGCAAACCGCTGACCAAGCGGATCGACGCGCTGGAGAGCGGCGGGATCGAATTCGGCCACGCCGAGGCACTCGCCTACGCCTCGCTGCTGGCCGACGGGGTCCACATCCGCCTCAGCGGACAGGACACCGAGCGCGGCACCTTCTCCCACCGCCACCTCGTCCTCCACGACGAGAAGACCGGGCTCGAATACTGCCCGATGCAGAACCTGGAGGGGGCGAGCGCGCCCTTCGAGCTCTACAACAGCCCGCTCTCGGAGATCGCCTGCCTCGGCTTCGAGTACGGCTACTCGGCCGCGACGCCCAACGCCCTCGTGCTCTGGGAGGCGCAGTACGGGGACTTCGCCAATGCCGGCCAGGTGATCATCGACAGCTTCATCGCCTCCGGCGAGGCCAAGTGGGGACAGACCAGCCGACTGACCCTGCTCCTGCCGCACGGGTACGAGGGCTCAGGCCCCGAGCACTCGAGCGCCCGCATCGAGCGCTTCCTGGCGCTGGCCGCCGAGGGCAACATCAGGATCGCCAACCCCACCACCGCCGCCCAGTACTTCCACCTGCTGCGCCGCCAGGCCCTGATCCGCAAGCCGCGGCCGCTGGTCGTCTTCACACCAAAGGGCCTGCTGCGCCTCGACCGGGCCGCCGCCTCACCCGAGGAGCTGACCGAGGGAAGCTTCCACTTCACGCTCGACGACCCGACCGCCGAGAGCCGCCGCGACAGGGTCGAGCGACTGATCCTCTGCACCGGCAAGGTGTACTACGACATCGACGCGAACGAGCGGCGCGAGGCCGCCGACACGGTCGCGATCACCCGGGTCGAGTTGATCTACCCGTTCGCCAAGGCGCAGCTGACCGAGCTGATCGGCTCCTATCCGAACCTGAAGGAGATCGTCTGGGTGCAGGAGGAGCCGCGCAACATGGGCTGCTGGAAGGTGATGTCACGCCGCCTCCCGGACCTGATCCCCGAGGGTGTGACCCTCGGGTACGTCGGGCGGCCGACCCGCGCCAGCACCGGCGAGGGCTACTCGATCGTCCACGCGCGCGAGCAGGAGCGCATCGTCCTCACCGCGCTGACCCCCGGCTACACCGACTGAGGCGCGCGGCGTCCTGCTCGGAGGGTCACGACACCGCGCGTGTGTCGGCGCGCCCGTGCATCCGTGGTATCGTGCGTCGTCATGGAAGGCGTGAGAAAGCCGGTCCCCGGCCCGCTGTTCGTGTGGGTGAAGCGACTTTCCTGGCTGGAGCTGGCGATCTTCGCCGGGCTGATCGCCTTCTGGCTGGCGCCGGGCCTCGAGACGGAGACAATGGTGTTTGGATGGGCCCACGGCATCGGGTTCATCGCACTCTGCATGGTGATCTGGGTCGCGTGCGTGAGGCGGGAGTCCCCCTACACCCTGCTCGCCGCCACCCTCACCCCGGTCGGCCCGGTCGGCAGTGTGATCGGGATCGAACTGATCGAGCGCCGGGGATGGGGGGTAGGCGAGGGCGGTGAACACCTTCCGAAATCCCCCAATTAGGTGATATTGCCTTGACCCAGGCGTGCCGACGCGGTATAGCTAGGTGTGACTGTTCCTCTTGGGCAGTCCCGTCCAGGGGGAACGGCCGCGTCGGCATCCCTCCCTGGCTACCGACGCGCTGGTGCAGTGAGGGTCGCGCGGACCCCCCTGCCTCCCGCGGCCCCGCTGCACCAATTCCTTCGCAGGCGCGGAACTCGCCACGGGCGATCAGCCGCGCAGGTTGCGCAATACGGACTGCAGGATGCCGCCGTTGTTGAAGTAGTCGACCTCGTTCGGGGTGTCGAGCCGCACGGTCGCCTCGAACTCGAGGGCATCCGCGCCCTCGCGGTGTGCGGTGACCGTCACGGTCCTGGCCCGCCCGTCCTCGAGGTCGCCGACGTCGATCGTCTCCTCGCCGGTCAGGCCGAGTGACTCGACGCCCTCCCCGTCCGGGAACTGCAGGGGCAGGACGCCCATGCCGATCAGGTTCGAGCGGTGAATGCGCTCGAAGCTCTCGGCGATGACCGCGCGCACGCCGAGCAGCTTGGTTCCCTTCGCCGCCCAGTCCCGTGAGGAGCCGGATCCGTACTCCCTGCCGGCGAGAACCACGAGTGGCACCCCTTCGCGCTCGTAGCCCATCGCCGCATCGAAGATCGACATCTCCTCGCCGTCCGGGAAGCGACGCGTGTACCCGCCACGCCTCTCGACCAGGAGGTTCTGGAGGCGGATGTTGGCGAAGGTCCCGCGGATCATCACCTCGTGGTTGCCACGGCGGGAGCCGTAGGAGTTGAACTGCGCGGGCTCGACCCCCTGCTCGACCAGCCAGCGTCCCGCGGGGCTGTCCTTCTTGATCGCGCCGGCCGGCGAGATGTGGTCGGTCGTGATCGAGTCGCCGAGCAGCGCGAGCACCCTCGCCGAGGCGATCGGGGCCACGCCCGGCGCATCGGCGGGCATTCCTTCGAAGAAGGAGGGGCGCCTGACGTAGGTGGAGTCGGGCCATGTGTAGCGGTCGCCTTCCGGCACCTCGACCGCGTTCCAGTTCTCGTCGCCCTTCATCACCTCGCCGTAGTTGCGGGTGAACATCTCCGAGGCGATCGAGCTGCCGACCAGCTCCTTCACCTCGAGCGGATCGGGCCAGATGTCGCGCAGGTAGACCGGCTCGCCGTCGCTTCCCTCGCCGAGCGGCTCCTCGATCAGGTCGATGTCCATGCGGCCGGCCAGCGCGTAGGCGACGACGAGGGGCGGGCTGGCCAGGTAGTTCGCCTTCACGTCCTGGTTGATCCGGCCCTCGAAGTTGCGGTTGCCGGAGAGCACGGCGCAGACCGCCAGGTCCTTCTCCTCGACCGCCGCCGAGATCGCGGGCGGCAGCGGGCCGGAGTTGCCGATGCACGTCGTGCAGCCGTAGCCGACGAGGTTGAACTGCAGCCGGTCGAGGTACTCGGTGAGCCCGGCCCGCTCGAGGTAGTCGGTTACCACGGTCGAGCCCGGCGCCAGCGAGGTCTTGACCCACGGCCTGCGCTCGAGGCCGCGCCGGACCGCGTTGCGGGCGAGCAGGCCGGCGCCGACCATCACCGACGGGTTGGACGTGTTCGTACAGCTCGTGATCGCGGCGATCACCACCCGCCCGTGATCGAGCTCGAAGCTGGTGCCGTCCTCGAGCGTGACGTCGATCGCGTCCTCGCTGCCGCCCGCCGTGACCGCGACGGGCGGGCCGCCATGCGTCGCCGGCCGCGGCCGGCCGCGCTCGTCGTCGTGGTCCTCGGCCGGCGGGTCGGAGGCCGGGAAGGACTCTTCGATCGCCTCGTCGACGCCGTTGCCCAGCTGCGCGCCGGCCTCCGGGTCGAACTCCTCCATCGCCTCGAGGAAGGCCTGCTTGGCGCTCGACAGCGGGATCCGGTCCTGGGGGCGCGTGGGCCCGGCGATGCTCGGCACGACGTCGCCGAGGTCGAGCTCGAGCAGGTCGGAGAAGACGGGCTCGGGCGAGTCCTCGGTCAGGTACATCCCCTGCTCGCGGGAATAGGCGTCGACCAGCTCGAGGCGCTCGGTCGGCCGCCCGGTCAGCTCCAGGTAGCGGAGCGTCTCGGCGTCGACCGGGAAGATCGCGCAGGTGGAGCCGAACTCCGGCGACATGTTGCCGATCGTCGCCCGGTCGGCGAGGCCCAGCGTCGCCAGCCCCGGCCCGTAGAACTCGACGAACCTGGAGACGACGCCGCGCTCGCGCAGCATCTCGGTCACGGTCAGCACCAGGTCGGTGGCGGTCGCGCCCTCGGGCAGCTCGCCCTCGAGCCTGAAGCCGACGACCTGCGGCAGCAGCATCGAGATCGGCTGGCCGAGCATCGCCGCCTCGGCCTCGATCCCGCCGACGCCCCAGCCGAGCACGCCGAGCCCGTTGACCATCGTCGTGTGCGAGTCGGTGCCGACCAGCGTGTCGGGGTAGGCCTGCGGAGATCCGTCGCGCTCGCGACTGAAGACGACCTGGGCTATGTGCTCGAGGTTGACCTGGTGGCAGATACCGGTCGCCGGCGGCACGACCGTGAAGTTGTCGAGCGCTTCCCTGCCCCACTTGAGGAAGGAGTAGCGCTCGCGATTGCGCTCGAACTCGCGCTCCGCGTTGAGGGCGAAGGCGCGCTCGTTGCCGAAGGCGTCGACCTGGACGGAGTGGTCGATGACCAGGTCGACGTCGACCAGCGGGTTGATCTTCTCGGGGTCGCCGCCGATCTCCGCCATCGCGTCGCGCATCGCGGCCAGGTCGACGACGGCGGGCACTCCGGTGAAGTCCTGCATCAGCACACGGGCGGGCTGAAACGGGATCTCGACGCTGGGCTCGGCGCCCGCGTCCCAGCCGGCGATCGCCTCGACGTCGGCGGCGGTGACCGAGTTGCCGTCCTCGAGCCGCAGGACGTTCTCGAGCAGGACCTTGATCGAGTAGGGGAGGCGGGCGACGTCGAAGCGCTCCGCGAGCGAGTCGAGCCGGTAGATCTCGTAGGAACGGCCGCCGACCTCGAGGGTCGAACGGGCACCGAATGAGTCGCTGCTCATGCCTCGACGCTAGCGCTTGTGCGGCGCGTTCGTCGCGTGGCCGCCGGCGATCTCGTCGGCGGCCTTCTGGCCGGCCGAGCCGGCCTGCGCCCGCACGCCGATCGAGGGACTGGCCATCGCGACGTGGGTCGCCATCCGGGCCATCAGCGGCGCAACCGTGAGCTCCACCTTGTCCCGCTCGATCGCGCGCACCACGGCGGCGCCGACCTGCTCGGAGGTGCCCGTCCCGATCCCGGGGGGCGTCTTGGCGCCGGCGTCGGCGAACATGCCGGCGTCGCGGATGAAGCCCGGCGAGACCAGCGAGACCCCGACCCCCTTCGAGGCCAGATCGGTGCGCAGGCCGAGGGCGAAGCCGCGCAGGCCGAACTTGGTCGCGTTGTAGATCGCCGAGCGCGGGCTGGCCGCCTTGCCGGCCAGAGAGGAGACGAAGACGAGGTGACCGGAGCCGCGCTCGACCATGCCCGGGTACAGGGCCCGCGCCATCAGCATCGGCGTCTCGAGGTTGACCCGCAGCGCCCGGGACACCTCCTCGGGGCTGAAGTCGGCGACCCAGCCGGCGCCGGGCAGGCCGGCGTTGGCGACGAAGGCGTCGGCGCAGCCCGCCTCGGCGACAAGCCGCTCGGCGGCGCCGTCCTCGGCGAGGTCCGCCGGCAGCACGCGGTGCCCTTCGCCGGGAAGCCCCTCCGCCATCGCCTCGAGCGCAACGCGGTCGCGGGCACTGAGCAGGACCTGGGCGCCGCGCTCGGCGAGCGCCACGGCGATCGCGCGGCCGAGGCCGCCGGTGGCGCCTGTGAGCAGCGCTTTTCGACCGGCAAGTTCCATCCCACGGCGCAAGCTAGCAGTCGCTCAGCCGACAGCATTCAGAGATCCCCTCGGGACAGGAATGGCGGCCCCAAGTGCGAAAGGCCACAAAATGTTGGTTTTTCATGAGCAAGCGACCACACGATCGTCTACACTGGCGTCGTTCCAGATAACCGAAACGCCTAATCCCGCATGCACCGAAGCGTCGCGGGAGCGGGGGAACCACGTTTTCGGGGCTAATCCACCTCACGCAGGTGGAGGCGCAGGCTCCCTTAGCGCCAGCCCGACAGCTAACCCCGTAGGCCGACGAAGGAGATCGGTTTGCTTTCGAGCACCCAGAAGGTCAAGGCGGGGCTAGCGGCATCCACGGCCGTGGCCGCCCTCGCCATGATCGTCCCGGCGGGCGCCTCCGCCGGCTGCGCCGGCGGCGGTCTGACGCCGGCCGCGATCGACATCTGCACGCCGACGCCGAAGGCGAGGCTGCTCAAGAACGGGATGCTGATCCCGCCGAAGAGCGCGCCGCATCGCGTCAAGGCGGTGATCGCGGCGGCCAACAAGATCCGCAACAAGCCCTACATCTACGGCGGCGGCCACGCGAAATGGTGGGACCGCGGCTACGACTGCTCGAGCTCCGTCAGCTTCGCCCTGCACGGCGGTGGCTTCCTCAAGAGCCCGCTCCCCTCGGGCCCGATGGAGCGCTGGGGCTCGGCCGGCGAGGGCCGCTGGATAACGATCTACGCCAACGCCGGCCACGCCTACGCGGAGATCGCCGGCTATCGCTGGGACACCTCCGGAAACGGGGGCGGCAAAACCGGCCCCAGCTGGCATGCCGACGCTCGCGACGGCAAGGGCTACGCCGCCCGCCACCCGGCCGGCTTCTAGAGCGACGCCTGGGCCGTACTCCGACTCGGCCAACCGGCCGGGTCGAATTTGTCCTTGCTTTCCTGACCGGCTCGGATAAGTTCAGCGCGTAGCCGCTCACCCACCAGACATCCGCTTGGCTGGGCTCACCAAGCAATTCGGTGAGGTAGTCGCTGTCGCGGGCATCGACCTGGAGATCCAGCGGGGCGAGTTCTTCACGATGCTCGGGCCCTCGGGGTCGGGCAAGACGACGACGCTGAGGATGATCGCCGGCTTCGAGGAACCGAGCGCCGGCACGATCGAACTGGCCGGTGCGGACGTGAGCAGCGTGCCGCCCTACGAGCGCGCCGTCAACACGGTCTTCCAGGACTACGCGCTCTTTCCCCATATGACGGTCGGCGAGAACGTCGCCTACGGGCTGAAGGTGGCGAAGGTAGCGCGGGCCGAGCGGGCGCGCCGCGGCGAGGAGGCGCTGGAGATGGTGAGGCTGCCCGGCTACGCGGACCGCAAGCCGGGCGAGCTCTCGGGCGGCCAGCGCCAGCGCGTCGCCCTCGCCCGGGCGATCGTCAACCGGCCCGAGGTGCTGCTGCTCGACGAGCCGCTCGGCGCCCTCGACCTGAAGCTGCGGGAGCAGATGCAGGTTGAGCTCAAGTCGATCCAGGGCGAGGTCGGCATCACCTTCGTGTACGTCACCCACGACCAGGACGAGGCGCTGACGATGAGCGACCGGATCGCGGTCTTCAACGGAGGGGCGATCGAGCAGGTCAGCCCGCCGTTCGAGCTCTACGAGCATCCGTCGACAGAATTCGTCGCCGGCTTCGTCGGCGTCTCCAACGTGCTCGAGCGCGACGGCGCCCGCTTCACGATCCGCCCGGAGAAGGTGCAGCTCGTCGAGCCCGGGGCAGGGGCCGGCGAGCTCCTCACCGAACGCGGCCGGGTCGCCGAGGTGGCCTACGCGGGGATGATGACCCGCTACACCGTGGGCCTCGAGCGCGGCGGGGAGATCCAGCTTGTTCGGCAGAACACCGATAGCTCGGCGGACGACGCCGGCTTGAGGGGCAGTGAGGTGGTGGTGGGCTGGCGGCCGGAGCACGCGGTCGCGGTCCAAGGCAGTTCCCAAAACGAGGAGGGATCATCGTGAGCAAGGACGCACATCCGGCACGGACGGCGTGGATCGTCGTCGCGGGCCTAATGGGGCTGATGCTGCTCTTCGCCGGCTGCGGCTCCAGCGACAACGGAGGCGGCGGCGAAGAACTGGAGAAGCTGGGCAAGGGAGAGGGCAGGGTCAACCTGATCTCCTGGGCCGGCTACGTCGAACCGGCGTGGTCGAAGCCGTTCGAACAGCAGACCGGCTGCAAGGTCAACAACAAGGTCGGCGGCACCTCCGACGAAATGGTCCAGCTGATGCGGACCGGCGAATACGACGGTGTCTCCGCATCGGGCAACGCGACCGCACGCCTCTTCGAAGGCGGTGACGTCGACCCGGTCAACGTCGACCTGGTCCCCAACTACAAGACCGTTTTCTCCGACCTCAAGGACCAGCCATACAACACGTTCGACGACAAGCCGTACGGAATTCCCCATGGGCGGGGGGCAAACCTGCTGATGTGGAACTCGAGCGACGTGAGCCCCGCTCCGAAGTCCTGGGAAGTGACCATGGACCCGCAGGTCGCCGGCAAATACAAAGGCAAGATCAGCCAGTACGACGATCCGATGTCGATCGCCGAAGCGGCCGTATACCTGAAGACGCATCAACCCGACCTGGGAATCGACGACCCCTACGAGCTGAACGAAGAGCAGTTCGAAGCAGCCGTCAGCCTGATGAAGGAACAGCGGCCGGTTGTCGGCGAATACTGGTCGGAAGCCGAAAAGCAGATCTCCGCCTTCGCCAGCGGTGACAGCGTCGTCGGGACGACGTGGCAGTACCAGTACTTCCTGCTCAAGGGAGAAGGCAAGCCGGTCGCCGCCAGCCCGGCGAGCCAGGGCTTCCTGCCGGAAGAGGGTGCGACGGGTTGGTCCGATACCTGGATGATCAGCTCCGAAGCCGCGCATCCCAACTGCATGTACATGTGGATGGACTGGATCATCGAGCCCAAAGCCAACGCCGAAGTGGCCGAATACTTCGGCGAGGCTCCCGCGCAGGAACTCGCCTGCCAGGAAACGGAAAACAAGAACTTCTGCGCCGAATACCACGCAGAAGAACCCGAGTTCTGGAAGCGGGTCTACTACTGGAAGACGCCGCTGGCCGACTGCGGAAACGGGTCCGAAGATTGCAAGAACTACAACGACTGGGTCCAGGCCTGGACCTCGATCAAGGGCTGATCGAGGAGCAGTGATGAATGGCGACTGAGGCGGTCGTGGAGAGGAGGTCGGCGGGCCGCAGGCTCGCCGACCTCTTTCACGGCCGCCCCCGTCTGCAGGTGGGGGCGCTGCTCGCCGGCCCGGTGGGCTGGCTGGTCATCGGCTACCTCGGCTCGCTCGCGGTCCTGCTGATCGCCGCCTTCTGGTCTGTGAGCCCGGTCAGCGGCGAGCTCCAGAAGAGCTTCAGCCTCGGCAACTTCGAAACGCTCTTCGATGAACCCGTCTACCGGACGATCGTCGTCCGTACCGTCCTCATTGCGGCCCTGGTCACGATCACCGACGCGATCCTCGCCTTCCCGATTGCCTTCTACATGGCGAAGGTGGCGAGCCGCCGGACAAAGGCGATCCTGGTCATCGCCGTACTCATCCCGCTCTGGTCCAGCTACCTGGTCAAGGTCCTCTCCTGGCGGAACATGCTCTCCGGGGGCGGCCTGATCGACTGGGTGCTCGAGCCGATCGGCCTGAGCAGCCCGGGGTTGACCGGCAACACGTCGGTATGGCTGGTGATGAGCTACCTCTGGCTGCCATACATGATCCTGCCGATCTTCGCCGGGCTCGAGCGCATCCCAAACACGCTGCTCAGCGCCTCCGAGGATCTGGGCGCGAGGCCGTTCATGACGTTCAGGCGGGTGATCCTGCCACTCGCCTTTCCGGCAGTCGTCGCGGGGTCGATCTTTACCTTCGCCCTGACGCTGGGCGACTACATCACCCCTCGCATCGTCTCCAACAACCAGTTCATCGGCAACGTCATCTACAACAACATCCTTGGTGAAAACCTGCCCTTTGCCGCCGCGCTCGCCCTCGTCCCGATCGTCGTGATGGTCGGCTATCTGCTGGTGGCGCGGAAGCTCGGGGCCTTCGAGCACATATAGGGAGCGACGTGACGCTGACGAGACGATCAACGATTCTGCTTCGCATCGCCGTTGCGATCGGCCTGGCCTTCATCTACATCCCGTTGATCGTCCTCGGGATCTATGCGTTCAACGCCAGCAGCATCCTCGAATGGCCTCCGCCTGGCCTGACATTGGAATGGTTCCCCAAGGCGATCGAAAGCACGGCCAAGGACGCGTTCTGGACCTCGATCAAGGCGGGACTCGCCGCGACGACGATCGCGCTGGTGCTCGGCACCCTCGCCTCGATTGCCGTGTCGCGCCACCGGTTCTTCGGCCGTGAGACGATCTCGTTCCTCGTGATCCTGCCGATCGCCCTGCCGGGGATCGTCACCGGGGTGGCCCTCAACAACACCTTCACCCAGGTGTTCGGGATCGACCTCAGCCTCTTCACCGTGATCGTCGCCCACGCCACGTTCTGCATCGTCGTCGTCTACAACAACGTGATCGCCCGGCTGCGGCGCCTCTCGTCCTCCTTCGAGGAGGCCTCGGCCGACCTCGGCGCCCACACCTGGCAGACGTTCCGCTACGTGACGCTCCCCAACATGCGCTCGGCGCTGGGGGCCGGCGGGCTGCTCGCCTTCGGCCTCTCCTTTGACGAGATCATCGTCACGAATTTCACCATCGGGGCCGGCGAAGAAACCCTCCCGATCTGGATATTCACGAACCTCTTCCGCGCCCAGGAACGGCCGATAGTCAACGCGGTCGCGGTGATCGTCGTCCTGATCTCGATCATCCCCGTCTACCTCGCCCACCGCCTGACCCGCGAGGAGGGCGGCCCGGCCGGCGGTCGCGGCGGCGGCGGCGCCGTCGGCGGGGGCGACGAGACCACCGCCACCGCGATGCCCTGAGCCGACCCGCTACAGCGGGATGTTGCCGTGCTTGCGCTTCGGCTGGTCGACGCGCTTGGACTGCAGCATGCGCAGCGCCCTGACCAGCTTCGGCCGCGTCTGCCGCGGCTCGATCACGTCGTCGATGTAGCCGCGCTCGGCCGCCGAGTAGGGGTTGGCGAAGTGGGCCTTGTAGTCGACGATCAGCTTCTGGCGGCGCTCGTCGGGGGTCGGCGAGGAGCCGATGTCCTTGCGGTAGATGATGTTGACGGCGCCCTCCGGCCCCATCACCGCGACCTCGGCGGTCGGCCAGGCGACGTTGTAGTCGGCCAGCATGTGCTTCGAGTTCATCACGTCGTAGGCGCCGCCGTAGGCCTTGCGGGTGACGACGGTGAGCTTGGGGACGGTCGCCTCGGTGAAGGCGTAGAGGAGCTTGGCGCCGTGGCGGATGATCCCGTTCCACTCCTGGTCGGTGCCGGGCAGGAAGCCGGGGACGTCGGTGAAGGTGATGATCGGGACGTTGTAGGCGTCGCAGGTGCGGACGAAGCGCGCCGCCTTCTCGGAGGCCTCGATGTCGAGCACGCCGGCGAGGTGGGCGGGCTGGTTGCCGACGATGCCGACCGGATAGCCGTCGAGGCGGGAGAAGCCGCAGATGATGTTCTTGGCAAAGTGCTCGTGGACCTCGAAGAACTCCTCGTCGTCGACGATCCGTGAGACGACGTCGCGCATGTCGTAGGGCTTCGAGGGGTCGTCCGGCACGATCGTGTCGAGCTCGGCGTCCTCGCGCTCGGGGTCGTCCTCGGGGGCGAAGCGGGGCGGCTGCTCGAGGTTGTTGGAGGGCAGGAAGCCGAGCAGGTAGCGGGCGTCCTCGAGGCAGCTCTCCTCGTCCTCGGAGGCGAAGTGCGCGACCCCGGACTTGGAGTTGTGGCTCATCGCCCCGCCCAGCTCCTCGAACTCGACCTCCTCGCCGGTCACCGTCTTGATCACTTCCGGGCCGGTGATGAACATGTGCGAGGTCTCCTTGACCATGAAGATGAAGTCCGTCATCGCCGGCGAGTAGACGGCGCCGCCCGCGCAGGGGCCCATGATCAGGCTGATCTGCGGGATCACCCCCGAGCACTGGACATTGCGGACGAAGACGTCGCCGTAGGCGCCAAGCGAGACGACGCCCTCCTGGATGCGGGCGCCGCCGGAGTCGTTGATGCCGATCACCGGCGCCCCGACCTGGGCGGCGAGGTCCATCACCTTGCACATCTTCTCCGCCATGACCTCGCCGAGGCTGCCGCCGAAGACGGTGAAGTCCTGGGAGAAGACGAAGACGGTGCGGCCGTCGATCGTTCCGTGGCCGGTGACGACGGCGTCGCCCCAGGGCCGCTTCTTCTGCATCTCGAAGTCGTAGGTGCGGTGGCGAACGAACGTGTCGAGCTCCTCGAAGGAGCCCGGGTCGAGCAGCTTCTCGACCCGCTCGCGGGCGGTCATCTTGCCCTTCGCGTGCTGCTTCTCCACCGCCTCCTCGGAGGCCGAGTGGATCGCCGCCTCGCGCAGCTCGCGCAGGTAGGCGAGCTTCTCGTCGTGGGTTTCCGGGTTCCTTTCGCGCATGGTCTCGTTTGCTCCGGTGCGTCGGCGGCGGAGTCTATTTGCGCCGCCGCGCACATGCCCCGAGAAGACGAGGGGCCCGCCTGGGCGGGCCCCTCGATACCTCCCAAACCTGGCCGGGCCTAGAGTTCGGCGCAGACCACGTAGGCCTCGACGTGCCAGTCGCCGAGCGTCCGCGGCCATCTCGGCCGCGGCGGCGGACCAGCCGACCCGCTTGCCCTCGACGTTGGGCGGCAGCGGCCCGGAGTCGGTCAGGGCCACCGTGGTGCCTCCGATGATCTTCGCGCCACCCCCGATCGCGACCTTTCCGCCCGTGCATTCGACCGTCGCTTCCTTCGGGGTCTCGGATTCTTTCAACGCGCTCTCTTTGGTCTCGTAGGAGACGTTCTTGAGCAGCTGCGCCAGCAGGCCCGAGTTGAGCTTGGCGGCGCTGACGGCGCCGTCCTGGATCTTGCCGGTGGCCACCGCGTCGGCGCTCAGCTTGTCGGTGCCGACCGCGTTGTTGCCCAACTTGGCCGCGGTCACCGCCAGGTTCTTGAGCTTCGCGGTGGTGACGACCCCGCCGCCGAGGCTCGTCGAGCGGACCGCGCCGTTCGCGATCTTCGAGGTGCCGACGGCGCCGTTGGCGATTTTCGGGCCGGTCGCGGCGCCGTTGCGCAGTTTGCGCGCGTTGACCGCGTTGTTGCGCAGTTTGCGCGTGTTGACCGCGTTGTTGCGCAGTTTCGCCGTGGTCACCGCGCCGTTGGCGATGTTCCGCGTCCTCACGGCGTTCCTGCCCAGGCCCGCCGCGTAGGCGGCGCCACCGAGCGCGATGAACAGCGCCAGGCAGGAGAGCACGTTGGCGACGGAGAGATGCTTTTTCAAGGGAACTACCTCCTCGGGTCTATTTGAAGGGCTGTCTCCGCGGCTCGGCGAGCTCGTCCAAGAGGCGCTCGAGGTCGGCGACCTCGAGGCCGGAGCCGGCGCCGGCGCGAATCTCGACCCTGGTGCCGAATCCCTTCTCGGCCATCGTAACCTCGACGCCCCGTACCGACTCGACCAGCTCGGCGAGCTCGGGCTCGGACTTCATCAGGGTCCTGGAAACCTCGATCATGGGGGCCGTTTCAACCGTGCCCCGTGCGTTCCTGCCTCGCCCGTCGAGCTGGGAGAGTCTGTTCAGGGGGCGAACCTTCGCCCGTCCGACATCGACCCCCTCTGGGTGTGGTCGATCTCGGGATGCGCCCGCGGAGGACTAGAAGAAGGCGCCGCCGCGGTACTCGCCGAAGACGTCGCGCATCGCCCCGCAGACCTCGCCGATCGAGGCGTCGGCTGCGAGCGCGGCGCGGATCGGGTGCAGGAGGTTGCCCTCGCCGCGGGCGACGTCGCGCAGGGCCTCGAGCCTCTCCTCGACGCCCGCCTGGTCCCGTGACTCCTTGAAGGCCCGCAGACGGGTGAGCTGGCGCTGCTCGGACTCGGGGTCGACGCGGAGGATGTCGACGTCGTCGACCTGATCGGTGACGTACTTGTTGACGCCGACGACGACGTCCTGGCCGGACCGGTAGCGCTCGTGGTAGGAGTGCGCCGACTCCTCGATCTCGCGCTGCATGAACTCGAGCGCCTCGACCGAGCCGCCCAGCTCCTCGACCCGGCCCATCAGCTCCCAGGAGCGCTCCTCGATCTCGTCGGTCAGCGACTCGACGAAGTAGGAGCCGGCGAAGGGGTCGACGGTGTCGGCGACGCCGGACTCGTGGGCGAGCACCTGCTGGGTGCGCAGCGCGATCCGGGCGGAGCGCTCGGTGGGCAGGGCGAGCGCCTCGTCGAAGCCGTTCGTGTGCAGGGACTGGGTGCCGCCGGCGACCGCGGCGAAGCCCTGTAAGGCGACCCGGATGATGTTGACCTCGGGCTGCTGGGCCTGCAGCGTCACCCCGCCGGTCTGGGTGTGGAAGCGGATTTTCATCGAGCTCTCGTTCTCCGCCCCGAAGCGCTCCCTGACGATCTTGGCCCACATCCGCCGCACGGCGCGGAACTTGGCGACCTCCTGAAAGACGTTGTTGTGGCCGTTGAAGAAGAAGGCGAGCCGGGGCGCGAACTCGTCGATCTTCAGCCCCCGCTCGAGCGCCGCCTCGACGTAGGCGATCGCGTTGGAGAGGGTGAAGGCGACCTCCTGCACGGCCGAGCAGCCCTTCTCGCGGATGTGGTAGCCGGAGATCGAGATCGTGTTCCATTTGGGGACTTTCTCGCGGCAGTACTCGAAGATGTCCGTGGTCAGGCGCATCGTCGGCTCGGGCGGGTAGATGTAGTTGCCGCGCGCCATGTACTCCTTGAGCACGTCGTTCTGGACCGTGCCGCGCAGCTTCTCGGACGGGACGCCCTGCTCCTCGCCGACGAGCTCGTAGAGGAGCAGCAGGATCGCCGCCGGGGCGTTGATCGTCATCGAGGTCGAGACGCCGTCGAGGGGGATCTGGTCGAAGCAGATCCGCATGTCCTCGATCGTGTCGATCGGGACCCCGGTCCTACCCACCTCGCCGTTGCAGAGGGGGTCGTCGGAGTCGCGGCCGAGCTGCGTGGGGAGGTCGAAGGCCATCGAGAGGCCGGTCGAGCCGTGCTCGATCAGGTAGCGATAGCGCTCGTTGGTGTCCTCCGGGGTCGCGAAGCCGGCGTACTGGCGCATCGTCCAGAGCCGGTCGCGGTACATCCCGTCGTGGATACCGCGGGTGAAGGGCGGCTCGCCGGGCTCGCCGAGGCGCTCCTCGAGGCCCGGGGCGACGTCGTCCTCGTCGTAGAGGCGCTCGATCTCGATCCCCGAGTCTGTGAAGACCCGCTCGTCGTCGGGGCCGACCAGTGGCGCGATCGTGCGCGACAGCTCGTCGGTGTTGCCCTTGTCGGAGTCGGCGGCCATGGAAGCAGGATATTGGGGCGCCGCTTCAGGGGGACCGGCGCCGGCCGGTGGCGCGGGCCAGGGCCCTGACGAGGGAGCTGCGCATCAGCAGAGCGCGCAGCCGCCACGTCCTGGTCGATCCGATCGCCAGCAGACTGGCGGCGGAGGCGGCCTGGTGGGCGTCGGCGACCTCCCGGCGGGCCTCGGCGTCGGCCACCGCCTCGCCGAGCTCGTCGAGCCGCATCTGCTCTTCGGCCGCGTGCGCCATCAACCCGCGCTGGGCGGTTTCGGCAAAGCGCGCCCGCCCCTCCTCGTCGGCGAGCGAGGTCCGCCACGCCTGCAGCTCCGCCCGCCTCTGCTCGGGCGCAAGATCCGCCCTGCCCTCGAGGTGCGACGGGAACTGCAAGGCAGTGACACGGCTCGCCGAGACGGCGCGGACCCAGGGCTCGGCCAGGAACTGCGCCCACATGTAGTGATCGGGCTCGCCGCAGCCGGGCGGAGTCGTCCTCCAGCCGTGGGGCAGGCGGCGGTAGGCGGCGGCCGTGTGCGCGGTGCCGGTCAGGGAGGCGGAGTTTCGATCCGGCCTCATCAGCCGCTCGCGCCAGGCCGGAGACGCGAGGTCGGAGATGTACGGATGCCAGGCGCCGTCCCTGTCGAGGAAGCCGTTCTGGCTCTGGGCGAGGTCGGCGTCGGCCAGCAGCCCGGCCATGCTCTCGACGTGCTCCGGGAGCAGCAGGTCGTCGTCGCAGAGGTAGCAGACGATCTCGGCGCTCGTCTCTTCGACGACCCTGCCCCGATGGGCCTCGCCCTGGTTGGGCGCC
Organism: uncultured Solirubrobacterales bacterium; assembly: GCA_963762205.1. GTDB lineage: Bacteria > Actinomycetota > Thermoleophilia > Solirubrobacterales > 70-9 > VRUE01. The sequence goes on from CAVXJZ010000005.1 coordinate 142,403, forward strand.
TTCGGGAGATCGAGGAAGCGGACCCGGGGATCCTCCCGGGTCAGGCCGGCCACGACCTCCCGCGTGTCGTCGCCGACCGCGTCGCCGATCACGACGACCTCGATCTCTTCCACCGTCTGCTCCAGCGCCGAGTGGACCGCCAGGTCGACGGTGGAAGCGTGGTCGTGTGTCATGACCAGGATCGCCGCCACGAGCGGGCGCTCGCTCATGGCGTGGCCTCCGGCACGGTCGCGCCACCATAGCCGCCAGCGCCCTCGCGGACGACCCTGGCCGGGTTGCCGACCACCACCGCCTCGGCCGGGACGTCGCCGACGACGACCGCTCCGGCGCCGACCAACGCGTCGGGCCCGATGCCGACCTCGGGCGCGCAAACCGCCCCCGCCCCGACGAACGCCCCGCGACCGATCCGCACGCCCCCGGCGAGCACGCAACCCGGGCCGAGCGTCGCGTAGTCCTCGATCTCGTTGTGATGGCCGATCGAGGCGCTTCGGTTGACATGCACGAAACGGCCGACCGTCGTTCCGCCGCCGAGCACGGCGGCGGCGTTGACGACCGAGCCCTCACCGACGGCCGTGGTGCGCGCGATCACCGCCGTGGGGTCGACGAGCACCGGAAACGACGCCAGACCCAGAGCCCGCGCCTCGGCCACGACCGCGAAGCGATGGCCCGGCGTGATCAGCGGAACAACGGCGCTCAGCTCGAGCTGCGCCGGGGTCAGCTCGGACGGCCGCAGGACCGGGGCGGCGACCTCCCCGGCCGGATCCTCGCGGGCCGGCGGGTCGCCGGCCGCGGCGAGATTGTCGACGAGAACGTCGACCTTTTCGCCGCGCCGCCAGATCACCTCGGCGATCTCGACGGCGAACGAGGTCCGGCAAGCGAAGATGATCCACCCCGGGTCGGCCATCGAGTCCCGAACATATCGAGGTTGGTGTTTGATTAACCGATGGGGTCGCTCGAATCCGCTGCAGCCACCGGCGCGGCGCCGAGGATGCTGAGGCTCACCTCGATCGTGGAGGCGAGAGGAACGCTGACCGCGGCCGATACCGAGCTGCTGCCGTTCCCCGCCGTGCGCTACTTCCACGTCCGCGACGTGCCCCCCGGGGCGGTGCGCGCGGGGCACGCGCTGCGTCACGGCGAAGAGCTGCTCTCCTGCCCTGTGGGTGGTTGCACGGTGGAGGTGCGGTGGCGCGACGGCCACGCGGTGCACCGGCTCGCCGACCCGGAGACGGCGCTTCATCTCCCGCCCTGGGTCTGGGTGGAGTGCCGGGAGTTCTCGGAGGATGCCGTCCTCCTTGTGCTCTGCTCGCTGCCCTACGACCGTGGAGACCACATCACCGAACGCGCCGAGTTCGAGTCCGGGCCCCCTCAGCAGCCGTGAAGGTCCCGTTCCTCGACCTCGGCGCCGCCTACGAGGAACTCGCGACGGAGCTGGACGAGGCCTACAGGGCGGTGATGGGCAGCGGCCGCTTCCTGCTCGGCGAGCAGCTCGCGGCCTTCGAGGAGGAGTTCGCCGCCTTCAGCGGCGCCGCCCACTGCGCCGCGGTCGGCAGCGGCTTCGACGCGCTCGCCCTCGGCCTGCGCGCGCTCGGCGTCGAGCGCGGGGACGAGGTTCTCGTCCCCGCCAACGGGACCGCGTACACCTGGGTCGCGGTCGCCTCGACCGGCGCCGTCCCGGTCGGGGTCGAGCCGTCGGAGGCGAGCCACACGATGGATCCGGGGCGGCTCGAAGCGGCCCGCAGCTCCCGCACCAGGGCGGTGGTCCCGGTCCACCTGTACGGGCGACCGGCGGACATGGCGCCGATCCTCGCCTGGGCGCGGAAGCACGGGCTGCCGGTGCTGGCCGACGCGGCCCAGGCCCACGGGGCGAGGGTCGACGACGCCGGAATCGGCGCCCTCGGCGACGCCGTCGCCTGGAGCTTCTACCCGAGCAAGAACCTCGGCGCCTTCTCCGACGGCGGCTGCCTGACCTGCGACGACCCGGCCCTCGCCGCCCGCATTCGCCGCCTGCGCAGCTATGGCTCCGCGGGCCGCGAAGAGATCGTCGAGGTCGGTGCCAACAGCCGCCTCGACGAGCTGCAGGCGGCATTCCTCCGTGTTCGCCTCACCCACCTGGACGAGTGGAACGCGCGCCGCGCCGCCAACGCGCGCCGCTACCTCGACGCCCTTTCCGGACTGCAGCTCACCCTTCCCCCCGGCGACGATGCGACGACACGGTCCGCCTGGCACCACTTCGTGGTCAGAGTCGCGGACCGCGACCGCGTGCGCGAGACCCTCGCGGCCGGCGGAATCGAGACCCTCGTGCACTACCCGGTCCCCCCCTATTCGCAGCCGGCGCTCGGCGGGCTCGCCATCGAGCCGGGCGAGTACCCGATCGCCGAACGGCTGGCGAGGGAGGTGATCAGCCTGCCCGTCGGCCCCCATCTCCAGGAGGACGGCGCGGAGCAGGTCGTCGAGGCGCTCGGCGCGGCGCTCAGTCGCTAGCGCCGACCAGGCGCTCGACGCCGGACTCGGCGATCGTGCGGCGCAGGCCCTCGTCGAGCTCGACCGCGGGCTCCCAGCCGAGCAGGTCGCGGGCCCTGCCGATGTCGGGGCGGCGCTGCTGTGGGTCGTCGACGGGCAGAGCCTCGAAGACGATCTCCGAGCGCGACTCGGTCACCTCGACCACCGTCTTCGCCAGCTCCAGCAGCGTGAACTCGTTCGGGTTGCCGATGTTGACCGGCGAGTGCGCCTCGGACTCGGCCAGGGCGACGATGCCGCGGATCAGGTCGTCGACGTAGCAGAAGCTGCGCGTCTGCTCGCCCTCGCCGAAGACGGTCAGCGGCCGGTCCTGGAGCGCCTGGCGCAGGAAGGTCGGGATCGCCCTGCCGTCGTGCGGGCGCATCCGCGGCCCGTAGGTGTTGAAGATGCGGACGATCGAGGTGTCGACGCCCTGCTGCCGGTGGTAGGCCATGGTCAGCGCCTCGGCGTAGCGCTTCGCCTCGTCGTAGACGCCGCGCGGGCCGATCGGGTTGACGTGGCCCCAGTAGTCCTCCTTCTGGGGGTGGACCTGGGGGTCGCCGTAGACCTCGCTGGTCGAGGCGAGCAGGAAGCGGGCGCGCTTGAACTTGGCGAGGCCGAGCATGTGATGGGTCCCGTAGGAGCCGACCTTGAGCGTGTGCAGGGGCAGGCGCAGGTAGTCGATCGGGCTCGCCGGGGAGGCGAGGTGGAAGACGACGTCGACGTCCTCGGGCACGTCGACGTACTCGATGATGTCGACGTTGCGGAAATCGAAGGCGGGGTCGCGGATGTGTTCGATGTTCTGCAGCGAGCCCGTCTCCAGGTTGTCGATGCAGATCACCCGGTGCCCCTGCCCGAGCAGGTGCTCGCAGAGGTGGGAGCCGAGGAAGCCGGCTCCTCCGGTGACGACGCATGTACTCACGCGCGGCATGCTACAGGCGCATCGGGGGTCGCACCGGTCGGGACGAATCCATGCAATTTGCGCTTATTCGAACCCGATCACCCGTCCAGAAGGGGGAGATACCGGCCACGTCCCGAGCTTTCCTCGGCAGTTTGGACGACGTGCGTACATCGGTGCAGGGGGAAAAAGTGGGCGACGCGGCGCGTAAGCGGGTCGCGGTCGAGATGCTCGCCGAGCACGAGCGCACCCTGAGGCGCACCGCGCGGCGCTACTCGATCTGCGCCGACGACGCCGACGACGCCTTTCAGCGGGCGATCGAGATCCTGCTGGTCAAAGCGCCCCCGGGGGAGGCCCGCGAACTGGTCCGCTGGATGCAGACGGTGACCAAGCACGAGGCGCTGGCCATCCGCCGCGGCCGCGAGCGCCAGATGGGACCGCCGCGCGCCCCGGCGAGCGAGGATGACGGCGGCGACTGGCTGGCCCTGATCCCATCCCAGGGGGCGGGGCCCGGCCGAGCGGTTCGAGCGCCGCGAAGCGATCGCCCGCAGCCGCGAGGCGCTGAGCACGCTGAAGGCCGCCGAGCTGAAGGCGCTGACCCTGCTCGCCGAGGGCTACTCCTACGCCGAGATCGGGGAGATGACCGGCTACAGCCGGACCAAAGTCAACCGCTGCCTCGCCGAGGGCCGCGAGCGTTTCCGGGCCTTCCTGACCCGGAGCGAGAGTGGCGACCGCTGCGCGGAGATGTGGCCGGCGCTCTCCGCCTTCTGCGACGGAGAGGCGAGCGTCGAGGACGCCGACGCGCTGCGCGAGCACCTGCGGGTCTGCGCCCACTGCCGGGCGGCGATGCGCGCCTACCGCGCCGCGCCCCGGGCGGTGGCGGTTCTGGCCCCGGCCCCGATCGTCGCCCGCCCGCTGCTGGAACGCGCCCAGGAGGCTCTCTCCGCCATGCACGCGCGGCTGCCCGGGCGCGGCGGCGGCCTTGCCGACACGTCGATCTCCCAGGTGGCGGCGGCCGGCGGGGCCCGCGGCGCAGGCACCGCGGCGCTCGCCAAAATGCTGGCGATATGCGCCGGCGCCGCGGGCGGGGCTGCCGTCTGCGTCTCCGCCGGGGTCGTCCCCGCCCCGCTCGACCTCGCCCCGGACCGGGAGGTCCGCCCCCACCTCGAGCGCTCCGCGGCGGAGCCAGCGCCTGCCGTGGAGTCGGCCCCCGCCCCGACCGCCGAGCCGGAACCGGTTGTCGAGGGGCCACCGAGCGAGCCCGTGGCCTCACCACCACCACCCGAAGTCGCGCCGAGCTCGGAGGCCGTGGCCGTGCCGGCGGAGCCCGCGCCGGCGCCGACGTCCAGCGGCGCGGCGGCGACCCGTGCGACGGCGGAGAGCGCTGCCGGGGAGTTCGGGCCGTGACCGTGAGGCGGACCGCGCTGGCGGCGATCGCGGCGATCGCCGGCGCGATCGGGCCGGTGCCGGCCGCGATCGCGAACCCTGCGGCGCCCGCCGAGCTCGAGGTCGTCGGCGGAGGCGGCTGGAGTGCGGACACCGGCTTCTCGCTGACCTGGAGGCCGGAGGCCGCCGCCCCGGCGCCCGTCGCCGCCCACTACGAGGTCGCCGACGATGAAGGCGAGATCGTCACCGGGCCGCGTCGGATCGGCCTCTTCGCCGGCCAGCACACGATCGGCGTGGCGGTGCCGCCGGTCTCCGGCGTCTACAGCGCCGCCGTCTGGCTCGAGGACGCGACGGGAGCCGAGGGCCCGGCGGCGGCCGTGAAGCTGCGCTTCGACCGTGCCCGCCCCGCGCTCGCCGAACCGCGGCCCGCGGCCGGGTGGATCAGCAGGACCGAGCTGCCCTACTCCGTCCGCCTAACGCACCCGGCAGGCCCGTTGCCGGCCTCCGGAATCCGTGGCTACGCGGTCTCGGTGGACGGCAGCCGCGAATCGAGCCCGTGCTCGGGGCCGGACCGCTGCACCGACGCGGAGACGGACCTGCGCGGCGGGATCGAGGACGACACGCTTGCGGTCGGGGAGCTGCCCGAGGGCCGGTCCTACGTCCACGCCCTCGCCGTCTCGGGCTCGGGGATGCGCTCGGTGGACGCCGGCCACGCCGAGCTCTGGGTCGACAGGACCGACCCGGTCACGCGCCTGTCCGGGGCCCCCTCCGGCTGGACCAACCACCCGGTCGAGCTCGAGGCCACCGCCACCGACTCGCTCTCCGGGATGGCGGGGGGCGACGGCGCCCCCTTCACCGCGATTCGGATCGACGAGCGCCCGCCCGTCGTCTCCGCGGGCGACTCGGCGAGGGCGACGGTTATCGCCTCCGGCGTCCACACCGTCTTCTTCTACGCGCGTGACGCCGCCGGCAACGTCGACGACGGCGCCGACGCCAATGGACAGCCCAACGCCCCTCCCACGTCGCTGCCGCTGCGCATAGACCGGGAGCCGCCGGCCGTCGCCTTCACGGGCTCGGCAGCCCCCGACGAGCCCGAGCTGATCGAGGCCCGCGTGCGCGACGCGCTCTCGGGGCCCGATCCCGTCCGCGGCGAGATCGCCGTGCGGGCCGTCGGCTCCGACGAGCCGTTCCGGCCACTGCCCACGGTCGGCGCCGCCGGCATCCTGCTCGCCCGCTGGACCTCCGACGCCTATCCGACCGGCGAGTACGAATTCCGCGCGACCGGCTACGACGCCGCGGGAAACGCGACCTCGAGCAGCCGGCTCGCGAACGGCACGCCGATGATCCTGCCAAACCCGCTCAAGTCGCGGTCGATCCTCGTCGCCGGCCTGGGCGCGGGACTCGGCCGCGGGACGAGGGCGCCGGTCCTGCGCCATGGCCGCCGCGCGACGTTCCGCGGTCGGCTGATCGCCACCTCGGACTCGCCTCTGGGAGGGCGCTCCGTCGACATCGTCGAGCGCTTCGACCAAGGTGCGCCGCCGCCGCGGCGGCGGGTCACCCGGGTCCCGACCGACGGCGCGGGCCGCTTCCGGGTGCGACTGCCGCCGGGCCCGAGCCGGGAAGTGTTCGCCGTCTTCGGCGGCACCAACGGCGCGACCGGGACGTCGAGCCGGCCGCTGCGGCTGGGCGTGCGCAGTGGCGTTCGCCTGCGCGCCTCCGCCCGCCTCGCCCGGGTGGGCGGACGGCCGATCGTCTTCCGCGGGCTCGTCGCCTCCTCGCCAGGCGAGCTGCCGCCCGACGGCGCGACGGTGCAGCTGCAGTTCCGCGCCGCCGGCCTGCCCTGGAGCGAGTTCCGCACCGTGCGGACCAATCGCCGCGGCCGCTTCCGCTACGCCTACCGCTTCAGCGACGACGACAGTCGCGGGATCCGCTTCCGCTTCCGCGCCTTCGTCCCAACGCAAAGCGACTGGCCATACGAGCCGGGGGGCTCGCGGCCAGTCGCGGTGCGCGGCTACTAACTATGCCGCTCTCTCGAGCGGTACTGCTGCCCAGGGAGAAGCGGGTGCTAACGGAGCGCGGCGATCTGGTCGCTGACCTGATCGACGAGCTCCTGGGCGCGCGACGTCTGCTCGTCGAGCGCCTTGCGGACACGCTGCTCGACTTCGTCGCGGTTGCGCTTCAGGGTCGTCTCGACCGTGCGCTGGCGCTTTTTGGCCTCTTTCTCGACGCGGGTCCGCGTTTTCTTCGCTTCCGTCGTCGCCTTGCGGCGGGCGCTGGTGCCGCGGCGCTCGGTGCGCCTCAGGGTGCGGCGCAGCTCGGCCTGGTAGGCCCGGACCTTGCGCTCGGCGGTGGAGCGGCTGGTGAACGGCTCGACGATGTCGCCGACCCGCTCGGTGGCGCTGAGGACGGCGCCGACGGGGATGTCGACGGCGGATTCGGCGACGACCTGGGCCTGGCTCTTCTCGGCCCGGGCGACCTGTTTGGCGCCTTTCTTGGCCTTCGTGGCCCCGGTCTTGGCCGAGGTCTGGTTACTGGCTTTGGTTTTGTCTTTGCTCTGTGCCATGGAGGATGAGGTCCCTTCGCTGTCTTGTTTGCCTGCCGTGGGGGGATTCGCACTGTAGCGAACATATGTTCTTTGCGAACACACGTTCTTAACCCCCGGGCCGGGATCGGTTACGCCAACCGCCGCAGGAGCTCGGCCGGACTACCTTGCGGCGGCGAGGAGCGCCATCCCGCGCGGGCCCGCGGCGGCGGCGATCGGGTAGCGGGCATCGAGGCCGAGGCCGGCCTCCTCCAGCGCCAGGTCGCCGAACGCCACCTCGCCCCCGGCCTCGCGGACGATCAGCTGCGCCGCCGCCGCGTCCACGGAGCGACAGGGACGCAGGCCGGTCATCCCGTCGAAGCGGCCGGCGGCTACGTAGGAGGCGGTGATCGCGATCGAGCCGACGACCCGCAGGCGGTAGACCCTGCCCCGCAGCGCCTCGAGGGCCGGCAGCGCCCACTCGGGCTCGGCCGACTCGACGCCGAGCAGCTCGAGCCGCTCGCGATCCTCGCCGACCGCGATCGACTCGCCGCCGAGGGTCGCGCCGGCGCCGCGGCGGGCGACGAACTCCTCGCCGGCGCCGAAGTCGTAGACGTAGCCGAACTCGACGTCGGCCATCGAGCCCCCGGAGGCGACGGCGACGCTGAGGCTGTGTGACGGAAGGGTGCGGCGCGCATTGAGCGAGCCGTCGATCGGGTCGATCACGACCCGGGCCTCGCCGCCCTCGCCGAAGCCGGCCTCGCCGCGCTCCTCCGATACCGCGACGAAGGAGGCGCCCTCGCCGGCGAGCCGCTCGAGCTCGGCGAAGACGGCGTCCTCGCAGCGGCGATCGATGACGAGGGTGCGATCGCCGCCCTCGCCGACTCCCTCGTAGACGGTGCGCTCCTCAATTCCGCGCACCTCGTCGAAGATCCGCCGCTGCTCGGCGACCGCGCGGCGGCAGATTCCCAGCCAGTCTGCGGAAAAAACGTCCATCGTCAGGGTTCGCGCCTCGCCTGCGGCGCGATGAACCAAATACGGAGGTTTGCTCCCTTCGGGCTCATCGTCAGGACTCTATGGCGCGCTAGCGTTGGGCGATCGACCCGACCCCTCCACAGCAGCGTGCGATCGACTGGGAAGACGGCCCGCTGCTGCTCGTCGGCGCGGCGGGCTCGGGCAAGACCGAGGTGCTGGCACGGCGGGTCGCGCGGCTCGCCGCGGACGGCCTCGGGCCGGAGCGTGCGATCGTCCTCTGCTCGACGCGGGCGACCGCGCGGCGGCTGCGGCGACGGGTCGAGTCGCTGCTCGACGGCCCCTACGAGGAGCTCTGGATCGGGACCTGGGAAACGATCGTCGAGCGCCTCCTGCGCGAGCACCCGGAGGCCGCCGGGCTCGACCCGTTCTTCGGCGTCGTCGGGCGCGCCGAGCGCCTGGCGATGCTCCTCGACCGCTTCGACGAGCTGCCGATGCGCAACGCGGGTGAGATCCGCGGCAACCCGGCCGGCGTCCTCGCCCGCCTGCTGGAGAGGATCGATGCGCTCAAGGCCGGCTCCGACCCGGCCGAGCCGGAACTTGCCCGGCTCTGCGCCGCCCACGACAAGATCCTCGCCGACGCCGCCGCGATCGACCGCGGCGACCTCTTCCTGATCCTCAACCGGCTGCTCGACCTGCGGCCGGAGGTGCGCGACGCGGTCGCAGCCCGCTTCCCGCAGGTGATGGTCGACGAGTACGAGGAGGCGACTGCGGCACAGAGAGCCGTCCTGAGCTCGCTGCGGCCGGACCACCTGCTCCTTGCGGAAGCTCCCGCAGGTGATGGCGATGTCGAGGGGGTCGAGGACAGCTCGGCCCGCAGCGCCCCCACGACACCGCCGTCAGGGCCTGCGGCCGACTCGATCGTCCTGGAGCAGGTGTTCCGGCAGCCCGAGGCGCGATTCTGGAGGTGCGCGAACGAGCGGGCGCAGGCGCAGGCGGTGGCCCACGACGTCGAGCACCTGCTCGCGACCGGCACATCCCCGGAGCAGATCTGCGTGCTGATCGAGGATCCGGCCGGCAGGGGCGGCCCCGTGGCGGCGGCGCTGGAGGAGCGTGGGATCCCCTTCCACCTCGCCGGGCCGGCGGCGCTGTTCCAGCGGCCCGAGGTCCGCGACGCGATCGCCTGGCTGCGGGTGCTCGCCGACCCGGGCGACTCGGCGGCCGCTGCGCGGGCCCTGACCCGGCCGCCGATCGAGCTGCGCTCGGCCGACCTTGCACGGCTGACAACGATCGCCCGCCGCCGCAAGCTCGACATGGTCTCCGCCTGCGAGGCGGCGATGGAGAGCCCGCAGATCCCGCCCGAGGCGAGGGAGCGGATCCAGTCCTTCCTGAAGCTCTACGGGGAAGCCTCGGCGGCGCTGGAGGAGCGCCGCGCCGACGTCTTCGTGCGCAGGCTGATCGAGCGGGTCGGGCTGCGCCGCCAGCGCCTCTTCGCGGCCCAGCCGGAGGTCGCCGAGCGCCTGCTCGGCCTCTCGCGCCTGGCGGAGCTGGCCTCCGCCTGGGCGCGGCGCGAGGCCCACGGCTCGACCCGTGACTTCGTCCGCTACCTGAGCGCCGTCGCGGAGGCCGGCGTCGAGCCGACCGGCGGCGAGGAGCCGCCCTCACCTGGGTCCGTGGTCGGCCTCGACCGGGCGGCGGCCAGGGGCAGGGAGTTCGCCCGCGTCTTCGTGCTCGGGCTCGAGGACGGGCGCAACGCGGAGCGGATCGGCCGCCCGGCCCGCGAGGGGATCGTCCTCTCGAGGGTCGAGCGCGACGGCGAGGACGAGGCGAGCCCGTCCGCCTTCTACGAGCAGGCGCTCGCCGCCACCGGGGGCGAGGAGGAGGAGCACGCCGAGGAGCTCTTCGGCCCCGCGGAGGGACTGCACGCCACCTACCGCAAGCTGCGCGAGGAGGTCCTGGAGGCGTCCTGGAAGGCCGGCCGGGAGCTCTCGGAGCCGCGCCTCGACACCGCCGTCGACGTCAACCGGGCGATCGCCCGCTACCTGGAGCTGCTCAAGCTCGCCGCCCTCGCCCAACGACCGGGAGACGAGGCGACCGCGGAGGCGGTCGAGGCGGTCAACGGGCTGCTGCGCCAGGTCGCCACCCCCGAGCAGCAGACCGAGCTCGACGCCTCCGCCCTGGACTCCTACCTGCTCGGCTCCGAGCGGGACCGCGACAGCCGCCGGCGGCTGATCGCCGCCCGTCACGAGCCCTCGCTGGAGGCGTTCCTGCCGCGCCGCGGCGACGGCGGCCTCAGCCTCTCGGCATCCGACCTCGACCTATACCTGACCTGCCCGCTGAAGTACAAGTTCGCCCGCGTCTTCGGGATCCCCCAGGAGCCGACGATCAACCAGCGCTTCGGGATCCTGATCCACAACGTTCTCGAACGCTTCCACCGCGACGAGTCCGACCCCGACGAGGACGGGCTACGGCGGCTGACCGGGCTGCTCGAGGCGGGCTGGCGGCGCTCCGGCTTCGGCAGCAGCGACGACGAGCTCCAGTACCGGGATCGGGCGAGGGAGGCGATGCGCCTCTACTGGGAGCGCGAGCGCGAGTCCGAGGGCGAGCCCGTCTGGCTGGAGAAGAAGTTCGACATCAAGATCGGGCCCCACCATGTGCGCGGGCGGGTCGACCGGGTCGACCGGCTGCCCGGTGGAGAGCACGAGCTGATCGACTACAAGACCGGAGAGCGCAAGAGCGAGGCCGACCTTGAGAGCGACCTGCAGCTGGCTCTCTACCGGCTGGCGGCACGCGAGGCCTGGGGACTGGAGGCGAGCACCGGCAGCTACTACTACGTGCTCGACGCCGAGAAGGTCGCCGCGCCGACCAAGCCCGACGACGCCGAGCGGGTCGAGCGCACGGTCCTGCAGGTCGCCGAGGGCGCCCTCGGCCAGGACTTCGAGCCACGCCCCTCGCCGAAGGTCTGCGGCTGGTGCGACTACCGGCTGATCTGCCCGGCCGCCGAGAGCTGAGCCCGGGCGCCGGCCCGCGACCCGCCGGCTACTTGCCCTGCTGGCGGAGGAAGTGCTGGAAGTCGCGGGCGATCGTATCGGCGGTGGGCAGGTCGCCCGCGTCGTCGCCGAGCTGCTCGACCTGCTCCGCCTCGATCCGCTCGACCAGCTCCTTGATCTCCGGATTGGCTGCCACGGCGCGACCGATCTGCTCCTCGTAGCTCTCGGTCTCCTGCTCGAGCTCGGAGGCGTCGACGGCGATCCCGGTCAGCCCTTCGAGGCGGCGGATCAGGGCCAGGGCGGCCTTCGGGTTGGGCACGGCGGCGACATAGTGGGGGATCGCCGCCCAGAGCGAGGCCGAGGTCATACCAAGCTGGCGGCAACAGTCGTGGACGACGCCGACGATCCCGGTCGGGCCCTCGTAATTGGAGCGCTCGAGGTCGAGCTCCTCGACCAGCTCCTCGCTGGAGGCGAGGCCGGTGATCGGCACCGGAAGGGTGTGGGAGACCTCGGCGACGAGTGCCCCCATCGTGATCACCATCTCAGTGCCGAGCGCGTCCGCCGCGGTTGCGATTCCCTCCGAGAATGTGCGCCAGCGCAGGTTCGGCTCGGTGCCGTCGAAGAGCACCAGGTCGCGGTCGGCCGCCGGGACACGGGCCGCGTAGAGGTTGTTCTGCGGCCACTCGATGTGGCGGGCCTGGCCCTCCTTGAGGATGATCGTCGGCCGCGTGCTCTGGAAGTCGAAGAACTCCTCCGGGTCGATCTGGGCGACGAGCTCGGCGTCGAGCGACTCGGCGACCTCGGCGAGGGCACGCGAGGAGGAGCTGGCAGCGTCGTTCCAGCCACGGAACGAGCAGACCAGCATCGGCGAGCGCAGCCGCGGGACGTCGCTCTCCCAGATCAATGCATCCACGCTTTGAGACTACCGATGGGCCGCCGCGGCGCCCGCGTCTTTCAAGACGGCACGGCGAGGGCGCGGCGGACGAGCTGCCAGGCGAAGAAGAGGGCCAGCGCCGCAAAGGAGAGCTGCAGGAGGCGCTCGGAGACGCTGTTGGCGATCGCGACGCCGATCAGGACGCCGAGCGGCGATAGCGCCCCGATCACGAGGGCGTCGCGGAGCACGACGTTGCCGTAGGCGTTCTGGCGGCGGGCTCCGACCAGGGCGACGAGGACGATCATCAGCAGCGAGGTCGCCTCGCCCTCGACCTGGGTGAGGCCGAGGAAGATCGTCAGCGCCGGGACGAAGAGGATGCCGCCGCCGACGCCGACCAGGCCGCCTGCGAGGCCGCCGGCGGCGGCGATCAGGATCGCCAGGAGGACGTCCATCAGGGAATCACCAGCTCGATCGCGATCGCCACCAGCAGGAGCGCGAAGAGGAGGGAGACCGCCTGCTGGGAGATCCGCTGCTGGATCGACGTGCCGAGCAGCACCCCGCCGACGGCGGGGATCGAGAGCCAGAGGCCGGTGGCGAGATGGACGTTGCCGTAGATGCCGCCCTGGGCGAGCGCGCCGAGGAATCCGATCAGCACGATCGCCGCCAGGCTGGTGCCGGTCGCCAGCCGCTCCCCGTAGCCGAACCAGAGGATCAGCAGGGGGACGATCACGGTCCCTCCCCCGACCCCGAAGAGCCCGCTGAAGACACCGGCGAGGGTGCCGATCGCGGCCAGTCTCAGGGTGCGGTCAGCCGCCATCGCGCGATACTAGTCGCCGTGTCTCCCGAAACAGCAGGGAACGGCGACGCCCGCTCGGCGCTGCTCGCGGCGCTGCGGGCCGACCCCGCGCGGACGGCGATCCTCACCGATATCGACGGCACCCTGGCGCCGATCGTCGAGCGGCCCGAGCAGGCCGCGGTCCCGGAGCGCGTCTCGCGGCTGCTCGGCAGCCTCAGCGAGCGCTACGGCCTGGTCGGCTGCGTCTCCGGCCGGCAGGCGACGGAGGCGCGGCGCCTGGTCGGCATCGAGGGAATCTCCTACGCCGGCAACCACGGCCTCGAGCTGCTGCTGCCGGGCGACGAGGAGCCGCATCTCGACCCCTCCCTGGAGGGCCGGATCGGAGGGGCGACGGATTTCCTCGCCGGGCTCGACACGGAGGCCCTGGCGGGCCTCGGCCTGCGGGCGGAGGACAAGGGGCCGATCCAGGCACTGCACTGGCGGGGCGCCGACGACGAGCGCGCCGCCGAGGCGCGGGCCCGCGAGATCGCCGCCGAGGCAGGCCGCGCCGGCCTCGAGCCCCACTGGGGCCGCAAGGTGCTGGAGCTGCGCCCGGTGGGCGGCGGCGGCAAGGACTCCGCCGTCGCCGCACTGCTGGCCTCCGACGGCGTCGACGCCGCCACCTACGCCGGCGACGACCGCACCGACCTAGACGCCTTCCGCCGCCTGCGGCACCTGCGCGAGCAGGGTGAGCTGGAGACCGCGATCTGCGTCGGCGTCACGTCCCCGGAGGGCCCGCCCGAGATCGCCGAAGAGGCGGACCTGCGGGTCGACGGCCCCGCGGGCTGGATCGAGATCCTCGAGTCGCTGGCGGCCTAGCGGTGCCCTACACGGACCTGCTGCGGCTCGCCGTCTTCCTCTCGGCCGGGCAGGCGACGGCCCTGGGCGCGATCAGCGCGATCTCCCTGGGGCCCGACCCCAGCCCCGCCCAGCTGTCGGTCGCCGCCGCCGCCTGGCTGGCGGCGGTCGCCCTCGGCCTCTACTTCGGACGTCCCTCGCAGGCCGCCGAGGGCGTCCGCGACGCGCTCGCGCGCGCTCGCACCGCGACCAGCCTGCCGCCGTCGTCGGCCGTGCGGATCGCGCTCGGGCGGCTCTGGCCGATCGGGGCGATCGCGATCGTCGCCGGCGTCCTCGGCGTCTTCTTCCCGGGGGTGGCGATCGCCGGCGCGGCGGCCGGCATCCTCGGGGCGCTGGCCTGGCACTCGCACGAGGCCGCCGTGCTCGCCGTCGAGCAGCGCGACGGGGTCAGGTTCTACGTGGTGCCGAGCTTCGCCCTGCGGCCGGTCGAGCTGGTCCGCTCCCCCGGCCTGCGCAGCGACCGCCTGCCGCCCCTCAGCGCTTGATCAGTCGCTTGAAGTCGCGCCAGTTACGGGTGTTGGCGACGTCGGCCGGGGTGAGCCAGGCGCGGCGCGCGGTGGCGACGGCGTAGGCCATGTTGTCGAGGGTCTCGATGCCGTGGGCGTCGGTGTTGAGGACGATCGTGGCGCCGGCCTCGCGGGCGAGTCGGGCGTGGTGCTCGGAGAGGTCGCGGCGATTGGGGTTGCCGTTGATCTCGAGCATCGTCCCCGTGCGGGCCGCTGCCTCGGCGACCGCCTCGACATCGATCGCGTAGGGCTCGCGACGGCCGATCAGCCGGCCGGTCAGGTGGCCGATGCAGTGCACATGCGGATTCTCGATCGCGGCAAGGACGCGAGCGGTCATCTCCTCCTTCGAGACCGAGAACGACGTGTGGACGCTGGCCACCACCCAGTCGAGAGCCCCGAGCAGGTCGTCGGGATAGTCGAGCGAGCCGTCGAGGCCGATGTTCACCTCCGAGCCTGCGAGCAGGCGAAAGCCGCGCCTGCCCTCGTTCCAGGCGGCCACCTCGTCGACCCGCTCCCAGAGACGCTCGGCGGTGACGTGATCGCCGAAGCCGTGGCTGGCCGAGTGGTCGGTGATCGCCATGTAGGCGTAGCCGCGCTCGCGCCCGGCCGCGGCCATCTCCTCGAGCGAGTCGCGGCCGTCCGAGAGGGTGGTGTGGGAGTGGAGGTCGCCACGGATTTCGTCGACCGAGACGAGGTCGGGCAGCTCCCCATCGCGCGCCGCCCTGAGCTCCCCCCGCCCCTCGCGCAGCTCGGGCTCGATGTAGGAGTATCCGAGCCGCTCGTAGACGCGCTCCTCGCTCGCACAGAGCTCGGTCTCGCCGCTCTCCACCTCGGTGATGCCGTGCTCGGAGACCGAGAGGCCTCGCCCCACCGCCTCCTCTCGCAGGCGGACGTTGTGGGCCTGGGAGCCCGTGAAGTGCTGGAGCAGGTTGCCGAACGCCTCGGGGGCGACGATCCGCAGGTCGACCGAGATCCCGTTGTGGGTCTGGGCCCGGACGCCGTTGGGGCCGGGGTTGCCGGCGGAGGCGATCAGCGAGTGGCCGGCGAGGTGCTCGGCCAGGGCCGCCGGCTGCTCGGCGGTGGCGATCAGGTCGATGTCCTTGCAGGTCTCGGCCCAGCGGCGCACCGAGCCGGCGACCTCGACCCGGTTGGCGGCCGGGTGCTCGCGCAGGGCGGCGGTGAGAGCCTCGGCGACGGGCCGCGCCTTGGAGAGGAGGACCCGTCCCGCGGCGCCGTCCGAGCCGGGGTCGCCCAGCCGCTCGAGCGCGGAGAGCACGTTCTCCTCGACCTTCGGGCCGAGCCCGCCGACCTCGCGAATCCGCTCGCCCTCGGCGGCCTCCCTGAGGTCCTCGAGCGAGGCGATTTCGAGCTCGTCGAAAAGGCGCCGCGCGGTCTTCGCGCCCAGGCCTGGGATCCGGGTCACCTCGATCAGCGTCGGTGGGAACTTCGCCTTCAGCTTCGCCGCCGCCGGGATCTCCCCGGTCTCGAGAAGCGCGTCGATCTTCTCGGCCAGGGTCTTGCCGACGCCGGGGATCTCGGTCGCCCGTCCCGCCGCCGCCAGGTCGGCGACCGAGACGGGGCTCTCGCGGATCGCCTGGGCGGCGGTGCCGTAGGCGAGCACCCGGTATTTGACGGCGCCGTCCAACTCATAGAGGACGCCGAGCTCGTCGAGGGCCGCGGCTATCTCGGCGTTGGTCATCTGAGACCATCATCGCGCGATGGCGACCCCGAAGGCCTGGTTGATCCTGCCGACCTACGACGAGGCCGAGAACATCGCGCCGTTCGTCGAGGCCGCGCAGGCCCGGTTGCCGGCGACGGCGCGGATCCTGATCGTCGACGACAGCTCCCCCGACGGAACCGGCGAGATCGCCGAGCGCCTGGCTGCCGAGCGCGAGAACGTCGGCGTCCTGCACAGGCCGCTGAGAGAAGGGCTGGGACCGGCCTACGTCGCCGGCTTCCGCGAGGCGCTCGCCGGCGGGGCCGAGCTGATCCTCGAGATGGACTCCGACTTCTCGCACGACCCCGCCCACCTGCCGCGCATGCTGGCGGCGAGCGAGGAGGCGGACCTGGTGATCGGCTCGCGATACGTGGAGGGCGGCAGGGTCGGCGACTGGGGCACGCTGCGCCGCGCGGTGAGCAGAGGAGGGAACGCCTACGCGCGGGCCGTGCTCGGGCGCGGGGTCGGCGTCAGGGACCTGACCGGCGGCTTCAAGTGCTTCCACCGACGAGTGCTGGAGGCGATCGACCTCGACTCGGTGCGGGCGAAGGGCTATGCCTTCCAGGTCGAGCTCACCTACCGCGCCCGGCAGAGGGGTTTCACGGTCGCGGAGGTGCCGATCGCCTTCCGCGATCGCCGCGTCGGCTCCTCGAAGATGAGCCGGTCGATCGTCGCCGAGGCGATCTGGCGCGTCCCCCTACTACGCCTTGGGCGATGAGGGCGGCCTCGCTATACTTTTTGAAGTATTGAGCGACGAACCTCGACTCTCAGGAGACCAATTCTCGTGACCGGCAAACTCCAAGACGTGACCGACGCCACATTCAAATCCGAGGTTCTGGAGGCCGACGGCCCTGTCCTCGTCGACTTCTGGGCTCCCTGGTGTGGGCCGTGCCGCGTCGTCCACCCGGTGCTGGAAGAGATGGACGCGGAGCGCGACGACCTCGAGATCCTCAGCCTCAACGTCGACGAGAACCAGCAGACGGCCGCTCAGTACGAAGTCCTCTCGATCCCCACGCTGCTCCTCTTCAAGGACGGGGCGATCGCGAAGAAAGTCGTCGGGGCGATGCCGAAGCGGCGCCTCGAGGCCGAGCTCGAGCCGGCGCTGGCGTAGGCCGGCGGGCGACGGGACGGGGCGAGGCCGATGCCGTTCGTTCACATCGACTGGTACGAGGGCCGCAGCGACGAGCAGAAGATGGAGATCGCGAAGCGGATCGAAGCGGCCCTGGTGGAGGTCGCCGGGATCGCGCCCGAGCACTGCTGGGTCAAGTTCTCGGACACGAAGAAGAGCGATCTGATCATCGGCCCGATCGAGGACTGAGCCCCACAACCGGCATTTGGCCGGCGGCGGAGTAGCCTGCGCGGATGGGCGAGTTCGGCTACGACGGGTACCGGATCCGGTACGACACCTACGGCGAAGGCGACCGGGTCGTGATCCTCGCCCACGGCCTGCTGCTGAACCGCGGGATGTTCTCGCGACTGGGGCCGGCGCTGGCGGAGCGCGGCCACAGGGCGATCTGCGTCGATCTGCTCGGGCACGGGCGCTCCGATCGCCCCGAGGACCTGCGCCTCTACTCGATGCCCCGCTTCGCCCGCCAGGTCTCGAAGCTGATCGACCACCTGGAGCTCGACTCGGCGGTCGTCGGCGGCACGTCGCTGGGCGCCAACATCGCCCTCGAGCTGGCGACCAGGGAGCCACGGCGCGTAAGGGGGCTGTTCATCGAGATGCCGGTGCTCGACAACGCGCTCTCGGGCGTCGCCGCATTCTTCACGCCGATCATGCTCGGCCTGCGATTCGGCCGGCCGGCCTTCGAGGTCGCCTCGCGCGTGACCGGCGCGATCCCCCGCACCAACCACCTGATCGACATGGGGCTGGACGTCATCCGCCAGCGCCCGAAGCCGTCGCTGGCCGTGCTCGAGGGCCTGCTGCTCGGGGAGACCGCGCCCCACCGCGAGGAGCGGCGGACGATCTCGCAGCCGACGCTGATCGTCGGCCACACCCGCGACCCCGTCCACCCCTTCAGCGACTCCGGGATGCTCGCCGAGGAGCTCGACAACGCGACCCTGGTCGAGGCCAACTCGATCCTCGAGTGGCGGCTGACCCCGAGGCGGCTCGACGACGAGCTGGCGCAGTTCCTCGATCGCGTCTGGGAGACGGACGCGGAGCTGGACCCGGCGCTCACCTAGGCGGGCCGAACGCTAGGCGCGGCTGACGCCGATGCTCAGCTCGCGGCCGTCGATCGTCGCCGCAGCGCCGTCGCCGCCGTCGTAGGCGACGGAGGTGGCCAGCACCTCGCCGGCGAGGTAGGGCTCGTGCTCGCGGGCGGCGTCGAGCAGGTCGGCGTCGCCGCCGAGCCTGAGCTCGATCCGGTCCGTGATCTCCAGCCCGGCCGCCTTGCGGGCGTTCTGGACGGCGTGGACGATCTCGCGGGCGAGGCCCTCGCGGAGCAGCTCGTCGTCGAGCTCGAGCTGGAGGGCGACGGCATGGCCGGCTTCCGCCTCGACCTCGTAGCCGTCCAGCGGCTGCAACGCGAGGGTCAGCTCGTCGGGCCCGAGCGCGTGCTCGTCGCCGTCGACGCTGATGCCGACCTCGCCGCCCTCGCCGACCACCGCGGCGACGTGAACCGGGTCGAGCGCCTCCACCGCCGCGGCTACCTGGGGCATGCGCTTGCCGAAGCGGGGCCCGAGGGCGCGGTAGTTCGGCTTGACCGCGTAGCTGATCAGCTCGGCCTCGTCGCTGACGAAGTCGAGCTCCTTGACGTTGAGCTCGGCGGTCACCAGTCGGGCGCTGGCCTCGATAGCGGCCCGCTCGGCGTCGTTGGCGACGATCACCGCGCGGCGCAGCGGCTGGCGCACCTTCGCCTTCGCCTGGGCGCGCGCCGCCCGGCCCAGCTCGACCGTGCGGCGGACCGCCGCCATCGCGGACTCCAGCGCCGGGTCGGAGAGCCCCTCGTCGGGCTCGGGGAAGTCGCGAAGGTGGACCGAGTCCGGCAGGTCGCCGAGCTCCTCGCCCGCGCCGCCCGCCAGGTTGAGGTGGATCTCGTCGGCGAGGAAGGGGACGAACGGCGCCAGCAGGGCGGCGGTCTCCAGAAGGCAGTGGCGCAGGGTCGCGAATGCGGCACGATCGCCGTCCCAGAAGCGGCGGCGGGAGAGCCGCACGTACCAGTTCGAGAGCTCCTCGACGAACTCGGCGATCGCCTGCCCGGCGGCGGTGCAGTCGAAGGCGTCCATCCGCTCTCGCACAGTCGCCACCGTCCCCTGCAGCCTCGACAGGACCCACCGATCGAGGTCGTCGTTCGCGGCCGCCGAACCTTGGAGGTCCTGAGGACTGAGCCCCTCGGCATTCGCGTAGAGGACCCAGAAGGAGTAGGTGTTCCAGAGGGTGAGGAGGAACTGGCGCACCGACTCGCCGACGGTGTCGACCGAAAAGCGGTAGCCCGACCAGGGCTGCTGGGCGGTCAGGTAGTACCAGCGGAAGGCGTCGGCGCCGTGGGCGGAGATCACGTCCCAGGGCTCGACCACGTTGCCCCTGCTCTTCGACATCTTCTGGCCCTCGGGGTCGAGGATCAGCCCGAGGCAGACGCAGTTGCGGTAGCTGGAGGTGTCGAAGAGCAGGGTCGACTCGGCGAGCAGCGTGTAGAACCAGCCGCGGGTCTGGTCGATCGCCTCGCAGATGAAGTCGGCCGGGAAGCGCTCCTCGAACTGGTCCTCGTTCTCGAACGGGTAGTGGAACTGGGCGAAGGGCATCGCGCCGCTGTCGTACCAGGTGTCGATCACCGACTCGACCCGGCGCATGGCGCCCCCGCACTCCTCGCAGTCGAGCACGACCTCGTCGATGTAGGGGCGGTGCAGGTCCTCGGGGACCTCGCCGCGGGCGCGCTCGCGCAGCTCGGCGACGGAGCCGGCGCAGAAGCGACCGTCGCAGTCGTCTCCCTCGCACTCCCAGATCGGCAGCGGCGTCCCCCAATAGCGGTCGCGGGAGAGCGCCCAGTCGACGTTGTTCTCGAGCCATTTCCCGAAGCGGCCGTGCTTGATGTGCTCGGGGTGCCAGCCGATCTCCTCGTTGTTGGCGAGCAGCTCCTCGCGGGCCTGGGAGGTGGCCACGTACCAGCTCGACTTGGCGTAGTAGAGGAGCGGCGTGCCGCAGCGCCAGCAGTGCGGATAGGCGTGCTCGTAGGTCTCCTCGCCGAAGAGGAGGCCGCGCCTGCCGAGGTCGGCGATCAGCTCGGCGGTGACGTCGGGGTCCTTGACGAAGCGGCCCTCGAAGCCGGCGACGCGGCCGTCGAAGGTGCCGTCGGGCCGGACCGGGTTGTAGAGGCTGCCGTGGTCGGTCGGGTCGAAGATGCCGTTCTCGGCGGCGACCGCGTAGTCGTCCTCGCCGAACGCGGGGGCGATGTGGACCAGGCCGGTGCCGTCCTCGGTGGTGACGAAGTCGCCGGCGATCACCGGGTACCCACCCGGCTCACGGTCGCCGAGCGCGAAAATCGGCCCGGCGTAGCGGCGGCCGACGAGGTCGGCGCCGAGCATGCGGTCGACGATCTCCACCTCCTCGCCCAGCACGCGCTCGACCAGCGCCTCGGCGAGGATCAGGATCTCGTCCCCCACCCGCGCCTTTGCGTAGGTCACCCCGGGCGCAACCGCGACCGCCTCGTTGCCCGGCAACGTCCACGGAGTGGTCGTCCAAATCAGGAGATATTCCGCTGCCTCCTCTGCTCCCGCTCGGGCAGAGGAATCAGATATGGATCTGCCCTCGCTCCCGCGTCCGGGGGCAGCGGGTGGGAGCAGCGGAAGTCTGAGGTACACGGACGGGTCCTGGACGTCCTTGTAGCCGAGGGCGACCTCGTGCGAGGAGAGGGCGGTGCCGCAGCGTGGGCAGTAGGGGACGACCTTGTGGCCCTCGTAGAGCCGCTCGGAGTCCCAGAGCCGGCGCAGCGACCACCAGACCGACTCGATGTAGTCGTCGTCGAGGGTGACGTAGGGGTCGTCGAGGTCGATCCAGAAGCCGATCCGCTCGGTCAGCCGGTTCCACTCCTCGACGTACTCGAAGACCGACCGGCGGCACTCGGCGTTGAACCTGTCGATCCCGTGCTCCTCGATCTCGTGCTTGGAGGAGATCCCGAGCTTTTTTTCGACCTCGATCTCGACCGGCAGCCCGTGGCAGTCCCAGCCGGCCTTGCGCGGCACGCGGTAGCCGCACATCGTGCGGTAGCGCGGGTAGACGTCCTTGAAGACGCGGGAGAGGACGTGGTGGGAGCCAGGGCGGCCGTTGGCGGTCGGCGGGCCCTCGTAGAAGCTCCAGACCGGGGCGCCCTCACGGGCGGCGAGCGAGCGGGCGAACACGTCGCGCTCGCGCCAGCGCTCGAGGATCCGCTCCTCGAGCTCGGGAAATGACTGCTTGGTGTCCACCGTTCGAAAGCCCGCCATGCGCGTGAGCAGGCGATTCTAGGTCCCGGCGGGCTCGATCATGCGCCGACGGCGAGGCCGGCTCGTTCCGCCGCCCCCCGAAGCTCGGCGTCCCAGCTGATCATGGCGACGTCATCGTGCAGTTCGAGCGCGGTCGCCAGGTGAACCGAGTCGTATCCACGTAGCCCGAGCGCCTCCGCCTGCTCACCGGCGTGGCGCGCGAGGCGCTCGTCGACGTCGACCCAGATCAGCTCACTCGCACGCGCGTCGAAATCCGCCAGCGCCAGCGAGTATTGGGACGCGGTGAGCCTCCTCGCGCGGCGGGCGGCCGCGAGGGCTGCTCGCCCCTCGGCGTAGGTCATCACACCGGATGCGACCGGGTCGCCGCCTTTCCAGAGCTCCGCGACGACGTCCGAGCCGTCCTCTTCCACCACGAGCTTGACCAGCGCCGACGTGTCGAAGTAGAGGATCAGCGGCGCTGCTCCCGGACCAGATCGGAGACCGAGCCCGAGCCCTTCACACGCGGGACATGAGAGGCGCGCGGTTTCGAGGGCCTGCGGACGAGGCCCCGACGTTCGAGGTCCGCCAGCGGCTCCTCGCCGCCGATGCCGATCAGCCGCGCGATCGGCTTCCCGCGCCGGGTGACGACGACGTCCTTCCCGCCCTCGACGCGCTCCAGGTACTCGCTGAGCCTGTTGTGCAGCTCCCGGACGCCCACCTCGTTCTTCGAATGTAGCGTCATAGAGCGTATATTGTAGCTACATCCCTCTCTGCGCGGCCGCCTGACGACGTTTAGGGTGCCTGCAATGTCGGCCTACGACCTGAACGGGAAGGTGGCGCTGGTGACCGGCGCGGCGCGGGGGATCGGTTTCGAGACCGCGCGGCAGATCCACATGCGCGGCGGCTCGGTCGCCGTCCTCGACCTCGACCCGGGACAGACGCGGGAGGCGGCGGAGCGGATCGGCGAGCGGGCGATCGGGATCGGCGCCGACGTCACCGACCACGGCGCGATGATGGCCGCCGTCGCCGAGACGGTGGAGCGCTTCGGCGGCCTCGACGTCGCCGTCGCCAACGCCGGCATCGCGCAGTCGCAGCTCGCCACCGTGCGGGGAATCGGCACCGAGGAGTGGGAGCGGGTCTTCGAGGTCGACATGCTCGGCGTCTGGCGCACGGTGCGCGCGGTCCTGCCGCAGGTCGTCGAGCGCCGGGGCCACATCGTCCTCACCGGCTCCGTCTACTCCTTCTTCAACGGGATCTTCAACAGCCCCTACGCGGTCGCCAAGGCCGGCGTCGAGTCGCTGGGGCGCAGCCTGCGGGCGGAGCTGGCGCCGCTGGGGGCGAGCGCGGGCGTCGCCTACTGGGGCTGGGTCGACACGCGCATGGTCCAGGACAGCATGGCCCGCCCCCACTCCGAGCGCATCCAGGAGGGCACGCCGGCCTGGCTGCTGAAGCGGATCACACCCGACGAGGCGGGCGCGGCGACGGTGCGCGGCATCGAAGCAAGGGCGCCGCGGATCTTCGCCCCGAGGTGGTGGCGCTACGTCTCGGCGCTGAGGGGCATAGTCAACCCGCTGATCGACCGGCGCCTCGAACGGGACCCCAAATTCCTCGAGACCGTGCGCGCGATCGAGGCGGAGGCCGACGCGGAGGGCGCGGCGGCGGCATCGGCGGCGGCGGGCTAGCGCCGATGCCCGCCTACGACCTCAACGGCAAGATCGCCCTGGTCACCGGCGCCGCGCGCGGGATCGGCTTCGAGACCGTCCGCCAGCTCCACATGCGCGGTGCCTCCGTGGCGCTGCTCGACCTCGACCCCGTGGCCAGCCGCGAGGCGGCCGAGCGGGTCGGCGAGCGGACTCTCGGGATCGGCGCCGACGTCACCGACTCGGGCGCGATGCTCGCCGCGGTCGCGGAGACCGTCGAGCGCTTCGGCGGCCTCGACGTGGCGGTCGCCAACGCCGGCATCGCGCCGCCGACCGTGACGACCACCCGGGCGATGCCCCCCGAGGAGTGGGAGAAGGTCGTCGACATCAATCTGATGGGCACCTGGCACACGGTCCGCGCCGCGCTGCCTCAGGTCTCCGAGCGACAGGGCCAGCTCGTCCTGACCGGGTCGATCCTCTCCTACGCCAACGGCTTCCTCGGCAGCCCCTACGCGGTCTCCAAGGCCGCCGTGGAGGCTTTCGGCCGCTCGCTGCGGACCGAGCTGGCGCCCTTCGGGGCGAGCGCCACCGTCGCCTACTACGGCTGGGTCGACACCGAGCTGGTCAAGGGCTCGCTCGACCGCCAGGAGGCGGGACGATGGCTCGAGGAAACCCAGCCGCGCTTCATGCTCAGGCGGATCACGCCCGAGGAGGCGGCGGCGGGGCTCGTGCGCGGGATCGAGCAGCGGGCGCCGCGGGTCTTCGTGCCGCGCTTCCCGTGGCGCGCCTTCTCGGCCCTGCGCGGCCTGGTCAACCCGCTCTTCGATCGCCGCAGCGAGACCCACCCGGCCTACGCCAAGGTCGTGCGCGAGGCCGAGGCCGAGGCGGCAGCACGCGGTTCGGGCGACGCCGGCCGTTCGTGACGCAGCCGCCCGCGCGGCGGCGCTGGCTGATCGGGTTGGGAACCAGCACCGTCGCCCTCTGGATCGCGCTGGCGGCGATCGAGGCGACGATCCCCAGCGGAACCCCGGGGGTGATCGAGTACGAGTTCGTCGGCAGCGCCGAGCGGGCGTCGCGCTTCCTCTCCGAATGGGGGACCGACGGCCACGACGCCGTCCGCATCTCGCTCTGGGTCGACTTCGCCTTCATGGTCAGCTACGGCGCCTTCTTCACCCTCGCCGGCCTCTCAACCCGGGACTTTGCCCTGGACAACGGCAGGCGAGCGCTGGCGCGGGCGGGCAGGATCGCCCCGTTCTGCGCAGTCGGAGCCGCGATCTTCGACGCCGGCGAGAACACCTTCCTGCTGCTCGTCCTCGGCGGCCACGGCGGCAGCGCCGCCCCGGTGCTGGCCACCGTCTGCGCGAGCGTCAAGTGGGCGCTGGTCGCGATCGCCGTCGCCTACGTGGTCTGGGGGCTGACAGCTCGACTTTGGACCCGTCGCGGCTGATCGAAACGGGTCTCAAGACTGGCTACAGCCGGGCTAAAGCCAAGCACTGTCCGCTCAGAGCCCAATAGGGCGGGCCGCGCTTCCTTGACACGGCCCCAGGGCAGCTGCGACGCTCTTGGTGGATCTTCAAGTGACCAGCGTCCTTCTCAGAACGACGACGGTGCGGGCGGGCATCACCCTGGCGGGGGTGGCGATCGTCTTCGCAATGTTGCTCGCGACGACCTCCGCCGAGGCGGCGACCCAGCGGCGCGGCCTACTCACGATCGAGAAGAAGATCACGCTGACCTTCCCGGCCCCTGGCGCGTATCTCGGCGAACTCAGCTTCGGCAAGCGGAAGTTCGCCAAGAACGCCGAGAACGGTGCCGGCCATAAGGCCGGGAAGGCAGCGCAGCGCGCGGCGAAGCGCCTGGCGCAAGGTTTCTGCAACTCCTCAATGCGGAAGACCCCGGTTCAGGTAGTCCACCTCTCGGACCCGCCGTTCTTGATCGGCGCCAGCAAGCCCACGAGACTCACATACAAAGTGATCGGGCCCGAACCGCCGATCGGTGACCCCGTACGCGCCAGCCAGAGCGGGGCGGTGCGGAAGTTCTCCGTGCGCGGCTTCAAGTGGGAAGCGCGGTGTCGGCCGGCCAGTGTCTTAAAACTTTACGGCTGAGGCCTGAGCGGGTCGTTTCGAAGCACTCGTAAGTGCGAGGTCCGATGCGGCCCACTTGGGTGAGCCGCGCTAGAGCTCGAACCGAAGCGTTCTTCCCACCAGCGCCAGCGCCTTGAAGACACCGCCGAGGGGTCCCGTTGCGCGAATCTCTTCCGGATAGCTGACGAAGAGCATCGCCGCGTAGATGGCTGAGCGGGGCTCCTTCGGCGGCAGCCGCTTGATCTTGCCCTCCTGGATCAGCCGGTTCATGTGGCGAAAGAGCTCCTCGGAGCGCCCAGCCGGTCGAATCCTGGTGATGGTCTTGGCCGGCTCGTCGCTCACATTTCGAAGCGTGTGCGGCACGCCCGGAGGTACCACCGCCGTGCTACCGGGCGTCCACGTCGTCCACTCGCCGTCCTTGCAGACCTCCAGGGACCCCTCGATCACCTCGAAGCTCTCCTCCCAGTTCGGGTGCACGTGGGTGGGAGGGCCCGGCAGCCCGGGATCGAGCCAGTTGATGGACTCAAAGACCTCGCCCGAGCTGTCCTCGGTGCTCCGGGTGATCTCCCACCGCATGCCCATGCCGGGATGGAAATCAAGCTGACGATCCGCGCCCGCGGGGGCTTCATCTCCCATCTGGTCGCGAAGGCTACCCCTTGACGCGACCGTCCGAGGGATCGGGGTCCAGCGCTAGCCGGGGCGGGTGAGCCGCTCGAGCAGGAGGAGGAAGGACTCGTAGCGCTCGCCGGTGGCGCGGCTGAGGCCGATCTCGCAGGTGCGGTTGCTGGAGAGGCGGGCGTCGAAGTCGCGCCCCTCGAGCTCGTCGGCCATCTCGCGGGTGGCGGCCTCGGTCAGCTCGGGATGGGAGAGGCCGCGGTCGCCGGCGAAGCCGCAGCAGGTCGCCGAGGGGGCGACGTAGACCTCGTCGGCGAGCTCGTCGGCGATCGCCCGCAGGCGCCCGGCGAGCCCCATGTGGCGGGTGGCGCAGGTCGGGTGCACGGTTGCCGAGGCGACCCGGTTGCGGACCTCGAGCCAGGGCAGCAGGCGGTCGTGCGCCCAGGCGACCGAGTCGAGGATCTCGAGGCGCGCGTGGCGCTCGGCGTTGGCGTCGTCGAGGACGCCCTCGCCCGGCTCGGCGATCGCCTGGGTGCAGGAGGCGGCGTCGCAGACGATCGGCAGCGCCCCCTCCCCGCTCCAGCCCCAGAGCCGCTCGATCATCTCGTTGGCCTTCTCGCGGTGGGCGTCGCGGAAGCCCTTCGAGCTCCACGGCAACCCGCAGCACGAGCCGGGCACGTCCTCGGGGATCCAGACCGGCAGGCCGGCGCGCCTCGAGACCTCGACCAGCGCCTCGACCGGGGAGCCGGCGTAGATCCGGTTGGTGCAGGAGGGGACGTAGACGGCCGCCGCCCCTTCGTGGAGGGTCAGCGGCGGCTTCGCGGACGCCGCCCGGGGCAGCGCCCGGCCGCGCTTCGTGCGGCGCGCCAGGGGGCCGCCGATCCGCAGGCCCGCCCGCGACGCCCCCTCGACCGTCTCCCAGCGCCGGGCCACGGCGAGCGCCCGCCGCTCAGCCCGCTCGCCGTGGCGCTCGGCGCGCATCTCCTTGACCAGGGCGCCCGTGTCGATGCCGACCGGGCAGGCGAGCTGGCAGGAGCCGTCCGCGGCGCAGGTCTCCAGCGCGTCGTACTCGAACTCGTCGAGCAGCGCCCGGCGCAGCGGCGAGCCCTCCGGCTGGCGCTCGATCTCGCGGCGCAGGACGATCCGCTGGCGCGGCGTCGTGGTCAGGTTGCGACTCGGGCAGACGGGCTCGCAGAAGCCGCACTCGACGCAGGCCGTCGCCGACTCCTCGATCGGCGGCGTCGTTTTCAGGTTGCGCAGGTGCACCTCCGGATCGCGGCTGAGGACGACGCCGGGCGCGAGCACGCCATCGGGGTCGGCGAGCTCCTTCACCCGCCACATCAGGCCCGTCGCCCGCTCCCCCCACTCGCGCTCGACATAGGGGGCCATGTTGACGCCGGTCCCGTGCTCGGCCTTCAGCGAGCCGTCGTACTTGCCGACGATCAGCTCGACCAGCTCCGCCATCAGGGCCTGGTAGCGCTCGACGTCCTCCTCCTTGGCGAAGTCGGGGGTGAGCATGAAGTGCAGGTTCCCGGCCGAGGCGTGGCCGGCGACGCCGGGCAGGAAGCCGTGCTTGCCGAGCAGCGCCTGCAGGTCGCGGGCGCCCTCGGCGATCCGCTCGGGCGGGACGCAGACGTCCTCGACGATCAGCGCCGTGCCGGGCGGGCGCAGCTTGCCGATCAGCCCGTGCAGCCCCTCCCGGACCCGCCAGGCGAGCTCGATCTCCTCGGCCTCGCGGGTGAAGGCGACCGGGCGGATCGTCTCGTGGCCCGAGAGGACCGCCTCGGCCCGGGCGACGAGAGCGTCGAGCTCGTCGTCCGAGTCGCCGCCGAACTCGACCAGCAGGACGGCGGACTCGGGCGGCAGCTCCTTCCACTCCTGCGGGCGCGCCGACCATGTTCCAGGCGGCCGTGATCAGGGCCGGGGCGACCATCAGCTCGACCGCGGTGGCGCCCGCCTCGACGAAATCGCGGACCGGGGCGATCGCCTCGTCGATCCCCGGGAAGTGGATCCACGCCGTGGTCGTGCGGGCGGGCAGGGGAACCGTCTCGAAGACGGCCTCGGCGACGAACGCCAGGGTGCCCTCGGAGCCGACCAGCAGGCGGCGGAAGATCTCCAGCGGCTCGTCGGCGTCGAGGAAGGCGCAGAGGCGGTAGCCGGTGGTGTTCTTGATCGCGAACTTGCGGCGGATGCGCGCGCTCAGCTCCTCGTCGGCGCGGATCTCGTCGCGGATCGCCTCGAGGCCGGCGAGGAGCTCGGGCTCCGCGGCCGCGAAGCGCTCGGCGGCGTCGGGGGCGGCGGTGTCGATCGTCGTCCCCGAGGGCAGGACGAAGGTCAGCGAGCGCAGGGTCGAGTAGGAGTCCCGGGTCGTCCCGCAGCGCATGCCGCCGGAGTTGTTCGCGACCACGCCGCCGACCGTGGCGATGTCGGTGCTCGCCGGGTCGGGCCCGAGCTTGCGGCCGTGGGGGGCGAGGACGCGGTTGGCGTGGCCGAGAACGGTGCCCGGCTTGACTCGGGCCAGGGAGCCGTCCTCCTCGACCGCGACGCCGCCGAAGTGGCGGCGGACGTCGACGAGGATCCCGTCGCCCTGGCCCTGGCCGCTGAGGCTGGTGCCACCGGCACGAAAGACGACCGGCATGCTCGGCGCGGCGGCCGTAGTCGAGGACCCTGGCGACGTCGTCCTCGTCGCGAGCCATCACCACCGCCTGCGGGAGCAGGCGGTAGGGGCTGGCGTCGGAGGCGTAGCGGACGATGTCGCGCGGCGCGAGCGAGCACGCGCTCGGCGCCGAGCAGCGCCTCGAGCTCGCCGCGCAGCGGCTGCGCCGCTCCCTCCGCCAGCGACTCCGGGGCACGGTCGGAGGCGGCGGCGGCGCCGTCATCGGCCTAGAACAGCGACATGCCCGGCTCCACCGGGACTTCGACCAGCTCGGGGCTCGACGAGGAGAGCGCCCTCGCCAGCGCCCCGGCGACTTCGTCGCGGTCGCCCGCGGTGGCGGTGGAGACCCCGTAGCCGGCGGCGACCGCGGCCACGTCGAGCTTCGGCAGGTCGAGGCCCGGCGCGCCGGCCACCTGCTCGACCTCGGCGAACCACTTGAGGATCGCGTACTCGCTGTTGTTGAGGACCAGGTAGGTGACCGGGACGTCGTAGGCGACGGCGGTCCAGAAGGCGGTGATCGCGTACTGGGCGGAGCCCTCGCCGAGCACGCAGACGACCGGGCGGTCGGGCTGGGCAAGCTGCACGCCGACCGAGGCGGCGAGGCCGAAGCCGAGGCCGCCGCCGGCGCTGAAGTGGTAGCTGCCGGGTCGCGAGATGCGCAGCTGGTTGCGCAGGGCGAGGGTGCTGGCCGGGGACTCGAGGACGACGATCGCGTCCTCGGGCAGGACCTCGGCGAGGGCAGAGTGCACGGTGGAGGAGTTGAGCGGGTCGGTCGCCGGGATCTCCTCCGGGCCCGGGTTGGGCTCCGGCCCCGGGCGCGACGACTCCGGCACCCGCTCGAGCAGCGCCGTCAGCGTGAGCCCGACGTCGGCGACGATCGCGTCTCCCATCGGCGCCCGCGCGGCCTCGTCGGGGTCGCTGGTGATCGCGACCAGCTCCGCCTCGTCCGGCAGCAGCGCGCCGGGGATGTGGGGGTAGTAGGGGAAGACGGAGCTGCCGACGACGAGGATCAGGTCGTGGCCCTCGAGGGTCTGGCCGACCGGGCCGATCGCGGGCGGCAGGACGCCGCGGAAATTCGGGTGGCCCTCGGGGAAGCCGAGGCGGACGCCGCCGGTCGCCGGGCTCGCCCAGACCGGTAGGCGCTGGCGCTCGGCGAGCGCGACCGCGGCGTCCCATCCGCCGGAGGCGTCGATGTCCGGACCGGCGACGAGCACCGGGTTGGAGGCCGCGTCGAGTCGCTCGGCGAGGGCGCGCGACGGCGTCCGGGTCGGCGCTCGCGCGACCGCCCACCTGGCGGGCGATGGCGTGGGCGACGTCGGTCTCGTCGACCTCCGCGTACCAGTCGTCCATCGGGATCGAGACGAAGGTCGGGCCCCGCGGAGGAAGCTCGGCGAGGTGGGCTCCGTGGGCGAGGGCGAGGGGCACGTCCTCGGCGCGGGCCGGCTCGAAGGACCACTTGACCAGCGGGTGCGGCATGCGGGTCGCGTCGCGGTTGGTGAGGTTCGCCTGCAGGGTGATCTGGGCGCGGGTCTGCTGCCCGGCGGTGACCAGCACCGGCGAGTGGTTCGCCTGGGCGTTGAAGATCGCCCCCATCGCGTTGCCGACCCCCGGCGCCGTGTGGAGGTTGGCGATCGAGACGCGCCCGGATGCCTGCGCGTAGCCGTCGGCCATGCCGACCACCACCGCCTCCTGCAGACCGAGCACGTAACGGAAGTCGGCCGGGAAATCGGCGAGCATCGGCAACTCGGTCGAACCGGGGTTCCCGAACATGGTCGTCATCCCGCGAGCGCGGAAGAGATCGAAGCTCGCCTCCCGGACCGTCGCCATCGGCGCACCATATCTTCGACCGTTCAAGCGGGCACGGAGGGTGCCGATACCCGGACCATGACCGGACGCAGCATGGGACCCATGCGCGAGGCGAGGCGAGCCCCCGCGCTGCGCGCGAGCCTGGCGGCGCTCTTCGCGCTGCTCGTGGTCGGCCTCGCCGCCTGGGCGGCGTCGACGGCCGAGGCGGGGCCGGCGACGACGCGGACCGTCTACGCGACCGGGAGGATCGTCCCGATACCGGCCGCGATTCCCCACGAAGAGGGCGACATGGTCGACCGGCGCATCCTCCCCGACCTGCGCTGGATCTCGCAGCGCTTTCGCATCTACGTCACCGACGGCTACTCGGGGCCGCTGCCCGGCGGCGGCGGCCGCGCGGGCTGCCGCCGATGCCACACGCGCCACTCCGACCACTACAACGGCCTGGCCGTCGACATCGTCCCCGACGGTGGGGGGAGCCGCTGCGACCGCAGCTGGCGCTCGATCACCAGGCTGGCACGCTGGGCGGAGCCGCGCCAGAACCGCCCCCGCCCGCCCTTCCGCTGGGTCGGCTACGACGGCGACCGCGGCCACGGCTGCGGCAACCACCTGCACCTCTCCTGGAATCACGCCGCCGCCCCCGAGTACCGGCTCGCCGAATGGGTGGAGGTGTTCCCG
This sequence comes from uncultured Solirubrobacterales bacterium, assembly GCA_963762205.1. GTDB lineage: Bacteria > Actinomycetota > Thermoleophilia > Solirubrobacterales > 70-9 > VRUE01. The sequence continues at coordinate 173,329 of CAVXJZ010000005.1, forward strand.
AGCGGGCAGGTCGGCGCGACCGCACCGGCTGCCGACGGCCAGCCCGCCGGCCTGCCGCCCCAGGCAGAGCCGCCGAAGGGAGCGACCGGCGGCGTCTCCCAGATCCGCACGGGCGGCCTCGCGCCGCGGCGCGACTAGGCCCTTCTAGGATGGGCGGCCGATGCGCCGCCCACTCGCACTCGTGCTCGCCGGCGCGGCGCTTCTGCTCGCCGCCGGTTGCGGCGACGCCGGCGACGAGACGCCGGTCGCCTGCCTGAACGGCAGCGGCGCCTACCTGCGGGCGCTCGGCGAGGCGCCGGGAGAGGTGACCCTGGCCGGCGGCGTGCCGATCTCCGACTGCCTGGCGGAGAACCAGGCCGGCGGCGACCTGGCAACGGTCGGCGACTCGATGGTGCGGTCGGCGACGGCGCTCAACGCCGCGGCGCGGGCCCACCCGGGTGGCGAGGCGAACGTCGAGCTCGGCTATCTGATCGGAGCCGGACAGCATGGCGCGGAAAGAACCGGCGGCATCCACGCGGAGCTGATGCGGCGCCTGATCGCCGCCGCCACCTACAGTCCCGGCCGCCGGGTGCTGGGCAAGCGGTTCGAGCGGGCCTATCGGGAGGGCTTCGACGCCGGACTCGAAGACGGCTAGCGGCGCCGGGAAGGCCGCTCTTGAATACGCTCCGTGCACACGACTCGATGGAGGCACCGACTTTGACTGAGCAGCTCTGGGGTGGCGAGACCACCAAGGCCGTCGACAACTTCCCGGTCTCGGGAGAGCGGGTGCCGGTGCCGGTGGTGCGCTGGCTGGGGCGCCTGAAGGCGGCCGCGGCGACCGCGAACGCGGAGCTCGGGGAGCTCGACGCCGAGCTCGCGGCGCGGATCGCCGAGGCCGGCGAGGCGGTCGCCGCCGGCGAGCACGACGACCAGTTCCCGATCGACGTCTTCCAGACCGGTTCCGGCACCTCCTCCAACATGAACGCGAACGAGGTGCTCGCCAACCTCGCCGGCGACGGTGCCCACCCGAACGACCACGTCAACATGGGCCAGTCCTCGAACGACGTCTTCCCCTCCGCCGTCCACCTGGCGGCGCTGGGCGAGGTCACCCGCGACCTGCTGCCCGCGATGGGCAACCTGGAGGAGGCGCTGGAGGGGAAGCAGCAGCAGTTCGCCGACGTCGTCAAGGCGGGGCGCACGCACCTGATGGACGCGGTCCCCGTCACCCTCGGCCAGGAGTTCGGCGGCTACGCGGCGCAGGTGCGGCTCGGCATCCAGCGGATCGACGCGACCCTGCGGCGGGTCGGCCAGATCCCGCTCGGCGGCACCGCCACCGGCACCGGCCTCAACACCCACCCGGAGTTCGCCGCCAGGGTTCGCGAGAAGCTCGCCGCCGACACCGGCCTGGCGATCTCGGCGCCGCTTGATCCCTTCGAGGCGCAGGGCAACCGCGACGCCCTTGTCGAGCTCTCCGGAGCGCTCAAGGTCTACGCGGTCTCGCTCAACAAGATCGCCAACGACCTGGCGCTGATGGGCTCCGGCCCGCGCGCCGGGCTCGCCGAGCTGCGGCTGCCGGAGCTGCAGAAGGGCTCCTCGATCATGCCCGGCAAGGTCAACCCGGTGATCCCCGAGGTCGTGATCCAGGTCGCCGCCCAGGTGATCGGCAACGACGCCGCGATCACAGTCGCCGGCAGCCAGGGCCAGTTCGAGCTCAACGTGCGTGTGCCGCTGATCGCCCGCAACCTGCTCGACTCGATCAAGCTGCTCGCCTCGGCCTCGCGCCTGCTCGGCGACAAATGCGTCGCAGGGCTCGAGGCCAACGAGGAGATGACCGAGCGGCATGCCGAGGCGACGCTGGCGACGGCGACGGCGCTCAACCCCCACATCGGCTACGACCGCGCTGCCGACATCGTCAAGGTGGCGGTCGAGTCGGGTCGCTCCCTGCGCGAGGTCGCCCTCGAGCAGGGCGTCGAGCCGGGCGTGCTCGAGAAGGCACTGGACCACCGTCGCATGGCCCGCCCGCACGAGTAGCGCCCGCGGTCCTCGCAGGCAAGTTGACCCCGCCCCAGCGGGGTAAAACGCCCGAGCGGCGAAGGACGGCCGCGGCGAGCGGAGCCGCCGTCAGCCCTGGAGGGTGACGAAGCGCTCCTCGGTCAGCTCGATCACGGCGAAGGCCGGGCCCTCGCGGGTGTTGCCGGAGTCCTTGACGCCGCCGTAGGGCATCTGGTCGGCGCGGAAGGTCGGAACCTCGTTGATCAGGACGCCGCCGAACTCGAGCGCGGCGGCGGCCTCCAGGCCGCGGCCCATGTCGCGGGTGAAGACCCCCGCCTGCAGGCCGAACTTCGAGTCGTTGGCCCTACGCAGGGCCTCGCCGAACTCCGTATAGCGGTCGATCGTCGCCACCGGTCCGAAGATCTCCTCGCACCAGACCTTGGACTCGCGCGGCGGCGAGCCGAGCAGGGTCGGGGCCAGGCAGCGGCCGTCGTCGACGAGCTCGCCCCCGGTCAGCAGCTCGGCTCCTTCCGCGACCGCCTCGTCGACCCACCCCTTGACCCGGTCGCGGTCGCCAGGGGAGATCAGCGGGCCGACGTCGGTCTCGGCATCGAGCGGGTCGCCGACCCGCAGCGACTCGGCGTTGGCGACGAGGCGCTCGGTGAAGGCGTCGGCGACCTCCTCCTGGACGAGGATCCGCTGGATCGAGATGCAGCTCTGGCCGGCGTGCGAGTAGGCGTGCAGTTTGGCCTTGTCGGCCGCGACCTCCCAATCCCCGTCGGAGTGGACGATCAGCGGCGCGTTGGAGCCCAGCTCGAGGTTGACCTTCTTGTGCGGTACGCGGCTGCGGATCCCCCAGCCGACGGCGGCCGATCCGGTGAAGCTCAGCGCCCGGGTCAGCTCGTGCTCGACGATCGCGTTGCCGACGGCGGAGCCCGGCCCCGGGATCACGCTCAGCCAGCCCTCGGGCAGTCCCGCCTCGATCAGGACCTCGGCCAGCTTCAGCGCTGAGATCGGCGTCTGCCCGGCCGGCTTGAGGACGACGGCGTTGCCGGCGGCGAGGGCCGGGCCGAGCTTGTGGGCGACGAGGTTGAGCGGAAAGTTGAAGGGGCTGATCGCGCCGACGACGCCGAACGGGACCCTGGTCATCACGCCGAGCTTGCCGGCGCCCGCCGGGGAGGCCTCCATCGGCACGGTGCCGCCGCTCAGCTTGCGCGCCTCGACCGCCGAGAACCTGAGCGTGTCGGCGCAGCGGGCGGCCTCCACGTTCGCCGTCTTCAACGGCTTGCCGGCCTCCGAGGCGATCACGAGGCCGAGCTCCTCGACCCGGCCGGCGACCAGCTCGGCGGCGCGCTCGAGGACCGCTGCGCGGGCGTGCTGGGGGAAGTCGCCCGAGTCGAAGGCCTCGCGTGCCGCGCGGGCGGCGCGATCGACGAGCGCCTCGTCGCCCTGGGCGACGCGGCCGACCGGCGTGCCGTCGTAGGGGCTCAGTACCTCGTCCCACTCGCCGGTCTCGACCCACTCGCCGGCGGCGAGGAGCTTGTGATCGACGGCCTCGACTGCCTGCGTCGCCATCCGCGGTCTCCTCTCTCGGTTCTCCTTTCCCAGACTAGAGCAGGCCGAGACTTGGTCGCGCCGAATCTGTTCAACCAAGGATGAGGACCCGCCTCATAGCCATGCTCGTCTTCGCCCTCGCCTGGGCACCCGGCACGGCCCAGGGGAGCGTCTCCTGGGTGGTCCGCGGCCACGGCTTCGGCCACGGGGTGGGGATGAGCCAGTACGGCGCCTACGGCTACGCGAAGCACGGCAAGGGCTATCGCTTCATCCTCCGCCACTACTACCGGGGGACGAAGCTGGGCACGCTGCGGCAAGCTCGCGTCGTCCGCGTGCTGGTCGGGGTCGTCGGCGGCGACATCGGCTTCAGCCGCGCGACCCGCGCCTGCGGCCGCCGCCTCGACCGCGGGCGCGAATACGAGGCGCACCGGGTCGGCTCGCGGGTCAGGCTGCGTAGCTCGAGCGGGCGGCGGCTCGCCGACTGCGGGAGCAGGCTGCGCGCGACCGGCGCCGGCAGGATCGAGATCGCGGGGATCGGCGTCTACCGCGGGGCGCTCGAGGTCGTCCCGACCGACTCCGACGTCGGCTCGCTGAACGCGGTCAACGCGGTGCCGGTCGACCAGTACGTGAAGGGCGTGATCGCCAACGAGTCCCCCGCCTCCTGGCCGCAGGCGGCGCTCCGCGCACAGGCCGTCGCCGCCCGCTCATATGCGCTCAGCGTGCAGGTCAGCGGCAACGGCTTCGACCTCTACGACGACACCAGCAGCCAGGTCTACGAGGGAGTGAAGAGCGAGACCGCGGCCACCGACCGCGCCGCCGACGCGACACGGGGAGAGGTCGTCGTCTACCGCGACGAGATCGCGGAAGCCTATTTCTCGGCCTGCTCGGGTGGGCACACGGAGAGCATCCAGAACGTCTTCTTCGGCGCCGCCGTTCCCTACCTCGTCGGCGTCCCCGACCCGTACGACAGCTACTGCCCGCTGCACAGGTGGAAGCTGAAGTTCAGCGGCGCGGAGATCAGCGCCAGGCTCGGCGGCTACCTGGACGGGCGGCTGAAGAGGGTGCGGATCGTGAAGCGGGGCGCCTCGCCGCGGATCGTCCGGGCCCGCCTCTACGGGACCGGCGGCACGAGCACGATCCGCGGCGACCGCCTGGCCTCCGCGCTGGGCGGCTACGACACCTGGATGACCTTCCGCAAGATCGTCCCCGGGCGGAAGGCAGGGGGAGGCGGCGGGGGTGGAGGCGGCGGCTCGACCGGCGGCGGCCCAACCGGCGGCGGCTCGCCCGGCGGCACGGCCGTCGACATCCCCGGCGGCGGCACGGCCGGATCCGATCCGTAGACGGGGACGGCCTGCGGCGGCCGGTGGGAGCTCAGGGAACGGCGAGCCGGGCGAACACCGCCCGGTGGTCGCTTCCCGGGATGTCCTCGACCCTGTAGTCGAGAACGGCGGCGCGGCGGTCGGCGATCACGTGGTCGATGGTCACCGGGGGCGGCATCAGGCGGTCCGAGGGCCAGGTCGGCCGGAGGCCCTCGCCCGTCACCTCGCCGGCATCCCGATAGCCGCTGTCCAGCAGGTCGCGGAGCTCGGGGAAGTCGAGGGTGGCGTTGAAATCGCCCGCGAGGACCCAGGGCGGCGAGGCTCCAGGCTCGGCGTCGGGGAGCGTCGCCAGCTGATCGCGCCAGAGGCCGACCAGGTTCCTCTTCGGCGGGTAGGGATGGACGTCGACGAGGCGCACGGCCCCGCCGCCTTCGAGGTCGACGGTCGCCCTCGGCATGCGAAAGCCGGCGGCCGGCGGTCGCGGCGCCACGTCTCGGCGCATCGAAAGCCGGGCGTAGATGCCGCCGCCGCTGGCGCCCCGCCGCACGGAGAGGACGCTCTCGGGAAGCAGCTGGCCGAAGGCCCGCCAGCCTCAGCGCCGATACGAAGCTCGGAGTCAGCTCCTGGATGCAGAGCACGTCCGGGTGCGAGCTCCTCGACCAGCGCGACCAGCTTCTCCGGGTCCGCCGTGCCGTGATGGACGTTGGCGGAGAGGATCCGCAGTTCGGCGGCCCCGGGGGGCCGCGACTCGCCGCCGCCCAGGGTCCTGGGCAGGACCGCGCCAGAGCAGGCAGGCGACCGCGACGATCGTCACCGCCGCAGCGGCCCAGTTGCGAAGCACGACGGTCGCCCCCGCGGTCAGCAGGGCGAGGAGCGTCACGTAGGGCGTGTAGGCGAGCAGCGGGATGAGGGGGAAGCCGCCGCCGACCCCGAGAATCCGGACGACGGCCCAGAGCGCGATCGGGACGACGGCCGCCCAGATCCACCGGTGGCGGCCGGCGCCGGCGCGTTCCACCCGCTCAGCCGTCCGGGTAGGGCTCGATCGGGATGCCGTGGTCGGTCTCCCGCATGCCGCACTCGTAGGCGGCGCCGCCGGGCAGGGTCAGGGTCCGGGACGGTACCCCCGGCCTCTCGACCGTCAGCTCGAGGTCGGCGGCCGAGCAGTTCACCGTGTTGTGCTCGGGGCCCTTGGGGTCCGCGTAGACCCAGCCGACGAAGTCCTTCCGCGGCGCCGAGACGCGGCCGCGGACGACGATGTCGCTCGCCGGGGAGGACGAACGAGCAGGACGTGGGCGAGTCCTCGATCGACGCCGAGCGCACCTTGCCGAAGCCGCCCAGCCGGTGCTCCTCGCCGTCGAGCACGAGCATCCCCGACGGCACCCAGGGCGTGGTCCAGGGCCCGAGCCGGATCCGCGCGGCGCCGGCGTCGAAGTAGGCGCCCGGCGCGTTCTCGAAGCCGGTGCCCTCGAGCCAGACCCAGCGCTCCGCGTGCTCGGTCCCCCAGTTGTGGCCGATCATCCCCGGCCAGCCGCGGAGCTCGATCGGCTCGGCGCCGTCGATCCGCAGGCTGCCCGAGAAACTCGCGTCCGGATAGGGGGCGACGAACTTCGTCTTCGGGCACCGGCGCCTGGTAGAGCCAGTCGGCCGGCAGGTACCGGCACGGCGCCGCGTCGCCGGCGAAGGTCAGGTCCCAGGAGGCGGAGAGGGCGTCGGTCTCGACCCTCCCCCGCGCGCGGCCGGGGGCGACCTCGGCCTCCGCGACCCTGATCCAGGCCCCGTCGGGAACCGACAGCTCGGCTGGCCGGCACCGTCAGCTTCGTCGCCCGGGGCCCCTCGGCATCGCGATCGAAGAGGACGAACCAGACCGAGGCGTTGGGCTCGGCGCCCGGCCGCTTGTGGACGGTGTGGCGGATCCAGAGCGCCCGGCCGCCGCCGGGGCGCGCCGCCTTCAGGTAGAAGCTCTCGTAGTGCCCCGCCTTCGCCGCCACCGCGGGGAATCTCGCGCGTTCCTCCACGGTGGGGAAACTACCCGGCCGGCCCCGGACGTGGGAGCGAGCGCCGGTCCGAGATCGTTTTCACCGGCCCGAGCGGGAGCCGAGCGGACGGCCCCGGTTCAGACCTTGATCGTGATCACGTCGCCGTCGGCGACGACGTAGTCGCGGCCCTCGACCCGCAGCAGGCCGCGGTCGCGGGCGGGGGCGTAGCCGCCGCACTCGACCAGCTCCCGCCAGCCGATCGCCTCCGCCTTGACGAAGGCGTCCTGGATCTCGGTGTGGATCGTGCCGGCGGCCTCGAGGGCGGTGGCCCCGCGTCGCAGCGGTCGCGCCACCGCCTCCTTGTCCTCGCCGGCGGTGAAGAAGGTGATCAGCTCGAGCAGGTCGTAGGCGGCCCGGACGAGGCGGGACAGGCCCGAACCCTCGACCCCGTAGGACTCGCGCATCTCCTCCGCCTCGGCCGGGTCGAGCTCGGCCAGCTCGCCCTCGATGCGGGCGCTGACGGCGACGACGCCGGCCCCGACCTCCGCGGCGTGGCGGACGACGGCCTCCGGCGCCTCGGCGTCGCCCTCGTCGACGTTGGCGACATAGAGGACCGGCTTGCTCGTCAGAGCCTGCAGGTTTGCGGGGCCGCGGGCGGCGGCTTCCGGCACCGGCACGGAGCGCGCCGGGCGGCCGGCGGCGAGCGCCTCGACAACCTGCTCGAGCCAGTCGCGCTCGGCAATCGCCTCGGCGTCTCCCGACTTCGCCCCCTTGCGGACGCGTTCGAGCCGCCGCTCGGCCTGCTCGTAGTCGGAGAGCACCAGCTCGGTCTCGATCGTCTCGATGTCGGCGAGCGGATCGACCCGGCCGTCCGGATGGGGAACGCCGGAGTCGAGGCCGTGGCAGCGGACCACGTGGCAGATCGCGTCGGTCTCGCGGATCGAGGCGAGGAACCTGTTGCCGAGCCCCTCTCCCTCAGAGGCGCCCTTGACCAGGCCGGCGATGTCGTGGAAGGAGATCGTCGCCGGCACCAGCTCCGAGCTGCGCACGACCTCGCCGACCTGCTCCAGTCGCTCGTCGGGAACCTGCGCGACGGCGACGTTCGGCTCGATCGTCGTGAACGGGTAGTCGCCGGTCTGGGCGCCGCCCCTGGTCAGGGCGTTGAAGAGGGTCGACTTGCCCGCGTTGGGCAGGCCGACGATGCCCACCTTCATGAGCCGCTCCGCCCGCTCATATGGAGAGGGGCACCAGCAGCCCGAGGACGACGCCGAGCGCGGCGCCGGCGAGCACGTCGGAGGGGTAGTGCATGCCCAGGTAGGGGCGGCCGAGCGAGAGGGCCAACGCGAGCAGGAAGGCGAGGGCGCCGAGCTCGTCGACCCTGGTCATCGCCGTCGCCACGGCGAACGACGAGGTCGCGTGGGCGGAGGGGAAGCTGAGCGAGCTGGGGGCGCCGCCGAGCGGAGGCAGGCCGTCGAGCGCCGGCCGCGGGCGCCTGGCGACGAGCTTGACGGGGTAGTTGAGGGCGATCGCCGCCGGCCCCAGCGCGGCGCAGATCAGCCAGGCCTCGCGGTTGGAGGGGTTGGCGATCGCGAGCGCGACGTTGACCGCGATCCAGACCGTGCCGTTGTTGCCGGCCCTGCCGAGCAGGCGCATCGCGCGCTCCAGCCCAGGGGTGTGCCAACGGGTGCGCATCGCGCGCAGCACGAGGAGATCGGCGTTCTTCACAGGGCGTTCCTCACGGCGGCGCAGGATAATCCGCCCACGATGCCATCGGTTCCCGGCTACACGCACCGCCCCGGCCATCACTGCGGCTCGACCGCGCTGCGCAACCTGCTCGGCTTCCACGGGGTGGAGATCAGCGAGGAGATGGCGTTCGGGCTCGGAGCCGGCGCCTGCTTCTACTACGTGACCCTCGAGGACGCCTCGCCGAGCCGCTGGTTCAACGGGCGCACGGCGCGGCTGGAGGAGAACTTCGACGAGCTGACCGGCGCCGCGCTCGAGCTGCGCACCTTCGAGCAGGGCGACGGCGACGCCTGGGAGGCGGCCCGGGGCGCCGTCGACGAGGGCCGGCCGGCGCTGCTGCTCACCGACCTCTACTACCTCGACCACTACGGCAACTCCGCCCACTTCCCGGGCCACGCCGTGGTCCTCGCCGGCTACGACGACGAGTTCGCGCTGCTCTCCGACACCGGCTTCGAGGAGCTGCAGAGGACGCGGCTGGAGAACCTCGACCGGGCCCGCCACAGCAGCCACCCGGCCTACCCCCTCTCGGGTCACATGTTCACCGCGCAAGCGGGCGAGCTCGGCGAGGAGCGGCTGCGCGCGGCGATCCCGGCGGCGATCGAGCGTGCCGCGACGGCCATGCTCGAGCCGGAGATCCGCGACTTCTCCGGGCTCGACGCCGTCCGCCGCCTCGCCGAGGAGGCGGGGGACTGGCCGGAGGTGGCCGAGGACTGGCAGTGGTGCGCGCGCTTCGGCTACCAGGTGATCGAGAGGCGGGGGACCGGCGGCGGCGCCTTCCGCCTCATGTACTCGCGGTTCCTGGAGGAGGCGGGGCGTGCGGAGGCGGCGCTCGCGGCCGAGGCCGCGTCACGCTGGACAGCTCTCGCCGGCGCCTTCCACGCGGCCAGCGAGAGCGAGGAGGCCGAGCCCCCACTCTGGCGCGCGGTCGGCGAGGCCGCGAACGGGGTCTTCGAAGCTGAGCGGCGTCTCTGGACGGCGCTGGCCGCGTAGCGGGGCGGCTCAGGCGGGCGTCAGCCGCGCGACGTAGCCGAACCAGTAGCCGGAGTCCTCGTCATAGGCGAGGCCGGCCTCGCCGGCCTGCCGGCGCAGCGCGGCCTGGGTCGTGAAGTGGGGATCGCCGAAGAGCTCGCCGACCAGCAGCCGGCCGCCGGGCTTGAGCACGCGGCGGATCTCGCGCAGGGCCGCGGTCGGCTCCGGGATCTCGCCGAGGACCGCGTTGAGGACGACGGCGTCCATCGATGCGTCCTCGTAGGCGAGGGCCGTCGCGTCGCCCTGGGTCGGGACCAGGTTCTCCAGGCCGCGCTCGGCGGCCCGTCGCATGGTGTGGTCGAGGAACTCCTGCTGCAGGTCGAAGATCTCGACCCTGCCGTCGGGGCCGACCCACTCGGCCATGTCGAGGGTGTAGTAGCCGGTGCCCGGGCCGATCTCCAGGACCCGCTCGCCCTCCCGTGGCCGCATCACGTCGTGGAGGCGCTCGCGGGTGACGATCGGGTGCGGCGCTTCGACCCAGAAGCGCTGCCCGTACGGACAGGCCGACGGGTTGTGCCGCCACCAGAGCGCCGCGCCGAGGGTGGCCAGGGCGCCGAGGCCGAGGAGCGAGCGGAGCCGCATCAGTCCGAGTCGAGCGAGAAGCCGACCCGCTGGTCGCCGGAGCCGACACGCAGGAAGGCGACCTTGCCGAGATAGACGCTGAGCAGGCCGTCGTCGGTCCGAAGGTCGTGCCAGCCGCCCTTGTCGAGCTGCTTGCGCAGGCTCTTCAGCTCGTCCTCGTCGAGGCGCACGGCGACGACCTGGCCGCCCTCGAAGCCGATCTCCACCTTCTGTGTGTCGGCCATCAGTGCCCTCCTTCGGCGGGTTCGACGATCTCGGTGAGCACCGCGCCGGTGCTGCGTGGGTGCAGGAAGGCGACGCGACTGCCGCGGATGCCGGCCCGCGGCTCGCTGTCGATCAGCTCCAGCCCGGCGGCCGCCAGGCTCTCCAGGGTCGCGTCGATGTCGTCGACCGCGTAGGCGACGTGATGGAGGCCGGGGCCCTTGCGCTCGAGGAACTTGCCGACGGCGGTCTCGGGACCGAGCGGCCGGAGCAGCTCGATGTGGCCCTCGCCGACGTCGAGCAGGACGGCCTCGACGCCCTGCTCCTCGACCGTCTCGCGGTGGGCGAGCGGCATCTCGAAGGCCTTCTCATAGAGCTCGAGTGCGCCGTCGAGGTCCTCGACGGCGACGCCCACATGGTCGATTCGTCCGAACATCGGCGCGCAGTCTATGCGCCCTCGGCGCGAAGGATCTCGGCCAGCGCCGCGATCCCGACCTCGAGCTGCTCGGGCGTCGGCTCCTTGGTCGCCAGGTGGCGCTGGATCTCCCGGCCGGGCGTGTGAAAGGCCTCGGCCAGAGGGGCGCCGTGGTTGCGGTCGCTCCAGGCGAACATCTCAACCGCCAGCGAGGCGCCGCCGATGGCGACCCCGGCGCGGGCCAGCGGCCCCGGGCGATCGACGAGCCTCTCCAGCAGCACCGTGCCGCCGGCGGAGAGCAGCATCATCGGGGCGACCAGGTTCGAGCCGCAGCGGTCGTGCTCCTTGGGCACCGTGGCCGGATCGTCGACGCCCTGCTCGTAGGCGGCGATCGCCTTGTGCTCGACGCCGTGGTAGGCGGCAAGGTCGCGATCGGAGAGCGCCACCATCGCCGGCACCGCGCCCAGCGCCTGCACGGCGCCCTCGCGCAGGGCCGAGCCGCGCAGGCGGCGGCGCAGCAGCGAGGTCGCGACCAGGGTCACGCCGATCGCCAGGGCGACCCGCGGGTCCTCGAACGGCAGGCGGGCCGACGGCATCCGCCGCCGCACCATCGGCAGGACCGCGAGCGCCTCGCCGAGCCTGAGCGGGCCGCGCAGGCCGGGCAGCCGGGCCACCAGCCTCGGCGCCAGCTCCGGTTTGCGCTCCGAGGCGACCTCCAGCTCGCCGTCCGGGCCGCGGACGGCCGCGGCCCAGTGGGTGGGGCCGTGGATGAGGAGGCCGTTGCGCAGCGCCATCCCCCCCAGTCGCAGCTTCTCGTCGGCCATCGTTCCAAGATAGACGGTCGGCGTCGACGCCGGGCCGGGCTCCGGAACGGCCCCCTGCAGCTCGACGGCCGCGCCTGCGCGCGGTCGTCGAGTCCCCCCTGATTCCCCTTTTTAGTTCCGGCCGGAGGCCCCCAGTCCAGGCCTCCGGCCGGTGTGTCGGCTCTCCCTGGCTCTAGCTTGGAAAGCCGCTCTAGAAACCCTCCGGATCAGGCGAAGTTGCGCTGCCGTTAATTCTTTTTGAAACGATCTCTGAGCCGCTCGAGCCGCCGGCCCAGCTCGGCCTCGAAGCCGCTTTCCGTCGGCGTGTAGAAGCGGGCGTCCTCGAGGCCCGGTGGCAGCAGCCGCTGGTCGCCCACCCCGTCGGGCTCGTCGTGCGCGTAGCGGTAGCCCTCGCCGCGCCCGAGCTCGGCGGCGCCCGGATAGTGAGCGTCACGCAGATGGTCGGGCGGAGTCTTCGCGCCATCCCTGCGGATCTCGCCGCGGGCCGCTCCCAACGCTTTGTAGGACGCATTCGACTTCGGCGCCAGGGCCAGGTAGACGCAGGCCTGGGCGAGATTCAGGGTGCACTCGGGGAGTCCCACCCTGTCGACGGCGTGGGCCGCGGCATCGGCGACGAGCAGCGCCTGCGGATCGGCGTTGCCGATGTCCTCGGAGGCGAGGATGACCATGCGGCGGGCGATGAAGCGCGGGTCCTCGCCGCCCTCCAGCATCGCCGCCAGGTAGTAGAGCGAGGCGTCGACGTCGGAGCCGCGGGTCGCCTTGATCCAGGCTGAGATGAAGTCGTAGTGGCGGTCGCCCTTGCGGTCGTAGTCGACCGCCTTGCGCTGCAGCGCGTCCTCGACCGCGGCGATGTCGATCGCATCCGACTTCGACCCCTCCCCGGTGTGGTCGATCTCGGATGCGCGCTCGACGGCCCGCTCCAGGCCCGAGAGCGCCACGCGGGCGTCGCCCCCGCAGCGCCGGGCGAGCATCTCGATGGCGGCGTCCTCGACCGCGGGCGGATCGGGGATGCCCCGCTCGGGGTCGGTGAGGGCGCGGCGCAGCAGGGCCTCGACCTGGGGCGGCTCCAGGGGGCGCAGCTCGTAGATGCCGCAGCGCGAGAGCAGCGCCGAGTTGACCTCGAAGTAGGGATTCTCGGTGGTCGCCCCGATCAGCGTCAGCAGGCCCTCCTCGACCGCCGGCAGCAGGGCGTCCTGCTGGGCCTTGTTGAAGCGGTGGATCTCGTCGAGGAAGAGGATCGTCGCCCGGCCGCTGCCCGCCCGGCGCTCGCGCGCGCGCTCGATCACGGCGCGGATCTCGGCCCGGCCGGCGTTCACGGCGGACTCCTCCTCGAAGGCGCCGTCGGCCCCCGTCGCGGCGATCCTCGCCAGCGTCGTCTTCCCCGACCCCGGCGGGCCGTAGAGGATCGCGCTGTGCGGCCGGCCGGCCTCGATCGAAATCCGCAGCGCCGAGTCCTCGCCGAGCACGTGCTCCTGCCCCACCAGCTCGTCGAGCGCCCGCGGCCTCATCCGCACCGCCAGCGGTGAATCCGAAGGCGCTCGGTCGGACCCCCGATCGCTTGACGATCCGGAAGCGACGGGGTCGCCTGCGTCGAAGAGCGTTTCGTCGTTCACTGCGGCTGAGTATGAGGGAGCCGGGTGACCCTCGACGGAGCCTCCACGGCAGTTGCTCCGGAGTGGGTTGCCCGGCTCCCCCTTCTGCCGCTTAGAATCGACCACATGGCCACCACAGAGTCGCGCCCCGCCGCATCCACACTCGAGTCGCTCAACCCCGCCACCGGCGAGCTGGTCGGATCGGTCGCGACGATCACGCCCGAGCAGGTCCAGGGCGTCGTCGACGACGTCGGCCGGATCCAGCCCGCCTGGGCCGAGCTCTCGCTTCGCGACCGCGCCGGCTACATGCGCCGCGCCGCCGACGCCCTGCTCGACGAGATCGACGAGATCGCCGAGCTGCTCGTCAACGAGCAGGGCAAGCCACGGGTCGAGGCGTACACGATGGAGCTGCTGCCGACCGTCGACGCCCTGCACTGGTGCGCGAAGGCGGGGCCCAAGATCCTCGCCGAGGAGAAGGTGCGGATGTCGCAGGCCTTCCTGATGACCAAGAAAAGCCGCTTCACGTACGAGCCGATCGGCGTGGTCGGGGTGATCGCGCCCTGGAACTACCCCTGGTCGATCCCCTTCGGCGAGGTGGCGATCGCGCTGATGGCGGGCAACGGCGTCGTGCTCAAGCCGGCCAGCCTGACCCCGCTCCTGGGCGAGGCGATCCGCCGCGTCTTCGAGAGGGGCGGCCTGCCGGAGGGGCTGATCCGGGTCGTGCACGGCGGTGGCGCCGTCGGCGACGCCCTCGCCAAGTCGAGCGTCGGCAAGGTCTTCTTCACGGGCTCGGTCGAGGTCGGGCGCAAGGTCGGCGAGGTCTGCGCCCGGCGCCTCAAGGGCTCCGTGCTCGAGCTCGGCGGCAAGGACCCGATGATCGTCTGCGCCGACGCGGACCTCGACAACGCGATCTCCGGCGCGGTCTGGGGCGGCTTCGCCAACGCCGGCCAGACCTGCTCCGGGATCGAGCGCGTGTATGTGGACCGCGCGGTCGCCGACCGCTTCGTCGCCGGCGTCGCCGCGGAGGCCGAGAAGCTGCGCCTCGGCGACCCGATCCAGTGGAACACCGAGATCGGCCCGATGACCTCCGAGGAGCAGTACGCGATCGTCGTCGAGCTGATCGAGGACGCGGTCGCCAACGGCGCCACCAAGCTCTGCGGGGGGCCGACCGAGGTGGCCGGGCTCTCCGGCAGGTTCGTCGCCCCGACCGTCCTCACCGACGTCACGCACGAGATGCGGGTGATGAAGGAGGAGGTGTTCGGCCCGGTGCTCCCGATCGTCGTCGTCGACGGCGAGCAGGAGGCGATCGAGCTCGCCAACGACTCCGAGTTCGGCCTCGGCGCCTCGGTCTGGACCAGGGACCGCCAGAAGGGCGAGCGGATGGCGCGGCGGATCGAGTCGGGGATGGTCTGGGTCAACGACCACTCCTTCAGCCACGGCGCCTGCCAGTGCGCCTGGGGTGGGGTCAAGGACTCCGGCGTCGGCCGCTCCCACTCCAAATTCGGCTTCTACGAGTGCGTCAACGTCAAGCAGAACTCCTGGGAGCCGGGCCTGATCCGGGACTTCTGGTGGCACCCCTACGACGGGACCCTGGGCGAGGCCGTCAGGGCCTCGGCGAAGCTGCTCTACGGCAGGGGGACGGAACGGACCAGGGCCCTCCGCGAAGGCGCCGGCCCCCTGCTCAAGGTCGGGCGCCGGACGCTGAAGAAGCGCCGCTCCTAACCGCTGGGTGAGTCCAGGCGCTTCGCCATGAAGACGCCGTCGCGGCCGTCCACGGTGCGTCGTTCGTACTCGACGTAGCCGAGGCGCGTGTAGAGCTCGATGTTCTCGGTCATCTTCTGGTGGGTGTAGATGCGGAGTCTGGGAATGCCCCTCTCGCGCGCCCACTCCTCCGCATGGGCCAGCAGGCGCCGGCCGAGTCCCTTGCCCTGGCGCGAGGGGTCGATGGCGACGTTGTCGACGACCATGTCGTTCCCGTCGGCCTCGAGGATGAGCAGGCCGGCGATTTCGCCCTCATCTTCGAGCACGAAGGCATCGGCCGCCGCGATCCGCTCGGCGTAGTCCGTTCCATCGGCAGGGGTCGGATGCCGATCCGCTCGATCCAGGGCTCGTAGGCGCGCTCGACGATCGCGGCGATCGCGGCCTCGTCGGCGATCTGGGCGGGCCGAATCAGCATCGCCGCGAGCTCTCGCACCTCGGCCTGCCCGCGTCAGAATCCCCGGCGTGGGGACCGAGGCCGAACAGAGCGATCCCGCGCGGACGGGCGAGGCCGCCGGCATCGACGTGCCGGCGCTCAGCCTCGCCGGGCTGCGCCGCGACTACGGCGAGCGCATCGCGCTTGGCGGAGTCTCGGCCGAGCTGGACACGGGGCGGACGATGGTCGTCGTCGGCCCCAACGGAGCCGGCAAGACCACGCTGCTGCGCATCCTCGCCACCCTGCTGCGTCCGAGCGGCGGCCGCGCCCGCGTCCTCGGCTGCGAGCTGCCCGGCGAGGCCTGGAAGCTGCGCGGCCGGATCGGCTACCTGGGCCACGAGCCGCTCCTCTACCGGGACCTCAGCGGCCGCGAGAACCTCGCCTTCCAGGCGAGCCTGCACGGGATCGCGGGCGAGGAGGCGCGGCGGCGGGTCGAGGAGCTGCTGGAGGCGGTCGGCATGGGGCGCAGGGCCGACGAGCGGGTCGCCGAGCTATCCGCCGGGATGCGGCAGCGGCTGGCGATCTGCCGCTGCGTCCTGCATGAGCCCGAGCTGCTGCTGCTCGACGAGCCCGACTCCAACCTCGACTCCGAGAGCCGCGAGCGCGCCCAGGCGCTGATCGGCCCGCGGAGCGGGCTCACCCGCGTCCTCGTCACCCACGACCCCGAGCGCTACCGCGGCGAGGCCGACCGGGTCCTGCGGCTCGGGATCGGCGCCGAGGCGGTCGCCGCGTGACCTCCCCCGCGAGCAGCCAGACGCCCTCGACCGCCGCCTACCGGGCGATCGTCGCCAAGGACCTGCGCGGCGAGCTGCGCACCCTGCAGTCGCTGCCCGCGATGGCGCTCTTCGCGGTCACCGCCTTCGTCATCTTCCGCTTCGGGCTCGACCGCACCAGCCTCTCCGGCAGCCTCGCCGCCGGCGTGCTCTGGACCACGCTGCTCTTCGCCGCCGTGCTCGGCGTCAATCGCCTCTTCGTCGCCGAGCGCGAGGAGGGCGGCTTCGACGCGATCCGGCTGGCGCCGATCGACCGCACCGTCCTCTTCGCCGCCAAGGCGACGGCGTTGCTCGCCTACCTGGCGGTCCTGGAGCTGATCGCGGTGCCGGTCTTCGCCCTCTTCTTCCTCGACTCGGCCGCCGGGCTGGCCCCGCTGGTCGCGGTCCTCGTCCTCGCCGACCTCGGGCTGGCGGCGACCGGGACGCTGATCTCCTCGATGGCGGTCAACTCCCGGGCCCGCGATCTGCTCGTCCCGCTCGTCCTGCTCCCTCTCGTCGTGCCGCTGATGATCGCCGCGACCGGCGCCACCGACCCCCTGCTCGCCGTGGGCGGTCCCGGCTACCACCGCTTCGGAACCTGGCTCGCGGTCCTCGGCCTATACGATTTGGTCTTCCTCCTGGTCGGCTACGCGGTCTTCGACTTCCTTCTGGAGGATTGAGCTTTCCGCTCCGCACGGCGAAAACCCATGTACGGCAAAGGCCTGAGAAACCTCTCGACAGCGACCGTGGCGGCGATCGCCGCCTCCTTCTCGCTGGTCTTCTTCTACGCGCCGCTGGACGCCGACCAGGGCTTCATCCAGAAGATCTTCTACCTGCACGTGCCGCTCGCGATCGTCGCCCTGGTCGGCTTCGTCGTCGGCGGGGCCTTCGCGATCGCCCACCTGCGCAGCGGCGACCGCAGGTGGGACGCGTACTCCTACGTCTCGATCCACATGTCGGTGATCTTCGGGGTCGCCGTGCTGATCACCGGCGCGATCTGGGCCAAGGCCTCCTGGGGGCACTGGTGGGTCTGGGACGAGCCGACCCTGGTCAGCTTCCTGATCGTCTTCCTCATGTACGCGACCTACTACCCGTTCCGCTACGCGATCGAGGACCCCGAGCGCCAGGCCCGCTACGCCTCGGTCTTCGCGATCACCGCCGGCGCCTTCGTGCCGCTCAACTTCATGGCCGTGCGGCTCGCCGAGAGCCTCGTGCACCCGCGGGTGTTCGCCACCACCGACGGCGGCCTGCCCGGCTCGATGATGCTCACCTTCCTCGTCAGCCTCGCGGCGATGGCCCTGCTCTGGCTGACCCTGGTCAGGTTCGAGCTGACCGCGAAGAGCGCCTCCGGCCAGGTCAAGCGGCTGCGCAGGGCGCTCGACGCCCCTCCCTCGGCCGGCTCCTCGCGGATCGCTCCGGAGGTGAGCTGAGTGTCGACGGTCACGGCCCTGCTGCCGCTCGCCGCTCCGGCGCTGCCGCTCGACGAGGCCGGCAAGTACGTCGCCGGCGCCTACGTCGTCTTTCTCGTCCTGCTCGTCGTCTACCTGGCGATCATGGCGGCGAAAGTGCAGCGGATCGAGCGCGAGCTGCGCGAGCTCGCCGGCTTCGCCGAGAGCCGCGCCGACGGCGACAGGGCGACGGAGCCCGAGGAGGTGAAGGCCTGATGTCGGAGCTGCTCGCCCTCGGCGTCTCCCACAAGACGGCGCCCCTGGACCTTCGCGAGCGCCTCTCGCTGACCGAGGGCAGCGCCGTCGGCGCCCTGCGCGAGCTGACCGCCGCGGTCGGGATCCACGAGGCGGCGGCGATCTCGACCTGCAACCGGACCGAGCTCTACCTGGTCGTCTCCGACACCGTCGAAGCGGAGTCGACGGCGCTCGGCGTCCTCACCCGCCAGGCCGATATCCCGCCCACCGAGCTGCTCGGCCACCTCTACTCGCACCGCGGCGGCGAGGCCGCCCACCACCTCTTCCGCGTCACCGCCGGCCTCGACTCGATGATCGTCGGCGAGGCCGAGATCCAGGGACAGGTGAAGCGCGCCTACGAGCTCGCCCTGGTCGAGGGCGGGACCGGGCCGATCCTCAACCGCCTCTTCCGCGGCGCACTGGCGGCCGGCGGGCGGGTGCGCGAGGAGACCCGGATCGGCGAGAAGGGCCTCTCGGTGCCGTCGGTCGCGGTCGAGCTGGCGCGGCGCACGCTCGGCGACCTCGGCGAGCGCCGGGTGCTGGTCGTCGGCGCCGGCGAGACCGCCGAGATCGTCGCCCGGGCGCTGGTCGCCCGCGGCGTCGCCACCGTCTTCGTCGCCAACCGCCACTACGACCGGGCGATCGGGCTCGCCGAGCGCTTCGGCGGCGAGGCGGTCCGCTTCGAGGAGCTGCCCGAGCAGCTCGAGGCGGCCGACATCGTCGTCGCCGCGACCAACTCGCCGCACCACATCGTCGAGCGCGACGACCTCGCACATGTGATGTCCACCCGCGACGGCCGGCCGCTGCTGCTGGTCGACATCGCCGTGCCCCGTGACATCGAGCCCGCCTGCCGCGAGCTGGCGGGGGTCAGCCTCCACGACATCGACGACGTCCAGCAGATCGCCGAGCGCAACGCCAGCAGCCGCGAGGCGGAGGCGCGGCGCGCGGGCCCGATCCTGGCGGCCGAGCTGGACCGCTTCGAGCGCTGGCACGCGTCGCTGGAGGTGGTGCCGACGATCTCGGCGCTGCGCGAGCGCAGCGACGAGATCGTGCGCCGCGTGCTCGCCGAGAACGACGGCCGCTGGGAGAGCATCTCCGCGGCCGACCGCGAGCGGCTCGGGGCGATGGCGAGGGCGATCGCCTCGCGCCTGCTGCACGAACCGACCCTGCGGATGAAGCGCTCGGCCGGGGGCGACGAGGCCTACCTGTACGTGAGCGCCCTGCGCGAGCTCTTCGGGCTCGACGCCGAGACCGAGCCCGAGGGCGATTCGGTCGGCAACGTGACCGAGTTGCGCAAAACCGAGCCCGGCAGGGGTTCCGCTTAACTTTTTCGAACTGCGATCCTGGCTACCGACGATGGCCGGCCGGCGAAAAAGTACAAGACGCTTCACCCCTGCCGAGATCGGCCCATTCCGCCCGGTGAGCACGAATGCGATCCACACCGGTGACCTAGCGTGATTCGAATCGCCACCCGCGGCAGCGCACTGGCCAGGGCTCAGGCAGGACAGGTGGCGGAGATGCTCGGCGGCGGGGAGCTGGTCGAGGTGTCGTCGGACGGCGAGCCGGGCGACAAGGCGCGCTTCGTGCGCGGGGTCGAGCGGGCGCTGCTCGACGGCGAGGCCGACCTCGGCGTCCACTCGGCCAAGGACGTCCCCGCGGAGCTGACCGACGGGCTGACGCTCGCCGCCGTGCCCGCCCGCGAGGACCCGGCCGATGCCTGGGTCGGCGTCGGCTCCAGCCTCGAGGACGTGCCCGAGGGGGCCCGGGTGGGGACGGCGAGCCTGCGCCGGCGCGCCCAGCTGCTCGCCGCCCGGCCCGACCTCGACGTGGGAGAGCTGCACGGCAATGTCGACACCCGCCTGCGCAAGCTCGAGGAGGGGGAGCGTCGACGCGATCGTCCTCGCCGTCGCCGGGCTGCGGCGGCTGGGACGGCAGGGCGAGATCTCCTTCGCGCTGCCGAGCGAGGCGATGACGCCGGCGGCCGGCCAGGGCTCGCTGCTGCTGCAGACTCGCGACGGCGACGAGGCGGCGCTGCGAGCGGTCGAGCCGATCACCGACGGGCCGGCGCTGCGCGAGCTGACCGCCGAGCGCACGGTGGTCTCGCTGCTCGGCGCGACCTGCAACAGCCCGCTCGGCGTCCACGGCCGGACCGAGCTGCCCTCCGGCCGGATGCGGCTCGACGCCTTCGTCGGGCTCCCCGACGGCGGCGAGTGGGTCCGCGATCGGGATCGAGGGGGACTCGGGCGAGCCGACCCTGCTCGGCGCCGAGCTCGCCCAGCGCCTGCTGGGCGCGGGCGCCCGCGAGATCCTCGAGCGCGCGGAGGCGATGGCGTGAGCGCGAGAGCGGGCATCGTCTACCTGGTCGGCGCGGGGCCCGGGGACCCGGGCCTGATGACGGCGCGCTCGCTGGAGCTGATCGCGACCGCCGACGCGGTCTTCTACGACCGCCTGATCCCGCCAGGGGCGCTCGACGGCGCCCGCGAGGAGGCCGAGCTGGTCTACGTCGGCAAGGCGCCCGGTGCCGCCTCGGTGCCCCAGGAGGAGATCGGCGAGCGCCTGGTCGCCGCCGCCCGCGAGGGCAGGAGCGTCGTCCGGCTCAAGGGAGGCGATCCGTTCGTCTTCGGGCGCGGCGGCGAGGAGGGGGAGGCGCTGCGCGAGGCGGGGGTCGAGTTCGAGGTCGTTCCCGGGATCACCGCCGGGGTCGCCGCCTCCGCCTACGCGGGAATCCCGGTGACCCACCGCGACGACGCCTCGGCGGTGGCCTTCGTAACCGGCCACGAGGACCCCGAGAAGGCGGAGACCGCTCTCGACTGGGTGGCGCTCGCCTCCTTTCCCGGCACCCTCGTCTTCTACATGGGCGTCAGGAGGCTGGCCGAGAACGCCGCCGCGCTGATCGCGGCGGGACGCGACCCGGGCGAGCCGGCGGCGGCGATCGAGCGGGGCACGATGGCGGGCCAGCGCACGTTCGTGGCCACACTGGAGACCCTCGCCGAGACCGTCGACCGCGAGCAGGTCGGGGCGCCGGCGCTGATCGTCGTCGGGCCGGTGGTCGGACGCCGCGAGTCGCTGGCCTGGCTCGAGCGGCGCCCGCTGCACGGCCGCAGCGTCGTCGTCACCCGGGCCCGCGCCCAGGCCGGCTCGCTCGCCGCGACCCTGCGGGCGCTCGGCGCCGAGACGATCGAGCTCCCCGCGATCCGGATCGAGGCCCGCGTCGAGAGCGAGGAGGCCCGCGCCGCGATCGGCGCGATCGAGGAGTACGCGCTCGTCTGCCTGACCAGCGCCAACGGGGCTCGGCTTCTCTTCGAGGCCCTCGCCGCCGCCGGCCGCGACGCTCGCGCGCTGGCCGGCGCCACCGTCGCCGCGATAGGGCCCGGAACCGCGGCGGAGCTGGCCGCGCACGGCATCGCCGCCGACGTCGTCGCCGAGCGCTCGGTCGCCGAGTCCCTGGTCGAGGCGCTGGCCGACACCGAGGTCGAGGGCCGGCGCGCTCTGGTCGTGCGGCCGGTCGCCGGCCCGCGACGTGCTCCCCGAGGCGCTGCGCGAGCGCGGCGCCGAGGTCGACGCCGTCGCCCTCTACGAGACGGTCCGCGAGGAGCCCGACGACGCCGCCCTGGAGGCGGCGCGAGGAGCCGACTACATCACCTTCACCTCCGCCTCCACGGTGCGCAACCTCTCCGCGGCGCTCGGCGGCGAGCTGCCCGCCGCCGCCCGGGTCGTCTCGATCGGGCCGATCACCAGCGAGGCGGCGCGGGCGGCCGGCATCGAGGTCGCGGTCGAGGCCGGGCGCCACGACCTCGACGGCCTGATCGAGGCGCTGCTCGCGGACGCGACACGGTGAGCTCCCGCGGTGGGCCGGCGGAGATGGAGGTTCGGCCGGCCCCACCGCCACTTCGCCCGCACCGACTCGACCAACAGCCGCGCCCGCGAGCTCGCCGAGGGAGGCGCGCCGCAGGGCACCGTCGTCACCGCCGCCGAGCAGACGCGGGGGCGCGGGCGCCAGGGGCGGACATGGACCGCGCCGCCCGGCAGGGCGCTGCTCTACTCGGCGATCCTGCGACCCCTGGACGAGCGCCATCTGCTGCTGCCGCTGACGGTTCCGCTCGCCGTCTGCGAGGCGGCGGAGACGCTGGGGGACGGGATCGAGTGCGCGATCAAGTGGCCCAACGACGTCTGGGTCGACGGCCGCAAGCTCGCCGGCGTGCTGATCGAGGCGAAGCCGCAGGACGGCTGGGCGGTGATCGGCGTCGGCCTCAACCTCTCGATCGAAGCTGACGAGTTCCCGCCCGAGCTACGCGCGACCGCGACCTCGCTCTCGACCCGGCCGGCGGCCCTTCACGGCGCCGCCGGGCGCGAAGCGGCTCGCGAAGCGCTCGACCGCTCGCTCGGGCGCTGGGTGGAGGAGGACGCCGAAACGGTGCTGGGCGAGTGGCGCGCGCGCGACGCGCTGCGCGGCCGCGAGATCGCCTGGGAGGAGGGCTCAGGCGTCGCCGACGGGGTCGACGACAGGGGAAGCCTCCTGGTCCTCACCGCCGGAGGCGGCCGCGTCGCCCTCGGCGCCGGCGAGGTCCACCTCCGCCTTTGAATCGGGCTCCGCCGCCGGCGGGCCCTTGCCGTTCGAGGAATCGGCGGCCTTCGATCGGTCCTTCGCCGCCTTCGATCCGTCCTTCGCCGCCTTCGTCGCTTCGCCGCTGCCGTCCTTCGCCGCCTTCGCGCCGTCCTTCGCCGCCTTCGCGCCGTCCTTGGCGCCCTTGCGCTTGCGGTTGTTGCGCTTGCGGCGGCGCTTGCCGCCCTTGGGGAAGTTGCGCAGCAGCTCGCGGGCCATCGCCGAGGGTTTGCGTGCCATCCGCATCCGCGCCCCGCGCAGCACCTCTTCCCCCTCGGGCGTGTGGGAGACGGCGGCGGCGAGCAGCGAGACGGCGAGCCTGCGGTCCTGTTTGCGTGCCGCGTGCACGAGCCGGCGCGCGTTGCGGCCGTGCGCGCGGCCGGACGAGTTGACCAGGAGGCCGAGCAGTCGCTTGGTCTCCGGCCAGCGCTGCACCGCATACTCTTCGTGCAGCTCGCGGGTGTAGGAGGCCAGCCGCCAGACCCAGGCCTGGGCCTGGTCGCGGCGGCCGATCCTCTTGTCGACGAGCGCCTGCAGGAGCGTCCTGGTTCCCGCCCGCTTGTCCTCGCGGCTCCAGCTGCCGACGATTTCGATCGCGTCGTCGAATGCCTCGGCGTCCTTGAGGTCGGCGATCTCGGTCAGCGCTTTCAGCCGCAGCTGAGAGTTGCGATTGCGCTGCACGCAGGTGAGCAGGAAGCGGCGGCGCAGCTCCTTGGTGCTGTCGCCCTGAAGCATCGCCCGCGCCCGGCGCCAGCCCTGCGGGTTGACCCGGGCCCCGGCGAGCGCCGCCCAGGCATGCTGCTCGGGATAGTCGAGGTTCTCGACCGCGATCCGCCAGATCTCCCTTTCCAGCACCTGCATGCGGTTCTCCTCGACGTCGGAGACCGGCACGATCCGCCGCTCGACGCGCACCCGGCGCCCGCGAGAGCGCCGCACGGGCCCGACGACGATCGCGCCGCCGCGGTAGACCTCGCGGTCGAGCAGGCTGTGCAGGGTGACGATCGTCTCGTCGTGGGTCGTCGCCGGGTGCACGAAGTCGATCACCAGGCCCGCCTCCTTGCCGGGGGCGCGGCGGGTGACGCGGCCGACCCGCTGCTGGTAGATGCGGCGAGAGGCGGTCGGCGCCAGGTGCATGCAGATCGTCGCCCGCGGGCTGTTCCAGCCCTCCGCGAGCAGCATCGCGTTGCAGAGCACGTCGACCTCGCCGCGCTCGAAGGCGGCGAGGATCTCGGCCAGCTCGCGCTTCGGCGTTTCTCCGGAGACGGCGCGGGCGTTGATGCCGGCGGCCTGGAACGCCTTGGCGACATTCTTGGCGTGCTCGACGCCGGCCGTGTAGAGAACGCCCGGGACCTTGTCGAAGCGGGTCTTGTAGAGATCGGCGATCGCCACGTTGAAGGGCGCCTGGTCGAGCAGCGCGGCGAGCTCCTCCTGGTCGAAGTCCTGGTCGACCTCGCCTTTGCGCAGCGGCACCTTGGCGATCGTGCGCACGCCCGGCCCGGGCGGGATCCGCATGCAGCGCAGCGGCGCGATCACGCCGCGGCGCGCTGCCTGGGCGAGGTCGAAGCGCGAGGTCTGGGTCGGGAAGAGGTCGGCGACGTGGCGGGCGATCAGCGCCCCGGTCGCGGTCATGCCGATGAACACCGGCCCCGGCCAGGAGCGGATGCAGGCGCTGGTTTTCTCCCCCAGGGCGGTGTGGGCCTCGTCGCAGATCACGATCGAGTAGGCGTCGGAGACCTTCTTGTGGTTGCGGACGAACCACTGGTAGGTCTCGACCGTGACCGGGCCGTCGGGATCGTCGCGGGCGTCCATCAGCGGCGGCCGCAACCGCTCCTTGTAGCCGCGGTCGGAGATCTCGCCGATGAACTGGTCGACCAGGTTGCGGCGGTGGGTGAGGATCAGGACGCCGCCGGTCCGCGACGCCTCGATGAAGCCGACGGCGGCGACGGTCTTGCCGGCGCCGGTCGCATGCTCGAACCAGAAGCGGCGCTCGGCACCCGGGTCGTCGGGCGCCTCCGGGACCGGGTCCTCGTCCTCCTCCTCGGCGTCCGGCTGCTCCTCCCAGTCCTGTGGCTCCTCCTCCGGGGCCAGCTCCTCGGGCTCCTCGAGCTCCCCGTCGTCGTCCTCGTCCTCGGTGCTCGGCTCCTCCTCCTCCTCGGATTCGGCGGCCGCCTCGTCTTCGTCCTCGGCGATCACCAGCTCGGCGTCGTCCTCGGCCGCCGTCTGCTGCTCGGCCATCAGCTCGGCCAGGGTGCCGGCGAGGGCGTCCACCTGGTGCGGGTTGAGCTCGGCGCCGTCGCGCAGCTTCGGCGGCTCGTCGGCGAGCAGGCGCTCGAGCCCGAGCAGCAGCGAGAAGTCGCGTCGCCACTGGATCGACGGGTACTCGGCGCCCTCATCGAGCTCGGCGAGCGCCGCGTCGAGGGCGCGCCTGCGCGCGGTGCCCTCGGCGAGCGCCTCGGGCCCCTCGCCGTCGAGCAGGAATGGCTCGCGGGCAAACTCCGCCGCGCGCTCGATCTCGGCGCCTGTGGGGACCGCCGCTCGCGCGGCAACTTCGCTGGTGTTGGCCATAAGCGGCTTTGAGCTCCGTCCCGGCAGGACGCGCAGCGCGCGGGCTGGCGGGGACTAGTGAAAACAGGATGCCGGGAACTCGAACCTCCCCGGCGCTCTCAGAGGCCCGCAATCCGAGCGGGCCAACGTTCTACGTATTGTAATCACGAATGAGCAAGACGATGGGACCAATCGCCCTGCTCGCCCTCGCCCTGCTCGCCGCGGGGTGTGGCGCGGCGGAGAGCGGCGGCGACTACGGAGGCGAGCATCCCGACTACGCGAAGGCCCTTGCCGGCTCGCCGGCGCCGCTCGCCGCCCTGCACAGGCAGGGCAACGAGATCCTGTCGGGCGGCGCCGACGCTTACGAGCGCCGCATCGGAGGGCTGCGCGGCTACCCGGTCGTCGTCAACGTCTGGGCCTCCTGGTGCGGCCCCTGCCGCTTCGAGTTCCCGACCTTCCAGAGGCTCTCGGCGCGCTACGGCCGCCAGGTCGCCTTCCTCGGGGTCGACAGCCAGGACTCCGAGGACGCCGCCCGGACCTTCCTCGACGAGGCGCCCGTGCCCTACCCCAGCTACTCCGACCCCGGCCAGGACATCAAAGAGAGCCTCGGCGCGACCTTCGGCCTCCCCGACACGGCCTTCTACGATCGCCGCGGCCGGCTGGTCCATCTCAAGCAGGGCCCCTACTCCGACGCGGCGGAGCTGCGGGCCGACATCGAGCGCTGCGCGCTCGCCGACGAGTGCGATAGCGGATAATCAGGTCATGGACGCATTCGTCCTGATCGCGATCGTCGCCATCATCCTGATGCTGGCGGAGTTGCTGCTGCCTACCGGGGGCACGCTGGCGGTGATCGGCGCGATCGGGCTGGTCGTGGCCGGGATCGTCGCTCTCACCGCCGAGGCCGACTCGGCGGCGAGCGACTACGTCGGGCCGGCGCTGATCACCCTCGGCGTCCTCTCCGGGATCACGATGTACTTCGTCACCAGGAAAGTGATCTCCGCCCACGTCGACGGGTCGGTCCGCACCGGGTTCGAGGAGCTGGTCGGCGCGCCCGCCGAGGTCCGCACGACGCTCGATCCCGACGGCCAGGTCTGGGTCGACGGGGCGCTCTGGAGGGCGCGGCTGGCCGGCGAGGGAGGCCCGGTCGGGCCAGGAGGTAGAGTCGTCGTCGAGGCGGTCGACGGGCTGACCCTGCTGGTCGGGCCGGAGCCGCCACCCGCGCAAACAGCCGAGCAAGGAGCTAGCTGATGGAGGCCCTAGGCGGAATCCTGATCGTCCTCGTGATCTTCGGGCTGATCGCCCTCGGCGCCTCGGTCCGGGTGCTGCGCGAGTACGAACGCGGCGTGATCTTCCGGCTCGGCCGGCTGATCGCCCAGAAGGGCCCCGGCCTGATCCTGCTGATCCCGTTCATCGATCGGATGGTCAAGGTCGACCTGCGCACGGTGACCCTCAACATCCCGCCGCAGGAGGTGATCACCCGCGACAACGTGCCCGCCGGGGTCAACGCGGTCGCCTACTTCCGGGTGATCGACTCGACGAAAGCGATCGTCGAGGTCGAAAACTTCCTGCTGGCGACGTCGCAGATCGCCCAGACATCGTTGCGATCGGTGCTCGGCAAGGCCGACTTCGACCAGCTTCTCTCCGAGCGCGAGCGCCTCAACGAAGAGCTGCAGAAGATCATCGACGAGTCGACCGAGCCCTGGGGGGTCAAGGTGACGGCGGTCGAGATCAAGGACGTCGAGATCCCCGAACAGATGCAGCGCGCGATCGCACGCCAGGCGGAGGCCGAGCGCGAGCGGCGCGCGAAGATCATCAACTCGGAGGGCGAGTACCAGGCGGCCCAGAAGCTCACCGACGCCGCCGACATCATCAGCACCAACCCGGCTTCCCTGCAGCTGCGCTACCTGCAGACGCTGCTCGAAATCGGCACCAACCAGAACACGACCGTGGTCTTCCCGCTGCCGATGGACGTGCTCAAGCCGTTCCTCGCGTCGGTGACGCCGAAGTCGGAGCGGCCGAAGCCGCCGCCGGCTCCGCCCTCGCCCGACGACCCGGCGCCGCCCTCGCCCGCGGACTCCGATCCCGGCGACCTTCCGCCCTCCCGGCCCTGAGCCCGGCCGTCTCTCCAGAGATCCGGATCGACCAGCTCACCGGGCTGCGCACGATCCTCGCGCCGGGGCGGAGCGACCGGCCCGACCAGTTCGGCCCCGGCGACTCCGAGCGCGG
The DNA here is from genome assembly GCA_963762205.1 of uncultured Solirubrobacterales bacterium. GTDB lineage: Bacteria > Actinomycetota > Thermoleophilia > Solirubrobacterales > 70-9 > VRUE01. Next base: position 200,536 of record CAVXJZ010000005.1, read on the forward strand.
AGGCAAGGCCGAGGGCTGCCCGTTCTGCGAGGGGCGCGAGGACCGCACGCCGCCCGAGCTGGGCGCAATGCGCCCCGACGGCGGGGAGGCCAACGGCCCCGGCTGGACGACGCGCGTGGTCCCGAACCTCTACCCGGCGCTGGCCGGCGATCGCGTCGAGGGGGCGGGAGCGGCGGCGGCCGGGGGCGTCTCCTCGGCGGAGGCCGGCGCCTTCGCCAGCGGCGGCGACCCGCTGCTGGCCTCGCGGCGCGCCGGCGAGCCCGACCTCTTCGCCTCGCGCCCCGCGAGCGGCGGCCACGAGGTGATCGTCAACGCCCCGCGGCACGCGACCGCGCTCTCGGAGCTCTCCGACGAGCAGGTGGCGACCGCGGTCGAGGCATGGCGGGAGCGGATGCGCGCCCACTCAGAGGCCTCCTACGTGCAGCTGATCGTCAACGAGGGCGGCGCGGCCGGGGCGTCGCTGGAGCACACCCACGCCCAGCTCTACGCGCTGCCCTTCGTGCCGGCGAGCGTGGCGCGCGAGCGTGAGCGGGCCGGCGCCTATCGCGAACGGACGGCCGGCGGCGGCCTGCTCGGCGACGTCCTGGTCGAGGAGGTGCGCCGCCGCGAGCGGCTGGTGGCGATCGACGACGAGGCGGCGCTGATCTGCCCCTGGGCGTCGCGCTCGCCGTTCGAGCTGCGGATCGTGCCGCGCGCCGCGGCGCCGAGCTTCGCCGAGGACGAGACCGGCGCGGCGATGCTGGCCAGGGCCGTGCGCCTCCTCGCCGAGCGCCTGGGCGGGCCACCGGACCTCAACCTCTGGGTGCGCACGGCGCCGCGCGGCGAGGACCAGGGGTTCCACTGGCACATCGACATCGCCCCCCGCCTCTCGGTCAAGGCGGGCTTCGAGCTCGGCACCGGGGTCGACATCAACATCTACCCGCCCGAGCGGGCCGCCGCCGACCTGCGCGAGCTGCCCGCCGCGCGGATATAGGGTGCGACGGTGCCGCCGAATCCCCGACCGATCCCGCGCTTCATCGCCGACAGCACGCAGGAGGGGATTCCCCACGGCCGCTTCGCCGAGCGCCTCGCGGCGCCGTTCCGGGAGGCCTGCGACGAGCTCGGCGATCTCCCCGACGGAGTCAGCGCCGACGGCGAGCTGGACTGGTTTCCCGAGCGAGCGTGGGGCGGCCGGGTCTGGGTGCCCTGCAGCACGCGCGCCGAGGGGGCGGAGGGCGAGGTCGAGCTCTTCGGGCACGTCTCGTATGTGCAGCCCGAGCAGGGCGACCCGATCGACTTCCGCGCCAAGGCCGATTTCACCGGCGTCCTCGCCGAGGACAACGAGGACTGGCGGATCGACCTCAACGACGACGTGATCGGGCGCTGGCGGGGGGAGAACGGCCGCGCCGGCGCGGTCACCCTGGTCTGGGGCCGGCCCCTGGCCCAGGGCGCCGTCGCCGCCAGCGCCGAGCTCGAGTACGAGACCGTCGACCAGGAGGCGATCTCCAACGGCCGCTTCACCCTGATCGCCCTCGACGCCCTCGAGGGCTACGGCGACGAGATCCTGATGCAGGTCAAGCTCTGGAGCAACCGGGCCAAGGAGCTCGCCTCCGAGAGCCTCTACGACTGAGCCCGGCAGCCACCCCGACAAGCCCGCGCCGCGGATACCCTTTCCCCGGGCCCCGATAGCTCAGCTGGATAGAGCGACTCCCTCCTAAGGAGTAGGTCGCAGGTTCGAATCCTGCTCGGGGCGTCCTTCTTTTCCGCTCCGGCAAGCCAAACGTCCTGTCCTTTGATTGGGCCGGGACCTGACCTGGGGGCACGCAAACGAGCCCTCGGGGGTGGGGACCCCCTGGGCGGTCGCTTGCGCACTTGCGGAGATCCCCAACAGGGATGAGGAGTGCTCCACGGGTTCCCCGCCGGGACGGGCGGGGCGTTTGGGAACGTTCCGTAAAGTAGCAATGGTATAGCACTCTTTTCTGAAAGGCAACAGCTCGTTTCCGCGGGAGGAACCGGGGATGGTTCGCGGTCGAACCCGATCGTGATCGTTTCGAGGATCGGGGGCAGCTCGCCCCAGACGCGGAGGCATCGGCTGGACGATGGGTGCGGAGCTCCCCGGGCGCCAGGAGACCAGGGTAAGTCTCCTCCGTGGCGCCCGGGGGCCCTGCGGCCTCAGCGGGCGGAGACGATCAACGAGAGTAGACCGCTCCACTGCCTCGGGTTACTGCCTTGGCGCCTCCCGGAAGGGACGGTCCAGGGGCCCCACTTCTGTTGCCGGTCCTCGCCCAAGCAGAGATCAAGAACGAGGAGTGGCCTTCTTCCCCCGACGTGGGTCGTGGGGAAGTCTGGTGAGCACGCCTTCGGCCTGAGCGTCGAAGTGCCCATCGGCGCGCTTGGCAAGTCTCTTTTCCCTCCCGGCCCAGCGTTGAGCGGCGGGCGCCGCTTCTGAGCCAATAGTTCGAATATCCCCGTGCGCCTGTCAAGGCGTCCGGGAAAAGGAAAGCACACAGCGAACTGAAAGGCAAGGAGTCTTTTCTGAAGATAGTTTTAAGCCATCTACGATCCGGGGCGCTGTATACACAGGCCAGATGGCAGGGAGGGGACCGCTTTGGCGTTCGCCGCTGACCGCTGAGGTCCTAGAATGAGCGCTGGGATTGGGAGGCGGCGCTCCATGGTCAATCTAGGCCGACCGAACGAGAGGCGAGCACCGTTTGAGGGACAGTGACCTTGCGAGTCTGGCGATCGCCACCCCTTGGGGAAATGCTGGGGAGCTGCGCAAGCGCAAGCTGGCGCCCGGCGCCGGTACGCCGCGATCGGAGGTCGTGCAAAATCAAAGGGAGCGGCTGTTCGGGGCGATCGTCGCGGTCGTCTCGCAGAAGGGCTATGAGGCGTGCACGGTCGCCGACGTGGTCGAGGTCTCGGGCGTATCGCGGAGCGCCTTCTACGAGCACTTCGCCAACAAGGCCGAGTGCCTGGCGGCGGCGGCCGAGGCGCTGATCGAGCCGACGACCGAGGCGCTGGAGGCATCCACAGGCGATGGCCGCGACCGCGCCCAGGCCGCCTTCGAGAGGTTCATCGAGCTGGTCTGCGAGCAGCCGGCCGCCGCGCGTGCCTGCCTGGTCGAGCTGCACGCGGCCGGGCCGCGGGGACAGGCGAGCGCCGAGCGGGGCTTTGAGGCCCTGGTCGAGGTGGCCGAGGAGGTTGGCGCAACGAGCGCCGAGGAGCGGATGACGCCGGAGCTGGTGCGGGCCCTGGTCGGCGGGATGGGCAAGGTGATCCAAAGCCGCCTCTATCGCGGCGAGGAGGAGGAGCTGCGCGGCCTCGCCCCCGAGCTGTGGCAATGGATGACGAGCGTCGCGCCGCCGCCGGCGGCGCTGGAGGCGCCGCGTCGCCAGCGCGCTGCGATCGCTCGCTTCGAGGGCTACACACCGGGGGAACGGATCGCGCGGGCGGTGGCCGCGGTCGTCGCCGAGAAGGGCTACGGGGCGATGAGCACCGACGACATTGCCGCGCGGGCGGCGATCTCGCTGAGCACCTTCTATGAGCACTTCGCCGACAAGCGCGACGCGGTGCTGGCGGCGCTGGAGATGAGCGGCGCGCAGATCATCGCCCTGGCGGGGCCGGCAGCGCGTCGGGCGGAGAGCTGGCAGCTGGGCGTGCGGGCGCTCTATGAGGCGATCTGCGCCTACATTGTCGCCGAGCCGGAGATGGCGAAGCTGGTCACGGTCGGCGTCGACGGCGCCGGGCGCCGGGCACTGGGGCGCCGCGACCGGGTGATCGCCTCGCTGGCCGAGATGCTGGCCCCGGGCTTCGCCGAGAATCCCTCCGCGCCGGCAGTGAGCGCCGAGGCGATCGGGGCGAGCGTCTACGCGCTGATTCGCGACCGCGTGCGCAACGAGGGGACCGAGGGCCTCGCGGACGTGGTGCCGCTTGCCACCTACATCACCCTGGTCGGCTTCGTCGGGCCCGAGCGTGCCTGCGCCGTGGCGAACGGCGAGAGCGGGCCGAGCCGCTGAGCGCGCCGGGGCGCGAGGGCCTCAGCTCGAGAGCAGGGAGGCGACCCCGGGGACGTCGGGCGTGACGTGGGCGAGGTCGGGAACGGATGCGAAGGCGGCATCGGCGGAGACCAGTGCCGATGCGCCGGAGTCGATCGCCGCGGCGGCGAGCACCGCATCGAAGGAGCCGAGATCGTCAAATCGCTCAAAGAGCGCCAGGCCGCGGTCCAGGTGCTCGCTCTCGAGGCGCAGGAGCGGGGCGAGGAGGCCCGCGTAGTCGCGACCAAGGGCAGCGGCGTCGGCACGGCCGCGGCGCCGGGCGCGCACGTGGACGAACTCCTGGATCGCCTCTACCGATGTGGTCGCGGCGGTCTCGCCGGCGGCGATCGCCCTGATCAGCTCGCGACAGGGATCGCGCAGCGGGTGATCGGCGCCCTTGGCGTAGACGAGGACGGTGGTGTCGAGGACGATCACGCGCGGCGGGCGCGGAGCGCGTCGAGCTCTTCGGTCAGCTCGGCGACGTCGGGCACATCCATGTCGGGGGCCTCGAGCAGGTGGCGGGCTGCAGCCTCGCGGCGGGTAGCCGCCGGCGCCAGGCCGCGGTCGATCGCCTCGCGGACGATTGCCGCGACCGAGACGCCGCGCTCGCGGGCTGCCTCGGTGAGGCGCGAGTGGCGGTCTAGTCGAGGAGGATCTGGAGGCGATGCTCAAGCATGAGCATACGTTAGCATGTGCTGGTCTAGGTGGCGAGATCGGGCGGCGGCGGGATGTGGAGCTCCTCCTCGGCGACCTCGGCGCCGAGGTAGGGCAAAACCGCCGCGTACATCAGCTCGCGGGATCTCCTCCTCCCCGAGGTCCGCCAGTTCCCCTTGGTCGACCGCCTCCTGGATGCGGGCGAAGACGACGCCGCCGATTCCGATCGCGGTGGCGAGGCCGAGCGACTCGGGCTCGCCCGCTTCGGCGGAGCCCTCGTCGAGCAGCTCGACCAGGCGGTTGAAGGTCTGCTGGAAGAGCTTCTGGGCATCGGCGCCGGCGTAGCGGACCTCGACCGCGGCGAGGCGGGCGACGCGTTCGTCGGCGCGCAGGTAGCGCAAGAGCGCGTAGGCGGTGGCGCGCATGCGGTCGCGCCAGCCGCTCTGGTCGGCGACGGCCTCCTGGGCGGCGGCGAAGAACTGCTCGTAGATCTCGCCGAGGACGGCGGCGAAGCAGGCGTCGAGATCGGCGTAGTGGCGGTGGAAGTCGGCCTCGGAGACCTCGGCGCGCTCGAGCAGCTGGCGCAGCTTCAGCTTCTTGTAGCCGCGCTCGGAGCAGAGGTCGAGCAGCGCCTCGCGAAGGCGGTCGAGCTCTGCTTCTGCGGGAGTCGGGCATGGCTCTCAGTCGGTATGTATCTCACATGCGGGCACGCGAGCGCCGGGCGGCGGCGAGCACGGTGCGCGGCGCCGCGGCCGCCGCGGCGCAGCAGGTGGACGGCGAGCGCCGGGCGGGCGAGCGGCCCGAGGCGCTCGAGGACGGCGCGCGGAGATCGGCTCGCGGCCGGGGCGCCAGGCCTCGGGCTCGGGCCAGGTAGAGCGCCCCCATCGCCGCCAGGATCGCCTCGTGCAGGGACCCGTCGGGCAGTGCGGCGACCCGGGAGCGAGCGCCGGCGGCGATCGTCGCCAGGCGCTCGGCGGCGATCTCGGTCGAGTCGTAGCGGCGAATGTGGCTGGCGTCCTCGGGGTCCTCGTCGAGGTCGACGAGCGAGTCGAGCAGGGCGTTGAGGCCGCTGGCCCAGGGGAAGTAGGCGGACTCGACGGCGCGGGTCTCGGCCTCACCGGCGCCCGGCGTGGCGGCGAGCGGCGAGCAGCGCGCCGACGCGTGAGCGAGGAGGCAGCGGCGGCGGCGAGCATCTCCCACCACTCGAAGCGGGGGATCGAGTGCGGACTCTGCGGTCGTCCTTGCGGCCCACTCGGAGACGCGCTCGCCGATCGGCGCGAAGCGTAGGGCGTGGTTCAGCGATTGCGACTCGCGCAGAGGCGGGCCTGGCGCAGGAGCGCCGGCGCGGGCGGCGGGGTAGGAGGGCAGCTCGCGCAGCGGCGCGCGGCAGGTCTCGATCAGGGCGATCAGGTAGCCGCCGTCCTCAGCGGCGGGGGCGAGGGCGTAGTAGTCGTCGTGGCCGGCGTCGGGGTCGAGGGCGACCTCGAAGGCGCGGTGCAGGTGCAGGCCGTTGCGTCGAGCGGGTCGGCGGCGGGGCGCTCGGAGACGCCGTCGAGGTAGTCGAGCATCAGCTGGTAGGCGACCAGGCTGCGGGCGAGGCCCGCTCGCCGTTCGCGCGGGGCGAGGACCGCGAGGGCGGCGAGACCCTCGGAGTTGGAGCCCTTCTCGGTGTGGGAGATCAGCGCGTCTGCGCGCAGCAACGGGTCGGGGATTCGGCGGGCGCGGGCGAGCAGCTCGCGCTGGGCGGCGCGGGCGGCCGGGAAGACCTGGGTCCAGTAGCGGCGCGCGGCGCCGGCAAAGAGGCGGACCGAGCTCACTCGAGCGCGAGCGCCCGCGGGAGACGAGGGTGGGGGCGGATGGCAGCGCGCTCATCGGCGCACCCGGCAGCCGCGCTAGGATCGTCGTGGTCAGGGTCGGCCGGGGCGTGAAGTGGTAGGTGGCCCGGGCGAGGGGAAGGATGCCGATGCTGAAGCGAGGCGGCAGCGGGCAGCGGGCGCTCAGGTAGCTGCGGCGCTCGGCCGGCGTGCGGTAGCGGCGCCCGAGGGTGATCTCGAAGGAGCGCAGGCGCGGCCAGCGGCCGAGGGCGCGACGGACCGGCGAGCGCATGAGGACGCCGTAGGCGCCGGTGCGCAGGCGGCGCAGGTAGAAGGGAAGGACGAAGGAGACGGCCGGGCGATGCCGAATAGCGCATGGACCCAGACTGCGGGGCGGCCGTGCGAGCGTCCGTTGAAGGCGAGGACGCGGGCGCGGGCGCGCGATCGGCTCGCTGGGATTGAGCGGGACTTCGGTGGTGATCGTGCCGCGGCCGACGAGGGCCGCGCGGCAGCGGGCGAGGGCCTGGCGCGAGGTGGCGTTGCGCAGGCGGGCGCGCGGGCAGACGGGGCAGGCCGGCGGTGTCGAGGCCGCCGCGGGCGCCGAAGGCGATCTCGATCCGCCCCAGCTGCGGCGGTGGCGAGCCGTCGCTGCCGCGGACCGCGCCGGCGAGGGTGAGCGAGACGGGCACGGGGCGGTGGCGCGGGATGTGGCGGGGCGAGATCGAGCCGTCGAGGGAGACGACGACGCCGGCGCCGCCGCTCTGCTCGGCGCGCGGCGGCGCTGACCGCGAGGTCGAGGGCGAGGGCGAGCGCAGGAGGGCAGCGGCGGCGAGCGTCAGGGCGGAGGCGCGGCGGCTCACGGGAACCTCGAGGGCTTGAAGTTGCAGTAGTTGAAGCCGAAGGAGACGACGACGTTGTTGGCCTTGTTGCCCGTGTGGATGAAGTCGGCCCAGACGCGCTGGAAGCGGGCGACGTCGTCGGCGCGCAGGGCGGCGGCGGTGCGGCCGCAGGGCGCGGGTCTCGACGCTTCAGGGCGCGGAACCAGCGCGCCAGCGTGGTGCGGTCGGCTGCCGGCCGGGGGACCCTGGCGATCTTTTGACCGAGTGCGGCGAAGATGCGCCTCGCCTTGGCGACCTTGGGCGCGGCGCGGGGCAGGCGTTCTGTGCGGACCAGGCCGCGGGTGCCGCGGACGGCGCGCTGGGTCGCCTTGGAGTCGGGCTTGCAGATCCGCTCCAGCTGGGCGACGTAGTCGGGGGCGGCTGGACTTCCGCGGCGAACGAGACCCGGCGATAAGAGCGAAGGCGAGGACCATGGCTGCGACCAGCTTGACCCATGCCGGCGTCCTCGCTCGGGCGAGGCGCATCAGCTCGCCGCCTTGGCGGTGGCCGCAGGCGCCGGTCGGGCGCCGGCGCCGGGCAGGAGGCGCTCGAGCCAGGCCGGGGTGCGCCAGACGCGCTCGCCGATCAGGAGCATCAGCGCCGGCAGGAGGACGATGCGGACGACGGTCGCGTCGAGCAGGATCGCGACGGTGAGGCCGAGGCCCATCTGGCTGACGGTGGCGACGGGCGCGACGGCGAAGGAGGCGAAGACCGCGGCCATGATCGCGGCGGCGCCGGTGATCACGCCCGCCGTCTTGTCGAGCCCGAAGCGGATCGCGGCGGCGTTGTCGCCGCTGCGGCTGTAGTTCTCGCGCATGCGGGCGAGGAGGAAGACCGCGTAGTCGATCGAGAGGCCGAAGGTGACGCCGAAGATCGCCGCGGCGCCGACCGTGTCGATGTAGGGATGGCCGCCGAGCGGGTAGCCGGCGGGGATCTCACAGGCGAGGGTGACGACGCCGATCGCGGCGGCGACCGAGAGCAGGTTGAGGGCGACGGCGAGGGCGGCGAGCAGCGGCGCGCGCAGCAGGGCGAGGAGCATCAGGAAGGTGATCAGGACGATCGAGCCGACGACGAAGGGCAGGCGGGACTTGGTCGCCGAGCCGTAGTCGTTGAGGACCGCGGCGCCGCCGCTGAGGCCGGCGCTGAGGTCGGGGCGGCGATCGATCGCGGCGGCGAGGGAGCGCAGGCGCGAGTCGAGCGCTCGCGAGCCGGGGGTGTTGAAGCCCGAGTCGGGGACGATCAGGTAGCGGGCGGCGGTGCCGCCGGCGGAGACGTCGATCACCTCGGCGGCGAGCGAGCGCTGCACCGGGTTGGCGCCGTCGAGGGCGGCGACGGCGAGGTAGCCGGAGTCGAAGAGGCGCGGCGAGAGGTCCTGGAGCTGGTCGAGGCGGCGGGCGAGCGGGTCGGCGACCTGGGAGACGCGCCGGCCGGCCTCGCCGAGCTGCTGCTGCAGCGGGTAGGCGCGCGCGGCGCCTTCGGCGAGGCCGCCGCTCAGCGCTTCGGCCCCGCCCTGCAGTTCGCCGAGGCCGCCGGCGAGCGCTTCGGCGCCGCCGCCGAGTTCCCCGAGGCCGCCGCTCAGCCCCTGCGCTTCGGTGGCGAGGCGGGCGGAGCCGCCGCTGAGGCGCTTGCCGCCGGAGTAGAGCTTGCCGAGGCCGGTGTTGAGGTGCGGGCCTGGCTGCGCAGGCGGGCGAGTTCTTCGCGGTTGGCGGCGAGGACCGAGGCGAGGACTTCGGCTTCGTGGGCGGCGGGCGCGAGCGAGGGGTCGGAGGCGGCGGCGCCCTTGAGGCGGCCCGAGAGGCGGCGGGCGCGGCCGAGGCCCTGGGCGGTGAGGTTGGGCAGCAGGGTGCCGAGTCCGCGGGAGAGGCCGTAGGCGGTGCCCGAGGCGACCCGCTGGCCCTCGGCGAGCCGTTCCGAGCCCGAGGCGAGGCGTTCGAGCGCGCCCGTGGCCTGCTCGCCGCCGGCGCTGGGCCTGGTCGAGGCCGCCGGCGAGCAGTTCGGCCCCCTCCCCCGCCCGCGCCGAGCCTTCGGCGAGCAGGCCGCCCGCCGGCCGAGGCTTCGCCGAGGCCGCCGCGGATCTCGGAGACCGCGCCGGAGGCCTGGTGCAGGCGGGGGCCGAGGCGGGTGAGCTGGGTCGGCCGCGGAGGAGCGGCGCGGATCCAGTTCGGCGCCGAGGGAGCGCAGCGGGCGGGCGGCGGCGGCGATCTGGGCCGGGCCGATCACCGCCTCGATGCCGGGCAGCCGGGCGATGCGGCGTTGGGTGGCGGTGAGCAGGGCGAGGCGGCCGCGCGAGGTGAGCGGCCCGTCGCTCGGCGGCGAGGGTGAGGATGAAGGGGGCCTGCCAGCCGGCGCCGACCGCGGCGGAGATCGCTTCGGAGTCCTCGCGCGCGGAGCTGGAGGGCGAGAGCTCGTCGACCCCCGGGGAGCCGGTGTTGAAGGCGAGGGCGGGCGCGGAGAGCAGGAGCAGGGGCACGACGATGGCGGCGGTGGCGAGGGCGGGGCGGCGCAGGGCGGCCGCGGCGGCGGCGGCGACGCGGGAGCCGCCGGCGCCAGGATGGGAGCGGCCGATCTGGCCGGCGTTGATGCGCGGGCCGAGCAGGGTGAGCAGGGCGGGCAGGGAGACCCAGGCGATCAGCACGGCGATCGCGGTGACCGCGGCAAGGGCGGCGGCGAGGGAGACGAGCAGCGAGCCGGGCTGGAAGAAGGCGGAGAGGAAGATCGAGAAGAAGAGGGTGGCGCCGGCGATCGCCGTGGTGCGCCCGGCGCTGCGTGCGGGTGAGCGCGGCGGCGCGGTCGGGCGCGCGGCCTGCGGCGAGCTCCTCGCGGAAGCGGGAGACGATCAAGAGCGAGTAGTCGACGCCGAGGGCGAGGCCCATCATCGTGCAGACGACGAGCGAGAGGGCGTCGATCGGCATCAGCGAGGTGAGGAAGACGAGGACGCCGCGGCCGGCGAAGACGGTGAGAGCGCCGAAGAGGAGCGGGATCGCGGCGGCGGCGAGGGAGCGGAAGACGAGCAGCAGGACGATGATCAGCAGCGGGGCGGCGAGCAGCTCGGCGCGCTCGGCGGCGGCGAGCGATTCGTGCTGCAGGGCGCGGGAGATGGTCGCGTAGCCCGACTGGGTCGCCCGCACGGGCGGGTGGACGCTGGCGTCGAGGGTGTCCTCGAGCGCGGGGACGGTGTCGCGCATCGCGTCGGCGAGCGGCACGTGGTAGTCGAGCAGGAGCAGGGCGCGCGAGCGGGCGCTCGGGCGGCGTGCCGGGCGGCGGCGCGGGGAGCTTGCGGGCGGCGCGGCGCGGGATCCCAGGGCGAGATCACGGTGAGGTCGGGGTCGCGGCGCAGGACCCGGGCCAGGTCGCGGCCCTGGCGCTCGACGGCGCCGGCGGGGCCGCGGAGGAGGACGCGCGATGGGCGAGGAGTCGCCGAAGCGCTGGCGGGCGAGGTCTTCGCCGCGGGCCGAAGGGGTGCCGTCGATCGCCAGCGAGGTCGGGCGCAGGTCGTCCTCGACGCCGAGGCCGATCAGGCCGAGGGCGGCGACCGCGACCAGGGTCGCGGCCAGCGTCGCGATGGCGCGCCGGCGCAGCAGGCCGTGCTCAGGCCGACTGTGATCTGTTCGGCGAGGGCGGTCTCTCATCGCTCCCTGCAGGACTCCCGTTGCCGAGCAGCGATAAAAGTATAGGGTGACCGGAAAGGCAAGGTGATATTTTCTGGAGATGTTAGTATCCGGGTGGATTTTCGAGCGGGGACGATTGCGAGCGGGGGACGACATGGCGAGAAATATCGACACTTCACACCGTAAGGCGGCTTGTGCCGCTTCTCGTGATTGGTCTGGTGGCGGCGTCGGCGACCATTGCTCAAGCCACCACCGAAACGAAGGTCAAGGGGACTCTGGTGACGACGGTCTCCGCGAAGCTCTCGCCCCATCGGCTGCCCCGGTCCGGCCGCGCGCCGGTAGCGGTCTCCCTCGGCTGGAAGGTCTCGACAAGCGACGGCAGCGAACCGCCCTCGCTGAAGAAACTGCGAATCGAAATCAACAAGAACGGGATCCTCGACCCGACCGGGCTTCCCGTCTGCCCTTACAACAAAATCCAGCCGGCATCGACCGAGCGGGCGCTTCGTAGCTGCCGCTCCTCGCTTGTCGGCCGCGGCTCGTTCGCCGCCCTGATCGGCCTGGAAGGCCAGCAAAGCTACGTATCCAAGGGCAAGATGGTCGTCTTCAACTCGAAGAAAGGGGGCAAGCCGGTCCTCTTCGGCCAGATCTACTCGGCGCGGCCGTTCTCCAGCTCCTTCGTGATCATCTTCAAGGTCTCCAAGGCCAAGAAGGGCGCCTATGGCACGACCCTGACCGCGGTCCTGCCCCCCAACCTCAGGGCCTGGGGCAACCTGACCGAAATCAAGATGAAGCTCTCGCGTAAGTACGGCTACAAGGGCCACCGGCGCAGCTTCCTTTCGGCCAACTGCCCGACGCCCAAAGGGGTGCCCGTCGCAAGCTTCAGCCTCGCTCGCACGAGCTTCGCCTTCGAGGGAGGCGCGAAGGTGTCCTCCACCCTGACCGACGACTGCAAGGTGAGGCGCTGACGCGCGGCTGATCTTCCCCGCGCGGACCCGCAGGGAACTGAAACGCGAGTCCCGAACCATCGGTGCGCGCCGCCCTGCGAAACGAGGGTGACACCAGCCCGCTGGGCGCGGGCACACAGACCGTTGCTGTTGACGACCAGGCCGCGCCTGCCGCCTGCCAGGTCGAGCCTGACGCGTGAGATGGGGACATCCGGAAGGTGGTCGAAGACGATGCGGATCCTGCCGCGCCTGGCGGCAACTGCGCCGCGCAGGAGAATGTCAACCTGTCCGTGGAGCTCAACGCCGAGGCCCGGGTACCTGCCCGAAGTTTCGACCAGGGTGACGCGACCTTGGAGCGGTCGATCGAGGAGCGGACTCCAAGCAGTGGCCGACCCGATCGCCGCCGGTGCCGGACAGCTCTCGGCAGCGAACTGCTCCCGGTTGCAGATGGCGCGCAGGTGACGAAAGTCGATCAGCATTCCGCGTGGAACGGCGACGGCGATGCGACGCAGGTTTGCGTCCCGGCCGCGCGGCGTCACCACGGCCCGCAGGGCCGGGTGGCCGTGTCGCCTCACGCCGCCGGTCAGGCGTAGCCGGACCCCGTACTTGAGTCCAAGAGCGCGGCATTCGGCAAGCTGAAAGCGACTCGAGACCGCGGTTGCGGCTCCCGAAACGGGGGCTATGGCGGCGTCGAGCGAAGTCGGGTCGCAGCTCGTCGGATTGAGGGTGAATTCGGGCCTGTCGAGCCGGACCTCGATGGACCGGACATCGAGCACGACCCCCCGCACCGCGGTCGGAAGGGGGTCGATTTGTGCCGTGACCCGGGCGGTTTCCGGGTCGACGTGGAGCGCCGCTCTCGTCACCTCCGTGCCCAAGTCGAACGGGCCCGCGATCACCGGCGTCACGAACGCCAGGCTGACGGGCGCCCCCTTGAAGGGTCCGGCCAGGTACGCGTCCCCGCGCATGTAGTAGGGCGAGGGGCCGGCGCCGGCACCCACCCACACGTCGCCGACATCAGAGGCGGCGGGGCAGGATGGGCTGGCGCTCTCGTCACTCCCGTCCCTGTGCACGGCTGCGGCCAGCGCGGCATTGGGGCAGCTGCGGATGCCAGCCAGCTTCGCCGTCAGGCCGGGGGGCAGGGAGAGGGCGACCGAGTGGAATTCCTGTGAGCCGTCGGGACGGCTCAGACTCATGGCGAAGGGAGAGTACCCGGCCGCGATCGGGGTGATTGTGCCGCCGTCGAAACTGGGCCGGGTCGGCCGCCCGCAGCCGCCCTGGGGACTCGAGTCGATCGCGAACACGTCCTCAGGGCCGGCCGGAGAATCGGGCGTCGAGTAGGGGGTGAGCTCGGATTCGGTCCTGAACTCACCACAGGTGGGCGGTGTACGCAGGAGTGCGTGCGGGCCCTGCCTCAGATCGAGCCCGATGCGCTCGATCGGCAGCTGCGGGCCTTCGTTCACGGTGATCACGAGCAGCCCGCTGCTCGGATCGGTTTCGACGTGACCCGCAAACTTGGCGACGATGCCGCGTTGGGGTTCGTCGACTTCGAAGTAGATAGCCAGCAGCGATTCGAATGGGTTGTCGTAGGGGTCGGCCAGGTAGAGGACCCCCGGCAGGGGCGCTTCGAGCAGTGGCGTCTCGACTTCAGCGGTTCCGATCTTGGAGGCGTCCGGGCATCCAGCCGATTCTGCGGTGAAGTGGATCGGCCTGAAGCCGAGCTGCGACGTCAGCCCGATCTCCGAGGACGAGCAACCCTCCAGTCCGTTCCCGCCCGCGGGGTTGAGCGCCACCCCCTTTGGAAGGGTGATTCTCGTGTCCTTCAGGTGCGAGGTCTGAAGTGGGCAACTCACCGTCGACCTGCCTTCAGCGATCCATTCCTCCCTCGTCTTCCCGGATTCGGGCGGGGGAAGGTTCTCGCATTCTTCGTCATGAGGAAGCCGCACATCGACTCGGAGGCCGGTCGGCGAATCGGCCAGGGTCGTCGTCGGCCGCGCGGTCACTTCGGGGTCGAAACGGATCTGCTCGCATCCGGTCTCGCCCGGAACCGCCAGGTGCTCGGTGATCCACTGCTCGCTGTTCCCCCAGGATCTGACCCTGAGCTCGGCGCCCAGCGGGCCCGGCTCGCAGCTGGTCGGTGCCGAGGTGAAGGGACGGGTGGCCGGCCCGACGACCTCGGCTCCGAGCGTCCCGGTTCCGGTGTCGAAGCGATGGCTGTCGTGAAGGCCGTCATAGGGAACTCCCCACAGGGTGAGCGTCGACCCGCGCGGTTGACTGACGGTCGCGAGGTCCTTGATCTCTCCCCTGAGCCCGTAGTCGCCGGCGGTCCGAACGCTCGTGTGGAGAACCACCGTGAATCCGAAGGACTTGAAGCCGAGCATCATGGCGTCTCCGGGAGGCGGCACGAGGTTATCCAGGGGGGCGAGCCCTCGGATCACGCTTGTATCGCTCGCCGCCGTTCCGACCTGGCTCTCCGTTGGGCAGTGGCCGAACAGCGTCAGGTGGAAGTCCGCTGCCTCGCAACGCGGAACGGCGAGCGGGTCGGCGATCGCGCCGGCGGGAAGATCGGTGACCAGGTCCTTCGCCAGCCCGTCGGGTTCGCTGGCGGTGCCCTGGAGCTGAAGGGAGATCGTCAGGTCGGGGTGAGCGCCCGCCTGGGTGAGCTCGGGTGCTTCACGGAGGTTGTCGACCCAGGTCCCGTAGCCGTTGCCGAAGAATGCAAGCTCGGGGAATGCCGGGGACGGTCACTCCGATCGGCGTCTGAGGGAGGGGCGCATGAGCCTTGACGAAAGAGCTACCGGATTCGAAGCTGAGGGTCGGCCAAGCTGGGCGGAGCGTGCGCGGCCAGCCCTGCCGCAAGCACAGCGGCGAAGGCTACGAGCCTTTGGCATCGTTCCCCAGTCATTCCCGTACCGACCTTCGGACTCCGCCACCAGACTCCCCTGGGCGGGCATCCCTGTATCCGACAGAAAAGACTCTACTCCCATCGCATAAGCCGAAGCTCGATTTTTCGGCGGCATCGGGCCGTTCTCCGACTTGGGACCGCAGCCGATCGGCTCAGTCTGCCGCCGTGGGAAAGGTTTCCGGATTGGCCGTGTTGATCCTCCACACGCCGTCGTCGTTGCGCATCGCGATGTAGTCGGCCCTGTCTTCGGCGCCTCTGAAGATGATGTACGCATACCTGCCGCTGACCCGGAAGCTGAGCAGTTCCCTCACCTCGGCCGAAGCGCGCAGGTCGGCCTGCGGAATCAATTTGAAAACGAACTGCAGCGTCGCCGGGCAGCCTTTCGGCCGTTCCTTCTTCGGCAGCGCGGCTGCGGAGACCGCGATCTGCCGCTTGAACTGCCGCGACGTCGCGGCGCAGGCCCTCTCCCATTCGCCCGCCGCCCTCGCCTTCAGGAAGGTCTTCAGGGTTGCGAGAGCCTGCTCTCGCTCGTCGACCTGTCCCTCGCGCCCGAATTCCTGCACCGAGTTGTCCCCGGCGGGCTGGACCGGGACGCCGGGGGCGACGGCCTTCGTGCCCGGCCCGGGAGGAGCCGGGTGTCGTGTCCCCGTCGGGGGAGCCGGGCGTCTTTGTGCCGACTCGGAGGAGCGGCCCCCTCCTGACGAGCCGGCTGCTCGGACTGCCCACCTCCGCCCTGCTTCCCCCCGGGCTGCCCACCGTCACCTTGCCGCCCCGGAGTCGCGGCGTCGCGCCGGCTTCGGCGTCGCGGTGCGCTTCGCCCGTCGCCGCCGAGGTCGCGGATTCCTCGCCGCCGCCGCACCCGGCGAGCGCCAGCGCGACGCAGGCCAGCAGTAGCGGAAAGCGCCCGAGGAGCCTCTTCACGCCGTACAGCTTCGCACCATCGCTCATCGATGCTTGCGGCGATGGTTCCTGTGCTTCTTGTGCTTCTTCTTCTTGCACTGGCCGCGCAGCTTGGTCGTGTAGATCGAGCCGCGGTTGTTCTGGCCGAGCGCTTTGACCATCGCCGTCGGCGGGTGGCGGCAGATGTCGGCGGAGTTCTGCAGCAGGCCCCGCTTGCCGCCGTTCAGCTGCATCACGAAGGCCTCGATCGGGGCGTCGGGGACGTTGTCGAAGAAGGCCTGGATGCCGCCGCTGCCGGTCGGGCCGATGCGGCCCTGCAGGACGATCCGGATCGAGCCGCTGCGCAGCGAGGCGACCAGGTCGGGGAGGGGGTGGCTGGAGGAGCGCAGGTAGACCGGGCCCCGCAGCGGCTCGTCGAGCAGCGAGGAATAGACGACCGCCTTGCCGTAGATCGAGCCCTTCGGGCAGTTCTCCGCGTCGAACTGCACCCTCGTGCAGATCGAGCGGATGTGGTTCTGGGCCAGGAAGAGGGCTTGGGGCATGTCGACCGTGATCCGCTTCATCGAGGCGTCCCCCCGGCGGGCGCTGGAGCACCGCTCGCAGCGCCGGGTGCCCGGCGCGCTTGGTCTGGCCGCGCAGCCGGATGCCGAGCTTCGGTCGGAAGCCGAGCTCGAGGCAGTTGAGCAGCTGGAAGTGGCGGCTGACCCCGGCGCTGGAGTCATCGGCCTGGTTTTCGAAGGAGGCGCCCGAGCCGGTGATCGTCGAGATCATCTGCCGAGGGTTCGCAGCTGGTCGGGTTGCGGGTGAATTCGTGGCGGTCCATGTAGATGCGGACGTCGCGCAGGTGCAGCGGGATGCCGTCGAGGATGTGGGGGATCGGGTCCGAGGAGCCGGCCTCGATCTGCAGCTGGGCGGTGCTCGGGTTGACCGAGAAGGCGGAGCGGATCACGATCGTGCCGAGGTCGAAGGGGCCGACCGTCGCCGAGTTGACCGTGACCAGCGAGAGCGGCTGGCCCTGGTAGGGGCCGGCGAGGTAGATCCGCCCCGAGGCGTAGGTGAGCGCCTGGCCGACGCCGTAGCCGGTGTTCGGTGCTGCCCACCTGGCTCGCCGCCGGGCAGGAGGGGTGGGCGGTCTCATCGAAGCCGCGGTTGACCCGCGCCGCGGCGATCGCCGCCTCCGGGCAGAAGGGGATCCCGGCCAGTTTGCCGGTGATCCCCTTCGGCAGGATCAGCGAGTAGGAGGTGATCTCCTGGTCGGTGTCGTGGCGCGAGAGCCGCACGTAGTAGGGGGTGTAGGAGCCGACGTTGGAGTTGACCCCGCCGGTGTAGGCTTCGGGCGCGAAGGGGGGCGTCGATGCCGTTCGGGCACGGCCCGGCTTCGATCCCGGTGGGGATCGGGGAGTCGGTGCTCGAGACGTCGTCGGGAACGCCCTGCGACCAGGGGTTCAGGGTGAGCTTGGTCGTCGCCGCACCGCAGGCGGGCGGCGAGACGACCGGCGCCCGCTGGCCGGAGCGGAAGTTCACCTCCAGGTGGGTGTAGGGGAGCTGGGGCAGGTTGTCGAAGGTCGCGGTCAGGGTGCCGTCGCCGGGGTCGGGGGTGAGCTTGCCGGGGATCCGGAAGAGCATGCCCGCGGTCGGCGGACTTGGCCACCAGGTAGACCGCGAGCAGCGAGTCGAAGGGGTTCTCGGCGCCGGGGCGCGGTGGCCGGGTCGTCGGGCTGGGCCAGGTAGACCGAGCCGCGCAGCCGTTTGGAGAAGTAGGGCAGCCCGACGATGAAAACGCCGATCTTCGAGGCGTTGGGACAGCCCGCGCCGGGCGCGTTGAAGGCGGTCTCGGCGGCGAGCTGGGCGGGGGTGCAGACCCCCAGCCCGGCGCCCACCGAGGGGTTCAGCGAGACTCCCTTGGGCAGCTCGACCGTCGAGCTTCTTGACCAGCGCCTGGGTGCGTTCGCGGGGGTTGGCGAAGCCTTCGTTTTCGTTGTCGAAGCGGAAGACGAAGCCGCTCGCCGAGGAGGCCTTGGTGACCGAGAGCAGGCCCTCTGATTCGAGGTCGAAGTTGAGGTTTTCGCAGCCCGTGACCGGCCCGCCGGAGCTCGCCGTGGCGTTCTCCGTCCCGCCCTGCTGCCAGGAGCTGGCTTCGGCGTCGAAGGTCAGTGAGGCGCCGCAGACGGTCGGCAGCGTCACGAAGGCGCGCGGCTTGGTCGTCTGCGGCTCGCCGACCCAGCATTTGGCAAAGGCGAAGCCGGGCTCTTCCTCGTTCAGGCAGTCGCCGCGCTCGGCGTTGTGGCTGGCGTCCCAGGGGGCGCCCCACAGCGAGACCTTGAGCGATTCCAGCTGCAGGCTCTGGGGGATCTCGGCGGCGTCGAGGTCGACGTAGGCGCCGGGCACGTCGGAGTTGATCCTGGCGTCGAAGACGAGCGATTTGCCGAACGGCGAGGCGCCGAAGCGCGCCGCCTCGCCGTAGTTGGGCTGCAGGTTGTAGAGGCCGAAGGTGCGCGTTTTGCCGCCGCCGATCCCGCTCGTCACCTCGACCGTTCCGACCTGGGCGCCGTCGTTGCAGTTCTCGCCCGATTCGCTGCCCGGGAAGGGCGAGGATCGCGGCGTCGTGAAGGTCGTATCGCTGCAAAGGACGCCGGTCCCGTTGGCGGGGTTGATCAGCATCCCGGGGGGAAGCTGCAGGCGCAGGTGGCGCAGGTCGGAGCTTCCCCCGCTCTGGTCGAGGCTGACGCTCGTCTCGACCTGGTAGGGGTGGGAGCCGGCCAGGGTCGTGAGGCTGCCGCCGTCGGCGTAGACCGCCGCGTCGAAGCCTTCGCTGCCGGGTTTCAAGCCCGCGGCGGTCGCGCCGCCGCCCGCCGGAGCTGCGGTGCGTCAGGCGACGCGGCCGTCCGTCGAGCCGATGTGCCGCTCGCCGGGGCGCCGCTCGAGGCCGCGGCGGTTGCCGGCGTGGCCGAGGTCGATGCTGAGGAGACCGGCCCGACCGTGGAGGCCGACGCCCTGCCCGCGCCGACACTGTTCCCCCGGCAGCGCTTGGCGGCCTGGGATTTGCGGCCGAGCTGCTTGTGAAGCTTGTGGACGGTGGCGCGCAGGCGCCGGGACCGGGCGGAGTTGCGGGCGTGCTTCGCCTTCCTGGCGAGGCGCTTGACCCTCGCGCCTCAGTTGCTTCAGCTTCCTTGGCCGATCCGGACGCAGGTCTGGAGCGAGTTCCGGTAGCGGACCTCGGGATTTCCACGGCCTTCCCCGAGGGTGGTCAGGGTCGGGTCGCCGGTTCCGGCGGCAGCGCCTGGCACCCGTCCCCTTCGCAGCCGCTCGCCTCGCTGGCTGCTCCGCCGATCGGCACGGTGGGAAACAGCAGGCCGCTGCTCGAGCGGCGGCGCCGGAATCGTCGGCGCCAGCGGCGTGGCGGTCGTCGCCGCTTCTCGGCGGGTAGGCGTAGACGCCGCTCTCTTGGGTGTTGCCGGTCGTCACGAACACCGGCCCTGGGTCCCGGCCGGTAGCGCGCGGGCGGAGTTGTCGACCGCGAGGCCGCGAGGGGCCGCCGTCGAAGACGTTTCGCCGCAGGTGGCCCTCGTAGCCTCCTTCGGAGTCGAAGACGTAGACGTAGACTGCCGGGCTGACGGTGTTGGCGGGCTGCAGGTCGTCGGTGAGGTAGACGTCGCCGTTGTAGTTGTCGATCGCGACCGCGGCGTCGCGCAGCGAGACGAAATCCCCGTAGGGGGTTTCGCCGCCGTCGATTACTTCGACCGGTTCGACCAGGTGCTGGTCCCGGGTCGAAGACCTTGAGCGTGTTGTCGGAGGCGTCGGGGACGTAGACGAAGCCTTCGGTCGGCCCGTAGCCGGAGACGGCGACGCCGAAGGCGTCGCCCAGGTGGCCGACGCCGAGGTCGAACGCGTGGGTTCCGTTCGAGTTCGTAGACCGACGACCCGGTCGCGCTTGGTCACGTAGACGAGGTGGTTGAAGACCGACCGCGACCCCGGTCGCCGCCGCTGGCGACCGGCGAGCACCGGCCCGGCTTCTGTCATAGGCCGTCGTGAAGCCGACGACGTTGCGGTGGTAGTTGTTGACGTAGAGCTTCGGCCCGACCGGGTCATATGCCACCTGGCAGGGGTCGTCGACCGAGCCGGTGTGGGATTCCGGCTCTTCCCATTCGTGCACCGGCTGGCCGATGAAGCCTTCGTGCGCTGCCAGTTTCGACCCGCTGGTGAAGAAGACGCTGACCGACCGGTGGTAATAGTCGGAGACCCAGAAGCCGGCCGTTGTCGTCGACCGTGAGCCCGCAGGGATCGTTGAAGTACCCGGTGGGCGGGGGTTCCGAGCTGATGGTGGTTGCGGGGCCTCGCCGCGAAGAGGTAGATGGGCGGGTCTCCCGGCAGCGCCGAGGCGCTCGGCGCGCCGCCAAGCAGGCTGCCGACCACGGCGAGCGCGAGGGCAAGCAGGTGCGCCCACCCACCGCGAGGCGGTGGTTGTCCTGGCGGCTCTCACTCGGACCACCTCCGGCTAGCCGCCCTGCCGCGCGGCAGCCCTGCAGATGCCTCGCCGCGTGCCTGCTGCCGCTGTGCTTCTTGTTGCACGCGAGGGATGTTGATCCGCTGCTTGACGACGGACACGCGCCCGTTGTGGCCTTGCATGTTGACCGTCGCCTTCTGCTTGCCCTTGCAGAGGTTCTTGTTCGCCTGCAGCAGGCTCTTCTGGCCTCCCTGCAGCGTGCAGCACGAACTTGCTGACGGGCGCGTCGGGAACCACTTCGAAGGTGTTCCGCAGGGCTCCCTTGACGCGTCGGTCCGCCCGACTCAGCTCCACCGACACCTGCCCGTTCAGGTCGGCGACCAGGTCGGGCAGCTTGTGCTGGCTGGAGTCGCAGGTAGACGTTGCCCGACAGCGGCTGGTCGAGCAGCGGCGTCTTCGCCGTCGCGTGAGCCGTAGATCGAGCCCGCCGGACAGGCGTCGGCGGCGAACTGGACCCTGGTGCAGACGGTGCGGATGTGGCTCTGATCGAGCAGCAGGGAGTTCGGCATCAGCACCTGTGCGCAGGCGATGTTGGCGTCGCCTCCGCGCGGGACCACGGTCGCCCTCAGCCTCGGGTGCGACCTGCGCCCGAAGCGCTTGCCGTAGAGGCGCAGGAAGAGCTTCGGCTTGAAGCCCAGGCGCCGGCATTCGCCGAGCTGGAAGCGCTCGGAGAGAGCGGCGGTGCTGCCCAACGTCGAGATCAGCGATCCGTCGACGCTCGTCGGGTCGCAGGAGGTCGGGTTCTTGGTGAACTGGCTCCTGTCGAGCTGGATCGCCGACCGACCGGATGTCGAGCGGGATGCCCTTGAGGATCGTGCGGGATGTCGTCGCTGACGGCGGTGATCTGCGCCGTCACCGGGTCGACGTGGAGCGCGACCCGGACGACGACGGTGCCCAGGTCGAAGGGGCCGGCGGTCGCCGGGGTGATGATCGCCAGGCTCAGCGGGGCGCCCTTGTACGGGCCGGCCAGGTACGCGTGCCCGCGTCAGCGTAGTAGGGCGACGGGCCGGCGCCGGCGGCCGACCGCCACGTTGCCGACTTCGGACGCGGCGGGACAGGACGGGCTGGCCTGCTCGTCGCTTGCCGTCCTTGCCCGCGGCGGCGGCGAGCGCGGCGTCCGAGCAGTAGGGGATGCCGGCCAGCTTCGCGGTCGATTCCCGGCGGCAGCGAGATCGTCACCGAGTGGAATTCCTGCGTGCCGTCGCCGCGGCTCAGGTTGCACCACGAGGGGCGAGTACTGGCCCGCGATCGGGCGTCACCGTGCCCGCGTCGAAGCTCGGCGCGTTCGGCTCAGCGCCGCAGCTGCCGGTCGGGCTCGGAGTTCGATCGAGAACGTGTCTTCGAAGCTGACCGGCGATCCCGGGGCCGAATAGGGCGTCAGTTCCGATTTGGTCGTGTAGCTACCGCAGGTCGGCGGCGTCCGCAGCGCCGCGTGCGGGCCCTGCTTGAGGTTGATCCTGATGTTCTCCAGCGGCAGCTGGGGCTGTTCGTCGACCGTGGTCACCAGCTGCCCGGTGCTCGGGTCGGCTTCGATCTGGCCGGCGAACTTGGCGACGATGCCGCGCTGCTTGTCGTCGACTCCGATGTAGATCGCCAGCAGCGATTCGAACGGGTTGTCGTAGGGCTCGGCCAGGTACACCTCACCCGGCATCGGCGCTTCGAGCAGCGGCGTGTCGACTTCGACCGTGCCGATCTTCGAGTCGTCCGGGCAGTTCGCCGGATCCGCCGCTGAAGTGGATCGGCTTCGAGCCGATCGGCGTGGTCAGGCCGATGCCTGCCGGCGAGCAGCTGCCGAGGCCGTTGGCGGCAGACGGGTTGAGAACCATCCCCCCGGGCAGCGCGACCTTCAGCTTCTTCGTGTTCGAGGTCGACAGCGGGCAGTCGAGCGTCGATTCCCCGTTTTCGATCGCTTCTTCCCGTTCCGCGGAGCTTGCGAATGCGTGTTCTTCGCATTCGGTGTTCTGCGGAACGTGGACGGTCAGGTTGAGGCCGGACGGCTGGTCGGCGCTTGGGGGTGGTCGGCGTCGCATGCACTTCCGGGTCGAATTCGAGTTCTTCTTCGCTGCCATTGGCTTCGACTTCGACCGTCACCGAGGCTTCTCCGCCGATCAGCCCGGAGCCGTCCGCCGTCATTTCCTGCACGTTCTGGTCCTTCAGGGCTCCGACGAATTCGATCGCATACTTCGACGACGGCAGCAGAGGCACCCAGCGAGTCGAATTCGAGCTGGGACGCCGAGCTGGCTGACGGCACCGGGACCTGTCCGCCCTCGACCTTGACGTTCGATTCACCGATGGATTCGAGGGCTTCCAGCGCCGCTTCGACTTCTTCGGCCGTACTGTCGTAGTCGAGGGCTTCCGTCGTTTTACCTTCGAAGCTCAGTGTGAATTTCGAGCCCGGATAGGCGTCGTGGATGACGACTTTCTGTTTCTCGTTTGACTTTACGCAACCCTCCTGCTCCGAGGCCCCGAATTTTTCTTCATGCCACGTTTCCTGTTTGCCCCAGGACCTGATTTTGACCCCGGTGGTCAGCGGGCCCGTGTCGCAGTTCGTCGGAGACGTGCTGAACGGCCTGATCGCGGCGCCGGTGACTGAGGCGCCGACGGTGCCGTTGTTGGTTTCGAAGCGGTGTTCGTCGTGCAGGCCGTCGTACGGCACGCCCCAGAGGGCCAGGGTTGCCGCTTCCAGCGGGAGTATGGTCGCAACGTTCCGGACCTCGACGGTCAGCCCGTAGTCGCTCTCGCTGCGCACCCGCGGGAACAGCACCGCCGTGATGATGAACGCCTTGTAGGCGAACTCCGCCGACTCCCCTTCCGGGGGGACGATGCTGTACACGGGGCTGTAGAAGGTCAGTACGGAGGGGTTGGTCAGCGCTTCTCCCACCTGACTCTGGGTCGGGCATTTCCCGGCCACGGTCAGCTGGAGCTCGGCCGCATCACACCTGGGCACGGCCAGCGGGGAGCCGACCGACCCGGCGGGGAGATCGGTGTAGATGTCCTTCGTGTACCTGTCGCCCCCGGAGCCGCTGGTATCGATGTAGAAGGACGTCGTCGAAGTCGGGGTGCCCGCCGGCCTGGGTCAATTCGTCGGCTTTGCGGTAATTGTCGATCCATGTCCAGGTCTTTGGGGTCGTAGAAGGTCCCCTGGTTGATCCCTTCTGACGAGGATTCCGGTGAACGTTTCGAAGTTCGAGCAGTCCGGAAGCAGGGCCTCGAACGGCTGCTGCACCGGCGGGGTGGCGTTGACGAAGGCGGTTTCGGGTTCGAAGCCGTATCCCGAGGCCGCCGGGGCGAGCGCCGCCAGCGCGGTGGCGAGCGCCGCGACCGAGAGCAGCAATCTGGAACGAAGCCGCCGGAGTTGCGCTTTGCGTGTCCTGGTGGTCATCGCTGTGCCCTCCGGTTCGTGTTGGCTGCTCGTGATGCGCCCGCCAAGCCGCGGCGACAGCTCTTCGCCTTGGCCGAGCGCTTGTGGGCCTTCCGCCCGAGGCGGCCGGCCCGGCGGCGCAGCTTCCTGGCGCGCCCTCGCTTCCCCGCCTTGGCCGCCTTTTGGGCGGCGTGGCGGAGCTTCTTGGCGCGCGCCGCGAGCTCGTGGCTTTCGAGGGCGAGGATCTTGCAGCGCACCTGTGGGGATTCGTCGTTGTTGCCGGGCCCTTCGAAGACCCCGCTGCCTGCGCCGACCTGTTCCGGTGCGCTGGTTCCCGCCCCCTCGCAGGCGCCCGCGTTGATGTCACAGGTCGGCAGTTCGACCACTTTCGGGAAGCCGCCGCCGACCCGCGCGTCGTAGAGCTTCGGCAGCCCGGGCTCTTTGTCCTGCGGGGCGAGGGGATCGAGGGTCGTGAAGAGGACGTTGACCCCGTCGATGCTCGCGTTTTCGAGCCGGGACTGGTTGCTGCTCGTGCCGCCCGAGATCAGGCGCAGCTGGCCGTTGCGGAACTCGTAGACGTCCTCGACCGCGTTCTGGTCTCCGGGGATAAGCGCGGTCGCGGTGTCGAAGAAGACGGTGCCGTCGGTGCTGACCCAGTGGCTCCCGCCGTTGCCGAACTGCCAGCGGTACCCGACGGATTCGCCGTTTTCCTGCAGGTACTCGTCGACGTCGTTGGCCGGCAGCGAGCCGTCCGTCGGGCAGGAGGCGCATTCGAGGGTGCCGTCGACGGCGTCGTAGACGAACATCTGGCTCGTATCGCCGAGGGGCTGTTCGGTCAGGTTCTCTTCCGAGGTGAAGGCCAGATAGGAGCCGTCGGCGGTCCCGTACGCGGTCTTCTCCCCATAATTCGATTGCCAGTTCGAGCCGTCTCCCGAGCCCAGGGCGGCGATGAAGCGCAGCTTGATCGGGTCGTCGATCCCGTCCAGTTCGCCCATGTAGAGGTTGCGGCCTTCCGCGGAGGGCAACTTGCCCGTCGGGCTCGGCGCCGCCGGGTAGCGGGCGTCGGAGACGAAGTAGAACCTGCGGCCGTCTTCGGAGTTCCAGACGAGGCCGCGCGCCCGGCCGCGGTAGGCGGGGATCGATTTCGGGGTCGGTGAGACCGTCCGTGCGCGGAGTCAGGTCGCGGACCTTGTCGTCGTGCGACCGAGTACTCGTAGAGGTCGGCGTCGCCGTTGTTTTCGGCAGCGGCGCCCGAGTCGGGCGTGAGGCGCGACGCAGACGTGAAGAAGACGCGTGAGCCGTTGTCCGAGGCCGCACCGCGGTAGGTGACGTTGTACGGCGGTTTCGATGACGAGATGCCGTTTGTCGGGATTTCTTCCGGCGGAACGCCGGTCTCCTTGACCGCCTCGACCGTCGGTTCGCCGTCGGTCGAGACGTAGAGCGTGTTGCCGGTTTCGTCGGTCCGCCCCGCGGTCCAGATGACGCGATGCCCGTCCGCCGACAGCGCGTCCTGGGCGGTTGGGGGCATGGCCGAGCAGTTGCCGCCAGTGGCGTTCGGCACCGTCCCGTCCGGGCGCATGCCGATGAAGGTCGACTCCGCTTCCTTCCTCCCACTTGTAGAGCTCCAAACAGCTGCTGCTGCTCGTGTCGAGATCGCTCAGGTGACGCTTGGATGTGAAGGTCGCGGTGCTGCCGTCGGGCGTCAGCGTGTCTCCCACGGGGTAGGAGTTGAGCGCGCCGTTGCCGAAGTCGATCTGTCCTCCTCCTCCTTCGGTCTGCGGGGTGCCCGCGGGAATCCGGGGATCGCGCGAGATCCAGACGAATTCGCCGTTGGGCTGGCGCATGTACATATCGCTCACTTCGTTCTGGTCGTCGGGGTCGACGCCGACGGTGGTGTCCTTCAGTACGTGCTGGGCATCTTCCGCGATCCCCGCCTCGAAGAATTCGACGTTGAATTTCATGCCGGTGAGGTTCCACGCCCCTTCACCGCGGGTGGATTCGTACATCCACGCCCCCTGGCCGAACTGATCGGCAAGGCCGGTCGGGGTGTTCGGCAGGGGGTTGTAGGAACTGAACTCGACCTGGTTTCCGTCGGGGCTGATGTGCGCCTGAGCGCCGGTGGGGATCACCGAGACGCCGCCGGTCGGGTACTGGCTGACGATCTCGTAGCCGCGTTTGCCCGGCAGGCCCGGTTCCTGCGCCGGGGTGGTGAAGGTCTCGTCGGGCCCCATGGTCGTGCCGGTCCCGTTGGTCGCTTCGAGCTGGTAGTGGTAGGTGATGCCCGGCGTGAGCCCGGTGATTTCGCCGAGGCCCGCCATCGTTTGGGCGCCCGCCGGCAGGTTGCCGGTGGTGCTGTTGCCGTAGCCCGTGTTCAGGCCCCAGTTGAAGTGGTAGGTGGTCGCTTCGCCTTCGGTGTCGATCGCGCCACGCAGGTTCGCGCTTTCGGTCTTCACCTGCGTCGCCACGGTGGCCACGACGGTCGGGGCAGAGCTCGTGGTCGTGAAGGTCTTTTCGTCTTCGACTTCGACCGTGGTGAAGGCCCGCTTGGCGACGAGGCGGACGTGGTAGAGCGTCCCCCCGGCCAGGTCGTGCGGGGTGTCCGCTTCGACGGCGACCGGGCTGGTGCCGTAGCCGGCGTTCCCTTCGGTGCTGGGCACCTGGGTCGCGTTTTCGAAGCCGTTGGCCAGGAACTCGGCGTTGTCGACGTATTCGAAGCGATACAGGGTTTCGGCGCCTTCGGGGTTGACGGTGCCGGTGAAGGTCGCCTTTTCGGTGTCGAAGGTGGTGATCGGGTCGAGCGACGGGACGGGGTTCGGCGTTTCGTCGAGGAGGAAGACGCGGCTCCCGTTGCCGATGCCCTGGTTGAAGCCGCTGGTCGAAGATACGAATAGCTTGCCGCTGGAGTCGTCGAAGCCGAGCCCGTTGACGGATTCGAAGCCCGCTTCGACTCCGTGCTCGTCGTCATCTTCGGTCGGGGCGGCGACCTGGCCGGGCTCGTGGGCGGTGCCGAACTGCTGCACGACGGTCGAGCCTTTTTCGGGGTCGCGCAGCACGAAGAGGACATCCGTGTCGGCGCCGGCTCCGTCGGAGTCCGGATGGACGGCGAGGCCGGCGGTGGTGCTTGCCGTGGAGTTGGTCGCGAGCAGCGCGTGTTTCTCTTCTTCTTTGCCTTCGATCAGCGTTTCAGTTACTTCGCAATTGCCTTCACCGGTGATCATCGTGCATTCGATCGGGTCGACGTTCGTCTCTGCGAAGCTGCCTTCGTAGACGAGTTCGGTGGCATAGCCGAAGTACGGGGTGCTCATGGTGTAGCTGCCGCCGCATTTCGCTTCCAGCGCTTCCCGGACTCTGTCCTCTCGTTCTACGTTGACTTCGACGTAGGTGATTTCGCTGGTCGTTTCGCCGTTGGGGCAGGTGACGGTGAAGGCGTCGCCTCCTTTGACTATGCCTCCTTCTCCCGAGCTGAAAATGATTCTCTGCTTCTCGTTGACCCCCGGGACCGAGCCTTCGATCGGCGCCGCCAGGAAGCCGACTCCTTCGCCGTCGGCGTTTTCCGTGTCATAGCGCAGGATCTCGCCGTGGTTGTTGGAGTTGGAGGCGTAGACGATGCCGCGGCTGTCGACGGCGATTTTGCGCGGCTGGGTGGAGCCGAACTGACTCGAGGAGCCGAATTCTTCGGGGGAGGTGCCGTCGAGCGCGTAAGTGTTCACCCGGCGGTTCCCGGAGTCCGCGACGAAGACGGTGCCGGTGGCCGCTTCCCCGTCCGGCGGGCTGACCGCGATCCCCAGGATGCCGGCGGTGTTGCTGCTGCTGATCTCGCCTTTACCCGCGCCGCTTTTGCCCGCCTGGCAGATGTTCGCCGCCGGGCAGACCTCGTATTCGGTGCCCGCTTCGGTTTCGTCGACGTCCCAGCCGAAGGAGCGGATGAAGGTGCCGTCGCCTTCGTACTCGTCGATTCGGCGATTGTTGCGGTCCGATACGTAGACGTTGCCGGTGTCCCCGTCGACGGCCACGGACTGGGGGTGGTCGAGGGCGCCGTTGCCGGCTGCGGTGGCGAGCTTGGGCGGGGCTGCCGTCGGTGTTGTCGGTGATTTCGCATTCGCCCGAGCCGGTATTCGTGGTGCAGCTCATCGTCGGCACGTTTTCCCCGGCGAGGCTGCCCTGGAAGGTGACTACCGGGTTGGCGGGACCGCTGGCGAGGGAGAAGTTGCCGGCGCCGCATTTCGCCTCGAGGGCTTCCTGCATGTTGGAGCGGACCGTGGCGGCGCTGCCGGTGTAGACGATCGGTTCGGTGCTCGAGGAGCTGCAGGTGCCGGGCAGGTTGCCGAGCGTGTAGGTGTTGCCCGCGTTGAAGCCTCCGAAGTGGACTTTCTGGGTCTCGTTGACGGCCGCATGGCCGTTGCTGCCGGCGGCGATGCCGGCTTTGCACTCCGAGGCGACGGTGCAGATCTCGAAGTTCGCCGCGCCGGAGTCGCCCTGATCGCCGCTGCCGCCTTCCTGCACCACGTCGGTGCCCCAGGCACTGACGAAGTCGCCCGAGGGGCTGAAGCGCTGGATGCGGTTGTTGTTTTCGTCGGCGACGTAGAACGTGCCGGCGGGAACACCGCCTTCACCCGTGCTGTTGGCGGCGGTGTCGCGCGGGCCGGAGAACTCGCCGCCGACCGAGCCGGAGCCCGTCGACCCCAGGTACCGGGTGACCTCTTTGGAGGCGAAGGCCGACGCCACGACCAGGACCAGTCCGACGAAGGCGAAGGCAGTGAGACTGAGCAGGGCGAGCCGCCCGCGACGGCGCGAGGGCGCACCACTCCCCGCGACGCGCGGTCGGGTGCGCAGCCATGGCGAAGGCTCCACGGAGGGTGCGGCCGAGGCGGGTGGCCTGGCGTGGCGTGGATTCCGGCTCCTTCGCGTACGAACTCACGTAGGTCTCTCCTTTGTCGTCCCGAGCCGTTTCAGCGGATCGCTCGGCGGATGCGGCTCAGTTCTCAATCCCTGATAGTTATGAATCCCTGATTCGGTAACTCCCTGCCAGCCCTCCCATCGGGCTGTGCAGTCGATAGAGAAGCACAAAATCGGCTGATGCGCAAGCGGGCTTTTCTGAAGAGTGGTGATTTGTCCTAGTGGGCAAGAACATTTTGCTACTTGCCTGGCGTGCTCCGCGCGCTTGCTGAAATCGGAGTCGGTGCGGCGAATGCGATGGAGCACACACGGTGTGTGGGAGACGCCGAGATCCCTCGGGTGGGATGCTGGGAACACCCCGCTACTGGACGACCGACCAGGCGGATGGAGGGTCAGCCGATTCGAGCCGACTGGGAAGGGCGGGGGCTATCCCGTCCGAAGGTCCGGCTAGACCGGCGCGCTCGGCAGCGAGGGCGGCTGCGCGCTCGCCCCACATAGGGGCTGACGGTGAATTCGACCAGGTCGGGCAAGAGCTCCGGCAGCTTCTCCGTCTCGCCGGCGAGAATCGAGCGGGTCGCGAGGGAGACGGCGCCGCCGATCAGCGAGTCCTCGGTGCTCGGGCAGCAGGGAGTCGCCGTCGGCGCATCTCGGCGCGGCCGCGGGCGAGGGCGGGGACGCAGGCGAGGACGGCCTCACGGAAGCGGATCGCGATCGTCGGCGTGGCGCCGACCGACTCGAGCAAGAAGAGGCGGGCGAGGTCCGGGTCGGCGGCGAAGAACCCGAGCCGGTGCGCAGGGCGGCGATCACCTGGCTGGGGCCAGTCGGGTCAGAGTCCGGTCACCGCGGCGGCGATCAGCTCCTCGAGGTGGTCGCGGACGGCGTCGAAGGCGGCGAGAAAGCAGTGCTCCTTGCCCTGAAAGTGCTCGTAGAAGTCGCGAGTCGAGACGGAGGCGAGCCTGACGACCTCGGTGATCGTCGCGGCGCGGTAGCCGCGCTGGGCGACTTCCTGGGCCATCGCCGCCAGCAGGCGCTCGCGCTGGGACTCCATGATCTGCTCGCGGGAGAGGCCATGGTGGCCGCCGGGCAGTGGGCCGAGCTCCTCGGGCCCCTGCCCATCCGCTGCGCCATTGCCGGAACCTCCTCACAAGCGGCAGATTATCGGTGACGAGCCCATGGCTCAGGGTCGAGGCGGCCCTGCGGCGGAGGCGGACGGCAGGGCTCGCAGCGAAGGCAGGCTCGAGGGCTGCCTTCGCCTCGGCCCTGGCGATGCGGAAGGGCCTCGGCGGGGCCGAGATAGGTGCGCAGGATCAGCTCGGCGAGGACGGGCAGATATCGGCGAGCTTCTCCGCCTCCGCCGACCATCAGGTGCTCATAGGCCGACCAGAAGACCGCGCCGGCGAGGGTGTCCTCGATCGTCTCGGGGAGCTCGGCGCCGCGCGGGTTGTGCTTGGCGGCCGAGGCGGAAGAACGGCGCGAAGGCGCTCTTCGCGTGCTCATAGCGCGCGGCGATCGCCGTGGTCGGACCGTCGGGGACTCGACGATCACCGCGCGCGCGCCACATCCTCCGGCTCGGCGAGGATCGCCTCGACCAGGGTCCCCAAGGCCACGACGACTTCCTCGGACCAGGTCAGGTCCGGACGAGCGAGGCGGTCGCGGATCTTGTCCTCGATCGCGCAAAACGCGACCTCAGAACAACGCTGCGAAGCATTCGTCCTTGGAGCGGTGATGTGCTTGTAAAAACGTCTGCTAGCTGACGTGGGCGCGCTGACGATCGAGCTCGACAGTGACGTCTGCGTAGCCGCGCTCGGCCACGAGCTCGCCCACCGCGCGGAGGATCCTGCGGCGCTGATCTGCTGGGCGCTGCGCGGGTGACGGAGGTGGGAGGTGCATCCCCCGTCGCACGCGGAAGCCCGTCCCGGTAGTGCACGCATCGACATGAGGATACCGCGGGAGGGGGTCAAGTAGAAGGCCGTTTGATCGAACGGCGGCGTTGGAACCTGGTATTCAGGCACAGAGCCGATCTCCACCAAGGGGCTCGCGTAAGAACAGAGACCTACTGATCGCGATAGAAAGTTCGGGAGGGTCCGATTGATGATCTTGAAGACCCGGAAACGTTTCTGGAGGGGAAGGTAGTTTTCCGGCAAATGTTGGCGGCAAGTGAACGAAAGGCCCTGCTTCGAGTAGCCGATCGGCTGAGCGTCGAGCTGGGCTACTCAGGCGGCGCGGAGATCCTTGGCGAGCACTCTGCCCTTGGCGCAGAGCGGGGTGCCATGGTGGGCATCCTCAGCTCCGAAGATGAGCAACTGGTCGTCGAGTTACGGCGAGCGCTGGCCAAGGTCGCGATGGCGGTGCTCGACGGCACCGAGCCGGAGGGAGCCGCTGA
This sequence comes from uncultured Solirubrobacterales bacterium, assembly GCA_963762205.1. Taxonomy (GTDB): domain Bacteria; phylum Actinomycetota; class Thermoleophilia; order Solirubrobacterales; family 70-9; genus VRUE01. Next base: position 231,393 of record CAVXJZ010000005.1, read on the forward strand.
ACGCGCTCGGCCACGCTCTCGACGGTGCCGAGGTGGTGATGCGGGGCGAGTTGGTGATGGGCAATGGCGGCCAACTGCGAGCGCTGCTACCGGATTTCGTTTCTTGGTGACGCTGCCGCTGGTCGACCAAGACAGAGCCTTGGAACTCTGCAATCGCTGCGCGCGATTGATCGAGCGCGCACTTCTGAGCAGTAGGACACTGGGCTGCGAGCGATGTTCGAAGGTCGGGAGAGAACAAGGAGCGCCTCCAATGATTCCCTTGGTGACGTCTCACCCGCTGAGTTCGAGGACCTATCGGGCCTACTGGGGGATCGAGCACCAGGGGCTCTGGGAGGCGCGCGCCGGCGCAGCTTTCGGCGCTTGGAGCGCACGGTGCGCTTCGCCTTCCTAGTAGAGGTCTCGGGCCTCGCGACGGATCTCCAGCCCCGAGTAGCGGGCCCGCCGCAGCCGGCTGGTTGCCCGCTGCAGCTTCGCCTTCGAGTGGTCCAGGGCCTCGCTGCTGCGAACCTGACCGCCGCCGACGCGGACCCGCAGCGGTGGGCGATCCTGCCGTAACTCCCGAAGGCGCCGCTGCCGCCGCCGGTGAGGAGATCGATAGCTGTCGCCGTAGCCGACACTCGAGCTGACTTCGACGAAGTACTTCCCAGGGGCAGCGGGACCGTCATCGACCGCGTTTCGCCGTCCTGAACGTAGGGGAGCCGGAGCCAGTGATCGGGGTGATGGTGGTGTCGAGCAGCCTGGCGTCGACGTCTGAGAGCCGTGCCCGCCTCCCTGGTTGATCAGCGACACGGTGACCTCTGCCTCCTCGCGAGAGGTCACGTAAAACGAATAGATGTCCCTGTCGTTCGTGCTCTCGACCACCGCCGAGTACGAGGAGTTGGGAGTGAGTGGCCCAGTCGCGGTTTGGAGCGTGTCGTTCGGCTCCGAGGGCGCGTCGGCGCGAGCGCCTCGGCGCCGACCAGGAGCAGGAGGGCGAGGATCGTGAGCGCGAACACGCGGAGCGTCAAAGCGCACCGGCGGGCCTCTGAACCGCCTGGTGTCGAGATCTTCCCCGGCATCCTCTTCGCCGCGTCCCCGCGACTGCCTTGGATTGTAGGCCCCAAACGAGAGCCGGGATATGCTCTCGCCGCACCCTCGGCGCTCTGTCCCTGTAGAACCTCGGAAGGGTTCTTGTGAGATCTCGCTTGTCAAGTCTGCGTGCGCGCCGCCTGTCAGTCGCGCTTCTCGCCACCCTGGCCCTCCTCCTGGTGGCCGCCTCCGCCTCCGCCGAGCTGACCCAGAAGGGCGATCTCTTCGTCCGCTTTGACGGGGGTATCGCCCCCAAGACGCTCTCCCGCGCCCACCGGACCCCGATTGCCGTCCGGATCGAAGGCATCATCAGAAGCCTCTCGCCGCAGAACCCCCCGACCCTGCGAAAGATCCGCATCGCCCTGAACAAGGGTGGCAAGCTCTCGACCAGGGGCTTGCCGCGCTGCCATAGGTCCCAGATAGGCGAAAGCACCTCAGCCGGGGCGCTCTCGGCCTGCGGACCGGCGCTGGTCGGCGGTGGCGGCTTCACGGCGAAGACGACGATCGAAAACCAGCCCCACAAGATCGCCACGGGGGAAATCCTCCTCTTCAACTCCCGTCGCCACGGCCACGCCGCGATCCTCGCCCACGTCTACCAGACGAGCCCCGCCCCGGTGAGCAAGCTTCATCACCTTCGACATCCGCCACCGCGGCGGGCGCTTTGGCACCGTGCTCTCCGGCAAGCTCGAAAGAACCTGGTCCGCAACATCTATCTGCGCACCATCTACCTCAACCTTCACCGCGAATACCGCTACCAGGGCGTGGAGCGCTCCTATGTGTCGGCCAGCTGCCCGACCCCCGGGGCGTCTCGATCGCCGCCTATCCCTTCGCCAGGGCCTCGATGAGTTTCGACGACGGCCGCACGCTGTCCTCGACGATGACGAGGACCTGTCGGGGGGATTAGCGACAGCAACCCACCGGCCATGCCCAGACGTGGCGTTCAAGTCGCGGCGGAGCTGGCGGGTTCCGTCGGAAGCGGGAGAATGAGCCGATGCGAAGAGCGAGGCGAAAAGCGAGCAGGGTGATTTCGGCTGGGTGATCAGCTTCGGTTGCAAGACAGCTGGTGAGCTGCGGCGGCTGAAGGTGAACTCGGACCCGGCCGCCGACACGCGCCCGATCGAGGTCCCCTGCCCTTGCGGTGAGGTGCACCGGGTCACCGTCTCGCCCTACCGGCGCCGGCGCTCGGCCGATGAGGCGTTCGACCTCGAGGTCGATTCGCTGGAGGAGCTACGGGGTAGAGGTGGGCCGTGGGCCATCGCGGCGGGCAGCCGGCTCGCGCCGGGAGTCGAGCGATCTGCTCGCGGAGAGGCCGTGGTGGCCGCCGGGCAGGGTGCCGAGCCCTCGGGCCCTGTCCATCCGCTGCGCCATTGCCGCCTCGCTCCACGGCGCAGGTTGTCCGGGACCGAGAGCGCCGGTCAGGGCCGATGCGGACTCGTGGCGGAGGAGGACATGTGGCTCGAGGCGAAGGCAGGCTAGGGGCTGCCTTCGCCTCGGCCCTGGCGATGCGAGAGGCCTCGGCGGGGCCGATATAGGTGCGCAGGATCAGCTCGGTGAGGACGGGCAGATGGTCGGCGAGCTTCTCCGCCTCGCCATCATCAGGTGCTCGTAGGCCGACCAGAAGACCGCGCCGGCGAGAGTGTCCTCGATCGTCTCGGGAGCTCGGGCCGCGCGGTTGCAGCTCGCGGCCGGCGCGGAAGAGGGGACGAAGGCCTTCGTCGCCTGCTCGCAGCGCTCGGTGATCGCGGGCCCGACGGTCGGGACTCGACGATGACGGCGCGGCGATGACCGGCTCGGAGAGGATCTGCTCGACCAGCGTGCCGAGGGCAAGCACCACCTGCTCGGACCAGGGCCCGGACGCGGCGGCGAGGCGCTCGCGAATCGCCTTCCGGCGGTGGCGAAGGCCATCTCGAAGAGGGCGACGAAGCACTCTTCCTTCGAGGGGAAGTGCTTAAGGGTCTTGAAAGAGACGTGGGCGCGCTTGACGATCAGCTCGACGGTCACGTCGGAGTAGCCGCGCTCGGCAACGAGCTCGCCGACGGCGCGGAGGATCCTGCGGCGCTGATCGGCATGGGCGTTGACGCGGGTGACGTAGGCCGGAGGTGCGTCCAGCGTCGCCCGTGATGCCGTCCCGGTAGTGCGCGCATGAACATGAGGATACCGCGAGGTGCGGCCCGGCAAAGGCCGGGGGCAGCTTCCCGCGCTGAAAGGGGATTCAGGCAGCGAAAGTGGAGGCAGGCGGACATGCTTGTAAGAACACCGCCCTACTCGCTACTGCGGCGCGCTCGCATGCCCTCGGGCGGGCGCTGCGGGTCTCGTCCGGGTGGGGAACGCGGGAATGGCGGGGACGCGGCTCTCTTCGGTGAGCCGAGTGCGGCTCGTCGCCGCCTTTCGGCGCCGCACGTGCTCGACATGACGGAGGTAGCGCTCGGCTGCGGTCTCGAGCAGATCCTGCCTTCTTCGGTTGTGCCTCTTTTTCTGGCACCTGCCGCGCAGGGTCGAGGTGTAGATCACGCCGCGATGGTTCTGGCCCAGCGCTTTCACCGTCGCCGTCGGCGGGTGGCGGCAGATGTCGGCGGAGTTCTGCAGCAGGCCCCGCTTGCCGCCGTTCAGCTGCATCACGAAGGCCTCGATCGGGGCGTCGGGGACGTTGTCGAAGATAGGCCTGGATGCCGCCGCTGCCTGGTCGGACCGATGCGGCCCTGCGAGGACGATCCGGATCGAGCCGCTGCGCAGCGAGGCGACCAGGTCGGGCAGGGGGTGGCTCGAGGAGCGCAGGAAGACCGGGCCGCGCAGCGGCTCGTCGAGCAGCGAGCGAGTAGACGACCGCCTTGCCGTAGATCGAGCTCGTTCGGGCAGTTCTCCGCGGCGAACTGGGCCATCGTGCAGATCGAGCGGATGTGGTCCTGGGCCAGGAAGAGCGCGTGGGGCATCGTCGACCGTGATTCGCTTCATCGAGGCATCCCCGGCGCGCGCGCGTTAGCACCGCGCGCAGCGCCGGGTGGGCGTGCGCGCTGCGTCTGCCGCGCAGCCGGATGCCGAGCCTGGGTCGGTAGCCGAGCTGCAGGCAGTTGAGCAGCTGGAAGTGCCTGTGGACGACGACGGTCTCGTCGTCGGCAGGGTCGTCGAGGTCCCGGCCCGCCCCGGTCAGGGTGGAGACGAGCTCCGAGGGTTCGCATCCGGTCGGGTTGTGGACGAACCCGGGCCGGTCGATCGAGACACGAACGTCGCGCAGCTTGAGGGGGAAGCCGTCGATGATCGAGGGAATCGGGTCCGACGAGGAGGAGTCGATCTCGAGCTGCGCGGTGCGCGGGTTCACCTTGAAGGCGAACCGGAGCACGATCGTGCCCAGGTCGAACGCACCCGCGGTGGCGGAGTTGACGACGACCAGGGAGATAGGCTGGCCGCCGTAGGGGCCGGCCAGGTAGATGCGCCCCGGCGCGTAGGTGAGCGCGGGGCCCACCCCGTAGCCGGTATAGGTGCTGCCGACCAGGCTCGCCTGCGGGCAGGACGGATCGGCGGTCTCCGCGAAGCCGCCGTTCCGGCGAGCCGCGGCGATCGCCGACTCAGGGCAGAAGGGGATGCCGGCCAGCCTTCCCGTGATCCCCTCCGGGATGACGAGCGAGTAGGAGGTCGAGCAGCTGTTCGTCGTCCTCGCGGGAGATGCCGACGAAGTAGGGCGTGTAGGAGCCGGACGTTCGAGTTGACGCCGCCCGCCACGACCTCGGGCTTGAACGGGGGCGCGGGGACCGCCGGGGTCGGGGCAGGGCCCGCGCCCCGGGCCCGAGAGGATCGGGGAGGCGGTCTGCTTGGTGGCGCTCGGCCCGCCGCTCCAGGGGGTGATCACGGTCGTCGTGCTCGCTCCGCCGCAAAGGTCCGGGGTGACCAGCGGTGCGCGCTGGCCGCTCTTGAACTGGACCTGCAGGTCGGTGTAGGGGAACTGTGGGAGGTTTTCGAAGGTGGCCGTCAGCTGCCCCGTCGCCGGGTCGGGAGCGATCTTGCCGGCGAGCTTGATCAGGATCCCGCGCTGCGCCGATTTCGCGATCAGGTAGACGGTCACCAGCGAGTCGAGGGGGTTCTCCGCGCCGGGGCTCTTGGTGCCCTTGTCGTCGGGCCTCGCCAGAAAGATCGACCCTTTCAGGAGGCCCAGGTAGAGCGGTGTGCGGAAGTGGAACTCGCCGATCTTCGACTCGGTGGGGCAACCGTCGCCGAACGCGTTGAAGGCGGTTTCCGCGGCGTAGCGCGCGACGTCGCAGACGGCCAGCCCGTCGGCCATCGCCGCATTGAGCGTCACCCCCTCGGGAAGCACGACCTCGGCGCGGCGCGCGTGGGACTGGACGCGGATGTGTGGATTGAGCAGGCCCTGGTCGACGTCGTTTTGCAGGCGGAACTCGAAGCCGGCGGCCGAAGACGCCTGCGTGCTGGTCAGGAAGCCGTCCGGCCTCGGGGAGAAGCGGAGGGTCTCGCAGCCAGTGACCGGCACCGGGGCGCCGTTCGCGTCCCGGTTGATGGCGGTCGCGGTGTCGAGCGCGGGGTCCTGCCAGGTGCGTGAGCGCGCGGTGAAGGGAAGCGTCTCCCCGCATCCGGTCGGCATCGTCAGGTAGGCGAGGGGCGAGTAGGTCGAGCTCACCGAGCATTTCGCCCAGGGAAACGAGGGTTCGCGCTCGTTCAGGCAATCGCCGCGCTCGCCGTTGTGGGCGGCCAGCCAGGGTGCGCCCCAGATCGTCAGCTTCAGCCCGCGCAGCTCGAGGTCGGGGGAGATGTCGGAGGTGACGAGCCGCTGCGCGTAGGCGCCGAAGGAATCGAGGCTGATCCGGGAGTCGAAGATCAGCGGTTCGCCGTCGGCCGACCCACCGGGCAAGCCGAAGGGATAGGCGGCCAGGCGGGAGGCGCTGCCGTCGTCGGGGGTGAGGTTGAAGAGGCCGAAGGTGCGGGTCTCCCCGCCGCCGCGAGCTGTATCGACCTCGACGGTCCCGATCTGGGTGCTGTCGGGGCAGTTCTCGCCGGACTTGCTGGCTTCGTAGGGGGAGGTGCGCGGGTTGGGGGCGTTTTCGCCGAACTGCGGGCCGGTGCAGAGCGGCACGGCCACCAGGTTGGCGAGCAGGCCGGGGGGCAGATCGAATTCCAGGTCGCGCAGGTCCTGGCCGGTGTCCGCGGCGACGGCCAGCGTGAGGTCGAAGGGGTGCGAGCCGGCCTGGGTGGCCGGGCCCCCGCTTCCTGCGTGTGAGGCGACGGAGAAGCCGTCGCCGCCGGGGAGCAGGCCGGCGCCGGACCCGCCGACGGCCGCCCGGGCGACGGTTCCGGTGGAGCGATGCAGCAGCGCCTCCGCGTTGTCCTCGACGAAGAGGTGCGCGCTGCTTCGCCGCCCGATCGTGCCCGGCGCTGGGGGCGGAGGCGGCCGAGGCCTTGGCCGGCGCGCTTCTCACCCTGCCGCCGCGGTTCGAGCAGCGCCGCGCGGCGCGCGCCGCGCGCTTGCTGCGCTTGGCGAGCCGCTTCGCCTTCGCGCGCAACGAGCCGGCGAGACGGGGGTCCTCGGGTGGCGGGCTTTGCGGACGTTGCTGCGGGAGAGCCGCTTGAAGCTTCGGGCGGCGCGGGAGTACGGGACGGCACCTACGGCGGAGGTGGACGTAGCGGATGCGGGGATTGCCGAGCCCCCGCAGCAGTGTGGTGAGGGTCGGGTCGGGCGGCGGCGGAACCAGGATCTGGCAGGCGTCGCCCACGCAGACGATGCCGGTGGAGGGCTCGGGCGGGGTCGCGCCGCCGATGCTGACAGCGGGCGGCGGCAGGCTGTTGAACGCGGACCCCGGCGGAGTCACGGGGGGCGCCGCCGCGTTGGTCCGCCGCCCCGGCGGGTAGGCGAAGACCGTCCCGGCCGCCCGGTCGGAGTTGCCCGACGTGAGGTAGACGCGGCCCTGGCCGGCGCCGCCCGAGTTGTCGACGGCCAGGCCGGAGGGGCCGCCGTCGATCACGTCGTGTTTGAGGCGCTTCGCGCAGGTCGTCGCGCCGGCGGCGCACACGTAGACCGTCGCCAGCGGGCTCTCGGCGAACTGCGGCGCCCCGGTGTCGATCACATAGACCTCGCCGGTCGTATCGTCGACGGCCACGGCGGAGTCGGCGAGCGAGCGGAAGCCGTCGCCCGGCGGCCCGGTGATCGTCTGCACGAGCGCGCCGCCGGGGCCGAGGACCTTGACCGTGTCGGTTTCCGCGTCCGGGACGTAGACGTTGCCGGCGGTGCCGGGGAACCCGGAGACCGCGATTCCGTACCCGTCCTCGATCTCCCCCTGGCCGATCGTGCCGAGCTGCGCGCCGGAGGAGTCGTAGATGGCGACGGCATCGCGCGGTATCGACGTAGACGTCGTCGGTGGCGGGATCGACCGCAACCCCGGTCGGGGTCTGGGAGTCGATCACCGTGCCGGAAAACCGCGTCACGTCATGGTGGAAGTTGTTCAGGTACCGGGCACCGGTCGAGTTGATCGCCAGTCCGCATGGGAAGGCAATCGAGAAGGCCGGGGCCTGGTACGGCTGGCCTTGGAAGACAGGGGGGTCCGTGTAGGGAGCCGCGGGGGGCGCGAACTTGTCGACGACCCCGTGGTAGTGGTCGGAGACGTAGAAGGCCCCGGTGGAGTCCACCGCCAGTCCGCAGGGATCGCTCGAGGAATCGCCGGAGGGGGAATCGGCGCTTCAGGCGGAAGCGGATCGGCGGTTCAGTCGGGGGTTTGGGCGCGGACAGAGGGGTGAAGACGAACAGCGGGTCGTCGAAGGCGGCATCGGCCGTCGGCGCCGAGGCGAGGAGGACGAGCGGGCCAGCAGGGAGGCGGCCAGAGCGCCCGATCGGCGGCGTCCCGACCCGATCGGCCGGCTAGGCCGGGTCACGCCGCGATTGTTTTGGCCGAGCGATCTGACGGCTGCCTTCACCGGGTTCCTTCAGGTGTTCGCCGAGTTGACGAGGAGGCCTCGCCTTCGGGCACTTCCCTTTCTCAAGCTCGAGCCTCCTGGTGTCGAATCGCCGTGTTCCCCCACACTGCCGCGGGCCTCCCCGCCGATCAGACGATAGTGACATCCATTTTGGAAAACAAAAACCTTTTCTGGATATCAGAAGGGCGACGGCCTCGACCATGACCTCCTCCTCGCCGTAGCGGAGCTCGAAATCGAGGACGATCCTGCCGCTGGCCGGCACGTGCGGAGGCGTCCAGCGGCGCCGGGTCGCCCAGGTGCTCGGGCAGCCGCCTCCGGAGCGGATACGTTGACCGCCACCGACCACACGATGGAGGGACGATGAAGACCACCCGAGGATGGACGCGCCGCGAGCGGCTGACGTTGATCGCCAGCGGTGTCGCGCTCGCGCTTTCGCTGACCGCCCTGCTGGGATTCGAGGGCGTGAGCATCGCCGGTAACGGCGGTCGCAAGATCACCTCCGGCCAGATCCGCAACAACACGATCAGGAGCGTGGACATTCGCAACAACACGATCACCGGCAAAGACGTCGCCAATGGCACGCTGACCGCGGCGGACTCGGCGTCTATCAGCGCCTGGGCTTCTCGGGCTCGATCGGTAAGGACGAAACCGGGCAGGCCATCGCCACCTGCGCGAACGGCGATGTGGCCGTCGGGGGCGGATACTCGTGGGAAGGCCCGATCCCCCAGCAGGGGTTTTCGAACGCTCCCAACGTCTGGGTCAACGAGGCGGGCCAGTCGAACCCCCCGAGCGGCCCCTTCGACCAATGGTTTGCGTTCGTCTGGAACAACACCTCCGGCAGCGGCCGACTCCAGGTCATGGTCATCTGCATGAACGGTTAGACGTCTTCGTCTATCCGGAAGGCCGGCCTCGCGGGTGTGGCGTTGTCGGTGACGTGGTCGCCGGACCCACTGATCGGATGCCCCGGCACTCAGAGCCCGGGTTCTGAGCCAACCTCGCCCGGAAAGCGTGCCGTGCGCGCTGGATCCCTCGCCTCGATCCCTGGCGACCGGACTGAACCGCCGATCGGGTCGCTTACAGCGCCGAGATCGCGGCCTGGGCCGCGGCGACGCGGGCGATCGGCACCCGGAACGGCGAGCAGCTGACGTAGTCGAGGCCCACTCCGTGGAAGAAGGCGATGCTGTCGGGGTCCCCGCCGTGCTCGCCGCAGATGCCGAGGCCCAGGTCGGGACGACCACGCCGGCCACGCTCCACCGCCATCCTGACCAGCTCGCCGACGCCCTCGACGTCGATCGTCTCGAAGGGGCTGCGGTCGATGATCTTGCGTCGCAGGTCTCGGTCAAAAAGCGGCCCTCGGAGTCGTCGCGCGAGAAGCCGAGCGCGGTCTGGGTGAGGTCGTTGGTGCCGAAGCTGAAGAAGCTCGCCTCGGCGGCCAACCGCTCGGCCATGAGGCAGGCGCGGGGCAGCTCGATCATCGTGCCGACGGTGAAGGAGAGCGGCTCGACACCGAGCCGTTCGACCGCTTCCGCGCCGGTGCGCTCCACGAGCTCCCGCATCGCGATCAGCTCGCGCTCGTAGCCGACGAGCGGGATCATCACCTCCAGGCGCGGCGCGTCCCTTCCCGCTCGCGCACCGCGGCGGCCGCGGCGACGATCGCGTTGACCTGCATCTCGTAGATCTCGGGGAAGAGCAGGGCCAGGCGGCAACCGCGGGTGCCCAGCATCGGGTTCGTCTCCTCCAACTGCCTGAACCGGTGCAGTTCGCGCTCCAGCTGCGTCACCGCGTCGCTCCCGGGGGTGGCCAGGCGGCGCTCGATCTCCGCCACCAGGTCGGAGGGGTGGGGCAGGAACTCGTGCAGGGGCGGGTCGAGCAGCCTGATCGTCACCGGCAACCCCGCCATCTGCGCGAAGAGGCCTTCGAGTCGTCCTGCTGAAAGGGCTGGCCTCGGCGAGGGAGGCGCGCCGCGCGGCCTCGTCCTCGGCCATGATCATCGCCTGCATCTTCGCCTGGCGGTCGTCGCCGAGAAACATGTGCTCGGTGCGGCAGAGGCCCACGCCCTCGGCGCCGAAGCGCCGCGCAGTCTCGGCGTCCGCCGGTCGGTCGGCGTTGGCACGCACCCCGAGCCGGCGGAGCTCGTCCGACCATCGAGCACCGCCTGGAAGTGCTCGTCCACCTCGACCGGGACGAGCGGCACGTCCTCGACCGTGATCGCCCCGGTGGAGCCATCGATCGCGATCAGATCCCCCTCCTTCAGCACCGTGCCCCCGACCCGCATCTCGCGTGCCTCGAGATCGATGTCCAGGGCCGAGACTCCGCAGACGCAGGGCCGGCCCATCCCGCGCGCCACCAGCGCCGCATGCGAGGCCTTGCCGCCCTCCGAGGTCAGGATGCCGCGGGCGGCGTTGAAGCCGGCCACGTCGGCGGCCTCGGTGAAGGCTCGTACCAGGATCACCCGCTCCCCCGCCGCCGCCTGCTCCACCGCCCGCTCGGCGGCGAAGACGATGGCGCCCTTGGCCACCCCGGGCGAGGCCGGCACGCCGCGGGCGAGCGGCTCGAACACGTATAGGGATCGAAGGACGGGTGCAGGAGGGCCTCGAGCTTCGAGGCGTCGATCTTGGCCAGCGCCCGCTCGCGGGTCAATAGCCCCTCCGCGACCATGTCCACCGCAACCCGGACGGCGGCGTGTGGGGGGCGCTTCGCCGAGCGCGCCTGAAGCATGAAGAGGGTGCCTTCCTCGACCGTGAACTCGACATCCTGCATGTCGCCGAAGTGGCGCTCGAGCGAGGCGAGGATCTCGACCAGCTGGGCGTGGGCCTCGGGGAGGTCCTTCGCCATCTCGGTGA
>CAVXJZ010000006.1:0-404897 GCA_963762205.1 uncultured Solirubrobacterales bacterium
GCGCGGGCGGGGCGGCGCAAATCTGGATCCCCCTCAGGGCCTCGGTGCCGCAGTGCTCGAAGGCGACGTCGCCACCGTTGACGAGTGCCCGCGTCGTCTGCGAGACGACCACCTCTCCACCGTCTGCCGTGCCCAGCACTCGGGCGGCCTCATGCACCGCGATGCCGCCGATGTCATCTCCTCGCAACTCGATTTCCGCGGTGTGAAGGCCGGCCCGGATCTCACGGACTTCGCACTTACGAGTGCTTCGAAACGACCCGCTCAGGCCTCAGCCGTAAAGCCTTAAGACGCTGGCCGGCCGACACTGCACTTCCCACTTGAAGCCGCGCGCGGAGAACTTCCGCACCGCCCCGCTCTGGCTGGCGCGTACGGGGTCACCGATCGGCGGTTCGGGCCCGATCACTTTGTATGTGAGTCTCGTAGGCTTGCTGGCGCCGATCAAGAACGGCGGGTCCGAGAGGTGGACCACCTGAACCGGGGTCTTCCGCATTGAGGAGTTGCAGAAACCTTGCGCCAGGCGCTTCGCCGCGCGCTGCGCTGCCTTCCCGGCCTTATGGCCGGCACCGTTCTCGGCGTTCTTGGCGAACTTCCGCTTGCCGAAGCTGAGTTCGCCGAGATACGCGCCAGGGGCCGGGAAGGTCAGCGTGATCTTCTTCTCGATCGTGAGTAGGCCGCGCCGCTGGGTCGCCGCCTCGGCGGAGGTCGTCGCGAGCAACATTGCGAAGAGGATCGCCACCCCCGCCAGGGCGATGCCAGTCCGCACCGTCGTCGTTCTGAGAAGGACGCTGGTCACTTGAAGATCCATCAACAGCGTCGCAGCTGCCTTGGGGCCGTGTCAAGGAAGCGCGGCCCGTCTCCATTGGGCTCTGAGCGGACAGTGCTTGGCTTTGGTCAATCGCTGCCTGGCCCCAGCCGGTTCGCCTCGTCTGGAGGAAGGTCGTGGTACCGCTTTGGTACCGGACGCATCGTCCTATTTGTCCGATGTGTCCCGAATCGGGGACGCAGGGGACGCATGGGACGCGTCGGGACACATATGACAATCGCGTCCTGCGGCTGGGGGCCGAGCGGTCGCAGGTTCAAATCCTGTCTCCCCGATATCCCGGAAGCCCGCTTCGGAAGCGGGCTTTCGGCCTTTGAGGAGCCGGCGCTGGATCTTCTGCGGCGGCCAGGGGGAACTGTCAGGCGCGGCTAGCCGACCACCTTCAACCTGCCCTGGCCCCGCTTGCTCGGGACGCCCTTGACCACGAACTTGAGCTTGTAGGACCTATGTTTGGCGGCGGGCTTGACGTAGACCTTGAGCTTGGTTCCGCGCCGGCCCTTGCCCTTGATCTTGCCCAGCTTGCGGCACTTCAGCGCCCTCAGGTAGCGCCGGAGGCTCTTCGGGACAAGGACGCAGACCCGCGGCTTCTTGGACTTCAGGTCGCCCTGGTTGTAGTACTGGACCTTGATGGCGGCCTTTTTGCCAGGCTTGGCCTTTTTCTTCTTGCTTTTGACCAGGACCTTGAGCTTGGCCCGGTTGACCTTCAGCGGGGAGGCTCCCGCGGCGGTCAAGCCGGCCTGGTTGGTCGCGGTCACGAAGCACTGGTACTGGCCCTCGCTGGTGGCCTCGAGCTGGTTGGAGGCGGCTCCGGCGACCGGCTTGCCGTTTCGAGTCCACTGGTAGGAGTAGGCGCGCGGGCTCTGGTAGACGAAGGATCCGGCGTAATCGGCGCTCCACTCGCCCTGCGAGCAGGAGAGCCGCTGGCGGGATTTGGGGGAGCGGGTGAGCCCGGGGGCGACGGCGGCGGTAGGGCTCTTGATGATCACGGGGTCCTGGGGTCCGTCCACAGGCGCGATCAGCGGCGTGATGCCGCCGCCGGCGCCGGGCACGCCGGCCATCCCGGCGAAGCCGATCGCGCCCGCGCGCACTTCGCCCCGTTCGTAGTTGCCCCAATACGCCTTGTTCAGCGAGGGGTCGAGCGCGATGCCGTAGGGGCCTTCCACCGTCGCCCCGGCGAGGTCCAGCGGGCCACCGCCACCGCCGGCGACGTTGGCGAAGAATGCGTGGTTGGGGGAGCCGCCCTGCGCCACCCAGTAGAGACGTCCACCGGACGGATCGACGGCCAGGCCGCTGAAGGAGCTGAACGCCGGGAACCCGCTCATGTTCACGTCGCCGCCGCCGCCGCTGTTGTCGGCGTTCGCGTAGGAGAAGCCTTCGGGGTTCTGGTTGAACCAGTAGACCCGGCTCGCGACCGGGTCGATCGCAACCCGGTAGGGGCTTTCAAGGGTCGCCCCGGCAGTGTTGAGGACGCCGCCGAGCGAGCCGTCGATGCGCGCCCAGGCGATCGAATCGGGGCCTTTGCCGCCGTTGGCCCAGTAGACCAATCTCGTGGCCGGATCGACGGCGATGCCGAACGGCCCGTCGACCGGCGCGCCTGGAGCACTGAACACACCGGCGCCGCTGCCGTCAAGGTTGACGAAGAGAATCTGCCCTTCTTTTTCGGTTCCGCCGGCGCTGCTGGCGACGAAAAGGCGGTTGGTGACGGTGTCGTAGGCGAGCCCTTCGGGGTGTTCGGGGACCGCTCCGGCCAGGTTCAACGCGCCACCGCCGCTGCCGTCGATGTTGGCGACCGAGACCGTGTTCGAGTTGTAGTTCGCCCAGTAGAGCAGTTCGTTTGCCCCCGCCCGCGGTGCGATCGTCAGTAGCGCCGGGATGGCGAGGGCCGCAGCCCAGGCGAGGAGGTAGCGGTGGCCCTGGGTGAAGGAGACGAGCTTCACTTGAGATCGATCACTTTGTAGACGAGGAGGAAGCAACACGCTAACGGAAAACGAACCCGCCCGCATCGAAGCCTGCGCCAGCGGCGGCCGCGCCCTTGCCTCAAAGAACCTGACTGGACGGCTCGACTCCGAGGACGCCGCCGACCTCGACCTCGACCCCGCCTGCCTCACCTACATGGTGCTCGGCGACGTCGAAGCCGCGACCGAGAAGGCCCAGCACGATGCCGCACCATCCCCGTTTGCTAGATCTAGGTCGATTTGGACAACAACTGCCTCTCCCCAGCCGGTTCGCCTCGTTTGGAGGCGTGGTCGTGCTACCGCCTTGGTACCGGATACATCGTCCGATACGTCCCATACGTCCCGAGCGGGGGACAGGAGGGACGCATGGGACGGGGTGGGACGCATAGGGCACTGGTGCCCTCCGGCTGGGGGCCGAGCGGTCGCAGGTTCAAATCCTGTCTCCCCGAGCAAACGTGACGGGAATTAACGTGACGGTAGTGGCCGTGACGTCATATCGTGCTAAGCTGAGCGCATGACGGCACGGATGGAAGAGTCTGCCGACCGCGTGGCATCCAACGGAGCCCAGCCGACCCATATGACGATCGAGCAGCTCTCCGCTCGTTCCGGCATCACGGTCCGGAATATCCGCTCGCATCGCGCGCGTGGGCTGCTCCCCCCGCCGGAGGTCCGCGACCGGATCGGCTATTACGGGCCGGAGCACCTCAACCGGCTGCGGTTGATCCAAGAACTGCAGGGGGAGGGGTTCAATCTCAAGGGGATCGAGCGCCTTCTCGAGAAACGACTTGGCCCCGCCGAGCAGATGCTCTCCTTCAAGCGCGATTTGGAGGCCTTCGAGAGCGAGGAGCCTCAGACGTTCACGCGGGACGAACTTCTTGCGCGCTTCGGCGACGAGAGTGACGCCGCCATCAAACGGGCGGCGGAGTTTGGCGCGCTGGTGCCCACCGGTGAGGGCCGCTACGAGGCGCCGTTCCCGTCGCTTCTCGACGCGGCCGAGGCGGTCGTCGAGGAGGGGGTCCCCCTGGACCACACCCTTGTCGTCTTCGGCAAGGTTCAGGGCCGCTGCAGGTCGGTCGCCCATGAGTTCGTGAGGCTGTTCCTCGAGGACGTCTGGAAGCCCTTCGAGGCGGGCGGCTACCCGGATGAGCGATGGCCCGAAGTCCGCGAGGCGCTGCACCGACTGCGCCCGCTCTCCTCGCGGGCGCTCGCGGCGATCTACCAGATGACGATGGCCGATGAGGTCGACTCGGCGTTCGGGAGGCAGCTCGAGCGTCTAACCAAGGGAAAGAGCTAGGAGGATTGAAATGCCGACAGAGAACGCCATGGCGCCGGCCAAGCTCGAGGACAGGGCTTCCAATCGGACAAGCAATCCCCAAGGTGTGTCGGATGACGTCTTGAAGCAGTGGCTCGAGCTGGCCGTGACGGGCCAGCGAACCGCGAGCGCGACGGTGCGCAAATTCGTCGACACCGTCGACAAGGTCGCACCCCTTGACAGCGTCGGACTGGCCAAGCGACGGGAGGTAATCGCCGCGGCGCTGGACATGACGCAACGGTTGGCCCATGCGCCTTACGACGTCGGGCGCGGCCTCGTGCAGAGCACCGTGCTGGTCAACGTCGACGTCGACGTCGACGTCGCGTCCCAACCACCACCCACCTAATTCAAGCGAGAGGACTCAAGATGCCGGCAACCAGGACGAAACCCCAGAAAGCTCGTCAACGGAACACCGTCGAAAGCTCCGGACGCGAGACATCGAAGATCAAGAAGACCACCGAGCTCTCCGAGCAGGTGCTCGAGCAGGTCCAGACCGGACAGCGCAGTGCGATCGAGGCGGTCCGTAAGTTCATGGCGTCCGCCGACCAGGCGCTCCCGTCGCGGGCCGACGGCCCGTCCAGACGGCAGGAGATCATCGACTCAGCGCTGGAGATGACGGAGCGGCTCGGCAAGGCGCAGCACGACTTCGTGCGCAACGTCGTGCACAGCGCCGGCGAGACGCTCGGCGGCTCGAACGGATCCAAGTGATGCCCGACAGGGGTGGCGGCAGGCCATGAGCATGCGCTACTCCCCAGTGGGCCGCCTGCGCAGCCTCCCCGGCGACCTGGCGGCGGCGCTGCGCCTCATATTCCTTCGATAGCGGAGCACACGTCCAGTCTGCACGAGATGACGGGCAGGCTCACGCGCATCTCCGGCGACACGGAGGCCCTGCCGCCCCTGGGAAGAAACATGGAGCGTGTCGCCGAGGCGACCAGCGTCATCGACACGAGGCTAGCCGCGATCGAGAAGGCCATGCCGGTGCTCGTCGAAGTCCAGAGGCCTCTGGATCAGCTGCCGGAAACGATGGCCGGCTCGACGAGGGCATCGACCGTCTCAGCACGCTGATGGAGCGGATGCTCCCCCCGGATGGGCTCGGCGTGAGCGTCGAGGCTCTTCGAGTCGAGGTGGGCCCCGTCACCCGCCTCGCCAGTCGAGCGCCGGGGTAGAGAAGGAGTGACTAGCCCGCCCGCATCGGGCGGGCGGGCTTCCTCCAACCGCACGACTAGACTCGCACCGAGCCGAGATGACGCCGGTGCTCATTCGCAATTGTGAGAACGAGCCGATCGAGTCGGTGGCCGATTGGGGGCTGGAGCAGGCGATTGCCGACGGCCCCTCGGAGATGGTCGCCGTGGTCAGAGCGTCCGGGTGATGTGAGCGTGGATCGATCGAACGCGGATGTCGCAGCTTTCACGCCTCCCGGCGCGGTTGAGTTCGTGGCGGTCGAGGCGCTACTGGCTCCATGGCGCGCGTTGACCGATCCGCGATTCGACGGCTGGGAGCAGCTGCCGAGCGATGAGCGGTACCTGCTTGTCGGCAACCACACGACGCTTGGCCTGTTCGACGTGCCGTTCCTCGTGCTTGCCATCCACGCGCGAACGGGTGTGTTCGTCCGCTCGCTCGGCGAGCGCCAGCACTACCGGGTTCCGATCTGGCGAGACCTGCTCTCGCATCTCGGCACGGTGAATGGGACGCGTGAGAACACCCGTCGGCTACTCGCGGACGGGCAGCCCGTGCTCGTCTTTCCGGGCGGCGGGCGCGAGGTCGCACGGCACCGCGGAGACCACTATCCGTTGCTGTGGCGCGAGCGGATCGGCTTCGCACGCCTAGCGCTCGAGTTCTCCTACACCGTCGTCCCGTTCTCGATGATCGGTGTCGACGAGATGTGGGATGTCCTCGTCGACACCGACGACCCGCTGTATGCGCCGGTGCGCGCGCTCGCGGCGCGAGTCGATGTCGACCCCGAGCTGCTCTGGCCGCTGGTCCGAGGTCTTGGACCGACGCCGCTGCCCCGACCCCAGCGGATCTACGGACGGTTCGCCGCACCGATCGATGCCCGTTCGTTCGGTTCCTCCTGGGGGGATACGAGCGCCGCGAAAGCGCTACGCGACGCGGTGCGAGCCGCAGTACAGCGAGGCATCCGCGACCTGCAGGCCGAACGTGCCCATGACCCGGCCCGCAGCCTCGCGCCGCGGCTGTGGGGCGAGGCGAAACGACTGACCCACGCGCAGGCCGCCACGCTCCGCCGGATCCTGCGGTTGTAGGCGGAGAGGCCCGAGCCCGCTCGAGCTTCGGGATTGGTAGTGCGAGGCGGTCCTCGGTGTCAGAATCGCTGCAAACGGACACCTTTCGGGCCTACCTGCGAAGTCATGGATGAGGGCGTGCGAGGTCAACCATCGAAGAAGCGAAGGATCGCCGCGTGGGTCTGCTTCGGAGCCTCAAGCTGGGGGACGTGGCCGCAATCGAGCTCGAGGTGGCGGGCGGTGGGAAGCGCGCGCTCGACATGGTTCTTGAAGGCGATCGGCACGAGCTGGTCCTGGCGGCCCCAGACGAAGAGGGTCTCGGATGAGATCCCGGCGAGGCGAGACCAGAGGCCACGCTCGCCGTGCGGCTCGTCGAGGTAGATGTTGCGCGCCGCCTCATAGAAGGCGACCCGCCCGCGCGGGGTGAGAAACGAGCGCAGGAACTCATCTACCCCGGCCGCCGACCAGCCGTCCCTTCCGCCCGGAACCAGACTGCGGACGATCGGCTCGGTGATTACGCGCGGGGCCGGCTGGATCAGGCCGAGCAGCGGCAGCGGCGCTTGGAGGAGCCAGCGCCAGCGGCGCCCGCGCAGCCAGGCGAGCGCGGGGCTCAGCAGCGCCGCCTTCCCGATCCGCTCGGGATGCAGGAGCGCGAACTCGATCGCCACCCGACCGCCCATGCTGTTTCCGATCAGGTGCGCGCTGCCGATCCCGAGCTTGTCGAGCAGCGCGATTACGCAGTCAGCGAAGTAGGGCGCGTCGTAGGCGGCTCTGAGCGGCTTGTCGGAGTCGCCGAACCCGGGCAGGTCGAGCGCGAGCACCCGGTAGCGATCGGCGAGAGCGGCGACGGTGGGCAGGAAGGAGGCCTTTGTGCCCCCGAGTCCGTGGACGCAGAGCACCGCGTCACCCTCGCCCGCGGAGAGGGTGGAGATCTTCCCGTGGCGGGTCGCGAACGAGTCGAAGCGAAGCCGGCGATCGTTGGCGAGGTCGCTGGTGGCGGCGAGGAAGCCGACCCCGAGGTGGAGGTTCTGGCGCACGCTGAGTTGTCGCGCTCGGAATGCGTCCATCCCCCCGCGCACATCCCGCGCGATCCGCTCCCAGGTGGCCCGGTCGGCGCTCAGCAGAGCGTCGGGCTGCTCATCGGCCGCTCGGCGGAGGGCGATCGTCTCGGGCTCGATCACCGCGTCCCAGGCGCCCTCGCCATCGACGACCAGGCGGATCAGCGCCCCGCCGCTGGGGACGTCAATCACCTCGGGATCGAAGCGCTCGAGGAGAGCGGTGATAGCGCGGGGCGGGTGACTCCTTGTTGGCGGCCGCTGCTCGGCCTCGACGGTGGTCACCGCCCAAGTATGCCGCCACCGTCGGTGGCGTCTCGTATCTGGCTAGGACGCCCAACGCTTGCTGTTCGACTATCCGCGTGTGGTCGCGAGAGATGAATCGGGCCCCCCGCTATGCCGATCGGCACCTTCAACCTGCACTCGGTTTGGTGCCGAGTGGTCGTTGGCTGAGGCGAGGTGGCAGGCCGCCTGGGCCCTGCGCGACCGTCGCCTGCCCCGACGCTGCGCAAAGGGGGACCCCCTCCGGACGTCCATCGGCGGGGACGCGGGAACGGGTGGGGACGGAACGACGGCGACGCGGTTCGGCCTGTCCGCTGCGCCCAGATCGTCTACGGCCGAGGAGAGGAGGGACGCCAGGACGCATCGAGAGGGAATGTCCTCCGCCCGGGGGCCGACCGGTCGCAGGCTCAAATCGTTTCCTGGCTACTTGCCGAGAAGGGCGCAGACGGCGGTCGTTTGTACCCTGCGCAACTGGGCGAGGAGCTTGCCGGTTGGAGCGGGGATGTTGAGTGAGGTGGTCACTGCGCGCCTGCCGTTGGCTGTGGCCGCCGCCCACTGCACGTATCCGGGGAAGTTCCCGGTGTGGCCGTAGACGGTGCCGCATCTGGTCTGGTAGCGGAAGAGCGCCAGGCCGGCCGAGTTCCTGCCCGGGCCCGGCGGGCTCGATCGGCCGCCGGGCACGAACCGCATCTGCTGGCGCTGCTGGGCGCGGGAGAAGAACTTCAGCCCCAGGTAGGAGCGGATGAAGGTGTTGAGGTCCTTCGGCGTCGAGACGATCGCACCGGAGGCCCAGGCGCCGCTCGGGCTGAGAAAGGTGGAGACGTCCTTCGGCCTCTCGCCCGGTGCGACCAGGTAGCCGTGAATGAAGGGGCTGGGCAGCGCGACTCTGGTCGGGAACGAGGTCTGGCGCAGCTTCGCCGGCCCGAAAACGACCCTCTTGAGCTCCTGGCCGTAGGTCTTGCCGCTGACGGCCTCGACGATCAGGCCGATGACGATGTTGTCGGTGTTCGAGTACGCGTAGTGCGAGCCGGGCGCAAACTCGAGCGGGTCGGCGCGCACCCAGTCGATGATCTGCTGCGGGGAGACGAAGCCGTGGGGGTCGTTCTTCGCCTGTTCCGCGAAGCCTTCGGATTTGGTGTAGTCGGGGAGGCCGCTGGTGTGGCCGAGCATCTGTCGGACGGTCACCGCACCCCAGGCGGTTGGCATCCCCGGCAGCCGTTGCGCGATCGTGTCGTCGAGGCTGAGCTCCCCCGCGCGCACGAGGTGGAGGGCGACGGCGCCGCTGAACGCCTTGGCGACGCTGGCGATCCTCATGTGATCGGTCACGCGCGGCGCTCCCTTGCGCTTCACGTTCGCTCGGCCCGCCCGCAGCACGGTCAGATGGCCGTTCCGGTACAAGGTCGCGATCGCTCCGGGGGGGCCGCCCGGCGCTTCGACCAGCCGTTCCAGCCCGCGCTGGACGGCGGCCGGGGTCGGGGCCGCCGAAACGGCAGCCCCGCCAATGCCCAGCCATGCCGCCAGTACCGCCATGACAGGAACGACTGCGCGGCGGCGTGGCATCGCCACATCCTAGAGCGATCAAAGGGCCGATTGCCGATCGACCAGTTCGTTCTTCGCGGCGCCTCCGCCCGCTATGACCTGCGACGCCGTGGGACCACTTTGGTACCGACCGCCCCGTCCCATCCGTCCCGTGAGTCCTAGATCGAACCCAGCGTGCGGCAGTGACCGCCCACGGGAAGCGCGGCGGGTCGGACTGACTCCTCAGCCCTGTCGGTCCGGCCCGGCCCGCTGCAGTTCGATCCGAATGAGCACCCGCTTTTCGCGGCGCATCCGCTCCCGATAATCATCCCAGTCCGGATCATCGTCAGGGAAGCGCCTGTAGTAGTCGATCAGCGGGTCCATTGCCTCGGGGAGGGAGAGGATCTCCGCTTCGCCGTCGATGCCCATCCACTGCCCGGGCCAGCGACTCTCGAAGACACAGAGCTGGGCGTAGGGATCTCGCCTCAGGTTCCTAACCTTGATCGCCGTCTCGCGGCTGGAGATGACCCCGCGGCCCTCAGCGTCGAGATTGACCAACACCGGGCTGAGCTGGACGCTGGCGTCGCGCCTGCGGGTCGCGAGCACCGAGCGATGGTTGTGCCGAATGAACTCTCGGGCGTGATCGAGGTCCACGCCCTGAGCCTATAGCGCACGCGGGGTGGCGACCTCAGCTCTGATTCTCGGTGGCCATCCAGGCCTCGACCATGCCCTCGGTCAGCGCGATCGCCTGCTCGACCGTCGACCAGTCGACGTTCGCCGGTACGTCGCTGGGGAGGTGCAGGTTGCTGATCCAGCCGTCGTCGTAGGAGAGGATCGAAACCGCGCGCAGGCCGGCGTTGCGCGCGACGAATGCGTCGGTCACGTTCGGGAAGGTCACGACGCGCGGCGGGGCCACGCCGGCAAGCCGGGCCCCCCGTTGTGAGAGGTCGACGTCGGCAGGCCCGAACCAGCCGGTCAGACCCTCGCGATGAGAGACGACGAGGTGGCCGCCGGAGCCGATCGCGTCGAGATTCACCACGAGCGTCGACTCCCGGTCCAGCGCCCTGCCGGGTCCGTGTATCCAGGATCGCATTCCCACCGAGCCCGCCTCCTCGCCGCCGGGGGAGACGACCACCACGTCGACTCCGTGCAGCGGCCTTTCCTGTATTCGTCGCACCAGCTCCAGCACCGCCGCGACACCGGTCGCGTTGTCGTTGGCGCCGGGCACCACGGGACTGGACGCCGCCTGGCCCGATAGCAGTGCGCTCAATGCAAGGATCAGCCGTGCGGGCCGCCGGAGATTCCTGAATCCGACTGCCGCCGCCGCGAGGCCGATCAGCGGTGCCGCATGGGCAGGGAACGCCCGGCCGCTGCGGGCCGAGCGCCGCCGATTGGCGGCGTTGGCTGTCGGGTGCCAGACCAGCCCAGTCCGGGCGGCATCGTGATGGGCGACCAGAACCAGCGTGCGCCGAGCCGTCTCCCTGCTGGGGATGTGGGCCTGGACGGAGTGGCCCTGTCGGCCCGGCAACAATCGCCGGATCCACTGGTTCCGGACGCTGACGTCGAGCTCATACGACACCGCGACGAGAGCGCCGAGCAGGCGGCCGGTGTACCCGCGCATCCAGCTCGTTGCCAGCCCCGCGAGCATGTGAACCCCGTGCGCCCAGGCCCAGCTCGACTGCCCACGGAAGGGCACGATGCGAACATCCTCAGCGCCCAATGCCCTGAGGCGGCCGGCCACCCACTCTGCGGACTCGTGCTCCCCGGCGGTGGTTGTGAGGCGCCGAAACCGAGCAAGCGCCTCGACGTCCTCGCGCAACGAGTCCCCGTGGCTGTCCGAGCGCGTGTCCATCGAGCCATAGGATGCAGGAGAACTCACGAGGAAGGGAGCTCCATGGGCACGGTCGACGTCGAGCAGCGGGGAACCGTCTTGATCGGCACGTTCGACAATCCCCCGCACGGGCTGATGGACCGCGGCTCAGTGGAGGCACTCGAGCGGCTGGTTGGACGGGCGGAGGACGACGACGGCGTCGACGCGGTCGTCCTCACCGGTTCCCACCCGGAGCGGTTCGTCGCCCACTATGACGTCGCAGAACTGCTCGCCGGCGCCCGCGCCGGTCCGGCGGTCGGGGCCAAGGCGGTCAATGCTGCGCTGCGCACTGTCTCAGCCGCCCGGCGGGTTCGCGGGGCCGACAGAGGGCTGGAGAGGACGCCCCTTGCGGGTCTCGCCCAACTCGAGCGCTTCCACGAGGTGTTTCTGCGGATGAACCGCTGCGGCGCAGTCTTCATCGCCGCGATCAACGGCTCCGCGCAAGGAGGAGGATGCGAGCTCGCATTGGCCTGCGATCTGCGGCTGATGGCAGCCGGCGATCACGGCATCGGCCAGCCGGAGATCTTCCTGGCCTTCCCGCCCGGCGGAGGTGGCACGCAGCGCCTCGCCCGCCTACTGGGCCCGGAAAAGGCGCTGAAGATCGTCCTCGATGGGACCCCGATGCGCCCTGACGAGGCCGCGGATCTCGGGTTGGTCGATCGCGTCATCTCGCCCGACGAGCTGCTGGAGACAGCGATAGCCGAAGGCCGGCGCCTCGGCGCACGGCCGAAGGCGGCGATCGCAGCCTCCAAGCGAGCGATCTACGAGGGTGGCTCGCTGCCGCTCGCCGACGGCCTGCGGCTCGAGGCCTCGCAGTTCCTAGCGACGATCACGGCACCCGAGGCGATCCAGGCGATGGAGGCCTACGTCGACCAGCTCGAGCGCAGCGGCGAGCTTCCGCTCTATGACCCCGAGACGATCGAGCGCGTCGCAGCGAAGGGGTACTTCGGGGGGCCCTAGACCGCGCGGCTCAGCCGGGCAGGTAGGCCGCGTGCCCCGGCGAGAGGTAGGCGCTCAACCGCGCGAATATCCGACTGGCAAAGGCGATTTCGCTGTCGGCGCCCAGTTTTTGGGTGGCCTCGATCGCGACGGTGAGGTTGCGATTGGGCAGGTAGGCCATGACACCGGTGAAGCCGGCCAGCATCGGGTTTTGCACATACCAGCCGTTCGAGACGATCACGCCCAGGCCGTAGTAGAAGTCCGGCGTGAATGCGCCGAATCCGACCGTGGTCGGGGCGAAGCGCTCACGGCTGGCCTTGGCGGAGATCAGGGCGCCGGTTCCGACGGCTCGGGCTGTGCGGGCGACGTCTCCGATCGTCGCGCTCATCACCGTGCCGTCGCCGATCGTCCAGGAGGGGCTCCAGAAGGTCGAGTCCTCGTAATAGCCGCGCGTATCGGTGTAGGCCCGCAGAATGGGACCGGGCACCGCCGGCTTCCGCGAAATCGCCGTATGGCGCAGACCGAGCGGCTTGAAGATTCGTTTGTGCATGAGGGTGCTGATCGACCGGCCGGAAACCTGGGAGATCACTTTGCTCAGCACCGCGAAGTTGGTGTGGGCGTAGTGAAAGCAGGTCCCGGGTTCACAGGCAGGCCCGAGGGCGAACGCGGTGGCAAGCAGTTCACCCGACGTCCACTGCCTGAACGGGTTGTCGAACAGCAGTTGGACGAAGGCCGGATTGCCCTGGATCCAGTCTTTGTAACCCGAGGTGCTGCTGGCGAGCATCCGCAGGGTGATCCGGTCGGCGTCCGGCATCGCGGGGAAGAAGCGCGAGAGTTTGTCGTCGAGCGAAAGCCTGCCTTCGTCTT
This sequence comes from uncultured Solirubrobacterales bacterium, assembly GCA_963762205.1. Classification (GTDB taxonomy): domain Bacteria; phylum Actinomycetota; class Thermoleophilia; order Solirubrobacterales; family 70-9; genus VRUE01. Next base: position 12,859 of record CAVXJZ010000006.1, read on the forward strand.
CGAGTTGCAGCAACAGGGTGATCAGGTGGAAGATCGCGATCGAACCGATCCGGAAGTACATGTCCCGGCTCGCCGGCACCCCAGACATCGAGTTGCCAATGGCCTTGCCGAGCAGCGGCCTGCTACCGGTGTCCACGCGCAGGATCGTCGCCCTGATGCCGAGTTCCTGCATCGTCTCGCGGGTGATCGCGGTGACTTCGCGCCGCGCCCCGGCACGCGTTGCGCATCCTCCGGAGACACGTATCTGGGCCCCGTGGCAGCTCGGGCTCCCCGCTGCGGACGGCCCCGCCGCGGCCCCGGCAGCGGGTGGAAACGACAGGAGGGCCGCGGAGGCGACGAGCGCAAGCCATATCGGGGGTCTCGTCCGCGGAATGCCGGGGCAGCATAGTCGAGGACCGGCGTGGGCCCCGATCCTTTCCGCCGGGGACCGGCTTCGCGCCCGGCCCCTCAGACCTCGGTCGGCGCCGGCGTCGAGGCCGAGCGCAGGGCGCCGGCGCTGGCGATCACGACGAGGCCGATCGCGACGAGCTGCGCCGCGTCCAGGCTCTGGGAGAGGGCGATGAACCCGATCGCCGTCGCCACGGCCGGCTCCAGGCTCATCAGCACGCCGAAGACCGCGTTCGGCAGACGCCGCAGGGCCTCCAGCTCGAGTGCGTAGGGGATCGCCGAGCTGAGCAAGCCGACGCCGACGCCGACGCCGAGGGTTGCGGGGACGAGGAGGTCGGCTCCACCCTCGGCGATTCCAAACGGGGCGACCAGCAGCGTCGAGAGGGCCGCCGCCGACGCCAGGCCGCCGAGCCCGGGGCTGCGTCCGACCCTGGCACTCTGGACGATGTAGAGGGCCCAGAAGGCGCCCGCGACCAGGGCCAGGGCAGCTCCCACGGTGTCGAGACCGCCGCCACTCCCCTCGGAGAGAAGGACGATGCCGGCGGCGGCAACCAGCCCCCAGATCGCGTCGAGGCCGCGACGGGTGCCGAAAACCGCCACGCCCAGCGGTCCGACGAACTCGAAGGTGACGGCGGCGCCCAGCGGGATCCGGTCGAGCGACTCGTAAAAGCACAGATTCATCCCGGCAAGGGCGATCCCGAAGACGACAACGTCGCGCCACTCGGGACGACCCGGCTCGCGGACACCGCCGCGGGCGAAGGCGGCCAGGGCGAGGGCAGCGAAGAGGGAGCGCAGCAGCACCGCTCCTGCCGGCCCAACCTCGTCGAAAAGGGTCGTGGCGAGGGCGGCCCCGCACTGGACCGAGACGATCGAGCCCAGGACGAGAGTGCTCGCGTTGCGCGTGCGGCCTGTCGGTGACAACTGGGCCCAGGATACGGTGGAGGCCCGCTCAAGCCGACGGCTGGTCGGTTGCTATCGCCTGAGGCCGACCAAGGCCAAGCAGCGGAAGGCGATCAGAAGCGGCCGCGACGAGGCGCGGCCTCCAGCGAGGCGACAAGGTCCGAGCCAGGCTGACCGGCAAGATCGTCGACTCGGCCGGCAACCGCTACTCGCGCACGGCCCGGGTCGTGCTCAAGTAGGCGAGCTGGAGCAGGAGGCAGACCGGACCCCGGGCGCAGCGCCCGGGGGTCGAATCGAGACGAGGTTCACGGCCGCTGCGGGGAGAACTCCTGCTCCTTGGCCACAAGGATCCAGACGATCAGGATGTTGGCGATCAGCCCGCCGATCGCCCAGCCGTCGAGCAGCCGGTGGAAGAAGATGTGGCTCACGATCACCAGCGAGGAGACCACCAGACCGGCAACCCACGCCCACCTGGCGCGGTTCCAGATCCCCGCTCCGAGCAGGAGCTGAACGGCGGCGAGGACGATCACCACGATCGCGGCCCCCACCAGATGGTCCGTGGGCCAGTCGCCGACGTAGACCGTGTCGACGGTGGAGCTTCCCGACAGCGACACACCGAGCGCGGCCAGTCCGATGAGCAGGTTGAGAGCGCCCGAGATTAGGTAGAGCACCCCGACCAGGCTTACCCAGCCGCTTCGAGTGGTAGGCATTTTGTCTCCCCTTCTGGCCTCCTTCCGACCGCTCGCCCCATGGCGAACGGCGTGGAGGCTTCGCCGAGCGTAATCGATCTGCCATGGGGATCACAACTCCTCACGCGGAGCTGGACGCTGCCATCGCGTCTGCGGGTTGCGAGCAAGGACCTATCGAGCCGCGGCAGCCGCCACGCGGCCGGCGGTCCAGGCCAGCCATCGCATCGACCGGCGGGTCACCCACGAACGCGCCCGGTCTGTGCCGTGGCCCCCGGGAACGACCCAGAGGTGGGCGCGGCGAAACTTGGCGGCGAAGGCCTCGCTCATGCCGGGCGGCACGACCCGGTCGGCCCGCCCCTGCACGACGAGCAGCGGGCGTTTCATCGGGCGGCGCAGGGGCGAGAGCCGTCTGCGGGCCGTGGGGTCGACGCCGATTTGTTCGTAGTAGCCGGGGCCGTAGGCGCCGATCGGCCATTCCCATTTCACCAGGTCCGAGGGTGGCGCCTTGGCGACCGCGGCGGAGACGAGGCCTTCGCCGGCGAGCAGGGCTGCGAGGGTCCCGCCCGCGGAGGACCCGTACGCGTACACGTCGCCTTGGCCGAATCGCCCGCGTAGGCGCATCGCTTCTTCTCTGGAGGCGAGGACGGCTCCGCGCAGATCGCCGAGCGGGTAGCTCATGTAGTGCGGAACGAAGCCGGCGGCGATCGCCGGCGCTTCGGTCCTGGCCGCGAAGAACGGGTCGCCGAAGAGGAAGGAGCCCCCGTGGATCATCAGCAGCTGCGGTGGCGGCCCGCTTGGCGGCGGGGCCTGGCTACGGGCCCCCGCGGGCGCCGTCAGCTGCACAGCGAAGGCGACGGTCAGGGCGAGGATCGCCGCCCGAGTCGGGGTGGCTCGCAACCGGCTCGCCGGGGGCGGCGCGACCCTGATCCAGCGCCTACGGCCGGCCTGCACCAGTGCGTAGCTTCCGACCGCCAGGGCCAGGGCGCCGGTCACGCTCAGGGTGTAGCGGAGCACCACCTCGAGGTGGGTCGCGGCGAGCGAGCTCTGGATGGCAACGAGGAAGGGGATGTGGACGAGATAGACCCAGAAGCTCGCGTCGGCCAGATAGCGCAGGGCGCGCGATTCCCTGTGCACGTATCGGGCGAGAAGGCCCCAGACCGCAAATAGCATCAGCCAGCAGACGAGGCCGACCGCGAACAGGCCGAGGGGCCTCAGCTGGCCGTTCTCGGCCAGGATTCCCGCTGTGCCGACGTTCCCGGTGAAGGCGGTGTTGTCATAGAAGGAGAAAAAGGCGGGAATCGCGATCAGCAGCCCCACCGCGAGCCTCAACCAGGCCCCCCGCTTGAGCACCTCTTGCAGGCCGTCCTGACCGCTGAGCAACCAGCCGAAGAGGAAGAAGAAGCTGAAGTACGCGAGAAGGGTCGGGACGGGGACCAGCGAGTCCGACATGGTCCCGCCGGCGACCCAGCCGGACTTCGTGATCAGAATCAGGGCACTGACCGAGGCCAGGGCCGGCACGCCCCACCATGACCTCATCAGGGCGCGAAAGCCACGGTTGATCGTCGCCCCGACCTTCGGCTGCCGTTGGATCGCCAGCCACACCCCGATCGCGAGCAGCGAGATCACCAACAGATAGGCGATGAACCAGAGGTGCTGAGGCGTCAGGTTGAAGACGTGGCCGAAGGTCAGCTCCCGCTTGGCGGGGATCTTCTGGTGGCGCGGCCAGATGGCCGCAGCCTCGATCACGAGGAAGTTGGCAAGTGGCACCACCGTCAGCATCCCAATGACCAGCGGCACGCCCAGTCGTCGAAGCCGGGAGCGGAGGTGCCCGGCGGCGGTGGACCGCCTGAGGGCGCTTGCAGCAAGGAATCCTGAGATCGCGAAGAACAGAGGCATGTGCCAGGTATGGAGGAACCAGACGCCGGCATCGACCGCCCTGTTTTCCCCGATGCCCTTCTGGATATAGCGGGCCGCGTGGTACGGGATCAGCAGGAGAATCGCCGAAACGCGAATCGCATCCAGGTGATGGCGACGCCCGCGAGCACGGGGCTCCGTCAATTGACGGTCCGGCGAATCCGGCGGCGGACGCCCGGGCGGTTGTTCTAGCGGGTCGATCGCACCCCCCCATCGGCGTTCGCATCATGCGCAAGCTCCGATTCTCCCCGGTCATGCCGCTCGGGCCTCCCAAGGGCCTCCAGCAGCTCACCCACCGCACGCTCGCGGACCAGCGGATGGCGCAGGGGCAGCTCGGGCCTGATCTTGTAGCGGTTGCGGCGACCGTGTCGCTCGCGCAGCACATAGCCCTCCTCGACCAGCTCGGAGAGGACCTTGTGGGCGCTGCGCTCGGTGATGCCGACCGCCGCGGCGATGTCCCGCAGGCGAACGCCGGAGTCCTCAGAGACGCAGAGCAGGACATGGGCGTGGTTGGTGAGGAAGTCCCAAGCCGGCATCTCGTCCATCTGATCGGGAATTCTAGAATTATTATTCATGAATAAATGATACACTTTCACGACTAAACCCGCCCCTGGAGCACAAGGAACATCTGTTCCGAGCGACAGGGGCCTCCACCGGAAGGACTCTACGGTGGAGGCTCGGTCGATCGAGCCAGAGCAGGGCCCAATTGGAGGCCATCATGTTCAACGAGACAGTCGGCTCCGGCGACCGCACGGCCGATGTGACGCCCGGGCGTGCCGACGCACTCTGCGTCGCAATCGGAGGCAGGCAAATGGACTCCGACCCGGAGGCGGAGCGTTTGCCGGCCGGGCCCGCCGTATCCCCGCGGCCCCCCACAACTCCCGTATCCCCGCCCGCATCCCCGCGGCCCCTCGCAACTCCCATTCCCCCTCCATCGCCGCTCCCCGATGCGTCGCCGATGCCGGACGCTACGCCGATCCCGATGCTCGGCCGCGATTAGGACCAGAGCAGGCAAGGTGGCCCAAGGGACCATCTTCAGAGCGCTCAGCTTCAGGCCGGCCGACGCCGGCCGCTCCCCTACCGCACGATCGTGAAGCTGAGGCGCCTCGGCTTCGATCGCGCCCCGCCGCTCCTGGCGACGGCGGTCAACCTGTAGCGGCCCGGCTTCAGCTTCTTGCGGCGTGAGATACGGCCCTGGAAGCGAACCCGATTTCTGCCCCGGTGTCCGGCGAAGACGAGCACGCCGGCCTTCCTGAAGTGCTTGCCCTTGCGTCCCTTCTTGACCTTCCGCCCCGACGTGCGCCGCGCGAATGCGAACCTCACCCTGGCGCGCCCGTTCAGCTTGAAGGTGAAGACGGTGCCCAGCCGGGCGCGCCTGCCCTTTCGTCGCGCCGCCACCGAGCTCACCTTGGCGAGCCTGCGGCCCCGCCGCCAGCGGCGGTGGGACTGGCGCAGCTTGCTGATCGCCAGCCGTGGTGCGATCCCCAGCGCGAGCGGCGCGCTTTGCGCCCGGATCCCGTATCTGTCGCTGACGCCCAGCACGACTTGGGCCGGGCCCTTGGCGGTCGGCGTGCCGCTGATCTGCCCGCTGGCGGAGTCGATCGAGAGCCCGGGCGGCAGCCCGCTCGCCTGCCAGGCGTAGGGCGCGGTGCCGCCCACTGCCGTCGCGGTGGCGCGGTAGGGGGCGCCGACCCGCCCGCCCGGCAGCGAGTTGCTCGTCACCGCGAGGTTGGCGATCACAACCAGCGTGTGAATGGCGAATGAGCCAGTCGCCATCGTGTCGATCGTCGTCCCCGCTGGCAGGTCGACCGGGGCCGGAATCGGGTTGGGGTTGAATGTGCCGCTGTTGGGGGCGCTGCCCAGCTGACCAGCATTGTTGCGGCCGAAGGCGTAGAGCTGCCCGGTCGAAGTGAGCGCCAGGCTGTGATCTCCGCCGGCCGCAACCTGGGTCGCCGGGCCGGTCGCCCCCGGCAGGGAGACCGGGGCCGGGTTCGGGTTCGATAATTCGGTTGCGCTGTTGGTGGCACTGCCCAGCTGGCCGTAATAGTTTTCGCCGAAGGCGTAGAGCTGCCCGGTGGAGGTCAGCGCCAGGCTGTGAAGATCGCCGGCGGCGAGCTGGGTCACCGGGCCGCTCGCCCCCGGCAGGGAAACCAGGGCCGGGTTTGGGTTCGGGTTGCTGTTGGCTTCACTGCCGAGCTGGCCCTTGAAGTTGTAGCCGAAGGCGTAGAGCTGGCCGGTCGAAGTGAGCGCCAGGCTGTGGCGGAGGCCGGCGGCGACCTGGGTGACCGGGCCGCTCGCCCCCGGCAGGGTGACCAGCGCCGGGGTCGGGTTCGGGTTGTTGGTGCCGTTGTTGGTGGCGCTGCCCAGCTCGCCGGACACGTTGTCCTTCCGAAGGAGTAGAGCTGGCCGGTGGAGGTAAGCGCCAGGCTGAGATATTCGCCGCCGGCGACCTGGGTCACCGGGCCGCTCGCCCCCGGCAGGCTGACCAGCGCCGGGGTCGGGTTCGGGTTGTTGGTGCCGTTGTTGGTGGCGCTGCCCAGCTCGCCGTAGTAGTTGTAGCCGAAGGCGTAGAGCTGACCTGTGGAGGTAACCGCCAGGCTGTGCTCGCCGCCGCCGGCGACCTGGGTGACCGGGCCGCTCGCCCCCGGCAGGCTGACCAGCGCCGGGGTCGGGTTCGGGTTGTTGGTGCCGTTGTTGGTGGCGCTGCCCAACTCGCCGAAGTAGTTGTAGCCGAAGGCGTAGAGCTGTCCGCTGGAGGTAACCGCCAGGCTGTGATTGCCGCCGGCGGCGACCTGGGTCACCGGACCGCTCGCCCCCGGCAGGCCGACCTGGGCCGGAATTGGGTTCGGGTTGTTGGTGTTGTTGTTGGTGATGCTGCCCAACTGGCCGTAGGTGTTGGCGCCGAAGGCGTAGAGCTCACCAGGGTTGGTGGTTGCCGCCGAGGCAGGCAGCGGTGCCACGCAGATCGCCAGCGCGATCAGCGCCACAAGCACTGCCGGTCTCCTCCTGAACCGGGGACCGGCGATTTTGCTGCTACCTCGCGTCGGCATCTGCCCCCTCTCCCCGGGACAGCGCGCATCCCCACGCGCCTTCGCAGCGATCTTACCAGCGGCCTTGAGGGTGGCCTGCGGGCCGCGGAGGAATCGAGCGAACTGTCCGGGGCCCGCCCTACCGAACGATCGTGAAGCGGAGCGACCTCGGCTTCGATCGCGCCCCGCCGCTCCTGGCGACGGCGGTCAACCTGTAGCGGCCCGGCTTCAGCTTCTTGCGGCGTGAGATACGGCCCTGGAAGCGAACCCGATTTCTGCCGCGGTGTCCGGCGAAGACGAGCGCGCCGGCCTTCCTGAAGCGCTTGCCCTTGCGCCCCTTGCGCCGCGCGAATGCGAACCTCACCCTGGCGCGCCCGTTCAGCTTGAAGGTGAAGACGGTGCCCAGCCGGGCGCGCCTGCCCTTCCGTCGCGCCGCCACCGAGCTCACCTTGGCGAGCCTGCGGCCCCGCCGCCAGCGGCGGTGGGACTGGCGCAGCTTGCTGATCGCCAGCCGTGGTGCGATCCCCAGCGCGAGCGGCGCGCTTTGCGCGCGGATCCCGTATCTGTCGCTGACGCCCAGCACGACTTGGGCCGGGCCCTTGGCGGTCGGCGTGCCGCTGATCTGCCCGCTGGCGGAGTCGATCGAGAGCCCGGCCGGCAGCCCGCTCGCCTGCCAGGCGTAGGGCGCGGTGCCGCCTACTGCCGTCGCGGTGGCGCGGTAGGGGGCGCCGACCCGCCCGCCCGGCAGCGAGTTGCTCGTCACCGCGAGGTTGGCGATCACCACCAGCGTGATATCGGCCTCTACGCCGGACGCCATCGTGTCGATCGTCGTCCCCGCCCCCAGGTCGACCTGGGCCGGCGTCGGGTTCGGGTCTTTGTTGGCTTCGCTGCCCAGCTGGCCGTAGAAGTTGGCGCCGAAGGCGTAGAGCTGCCCCGTGGAGGTCAGCGCCAGGCTGTGCTCGTAGCCGGCGGCGACCTGGGTCACCGGGCCGCCGGCCCCCGGCAGGGTGACCAGGGCCGGGGTCGGGTTGGGGTTGTTGTTGGCTGCGCTGCCCAGCTGGCCGTAGGAGTTGCCACCGAAGGCGTAGAGCTGGCCGCTCGAGGTCAGCGCCAGGCTCTGATAGCCACCGGCGGCGACCTGGGTCACCGGGCCGCCGGCCCCCGGCAGGGTGACCAGGGCCGGGGTCGGGTTCGGGGTTGCCGGTGCCGTTGTTGGTGGCGCTGCCCAGCTGGCCGTAGAAGTTTTCGCCGAAGGCGTAGAGCTGCCCGCTCGAGGTCAGCGCCAGGCTGTGGTAGGCACCGGCCTCGACCTCGGTCACCGGGCCGCTCGCCCCCGGCAGGGTGACCAGGGCCGGGGTCGGGTTGGGGTTGCCGGTGCCGCTGTTGGTGGCGCTGCCCAGCTGGCCGGATTCGTTGTCCCCGAAGGAATAGAGCTGGCCGGTGGAGGTAAGCGCCAGGCTGAGATATTCACCTCCGGCGACCTGGGTCACCGGGCCGCTCGCCCCCGGCAGGGTGACCGGGGTCGGGTTCGGGTTCGGGTTGGTGGTGCCGTTGTTGGTGGCGCTGCCCAGCTCGCCGTAGTAGTTGTAGCCGAAGGCGTAGAGCTGACCTGTGGAGGTAAGCGCCAGGCTGTGCTCGCCGCCGCCGGCGACCTGGGTCACCGGGCCGCTCGCCCCCGGCAGGGTGACCAGGGCCGGGGTCGGGTTGGGGTTGCTGGTGCCGTTGTTGGTGGCGCTGCCCAGCTCGCCGTAGTGGTTGTAGCCGAAGGCGTAGAGCTGACCTGTGGAGGTAAGCGCCAGGCTGTGCTCGTAGCCGCCGGCGACCTGGGTCACCGGGCCGCTCGCCCCCGGCAGGGTGACCAGGGCCGGGGTCGGGTTGGGGTTGTTGGTGCCGTTGTTGGTGGCGCTGCCCAGCTGGCCAAAGTAGTTGTAGCCGAAGGCGTAGAGCTCACCGGGGTTCGTGGTGGCCGCCGAGGCAGGTGGCGGTGCCACGCAGATCGCCAGCGCGATCAGCGCCGCAAGCAGTGCCGGTCCCCTCCTCAACCTTAGGCCGACGATTTCGCTGTTCCTTCGCCTTGGCATCGGTGCCCTCCCCCAGGACAGCGCGCATCCACGCGCTTCGCGACGATCTTACCAGCGGCCTTGAGGGTGGCCTGCGGGCCGCGGAGGAATCGAGCGAATTGTCCGGGGCCCGCCCTACCGCACGATCGTGAAGCTGAGGCGCCTCGGCTTCGATCGCGCCTTACCGCTTTTCGCCGTGGCGGTCAACCTGTAGCGGCCCGGCTTCAGCGTCTTGCGGCGTGAGAGACGACCCTGGAAGACGACCCGATTTCTGCCCCGGTGGCCGGCGAAGACGAGCGCGCCGGCCTTCGTGAAGCGCTTGCCCTTGCGCCCCTGCTTGCCCTTCCGCCCCCACCTGCGCCGCGCGAATGCGAACTTCACCCTGGCGCGCTCGTTCAGCTTGAAGGTGAAGGTGGTACCGAGCGGCGCGCGCCTGCCCTTTCGTCGCGCCGCCACCGAGCTCACCTTGGCGAGCCTGCGGCCCCGCCGCCAGCGGCGGTGGGACTGGCGCAGCTTGCTGATCGCCGGCCGTGCGGCCTCGATCCGCAGCGCGATCGGCCCGCTAGTCGCGACGATTCCGAACCTGTCGCTGACGCCCAGCACGACCTGGGCCGGGCCCGCCGCCGTCGGCGTGCCGCTGATCCGCCCGCCGGCGTCGATCGAGAGCCCGGCCGGCAGCCCACTCGCCTGCCAGGCGTAGGGCGCGGTGCCGCCGATTGCCGTCGCGGTGGCGCTGTAGGGGGCGCCGACCCGCCCGCCCGGCAGCGAGTTGCTTGTAACCGCGAGGTTGGCGATCACCACCAGCGTGTGTTCGGCCGATGGGCCGGACACCATCGTGTCGACCGTCGTCCCCGCCCCCAGGTCGACCAGGGCCGGGGTCGGGTTCGGGTTGCTGGTGCCGTTGTTGGTGGCGCTGCCCAGCTCGCCGTAGAAGTTCTCGCCGAAGGCGTAGAGCTGCCCACTTGAGGTCAGCGCCAGGCTGTGTCCGTAGCCGGCGGCGATCTGGGTCAGCGGGCCGCTCGCCCCCGGCAGGGTGACCAGGGTCGGGGTCGGGGTCGGGTTGTTGGTGCCGTTGTTGGTGGCGCTGCCCAGCTGGCCGTAGTAGTTGTAGCCGAAGGCGTAGAGTTGCCCGCTCGAGGTCAGCGCCAGGCTGTGTTCATCACCGGCGGCGAGCTGGGTCACCGATCCGCCAGCCCCCGGCAGGGCGACCAGGGCCGGGGTCGGGTTCGGGTTTGTGGTGCCGTTGTTGGTGGCGCTGCCCAGCTGGCCGTAGACGTTTTCACCGAAGGCGTAGAGCTGGCCGCTGGAGGTCAGCGCCAGGCTGTGCGGTAGCCGGCGGCGAGCTGGGTCACCGGGCCGCTCGCCCCCGGCAGGGGCACCAGGGCCGGGGTCGGGTTCGGGTTGTTGGTGCTGTTGTTGGTGGCGCTGCCCAGCTGGCCATAGCTGTTGTCGCCGAAGGCGTAGAGCTGCCCGCTCGAGGTCAGCGCCAGGCTGTGGTAGACACCGGCGGCGATCTGGGTCACCGGGCCGCTCGCCCCTGGCAGGGTGACCGGGGCCGGGGTCGGGTTCGGGTTGGCGGTGCCGCTGTTGGTGGCGCTGCCCAGCTCGCCGTAGTAGTTGTAGCCGAAGGCGTAGAGCTGACCGCTCGAGGTAAGCGCCAGGCTGTGATCACCGCCGGCGGCGATCTGGGTCACCGGGCCGCTCGCCCCCGGCAGGGAGACCAGCGCCGGGGTCGGGTTCGGGTTGCCGGTGCCGTTGTTGGTGGCGCTGCCCAGCTCGCCGTAGTGGTTGTAGCCGAAGGCGTAGAGCTGCCCGCTCGAGGTCAGCGCCAGGCTGTGCTCGTCACCGGCGGCGAGCTGGGTCACCGGGCCGCTCGCCCCCGGCAGGGTGACCAGGGCCGGGATCGGGTTGGGGTTGTTGGTGCCGTTGTTGGTGGCGCTGCCCAGCTGGCCAAAGTAGTTGTAGCCGAAGGCGTAGAGCTCACCGGGGTTCGTGGTGGCCGCCGAGGCAGGTGGCGGTGCCACGCAGATCGCCAGCGCGATCAGCGCCGCAAGCAGCACCGGCCTCGCCCTGTGGCCGGAGCGGACGGCTTCGCCGTTCCACCCACGTCGCCATCTCCCCCATCCAATCGTGTTATCAGCTTCTCCGGGCTGGAGCAACCGCCTGTCAGCTATCTGACATTGACGGGGACCATTCGTCCGGGGGCGACGAGCCGGCTGACTCAACCCGCGGGCGGGGGGACGACCTTGGGCGGGCGACGATCGAGGGTGTATAAGAACTCGATGGTCGCCACCCGAGGAAGTGCCGAGAGCGGTCCGGTGCTGTGGCAGCTCCAGATCTCCCACTACAACGAGAAGGTGCGGTGGGCGCTCGACCACAAGCGCGTCCCCCACGTCCGGCGCTCGCTGCTTCCGGCCCTGCACCGGTTCAAGGCCAGGCGCCTCACCGGCGGCAGGCCGACGACTCCGGTGCTCACCTTGGACGGCCGCTCGATCGGCGACTCGACCCGGATCATCGCCGCGATCGAGCAGCGCTGGCCGCGGCAGCCGCTGTATCCGAGCGATGAGGCGCAGCGGCGCCGCGCCCTCGAGCTCGAGGAGTTCTTCGACGAGGAGCTTGGGCCCCACATCCGCCGCGCGCTCTATCAGGAGCTGCTCCCCCACCCCGATCTAGCTGTTCCGCTCTTCACCAACGGCCAGCGGCTCCCGGCCCGAGCGCTGATCCGCGCCGCCTACCCGGCCCTGCGCGTGGGGATGCGGCGGGCGATGGAGATCAACGCGACGGCGGCGGCCGCGAGCCGCGAGAAGACCGTGGCGGCGATGGACCGGCTGGAGCAGGAGATCGGGCCGAGCGGCTACCTCGTCGGCGACTCCTTCTCGGTCGCCGACCTGACGGCGGCGGCCCTCTTCTACCCGATGGCCCGGCCCCCCGAGTTCCCCTATCCGTCGGTGACCGACCCGCCGCCGTCGGCGCGTGAGTTCCTCGACCCCCTCGCCCAGCGCCCCGGCGGCGAATGGGTGACCGAGATGTACCGCCGCCACAGGAGCCCGTCGGCCGAGGCCGTGCCCGAGGCCGTGCCCGGGGAGCCTCCGCCACGATCGGCTACGGTCGAGGGATGAAAATGGACGTAATCGCATCGACGACGCGGTTGGTGGCCGCCGTGCTCGCCTTGGTCGTCGTCGTCGGCCTGCTGCTCATGGCCTGGATCGGCAGCGAGCTGCACTACGCCAACTGCCTGACCAAGGAAGACCTCGCCGGGCGCGACGGCTCGGCCTGCTCGCACTTCCCCTGATCGACCCCCCGATCGCCCGCCACCCGGGCGACACCGCCGGACAGTACCTTTAGGCGTCCCCGCGGCGGTAGCTCAACGGTAGAGCCTCAGCCTTCCAAGCTGATGACGCGGGTTCGATTCCCGTCCGCCGCTTAGCGCCGTTTCTTCCGCTTCTTCTTGACCACGAAGACCGTCGACTTGGAGCTCTCGTTGCCGGCGGCGTCGCGCGCGGTCACCGTCAGCCGGTAACGGCCCGGCTTCAGCTTGCGCCCGTTGGGCAGGACGATGCGGTGGGCGCCGGGCCCGTCGGGGCCCGAGAAGACAGCGCCGACCCGCTTGAAGCGGGCGCAGCGCCGCTTCTTGCGGTTCTTCCGGGTCTGGCGCACGCAGCGCTTTCCGACCCGCCTGCCCAGGGTCTTCCTCTCCAGCTTGAAGCTGACCGTCGCCGCCTCGGTGAGGAAGTATTTGACCCGCTTGCCGTTGGCGAGGACCGCGAAGCCCTGCACCCGCGGCTGCACGTCGTCGCAGGCGCCCTGGGTCGAGGCCTGGCGCGGGCACTGGTCCTGGGTCTCGTCGCCGAACCCGTCGCCGTCGGCGTCGGGCTCGATCGAGGCCGCGACCAGCAGCTCGTTGGTCGAGTCGTTGGAGCCGCGCGCCCCGGAGCCGTCGACCAGCGGCGGCGAGTACACGTAGCTGAACTTGCTGCCGTTGCTGTTGTAGTCGGCGCCGATCGAGGCGGTCGTGTCGATCGCCAGGTGCTGGCCCTGTTTCACCGGCAACCGGCCGGGGGTCTCCGTGATCGGCGTTTCGAACGCTTCGCTGGGCTGGATCGTGATCGTCGGCCCTGTCCCCGCGGCGGTCGCCAGGGCGCTGCTGTTGTTGTTGGGGTCCGGAAGGTTGATGTCGGCGACCCGGAAGGTGATCTGGCCCGGGACGTCGACCGCGTAGGCCCTGACCCGGAACCGCGTGATCACACCGGAGACCGGCGCGCCGCCCGAATAGGGGTCGCCTTCGGGGTCGCTCGGGTGGATGTAGGAGACGATCGTGCAGGTCCCGTACGGCTCGCAGGTGGTCTCGGTCGGCTCGTTTTTGAGCCGGCTGCCGAAATCGACCGCGCCCTGGCCGGTGGCGGGCATCAGCAGGAGCAGGCCGAGGGCGGCGCAGAGAGCCGGGGCGGCAAATCGGGTCCTGGGTTTCGACATCCGGAGTTCCTTTCGAGTCATTTCGGCTACCTGGCGATCGTGAAGGTGGGCCCGGTGCGGGGCTTGGAGCGGTTGCCGGCGGCGTCCCGGGCACGGGCGACGATCCGGTAGCGCCCTCGGCGCAGCTTCTTACGGCGATTGAGCCGGCCCTGGAAGCGGACCCTGTTGCGGCCCTGCTTCCCGTTCAGGCCGGAGAGCGAGCCGGCGCCGACGAAGCGGGCGCAGCGGCGCTTGCCCCTGTTGGCGGACGTCGGCTTGACGCACTTGCCGCCCACCCGGCGGCCGGGCCTGGCGCGCTGGAAGGTGAGGGTCGTCCTCGCCGCCTCGGAGAGGCGGAAGGAGATCGTCGTCCCCAGCGGCAGCACGGAGATGCTCGCCAGCCTGTTGCCGAGCCGCCAGCGCTTCGCCGAGACCCGCAGGGCGGAGATCACCGGCTTCGTCCTGTCGCCGCCGCTGCCGTTCTCGGCGCCGACCTGGATCGTCACCGTCGCCGGCGCCGAGTCCGTGTTCGAGGTGCTGTCCGTGCCGAGGTAGGTGAAGGTCTCGGTGCCGCGGAAGTCTTTGTTCGGGCGTATAGATGACCTGCTCGTCGTTGCAGATGCCGCCCAGCGTCCCGTGCGACGGCGGGTTGACTATTTCGAGGTAGCTCTCGTCGACCGGTTCCGGGGTCGGCGGGTCGGCGCCCAATCCGTAGTCGGGGTCGGTGCAGGACAGGGGGACCGTGACGAACTGGTTGACGTCGATGGCGAAATTGTGGTCGTCGCAGGCCGGGGGGAAGTTCGTCGCCCAGTCTGTGTTGCCGTCGAAATGTTCGGCGACCTTCTAGCTCGCCGGCAGGCCGGGTTCGACATTCCGTTCAGGTCTTGCGGCTTGCGAGATCTCCCCGCGCAGAAGACGCCCGAGGGTGTAGATGATCTCGGTCCCGTCGGGCGCCCAGACGCAGTTGATGTTGCCCGTGGAGGAGGTGGCGAAGGGCGTGACCAGGCCGCCGTTGACGTTGACCAGATGCGCAATATCGGCTGCGGAGCTCATGCGGGCCGCGCGTGTAGCAGAGGGTTTTGCCGTCGGGGGAGAGCGAGGGCTGCCACTCGTCGACTTCTTCGGTGGCGAGTATCGTCTGCACCCCGCCGCCCGGGGTGACGGGGCTGTCTTGTAGAGGTCCCACTCTGTAATGCCGGGGCGAATCGCTTCCCGGTTGTAGTAGAGGGTGTTGCCGTCGGGGCTCCAGACGGGCCGTTCCTCTTTCGCGGCTGCCGTGTTCGTGAGCTGGACCGCTTCCGGGCCCGGCGCGACGCCCTTCGATCCAGAGGTCGCCTTTCGCGCCGTAGGCGATCTCGGTGCCGTCGGGCGACCAAGACGGGCGGTCCTGGCTTTCGGCCGCGGGAACGAACTGGGTCTGGCTGCCGTCCCGCAGGTCCAGGATCCAGATGGCGTAGCTGGTGCCGGCGGAACGCTGCCCGGCGGCGTAGGCGATCCGGGTGTGGTCGGGCGACCAGTTCGGTTGGCGGTGCCGCACTTTTTCCCCGGCCGGCAGCGTCGTCACCTGGACCGCCGTGCCCGGACGGGTAGTCGGCAACGTAGATCCTCGAGCCTTGGTCTCCCGTATTGGGAGCCGGGACCCCTGTGGACGGCCGCCCGCTGGTGAAGGCGATCTTCCCGTTCGGCCCGGGGATGGAGGTGGCCGAGCTGGTCGCGGGAATCAACAGCACGACGGACGCGATGAGAGCAAGGAGGAGGACGAGACATCGCGACATCAAGGGAGCCAAGCTACAGCAGTTTGGTAGACCGGTCAAAACTTCTAGAGCTTTTGTTGGCCGCCCTCGCCTGCGCCCGGCTGCGAGGCGAGAACGGCGGCGGCCGGACCGGCCAGCGGGTTGGGTCAGCGGGGCAGCCAGGACTCGAACCTGGAATCGCCGGTTTTGGAGACCGGTGCCTTAGCCAGTTGGGCCACTGCCCCGAAGCGGGCCATGCTAGATGATCGATTCACCGCTTTGGCCGGATGCGGGCGGAGGGATTTGAACCCCCACGGGCCGAAGCCCACCAGGACCTAAACCTGGCGCGTATGCCAATTCCGCCACGCCCGCGTGAGCACCCGGGAACGGGGCTCAACCCCCGAGGCCGGGCTTAACGCGCGGAAAATGCCGCGTCGTCGCTCCTAGATTCTATGATCGTCGGCGTGAGCGTGGGAGAGGTGAGGCCGGGCTACGAGCTCTGGCGCCCAAACCGGGAGAAAGCGGAGTCGGTCACGACCAAAGTCGTGTTGGTCCTGCTGCTCGCGGCAACCTCGATCATCGCGGTGATCATCGCGGTCTCCGGCTTCTCGCTGATTTCCGGCGGCACCGGCATGGCGATCGTCACCCTGGGCTACGGACTTCTCTACGGGTTCTTCGCCTTCCTCGTCGCCCGCTGGAATCGCGGCATCCTGCCCGTGGCGGCCGCGCTCTCGATGATCCTCGCGATCTTCTGCGCGGTCGGCGCCAACAGCTGGTTCGCCCGCGACAAGGCCGGCTTCGAAGACGGCCTGCTGCCGGTCACGCTGATCGGGCTCTTCGTCGTCGTCCTCGCCCTCCTGCAGATCATCGTCATTGCCGCCGCGCTCCACGCCTTCAACCAGGAATGGCACGTCGAGGAGGAGCGGCCGATCGGCGCCGGCGAAGACTACGGCGCCGGCGCCCCGCCCGAGAACGGCGCACCCCAGCCCGCCTGACCGCTGGCCGCGCCGTAGTCGCGTCGGTCTCCCCCGGTCCGCCCCGTAGTCGCGTTGGTCCCCCCCGTCCGCGCCGTAGTCGCGTTGGTCGCAATATGACCGACCGACGCGACTCGCTTCGATGCCGGAGGTGGGACTCGAACCCACAAGCCCGTAAGGGCAATCGATTTTGAGCCGATCGCGTATGCCAGTTCCGCCACTCCGGCGCGGCGCCAACGATAGAGCGCGCGACGGGCGCTCGGCACTAGACTGGCCGGCGGGATGAGGGTCCACCACCTCAACTGCGGGTCGCTCTGCCCCCACGGGCGGCGCCTGATCAACGGCGACGGCGGGCTGCTCGAGCGGAGCCTCTCGATCTGCCATTGCCTCGCGATCGAGTCCGACGGCGGACTGATCCTCGTCGAGACCGGATTCGGCCTCGAGGACGCGCGCAACCCGGCCCGCCTCGGCACGGCCTTCCGGGCGATGATGGCGCCCCGCCCCAAGGCCGAGACGACGGCGCTGAGGCAGCTCGAGGCGCTCGGCTTCTCGGCCTCTGACGTCCGCCACATCGCCGTCACCCACCTCGACCTCGACCACGCGGGCGGCCTGCCGGACTTTCCCGAGGCCGAGGTCCACGTGCTGGCGCCGGAGCTCGACGCCGGGCTCCACCCGAAGCTCGACGAGCGCATGCGCTACATCGGCGGCGCCAACTGGGACCACGGCCCCCGCTGGGTCTCCCACCCTGCCGAGGGCGGCGACGACTGGCTCGGCTTCGAGAGCGTGCGCATCCTGCCCGGCCTCGACGCCGAGGTCCTGCTCGTCCCCCTGCTCGGCCACTCGCGCGGCCACACCGGGGTGGCGCTGAAGACGCCGGACGGCTGGCTGCTGCACTGCGGCGACGCCTACTTCCACCACTGCCAGGTCGAGACTCCCCCGTCGTGCCCGCCGGTGCTGCGCGTCTTCCAGAACGTGATGGCGAGCGACAACGGCGCCCGCCGGTCGAACCTCGAGCGCCTCCGCGAGCTGGCGTCGAGGCACGGCGACGAGGTGACGCTGATCTGCGCCCACGACCCGCACGACCTGGAGCGAGAGCAGGCGAAGGCGAGCGCCGTAGCCGCCTCCTCCTAGATGGCCGCCGGGGCGCCGGAAAAGCTCTGGCAGCCCTCCGCCGAGCTGGTCGAGGGATCGCGCCTCGCCGAGTACATGGGCTGGCTCGAGCGCGAGCGCGGCCGCCGCTTCGACTCCTACGAGGAGCTGTGGCGCTGGTCGGTCGACGACCTCGAGGGCTTCTGGGCCTCGATCTGGGACCACTTCGGGGTGCGCGCCGACGGTGAGCCCGACCCCGTCCTCGCCCGCCATGAGATGCCCGGGGCGGAGTGGTTCCCGGGTACCCGCCTCAACTACGCGGAGCACGTCTTCGCCGGCAGGGACGACGACGAGCCGGCGATCCTGCACGCCTCCGAGCTACGCGACCTCGACGAGCTGAGCTGGGGAGAGCTGCGCTCCCAGGTCGCCGCGGTCGCGGGCGGCCTGCGCGAGCTCGGCGTCGGCCCCGGCGACCGGGTCGTCGCCTACATGCCGAACATCCCCGAGGCGATCGTCGCCTTCCTCGCCACCGCCGCCCTCGGCGCGGTCTGGTCGAGCTGCTCACCCGACTTCGGCCCCGCCAGCGTCGTCGACCGCTTCGCCCAGATCGAGCCCAAGGTCCTCTTCGCGATCGACGGCTACTCCTACGGCGGCAGGCGCTTCGACCGGCGCGAGGTGCTGGCCGAGCTGCAGGGGGAGATGCCGAGCCTCGAGCGCACGGTCGTCCTCCCCTACCTCGACCCCGAGCCCGACCTCTCCGGCCTGCGCGACGCGACGACCTGGAGCGAGCTGCTCGACGCCGGCGCGGGCGCCGACCTCGCCTTCGAGCGCGTCCCCTTCGACCACCCGCTCTGGGTCCTCTACTCGTCGGGCACCACGGGCCTGCCGAAGGCGATCGTCCAGGGGCAGGGCGGCATCCTGCTCGAGCATTTGAAGAAGCTCAACCTGCACGTCGACGCGCATCCCGGAGACCGCCTCTTCTGGTTCACGACGACCGGCTGGATGATGTGGAACTTCCTCGTCTCCGGGCTGCTCACCCGCGCCGCGATCGTCCTCTACGACGGCAGCCCCGGCCATCCCGACATGGGCGTGCTCTGGGACCTGGCCGCACGGGCCGGCGTCACCATGTTCGGGACCAGCGCCTCCTACATCGCCGCCTGCATGAAGGCCGGCCTGGAGCCTGGCGCCGGGCGCGACCTGAGCCGCCTGAGGGCGGTCGGCTCGACCGGCAGCCCGCTCGCGCCGGAGGGCTTCGACTGGGTCTACGAGCATCTCGGCGACGACACCTGGCTGTTCTCGACCAGCGGCGGCACCGACCTCTGCACCGCCTTCGTCGGCGGCGTCGTGCTGCTGCCCGTCTACCGCGGCGAGCTGCAGGGGCGGGCGCTGGGCGCCGCGGTCGAGGCCTGGGACGAGGACGGCAAGGCGCTGGTCGGCGAGGTCGGCGAGCTTGTGGTCACCGAGCCGATGCCCTCGATGCCGGTCCGCTTCTGGGGCGACGAGGACGGCAGCCGCTACCGGGCGAGCTACTTCGAGCACTACCCCGGGGTCTGGCGCCACGGCGACTGGATCGAGATCACCGAGCGCGGCACGGCGATCATCTACGGGCGCTCGGACTCGACCATCAACCGCTCCGGCGTCCGCATGGGAACGAGCGAGATCTACCGCGCGGTGCTCGGCGTCGAGGAGATCCTCGACGCGCTCGTCGTCGACGTCCCGCGGCCGGGGACGGAGGGCTGGATGCCGCTGTTCGTCGTCCTCCGCGAGGGCGCCGAGCTCGACGACGAGCTGCGCGGGGAGCTCGTGCGGCGGGTGCGCGAGCAGTGCTCCCCCCGCCATGTCCCGGACGAGGTCTTCCAGATCGCCGAGGTGCCCCGCACCCTGAGCGGCAAGGCGCTCGAGGTGCCGGTCAAGCGAATCCTGATGGGCACCCCGGCCGAGAGGGCGGCCAGCCGCGACTCGCTCGCCAATCCTGCGGCGCTCGACTACTTCGTCGAGATGGCTGCGGGGCTGAGCGCCGAGGCCTGAGCCGCTAGGGAGTCCGGCGCCTCAGGGTGACGGCGCCGAGGGCGAGCGCCGCCAGCGTCGCCCCCACCGTGACGGCGACGTCGACCGCGCCCGCGGAGCCGAGCGAGCCGTCGACGGTCACCCGCTGCAGGGCGTCGAAGGCGTACGTCAGCGGCAGCGCGTAGGAGATCCAGTCGAGCAGCGGCGCCATCTCGTCGCGCGGCACGAAGAGCCCGCAGAGGAGCAGCTGCGGGAAGACGAAGGCGGGCATGAACTGGACCGCCTGGAACTCGGTCTGGGCGAAGGCGCTGACCAGCAGGCCGAGCGCCATCCCGAGCAGCGCGTTGGCGATCGCAAGCAGGCCGACCAGGACGGGCGAGCCAGCGGTGTGGAGGTCGAGCGGGCCGAAGGCGATCGCCGCCGTGATCGCCGCCTGCACGGCGGCGACGGCGGCGAAGGCGAGCCCGTAGCCGAGCAGCAGGTCGAGCTTCGCCAGCGGCATCGTCATCAACCTCTCCAGGGTCCCGGTGGTGCGCTCGCGCAGCATCGTGATCGAGGTGACCAGGAACATCGTGATGAAGGGGAAGAGGCCGACCAGCGGCCCGCCGATCTGCTGGAAGGAGCCCGGGTTCGAGTCGAAGGCGTACTTGAGGATCGTCAGCAGCAGCGGCGGAACGACCAGGAGCAGGGCGATCGTGCGCGGGTCGCGGCGCAGCTGGCGCAGGACGCGGACCGCCACCGCGGAGGTGATCCGCGGGCTCACGGGCCGCTCCCCTCGCCGCCGCCGGCTTCGATCAGGGCGAGGAAGGCATCGTCCATCGAGTGCTTGCCGGTGCGCGCCCGCAGGCCGTCCGGGGTCTCGGTGGCGAGCAGGGCGCCGTCGCGCATCAGCAGCAGCTCGTCGCAGCGCTCGGCCTCGTCCATCACGTGGCTGGAGACGAGCAGCGTCGTGCCGCGCGCGGCGAGCGCCGAGAAGGTCCCCCAGAGCTCCCGCCGCAGCACCGGGTCGAGTCCGACGGTCGGCTCGTCGAGCACCAGCAGCTCGGGCTCGCCGAGCAGCGCGCTCGCCAGCGAGACCCGCGAGCGCTGGCCCCCGGAGAGGTTGCGCGCCTCGCGCTCGACGCTCTCCTCCAGGGAGACCGTGGCGATCACCTCGTCGACCCGCTCGCCCGGCAGGCCGAGCACACGGGCGAAGAACTCGAGGTTCTCGCGGACGCTGAGGTCGCCGTAGACCGAGGGCGCCTGGGTGACGTAGCCGACCCGGCGGCGCAGGTTCGGCGAGCCCGCCGCCTCCCCCAGCACCTCGGCCCGCCCCGCCTCGACGATCTGCACGCCGACGATCGCCCGCATCAGGGTCGACTTGCCGCAGCCGCTCGGCCCGAGCAGCCCCGTGATCCGCCCCGCCGGAACCTCGAAGGAGATGCCCGGGAGCACCTCCCTGCCGCCGCGGCTCACCCTGAGCTCCTCTACCGCTATCGCCGGGCGGCTCTCCATCGCGACCAGCCTATTTCGCGCTCAGGCGGGAGTGATCGGGTTGCGGCGCTCCGCGAAGGAGCGGTCCTTGCTCGCCGCGTGCCCGAAGCGGCGGATCAGGTCGGCGCGCAGGTCGGCCGGCTCGACCACCGCGTCGACGACCAGCTCGGAGGCGAGGTGGAGGATGTCGATGTCGGTCGCGTACTCCTCGCGCTTCTCCGCGACGAAGGCCTCGCGCTCCGCCTCGTCCTCGATCGCCTGGATCTGGTTGTAGAAGACGGCGTTGACGGCGGCCTGCGGGCCCATCACCGCGATCGAGGCGCTGGGCAGGGCGATGCAGCAGTCGGGCTCGAAGGCCGGCCCCGCCATCGCGTAGAGCCCGGCGCCGTAGGCCTTGCGGACGACCACCGAGATCTTCGGCACCGTCGCCTCCGAGACGGCGCTGATCATCTTCGCCCCGTGGCGGATGATCCCCTGGCGCTCGACCGCGGTGCCGATCATGAAGCCGGGCACGTCGGCGAGGAAGAGCAGCGGCAGGTTGAAGGCGTTGCAGGTCTGGATGAAGCGGGCCGCCTTGTCGGCGGAATCGACGAAGAGCACGCCGCCGGTGTGCTTGGGCTGGCTGGCGACGACGCCGATCGGGTGGCCGTCCAGCCGCCCGTAGCCGACGATCAGCTCCTTCGCCCAGCGCCGGTGGACGGGCAGGAAGCTGTCGGCGTCGAGCAGCGAGTCGAGCAGCTCCTGCATGTCGAAGGGGCGGTTCTCGTCGGCGGGGACGATCTCCGCGATCGGCCGCTCCGAGGCCGGCTCCGCCGGCTCCGCGGCGGGCGCCTGCTCGCGCCAGTTGCCGGGCATGTAGGACAGGTAGCGCCTGGCGAGGTCGATCCCCTCCTCGTCGCTGGCGACCAGGAAGTGGCCACAGCCGGAGACGCCGGTGTGCATCTTCGCCCCGCCCATCTCCTCCAGCGTCACCTTCTCGCCGATCACCATCTCCGCCATCCGCGGCGACCCCAGGTACATCGAGGCGTTGCCCTCGCGCATGATCACGACGTCGCAGAAGGCCGGGATGTAGGCGCCGCCGGCGGCGCTCGGCCCGAACAGGATGCAGACCTGCGGCACCTGGCCGGAGAGCCGCACCTCGTTGTGGAAGATGTGGCCGGCGCCGCGGCGGCCGGGGAACATCTGCACCTGGTCGGTGATCCGCGCCCCGGCCGAGTCGACCAGGTAGACCATCGGCACCTGATGGGCCAGCGCCCGCTCCTGGATGCGGAGGATCTTCTCCACCGTCTTCGGGCCCCAGGAGCCCGCCTTGACGGTCGGGTCGTTCGCCATCAGGGCGACGGCGCGGCCGTCGATCGTCGCCATGCCGGTGACGACGCCGTCGGCGCCGAGCCCCTCCTCGTCCCAGTTGGCGAGCAGCCCCTCCTCGGCGAAGGAGCCGTCGTCGACCAGGCGCGCGACCCGCTCGCGGACCGGCAGCTTTCCCTGGTCGGCGGTCTTCTCGTGGTGGCGCTGCGGGCCGCCGGCGAGGGCGGCCTCGAGGGCCTCGCCGAAGTCACCCATTGGACCGCTGTCCTTGCACGGGCGAGAGCCTATTCGGCGCGGTGCCAATCGACGGGACCGGCGCGCAGCACGTGCGCCCCGAGCGGGCGGCCGAGCACCTCCTGCGCGGCGCGCGAGGCCTCGACCAGGCGCGGCAGGTCGATCCCGGTCTCGACCCCATCTCATGCAGCATCGAGACCAGATCCTCGCTGGAGACGTTGCCGGTCGCGCCCGGCGGCACCGGGCAGCCGCCCAGCTCGCCGAAGCTGGCCTCGAAGGAGTCGACGCCGGCCTCGAGGGCGGCGAGCGCGTTGGCCAGGCCCTGGCCGCGGGTGTTGTGGAAATGGGCGGTGAGCTCGACGTCGGCGAGCCGCTCGCGGGCGGCGTCGAAGAATCCCCGGACCTGGCGCGGGTTGGCCATCCCCGTGGTGTCGCCGAAGCCGATCTCCGCGCAGCCGGCGGCGGCGAGGCGCTCGGCGATCGCGAAGACCCGGTCCTCGGGCACCTCGCCCTCGTAGGGGCAGCCGAAGGAGACCGAGATCACCCCCTCGCAGCGCAGCCCCGCCTCGCGGGCGGTCGCGATCGTCCGCTCCAGCCCGGAGAGCGACTCCTCGATCGAGCGGTTGACGTTCTTGCGGTTGTGGGTCTCGGAGGCGGAGAGGAAGACGTTGATCTCGTCGAAGCGCTCGCGCATCCCCAGCGCCCGCTCGAGCCCGCGCTCGTTGGGGATGAGCACCGAGAACGCGACCCCGTCGCGGCGCTCGACCGCCGCCAGCACCTGCTCGGCGTCGGCGAGCTGCGGGATCACGTCCGGGCGCACGAACGAGGTCACCTCGAGCCGCGGCACGCCGGTCGCCGACAGCATGTCGATCAGCCGCACCTTGTCGGCGGTCGCGATCGTCTCCGGCTCGTTCTGGAAGCCGTCGCGGGGGCCGACCTCGCGGATGCGCACGGACTGGGGCAGCGCGGCCATCGATGGCAGCTTAGGCGGCACCGTGATTCGCCGGCCTCGTGCCGACTTCAGGCGAGCCGATCGAGGACCGCCCTCAGGGTCCTCGCCACCCGATCCGGCTCGTTCCGGACCTGTGCATGCGTGAACCTCAGCGTCGTCAGCCCGGCAGCGGCGTGGGCCTGGTCGCGCTCCCGGTCCCGAGCCTGCTGCGTGGCGGTCCGGTGGTAGCGCAGTCCATCCGTCTCGACCACCAGGCCGCGGTCGGGCCAGTGGAAGTCGACCCGGTATCCATTGAGGCGCGCCCCGGTGATCGGCACCGGCAACCCCGCCTGGTTCACGAGCCGCAGGAACCGCCGCTCGAGCTCGGAATCCGTGAGCCGGAAGGCCCTGTCGCCGAGCAGCCTCCTCAGCGCCGCCACCCCCCGGCGCCCGGCATGGCGGTCGAGCTCCTCGCGCAGGGTTTCCTCGTCGACGAGTCCGAGCTTGTCGGCCTCGTTCACAGCCCTCTCCAGGGCGTGCGAACTCAACAGCCACGCCAGGTCGATGAGAGTGACGACCGGGTTGGTCAACGGGATCCCGTCGCGCGTGGTCAGGTCGGCCGATCGCAGCGATGGGCGCCGGTACACGAGCACTCCGGGCCTGCGACGATCCGACGGGACCGGGATCGAGACCTCGATCGGCAGGCCGACGCCCTCCCTTCCCAGATCGATCCCGAAGAGGGCGGCGGCGCTGCGATGGCTCAGAGCGGCGCCCGGTCCGCAGCCCAGCACGGCCGCCATCCACCGGCCGCGCCGGGTCAGCGCGGGCCGCCCCACGACGTAGACACCTCGTTCGACGCTGTGAAGTCTCCCCCGCGACAACCGGTGCTGGATCGCCCGCGCGCTGAGTCCAAGGCCGAGCAACTGGCGGCGGGCGACAACACCGTGTTGACTCGCCGCCAGAGCCCAGACCTCATTGGCGTTCTGCTGACTTGACGACCCCATGGGGTAGTCAAGTCAGCAGAACGCTCAGACTCTCCCCTCCTGGGCTAGCTGAGCTGGCCGACCTGGATCACGCGGCGCTCGTGGGTGCCGACGCCGATCGTGCGAACGTCCTCGCCCTCGCCCTCCGTGACCTCGACCTCGAAGCGAAGCTTGCGGCCGTCGACCACCTCGCGCAGGGTCGATCGGACGCGGCAGGTGGATCCCTCCAGCGCCGCGGCGACATGCTTGACGCAGACCTCGAAGCCGACGGTGGCGCTGCCCTCGGGCAGGCTTGCGAAGGCGAGGACGGCCGAACAGCGCTCCATCATCGCGATCATCCCGGGTGTCGAGAGCACGCTGGAGCCGATCGTGCCGCCGACGTCGGTGAGCAGCGGGCCCTCGACCTCGAAGTCGTCGCTGCGCTCGGCGCCCACCGAGGGGCCCGCGGCAACGGGGTCGCCTCGCTCGCCGAAGGACGCCCCGATCGGCCCGAGCCGCTCCGTCATGCCGAGCCCATCAGCCCGGCGCAGGCCGTCACGCCGCTCCCACCATCCCGGCGCAGGCCGTCACGCCGCTCCCACCATCCCGGCGCAGGCCGTCACGCCGCTCCCATCAGCCGCGCACGGGCCATCAGACCATGCCGAGGCCGCCGCTGACCCCGAGGGTCTCGCCGGTCACATAGGTGGCGTCATCGGAGGCGAGGAAGGCGACCGCGGCGGCAACCTCCTCGGGCTGGCCGAGGCGGCCGATCTGGGTCGCGTCCTTCATCGTCTGGATCACCTTCTCGCCGATCTCGCCGAACTCCTTGGCGCCCATCAAGAGCGGCGTCTCGATCGGCCCCGGGGCGATCGAGTTGGCGGTGACCCCGTAGCGCGCGTTCTCGCGGGCGATCGCCTTCATGAAGGCGACGATCCCGCCCTTGGCGGCCGAGTAGACGGCCGATCCCTTGGAGCCGACCCGGCCCGCCTCCGAGGAGATGCTGACGATCCGCCCGTAGCCGGCCTTCTGCATCCCGGGGAGCGCCGCGAACGTGCAGTTGAGCGTGCCGCCCAGATTGATCGCGAGGACCTTCTGCCACTGCTCGGGGGTCGTGTAGGTGAAGAACCCGAACTCGTCGGTGCCGGCGTTGTTGACGAGGATGTCGGCGGTGCCGATCGCCTCGACCGCCGCCTGGGCGGAGTCGAGGTCGGTCACGTCGAGCTCGAGCGCATGGCCCGAGATCTCGCCTGCGACGCGCCCTGCGCCCTCGGTGTCGATGTCGCCGACCCAGACCTCGGCGCCCTCGGCCGCGAGCCGCGCGGCGATCGCCGCGCCGATGCCGCCGGCGCCACCGGTGACGAGCGCCTTGCGCCCCTCCAGCCTCATGCCGTCTCTCCCGCGGGCCCCATTGGCGGGCAGCATAGACTGGCGCGCGCGTGGCCCCCAGCGAACCGATCCCGATCATCGGCGGCACCGGCGCCCTCGGCGCCGGCCTCGCCCGGCGCTGGGCCGGCGCGGGCGCCGCGATCGTGCTCGGCTCGCGCTCGGCCGAGCGGGCCGAGGAGGCCGCCGCGAGGATCCGCGAGGACGTGCCCGGCGCCGAGGTCGAGGGGCTCCTCAACGAGGAGGCGGCCGGACGCGCCGAGGTCGTCTTCCTCACCGTCCCCTTCCGCGCCCAGTCCGAGAACCTCAACAACCTTCGCGAGGCCCTGCGCCCCGGTCAGATCCTCGTCGACTGCACGGTGCCGCTCGCCGCGGCCGTCAGCGGCAAGGCGACCCGCTCGCTCGGCGTCTGGCAGGGATCGGCCGCCCAACAGGCCCAGGAGATGGTCCCCGAGGGCGTCACGGTGGTCGCCGCCCTGCACACGGTCGGCGCCCCGACCCTCGCCGATCCGGACGCCGAGCTCGGCGAGGACGTGCTCGTCTGCGGCGACCGCAAGGCCGACAAGGCCAGGGTCGCCGCCCTGATCGAGCTGATCCCCGGGCTGCGGGCGGTCAATGCCGGCCCGCTGGAGATGGCCCGCATCGTCGAGCAGCTGACGCCGCTGCTGATCTCGGTCAACGTCCGCTACAAGGCCCACGCCGGCATCCGGCTCACCGGGCTGCCGGACGCCGACCACTGGGGCTAGGGAGATGCGGGTAGCGCTGCTCGCCGGCGGCACCGGCGGCGCCAAGCTCGGCGCCGGCATGCAGGAGGAGATCGGCGCCGAGCTGACGGTGATCGCCAACACCGGCGACGACGTCGAAACGCTCGGCGTCCACGTCTCCCCCGACCCCGACCTCGTCACCTACTGGCTGAGCGGCGAAATCGACGCCGAGCGCGGCTGGGGCATCCGCGACGACACCTTCACCGTCTTCGAGCGCCTGAAGCGGCTCGGGGCGCCGGAATGGTTCGGGCTCTCCGATCGCGACCTCGCCGCCTGCCTCTACAGGCGCGAGTTCATCGAGGCCGGCGGCAGGCCCACCGAGGCCCAGGCCCAGATCGCCCGCGCCCTCGGGGTGCGGGCGACGGTGCTGCCGATGTGCGACGCGCCGGTGCGGACCAGGGTGCGGACGGCCGCCGGCACCCGCGGCCTGCAGGAGTACCTGATCGTCGACCGCGGCGAGCCGGAGGTGCTCGGCATCGAGCTGGAGGGGATCGGCGAGGCGGAGGCCTCGGCCGAGGTGGTCGAGGCCCTGACGCGGGCCGAGGCGATCGTGATCGGGCCCTCCAACCCGGTGATCAGCATCGGCCCGATCCTCGCCGTGCCCGGCGTGCGCGAGGCGATCGCCGCCTCCGGCGCCCCGGTCGTCGCCGTCAGCCCCTATGTCGCCGGCCAGGTCGTCAAGGGCCCGACCGACCGCTTCATGGCCGCCGTCGGCCGCCCCCCGACCGCGGCCGGCGTCGCCTCCCTCTACGCGGGCCTCGCCGAGGCGATGGTCGTCGACGCCGGCGACCCCGACCCGCCCCCGGAGGAGATCCCGACCCTGGCCGTGCCGACGCTGATGGAGGGCGCACCCGGGCGCGCGCGCCTGGCCCGCATCGTGCTCGACTACGCCAGCGAACTGAGGGCGCCGTGAAGGGGACCGCGATCGTCCCGGTGAAGCGCTTCCACGAGGCCAAGCAGCGACTGCGCGGGGATCGACGCGAAGCGCCGCGCCGCCCTGGCCGCGGCGATGCTGGAGGACGTGCTCGAGGCGATCGCCGCGGCGCGCACGATCGAGCGAACGATCGTCGTCAGCGGCGACCCGGTCGCCCAGGAGATCGCCGCTTCGTTCGCCGCGGAGGTCGTTTCCGACCCGGCCGACGACGGGCACGTCGAGGCGGTGCTGGCGGGGATCGCGCGTGCCGAAGTCGAGGGGGCCCGCTGCGTCGCGCTGCTGCCCGGCGACTGCCCGCTGCTCGACCCGCGCGAGCTCGACCGGTTGCTGACCGGCCTGCCCGAGCCCTATGTCGCGATCGTCCCCGACCGCCACGGTGAGGGCACCAACGCCCTCGTCCTCACCCCACCGACCGCGATCCGGCCCGCCTTCGGCGAGGGCAGCTGCGAGCGCCACGTCGCCGCGGCGCGCGCGGCCGGCGTCCCCTTCGCGGTCGAGGAGGTGGCCTCGCTGGCCCTCGACCTGGACACGCCGGCCGACCTGGTCGCGCTGACCGGCGCCGTCGAGGCGGGCCGCGGCGCCCGGCGCACCGCCGGCGCCCTGGGGATATGACCGGGCCCGTCGGCGTCCTGCCGGTCACCGGCCTGCCCGAGGTCGAGGAGGGCGCCGCCCTCGGCGAGCTGATCGCGGCCGCCGCCGAGCTGGAGGACGGCGACGTCGTCGTCGTCTCGCAGAAGATCGTCTCCAAGGCCGAGGGCCGGGTCCGCAGCCTGTCCTCGGCGATCCCCGGCGCCGAGGCGCGCAAGCTGGCCGCGGTGCTCGGCAAGGACCCGGCGCTGGTCGAGCTGATCCTCTCCGAGAGCCGCGAGGTGCTGCGCGCGGAGGGCGGCGTGCTGATCGTCGAGACCCACCACGGCTTCGTCTGCGCCAACGCCGGCATCGACACCTCCAACCTGCCCGACCCGCACACCGTCTGCCTGCTGCCCGAGGACCCCGACGCCTCCGCCCGCCGGCTTCGGAGCGAAATCACGGCGGCGGTCGAGAGGAGGACGGGGCCCGGCTCGCCGGACACTCCCCGTCCGCCGAGCCGGGCCCCGAACCTCCCCTCACCATCGCGCGTCGTGATCAGCGACAGCTTCGGCCGCGCCTGGCGGCTGGGCCAGGCCGAGGTCGCGATCGGCTGCGCCGGCATGGCGCCGCTCGAGGATTGGCGCGGCCGCGCCGACGCCGCCGGGCGCGAGCTCGAGGCGACGATGATCGCAGTCGCCGACGAGGCGGCGGCGGCCGCCGACCTCGTGCGCGACAAGGCGAGCGGCGTGCCCGTCGCGATCGTCCGCGGCCTCGCCGCTCACGTCACCGACGGGGACGGGCCCGGCGCCGCGGCCCTGCGCCGGCCCCGCGACGAGGACCTCTTCCGCTAGCGACGAGGACCTCTTCCGCTAGGCGTCCCACCCGCGGACGTTGTGAACGCGGCCGATCGGCCAGGGCCTCGAGCGGCCCCCTCGGATCCCCCGCCCGCTAGACCGTCGCGGGCTCGTAGGTCTCGACGATCTCGTAGAGCGTCGTGCGCTGGGCGGGCACCCGACCCGCCGCCCGCGCCGCCTCGATCAGCTGCTCCGGCTCGAGCCGCACCCCGTGCTGGGAGCCCGCCATCCGCGAGATGTTCTCCTCCATCAGCGTGCCGCCGAGGTCGTTGACGCCCCAGCGCAGCGCCTCGGTGGCGGCGCCGAGCCCCATCTTCACCCAGCTCGCCTGCAGGTTGGGGATCGTCCGGCCGAGCGCCAGCCGGAACGCGGCCGTGTGCTTGAGGTTCTCCTCGGCGCCGATCTCCTCGATCCCGTGGGTCCGCCCCAGCATCGTGTTGAAGGGGATGAAGCTGAGCGGCACGAACTCGGTTATCCCCCCGGTCCGCTCCTGCAGCGCCCGCACCACCCGCATGTGGCGGGCGAGCTCGCGCGGTTCCTCGATGTGGCCGAACATCACCGTCGAGGTCGAGCGCAGGCCGGCGCGGTGCGAGGCCTCGATGATCTCGACCCAGCGCTCGACCGGGAGCTTGTTGGGCGAGATCCGCTGGCGCACGCCGTCGTCGAGCACCTCGGCGGCGGTGCCCGGGGTCGAGCCGAGCCCGCACTCGATCAGGTACTCGAAGACCTCGTCCGGCCCCTTGCCCGAGCGCTCGCACATGTAGTGGACCTCCATCGGCGAGTAGGCGTGCAGGTGCAGCTGCGGCGCCACCTGCTTGGCGAGCCGCAGCCAGCGCCCGTACTCCTCGAGGGTCAGGTCGGGGTGGATCCCCCCCTGCATGCAGATCTCGGTCGCGCCGAAATCGACCGCGTCGCGGATCCGGTCGGCGAAGTCCTCCTCGCTGACCTCGTAGGCGTCGGGCGAGCGCCGTCCCTGCCCGAACCCGCAGAAGGCGCAGCCGACCACGCAGATGTTGGTGAAGTTGATGTTGCGGTTGACGACGAAGGTGACCCGATCGCCGGCCAGCTCGGCGCGCAGCTCGTCGGCTGCGGCCCGCATGTCCTCGATCACCGTCGGCCGGGTCTCGGCAAAGAGCGCCGTCAGCTCGTCCTCGCTCAGCCGCTCCCCCTCGCGGCCCCGGGCGATCGCCCGCTCGGCGAGGCCGCCGTCGAGGCTCTCCTCGACCCGGCGGCCGGAGCCCCGCCGCGGGATGAAGCTCCAGTACTTGAGCTTGATCACGTCGAGGACGCCCTGCTCCATCCACTCCGGGTCCATGTACTGCGGGTAGACGCAGAGCCGCTCGGTCAGCGCCTGGCCCTTGGGGGCCAGCTCCTTGCGGACCTGGTGCGGGCTGGGGAAGGCGTGCTCGGGGGAGATGTGGTCGCCGTTCGCGGAGAGGCCGCCGAGGTCGGTCGCTCCCGCCTCGACCAGCTCCCCCCACCAGTCCGAGAGATTCGGCGGGACCTGGATCCCCACGTCCGGCATCAGCCGCCTGCTCTCCCCGATCAGCCGCTTCATCTCGTCGATGTCGACGGGCGTCGCCCAGCTCGGGAACTCCAGCAGCTCGCCTTCCGGCGGCTCCCGCTCTGCGGACTCCTCCACCAGCTCACGCTCCGCGGATCCTGCGGCGAGTCCGGGATGGGTCGATCGGGCCCCCGAGGGAGGAGCGTCCAAGTCAGTTGCTCCGAGGGAGGGGGTCCGATCGGCCCACCTCGCCCTCGCGGCGGAGTCCGCGATGTCGGCGACCTCGGCGCCGTAGTACCGCGGGTGCGGGACGAAGTTCTGGAGGATGACCTCCTGAAGGTGGCCGTGGCGCTCGTGGGACGCCGCCAGGGCTTCGAGCGACGCGACCCGCTCCTCCTCGGTCTCGCCGATCCCGACCAGGATGCCGCTGGTGAAGGGGATCCTCATCTCCCCCGCGGCCTCGATCGTCGCCAGGCGCCGCGCCGGGTGCTTGGTCGGCGAGCCGGCGTGGACGGTGTCCATCAGGCGCTCGGAGATCGACTCGAGCATCAGGCCCTGGGACGCGGTCACCTCGCGCAGCCGCGCCAGGTCCTCGCGGCCCAGGACACCGAGGTTTGTGTGCGGGAGGATCCCCCGCTCCAGCGCCCGTTCGCAGGCCCAGACCACGTAGGCGGTGAAGTCCTCGTGCCCCCACTCGGCCAGCCGCCGCGCCACCTCCGGGTTGACCTCGGGCCGCTCGCCGGTGAGGACGAGCAGCTCCTTGGCGTTGCGGCGCTCCGCCTCGTCGAGCTTGGCGGCGACCGCCTCCGGGTCGTGGATGTGGGCCCGGTGGGTCGCGAACGCGCAGTACTTGCAGTAGCACTGGCAGGTCCGCGAAAGCGAAAGCGTGTAATTGCGTGAGAAGGTGACCCGCCGCACGCTGCGGAAATTACAGGGCCGGCCCCGTGCGGGGCCGGCCTATCGCGCCGGACGGGTCCCGCCCGGCGCGAGGGCGGGGCGAAACTAGGAGGCCGGCCCGGCCTGCGGCTTCGGCGGCTCCGGCTTCCTTGGCTCCGGCTTCTTCGGGGTGGATTTCACCGGCTCCGGCGACTCGGTCGGGGCCGGGCCACCGGCCTCGATCACGAACTTGAAGACGGCCGCCGCCAGCAGCGAGCCGACGATCGGGCCGACCAGGTAGGGCCAGACGCCGCCCCACTCGTTGCCGACCAGCGCCGGACCGAACCAGCGGGCCGGGTTGAAGGAGCCGCCGGTCAGCGGGCCGCCGACCATGACGATGAAGCCCAGCGTCGTGCCGATCGCCAGCGGCGCCCACTCCTTGAAGCTCTTCTTGGAGAAGACCGCGGCGAGGATCACGAGCACCAGACAGAAGGTGCCGAGCGCCTCGACGATCGAGCCCTGGAAGTTGCCGCCCAGGAGCCCGCTGACTTCCGCCGCCCCGTAGTGCGTGGCGCGCCCCTCGTCGAGGAGCAGGCCCTTGCAGAGCAGGGCGCCGAGCACGCCGCCCGAAAGCTGGGCGAGCATGTAGATCGCCGCGTCGATCGGGGCGATCCGCTTGATCGCCGCCGCCGCGAGCGTCACCGCCGGGTTGAAGTGCCCACCGCTGACCACGCCGAACATGACGATCAGGCCGAACAGCAGGAATGCGTGGACGAGACCGACTACTGCGAAATCCGAGCCGAACTGTGCCTGGTCTCCCGTGGCCACGAACAGCACGACAACACTGGTGATGAAGAACACCAGCAGGAATGTGCCGATCAACTCGGCGAGATAGGCCGAAAGTCCTCGTTCCTGCACGTCTCTCCTCCTAAATCCTGTAGGGACCGACTAGCGGCGGCAGTCTAACCGGATTGCCCGAACGAATAGGGTTCCCCGCCGAATGAGTCGAGTTGCCGCGCTGCTGGCGGCCGCTCTGCTCGCCGCCGGCGGCGCCGGCTGCGGCGGAGGCGGCGCTGAACCGGGCGCGCCTGACGGCGCGACGCTGGTGCTCGATTTCACGCCCAACGCGGCCCATGCCGGCATCTACGCGGCGAAGGCGCAGGGCCTCTATCGCGGGGAGGGGGTCGACCTGGCGATCCGCGAGCCGGGCGAATCCAGCGACGCCCCGAAGCTGCTCGAGGCGGGGCGGGTCGATTTCGCGATCCTCGACATCCACGACCTCGGCATCGCCCGCGAGCGCGGCCTCGACGTCGTCGGCCTGATGCCGATCGTGAACGCTCCACTGGCCTCGGTGATCGCCGCCGGCGACGGGCCGGTGCGGCGCCCGCGTGAGCTCGAGGGCCGCACCGCCGGCGTCACCGGCCTGCCCTCCGACGACGCGGTCGTCGACTCCGAGGTGAGCGCCGACGGCGGCGACCCGGCGCTGGTGAAGCGGGTGACGATCGGCTTCAACGCCGTCGCCTCGCTCGCGGCGGGCAAGGTCGACGCCGCGACCGGCTTCTGGAACGCGGAGGGCGTCGCCCTGCGGCTGCGCGGGATCCCGGTCCGGGTCTTCAAGGTCGACGAATACGGCGCCCCGCCCTATCCCGAGCTGGTGCTCGCTACCTCACGCTCGACGATCGACCGGAGGTCCGAGCTGGTGGACTCGGTGGTCCGGGCGACCAGGAGGGGCTACCGCTTCGCGGTCCACCGCCCCGCAGAGGCCCTCGAGGACCTGGTCGCGTCCTCTCCCGGCCTCGACCGCGCCGAACAGGCGGCGCAGCTGCGCGTCCTGCGGCCCGACCTGCGCCCCGCCGCCTTCGACCTCCGGGTCCTGCGCGCCTGGGCGCGCTGGGATCTCGGGCACGGCCTGCTCGCGAAGCCGCCGGCGGTCGATGAGGCGTTCCTGCTGCCGAGCGGGGAGCTGCTCGGGGAGGGGCTCCGGCGGGCTGAGGAACCGTTCTCAGCCCTCCAGCAGCCCCTCGACCAGGGCCGGCAGCTCGCGCGCCATCCGCGAGCGCGGCACGACCAGCGTCGACGCCCGCCGCCTCGGCCGCGCGCCGCGTCTCCACGTCGACGTGCGAGTAGTAGCCGAGCACCGGCACCCCGGCCGCGGCCAGCGCCTCGGCGCTCTCGCCGTCGAGGTCGGCGACGATCAGGTCGGCACCCTCCAGGGAGGCCTCGGCCAGCGACGCCGACAGCGCCACCTCGTGCCCGGCGGCGCTCAGCGCGCCGTCGACCCTGCTGCCCAGCATCAGGTCGGCGGAGACGGCGACGACCCGCGCCACTAGTCCCTCGCCTCCGCGCCGGCCCCCATCTACAGCGAACGGCGCCGGCGGAACTCCTCGCGGACGCTCTCCGGGCGCCCCCACATCTGCACGACCTCGGCCCGGCCCTCGCGCACCTCGCGCACCTGCAGCTCACCGGAGACGCCCTCGGCGTCGAGCTTGGCCAGCACGCCCCGCACGGTCTCCGGGGCGGCCGCGTGGCCGAAGCCGTGGGCGACGAGCAGGCGCCAGTCCCAGTCGGCCTCCGAGTAGGGCTGGGCGTTGACCTGGCTCAGCCAGACGGCGCTGTCGACGTAGCGGCTCTCGTCGTCGATGCGCAGGTCGAGCTCGAGGTCCGTCCAGTCGGACGGCATCGCGTCGAGCACGAGCTGGAAGTCCTCGGCCAGCGGCATCGCCGGAAGCCTAGATCATCGATTCCGGGGCCGGGCGCGGTCGCGTCAGCCGAAGAAGAGCTGCTCGATCAGGAAGACGTTGAGGGCGATGATCATCGCCGCCAGCAGGCCGGCGAAGGCCGAGAGCCAGCGCGGGTTGGCCATCGCCCCCATCACGTCGCGCTTGGAGGCGATGATCAGCAGCGGCACCAGGGCGAAGGGGATGCCGAAGGAGAGCACGACCTGGCTGGCGACCAGCGAGTCGGTCGGGTCGAGGCCGAGGGCGAGCACGAGGAGGGCGGGCGCGAGCGTCACCGCCCGCCGCAGGAAGATCGGGATGCGGCGGCGGATGAAGCCCTGCATCACGACCTGCCCGGCCATCGTCCCCACCGAGGAGGAGGCGAAGCCCGAGGCGAGCAGGGCGATGCCGAAGATCGTCGCCGCGTTGACCGAGACGAGCGACTTCAGCCCCTCGTAGGCGCCGTCGATCGAGTCGATCCCGAAGAGGCCGCTTTCATGGAAGAGGGCGGCGGCGATCATCATCATCGAGAGGTTGACCAGGCCCGCCAGCGACATCGCGATCACGATGTCGACCTTCTCGAAGCGGAGGATGCGGCGGCGCTCGGAGTCGTCGCGGCCGACGATCCGCTTCTGGGTCAGCGCCGAGTGCAGGTAGACGACGTGCGGCATCACCGTCGCGCCGATGATCCCGGTGGCGAGCAGGATGCTCTCGGTTCCCGCGAAGCCCGGCACGAAGAGATGCTTGGCCACTTCGCCGCCGTCGGGCTTGGCCGTGATCAGCTCGATCGCGAAGGCGGCGACGACGACGCCGACCATCGCGGTGATCGCCGCCTCCAGGCGGCGGTAGCCCATCTGCTGGAGGGCGAGGATCGCGAAGGCGCCGGCGCCGGCGAGCACCCCCGCCGGGAAGAGCGGGATGCCGAAGAGCAGGTTGAGGCCGAGGGCGGCGCCGACCACCTCGGCGATGTCGGTCGCCATCGCCACGACCTCGGCCTGGATCCAGAGCCCGATCGAGGTGCGCCGCGAGAAGCGCTCCCGGCAGAGCTCGGCGAGGTTCTTCCCGGTCGCTATGCCGAGCTTCGCCGACTGGGTCTGGACGACCATCGCGATCAGGTTCGCCGAGAGGATCACCCAGAGCAGCAGGTAGCCGAACTTGGCGCCGCCGGCGATGTTGGTCGCGAAGTTGCCGGGGTCGATGTAGGCGACGGCGGCGATGAAGGCGGGGCCGAGGAAGGGCCAGAGGCGGGACGGCCCGCGCGCCTCGCCGTCGAGCGAGCGGCGGGCGGCCTCGGCGACCGCGGCCTCGCCCGGGAGGACGTCCTCGACCGTCGCCTCGGCGGCGGGCGGCTCGCTCAGGCCGCCCTCCCTGCGGGGCGGCCTCACGGGCGGCCCTCCTCGGCGGGCGGCTCGCTCAGGACGCCCTCCCTGCGGGGCGGCCTCACGGGCCGCCCTCCTCGGCGGCGGGCGGCCGCAGGTCCGGGCCGGGGATCGGCGTCCCGTGCGGGTCGTGGCTGGGCTCACCGAGCTTGGCCGCGATCAGCGACTCCAGGTCCTCCGAGATGTAGTGCTCGAGCACCTCGGCCTCCTCGTGGACCCGGTCGTCGGACATCCCCAGCGCCTCGGAGAGATAGGCCTCGATCAGGCGGTGGTGGCGGATCACCTCGAGCGCCACCTTCTCGCCGGCGGGCGTCAGGGTGACTCCCCTGTAGGGCAGGTAGTCGACGAAGCCGAGGTCACCGAGCCGCTTCAGCATCGAGGTCGCAGTGGCCGGCGTCACCCCGAGCCGCTCGGCGACCTCGCCGTTTAGGACCGGCCCGCCCCGGTCCAGTGAGAGCGCGTAGATCGCCTTCGCGTAGTCCTCGATCGCTTCCGATGGTTTAGACACGCCGAAATAAGTTTGACACATCAAAACCGGGCCGCGTGCCCCGGCCGGTCGCGCCGCCTTCCTAGAATCGTGGACGGATGCCGAACGAATCCGTGACCGTCGAGCTCGATGCCCAGTACCGCCAATTGCGCGAGCAGTGCGGGCTGCTCGACCGCTCGGCGCGCGGCAAGCTGACGGTCGAGGGGCCCGAGGCTGCCGAGTACCTGCAGGGGCAGCTGACCAACGACATCGAGGCCCTTGCCCCCGACGAGGGCTGCTACGCGGCGCTGCTCGACCGCAAGGGCCACATGCAGGCCGACATGCGGGTCCTACGCCTGGCGCCGGACCGGATCTGGCTCGACACCGAGCCCGAGGCCCTGGACGTCACCCGCCGCCACCTCGAGACCTACAAGATCGGCCGCGAGGTCGAGCTCGCCGACGTCACCGGCGAGCACGCCATCCTCTCCCTGATCGGCCCCGCCGCCGCCGCGGTCGCGGCGGCGCCCTCCCCCCCGCTGCACGGCAGCCAGAGCGCCGTCGTCTGCGGCGTCGAGTGCCTCGTCGTCGGCGGCCACGACGGCATCGACCTGATCGCGCCCGCCGCCGAGGCGCGGCGGCTGCGGGACGGGCTGCTGGCAGCCGGCGCCGCCGAGGTCGACCCCGCCGCCGCCGAGATCCTGCGCATCGAGAGCGGCCGGCCGCGCTTCGGCGCCGAGATGAGCGTCGAGACGATGCCCGCCGAGGCCGGCATCGTCGACGCCGCCGTCAGCTTCACCAAGGGCTGCTACATCGGCCAGGAGCCGGTCGCCCGCCTCCACCACCGCGGCCGCCCCAACAGGCACCTGCGCGGCCTGCGCGTCGACGGCCCCGCGGAGCCCGGCGACGCCCTGCGCCTGGGCGAGAAGGACGTCGGCCGGGTGGGCAGCGTCTGCGTCTCGCCGGCCCACGGCCCGATCGCGTTGGCGGTGGTCCGGCGCGAGGCGGAGCCCGGCTCCGAGCTCGCCGTAGGTGAAGATGGCGTTACGGCTCGGGTTGTCGACTTGCCGTTCGGCTAGATTCCGGCTCGATGGCACTCGGGAGAGGCATTGCTGTGGGGGCGTGCGTCGGCGCGCTCGCCCTCGCATCGCTCGGCTGCGGCGCCAAGGACCACGCGAACGACCCGCGCCCCTCGCTGCCCGTCCGGGTCAGCGTCGCGATCCACTCCGACTCGATCACGGTGACGCCGTCGAAGATCGGCCTCGGGCCGGAACGGGCGAAGCTGATCGAACAGAACCGCCAGGAGCCGCAGCCGCCGATCGAGACCGACGCGCCGCTCACCATCGTCTTCGTCAGCGCCAACCTCACCGACACCGACTCCACTCTCGAGATCCGCGGCCCGAAGAGGGCCAGCTCCGGCGCCCTCGTCGCCAACGGCAACGGCAGCTACAAGGTCGCCCTGCCCACCGGCCTCTACAGGATCGGCGCCGCCGACCTGCCGGGCGCCAGGCCTGCCCGCCTGCTCGTCGGCCCCTACCGGGCCTCCTCCCAGAACGATCTCCTGCAGCCCTGACGGACGGCGTCCCGCTGCCCTGACGGGTCTCCTCCCAGAACGGCGTCCCGCTGCCCTGACGGGTCTCCTCCCCAACGGCGTCCCGCTGCCCTGACGGGTCTCCTCCCAGAACGGCGTCCCGCTGCCCTGACGGCGCCCTGACGCCGGATCGACCGATCTGACGCCGGATCGACTGCCCGTCGTGCTCGAGCCGCCGTCGACCGACCGTCCGTCGTGCTCGAGCCGCCGTCGACCGACCGTCCGTCGTGCTCGAGCCGTCGATTGAGCACCGCATAGAGGCACAATCGACGGCTCGGCGGAAAATGCTGCCCTCGTCGCCGCGAATGGCGTCTGGCCCGGGCGTCAGGATGGATGGCTGGATGGTCGTCTTCCTCACAATCGCCGTTCTCGCCCTCGCCGTGGCCCTGGTGGCCGTGATCGTCACTCGCCGCCCGCATGAGGCCGCCGAGCCCGACCTCGCCCCCGCCATCCAACAGGCGGCCTCGCAGGTCGCCTCGCAGGCGATGGCCGACCTGCAACGGCTGAACGAGGAGTCGAGGAAGGTGGACGCGAAGGCGGCCGAGGCGACCCTCGACAAGCGCCAGGCCGAAATCAAGGCCCTGGCCGACCGCATCGCCAAAGGGCAGGAGTCGATCGAAGCCGAGGTGCGCCGCCGCGGAGAGGCCGACCTGCAGACGCGCACCCTGCTCGAGCAGATGGGGCAGACGATCGGCAACCTCAACTCGGAGACCGCCGGCCTCAAAAAGGCGCTTCGACAGCCCCAGACCCGCGGCCAGTGGGGCGAGCTGCAGCTGCGCCGATGCATCGAGATCGCCGGGATGACCGAGCACGTCGACTTCGAGCTGCAGGAGACCCTGGCGACCGAAGAGGGCAAGCTCCGGCCCGACGCCCTCTTCCTGCTGCCGGAGGGACGCAGCTTCGTGGCCGACTCGAAGGTGCCGCTCGACGCCTTCCTCGACGCCCAGGAGGTCGAGGTGGACTCCGAGCGACGGGTGCATCTGGAGCGCCACGCGAGGCAGACCCGGGAGCACGTGCGGGCGCTCAGCTCGAAGGACTACCAGGGGCAGTTCAAGCCCGGTGAGATGCCGGATCTGGTCGTCTGCTTCATCCCCAACGAGCCCGCCCTGCACGCCGCCTTCGGCGCCGACCCCGAGCTCTTCGACTACGCCCTGGAGCGCAACGTGCTGCTCGTCAGCCCGACCTCGCTGATCGGGCTGCTGCGGACGATGGAGCTCGGCTGGCGCCAGGAGCGGATGGTCGCCGAGGCGGCCGAGATCGCCGGCGCCGCCGGGACCCTGCACGCCCGCTTCTCCAAGTTCCTCACCGACTTCGAGACGGTCGGCAAGCGCCTCGACTCGGCGACGAAGTCCTACAACTCGGCGGTCGGCTCGATGGAGGGACGCCTGCTGCCGCAGCTGCGCAGGGTCGAGGGCCTCGGCGTGGCGCCGGGCAAGGAGATCGAGTCGCCCGAGCCGGTCGAGATCACCGTGCGCGAGATCAGCGCGCCGGAGCTGCGCGAAGCCTCAGACGCCGCGTAGCGCCGGGGCTGCGCGAAGCCTCGGACGCCGCGTAGCGCCGGAGCGCGGGGCTGAACTAGGATTCGCCGCCCGTCCTCGAACCGACCTGCGGAGGAACCTTGGCCGTCGATACCAGCGAAGTCGCGAAGCTAGACGTGGAGCCCGGCACGTTGCCGGAGACGATGGCGGCCTGGGTGATCCGCCAGGAGCGCGAGGGCGAGCCGACGGACGCCTTCCAGCTGGAGCAGATCGAGGTCCCGGAGCCCGGCGCCTTCGAGGTAGTCGTCCGCGTGATGGCGGCCGGCGTCAACTTCAACAACGTCTGGGCGGCGCTCGGCAAGCCGGTCTCCGTCTTCGGCTACGGCGACCACCCCGAGTACGGCCACCACATCGGCGGCTCCGATGCCTCGGGCATCGTCTGGAAGGTCGGCGAGGGCGTCACCCGCTGGAAGCCCGGCGACGAGGTCGTGGTCCACTGCAACCAGGCCTCCTACGAGGACGTCGAGGTCCACGGCCTCGACCCGTTGGCGGCGCCCAGCCAGAAGATCTGGGGCTACGAGACGACCTGGGGCTCCTTCGCCCAGTTCACCAAGGTCCAGGCCCAGCAGCTCCTCCCCCGCCCCCAGAACCTCTCCTGGGTCGACTCCTCCGCCTACGGCCTCACCTACTTCACCGCCTACCGGATGCTGATCGACCAGTGCAAGCTGCAGCCCGGCCACAACGTCCTGATCTGGGGCGCGGCCGGCGGCCTCGGCGTCTTCGCCGTGCAGCTCTGCAAGGCGGCCGGCGCCAACGCGGTCGGCGTCGTCTCCTCCGACGAGAAGGGCGAGCTGGTCAAGCAGCTCGGCGCCGTCGACTACATCAACCGGCGCGAGTTCGGCGAGATGATGCGGACCAAGGAGAACCTCGCCGACCCGGCCGCCGACAAGGAGCGCTTCAAGGCCTCGCGGGGCTTCGCCAAGCGGGTCAAGGAGATCCTCGGCGACGCCCCCGACATCGTCTTCGAGCATGTCGGCCAGGCGACCTTCCCGACCTCGGTCTTCGTCGTCAAGCCGTTCGGCAAGGTCGTCATCTGCGGCGCCACCTCCGGCTTCCAGCTCGACTTCGACGTGCGCTACCTGTGGATGCGCCAGAAGCAGATCATCGGCTCGCACTTCGCCAATGCCTACGAGTGCATGCGCGCCAACCAGCTGATGGCGGAGGGCAAGATCCAGCCCGTGCTCTGGAAGACGATGGGCTTCGAGGGCGTTCCCGAGGCGCACCAGCTGCTGCACGAAAACAAGCACCTCGGCAAGATCTCGATCCTGGTCGGAGCCGAGTCCGATGACGAGGGCAAGAACGCGGACGGCCCCGGCGCGATCCGCGCCGAGGTCGGAGCATGAGCGAGACGCGAGAAGGGGGATTCTGATGGCGGAGGTCTGCACTCTCGACTGGCACATCGCCCCTTTCCGGGCGGACCGCTGGCTCGACCTCTGGGAGCCCGTGGCGGCGCGGATGCCGTCCTACGGCGCGACGAGCTGGTCGCTGACGCGCTCGATCGACGACCCGCTCAGGTTCCACCAGTCGTCGACCTGGGAGAGCCGCGCCGACTTCGAACGCTGGTGGTTCTCCGACGAGGTGGAGAGGGCGCGGACGGCGATCGTCGACCTGCACGACCTGCCGATCCTCCCCGCCTGGCACACGCTCGTAGTCAGCCGAGTAGCGCCCGGCCGGCGGCAGCCCGCTGCCCAGCGGGCCAGCGTGAGGCCCGCGCGTCGAGCTGCTCCCGAAGTGCTCGGCGGGCTCGCGCAGGCCCGACCAGACGATCGGCTGGCCGGTGTTGTGGATCGCTCGGCCTCTCCTGGCCCGCGGACGGTGACGCCGAGGAGGCGGCGGGGTCTCGGCGACTGTCGAAGGTGTTCGGGTTGTCGAGCGGCGATCATCGTCAGGCCCGCCAGCCTGGAGCTGGTCCCAGAAGCGTTCTCGATCGTGTGCCGGCTCGCGCGGGCCGCTCCAGACGATCGCCAGGCCGGTGTTGTGGATCTGTTCGGCGAACCGGTGGCCCTGGTCGAGGCCGACCCCGGGAATCACCCTGGCAAGGGTCTGGGCGACGTGCTCGAAGGTGTTGTGGTCGTCGTTGCGGACGATCACGCGCCAGTCGCCGCCCAGCCCGGAGCCCGGTCCGGCGACGCGCGGCTTCTCGATCGTCGTGGTTGACATCGCTTCAATCTCTCAAAACGACTGCTTCGCCCATCGGCCGCGGGCCCGCGAGCACGACGGTGGGGCTAGGACGACGGGTTCGGGACCCGGACGACCACGTCGTCGAAGCTGGCCGTCGCGCCCCGGGCCTTCCTGGTCGCGCCCACCGCGAAGCCGGACGCCCGGCCCTGGAGGTCCCCCGCCGCCCGGTCGACGAAGTCGGCGACCTCCAGCTTGCCGACATAGGCGAGGATCCGGCAGCGGCCCTTGTCGGGGCCGCTGGTGACGTTGAAGGCCCGTAGCCGCAGCTTGTTCGCCTTGTCGACGCCCTTGATCGTCCTCACCTTCTTGGCGATCCGCAGGTACCTGACGCTGCCGTCGGAGAGGGTCTTGCGCAGCTGTGCCTTGCGCTGCAGCGGGTAGGCGAGCAGCTCGTAGTGGGCGTCGTCCCCGGAGCGCAGGGTCAGCGCCAGGAAGGACCGTTGGCGGACCTGCCTCGGCGTCTTGCTCAGCAGCCTGGCGGTGGCCGAGATCTCGAGGTCGCGGCCGACGACGATCGTCCGATAGGAACACTCCCTGGTGCGCTTGCCGACCACGACGCGGAAGGCGTGCTCGGAGCCGCCGCGGCCGCAGCGCTCGCCGGAGAGCTTCACCGGCTCGCTGCGCTGCCCGGGCGTCTCCATGCCGTTGCGGTAGATGCCGATCAGCGCCGCGCCGGAGGTCGCCGCCAGGGCGGCGGAGACGATCGCGACGGCGAGGGCCGCGCCTGTGAGTCGCATTCTCATCGGGTCAACCCTAAACACCGCCAGGCGGAAAGGATGCGTCCGGATGCGGGTGAAACGGGACTTTCCGCCGCCTGCAAATATCATTGAGGCATGAGCGAGCACCGCCTACCCGAGCGCGACCGGCCCTGGGTCATGCGCACCTACGCGGGCCACTCGGACGCCCGCCGCTCCAACGAGCTCTACCGGAGCAACCTGGCCAATGGGCAGACCGGCCTCTCGATCGCCTTCGACCTCCCCACCCAGACCGGCTATGACCCCGACCACGTCCTCGCCCGCGGCGAGGTCGGCAAGGTCGGCGTCTCGATCGCCCATCGCGGCGACATGGAGACGCTGCTCGACCAGATCCCGCTCGACACGATGAACACGTCGATGACGATCAACGCCACCGCGGCCTGGCTGCTCGGCCTCTACGCGGCCGTCGCCGAGGAGCAGGGCGTGCCGCTCGAGAAGCTCTCCGGCACGACCCAGAACGACATCATCAAGGAGTACCTCTCGCGCGGCACCTACGCCTTCCCGCCGGAGCCCTCGATGCGGCTGATCGCCGACATGGTCGCCTTCACCGTCAACGAGATCCCCAGTTGGAACCCGATCAACATCTGCAGCTACCACCTGCAGGAGGCCGGGGCGACGCCGGTCCAGGAGATCGCCTACGCGCTCTCGACCGCGATCGCCGTCCTCGACGAGGTCAGGTCCCGCGGCCAGGTCTCCGAGCAGGACTTCCCAAAGGTCTTCGGCCGCATCTCCTACTTCGTCAACGCCGGCGTCCGCTTCGTCGAGGAGCACGCGAAGCTGCGGGCGATGACCGCGATCTGGCGGCAGCTGGGAGAGGAGCGCTACGGGGTCACGGACGAGAAGTTCCTGCGCCTGCGCTACGGGGTCCAGGTCAACTCGCTGGGCCTGACCGAGTCCCAGCCCGAGAACAACGTGCCGCGCATCGTGCTCGAGGCGCTGGCGGTGACCCTCGGCCGCGACGCCCGCGCCCGCGCGATCCAGCTGCCCGCCTGGAACGAGGCCCTCGGCCTGCCGCGGCCCTGGGACCAGCAGTGGAGCCTGCGCATCCAGCAGATCCTCGCCGAGGAGACCGACCTGCTCGAGTACCCGGACATCTTCGAGGGCTCGAAGGTGATGGACGGCCTCGTCGCCGAGCTGAGCGAGGGCGCCCGCGCCGAGATGGCGGTGGTCGAAGAGCACGGCGGCGCGGTCGCCGCCGTCCCCTACATGAAGGCCCGCCTGGTCGAGTCGCACCGCGAGCGGGTCGGCAGGATCGAGCGCGGCGAGCAGAAGGTCGTCGGCCAGAACGTCTTCACCGAGGGCGAGGACTCGCCGCTGACCGGCGGCGAGGACGGCGGCATCATGACCGTCGACCCCGCGGTCGAGCGCGAGCGGATCGAGGCGCTGGAGGCGTGGCGCGCCGAGCGCGACGACGCCGCCGTGAAGAGCGCCCTCGAGGAGCTGGCGCGGGTCGCCGCCGCCGAGGACGAGAACGTGATGCCGGCGACGATCGCCGCCGCCCGCGCCGGGGCGACCACGGGCGAGTGGGCGGAGACGCTGCGCGAGGTCTTCGGCCCCTACCGGGGACCGACCGGGGTCGGCGGCGCCGCGCCCTACGGCGACCAGGAGCTGCTGGCCAAGACCCATGCCCGCGTCGAGGAGGTATCGGAGCAGCTCGGCCACCGGATCAAGATCCTGGTCGGCAAGCCCGGCCTCGACGGCCACTCCAACGGCGCCGAGCAGATCGCCCTGCGCGCCCGCGACGTCGGCATGGAGGTGATCTACGCCGGCATCCGCCTGACGCCGGAGCAGATCGCCGCCTCGGCGATCGACGAGGACGTCGACGTCGTCGGCCTCTCGATCCTCTCCGGCTCCCACGCCGAGCTCGTCCCCGAGGTCCTCTCGCAGCTGTCAGACGGCGGCGCCGAGGTCCCGGTCGTCGTCGGCGGCATCATCCCGCCGTCGGACGAGCGCAAGCTGCTCAAGGCCGGAGTCGCCCGCGTCTACACCCCGAAGGACTTCGACGTCAACCGGATCATGGGCGAGATCGTCGAGCTGGTCGCCGAGCGCTCCCGCGCCGCCGCTACTGCTGAGGGACCCGCAGCCAGAGCGCCGGCAACAAGCCGACTCCCTCCCCACGCTTGCATTCATCGAGGCGTACTTCTCAAATTGGATCGAGGGCACCGAATTCCCCCTGGACGAGGCGGAAGGCATTGTGTTTGAAGGGGTCATCCCTGAGGGCCGGATCGAAGACGCCCACGATGTCCTAGGGACGTTCGAAGTCGTCAATGACCTGAACAGGCGGGCTCGGACCCCCCATGACCCGAAGGACCTGCTCGCACTCCTGCGAGCACACCATGCGTCGATGCTCGCGCGCCGCCCGTCAGCGATCCCCGGCAGTTTCAAGGCAAAACCCAACCAAGCGGGAGGCACCGTCTTCGTTCATCCGGACCTCGTCGAGGGAACACTGACCGAAGGGTTCCGCTACTTGGAACCGCTCCCCGCGGGCCTTTCCCGGTCAATCTTCATGATGTTCCTGATCTCGGAGGTGCATCCATTCACCGACGGCAACGGCCGAGTCGGACGTGTCCTGATGAACGCGGAGCTAACCGCGGCAGGGCAGCAACGGATCACGATCCCCCTCTCCTACCGGGATGACTACCTCAAAGCCC
Source organism: uncultured Solirubrobacterales bacterium (assembly GCA_963762205.1). Taxonomy (GTDB): domain Bacteria; phylum Actinomycetota; class Thermoleophilia; order Solirubrobacterales; family 70-9; genus VRUE01. Next base: position 57,161 of record CAVXJZ010000006.1, read on the forward strand.
TGCGGGCCCTTTCCCGCAACGGCGACCCCCGGCCTCTGGTGCGGGTACTTGACTTCGCCCAACGATACGCCGCGGCAATTGATTGGAGTGATCTCGACACCGCCAAGGGGATGTTGGCCAGGACGAATGCCCTCGTCCCGCCCGACGAGGCTGAGGAAAAAGGGCTTCGACTCATGCTGCCCGACGAGGCTGAGGCCTGACCGCGTGGCGCCCGACGGCGCCCCGCGACGAAGCCGACCCGCCGCTTAGGCGCCGGACGCGCGACAATGAGCCCGTGAACGAGTTGAACGGGGATCGCTCGGCCTGGCTGCGCTGCTACCGCTGCTGGTCGCAGAACCTCGAGATCCAGATCCATTACGACGCGATCCGCCGCGTCGATCCCGAGTCCGGGATCCCGGCCGAGGGCGTCGACGAGGTCCAGGAAGCGGTCGTCCAGTGCCTCGACTGCATGCACGACCAGCCGCACCTGACCTTCCAGGGCGACCGCGTGGTGCCGATCGAGGACCGCTGGGAGCGGATGGTCGCGGGCACCCCCTGGGTCGCCTCCTGCACCGTCACCGTCGACCAGGACCGGGTCGAGAACTGCTCGGGCCCGGAAGCGATCGAGTTCCTCACCTACGGCGCCTTCGGCGACGCCGGCGTGCGCGAGTTCTTCACCCACGTCCGCTTCCACAAGCACGACGCCGAGCGGATCGTCGTCCACATGCTGGTCGAGCTCTACGCGCGCTCGCCCGAGGAGGCGACCGAGGTGCTCGAGGCGGCCGCCGAGGGCCCGCTGGAGATCACCTCGCTGGCGGAGGAGTCGCGCCCCCCCGCGCACGCCTCAGACGAAGCGCACTGAAAGAGCGTCGTCCCTACTCGCCCGGGTTCTTGCGCGGGACGAGGACCAGGCGCTTGAACTCGGCGACCAGCACACCGTCCTGGTTGAGCACGCGGGTGTGGACCTTGACCACGCCGCGGTCGGGCTTCGACTTGGAGGGCTTCACGTCCAGCACCTCGGTCTCGCAGAAGAGCGTGTCGCCGTGGAAGACGGGGTTCGGGTGGCTGAGCTCTTCGGTCGCCAGGTTGGCGATCGCCTTGCCGGAGACGTCGGAGACCGACATTCCCAGCGCCAGCGAGTAGACGAGCGGCCCGACGACGACGTTGCGGCCCTGCTGGGACTCCTTCGCGTAGACGTCGTTGAGGTGCAGCGGGTGGTGGTTCATCGTGATCAGGCAGAAGAGATGGTCGTCGGACTCGGTCACCGTCTTCGCCGGCCAGTGCTTGTAGACGGCGCCCACCTCGAACTCCTCGAGGTAGCGGCCGTAGCTGTGGGCTCCGGTCGCCTCGCGCTCGGCCTGGTCGGTGGTCAGCTCGTAAGTCTTCTCGCTCATCTGTGGTGGAATCTCCTCGGTCGGGTTGCGGCGCGGCATCCTACCGCCGTCACTGCCGGCAAGCGCCGCCGAGCGATAGTAGGCGCTGCCCGCCCGCAGCCGCTCGTGGATCGGGGCGTCCCGCCTGAGAGGCGCTCTCGGCTACCCTCGGAGCAGGATGAGCGCCACACGGCTCAACATCGAGGGCGTTCCGGGGTCGGAGCTCGTCGGGAAGGGGCTCGACGATCTGCGGGCACATCGAGACTCGATCGAGGCGCTCGTCGTCTCGATCGGCGCGGCCCGGCTGCGCGCCGCGGGCTTCGATGTCGCTGAGCCGATCGACTCGCCGGAGCATGAGCTCTACGCGCTGCTGGCCGAGCGCGACGGAGACGGCGCCCACTCGGCCTACAACGCGCTCATCCGCCGCCTCGTCAGCTTCGAGCGGGTCGTGTGCGCGAGCTAGCCGACGCGGACCGCATCGAGCGGTTCATGCGGGAGCTCGGACGGGCCGCAGCCAGCGAGGGTCGTGTCTACCTAACCGGCGGCGCCACCGCCGTCCTCTTCGGCTGGCGCAAGGCGACGATCGACGTCGATGTGAAGCTGATCCCGGACAGCGACGAGCTGCTGAGGGAGATTCCCCGCCTGAAGCGGGAACTGGATCTCAACATCGAGCTGGCGGCACCGTCCGATTTCATCCCGGTGCCCGACGGGTGGGAGGAGCGCAGCCCGCTGATCCGGCGGGAGGGCAAGCTCTGGTACCACCATTTCGACCCCGTCGCCCAGGCACTTGCGAAGGTCGAGCGCGGTCACGATCAGGATCGCCGCGACGTCGCGGATCTGATCGCCAGCGGGCTGGTCGACCCCGCGGACGCACGCGCCCAGTTCGCCCGGATCGAGCCGGAGCTTTATCGGTTCCCCGCGATCGACCCCGCCTCCTTCCGGGCGGCAGTCGATGAGGCGTTTCCTATCTGACCCGGGCGATCCGCTCGCAACGTGCGCAAGGCCCTCCCTCGCCGGGCAGCGCAAACCTGCCCGGCAGCATCGATCAGGGAACCCTGGAGAAGGGGCCCCCGATCTAGACGGGATTCGGGTGGCTGAGCTCTTCGGTCGCCAGGAGCGGGTGGTGGTTCATCGTGATCAGGCAGAAGAGATGGTCGTCGGACTCGGTCACCGTCTTCGCCGGCCAGTGCTTGTAGACGGCGCCCACCTCGAACTCCTCGAGGTAGCGGCCGTAGCTGTGGGCTCCGGTCGCCTCGCGCTCGGCCTGGTCGGTGGTCAGCTCGTACTTCTGCTCGCTCATCGGTGGGGGAATCTCCTCGCTCGGTGGACGCGCGGGATGCTATCCGGGCGACCCGTCCGGCGGCCACGCCACCGGCAGGCAGGCCGTGTCCAATCCGGTTAGGCTTGCGGCGATGATGGAGGAGCACGGAAGCGCGGGGGGCACCTCAAGGAGCCAGAAAGAGAAGCGCATGCGCCTCGCCACACTGGGCATTGTCCTGCTGGCGGCGGCGGTGGGTGTCTGGCTGCTCCTCAGCGGCGACGACTCCGACAGCTCACCCGCCACGGAAATCATGTCGGTCGAGTCGTTGCGCGCGGCGGCGGCCGACTCGAACACCCCGATCTACTGGGCCGGAGAACAGGAAGGAACCCAGCTCGAACTCAACCGGCCTGAAGACGGACGGGTCTACGTCCGGTACCTCACGCAAGGCGCCAAGGTCGACGATCCACGCGGGAACTTTCTCACCGTGGGCACATATGCCTTCGCCGACCCCGTCGGTGCACTACGCAAGCTGGGAAGGACATCCGAGAACGGCGTGTTGACGTCCGCCCCGGGCGGGGCCACCGTCTACTTTGACCGGGCTCGACCTCAGAGCGTCTACCTCGCGTTCCCGGGGGTCGAGGTGGAGATCGAGGTCTACGACCCCGACCCACCCAAAGCGCTCAAGCTCATCAAGCAGGGGCAGATAGTTCCCGTCGGCTGAGCCTCAGCCCGACGCCAGCGCCACCCAGTCCAGCCGTTTGCCGCATAGGTTTTCGGCGTCCTCCGGGGCGACGGACACGATCGGCTCGGCATCTTGGACAGGACGCATGACGAGGGGCCCGATCGGCCTCTGTGGCACCTCGGCGCCGGGTCCCCAGCCGCCGTCCGCATATCTCAGCTCCAGAGTGTTGGGTCCTCGCCGCAGACTGCCCTGACCAAGTGAGATGTATTGGCCGTGGTTGTTGAGCTGGTGCCCGACTCGCGCGACTGTGCTGCCGTTGACGCTCATTGCCACGCCTACGCTGACACTGCCGCCGACCCAGAACTCATATTCCCCCGCCGCCGGCACGCTCAGGTGGACGGTCAGCGTCCCCGTGCTCCCCGGGGTCACAAGTCGGCGATCGGTTGCAAGGGCCGGCCAGTCTGAGGGACGCGACTGTTCACCAAGCGCCACAACCCGGAAGGGAGAGGCCAGCGCAGCCACGATTCGCCCCCCCTGGGGCGCTTTCCGTGAAAACTCGATGATCTTGTCGCAGGGAGGGACACTCCCGGGATCGAGGCCTGAGCCGAGACCCATGTGCTCGATCAGCCCAAGCTGCCTGGCGTCCCCTTCGGGGCGCTGCCAGACTTCGTAGTAGTCGCCCCTCATGCGTAGCCCATACGGCAGCGGCGGTCGGCTCTGCGATGGGGAGCGTCGGAGCACAAGCGTGCGGTAGGTGAAGAGGGCTTCGGGCTCGAAACGATCCGTGTCTGCGAATTTGCCCTTCTCGAGAGTTCCGCCAGTCACCAGCGGGATCGTCCGACGCCGCAGCTCCGAGGCACCCTCCGGCTCGGCATCGCGCAGAAAATGCCGCACCCCGTAGGGCTGATACTCCGTCATCAGGGTCGGGCCCTGGCCGTCGATTTCCTTGCCGATCCGCTCCAGTTCGACGAGCTGGCGGCGAGGCGCAAGCCAAACCTCGCGATCGGCGAGCACATTGGACCAGAGCACCCCGCCGGCGATCATGCCGCCAATGACGACGGCCTGGACCCGCCTGCCGGACCACGCGAGACTCGCCACACCCACCCCGGCCGCCAGCAGGACGGTGGGAGAACCGGCGGCGAGCGCCTTTGCCCCATTCCAGGGCGAACCGAACGCGAACAGGGCAATGGAGCCGGTCAGGAGTGCCCGCGACATAGAGAACCGGGGTGAGGGCTCGACCCCGGATCATCGACGCAAGCCCCCAGAGAGATGCTGCAAGCGCCACCAAGATCAACACCACCGTCGCAAGCGTGCTGTCGGGCGAGATTCGAAAGTCACCGACCGGCCAAACGCCGGCGATCTGCGCCGGACTCAGTGGGTGGAAGAGGTTGCCGATGCCGGCGGAGGTGAGTGGGCGGGCGGTCGCCGGCAACAGATTGCCGGTGACCAGGACCGGCACCGACAGCACCGCGGCGGCCAGCACCAGGAAGGCCGCCGGCCTGATCGCTCGGACTCCCGCCCGCCGCCATAGAGCGACCGCAGCGATGCCAAGCGCTGGAACAAGCCAGGCGAGCCCGGCGGGGCTGAGGACCGCGACCAGGGCGGCCAGGGCGCACGCCGGTACGAGAATCTCCCGCAGCCGCGCTCGACCCGCTAGTACCGGGGCAAGCAGCGCAATCGTGAGGGCGAGAAGCATGGCCGCAGCCAGCTCCTTCACGCCTCCCCAAAGGTAGTACCCGTACAGCAGGGCCGGCTGGGCGGCAACGAACGCCACCCCAGCTCTAAGCCAGGCCCGTTCGATTACCGAACCGGTCAGGTTCCAGAGTGCGAGCATCAGCGAGACGGCCAGCACCGCCATGTAGGGCTGGAACAACCATGCGACATCCGTGGACAGCAGGGCATGCCCGATACCGAGCGGCAGGAACGCGCCGTAGGGGTAGCCGGCAGCGAGGTTGAAGTCGAGTGTGGCCTCGTAGGTGGAGGGCCCGAGGCCTGAGATGTCGCGCCCATGTTCCATAACCTGGTCGGTGATGGCCAGCCAGGTGGAGGTGTCGTCCAGCTTGATGTAGCCGCCGAAGGTTGCTTCACCCGAGAGAACGATCGGCGCGGCATAGACGGCGAAGACTGCGAGTGCGCCCCCGACCGGCCACCAGCTCACCGCTGAGGCGAGCCGCGACCCGGAGAGGAGAAGGCCGACCGCTGCAGCCAAGACGATCAGCGGGGCTGTCAGGCCAACGGCCCCGATGGCGATTGGCACCTGGGCGAGGACGATGATCGTCGCCATTCCGGCGGGCACAATCAGGCTGCGCGGGATCGTGGTCGCCGCGGCCCGCTCGAGCAGCAGCCCGCAGCCGACGGCGAGGGCCAGGAGCAGAAGCGGAAAGGCCGCCCAGGCGATTAGCAGGGTCACTTATTCAGCCGTCCGTAAACCACCGGGAGACGAAGTCAATCAGGCCGACCGAAACGCGACGAGGGGGGCGTTACGCCCCCCTCGCATGCAGCTACCGTCCCCCGGTCGCCGAGGCTATTCGCCCAGCGTCGCCGTCCAGCGGAAGAGGGGTTTTGTTGTGGGGGTTTCTACGGGTTTGATTTGAAGCGCAATCGTTTCGCCGGCGGTGATCGCCACTGGGCCGGTGTCTTCGCAGATGGTCGCTGCCGCCACAATTGAGCATGACAGGCCCGTTTCCGCGCCTGCGACCATCATGGTTACTTCGTATGCGTCGGCGCCTTCGCCCGCGCCTTCGTTGGTCCGGACGACCAGGTTGTCGAGGTTCCCCGACACGCTCACCGTTTGCTGCATGAGAGCGATTGTGTCTTTCGCGTTGTCGATCCAGAGGCCCGTGTATTGGGTTTTCGTTTCGTTGCCTTTTGTATTGAGACCGCCGCCGCCGATCACCTGTGCGGTCAGCCCTCCACCGGCTTCTCCGGTCGCTCCGGTCGCTCCGGTCGGGCCGGTCACTCCGGTCGCGCCGGTCGGGCCGGGGGACTCACTCCGGTCGGGCCGGTCGGTCCCGAGGGGCCGGTCGCGCCGGTTTCGCCCGGTCGCTCCGGTTTCGCCAGTCGCTCCGGTTTCGCCGGCACCGGTCGCGCCGGTGGCGCCTGTAGCACCTGTAGCGCCGGTCGGACCAGACGGTCCGGTCGGACCCGTTTCGCCGGTCGCGCCGGTGGCACCCGTCGCGCCGGTTTCGCCGGCTCCGTCGCGCCGGTGGCTCCCGTCGCTCCGGTTTCGCCAGTCGCTCCGGTTTCGCCAGTCGCTCCGGTTTCGCCGGCTCCCGTCGCGCCGGTGGCACCTGTCGCGCCGGTGGCTCCGGTCGCGCCGGTGGCACCGTCGCTCCGGTTTCCCGGCCCAGTCGCGCCGGTGGCACCTGTCGCACCGTCGCGCCGGTCGGCCCGAGGGGCCGGTCGGGCCGGTCGCGCCGGTTTCCCGTTACGCCTTGAATGCCCTGAATGCCCTGCGGGCCCTAGAAGTCCCTGTTCACCCTGTTCGCCCTGTTCGCCCTGCGGGCCGGCCGGGCCCTGCGGGCCAATCGGTCCCTGAGGCCCATCGGACCCTGGGGGCCCGCCGGGCCGTCGCTGTTCCAGCTGGCAAAGCGCTCGAAGCTCAAGCAGGAGCCGTTCGAGCTGATCTGCCGAAAGGAGCCCTTAAGGCGCTTCCCCTGGTTCTTCGTCGCCACGCACGTCCTGACGACGTCGGCGCCGGCGACCTCGGTCATCAGCATCAAGCCCATCGCCACCAATGCAGCAAGCGCTGCGAATGTCCCGAATCCCACGACGTGCCCAAACCAGCTTCATAACCGATGACCTCTCATCCCTAGTGGATAACTGGACCAACCCTGTTTCTATCTGACCAACCTATACGCTCAGCCGGCATATGACCAGTTAAGTCGGTCGGATCTTCGGCAAACCCGTGAATTTCCTAAGGATTTGGCCGAAACCCTGCCCAATACCGACTAGCGGACCTTTCGCAGACGGGCCCGCTGCTCCTGCTTTTCGACGACCTGGCCGATCAGCTTGCGCACGTTGGAGTCGCCGCTGGCCTTGATGTGGCCGGTCTCCCAGGCCTTGCGGTAGCTCTTGATCGTGCCCTTCTCGGCCAGCTCGTTGAACTGCGGGCGGTCGATCTGGACCAGGATCCGCTCGTCCTGGGAGAGGTCCTTGCTGATCTTCGGCCCGGGCACCTCGACCCGGTAGAGCTGGATGTCGTGGCGGGCTTTCAGCTCGAGGCCGAAGACGAGCTTCAGGTTCGCCAGGGCCGGGACCTCGGCCTGGAAGCGCTCGACCGCGGTCTTGATCAGGTCCGCCGTCGAAGCCATCGCTCTAGACCTTGTGCCTCTGGAGCAGCTTCTTGCCGATCACCATGCGCTGGATCTCGGAGGTTCCCTCGCCGATCAGCAGCAGCGGCGCGTCGCGGTAGAGGCGCTCGATCTCGTACTCCTTCGAGTAGCCGTAGCCCCCGTGGATGCGGAAGCACTCCTCGACGCACTCCTTGCCGGTCTCCGAGGCGAGCAGCTTGGCCATCCCGGCCTCGAGGTCGGAGCGGATGCCGGCGTCCTTCATCTGCGCCGCTTTGCGGGTGACGAGGCGCGCGGCCTCGACCTTGGTCGCCATGTCGGCGAGCTTGAACTGGATCGCCTGGTGCTGGGCGATCGGCTTGCCGAAGGTCTTGCGCTCCTGGCTGTAGCGGAGGGCCAGCTCCAGGGCGCGCTGGGCGATGCCGACGCCGCGGGCGGCGACGTTGACACGGCCGACCTCGAGCGCGTCCATCATCTGCACGAAGCCCTGGCCGACGCCCTCCTCCTCGCCGCCCAGCACCCGCTCGGGCGGGCAGCGGTAGCCGTCGTAGACGAGCTCGGTGGACTCGACGCCCTTGTAGCCCATCTTCCTGATCTTGGGCGGGACGTTCAGGCCCTTGAAGGCACCCTCGTTGGTTTCCGTCCAGGGCTCCTTCTCGGTGATGAAGCAGGTCATGCCCTTATAAGGGGGGTCGGCCTTGGGGTCGGTCTTCATCAGCACGAAGACGACGCTGGAGCCGAGCCCGTTGGTGACCCACATCTTCTGGCCGTTGAGCTCCCAGTTGCCGTCCTCGCCCTTCTTGGCGGTCGACTTGATCCCCTGCACGTCGGAGCCGACCTCGGGCTCGGAGAGCGAGAAGGCGGCGCGGACCTCGCCGGTCGCCATCTTCGGCAGGAAGTGGTCCTTCTGCTCGTCGGTGCCGAACTTCATCAGCAGGTAGGAGCCGATGAAGTGGGTGTTGACGACGCCCGAGATCGAGATCCAGCCGCGCGAGAGCTCTTCGACGATCATCGCGTAGGTCGTCAGGTCGAGCCCCATGCCGCCGTACTCCTCGGGGATCGTGACGCCGAAGAGGCCGAGCTCCTTCATCTGCTCGACGATCGGCTCCGGGAAGGAGTCCTCGTGGTCGTAGTGCTCGGCGTTGGGGATGATCTGCTCGTCGACGAACTGGCGCACCATCTCGGTGATGTCGCGCTGGATCTCGGTCTGCTCGCTGTAGGCAGCGGTCTCTACGGCCATTTCTCCTTGCTCTCGGTCCGGGGTGCGGGCCGCGAAGGATATCGACGCGGGCGCGGCGGTCAGGTCGCGGGGCTGAGCGGCACCCGCTCGATCGCCCGCAGCCTGTCGGCGACGCGGTCGGCCCGCTCGCTGAAGCTGCGCAGGCCGCGGTCCCCGCCCGGTGCCACGGCGGCGCCCGGGCGCCGCCGCTCCTCGATCATCGTCGCGCTCAGGCGCTCGACCAGCTGCGCCGAGCGATGCGCCTGTTCGGCCGCGATCAGCGCCTGGGCGACCGCGTCGCGCGCCCGGTCGGCGGCGTCGAAGGCGGCCTCGCCGACGCCGCTGACGGCGGCCTCCGAGGAGCGGGCCATCGCCAGCGCCTCGTCGATCCGGGCCAGGAGCTCGGCGACGGTGGGCGGGCGCGAGCCCTCCGAGAGCAGCCAGTCCTGGGTCGTGTCGGCGCGGTCGACCATGGCCATACGTACCCCGCCGGCGGGCGAAATCCTCTCGCCGCCACGAACGCGCGTTTGGGTAGGGTTCGGGCGAGAGCAACCGAACGACGCGAGGAGCAGCTTGAGAAACCCCAGAGACTTCTTCCAGCCGCTGGCGATCGGCGCCCCCGAGCCGCCGGCCGAGATCCCGGTCAAGCCCTCGCGGATGATCCACTTCCTCGACTTCTCGAACGAGAAGATGGTCGCCAAGGCCGCCGACATCGCCAAGCAGACCGACATCCTGCTCGGCAACCTCGAGGACGCGATCCCGGTCGACCGCAAGGAGGCCGCCCGGCAGGGCCTGATCAAGGCCGCCACGGAGTCCGACTTCGGCCAGACCGCGCTCTGGACCCGGGTCAACTCGCTGGAGAGCCCCTGGGTGCTGGACGACCTGACCACGCTGGTCGCCGAGATCGGCGAGCAGCTGGAGGTCGTGATGGTGCCCAAGGTCGAGGGCGCCTGGGACATCCACTACGTCGACCGGCTGCTCGCTCAGCTCGAGGCCAAGGCGGGCCTCGAGCGCCCGATCCTGATCCACGCGATCCTCGAGACGGCGCAGGGCGTCGTCAACCTCGAGGAGATCGCCGCCGCCAGCCCCCGCATGCAGGGCATGAGCTTCGGGCCGGCCGACCTGGCCGCCTCGCGGCGGATGAAGACGACCCGGGTCGGGGGCGGCCACCCCGGCTACCGCGTGATGGAGGACCCGGCCGACCCCGAGAGCCCGGAGGCCGACCGGGTCACGCGCCCAGCAGGACCTCTGGCACTACTCGATCGCGCGCATGGTCGACGCCTGCGCGGCGACCGGGATCCTGCCCTTCTACGGCCCCTTCGGCGACATCAAGGACACGGCCGGCTGCGAGACCCAGTTCCGCGCCGCCTTCCTGATGGGCTGCGTCGGCGCCTGGTCGCTGCACCCGGTGCAGATCGAGATCGCGAAGAAGGTCTTCAGCCCGCCGCCGGAGGAGGTCCGCTTCGCCAAGAAGGTGCTCGAGGCGATCCCCGACGGCGCCGGCGTGCACATGATCGACGGCAAGATGCAGGACGACGCGACCTGGAAGCAGTGCAAGGTCATGGTCGAGCTGGCCGAGATGCTGGCGGCCAAGGACCCCGAGCTCGCCGCCGCCTACGATCTCTAGAGTGGCCGTCGCGCTCAGCTCCGCAGAATGATCTATTTCTTGGCGTCGGGACGTACCGGGTAGTCGGTGGGCGGTAGCAGCCGATTACCGATTGCCGTTGCGATCGAGGCGCTCCCACTGCACACTTTCGTTGTCCCCGAATTGAAATTCCGAATGCATATGAGCCCACCGTTAACGCGCCCCGCCGTGCCTGCCGATAGGGGAAGCAGCATGGATTGGCCGCGAACGACGCACTCTCCCGCCTGACCCACTATGCAGAGCTCAACCGACCTTCCCCTCGACAGCCGGTTCCCGGCCAGCGAGCCGCGGCGCGGCGCTCTGGTCCAGGACCGCCCGACGCTGGGCAGCCTGCCCCGCGCACGCCGTGGCCTCGGTTGGTGGGTCGCCCCGCTGGTCGACCTCCTCCTCTCGTCGGCGGCGCTGCTCCTCGTCGTCCAGATCGCCGGCACGTCCGCCTTCCCCGCCCTGCCGGTGGCTCCGCTGCTGCTCGTCGCGATCAGCGCGGCGCTCGGCGTCTACGGCGCCAACGCCTCGTCGATGGGCGGCCTCGAGGACGACGACGGGCTCGCCTGGCCCGTGATCCGCCTGCTGATGGCCGCCGTCTTCGCCTGGGCGGTCTCGCTGATGACGCCGATCCCGGGGGGCGCCCAGCTCGCCCTCTGGCTGGGCTTCGCCGTCCTCGACACCGCCGGCCGGGCGCTCAGCGCACCGCTGCGCGCGAAGCTCGACCGAACCGAGCGCTGGGTCCTGGTCTCCGACGAGGCGACCGCCGAGCGACTCAAGGCCTACCTGCCGCTGCGCCGCTACGCGAGCATCGTCTCCACGGTCTCGCCGTTCGGAGGGCACGCCCAGGCCCCCGACCGCATCGCCGCCCTCGAGATCGTCGACCGCTACCAGGCGGACCGCGTCGTGATCGGCTCCCAGCACGCCGACGACGAGAGCCTCCTGGACCTGGTCAGGGCCTTCAAGTCGATCGGCGTGCCGGTCAGCCTGCTGCCGCGCCCGCTCGACCTGCTCGAGGCGCCCTCGGCGACTCCGAGCACCGTCGGCGGCGTGCCGCTGATCGACGTCGAGGCGCTGGCGGCCCGCAAGGCGACCCCCTACGCAGGCCCGGACCGGCGGCGCAACCGGCGCACCCGGGTCAGCGTCGTGGTCCCCGCGATGAACGAGGAGGGCAACATCGGCCACGTCCTCAGGAAGCTCCCCGACGACGTGCACGAGGTGATCCTCGTCGACGGCAACTCCAGCGACGACACGATCGAGGCGGCGCGGAGCGCCTACCCCGGCATCCGCGTCCTCGTGCAGAGCGGCCGCGGCAAGGGAGACGCCTTCCGCACCGGCTTCGCCGCCGTGACCGGGAACCTGGTCGTGATGCTCGACGCCGACGGCTCCGCCGACCCGGCCGAGATCCCCCGCTTCGTCGAAGCGCTGGAGGCGGGCGCCGACTTCGCCAAGGGCTCGCGCTTCCTGCCCGGCGGCGGCAGCGCCGACATCACGCGGCTGCGCAGCGCCGGCAACACCTTCCTCAGCGGCACCGCCAACCTCCTGCACGGCACCCACTTCACGGACCTCTGCTACGGCTACAACGCCTTCTGGGCCCGCTGCCTGCCGTTCATCGCGCTCGACGTCCCGGGCTTCGAGGTCGAGACGCTGATCAACCTCCGCATCTCCGGCGCCGGGATGAAGATCACCGAGGTCCCCAGCTACGAGGCCGACCGCATCTCCGGCCAGAGCAACCTCAACACCTTCCGCGACGGCTTCCGGGTGCTCGGCACGATCCTCACCGAGGCCAGGCGGCGACGGGGCATCCAGCGGGTTCACCACGCGCCGGCCGCCAAGCAACGGAAGGCCAAGGCAGCCGCGACTGCTGCTTGAGTATCGGGCAGCTCCGATGGCTCGCCCGAACTCGATCAGCGGCTACGTGCCGCCGATCGCCCTCTGCGCCGGCGCTCGGCGTGCTGCTCTGCGCCTGCGCTGAACTCGCTCTCGCGCAGCTCGACGACGGCAACGCCGGTCGCTGTTCTGGCCGGTGTCCTGCTCATCGCCCTGCCGATCTTCTTCGGCTCACCTCGCGCGAGGCGCCGCCCGGGGAACGGCTTCGCCCTCGTCTGCCTGCTCGGAATCGCCCTCTACGGCGCCAAGGTCGTCCGCGACGTGCCGCAGTTCACCTTCTTCGACGAGCTGATCCACGCCTACAACGCCGAACAGGTCGCCGGCCGCCACGAGCTCTTCACCGCCAACCCGATCCTCGAAGCCACGCCCGACCTACCCCGGGCTCGGAGGGAGCGACCTCGGCGCTGATGACGATCAGCGGCCTCTCGGTCTACCGCGCCGGCCTGATCGTGATCGGCAGGCGCCGCCCGGCTGCTCGTCGGCGGCCTCTTCCTGCTCTTCTGCGGATCAGCGGCTCCGGCCGCGCCGCCGGCCTCGGCGTGGCGATCTACGCCGGCAACTTCAACTTCGTCTTCTGGGGCGCCCAGTACTCGTACGAGTCGCTCGCCCTGCCGCTGCTGGTGCTCGTGCTGATGGCTGCTCGGCGAGCGCGAAGCGGCCATGCCCGGACGTGGGGGAATGGGGCGCTGCCCGATCGTGCTCGCGATCGTCGCGGTCGTCGTCACGCACCACCTGACGTCCTACGCGATCGCTGCGATCTTCGGCTCGCCGCCCTCGCCTACTGGTACGTGCACCGCACCTGGCGGGGGCGCAACCCCTGGCGCTTCGCCGCCCTCGCCGCCCTCGCCGCCCTCGCCTGGCTCGCGGTCGTCGCCAGCTCCACCCTCGGCTACCTGACGCCGGTCATCACCGACGCGTTCGACGCCGTGAGGAGCACGATCGCCGGTGAGAGCGCGCCGCGCGGGGTCTTCCAGGGCAACGGCGCCGCGGTCCCGCCGACCCCCCTACCGGCAAGGGCGATCGCCCTGCTGGCGCTCGCGGCGCTGGGCGCCGGCCTGCCCTTCGGCCTGCGGGAGTTCTGGCGCGGCTACCGGAAGAGCCCGTTCGGGATCGTCTTCGCCGCTCGCCGCGCTGGGCTTCTTCGGCACGCTCGCCCTGCGGCTCGCGCCGCCCGCCTGGGAGACCGGGAACCGGGCCAGCGAGTTCCTCTTCGTCGGCCTCGCCTTCATCCTCGCCTGCGCGGCCGCGGCCGCGCTGCGGCGCCGGGCGGACCGCAGGCCCGCCCGGGTCCTGGTCAGCGCCGGCGTCGCGCTGCTGCTCGTCGGCGGCATCATCTCCGGCTGGCCGTGGGACGCGCAGCTCGCGCGGCCGATGCGGATCGCGGCGGGCGGCGGGACGATCGTCTCGCCGCCGCTCGGCATGGCCGAGTGGGCGCACGAGCGGACCGGGGACGGGCGCTTCGCGGCCGCGATAGCCGACGCCGGCCTGCTGCTGGACCCCGGCGACCAGGTGGCGATCGCCGGCACCGCCCCCGACATCGAGGACATCGTCGACGAGGAATCCCTCGAAGGGTGGGAGCTGCCGCTGCTGCGCGAAAACGACATTCGCTACTTCGTCGCCGACCGCCGCGAGCACAGCGGCGACACGCTGCGCGGCTACTTCTTCGCCCGCCGCGGGTCGTCCGTTCGCGAACTGGCTCCGAAGAGCCTGATCAGCAAGTTCAACGACGTTCCCGGCGCCGCCCGCGTCTACACCAACGGGACGATCACGGTCTTCGACCTGAGGGCGCGACGATGAGGGGCAATCGCGACCTGCGACTGGTCACGGCGGCCGCCTGGGGCTGTGCGCTGCTGGCGCCGGCGGTGCCGCTCGAGGCGCTCAGCCTGATCTTCGCGGCGCCGCTCGCCTTCCTCCTGCCCGGCTACGCGATCGCCTCGGCGACCTTCGTGCGTGCGCGCCTGCCCACGCCGGTGATGCTGACCCTGAGCATCGGCATCAGCCTCTCGACCCTGGCCCTGGGTGCGCTGCTCCTCAACTACGCCCCGGGCGGCGTGCGGGGCCTCTGGTGGGCGGTGCTGCTCGCCGCCGTGACCACCGCCGGCTGCCAGGCGGCCGCCCTGCGCAGGCCCGCCGCGGACCGGAGCCGTCTGCTGTCGCGGGCGGCCCTGGGCGGGAGCCAGGCCGCCTTCCTGGCGGCCGCGGCGGTCGTCACCGCCGCGGCCCTGGCGCTCGCCTTCGCGACCCTGCCCGCGGACAGGGCGATCGGCTACACCGAGCTCTGGATGCAGCCCTACGCCGCGGGCGGGGAGACCGGGGTCCGGGTCGGGGTCGGCAGCAACGAGCGGGAGCCGACCGCGTACCGGCTCCGCATCCGCTTCGGGCGCGGCGGCGCCACGGTGACGCGCTTCGCCCTGCAGCCCGGCGAGAGCCGGGTGCTGCGCGCGACGGCCCCGGCGGCGACGCGCGCCCCGAGGAGGGTGACCGCGGCCCTCTTCCGCCCGGGTGAACCGAATCGCCCCTACCGCCGCGTATCGGGATGGACGTCGCCGACCCGGGCCCCGAGATGAGCGGCGGGGAGATAGCGATCGACATCGTGATCGACAATCACGACTACGCCGCCTTCCTGCCCGCGGCGATCGAGAGCGCCCGCTCGCAGAGCCACCGAAAGGCGAGCGTGATCGTCGTCGACGACGGCTCCACCGACGGGTCCCGGCAGCTGCTCGAGGAGCTCGGCGACGGCATCGACGTGGTCCTCAAGGAGAACGGTGGCCAGGCCTCGGCCCTCAACGCCGGCCTGGCGCGCTGCTCCGGGGACGTGGTCATGCTGCTCGACGCCGACGACGTGCTCAGGCCGCAGGCGGCGGCCCGCGTCGCCGCCGCCTTCGCCGCCGACCCCGGGGCGGTCAAGGTCCAGTTCAGGCTCGACGTGATCGACGCCGCCGGCGCGCGGACCGGGGGGATGAAGCCGGCCGCCTACCAGCAGATGCCAAGCGGCGACATGCGCGCAACGGAGCTCGCCTCGCCCTACGACCTGGCCTGGCTGCCGACCAGCGGGATCGCCTTCCGGCGGGCCGCGCTGGGCCCGATCCTGCCGATCCCCGAGGACCTCTACCCGGTGACCGGCGCCGACTGGTACCTGAACCACGCCGGCGCCCTGCTCGGCCCGGTCGTCTCGCTGGAGGACGTCCTCGGCTCCTACCGGGTGCACGGCGCGAACAGCTACGAGCACCAGGTGGCCGAGCTCGACCTCGACCGCGTGCGCGAGACGATCGAGTTCGCCCAGGTCACCTCCGCCCAGCTGCTCCGCGTGGCGGCCGAGCTCGACCTGCCGCGACCCGACCGCATCCTCTCGATCGCCGACCTCGCCAACCGGATGATCTCCCTGCGACTGGACCCGGCGCGCCACCCCCTGCCCCGGGACAGCGCCGGCGGCCTGCTCGCCGACTCCGTCCGCGCGGCGCGGCGCCGCGCGATCGCCACGACGCCGATCAAACTCGCGCTCGTCGCCTGGTTCGCGGCGATGGCGGTCCTGCCCCGGCGCCTCGCCCGCCCGGCAGCCGAGCGGTTCCTGTTCCCCGAGCGGCGCAGCTCGCTGAACCCGCTGCTGGGGCGCCTGCAGCGCCAGTAGCTACCGGGACGGCCTGAGCACGAACTGCCAGGCCCAGGGCATCACCCGCATCGGGCGCTCCAGCGCCCGGGCCACCGAGCGGAAGCGGGCCGGGATCACCTCGGGCGGGTAGTTGAACTTGCGCACCATCGTCGCCGTCAGGCCGCCCGCGGCGGCGTCGCGGCGCAGATGCCGCGGGGTGACGACGAAGAAGTCGTGCTCCCAGGTGACCGGCGAGAGCTTCCAGTAGGCCTTCTGCGCCCTGATCGGCAGCCAGCCCATGAACGGCAGCCTGCTGTGGGACTCGATCGGGAAGTAGGGGTTGGGAATCTGGCCGACCACGACGCCGCCGGGGCCGAGGACGCGGCGCATCTCACCGAAGGAGGCGACCCGGCGCTCGGGGAAGATGTGCTCGTAGACGTTGGCCAGCATCAGCACGTCGAAACGTCCGTCCGGGAAGTCGAGGACGTCGGACGAGCCGGGGAACAGGGAGAGCCCGCCCGGAGACTTCTTCGGCTCGGAGATCACCGGGTCCACACCTTCCCAGTCGAGTCCGGTGAGGCTCGCGTAGCGGTCCGTCGTGACCCCCGTCTGACAGCCGATGTCGAGGGCGCGCCGGGCGCCGTCGGGCGCGTGCTCCGCGATCAGGCCGGTGAGCGTCTCGGAGAGGACGCGGTTGCGAGCGTCCCACTCCTGCTCGGATTGGAGTAGCCCTGAGCGGTGCGGCGCAGACACTGGAACTTCACCCCCAGGGGTTCGCGTTCGGCGGGATGCGCGAAAGTATCAGATAGCCTCGCGGCCTCAGGCGGCGTTCGCGGCGTCCCGAATGAGAATCCTCCTCGCAACCTCAATGGTCCCGGACCGGGACGGCATCGGCGCGATGCCGAAGCTCTACCACGCGCAGCTGACCGGCCTGCTCGAGCGCAACGAGGTGACCCTGGTCTGCAGCTTCGGCGAAGACGCCGGACAGGCCGAGGCGGCGGAGGCGCTCGCCGCGTCCGGCCTCGACGCGCACTTCGTCGACAGGCGCCGCTCGAGCTCAGCGGCGCGCCGCTGGCGGGTCCGGGCCGGCCTGGCGGCGAGCTGGGCGGGGCGGCGCCGGCCCTGGCGCGTTGTCTGCGGGGCCGCCGGCCTGCAACCCGTGATCGACCGCCTTGCGGCAACACGAAGCTTCGACGTCGTCGCGGTCGAGGACAACCCGCTGGCCGTGCTGCGATTCCCGGCCGGCACGCCCGCGGTCCTCACCGAGCACGAGGCCGTTCGCGCGCCGGCCGCCGAATTCCGCGCCTCGCGCCTGCGCGAACGGCCGATGCGGGCCCTGCGGGCGGCCGACTGGCGGCGCTGGGACGCGTTCCTACCGTCCGCCTGGGCGAAATTCGATCTCCTCCAGGTCTACTGCGACGGCGACGCGCGGGCCGTGGTCCGGCAGGCCCCCGGCCTCGGTGGCCGCGTGCGGGTCAATCCCTATGGGATGGAGCTACCCCCTCCCTGCGATCCGGCCGGCGAGCAGGCGGGGACGATCCTCTTCACCGGCACCTTCGCCCATCTGCCCAACCGCGACGCCGCCCGCTGGCTGGCGACCGAGATCATGCCCGCCGTCCGCGCCCGCCGCCCCGAGGCACGGCTGCGCCTGGTCGGCAGCTCCCCCCCGCGCGAGGTCCTCGACCTGCATGGCCCCGGCGTCGAGGTGATCGCCGACGCTCCCAGCGTCAGGCCCCATCTCGAGGCGGCGGCGCTGGTGATCGCGCCGGTACGCAGCGGCGGCGGGATGAGGATGAAGGTGCTCGAGGCGATGGCCGCCGGCAAGGCGGTGGTGACCACCCCCCTCGGGGCGGAAGGGTTCGACGTGCTCGACCCCGCTCCACCGCTGGCGATCGCCGAGGGCGCCGACGCGATAGCCGCGGCGACCGCGGCGCTTCTCGGCGACGATGGAATGCGCCGCGACCTCGGCCGCGGGGCCCGCGACTTCGCCCGGCGCCGGCACACGCCCGGCGCCTGGGCGGCCCGCCTCGAAGCCGTCTACGAAGAGGCGGGGGGCCTGAGCGCCGCAGGCTGAAGCTCCGGCGGCGCCGGCTGAGACACTGGCGGCGATGAGCGACCCCGCCGGCAGCGAGCCACCGCCCGAGCCCCGCCTGAACGAGCTCCTGCGGGCGGTCGACTGGCGCTTCCTGCTGCGCCGCCGGGAGCGCCCGACCGTCGCCGTTCTGAGTGCCTCGCAGGACATATCCAGGGCGCTGGCGCTGGTCGCGGACCCGGCCGGCACCGGGCCCCGGGCAGGCCGACCTCGCCGTGCTCGGGTTCCCGACCCGGCGGGGGCTGCGCGAGGCGCGGGCGGCGCTGCGACCCGGCGGCGAGGTGGTCTGCCTCTGGCGCCGGCCTCGCATCGCCGGCGTGCGGCGAGCGCGGGCGGCGCTGCGCCGGGCGGGCTTCGAGCGGCCGGGCTTCCACTGGCCGGGGCCCCACCCCTACCGGCAGGCCGAGTTCTGGCTGCCGCTGGACTCGCCGGACGCGATCGCCTACATGCTCGCGCAGAGGCCACCCCGGTCGGCGTCGCTGCGCGCGCTGAGGTCGCTCTGGCTGCTCGCCGCGCGGACCGGGTCGCTGGCCCCGCTGTGCGCGATCGCGCGGCTCCCCGACCCGGCGGGCACCGAGGCGGCGCCGGACGAGATCGACCGGGCCCTCGGCGAGCGACGCTCGGCCCTGCTGCTCACCGAAGGGACCAAGTCGAGGCACAAGGTGCTGTGCCTTCCCTTCGCCGCCGGCGCCGAGCCGGCCCTCGCGGTCAAGATCGCCCGGGTCGAGAAGGCCGACCGCTCGCTCGAGGAGGAAGCGCGGGCGCTGAGGGAGCTCGAGGAGCTGCACCCGAAGCTCGACCTGGCGCCAAGGGTGCGCGCCGAAGGAGAGCGCGCCGGCAGGCGCGCGGTCGCCGAGACCGTGGTCCCCGGGCAACTGCCGGACGAACCGCTGACCGAGCCGGAATTCGCCCGGCTGGCGCCACGGGTGACCGAGCGCCTGGTCGAACTCGTCGACCCCGCCGCGCGGCCGGCCTCCGAGTGGCGCGAGCGCCTGGTCGACGCGCCGCTCGACGACTTCGAGCGGCGCCAGGGCGAGGGCATCGAGCCCGGCGCGGGCGCCGGGATCCGCCGGGCGCTGGCGGCGCTCCCCCCCGATCTGCCGCTCGCCTGGGAGCACGGCGACCTCGCGGTCTGGAACATGCACGTCGCCGAGTCCGGCTCGATCGGGTTCTTCGACTGGGCGGGCTCCGAGCCGCACGGCCTGCCCGGCCTCGACCTCGCCTACTTCCTCGCGACCTCGGCCTTCATGCTCGACCGGATCGAGATGAGCGAGCCGCCGGCCGTGCTCGCGAGCCACGACCTCCTGCTCGACCCCGGCACCCCCAGAGGGGCCGTGGCGGCGAGCTGCGTGGCCGAGTACTGCGCGCGGCTCGAGCTCGACCCCGGCCTCTTCGCGCGCCTGCGCCTGCGCGCCTGGATCGTCAAGGCGACGGGGCACGACCCGGCCGCGGAGAGCTTCGCGAGCCTCGCCGTCGCCGAAGTACGCCGCCTCGATCGTTCGGTCACAATCCCGCCATGACAGAGGCGCCCAGATACGACGCCAGCGTCGTCATCCCGAGCCGCAACCGCCGCGAGATGCTGAAGCGGTGCCTCGAGGCGCTCGCCCGCCAGGACGCGGACCCGGGGACCTTCGAGGTGATCATCGTCGACGACGGCTCCGACGACGGCGCCCCTGAGATGGCCGAAGCGCTGGAGACTCCCTTCGAGCTCCGCCTCCTGCGCCAGCCCCAGGCGAGAGCGCCCGCTGCCCGGAACGCCGGCATCGAGGCATCGGCGGGGAGGATCTGCGTGCTGATCGACAACGACATCGTCGCCTCGCCTCGCCTGGTCGCGGCGCACCTGGCCGGGCACGCCCGCCACGAGCGGACCCTCGGCGTCGGCCCCCTGGCCCAGGTGCCGCCGCGGGCGGGGGATTGGTTCGCCAACGCGTTCGCCGGCGAGTGGGACAAGCACTACGCCGACCTCGGCCGGCGCCCCGCCACCTGGAGGGACTGCTACGGCGGCAACATCTCGGCCCCACGCGCCGCCCTGGTCGAGAGCGGCGGCTACGCCACGGACCTGCTCGCGGCCGCCGACGTCGAGCTCCCCTACCGGCTCTGGCGGGCCGGGTTCACGCCGCGGTTCTTCCCCGAGGCCGAGGGGCTCCACGACGACCAGAAGCCCAGCTCGGGGATAGTCAAGGACTCGGCCAGACGCGGCCTCGCCTACCTCGAATTCGTCGAACGGCATCCCGGCGCCGAGGCAGACCTGCTCGGCTCCTTTCAGGTCGACGGCTCCCGGGAGGTCGCCCTGCGCCGGGCCCTGATCTCGCTTCGCGTCCCACCCCGCCTGCTGGTCGCGCTGGGTGGCGCCGTGCCCGGTGAGGATCGCAGGGTGTTCCTGCACCACGCGATCCAGCGATACGCCTTCTGGCAGTCGGTGCGCCGCGCCGTCGACGACGAGCGCTGGCGGGAGCTGACTCGAGGCGACCTCTCCCGGGCGCCGCGGGTGGGCATCGACGCCGTGGCGCCCGAGTCCCGGGCGCCGTGAGCGACGCTCCCCGGTACGCCCTTGCGGTCCTGATCGCCACCCACGACCGGCGCGAGATGCTCGGGCGCTGCCTCGAGGCGCTGGCGCGGCAGAGCGAGGACCCCGCCTCCTACGAGGTGATCGTCGCCGACGACGGCTCCGACGACGGCACGGGTGCGATGCTGGAGGGGCTGCGCATGCCGTTCCGCCTGCGGTCCCTGCGCCTGGAGAAGGCCGGCAAGGCGGCGGCTTTGAACGAGGCGCTGAAGATGGTCGAGGCGGACGCCTGCCTCTTCATCGACGACGACGTGATCGCCTCCGAGAACCTGGTCGCCGAGCACATCGCGGCGGCACGCGGGAATATCCGTGCGCTGGCGCTCGGCAAGCTCGTGCAGCGGCCTCCGAAGAGGCGCGATCCGTATGCGGCGGCGGCGGCGGCGAGGTGGAACCGGCGATACGAGGAGCTGGCCGGCGGCGCCGTCGACTGGACCGACTGCTACGGAGCGAACTTCTCCGCGCCCCACCGGGCACTGGTCGAGATCGGGGGCTTCGACGCCGGCCTGACCGCGGTCGAGGACCTCGACGTCGGCTTCCGGCTCGCGCACGCCGGCTGCGTTCCCGTGTACCTGCCGGGCGCCGAGGCCCTCCACGACGACGAGAAGCCGGGGCGTCGCATTCTCGAACACGAGCAGCGCTTCGGCGCCTGGTGCGCCGGCTTCGGCGAGGAGCATCCGGAGGCCCGATCCGACCTGCTTGGCTGGTTCTCCGCGTCGACGGTCCGCGAGGTGGCGCTACGCCGGTCGCTGCTGGCGCTGCGCCTGGCGCCCCGGGCCCTGGCCCTCGCCGGCCGGGCGATCCCCTGGCGAGGAGGGCGGCAGGCATGGTTCGACTTCGTCTCGCGCTACGCCTTCTGGCGTGGCGTCAGGCGAGCGACCGACAGGGACGGCTGGTGGCAGACGACCCGCGGCGTTCCGGTGCTCATGTACCACGCCTTCACCGGCAGCGGCGAGGAGGACCGCTACATCATGCCGAGGCGGTCCTTCGCCCGGCAGATGCGTCTGCTCGCGATGCTGCGCTACCGGATCGTCGACTTCGAGGAGATCGGGCTGGCCCTGCGCGAGGGCCGGCCGTTACCGCGGCGGTCGGTCGCGATCACGATCGACGACGGCTACGCCGACACCCTCGATATCGCCCACCCGATCCTGCGCCGGCACGGGTTCTCCGCGACCCTGTTCCTGATCAGCGCAAAGCTGGGTAGCGTGGCCGACTGGAGCTCGCGGGGCAGCGCCACCGACGGGCGAGCTCTGCTCTCGTCGGAGCAGGTCCTGCGACTGCGCGACGAGGGCCACCGCGTCGGCGCCCACACCCGCACCCACCGCCGGCTCCCGACGCTCGCCGAGGACGAGGCCGGTGCCGAGATCGGGGGCTCCCGCGCCGACCTCGAAGAGGCGCTCGGCACCCCCGTCCCCAGCTTCGCCTATCCCTACGGGGAGCTCGACGAGGCGGCGGTGGAGGCAACGAATCGCGCCTCCTTCGTCGCCGCCTGCACGACCGATCCCCGTCACGCCAGAGCTCGGCGACGATCCGCTTCGGATTCCACGCATCGAGATCCGGGGCCCGGACACGACGCGGCGCTTCCTGCGCAAGCTGTGGCTGGGCGGCGAGTAGGGGCCAGGCAGGGCTCAGCCCGGAAGCCGCCAGACGTGCTCCAGCATCACGTCGCCGTCCGCCCCCTGGGGCGGCATCGGCCGCTCCGCGATGACCCCGGGCTCGATGTCGAAGTAGGCGGCCGCATCCAGGTTGTCCTGGGTCTGTTCCCGCGACTCGATCCGTACGTCCACCCGGTAGCGGCCGGGGAGCAGCGGCAGCGACCCGAGCTCACATTCGATCCGCGGCCCGAGGTCGGGGACCCGTTGGTCCAGCGGTGAGGGGACCTCGCTGTTGAGCGTCGCCACCGGCTGGCCGAGGCTGTTGACGATGATCAGGCGGCATTGCATCTCCGGCAGCAGCTCGGTTATCTCGACGACGATCGTCGCCGGCCGGCCGGCGATCAGCACATCGCTCTGCCCGGTGGCCACGTCGCGCACCGCGACCCTGCGCACGCGCGATTCGCTCCCCGTCCTCGGGGTCCGATCGGTTCGCTCCAGGAGGTCGTCGGAGGCCGAGCTCTCGAGCCTCCTCAGGTACTCGTCGATCGCGTCGCCGGCGGGGGCGTCGACGACGACGGAGCCCTGGTCGAGCAGGACCCCGCGCTTGCACAGCGCCCGGATGATCGCCAGGTTGTGGGAGACGAAGACGACCGTCCTGCCTTCCTTGGCGACTTCACCCATCCTCGCCAGGGAGCGGCGCTGGAAGGCGGCGTCGCCGACGGCCAGGACCTCGTCGACGAGCAGGATCTCCGGCTCCAGGTGGGCTGCGACGGAGAACGCGAGGCGGACCGACATGCCGCTGGAGTAGCGCTTGACCGGCGTGTCGAGGAAGCGCTCGACTTCGGCGAAGGCGACGATCTCGTCGAAGCGGCGGCGGATCTCCGCCCGGCGCATGCCGAGAATCGCCCCGTTGAGGAAGACGTTCTCGCGGCCGGTGAGCTCCGGGTGGAAGCCCGTCCCGACTTCGAGCAGGGAGCCGGTCCTGCCGGTCACCTCCGCCCACCCCGCGCTCGGCTCGGTGATCCGCGAGACCAGTTTCAGGAAGCGTGCTCTTGCCGGCCCCGTTGTGGCCGATCAGGCCGACGACGTCGCCGTCGTTGATCTCGAGCGAGACGTCGCGCAGCGCCCAGAGGGTGTTGCGCTCCCGCCCGCCCCCGCGTCCCCCCCTCAACGCCCGCAGCGGCCGGCGCACGGCTGTGCTCAGGCTCTCCCGCAGGTTGCCGTCGCGGTGGAGGCCGAGGGTGTACTCCTTGCCGAGCTCGTGGGTCTTGATCGCCAGGCTCATGATCAGATCAGGTCCGCGAAGCTGCGCTCGACGCGGTCGAAGTAGGCGAGGCCGGCGAGGAGCAGGACGAGGGCGGAGCCCGCCGAGATCCCGATCAGGTCGAGCGGCGCGTCACCGGCGCCGAGGGTCGCCCAGCGGAATCCTTCGACCACGCCGACCATCGGGTTGATCGCCGAGATCGTCTGCCAGGGGTCGCTCAGCGAGCTGGTCGGGTAGACGATCGGGGTGAGGAAAAGCCACATCTGGATCGCGAAGGGGACGACGTATTTGACGTCGCGGTAGCGCACGTTGAGGGCTGAGAGGGCGGCGCCCACCCCCAACGCCGTGGCCAACATCATCACGATCAGCAGCGGCAGGGCCAGGATCGTGAGGCCGGGGACGTAGCCCCAGATCGTCGCCACGACGAGCAGGATCGTCAGCGAGATCGAGAGGTCGACGAGGCCCGCAGCGAGCACCCCGGAGGGGATGAAGATCCGCGGGAAGAAGATTTTCGCGACCAGCGCCTGGTTGACCACGAGGCTGTCGGCGGCGAGGGCGATGACGGTCGCGAAGAAGGTCCAGGCGACGAGGCCGGAGAGGCTGAACAGGGCGTAGGGAAGGCCGTTCGACGCGACGCCGGCGAGGTTGCCGAAGAAGAGGGTGAAGACGACCATGAAGCCGACCGGCTGCAGCACCGCCCAGGCCGCTCCCAGCGCGGTCTGCCGATAGCGGACGGTGATGTCGCGGGCGGCGATCTGGTAGGCGAGGTCCCGGTATCGCCACAGCTCCCGCGGCGAGAGCACGCGGCCGAAGCCGCGGGTGGGCTCGAGCCGGATCGTCTCGACCGGGGGGTGGGCGAGCGCAGGCTCCGTCCCGACCTCCTCCTCGACAGGTCCTGCGGCAGTGTTCTCTTCCATCGTCCGCACCATAGGTTCTGCGCCGGTGCCGGGGCACCTTTGATGCCTGTCGGCTACCGCGAACGGCGGCTTGAATGAAGCACGCGCAGATGTTCGCGCAGGCCGATGCCCAACGGGGTCGGCTTGCCGGCGAAGTTTTCGATCAGGCTCGGATCGCACCCGCTCTTCGGGTACCAGGCCCAGCCCAGGTAGGAGATGCCGTTGCGGTCCGCCCAGCGCATGTAATTGTCGATGTAGTCGTGGTTGCAGTCTTCCTCGCCGATCTCGCCGGTGACGACCGGGACCGTCCTCGCCGTCGTCTTGATCGCGGCGCGGCAGACGCGGTAGCAGGGGATCGGCTGCTCATAGGTGTGGTTCGAGGCGACCAGGGCGTGGGCGGGATCGGGCGGCCGGTGCTCGAGCCAGCCCCTCAGGTCCCTGGCCCAGTCGATTCCGCTGAGCAGGATCGGCTGCTCGGCGCCGGTCGAGCGCACGACTTCGACCAGCTCGCGCATGCCGACCGTGCGGTAGGAGCCGAAGTACTGGTCGCTGACATCGCAGCCCGACTCCCAGCAGTCCCAGCTGATGTCGTGCGGCTCGTTGTAGAGGTCGAAGATCAGGCTGCGGTCGTCGCGGTATTCGGTCGCCACCTCGCGCCAGAACTGCGGCGCGTGCTCCGACGCCATCGGGATGATCCCGGTCGCCAGGTTCTCCCCCGGAGCCGACCACTGGAGGTCGAGGATCACGTAGAGGCCGGCCTGCTCGAGCCGTTCGACGAAGCCGTGCACCGCCTCCCGGTAGGCGGAGCGGCTGCGGTTCTCGTCGAGCCATTCGTGCCCTAGCCAGCAGCTCTCGTTGAGCGGCACCCGCACGACGTTGATGTCCCACCGCTTCATCACCCCGATCGCGGCGGCGTCGGTGGGGCCGTCGAAGACTCCCTGGCCTTCGACGCATTCGTACTCGAGGCCGGGGCGATTGACGCCGAGCAGGCGGACGGTGTTCCCGCCGTGGTCGACCAGCTTGTTGCCGCGGACGCCGATCCAGGGCTTGCCGGAGCCGATCGAGGAATCGGAGTGGGCGATCAGGGCGACCGCGGCGGCGGCTCCCAGGATCGCCAGGAGCAGCACCGGGTACCGGTAGCGGGCGCGACGAGGCATCGAATCAGGATAGGAGAGGGAGAGTAAAGCCCCGGCTAAGCGCGGCGCGACCGCGCGCGGGCCTCAAGCGCGGCCCTGTAGGCCTCCTCGAAGAGGGGAACGACCCGCTCGGGGCCGTACTCCACGGCCCGGCGGCTCGCCGCTTCCCCCATCCGCCGGCGAAGCCCCGCGTCGTCGAGCAGCCTTGCCAGCGCGGTCGCCAGCCCCTCGCGATCGCCCGGCGCGACGAGGAGCCCCGTCTCGCCGTCGACGACGAGGTCCCGGAGGCCGCCGGTGTCCGAGGCGACGACCGCCCTGCCGGCGGCGGCGGCCTCCAGCGCGACGATGCCGAAGGACTCGGGGAGCAGTGAGGGGACGACGGCGAGGAGCGAGCGGCGCAGCGCCTCGATCGCCAGCGGGTGCGGGAGCGGCCCGACCGCGTGGACGCCGGGGACCGCGGGCAGGTCGTCGATCATCCGGCGGCCGGCGAGGACGAGGGGCGGCGCCCCCTCGAGGCCGGCGTAGGCCTCGACCAGCAGCCGCACGCCCTTGTCCTCGGTGACGTCGCCGAAGTAGAGGAGGAAGGGCCGATCGGGGAGCGCCGCGAGCCGCGGGTCGGCCGCCGGCGGGGGCGGCGGCAGCTCGCCGATGAAGTTCGGCACGACGCGGTGCGGCAGCTCGGGCCCGATGCCGCTGAGATCGCGCACCGCCTCGCTGACCGGCAGGAACATGTCGACCCGGCGACGCAGGCGGGAGTCGCCGAGGCGGGTGCCGGCGGCGGTCATCGTGCCCTTGGCGGCGCCGTAGTGCTCGATCGCGTGCGCGAGACACTTGCGCGCCGCCGGGCCACTGCAGGCCTCGCCCCGGTAGAAGAAGCGCTTGGTGGCGCAGACGAGGCTGTAGTCGTGCAGCGAGAGGACGAAGGCCGCACCGCCGCGGCGCTCGAGCGGCAGGTAGGAGTGGGCGAGCCAGTTGTGCGCGTGGACGACGTCCGGGCGCCACTCGCGAATCACCCGGCGCAGGTCCCGAACCGTGAGCGGGTCCGGCCCTGGCGGCGCGTGGCGGCGCTCCTCGTCGACCCGCACGCCGGGGACCCGGTGCATCGAGCTCTCGAGCAGGTGCAGCTCGACGCCGTCCTCACGCGGCGGAGGCTCGCCGAGCGGCTGGCGCAGGGTCGCCACGCCGACCTCGTGGCCGCGGCGGGCCAGCTCGGCGGCGAGGTCCTCGACGATCCGCTCCTCCCCGCCGACGACCGGCGAGAAGGACTGCGCCAGCATCAGGATCCGCATCGGTCTCCCCGCGTCATCTGCGCTCGAACGTTACGAGACCCCGTGGACCTTGCGAAATTCAGAAAATCGAGTAGAACTTCCGTCCATGGACTTTCGCCGGCAGGGGCGAATTCCCCTCGTCCTACTCATAACGGCGCTCGTGCTGACGGCGACGGCGGCGGCCGTCATCTCCGCCGGTGTCGGCGTACAGGAGAAGCGGCCGGCGGCCTCCGCGCGGACCCAGGGCAAGCAGCCCACCAGGGGCGCGCCGATCCGCGCCCGCTGGTTGCGGCGGGTGAGCCTGCATCGGCACACGGTCTCCGGCCGGCAGCCGCAGGACGACGGCGATCGCAGCGGGTCGCCGGCGCAGGCCTCGCCCGCGCCGCCGGCCGCACTTCCGCCCGCCCCCCAGGTCGTTTCGCTCGAGCCGGCCCCGGGCCCGGGCGCCCCCGGCGAAGCCACTCCCGAACCCGCGCCGGTCGCGCCGGAACCCACTCCGACCGCTCCCGACCCCACTCCGACCGCTCCCGATCCGGCAGCGGAGACCGAAAGCCCGCCGCCGGCTCCGGCGCCGACCGAAGCAGCGGAAGTCGAGCCCGAGCAGACGGTCTCGGTGGCGGTCGCACAGGCGGTGGCCCCCTCGCCCTCCCCGGCCGGCTCGAAGTACTGGGGCGCCTGGATCGGCAGCCAGCTGACCGGCACCGAGGCGCCCTGGGACATGGGCGCGGTCGCGAAGTTCGAGCAGCTGGCCGGCAAGCCGGTCTCGACGGTCCACTTCTCCTCTCCCTTCGCCGACTGCTCCTCCTCGCCGTGTCGGTTCTACGGGTTCCAGGGCGGGGCGATGGACAGGATCCGCGCCCACGGCGCGATCCCCTTCTTCAGCTGGGGCTCGCAGGCGACCCCGGCCAGTCTCAACCAGCCCGACTTCCAGCTCGCCGACGTGATCGCCGGCACCTACGACTCCTACATCCGCGGCTTCGCCGAAGAAGCGCGCGACTGGGGGCACCCCTTCTTCCTGCGCTTCAACTGGGAGATGAACGGCGACTGGTTCGCCTGGATGGAGGGCGTCAACGGCAACAAGCCCGGCGAATCGGTCGCCGCCTGGCGCCACGTGCACGACATCTTCACGCAGGTCGGCGCCACCAACGCGACCTGGGTCTGGTGCCCGAACGTCGACCCCTACGGGAACCTGGGCAACCTCGCCTCGCTCTACCCCGGCGACGCCTACGTCGACTGGACCGGCCTCGACGGCTACAACTGGGGCACCAACCCCGCCCGCAACGACCGCTGGCTCAGCTTCGACCAGCTCTACCGGTCGACCTACGAATACATCACCAAGACGCTCGCCCCCTCCAAGCCGCTGGCGATCGCAGAGGTCGGCTCGAGCGAGTACGGGGGCTCCAAGAGCGCCTGGATCGAAAACGCGCTGGCCTCCGTCGCCGGGAGCTACCCGCAGGTGCGGGCGATGCTCTGGTTCGAGAAGTTCGACGACGGCATGGACTGGCCGATCGAGAGCTCCGGCGGCGCCACCGCCGCCTTCGCCGCCGGGATCGCGAATCCGGTGTTTGCCGACAATCGGTTCGGCTCTCTCAGCTTCGGCCCGGTCCCTGTCGGCGGCTGATCGCCTGGCAGAATCGGCGCGGTGAGATCCGCACCCGACCCCCCCAGGGAGCCCGCCGCGCCGCCGGTCTCGGTGGTGATCTGCGCCTACACGCTGGAGCGGATCGAGCTGATCGCGGCGGCGATCGCCTCGCTCGAGGCGCAGACCGTCGCCCCGCACGAGATCGTGCTCGTGATCGACACGTCGCCCGAGCTCGAAGCCGAGTGCCGGGAGCTCTGGCCGGGGGTCCGCGTCCTGCCCAACCGGGAGCAGCAGGGCCTCTCCGGCGCCCGCAATACGGGCCTCGCCGAGAGCTCCGGCGCGGTCGTCGCATTCCTCGACGACGACGCCGTGGCCGCTCCGGACTGGATCGAGCGGCTCGGCCGCGCCTACGCGGAGGCGCGCGTGCTCGGCGCCGGCGGCGCCGTCCGACCGCTGTGGGTCGGCGGGCGACCGCGCTGGTTCCCGCCCGAGTTCGACTGGGTCGTCGGCTGCACCCACTCGGGGATGCCCGGCGAACGCGAGGCGGTGCGCAACCTGGTCGGCGCCAACATGTCCTTCCGCCGCGACGCGCTGGTCGAGGCCGGGGGGTTTCGCCACGAGCTCGGCCGGGTCGGCAAGATCCCCGCGGGCTGCGAGGAGACCGACCTCTGCATCCGCATCGGCAAGCTCAATCCGGGCAGCACGATCCTCTACGACCCCGGTGCCGCGGTCGACCACGTCGTGCCCGCCGAGCGGGCGCGCCTCTCCTACTTCTCCTCGCGCTGCCGGGGGGAGGGCCGATCGAAGGCGATCCTCTCGGCGCTCGTCGGCAGCGACGCGGGGCTCTCCGCGGAGCGCTCCTACGTGCGCCGCACCCTGCCGCTGGGCTTCCTTCGCGGGCTCGGCGACGGGCTCCGCGGCCGGCTCG
Source organism: uncultured Solirubrobacterales bacterium (assembly GCA_963762205.1). Classification (GTDB taxonomy): domain Bacteria; phylum Actinomycetota; class Thermoleophilia; order Solirubrobacterales; family 70-9; genus VRUE01. The sequence goes on from CAVXJZ010000006.1 coordinate 86,400, forward strand.
GCGGAATCGAGCGGTCGGCGGCGCTGGTCTTCGGGCTGGCGGCGACCACGGCCGGGTACGCCGGCGCGCGGCGCGCGGCGAAGCGGATCGCGCGGCGCCGGGAGGAGGCCGACAGGGCGGCCGGCGGCGGGGCGATGCGGGTGCTGATGGTGACGCCGCGCAGCCCGCTCGAGCAGGGCGGCGTCGAGCGTCATGTGATGGAGGTGAGCCGGCGCATCGCCGCGGCCGGCGCCGAGGTCGAGGTGCTCTGCACCGAGCCCGGTGGGCCGAAGCTCGACGAGCAGGCCGACGACGGCGTGACGATCCGCACCGTCCGCTCCTGGCCGGCGGATCGCGACTGGTGCCTGGCGCCGGGGCTGTGGCGTGAGATCGGGCGCCGCCCGTGGGACCTCGTCCACGTGCAGAGCTACCACACCCTGGTCGCTCCGCTGGCGATGCTTCGGGCCCTGACCCTCGGCATCCCCTACGTGGTCACCTTTCACGGTGGCGGCCACACCTCGGAGCTGCGCAATCGCTCGCGGCGCGCCCAGCGTCTGCTGCTGCGGCCGCTGCTGCGCCGAGCCGGCCGGCTCGTCGCCGTTGCCCGGTTCGAGGTCGAGCAGTACGGGGAGGAGCTCGGCATACCGCCGGAGCGCTTCGCGCTGATCCCCAACGGCACCGATCTCGCCTTCTCGACCGGACCGGGCGACGGCGGCCCCCCCGCTGGCAACGGCCATCCGACGATCGCCACGATCGGGCGCCTGGAGCGCTACAAGGGACACCATCGGGTGATCGCGGCCTTCCCGAGCGTGCTCGAGCAGGAGCCGGAGGCGCGCCTGCTCGTCGTCGGCAGCGGCCCCTACGAGGCCGACCTGCGCCGGCAGGTGGAGGAGCTCGGCGTCGCCGGCAGCGTCGAGTTCACCAGCGTCCCGGCCGACGATCCGACGGCGATGGCGGAGCTGCTGCGCCGGGTCTCGCTGGTCGTCCTGCTCAGCGACTTCGAGACCCACCCCCTGGTCGCGCTCGAGGCGGCCGCCGCCGGGCGGCGGCTGCTGGTCGCCGACTCCAGCGGCCTGGCGGAGCTGGCCGCGGACGGCTTCGCACGGGCGATCCCGCTCGAGGAGAGCGCCGACCGCGTCGGGGCGGCGGTGATCGAGGAGCTGGGCAAGCCTCCGCCCGAGGGTCGCCCGACCCTGACCACATGGGACGAGTGCGCCGCCGCGCTGCAGGATCTCTACCGCTCCCTCGCCTAACCGCCCGCGCTGGATGGACAAACGTCCAGAGCGGTCCGTGGCCGTTGAAGGGGCCCCGCGCAGGGCCCGATTCCCCTGTGCATGCCCGCCCGAATCTCCCCTCGAGTTCTCCTGGTCGGCCTTCTCGCCGCGATCGGCGTGCTTGCGATCGCGACCGGGGTGACGATCGCGAGCACCGCCCACCCGACTGCGAAGAAGTCGGCGAAGCGCCACTTCGAGCGCGCGGCCTGCAAGCGGGCCGGCAGGACCACCAAGCTCGGGCCCCGGCGCCGGTGCCGGCGCGCGATCGCCTCCGCCGCCCGCGTGAGCCGCGTCTCCAAAGCCAAGAAGGACAGGGAAAAGGGCCACGGCAAGCCGACCAAGCCGGCGCCGGAACCCACGCCGGAACCCACTCCCGAGCCGTCACCGGAACCCACTCCGGAGCCCGAACCGGAACCCGCCCCGGAGCCCGAACCGGAACCCGCCCCGGAGCCCGAACCGGAACCGGCCCCCGAACCGGAGCCCGAACCCGAACCCGCCCCCGAACCCGAACCCGCTCCCGAACCGGAGCCCGAACCGGAACCGGCCCCCGAACCGGAGCCCGAACCCGCCCCCGCGCCCTCCTCCCAGTCGGTCTACTGGGGCGCCTGGATCGGCAACCACCTGACCGGGACCGAGGCGCCCTGGGACATGAATGCGGTCGCCAAGCTCGAGCAGATGGCCGGCAAGAAGCTCTCGATCGTCAACTTCTCCGCCCCCTTCGCCAACTGCTCCTCATCGAAGTGCAGCTTCTACAACTTCCCGGTCAACGAGTTCACCAGCATCCGCTCGCACGGCTCGATCCCGTTCTACAGCTGGGGCTCGCAGTCGATTCCGGTGCCCTCCAACCTGAGCGAGCCGAACTTCCAGCTCTCCGACGTGATCGCCGGCACCTACGACTCCTACATCCGCCAGTTCGCCGGCGCCGCGAAGAGCTGGGGGCACCCGTTCTTCCTGCGCTTCAACTGGGAGATGAACGGCGGCTGGTTCGCCTGGGCGGAGGGCGTCAACGGCAACCAGCAGGGCGAGTACGTCGCCGCCTGGCGCCACGTGCATGACATCTTCACCGAAGTCGGCGCGACCAACGCGACCTGGGTCTGGTGCCCGAACGTGGACCCCGAAAACCGGATGCAGGACCTCGCCGCGCTCTACCCGGGCGACGCCTACGTCGACTGGACCGGCCTCGACGGCTACAACTGGGGCACCAACCCGGCGCGAGCCGGACCGCTGGCGCAGCTTCGACTCCCTTTACAAGTCGACCTACACGAAGGTCACCGAAACGATCGCGCCGTCCAAGCCGCTGATCGTCAGCGAGGTCGGCTCGACCGAGTACGGCGGCTCGAAGGCGAGCCTGGCTCAAGGACATGCTGGCCAAGGTGCCCGCCGACTACCCGAGGATCCGCGGCCTCCTCTACTTCGAGAAGTACGACGACGGCATGGACTGGCCGATCGCCAGCTCCACCAGCGCCACCAACGCCTTCGCCGAAGGCATCCAGAGCCCCGCCTACGCCGGGAACACCTTCGGCTCGCTCGGCTTCGGCCCCGTCCTTCCCGCCAGCTAGTCGCAATGCCGCTGTCAAGGGCACCCGGACAAACGTCCAGTTGACCTTGCGGGCCTGATCCGGCGCCGGGGGGCGTCGATGGCTGAGGGTGACCGCCCCACGCCATCTGCTCACGACCCTTGCCTGCCTGGCCGCCCTGGCCGCATTCCTCGTCGCCGCTTCGCCGGCGCCGGCCGCCGGCAAGTCGAGGACCGGCAACCGGCCGGCGGCGGTGCGGATCGGCCTCGGACAGGCACGCAGCGTCGGCTCGGCCGACGCCTGCCCGAAGCGCGTCTCCGCAGCGGAGGGCGAGGCGGATGACGCCGAAGCAGCGCGGGCGCTTGGCCCGCCTGGTCCGCAGGTGCCGCCGCCGCCGGCCGCCGCCAAGCAGTCGACCCTGCCCCGACGACGAAGCTCTACTGGGGCGCCTGGATCGGCAGCCAGCTGACCGGCACCGAGGCGCCCTGGGACATGGGCGCGGTCGCGAAGTTCGAGCAGCTGGCCGGCAAGCCGGTCTCGACGGTCCACTTCTCCTCTCCCTTCGCCGACTGCTCCTCCTCGCCGTGTCGGTTCTACGGGTTCCAGGGCGGGGCGATGGACAGGATCCGCGCCCACGGCGCGATCCCCTTCTTCAGCTGGGGCTCGCAGTCGACCCCGTCCAGCCTCAACGAGCCCGACTTCCAGCTCGCCGACGTGATCGCCGGCACCTACGACTCCTACATCCGCGGCTTCGCCGAAGAAGCGCGCGACTGGGGGCACCCCTTCTTCCTGCGCTTCAACTGGGAGATGAACGGCAACTGGTTCGCCTGGATGGAGGGCGTCAACGGCAACAAGCCCGGCGAATAGGTCGCCGCCTGGCGCCACGTCCACGACATCTTCACCGCAGGTCGGCGCCACCAACGCGACCTGGGTCTGGTGCCCGAACGTCGACCCCGACGGCAAGCTGCGGCGACCTCGCCTCGCTCTACCCCGGCGACGCCTACGTCGACTGGACCGGCCTCGACGGCTACAACTGGGGCACCAACCCCGCCCGCAACGACCGCTGGCCCAGCTTCGACCAGCTCTACCGCTCGACCTACAAACGATCACCGAGACGCTCGCCCCCGCCAAGCCGATGGTGATCGGAGAGGTCGGCTCGAGCGAGTACGGCGGCTCCAAGGCGGCCTGGATCGACGAACGCGCTGGCCTCCGATCGCCGGCGAGCTACCCGCAGGTGCGGGCGATGCTCTGGTTCGAGAAGTTCGACGACGGCATGGACTGGCCGATCGAGAGCTCCGCCGGCGCCACCGCCGCCTTCGCCGCCGGGATCGCGAATCCGGTGCTTACCGGGCAACGCGTACGCCGGCCTGCCCGCGAGCGCGATCCCAGCCCCGAACTGATCGAGGGCGGCGCGGGCCGGTCCCTACACTCTCCCGTTCAACCTGATGCAGATGCCACGCTCCACATCGTCGGCTCGCGGCGTGGCCAGGGGCGGGAAGGCGGCCGTTTGCGCGCTGCCGATCCTCGCCTTGGCCGCATGCCTGCTGCTGCCCGGCGCCGCCGCGGCGGCCCAGTCGGCGAAGAAGCAGCGGGCCGAGGCGCCGAGGAAGCAGCACAAGCACCACGGCAAGCACCGCCGGATGAGGCAGCGGCCGGCCTACTGGGGCGCCTGGATCGACGACCGCCTCACGGGCGACAGGCCGCCCCGGGACATGCGGCCGTCAGCGCCTTCGAACGGATGCGTCGGAAAGGGCCTCTCGCTGATCCAGTTCTCGGCCCCGTTCTGACGACTGCGGGCACCCGCCCGTGCACGCTCCTGCGCCTTCCCCACGATCGAGATGAACACGATCCGCAGCCTACGGCGCGATCCCCTTCTTCAGCTGGGGCTCGGAGTCGACCCGGTGCCCGAGCCGCCGAACCCACCCATCCAGCCGACTTCCAACTCTCCGACGTGATCGGCGGTCGCCTACGACGGCTACATCCGCGAATTCGCCGAAGCGAGCGCGCGATTGGGGGCAGCCGCTTCTTCCTGCGCTTCAACTGGGAGATGAACGGCGACTGGTTCCCCTGGTGGGGCCGCCGTCAACGGCAACCAGCCGGGCGAGTACGTCGCCGCCTGGCGCCACGTCCACGACATCTTCACGCAGCGTCGGCGCCACCAACGCGACCTGGGTCTGGTGCCCGTACGTCGAGGTGAAGCGCAAGTTCGAGCCGCTTGCGCCGCTCTATCCAGGCGAGCGTACGTCGATTGGACATGCATGGACGGATTCAACTGGGCCGAAAACCCGACCAATCCGCACCCCTGGCGCAACTTCGACGAGATCTTCGGCCCCACCTACCGCAAGATCGTCAAGCGGATCGCGCCCGAGCAAGCCGATGATCCTCGCCGAGGTCGCCTCGACCGGCACCCGCGCGGCGAAGGCCGACTGGATCCGCAACATGTTCAGCGAGCTGGCTCCGGAAATACCGTCGCATCCGCGGCCTGATCTGGTTCAACCAGATCGACCGCAACATCGACTGGCCCCTCGACACCTCTCCGGCCGCCGCCGGGGCCTTCGCCAGGGGCATCCGGCGCTCGGGCGTTCAGGCCAACACGCAGGCACCGGCAGCCAGCCCGATCGGGCCCCCGGGTTGATCCGACCGGAGTCCAACGGCCCTATGCGGCCGGTTCCGCGAGCCCGTGAGGTCCCACCGCAGCAAAGGTCATCGCGATGGTTGAACCCGGGCCCGAAAGAGGCACGCATGCGTGAACGCCTGCCTCCTCGATCTCGGGATCGCCATCGCGTTCGTGCTCGCCCTGGCCTGCTCGCCCTGGCGGGCGCGCTCGCCGGGCCGTCCGCGCGAAGCCGGCAAGAGGCAGCGGCCACGGCCGCTGTACTGGGGGGCGCAGATCGGCAAACAGCTGACCGGCGAAGCCCCGCCCTGGGACATGAACGCGCTGTCGGAGTTCGAGCGACTGGCTCGCAAGACGTCTCGATCTCCCCTTCTCCTCGCCCTTCGCCGACTGCAGCACGACGCCGTGCACCACTTCACCAACTTCCCGGCGCAGGCGATGGAGACCCCGCGAGAGCGGGGCGTCATCCCGATGTTCAGCTGGGCCTCCAGTCGGTCCCGACGCCGAACTCAACCTGCGCGAGCCCCACTTCCGCCTGAGGGCGATCGCGCGCGGGTCCGTAGGACGCCTACATCCGCGGGTTCGCCGAACAGGCGAAGCAGTGGGGGCACCCGTTCTTCCTGCGCTTCAACCAGGAGATGAACGGGTTCTGGTTCCCCTGGAGCGAGGGCGTCAACGGCAACCGGCCGGGCAGTTCGTCAAGGCGTGGCGCCACGTGCACGACATCTTCACGCAGGGCGGCGCCACCAACGCGACCTGGGTCTGGTGCCCGAACGTCGACTTCACCCGCAAGCTGACCCCGCTGCACGGGCTGTACCCGGGTGGGCGCTACGTCGACTGGACCTGCCTGGACGGCTTCAACTGGGGCGACACCGCGAACTCCGGCGGGTGGATGAGCTTCAACAGCGTCTTCCACGAAACCTACCGCCGCATCCTGCGGATCGCGCGACGCAAGCCGATGATGATCGGCGAGCTCGCCTCCGAAGAGCGCGGCGGCTCCAAGCCGCGCTGGATCCGGAACGCGCTGAAGGTGATCCCGGCCCGCTACCGCAGGGTGCGGGCGGTGATCTGGTTCAACGAACGCGACCGGGGCATGCGCTGGCCGATCGAGAGCTCGAAGAAGTCACGCAGGGCGTTCGCCCACGCGATTCAGCGGAGCGTCTACAGGCCGAGCGAATTCGGCGGGATCGAGGACATGGCCCGATCCGGCCGCCGTCCTGGCCCTGAGCCGGCCCGGCGCTAGCGCCGAGCCGCTCTTCGAGCGCCTTCAGCTGAGCCGAGATCGGCTCCGGCAGCTGCTCGCCGAAGCGCTCGAGGTGCTCGCGCACCTGCGGCAGCTGCTGCTTGAAGAGGTCGGCATCGACCGAGAGCAGCTCGTCCATCTGGTCCTCGGTGAGGTCGAGCCCCTCGGTGTCGATCTCGCCCTTGGCGGGCAGCAGGCCGATCGGCGAGGCGACCGTCTCCCCCTCGCCGGAGATGCGACGGAAGACCCACTCGAGGACGCGGCTGTTCTCGCCGAAGCCGGGCCAGATGAACCTGCCGTCCTCGTCCTTGCGGAACCAGTTGACGAGGAAGACCTTCGGCAGCCTGGCGCCCTCGCGCTTGCCGAGCTCCAGCCAGTGGCCGAAGTAGTCGGCCATGTTGTAGCCGGCGAAGGGCAGCATCGCCATCGGGTCGAAGCGCAGCTGGCCGACCTCGCCGGCCGCGGCGGCGGTCGTCTCGACCGACATCGTCGCGCCGAGGAAGGTGCCGTGCTCCCAGTCGAACGCCTCCGAGACGAGCGGCACCGCGGTCGCACGGCGGCCGCCGAAGAGGAAGGCGTCGATCGGGACGCCGGCGGGGTCCTCCCACTCGGGGGCGATGCAGGGGCACTGCGAGGCCGGGGTCGTGAAGCGGGCGTTGGGATGGGCCGCCGGGTCGTCGGACTCGGGCGTCCAGTCCTCGCCGTGCCAGTCGATCGCGTGCGCGGGCGCCTCGCCGGTCATCCCCTCCCACCAGATGTCGCCGTCGTCGGTCTTCGCGCAGTTGGTGAAGATGGTGTTGCGCTCGATCGTCTCCATCGCGTTCGGGTTGGTCTTGTGGCCGGTGCCGGGGGCGACGCCGAAGAAGCCGGCCTCCGGGTTGACCGCGTAGAGGCGGCCGTCCTCGCCGAACTTCATCCAGGCGATGTCGTCGCCGACCGTCTCCGCGGTCCAGCCCTCCAGGGTCGGGATCAGCATCGCCAGGTTGGTCTTGCCCGAGGCGGAGGGGAAGGCGCCGGTCACGTACTTGACGTCGCCGCTGGGCGAGGTGAGTTTGAGGATCAGCATGTGCTCGGCCATCCAGCCCTCGTCGCGGGCCATCGCCGAGGCGATCCGCAGCGCGAAGCACTTCTTGCCGAGCAGCGCGTTGCCGCCGTAGCCCGAGCCGAAGGACCAGATCTCGCGCGTCTCCGGGTAGTGGACGATGTACTTGTTGTCCGCGTTGCAGGGCCAGGGCACGTCCTCCTCGCCCTCGGCGAGGGGCATCCCGACCGAGTGCACGCAGGGGACGAAGTCGCCGTCGGCGCCGAGCACCTCGAGCGCGCCGGCGCCCATCCTGGTCATGATCCGCATCGAGGTCGCCACGTAGGCGGAGTCGGTCAGCTGGACGCCGATGTGGGCGATCGGCGAGCCCAGCGGGCCCATCGAGAAGGGCACCACGTACATCGTGCGGCCCTTCATGCAGCCCTTGAAGAGGCCGTTGAGGGTCTCGCGCATCTCGGCCGGGTCGCGCCAGTTGTTGGTCGGGCCGGCGTCGGCCTCCTCGGCGGAGCAGATGAAGGTGCGGTCCTCGACCCGGGCGACGTCGTCGGGGTCGGAGAGGGCGAGGTAGGAGTTCGGCCGCTTGGCCTCGGAGAGGCGCTCGAAGGTCCCTGCGTCGATCAGGGCCTGGGCGAGGGCGTCGTACTCCTCAGCGGACCCGTCGCACCAGTGGATGGCGTCGGGCTGGGTCAGCTTTGCGATCTCCCCGACCCAGTCGAGGAGCTTGGCGTGCGTGGTCGGCGCGGTGGCCGCAGGGGTTTGGCTCGTCATTCACCGCACTTTACTTATTGGCGCTGAGGCCAAGGGCTTCGACGTCGGCGTCCTCGTTGAGGATCTTCAGGTCCTCGGTCGCCTCGGCGCCGTTCGCGAAGGTGATCGTGCAGGTGAACACGGCGCCCGTTTCGACCTCCTGGTCGGAGGGGCAGTCGACAGAGGAGATCTCTTCTCCGGGGGAAACGCCGATCTCGCGGGCCAGGGCGCCGCCGGCCTTGGTCGCGAAGGAGGCGGGCAGCGACTTTTCGAGCGAGCTTTCGAGCTGTTCCTCGGTCTTGGTCGCGTCGATCACGGTTTCGCCGCAGCCGGCGAGGGCAAAGACGAGGACGAGGACAACGGCCGGCGCCGGCAGGGTCTTCATCGTGGGGAGTATCCCAGGAGCCGCCCGTTGGATAGGGTTCCCCGCCGCTGATGCGCTTCTACGAGTACGAGGCACGCAAGATCGTCGAGCTGGCGGGGATTCCCGTCACCAAGTACGGCTTCTGCACGACGGCCGAGGAGGCCCGCGAGGTCGCCGAGGAGATCGGCGGCCCGGTGGTGATCAAGTCACAGGTGCTGAGCGGCGGCCGGATGAAGGCCGGCGGCGTCAAGTTCGCCGACACGCCGGAGGAGGCGGCCGAGCACGCCGAGGCAATCCTGAAGCTGGAGATCAACGGCCACATGCCGCGCGGCGTCCTGGTCGACCCCAAGGCCGAGGTCAAGCAGGAGTACTACGCGAGCGTCGTCTGGGACGGGACCGCGAAGCGGCCGCTGATGCTGTTCAGCGACATGGGCGGGATCGACATCGAGGAGGTCGCCGAGAGCCACCCCGACCACGTCGGCCGCGGCCACCTCTCCAACCTGCTGCCGATCGCCGACTTCGAGGCCAAGCAGGCGATCGCCGCGACCGGGGTGACCGGCTCGCAGCTCAACCGGGCGACACCGATCCTCGCCAAGCTCGCCCGGCTCTTCCGCGACCACGACATGACCCTGGCCGAGATCAACCCGCTGGCCGAGCTCACCGACGGCAGCTTCGTCGCCCTCGACGCCCACATGGAGATGGAGAACGAGGCGGTCGGCCGACAGAAGGCCCTGCTCCGCAAGCAGCTCGAGATCGCCGAGGAGGACACGCGGGAGACCTACGAGCCATCCGATTTCGAGCGCAACGTGGCGGCGATCGACGCCGCCGACCACCGCGGCGTGATCCAGGGCAAGGACCATGGCTTCGAGGGCGACCTCGGCCTCGTGATCGGCGCCGGCGGCGGCTCGCTGACGCTCACCGACGCGGTCCGCAGCCAGGGCGGCAAGCCGGCCAACTACTCCGAGATCGGCGGCAACCCCTCGGTGGCGAAGGCCTGCGGCCTGGCCAAGCAGGTGCTCGAGAAGGACGGCGTCGAGAAGATCGCCGTGATGATGTCGATCGTCTCCAACACGCGGGTCGACATCGTCGCCCGCGGCGTGATCAAGGCCTGCCTCGAGCTCGGCAAGGACCCCGGCGAGACGATCGCGATCTTCCGCATCCCGGGCGCCTGGGAGGACGAGGGCTTCAAGATCCTCGACCGCTACGGGGTCGAGTACTGCGACCGCTCGGTCTCGATGTGGGAGGCGGCCGGCCGCGCCGTCGCCAAGATCCAGGGGGCGCCCGCATGAGCATCCTGCTCGGCAGGGAGACGACCTTCATAGTCCAGGGCATCACCGGCCGCGAGGCGGTCAACCTGACCCGGGAGTGCCTCGACTACGGCTCCAAGGTCGTCGGCGGCGTCACCCCGGGCCGCAAGGGCCGCGAGGTGCACGGCGTGCCGGTCTTCGACACCGTCGCCCAGGCGGTCGAGAGCTTCGGCGGCCCGATCGACGGCTCGGTGGTCACCGTCCCCCCCGCCTTCACCAAGGACGCCGTGCTGGAGGCGATCGAGAACGGGATCAAGCTGATCGTGATCGTCACCGAGCGCATCCCGCGCCGCGACGTCGCCCAGATGGTCGAGCTGGCGGACATGCGCGGGGCGCGGATCATCGGCCCCAACTGCCTCGGCCTGATCGTCCCCGAGGTCTGCAAGATGGGCGGCATCGGCGGCCCCGCCAAAGACGCCGCCAAGGCCTACGCCCCGGGACCGGTCGGGGTGATGAGCCGCTCGGGCGGGATGACCACCGAGATCTCCTCCTCGCTGACCCAGGCCGGGCTCGGCGTCTCCACCGCGGTCTCGATCGGCGGCGACGCGATCATCGGCTCCACCTACGCCGAGCTGATGCCCTACTTCGAGGCCGACGAGCAGACCCGGGCGATCGTCATCTACACCGAGCCGGGCGGGCGCATGGAGGCGCAGCTCTCGGAGTGGGTGAAGGAGAACGACAGCCGCCTGCCGATCGTCGCCTTCATGGCCGGCAAGTTCATGGACGACGAGGAGATGAAGGGGATGAGCTTCGGCCACGCCGGCACGATCGTCGAGGGCAAGGAGGACACCGCGACCGAGAAGATCGCCCGCCTCGAGGCGGCGGGGATCACCGTCGTCGAGCGGATCGACGAGATCCCCGACGCGGTCAAGCAGAAGCTGGGGGTCGCGGCATGAGCGAGACGCTGAGCAAGGTCTTCATCGACGTCGAGGTCGACTCCTCGGTCGCCGGCGACGCCGCGCTGGCCAAGAGGCTCGCCGAAGTCTGCCCCGTCGACATCTTCGAGGGCACCGATTCGGGAGTGAAGATCGTCGAGGAGAACCTCGACGAGTGCGTCCTCTGCAACCTCTGCGTCGACGCCGCCCCCGCCGGCGCCGTCCGCGTCCTCAAGCTCTACGAGTAGCGCCCCGAGGTCCGATCAGCGCGCGCCACCCAGGTCGCGCGTTCACCGATGGCGCCCGGACGCCAGCGGCGCGCCACCCCGGCCGCGGGCACCGTTGCCATGGTGCCGTTCGCGCGCCGATGGCGACTTTCCGACCGTATGGGTCGGAAAGTCGCCATCCGGTGAGTGACGACCCGGGGCCATCTCGAGACTTGCTGAGTTGTGGCCCCTATAGCGGCCACAACTCAGCAAGTCTCGGCGCGCCGGTGACGGACCGGCGGCGGTTGCGATCGGACCGGGCGACGGGAGGCGGCCGGCGCGTGACATGGGTCACGTTACTTGCATATAAATTTATAGGCGAGTAACGTGTACATCGATGGATGCATCGGTCACACGGCCGCGGCTGTCGAGAGACGACCGCATGGAGCAGACGCTGGAGGTGGCGCGGGGGATCTTCGCCGAGCGCGGATACGCGGCGGCGACGATGGACGAGATCGCCGCCGAGGTCGGCGTCACCAAGCCCCTCCTCTACAACTACTTCGGCAACAAGGAACGCCTCTACGCGGCCTGCATGGAACGGGCCGGGGACGCGCTCTCGGCGACGATCGCCGCCGCAGTCGCCTCGACCGGGACCCCTGAGGAGGCGCTGCGGGCCGGCGGCCACGCCTTCTTCTCCTTCCTCGACTCCGAGCGCACCGCCTGGACGGTTCTCTTCGACGAGACGCTGCCCCGCTCGGGCGAGGTCGCCGAGCGGGTGGCCGCCTACCGAGGGCAGATCCTCGGCCTGGTCACCGAATCGATCATGGGCCAGGTCCCGCCGCAGATGCGGGACGCGGCCAGGGTCGAGGTCGAGGCGCTCTCCGAGGCCCTGCTCGGGGCCGCCGAGGCGCTGGCCCACTGGTGGCTGCGCACCGAGGCGCTCTCCGCCGACCAGGCGGCGGACCTGCTGATCGCGACGATCGAGCCGGGCCTGCGGCAGCGCTGGGCGCCGGTTGCCCGGTCGACCGCGACCTCCGCCGCCAAACGAACCTCAAAAGCCAAATCGAAAGGCAACGGCAAGTGATCGACAGTCCCAGACGAGTCGCCGTGATCGGCGGCAACCGGATTCCCTTCGCGCGCTCCGACAGCGCCTACGCGCACGCGACCAACCAGGACATGCTGACCGCCGCGCTCGACGGCCTGGTCGACCGCTTCGGCCTCGCCGGCGAGCGCCTCGACGAGGTCGCCGGCGGCGCCGTCCTCAAGCACTCGCGCGACCGCGACCTGACCCGGGAGAGCGTGCTCAGCACCCGGCTCGCTGCCGAGACGCCCGCCTACGACGTCCAGCAGGCCTGCGGAACGGGGCTGGAGACGACGATCCTCGTCGCCAACAAGATCGCCCTCGGACAGGCCGACGCCGGCATCGCCTGCGGCGTCGACACCACCTCCGACGCGCCGCTGGCGCTCAACGAGGGCCTGCGCGAGACGCTGCTGGAGGCCAACCGCCAACGCTCCACCACCGGCAAGCTGCGTGCCCTCACCGGCCTGCGGCCCGGCCACGTCGTGCCCGCCATCCCTCGCAACGAGGAGCCGCGAACCGGCCTCTCGATGGGCGAGCACTGCGCGATCATGGCCTCCGAGTGGGAGATCGGCCGCGCCGAGCAGGACGAGCTCGCCGTCGCCAGCCACCGCAACCTGGCCGCCGCCTACGAGCGCGGCTTCCTCGACGACCTTCTCACCCCCTACCAGGGCCTCGAGCGCGACCAGAACCTGCGGCCCGACTCCAGCGCCGAGAAGCTGGCGAAGCTGAAGCCGGCCTTCGGCGGCGAGGAGGGGACGATGACCGCCGCCAACTCGACGCCGCTCAGTGACGGGGCGAGCGCCGTGCTGCTGGCGAGCGAGGACTGGGCGAAGGAGCGCGATCTGCCGGTCCTCGCCTACCTGACCGAGGCGCAGACCGCCGCCGTCGACCACGTCCACAAGCGCGAAGGGCTGCTGATGGCGCCCGCCTACGCGATGCCGCGCATGCTGGGCCGCCTCGGCGCCGGGCTCGAGGACTTCGACTACTACGAGCTCCACGAGGCCTTCGCGGCCCAGGTCCTCTGCACGCTCAGGGCCTGGGAGGACCCCGAGTTCGGCAGGGAGAGGCTCGGCCTCGACGGCCCGTTCGGCTCGATCGACCGCGCCAGGCTCAACGTCAACGGCGGCTCTCTCGCCGCCGGGCACCCGTTCGCGGCGACCGGCGGGCGCATTGTCGCGGCGCTCGCCAAGCAGCTCCACGAGGACGGCAGTGGCCGCGGCGTGATCAGCATCTGCGCCGCCGGCGGCCAGGGCGTCGTCGCGGTGCTGGAAGGGCCGCGGTCATGAGAGTCCAAATCGAGACGGTGATTTCCGGTGATTCGAGTCCGGGTCGATTTGGACTCGAATGGGGTGTCTCGTGAGCGGCGGCGATCGCTACGCCCAGCTCGTCAACGCGCCGGTCGTCTCGACCCTCGCCAGGCAGCTCGGGCTGCCGCAGCCGGTCAGCCTCGACCGCTACCGCGAGGGCGACCCGGTCATCTCCGGCCCCGTGCTCAGCGCGGCGGCCCCCGGCGCCCGACTCGAGCGGGCGCTGAAGGCCGCCCTCGACCGGATCGGGGTCGAACGGGCCGGGGCCGAGGGCAGGGCGAAGGCGCTCGTCTTCGACGCCTCCGGCATCGCCGACTCCACCGAGCTGGTCGAGCTGCAGCGCTTCTTCTATCCGGCGGTCGGCCGCCTCCAGCGCAACGGGCGCGTGATCGTGCTCGGCCTCCCGGCCGCGGAGGCGGGCTCGACCAGGGCCGCGACCGCGCAGCGGGCGCTCGAGGGCTTCACCCGCTCGCTCGCCAAGGAGGTGGGCGGGCGCGGCGCCACCGCCCAGCTCGTGCTGGTCTCCGCGGGTGGCGAGGACCAGCTCGACTCGACCCTGCGCTTCCTGCTCTCGCCCCGCTCCGCCTACGTCTCCGGGCAGGTGATCGAGGTCGGCGCGGGCGTCGCGCCCGTCCCCGAGCTCGACTGGGAGCGGCCGCTGGCAGGGAAGACCGCGCTCGTCACCGGCGCCTCGCGCGGGATCGGCGCCGCGATCGCCAGGACGCTCGCCCGCGACGGCGCCGCGGTGGTCGGGCTCGACATCCCGCAGGCGGCGGCGGAGCTGGCCGCGGTCGCCGCCGAGACAGGCGGCGAGGAGCCGATCGAGCTCGACATCACCGCGGCCGAGGCACCCGAGCGGATCGCCGAGCGCCTCGCCGGCGGCCTCGACCTGCTCGTCCACAACGCCGGCGTCACCAAGGACCGGACGATCGCCAAGATGCCCGAGGAGCGCTGGACGACGCTGATCGAGATCAACCTCTCCAGCGAGGAGCGGATCAACGACGCCCTGCTCGACGCCGGCCTGCTCGCCACCAACGGCCGCATCGTCTGCGTCTCCTCGATGTCGGGGATCGCGGGCAACTCCGGGCAGACCAACTACGCGACCTCGAAGGCCGGCGTGATCGGCATGGTCGAGGCGCTGGCGCCAGAGCTCGCCAGGCGCGGCGCGACGATCAACGCCGTCGCCCCCGGCTTCATCGAGACGCAGATGACGGCGGCGATGCCGGTCGGCCCGCGCGAAGCGGGGAGGCGGATGAGCAGCCTCTCGCAGGGCGGGCTGCCGGTCGACGTCGCCGAGACGATCGCCTGGTTCGCAAGCCCGGCTTCGACCGGGGTAAACGGCAACACGGTCCGCGTCTGCGGCCAGAACCTCCTGGGGGCCTGAGCGCATGACCACGCGCGAGCTGAGCAGCGCCCCGACCATCCTGCCGCTCTACGCTCGGGCGGCGGCCCCATTGATCCCCGGCGCCTCGCTGCTCCCCTTCCTGCCCGGCGGCGGCGGCGAGATCCCGGAGCTCGAGCTGAAGCTGGCCGGGGTGCGCGCCGAGCCCGAGCGGCTCGCCGCCTACGACAGGGTCTGCGGCTTCGCGCTCCGCGACGACCTCCCTCCGACCTACCCGCACGTGCTCGCCTTCCCCCTGCACATGGCGGTGATGGCCGACGGAAGCTTCCCGTTCGGCGCCGTCGGCCTCGTCCACCTCGAGAACCGGATCGCCCAGCATCGGCCGATCGGGGTCGGCGAGGAGCTGGCCCTGACGGTGCGGCCGACCGGGCTGCGCCCCCACGCCAAGGGGCGAACCTTCAGCCTCCTCACCGAGGCGCGGGCCGGCGACGATCTCGTCTGGGAGAGCGAGAGCACGATGCTGCGCCGCGGCGGCGGCGAGGCGAAGAAATCGTCCTACGGGAAGCGCACGCCCGCCGCCGGCGGCGGATCGCGGTCCGGAGACGCCGGCGACGCGGCGCCCTCCGGCGAGTGGCGGCTCGGTGGCGACCTCGGCCGCCGCTACGCCGCCGTCTCCGGCGACCGCAACCCGATCCACATGCACGCCCTGACCGCGAAGCCGCTCGGCTTCCCGGCGGCGATCGCCCACGGCATGTGGACCAAGGCGCGGGCGCTTGCGGCGCTCGAGCCAAGACTGCCCGACTCGTTCGTCGTCGACGTCGCCTTCCGGCGGCCGATCCTGCTTCCGGGCCGGGTCGAGTTCGGCAGCCGCGAGAAGGACGGCGCAATCGAGTTCTTCGTCCGCGACGCGGAGAAGCACACCCCACACCTGGAAGGGAGCATCAAGTGACGACCGCCAACTCCGACAGGGGGATCGCCGACCGCAGCATGGGATACGGCCTGAAGGCGCTCAACCGCCTCGCCGGCTCGAACCTGCTCGACCGGATCCGGATCCGCAAGCAGGTCGAGAGGATCGTCTTCCGGACGACCAGGGGAGGCTTCCGCACGGCGACCGCCGCCGGCCGCACGTTCAAGGCGGCCCAGAAGCTGGGCAAACCGGCGCGCCAGGCGAAGGGCAGGTCCTCCGGCCTCTTCGACGTGACGCCCGACGAGGAGCAGCAGATGTTCCAGGAGGCCGGCGGCGCGTTCGCCGAGGAGAAGGTGCGCCCGGCGGCGCTCGAGGCCGACGCCGACTGCTCGACGCCGCCCGAGCTGCTGGCCCAGGCGGCCGAGCTCGGGGTCAACATGCTCGGAGTCCCCGAGGAGCTCGGCGGCGTCATGCACGAGCAGGCGGCGGTGACCAGCGTCCTGATCGGCGAGGCGCTCGCCCACGGGGACCTCGGCATCGCCTACGCCGCGCTCGCCCCCGGCGCCGTCGCCACGGCGATCGGCCACTGGGGCAGCGCCGAGCAGGAGGCCGCCTACCTGCCCGCGTTCACCGGCGAGGACGTGCCCGCGGCGGCGCTCGCGATCCTCGAGCCGGCTCCCCTCTTCGACCCGCTGAAGCTGCGCACGAAGGCGCGGCGCGAGGGCGAGGACTGGGTCCTCGACGGCGCCAAGTCGCTGGTCGCGCGGGCCACGGACTGCGAGCTCTTCCTGGTCGGCGCCGAGACCGGCGATGGGCCGGCGCTGTTCGTGATCGAGTCGGGTGCCGAGGGCCTCTCGGTGGAAGCCGAGCCGGCGATGGGGCTGCGCCCTGCCGCCACCGGCCGCCTCCTGCTCGAGGGCGTGCGCCTGCCCGCCACCGCGATCCTCGGCGAGGGGCGCGGCGAGGACTACGTCGAGTGCGTCAACCGCGCCCGCGTCGCCTGGTGCAGCCTGGCCGTCGGCACGGCGCAGGCGGTCCTCGACTACGTGATCCCCTACGTCAACGAGCGCTCCGCCTTCGGCGAACCGATCTCGAACCGCCAGGGGGTCGCCTTCGCGGTCTCCGACATCGGCATCGAGACCGGCGGCATGCGGCTGACCACCTACCGCGCGGCAAGCCGCGCCGACCGCGGCGAGGACTTCGCCCGCGAGACGGCGCTGGCCCGCCGCCTCTGCGCGAGCAAGGGGATGGAGATCGGCTCCGAAGGTGTGCAGCTGCTCGGCGGCCACGGCTTCGTCAAGGAGCACCCGGTCGAGCGCTGGTACCGAGACCTCCGCGCCGCGGGCGTCATGGAGGGCGCCCTGCTCGTCTGAGCCGCCCGCCCCCTTCAGAGCGAAAGAGAGATAGCGATGATCAACCTCGAGACACCGAAGAAGTTCAAGCCCCTCGCCAGCCAGGCCCACCAGGTCGCGACCGAGGTCTTCCGACCGATCTCGCGCAAGTACGACGAGGCCGAGCACGCCTACCCGAAAGAGCTCGACATGCTCGCCTCGCTGATCGACGGCATGAACGAGGCCTCCGAGCACGGCGCCTCCGGCGCCGCCGGCGTCCGCCGCGAGGCCGGCGACGACGACTCCGGCGAGAACCGCAACGGCACCAACCTCTCGACCGTGCTCGGCATCATCGAGCTCTGCTGGGGCGATGTCGGCCTGCTGCTGACGATGCCGCGCCAGGGGCTCGGCAACTCGGCGATCGCCTCGGTGGCGAGCGAGGAGCAGCTCGAGCGCTACGGCGGCAAATGGGCGGCGATGGCGATCACCGAGCCGGAAGCGGGCTCGGACTCGGCGGCGATCCGCACCACCGCGGAGCTCGACGGCGACGAGTACGTGCTCAACGGCGAGAAGATCTTCGTCACCTCCGGCGACCGCGCCGACCTGATCGTCGTCTGGGCGACCCTCGACCGCTCCAAGGGCCGCGCCGCGATCAAGTCGTTCATCGTCGAGCGCGACAACCCCGGCCTGAAGCTGGACCGGCTCGAGCACAAGCTCGGGATCAGGGCCTCCGACACCGCCAACTTCACCCTGCAGGACTGCCGGGTGCCGCAGGAGGCGCTGCTCGGCGATCCGGAGGTGAACGTCGAGAAGGGCTTTGCCGGCGCGATGCAGACCTTCGACAACACCCGGCCCCTGGTCGCGGGGATGGCCTGCGGCGTGGCCCGCGCCGCGCTCGAGGAGACCCGCGCCCGCCTCGCCGAGGCCGGGGTCGAGATCGCCTACTCGACCCCCGCCCTTTCCCAGCACGCCGCGGCGGCGCGCTTCCTGGAGATGGAGGCCGACTACGAGGCGGCGCTGCTGCTCACCCTGCACGCGGCCTGGATGGCCGACAACAGCAAGCCGAACTCCCTGCAGGCCTCGATGGCCAAGGCGAAGGCGGGCCGCACCTGCGTCGACGTCGCGCTCGGCTGCGTCGAGCTCTGCGGCAGCGTCGGCTACGGCGAGAACGAGCTGCTCGAGAAGTGGGCCCGCGACGCCAAGATCCTCGACATCTTCGAGGGCACGCAGCAGATCCAGCTACTGATCGTCGCCCGCCAGCTGCTCGGCAAGAGCTCCGCCGAGCTCAGGTAGCGAGGGCCGGGGACTTCTTCGACTCGACCTCCTCGAGGGCGCTCTCGCGGTGCTCCTCGGGGAGGGCGACCATCGCCCGCAGGGCCTCGAGGGCGGCCCGGTCCCCGTCGACCTCGGCGGCGACCTCGCCGTCCTCGCCGAGCATCAGGGCCATCACCTCCCACGGCGTGCCGATGAGGACCACGTCGGGGGCCTCGGCCTCGCCCCTCCGGGCGTCGATCCAGCCGTCCTCGATCCGCAGCCGGTAGGCCTCCTCACCGCAGCGCAGGCCGACCGTCAGCGACTCGTCCGGGCCCGGCCGCAGGACCACGCGAAGGGCATTGGGCAGCATTGCGGGCGGCATCTCGGCGACCGTCGCCGGGTCGTGGAAGTTGAGTCCCCAGCGGCCCAGCTCGAGCAGCGGCCGCTCGAGCCCGCGGCCAAGCGGGGTCAGCTCGTAGGCGGTCGCCGAGGCGGGCGGGCCGAGCTCCCGGCGGCGGACGATGCCCGACCCCTCGAGCTCGCGAAGGCGCTTGGTGAGGATGTCGGTGGGCGCGCCGCCGACCGCGCGGGCGAGGTCGGTGAAACGAAGCGGGCCGAGCATCAGCTCGCGGACGATGAGCAGCGACCAGCGCTCGCCGACCTGATCCAGGGCGGAGGCGACGCTGCACAGCTGGCCGTATTCGCGTCCCATGGGCCGATGGTAGCAGCGTTAATTGGGAAATCAAAGTGAGTGCTTTGAAATCTGGTACGGTCCCTGCCACCTTGTTCGCCCGCGTCGCCGACCTCACCTGGAAGCGCCCGAAGCTGGTCCTCGCCGCGGTCGCCGTCGTCGCCGTCGTCGCCGTCGCGATCGGAAAGGACGTCGAGCACCACCTGCAGGCGGCCGGCTTCACCGACTCCGCCTCGGAGAGCGAGAGGGCGAAGAGCACACTCAGCGAGGCGCTCGGCTACGACGCCAACCCGGCGATCTTCATCGTCGTCCGGCGGCCGGGCGGCGGGCAGCTCGACCTGGCCGATCCCGGGGTGCGCCGCCAGGTCGACCGGCTGGCGGGCCGCGCCGCCGAGGTCGAATACGTCGGCAGGGTCGTCAACCCGCTGCACGACAGGCGCGCCGCCCCCGCCCTGATCGCCAAGGACGGGCAGTCCCTCGTCCTGCTCGCCGACCTCTCGACGGGCGACACCGAAGAGCGCGGCGGCGTCGCCGCCGAACGGATGCAGCCGCTGACCCGGGCGAGCGGCCTCGAGGTCTCGATCGGCGGCTACGCCCCCGGATTCAACGAGGTCAACGACCAGACCAAAGCCGACCTCACCAAGGCGGAGCTGATCGCCTTCCCGATCCTCGCCCTGCTGCTGCTGTTCGTCTTCCGCGGCGTGGTCGCGGCCGGCATCCCGCTGCTGATCGGCGGGCTCTCGATCGTCGGCACCCTGCTCGTGCTGCGCATCATGTCGACCTTCGTCGACACCTCGGTCTTCGCGCTCAACATCGCCACCGGCCTCAGCCTCGGCCTGGCCGTCGACTACGCGCTGCTGATGGTCTCCAGGTACAGGGAGGAGATCGGCCGCCACGGGGCGACGCGCGAGGCGCACCGGCGCACGGTGATGACCGCCGGCCGCACCGCGGTCTTCTCGGGCCTCACCGTCGCCGCGGCGATGGCGGCGCTGGTCTTCATGCCGCAGCGCTTCCTCTACTCGATCGCCGTCGCCGGCGCCTCCGTCGGCCTGCTCTCCGCGGTGATAGCGATCCTCGTCGTCCCCTCCCTCCTCGCCCTGCTCGGCCCCCGCATCGACGCGCTCTCGATCCGCCGCGGCCCCTCCGTCTCCGCCGAGTCCGACGGCTGGTACCGACTGGCGCGCGGCGTCATGCGACGCCCGGTCGCGGTCGCCCTGGCCAGCTCGGCCCTGCTGCTGGCGGCGGCGACGCCATTGATCTGGACCACCCTCACCGGCCCGAACGCCGACTTCGTCCCCGACGGCAAGCCGTCGAGGGTGGCCAACGACTACGTCGAAGCCCACTACCCGCGGGACGTGCTCGAGGCGGTCACGGTCACGGTCACCGGGCCGCAGAGCCGCGCCGCGCTGGCCCGCTTCCGCGGCGACCTGCTGTCGCTCGGCGGCGTCGTCCGCGGCGCCCCCTTCGCCCGCGCCTCCGACCGCGTCGCCTACGCGAACTTCGCCCTCGCCGACCCGGCGACCTCGAGCGCCGCCCAGGACACCGTCAACGAGATCCGCGACCTGACGCCGCCGGGGGCGGGCGCGGTGCTCGTCTCCGGCAACACGGCGGGCTTCATCGACCAGAAGCAGAGCCTGCTCGACCACATGCCCCTGGTGGTCGCGATCGTCGCCGCGACCACGCTGCTCATCCTCTTCCTGCTCACCGGCTCCGTCCTGCTGCCGCTGAAGACGCTGCTGATGAACGCGATGACGCTCGGCGCCACCCTCGGGATCGTCGTCCTCTCCTTCCAGCGGGGCCTGCTCGACGGCCTCTTCGACTACCAGGGCCCGAACGCGGTCGAGGTGACCAGCCTCGTCTTCCTCTTCGCGATCGTCTTCGGCCTGGCGACCGACTACGCGGTGCTCGTCATGGCCCGGAT
Organism: uncultured Solirubrobacterales bacterium; assembly: GCA_963762205.1. Classification (GTDB taxonomy): domain Bacteria; phylum Actinomycetota; class Thermoleophilia; order Solirubrobacterales; family 70-9; genus VRUE01. The sequence continues at coordinate 107,402 of CAVXJZ010000006.1, forward strand.
CAAAGAGCAGCACGACCTCGGCAAGAGCAACGAGGAGGCGGTCGCGGTCGGCATCGGCAGGACCGGCCGGGTGATCACCGCCGCCGCCCTCTGCATCGCGGTCGTCTTCCTCGCCTTCGGCGTCAGCTCCGTCTTCTTCATGAAGCAGATCGCGGTCGGCGTCGCGGTCGGCGTGCTGCTCGACGCGACCGTCGTCCGCGCCCTGCTCGTGCCCTCGCTGATGCGCCTGCTCGGCGACTGGAACTGGTGGGCGCCGCGGCACCTGCGCCGCATCCAGCGGCGCTTCGGCTTCTCCGAGGCCTGACGGCCCCGCCCACCCCCTCCGCCGACGGGCCGAAAAGCGAAGCCCGACCGCGCTTTTCGGCCCGTCGGCAGTGAGTTGCGGCAGACTGCCGCCCGTGAACTTCATCGAGGAAGTGGTCGAACGGTTCGCTTCGGCGCGCCCGGCGCTGATCGAGGTCGCCGCCGACGGCAGCCGGCGCGTCCACCACTTCGGCGAGCTGTTCGCCCGCTCCGCCGGCCTCTCCGGCGCCTTCGCCGCCCGCGGCGTGCGCCGCGGCGACGTGGTGATGACGCTGGTCGGCAGCCGCCCCGAGTGGGTGCTGGCGATGCTCGCCTGCTGGCGGATGGGCGCCGTCGCGCTGCCCTGCAACCCGCAGCTGCGCCGCAAGGACCTCGAGCACCGGGCGCGGGTCGCCGACCCGAGGCTGGCGGTCGGCGAGGCCCGCTACCTGGGGGAACTCCCCGACGGGATCCCCTACATGGACATGGACGACCTGGCGCGCGTCCTCGACGAGGATCGCGACCAGGAGGCGCCGGCGGCGATCGTCGACCTCACCCCCGCCGACCCGGCGGCGATCGTCTTCACCTCGGGCACGACCGGCGACCCCCGCGGGGTCCTCTACCCGCAGCGCTACCTCGCCGGCCAGCGCCTGCAGGCGGAGCACTGGTTCGGCGCGGACGACGGCGACGTCGCCTGGTGCACGGCGGCGCCGGGCTGGTCGAAGTCGACGCGCAACGCCTTCATCGCCCCCTGGGTGCAGGGCGCCGTGGCCGTTCTCCACGACGGCCGCTTCGACCCTGCCGAGCGGCTGCGCCTCTGCGAGGAGCTGGGCGTCACGGTGCTCTGCCAGGCGCCGACCGAGTACCGGATGATGGCCAAGCGGGGGGAGCTCGCGCCGGTCCCCGGCCTGCGCCGGATCGTCTCCGCCGGCGAGCCGATCGAGCCGGAGACGATCCGCCTCTTCAGGGACCGGCTCGGGCTGGCGATCGGCGACGGTTACGGACAGACCGAGACCGGCGCGATCACCGGGGTCCGCCCCGGCGAGGACGATCCCGAGCACTGACGGCTCGATGGGCCGGCCGCTGCCCGGCCTCGAGACGCGGGTCGTCGAGGGCGAGCTGCAGCTGCGGGCCGCCTCCTCGCCCACCTTCTTCGACCGCTACCTGGACGGCTCCAGCTTCGACGGCGAGTGGTGGGCGACCGGGGACCGGGTGCGCGAGGACGAGGCGGGGCATCTCTGGTTCGAGGGCCGCAACGACGACCTGATCCTCTCCTCCGGCTACCGGATCGGGCCCTTCGAGGTGGAGTCGGCACTGGTCTCGCACCCGGCCGTGGCCGAGGCCGCGGCGGTCGCCGCGCCCGACCCCGAGCGCGGCTCGATCGTTCGCGCGATCGTCGTCCTGCACGACGGGAGCGCCCCCTCCAAGCAGCTCGCCGGCGAGCTGCAGGCACACGTCAAATCGCAGACCGCCCCCTACAAGTACCCGCGCATCGTCGAGTTCGCCGAGGAGCTGCCGAAGACCAGCAGCGGCAAGATCAGGCGGGCCCAGCTGCGCGGCCAGTAGGCTGGAATCGTGGCGGAGATCGACCGCACCCGGATCGCGTCGCTGACCGAGGAACAGCAGGAGCGGTTCCGCAACAGGACCGGGCGCTCGGCCGAGACCTTCGCCCGCGCGGTCAGGTCGATGCCCGGCGGCGTCCCCTCCTCGTTCCAGGAAAACGACCCCTGGCCGGTCTACATCGACCGTGGCGAGGGGAGCCGGGTCTGGGACGTGGACGGCAACGAGTACGTCGACTTCCACAACGGCTTCGGCGTGATGTGCATCGGCCACGCCAACCCGACGGTCGGCGCGGCGGTGAAGGCGCAGATCGACCGCGGAACCCACTTCGCCGCGCCCACCGACGGCTCGATCGCCGTCTCGGAGGAGCTCGTGCGGCGCTTCGGCCTGCCCCAGTGGCGCTTCAACAACTCGGGCACCGAGGCGACGATGGACGCCGTCCACCTCGCCCGCGGCGCCACCGGCCGCGACACCCTGCTCAAGATCGAGGGCTCCTACCACGGCCACCACGACTCGGTGATGGTCTCCGTCTACCCGCAGCTGGAGGCGCTCGGCGCCCGCGACGACCCGGTCAGCGTCCCCTACGGCGGCGGCACCCCGCGGGCACTGACCGAGCTGACCCGCGCCGTCCCCTTCAACGACGCGGACGCCCTCGAGAGCGTGCTCGAGAAGATCGGCGACCAGGTGGCCGGCCTGATCATGGAGCCGGCGATGATGAACATCAACATCATCCCGCCCCGCGAGGGCTACCTGCAGCGCGTCCGCGAGCTGACCACGGCGCACGGGGTGAAGCTGATCTTCGACGAGGTCAAGACCGGCTGCACGATCGCCGCCGGCGGCGCCACGGAGCGCTTCGGGGTCGTCCCGGACATGATCACCCTCGCCAAGGCCAGCTGCGGCGGCTACCCCGGTGGAGCGATCGGTATGGGCGAGGAGCTCGCCGCGATCGTCACCGACGGCACGGTCAAGCAGTACGGCACCTTCAACGGCAACCCGCTGGTGATGGCGGCAGCCGAGGCGACGCTCACCGAAGTCCTCGTCGACGGCGTCTACACGGAGCTGGAGGCGAGCAACCGGGCGCTGCTCGACGGCTGTCAGGAAATCGTCGACGGCTACGACCTTCCCGCCTACACCGAGGGCCTGGGCGCCAAGGGCTGCGTCATCTTCTCGCCGGAGCGGATGTACGAGTACCGCGACTACCTGACCGACGTCGACGACGACCTCTCGACCCTGGCCTGGCTCTACCACATGAACCACGGCATCTTCATGACCCCGGGAACCGAGGAGGAGTGGACGCTCTCGATCGCCCACACCGACGAGGACCGGCGGCGCTACCTCGACGCCTTCGAGGCCTTCGCCAAGGACGTCACCGGTGACTGAGCCGGCCGAGGTCGCAAGGTCCTACTTCCGGGCCGTCGCCGACCGCGACGCCGAGGCGATGGCGGCGCACTGGGAGCCGGGCGGCATCGACGAGCTGCACGGCCTCGCCTCGCTGCGGGCGCCGGAGCAGGTCCGCGACTGGTTCGCGAACACCTTCACGGCGCTGCCCGACTTCCGGATGGAGGTCGTCGACCTGGTGGCGACGGGCGAGAAGGTCGCCGTCCGCTGGCACCTGACCGGCACCTTCGACGGCGACGCGAGGTTCGAGGGGATGGTCGCGAACGGCGCCAGGGTCGACATCACCGGCTGCGACATGCTGACCGTCCGCGACGGCCGGATCCAGCACAACGACGCCTACATGAACGGTGCCCAGATGGCGCGCCAGCTCGGCGCGCTGCCGCCACAGGGCTCGGCCCCGGAACGGGCGATGACCGCCGCCCTGAACCTGAAGACGCGGGTCGCCCGGCTTCTAGGCCGCTAGGCCCTCGGCGATCGCCACCGGCCGGCCGAGGTGGAAGCCCTGAGCCATGTCGACGCCGTACTCGCGCAGCAGCTGCGCCGTCGCGTCGTCCTCGACGTACTCGGCGATCGTCGTCTTGCCGAGGCCGCGGGCGATCTGCACGATCGCCTGGACGGTGAGCTGGTCGGCGTCGCTGCGCGCCATGTCCTGGATGAAGCTGCCGTCGATCTTGATCAGGTCGAAGGGCATCTGCTTGAGGTGGTGGAAGGGCCCGAAGCCGGCGCCGTAGTCGTCGATCGCGACCTGGCAGCCGAACTCCGCCAGGCGGTCGGCGAAACCGCCGACCTTGGCGTAGTCGTTGATCCTCGCCGTGGCGGTGATCTCGAACGTGCAGCGTGAGGGGTCGGCGTCGCCTTCGTCGAGCCGGCGCTCGATGAACTCGAGCACCGAGATGTCGGCGATCGAGGCGCCGGAGAGGTTGACGTGGAGCGAGACGGGATCGCCCTCGCGCTCACGCCTGCCGAGCACCTCCAGCGCCTGCCCCACGACCCAGCGATCGAGCTCCTGGATCATCCCCGAGCGCTCCGCCGCCTCGATGAAGGACGAGGCGGTGAGCAGCCGGCCGTCGCCGTCGGTCATCCGCAGCAGCAGCTCGTAGCGCTCGATGCCGCCAGAGGCGAGGCTGCGGATCGGCTGGGTATGGAGGCTGAGCCGGTCGTGGGTGAGCGCGTCGCGGATTCGGGCGGTGGTCGTCTGGTGGCGGCGGCCCTGCCGCTCTGAGTCCCCCGGGTCGCGGAAGAGCGCGATCCGGTCGCGCCCGTCGTCCTTGGCCCTGTACATCGCCTGGTCGGCGGCGATCAGCACGGCCTCCGGGCCGATCTGGTCGCTGCCGAACATCGCGATGCCGACGCTGATCGTCACCGGGTCGGCCTCCGGGGACGGCCTGGCGCCCTCCGCGACCTGGGCACGCAGGGCCTCGCCGAGCTGCAGGGCGCCTTCGACGTCGGTCTGCGGCATCAGCACCGCGAGCTCGTCGCCGGAGAGGCGGGCGACGATGTCGGTCGCCCTCACCCGTTCGCGCAGGATCTTCGCGATATCCCGGATCAGGTTGTCGCCGGCGTGGTGGCCGAAGCTGTCGTTGACCGCCTTGAGGCCGTCGATGTCGATGATCATCACCGCGCCCTGGCCGCCGTAGCGGGCGCTGAAGGAGACGTAGCCGTCGAGCTCCGCGCGGAAGCGGCGCCTGTCGAGGAGGCCGGTGAGCGAGTCGTGGTCGGCCAGATAGCGCAACTCGGCCTCGGTCTTCTCGGCGCGCGCGAGCGCGCCGAGGATGACCTCGCGGTCCTCGGCCTCGAGCTTCTCGAGCACAGCCTCGATCGCCGGCTCGCTCTGTGAGAGAAGTCTGTCCCCAGGCATCCACGGAACGTAGACCCTGCGGCTCCTCCGTGGCGCATGCAGCAACGCATTCGATCGATCTCGTCCCACTTTCGCTGACCCGCGACGAACGAAAAGTAGGCTGCGGGAATGGCCAACCGACTTGCCCGTGAGACAAGCCCATACCTGCTCCAGCACAGCGAGAACCCGGTCGACTGGTATCCCTGGGGCGAGGAGGCGATGAGCCGCGCCCGCGAAATGGACCTGCCGATCCTGCTCTCGGTCGGCTACTCGGCCTGCCACTGGTGCCACGTGATGGAGCGGGAGTCCTTCGAGGACCCCGAGACCGCCGCCTACATGAACGAGCACTTTGTCAACATCAAGGTCGACCGCGAGGAGCGCCCGGACGTCGACGCGATCTACATGGAGGCGGTGCAGGCGATCAGCGGCCAGGGCGGCTGGCCGATGACGGTCTTCCTCGACCCCGACGGCGTCCCCTTCTACGGCGGCACCTACTTCCCGCCGGACGAGAGCCGCGGGATGCCGAGCTTCCGGACGGTGATGGCAGCGGTGGTCGACGCATTCGAGCGCAAACGCGACGAGATCCGCGAGCGCGCCGGCGAGACCCGCGCCCGCCTCGGCGCGATCGGCCGGGTCGAGCCCGCCGCCGCGGCGCCCGAGGAGGCGCTGCTCGACGAAGCCATCGAGAGGCTGCTCGCATCCGCGGACCGCGAGCGCGGCGGCTTCGGCGGCGCCCCCAAGTTCCCGCCCTCCTCGGCGCTCGAGCTGCTGCTCGCCCGGGGGACTCCGGGCGGCGACGGGACACGGGTGGTCGAGGAGACCCTGGACGCGATGCTGGCGGGCGGCATCCACGACCAGGTCGGCGGCGGCTTCGCCCGCTACACGGTCGACCGCGACTGGCTCGTGCCCCACTTCGAGAAGATGCTCTACGACAACGCGCTGCTCGCGGGCGCCTACCTGCACGGCTGGCAGGCGCTCGGCCACGAGCGCTACCGGCACGCCTGCGAGGGCTCGCTGGACTGGGCGGTACGGGAGATGCGCGGTCCGGAGGGCGGCTTCTACTCGGCGCTCGACGCCGACTCCGAGGGCGAGGAGGGCCGCTTCTACGTCTGGACGCCGTCCCAGCTCGAGGCGGTGCTGGGCGCCGACGCCGGCCCGATCGCCGCGCACTATGGCGTCACCGAGGCCGGCAACTTCGAGGGCGCCAGCATCCTCCACCTGCCCGCCGGTGCCGCCGCCGAGCCGCCGCCGAGCCTCGACCGGGCCCGGAGCGCCCTCTACGAGGCGCGTGCGGAGCGCGTCCGGCCCGGCCTCGACGACAAGCGCCTCGCCTCCTGGAACGCGCTGATGATCGGCGCCCTGGCGGAGGCGGGGGCGGTGCTCGGCCGGCCGGACTACCTCGAGGCGGCGCGCGAGTGCGCCGAGTTCGTGCTCGGCGCAATGCGCGACGACCGGGGGCGCCTGCTGCGCACCTACAAGGACGGCGAGGCCCGCCTCAACGCCTACCTCGAGGACCACGCCTTCCTGCTCGAGGCGCTGCTCACCCTCTACGAAGCGACCTTCGAGCCGGCCTGGTTCGAACGGGCGCGCGAGCTCGCCGAGACGATGACGGCCCGCTTCGCCGACCCGCGGCGCGGCGGCTTCTTCTCCACCTCCGACGACCACGAGGAGCTGATCGCCCGGCGCAAGGAGGTCGGCGACCACCCGATCCCGTCCGGCAACAGCGCCGCCGCCCTCGGACTGCTGCGGCTCGCGGCGCTGACCGGCGAGCGCTCCTGCGCGGAGCGGGCCGAGGGCGTGCTGCGGCTCTTCGCCCCACCCGCCGCCGGCCACCCGCAGACCTTCGCCCACCTGCTGCGGGCGCTCGACTTCCACCTCGCGCCGGTCACCGAGGTCGCCCTGGTCGGCGAGGAGCTCGACGAGCTCGCCGCCGCGGTCCGCCGCGAGCACCGCCCGCACCTGGTCCTCGCCGGCGGGCCCGAGGGCTCGAGCGCCCCTCCCCTGCTCGCCGGCCGCGGGACGATCGAGGGGCGCCCGGCGGCCTACGTCTGCGAGAGCTTCGCCTGCCAGGCGCCGGTCTCCGATGTGAAAGGGCTGACCGCGCTGCTCTGATAAGCATCCGCTCCCGATGAACGGCTCAATCTTCACCTTCGCCGCCGGCCGCCGCGCCAAGTGGATCATCTTCGCGGTCTGGTTCGCGGCGATCTTCATCGCCACCGGGCCCGCCGACCTGATGACGAAGTTCGAAGACGCCGAAAGCAACGAGGCGACCTCCTACCTGCCCGGCAGCGCCGAATCGACCAAGGCCCTGAAGGCGACCGAGTCGCTGCAGAAGGGCGAAATCGCCCCGGCGGTGATCATCTACCGCCGCGACTCCGGGCTGACCGCCGCCGACCGCCGAACGATCGCCGCCGACGTCGGCGCGATGACCGAGGAGCGCTTCCCCGGCGTCGTCCCCGACGGCGCGACCGCCGCCTCCGGAGGCAGGCCGGCCGGCGAGGAGGGCCCGGCCGTCCCCGCGGGCCTGCCGCCCGGCTGCGGGACGCCGCGCACGGAGGTTCCCGGCCAGCCGGCCGACTACGCCCCCTTCGTCGGGCCCGTCTGCTCGAGCGACGGCAAGGCGGCGATCCTGACCGCCTACATCAAGGGGAACGGCGAGGGCGAACGGATCGTCGACCCGGTCAAGTACTGGCGCGAGCGGGTCTCCGACGGCGACGGCCTGCAGGCGAAGATCACCGGCGGCGCGGGCTTCTCGGCCGACGCGATCGAAGTCTTCGAAGGCATCAACGGCACCCTGCTGCTCGCCGCGGTCAGCCTCGTGATCTTCCTGCTGATCGTCATCTACCGCTCGCCGATGTTCTTCCTGATCCCGCTGATCGCGGTGCTGTTCGCGGAGACGCTCTCGCGCTCGCTCGGCTACGGCCTGACCGAGCTCGGGGTGACCGTCAACGGCCAGTCGAGCTCGATCATGTCGGTCCTGGTCCTCGGCGCCGGCACCGACTACGCGCTGCTGCTCGTCTCCCGCTACCGCGAGGAGCTGCACCACTCGGTCGACAAGCACGAGGCGATGCGCACGGCGCTCGCCTCCGCCGGGCCGGCGATCTTCGCATCGGCGGCCACCGTGATCGCCGCCCTGCTCTGCCTGACGATCGCCAGGGTCAACGGCACCGCCGGGCTGGGCCCGATCGCCGCGATGGGGATCGCCTGCGCGGCGCTCTCGATGCTGACCCTGCTGCCCGCCCTGCTGACGATCTTCGGGCGGCGCGCCTTCTGGCCCTTCGTCCCCCACACGCCGGAGACGGCGCCCGGCGCCGAGCAGATCCCGGAGCGGGCGCGCGCCGGCTTCCTCGAGGGGCCCGGGCTCGCCGCTCTGGCGAAAGTCGCGATCGCCTCGCTCGTCGTGCTCGTGCTGCTGCCATTGGTCCTGGTCAACTGGGTCCTCAGGATGCTCAGCCGCAGGCGGATCCCGTCGCTGATCGTGGGCCCGCTCGACCGCCGCTTCTTCACGCCCTACGAGGTGCGCCGCCGCCGGCGCGAGCGGGCCGCCGACGCCACCCACGGGGTCTGGGCCGGGCTGGGCGCGCGGATCGCCGGCTCGCCGCGGCGGGTCATGCTCGGCTCGATCGCGGTGCTGCTGATCCTCTGCAGCGGCCTCGCGTTCTTCTCGACCGAACTGACCAGCGAAGACACCTACCGCGACGAAGTCGAATCGGTCGAAGGCCAGAACCTGGTCAACAGGAGCTTCCCGGCCGGGACGACGGGGCTGACCGACGTCGTCGTGCCCGGGCGCGGCGACGTGGCCGCGGTCAGGGCCGCCGTCGCCGAGGTCGACGGGGTCGAGGCTGTCTCAGGGCCGGTTGCCGCCGGGGCGCCGGGGGTCCTCGTCCAGGCGACGCTCGAACCGAACCCCTACTCGACCGAGGCGTTCGACCTGATCGAGCCGATCCGCAGGGCGGCGCACTCCGCCGTGCCCGCGGCGCTCGTCGGCGGGCCGACCGCGGTCGAATTCGACGTCCGCGACGCGGCCGGCTGGGACTCGATCGTGATCCCGCCGATCATCCTGCTCGTCGTCTTCCTGATCCTGGTCGGCCTGCTGCGCGCCGTGGTCGCGCCGCTGGTCCTGATCGGCACCGTGATCCTCAGCTTCCTGGCGGCGCTCGGCGTCGGCTACTTCGCCTTCGAGTTCATCTTCGACTTCCCCGGCTCGGACCCCTCGCTGCCGCTCTTCGCCTTCGTCTTCCTGGTCGCGCTGGGGGTCGACTACAACATCTTCCTGATCGCCCGCGCCCGCGAGGAAACGATCCGGCACGGCTCCGCAAAGGGGATCCTGCGCGCCCTCGCGGTGACCGGCGCGGTGATCACCAGCGCCGGCATCGTCCTCGCCGGCACCTTCTCGGTGCTCGCCGTGCTGCCGCTCACCTTCCTCACCGAGCTCGGCTTCGTCGTCGCCTTCGGCGTCCTGCTCGACACCTTCCTGGTGCGCAGCGTCCTCGTCCCTGCGATCGCGCTCAGCCTCGGCGACCGCTTCTGGTGGCCCTCGTCGATCGCCGAGCCCGGCGACCCCGCGGCCGCCCCGGCCCCGGCCGCCTCAGAGAACCGGTAGGAAGTTCTCGATCTCGTACGGGGTGACCTGGACGCGGTAGTCGTCCCACTCCTGCCGCTTGATCTCGACGAAGCGGCGGAAGGTGTGCTCGCCGAGGGTGCGCAGCACGAGCTCGGAGTCGGCGGCGACCTCGATCGCCTCGCCGAGCGTCGCCGGCAGCTGCTCGATCCCCTGGTGGGAGAGCTCCTCCGGCGAGAGGTGGTAGAGGTTCTGCTCCATCGGCTCGGGCAGCTCGTAGCCCTTCTCGATCCCCTCGAGCCCCGCCTGCAGCATGCCGGCGAAGCAGAGGTAGGGGTTGCAGGCCGGGTCGGGGCAGCGCAGCTCGGCCCGGGTCGCCCCTTCCTTGCCGGGGTGGTAGAGCGGCACCCGGATCAGCGCCGAGCGGTTGCGCCGCGACCAGGCCAGGTAGACCGGCGCCTCGTAGCCGGGGACGAGGCGCTTGTAGGAGTTCACCCACTGGGCGAAGAGGGGCGCGATCTCGCGGGCGTGCTTGAGCTGCCCGGCGATGAAGGCCTTCGCCGTCGGCGAGAGGAAGTACTGGTCGTCGGCGTCGAAGAAGGCGTTCCTGCCGTCCGTGGTCAGCGACTGGTGGACGTGCATCCCGGAGCCGTTCTCGCCGAACAGAGGCTTCGGCATGAAGGTCGCGTGCCAGCCGTATTTCATCGCGTACTCCTTGACGACGATGCGATAGGTCATGCAGTCGTCGGCCATCTCGAGCGCGTTCTTGTAGCGCATGTCGACCTCGTGCTGGGAGGGGCCGACCTCGTGATGGGTGTACTCGACGTGGATCCCCATCTTCTCCAGGGCCAGGACGGTGTCGCGGCGCACGTCGGAGCCGGCGTCGAGGGTGGTCAGGTCGAAGTAGCCGCCCTCGTCGAGGACCTCGGGCACGCCGCCCTCGGGTTTGGCCGAGCGGAAGTAGAAGAACTCGAGCTCCGGGCCGACGTTGTAGGCGTCGAAGCCGAGCTCCTCGGCGCGCTTCAGGGCCCGGCGCAGGATCCAGCGCGGATCGCCCTCGTAGGCCTCTCCGCCCGGGACGCGGATGTCGCAGAACATGCGGGCGACGGCGTTCTCGGCCTCCGGGCGCCAGGGGATCAGGTCGAAGGTGGAGGGATCGGGCATCGCGATCATGTCCGACTCCTCGATCGGGTTGAAGCCGGTGATCGAGGAGCCGTCGAAGCCCATGCCGCCGTCGAACGCGTCCTCGAGCTCGGCGGCGTTGATCGAGAAGCTCTTCAACTGGCCGAGGACGTCGGTGAACCAGAGCCGCACGAAGCGGACGTCGTTCTCCCGAACCATCTCGACGACGTCAGCCGCGCTCTTCGGTTGCTCTGCCATCCCGACCTCCTTGGATCATCTCTGCGAGGGGGCGCAACGATAGGCGAAGTGAACCGGCCAGGTGCAAATGCTCGTAGTACGGGGTAGAGAAGGACACCGGCCGGAGCTTGCAGCCGGGTCCGGAAAGCGGTATAACTTACTTCCGGTAAGTTATTGGCATAAAGTAAAGTAAAGGCTGCGTAAAGGCTTGATAAAGCCGGATGCGCCCTCTGAGAGCCGAAAGCAGGATGCGAAGTGACAGTTAAAACCGATGTGAGCAGGTTTCAGATCCACGACGAGTTGACGGCCCCTGACGACAGCGCCCCGCTGATCAAAACGATCCAGGCCTCCGGCGGCGCGGTGACCAAGTTCGTCGGCGTCCTGGCCGGGTCCCCGGCAGTGCTCCGCGCCTACACCAGGATGCGCTCCGAGCTTCGCAACGGCGTCCTTCCCCGGGCGACGCGCGAGCGAATCGCCCTGGCCGTCGCCGAGCATCGCGACGACACCTACAGCATCGCCCAGCACGCCAAGTCGGCCCGGCGCGCGGGCCTCGGCCTCGACGAGGTCTCGAAAGCGCGCAGCTTCGAGTCGGGCGACGCGAAGGAGGCGGCGATGCTGACCTACCTGAGGGCGACGCTCGAGGCGAACGGCCATCCCCCCCACCACCTCCACGAGGAGGCGCTGGAGATCGGCTGGAGCGAAGAGGAGATCCTCGAGGCGCTCGCCCACCTCGCCCTGAACGAGTTCCAGAGCCTGATCGCCGGGGCGGCGGCGCTGCCCAAAGACCAGGCGACGCCGCGGGTCCTGCCGAACGCGGCGTAAGGGCAAGGGAGTCGGGCAGCGCCGCCGGCTCAACTTTTTCGGTGAAGCGTCACCGGTCGAAGGCCGGCGAATCGCCGAAAAAGTACAAGCCGCCGGCGGCGGCACCCGACTCCCTTCTGCTTACCTCGGGCGTGTCGGCAGGATCCGCGGGCGCCTGAGCCGGGGAGGCTCGGGGGCGGTGCCTGAACGACTAAAGCGGGGAGGCGGGCTGGGCCCGCTCTCAGTCCTCGACGACGGTGACCGTGTAGAGGAGGCGCGCGGTCGAGTACCTGCAGCCGTAGGTCGCGCGGCGGTTGACGCGCTGCTGGGGCCTGCCCTGGCGGACGTCGGTCGAGTTGGTGCACCTGCCCCGCTCGCGGCTGGCGCGCCAGATGTTCCTGCCGTTCAGGCCCTGCGCGAAGGCCGGTGCCCAGGTCGGAACGGTGATCCCGATGATGTCGCCCTTCTGGACCCTGAGGTTGGCGCCGAACCTGACGGTCTGGCCCAGGTACGGGCTGAGGACGTGGACGGCGCCCTGCCGGCGCAGGTTGTAGCGGGGCGGGTTGGTGCCGGCGATGCGGCGCAGGATCGAGAGGCGGGCCTGCGGCGGCGTGCCGAAGAAGCCGTTGAAGAAGGACCGCTGGCTGTTGGTGGGCTGGGCCAGGGTCAGGGTCCAGGACTTGACCTTGCCCCTCTTCGACACCCGGAAGGGCAGGCGGGTCTGGTTGTTGCTGACCTGGAAGCCGGTGACGCTGCCGATCGCCTGACAGGGCAGCCCCGGGCAGGAGGGGTCTGGGCTGGTCGCGGTCGAGCCGAGCACCACCGTCGTCTTCGACGCGGTCGCCGCCCAGGCGCTCGAGCCGACCAGGGCGACGAGCAGGACGAGGAGCGCTGCGGCCAGACCGGCACCAGCTCGATGTGAAGACGTCGACATGCCCGTTGCTCCTCTCGTCCTTTGGTCAAGGCGAACCCGGTTCTTTGGCCGAGACTCGCGGACGGCAGATTAGCCGCTGCGACGGCCGTAAAGCGGGCGCCGCTGATGCCAGAACACAGGAGTGGGCCTAATGTCGCGCGTAGCGCTTGACGACGGCGAAGCGGATCGGGCCCGAGCCTTCGAAGCGGAGCGCCTGGCGGGCGCCGTTGGTCAGGTCCCAGGCGACGCCCTTCGTGTAGGGGCCGCGGTCGATCACCCGGGTGACGATGCGGCGGCCCTGGTAGACGAACTTGACCGCCGTCCCGCAGGGCAGGTGCCGGTGGGCGACGCCGAGCGTGCCGGGGCGCAGGGTCTGCCCGCAGGCCGTCTTACTGCCGTAGAAGCCCGGGCCGTACCAGGTCGCGCCCGCCGAGCGCAGGCCGGTGAAGGCGAGGCCGTGGCCGGAGCGGGCGTCGTGCGAGGCGGTCGTGGACGCGCCGCCCATGGTCGCGCCCGCCGGCAGGGAGGCCGCGAGCGAGATCAGCGCGCAGACGCCGAGCACGGCGGCGAAGCGCGCGCGGAAACGGGTTCGTATGTCCTCTCGGGCATTCATCTCTTTGCGACGCTTACGGGGTTAGCTGACGGGCTCGCGCTGAAAGAGCTGCGCTACGCGGCAGATGCCTGCGATTCGCCCCAACGAATTGGGTCCCCCGATCTCCGCGCCTATGGGAGGCGGAGACTCAGCGAAGGATGGGACGTTAGCAAACACTAAGACAGAAAATCGTGAAGAGGTCGCAAACGTGGGAGAGGCCCCTCGCGGGGCCTCTCCTTTAGCGGGCCTGTAAGCCGGATCCTGTCGTGAGCGGCCATCTATCTATGCGGCCTACCTGGACCTCGCCGGGCAGGGTCGACGGTCCTGCTTGGCCTTGCACCGGGCGGGGTTTGCCTGGCCGCCGCGTCACCGCGACGCCGGTGCGCTCTTACCGCACCATTTCACCTTTGCCTGTGCGCGACGCACGTGCGGCCGCGCCATCGGCTGTGTCTTTCTGTGGCACTTTCCCGCGGGTTTCCCCGGGTGGGCGTTACCCACCGCCTCGCCCTTCGGTGTCCGGACTTTCCTCGAGGGGTTTTCTCTCCCCCCGCGGTCGCTCGGCCCGCCCGGCCATAGTAGCTCTTCGTTGCAATCGCATCGAATATCCTCGACCGCTTATGGCGGCAGCGGTGGTGACAGGGGCTGGAAGCGGCCTGGGACGCGCGATCGCGGTCGAGCTCGCCGGCCGGGGCTTCATCGTGCTCGCCACCGATGTCGACCCCGCCGCGGCCGCCGAGACGGCCGAGGCGATCGGCGTGGGCGCCACCTCGATGGAGCTGGACGTGCGCGACGCGGAGGCCTGCCGGGCGGCCGTCGCGGCGGCGGTCTCCCGCAGCGGCTCGCTCGACCTCTGGGTCAACAACGCCGGCGTGCTCCACAGCGGCAACGCCTGGGACGACGACCACGAGGCACGGCAGCGGATGATCGACGTCAACGCGGTCGGGACGATGAACGGCACGGTCGCCGCGGTCGAGCACATGACGGAGTCCGGATCGGGGCACGTGATCAACGTCATCTCGCTGGCGGGCCTGGCGGCAGCCCCCGGCCTGGTCGCCTACTCGGCGAGCAAGCACGCCGCGATGGCCTTCACGCTGGGCACGCTGTTCGACCTGCGACGCGCCGGCCACAGCAAGATCGAGATCAGCGCCGTCTGTCCCGACGGGATCTGGACCCCGATGATCGACGGCAGGCTCGACGACCCCGACGCGGCCGGCTCGTTCTCCGGCAGGCTGCTGACCCCCGAGCATGTGGCCGGCGTGATCGGGGGCCTCATCGAGCGTCCTCGGCCGGTGCTCGTCCTGCCGCGCTGGCGCGGCTCGCTGCTGCGCATCTTCGCCGCCTACCCGCGACTCGCCCTGAGGCTTCTCCCGATGGTCATGGCCGGCGCCCGGCGGCGCCAGCGGCGCTACAAACGCCTGATCGAAAGCGGAAAGTGGCCGTGAGCCGCCGGCCCGGCGGCGTCAGACCTTGCGGAAGACGCCGACGACGCGGCCGAGGATGCGCGCCTCGGTGGTGCGGATCGGCTCCATGGCGTCGTTCTCGGGCTGCAGGCGGACATGGTCCGCCTCACGGTAGAAACGCTTGACCGTCGCCTCCTCGCCGATCAGGGCGACCACGATCTCGCCCTCCTCGGCGTCCTCGGAGGGACGGACCACGACGTAGTCGCCCTCGAAGATCCCGGCGTTCTTCATGCTCTCGCCGCGCACGCGGAGGATGTAGTCGCCATCCTCGCCGCCGATCACGTCGGGAATCTCGATGTACTCCTCGACGTTCTCCTCGGCGAGGATCGGCTCGCCGGCGGCGACGTGGCCGACCAGGGGCAGGCCGTTGGCGGGCAGGATCGTCTTCTTGGCGCGGTCGAATAGCAGCTCGATCGCGCGAGGTTTGGAGGGGTCGCGGCGCAGCAGGCCGATCTTCTCGAGGTTGGCGAGATGGGCGTGCACCGTCGAGGAGGAGTGGAGGCCGACCGCTTTGCCGATCTCGCGCACGGTCGGCGGATATCCGGTCTTGGCGGCGTACTTGCCGATGAAGTCGAAGATCTCCTTCTGCCTCTTGGTCAGGTCCAGGTCCAAATCCGTTCCTCCTCAGACGTCTGCGGGCCAGCCATGACTAAGCCTCATTTGGTTCGAACACCTGTTCGGAGGCTACCGGCTCCCGCGGATGCTCGCAAGCCGGGCGGAGCTCTGCACCCCGAACATCTAGAATCCCCGCCCCACGCGGCTGTGGCGGAACTGGTAGACGCGCAAGGTTGAGGGCCTTGTGGGTGGAAACACCCGTGATGGTTCGACTCCATTCAGCCGCATGAGCAAGGGCCCCGCTAACACGGGGTTTTTGCGTTGTGGGGGTCCGGCAGCCTCTCCCCCGGCGCCGGTCGGCCTTAGGGTGGAACTTACGAGTTGCCGGTGAACTACTCCCATCGAAGAAGGTCAACTGGTCGGCTGGCCGCTTCGTTTTCACGCGGAACGTCTTTAGAGTGGCCGGGGCCGGGTCACAGGATCCGGCGATTTGGCCAGCTTCTTCGTCTATTCGGTATTCCGGATAATGAACCCTGACGGTGATGATCGTGGCCTTCAGGTTGCCGCGCTCGGGCTTTTCAACGACCGCGACGCTTTTGACCCTGACTTCTGGCTGTTCGCGACCGGCGCAAGCCCCTGGAATTCGCGCCCAGAATGTGAAGGTATGGCCTCTGACGGGGGACTTCTTGCCTGTTTTGTGGTTGCGGTCACTCGCCCGTCCGGGTGCCCAAGCCACGGCTTCGTCCCGGGCCGGTACTACTGCATGAGTGGGAAATTCCGTGACAATGAATGTGGCCATCGCCGGGACGCCAGCTACTCCCACCCCAACCAAGGCTAGAGCCGCCGACACGCCAAGCATGCGCTTCAACTTGGCCGCCTTCATGCCGCTCATCTAGCTCCCCCAAATTTCGACAGTCAGTCCTCCGCCATAACCCGACCCTCAGCCTAGAGTCGCGGCAGAGTCGGCAAGGGGCAAGTTTGCGCGCTCTAGTCGCAACCGCGAGCGTCTAGGGATGTGGGAATACTGCATCGGCCGCTTTGGCCATGATTTCGTCCACGTCGGCGGCCTCGGGGAACGCGGCGACGGCTTCCTCGGTGGTGGCGTCGTCTGACAGGGAGGGCGAACAACCCGCTCGGCTATTTCTCGAGCCCTTCCTACTCCCCCGACGGCAGGTTCGTCGTGGCCGCGCGCACGCCGGGGGTGAGATCCTCCTCAATCCTCCCGGTGATCCGGGTGAGGAATCGCTCTCGGGTTGCAACCCTCGGCGGCCGCCAGACGCCGCGCTCGCCAGAAATGCAGGACCCGGCCTGGCTCGCACGGTAGCGGCCCCGACCGACCGCATCGTTCGCACCGACAAAGGCGGGAAGGTTCTCGTCGATATCGATCTGGCAGGAGTCGGCGTTGCTCAGCGTGGCCGGCACTTCGCGACGAAGAGAGGCGGCGTCATCGTCGACTCTTTCTCATCCTCGATCCGAGCCGAGCCTCGTACGCAGGTGACCGTGTGGCGAGTGTTGAAGGTCTGGGCCGGCTCGGGGCGCCCAGTCGAAGCCCGCCGGGATCCGGTGCCGGGCGCAGACCATCACTCCCATCTCGATCACCTGCGCCTTCGCGGCGACGGGGCTACTCTGCGCCGATGCGGGCGTTGGTGCAGCGCGTGAGCCAGGCGGCGGTCGAGGTCGAGGGGGAGCGGGTCGCCCAGATCGGCCCCGGGCTGCTGGTCCTGCTCGGGGTCTCGGTCGACGACGGCCCAGAGCAGGCCGACCGGCTTGCCGACAAGGTGCGCGCGCTGCGCATCTTCGACGACGCCGAGGGACGCCTCAACGAGCCGCTCGGCGAGCGCGAGGTGCTCTGCGTGAGCCAGTTCACGCTCTACGGCGACGCCCGCCGCGGCAACCGCCCGAGCTACGTCGAGGCGGCGCCGGGCGAGGCCGCCGAGCCGCTCTATGACCGCTTCTGCGAGCGACTGGGGGCGAGGAAGGGGGTCTTCGGCGCCTGCATGGGAGTCGCTCTCGTCAACGACGGCCCGGTGACCCTGATGCTGGAGACGCCCCCCGCCTGAGCGCTGGGAGAATGGCGCGATGGAGCCGCTGACGACCCGGCTGGAGGGATCGACCGTCGTCCTCGAGCCACTCACCGAGGAGAACGCGGAGGAGCTCTGGGGCGCCACGCAGGCGCCGGAGATCTGGGACTGGCTGCCGGACCTCAACCGGCGCGACCGCTTCGACATCTGGCTCGGGCTGACCTTCGAGGCCGCCGGCGACGGCAGCGAGGGCCCGTTCCTGACCCGGAAGCGCTCCTCCGGCGAGGCGATCGGCAGCAGCCGCTACATGAACGTGCGCCCGGCCGACCGCGTCGTCGAGATCGGCATGACCTGGCTGCACCCGAGCGCCTGGAGGACCGGCGCCAACGTCGAGGCGAAGCTGCTGATGCTGGAGCACGCCTTCGAGAGGCTCGAGTGCGTCCGGGTCGAGTTCAAGACCGACGCCCGCAACGAGCGCTCGCGGGCGGCGCTGGCGGCGATCCCGGCCCGGTTCGAGGGGATCCTGCGCAACCACATGATCGTTCCCGACGTCGGCCTGCGCGACTCCGCCTACTACAGCGTGATCGACTCCGAGTGGCCCACGGTCCGGGACAACCTGCGGCGCCGGCTCGCGCACGGCGGGTAGGCTGGACGCAAGCGACCGAGGAGGAGCGATGTACGACTACGTGATCGTCGGGGCCGGCTCGGCCGGGTGCGTGCTCGCCGCCCGCCTGTCGGAGGACCCGGACACCAGCGTCCTGCTGCTCGAGGCCGGCGGGCCGGACACGAAGGAGAACATCCACGTGCCGCTCGGCTACCTGCAGCTGCAGCGCACCGACGTCGACTGGGACTACGTCTCGGCGCCCGAGCCGAACTGCGGCGGCCGTCGCATCGCCCTGCCGCGCGGCAAGGTCCTCGGCGGCTCCTCGTCGATCAACGCGATGGTCTACATCCGCGGCAACCGCCGCGACTACGACGAATGGGGCGCCCCCGGCTGGGCCTGGGACGACCTCTTCCCCTACTTCCTCAAGGCCGAGGACAACGAGCGCGGTGAGTCCGAGTGGCACGCGGTCGGCGGCCCGCTGCCGGTCTCCGAGCAGCGCTCGGGGATGCCCCTCGCCCCTGCCTGGAACGAGGCCGGGGTCGAAGCCGGGCTGGCTCGCAACGAGGACTTCAACGGCGCCGAGCAGGACGGCGTCGGCATGTACCAGGTCACCCAGCGCGACGGGATGCGCGTAAGCGCCGCGGTCGCCTATCTGCACCCCGCGATGGAGCGGCCGAATCTGACCGTGATGCCCTTCATGCACGTCAACCGCGTGCTCTTCGAGGGCACGCGCGCGGTCGGGGTCGAGGCCACGCAGCTGGGCCAGGCGCAGGAGCTGCGCGCCGAGCGCGAGGTGATCCTCTGCGGCGGCACCTTCAACTCGCCGCAGCTGCTGATGCTCTCCGGCGTCGGCCCGGCCGAGCACCTGGCCATGCGCGAAGTCGAGCTGCTGCTCGACCAGCCCGCGGTCGGCGAGAACCTCAGCGACCACGCCTGCGCCTACGCCGTCTGGACCGCGAGCGAGGAATCGAGCCTGCTGGATGCGATGGATCCGGCCGCGCTCGAGCAATACGAAGCCTCGAAGACGGGCGTCTTCACCTCGAACTTCGCCGAGTCGGGAGGCTTCGCCAGGGTCGGGGCGGGCGCCGAGGCTCCGGACGTCCAGTTCCACACCGTTCCCCTCCAGCTGGTCGACGAGGGCTTCGCCGACCCCGAGGCCCACGGCATGCTGGCGTCGGTCTGCCTGCTGACGCCCGAGAGCCGCGGATCGGTGACGCTCGCCTCCGACGACCCGACCGCCAAGCCGGTGATCCGCAACCGCTTCTACACCGCCGGGTCCGACCTGGAGCGGATGGTCGCCGGGATGGGCCTGACCCTGGACATCTGCGGCCGGCCGGCGCTGAGGGGCTTCTGCTCGGAGCCTCACTGGGCGCCCGACGGCGACTCCGACGAGGCGATCGCCGCCCACGTCGCCCGCACCACCTTCCCGATCTACCACCCGGTCGGCACCTGCGCGATCGGCTCGGTCGTCGACGAGGAGCTCTCGGTCGAGGGCCTCGAGGGGATCCGCGTCGTCGACTGCTCGGTGATGCCGACGGTGCCGCGGGGGAACACCAACGCGCCGGTGATCGCGCTGGCCGAGCGAGCCGCCGACCTGATCAGGGGAGCGACGCCCCTGCGAGCCGGCAGCGCGGCGGCCGCCGAGGCCTAGCCCGGTCGACTGGCGACTTTCCGACCGTATGGGTCGGAAAGTCGCCAACGCAAGGCCGGGACGGCGCTCCAGGGCGTCGGATCGGCCCCGCCCCTAGGGCGAGAGCAGGGTCAGCGACCAGCCCTCGCCCTCGCGGGCGAAGAGGCGGCGCTCGTGTCCTCGATCGGCTCGCCCTGGCGGGAGACGACGGTCTGCAGCAGGTGGAGGCGAGCTCCGCTTTGCCCGTCACGTGGCCCGAGCCGTCGATTGAGCCTCCATGACGTGCTCAATCGACGGCTCGGCGGGCGCCTCAAAGCCGGGCGACCAATAGGCGCAGACCGAGGTCGAGCTCGGGGGTTTCGTCGCGCAGGTGCCCGTGGCGCTCGTCCCAGCGGCCGCTCTCGAGGTCCGCGGCGAGGGCGGCGAGGCCGCGCGCGATCTCGTCGCGCTCCATCACGTGCCAGACGGTGCTGCCGCGGCGCACCTCGGGATCGAGATGGAGCTCGGGCCGGTCCCAGAGGGCGATGAAGAAGCCGTCGGTGCAGCGCCGGGGGATCGGCACGGCCTCGACCGCCACGTCGACGCCGAGGAGGGCGGTCAGCTCCTCGATCGGGGGCATGAACTCGGCGTGGATGTCGAAAGCGCGTGGGAAGTAGTCGACCAGCCAGAAGTCGGCGAGCGGCGCCGGGTCGAAGCTGAGGACGACGACCCGATCGCGCGCCACCCGGGTCATCTCCCCCACCCCGGCCCCGAGGTCGCGCCAGTGGTGGACGGTGATCATCGCCATCGCGGCGTCGAAGCTGTCGTCCTCGAAGGGCAGCTGCTCGGCGCTCGCCCGGACCACGGGCGCCGCCTCGGGGGGGCGCTGGGAGATCATCCGCTCCGAGGGCTCCACCGCGGTGACCTCGCGATCGGACGGCTCGTAGGAGCCGGTGCCGGCGCCGACGTTGAGCACGGAGCGGGCACCGCCGAGGCCGCTGTCGACGAAGGCGGCGATCCGCGGGTCGCCGCGTCGCACCTGCGCGTAGCCGATTCCGGTGCGGTCGTAGGTCGTCACGGCCGCCCGAATCGTGTCAGCTCAGTCGACGACGCCCAGGGCCCGGTCGATGAACGGGCCGAGCAGCTCACCCGCCCGGGCCGCGGTCTGCTCGGGCGCCGCGCCCGGCGCCGTGACGTAGCTGATCGCCAGCCGGACCAGGGACTCGGCGAGCAGCTGCGCCTTCTCCGGGGGCGCCTCGGGCCAGCCCTCGCTGATCGTCTCGAAGAGGCGCGCGGTGGCGAAGACGACGACCGGCATGCCCTGGGTGGTGACGAAGGGCAGCATGCCGCCGGTGCCGTCGTCGCCGAGCAGGACACGCACGAGCGGGTCGTCGCCAGCGGTGCGCAGGAAGGTCTCGAGGGCGGCGTCGATCGCCGCGCGGGGATCGTCGAGGTGCTCGCGGACGGCGGCGTCGACCTCGTCGAGGAAGCGCTCGCCGACGTGGATCACGAAGGCCTGGGCGAACTCGTCGCGGCTGCCGAACTCCTTGTAGAGGGTCTGGCGGCTGACGCCGGCGTTGCGGGCGAGGTCCGACATCGTGATCTCCGACCAGGCGCGGCGTTCGAGCTCGTCGCGGGCGGCGCCGAAGAAGGTCTCGCGCAGCAGGTTGCGAGCCGCCTCGGGATACGGCATCGTCGCGCCGTTGCCGTTGACCGGCCCCGGGGCGGCGCCGGAGCTCACTAGCCGCCCTCGCCGACCGGCTCGAAGTCGACCTTGTCGCGCACCCCGCAGTCGGGGCAGGCCCAGTCGTCGGGGACCTCGCTCCAGGGGGTGCCGGGCGGGAAGCCCTCGCGCGCGTGGCCGGCCTCCTCGTCGTAGACGTAGCCGCAGCTGGTACAGCGGAAGGCGCTCATGCGTGAGCCTCACGGCCGTAGCGGGCGACGATCCTGCGCCGCTTGCGCGGCTGGATGTTGGCGAGCTCGACCTCGCCGTCGTAGTGCTCGACCAGCTTCGGGTCCATCACCCGGCGCCAGAGCGGCGGGAACCAGGCCAGGACGATCATCCCGGCGTAGCCGGTGGGCAGCTGCGGCGCCTCCTTGACGTGGCGCAGCGCCTGGTAGCGGCGGGTCGGGTTGGCGTGGTGGTCGGAGTGGCGCTGGAGGTGGTAGAGGAGGACGTTGGAGGCGACGTTGTTGCTGTTCCAGCTGTGCTCGGGCAGGCAGCGCTCGTAGCGGCCGTCCTCCCCCATCTGCCGGCGCAGGCCGTAGTGCTCGAGGTAGTTGACCACCTCGAGCAGGGAGAAGCCGAGCACCGCCTGGACCAGGAGGTAGGGCAGGACGACGGGGCCGAAGGCGATCGCCAGCGCGACGAAGAGGCCGACGGTCATCGCCCAGGCGCCGAGGATGTCGTTGCGCAGCGTCCAGTGCGACTTGCCCATGCGATCGAGGCGGGCGCACTCGATCCCCCAGGCGGAGGTGACGCTGCCGTAGACGGTGCGCGGCAGGAAGGCCCAGAAGCTCTCCCCCAGCCTGGCGCTGGCCGGGTCCTCCGGCGTCGCGACGCGGACGTGATGGCCGCGGTTGTGCTCGATGAAGAAATGCCCGTAGCCGGTCTGGGCCAGGGCGATCCGGCTCAGCCAACGCTCGGAGCCGGCCCGCTTGTGGCCGAGCTCGTGGGCGGTGTTGATCCCGATCCCGCCGACGACGCCCATCGTCACCGCCAGGCCCAGGCTCTCGAGCACGTTGAGGTCGCCGCTCGACCAGAGGTAGCAGGCGAAGACCAGGCCGACGTACTGGATCGGGATGAAGAGGTAGGTGCACCAGCGGTAGTAGCGGTCCTGTTCGAGCCATTTGAGAACGCTGTCGGGCGGGTTGGTCGGATCGACGCCGATCACGATGTCGAGGATCGGGAAGACCCCGAAGACGAGCAGCGGGCCGAAGAACCAGAAGAACTCGAAACCGGTCGCCTCGACGGTCCCCCAGGCGATGAAGGGCGCGAAGGGGATGATCAGGCCCAGCAGCCAGGCGTAGCGCTTGCCGTCGCGCCAGGTCGCGGGGTTGAGCTCGACCTCGGACCCGTGGTCGTGGTCATGCTCGTGGGTGTGGGCGTGCGCTGCGGCCTCCATCGGCGGAGCAACCTCCTTGTCAAAACTGCTGCTGGCGTCTGCTCGGTTTACAAACTAACCTAGCTTGTCAACCGGCGCAACATTCCTGTGCCGCCGCCGCCTCGCTACACTGCGCCGTCGATGTACACGTTCTTGGCCGTCATCCAGGTGATCATCTCCGGGGTCCTGATCTTTCTGATCCTGCTCCACTCGGGGAAAGACGCGGGGCTCTCGGGAGCCTTCGGGATCGGCGGCGGCGGCAGCTCCTTCGGCGGCGGCTCGATGGTCGAGCGCAACCTGGATCGGGCGACGATCTTCTTCGCGATCCTCTTCGTCGTCAACACCCTGGTGCTGCTGAAGATCTAGGAGGGCGCCCCGGGTCGGGCGGCCTGGCCGCGCCCCGCGGGCTCGGCAGCAGCCTTGCCGTTGCCGTTACCCCGGTCGAGTATCTCGACCGCCTCCCTGCGCAGCTCGGCGTCGAGCAGCGCGAAGTCCTCGTCGGAGAGCTTGCCGGCCGCGTGGTCGAGCTCGGCGTCGCGGATCTCGCGGTACTTGGCTTCCTTGAGGGCCTCCAGCTCGGGGTCGGAGGAGGTCGGCAGGCGCCGCGCGCGCCGCGCCGGCCAGAGCGCGATCGCGGCGCCGGCCAGAGCGATCAGGCCGCCGATCCAGATCCAGGTGACCAGGGGGTCGACGATCACCCGGAAGGTCGCCGGCGCGCCCTCGGCGACGTAGGTCCTCGCGATCCGCGCCGCGGTCGCCGCCTGCAGCCGGTCGATCTGCGCCAGGGCCCTCGGGCGCAGGCTCGGGTTCGCGGCCGCGGCCCGCATCAGGCCCGCGAGGACCCTGCACTCCGGCGGCGAGCCCGGCTCGCCGCCGACGCAGGCGCGGAAGCCCCGATCGGCCCGGCGCACCTGGGCCTGGACCCCGCCGATGTCGGGGTTGACGGCGACCCAGAAGTCGTCGGCGAGGCCCGCCTTGAGCCCGACCTCGCTGGTCGCCTCGCCCTCGAAGAAGCTGGAGATGGTCCCTCCCTGGACGCCGGTCGGGCGGAAGTACCGGCGTTCCGGATGCAGGGCGAAGCTCCTGCCGTCCTGCTCGACGCGCAGCGCGGCGCCGAAGGAGAAGGCCTCGCGGTCGATGCTCACCGTCGGCCGTTCGTAGGTCACGGTGCGGCCGTCGATCTCGGCGCTCTCGCCGGGAGCCAGGTTGACGTCGCGATTGGTCTGGAAGCTCGAGGAGGCGGCGACGCCGATCAGCAGCACGGCGACCCCGGCGTGGACGACATAGCCGCCGTAGCGGCGCCGGTTGCGCGAGACCATGCCGGCCATCGCCGCCGGGAACGGGCCGCCGGAGAGCCGGCGCCGGGCCGCGGCGCCGCGCCAGAACTCCTGCGCCAGGCCGGTCAGGGAGAAGGCGGCGAAGGCGAAGAGGGCGAGCGCCCAGGGACTGCCGGCCGCGTCGGTGGCGAGGGCGAGAACAACCGCGGTCAGCGCCCCGACGGCGACGGGCAGCATGAAGACGCGGCGGGCCGATGCCCAGCTCACGCGGCGCCAGGCGAGCAGCGGGCCGATCCCGGTGAAGAGCACCAGCAGGATCGCCAGCGGAGTCGTGTAGCGGTCGAACCAGGGCGCGGCGAGCGAGGCCCTGTCGCCGGTGAACAGCTCCGAGATCAGCGGGAAGAAGGTGCCCCAGAAGATCGCCGCGCAGAGCGCCACGAGGAGCAGGTTGTTGATCAGGAAGACCGCCTCGCGGGAGATCAACGAGTCGATCCGCCGGTCGCTGCGCAGGTCGTCGAGGCGGGAGACGATCAGCGCCGTCGAGCCGATCAGGACGACGGCGATCAGGCCGAGGATGTAGGGGCCGACCGTGCTGTCGCCGAAGGCGTGGATCGACTGCAGGACGCCGGAGCGGACGAGGAAGGTGCCGAGCAACGCCAGCGAGAAGGTGGCGACGATCAAACAGGCGTTCCAGAGCCTGAGCATGCCGCGCTTCTCCTGGACCATGATCGAGTGCAGGAAGGCCGTGCCCACCAGCCAGGGCATCAGCGCCGCGTTCTCGACCGGGTCCCAGGCCCAGTAGCCGCCCCAGCCGAGCTCGGTGTAGGACCAGCGGGCGCCGAGCAGCAGGCCGAAGCCGAGCAGCGCCCAGGCGATCAGCGCGAAGCGCCGCGTGGCGCGGATCCAGTCGGCGTTGAGGCGGCGGGTGACGAGGGCGCCGATCGCGAAGGCGAAGGGGACCGTGAAGGCGACGTACCCCGAGTAGAGCATCGGCGGGTGGATCATCATGCTCGGATGCTGGAGCAGCGGGTTCAGCCCGACGCCGTCGGCGGGCACCGGGTCGAGGGTCGAGAACGGGTTGACGCCGCCGGCGAAGAGCATCAGGCCGGTGAAGAAGGCGGCGACGCCCGCCATCACCGCGGTCGCGTACGGAACCAGCTCGCGCAGCTTGTCGCGGGTCGCGTAGAGGGCCGCCGAGGCGGCGATCGAGAGCACCCACGCCCAGAGCAGCAGCGAGCCCTCCTGGCTCGACCACATCGCCGCCATCTTGTAGAAGAAGGGCGTGTCGACCGAGGAGTGCTGCTGGACGATGCCGAACGAGAAGTCGTCGGTCCCGAAGGCGATCTCGACGATCGCGACGCAGAGGGTGAGCAGCCCGCAGAGGGCGTAGACCGCGCGGCGCGAGAGGTCGACCCGGCGGCGCTCGCCGCGGGCGCCGGAGAGGGCGGCGACGGCAGCGAAGACCGCCGTCAGGAAGGCGAGGCCGAGGGCCGCGCTGCCGAGGCTAGCCGGCATCCGCCGTGGTGAACTTCGACGGGCACTTGGTCACCAGGGTGTCGGGCTCGCCGACGAAGGTGCCGCGCTCGACCTCCCCGCTGAGCACGATCTCGCGCCCGCCCCTGAAGGGGTCGGGGACGACGCCCGTGTAGCTGACCGGGAGGCTCTCGCCGCCCCCGTCGCGGTCGGCGACGCGGAAGCGGAGGTCGTCGCCGTCCCGCCGCACGGTCCCCTTCACCACGCGGCCGGTGAGCTCGTAGCTCGCGCCCGGCGCCGCGCCGAGCAGCTCGGAGGGCTCCTTGGCCTCGGTCGAGGCGCTGAACGAGGTGTAGACCAGGGCGACCGCGAGCAGCACCGCCGCGCCGAGCGCGACGACGAGCCTGATCTTCCGTTTGCGCTGCGGATCCACGGCCGGCGGATTATCGCAAGGCGGCCTGGGGAGCGGTGTCGGGGTCAGCGGACGCGCTTCGCGCTGAGTGTCCGGTGACCCCCGCACAACGCGCCCGACCGGCCCAGCTGGAAGAATCGGACCGATGGCCACGAGCGACAACGATCCAGTGCTGCTGATCACGGGCGCGAGCAGCGGCATCGGCGCCGCGACGGCGCGCGCCGCGGCGAAGGGGCGCCGACTGGTCCTGGCGGCGCGCCGGGCCGAGGCGCTCGAGGAGCTGGCCGCCGAGCTCGGCGGCGAGGAGCGCGCCCTCGCCGTGCCCTGCGACGTCACCGAGTGGGACCAGGTGGAGGCGATGGCGGCGGCGGGGATCGAGCGCTTCGGCCGCATCGACGCGGTCTTCGCCAACGCCGGCTTCGGCGCCAGGCGCGGCTTCCTCGAGGAGTCGGTCGAGCACTGGCGCTCGATGGTGCTCACCAACGTCTACGGGGTCGCGCTGACGATCCGCGCCACTCTCCCCCACCTGCTCGAGCGCGGCGACGGCCACGTGGTCATCACCAGCTCGGTGGCCGGTCGCCGGGTCCTGCCCGGCTCGCTCTACTCGGCGACGAAGTGGGCGGCAACGGCGATCGGCGAGGCGCTGCGCGCCGAGCTGCGCCAGATGCACGAGAACCACGGCATCCGCGTCACCCTGATCGAGCCGGGCATGACCGACACGCCCTTCTTCGACGAGCGGCCGGGCGACTGGGCGCTGGGCGACGACGACATCGCCCGCGCGGTGATGTTCGCCCTCGACCAGCCCCCGGGGGTCGACGTCAACGAGATCCTGATCCGGCCGACCCGCCAGCCGCTCTAGCTGTCGTCACCGGCAACGTGCGTCAGCCGTGGCGCCGGCGGTGCCGGCCGTGCCTGCGCTTCTTCTTCGGCCTGCACGGGGTGCGCAGCTTCAGTCTCTTCTCGAGGACCTTCTTGCCGTTGTGCCCCCTGAGGTTGACCCGGGCGAGCTGCCGGTGGCCGCAGAGGCCGCGCGAGTTGACCAGCAGCCCCCTCTTCCTGCCACCCCTGATCGTCAGCACGAACTTCGAGACCGGCACGTCGGGGACCACGTCGAAGGTGTTGCGCAGCCGACCTTTGACGGTGTCGGTGCGGCCGGCCAGCTCGATGTCGACCTGGCCGCGCAGGGCGGCGACGAGGTCCGGCAGCGTGTTGTCCGACGAGCGTAGGTAGACCGGGCCCTTGAGCGGGCCGTCGAGCAGCGGCGAGGTCGCTTCGGCAAAGCCGTAGACGGAGTTCGACGGGCAGGCGCCGGCGCTGAACTGCACCCGCGTGCAGACCCTGCCGATGCTGGCCTGATCGAGGATCAGCGACCGCGGCAGGACAACCGCGGCGCGGCCGATGTTGGCGTCGCCGGGACGGGCGAGGACGATGGCGCGCAGCTTCGGGTTCTTCGCCCGCCTGGTCGCCCCGAAGGTGCGCAGGTACAGCTTCGGGCGGAAGGGGAGCGCGTCGCACCCCGTCGCCTGGTACGGCGAGGATGCCAGGACCGCGCTGAAGGCGGCCGGGACGTCGGGGTCGGACCCGCCACCGCGCAGGGCCGCGTCGAACGAGGACGCGCGGCAGCCGGTCCCGTTGAGCGAGAAGCCGGGCCGGTCGATCCTCACCGAGACCGAGCGGATGTCGAGCAGCGCCCCGCCGTAGACGTGCGGCAGGGGGTCGCTCAGTGCCCTGACCCGCGCGGTCCTCGGGTCGACGAACAGCGCCACCCTCACCACGACCGTGCCGAGGTCAAACGGCCCGGCCGTGGCGGGGGTGATCACTGCCAGGGACAGGGGGGCCCCGTGGTAGGGACCTGCGAGGAAGGCTCTGCCGGCATCGATCTGCAGCGGTTCGGGGCCGCTGCCCGAGCCGATCGAGGCGCCGCCGACGAGGCTGTCGCCCGGACAGCTGGGGCTCGCCGCCTCGGCGACGCCGCTGTTCGCGGCCGCGGCCGCGATCGCCGCCTCGGGGCAGTAGCGGAGCCCGGCGAGCTTCGCCGTCATCCCCGGAGGGAGGATGACCTCGACGCCCTTCAGCTCCTGGTTGCCCGGGCCACGGGTCAGGTCGACGTCGACGTCGGTGAAGGAGCCGGCCCGGCCATTGGCGGCGTGGGCCGCAAAGCCCGGCGCGAAGGGGCGCTGCGCCGAGCGTCTGCGGGCAGGGGCCGCCGCCGGGAGCGGACGTCAGGGTGAACTCGCCGCCCGGCGTCGCGGGGGGATTGCCGGACCAGGGGGTCATCGTCGCCACGGTCCGGTGCGGCCCGCAGGTCGAGGGGCTGGTCAGGGTCGCCCGCGGCCCGCCGTCCAGCTTCAGCACGAAGGAGCTGAAGGGCACCTGGGGCAGGTCCTGGAAGCGGGTCGTCAGCTGCCCGGTGACGGGATCGGCGCTGACCCGGCCGACCAGCCGCACGGAGATCCCGTAGCGCGGCGACTCGGCGTCGACGAAGATCCGGTACTCGTCGCCCGAGGCGGGGTCGCGGCTGAGCTGGGTGCCGACGAAGACGTCGCCCTCGAGGGTCCCGTCCGATTCGCGCAGGGGCGGGGTCGTGATCTCGACCGTTCCCACCTTCGACGCGGGCGGACAGGCGACCGGGGCCGTCGTCCCCTTGCCGAACTGGGCGTCGCTGCAGGCGAGGAGGCCGTTGGCGGCGGCGGGGTTGAGCCCGAGGCCGACCGGGAGCGCGACCCGCGCCTCCCTCGTGTTGGAGCTCTCACGTTCTTCGCCGCCGAGGATGTGCGGAACCGTCACCTCGGTGGTCGCCCCGGAAGGCGAGTCGGTCGTCGCCGTGTTCGGGTCGACGCCGGCCGACGGGTCGTAGGGGACGTGCTCGCAGTCGATCGGCTTGACGCCGGCCGGCAGC
The DNA here is from genome assembly GCA_963762205.1 of uncultured Solirubrobacterales bacterium. Lineage (GTDB taxonomy): Bacteria > Actinomycetota > Thermoleophilia > Solirubrobacterales > 70-9 > VRUE01. The sequence goes on from CAVXJZ010000006.1 coordinate 136,119, forward strand.
GGCGACTCGAGCGGCGGCTCGGCGCTGTCGGGGAAGACATATCCGGGGCCTTCCATTTCCTGTTTCGAGGCCGCCAGGAGGTAGGTCGAGTAGGCGTGCGCGTGGGCCGGTTCGGCTTCGGGGTCGAAGCAGGTGGTGGGCGTCGTGATGAACGTTCCGTCGCCGGCGCGACCGTCGAAGGGCAGCCGGTTCTTCAGAACCAGCCCGCCGGCCAGGATCCCACCGAACGGAAGCGGGGGAATGTCGATCGTGAATCCCTCGTGATAATCGCCGGCCCAGTCGACACTCGCTTTGAGGAAGACTTCGTTGCCGGCGAGTTCGAGGCCGAAGAGGGCCGGCCGGCCCGATTCAGGTTCGAGGTTGTAGACGGGCACCTGGCTGACACCGCCCACCGGGCCGAAGGGGACCCCGAGGACGGAGACCGTGACGAGGCTTTCGCCGACCTCGGATTCGGGGAATCCGCTCGCGCAGGCCGAGGCGCCGCCCTGGAAGACGGCGAGAGGGCACTGCTCGGTCGCCTGTGGGTTGACGCTGAGGCCGACCGGCAGGTCGACCTGGATCTTGCTCACTTCCCCGACCGGGGTTTCGCCCGGCGATTCGCTGGCGACGATGAACTGGGTGAAGCCGACCTGGGGATGGCCGGCCGCGTTTTCGAAGAACTGGCCCGGGGTATCCACCGAGCATTGTTCGGCAGTGTCCGGCACATCTTTTTCGCACGTTCCCGCCTGCCAGCCGTTGTCGACGGTCGGTTCTCCGGCGGGCGGCACCGGCGAGGGGGCGATGATGTCTGCGGTGCTCGCCGAGGCGGAGGGAATGAGCACTGCGACGCCGATAACGGCGATCAAGCCGGCCGAAGAGTCGCCGGAATCCTGCGGTCATTTGTCTTCTCTCCTTGCCCATCGGGATCTCTTGTCCAATATCCGTTGACGGGAACCCTACCCGATTTTAATGAATTTGTTTAAAATTTTTAGGTATCACGAGCAACCACCCACTGATGGAGGCGGATATGGACTGGCAGCGGCTGGCGCGGGCAAACACACACCCACTGCGGGTCTCCGTGCTCGAAGTGCTCGCCATCGACGGCGGCAGGACCCTCTCCCCCAGCGACCTCAGCCATGAGCTGCGGGTGCCCCTCAGCAACGTCAACTACCACGTCACCGAGCTGGCCAAGTCCGGCCTGATCGAGCTCGCCGCCCGGCGCCCGGTGAGGGGCGCCACCGAGCACTTCTACCGCCTCGCCGACCACAGCAACGGGAGCAACGGCAGCCGCCCCGAAGAGCGGACGACGGGTCTCGAACCCGCGACCTGGACAAGGTTATGTCAGAGCTCCGGCGCGGATCTTCGATCAGGCCGCGCCCACCTGCGGCGGGAAAAGGACTTGCAGGCGATCTTCATCCGGGAACAGATCGGCGATCGCATCGCCCAGCACCTCGAAGTGGTCCCGGTCGGCTGTGCAGACATCCTCCCCGGCGAGCCAGGCGGTTGCCGCGATCTGTATGTCGGCGACCCAGGCCACCCGGCGCTCGGGCTTCGGGTCGCGTGAGCGCCCCTTCCGGCTGCGCCCCCCGGTCGGCGGCATCGGTCGGCTCGCGCGCAGCCGTCCGGCCAGCAGCGCAGCTTCCCAGCTCAACGGCAGAACCTCGACCACTCCAGCGTCGAGAAGATCGGTGAACCAGCGAAGAAACGTGGTGAACCTGGCGTCCGCATCGGCGCGACGCCGTAGACCGAAGGCGATCTCATGCACGGTGGGCGCCGCGAGCCGAAACGGTTCTCCCGCGAGCGCCGCCTCGCTCGCCAGCTCATAAAGCGGAGACTCGGGATGCAGGCCAGAAGCGACTGAGGTATCCCAGACCGCCACCTGGCCGACGCCCTACCCGCGCTCGGCGAGAATCGCCTCGCGCGTGGCCTCGGGCGAGGGAAGCTCCCCGGCGGCAGTCGCCCCGGAGCCGACAAGCGCTTGACGGCGTTGCGCCGTCACCTTCTCGACGGCGCGTCGGCGCTTCGCTGCGTCGGCGCCCAGTTGAGCGAGATAGACAAGTGCCTCATTCTCGGTCACCCCAAGCCGGCGCGCGGTCAGCGACAGCTCCGACTCGAGCGCTGCCGGAACCCGCAAGGTCGTGCGACGACCGGCGCGGCGGGAAGACCGGGCGGGGGTCGATACGTCCTTTTTGCTTGGTTGCCATACGCTCAGACTAGCGCATCAAATTGATGCAGGCCCGGCGAACGCCCAACTTCCTGTCAAACTCGTCTATGCGAGCGAACCGTCCTGCCGAGTCAATATGGGCCTGGCCGTGCCAAGCCAATCGTCGAGCAGCTGGGCGGCCACCTCTGTCCCGTCGCCCTCCGCGCGAATTTCCTCCCCCAGGGCGGCAGCCCGCTCGCGCACGGGGTCGGAGAGAAGCCTGCGCAAGCCCGCTTCGAGCTCATGTGCGTCGAGGCGCTTGAACGGCACGTGCGCCCCGGCGCCGAGCGTCTCGATGCGCCTGCCCCAGAACGGCTGGTCCGCCCAGACCGAGCAGACCATCGTCGGCAAGCCTGCCCGCAGCGAGGCAGCAAGCGTGCCGGCTCCGCCGTGATGCACGGCCGCCGAGCAGCGCCGCAGAAGGCGCTCGTGATCGACCGCGCCGACCGTTCGCAGGTGCTCTGGCTGGTCGGCTGACGATGCGCCGCCGTCGGCCAGCGGCATATTCACCACTGCCCGGACTCCGAGCGAGCGAGTCACCTCGGTCGCCATCGAAAGAAACCCCCCGGGATCGAGTATCGGCATGCTGCCGAAGCCGAGGAAGACCGGTGAATCACCCGCGTCGATCCAAGCCGCAAGGTCATCCGGAAGCCCCTCGCCGAGCGGGCCGCGGACGGCCGTCGGTAGCTGCCAGAAGCCGGTGACGGGCCAATTGTCGGGCCAATCGCGCGGCTTCGGCAGGACGCCGGGGCTGAACGCCTGGAGCGCCAGGGTGCGGGGATCGGCGCAGAGATGGAGTGAGGACCGGGGCGGGCGCGCAAGACCCAACCGCTGCGCGAGCGCCCGGTTGGCGCCGAGGTTTCCGCGCCACGAGAGGTGAATGAGGAGGCGGTGGGAGGCTCGGCGCAGTGCCGGGGTCGGCAGCTGCCGACCCGTCAGCAGAGGCGCCGTGAACTCTGCGGTCGGCATGACCGGGAAGAGGTGAACGACCGCCTGCGGGATTCCGCGGGTGATCGCGAGGGACTGGGACAGGTCCTGGACGTTGTGCCCCGTGACGAGCACATCGGCTCCCTCGGCGGCCTCGATCAGCGCGTCCTCGATCCCCTTGCGGTGCAGGCGAAGGAAGTTCTGCGTACCCCGCATCTGCGTGAGTTCTCCCCTGCGCAGCGATCGCTGGCCCTCATCGCTCGCCAGATAGGCGGAGCGGCTGGCCGGCAAGGCGACGAAGCGCGACCCGGCTGCCCCGGCCATCGTCCGGAATTCCTCGCTGCCCACGACCGCGACCTCGTGACCGCGGCGCGTCATATGCGCCCCGAGCGCGATCAACGGCCAGATGTCGCCGCGCGTGCCCTCTCCGAGGATCGCGATCCTCATCCGAGCGGGTCCCTTCTGCGGACGGACGACGGCCTCGATCAACTCGCGGATCGAACGTTCGGGCATCGCCGCGCCCGAGATGGCCGTCACGACGCATCAGCTTCCAGGTGTAGACATCGCAGATCGCCGCCAGCTGGGTGAGGCGACGATGCCTCTGCAATCCGCTCCGGCCGCCGAGCAGCGGACCGAGCTTCTCCTCGACCCAGCGCCAGTGTATGGCACGCCCGCCGGCGAGAAGTCTAGTCGATCTGCAAGCTGGTGTCGTCTTCAAGCGATAGCTTCTCGATGCAAGCGAGAGGCCTGCCTGGGCGATTCGAGCTGTAGAGCCAAATTCGGAACGGGTCTCGAACCACTCGCGAGGATTCGGCTCTAGAGAGCGGCGAAAGAAGCGGACGACGGGTCTCGAACCCGCGACCTCGAGCTTGGGAAGCTCGCGCTCTACCAACTGAGCTACGTCCGCAGAGCTGCTGATTCTAAGCGGGGGCTGCACGGCGGGTAGCGACTGACGCCGACCGGCTGCGGCCGTTCACAAGGGACGAGACCGCACGTACCCTGAAGGGATGGAAGCGAATGGCCGGACCGGTGAGCAATGAGCCTACGCTCCGACGAGCGGCTCGCGGCGCGCGCCAAGGATGGCGACGAGCGGGCCTTCGCGGCGATCTTCCGCCGCTACCACCAGGCGCTTTACCGCTTCTGCGCCGGGATCCTCTCCAATCCCGACGACGCCCAGGACGCGCTTCAGAACACGATGGTCAAGGCGCTGCGGGCGCTGCCCGGCGAGGAGCGGGAGATCAGGCTGAAGCCCTGGCTCTACCGGATCGCCCACAACGAGTCGATCGACCTGATCCGCCGGCGCAGGGCGAGCGAGGATGTCGACCCGGAGATGCTCGCCGGGGGCGCCGGGCCGGAGGAGCGGGCCGAGGCGAGGGAGCGTCTGCGACGGCTGCTCGCAGACCTCGACGAGCTCCCCGAGCGGCAGCGGGCCGCGCTGGTGATGAGGGAGCTCTCGGGGCTGGGATTCGAGGAGATCGCCGCCGCCTTCGAGACCTCCCCCGAGGTGGCGCGGCAGACGGTCTACGAGGCACGGATGAGCCTGCGCCAGATCGCGGAGGGGCGTGAGATGAGCTGCGACGACGTCCGGCGGGCGCTCTCCGACGGGGATCGTCGCGTCCTGCGCAGGAAGGACATCCGGGCGCACCTGCGCTCGTGCGAGAGCTGCGACCGCTTCGGCGCGGAAATGGCCGGGCGCCGCGAGGACTTCGCGGCGCTCGCGCCCCTGCCCGCGGTCGCGGCCGCCGGCATCCTCGGCGGGGTGCTGGGCGGCGCCGGCGGGGCCGGGGCCGCTGCGGGCGGCGCCGGGGCGGCTGCCGGCGGGACGGCCGCCGGAGCGCTCGGCTCGAGCGCCGCGGCCGGCACCTTCGCGTCCTCGGCCGCCCTCAAGGTGGGAGCCACCGTCGCCGTCGCGGCCGCGCTCGGCACCGCGGCCGCGGATCGAAGCGGCCTGGTCGAGATCGGCGGCGGGGGCGGCGCGCAGCCGGTTCGCGCGACCGAGGACGGCTCCTTTTCCGGCGCGGCCGTCGGCGGGGGCGCCTCCGCACGATCCGGTCCCGGCGGGACCCACGGGCTGCGCGGGCACAAGCGGAGGAACGGACGCGGCCGGCACACCCCCGGCGGGCCCGCCGACGGCGCCCCGCCCGCGTCCCTCGCGCCGGGGCCCGGAGCTCCGCCGGAGACCCCGCACCCCGCCGACGCCGCGCACGGGAGCCCGGCATCCGCGGCGGGCGGTGCGGCCCACGGGCGCGGAAAGGGCAGCGGCAGGGCGGCCGGCAAGGGCAGGTCCTCGCACGGGAAGCCCAGTCACCCGGCGCGGCGAAGCCGCCGCACCCCGACCATCCGGCCAAGGCCCCCCACCCGCCGCAGGCGGCGGAGCCGGAGAAGGGCGGCCCGGCGGCAGGATCAAACGTCCAGGGCGGTGAAGAAGGGGCTGACGCGCCCGATACACCACCGTTGAAGCAAGCGAAGTGACAAGCGGGGCCCCACTCGGGGCGCCACCAGCAAAAGGAGGCACCATGAAGCTCCAGACGAAGATCGCCGTGGTTTTCGGCGCGCTCGCCCTGGCGGTCGCACCGGCGTCGGCCCTGGCAACCCAGCCGGAGAGCCCGGGCAGCAACGGCAAAGGCCACGCGCCCGGAAGCACGCCCGGCCCGAAGGCCAGCCTGCCGGCGAAGGCCAAGGCCTACGGCTCCTACTGCAAGGACCAGAGCCGCAAGCACGTCGAGGGCGAGAAGGGCACTCCCTTCAGCCAGTGCGTGACGGCGATGGCGAAGGCAGCCAACAGCGAGCGGATCAGCGCGAAGCGTGCCTGCAAGCCGCTGAGCCACAAGCACGTCAAGGGCGAGAAGGGCACTCCGTTCTCACGCTGCGTCCGCGCGGCCGCCCAGCTCAAGAAGGACCAGGACGCCTAGCGATCCCTGGCACGACGAGCCCCGTCGCCATCGTGGCGGCGGGGCCACTGCGTACGATGCGGTTGCGGCGCAAGACGAAGATTCGCGAAACCGGAGGGTGAGATGACGATCGGCGGTTCGATATTCGTGATCGCGGTGGGCGCGATCCTCTACTTCGCAACCAACTTCGAAGTCGCCCAGGTCAGCATCGACACGGTCGGCCTGATCCTGATGGCCGCCGGGGCAGCGGGGCTGGTTCTCGGCTTCGTCCAGCAGCGTGCGCTGAGCCGGCGGGCGGACCGAGAAGTCAGGGTCGAAGAGCGCGAAGACCCGCCGCTCCCGCCTCGCTGACCGGCTCGCGGGCCTCCCGGCGCGGGCCGCGATCTAATCTTCGCCGCCCGTGAGCGCTCGATCCTTCGTCGCCTTCCTCGCCGTGCTGGCCGTGATCGGCCTGCTCGGCTTCGGCCTGCTCAGCAAGGGGTCGGCCAAGGTGGCGGTCGGCGACCGGGCGCCCGACCGCGTCACTGCCGATGCTCGGGGGCGGCGGCGAAGGGAAGATCGCCGACTACCGCGGCGACTGGGTCCTGGTCAACCTCTGGGCGTCGTGGTGCCTGCCCTGCCGCGACGAGGCGCCGGCGCTCGAGCGCTGGTGGCGCCGGCACCGTGACGAGGGCGTCACCGTGCTGGGGATCAACGTCCAGGACAACAGCGAGGACGCGCTCGCCTTCCTCGACGAGTTCGGGGCCACCTACCCGCAGCTGCGCTCGGTCGGCGGGGAGCGCAGCGACGCGTTCGGCTCGACCGGGGTCCCGGAGAACTTCCTCGTCGACCCCGACGGCAGGCTGGCGCTGATCCGGCGCGGGCCGGTCGACGAGCGCTTCCTCCGCGAGAACGTCGACCCGCTCGTCGCAGGACCGAGATGAGGGCCGGCCCGCCGGCTGTCCGGCCTGCTCGCCGCGCTCCTCTGCGCCACCGCTGTCGCCTGCGGCACGACGCCGGCCGCCGCCGCGCCCGCGCCGCGAGTGGGCATCTCCGACGTCGAAGACGAGGTCATGTGCCCGATCTGCGGCACTCTGCTCGAGCTCTCCGACTCGCCGCAGGCGCGGCGCGAGAAGGCGTTCATCGCCGGGCAGATCGCCGCCGGCAGGAGCAAGGCCGAGATCAAGGACGCGCTCGTCGACGAGTACGGCACCGCGGTGCTGGCGCTGCCCGAGGGCTCCGGCTTCGAGCTCTCGGCCTACCTGGTGCCGGCGATCGCCTTCGTCCTTGCGGCGGCGGCCCTCGGCCTGGGAGCTTGGCGCTGGCGCCGCCGCGCCGCGGCCGGGCAGGCGAGCGACCCCCCGGCGACCCCGCCCGGGGAGCAGGACTCCGAGAGGCTCGACGCCGACATCGCCCGCTACGACCTGTAGACGACGACCTCGGCCGCCGCCCCGTCGCCCAGAACGCGGAGGCCCTTCTTCAGCCGGCGCCCGGCGCGCCCGGAGGCGAGCGCCGGGCCGACGCAGGCGAGCACGCGGTCGGCGCGGGCGGCGACGGCAGCCAGGGCTCCGCTCCGATCCCCGAGCGGCGGGCCGTGCAGGACGACGAGGTCGTAGCCGCTGCGCATTTTGGCCACCGCGTGGCCGAAGTCGGGCGAGTCGACCGGCACCCGGCCCTCGGGCGCCGGGGCGCCGGCGGCGATGCAGACGAGCGGGTCGGTCGCCTGCCCGGACGCGGGCCCGGCGAGGACCAGCGGCTGGAGGATCTCGGGCGCCCGGGCCTCGGCGCGCAGGTACTCGTGCAGGCCGGGCTCGGCGGCGAGGCCGAGGGCGGAGGCGAGCGACGGGTCCTCGAGGTCGCAGTCGACGAGCGCCGTCCGCGAGCCGGAGGCGGCGGAGGCGCTTGCCAGGCCGGTGGCGACGGCAGGGCGCCCGTCACCGGCGCCGGTGACCAGCACGACCCCGGCCCCGATCCTCTCGAGCAGCGAGCGGAGGGCGGCGAGATCGTCGCGCCCCAGCGTGCCCGCCCGCACCGAGTCGCCGGATCGCCCCCTGAGCTCGGCGACCGGCCTCACATCTGCTCCGGAGCCGAGATCCCGAGCAGGCCGAGGGCGGAGGCGATCGTCCGCTTGGCCAGCAGGCAGAGGGCGAGGCGCGAGGCCTCGACGCCCTCGCCGTCGGCGCCGACCACCTTGCAGTCGCGATAGAAGGCGTGGAAGTCGGAGGCGACCGCGGTCGAGTAGGCACAGATCCGGTGCGGCGCGCGGCGCTCCGCCGCCTCGCGCACCTCGTCGGGGAACTCGAGCAGGCGCTTGACCAGGGCCTTCTCGGCAGGCTCGAGCGCGGTGCCGGGCGTCGGCTCGCCGGCCACCTCCGCGAGCGAGTCCGGCGCCTCCCCCCCGGCCTTGCGCAGGATGCTCGCGATCCTCGCGTGCGCGTACTGCACGTAGTAGACGGGGTTGTCGCTGGACTCGCGGCGGGCCAGCTCGAGGTCGAGGTCGACGGTGGTGTCGTGGCTACGCCAGAGCATGAACCAGCGGGTCGCGTCGACGCCGATGTCGTCGAGCAGCTCGTCGAGCGAGACGAAGTCGCCGCTGCGCTTCGACATCTGCGCCCGCTCGCCGCCTTCGACGATGTGGACGAGGCGCATGATCAGGGCCTCGAAGGCCTCGGGGTCGGCGCCCAGCCCGGCGATCGCGGCCCTCAGCCGCGGCGCGTAACCATGATGGTCGGCGCCGAGCACGTCGATCAGGCGGTCGAAGCCACGCTCGAGCTTGTCCCAGTGATAGGCGACGTCGGCGGCGAGGTAGGTCGGCTCGCCGTTGGCGCGGACCAGGACCCGGTCCTTGTCGTCCTCGAACTCGGTCGTCCGCAGCCAGAGCGCATCTTCGCTGCGATAGGAGTGGCCGCCCTCCTCGAGACGGGCCAGGCCCGTCTCGACCTCTCCCCGGCGGTAGAGGTCGCGCTCGGAGAACCAGGTGTCGAAGCGGACCCCGAAGCGGTCGAGGGTCCCCCGGACCCGGTCGAGGACGAGCTCTACGCCGCGCACGCCGACCGCCTCGGTGTCTCCCGGGTCGATCCCCTCGCGGCCGATCTCCGCCGCCAGCTCGGCGACGTAGTCGCCGCTGTAGCCGTCCTCGGGCGGCTCGCCGCCGGTCATCCGCGCGGCGATCGAGAGCGCGAAGCGCTCGACCTGGCCGCCGCCGTCGTTGACGTAGTACTCGCGCTCCACCCGGTGCCCGACCGCCTCCAGGAGCCGCACCAGCGCGTCGCCGTAGGCCGCGTGGCGGCCGCCGCCGACGTGCAGCGGCCCGGTCGGGTTGGCGGAGACGAACTCGACCAGGATCCGTTCGGGCGAGTCGGTCGCAACCGGCCCCAGACTCTCCCCGGACTCGGCCAGGCGGCGCATCGCGCGCCGGTACCAGGAGTCGGCGAGATAGAGGTTGACGAAGCCGGGCCCGGCCACCTCGATCCGGTCGACGCTGCCGCCCTCGCCGCCCAGCTCCCGCTCCAGCTCGACCCCGAGGCGGCCGGCGACATCGCGCGGGCTTTCGCCCAGCGGTGCGGCGAGCAGCATCGCGGCGTTGGAGCTGTAATCGCCCAGCTCCGGCTTGGGCGGCCGGTCGAGCGACGGCTCCGGCCCGCCCGCCTCGCCGCTGCGTAGCGCCATCGCGGCGCGCATGACCGCTTCCCGCAGCTCTGTCACCGAGTCGGTGCTCATCCGATCAGCCGCCATCGTATGAAGCCGGCGGCGGCCGGGTACGCTGGGCCGCCGTGCCGGTCGCCGTGATCACCGACATCCACGCCAACCTGCCCGCCCTCGAGGCGGTGCTGGCGGGCGCCGAGAAGCGCCGCGTGGAGGAGATCTGGTGCCTCGGCGACGTCGTCGGCTACGGGGCCGACCCGGACGCCTGCACGGAGCTGGTGAGCGAGCGCTGCGACGTCTGCCTGGTCGGCAATCACGACCTCGCCGTGCTGGGCGCGCTCGACATCGCGTCGTTCTCGGAGGCGGCCGCGGCGGCGGTCGAGTGGACCAGGGAGCGGATCGGCGACACGGCGCGCGAGTTCCTGCGCAGGCTCGACCCGGCCCTCCAGCGCCGCGGCATCGGCCTCTTCCACGCCTCGCCGCGGGACCCGGTCTGGGAGTACGTGCTCTCGATCGAGCAGGCCAACGCCTGCCTCGACGCCCAGCCCGAGCGCCTGGCGCTGATCGGCCACTCCCACGTCGCCCTCTTCTTCAGCCGCGATCCGGAGGACGGCGGCCTGAGCGAGACGCGCGGGGCCCAGGCCGAACAGGGGCTGAAGCTCGACCTCGGCCAGGGTCGCTGGCTGCTCAACCCCGGCAGCGTCGGCCAGCCCCGCGACGAGGACCCGCGGGCCGCCTGGCTCGAGCTGGACCCGAAGAAGAGGAGCGCGCGCTACCACCGGGTCGAGTACGACATCGACCGCGCCGCCGCCTCGATCGTCGACGCCGGCCTGCCGAAACGGCTGGCGGACCGCCTCTACCTCGGACAGTGACCGTCAATTGCAGGTAAATAGTCGAGCGAGGGCCGTTGTCTAGACTCGCGCTATGAGCCGCGCCGCAGCATCTCTGCTCGCGCTCGTCGCCGGCACGGCGGCGGCGCTCGCGCTCGTCTCCTGCGGGGGCGGCGACGCGAAGCTCCTGCCCGGCAACACCGCCCAGGAAATCGGCGAAAACCTCGACAGCGTGCAGCGGCTGGTAGAAGAAGGCGAATGCGTCGACGCCGAAGACGCGGCGCTCGAGGTCAGCATCCAGGTCGAGGCGCTGAGCGCGATCGACCCGAAGCTGAAGGAGGCGCTGCGCGCCGGCGCCGACCGCCTCAACGAAGTGGTCGACATCTGCGCGGAAACGACCGAAGACACGGTCGAAGCGGAACCGGAAACCACCGAAGGCAAGCCGAAGAAGGAAAAAAGCCGAAGAAGGAAAAGAAGCCGAAGAAGGTCGAACCGGAGGAAACCGAACCCTCCGAAGAAGCGGAAGGCACGAAGCCGCCCGCTGAAACGGAATCGCCTCAGTCCGGTGGCGAAGGCGGCGGGGAAGAATCGGCCCCGGCCGAAGAAGGCGGACAGTCGGGCGGGATCGGCCCGGGCAGCGCGAGCGGGAGCGGCTGATGGCGGACGGGGCCCTCTCCGGGCGCTACGAGATCGGCGACAAGCTCGGGTCCGGCGGGATGTCGAACGTCTACAAGGCGACCGACCTGACGCTGGAGCGGACGGTCGCGGTGAAGATCCTCGCCGAGCACCTGTCCGACGACGAGCGCTTCGTCGCCCGCTTCCGGCGCGAGGCGCTCGCCGTCGCCAAGCTGATACACCCGAACATCGTCCAGGTGTACGACACCGGGGTCGACGAGCACCGCCACTACATCGTCATGGAGTACGTCGAGGGGCGCTCCGGCGCCCAGATCCTGCAGCGCCAGGGACCGATCGGGCCGCAGACCGCGGCCGAGGCGGGGGTCCAGGCGTGCGCGGGGCTCGACTACGCGCACCGGCGCGGGATCATCCACCGCGACGTCAAGCCCGGCAACCTGATGATCGACGGCGGGCCGGTCGGCGGCGGGGAGATGACGGTGAAGCTGACCGACTTCGGCATCGCGCGGGCACTCGAGCAGACCAGGATCACCCAGGTCGGCTCGGTCGTCGGCACGGCCGCCTACCTGGCCCCCGAGCAGGTGCGCGGCGAGGAGGCGACGCCGGCGACCGACGTCTACGCGCTCGGAGTCGTCCTCTACCAGTTCCTCACCGGCCGCCTGCCATACGAGGGGTCGACCCTGGCCGAGCTGGCGGTGCGCCAACAGAACGAGCGGCCCCTGCCGCCCACCACCTACAACGACGAGGTGCCCGAGACGCTCGGTGGGGCGGTCCTGCGGGCTCTCGAGGGCGACCCCTCGCGCCGCTACGCGAGCGCGGACGAACTCGCCGCCGGGCTGCAGCGCGGCCTGCAGGGCGAGGACGTGACCCTCCCCCTCGCCGAGGGCGCGACGGCGACCGGCGTGCTCGGCGACGAGAGCGCCACGCGGCGAATCGACGAGACCCGCCCGACCGAGTTCAGGCCATCGCAGACCCGCCGCCCCGCCGCACGGGCGCCCCAGCGGCCGACGGCGCCCCCCGCGACGCCGGGCAAGCCGGCCGGACGGAGTGCCTTCTCGCGCTTCGTGCGGATGACGCTGGCGCTCGTCGCCCTGGTCCTGATCGCGGCGGCGGTGGCGACCGCGGTGATCGTCACCACCGACAAGGCGACCGGCGTGCGCGCCACCGAAGTGGCCGGCGACACGGTCGACAAGGTCGTCGAAGAATTCAAGGAACTTCTCTCGCGCAACACCGAATAGGCGTCGCGGCCTGATGGCATCGGGAATGGGGGGCGCTGCGGGCCAAGCTGTCCTCGACCCCCCATCCCCGATGCCATGACGCGCAATGCCGGGGTTCGGAGCTTCCCGCACGCAGCGTGCCCAGTTCGGTGAGCTTCTGAAGCGCGGGGCGGCGGGTTCGGTGAGGGGCGCGACCGGAGAGCCGGTCAGGACTCGAACGGGGAGGCGCCGGAGAGGACGGCGCTGCGGTAGGCGTCGAACTCTCCCGCGACGATCGCCTCGCGGGCGCCGGCGACGAGGGCCCGCATGTAGGTCAGGTTGTGCAGGCAGAGCAGGCGCACCGCGGTCAGCTCCTCGGCCCGCGAGAGATAGCTGAGGTAGTCGCGATCGTGGCCCCGGCAGGCCGGGCAGGGGCAGCCCTCGACGAGCGGGGCGCGGTCCCCCTCCCACCCCGCCTTGCGCAGGTCGACGCGAAAGCGGTGCTCGGGGTCGGGGACGAGGGCGCCGCCGTGGCGCGCGAGCCGGGTGGGCACGGCGCAGTCGAAGACGTCGAGGCCGAGGCCGATCCCCGCGACCAGGTCGTCGACCTCGCCGATCCCGAGCAGGTGCTTGGGCGCCGCCTCCGGCAGCAGCGGCACGGTCATGGCCAGGACTCCGGCCATCTCCTCCTTGTCGCGGCCCAGGGTGCCGCCGATCGCGATCCCGTCGACACCCGCCTCGGCGACCGCCTGCGCCGACTCGCGCCGCAGGTCCTCGTGGACGCCGCCCTGGACGATGCCGAACACGGCCTGGCGCGCGGGGCCCTCGGCGCCGTGCCAGGCGAGGCAGCGATCGAGCCAGCGATGCGTGCGCTGCATCGACCGCGCCGTGTAGTCGCGGTCGGCGTGGTACGGGGTGCACTCGTCGAAGACGAGGGCGATGTCGCTGCCGAGCGCCGCCTGAACGCGCATCGAGACCTCCGGGGAGATGAAGAGCTCGGCGCCGTCCCGGTAGGAGCGGAAGCGCACGCCCTCCTCGTCGATCGAGATCACCGAGCCGTGCTCGCCGCCCGGGCGGCCGCTGCCCTTGACCTCGTCGGCGACGCCGCCGTGGGCGAGGGAGAAGACCTGAAAGCCGCCCGAGTCGGTGATCAGCGCCCGCTCCCAGCCCATGAACCCGTGCAGCCCCCCGGCCGCGGCGATCCGCTCCGGCCCCGGCGAGACGAAGAGGTGGTAGGTGTTGCCGAGGATCAGCTCGTAGCCGAGCCCGGCGACCTCGCCGGACTCGAGGCCGCGCACCGTCCCCTTGGTCGCCAGCGGGATGAAGGCCGGGGTCTCGACCCGGCCATGGGCAGTGTGGAGCACGCCGGCGCGGGCGCTGCCGTCCCGCGCGGCGATCTCGAAGCTCAGCCTCTGCGGGTCATCCCTCATCGAGAAGCGAGCGGCCGGTCATCGCCTCGGGCAGGGGGATGCCGAGCAGCTCGAGGACGGTCGGGGCGACGTCGGCGAGGATCCCCCGCTCGCGCAGCTGCGAGGCCCTCGGCGGTGACGATCAGCGGCACCGGGTTGAGCGAGTGCGCGGTGTTGGGAGAGCCGTCGGGCTCGAGCATGTGGTCGCAGTTGCCGTGGTCGGCGGTGACGATGGCGGCGCCGCCGGAGCGCTCGACCGCGGCGACCACGTCGCCGAGGCAGGCGTCGACCTCCTCGACCGCCTCGACCGCGGCCGGGATCACGCCGGTGTGCCCGACCATGTCGGGATTGGCGAAGTTGATGATCCCGAAGCGAAAGCCGTCCTCGGACCAGGCGCCGGCGAAGGCGTCGGCGGCGGCGCGGGCGCTCATCTGCGGCCTGTGGTCGTAGGTCGGCACGTCGCGGGGCGATTCGACCAGGCAGCGCTCCTCCCCGTCCCACTCCTGCTCGCGGCCTCCGTTGAAGAAGTAGGTGACGTGCGCGTACTTCTCCGTCTCGGCGACGTGCAGCTGGCGGCCGCCGGCCGACGAGATCACCTCGGCCAGGGTCGCCCGCGGGCGTTGCTCGGGGAACGCGGCCGGATAGGGCCAGCCCTGGCGGTACTCGGTCATCGTGGTCAGGTCGAGGACCGGGCCGCCGGTGCGTGGGAACTCGTCGAAGCCCGGATCGGAGAGCGCCATGGTCATCTGCCGGGCACGGTCGGGGCGGAAGTTGACGAAGATCGCGACGTCGCCCTCGGCGGCGCCGTCGTAGTCGCCGATCACGGTCGGCTTGACGAACTCGTCGGTCTCCTCGCGAGCGTAGGAGGCCTCGATCGCCTCGGCGGCCGAGTCGGCGTGCAGGCCGCGGCCGTGGACGATCGCGTCGTAGGCGAGCTTGGTGCGCTCCCAGCGCGTGTCGCGGTCCATCGCGTAGTAGCGGCCGCCGACGGTGGCTACACGGCCGGCCTGCCGCAACCAGCGCTCGAGCTCGGCCAGGTACTCGCGCCCGCCGTGGGGAAGCGTGTCGCGGCCGTCGGTGAAGGCGTGGAAGACGACGTCGGGCACCCCCTCCTGCGACGCCAGTTCGATCGACGCCTCGATGTGCTCCCAGCCCGAGTGGACGCCGCCGTCGGAGACCAGCCCGAGCAGGTGCAGGCGGCCGCGCGGGCTGCGCCGGGCCCGGTCGCAGGCGGCGAGCAGCGCCTCGTTGTCGAAGAAGCTGCCGTCGGCGATCGAGTCGTCGATGCGGGCCAGGTCCTGCTTGACGATCGCCCCGGCGCCGAGATTGAGGTGGCCGACCTCGGAGTTGCCCATCTGCCCCTCGGGGAGGCCGACGTCGCGGCCCTGGGCGGAGAGGCGGGTGTGCGGGTAGCGATCCCAGAGCGAGTCGAAGACCGGAGTCTCGGCGAGCGATATCGCGTTGCCGGGTCCCGGCTCGGCGAGCCCCCAGCCGTCGAGGATGACCAGTGCGACCGAGGGAAGCGGGGGGCTCACCGAGGATGACATGGATCGCGCCTCACGCTGCCGCCTCGACGATCGCGGCGAAGTCCTCGGGGTCGAGGCCGGCGCCGCCGACCAGCGCCCCGTCGATCTCGGCCCTGCCGAGCAGCTCGGCGGCGTTGGCGGGCTTCACCGAGCCGCCGTAGAGGATCCGCACGTCGTCGGCGACGGCGCCGCGCTGGCGGACCACGTCACGGATGAAGGCGGCGGCCTCCTCGGCCTGCTCGGGCGAGGCGGTGCGGCCGGTGCCGATCGCCCAGATCGGCTCGTAGGCGATCACGACGCGGGCCAGGTCGGTCGGCTCGACCTCGGCGAGGTCGGCCTGCAGCTGGGCCTCGAGCACCGCCTCGGTCTGGCCGGCGTCGCGCGCCTCCTCGCTCTCGCCGACGCAGAGGATCGGCTCGAGGCCGGCGGCGAGGGCGGCGGGCACCTTGCGCGCCAGGGCCTCGTCGGTCTCGCCGAAGTGCCGGCGCCGCTCGGAATGGCCGAGGACGACCGCCTCGACTCCAAGCTCCCCCAGCATTGGCGCAGAGACCTCGCCGGTGAAGGCGCCGGACTCGGCCTCGTGCATGTTCTGGGCGGCAACGCGGACGGCGCTGCCGCGCGAGCGCTCGACCACCTCGGAGAGGGCCGTGAAGGGCGGGCAGACGACGACGTCGTGCCGGGTCGCGGCGATGCGCGGTAGCAGCCCGTCGATGAACTCGGCGGCCTCGGCGACGGTCTTGTGCATCTTCCAGTTCGCCGCCAGATAGGAGGTGCGCGCGCTGCGCCCGGGCTCGCCCGTCATCCGCGACCAGCTCCGTCGCCCTTCCCCGGGTCCGCCGCGGCGCGGTCCATCAGCGCCTCGACCCCGGGCAGCTCCTTCCCCTCCAGCAGCTGCAGCGACGCCCCGCCGCCGGTCGAGAGCCAGTCGACCTCGTCGGCCAGCCCGAAGCGCTGGATCGCGGCGACCGAGTCGCCTCCGCCGAGCACGGTCGTCCCCGGCGCGGCGGCGACGGCCTCGGCGACGGTGCGGGTCCCGGCCGCAAAGGGCTCGAGCTCGAAGGCGCCCATCGGGCCGTTCCAGAGCACCGTCCCGGCGGCCGCGATCGCAGCCGCGTAGCCCGCCGCCGTTCCGGGGCCGATGTCGAGCCCCATCCAGCCGTCCGGCACGGTCACGCCGTCGCTGTCGCGGACCTCGGTATCGGCATCGAAGCTCCTGCCGAGGACCAGGTCGGCGGGCAGGGTCAGCTCGCAGGTGCTCTCGTCGGCACGGCGCAACGCCTCCTCGGCGAGCGTCACGCCCTCCTCCTCGACCAGCGAGTCGCCGGTCGGGACGCCCTGAGCACGAAAGAAGCTGAAGGCCATCGCGCCGCCGACCAGGATCCTCTCGGCGAGGTCGAGGAAGCGGTCGATGACGCCGATCTTGTCGGTCACCTTGGCGCCGCCGAGGACGACGACCAGGGGCCGCTCGGGCGAATCGACGACCCTGCTCAGCTCGGTCACCTCGCGCTCGAGCAGCAGACCGGCGTAACCCTGCAGGATCCGCGCCACCCCCTCGGTGCTGGCGTGGGCGCGATGGGCGACGCCGAAGGCGTCGTTGACGTAGAGGTCGGCGAGGGCCGCCAGTGCGTCGGCCAGCTTCGGGTCGTTGGCGGTCTCCCCCGGCTCGAAGCGCACGTTCTCGAGCAGCAGCACGTCGCCGGGCCCGAGCGCTCCGGCCATCGTCTCCACATCCGAGCCGATCACCGCCGGCGCCTGGCGCACCTCGGTGCCGAGTAGCTCCGCGAGCCGCTCCCCGACCGGGCGCATCGAGAGCGCGGGGTCGACCTCGCCGCCCGGCCTGCCCAGATGCGAGACGAGGACGACCGCCGCCCCCCGTTCGCGCAGCAGCTCGATGGTCGGCAGCGCAGCCCGGATGCGCGTGTCGTCGGCGACGCGGCCGCCGTCGAGGGGGACGTTGAAGTCGACGCGAACCAGCGCCCGGCGACCCGAGAGCTCGGCGTCGCGGACACTTGCCTTGGCGAAGCTCAACGCTGCCCCCGGGACGGTCAGAGGACCTTGCCCGCGAGCTCGACGCAGCGGTTCGAGTAGCCCCACTCGTTGTCGTACCAGGCGACCGCCTTGATCATCGCGCCGTCGCCGATCGCCATCGTCTGCTTGGCGTCGAAGATCGAGGAGTGCGGGTCGCCGACGATGTCGGTGGAGACGATCTCGTCCTCGGTGTAGGAGAGGATTCCCTCGAGCGGGCCCTCGGCGGCGGCCTTGACGGCCGCGTTGACCGACTCGGGGTCGGTCGGCTTCGAGGGCGTGAAGACCAGGTCGACGACCGAGCCGGTGGCGACCGGGGCCCGCACCGAGATCCCGTTCAGCTTGCCGTTCAGCTCCGGCAGCACCAGCCCGACCGCCTTGGCCGCGCCGGTCGTCGTCGGGATCAGGTTGAGGGCCGCGGCCCGCGCACGTCGCAGGTCCTTGTGGGGCATGTCCTGGAGGCGCTGGTCGGCGGTGTAGGCGTGGATCGTCGTCATCAGCCCGAGCTCGATCCCGAACTCCTGGTGGAGCACCTTGGCCACCGGCGCCAGACAGTTGGTCGTGCAGGACGCGTTGGAGATTATGTCGTGGCTGTCGCGGTCGTAGGCCTCGTCGAAGTTGACGCCGAGGGCGACCGTCACGTCGGGCTCCTTGGCCGGCGCCGAGATGATCACCTTCTTCGCTCCGGCGGAGAGGTGCTTGGCGGCGTCGTCGCGGGCGGTGAAGAGCCCGGTCGACTCGATCACGACGTCGGCGCCGAGCTCGCCCCAGGGCAGCTCCGCCGGGTCGCGCTCGGAGAGCACCTTGAGCTGGCGCCCGTCGACCGCGATCGAGTCCGGGCCCGTCGCCACCTCGCCCGGGAAGCGGCCGAGGATCGAGTCGTACTTGAGCAGGTGGGCCATCGTGCCCACGTCGACGAGGTCGTTGACCGCGACGAACTCGACGTCCGCGCCCGCCGCGTGGGCGGCGCGGAAGACGTTGCGCCCGATCCGTCCAAAGCCGTTGATGCCCACCTTCACAGACATTGAGTCAAACCCTCCTGGAATCGCATGGTGTGCTGCCGATGCTAGTGCCCGCCGCTACTCGCCGACCGTGACCTCGATCTCGTACCCGTCCGGGTCCTTGAGGAACGCGGAGTAGGAGCCGGAGCCGTGCGAGCGCTGCTCGCCGGGCTCCGAGACGCTGGTCCCACCGGAGGCGACACCGGCCTCCCAGGACGCCTTGACCGCGACGATCCCGAGGCCGGAGAAGCTGAGCAGCCCGAAGCCCGGGCGGGGATCGTGGTGGTTGGCGATGAAGAAGACCGGCTTGGCGATGCCCCAGCCGATCGTGCCGTCCTCCTCGAAGTGGCGCCGCCAGCCAAGGGGCGCGAGCAGCGCGTCGTAGAACGAGGCGCTCCGCTCGAGGTCGGACACCTCCAGGAGAACGTGGTGCAGCATCGGGAGCGAGAGGCTATAGGCGCGTCGACCGGAAGGTCGGCCGGTCGCCGCTCAGCCGCCGCGCGGGGTCCAGCGGAAGAAGCGGACCGCGAGCAGCAGGCCGGCCAGGCCCCAGATCGCGACGACGAGCAGGTGGTCCCAGGCCAGAGCCGGCCCGTTGCCCGGCAGGTAGGCGTCGAAGATCGCCTGGAAGAAGGGCCTGATCGGGAAGTGGTTGGCGAAGTCGATCACCCCTTCGGGCAGCTCGTCGTCCGGGACGAAGACGCCGGAGAGGAAGTAGAGCGGCAGCAGCAGGACGTTGACGATCGGCGCCGCCGCGTCCTGCGAGGGGATCAGCGCGGTGAGCGCGATCCCGAGGCAGCAGAAGGAGGCGGCTCCGACGGCGAGCACCGCCAGCAGGTCCGGCGCCCGCTGCCAGGGGATGGGGACGCCGTAGAGGACCCTGCCGAGCGCGGAGACGAGGGCGAGCATCACCACGGCGACGACGACCGAGTTGCCGATCCGCCCGGCGATGAAGACCCAGGCGGGCATCGGCGTGCCCCGGCCCCGCTTGAGGCGGCCGTCCTCGCGGGCGATGACCAGCGACATCGCCAGGGTCTGCATCGTCGCCGAGACCGTCGAGAGCGTGATGATCGCCGGCACGTAGTAGGTGGTGACCTCGATCCCGCCCCGGCCGCCGACCGTCTGGTCGCCGAAGATCGTGGCGAAGATCAGCAGCAGAACGACCGGGAACAGGACCGTGAAGAAGACCGCGGCCGGATTGCGCCAGAAGACCTTCTGGTCGTAGCGGAGCTGGTGCAGGAGGAGCGTCATTCCTGCTCGGTCAGCTCCAGGTAGACGTCCTCGAGGCTGGGGCGGGTGACTTCCAGGTTCTCGAGCCGGACGCCCTTGGCGAGCGCCTCGCCGGTCAGCTCGTTGAGGGTGCGGACCGGCGTCGTCGTCTCCAGCGAGACGTCCTCGCCGTCGCGCCGGTAGCTGATCCGGGCCGGCTGGCCCTCGCGGTCGCCGAGGTCCTCCGGCGTCCCGCGGGCGACCACCTCGCCGCCGGCGATGATCGCGACCCTGTCGGCGAGGCGCTGCGCCTCGTCCATGTAGTGGGTCGTGAGGAAGACCGTCTTGCCGAGGTCGCGGAGGCCCGAGACGACGTCCCAGGCCTGACGGCGGGCCTTGGGGTCGAAGCCGGTCGTCGGCTCGTCGAGGAAGAGCAGCTCCGGGTCGCCGATCAGCGCCATGCCGACGTCGAGGCGGCGCTGCTGGCCACCGGAGAGCTTGCCGGCGCGGGTCCCCGCGCTGCCCTCGAGGCCGACCGCGGCGACCACCTCCTCGACCGGCCGCGGCGAGCGGTAGTAGCCGGCGAACAGCGCCAGCGACTCGGCCACGGTCAGGTAGGGGTCGAGCCTGCAGCTCTGCAGGACGATGCCGATCCGCTCGCGCCAGGCGCGCCCGGCGCGCCGTGGGTCCTCGCCGAGCACCGAGACCTCGCCCCCGTCGCGGTCGCGGTAGCCCTCGAGCATCTCGACCGTGGTCGTCTTGCCGGCCCCGTTGGGGCCGAGGAAGGCGAAGACCTCCCCCCGCCTCACCTCGAGGTCGATGCCGCGCACGGCCTCGAGCTCGCCGTAGCTCTTGCGCAAGTCGCGGACGGATATGACCGAATCGGACACGGCGCGCGATTCTAGGGCGACACGGGTCGGGGGGCCCTCAACCGAACCTCCCCGCTGTTGTGAGGGCGAGGGCCCCCGACCCGTGCTCAGCTCCAGTTCGGCGTCGCTGTGCTTGACCCGGACGACGACGTCGGCGCGTCCCTCGAGATCGCGCCGGATGCGGTCGGCCACGGTCACCGAGCGGTGCCTGCCGCCGGTGCAGCCGATCGCGATCGTCAGGTGGCTCTTGCCCTCGGCGACGTAGGCGGGGACGAGGAACTCGAGAAGCGGCAGCAGGCGCCCATAGAACTCGCCCGCCTGGGTCCCGGACTCGACGTATTCGCGGACGGCGAGGTCGTGGCCGGTCAGCGGCCGCAGCTCGTCGACGTAGTGGGGGTTGGGCAGGAAGCGGACGTCGAGGGTGAGGTCGGCGTCGCGGGGCGGGCCGTTCTTGAAGCCGAAGGTGAGCAGCGTGAGGGCGAGCCCGGGGCTCTCCTCGAGCCCGAGCATGTCCTCCCGTATCCGCTGCCTCAGCATCGCCCCGGTCAGGTCGCTGGTCGAGATCACGACGTCGGCGCGCTCGCGCAGGGGGCCGAGCAGCTCGCGCTCCGCGCGGATCCCCTCGGTGATGCTGCGGTCGGGGGCAAGCGGGTGGCGGCGGCGGGTCTCCTTGTAGCGGTCGACCAGGGTCTCCTCGTCGGCCTCGAGGAAGAGCACCCTCACCTGCAGGCCGTCGGCCTGCAGCTCGTCGAGCACCTGCAGCAGCTCGTCGAAGTAGTCGCCCCCGCGAACGTCGGAGACGACCGCGGCGCGCTGCACGCCGCTGCCGGGATGGCGGAAGAGCTCGCCGAGGCTGCCGATCATGCGCGGCGGCAGGTTGTCGACGCAGAAGTAGCCGCCGTCCTCGAAGGCGGCGATCGCTTCCGACTTGCCGGCGCCGGACTGCCCGGTGATGACGACCAGGCTGACGTCGTTCTCGGGGAGCCCGGCCACCTCCTCAGCCCGTCCTGTTGAGCTGCTCGTGGATCTCCCGGGCCAGCTTGCCGGGCACGCCGGGCACCGCCTCGAGCTCCTCGCGCGTCGCCGCGAGAAAGCGCTCCGGGGAGCCGAAGTGCTGGAGCAGGGCACGCTTGCGGACCGGGCCGACCCCCTTCAGCTCGTCGAGCACGGAACCTGTCATGGCCCGGTCGCGGCGGCCCCTGTGGTGCTCGATCGCGAAGCGATGCGCCTCGTCGCGGACCCGCTGCAGGAGCTTCGACGCCTCCGAGTCGGCGGGCAGGTCGATCGGCGCCGCCCGGCCCGGCAGGTGGACCTCCTCGAGCCGCTTGGCGAGGCCGATCACGGTCACGCTCCGTTCGACGAAGGGCCGCAGGGCGCGCATCCCGGCCGTCAGCTGCCCCTTGCCGCCGTCGATCACAACGAGGCCCGGAAGGGCGGCGAAGCTCTCATCGCGCTTGCCGTCGTGAGGGGAGAGATCGACCTGCTCGAGGTAGCGGGCGGCACGACGCGAGAGGACCTCTTCCATGGACGCGAAATCATCGGGGCCCGCCCGCGGCGGACGCGGGGGGACGCCGCCGTCCACCTCTGACTCCCTGGCGGTGTCCGGGAGCAGAGCACGCGGGCGGAACGTGATCCTGAATCGGCGGTAGTCGGCCTTCTTCGTCGCACCCCCCTGGAACACGACCATCGAGGCAACGGTGTGCTCGCCGCCGATGTTCGAGATGTCGAAGCCCTCGATGCGGACCGGCAGCTCCTCCATGCCGAGCGCGTCGCGCAGGTCCGCCAGCGACTCGACCCGGCGCTGGCGCCGATGCTCGCGGCGCAGGCGGTCCTGGTCGAGGGCGAGCTTCGCGTTGCGCTCGGCGAGCTCGCGCAGGCGCCGCTTGTCGCCGCGCTCGGCGACGCGCACCTCGACCGGGGCGCCGCGGCGCTCGCCGAGCGCCTCGGCGAGCAGCTCGGCTCGATCGCCCAGGTAGGGGCCGACGACGATCGTCTTCGGGATCGAGGGCGACGCGGAGTAGTACTGGCCGATGAACTCCTCGGCGACCTCGGCCCGCTCGCGCTCGGCACGGTTCTCGAGGTAGAAGCTCTGCCGCTCGGCGAGGATGCCGTCGCGGACCTGGAAGACCTGGACGTTGGCGTCGGCGCCCTCGGCGGCGACGCCGATCAGGTCGGCGGTGCCGACCGAGCCGCCGGCGATCCGCTGGCGCTCGAACAGCGACCTGATCGCCGCCAGCCGGTCGCGGTGGATCGCCGCCCGCTCGAACTCGCGCCCGGCGGCGGCCTGCTCCATCTTCGCCTGCTCGTCGGCCTCGACCTGCCGGTAGCGGCCGGAGAGGAAGTCGACGATCGCATCGATGTTGCGGCGGTACTCCTCCCGGCTGACGTAGCCGACGCAGGGCGCTCCGCAGCGCTTGATGTAGTAGTCGAGGCACGGGTTGCCCGAGCGGCGGCCCGGCTCCGCCCCCTCGCAGGTTCGGAACTGGAAGAGCTTGCCGAGCAGATCGAGGGTCTCACGCACGCGCTTGGCGCTCGAGAAGGGGCCGAAATAGGCGCGGCCGGAGCGGTGCTTCTCGCGGGTGAAGTAGACGCGCGGGTACTCCTCGTCGAGGCTGACGGCGACGTAGGGATAGGACTTGTCGTCGCGCAGGCGGATGTTGAAGCGCGGCCGGTGCCGCTTGATGAAGCTCTGCTCGGCGAGCAGCGCCTCGGCCTCGTTGGCGGTGACCAGCACCTCGAAGCGGTCGACCCGCGAGGTGAGCCGGGTCTCGCCGCCGGAGAAGTGCGAGGCGACCCGTTTGCGGATCGACCGAGCCTTGCCGACGTAGAGCAGCTCACCGCGCTCGTCGTAGAAGAGGTAGACGCCCGGGGAGTCGGGTAGCTCGCGACGCCGCTGCGCGATCCGCTCCGCGCGCGAGGCGCCGTCGTCGTGCTCGTCGTGGGCCACCGACCAAAGAGTAGGCTCCTGGCCCCTCGGCCAAACCCACACGCAGATACGGAGATAGCGCACTGATGAGCAGCCAGACCCCGAGCCCGCCCGAGCTGAAGACGCTCGAGCTGGAGATCGACGGCCAGATCGGCACCCTGACCCTGAGCCGGCCCGACGCCTTCAACGCGATGAGCCCGGAGATGATCCTCGAGATGACCGTCGTCTTCGCCTGGCTGGCGGACCGCTCCGCGCTGCGGGCGCTGATCGTCACCGGCGCCGGCAAGGCGTTCTGCGCCGGCGGCGACGTCAACACCTTCCAGGACGGCGTCCGATCCGAGGAGATCGACCTGCCATCGGAGGTGCGGCGAGGGGCCGAGGCGCTGCACCAGGCGATCGTCGACCTGCGGCGCATCCCCTTCCCCGTGATCGCCGCCGTCAACGGGCCCGCCGCCGGCGCGGGCTTCTCGCTGGCGCTCGCCTGCGACACGCGGATCGCCTCCGAGAGCGCCTTCTTCGCCTGCGCCTACGGGCGGATAGGCGCCTCCCCGGACGGCGGCATGACCTACTTCCTGCCACGGGTGGTCGGCCCCAGCCGGGCGCTGGAGCTGCTCCTCGAGGACCCGAACATGGGCGCCGCCGACGCTCTCGGCGAGCGGCTGGTGACCGACGTGGTCGCGCCGGAGGAGCTGATGGAGACGGCGCGGGAGCGGGCGGAGAAGCTGGCGGCGAAGGCGCCCTACTACGTGAAGATGGCCAAACGGCTCTGCGGGGTCAGCATCGAGAACAGCCTCACCGAGCACCTGCAGCTCGAGCGGCACGGGATCGCCGACAGCATGGCGACCGAGGACCTGAGGGTGGGGGTCGAGGCGTTCTTCGGCGGCGACAAGGCCGAGTTCAGCGGCCGCTGAACCGCGGCGGCGCCCGCCCCGTATCAGAGGACTAGTGTTTGCCCCAGCCCCTCGGCACAGAGGCCGCTCGACCCTCCTCCCAGGAAAGGACCCCGCATGAAGAAGGTCGCCGCTCCGCTCGTCCTAGTCCTCGCCGCTCTCGCGCTCGCCGCCTGCGGAAGCAGCGACAGCGGCTCCACGTCGGCGCCTGAGACAACCGCCGAATCGACGGGCGCGAACGCCGGCGGAGCGGGTGGCGGAGAAGGCTCGGGCGGCAGCTCGGTCGTCGAGGTCGAAGCGGTCGACGGAGCCGGCCTCGAATACACCTCCGACCAGGCGACGGCCAAGGCGGGCCAGGTCTCGATCGACTTCAACAACCCCCAGGGGCTCAGCCACGACGTCGCGGTCGAAAACGCCGCCGGGGAAACGATCGGCCAGACCGACCTGGTCGCCGACGGCTCGACCACGGCGACGATCGGCGACCTCGAACCGGGCGAATACACCTTCTACTGCACGGTTCCCGGGCACCGCGAAGCCGGCATGGAAGGCACGCTCACAGTCGAATAGGCCGGCGCCGGTCGTCGTCCTCGGTCGCTCGCGTGCAGAGCACGCGTCGCTTCCCCGCGCCCTCGGCCCGCTTGGCCCATCCGACTGTGCGCAGAAAGCTGAGGCGAACTACTCGCCCGCTGGCGGGGCCATGACCCGGGTGACCGAGTCACCGACGAAGCAGGGCTTCTCGCTGCCCTCGACCTCGAGGGTGAAGCGGGTGACAGCCTGCCACCAGCCGCCGCCGACCTCGTCGACCGAGACGACCTCGGCGCTGCCGCGGACCCTGCCTCCGGCGGGGACCGGGGCCGGGAAGCGGATCTTGTTCCAGCCGTAGTTGACGCCGAGCGCGAAGCCGGTCGAGGAGATCAGCTCCTTGCGGAAGCCGTCGACCAGCGAGAGGGTCAGGTTGCCGTGGGCGATCGTCGTGCCGAAGGGGCTCTCCGTCTTCGCCCGCTCGACGTCGACGTGGATCCACTGGTCGTCTCCCGAGAGGTCGGCGAAGGTGTCGATGTCCTCCTGGGTGACGACGCGCCACTCGCTCGGGCCGATCGCCTGGCCGAGCAGGCCCTGCATCCCCTCCACGCCCTGTACCTCGACGGTGGCCATCGGGCGTCAGTCTATGACACCGGCCCCGCCTCCAGGGTGGATCGGCGAGCTACCAGGGCCCGTCGTGGGACTGACCGGGCGGACCTGAGTCGGAGCCGCGGCCCCTGCCGTTCGAGTGCTCGGCCGGAGCGCCACCGGCGGACGGCCCGTTCCCCTGGGGGGCGCTGCCGCTTCCATGCTCGACGGCGCCGGGAGAATCCGGCCCGGCGCCGCGAGACGCCGGGCCCGAGCCATGCCCGCCGCCGCCGCCGTGCGCCGATCGACCGGGGGCGCCATCCCCACGGGCCGCGGACCTCGGGTTGGGTTGGTGCGCGGCCCCCTTCGATCCGTGGCCCTTCCCGTTTCCATGCGACTCGGTCTGGGTCGCCGTGCCCTCGCCGGGGCCGCCCGTGTCCGCGCCCGTCTCCGCCGGCGCCGGAGCCGGAGAGACGGCTTCGGGCGGGGAGGTCGAGGTGTCAACCGGGGGGACGGGGGCCGGCCCAGGCGCTCCGTGCGAGCCGACGGGCGGCCCGGGGGCCACACCGCCAGGACCGCCGCCGGAGCCCGCATTCGGGCCGCCGCCGCCCCCGCCGCCATGACCATGCCGGCCGGGGACGGCGGGGTCAGAGGCGGGACGGGCACCCGGCTGCGGCGCAACAGCGGCCCGGCTCGCAACGGGCACGGCTCGCCCGCGACCGGCGGTCTCGGTCGCGGAGACGGCCCCGTCCTCGTGGCCGGGCCCGAACGCAAGCTCGGAGAGCGGCCAGTCCCGGAGCCCCTCCAGAGAGATGAGAAGGACGAAGCTGACGACGGCTGCCGCGATCAGCGCCGTCCCGGACATGGCGCCGAACACGTAGTTCTGCGCGAAGCGATTCACCGGTTCACCTATCGGCAACGGCGATCCCGACTCACATAAACGACCAGTTTCGACATACCGAAAATTTGAGCGCGCGCCCAGGCGCCCGCTATGACACCAGCCGTACCTCGAACGCGGGCAGCGCCAGCGCGCCGGCGCCGCCGAGCAGGGCGAGGATGCGACCGACGTATGCGGCGGTCTCCGGTATCGACGGGACGCAGTCGCACGCTTCGACCGGAGCAGGCCCGGCGTTGTAGGCCGCGAGCGCCAGCTGGGGCGATCCGAGCCGCCCGATCAGGTCGTGCATCAGGTGCGCCTGGGCGTCGATCGACTCGACCGGATCGAAGGGGTCTTCGAGGCCGTAGGCCGCGGCCGTGCCGGGGATGAACTGGGCGATCCCCTGGGCGCCCGCCGAGGAGGTCGCGAACGGGTTGAAGTTCGACTCCGCCATCAACTGGGCGGCGAGCAGCGCCGCGGAGACGTTCCAGCGCGCGGCCGCCCGCAGCAGGGTCGCCCGGAAGCGTGCCGGGACGAAGTCGGGGAGTCGGGCGGCCCCGGACTGGGCGCCGTCGCCTCCCCCTCCCCGCCCGACGACGTCGCCCGCGTCCGAGCACGGCCGCGGCCCGCCGGTAAACCCGAAATGCCACGCCTCCCACGAGTAGCGCTGGGCGAAGCCGAACCGGGAGGCGTTGGCCGCGAGCCAGCCGTAGGCGGAATCGGGGCCGAGGTCGAGCTCGGTCGCACAGCGGTGCAGCGAGTGCCCGGGCGGCGCGACCCAGCGTGGATCCGGGTTGGCGGCGAACAGCCGCGCCTGCTCGGCGTCGGAGCGGAAGCCCGAGTTGACCAGCAGCGTGAGGCCCGCCCGGGCCGCGGCCGCCGCCATGCGGTCGAAGGCGGCGGCAACGTCCGGCCGCATCCCCTCGCCGGCGCGGTAGGCGAGCGCGCCGGAGTAGCCGCCTCCGGCGCCCAGCGGCGGCATCGAGCCGAGCGGGGGAGCCGGCGCGGCGGCTTCGGCGATCGCCGAGGCGAGGACCGGGCGGCGCCGGCCTCCGGCCTTCAGCTCGCCGTGCACCGTGGCACGGGCGCGGACGGGGGCGAAGGAGAGCATGTCCGGGAAGGAGACCGTGAGGCGCGCGACGCCGACCTCGTTGGAGCGGGCCGCGGCGTAGGCGGCGGCCCGCGCCCGCCAGAGGTAGACGGCTTTCTCCATGTGAGCGGGATTCGGCAGGCCGTTGGGCAGCGTCGGCGGTGAAAGCAGCCGGGGCAGGTCGTCCCGCATCGATCGCGCGGCAGAGATCGCGGCCAGGTCGGCGGCGCGCTGGACCCTGCCTTTCCCGGTGACCGCCCCGGCGATCGCGACCAGCGCCAGCGCCCCGACGATCAGGACGAGGCAGCCGCCCAGCGCCAGCGGCAGCGCCTGTCCCCGTTCGGCCGCTCGATCCATGGCCTGAGCGTGCAGCCGCCCGACGCGCGGGTGGGATGAGATCGAAAATTTTGTGCAACGGCAATGGGGAAGGGCCGCGGAGGGACCATCGAGTACCGCATCGAGCAGATGACGGAGATCCGCGGCGGCGAGGTCGCGCTTCAGCGCGACACCGTCCGGGACTGAAGCGGACGGGCGGCCAGCAGCCCCAGCAGCCGCGGCGGCAGGGCGCCCGGCGCGCCGGCCGGGAGGGCGCCGAAGAGAGCGCGCCGCGAGGCGACCCAGGCGAGCGGGCGCTTGGCGACGGCGACGGCCAGGCCGGCGGCGAGCAGGTCGCGGACCGCGAGTGCGGCCAACGCCCGGTCGCGCCCGAGGTCGGCCCGCAGCAACGCTCCGCGCGGATCCAGCCCGCCCGGCGCGATCGCAGCCCTGAGCAGCCCGGGCTGCAGATGCACGGCACCGAGCGAGTCGCGGACCAGGGCCAGGGCGGCCCGTCCCCGCGCCACCCCCTCCGGCCCGGCGGGCAGGGTGACGTGACAGATCGTTCCGCGCGAGGCGACCCCGGCCTCGGGCAGGTGGGCGGCGAGCCTCTCCTCCAGACGGCGGGCGGCGGCCGAGGCGACCAGGGCCGGCCGCGGCCGTCTGTCGTCCGTGAGCTCGAGCAGCAGCGCCGCCCGCTCCGGGTCCGAGCCGGCGCAGGCGAGTGCCGCCGCCAGCGATCTGGTGCCCTCGGCGGCGCCGACCCCGCAGACGACGAGCGGGCTTGCCAGCCGGCGGGCCGGCTCGCGCCGCGCGCTCACCGTGCCCTCGCCGCCGCGCTGCCGGTGACGGCGAGCCGCTCGGCGATCGAGGCGGACAGCGACGGGGGCCGCAGCCGCACCGTGACCCGGCCGCCCACGACGCTCACCCGGGCGTCCGCCGCCGCCCAGCCGGGGAGCGCCGCGCGCGCCGCGCGCTTCGCCGGGCGCCCCGAGGCGAGCGCCAGGGCGCCCGCCTCGGCGGCGCCGTCGGCCAACGTGAGGGCGTAGCCGGCGGCAAGCAGCTGAAAGCCGAGATAGCCGGCAAGCAGCAGCGCCGGGAGCGCCGCGACCAGCTCCACGGTCGCCTGGCCGTCCTGCCTATCCACCTGGACCGATCTTCGTCTTGGCGGCGACGCCGAACGACGGCATGCCCGGCAGCAGGCGAGGCACGGGCACCTCGACCCCGATCCCGTCGCCGCCGGCGGCGACCCGAGCCCCATCTCTCAGGCTCGGGGGAAGCGCCGCGCGCGCCGCCGCCCGGGCCGGGCGGCCGACGGCGGACGCTCTCGCCCCGGCCCGCGCCGCGATACCGGCCGACCACAGCGAAACCCCGGCGACCGCCAGCTGGGCGGCGACCAGAACCGCGAGCAACAGGAAGGGCAGGACGCCGACGAGCTCGAGCGAGGCGCTGCCCCGCTCCCCGCGCAACCCGCTTCCGGTCGTCGCCCGCGACATTGCGCCACCGTCCCACCGCCGGGCGCACGCGTTGCGCGCCTAATCGAACAATTTGCCGACGCGTTTCAGTCGATCGGGCCGCCTCCGGCCCGGCCGGCTCAGGCGTAGGTGTTGGCTTCCTTCCAGACCCGGTAGATCGCGGCGACCGAAGCGGCGAAGAGCAGGACCCAGGCGACCGTGCCGCCACCGCTCGAGAAGAGCTCGTCCGTGCCCGCGATCAGGAGTGCGATCAGCCCCAGCGAGCCGTAGAGGATCGCCCGCCGGCCGTCGCTGAGCGCGGCCAGGGTCAGCTGGTTCTCGCGGCTGAGCACGTGGATCGTCCAGGCGATCGCCGTGAGGAAGGCCATCGTGATCAAGGTGATGACGACGTCGGCCGCGTTGCTGCCCGCGGGCGCAAAGGCGACGATCGCCGCAAGGAGCATCACGATCAATGCGTTGCGCAGGTTGCGCATGAGCGGATTCTACGGCGGCGGAGGAATTACTTCCGCGTCATCACGACGATGCCGAGGACGACGCTGGCGGCGGTCACCGTCAGCGCCAGCACCGCCACCGCCGCCGCCCCGCCCGCGGCCAGCGGCCTGCCGCCGCGGTTGAGGTCGACAAAGCGCGCCGCTCCCCAGATCGCGATCGAGAAGGCGACGGTGACGCCGACCCCGCCGACGATCGAGGCGAGCACCGTTTCGGCCAGCTCCTTGGTCTCGACGACGACGGCCGGCATCAGCTCGCGGGGACCGGGGCGCCCTGGCGAGAGCGGCGCATGAAGGCGACGACGACCAGCGAGAGTGCGACGACCGAGATCAGGACGGGACCCAGCGCGCCGCTGCCGAAGATCGCCGAGATGCCGTAGGTCGCCCCGCCGATCGCCGCCGCCGCGGGCAGGGTGAGCAGCCAGGCGAGGACGATGTTCCCGGCGACCCCCCAGCGCACGGCCGAGACGCGCTTGCCGGCGCCGGCGCCCATAACGCCGCCGTTGATGACGTGCGTCGTCGAGAGCGGGAAGCCGAAGTGGGTCGATGCGAGGATCACCGTCGCGCCCGCCCCCTGCGCCGCAAAGCCCTGGGCGGCGTCCATCTTGATGATCCGGGTGCCGGTGGTTTTGATGATCCGCCAGCCGCCGCTGTAGGTGCCGAGCGCGATCGCGGTCGCGGCCGAGGCGATGACCCAGAATGGCGGGTCGGCGTTGGCGGCGAGCGTGCCGTTGGCGACCAGGGCGAGGGTGATGATCCCCATCGTCTTCTGCGCGTCGTTGGTCCCGTGGGCGAGCGCCAGCAGCCCGCCGGAGGCAATCTGCCCGTAGCGGAAGCCCCTGGTGACCGTCCCCGGCTTCTGCCTGCCGACGATCCGGTAGACGAGGCCGATCGCAATCCCGGCGACGACCAGGGCGAGGATCGGAGCGATGACCGCCGGGACCAGGACTTTGCCGACCAGGCCGTCGGCGAAGACCGCGTCGAAGCCGGCGGCGGCGACTGCCGAGCCGACGACGCCGCCGATCAGCGCGTGCGAGGAGCTCGAGGGCAGGCCGAAGGACCAGGTGATCAGGTTCCAGGAGATCGCCCCGATCAGGCCGGCGAAGACGACGGTCGGTGTGACCACCGCCGCGTCGACGACGTCGTTGGCGACGGTCGCCGCCACCGAGATCGAGATGAAGGCGCCGACGAAGTTGAGCAGCGAGGCGAACGCGATCGCGACCTGGGGTCGCGCCGCGCCGGTCGAGATCGAGGTGGCGACGACGTTCGCCGTGTCGTGGAAGCCGTTGGTGAAGTCGAAGGCGAGCGCGGTGCCGACGACGATGACCATGATCAAGTCAGAGCTCACGATCCCCCAACACTCAGCTGTTCTTGATCACTATGCCCTCGATGATCTGGGCGGCGGTCTCGGTCGCGTCGATCGCCTCCTCGAGCACCGCGAACATGTCCTTCCAGCGGATCACGACCATCGGGTCGATCCCGTTGGAGAAGAGCGAGGCGACGGCATCGCGCGAGATCCGGTCGCCCTCGTTCTCGAGGCGATGTACCTCGATCCAGTACTTGTCAAGGTCCTTGAAGTCCGGCAGGTGCTCGAGGCCCGCGGCGAGCTGTTCACACGACTTGACCAGCACCTTGGTCAGATCCTGCGCCTGGGACATCGGCGCCTCGATCTTGTAGAGCGCAAGGAAGTCCGCCGCCTCCTCGGTGAAGTCGACGATGTCGTCCATCTGGGTGGCGAGACCGTAGATGTCCTCGCGATCGATCGGCGTGACGAAGGTCGAGTTGAGGCGCTGGATGATGTCGTGGGTGATTCTGTCGCCCTCCTGCTCTGCCTTGAGCACCTCGCGGCCGAGGCCGTTGTCGTCGGGCCAGGTGGCCATCATCCTGTCCAGCAGCCGGGCCGCGTGCAGGGAGTTATGCCCGGCCTGGATGAAGAGGTCGAAGAAGGTGCGGTCGCGTGGGAGCAGGGAGAGCCGCGGCACGCGCCCATCCTAGACGGAGCGCCGGGCGCCGTCGTTCAGCCCGCGGCCGCGGCCAGGTGCTCCGCGGTGCGCGCCGAGTGCCGCTCGCGTAACTCCTTCTGGACGCTGCGAGCCGCGCCCCCCGCCGGCAGGCGCCGGGTCCAGACCCCGTCGGCGTCGAGGTCCCAGGCGTTCGCGTCGTCGGCGAAGCAGCGCTCGAGGACGTCAAGCAGCTCGGCACGCAGCTCCGGGTCCTCGACCGGTGCGACCAGCTCGACCCGGCTGTCGAGGTTGCGCGGCATCAGGTCGGCGGACCCCATCAGCACCCGCGCCTCCTCCCCGCGCTGGAAGGCGTAGACCCTGGAGTGCTCGAGGAAGCGCCCGACGATCGAGACCACACTGATGTTCTCCGAGATCCCCGGGACTCCCGGCCGCAGGCAGCAGATGCCGCGCACGTTGAGGTCGACCGTGACCCCCGCCTGGGAGGCCTCGTACAGGGCCCGGATGCAAGCCGCGTCGACGAGCGAGTTCATCTTCAGGGCGATCCGGGCCGCCTCGCCGGCTCGATGGGCGGCGACCGTCGCCTCGATCTCCCCGAGGATGCGGCTGCGCATCGTCGTCGGCGAGACCAGCACCTTGCGGTACTCGGCCGGCCGGCCGTAGCCGGTCAGGAAGTTGAACATCTCGGCGACGTCGGCCCCGATCTCGGGGTCGGCGGTGAAGAGGCCGATGTCGGTGTAGAGGCGCGCCGTCGTCGGGTTGTAGTTGCCGGTGCCGATGTGGACGTACTCGCGCACCCGGTCGCCCTCGCGCCGCGCGACGAGCACCGCCTTGACGTGCGTCTTCAGGCCCGGGATGCCGTAGACCACGTGCACGCCCGACTCCTCAAGCGACTTCGCCCAGTGGATGTTCGCCTCCTCGTCGAAACGGGCTTTGAGCTCGACCATGCAGACCGCCTGCTTGCCCCGTTCGGACGCGCGGATCAGCGAGGGGACGAGCGGCGAGTCGTCGCTGGTGCGGTACACCGTCTGCTTGATCGCCAACACCTGCGGGTCGGCGACGGCCTGCTCGACGAAGCCCTCGACCGAGGTCGCGAACGAGTCGTAGGGATGGTGGACGAGGATGTCGCCCTGGCGGATCGCCGCGAAGATGTCGACGGGCTCCTCGTCCTCTCCCTGCAGACGGGCCTGGGTGACGGGGGTCCAGGGCTCGTAACGCAGCTCGGCGTGGCCGGGCACGTCGGTGACCTTGCCGAGGTCGCCGAGGTCGATCAGGCCGTCGACGTCGTAGACCTCGCGCTCCTCGAGCCGAAGCGCGTCGATCAGCTGTTCGCGCAGCTTCGGGTTCATCCCGGCCGCGATCTCGAGCCGCACGACCTCGCCGAAGCGGCGGCGACGGATCTCGTCCTGAACCGCCTGCAGCAGGTCGTCGGCCTCGTCGGAGACGTTGAAGTCCGCGTCGCGGGTGACCCGGAAGTAGCCGTGGTCGACGACCTCGGTGCCGGGAAACAGGGCATCGAGGTTGGCGGCGATCGCCTCCTCGAGGGGGACGAACGCCGTCCCCTCCTCTCCGAGCGGCAGGAAGCGCCCGAGCAACTCCTTCGGCACCTTCACCCGGGCGATGATCTCCGTCCCGGCCTCGGGGTCGCGGAGCAGCACGCCGAGGCTGAGAGAGAGGTTCGAGATGTAGGGGAAGGGACGGCCGAGGCCGATGACCAGGGGCGTCAGGGCCGGAAAGATCTGCTCGTGGAAGCGACTGTCGACCTCGCTCCGCTCGGCCGGGGTCGCCGAGTCGAGCGAGACGATGCGGATCCCCTCCTCCTCCAGGGAGGGGCGGAGGGTGCCGTCGAAGCAGCGATGCAGGCGCCGGTCGAGCTCCAGCACACGGGCCTGGATCGCGTCGATCTGCTCGCCCGGCGCCAGGCCGTCGGGGCCGCGGGCGTCGATCCCGGCGTCGAGCTGGTCGAAGAGGCCGGCGACGCGGACCATGAAGAACTCGTCGAGGTTGGAGGAGTAGATCGCGCAGAACCTGAGCCTCTCGAGCAGAGGCACGTCCGGGTCCTCGGCGAGTTCGAGGACCCGCTGGTTGAAATCGAGCCAGGAGAGCTCGCGATTGAAGTAGGAGGAGGGATCGTCGATCTCGTGATCGTACCCGGGCACCTTCGTCGGTCCGGCCGGCTCAGGCGGCGCGGGCGACGGCTTGCCGCGCGGCCGTCCCGAGCGCCCGGCGGTAGCCGGCGGCGAGCTGCTCGAGGGCCGGCAGAGCATGCCGGTGGGTGGCGGTTCTCGATCGAAGGAGCGGGAAAGGCGCCGTGAAGATCCGGTGACCGCACCTCTTCCCTGGCGAGTTTCCGACGCATGCGGTCGGAAACTCGCCGACCGGCCGGCGGTTCGGCTTGTACGGTTTCGCGGAATGGCGCGCGCGGGCGAGGAGCTGACGATCAGACCGGTGAGCGAGGAGGACGTGGGAACCCTCTTCGAGCTGATCCTCGAGCTCGCCGAGTACGAGAAGCGGGGCGACGAAGTGAACGGCGACCCCGGGCGGCTCGCGCACTCGCTCTTCGAGGCGCGCACAGCGGAGGCCCTGCTCGCCGAGGTCGGAGGCGAGGCCGTCGGCCACGCGATCTTCTGCGGCACCTTCTCCAGCTTCGAGTGCCTGGGCGGGGTCTGGATCGAGGACATCTTCGTGCGGCCGAGCAGCCGCCGGGCGGGAATCGGCCGGGCGCTGTTCGCGCGGGTCGCGGCGCTCGCGGTCGAGCGCGGCTGCCCGAGGGTGGAATGGGCGGCCCTGGACTGGAACGAGCTGGCCCTCGGCTTCTACGACGGGCTCGGCGCCAGGCGGATGGACGAGTGGCGGATGCTGAGGCTCGAGGGCGAGGCGCTGGAGCGGCTGGCGGGCTGAGCCTAGTCGCGTCGGTCGCCCTATGAGCGACCTACGCGACTAGGCGACCGAGGCGGTCGAGCGTGCCCTGCGTCTCGTCCGCCGCCCAAAGCTCCCGGAAGCGCGCGAAGAGCAGCTCGCGGCGCGTGCGCAGGAGGCTCTCGAGCGAGGCGATTTCGGCAACCCTGGGGAGCATCACGTCGCAGTCGTGAATGTCGCCGAGCACGCCCTGCAGCTCCCTCGCGACGCGGCGCGCGCGCGCCGCGTCGGGACCGAGGCAGGACTCGGTTATGTCGAGCACATAGCGCAGGCGTTTGGCGGCGATCCGCATGTCGTGCTGCGCGGTCCCGGCGCCGGGCTCGAGCGCCGCGGCGGCCAGCCCGCAGAGCTCGTCGAGCCGGGTCGCGACGATCCGCGCCGCGTTGGGGCGCAGTGGCTCGCCGGGCTTCAGGCCCTTGACCTTGCGGGCCTTCATCCGCGGGCCGCCCCGGCCAGCTCGGAGAGCTCCGCCCGCAGCGAGAGGAGGTGCTCCTCGGACAGGTGCGGGCCCAGATCCCGGTTCGCCCGCAGCTGCTCTTCTCGAAGGCCGGCGAGCAGGACCTCCAGCCTCCCCCGGTCCGCCGCCGGTGCCTCGTCCAGGAAGCCCTCGAGAAAGGCGATCGAGACGTCGCGGTCGCGGCGCTCGCCGAGCGCCCCGGCCAGCGCCTTGACCTGCCTCAGCGCCAGCCGGTGGCGCTTGCGCGGGAAGCAGGGCCGGAACACCTCGAGCGCCGCCCGCAGGCGACGGGTGGCGACCCGCATGTCGTGGAGGGGCTCGACGTCGGCGAGGTTGAGGACGCCGGCGGAGTGCTCGAAGACCTCGGCGGCGCGGACCTCCACCACTCTCGCAGCCGCCAGCCGGAACTCCTCGTCGCAGTCGAGGCCGGGAACTTCGCGGGCGCGTGCCACGCGCGGAGGCTAGACGAGCAGTGACCTGATTTCCAGGGGAAAAGCGAGCTCGCTAGGCGGCCAGGCGCTCCGGCGAGGAGCCGTTGGCGTTGCCGTTGAGCAGGTCGAGGACGACGCCCTCGCGCAGCCCGCCCTTGCCGATCTGCAGCGGCTGCCCGAGCAGCTCGGAGAGCTTCTCGAGGAGCAGCACGCCGGTGGCGAGGATGCGGACCCGTTCCGGGTCGAGCTCGAAGCGCCGCGCCACCTCGGCTGCGGGGTCGCCGCAGAGGACGCGCACCCCCCGCTCCAGGGTCTCGTACTCGAGCACGGCGCCGACCAGCCTGCGCAGCGAGGTCGCCGAGCCGCCAACGGCGACCGCCTGCGCCGGGTGCTCGATCTCGACCCCGTCGAAGAGGTCGTCGATGCGGTCGCGGACCTTTCGTATCTCGCTCGCCGAGGGCGGGTCGGAGGCAAGCAGCTCGTCGGCCAGCACGCCCGAGCCGACCTTCCATGAGCGGACCTCCCGCGCCCCGCCGGGAACGGTCCCGAGGATCACCTCGGTCGAACCCCCGCCGACGTCGACGACGCCGACGGTTCCGGCGACGGGGTGGCCGAGGGTCTTGGTCGCGCCGATGAAGGAGAGCCGCCCCTCCTCCTCGTCGCTGAGGACGTCCACCTCGACGCCGGCCGCCTCGGCGATCTCCTTCGCCGCCGCTGCGCCATTGGTCGCCTCGCGCACGGCGGCGGTGGCGACGGCGCGGATCGTCTCGGCGCCCAGCTCGCGGGCGAGGCGGACCTGGGTGGCGACGACCTCGGCGACCTCGGCGACCTTCCCGGGGAGGATCGCGCCGTCCTCGTCGATCGCCTTGTTGATGCGGGTGTAGGCGCGCTGCTCCATCACCTTCTTCAACTGGCCGTCCACGGGCTCGGCGACGAGCACGCGGGTCGTGTTGGAGCCGATGTCGATGGCAGCGCAGAGCATCCCGAGGGTGCTCTGCATCCTCCCAGACAGCTCGGATCTCACACGCAACGTGTGGGTGATCCGGAGAGGGAGGCCGAGAACGTAAACCTCGCCCGCAGGCCCCCCTCTCCGGATCGGCTACGCGCTCGGGTGGGAGGCGTCCTCGAACTCCCGGAAGAGCCCGGTGACGACGTAGGCGACCTGCTCGCCGATGTCGACCGCGTTGTCGCCGATCCGCTCGATCGCCCGGGCGGCGAGCAGCATCGTCATCGCCCACTCGCGCCGGTCGGCGTCGTCGCCGATCTCCAGCGCCAGGCGGAAGCTGTCCCGGTTGAGGTTGTCGACGACGTCGTCTTGGCGGACCAGGTCGCGCGCCATCTCCACGTCCCGCTCCTCGAAGGAGCGCTTCGCCTGGCTGATCAGGGTGCGGCTCTGACGCCCCATGGCCAGGATCAGCTTGACCATCTCCCCGTCCGCCGGCGGCTGGTTGCCGGAGAGCGGGATCATCTTGCAGATGTTCACGCACTGGTCGCCCATCCGCTCGACGCTCTTGAGCACGTGCAGCAGGGCCGAGATCAGGCGCAGGTCGGTGGCCACCGGGGACTGGGTCGCGAGCAGCGCGATCAGGCTCTGGTGGACCTCGAGGTAGCGCCCGTCGATGCGGTCGTCGTCGGCGATCACCAGCCCCGCCAACTCGACGTCCTGGTGCTCGACCGCCTCGACCGTGCGGTCGAGGGCCGAGCTGACAAGGTCGAGTCCGCCGAGGGCGGACGCCTCGAGCTGCCCGAGTTCTTCCTGGTATTCGACGCGGATGCCGGCGGGCGTCATCCGAACCGCCCGCTGACGTAGTCCTCCGTCGCTTTCTGGGACGGGCTGGTGAAGATCGCCTCCGTCGCCCCGACCTCGACCAGCCGGCCCGGCCTGCCGGTCTCCTCGAGGTTGAAGAACGCGGTGACGTCGCTGGCCCGCGCCGCCTGCTGCATGTTGTGGGTGACGATCGCGATCGTGTACTTGGTCTTCAGGTCCTGGATCAGCTCCTCGATCGCCAGGGTCGCGACCGGGTCGAGCGCCGAGCAGGGCTCGTCCATGAGCAGCACCTCGGGCTCGACCGCCGTCGCCCGCGCGATGCAGAGCCGCTGCTGCTGGCCGCCGGAGAGACCGGTGCCAGGCCTGTCGAGGCGGTCCTTGACCTCGTCCCAGAGATGGGCGCCGCGCAGCGCCCGCTCGACCACCTCGTCCCTCTCGGACTTCTTCACGCGGCTCGCGTTGAGGGTGAGCCCGGCGGCGACGTTCTCGTAGACCGACATCGTCGGGAACGGGTTGGGCGCCTGGAAGACCATGCCCACCAGCCGCCTCACCTCGACCGGGTCGACGCCCTTCGCGTAGATGTCCTGGCCGTCGAGGGTGATCCGCCCCTCGACGCGGGCGCCGACCGTGAGCTCGTGCATGCGGTTGAGCGAGCGCAGGAAGGTCGTCTTCCCGCACCCCGAGGAGCCGATCAGCGCCGTCACCTTGTTCGGCTCGATCGCCATCGTCACGTTCTCGACCGCGTGGAAGTCGCCGTAGAAGAGGTTGAGGGCCCTGGTCTCGATCGTCTTCGCGAGCCGCCCGCCCGCGGTCGCCGGCTCGGGCAGCGACGCGCCCGGTTGCGGCGGCGCCCCCCCGACGGGTGCCTCGCGTCCCGTGCCCGCCTCGGTTCGGGCGGCTTCGGTCGGTCCTGACATCTCGTCCCGTCTCCTTTTCTCCACCGGCTATTTGGCCTCGGTCTTGTAGCGCTTGTACACGAGTCGGGCCACCAGGTTCAGAGCCATGACGATCAGGATAAGCAGCAGCGCCGCCGCCCAGGCCCGCTCGTAGGACGCCTCTTTCATCACACCCGGCGTCCGGTACTCGCTGTAGGCGTAGACCGCCAGGTTCTGCATCCGGCCCTGGAAGGGATTGGTGTTGATCGAGTCGATCACCCCCGTGGTGACCAGCAGCGGCGCGGTCTCGCCGATGATGCGGGCGGTGGCGATCATCACGCCGGTGATCAGGCCGGCGAAGGCGGTCGGCAGGACGACCTTGACGATCGTCCGCCACTTCGGCGTGCCGAGCGCGTAGGAGGCTTCGCGCAGATGGTTGGGGACGATCTTGAGGACCTCCTCCGAGGTCCTGATCACGATCGGGATCATCAGCACCGAGAGCGCGACCGAGCCCATCAGCCCCATGCGGACACCGGGGCCGAAGAAGATCGCGAAGAGCGCGTAGGCGAACAGCCCGGCGACGATCGAGGGGATGCCGGTCATCACGTCGACGAAGAAGGTCAGGGCCTTGCGCAGGCGGCTGGTGCCGCCGTACTCGGTCAGGTAGATCGCCGCCATGATCCCGATCGGGACCGAGATCGCCGCCGCGACGCCGGTGATCACCAGCGTGCCGACCAGGGCGTGGGCGGCGCCGCCGCCGCCGACGAAGCCGCGGGCCGAGCTGGTGACGAATTCCAGGTCGAGGCCGGGGATGCCACGCTTGGCGACCTCGAAGACCAGTGAGAGCAGCGGGATAAGGGCGAGCGCGAAGGCGGCGGCGATCAGCAGCGTCATCGTGCGGTCGACGGCCCGCCGTCTCCCCTCCACCGCCCGCGCCCAGGCGAAGATCGCGACGAGCGAGACCAGCGTCGTGAGGACCAGCGTGAGGGCGACGCTGAAGGAGTCGAGGGCGAGCAACACCGCCGCCGAGCCGACCGCGGAGCCGCCGACCACCGCGTAGGTTGCCCAGCCCGGGAGCAGGCCGCTCCCCAGCGCCGGCGGTCCGCCGATCGGCGTGCTCGCGGACTCCATCACTGGATGTTCTGGCGCGAGATGATCCAGCGCGCGCCGAGGTTGGTGACGAGGGTGATCGCGAAGAGCACAAGGCCCGACGCGATCAGCGTGTTGACGGCGAGGCCCGAGGACTCGGGGAAGTCGAGGGCGATGTTGGCGGCGATCGTCGACGGGTTCGCCTGGCTGATCAGGTTGAAGGTGACGATGCCCGAGACGGAGAGGATGATCGTCACCGCCATCGTCTCGCCGAGCGCCCTGCCGAGGCCGAGCATCGCGCCGCTGATGATCGAGGACTTGCCGAACGGCAGCACCGTCATGCGCAGCATCTCCCAGCGGGTGGCGCCGAGCGCCAGCGCCCCTTCCTGGAGTTTCTTCGGAGTCTGGCCGAATACCTCGCGGGCGACGGCGGAGACGATCGGCAGGATCATCACCGCCAGGACCAGCCCGGCGACCAGCATCGTGCGGCCCGTGGCCGAGGCCGGCCCCTCGAAGAAGGGGATGAAGCCGAGCTTCTCTTCCAGCCACTTCATCGGGCCGACGGCAGCCGGCCCGAGGACGAAGATCCCCCAGAGCCCGTAGACGATGCTGGGGATCGCCGCCAGGAGGTCGACCAGGTAGCCGAGCAGGAGGACGAGCCGCCGGGGCGCGATGTGGCTGATGAAGAGGGCGACGGCGACCGCGAGCGGGACCGCGATCACGACGGCGATCGTCGCCGCCAGCACCGTCCCGAAGGCGAGCGGCGCGATGTAGTCGACCAGGCTCTTGTTCTCCGGCAGGCTGTCGCTGCTCGCTTCGACCGCCGGCAGCGCTTCGATGACGAGGAAGATCGCGACCCCGGCGAGCAGCGCCAGGATCGTGACGCCGGCCGCCGTCGCCGCGTTGGAGAAGACGCGGTCGCCCAGGCGCCGTCTGCCGCCGGACGCCGCCGCCAGGATCTGTCCCGCGTTGGTGGTGGTGTCGGTGTGCGCCTCCAAGCTCAGCTTCCCGGAACGGAAAGGGGGCCCCGCACCCGCCGGGGCCCCCTCGCCGTCATGCGACCGGATCCGCTCCCATCAGCCTTCGATCGCGGCGACCGCCGGCTCGATCTTTTCGGTCAGGGCGCTCGAGAGCGGCGCCGACCCGGCGTTCGAGGCGGCTACTTCCTGTCCCTCGGGGCTGATCACGTATTCGAGATAGCTCTTGACCAGAGCGGCTTCGTCGGCCGAGCCGTACTGGGTGCAGGCGATCAGGTAGGAGGTCAGGACGATCGGGTAGGTGCCCGCCGCATCCGTCTTCCGATCCAGTTCGAACGGGAACATGTACGGCGTCTTCGCGATGTCCTTCGCTTCCGGCGACTCCTCGAGGATCTTCGCCGCGGCTTCTGCAGACGGCTCGACGTATTCGCTCGCCGACCTTGATCTTGGCGACGCCGAGTTCGCCGGCCTGGCTGGCGTCGGCGTAGCCGATCGCGCCGTCGCCGGCGCCGACCGCTTCGACGACACCGGAGGTGCCCTGAGCGGCCTCGCCGCCCTTGACCGGCCAGTCGCCGTCCACTTCATAGGTCCAGACCTCCGGCGCACGACCTTGGAGAGGTAGTCGACGAAGTTCTCGGTCGTGCCCGACTCGTCGGAGCGGTTGACCGGGGTGATGCGGGTGTCTGGCAGTTCGACTTCGGGGTTGTCGGCGGCGATCGCCTTGTCGTTCCAGGCGGTCGATTTCCTGGTTGAAGATCCGCGCCAGCGTTTCCGGCGAGAACTGCAGTTCTTCGACGCCTTCGAGGTTGTAGATGATCGCGATCGGCGAGACGTAGTCCGGGATCTCGATCAGCTCGCCCGGGTTCGCAGCGAGCGAGCGCCTTCTTCAGCTCGCCTTCTTCTTCTTCGAGCGCGGCGTCGCTTCCGCCGAAGGCGGTGCCGCCGGCGATGAACTGCTCGCGGCCGCCGCCGGAGCCGACCGGGTCGTAGGAGATCGTCGCGTCGGAGTTCGCGTTCTCGAATTCGGCGATCCAGGCTTCCTGGGCCGCCTCCTGGGCGCTGGAGCCGGCGCCCGCGATTTCACCCGAGGCGCTGCCGGAGCCGCCGCCGGTGCTTCCGCTGTCGCTGCCACCGCAGGCGGCGACGCCGATTGCCAGCAGGGCGAAGGCGGCGAAGACTGCCAACCATCTTGAGGGACTCACTCGATCTCCTTCTCTCGTGTCATGGCTGCGAAAAGCCACAGTGATCTGGGTCCTCGTCACACTCTCAGGCGCGGTCAGGGCAGCTTGTTACCCGGCTGTATCGAGCATGTGAAAAAGCTGTGAAAGCCCTCGGTTATCGAGCGAGAAGCGGTGGCCGATCCCGTTGCCGCCGGCGGCGGTTATCCGGCGGTGACGGTGTCGTGAACCGCTTGTGAATCCGGC
Source organism: uncultured Solirubrobacterales bacterium (assembly GCA_963762205.1). Lineage (GTDB taxonomy): Bacteria > Actinomycetota > Thermoleophilia > Solirubrobacterales > 70-9 > VRUE01. The sequence goes on from CAVXJZ010000006.1 coordinate 177,513, forward strand.
TCCGACGCGGGCACGGCCTCGAGCGCGGCGTCGGGGGCGCCCGCCGTGGACTCGGGGTCGAACCGGTAGCCGACCCCGAAGTGCGTGTGGATGTAGCTCCAGCCGGGCGAGCGCCTGGCGAGCTTCTGGCGCAGCTTGCGGACGAAGACGTCGACGGAGCGGTCGCCGTGGGCCATCGCGTACCCCCAGACCCGCTGGTAGATGCCCTCGCGCTCGAGCACCTGGCCCTCGGCGTCGGCGAGCAGGTGCAGGAGCTCGAACTCGCGACGGGTGAGGTCGAGGCTCTCGCCGCCGACGAAGGCCTGGAACTGGTCGACGCGGATCTCGAGCTCGCCGGCGACGAGCGGCCCGGCAGCCTCGGCGTCCGGGCGGCCCCGGCGCCGCCTGCGGGCGACAGCTTCGATGCGGGCGATCGCCTCCTCCGGGTGGCAGGGCTTGGAGATCCAGTCGTCGACGCCGAGGCGCAGGCCGCGCACCCGCTGGGCGACGGTCGAGCGGCCGGTGCAGACGATCACGCCGAGGTCGGGCAGCATCCCGCAGACCCGCTCGATGTAGTCCCAGCCGTCGTCGCCGAGCACGGCGGGGTCGAGCAGGACCGCGTTGAGCTTCATCGCGACGAGCTCCTCGGGCGGGATCGCGCTGGCGGTCTGACGCTGCTGCCAGCCGGCGGCCTCCGTGCGCTTCGCCAGGACCGTGACGAATCCACTGTCGTCGTCGATTACCGCGAGCCTGATGGTCTGCTGTGTGGTCAAAGTGGGGCGGCGCCTGTTTCGGACGGACGGCGCATCCTCGTCTTCGGACCGGAGGATTGTATGCGCACCGGACGGCGAGGACGCGGCAAAAGCCCTGCTTTCACAGGATTTTCACAGGCCGTCGGGTGCAAATTGCGGGCAATCCCGGGGCACCGCCCGCGGTTATCCGGATCTTTACGCCTCGCTCAGCCCGCCGCGGCAGACTCGAGCACTCACGAGACTCCTCTCTCGTCGCGAACGGCCCACCTGCCCCGGGCCGTTCGCTTTTTATACGGCGACCCTGAGTCGGGGCCGCGCTCCCGCGTCCGCGATCTCGTGGGTCAGGAGATCGAGCCGGAGGCGGTGAGGGCGAGGACGAGGACGCCGAGGGCGATCCGATAGGCGACGAAGACGCGCAGCGAGTGGCTGCCCAGGTAGCGGAGCAGCCAGGCGATCGACGCGTAGCCGATGACGAACGCCATCAGCGTGGCGATCGCCGTCGCCCCGGCCGAGGCGCCCCCCGATTCGCCGACCTTTCGCAGCTCGAAGAGGCCGCTGAGGACGACGGCCGGGACCGAGAGCAGGAACGAGTAGCGGGCGGCGGCGACCCGGTCGAAGCCGCGCATCAGGCCGGCCGAGATCGTCGCCCCCGAGCGCGAGACGCCGGGAATCAGGGCGAGCGCCTGGGCCATGCCGATGTAGAAGCCGTCGCGGCCGTCCATCTCGTCGAGCGCGCGACGCTGCGTGGCGACGTGCTCGGCGAGCAGCATCACGAAGGAGAAGAGGATGAGGGCGGAGCCGATCAGGTAGAGGCTGCGGGCGCCGGACTCGATCTGGTCCCTGAAGAGCAGCCCGAAGATCGAGATCGGGATCGTGCCGAGGACGATGAACCAGCCCAGTTTCGCCTCCTGGCTCGCCCGGCGGTAGGGAACCCGCAGCTCGCCGAGCCAGGCGCGGCCGATCCGCCAGAGCCCGGCCCGGAAGTAGATCAGGACGGCGGCCATCGTCCCGAGCTGGACGACGGCCGTGAAGCCGGCGCCGGGATCGGGCCAGCCGAGCAGCGCCGGGACTATGCGCAGGTGGCCGCTGGAGGAGATCGGCAGGAACTCGGTGAGCCCCTGGACGGCGCCCAGCACAAGGGCTTCGAGGGTCGACATGGGCGGTGCATCCTACGAGTTGCGCTAGATTGCCCGGCGTGAGCCGCCCGCACCGCCGCCTGATCCTCGTCTCCGCGCTCGCCGCGGCGCTGGCCCTGTCGCTGCTCGCCGCCCCGCTCGCCCTCGCCGAGAACGGGGTCGGCCTCGCCGGGCCGACCACGGACAAGACGGTGACCTTCTTCTGCTTCGGGGTGATCGGCTTCTTCGCGCTGCTGCCGATCGTGCTGACCCTGATCCAGAGCCGCCTCGAAAAGCGCAAGGAACAGCGCCAGAGCGACCTCCAGCGCTACGGCTGACGGCAGTCAGTCGAGCCGGAAGCCGGTGAGCAGGCGCTTCTCGGTCTCGCCCTCGATCTTGGCGACGACCTCGACCCGGCCCTCCAGCGGCGTGTCACGGATCTTCGTCGCCAGCAGGTCGTCGACCTGGAATATGCCGGCCGAGTTGTTGAGCTCGATCTCGATCCGCACCGGCCGCTCCTCGCCCGCCTCGATCCGGACCTCGTCGACGGCGGCGGCGGAGATCGAGTGGATGCCCTCCTGGCCGGCCTCGATCGGCAGGCGGGTGCGGCCCTGGGCCATGTCGAGCGCGTCGGCGACGCGCACCACCCCGGCCTCGACCGTGTAGGGCTCTCCGCGGCGGCGGTGGCCGATGATCGCGTGCAGGATCTCCGAGGCGACGATCGTCCGCTCCGGCTCGCGGTAGCTATCGGCCAACAGCCGCTCCAGTGCCCGGTCGGCGAGGAAGAGGCTGTAGGCCTCGTGGTCGGCGCGGTGGATCGACATGCCGACGTCGTGCAGCAGGGCGCCACCGGCGACGATGACCTCGGCGTCGCGGGCGCTCAGCCCATGGTCGGCGACCGCGGCCGGCTCGACCCCGGACTTGACCAGCAGGCGCAGCAGGCGAAGGCTGATGTTGAGGACGATCTGCATGTGGACCCAGGAGTGATCCGACATCCCCAGCCGCTCGGACTGGACCTGGGTCATGTACCAACGGGCGCGCACCTCGTCGTCCGCGTTGGCGGCGGCCAGGAACGCCTCGAGCTTGCGGTTGCCCCTGGTCGGGGCCCGGACGCGGGCCTCGGCGATCGCCTCCCGCGGCGGCTTGCGCTGCGGTCCCTCGGGGTCGGGAGTGGGGACGCGCTCTTCGCTCACGCCCTGACTCTAGCCTCAGCCGCAGACCGGCCAGGGGCTCGAGCCGGATTGCGCGTAGAGGAGCGCCGCGCGGTAGTCCTGCTCCCCCTCCGAGGCGGCGGCCGGGTCGCCGCTGCCGCCGACCGATGCCCAGGTGCCGAAGTCGAACTGGTACTTGCCGCGGTAGCTGCCGTCCGAGGAGACCGCGGTCGGGTCGCCCCCCGACTCGCAGGCGCCGATCGCCTCCAGGGTCGCCGAGGAGACGCCGGCCGGTAGGCCGGAGAACGCCTGGCGGCGTCGGCGGCGCAGCCGGGCTCGGCGCGCGGCACGGATCCGCCTGTTGACGACGCGGATCGTGTGGTGGAAGTGCGCGACCGGCGGCGCGATCCTGGCGATGCTGATCGGCTTCGCCGCCGAGATGCCGACCACGGGTGCGGTGCGGCCGGCGCCGTCAGCGCCGGCCGCGAGGGCGGTCGCCGGCAGCGCGATCGCGGCGATCAGTACGGGAACGAGATATGTGCGTTTTGCGAGCAAGCGCGGGACCGTGGCGAGTTGTCGGAGCCGATTGCGTGATCGAAGTCACACGCGCTTACAAGCGGGTGCCGATCGCCACTTCGCCAGGCACGAAGTGGCGTCCGCCACTTGGGGCTGAATTCGAAATTGCGCTGCAAGATCGGCATTTTCCGGGCCGGTGGAGCGGCAACCGGCATGATTGGTGGATCGCCGACCAGCCCACATCCCGCCTGCTGCTCGCCTGCCCGGACCGGCCGGGCCTGATCGCCGCCGTCAGCGGCTTCCTCGCCGACGCCGGCCTCAACATCGTCGACGCCGACCAGCACTCCAGCGGCGAGGGCCGCCTCTTCATGCGGATGGCCTTCGACTCGGTTCCCGAGGCCGAGCGCAACGCCGTCTACCGTCGCTTCGAGGAGGAGGTCGCCGGCCCGCTGGAGATGGACCACCGCTTCGAGGAGTCGAGCGAGAGCAAGCGGGTCGCGATCATGGTCTCGCACGAGGACCACTGCCTGAGCGACCTGCTCTGGCGCTGGCGCAGTGGCGAGCTGGGCGCGGACGTCGCGGCGGTGGTCTCAAACCACGCCGACCACGCCGACCAGGTGACCGCACTCGGCCTCCCCTATCACCACGTGCCGGTGACGGCGGGCGAGAAGGACGAGGCGGAGCGGCGCGTGCTCGAGCTGCTGGGCGAGATCGACCTGCTCGTCCTCGCCCGCTACATGCAGGTCCTCTCGGCCGGCTTCCTGGGCGCGCTCGGCGCGCCCGCGATCAACATCCACCACAGCTTCCTGCCCGCCTTCGTCGGCGCCGACCCCTACCAGCGCGCCCACGAGCGGGGCGTGAAGCTGATCGGCGCCACCGCCCACTACGTGACCGAGGACCTCGACGCCGGGCCGATCATCGACCAGGACGTGACCCGGGTCAGCCACCGCGACGAGGTCGGCGACCTGAAGCGGATCGGGCGGGACATCGAGCGGCTCGTGCTCGCCCGCGCGGTAAAGGCCCACCTCGACGACCGCGTGCTGCTCGACGGCGACCGCACGATCGTCTTCTAGGGACTGGCTGGGCAGCCAGCCGATGTCGTAGGGTGGAGGCGATGGAGCAGGCGACGATCGCAGAGCCGGCGCTCGCGGACAGGCCGGCGCGGCCCGGCGTCCCCCCCGGCCCGAGGATGCCGGCCGCCCTGCAGGCGGGGCGCTACGCGCTCGACCCGCTCAACTTCCTGACCAGGCTGCAGAGGCGCCACGGAGACATCTTCACCGTCCGGTTCCCCTATTTCGGGCGGCTCGTCTACGTGACCACGCCGGAGCTGGTCAAAGAGGTGTTCACCGGCTCCCCGGAGCAACTGCACGCCGGGGAGGCGAACGCCACCGTGCTCGAGCCGGCGCTGGGGCCCAACTCGGTGCTCACCCTCGATGAGGCGCCGCACATGCGCCAGCGCAAGCTGCTCCTACCTCCCTTCCACGGCGACCGGATCGAGGCCTACGGCAAATTGATGCGGGAGGTCACCCTCAGGGAGATGGAGAGCTGGCCGGTGGGCAAGCCGTTCGCGCTGCGCCCCCACACCCAGCGCATCACCCTGGCGGTGATCATGCGCGCCGTCTTCGGCGTCCACGACGAGGACCGGCTCGCCCGCTTCGAGGGGCTGATCGACAACTTCAGCCGCCGCGTCAACGCGGTGGTGGCATTCCCCTTCCTGCGCAGGAACCTCGGCCGCTTCAGCCCCTGGGCGCGGTTCCTGGCGGCACGCGAGGCGATGGACGAGTTCATCTACGAGGAGATCGCCCTGCGCCGCGCCGAGGTCGATGCGGGGAAGAGCCACGAGGACGTGCTCTCGCTGCTGCTCGAGGCGCGCCACGAGGACGGCTCTCCGATGAGCGACGCGGAGTTGCGCGACGAGCTCGTCACCGTGCTCGGCGCCGGCCACGAGACGACCGCGACCGGGCTCGCCTGGGCGATGGAGCGCCTGCTCCGCAACCCCGCGGTCCTGGCCCGGCTGCGCGACTCGCTCGCCACCGGGGACGACGACTATCTCGACGCGACGATCAAGGAGACCCTGCGCGCCCGGCCGGTGATCGTCGACGTCGCCCGCAAGCTGACCGCGCCCCTCGCAATCGGGGGCTACGAGCTGCCGGCGGGGACCTTCGTGCTGCCCGCGATCGCCGCCCTGCACTACCGCGCCGACCTCTTCCCGGATCCGGAGCGCTTCCGGCCGGAGCGCTTCCTCGACGGCAAGGCCGAGACCTACGCCTGGATCCCGTTCGGAGGCGGCGTGCGCCGCTGCATCGGCGCCGCCTTCGCCGAATACGAGATGCGCGTCGTCTTGCGGGCGATCCTCGAGCGCGCCGAGCTCAGCGCTCCGGACCAGAAGCCGGAGAGGGTCGTCGTCCGCAACATCACCCTGGCTCCGGGCAAGGGAGCCCGGGTGCGGCTCGACCGGCCGCTGGCTCAGGCCTGACCGCCGGCCGCCTGCGGCGGCCCGGCCTCCTCCTCGGCCTCCTCCCAGCGCTCGAAGAGCTCGTCGACGGCCCTCTTCGCCTCCCGGTGGCGGCGCTCGGCGCGCCTCGCCTTGTCCGGGGTCGACCAGGCCGCCGGATCGGCCAGCTCCTCCTCGAGCTCGCGCAGCTCGGCTTCGGCGCCCTCGATCTGCCCGGCGAGGCGGCCGGCTCGCCGCTCCGCCTTCTGCGCCGGCTTGGCCGAGCTGTAGCGCCCACGCCCGCCCTTCGCCGCGCCCGCCGCCGCCGCTCGGCGGCCTCGCGTTCGTCGCGCTCGCGACGGTAGGCGACCCAGCCGGTCGGGTGGCTGCGCAGCTCGCCGTCCTCGCAGACGATCGTGCGGGTCCCGATCGCCTCGAGCAGGGCGCGATCGTGGGAGACGAGGATCACCGCCCCCTCGAATGCGGATAGCGCGTCCTCGAGCGCCTCGCGACTCTCGATGTCGAGATGGTTGGTCGGCTCGTCGAGGATCAGGACGTTGGCGCCGGAGGCGACGAGGATGGCGAGCGAGAGGCGGCGCTGCTCACCGCCGGAGATGTCGCCGAGCGTTTTCTCCACGTCGGCGCCCGAGAAGAGGAAGCCGCCGAGCAGGTCGCGCGCCTTCTGCCCGGTGAGCCCGGTCTCGCGCTGGGCCGCCGCCAGCACCGTGCCCTCTCCGGCGGCGGTGTCGGCGTGCTGGGAGAGGTAGCCGATCTTGACGTTGTGCCCGGTGCGCACCGAGCCCCCGGCCGGCTCGGCCCGCCCGGCGAGCGCCTCGATCAGGGTCGTCTTGCCGGCGCCGTTGGGGCCGACGAGGACGACGTGCTCCCCCCTCTCCACTTCCAGCTCGGCGCCGGAGAGGAGCGTCCGTCCCGGCACCTCGATCGTCGCGCCGACCAGTTTGAGGACGACGCGCCCGGGCCGCTCGGGCGGCGGAAACGAGAAGCGCAGGCTGCGCCTGTCCCGCTCTTCGGCCTTCGCCCCGTCGCGCTTGATTTTCTCGATCTGCTTGAGCCGCGACTGCGCCTGACGGGCCTTGGTCGCCTTGTAGCGGAAGCGCTCGACGAAGCGCTCCATGCGGGCGATCTCCGCCTCCTGGCGCCCGATCGCCTTGCCGAGGGCGATCTGCCGCGCCGCCTGCTCCTTGCGCCAGGCGTGCCACGGGCCGGCGAAGAAGCGGGCGCGCCTCGCCTCCAGCTCGAGGACCGAGGTTCCGACCGCCTCCAGGAACCAGCGGTCGTGGGCGACGAGGACGACCGCCGCGTCGAGCTCGACCAGGTAGCCCTCGAGCCATTCGAGCGAGGGGATGTCGAGGTGGTTGGTCGGCTCGTCCAGCAAGAGCAGGTCCGGGCGGGCGGCGAGGACGCGGGCCAGCGAGGCGCGGGTCAGCTCGCCGCCTGAGAAGGTCGAGATTCGCCGCTCGGCGTCGCCCTCGTCGAAGCCGAGCCCGCGGAGGACGGCGATCACGCCGTCGCGCCAGCGGTAGCCGCCGCCGTGGTCGAGGCGCTGCTGCGCCGCGGCATAGGCGCCCATCGTCGCCTCGCCCGGGTCGCCGTCGGCCATCGCCGCCTCGAGCCGGGCCAGCTCGGCCTCGGTCTCGAGCATCTCGGCGCGCCCGGAGAAGACGTACTCGCCCAGCGAGGCGCTCGACCCGCGCGGGGGCCGCTGGTCGTGGAGCGCGAAACGCGCGCCCTTCTGCAGCACGAGGCTGCCGGCGTCGGGCGAGAGCTCCCCGGCGAGCATGCGCAGCAGGGTCGACTTGCCGGCGCCGTTGCGCCCCGAGAGCGTCATCCGCTCGCGTGGCTCGAGCTTGAAGGAGACGTCGCGGAACAGCAGGCTGCCGCCGACGTGCATGTCGAGGGATGTCGCCGTCGCGATCGCCAAGCCGCTGAACCTAGCCGAACCGGGACCCGTACCCTCTGCGCATGGACCGCGAGCAGCTGCGGGCGGCGGGGCCGCTCAAGCACGCCGGGGAGCTCGCCGGGGCACGGCTGAGGAAGCGCAGCGACGAACGCGACGACGGCCAGACGCTGGCCGAGCTGGAGGCGCGGCCCGCAGGGCTGCCGGACGGGCTCGAGGTCGAATGGCTGGGTGTCTCCGGCTACCGGCTCACCTACCAGGGACAGACGATCTTCGTCGACCCCTACCTCTCCCGCGCGCCGCTGCGCAACCTGCTGCTGCGCCGTCCCACCCTGCCCGACCCGGCGGCCCTCGACCGCTTCCTCATGGCGCCCGGCGAGGTCGCCGGTGTGCTCGTCGGCCACACGCACTTCGACCACGCCGTCGACGCCCCGGCGATCGCCCGCCGCTTCGGCTGCGACGCCTACGGGTCGGACTCCCTGGTCACGCTCATGGGGCTGCACGGCCTCGCCGGGCAGACCGTCGAGGTCGAGCCCTACCGCACCTACGAGCTGGGGCCCTTCGAGGTCGCCTTCACGCCCAGCGTCCACTCGAAGCTGCTGCTCGGCCTGGCGGTCCCCTACGACGGCGACCTGACCTGCGAGCACCTCGACGGCCTCTCGCCGAACGCCTACCGCTGCGGCCAGGTGTGGGGGATCTCGATCCGGGTCGCCGGGCTGCTCCTCTACCACCAGGGAAGCGCCAACCTGGTCGACGACGCCGTGCGCGAGACCGACGTCGACGTCTTCCTGGCCGGGATCGCCGGGCGAAGCTTCACCAGCGACTACTGGCGGCGCATCCTCCCCCTGCTCAACCCGCGCACGGTGGTCCCGACCCACTACGACAACTTCTTCCGCCCGCTCGGCGGTCGCATGGAGTTCATCGGCAACGCCCAGCTCTCGCGGCTGCCCGAGGAGATCGGCGCGGTGAGCACCGACATCGAGCTCGCCGCCCTCCCGCGCGCCGACCTGCGCTGACCGGCTCAGCCGGCGCAGTGCCTGGCGGCGATCTGCTCGATCGTGCCCATCGTGCGCATCGTCCACGGGCCCAGCTCGGCCTCGAGCGTCCTCAGGTCGAGGTCGGTTTCAGAGATGCCGCCGCTCGGCAGCCAGTAGAGCTCGGCGCCCTCAATCGCGAGCCGGTCCCGGTCGTCGGAGAGAGCCAGCGCCACATGTCGGGCGGTCCGTCCCGGGACATCCGGGAGCATCGCCACCTGGAGCTTGCCGGCCGAGGCCGCGACGGCGGCGGCCTCGAACGGCTCCCGCGCGGCGATCTCCGCCAGCCGCTCGCAGGAGCGCAGGAAGGCCGGCACCTGGTAGCCGAGGGCCGCGGCCAGCCCCGCCTCGATCTTCGCCGCCAGGTCCTCGGCGCCGACCCCGTCCGGCCCGTCGAAGATCACGTTGCCGCTGGCGCGGAAGGTCGCGACCTCGGTCAGCTCGAGCCCCTCGAAGGCGGCGCGCAGCTCCTCGTTCGAGATCCGGCGACCGCCCAGGTTCATCCCGCGCAGGAAGGCGACGTATCGGGCCATCGCCGCAGATTAGCCGGGCGGAGCGGGCGGCTTTCCGGATAGCGTGGGAGGCGCGCGATGAGCACCGACTACAGCCGGCTTCCCGACGACCTGCCGGTCCCCGAGGACGACGGGGCGGCGGCCCATCTCCCGGGGCTCGAGATCCCGGCCGGCCTGCGGCTGCCCTCGACCGGGGGCGGCGCCGAGGACATCTCCGCCCTCGCCGCCGGCACCCTGGTCGCCTACGTCTACCCGCGGACCGGGGTTCCGGGCGAGCCCTCGCCGGCCGGCTGGGACGAGATCCCGGGCGCGCGCGGCTGCACACCGCAGAGCTGCGCCTTCCGCGACGCGATGGCCGAGTTCGAGGCGCTGGGCGCGTCGGTGGTCGGGGTGAGCGCCCAGCCGCCGGCCGAGCAGGCCGACTTCGCGGCGCGCGAGCAGATCCCCTTTCCCCTGCTCAGCGACGCGGGCCTCGGCCTGGCCGGGGCCCTGGGGCTGCCGACCTTCGAGGTCGAGGGAATGACGCTCTACAGGCGCCTCACCCTCGTCGCCGAGGGCCGGCGCATCGTCAGGGCCTTCTACCCCGTCTTCCCGCCCGACCGCAACGCGGCCGAGGTGCTCGCCTGGCTGCGGGGCCGTTGATGGAGGCGCCGAGAATCGAACTCGGGTCCGCGGCCGCGGTGCGAGGGTCTCTACAGGCTTAGCCGGCGCTTGAGTCTCGTCTCCCGGGGTCCGCGCCGGCGGGCACTGCGGGAGAACCAGCCCTCTTAGATTTCCCCTGGTGGACGGGGCGATCCGCCCGGGTGAGCCCGCAATTGAAGCCGGAACCCCCCTCCGCGGGCGGGAGAGGGCCGACTCTCACTCACTTAGCTATTGACTAAGCAGCGAGGGCGAACTCATGGTCCGCACGTATTGGTTGGTGCCGGTGTTTAACGAGGCCTCCGGCAACCTCGACCTGCAACCGTTCGCACGGACCGACCACGTCGAAGCCTGTCGCCCCCGTGCTATGTCTGCCTCGATTGTACGGTGTACCGGGTGGGCGAGCGAAATTTCGACGCGATCGTGCTCGGCGCCGGGGCGCCGGGCGAGGTCTGCGCCGGGCGCCTCGCCGATGGCGGGATGAGCGTCGCGATCGTCGAGCCGCACCTGGTCGGCGGCGAGTGCTCCTACTACGCGTGCATGCCGTCGAAGGCGTTGCTACGGCCCGGCGAGCTGCTCGCGGAGGCACGCCGGGTCCCGGGCGTCTCGCAGGCGGTGACCGGCGACCTCGACCCGGCGGCCGTGCTCTCGCGCCGCGATGAGGTCATCCACGACCTCGACGACTCGGTTCAGCTGCCCTGGTTGGAGGAACGCGGGATCGAGCTCTTCCGGGGCGAGGGGCGCCTTGCCGGCGAGCGCCGCGTCGCGGTCGGGGACGACAAAACGCTGGTCGCGGCGAAGGCCGTCGTCGTCGCCACCGGCAGCGGGCCGGCGATGCCGCCGATCGACGGCCTCGACTCGGTCAAGGCCTGGAACAACCGCGACGCGACGACCTCCAAGCGAGTCCCCCCGAGCATGATCGTGCTCGGGGGCGGCCCGGTCGGGTCCGAGCTGGCCCAGGCCTGGTCGACCCTGGGCACCGCCGTGACGCTGATCGAGGGCGCCGGCCGCCTCCTGCACCGCGAGGAGCCGTTCGCCGGCGAGCAGGTCGGGGAGGCGCTGCGCGAGGCGCACGGAGTCGACGTCCGCACCGGAACACTCGCGCAACGAGTCGGGCACGAGGGCGGCGGCGTCGAGGTCGAGCTCGACGACGGCGAGACGGTCGCCGCCGCGGAGCTGCTGGTCGCGGTCGGGCGCAGGCCGCGCACGAGAGAGATCGGCCTGGACTCGGTCGGGGTCGAGACCGGCGAGGGAGGCTTCCTCGAGACCGACCAGCGGCTGCGCGTCGGCGGCAGCGAGTGGCTCTACGCCGTCGGCGACGTCAACGGCCGGGCGCTGCTCACCCACATGGGCAAGTACCAGGCCTGGGTCGCGGCCGAGAACGCGCTTGGACACCCGGTCGAGGCCGTCGCCGAGGGGATCGGCAGCCCGCGCGTCATCTTCACGGACCCCCAGGTGGCCGCCGTCGGCCTCACCATCGAGCAGGCCCGCGAGAGGGGGATCGACGCAAGGGCGGTCGACGTCGGCACCGAAGGCACCGCCGGCGCCAGCTTCTACGGCAAGGGGACCGGCGGCACGACGAGGATCGTCGTCGACCGCGGCAGCGAGACGATCGTCGGGGCCACGTTCACCGGCTTCGAGACGGCCGACTTCCTGCAGGGAGCCACCGTGGCCATCGTCGGCGAGGTGCCGATCCCGCGCCTACGCCACGCGGTGGCCGCCTATCCGACCCGCAGCGAGGTCTGGCTCAAGCTGCTCGAGGCCTACGAAGCCTAGACCGTGGACCTGCGCTTGAGGTCGTCGAGGACCTCCTGCGGGAGCCCCGGCACCTGATCGAGATCGTCGACTGAGCCGAACCGTCCGAGCCGCTCTCGCTGAGCGAGGATGCGGGTCGCCTGGGTGACCGACAGATTTTCCTCGCGCAGCTGCTCGAAGGTGACCGTGTTGAGGTTGATCGGCCCGCCCCCGGCGGCGGGGGCCTGGCCGGGCGGCGGCGGCGGTGGCGCCACCGGGCCCGGCGACTGCGGCCCCTGGGCGGGTGGCGGCGACGGCTGGTCCTGGGGCGGGGGCGGCGCGGCCGGGGGAGGCGGAGGAGGAGGCGGTGTCGCCTCGGCGGGAGGCGGAGGCGGAGCGGCCTCAACGGGGGGTGGCGGCGGACGGCGGACGGGCGGTGCGAGCGGAGCCGGGGGGTGGCGGCGGTGGCGGTGGCGCGGCCTCCATCGGGGGAGGTGGTGGCGGCGGAGTCGCGGCCTGCGGCGGTGCCGTATCGGCGGGAGGGGGAGCAGGGGCCGTATCGGCGGGAGGAGGCGGTGTCGCCGCCGGGGGCGGCGTGGGCGGCGTCTCGACCGCGCGCACGACGGCCTGCTCGGCTTCCACCGCGCGACGCTCGGCCTCGCGGGCGCGCTCCTCCGCCTCGGCGACGGAGTCGCGGATCTGGCGCAAACGGTCCTCGCGCCCGGACTCCTCGGACTTGAGCCGGGCCAGGCGTGCCGCCTCTTCGGCGCGCTTCTCCGCCTGCTTGGTGCGCTCCTCGATCTCCTTCAGCCGCCTCTGGGCGTCCTCGATCGAGCTCTCCTGCGCTTCGCGTTCGCGCTGGATCAGCTGCTCGGCGGTCTGCAGGTCGGCGGGCGGGGTCTGCGCCGGGGGCGGCACGGCCCCTGGCAGCGGCGGCCGGGGCGGCGCGACCGGGGCGATCGGCTGGGTCTCATGCCCGGATCCGGCCTGGGCCATTCGCGCCTCGGCCTCGCGCTGAGCCTGCTCGGCCTCCGCCATCCGTCGATCGGCCTCGCTCCTGATCCGCTCCTCCTCGCGCTGGATTTCCTCGACCTTCGACCGCACGCGCTGTTCGGCCTCGGCGGGGTCATAGCCACCGGGCGGCGGCGGCGCGCCCGGGGGCGGGGTCGGCATCGGCGGCGGAACCGCCGGCGCCGGCATCGGCGGAGGTGTCGGCTGGGCCAGCGGCTGGGTCGGCTGGGCCAGCGGCTGGGTCGGCTGGGCCAGCGGCTGGGTCGGCTGGGTCGGCTGGGCCAGCGGCTGGGTCGGCTGGGTCGGCTGGGCGACCGGCTGCGCGGGCTGGGCGACCTGGCCGCCGCGCTCGAGCAGATCCCGCTCGTGCGCGGCGCGGGCGGCGGCGAGCTGGCGCTCCGCCTTCGCCGACTCCTTGCGCGCCTTCCTCGCCGAGCGGCCGCCGGCAGGCGCACCGGGCCCGTGGCGGCGTTCGGCCCGCTTACGCGCCCGCTCCTCCTTGCGGGCCCTGGCCTCCTCGCGGCGGCGCTTGCGGTGCTCGGCGCGGGCGGCGCGCTGCTGGTCGCGGGCGAGCTTGCGCTGTCCCTTGGCGCCGGCCGGTTGGGCGGGGACCGCGGGCGGCGCCCCGGCGGCCTGCGGGGCGGCGGGCGACGCGGGCGGCTGGGCCGGGGCCTGGGTCACGGGCGGCTGCCGGGCCTGGGTCACGGGCGGCTGGGCCGGGGCCTGGGTCGCGGGCGGCGGCACAGCCGGCATCTGGGCCGTCTGTGGCGGCTCCGCCTTCTTCGCCCGGCGCCGGCCCCTTCGCTTCTCCTTCGGCGGCTTCGGCGCCTTCTGCTTGGCGGGCTTCGGCGGCTTCGCGGCGCCCTTGGCGCCCTTCTCCTTGCTGCGACGCTGGCTGATGCTCACGACGAGCAGAAGGACCAAGAGCGCCACGATCAGCGCGGCGGCGATGTACTTGATGTTGTCGCTGACGAAGTTACCGGCGGGGAGGAGAACCGCGAGGCAGTTGGTCATAGCCTCGACGCTACCTCATCCGTCCCTTGAATTCGCGCTCGACCTCCCGGCGGGTGTCGCGCTCGGCGATTTCCCGCCGCCGATCGCGTCCCTCCTTGCCCTTGGCGAGCGCCAGCTCGACCTTGGCGCGCGACCCCTTGAAGTAGATCCGGGTCGGGATCAGGGTCAGGCCGCGCTGCGCCGTCCTGCCCACCAGGCGCTCGATCTCGGCCCGGTGGAGGAGCAGCCTGCGCGGCCGCTCGGGCTCGTGGTTCTCCCGGCTCGCCGGCTCGTAGGGCGGGATGTGGAGGTTGCGCAACCAGACCTCGCCCCGCTCGATCGCCGCGTAGGCGTCGGTCATCTGCGCCTTGCCGTTGCGCAACGACTTGACCTCCGAGCCACGCAGCTCGATCCCGGCCTCCATCTTCTCGACCAGCTCGAACTTGTGGCCGGCGCGCCGGTTGGTCGCCACGTCGCCGGAGGCGGGCTCGCGCTGCTTCTTCCCCTTCTTTGCCACTCAGCGCTCCGCGACCGGGGTCGCCGGCTCCAGGTCGACGCGGCCGCGCGGCGCCTCGACGCCGGTGACCCGGACCGAGACGGGATCCCCCATCCGCACCCGGCGGCCGGAGCTGCGCCCGACCAGCGCCGTCTCCGTCTCGTTGAGCTCGAGGAAGTCCTCCGCGCGCAGACGCCGTGCGGGCAGGAAGCCCTCGTAGACGTCGCCCAGCTCGCCGCCGAAGGCGACGAACGCCCCCGAGCGGATCACGCCCGAGACCTCGCCCTCAAGGCTCTTCTCGCGATCTCCCGCCGCCAGCTCCCGCTCGAGCAGGAAGGCGGCGCAGATGTCGTCCGCGTCGCGCTCGATCCGCATCGACTCGCGCTCGCGCTCGCTGCAGTGCCGGGCCGCCTCGCGAGCCTCCCCCGGCCCGGGAGGAGCCTCGCCCTCCCCCAGCGCCGCCAGTAGCGCCCGGTGCACGACGAGGTCGGGATAACGCCGGATCGGCGAGGTGAAGTGACAGTAGGCGGGGCTGCCGAGGCCGGCGTGACCGCTGTTCCTCTCGCTGTACCGGGCGGGCTTCAGAGATCGGAGCACGAGCGATGTATACGCCTCACGGCCGTGCCCGCGCCGGGCGGCCTCGCGCCGGACCATGCGGCTGGCCTCTGCTGCCAGCTCGCCCGCCTCCTGGGCGGACATCGCAGCGGGCAGGGGCGGGGTCGGGATCCCGAGGTCGTGCAGCTGCGCCAGCAGGCGCTCGACCCGCGGCGGGTCGGGCTGCGCGTGGACCCGGTAGATGGCCGGCAGCCGCCGGCGCTCGAGCAGCTGCGCGACCTGTTCGTTGGCGAGGATCATCAGCTGCTCGATCAGGCGGTGCGACTCGGTCTGGGCGACCGCCCGGGCGCCGATCGCACGGCCGGCCGGGTCGAGCCGGAACTCGGGCTCCCTGGACTCGATGTCGAGGCTCGTCGGCCCGCGCCGCGCGGCGAGCGCCGCCGCGACCCGGCGCGCCACGTCGAGCGGCTCGGCGACCCGCTCCGGAGCCCGCTCCCGCCCGCCGAAGATCGCGTCGAGCCGGTCGTAGTCGAGACGGGCGTCGGAGCGGACCCGGCTGCGATAGAAGGCGGCGGCCAGCACCTCGCCGTCGCCGCCGAGCTCGACCTCCGCGGTGACGGCGAGCCGCTCGACCCCCGGCGCCAGGCTGCACGCTTCCGAGCTCAGCACGTGCGGGAGCATCGGCTCGACCGTGCCCGGCGCGTAGGTGCTGTTGCCGCGGCGACGCGCCTCCAGGTCGAGGGCCGAGCCGGCCGGGACGTGGGCGGCGACGTCGGCGATGTGGATCCAGACCCTGGCCGACTCGCCCTCGCGCTGGGCCGAGACCGCGTCGTCGAAGTCGCGGGCGCCGGCCGGATCGACGGTGAAGGTGTCCAGCGCGACCAGGTCACGGCGCGGCAGCGGGCTGCTCTCCGCCTCCCGCGCGGCCCGGCGTGCCTCGTTCTCGAGCGGCGGGCGGAACCCCCTCCGCCCCAGCTCCTCGCGCAGCAGCGCCTCGACCGCGTCACCGGCGGTCTTCGGCGCGGCGCCGCGGCGCCGGGGGCCGCGCCTGCTCACCCGTCCGCTTTTTCCCGCGCCGCCAGGACCCCGAGGGCGCGATCGAGCGCCTCGTCGCGGGCGCTGCCGGGCAGGTCGCGCGCCTTCACGTCGGGGTCGATCCCGTGGCCGGCCAGGTTCGCCCCCTCGGGCGTGAAGTACTCGCCGATCGTCAACTTCAGCGCGCCGCCGTTGGAGAGGTCCACCTCCTGCTGGAAGACGCCCTTGCCGAAGGAGCGGACGCCGACGACGGTGGCGCCGGCGTCGTCGGCCAGCGCCGCGGTGAGGATCTCGGCGGCCGAGGCGGTGTTGCGGTCGATCAGGACGACGAGCGGGCGCTCGGGAAGGTTGTCGCCGACGGCCCGGTACTCGGCGTGGCCCTGGGTCCGCGAGTCGGTGGTGACGACGAGGTCCCCCTTCGGCAGGAAGACGCTGGCCGAGAGCACCGCCTCGTCGAGCACCCCGCCGCCGTTCGCGCGGAGGTCGAGGACGATTCCGTCGGCGCCTTCGCGTTCCACCTTTTCGACCGCCTTGCGCAGGTAGGCGTGGGCGCCGTAGGTGAAGGTCGAGAGGCGCACGTAGCCGAGCCTGCGCCCGTCCACCTCCTCGACCCTGCCGGCCGCGACGGGCAGCGAGATCTCCTCGCGGGTTATCTCCAGGCGGCGGGTCCTGCCGCTCTTGGGATCGAGCACCCCGATCGACACGTCGGTGCCTTCCGGCCCCTTGATCCTCGTCGTCGCGACCTCGCTGTCGACCCCGGCGATCGAGGCGCCCTCGACCGAGACCACGACCTCGCCGACCTCGATGCCGGCCTGGTCCGCCGGCGAGCGCTTGAAGACGTGGGCCACCTTCAGCCCCTTCTCGACCGGGACCACGGAGAGGCCGATCCCCGAGAACTTGCCGGAGATCTCTTCGTTGAACCGCCTCAGGCTCTGCGGCGAGAAGTAGTCGGAGAAGCGGTCGTGATGGCGCCTGCGGAGGCCGCGGACCATGCCCTGCAGGGAGGAGTTGGTCAGCTCGTCCGGGGAGACCTCGCGGAAGTAGTTTTCTTCGATCGCCTCGGTCGCTTCGACGTTGAGGCCGGCATTGCCGCCGACGAAGGCGTCGCTGACGAGGCCGGGCAGCTTCGCCGGGTGGCCGCCGAGCCAGAGGCCGGCGCAGAGCGCCGCGAGCAGGGCGGCCACGGAGGCCGCGATCCGGCCCGCTCTCATCGGCGGCTCAGACCTTCAAAAAGCGACGCAGGGTGAGGCCCGAGCCGATCGCGGAGACCAGCACCGAGGCGCAGAAGAGGATCGCCACCAGCGCCGGGAAGGCGAGGGTGGTGCTGTTCTGAGCGGCGAGGAACGAGAAGCTGTCGCTCAGCGGGTCGACGATCGTGATTTTGCCCAGCCACAGGATCAGTATGGCCACCAGGCCGCCTGTGAAGCCGACGACGACCCCCTCGATCATGAACGGCCAGCGGATGAACCAGCGCGTGGCGCCGACCAGGCGCATGACCTCGACCTCACGGCGGCGGGTGTAGATGGAGAGGCGGATGGTGTTGCCGACCAGCATCAGCGAGGCGACGATCAGCAGCGCCGTGATGATCGTCAGGACGATCTTCAGGGCGCCGGTCACCTGCTCGATCTGCCGCGACTCCTGCTGGCGGTCGAAGACCTCCTGGATGATCGGCGAGATCGGCTTCGGCTTGCCGTTCGGCCCCGGCGGCGTGACCGCCGCGCGGACCGAGTCCAGGTAGGCGGCATCGTCGGCCTTGATCTGAAAGTTGGCGGGCAGCGGGTTCGAGTGGAGCTGGGTGAGGAGTTCGTCGCTCTTGTCCTTGCCCAGGTCCTTGGTCAGCTCGCGTAGGGCCTCCGCCTTGGTGATCAGGTTGACCGAGGAGACGTGCGGGATCTGCAGCAGTCGCCGCTCGAGCGAGGCGATTTCCGCCCGCGTCGCGTCGTCGTAGATCGCGACCCGGAACTCGAGGCTGTCGCGGACCTGGTCGCTCTTCGCCTGGGTCGTCTGGAAGACCGGGATCAGGACGCCGAGCAGGATCACCGTCACCCCCGTGGTGACGATCGCCGCCGTGCTCGGGGCGGCGTTGCGGCGCAGGGCGCGAAAGGCCTCCTGGACGAAGAAGAAGAGCCTGGACATCAGAAGAGGCTGTCGTGGCTGTCGTGGCCGTTCGTCGTGCCCTCGGGGCCGACGCCCATCTCAGCGCGCATGCGGAGGCCGAACTCGGTCGTCGACTCCTCCGTGTAGCCGCCGCTGACCTCGTCGCGGACGACGCGGCCCTCGTAGAGCTCGATCACCCGGCGGCGCATGTTGTCGACCATCTCGCGATCGTGGGTGACGACGATCACCGTGGTGCCGGTCTTGTTGATCCGGTAGAGCAGCTGCATGACGCCGATCGAGGTCACCGGGTCGAGGTTGCCGCTCGGCTCGTCGGCGAGCAGGAGCGGCGGGTGGTTGACGAAGGCGCGGGCGATCGAGACGCGCTGCTGCTCGCCGCCGGAGAGCTGGTCGGGATAGCTGTGCAGCTTGGTCGAGAGGCCGACGAGGCGCAGGATCTCCGGGACCTGGCGGCGGATCTCGGCGCGCGGCGCGCCGATCACCTGCAGCGCGTAGGCGACGTTGTCGTAGACGGTGCGGTCCGGGAGCAGCTTGAAGTCCTGGAAGACGGTGCCGATGTTGCGCCGCAGCAGCGGGATCTTCTGCTCGGGCAGGGCGCCGATGTCGCGGCCGGCGATGTTGACGCTGCCGTCGGTGACCTCGACCTCGCGGATCAGCGTCTTGATCAGGGTCGACTTGCCGCAGCCGGTCGGGCCGACGAGGAAGGCGAACTCGCCGCGGTTGATCGCGAGCGAGACGCGGTCGAGCGCCATGTGGCCCCCGGGGTAGACCTTGGTCACGTCGCGCAGCTCGACGATCGGGGCGCCACCGGGACGCGGACGGCGCGGCTCGCCGCCCCCGCCCTTTCTTCGCTTTTTCGCTCTCGCCATGCGCGCGTTCCTTCTCCGGACACAGGGTGACTCCTGCGCACCCTCGGGCACGCAACTCCCCGCCCAACTGAGGTGAGCATCAGCTTAGCGAATTGTTAGTGAACGTTAGTCTTCGCCGTGGATCAGGGGAACAGCGTCTCCCCCGTCTCGGTCTCGACGATCGAGATCGCGACCGCCGGACAGGCCTCGGCAGCCTCGATCAGCAGCTCGTCGGGCCCGGTCCCGACCACGGTCGCGACGCCGTCGACGCGGAAGACGTCCGGCGCGATCTCGGCGCAATCGCCGTGGCCGCTGCACTCGAGCGGATCGACCCGCGCCAGCAGGGTCATGCCGCCAGCTCCCGGTCGGGCGCCGGCCGGCGCCCGTTCTCGATTCGCCGCCGCAGCGCCGGGATCGCCGCCGGGCGACCGACCGCCAGGCCGGCGACGACGGCGCCGGCGCGTGTGTAGTGGACCTCGAAGTCGGCGCCGGAGGGGTCCCCGTCGACGAGCGCCGCGTCCACCCGATGGGAGTGGCCCACGTGCTGGATGCGGAGCCCGTACTGGTCGCTCCAGAAGCTGGGCAGCGGAGGGGAGCCCGGGTAGATGTCGAGCATGGACTTGGCAACCGCCTCCCCCTGCCAGGCCGCCGCCGCCCAGTGCTCGGTGCGGGCGTGGGCGCCGGTGTGGGGGTCGAAGGGAAGCGACGCGTCGCCCGCCGCGTAGACGCCGGGCGTCCGGGTGCGACCGCAGGCGTCGGTCGCGATTCCGCCCGCGCCCTCCAGGCCGCCGCCCCGCAGCCAGCCGGTGGCCGCTTCGCTGCCCACGCCGACCACGACCAGGTCGCAGGGGATGCGCGCGCCGCCGTCGATCTCGAGCTCCTCCACCCGTCCGCGACCGTGGGCGGCGACGATCTTCGCCCCGGTGCGCACCTCGACTCCGCGGGCGCGGTGCATCCGTGCGAGCCAGCCGCCGACCCGCTCGCCGAGGATCCCCGCCAGGGGGGTCGGCATCGCCTCGACGAGCGTCACCTCGAGGCCGAGGCCGCGGGCGGTGGCGGCCACCTCCTGGCCGATGAATCCCGCCCCGACCACTGCCAGACGCGCCCCGGGCGCCATCTGCGCGCGCAGGCGGCGGGCGTCGGCGAGCGTCCGCAGGTAGTGGACGTTGGGGCGGCCGTCGAAGAGCTCGAGCCGGCGCGGCTGCCCGCCGGTCGCGATCAGCAGCCGCTCGTAGCCGAGCGCGGCGCCCGAGGAGAGGTGGAGGGCCCGGGCGGCCACGTCGAGGGACACGGCACGGGCGCCGAGCAGCAGCTCGACGCCGGCCTCCTCGTACCAGCGGTCGGAGCGGAAGCGGACCGAGTCGGGCTCGGCGTGGCCGGCCAGGACCGCCTTGGAGAGCGGCGGCCGGTCGTAGGGAGGCTCGTCCTCGGCGCAGACGAGCCGCAGCGGCCCGTCGTGGCCGTGCCGGCGCAGCCCTTCCGCGCAGCGCTGCCCGGCGAGGCCGCCGCCGACGATCAGGATCCCGTCGCCCTTCATCGCAGGCCCTCCTCGAAGGCGGGGAGGGGCGTCTGGGAGGAGAACGGGTCGCGGCGCGAGCGGGCCGCAGGCCGCGCGCGCCTGCGACCCTCGGCGACGCGGTGGGCGAAGAGGACCGCGATCGGCGCGCCGGTCACGATCAGCCAGGCCCGCAGCCAGAGGCTCGACGCGTCGCTGCCGGCGCCGAGCGCGTGGACGACGCCGAGCGCGTAGACGAGCACGGTCGCCCGGTGGGCCTTGCGCCAGAGACGCGGGCCGACGGCCCTGCGGGCGTAGAAGCTGAGGCCGAGCAGGACGGCCAGGTAGCCGGCGATCACGCCGAGGCCCGTCCAGAACGGCTTGAACCCCATCGCGAAGGGGATCGTCACGCCGCCGACGCCGGGGTTCAGCCATGGGTCGCCGAGCAGGGTCAGGCCGTGGATCGCGATCGCGACCAACCCGGCGAGGGCGGTCTGCTCATGGATCGCGAGCAGGCTTCGGGAGAGCCCCGGGCGCCGCATCACCCTGCCCGACATCGTCAGCCCGATCCCGACCGAGACCGTCACCAGGGCGAGGGCGACGAGGCCGGAGGCGCGGCTGGCCAGCCACCAGCCGTGGGTCTCGACCGCGTTGACGGCGCCGCCGATCACGACGCCACCGGGTCGGCCGCGAGCTCGGCGAGCGGGCGGACGCTGAGCGGTCCGACCGGCTCCACGCGGCCGTCGTCGTGGACCAGCAGCCCGCCTCGCTCGGCGAGGACGGCGCGGCCGCCGTCCGGGCCGGACAGCAGCGCCGCCTTGGACAGGGTCTCGGCCTCGAGCGCGGTGTCGCCGAGCGCGGTCGCGCCGATCAGGCCGGTCCAGGCGGGCCGGCCGGTGGAGGGGTCGAGGAGGTGATGGCCGAAGCCGCCGTCGGGGCGCCGCCAGATGCGGACGTTGAGGCCCGACGTCGCGACCCCGCCGCTCCCGAGCCGCAGGACGTGGGAGCGCTCGCGGCTGAGCGGATGCTCGACGAAGACCTCATAGGGGCGGATGAGCGCGTCGGTGCCGCCGATGCGGATGTCGCCGCCGCAGTCGACGATGAAGCGCGGGTAGCCACGCAGGCGCTCGGCGACCATGTCGGCGGCGAGCCCCTTGCCGGTTCCGCCGGTGTCGAAGGCAAGCCCGGGAGGGCGTGAGATCGTCCCGGCGTCGTCGTCCACCTTGAACGAGCGCCAGCGGTGGGTCGGGTCGGGGGCGGCGGGGCGCCTGGCCGGCGCGCTCGCGAGCGCCCGCTCCAGCGACTCGCCGGCGACGCCGGCGAGAGAGCGGTCGTAGCCGGCCTCGGCCACCTCCCGCGCCAGGGTCGGATCGACCAACCCGCCGCTCTGGCGCGCCGCGGCCAGGCCGGCCCTGACCGCGGCACGGACCAGCCTCGAGGCGGGAACGCGCCTGCGCCCGTCCGAGTTGAGGGCGGTCAGCTCGCTGTCGCCCCTGAAACGCGAGAGCGCCGCGTCGAATCGCTCGACGAACCGCCGCGCGTCGGCGGCGGCGCGGGATGCGGAGGGCATGCCCGGGCCCGGCTCCCCGATCAGGAGGCGGACGTGGGAGCCCATCGCGTCGAAGCTGAGGTCGTGCTCGGCCATGGTCAGGAGGAGCTGGTGACGACCGGCGCCGGTTCGGGCGCCACGTATTCGGGTTCCGGGGCGACGTATTCGGGTTCCGATTCGGTCGGGGCGCCTTCGGTGGCGGGCGCGCCTTCGGCCGGGACGATCGTCTTCACGACCCGCTTCGCGATCACCTTGCGGGCGATCACCTGGCGCCGTTCGGCGGCGCCGGCCGCCTGCGAGCTGAACTGGTAGGTCAGCATCGCGAAGAGGACCGCGAAGAGCGCGATCGAGCCCCAGACGACCGGCGCGGCCGGGGGCCGGCGGCGGCGTGCGGTGCGCTCAGTCATCGGCGCCCCCGCCCTCGTGCTCGACCTCGCCGCCGTCCTCGCCCGACTCCGAGGCGTACCCGCCCCCTCCGCCGCTCGTCGCGGTGGTGACCGGCGCCGCTTCGGAGTAGGAGCCGGCGCCGGAGGTCGAGGTGGTCGCGCTGGGAGCTTCCGCCGAGTAGCTGCTCGCGGCGACGGGGCTCGTTTCCGGCGCCGGGGGCGCGGAGGCCGCGGCCGGATTCCTCGGCTTGGCATGCCTGGTGATGTGGATCGTCCGGTGGATCACCTTGGTGCGCACGAGGGGGTCCGTGGCGACCGTCGACGGCGCCTTCTGCCTGTCGGCGCTGAGGGCGAGGCCGGCCAACCCGCCGAGGGCGAGGACCGTTGCTGCGACCGCGATGCGACTCCTGATGTTCCTCACAACCGTTGACCTCCTCGTGGCGGATTCGTCGCCGCATTGTTGGCGGCGGGCATCCAAGGGCCACCCAGGCCCGGGTAAAGAGCCGGCAAAACATCGCCGGCGCGTCGGCGGCCTCGCCCCGTTCCGCTTTACAGTTGGCCGATGCCGAGCGCCGCGGCCCCCGCAGCCCGCATCCTCGTCGTCGAGGACGAGAGCTCGATCTCCGACCCCTTCGCCGAGGCGCTCTCGCGGGCGGGCTTCGAGCCGCGGGTGACCGCGACCGCCGCCGGGGCGCTCGAGCAGGCGGAGCAGTTCGAGCCCGATCTCGTGATCCTCGACCTCGCCCTGCCCGACGGCGACGGGCGCGACGTCTGCCGGGCCCTGCGCAGCAGCTCCGACGTGCCGATCGTGATGCTGACCGCCCGCGGGACCGAACTCGACAAGATCGTCGGCCTCGAGCTCGGCGCCGACGACTACGTGGTCAAGCCGTTCAGCGCCGCCGAGGTGATCTCACGGATCCGGGCGGTGCTGCGCCGCAGCGCCCCGCGCGAGGACCAGCCCGCGGAGCCGATCGCGATCGGCGATCTGGAGCTCGACCCCGCCGCGCGGACGGCGCGCCTCGACGGCGAGCCGCTCGACCTCTCCCGCAAAGAGTTCGACCTGCTCGCCGAGCTGATGAGCCACGCCGGCCACGTGGTCACCCGCGAGGACCTGATGGCGTCGGTCTGGGACGTGAACTGGTTCGGCTCGACCAAGACGCTCGACGTGCACGTCGGCTGGCTGCGCCGCAAGCTCGGCGACGACCCGAACGCGCCCCGCTACATCGAGACCGTGCGCGGCGTCGGCTTCCGCTTCGCATTGGCAGAGGAGAGTCGGCCGTAAGCCTCCGCGCGACCCTCCTGCTGGCGCTCTCCTACGTGCTGCTGCTGGCGCTGATCGCGCTCGGAGTGCCGCTTGCGGTAAGCCTCGGCCACCGGGTGGACGCCGAGGTCCGAGGACAGTCGCTGAGCCAGGCGGACGTCGTCGCCGCGACCGCCTCGGAGCTGCTCGGCCCGGCCGATGCGAGGGCGCTCAGGGACCTGGTCGAGATCTCCTCCGAGAGCGTCCGCGGCCGGGTGATCGTCGTCGACGCCGACGGCCGGTTGCTCGCCGACTCGGCCGGCGCCCGCCCCGGTCGCGACTACTCCGACCGTCCCGAGATGCGCCGGGCGCTCGACGGCGGCTCCGAGCAGATCACCCGCAACAGCGCCACCCTCGGCACCGAGATCCTCGCGACGGCGGTGCCGATCCTCGACCGAGGCCGCCCGGCGGGCGCCGTGCGGGTGACCCAGGGCATCTCGGCCGTCAATGAGGCGGTGCGCAACTCGATCCTCGATCTCGCCGCGCTCGCCGCCGTGGTGCTCCTGCTCGGAATGGTGGCGGGAGCGCTGATCGCACAGCAGATCGCGCGGCCGATCCGGCGCCTGGACCTGGCCGCGCGCCGGGTCGCCGGCGGCGATTTGGAGACGACGGTGACGGTCGAAGGCAGCAGCGAGCAGCGCTCGCTCGCGCGCGCCTTCAACGAGATGACGCTGCGGATCAAGCGCCTGCTGCGCTCGCAGCAGGACTTCGTCGCCGACGCCTCGCACCAGCTGCGCACGCCGCTCACCGGCCTGCGGCTGCGCCTCGAGAATCTCGAGGGCCGTTTCAGGGAAGACCAGCCGACCGCGGACGACCTCGAGGCGGCGATGACCGAGATCGACCGGCTCTCCCTGATCGTCGACGAGCTGCTCGTCCTCAGCCGCGCCGGAGAGCACGAACTGCCGGCCAAGCGCGTCGACCTCGCCGACGTTGCCGAGCGAGCCGCCGGGCGCTGGCGCCAGGCGGCCGAGGAGCACGGCGTCAGGGTCGAGGCCCGCAGCGATGGGCCCGGCGAGGCCCACTGCGCCCGCCCGGACCTCGACCGCGCCCTCGACTCCCTGGTCGAGAACGCGCTCCTCTACTCCCCCACCGGCTCTGTCGTCGCGATCCGGTCCGGGCCGGGCCGGATCGAGGTCCTAGACGAAGGCCCCGGCCTGGCGCCGGGCGAGGAGGAGGCCGTCTTCGAGCGCTTCAGCCGCGGCAGCGCCGGTCGGCGGGGGCCGAGCGGCACCGGGCTGGGACTGCCGATCGCCAGGGAGCTGACCCGTCAGTGGGGCGGCGACGTGCAGCTTTCGAATCGCGACGGAGGCGGGCTCCGTGCTGTCATAGAGGTCGCCGCATGAGCACCAGGGCGACAGCGAAGTGGGTGGGCCTGGCCCTGCTCGGGCTGCTGATCGCGGTCGCTGTCGCGATCGCGGGAAGCAGCCTCGCCAGCCGCCAGATCGGTCTCGCCTCGGAGCCGATCAGCGCCGGCGACGCGCTCGCACCGAGCAAGCCCGGGGAGGCGCCGGCGACCTCGCAGCCGACGCCCGCCCCTCCAGAGGAAAGCACCGAAGGCACGGCCGCGGAGGGGGCGCCGGAAGCGACCGCCGAGCCTCCCGTCACCCAGCCGAGCGAAGGCGCCGACGACTCCCACGGGGGCGACGGCGACGCCGACGACTGATCAGCCGCTCCCCGCCGGCGGCGGATCGGCGACGTAGAGGCCGGCGAGCGCCTTCGTCAGCTGCTCCCTCTCACGCGCCGAGAGGCTCGCCGAGGGATGGATCAAGGTGTATTTGGTCGGCGGCATCTCGCCGCTGGAGACCTGGCCGACGATTTCCTCAAGCGGCGGCTGGCCGCGGTCCCATTCGGAGAAGTCGAGCACGCCGCGGCCGTCTTCGACGTCGTGCTGGACCAGCCAGGAGACGGGCGCCACGTTCGAGTACCAGCGCCACCGGGTCAGGTTGCTGTGGCAGTCGTAGCAGGACTGCTCGGCGAGCTGCTCGCCCGGCCCGGCCGGCCATCGCGCGGCGCGGGTCACCGGCGGGTTGGAGTGGCCGTGCCCGTAGGGAATTGCCTGCGACAGCACCGCCAGGGTGGCGACCGTGACGACCGCCACCTTGATCGTCCTTCTCGTGCTCACCCGGCGGAGTATCGGTGCCCGCGGGTAAAGAAACGGCTAACTGCCGCTCGCGAGGCTAGGCGTCGTCGCGAAGGGCCGCCTCGACCGCGACGACGATGTGCGCGGCGTCGATACCGGCGGCGGCGAGCAGCGCCTCCGGAGTGCCGCTGCCCGGCCTCTCGGTGACGGCGAGGCTGACGAGCGGCGTGCCGGCGCCCGCGCCGGCGAGGACGCCGGCCACGGTCTCGCCGATCCCCCCCTCCGCCCAATGGTCCTCGACGGTGACCAGGGCCCCGGTCTCCGCGGCGGCCTCCAGCAGCGTGGGCGCGTCGACCGGCTTCACGGAGTAGAGGTCGATCACCCGGCAGGGGACGCCCCTGCCTGCCAGCTCGTCGGCGGCCGCCAGGCATTCGTGCAGGGTGATCCCGGCGCCGATCAGCGTGACCGCGTCGTCGTCGCCGGACCGCAGGACGCGGCTGCCACCGATCTCGAACGACTCGTCGGGCCCGTAGATGACGGGCGTCTTTTCACGGGTCGTGCGCATGTAGCTGAAGCCGCGGTGCTCGCGCATCGCGTCGACGAGGCCGACCGTCTGGTTGGCGTCGCTCGGGTAGAGGACGACGCTGTCGAGGACGGCGCGGAAGGCGGCGATGTCTTCGAGCGCCATCTGAGACGGACCGTCGGCGCCGATCGAGACGCCGACGTGCGAGCCGCAGAGCTTCAGGTCGGCGCCGGAGATCGCCGCCATGCGGATGAAGTCGTAGGCGCGGCTGAGAAAGGCGCCGAAGGACGAGGCGAACGGCTTCCAGCCGCGCGTCTGAAGGCCGACGGCGGCGGCGACCATCAGTTGCTCGGCGATGTACATCTCGAAGAACCGGTCCGGGTGCCTGGCGGCGAAGCGCTCCGCGTAGGTCGAGTTGCCGACCTCGCCGTCGAGCGCGACGACTTTCTCGTCGATCGAGCCGACCCAGGCGAGGGCGTCCCCGTAGGCCCCGCGCGTCGCGACCTTCTCGCCGATCTCGTACGACGGCCTATCGACCTGCTCGCGGGCGATCTCGTAGGGCCGCGGCTCCGGCGGGGGGGCCACCTCGACCCGCAGCGAGCGCTCTCCCCCCAGCTCCTCGATCGCCTGCTCCGGGTCGGCGAGGGGCTTGCCGTGCTGGTTCGGCTGGTCCTCGACCGCGGCGACGCCCGACCCCTTCTTGGTGCGGGCGAAGATCGCGGCGGGGCGGCCGGCGGCGAGCGCCGCCGCGTAGGCCTCGTCGATCGCCTCCAGGTCGTGGCCGTCGATCTCCTGCACGTCCCAGCCACAGGCCGCGACACGGGCCGCCAGGGAGGAGGTCTCCCACTCGTGCATGGTCGGGCCGCGCTGGCCGAGGCGGTTGACGTCGACGATCGCGATCAGGTTGTCGAGGCCGGCGTGACCGGCCTGCTCGAAGGCCTCCCACATCGAGCCCTCGGCCAGCTCCGAGTCGCCGCAGAGGACCCAGACCCGGAAGTCGCCCGACTCGAGCCTGGCGCCGGCGAGAGCCATCCCGAGCGAGATCGGCAGCCCCTGGCCAAGCGAGCCGGTGGCGACGTCGACCCAGGGGATCTCCGGGGTCGGGTGGCCCTGGAGGCGGGAGCCGAACTCGCGAAGGGTGAGCAGCTCCTCGTCGTCGATCGCCCCGGCCATCTTGTACATCGCGTAGAGCAGCGGCGAGGCGTGGCCCTTGGAGAAGACGAGGTGGTCGTTGGCGGGGTTGCCGGGCTCGTCGAAGTCGTAGCGGAGGTGGCGGGAGAGCAGGACGGCCATCAGGTCGGCGGCCGACATCGAGGAGGTCGGGTGGCCCGAGCCGGCGGCGGCGCAGGCGCGGACCGAGTCGACGCGCAGCTGCTGCGCCAGCTCTTGGAGCTGCTCGCGACTCACGGTCTGCTCGGAGGTGGCCTGGTCCACGGGGCCGCGAGGCTATCCGATTGCGACCATTCGCTCGATCGGAATTCTCGCTCGTTCGGCGATCTCCCGGGGAACGCCGACCTCGAACCTCATGTCCCGGAGGCTGTCGCGCAGCTTCGGGAGCGTGATCATCTTCATGTACCTGCAGACGGCCATCCGGTTGGCCTCGATCAGATTGGCCCGCGGCGCCGCCTGCTGGAGCGGGTAGAGCATGCCGTTCTCGGTGGCGACGATGAAGCTGCCGTCCGGGTTCGACTCGACGTGCCTCAGCATGCCCGAGGTGGAGAGCATGTGAACCCCGCCCTGCTCGACGTCGCCGGAGGCGACGTACTCCATCGCCTGGGTCGAGCAGCCGCACTCGGGATGGATCAGGAACTCGGCCTCCGGATGCTCGGCGCGGGTCCTGTCGATGTCCTCCGGCCGGATGCCCGCGTGGACGTGGCACTCGCCGTCCCAGACATGGAAGCGGGCACGGCGGCCGGAGTCCTCGCGCAGGCCCGTCTCGCGCTCGACGAAGGCGCCCAGCCACATGTCGGGGCCGAAGAGGATCTCGGTCTCGGGCCCCTGCTCGGCCCAGATGTGCTCGACCACCTGCACCGCGTTGGACGAGGTGCAGCAGTAGTCGGTCTCCGCCTTGACCTCGGCGGACGTGTTCACGTACATGACGACCACGGCGCCCGGGTATTCCGCCTTCCAGGCTCGCAGCTGGTCGGCGTCGATCGAGTCGGCGAGCGAGCAGCCGGCGTCGAGGTCGGGGATCAGCACGGTCTTCTCGGGCGAGAGGATCGATGCCGTCTCGGCCATGAAGTGGACGCCGCAGAAGGCGATCACGTCGGCGTCGGCGGCGGCGGCCTCGCGCGAGAGCCCGAGCGAATCGCCGAGGTAGTCGGCCGCGTCCTGGACCTCGGGCAGCTGGTAGTTGTGGGCGAGGATCACGGCATTGCGCCGGGCTGCCAGCGACCGCACCTCGTCGTGGATGGCCTCGATCTCCTCCGGCGAGAGGTCCGGGGCGGGCGTGGGTTGGATCGTCGGCAACTCCTGCATGGAGCCTTCCTCGTTTCCGATGTTCGCTGGCCCGGCGCCCATCGGCCGCCTCGAACCAGTCGAATGAACTACCGATAAGTCTAGCCTTTGGCCGATGCCGGAGCTGCCGGAGGTGGAGATCACCGTGCGCCGCCTCGACGCGGCGCTGGCCGGCGCCGCCGTCGAATCGGCGCTGGCGCCCGGGATGAACGTGATGAAGACGTTCGAGCCGCCGCTCGACCGGCTCGCCGGGCGCGAGCTTACGGCGGTGCGGCGGATCGGCAAGCTGCCCGTTGTCGAGTTCGGGGACCTCGCCCTGCTGATCCACCTGATGTCGGCCGGCCGCCTCCGCTACTACGAGAAGCGCGCCTCGCCGAAAGACCGGGCGTCGCGGATCCTGGTCCGCCTCGAGGACGGCCGCGAGCTGCGCCTGCGCGAGTACGGGACAAAGCAGCGAGCCTGGGCGAAGCTGCTGGCGAGCGACGCGGTCGAGGGGGACGAGGCCGTCGCCCGGCTCGGCCCGGAAGCCTGGCCGCCGCCGGCGCCGGAGGAGTTCGCGGCGGCGATCGACCAGCCCCGGCACCTGCACCCGCTGCTCCGCCACCAGGGGGACATCGCGGGAATCGGCCGCTCCTGGGTCGACGAGATCCTCTGGGAGGCCCGGCTCTCGCCGTTCAGGAAGGGGTCGGACCTCGACCCGGAGGAGGTCGCGCGGCTGCGCGACGCCCTGCACGTCCTCGGCGACGCGATCGACCACTACGACGAGACCGTCCCGGCCGGCGAGCAGCTGGCGGACAGGGCACCGAAGCCGCTGCGGGTCCACAGGCGCGAGGGCGAGCCCTGCCCGCGCTGCGGGACGGCGATCGAGGCCGTCTTCTTCTCCGAGCACCAGATGAACTACTGCCCCAAGGAGCAGACCGACGGACGGATCCTCAAGGACCGCCGGCTCTCGAAACTGCTCAAGTGATCAGGCCGGCTCGAGCAGGAGGCTGAAGTCGAGTGTCGGCGCCGAGTGGGTGAGGGCGCCGACCGAGATCAGGTCGACGCCGGTCTCGGCGATCTGCCGCACCGTGTCGAGGCCCACTCCACCGGAGGCCTCCAGCGAGGGCCCCTCGCCCGGCGCCGAGTTCTCGTCCCGGAGGCGCACCGCCTCGCGCAGCGCCGCGGTGTCCATGTTGTCAAGCAGCAGCAGGTCGGCCCCGGTCCCGAGCGCGTAGGAGACCTCGTCGAGGTCGCCGCACTCGACCTCGACCGCCAACTCGGGGTGGGCGCTGCGGGCGCCGTGAACGGCCTTCGCCAGGCTGCCGGCCATGGCGATGTGGTTCTCCTTGATCAGGATCGCGTCGTGGAGTCCGATCCTGTGATTGCGGCCGCCGCCGGCGACCACCGCGGCCTTCTCCAGACCGCGCAGGCCGGGGGTCGTCTTGCGGGTGTCGAGGATCGCGGCGCCGGTCCCGGACACCGCCTCGACGAAGCGCGCCGTCAGGGTCGCGACGCCGGAGAGGTGGCCGAGCAGGTTGAGGGCCGTCCGCTCGGCGGCGAGCAGCGCCCGCGCCGGGCCCGAGGCGATCAGCACGTCCGCCGGCACCTCCTGCCGCCAGTGGCCCTCGACGACCAGGCTGTCGAC
This sequence comes from uncultured Solirubrobacterales bacterium, assembly GCA_963762205.1. Classification (GTDB taxonomy): domain Bacteria; phylum Actinomycetota; class Thermoleophilia; order Solirubrobacterales; family 70-9; genus VRUE01. Next base: position 207,767 of record CAVXJZ010000006.1, read on the forward strand.
GTCCTCGACGCCGCACTGGCGCATCGCCTCCCCGACCGCCGCCAGCCCGTAGACCACCCCGGGCTGCTTCTGGGCCACCCGCGCCCGGGCCCGCGCCTCCTTCGGCACCGTCGCCTCCGAGGTCACGTCTCCCTCGCCGATGTCCTCGGCGAGGGCACGGGCGACGATCTCGCTGAGGCTCTCGCCGGCGGGGGCGCTCACGGTGCCGCCAGCCTAGATCACACCGTCTTCGGGGCGCCGTCCATCCTGGCCGGAGCCCCCGAGCCAGCGCCGGGCGACGGCGTGGGCGCTCTGGCGGCTGCGCAGGTGACCGGTGACCGCGTCGAGGAAGGATCCGCTGTCGATGGCGATCAGGTGCGTGGCCCGGGTGGCGCGGACGGTCGCGGTCCGTGGGACCTCCCGCAGGAGGGCGATCTCGCCGAAGCCCGAGCCCGGGCCCATCCTGCGCTTGAAGATGCCGTCCTCGATCACCTCCACCTCCCCCGTCGCGATCAGGTAGAAGCGCTCGCCCGGCTCGCCCTGGGTGACCAGCTCCTGGCCGGGGTCGGCGTCGACCTCGACGACCCCGCGGCAAAGGCCCTCGAGCGAGTCGACGGAAAGGGGGGCGAAGATCGCGCTCTCCCGCAGGAGGCCGAAGTCGCGCTCAGAGACCGGGGCACCGATTTCGAACTCCCGCAGCGCGCGCCAGCGCAGGAGCACGAGGACGGGAAGCAGCGATCCGAGGACCAGCAGCGCTCCGCGCACCCCGAGCAGGGCGACCAGCGCCGGCGCCGCTATCGAGCCCGCGGCGTAGGCCGTCAGCCGGCTCGTCTCCAGGAAGCCGATCACCCGGGCCAGCGTCTCGTCGGAGCCGATCCGCTGCAGCAGCGTCCTGACCGCGACCTCGACGAAGGCGAAGCCGAAGCCGAGCAGGAAGTAGGAGGCGAAGGCAGCGGCGACGACCGGCCAGGCCCCGGGCAGGGCGAAGCCGCCGCCCAGGATCAGACAGCCGATCGTGAGCCCGGCCGCGAGGTGGCCGCGATCGTGGAGGACGGCGAGCACCGCTCCGGCGACGAGCGCGCCGGTCGCCCATACGGCATTGATCCAGCCGACGCTCCCCTCGCCGATCCCGAGCAGTTCGAGGACCGTGATCACGCTCATCACGTCGCCGGCGGCCTCGATGAAGAAGAGGGCGGTGAAAACGACGCCGACGATCCTCATCCTGCGGTCCGCCAGCAGCGCCCGCAGGCCGGCGGCGCTCTCCTCGACGATCCCGGCGGCGTCGCCGGCCACGTCCTCGTAGACGGGGCGCTCGTCCGGTGGCAGGGTGGCGAGCAGGGCGGCGACAAGCAGCGCGACCAGCGCGGCGAGGGCGAAGGCCGCCTGAGGCGAGGTCAGGGTGAGCAGCGCTCCCGCCGCCAGGGACGCGAGCAGGAAGCCCATGCTGTCTCCCTGGTTGCGGGCTACGTTGGCGACCGAGAGCTCCTGCGGGGTGCGGGCGACCTGGGGTAGGAGCGCGCCTTCGGCGGGGACGTAGGCGGTCGAGGCGACGGTGAAGATGCCGGCGATCGCGTACACAGCCCAGTTCGGGGCGCCGATCGCGACGGCGGTCGCCGCGGCCGCGATCGCCACCCCGCTCAGCGCCGAGCTGACCACCAGCACCAGCCGCCGCGAGTGCCGGTCGCCGAGCAGGCCGGCGAACGGCGACGCGAGCGCGCCGGGCAGCACGCGAACGACCGCGGCGACGCCGACGGCGGTCGGCCCGCCTTCGTTGAAGGCGTAGACGCCGAGGGCGATCGCGAAGGCCCAGGTCGCGAACGTCGTCCCCGTCCAGCCGAGCACGAGCCGGGCCAGATCGGGGTTCCCGAAGACCGCGCCCAGCGAGCCGAGCGAGGCCCGGAGCTGCCGAAGAGACATGGTCAGACCACGCTAGCCCCGCTTCGGGCGAGCGGCAACCCCGAGCGTCGCTCCGCGAGCGCGAGGTCAGGTTTGTTGCCCGTGCCCTAACAAGAGGCGAGTCCGGCAGGGCGGCGACCTCACGGCCGCCGCGGCGGAGGCGTTTAATCCGTGTGGTGAGCACCCTCCCCCCTTTCCAGGCCCTGCTCGACCGCCACGCGGGCGAGGTCCTCGGGGTGCTGCGCGCGGCGGTCGGCCGCGTCGATGCAGACGACTGCTTCCAGGAGACATTCGTCGCGGCGCTGCGCGCCTACCCGAAGCTCGCCCACGGCGAGAACCTGCGCGGCTGGCTGATGACGATCGCCCACCGCAAGGCGATCGACCACCACCGCGCCAACGGCCGCCGGCCGATCCCGGTCGAGCGGGTGGCCGAGGTGGCGGTCGACGCCCCGGAGCCGGACTCGGGAATCTGGGAGCGGGTCGGCGCGCTGCCGCCCAAGCAGCGGGCCGCGGTCACGCTTCGCTACGCGTGCGACCTGCCCCACGCGGAGATCGCCGCCGCCCTCGACTGCTCGCCCGAGGCGGCCCGCCGCAGCCTGCACGAGGGAATCAAGCGCCTCAGAAAGGAGCTCGCATGAACGAAGCGCAGCTGAAGGAGAGGCTGGCCGAGGCCGCCGCCTCCGAGGGCCTGCTCGACGTCGCCTACACGACCGCCGACTCGCCGTTCGGGCCGCTGCTGCTCGCCGCGACCCGGCGCGGCGTGGTGCGGATCGGGATGCCGACCCAGGACGTCGACGTCCTGCTCGAGGAGCTTTCGGCGCGAGTCTCGCCGCGGGTGCTCGAGGCCCCGGCCCGGCTCGAGGAGACGCGCCGCGAGCTCGACCTCTACTTCGAGGGACGGCTCCGCGACTTCGACCTCCCCCTCGACTGGCGGCTGAGCCGCGACTTCCGCCGCCGGGCACTGCGCGCGGTCGCCCGGATCCCCTACGGGGAGACACGAAGCTACGCGCAGGTGGCGGAGCGCGCCGGCAACGAGCGGGCCGTGAGGGCGGCGGGGTCGGCCTGCGGCTCGAACCCGATCCCGATCGTCGTCCCCTGCCACCGGGTGCTGCGCACGGGGGGCGCCCTCGGCGGGTACGGAGGCGGGCTGGCAATGAAGGAGGCGCTGCTCAAACTGGAGGGGGCCCTGGACGCGTAGGGGGGGCGCTGGACCCGAGACGGGCTGCCGTTCCCGGATGCGACCTTCAACTGGCTCAGTCGACTTCTCCCCCGCGGCTCCGTGCACGAGCCCCGAGCGGCTGCAGCTGCTCGAAGAAGGCAGTCACGTCTTCTCGGTCTACGCGTTGGACCCCGACACCTCCAGCGCCGACCCGGCGCCGGCGACCCGCACCTTCGTTCTGCTCTACGAGGAAAGCGAAGACGGCGAATGCGAACGGTTCGAAGAAGGGGAAGAAGACGAAGGGGAAGAAGACGAAGAAAACTTCGAAGAAGGGCCGGAGGAAGGCGAATGCGAGGCGGAAGCGCGGGCCAGCCGCCTGCCGCCGAGCGAGTGCCGCCTGCGCGGCGCCCGGGCGCGCATCCTCGTCCACGGCGCCCGGAGCCACCGGCAACAAGTGATCGCACCCCCGTCACGGGGAAACATCGTAGCCAACACCGCCACCAAGGCCGCCAGAGGGTGGCGGTCTTCAAGGCCGCCACTATTGGCGGTCTGGCGGTCTTACCTTCAAACGTATATATGGAGCCATATATCACTCCGCCACTAGGTGGCGGTCTTCGTGGCGGTCTTCCTGCCTAGCGTGGCGGTCTTACCCCCGTTTTCAGGGTGTCGAGAGTCCAAGGCCGCCACACTGCCACGGGGAGCAGGGGTTGGCGGTCTTACCCCCCGTGGTCCGTGAACCCACCGCTCTACCTCCGCTAGTTCACTTCCGGCAGACTGCCAGCTCGCGGCCCCTCACTGAATGCCGGGGCTTTCTCGGTATGTCGATGCTCAGCCTTCGGCGCGGAAGGTGATGCCGTCCAGGTGCACACTTTCACCTTCTGGTAGCACTACTGCACCATCACTTTCTGAAAACACCCCCGACCCCGCGATTTCCGCACCCGCAACGAAAGAGGGGCAGTGTACGCCGGTACAGGCCACCGGAAATCCATGTTCGCTGTGTCCGCTGAACTCGCGGTGTTTGCCGACTTGGCTGCAGGTACGGTGCCTAGGCTTGACTCATTCACCTTGGCCCCGGTGACGGCGTTGTCCCTCAGCCGGTCGGTGGGGACCGCCCCCTTCGCCAGCTTCCCGGCACTTACTGCTTCTGCTCCGATTTTGCCCACCCTGACCGCGTTCTTCTTCAATTGCTTGGTGCCGACCGTGTTCTTGCCGGGTGGCCTGCGGCGTAGGCACCGCCCCCAAGCAGAAGAAAGAAGCACAGCGTTGACATCACGTTCGCGTAGGACAGCTTCGGGCGCATCTGGACTCCCCGTTGGTTCGTGGCTTCGCCTCGCCCAACCCGCGGGCCCAGGCCCCGTCAATGAAGCTAGCCCCTGACGGCTAGTCGGTCAAATCCGGGCACGGCCGGTGAATACGCCGGAGTATTCGCCCGCCAACGCTGCTCAGCAGCTCGCAGCCCTGAAGGTCACCCCGTCGATGCCCCAATTGTTTTTTCCCCCGCCATCGGCGAAGAGTTGGACTTCCCCCGACGAGTAGATAATGGCGCTCCCCGCCTTCGGGCCGCCCACGGCGACGCCCGCGAAGACTTCCTCGGCCGGCCGAAATGCCGGGGGCAGCGTGAAGTCGATCGAGCTGCTCGACGCGTAGATAATCCCCTGCAGGTGGACGACGCAGTCATGGTCCTTCCAGAAGCCCGTGGTGGGACCGGCCCGTTTTCCGCTCCATTTTCAAATCCCGGCTCGCCCGGGGCGCCGATCAGGTGAACCGCTTCAGGGGGAGCCAGAGCGCTCGCGGTCCCGGCGGTGATTGCCGAGTCGGCGGTGGCAGCGTGGGTGGCGGAGGGCACCGTCCCCAGCGAGGAGAGGTTTACCTTCGCCCCGGTCACGGCGTTGTTCACGATCTTCGGCGTTGAGATCGCGTTCTTGTGGACCTTCCTCTTCGTCACCGCGTTCTTCTTCAACTGCTTGGTGCCGACGCTGTTCTTTGTCAGGTGGGATCGGGCGTAGGCGGCGCCTCCGCCAAGCAACAGGAACAGGCAGAGCGTCGAGACGACATTGGCGTAGCTCAGCTTCGGGCGCATCTGGACCCCTTTGGTTCGCGCTTTTGGCCTTGCCTCCCCAACGGCATCGAGGCCCACCAAGCACGGTAGACCTTCCGAGAGGGTTGGTCAATTCGGCGGAAGGCGCGTTAGCCTGGCTCAAGCAAATAGAGGGGCCGCTCTGGGCCAAGTGACTGTCGAGAGCCGATTAGGACCCAGGGGAAGATTCCTGCTCAGTCTTTCCTTTGGGAAAGCCCCCCCGTTAGCTGGAGCAAATGTCTACGTAGGGCGTATCCGGATCAGGCTGGTGATCCGCTACACCTCGTTCGCGCCGGCCGAGGTCAGGGTCGGCTATCGGCTCGCGGGCCCAGGGGCTCCATGAGCCTGCACACGGTGTGCGCGCGCTTTTCCAGGAAGGGCGTCTTCCGCGTCGACGAGCGGCTCGGCACCGTCCGTTAGGGCTGCTCGCCGGCGTCCGAGCGGCGGCAGGGCGCGGGTGAGCCAGCCGCTCGCGGCCGGGACCTGCGCCGGGTCGATCCGGTGGCCGACGTCGGACTCGCGATAGTCGACGGCGAGCCCGCCGGCCTCGAGCCGGTCCCGGGCCCGGCGGGCGAAGCCGACTTCCATGATCGGGTCGGTGCGGCCGTGGGCGATGAAGACCGCCGTGGCACGGCGGTCGTCCAGCTGGGGCCGCCAGCCCTCGACGACCGGCAGGAAGCCGCTGAAGGCGAGGATCCCGGCAACCGGCGGGCGGTCGCCGGAGAGCGCCATCGCGTAGCTCATCACCGATCCCATCGAGAACCCGCCGAAGACGGTCCGCGCGGGCTCGAGCCCGGTCTGCGACCAGAGCCGCTCGTGGAGCTCGGCGAGGGCGCCGCGCGCCGCCTGGAAGGTGCGCCGGTCCGGAAAGCCGACGCGCGGCACCAGATACCAGTGGTGGCCGGGCGAGCCCGCCAGTTGCAGCGGGGCGCGGGGCGAGACGACGTGCAGGCGCCGCCGCGGGTCGAGGGCGTCGGCCAGACCGAGCAGGTCCCGCTCGTCGCTGCCGCGGCCGTGGTGGAGAACCAGCAGCCCCTCGGCACCCCCGGCCGAGGGCCTCTCCTCGTAGGCCAGGGGCTCCACGTGGCGGCCTAGGGCGCGGTCTTGTTGAGGTAGTCGCGGACGAAGGCGTCGATGTCGCCGTCGAGGACGCCCTGGGTGTCCCCCGACTCTTGGCCCGTGCGGTGGTCCTTGACTCGCTGGTCCGGGTGCAGGAAGTAGCTGCGGATCTGCGAGCCCCAGGCGACGTCCTTGATCTCGCCGCGCTCCTTGGCGAGCTCCTCCGCCCGCTTGCGCTCCTCCAGCTCGATCAGCTTCGAGCGCAGGAGCTGCATCGCGACCGCCTTGTTCTGGGTCTGCGAGCGCTCGTTCTGGCACTGGACGACGACCCCGGTCGGGACGTGGGTGATCCTCACCGCCGAGTCGGTCTTGTTGACGTGCTGGCCACCGGCGCCGGAGGCGCGATAGGTGTCGATCCGCAGGTCGGCGTCGTCGATCTCGACGTCGACCCCCTCGTCGACCACCGGGCCGACGTCGACCTGGGCGAAGCTCGTGTGCCTGCGCGCGGACGAGTCGAAGGGAGAGATCCGCACCAGGCGGTGAACGCCGCGCTCGGCGGCGAACAGCCCGTAGGCGTTCTCGCCGGTGGCGATGAAGGTCGCCGACTTGAGGCCGGCCTCCTCCCCCGCCGACGCCTCCTTCATCTCGACCTCGAAGCCGCGCCGCTCCGCCCAGCGCTGGTACATGCGCAGCAGGATCTCGGCCCAGTCCTGGGAGTCGGTGCCCCCCGCGCCGGCATGGACGGAGACAACCGCGTCACCCGCGTCGTAGGCGCCGCTGAACAGGCGCGCCTCTTCGAGCTCCCCCAGCCGCCGCTCGATCGAGGCGAGCTGCGTGCCCAGCTCCGCCGCCATCTCGTCGTCCTCTGAGGCCATCTCCGCCAGCTCGCCGAGGTCGGCGACCTCGGCCTCGAGCTCGGCGAAGCTCTTCAGCCGGCGCTGCGCGCGGGCGTGGGCGGCCGACGTGCGGGCGGCCGCGTCCTGATCGTCCCAGAAGCCGGGCCGCTGCATCTCGGCCTCCAACGCCTCGACCTCGGACCCGAGCGCCGCCGGGTCAAAGGTAGTCCGAGAGCAGGGACATCTGCTCCCGGACAGCGGCCAGGCGCGGAGCTACGGACTCGGTCGGAGCGGCATCGGCCATGGCCGCAGACTACTGGGGCCTAGGCCTCGCCGTGCGGATCGAGGCCGGCGGCGCGCATGGCCTCCGCGCGGTCCTCGAAGGGGCGCCAGCTCCGGACCCTGCCCGCGCGCAGCTCGAAGGCCCAGGCCATCTCATCGTTGCCGGCCGGCGAGCCGTCCTCGTCCCAGCGCCAGCGCCGGTTGATCAGCGCGACGGCGGATCCGTCTCCCGCGGCCTCGTCCTCGTGGAGCTGCTCGAGCTCGATCGTCTGCTGCACGCCGCCGGGAGGCCGCGTCGCCCAGAGCCTGGCCGCCTCGACCCCGCGACGCAGGCCCCGCATCGAGTGCAGCTCGACCTCGGGGTCGAGAACCGCGACGAAGGCCTCGAGGTCACGCTCGTTGAAGGCCCGGATGAACTCGCGGACTGGGTCGCGGGCCGGCATGCACGCCGCTCAGGCGCCGTGGCACTTCTTGTACTTCTTGCCCGAGCCGCACCAGCAGGGGTCGTTGCGGCCGATCTTGTCGTGCTCGTCCTTGACGACGGTCTCCACGGGCTCGGGCGCGCCGTTGCCGATCGCCGCCTCGGCCGCTTCCTCGGCACCCTGCCCCGCTTCCGGCATCCCCCCCTGCGCGGCGACCTGCTGCAGGGCCGACGGCTGCGCCTCCAGGGAGCCGCCGGAGTAGTCCAGCGCGGTCGGCTCGGCGCCGCCGTTGGCCGCCGGCAGGCCGTCGCCGTCGCCCGGCTCGACCTCGACCTCGGCGTGGAAGACGAGCTTCGCGAACTCCTCCCAGACCGAGTGCATGAGCTCCTCGAACATCGAGAAGCCCTCGTTTTTGTAGGCGACGAGAGGGTCGATCTGGGCGAAGCCGCGCAGGTGGATGCCCTCCCGCAGATAGTCCATGTCGTAGAGGTGCTCGCGCCAGCGGTTGTCGATCACCTGCAGCAGGATCGACCGCTCCAGGTACCGCATCAGCTCCTCGCCGAGCTGCTGCTCGCGCTCGTCGTAGGCGTTCATCGCGTCGTCGTCGAGGGCGTCCTTCAGCTTTTCGCGGTCGACCTGCTCGGGTGACATCCCGGCGACGTCGATGCTCAGCGGCCAGATCTGGCGCAGCTGGACCTCGAGCTCGGGGACGTCCCACTCGTCGAGCTCGTCGCCCGGCGTGTACTCGTCGACGAGCCGCTCGATCACCCCCTCGAGCTCGTCCCGGGCGATGTCCGACATGTCGCGCCCTTCGAGGATCTCGCCGCGGTATTTGTAGACGACGCGGCGCTGCTCGTTCATCACGTCGTCGTACTCGAGCACCCGTTTGCGGATCAGGAAGTTCTGCTCCTCGACCTTCTTCTGGGCGTTCTCGACCGTCTTGGTGAGCATCCCCGCTTCCAGGGGCATCTCTTCCCCCTCCTCGTCGACGGGCCCGAGTTTGTCGAGGATTTTGTAGATGCGGTCGCCCGCGAAGAGACGGATCACGTCGTCCTCCGCCGAGAGGAAGAAGCGGGTCTCGCCGGGATCGCCCTGGCGCCCCGAGCGGCCGCGAAGCTGGTTGTCGATGCGCCTCGACTCGTGTCGCTCGGTGCCGCAGATGAAGAGCCCGCCGAGCTCGCGCACCTCGTCCGCCTCGGCCTTCACGGTCGGCTCGATCTCGGTGACCTTCTCGGCCATCGCCTCCTCGTAGCCCTCGTCGCCGGAACCGATCCCCTGCTGTTTCAGCTCCCGCATCGCCAGGTGCTCGGCGTCGCCGCCGAGCTTGATGTCGACGCCGCGGCCGGCCATGTTGGTGGCGATCATCACCGCTCCCCTGCGCCCGGCCTGGGCGATCCGCTCGCCCTCGCGTTCGGCGTGCTCGGGCTTTGCGTTGAGCACGGCGTGCTCGATCCCGTTGCGCTTCAGCTCCGCCGAGATCATCTCCGAGACCTCGACCGAGACCGTCCCGACCAGGATCGGCTGGCCGGCCTCGTGGCGGGCGACGATTTCGTCGAGCACCGCCTTCCACTTGCCCTCTTTCGTCTTGAAGATCTGGTCGTTGTGGTCGTCGCGGACCATCGGCCGGTTGGTCGGGATCTCGACCACCGGGACCTTGTAGATCTTCATGAACTCGGTCGCCTCGGTCAGCGCGGTGCCGGTCATCCCGGCAAGCTTGTCGTAGAGGCGGAAGTAGTTCTGCAGGGTGATCGTCGCCAGGGTCTGGTTCTCCTCGCCGATCGCGACGCCCTCCTTCGCCTCGACCGCCTGGTGCAGGCCCTCCGACCAGCGCCGGCCCTCGAGGATGCGGCCGGTGAACTCGTCGATGATCATCACCTCGCCGTCGACGACGGCGTAGTCCTTGTCGCGCTTGTAGAGGGACTCGGCCTTGAGCGCCTGGCCCAGGTGGTTGACGAGCGTTCCGTGCTCGCTCATGTAGAGGTTGTCGACGCCGAGGAACTCCTCGGCCCGCTTCACGCCCCTCTCGGTCGGCGCCACGGTCTTGTGTTTCTCGTCGAACTCGTAGTCGTACTCGGCCTCCGAGGTGTCCTTCGACTCGCCCAGAGATTTCAGCTTCTGCTTCGCTTCCTCGCCCTTCATCTGCTTGGCGAGCCGGGCGAACGTGTAGTAGATCTGCGCCGCCTGCTCCGGGGCGCCGGAGATGATCAGCGGCGTGCGCGCCTCGTCGATGAGGATGTTGTCGACCTCGTCGACGATCGCGAAGTTGTGGCCGCGCTGGACGCAGTGCTCGAGCGCCGCCGACATGTTGTCGCGCAGGTAGTCGAAGCCGAACTCCGAGTTGGTGCCGTAGGTGACGTCGCAGGCGTATTTCTCCTGCCGGTCCTCGTGGTCGTCGTCCTCCTGGATCGAGGCGACCGTCACGCCCAGCGCCTCGTAGATCGGCGCCATCCATTCGGCGTCGCGCCGGGCCAGGTAGTCGTTGACGGTGACGACGTGGACCGCGTCGCCGGCGAGCGTGTTGAGGAAGACCGCGAGGGTCGCCGTCAGGGTCTTTCCCTCTCCCGTCTTCATCTCGGCGATCGAGCCGTCGTGCAGGACCATGCCGCCGATCAGCTGCACGTCGTAGTGGCGCTGGCCGAGCGTGCGGCGCGCCGCCTCGCGGGTCAGCGCGAAGGCCTCGGGGAGGAGGTCCTCCAGCGACTCGCCGCCGCGGGCGCGCTCGCGCAGGGCGTCGGCCTCGGTGCGCAGCTCGGAGTCCTCGAGCACCTCCATCTCGGGCTCGAAGCGGTTGATCGCCTCGACCCGCTTCTGGTAGCCCTTGAACTTGCGGCCCTCGCCGACCCGGAGCGCGCGCGTGACCATGTCCCTCGCCGTAGCCATCGGTCAAGGGTATCGAGGGCCGTCGCCGGCCACGACCGGCGGGCCCGTGCTACACGGTCCGGCCCCGCATCCTGTTCACGGCCCGCCGCGTGCGGCTGCGCTTGCGCCGCTTCTCGCGATGCTTCTTCACCTGGCGGCGGATGTCCTCGGCCAGCTCATGGATCGTGTGCGACATCATCGGCGATGCCTCATGGGCCCTCAGGGTCACGCCCTTGAGGCGCAGCGTCGCCTCGGCGACCTGGCTGTCGGCGATCGACGGGTTGCGCTCCTCGGAGATCTCGACCTCGAGTGTGGCCAGCTCGGATACCTGCTTGCCGACCCTGCGGAACCGATTGTGGACATGCTCCCGCAGCTCGTCGTCCACCTCGACGTTCCGCCCGCGTATCTCGATCCGCATCTGTCTCCCTCCTTGGTCTACCTACGATGCTACGCCCGCGTCCACCCGGGGACAAGGCCTTCATCCCACCCCGCCCGACCGCTCACAGCCGCCGCGCGAAGGTGACCGCAACGACCCTGACGGCGCCGGCGGCGCGCAGGGCGCGGGCGCAGGCGGCGATCGTCGCGCCGGTCGTGAGGACGTCGTCGACGAGCAGGACGCTGCGGGGGGCCGGCCCGAGGGGCTCGATTCGCGGTGGGCGGCCGAGGCGCTCCGCCCGGCGCCGGCCGACCTGACGCCCAGCGCCGGCACGGCGCAGGCAGCCGGCCCGCAGCGGGGCGCCGGAGCGGTCCGCGAGGGCCGAGGCGATCTCCCGCGCCGGGTCGAAGCCGCGGATCAGCGACCGCGCCGGGGCGGTCGGGACAGGCACGATCTCGCCGCCGCGAAGCGCCGCCGGCGCGAGGCCGTGGATGCGGTCCGCCATCGGGCCGGCGACGGCCGGCAGCCGGCGGAACTTGAGCGCGACGACGAGCTCCCGCGCGACGCCTTCATGGGCGGCCGAGGACCAGGCGAGATCGACGCCGGGCGGCCCCGGGCCGCGCAGCGGGCGAGCCTCCCGCAGGCTGCGCGCGCAGAGCCTGCAGACCGTGCCCTCGCGGCAGAGGTTGCCGCAGGCGGCGCAGAGCGGCGGCACGAAGACGGCGCCCAGGGCTTCGAGCAGGTTCACGCTCCGACCCTTGCGCGCCGCGGCGCACGGGTGGCGCGCAAGATGTCAGGAAATCGTCAGGCCTCTGCGACGCGGCCCGCGACGCCACCGACCGCGATCGCCCGCGCGGGCAGCTCGGTCCCCTCGAGCAGGACCGCGTCGCGGACATAGGCGCCGGCGCCGATCCGGCAGCCGTCGCCGACGACCGCCGGGCCGTCGATGCGGGCGCCCGCGCCGAGCTCGACCCCCTCGCCGAGCAACGCCGGAGCCGTGACCTCGGCCCCCTCGACCGGGCTCGCCGAGCGCACGCCGTCCGCCACCGCGGGCGCGGCGATCTCGACCGAGACCGCGCCCGACAGCGCGTCGAGGTTGCCCTGCCGGAGCTCGTCGACGTTGCCGATGTCGTTCCAGTAGGCGTCGATCTCGTGCGAGTAGAAGGGAACGTCTGCCTCCAGCAGGGCCGGGAAGACGTCGATCGCCCAATCGGCGAACCCGGGCGCGTCGTCGGGCCCCGCCGCGGCGCTGGTCCCCGGCTCGGGGAAGAAGTCGAAGACCTCCGCGCGGAACATGTAGATGCAGGTGTTGGCGAGGTCGGAGAGCGCCTCCGCCGGGTCCGGCTTCTCCTGGAATCCCTGTATGCGCCCGTTCTCGCCGGCGATCACGACCCCGTACTGGTCGGTGTCCGCCACCCGCTTCGTGGCCAGGGTCGCGAGGCCGTCGTGGGACTCGTGGAACTCCCGCATCGCCGTCAGGTCGAGGTCGGTGAGCGCGTCGCCGGCGACGACGAGGAAGGAGTCGCCGAGGAAGCCGGCGGCGTTGCGGACCCCCCCGGCGGTGCCGAGCAGCACCTCCTCGTGGCTGTAGCCGAGCTCGATCCCGAAGCGCTCGCCGCCGCCGAAGTGGGCCTCGATCGTCTCCGGGAACCAGTGCAGGTTGGCGATCGCCTGCCGGAAGCCGTGATCCGCAAGCAGCCGAACGCTGTGCTCCATCACCGGCCGGTTGACGACCGGCACCATCGGCTTCGGCACCGCGTACGTGATCGGCCGCAGCCGGGTCCCCAACCCGGCTGCGAGCACCATCGCCCTCACGCTCGGATGGGGTCGGGGTTCCGCACGACGGCGCAAGGATACGAAGTGGGGCGGTCCGGGGCCGCCAGGCGTCGCCGCGATCTGAAACGCTGGCCCCGTTCACAACCTGGTAACGAGATCGCGATGACGACCGCCGAATACACCGAGGCCCGGGCCGAGCGGGTGCGGGCGCTGCGCTTTCCGCGCTGGGCGGCGATCCGCTGGTGCGCCGCGGCGCTCTACGCCGTAGCCCTCGTCGCCTACACCGCCGCCTACGGGATCCCGGTGCAGCGCGAGCTGGTGATCGCATGGACCTGCGGGGCGCTGGCCTGCGCATCGATCGGCCGGCATCCGCGCGAGGCCTCCCGCCTGCTCTTCGACTGGGTGCCGATAGTCGCCGTGCTCGGCGCCTACGATTTCACCCGCGGCGCCGCCGACTCGATCGGCGTCGACGTCCACTACACGACGATGATCGACTTCGACCGCTTCGTGTTCCTCGGCGAGACGCCGACGGAGTGGCTGCAGGCGCGCCTCTACGAGCCCGGGGTGGTGCACTGGTACGACGCTGCCTTCACCGCCGTCTACACCTCCTACTTCATCGTCCCCTTCGCCCTCGCCGGTGCGCTCTGGGTGCGGGACCGGCCGGCCTTCCTGCGCTTCGCAAAGCGCCTGGTGAGCCTCGCCCTGGCCGGACTCGCGACCTACATCGCCTTCCCGGCGGCGCCGCCCTGGATGGCCGGCCAGGAGGGCGTGCTGGGCACCGTGCACAGGACCACCGCCCACGGCTGGCAGGTGCTCGACGTCGGCACCGCGGCGATGTTCTCCCACGGCCAGGGAGCGGTGAACCTGGTCGCCGCGGTGCCCTCCCTGCACTCGGCCTTCGTCGCACTCGTCGCGCTCTTCCTCTGGCCCAGGGTCCGTCCCGCGCTGCGGCCGCTGCTTCTGCTCTATCCGCTGGCCATGGGCCTGACGCTGATCGCGACCGGCGAGCACTACTTCTTCGACGTGGCGCTCGGCTGGCTCTACGCCGGAGCCGTGATGGCCGGCTGGGCCCGGTGGGAACGGCGCCGGGCTAGGACTCGGCCAGCTCCGACTTGAGCCGGTCGAGCGCCTCGATGGCGTTCGGGTCGACGCCGCGATCGGCGGCGAGGCGCACGGAGACCAGGTCGCCGAGCATCAGGGCCGAGAAGAGCCGCGCCATGCGCGTCTCGCCTTCGGCCATGACCGGGATCACGTCGATGCCGGCGGCGGCGATCGCGGCCGAGGTCAGCTCGAAGCGACGGCGCACCCGCGGATGCTGACCCGGCTCCTCGAGCATCACGACCGAGAGCCGTGCTCCCTCGGGCAGCCCCTCCCAGCCGCAGATCTCGTTGTGGTCGGCCTCCGGGAGCTCGGAGAAGAAGGCCTGTGCCTTGGCGTTCTCGTTGAGCTGGGTCTTCCAGCGCCTGGCGACCGGCGAGGTGAGTTCGGCGCCGCAGACGACCGGCAGGGTGCCCTGCAGGCGCGCGGCGATATCCGCCGAGCGGCCCTGCAGGTCCTCGGAGCGCCGCTCGAGCAGGGCGGCGGCGTCCTCGACCTCGGCGGCGATGCTCGGCGCTATTCCGGCCAGTGCCGCGGCCTCGGCCGCGATCACCGTCATGTAGGCGACGGCCGCCCGCGGCGCCAGGATGCCCGGCAGGCCGATCACCGGGTCTCCGGCCTCCCGCGCCCGCTCGACGAGCGTGCCGCCGGTGCCGGCGACAAGCCGGTGGGCGCCCAGCCCCGAGGTCGCCTCGAAGCAGGAGAGCGTCTCCTCCGTCTCCCCCGAGTAGCTCGAGAAGAGCACGGCCCAGTCGGGCCCGACCCAGGCCGGGGGCCGGTAGCCGCGGGCCGTCTCGAGCGGGCCGGCGAGGCGATCGGCGAGCACCGCGGCGGCGAGATCGCCGCCGATCGCCGAGCCGCCCATGCCGCAGACGACCAGACCGGCCGAGGCGCGCGGCTCGAGCCGCGCCGACTCGACGCGCCAGAGCGCGTCGCGCAGGTGGTCGGGGATGGCGAGGACGTCGTCGAGCATCGGCCGGGTCAGGTGGCTGTCACCGGGCCGGGACTCTTTCATCCCCGGCGACCACGGCGTCTTGCAGGCGCTCGCCGGGCGCCACCTCGACGCCCGCGGAGAGGATCGAGCCGGTGACGGTGGCCCCCGCCCCGACCAGGCAGCCGTCGAGCAGGACCGACTCGCGGATCTCGGCGCCGGCCTCCAGGCGACAGCGAGGGCCGACCACCGCGCGCGGGCCGACGACGGCGCTCTCGGCGACCTTCGCGCCGGGATCGACGTAGATGCCGGGGCCGGTCGGCTCGACCCTGGTCTCGACCGCCCCCTCGAGGATGTCCCACGTCGCCTGCAGATAGCGGCCGGGGGTGCCGATGTCCATCCAGTAGCCGTCGAGGAGCGCCGCGTAGAGGCCCTCGCCCGCCAGCCGCGGGAAGACGTCGTGCTCGATCGAGACCGGCGCGCCGGCCGGGATCAGCTCGAGCACCGAGCGCTCCAGCGCGTACATACCCGCGTTGACGTCGCCCGGCGCGTGCTCGCCGGTCTTCTCGAGGAACTCGGCGACCGCGCCCTCGTCGTCGTGGCGAACCAGGCCGTAGGCGGCGGCGTCCTCGACCGGGTGCAGGGCCAGCGTCGCGCGGGCGCCGTGCCGCTCGTGGTCGGCCAGCAGCACACCGAGGTCGAGGTCGGTGAGCACGTCGCCGTTGAGCGCCAGGAAGCGGTCGTCCAGCTCCTCGCCGAGCTGCTCGGCGGCATGCCGGATCGCCCCCCCGGTGCCCAGGGGCTCGGGCTCGGCCACGTAGCGGATCCGCACTCCCGAGGGCTCGCCCTCGCCGAGAACCTGGCGCAGCACGTCGGGGAGGAAGCCGCAGGCGAGGATCACCTCATCGACGCCGTGGCCGGCCAGCCAGTCCACCATGTGGGCGAGGAAGGGGCGGTCGACAAGGGTCAGCGCCGGCTTCGGGACCGACTCGGTCAACGGCCTCAGCCGTGTGCCCTCGCCGCCGACTAGGACTATCGCCTGCATCGCTCAGTCGGCGGCGGGCGACGGAGTTGCCTCGACCGCCCGCCCGATCCCCTCGTAGGCGAACCCGGCGGCGCGCAGCCGATCTGCGTCGAGGAAGTTGCGCCCGTCGACGATCAGCGGCCTGGCCATCGCCGCCGCCACCGAGGCCCAGTCGAGGTCGGCGAACTCCGGCCACTCGGTGACGAGCACCGCGGCGTCGGCCCCCTCGACCGCCTCGAGGGCGGAGCCCGCGAGCTCCACCGAACCCAGCAGCTCCCGGGCCCGGTCCGCCGCGACGGGGTCGTAGGCGACGACCTCCGCGCCCTCCCCCACGAGCCGCGCCGCGAGCACCAGGCTCGACGCTTCGCGCATGTCGTCGGTGTCCGGCTTGAAGGCGAGGCCGAGGAGGGCGATCCGGCGGCCGAGCAGCGAGCCGAGGTGCTTCTGGAGCTTGCCGACGACGCGGCGCTTCTGCAGCTCGTTGACCTCGATCACCGCGTTGAGCAGCTGGAAGTGGTAGCCGGTGTTGCCGGCCAGCATCTTCAGGGCGCTGACGTCCTTCGGGAAGCAGCTGCCGCCATAGCCGATCCCGGCGCGCAGGAATGCGGGCCCGATCCTCTCGTCGAGCCCCATCCCGCGGGCGACCTCGGCGACGTCGGCGCCGACCTCCTCGCAGACGTTTGCGATCTCGTTGACGAAGGAGATCTTGGTCGCGAGGAACGCGTTCGAGGCGAGCTTGATCATCTCCGCGCTGGCGACGTCGGTGCGGACGATCTCGGCCCCCAGCGGCTCGTAGAGCGCCGCCACCGCGTCGCCGGCCTCGGCGGCGTGCTCGCCGGCGCCGACGACGACCCGGTCGGGGTTCATGAAGTCCTCGACGGCGGAGCCCTCCTTGAGGAACTCGGGGCAGGAGACGTAGGCGATCCCGTCGCCGAGGTCGCGCTCGATCGCGGCGCCCGTCCCCGCCGGAACGGTGCTCTTCATGATCAGGACGTGGTCGCCTGCGCCCAGCCCCTCGACCACGGCGCGGACCCGCGAGAGGTCGGCGTCGCCGGACGGGCTCGGCGGCGTGTCGACGCAGACGAAGAGCAGCCGGGCCGCGTCGAGGACCTCCTGCAGATCGGCCGTGAAGGTGAGCCGCTCGGCGTTGCCGGCGAGAAGCTCGTCGAGGCCGGGCTCGTGGATCGTCGTCTCCCCCCTCCGCAGCCCCTCGACCTTCTCGGCGAGGATGTCGCGCGCGAAGACCGGGTGGCCGAGCTCGGCGAAGCAGGCCGCCGTGACCAGGCCGACCCAGCCCACGCCGATCACGCCGATCGGCTCACGCGGCGCCGCCACCGGCCACCTTCCTCTTCCTCGGCTTGGGGTTGGGCACGATCACGTCGGCGGAGCGTGCCATACCGAGCATCTGGTCGTTGCTGAGCGTGTTGAGCAGGTCGTTGGCGATCCAGTAGCTGTTCTCCCCGCGGCGCCAGGCGACCAGATCGACCCGATCTCCATCGACGAAGATCTCGTACTCGCGCCCGTGGATCGTCCGCATTTCGCTCGGGTCGCTGAGGATCGGCGGGTCCGGCCAGCCGCGGACGCCCTGCACCCCGAAATAGTGGGTGCCGTCGGAGAGGTCGACGTTGAGCACCATCCGGTAGGCCGAATGGCGGGACCCGCCGGTGTCCTTGAAGTGGTAGACGCGCGGGTCCTGCACGTGCAGGTACGGGTTGCTTTCGACATAGGCGGCGCCCGATGGCAGCCGGGTCGGGTAGAAGACCGGGAAGCCGCCGCCGACCTTGCGGGCGACGATCCGGGCCTCCAGCTCGCCCGCTTCCCGGGCGGGGACGAGTTCGTCGCTGCCCGGCGGCTTGGGCGCGGCGACCCGCGGCTTCTTCCGCTGCTTCTTCTTCTTGCGGCTCTTCTTCGCCTTCTTCTTCTTCTTCGACTTCTTGGTTCTCTTCTCGTCCAGGTCTTCGAGCGAGCCGCGCGCGCCGCTGCTCGCTTCGATCCCGAGGAACCGGGCGACCGCGCCTTCGATCGCCGCCGGCGACGCGTAGACGTAGCTGGGACCCAGTTCCGCCGGAAAGTGGACCTCTTTGATCTCGGCGTTGCGCGAGTCGATGAACAGCTTCAGCACTTCCAGCATCGTCTCTCCGTCGCTGATGTCGGAGGTGGTGTATTCGGTGAAGATGTCGAGCAGCTGGTCGCGGTTGAAGAAGAGGTCCCCGATCGGGACGCCCTGGCGGGCGGCGCTGAGGAAGTCCTGCTGGCGGGCGGCGCGGACCAGGTCCGTGTCCGTGTGGCGGTAGCGGACGTACTGCAGCGCCTTTTTCCCGCACATCAGCTGATAGCCGGGCTTGACGTTGATTTCCGCGTACTGCTCGGAGAACGGCACCCCCTCGTTGGAGTGGTAGTAGCGCCGGTCGACGTCGACGTAGACGCAGCCGATCGCGTAGACGGCGCGGACGAAGCCGAGGAAGTCGACGTTGACGACGTGGTTGATCGGCAGCCCGGTCAGTTCCTTGACGACCCTCAGGGTCAGTTTCGGGCCGCCGTAGGTGTAGGCGCCGTTGAACTTTTCCGTCCCGTAGCCGGGGATTTCGACCTTGAGGTCGCGCGGGATCGACATCAGCGCGATCGCGTTGCGGTCGGGATCGAGGCGCAGCAGCATCGTCGTGTCGGACCTGCCCGGGTCGCCGGGTTCGTTGGCGCGCTTGTCGGAGCCGAGGATGAGGATGTTCTCCGGTTCGCCGCCGTCGACGTTGGCCAGCAGCCGCTCGAGCTTGCGGTAGCGATGGTTGTGGGAGAGCGCGTCCGCGAGATCGTTGAAGAAGACGATCCCGCTGACCGCGGTGGCGCCGGCGGTCGCGGCGACGATCAGGAATGACCCGAGCACGAACCGCCACCAGAAGCGCTTCGGCTTCGGCGCCTCGGTGCCGTCGCCCTCGGGGGGCGGTTTGGGAAAGACGGGCTCAACCATCGCTCAGCCCTCGACGCGGTCGGCAAGCGAGCGCAGGAACGTTTCGAGGGTCTGCCTGTACACCTCCAGCGACGGCACCGAGACCCACTCCTCCGGGCCGTGATGGCCGCCCCCGACCGGCCCGAACTCGACCGCCGGAACGCCGACGCGCAGGAACGACACCGCGTCGGATGCGCCGTCGCGCCCGACGCTCATCGGCTCCCCCTCGTGATGCTCCCGGGCCGCGTCGCCTAGGGCCCGCACGAAGGGGGAGTGGCGGTCGACGACCGCCGGCGGCCTGCTGAACAGTGTCTCCACCGAGGCGTCCGGGATGCCGCGCACCTGCTCGAGCACGGTCGCGGGGTCCTGTTCGGGGAGATAGCGGATGTCGACGTCGATCGCACATCGGTCGGGAACCTTGTTGAGCGCGTCGCCTCCGAGGATCCGGCCGAGGTTGATCGAGGGGCGGTCGAACAGCTCCGAGCTCTGTCGGGCAAACGGTAGCGACTCGATGCTGCGGAAAACGTCGTGTGCCTTCAGCACCGCGTTGTCTCCCAGCCAGGGCGTCGCCCCGTGGGCGGCGACGCCGCCGACCTCGAGTCGCAGGGCGAGCACGCCCTTGGCCTCGACTCCGATCTGCAGGTCGGTGGGCTCGCCGGTGATCGCGAAGTCGCCGACGAAGCCGCCGTCGACGAGATGGTCGCTGCCGCGCTCGCTTTCCTCCTCGGACTCCTCGTCTCCGACGATCCCGAGCCGCACCCGCACCCGGTCCTGGTCGCGCATCGCGGCCGTGGTCAGCAGCATCGCCGCCAGCGCCCCCTTCATGTCGTAGGCGCCGCGACCGAGGAGCCGCTCGCCCTCGACCCGGGGATCGAACTGGCCGGGCAGGCCCGGGACCACATCGAGATGGCCGTGGAGGACGACCGTGGGCGCGCTCTCGGGGCCGACCTCGGCCCTCAGCACGGGCAGCCCGCGGACCTCGTCCTCGACCGCCTCTATCCCGCGCGCCTCGAGCCAGCCCTTGACGAACCCGGCGGCCTCGGTGACCGACTCCGGCTGATGGGTCTCGTAGCCGATCAGCCGGGTGGCGAGGGCGACGAGCTCTTCGCTCACTGGGCGATCGCCAGGAAGGCTTCCGCCCGTTCGCGGTCTTTCGCCGCGCGGCCGCGGGCCCCGCTGCCCTCCTCGGCGTCGGTGAAGCGCCGCTCGGCGTCGGCCAGCTGCTCCCTGAGCGACGCGGTGTCGAGCTCGCCCGGGTCGATCGCCTCCTCGAGCAGCAGGCGGGCGTGGTTGCCGAACACCTGCAGCCATCCGTGGGCCTGGGCGAAGCGCCTCGTCTCCGAGTCGCTCAGATGGAGGCGCAGCTCGGCGGGCATCAGGGAGGCCAGCAGCGGGGCGTGGTTGGCGAGGATGCCGATCTCGCCGACCGAGGTCCTGGTCGAGACCTGGCGCACCTCGCCGCTGAAGACCTCGCCCTCCGGGGTTAGGACCTCGACCGCGAATTTGCTCTCAGACATGGAAACCTCGCCCTCGCTCGGCCCCAAGTGAACCAGAGATGCCCTGTCGCCTCACGCGGCTCGGCCTATTCCTTGGAAGCGCCGGCGTTCTCGGTGACCTGATCGATCGAGCCCTGCATGTAGAAGGCGCCCTCGGGCAGGTCGTCGTGCTCGCCGTCGAGGATCTCGCGGAAGCCACGCACGGTCTCGGTGACCGGCACGAACTCGCCGCTGCGGCCGGTGAACTGCTCGGCTACGAAGAACGGCTGCGAGAGGAAGCGCTCGATCTTGCGCGCCCGCGAGACCGTCTGCTTGTCCTCGTCGGAGAGCTCGTCGATGCCGAGGATCGCGATGATGTCCTGGAGCTCCTTGTAGCGCTGCAGGACCTCCTGGACCTCGGTCGCCGTGCGGTAGTGCTCCTCGCCGACGACGTCCGGCTTGAGGATCGTCGAGGTCGAGTCGAGCGGGTCGACGGCCGGGTAGATCCCTTTCTCGGAGATCGCCCGCGAGAGGGCCGTGGTCGCGTTGAGGTGGGCGAACACCGAGGCCGGCGCCGGGTCGGTGAAGTCGTCGGCGGGCACGTAGACGGCCTGCACCGAGGTCACCGACCCGCGCTCGGTCGAGGTGATCCGCTCCTGCAGTTCTCCCATCTCGGTCTCCAGCGTCGGCTGGTAGCCGACCGCCGACGGCATCCGCCCCAGCAGCGCCGAGACCTCGGAGCCCGCCTGGACGAAGCGGAAGATGTTGTCGATGAAGAGCAGCACGTCCTGGCCGCCCTGCTCGCGGTAGTACTCGGCCATCGTCAGCCCGGAGAGGGCGACGCGAAGCCGGGCACCCGGCGGCTCGTTCATCTGGCCGAAGACGAGCATCGTTTTGTCGATCACGCCCGACTCTTTCATCTCGAGCCAGAGGTCGTTCCCCTCTCGCGAGCGCTCGCCGACGCCGCAGAAGGCCGAGAGGCCCTCGTGCTCCTCGGCGATCGAGCGGATCAGCTCCTGGATCAGCACGGTCTTGCCGACGCCGGCTCCTCCGAAGAGGCCGACCTTGCCGCCTTTCGCGTAGGGGGCGAGCAGGTCGATGACCTTGATCCCGGTCTCGAGGATCTCCTGGGTGGGCGCCAGGTCCGACGCTTCGGGGGCCGGCCGGTGGATCGGCCACCGCTCGCCGGTCGTGATCTCCTCGCCCTTGTCGATCGGGTCGCCGAGCAGGTTGAAGATGCGTCCCAGCGTCGCGTCGCCGACCGGAACGGTGATCGGAGCGCCGGTGTCGACCACCTTGTCGCCGCGCTGCAGGCCGTCGGTCGCGTCCATCGCCACCGCCCGCACCCGGTTGTCCCCTAGGTGCTGCTGCACCTCGCAGACCAGCTCCGTCGCCTCGCGGTCCTCGTCGCCCGCCATCTCGATCTTCAGCGCCGAGTAGATCTCGGGCAGCTGCTCGGAGAAGACGACGTCGACGACCACGCCGGTCACCTGCTCCACTCGTCCTACGTTGGTTCCGTTGCTACCGCTCTCAGCCATTTGGTTTTCCCTCTTGTTCTTTCATAAATTTCGCGCTTCGCCGGCGGCGCGGATGTCAGATATGGACGCCTGCTCGCTCCGCGCTCATCCGAGCGCCTCGGCGCCGGCGACGACCTCGAGGATCTCCTGGGTGATCTCCGCCTGCCTGGCCCGGTTCATCTCCAGGGTCAGGTCGTCCATCATCGTCTCTGCGTTCTCCGCCGCGTTGCGCATCGCGGTCATCCGCGCCCCCAGCTCGGAGGCGGCCGACTCGAGCAGCGCCCGATAGACGGAGATGTTCACGTACTCCGGGATCAGCCGGGCGAGCAGCTCCTCCGCCTCGGGCTCGTATTCCCAGAGGGCCGCCGAGTGCGCCCTCTCGATCTCGGTCTCCTCGGCGTCGGCGTCCTCGGCGGCGGCGCCCTCGCCGATCACCTCCGCCTGCTGCATCGGCAGCAGGGTCTGGCGCCAGACGTGCTGGGTCAGCGGCGAGACGTAGCGGTTGTAGACCAGCTCCACGCGGTCGACCTCCCCATCGACGTAGCGGGCGGTCAGCTCCTCGCCGATCTCGCGCGCGTTGGCGAACCCGGGACGGTCGGTGAAGCCCGTGTAGGTGCTGCTCAGCTGCTGCTTGCGGAAGGTGAGGGCGGAGACGCCCTTGCGCCCGACGGCGGAGAAGTCCGCCTCGACGCCCCGCTCGCGCAGCTCGGCGCCGAGGCGCATGCCGTCGCGAATGATGTTCGTGTTGAAGGCGCCGGCGAGCCCGCGGTCGCCGGTGATCAGCACGACCCCGACCCGCTTCTCCTCCTCGCGCTCGACCATGACCGGCACGCGCGGCATGCCGCCCGCCTGCTCCGCGGCGCGGCGGGTCAGCTTCCGCATCCCCTCGGCGTAGGGCCGCAGCGCCTCGATCCGCTGCTCGGCGCGCCGCAGCCGGGCGGCGGCGACCATCTCCATCGCCCGCGTGATCTTGTTGATGTTCTTGATCGACGCGATGCGGCTCTTGACGTCCTTCTGCGAGGCCATGGCTAGCTAGTCGAGTCGGCGGTTACGCCCGGAAGCCCCGATCGGGGGTGCCGAGAACGAAAACCTCGCCCGCAGGCGCCCCCGATCGGGGCTCCCTGCGCGCATCCGTCAGACCGACACCTCCTCGCGAGCGGGAGCGTTGCGCTCCTCGGCTGACTTGATGCGGTCGGACTCGCCCGCCTCGATCGGGTCGCCATGCTCGTCGAAGTCGGCGCCGAAGTCATCGACGAACTCGGCGATCGCCTTGCCCAGCTCCTCCTCGTCGGCCTCCTCGAGCTTGCCCGTCTCACCGATCCGGCCGAGCAGCTCTGCCTTCTCGGCGCGCAGCCTGATCCTCAGGTCGCGCAGGAACTCGCCGACCCGTTCGACCTTGACCCGGTCGAGATAGCCGCCCGTGCCCGAGTAGATCGCGGCCACCTGGTCGGCGACCTCGAGCGGCTCGCGCTCCTTCTGCTTGAGCATCTCGACCAGCCGTTCGCCGCGGTTCAGCGTTTTCTGGGTCTCCGGGTCGAGCTCGGAGCCGAACTGGGCGAAGGCCTCAAGGTCGCGGTACTGGGAGAGGTCGAGGCGCAGCTTGCCGGCGACCTTCTTCATCGCCTTGGTCTGCGCGTTGCCGCCCACCCGGGAGACCGAGATGCCGACGTTGATCGCCGGCCGCACGCCCGAGTTGAAGAGGTCGGACTCGAGGAAGATCTGGCCGTCGGTGATCGAGATCACGTTGGTCGGGATGTAGGCGGAGACGTCGGAGGCCTGGGTCTCGATGATCGGCAGCGCGGTCAGCGAGCCGCCGCCCAGGTCGTCGCTCAGTTTCACCGCCCGCTCGAGCAGCCGCGAGTGCAGGTAGAAGACGTCGCCCGGGTAGGCCTCGCGGCCGGGCGGACGGCGCAGCAATAGTGACATTTGGCGATACGCATAAGCGTGTTTGGTGAGGTCGTCGTAGACGCAGAGCGCGGCCTTGCCGTTGTAGAGGAAGTGCTCGCCCATGGCGCAGCCCGCGTAGGGGGCGATGAACTTGATCGGCGCCGCCTCGTCGGCGGGGGCGGCGACGATGATCGTGTTCTCCATCGCGCCGTTCTCCTCGAGCACCTCCTTGAGCTGCACGACCGTCGACATCCGCTGGCCGATCGCGACGTAGATGCAGATCATGTCCTTGTCGCGGTTGTTGATGATCGTGTCGATCGCGATCGCCGTCTTGCCGGTCTGGCGGTCGCCGATCACCAGCTCTCGCTGGCCGCGGCCGATCGGGATCATCCCGTCGATCGACATCAGCCCGGTCTGAACCGGCTCCGTGACCGGCTGGCGCTCGACCACGCCGGGGGCTTTGAACTCAGCCGGGCGGGTCTGCGTGGTGCCGATCTCGCCCTTGTCGTCCAGCGGCCGCCCGAGCGGGTCGACCAGGCGGCCGAGCAGCTCGTCGCCGACCGGGATCCGCAGCAGGTGCCCGGTGCGCTTGACCGTGTCCCCCTCGACGATCTTGTCCCACTCGCCAAAGAGCACGGCGCCGACGTTGTCGGCCTCGAGGTTGAGGGCGAGCCCGGTGACGCCGTGCGGAAGCTCCAGCATCTCGAGCGCCATGCAGTCGTCGAGGCCATGGATGCGGGCGATCCCGTCCGCCACCGACAGCACCGTGCCGACCTCGGCGAGGTCGGCGCTCGCCGTGTCCATTCCCTCGATCCGTTCTCTGAGGATCGATGCGATCTCGTCCGGCTTGATCTCCATTTCTCTTCCTGCTCCCCCTAGTGCGCCGCCTGCGCGACGCTCTTTCGAAGTTTCTCCAAGCGATTGCGGATGCTCGCGTCGAGGACCATGTTGCCGACCTGCAGAACCATGCCGCCGAGGATCTCGGCGTCGACGCTGCTGGCAAGCTCCACCGTCTGGCCGGTCTGCCGCTCGACCTCCGAGCCGACCTTCTCGACGACCGCCGGGTCGAGCTCGACTGCGCTGGTCACGGTCACGTCGAGACGCCGGTTCTCCTGCTTCCAGAGCTGGTCGAAGCTGCTGCGGATGCGGAAGACCTCCCTCATCCGCTGCTTCTCGATCAGCAACTCGAGGAAGTTGAGGAGCTCGTCGTCGGCGCCGCTCACCGTCTTCCTCAGCCCCTCCTTCTTCTCCGCCGAGGAGAAGTAGGGGCTGAAGAGGAAGACCTGCAGGTCACGCTCGCGATCGACGGCGTCGGCGAACTCTCCGAGCTCGGCCCCGACCGCGTCGAGCTTGCCCCTCTCCTTGGCGACGTCGAAGAGGGATTCGGCGTATAGGCGCGCGACCTCCGGCATGGCTAGTCGCTCTCCGCCCCCGAGAGAGTGCTGAAGTCGACCTCGCTGAGCGCCTCCTCGACCAGGCGCTGCTGGTCCTCGGCGCTGAGCGACTTGCGGGTGACCTTCTCGGTGGCGAGCACGGTCAGGTCGGCGACCTCCCTGCGAATCTGCTGCAGCGAGCGCCGCGTCTCCGCTTCGATGTCGCGCTTCGCCTGGGCGACCAGCTCCCCGCGCTTCTCCTTGCCCTCGGCCGTGGCCTCGGCCTCCATCGTCTCGGCGGCCTTGCGTGCCCGGGCCATGATGTCGTCGGCCTGCTCGCGCGCCTCGGAGAGGCGTCCGCGGTACTCCTCGAGCAGCTCGTCGGACTCCTTGCGCTGCCGTTCGGCCGCCTCGATCGACTCCGCGATCGTCTTCGCCCGCTTGTCGAGGGCCTCCTGGATTTTCGGGAAGGCGACCTTGCTCAACACCCACATCGTGAAGAGGAAGAGGACCAGCGTCCAGATCATCAGGCCGAGGCCCGGCGAGACCAGGAAGCTGCCGCCTTCCTCTTCCGCAGCCTCGGCCGCGAGTGGGAGAAGGCCCGATATTGCGCTGAAGAGCTCCACGCGGCCGGCCTAGAGGAAGAAGGCGATCAGGCCGAAGATGAACGTGTAGAAGGCGACGGCCTCGGTAAGCGCGAAGCCGAGCCAGCGGATGCTCTGCAGCTCGTCTTTCATCTCCGGCTGGCGGGCGACCGACTCGATCTCCTTGCCGAAGATGAAGCCGATGCCGATGCCGGCGCCGATCGAGCCGAGCCCGGCTCCGACACCGAGGGCGATCGCCCTGCCGGCGGATTCGATCCCTTCGTCTGAGATCGCGGCGGCAACTGGGGACAGATCCATTAAACAGCTCTCCTTTTCTAGTGACTGGCGGAGGTAGCTCCGCCGAGGTAGATCGCGGTGAGGGTCGAGAAGATAAATGCCTGGAGAGTCGCGATAAGGCCGACCTCGAGGATGAAGAAGAAGAAGGCGAGGGGAAAGGTCAGCGCGCCGAGCGCCGCGATCCCGAGCAGGACGGCGAGCCCGCCGCCCATGAAGAGCAGCAACAGGTGGCCGGCGAGGATATTGGCGAAGAGCCGCACCGAGAGCGAGATCAGGCGGGCGAAGTGGGAGATCGCCTCGATCACGAAGATGAAGCCCTTGGCGATCGGGTTCATCTCCTCGAGGCCGGGCGGCAGCCAGCTGGCCAGGTACCTGACGACGCCCTTGTCGCGCACGCCTTCGACGTGGTAGGAGACCCAGACGACCAGGGTCAGGACCAGCGGGATCGAGAGGTTGGCAGTCGCCGCGTAGATCGCGAACGACGGGATTTCCGCCCCGAATATGTCGACCGTGTGCTCGGTGTTGGTCGGCAGGGGCAGGAAGCCGATCATGTTCGAGAACCAGATCCAGAAGAAGAGCGCGGCGAGGAAGGGGAACCAGCGGGCCGCCATCTTCGTGTCGAGGCTGCCGCCGGCGATCGTGTTCTTGGTCAGGTCGTAGGCGACCTCGACCGCGGTCTGGATCCGGTTCGGCTTCTGCTGCATCCGGCGCGAGATCCAGACCATCGTGCCGACAGTCAAAGCGCTGGCCAGCACCAGGTAGAGGACCGCCTTGTTGACGCTCATGTCGACGCCGCCGATTTCGAGGGAGATCCAAGGTTCGAGCTTGAACTCGTTCTGGGGCTGGAACTCTTCGTTCTTGCCTGAGCTGCCGAAGACCAGCATCATCAGGATCGCGATCGCCAGGTAGACGCCGAGCCCGATCAGGGCCTTCGACTTCGTGCTCAGCCCGCTCTTCGCCGGCTCGGCGCTCACCGTGCCCCCTCCCCTTCGGGCTCGAACAGGTGGGCGATCCCCTGGGCGGCGAAGGAGACGGTGAAGAGGACGACGAGCAGGAGCGCGGCGGCGAGGCCGTCCTGGCGCTCGGCGAGCAGGCCCGTGAGCAGGACCGCCGTCGCCATCAGCCAGACGCGGCCCAGGGTCGTGGCGGCGACCACGCCCATCGCCCGCTGGCGCTCGCCCGCGGCGAGCTCGGCGGCGGCGCGCCTACCGGCGAGCGTCTGGATCCCGCGCTGCGCGAGCCAGGCCGCGGCGCCGGCCGCGTAGCCGACGATCGGCAGTCCACCCAGCACGAAAACCGCGAGCGCGGCTGCCAGGACCAGTAGGTCGACGTACTTGGGAGGAGACATAAAATCCGCCGATCCCGGCGGGACCGGGCGGATCAGCGACTATATCCGAAAGGGCCGTCGTTCGGCTTTCTAGAGCGGATTCGTGAGGTTTGTCACGACCTGTTACTAGCGTCCTCCAGCTCGATCGCCTCGAACTCGCCGGTCTCCGGGTTGAGCCTGCCGCGCCGCAGCTTGAGGATCTCGAGCACGTAGATCAGATAGATGCTGGAGGCGACGGCGACGACCCCGCAGGCGATCATCACCGCGGTCCAGAGCGCGTCGAAGTGGCCGTGGTCGTCGCTGTAGGGGACGAATCGCAGAGCCAGGGCAAGGCCGGCGAGGACCAGCGTCCACCCGTAGAGGTAGGCCAGCGTGCGCCGCTGGGAGAAGCCGATGTTGGCCATCCTGTGATGGAAGTGCCAGCTGTCGGCCTGGTAGATCGGCTGCCGGTATTTGAGCCGCTTGGCGATGACGAAGCCGGTGTCGAGGATCGGCACGGCGAGCACGACCAGGGGGAAGACGAGGGCGACGACGGCGTTCGTCTTCAGGGCCCCCTGCACCGAGGCGATCGCCAGCAGGTACCCGAGCAGGTTGGAGCCGGTGTCGCCCATGAAGCTCGAGGCGGGCGGGAAGCCGTGGCGGAGGAAGCCGAGCGCGCCGCCGGCGGTAAGCGCCGCCAGCACGCCGGCCGCGTTGCGGTCGAGGGAGAGGGCAATCACCGCCAGGGCGACCGCGGCGATCGTGCAGACGCCGGCGGCGAGGCCGTCGATGCCGTCGATGAAGTTGATCACGTTGACGACGGCGACGATCCCGATCACCGTCAGCGGATAGGCGAGCCAGCCGAGCTCGAAGCCGCCCACGAAGGGCAGGGTCAGGTTGTCGATGCGGACGCCGCCGATCACAGGGATCGTCGCCGCGGCGATCTGCCCGATCAGCTTCGGCAGCGCCGGCAGGTGGCGAACGTCGTCGACGACGCCGACCGCGGCGATCGCGGCGGCGCCGATCAGGATCGAGCGGGTCTCGCCATCGGCGGGCAGGAAGACCCAGCCGGCGACCTCGATCCCGGCGAAGATCGCCAGGCCCGAGAGGCGCGGCATCGGGCGATCGTGCAGGCCGCGCTCCTTGGGCGGGTCGATTGCGCCGATCGCGAGGGCGAGGCGCTCGGCGTAGGGGACGAGCAGCCAGGCGATCGCGGCGGCCGCGAGGAAGGCGAGGACTGCGTCGGTTGTCGTCGGGTCCATTGCGGGTGCCCCGACGGAAACGCTAATCGACGCCCTCGACAGCCCCGAGCGCGCCCTCGACCAGGACGGTCGCGTCGCGTGGATGAAGGACCCCGACCGGCGTCTCGCGCTTGCGCAGCTCGAGGGAGGCGGGGTCGTCGAGCACCCGCAGGCGGCCGGAGGCGATCAGCTCCTCGTCGACGCCCCCCATCCGGCCGGAGAAGGTCGTGAAGACGGGCGTGCCGAGGGCCACCGCCTCGCGGTTCATCGTGCCACCGGCGCTGACCACGAGGTCGGCATGGGCGATCAGGCTCTGGGCGTCGATCGCGCGCGCCGGGACGATCAGGTTGGCGGCGCCGATCGCCCGGGCCTCCTCGCTCTGCGCCTCGGTGCGCGGAACGATCACGGCCTGGGCGCCCGGCTCCTCGGCGAGGCGGCGAATCGTCGCGCCGTAGAGGTCGTTGCGGGCGTGGTAGGCGGAGGTCTCCGGCGGTGGCCGGACGACGACCAGCACCTTCTCGCGGTCGAGGCCGAGCTCGTCGAGGACCGCCGGGTCGGGCTCGAACCCGGCCAGGTAGTACTCCTCCTTGAGACCCGGGAAGCGGACCAGCTTGCGCTCCCGGGCGCCCAGCCTGCGCAGCCGGTCGAGGGGGATCGAGTCGGGAACGAGGACGCGCTTCGCGACCCGGAAGCTGACCCTGCGCTGCAGCCCGGCGAACTCGTAGTCCTGCATCTGCGCCGAAGGGATCCGGAAGAGGGCCGAGACGACCGCCAGGTCGACCGAGCCGTGTGCGATCGCCAGGTCCGGCCGGCGCTCCCAGACCAGCCTCGCCAACCCGGTGGAGCGCCCGGCCCCCGCCGCGACCTTGGC
Source organism: uncultured Solirubrobacterales bacterium (assembly GCA_963762205.1). GTDB lineage: Bacteria > Actinomycetota > Thermoleophilia > Solirubrobacterales > 70-9 > VRUE01. Next base: position 237,036 of record CAVXJZ010000006.1, read on the forward strand.
GAGCGTGGAGGCGCCCGCATGGCTGCCCACGGAGGTGTAGGGAATACCCAGTCGCTCGAGTACCCCCTGTGTCTGCCCGTACTCGCGCGCGGTCACGAACACCTCGTCCCCGCGCTCTTCCAGGCGCTCGACGATCGGCCTCAGCACAAGAGGGTGCGCCGCGGCGGTGCAGTCAACCCATACCTTCATTGGCCGATCTTCGCTGATGCACAGGTCACGTCGCCTCGCGGTCGGGTGGTCGCGGGGGTGCCTCGCCGGAGCCTCCCCTCGGCACCGCGGAGTGATGCCCTGCCCCCGAAGGGGGCTCGTCGTCACACCCGCCGCAGGCGGGTGTTGGGCTACCGGCGAGGCGCCCCCGCGGCCACCTAGACCGTGGCGGCTGAGAGCTGGGAATAGAGCGGGTAGCGGTCCATGAGGGCGCGGGTGCGCTCGGCGAGAGCGCCCTTCTGGGACTCGAAGTCGTCGGAGAGGGCGACCGCGATCACCTCGGCGATCTCGCGCATGTCGTCCCCGACGAGGCCGCGGGTGGTCAGCGCCGGCGTGCCGATGCGCAGACCCGAGGGGTTCATCGGCGGGCGCTCGTCGAAGGGGATCGCGTTGCGGTTGACGGTGATGCCGACCGCCTCCAGCCGATCCTCCGCGGTCTGGCCGTCGAGGCCCGATGGCGTCAGGTCGACGAGCACGAGGTGGACGTCGGTGCCGCCGGTGAGAACCGGCACGCCGCCCGCTTCCAGCCCCTCGGCAAAGGCCTGGGCGTTGACGATCGTCTGCCGCTGGCGGGCCCGGAACGGCTCGCTCGCAGCGATCCGCAGGGCGACAGCCTTGGCGGCGATCGTGTGCATCAGCGGGCCTCCCTGCTGGCCGGGGAAGACCGCTTTGTCGATCGCCTGCGCGTGCTCGGAGCGGCAGAGGATCATGCCGCTGCGCGGGCCGCAGAGCGTCTTGTGGATCGTCGTCGTCACCACGTCGGCGTGGGGCACCGGGTTGGGGTGCTCGCCGGCCGCGACCAGCCCGGCGAAATGGGCCATGTCGACCATCAGCTTTGCGCCGACCGAGTCGGCGATCTCGCGGAAGGCGGCGAAGTCGAGCTGCCGCGGGTAGGCGGACCAGCCGGCGACGATCAGCTTCGGCCTGTGCTCCTCGGCGAGCCGCGCGACCTCGTCCATGTCGACGCGCAGGTCGTCCCGGCGGACGTGGTAGGCGACCACCTCGTAGAGCTTCCCCGAGACGTTCAGCTTCATCCCATGGGTGAGGTGGCCGCCGTGGTCGAGCGCCATTCCCATGATCGTGTCGCCGGGCTCGATCAGGGCCATGTAGGCGGCGTTGTTGGCCTGGGCGCCGGCATGCGGCTGCACGTTCGCGTGCTCCGCGCCGAACAGATCCCTGGCGCGGTCGATCGCCAGCTGCTCGGCGACGTCGACCTCCTCGCAGCCGCCGTAGTAGCGGCGGCCCGGGTAGCCCTCCGCGTACTTGTTGGTGAGCACCGACCCGACCGCGTCGAGCACCGCCTGCGGGACGAAGTTCTCGGAGGCGATCATCTCCAGGGTGCCCTGCTGACGGCGCAGCTCGGCCTCGAGCACCGCGGCGATCTCGGGGTCGACCTCGCCCAGCGGCGCGCTCTGGAGGTTCTCTGGAAGCTCACTCACGATGCCGCCGACGATACCAACGGGCCGGGATACGCTGCGGCCGTGAGAGTGCGCGTTCCGATCGCCATCGCGGGGCTCTGCGCCCTGGTCGCCTTCCCGGTCGCCGGCTCGGCCCGCCCGGCGCCGCCGCGCCCCGACAACCCGTGCGGCGGCCCGGGGTCCCGCCGGCTGCTCTGCCCCGACCTGCGGGTCGGGCCGGCGGCGAACCTCTACGTCGAGCACCGCGGCCGGCGCGGGCCTGGCTCGGCGTACTACGCCGGCGGGCGCGGTGCGCTGCTGCACGCGGCCAACGACATCCGCTCGCGAGGGCGCGGGCCGATCGAGCTGCGCGGCCGCAGGTACAGGCGCAACTGGATGCGCGTCAACCAGGCGATCTACCGGGTCGGCGGCGGGGTGCGGGTCTTCCGCACCGAGGCGATGCTCCACTTCTATTTCGTCGGCCGCAGGTGGGGCGGCTCCTACTGGAAAGTCCAGAACCCGCTGAGCATGGAGATCTGGTCGTTGGACGTGCGCCGCAGGCCGCTGCGGCGGCTGCGCGCGGGCCCGAAGGTCTTCTACTGCTTCCGCGACCTCGAGCGAACACGGCCGATGGGGCGGTCGCCGCGCCGGCGCGTCTACCCGGCGTGCAGCCAGGACCCGGGTCGCAGACGGCTGCGGCTCGGGACCTCGGTCGGCTGGTCCGACATCTACCCCTCCGACTACGATCGCCAGTGGGTCGGCGTCGCCGGGCTGCGGGGCTGCTACGCGTTCGTGATGCGGGTCGACCCGCTCAATCTGCTCTACGAGTCGAACGAGCGCAACAACCGCTCGGTGCGGATCGTCCGCCTCCCGTACCGCCCGGGCCCCCAACGCTGCTGAGGGCGCGGCCGATCGGCCCGCGGTCAGGGCGAGATCGCGGCCATCCGTGCGGCGAGGTCGCCCGCCGAGAGGCCGCCCTCGCGGAGGACCTCCCAGGCGCCGCCCTCCTCGATCGCGGAGACGTCGACCACGGTGGACGGCAGGCCGGTAAGCGGGCCGCCGTCGATGGCGAGGTCGACCGCCTCGGCGATCGCCGCCGGGACCTGGTCGAGGACGGAGGGCGCCGGCCCGCCGCTGAGGTTGGCCGAGGTCTGGAAGAGGGGGCACATCGCGCCCGCCAGCGGGCCGCCGATCAGCCGCAGCCCGAGGCGCTCGGGGTCCTCGCGGCAGGCGAGCGGGTAGCGGCGGCCGGGGTTGGCGACGACCAGCGTCACCGGGCCCGGCAGCAGCGCGCCCGCGACCTCGGCGGTGCGTGGCCCAAGGCTCTCGAGCAGCTCGCGCATCGCCAGCGGCGAGAAGTAGAGGATGGCCGAGGGCCGGCCGTCGTCGCGGCCCTTGATCCGGTACAGGCGCTCGATCGCCGCCGCGTCGAGCGGGTCGCAGGCGAGGCCGTAGAGCCCGTCGGCGGGGAAGACGGCGACGCCGCCACCGGCCACGCAGCGCTCCAGCGCCGAGCGGGCCGCCGCCGCCCCGTCGATCCCGACCGAGACGATCTCGCTCACCGCCCGTCCCCGACCCTCATCGGCAGCCCACCACGACCCGCTCGATCCCGGCCAGGTCGGGCCGTGTCTCGATCTCGGCGAAGCCCGCCTCGCGCAGCAGCCCTCCGACCGTGCCCGCCTGCCCCTCGCCCACCTCCAGCCCGACCGCCGCGAACGCATTGGTTCCCGCCATGCGGGAAGAGATGCGTTCGCGCACCGTCGCGGTGAAGGCGCGGATAGCGTCGAGGCCGTCGGGCCCGGCGAGCAGAGCCTCGCGCGGCTCCCATTGGGTGACCTCGGGCTCCAACGCCGGCCAGTCGCGTTCAGCGACATAGGGCAGGTTGGCGACGACCAGGTCGAACCCGGGCCCGGCGGCCGGCCCATCCGGAAGCGTGCCTTCGAGGAAGCGGGCGCGGTCGGCGAGGCCCAGGCTGCGGGCGTTCGCGCGTGCCGCCTCGAGCGCAGCCGGCGAAGTGTCGGTGCCGACGACCTCGCAGCCGGGGAGCTCGTCGGCGACGGCGAGCGCGATCGCGCCGGAGCCGGTGCCGACGTCGAGCAAGGCGCGGGGCCGCAGCTCCAGCGCCAGCTCGACCAGCAGCTCGCTCTCGGGGCGGGGTATCAGCACGCGGGCGTCGACCGCCAGCTCGATGCGGCGGAAGCCCCGGCGGCCGAGGATGTAGGCGACGGGCTCGCGCCGCAACCTGCGCCGCACCATCTCGCCGAAGCGGCGGCCGGCGGCCGCCGTGACGTCGGCCCCGCCGTCGGCGACCAGCTCGGCGCGGCCGCGGCCGCTGGCCTCGGCGAGCAGCAGCTCCGCGTCGAGCTGCGGGCTCGCGACGCCGGCGGCCCGCAGCGCGTCGACGGCGGCGCTCAGCGCATCGCGAACGCTCCCCGCCGCCTGCGTCATCCGACCGCGGCCGCCTCCAGCCTCTGGCGCTTCTCCTCGGCGGCGAGCGCGTCGGTGAACTCGGCGAGGTCGCCGCCCAGCACGCCGTCGAGGTTGTGCGAGGTGAGCTTGACGCGGTGGTCGGTGACCCGTCCCTGGGGGTAGTTGTAGGTGCGCACCTTCTCGGAGCGCTCGCCGCTGCCGACCTGCGCCTTGCGCTCGGAGGCGACCTTCGCCTGCTGCTCGGCGAGCTCGCGCTCGAGCAGGCGCGCGCGCAGCACGCGCATCGCCTTGTCCTTGTTCTGGAGCTGGGACTTCTCGTCCTGCATCGAGACGACCACCCCGCTCGGCCTGTGGGTGATGCGCACCGCCGAGTCGGTCGTGTTGACAGACTGCCCCCCGGGCCCCGAGGAGCGGTAGACGTCGATCTGCAGGTCGTTCTGGTCGATCTGGACGTCGACCTCCTCGGCCTCCGGCAGCACCGCGACCGTCGCCGTCGAGGTGTGGATGCGCCCCTGGGACTCGGTCTCCGGCACCCGCTGCACCCGGTGCGTGCCCCCCTCGAACTTGAAGATCGAGTACGCCCCCTCGCCCTTGACGGCGAAGGTCACCTCCTTGAAGCCGCCGACCTCGGCGGCCGACTGCGAGAGGGCCTCGGTCGCGAAGCCGCGCTCCTCCGCATAGCGGGTGAGCATCTTGTGCAGATCGCCGGCGAACAGGGCCGCCTCGTCCCCCCCGGTCCCGGCGCGGATCTCGACCAGCACGTTCTTGTCGTCGTTGGGATCGCGCTCGACCATCGCCAGCCGAATCTCCTCTTCGAGCGCCTGCAGCCGCGCCGGCGCCTCCTCGGCGAGCGCCTTCAGCTCGGGGTCGTCGCCGTCCTCGGCGAGCAGCTCCCGGGCGCCTTCGAGGTCGTCCTTCAGGGTCCGCCACTCGGAGACCAGGGCGCTGGCCGGCTGCAGCTCGCGGTACTCCCGCCCGACCTCCGCGTAGCGCTCGCGGTCGCCGATCACCTGCGGGTCGGACATCAGGGACTCCAGCTCCGCGAAGCGCGACTCGATCTGCTCGACCAGGGACTCGAACACGGTCACAACATAGTCGCGCGATCGGGCCGGCCGCTAGGCGACGATCTCGATCGGCGACTCCGGGCCCTCGCCCGGCGTCTCCTCCTCGAGGACGCGCTCGAGCGCGGCGATCGCCACCGTGAGCTGCTCTTCGTCGGGCTCGCGCGTGGTCAGGTTCTGGAGCATCAGGCCGGGCCACATCAGGCCCCGCACCCAGGCTTTGCGGCGGTTCTTGCCGGCCCACTTGATCACCTCGTAGGAGAGGCCGGCGATCAGCGGGATGCCGAGGATGCGAGATGCCACCAGCCAGTACCAGGCGGGCAGCCCGATCGGCGCGAAGACGAAGATCGCGATCACCATCACGATCAGCAGGAAGCTGGTGCCGCAGCGCGGGTGCAGCCGCGAGTAGAGCTTCGCCCTCGCGGGGACGAGCTCGTCTTCGGCCTCGTAGCAGGAGATCGTCTTGTGCTCTGCGCCGTGGTACTCGAACACCCGCCGCAGGTCCGGCAGGCGGCTGATCGCGACGATGTAGCCGATGAAGATCGCGGTGCGCAGCACCCCCTCGACCAGCCAGAAGAGAAGGGGCGAGCCGAGCTGGTCCTTGATCAGGCTGGTGAGGCCGACCGGGATGACGAAGAAGAGGCCGACGGCGAGGGCCAGCGAGAGGGCGATGGTGAGGCCCCAGACCCAGCCGCCGATCTCTTCGGCCTCGCCCTCCTCGTCGTCCTCGAGCTGGGCGTTGGCGGAGATCGCAAGCGCCCTGAAGCCGATCTTCATCGACTCGCCCAGGGCGACGACGCCCCGCAGCACCGGCAGGCGCCAGAGGCGGTGGCGCCGGGCCCAGGGGACGAGCGGCTCGGAGCTGAGCTCGATCTGGCCCTCCGGGGCGCGGACGGCGACCGCCCAGAGCGAGACGCCGCGCATCATCACGCCCTCGAGCACCGCCTGCCCGCCGACCGGCGCGTCGCGCTTCGCGACCAGGGCGCCGTCGGGCATGCGCAGCGGGTCCGCGCCCCCCTTCGCATCCACGGTTGTTTGCGCGCCGCTCACGGGCGGGAGATCAGATCTGGACGCGACCCTGCGGCGCGCTCACGAGCGCTAGGAGCGCCCGGCCTTGGCGTGCTTGGCAGCACGGCGCTGGAAGCGCTCGACACGACCGCCGGTGTCGACCAGCTTCTGCTTGCCCGTGTAGAAGGGGTGGCACTCCGAGCAGAGCTCGACGTGCAGGTCATCCCTGGTCGAGCGGGTGTAGAACTGGTTCCCGCAGGAGCAGTGCACGTTGGCGAGGACGTAGTCGGGATGGATCTCGGCCTTCATCGTCAACGCAGTTTAGATCACGGGCGAAACCGGCTCGTTCAGGGGTACGGGAACCGGGCTCCGGTGCCGATAGTCCAGTTGTGCAAACCACCGGAGCGACAGGCCCCGCCGTGCCGCGCATGCGGGCGGTATACGCCGCCCTGGCGGCGACCCTCTTCGGCGTCACCGGCCTGATCGTCCTCCACGACTGGCTCGGACTCGGTGGCGAGCAGCTCGACGAGCTCGCCGGCGGGCAGCTCTACGACGCGGTGGTGATCGCCGCCGGCCTCGCCTGCTTCCTGCGCGGGCGCGTCGTCCCGCGCGAGCGGGCCGGCTGGCGCATGCTCGGCCTCGCGATCCTCTCCTGGGCGGCGGGCGAGGTCTACTGGACCTGGCACATCCTCGGCAACGCCGAACCCCCGTACCCCTCCGTGGCCGACGCCTTCTACCTCGGCTTCTACCCGCTCGCCTACACCGGGCTCGCCCTCCTCGTCCGCGCTCGCGCCCGCACCCACGAGCTCGACTGGCGGCGCTGGACCGACGCGGCGATCGCCGCGCTCGGCACGGCGGCGCTCGGCACCGCCTTCATCTTCGACTTCGTCGCCGATCGCACGGCGGGCAGCTCGCTCGAAGTCGCCGTCTCGCTCGCCTATCCACTGGGGGACATCGCGATGCTGGCGATGATCGTCGGCGTCATCGCCCTGGCCGGCTGGCGGCCGGGCCGCGTCTGGTCGCTGCTGTTGCTCGGCCTCGGCGCCCAGGTGATCGCCGACGTCGCCTACACGCTGCAGTCGGCCGACGGGGTGATCCCGGCGGGCAACTGGATCGACCCGATCTATCTCACCTCGGCGGCGATCCTCGGCTCCGTTCTCTGGCTGCCGAGCGTGGCGGCGATCCAGCCGACGGAGGAGCGTGGCGGGTGGCGCGATCTGGCCGTGCCGGCAGTCTTCGCCGCGGTGATGATCGGCCTTTTCGCGATGCAGAGCATCGGCTCGACCAGCGGCCTGGCGGCGGTGCTCTGGGCGGCGACGATGGCGGCCGTAATCGTCCGCCTGGCGCTCAGCGTCAACGAGAACGGACGGCTGCTCGAGCAGGTGCGGACCGACTCCCTCACCGGGCTCGGCAACCGCGGCGGCATGCAGGTCGACCTCGAGGCCGCCTGCCGGCGGGCCGCTGCCGAGGCGCCCGCGACCCTGCTCCTCTTCGACCTCAACGGCTTCAAGCGGTTCAACGACACCTTCGGCCACCCGGCCGGCGACGATCTGCTCGTCCGCCTCGGCGAGGAGCTGCGCAAGGCGGTCGGCGAGGCTGGCTCGGTCTACCGGATCGGCGGCGACGAGTTCTGCGTGCTCGCCACCTGCCCGCCGCAGGAGCTCGCCGGGCTCACCCGCCGCGCCGCCACCGCCCTGACGGAGAAGCAGGCGGGCGTCGAGGTCTCGTCCTCATGGGGCGCGGTGACGCTCCCGGAGGAGGCGGGTTCGCCGCTGGAGGCGCTGCAGCTCGCGGATGTGCGGATGTACGCGCAGAAGGAGTCCCGCCGTGTCGCCCGCACCGAGATCGAGGAGCCGGCGCCGTCGATCACCCGCGCCCCGACGCCGCAGAGCTGAGCGCGCCGAGCAACGTGTCGATCGTGCGGCCGACCTCCGCCCGCGCCGCCTCCGGGTCCTGCGCCCGGGCCACCAGCATCGCCGCCTCGTCGAGCGCCCCCATCAGCACGTGGGCGAGCGGCCGCACCGGCTGCTCGGCGACCTCCCCGGCGTCGATCGCGGCCTGCAGGGTGCCCTCGATCAGGCCGAGGCCGTAGCGAGCGGCTATCTCCCGCCAGCGGTCCCAGCCCAGCACCGCCGGGCCATCGAGCAGGGCGATCTGCTGGACCTCGCGCTCGGTGCAGGCGGCGAGCAGGATCTCCACCCCGGCCCGCATCGCCTCCAGCGGCGCCTGCGGCCCGGGCCGCAGCGCCCCGCTCGCGATCCGCTCGGCGAGCTCGGCCTCGATCTGCTCGTAGACCGCGGCGAAGAGCTCGCGCTTGCCGTCGAAGTGGTGGTACAGGGCGCCCCGGGTGACGCCGGCGGCGCGCACGATCTCCTCGGTGCCGACCCCGGCGTAGCCGCGCTCGGCGAACAGAGGCCGAGCGGCCGCGATCAGGGCCGCGCGGGTCGCCTGCGAGCGCGCCGCCTGTGTGCGGCGGGCCGGTGCCGGCGTCGCTTTCGAATCGTCGTCTTTGACATTCATACAGTCTGTATGTAGCTTACCCGGCGCCAAGGACGACCCAGCTCCACGAGGAGGATTGCGATGACAACCGCAGCAGAGTCGCCGTACCGCACCGAGATCGACCTCCCCGGCGGCAGGATCCGCTACCGCGAGGCGGGAAAGGGCAGGCCGGTCGTGTTCGTCCACGGCTACCTGGTCGACGGCCGTCTCTGGGACGGCGTCGTCGACAGCCTCTCGGACCGCTGCCGCTGCCTGGCTCCGGACTGGCCGATCGGCTCCCAGCCGATGGCGATGAAGCCCGACGCCGACCTCTCCCCCTACGGGATCGCGGCGACGATCGCCGACTTCCTCGAGGCGCTCGACCTCGAGGACGTGACGATCGTCGGCAACGACAGCGGGGGCGCCATGTCCCAGGTCCTGGTCACCCGCCATCCCGAGCGGATCGGCCGCCTCGTCCTCACCAACTGCGACACGCACGAGAACTTTCCCCCCGGGCCGTTCAAGGCCTTCGTGGCGCTCGCCAGGGTGCCCGGCGCGCTGCGGGCGATGCTCGCGCCGGTGCGGTTCGGCGCCGTCGCCCGCGCCGCCTACAAGCCGTTCGCCAGGCGGGAGATCCCACCTGAGCTGGTCCGGTCCTGGACCGAGCCCTGCCTCAACGACCCGGGGGTCAAGCGCGACCTGAAGAAGGCCACCGTCGACATGAACAAGCGCTACACGCTCGAGGCGGCCGAGAAGCTGCGCACCTCCGACCTCCCGGTGCTGCTCGCCTGGACGCCGAAGGACAGGGTCTTCCCGCTCGAGTACGCGGAAAGGCTCGCGGGCGAAGTGCCCAACGCGAAGATCGTCGAGATCCCCGACGCAGGCACCTTCGTCCCGCTCGACCAGCCGGAGCGGGTCGCCGACGCGATCGCGAACTTCGTCGACAACGGCTGATCGACCCGCGCCGGCCCGACTGAAGCCCCGTTTTGGGGGGTTTTTTCGCTATGTGCAGCTTTTTCGTCTGACCGGGGGTCCATGCTTGTGTGACGCATACCCCACAGAGGACGGAGAGCCATGCCCAAGGAGATCTTCGACCAGGACCGGCCGCGCAGCGCGATGGCGAGGAGACTCGACGAAGCGTTTGCGGGCTGCGAGCAGTGGACCATCGCACCGCCGCCTCAGCGCCCGAGGGAGACGACCCTGAGTCCCTTCCCCGCCAGCGCGTCGAGGATCAGCGGCAGCGCCGCCGCGGTCCGGGCCCAGGAGCCGCGCGCGCTGTAGTGGTCGGCGTCGTGGAGCAGGAGGATGTCGCCCGCCGCGGCGCCGTCGGTGGCCCGCCTTGCGATCGACTCCGCGGTCGCGCCCGCCCTCCAGTCCCTGCCCCAGAGCGACCATAGGACCGGCCGCCAGCCGCGCCGCCGGATCGCCCGCAGCCCGGAGGCGCTGAAGATCCCATAGGGAGGGCGGTAGTCGCGGATCTCCCTCCCGGTCGCGTCCTCGATCTCCGCCCGGGCGCGTTCGGCGTCATCGATCAGCTGGGCGGGGGTCAGCCGGAGCTGACTCCGGTGGCGGTGGCAGTGCAGCTCGACCCGGTGGCCGGCGGCGACGATCTCCGCCGCCAGCGCCGGCCACCGCGCCACCTGCTCGCCCGCGAGAAAGAAGGTGGCGCGGGCATCCTCGGCGCGCAGCGCCTCCAGAGCGCGCGGGGTCCCCTGCGGGTGGGGGCCGTCGTCGAAGGTGATCGCGACCCCGTCGGAGCCGGGCTGGCGCAGCCGCACACCGAGCGCCGTGGCCACGCCGGGCACGACCGGCGCCAGGGCGGGCAGCGAGTGCACGACCCCGGCGGCGCCAAGCGCCGCGACGCCGAGCCGGGCGCTCAAGGGTTGGCGGGCGTCGACGCTCGCTCCGGGGCCTCCTCGACCCGCGCCGCCCGGCGGGCGCCGGCAGCCGGTTCTTCCTCCTTGCCGAAGTGGATCCGGCTCTCGATCGGCTTGGCGATCTTCTTGTAGGGGGTGTCCCAGTTGAAGAGCAGCGCCGTGGCGACGATCAGCATCGTCGCGATGACCGTCAGGCCGACGGCGGTCGCGGTGCGCTCGGCGCGCACCCTCCAGACCGGCTGCTGGCGGACCCGCGGACGAGCGGCCAGGACGCGCGCCGAGATCGCCGGCAGGGAGGCGAAGGAGGAGTCGGGCGAGCGCCTTTCGCGAGTGGCGTGCCGCAGCATCGACTCGAGCTCGTGCTCGGAGCGCGCCACCTCGGCGAGGCCGAAGCGCTCGAAGGCGGCGTTGTTGGCGCGCAGGTGCCCGGGCGAGAAGCCGTAGGAGATCACCGGGCAGCCGCGGATGTGGGCCTCGAGCACGGTCAGGCCGGCGGTCGAGTGGACCATCGCGTCGGCCGCCGCCATCCAGTCGCTCATCTGCTCGGTGAAGCCGAGGACGCGGACGCGCTCGTTGTCGCCGAACCGCTGGCTCAGCTTTCCGCGGGCCGCCTCGTTGCGCCCGGTGATGCAGACGACCAGCGTGTCCTCGTCGACGAGCGCCGTATCGATCGCGCCCTCGAGGTCGCCTATCCCCCAGCCCCCGCCTGAGACCAGCACGATCCGGGCGTGAGCGGGGACATCGAGGGCCCGGCGGGCGTCGCTGCGGGTTCGGGGCATCAGGAACTCGGGCGAGATCGGCGGGCGCATCCACTCGACCGAGCCGGGCCCGACGAGCCGCTCGACCTCCTCGATCGACTCGGGGTGGGTGACGAAGTGAAGGTCGACCCCCGGGTGCACCCAGTAGCGCAGGCCGGCCAAATCGGTGATCGCCGACTGCACCGGGATCGGCAGGCGGCGGTTCTCGCGCAGCATGCCGAGCACCGCGGTGACACCGGGATAGGTGGAGACGACCACGTCGGGTTCGTGCTCGGCGATCAGCTCGAGCAGACCGCGGGCGCCGAGCCAGTAGGAGAGATGGTGGGCCAGCCACCGGGTCGGGCCGAACTTCGTGATCAGCCAGTACTGGGCGTCGAACAGCCAGGGCATCCAGGTGAAGCTCACCCGCGAGCCGCCGCGGGCGACGGCGGCGCAGAGCCTGCCCATCGCCTCGAGCCCGTTGGCGATCTCGACCTCGGCCTCCGGGTCGGCCTCCTCGACATCGGCCTTGATCATCCGCGCGGGCAGGTCGTGGCCCTCGCCGATGTCGGCGCTGAGGATCAGGGCGCGGGTCGGGCGGTCCTCGAAGCGGGCCGCACCGGCGAGCAGCGCCCCGGCGGCGCGTTCGTTGCCGTTCAGCGAGGGCTGCTTGCCCGGGATCGGGTCGGGCGCCCGGGTGCTACCGCGGACCCACTCGACATACCTGCGGACCCCTTCGCGGAAGCTGGTCTCCGCCTTCCAGTCGAGCTCCTCGAGTGCCCGCTCGTTGGAGATCACCTTGCCGGGGAAGTCGCCCGGGCGCGGCGGCGTGTGGACGATCTCGCAGCCGTCGGTGTTTTCCTGCACGCGCTCGGCGATCTCGAGGATCGTCACGACCTCGTCGCCGGAAAGGTTGTAGGTGCGGCCGGCGGCCTCGGGCCGCAGCGCGGCGGCGATCCCGTCGGCGAGGTCCTCCACGTAGATGAAGCTGCGGCTCTGGCTGCCGTCGCCGGCGATCGTCAGCGCCTTCCCTTCGAAGGCGAGGTCGGTGAACTTGGCGACGACTCCGGCGGCGCGGGCGCGCGGGCCGTAGGGGATGCCGAAGCGCAGCACGGTGGTCTCCAGGTCGAAGAGCTCGCCGTACCCCGCGCAGTAGGTCTCCCCCGCCAGCTTGGTCGCCGTGTAGAGGTGGCGCGGCGCCGGGATCGGCGTCTCCTCGTCGACCTCCTGCTCCTCGCAGTCGCTGTAGACCCAGGTCGTCGAGCCGTAGACGACCCGCCCCACCTTGGCACGGCAGGCCGCCTCGAGAACGTTGAGGGTGCCACGGGTGTTGACCTCCTCCGCCAGCACCGGGTCGGCGTGGACGTGGGCGACGTCGGCGACCGCGGCGAGGTGGACGACGGCGTCGCAATCGCGCATCGCCAGGTCGAGGTTGGCGGGGTCGGTGATGCTGCCCGTGAAGGTCTCGACCTCGAGCGGCGAGTGATACGGCGAGGCGCTGAGGTCGAAGATCCGGGGCGTGATGCCGCGGTCGAGCAGGCGATCGACGACGTGCGAGCCGATGAAGCCGCCGCCGCCGGTGACCAGGACCCTCACGACGGTCGCTCCGGGCGGTAGTAGAGCGGGACGCACCAGTGGCTCTCGGCGACCCAGTCGCTGTTGGGCAGCTCGTCGGTGCGGCCCATGATCCGGTGGCAGGGCTGCTCGTAGACGCGGCCCGTGCTCTTCTCGATCTCGTCGAAGACGACGTACTTGTAAAGGCCGGACGTCATCCCCTCCGGAAGCTCGAGGCGCGAGGGGTGGACCGGGTCGAGATGCTCGCGGGCGTAATCGTTCTTCCAGGCGACGATCTCCTCCATCCGCTCCGCCTGGACCAGGCCGAGGGCGGCGGTGAACTCGCTCATCCGGAAGTTGAGGCCATCGACCTCGTGCTCGAACTTGCCGTAGTTGCGGTACCTGCGGGCGAACTCGATCAGCTCGGGGTCGGCGGAGACCAGGACGCCGCCCTCGCCGGTGGAGACCGTCTTGGTCGCGTAGAGGGAGTAGACGCCGGCGTCGCCGAAGCCGCCCGGGCGGCGCCCGTTCCAGCCCGCGCCGTGGGCGTGGGCGCAGTCCTCGAGCAGGAAGATCCCGTGCTCCCGGCAGTACTCGGCGATCCGCTCGGAGTCGAAGGCGATGTGCCCGCCGATGTGGACGAGGATCGCCGCCCGCGGCCTGTGGCGCTCGGCCCTGCGCTCGAAGTCCTCGAAGGACATGCAGAGGTCCTCGCGGTTGCAGTCGACGAACTCGACCGCGGCGCCCGCCTTGACCGCGGCGAGCGGCGAGGCCATGAAGGTGTTCGAGGGGCAGAGGACCGTCTCGCCCCGGACCCCGGCGAACTCGAGCGCGGCGAGCGCGCCCCCCGCCCAGCTCGAGAGCCCGACGCTGGGCAGCCCGTTCCACTCCGACCAGCGTCGCTCGAATGCCTCGAGCATCGGCCCCTCCGACCACTGCTCGGAATCGAGCACCTCGGTCCAGAGGTTCGAAGAGCCTGCCGCGGTCGCGGTGGTCGAACCCGATCGCGAACTTCGCCGCGTCGGACCGGGTTGTCTCAGCTGACCCCAAAAGCGCCGCAAGGCTAGCACCGGGAGCAGAAAGACCCGGCCGGGCTAGCTCCCCGGCTCGTGCGCCGACTCGATCACCGCGCCGACCGCCCGCGACCCGGCGAGCAGGAAGGTGCCGGACACGGCGACCGCCATGAAGGCGACGAGCGCGACGCCACCCAGGGGCGTCGCCGCCCACGACTCGCCGAAGATCAGCGGCGCGAGGAGCACCGGGACGAGCACCTGGACGGCGAACATCACGGGGGCGACGTGGGTGGCGGGGCGCGCCTGCAGGGCACTCATCTCGCTGAGCAGGGCCAGGCCCTCGGAGGCGACGGCTGTCGCCAGCCAGGCGGCGGCGACCAGCAGGGCGCCGACGGCGAGCTCGTCGGTGAGGAGCTTGCTGGCGACCGCGGTCCAGGCGTAGCCGCAGCCGGCGCTGAGCACGGCCAGGAAGCCGGCCGCGGCGGCCCTGCCCCGTAGCGCGTACGGCAGCGCAACCGGGATCGCGACAAGGACGAGCGCGAGCACGAGCAGGGCCGTCTCGGCGTGGTCGGTGGTCCGCTCCGGGGCGGCCCAGGCAACCCCGGCGATGCCGCCGATGATCGCCGCGACGGCGGCGACCTCGCGCCGCCCCGGGGACTCCCCCAGCCTCGTGGCGCCGAGCCAGAGCAGGAGGATCAGGCCGCTCACCAGGCAGGGCTGCACGACCGTCAGCGGCGCCAGCAGCAGCGCCACGATCTCCAGCGGCCATCCGAGCAGGCCGAGGCCGGTCGCGCCCAACCAGCGCCGGTTGCGCACCAGCCTGACGATCAGCGACGGCCGCAGCGAGTGCTCCCCCGGCACCTGCCGCGCCTCCAGCGCCTGCAGCGCGATCGAGGTGTTGTAGAGCAGCGAGGCCCCGACCGCCGCGACTATTCCCGAGCGCCAGCACGGACGGAACCTATTACGGGGCGGAAACGGCACCCCCGTCCCCGAACGAGCGGCTACGCCGCTCTTGAGTGTTCGGGAAGGGGGCACCGCCCCCGCCCCGTACCCGCTCAACCGCCCGAGAGACAGCAGCCGGGGACGGCGAAGCGCTGCCCAGGAATGGTCGCCGCGGTCGGATCAGCCGGAGGGGCGGTGGCGTTCGTCGGTAGTGGGTGGCACCTGTCCTCGACGGGCGGATACTCAGAGCCACGCAGCCAATTGGCTGCGTGGCGAGTCCGGAGAGGACAGGTGCCGCCCCTCCGGTGTGCGCGACTCAGGTCTCCTGGTAGAGAGGCCCGTCGCCGCCCTCGGGCAGGGTGAGGCGGCCGCCCTTGGCCGTAATCGCCCCGCACTGGACGCAGTTGGAGGCGGTGACGTGGACGTCGACCTCGGCGGCGCCGTTCTCTAGCTGCTCGTCGGGGATCTCGTAGACCTGCGCCGGGCACATCGAGACCCAGGTCTGGGCGAGCTCGCGCGGCACCCTGGTCTGGATGCGGACGTGGTTCGGCGCGTCGTCGCGAGTCGCGTTGCCGGAGAGGAAGACCGAGTCGAGCTTGTTGAACGTGACCTCGTTGTCGGGCTTGGGATACCTGTCGGCCGCCCTGCCCAGGTGCATCGCCGGCTCGGCGTTGTCCTCGACCTTCCAGTGGCCGCCGGGGAAGGCGCCTTTGGTGGCGACCATCGCCGAGCCCATCATGCCGCCGAAGATCAGGCCCTTGGAGAGCGGCTGCTTCATGTTGCGGGAGCGATAGAGGTCCTTCTCGATCTCCGACTTGCGGATCTTCTCGTCGTAGGCTTCGAAGTTGACCGAGTCGATGTCGGCCTTGAGCGACTCGACGATCGCTTCCGCCGCGTACATGCCGGCGTGCATCGCGTAGTGGATGCCGGCGAGTTCGGCGATGTTGACCATCCCGGCGGCGTCGCCGGCGACCATCATGCCCGGCACCGAGAAGCGCTTCGGCAGCGCCCAGTAGCCCCCCGAGGGGATCGTCTTCGCGCCCCAGCCGACCCGCTTGCCGCCCTCGATGATCTTGGCGATGAAGGGGTGGGTCTTGAACTGCTGCACCGCGTCGTGGACGCTGAAGGTGGCGTCGGTGTAGTCGAGGCCGACGACGAGCCCGAAGCAGACCTTGTCCTCGCCCATCGGGTAGATGAAGCTGCCGCCCGCCTCCTTGTAGCGGGGGCTCCAGCGCAGAGGCCATCCGAGGGTGTGGATCACCCTGTCGAGGGGCTTCGGGACCTCCCAGATCTCCTTCACCCCGAGCTCCCACGCCTGTGGGTCGGAGCCGTGCATGTCGAAGTAGTCATAGGCGGCGTAGGTGAGGTGGCCGATCGTGCCCTCGGCGAGCACGGTGGCCTTGGCCACCACATCGGAGCCGGGCTCGAAGTTGCCGAGCTCCTCGCCGTCCTTGCCGCGCCCGCGGTCTCCCGAGCGCACGCCCCTGACGATCCGGTCCTCGACCAGCAGCTTGGTCGCGGCGGTCTCGGAGAGGATGTAGACGCCCGCCTCCTCGGCCTTCTCGGCGAGGAAGCGGCCCAGCTTGGAGACCGAGAGCGTGTAGGTGCCCTCTTTGCGGAAGTTCGGCGGCGGCGGCTTCAGCGGGATCGCGGCCTTCGAGGTGAGGAAGTAGGTGGCGTCCTTGGTCACCTCCTGGTAGACCGGCGGCCAGTCGGCCGGGTCGAGGTCCGGGAAGAGCCGCGTCAGCGCCGAGGGGTCGACGTTGGCGCCCGAGAGCAGGTGCGCGCCGGCGACTTTGCCCTTCTCGATCACCGCGACGGGGACTTCGCCCAGCTTCTCGGTCAGCTCCGGCTCGTCCTCGAGCAGCTGCATCAATTTGTTCGCGCAGGCGAGGCCGGCGGGCCCGCCGCCGACGATCGCGACGCCGACCTCGATGCGCTCGTCCTCGGGGTCGGTCGGTGGGCCGATCACGTCGGCGCTGTCGAACGGCGGCGGGAAATCGATCGGTCTGACGGCCGGCATCTATTCGCTCCTTGTGGAAACGGGAGACGGAGGCTGAGCCGGAGCTCAGCCCCCCTTCTTCGCCTTGATCGCCTCGGTCAGCTTGGGGAGGATCTTGTGCAGATCCCCGACCACGCCGAGGTCCGAGAACTCGAAGATCGGCGCATTCTGGTCCTTGTTGATGGCGAGGATGTTCTCCGAGCTCTGCATCCCGACCTTGTGCTGGATCGCACCGGAGATGCCGGCGGCCAGGTAGAGCTTCGGCGCGACCGTCTTGCCGGTCTGGCCGATCTGGGCCGCGTAGGGATACCAGCCGGCGTCGACCACGGCGCGCGTCGCCGCCACGGCGCCGCCCATCGAGTCGGCCAGCTGCTCGCAGAGCTCAAAGCCCTCGGCGGCGCCGAGACCACGCCCACCGCCGACGAGGATGTCGGCGTCCTCGATGTTGACGTCAGCGCCGCGCTGCTCGCCGCGCTGCACCATCGTCGCCTTCGTCGACCAGGGCGAGAGCTCGACCTCGACGTCGACGACCTCGGCGCTGCCGCCGGACTCCTCGACGTCGAAGGCGTTGAGGCGGCCGATGATGATGCCCGGCTCGGAGACGTAGCCGACGTCGGCGATCTGCGAGTCCTGGAGGATCGGCCGCTCGGCGACGAGCTTGCCGTCGGAGACCTTGACCTGGGTGACCTCCATCGTCACGCCGGCGCCGAGGCGGGCGGTCAGGCCGGCCCCGATCTCGAAGCCGAGCAGGCCGCCGCCGAACAGCGCGTAGCCGAAGCCCTCGTCGCCGATCACCTTCGCCATCGCGTCGACGATCGGCTGGGCGAGGCCCTCGGGGACGTCCTTGGCGCGGAAGACCTTGGTCGCGCCATAGTTGCCGAGCGCCGCGCAGGCGTCGTCGGCGATGTCGCCGACGACCATCACGCCGGCGTCGCCGCCAGAGCTCGCCGGCGAGCTTCGCCGCCTCGGAGATCGCCCCGAGCGAGTTCTTGTTGAAGTTGCCCTCGTCGTCGTGGAGGGCGTAGGTCAGGATGCCTGCCATCTAGATCAGCTTCCTCTCGTCGAGCCAGGCGACGATCTTTTCGACCGTCTCGTTGGTGTCCTCGTCCTCGATGATCTCGCCGGCCTCCTTGGCGGGGGGCGGATTGAGGGAGAGGACCGATGTCTTGGAGCCGCTCTCGCCGACCATGCCGCCGTCGATGCCGACGTCGCCGGTCGCCTTCGCGTCGAGGGGCTTTTTCTTCGCCCCCATGATCGCCTTCAGGCTCGGGTAGCGCGGCTCGTTGATCGCGTCGCCGACGCTGATCACGGCGGGCAGCTCGACCTCGACCGTGTCGTAGCCGTACTCGGCCTGGCGCTCGCAGCGCAGCTTGCCGTCGGCGACGTCGATCTTGATCACCTGGGTCAGCGAGGGCATCTTCAGGTGATCGGCGACGACGGCGCCGATCGTGTAGCACTCGCCGTCGTCCGACTGCTGGCCGAGCAGGACCAGGTCGGGGCTCTCGGACTCGAGCACCTTGGCCAGCGAGTAGCCGGTGGCGCAGACGTCCGACCCCGACAGCGCCTCGTCGGAGAGATGGACGGAGCGGTCGGCGCCGAGCGCCACGGCCTTGTGCAGGGCGCGGACGGCGGAGTCGGGGCCCATCGTCACGGCGACGACCTCCTCGACCGGTATTGCGCCGCCCTCCTTGATCTGCATGGCGGCCTCGATGGCGTGGGT
This sequence comes from uncultured Solirubrobacterales bacterium, assembly GCA_963762205.1. Lineage (GTDB taxonomy): Bacteria > Actinomycetota > Thermoleophilia > Solirubrobacterales > 70-9 > VRUE01. The sequence goes on from CAVXJZ010000006.1 coordinate 255,462, forward strand.
GTCGAAGGGGTTGAGGTTCTTCTCGCCGCTCCGGTCCAGCCGCATCGTGTTCGGGTCGATGCGCTTCTGGACGGCGGCGTCCGGGACCTCCTTGACCAGGACGCAGATCTTCAAGATTTAGCTCCTTGGGACGTCGGTTTCTCTGGTTGACTGACCAGTCAATCAGTCTATCTATACATACGGCGGCGTGACATTCGGCGGTGTGCGCTTCGTCACCCTAATGGGCCGCGGAGGTCGCCGCCCCGCGAGGGGCGGCTCAGCCGACGTGGCGCTCGGCGGCGCCCTCGCGGATGAACTCGACGATCTCGTCGGTCCCCGCTCCCGGCGTGAACACCGCGGCCACCCCGAGCTTCTTCAGCTCGGGGATGTCCTCGGCCGGGATCGTCCCCCCGACCGTGACCAGGACGTCGTCGACCCCCTGCTCGGCGAGCAGCTCGACCACCTTCGGGACCAGGGTCATGTGGGCCCCGGAGAGGATCGAGAGGCCGACCGCGTCGGCGTCCTCCTGGATCACCGTCTCCGCGATCTGCTCGGGCGTCTGGTGCAGGCCGGTGTAGATCACCTCCATGCCCGCGTCGCGCAGAGCGCGGGCGATGATCTTGGCGCCGCGGTCGTGCCCGTCGAGCCCGGGCTTGGCGACGACGACGCGGATCTTCCTTGCGGTTGCTGCCCCCATCTGCGGCCCGGAACCCTAGCGCCCAGCCCCATCTGGACGCACTTGATCCCGGATACCGGGATCAAGTGCGTCCAGATGGGGCGCACGGCGTGGGGTGGCGCGGTGGGGCGCCGGGGGGGCGGAGCGCCGCAGGCTAGAAGACGGGAGACTCGGTGTAGGTGCCGAAGACCTCCTGCATCGCGGCGATCATCTCGCCCTCGGTGGCGCGGGCGCGGGCGGCCTCGATGATCGCCGGCATCAGGTTCCCCTCCGTCGCGGCAACACGCTTCAGCTCGGCGAGGCCGGCCTCGACCGCGGCCGCGTCGCGCCGGGCGCGGGTCGCCGCGAGGCGATCGATCTGCTTGCCTTCCAGCGCCGGATCGATCTTCAGGATCGGCATTTCCTCTTCGTTCTCGTCGGTGAAGTCGTTGACGCCGACGACGATCCGCCGCCGCTCGTCGAGCTCGCGCTGGTAGGTGAAGGCGGCGTCGGCGATCTCGCGCTGGGGGAAGTTGGCGCGGATCGCCTCGACCATCCCTCCCAGCTCGTCGATGCGGGCGAAGTAGTCGTAGGCCGCCGCCTCCATCTCGTCGGTCAGCCTCTCGACGAACCAGGAGCCGCCGAGCGGGTCGGGCGTGTTCGGCGCGCCCGACTCGAGGGCGATGATCTGCTGGGTGCGGAGCGCCACCCGGACCGCCTCCTCGGTGGGCAGCGCCAGCGCCTCGTCGAAGGAGTTGGTGTGCAGCGACTGGGTGCCGCCGAGCACCGCGGCAAGCGCCTCCAGCGAGGTGCGGACGACGTTGTTGAGCGGCTGCTGGGCGGTCAGCGAGACCCCGGCGGTCTGGGCATGGAAGCGCAGCCGCATCGACTCCTCGCGCTTGGCGCCATAGGTCTCGCGCAGCTCGCGCGCCCAGATCCGGCGCGCCGCCCGGTACTTGGCGATCTCCTCGAAGAAGTCGATGTGGGCGTTGAAGAAGAAGGAGAGGCGGGGCGCAAAGTCGTCGACGTCGAGGCCGCGCTCGAGCGCCCGCTCGACGTAGGTGAAGCCGTCCTTCAGCGTGAAGGCGAGCTCCTGCTGCGCGGTCGAGCCGGCCTCGCGGATGTGGTAGCCGGAGATCGACACCGGGTGCCAGCGCGGCATGTTCTGCGAGCACCACTCGATCATGTCGGTGACCAGGCGCATCGCCGGCTCGATCGGGAAGCACCACTCCTTCTGGGCGATGTACTCCTTGAGGATGTCGGTCTGGATCGTGCCGCCGAGCTTCTCCGCGGGGACGCCCTGCTCCTCGCCGACGAGGACGTAGAAGGCGAGCAGGATCGCCGCCGGCGCGTTGATCGTCATCGAGGTCGTCACCCCGCCCAGCGGGATCCCCTCGAAGAGCTGCTCCATGTCGTCGAGGCTGTCGACGGCGACGCCCTCCCGCCCGACCTCGCCGAGGCTGCGCGCGTGGTCGGAGTCGTAGCCCATCAGGGTCGGCATGTCGAAGGCCGTCGAGAGGCCGGTCTGGCCGTGGTCGAGCAGGTAGTGGAAGCGCCCGTTGGTCTCCTCGACCGTGCCGAAGCCGGCGAACTGGCGCATCGTCCAAAGCTTGCCCCTGTACATCGAGGGGTAGGGACCGCGGGTGAAGGGGTACTCGCCCGGGTTGCCTATCCGACCCTCGGCCTCGGCGGGCGCGTCCTCGGCGGTGTAGAGCGGCTCGATCGGGTGGCCGGACATGGTCGAGAACTCGGCCTCGCGCTCTTCCAGCGGCCTCCCCCGCGGCTCCGTCGCCATGCCGACAGTCTAGGCGCGCGGGCGCCTAACCAGGTCTTCTCGGCCCGGCGAGGCGACACACGATTCGGCCCCCCAGTTAGGATGCAGCCCGCTGGGAGCTGAAGGGAGACCTCAGTGATGACGTCGGCATCGTTCGCAGGCCCCTACCGGATGCCGGTCAACCGAACGGAGGGAAGATGGACCTGACCACGCGAGAGTTCTGGGCATTGATCCACGGACTCATTCTTGGAGGTGGCTTCATCATCGCCTTTGCGGGCGGATTCGCCGGCCTCTACAGCCTCAAACCCGAGCTGGTTACCCAGGCAGGCATTACCGAGCGAATACACCGACTCATCGCCGGCACGACGGCGATGGCCGCGATCGCCTGGGTGACGGTGATCACGGGCACATGGATCGTCTACCCCTGGTACCGGGAAGACAACCCCGAAAGCGCACGGTCGCGGCTGCTGGACGACCCGAACACGATGGACTGGCATGAATTCGGCATGGAGTGGAAGGAGCACGTCGCCTGGTTCGCGCCGATGCTGGCCACGGTGGCCGCATTCATCGTCCTCTACTACCGCGCCGACCTGATCAAGAATCAGATCGCCCGCAAGGTCGCAATGGGATTCTTCGTCGCCGCCTTCGCGGTTGCGGCACTCGTCGGCGTTCTCGGGGCCCTCATCACCAAGAACGCATCCGTCTAGGAAAGGGGCTGACTGAAAATGGAGAACATAGAGACCGCTACGCCAACCGCGCCTCCGCCGGCGGTGGAGAAGCCGAATGGACCGGTGGTGGCGGCAATGCTCGCGGCGGGCGTCGGGACGGTGGTGCTGGGCATCCTCACCACGCTGGCGGAGGCCAGCGAGGGCGTGCACGAATTCCTCGAGTTCACCGAACGGGTTGGTCCGCTCTCCGGCAACGTGATCCTCTCCGTCGCGGCGTTCCTCCTCGCCTGGGGTGGATTGCACGTGGCGTTGCGCGATCGCGAACTCGAGTGGAAGCCAATGATCACGGTGACGGTCGCAATGCTCGCGGTCGGCTTCCTCCTCACCTTCCCGCCCTTCTTCCAGCTCTTCAAGAGCGACTAGCGCCGCGACGGGGGCGCCGCGGCGGGGACTCGCCGGCGCGCCGCCCCCGTCCGGCACGTCTACCGGCGAGCCGGAAACCGGGGTGCCGGGTCTCGACGGCGTGCCGCTATCCGCGAGCCGCCGAAACCCGCGACGGTGGCCAGCAGGGTGACCGCGACGACGATCAGGCGGCGACCGAGACGCTCGAAGCGCATCGTCTGCCAGCCCTCGCGCCTGGCGATCGCGAGCAGCGCCGGGTCGGGGTTGACGACCACCGCGTGGCCGACCGCCTCCAGCATCGGCAGGTCCTTCCCGGGCCCGTGGCGCATGGGGGAAGTCCAGGCGGCGCGCACCAAATTTCTCCTTGTTTTCTGGGTATCGAGTGATACAAGTCCCCCTGCCGCATGGAGTGAGCGCGGCGCCGCCCAGGCAGGGGCCTCGAGTCTTCCGATCGAGTACCCCGCCCGAGCGCTTGGCTTTGTCCAGTCCCAAGTCAGCAGGAGGAAACCGAATTGAAGAAAGCACTGGAGGTCGGCGGCGTCTTGGCGTCCGTCGTGCTGATCGTTTTCGGCGTGGCCGCGATCGTCATGGGCATCGACGGCACAGACACGGTCGGTAACAACCTCTCCCAGGAGCAGATCATGGGCACGCCCGACATGACCCCGGAGGAAACGAGCGCCGCGGTCGAGGAGGCAGGTCTGGCCGACGTCATAAAGGTGCCCGACTGCTCAGTCGCCGGCGAGCTGATCGACAATGGCGAAAGGGCCCGCTGCTTCGCCCAGTACATGCACGTCCACGCCCAGGAGGCGACGGGCGGATACGTCTACGCGCAGATGGGCCGCTTCGAAGCGAAGCCGAACGCGCCTAAGAGCGAGCTCGCCGAAGGTGGCGGAACGGACAACGAAAAGTTCGCCGTGATCGACACCGAATCGGGATACCCGGCCGACAACAGCGCGCGCGATGTCTGGGTGACGGCGACCGCGCTTGCCACGGCGCTCAACACGAGCTACATGGCAGACCGGCTTTCCGTGTTCGGGATCGTCATCGGCATCGCCCTGTTGCTGACCGGGATCGGCTTCGGCGTTCTGGTCGCGACCGGCGCGATCCGCGATCCGCACTCGGCGTTGAAGTTCGGCCGCCGCAGCTAGCGGCGAGCAGAACCGACGGAGAAGCGGCGCGCCGCCCCCTTGCGGCGCGCCGCTATCCGCGAGCCGCCGAAACCCGCGACGGTGGCCAGCAGGGTGACCGCGACGGCGATCAGGCGGCGACCGAGCCGCTCGAAGCGCATCGTCTGCCAGCCCTCGCGCCTGGCGATCGCGAGCAGCGCCGGGTCGGGGTTGACGACCACCGCGTGGCCGACCGCCTCCAGCATCGGCAGGTCGGAGATCGAGTCCGAGTAGGCGTAGGACTCGGCGAGGTCGATGCCGTGCTCGGCGGCGAAGGTCTCCATCGCCTCGACCTTCCCGGGCCCGTAGACGAAGGGGCCGTCGAAGCGCCCGGTGAAGGCGCCCTCCGCATCGACCTCGTAGCGGGTGCCGATCCCGCCGTCCATGCCCAGGACCTGGGCCAGGGGCTCGACGACGCCGTGGCCGGCGGCGCTGACGATGAAGGTGGCGCGGCCGGCGTCCTGGTGGGCGTGGACCTCCTCCAGCATCCGCGGGTATACGCGCGGCAGGATCGCGGCCAGGACTTCCGGGTTCATGCGCTCGACCTCACGGGCGGGCACCCCCGAGATCAGCTCCCGCGCCTGCCGGAGCACGTCGGTGGTGCGCTCGTCGGTGGTGCCCCGCAGCCGGTAGCGCAGGTGCTCGACGCCCCAGCTCGCGAGCTGGCGGCGGCTGACGATCCCGCGTGCCGCCGCGACCCGCGCGAACGGCATCCCCGACGAGCCCGCCATCAGGGTCTTGTCGAGATCGAAGAAAGCCGCTGCGCGAGACATCGCTCGCCCGGCTCGCCTAAGAGCCGGGCACCTCGACGACTATCGCGTCGCCCTGGCCGCCGCCGCTGCATATCGCGGCGACACCCAGGCCGCCGCCGCGGCGGCCGAGCTCGTGGATCAGGGAGCCGACGATCCGCGAGCCGGAGGCGCCGATCGGGTGGCCGAGCGCGATCGCCCCGCCGTTGACGTTGACCCGCCCCTCGTCGACGCCGAGCATCCGCATCGAGTTGAGGGCGACCGAGGCAAAGGCCTCGTTGATCTCCCAGAGGTCGACGTCCTCGGGGCTCTTGCCGATCTTCTCCAGCGCCTGCCTGGCGGCGCCGGCCGGCGTCCTCGCCAGGTAGGCGAAGTCGTCGGCGACGGTGCCGTAGGAGAGGACGCGGGCCAGCGGCGCGCGCCCCTCCTTCTCCGCCCACTCCTCGGAGGAGACGACGATCGCGCCGGCGCCGTCGTTGACGCCCGGGGCGTTGCCGGCGGTGTGGGTCGCATCCTCGCCGCCGATCGGGCGCAGGCCGGCGAGGGTCTCGACCGTGGTCTCCGGGCGGATCGCCTCGTCGGCCTCGATCGTGTTTTCGCCCTTGCGCGACTTGACCGTGACGCCGGCGATCTCGTCGGCGAGGCGGCCGGCGTCGGTCGCCTCCGCGGCGAGCCGGTGCGAGCGCTCGGCGAAGCGGTCCATGTCGGCTCGGGTGATCTCGAGCTCGTTGGAGACCTCGCTGGCCTCGTTGATCATCTGCTTCTCGGTGAAGGGGTTGGTGAGGCCGTCGTGGACCATCGCGTCGATCGTCTCGACGTTGCCCATCCGGTAGCCGAAACGGGCGCCGGGCAGCAGGTGCGGCGCGCCGCTCATCGACTCCATCCCGCCGGTCACGGCGACCTCGGCGTCACCGGCGCGGATCGCCATGTCGGCGATGCCGATCGTGCGCATGCCCGAGGCGCAGACCTTGTTGATCGTCTCCGAGGGCACCTCCTTGGGGATGCCGCCCTTGATCTGCGCCTGGCGCGAGGGGATCTGCCCCTGGCCCGCCTGCAGGACCTGGCCGAAGACGACCTGGTCGACCTGCTCGGGGTCGACGCCGGATCGCTCCAGCGCCGCCTCGATCGCGTGGCCGCCGAGATCGGTGGCGTCGAGCGAGGAGAGGGTTCCGCCCATCTTGCCGAAGGGCGTGCGTGCTGTTCCGAGGATGACTGTGCTGGACATCTGGGGCCTTTCTGCGTCTTCGTGTTTGTGCCGGGTCTCGGCTCGGGAAGGGCCGCATGGCCCTGACAGGGACGATAGCGGGAGCCGGGCGGGGACTGCGTGATCGACCGCATAGACTCGCCCCCCTTGAAGGTCGAGGTCAGCCAAGCGAGCCCCACCGAGATCGACGCCGGCCTCCTGGTCGCGGGCCTCTACGAGGGTGAGGGCCTGCCGGAGGCGCTCGCCGGGGCAGCCGGGGCCGAGGACGTCAAGGCGGCCTTCGAAGAGGTCTCGGTCCTGCATCCGGCGCACCCCGCGCGGGCGCTCGTCGTCGGCCTCGGCGCGCGCGAGGAGATGGGCGCCGAGCGCGCCCGGGTGGCGGCGGCTCTCGCCGCCCGGCGGGCCGCCGCGCTCGGGGCGCCGTCGCTCGCCTGGCTGCTGCCAGAGTCGGACGACGACGCGGGGCTCGCCGAGGGCCTGGTCACCGGCACGATCCTCGCCGCCCACCGTTTCGACCGCTTCAAGAGCGCGGACCCGGACGAACCCGAGCCGCCGCCGCTCGCGTCGCTGACCCTGCTGGCGCCGCCGGCCCTGGCGAGCGCCGCCGCGGCCGCCCGCGTCTGCGCCGAGGCCCAGAATCGCGCCCGCGAGCTGCAGAGCCTGCCCTCGAACGTCGCCACCCCCTCCTACCTCGCCGACCGGGCCCGCGAGATCGCCGCGGATCACGGCCCCGTCTCCGCCGAGGTGTTCGGCCGCGACTGGCTGGCCGAGAAGGGAATGGGCGGCCTGCTCGCCGTCGGCCAGGGGTCGGAGGAGGAGCCGAGGCTGGTCGTCCTGCGCTACGCCGGAGGCGGCGATGGCCCGACTCTGGGACTCGTCGGCAAGGGCGTCACCTTCGACACCGGTGGCATCTCGATCAAGCCCTCCGCGGGAATGCACGAGATGAAGATGGACATGTCGGGCGCCGCGGCCGTGCTCGAGGCGGTCGCGGCCATCGCCGAGCTCGAGCTCCCGGTGGACCTCCTCGCCGTCGTCCCCGCGACCGAGAACATGCCCTCGGGCACGGCGATCAAGCCGGGCGACGTGATCACCCAGTACAGCGGCAAGACGGTCGAGGTCAACAACACCGACGCCGAGGGACGGCTGATCCTCGCCGACGCCCTCGCCTACGCGGTCGAGCAGGGGGCGGAGCGGATCGTCGACCTGGCCACCCTGACCGGCGCGGTGCTGATCGCGCTGGGATCGACCTACGCCGCGGTGGTCTCGAACGACGACCAGCTCGCGGCGGCGGTCGAGGAGGCCGGCGAGGCGACGGGCGAGCTGGTCTGGCGCCTGCCCCTGCACCCCGAGTTCGCGGCGCTGATGAAGGGCAAGGTCGCCGACCTCTCCAACCTCGCGTCGAAGCGCAAGGCCGGGACGATCACGGCCGCCGCCTTCCTGCGGGAATTCGTCGGCGACACGCCCTGGGCCCACGTCGACATCGCCGGCACCGCCTGGGACGTCGGCCGCCCCTACACCGGCGACGACGCCAGCGGCTTCGGCGTCCGCCTCCTGGTCGAGCTCGCCCGCTCCTGAGCGGGCGCCTACTGGCCGCCGAGGATCATGCAGGTGGACGTGCCGTGGGCGAGCAACTTGCCGCTGTCGGCCGCCGTCAGGTTCGCCTCCGCCGTCGCCTGCCTGCGGCCGCGATAGAGGACGTTGGCCTCGCAGATCACGCGCCCCGTGTCGCGGGTGATCGGGCGCACGTACTTGGCCTCGAGGCCGAGCGAGGTGTAGCCGACGCCGGCCGGCAGCGTCGTGTGGACGGCGCAGCCGAGCGCCGAGTCGAGCAGCGTCGCCGCATAGCCGCCGTGGACGACGCCGATCGGGTTGTAGTGCTCCTCCCCCGGCTCGCCGCGGAAGACCGCCCGCCCCTCGGAGACCTCGATCGGGCGCATGCGCATGACGACCGCGATCGGCGGCGGCGGGACCTTGGCCTCGACGACCGCCGCCATGTACTCGATGCCGGTCATCGTCGCCCCGGCGGCGGCGGTCGGCATCGGGTCCTGCCAGACCAGCGTGCGGCTGCGGCTTGCCTCGGGGCTGAGCTCGGCGAACGCGGCGGCGACGTCGCCCGCGTCCGCGTCGGGGTCGAGCTGCAGGTCGGTGGACCCGGCGCTCATCGACGCTTGCCGCGCGTTTCCGCGCGCCCCACTGCCGGCGCCGGGCGGCGCGCCGGGTAGATCAGGTCGGCGGTGATCTCCTCCTGGCTGATCGAGATCTGCGGGACCTTGGCGCCGTGATGATGCCGGTGTCTTGTGGTCAGCCTCATGGCTTCGCCTCCTGTCGCCTGGGTTGCTTCAAGCAACCGTTACGCGACCACCCTATAGCAGTGGGTTGCTTCAAGCAACTTAGTGTGCCAAGATCACACTCGTGCTGCGTCACGACTATCCCGGCCAGGTCTGCTCGATAGCCAAGGCCCTCGAGGTCGTCGGCGAGCGCTGGTCGCTGCTGATCGTCCGCGACGTTATGAACCGGCGGCGGCGCTTCGACGAGTTGCAGAGGGGGCTCGGGATCGCCCGCAACACGCTCGCCGCCCGGCTCCAGCGCCTGGTCGACGAGGACATCCTCGAACGGCGCGCCTACCAGCACAACCCGACCCGTCACGAGTACTTCCTGACCGAGAAGGGCCTCGACCTCTGGCCGGCCCTGATCGCGCTGCTCGCCTGGGGCGACCGCCACTCCCCGACGCCGGAGGGGCCGCCGATGCTGATCGTCCACAAGGAGTGCGGCGGCAGCGTCAGCGACCGCGGCGTCTGCGAGTCCTGCGGCGAGGTCCTGCGGGCGCGTGACGCGCGCGCCCTCCCGGGGCCCGGTGTCCGCGGCGGAGCCACCCTGACCGCGAGCCGCTGAGGGCCTTCCCCCGTATGGTGTGGTGAAGAGCGGCAGCGTCGAACAAGGAGAGGGTGATGGCGACCACGGCTGAGGTTCAGGCACGCGACAGGATCTTCATCGGCGGCGAGTGGGTGGAGCCGCAGGCCGGAGAGACGCTGGAGGTGATCAACTCTTCGACGGAGGAGCCGATGGGGACTATCCCGGCCTGCACTCCGGCCGACGCCGACCGTGCCGTCCTCGCCGCCCGCGATGCCTTCGAGAGCTGGTCGCAGACCTCGCGCGAGGAGCGCGCCGCCTACCTCTCGGCGATCGCCGCCGGCCTCGGCGAGCGGGCGGAGGAGATCGCGGCGACGATCACCCAGGAGCTGGGCATGCCGCTCAAGCTGAGCCGGATGATCCAGGTCGGGCTGCCCACCGGCCAGTTCGCCGCGATGCCCGATCTGATGGAGGAGATCGCCTGGGAGGAGGAGATCGGCACCTCTCGCGTGCTGCGCGAGCCGGTCGGCGTGGTGGGCGCGATCACGCCCTGGAACTACCCCCTCAACCAGATCGCCGCCAAGGTCGCCCCGGCGCTCGCCGCCGGCTGCACGGTCGTGCTCAAGCCGAGCGAGGTGGTGCCGCTCAACGCCTTCATCCTCGCCGAGGTGATCGAGGCCGCCGGCCTGCCGGCGGGCGCCTTCAACATGGTCACCGGCACCGGCCCGGTCGTCGGCGAGGCGATCGCCGCCCACCCGGAGGTCGACATGGTCACCTTCACCGGCTCGACCAAAGCCGGGCGCCGGGTCTCCGAGGTCGCCGCGGCGACGGTGAAGCCGATCTCGATGGAGCTGGGCGGCAAGTCGCCCAACGTGATCCTCGAGGACGCCGACCTGGGCCAGGCGGTGCCCGACGGCATCGGCAAGTGCTTCCTCAACTCCGGGCAGACCTGCAGCGCCCTGACCCGGATGGTCGTCCCCCGCGAGAAGCTCTCCGAGGCCGAGGAGATCGCGGCGAAGGCCGCCGGGACGTTCACGCCCGGCGACCCGTTCGACGAGGCGACCCGGCTCGGGCCGCTGGTCTCCGACGCCCAGCGCGAGCGCGTGCGCGGCTACATCGAGAAGGGCGAGGCCGAGGGCGCGAAGCTGCTCACCGGCGGCGCGGCGGCCCCCGAGGGCCTCGAGCGCGGCTACTTCGTCCGCCCCACCGTCTTCTCCGAGGTGACGACCGAGATGACGATCGCCCAGGAGGAGATCTTCGGCCCGGTTCTCTCGATCCAGGCCTACGAGGACCTCGACGACGCGATCCGGATCGCCAACGACACCGAGTACGGGCTCGCCGGCGGCGTCTGGTCCGCCGACCGGGACCGGGCGATCGACGTGGCCCGCCGCATCCGCACGGGCCAGATCGAGATCAACGGCGGCGCCTTCAACCCGATCGCGCCGTTCGGCGGCTACAAGCAGTCCGGCCACGGGCGCGAGAACGGGCGCTACGCGATCGAGGAGCTGCTGCAGGTCAAGAGCCTCCAGCTTTAGCGCCGTCGCGCGGGTCCTGTCGCGGGCCGAGGGGCCTGCGGGCGAGGTGTACGTTCTCGGCCCCTCGGCCCGCGCCACCCGCACGGACGAAGCATACCGACAGGCGGCACCGTCCCCCGCAGGGAGCCGAACCCATAGGGTCCGACGCGTGAACTTCGAGTTGACGACGAGCAGAGGCTGCTGCGGGACACGGTCCGGGACTTCGCCCGGCAGGAGGTCGCACCCGTGGCAGAGGAGCTCGACCGCGAGAAGCGATTCCCCTACGAGATCGTCGCCAAGATGGGCGAGCTGGGGCTGATGGGCATCCCCTTCCCGGAGGAGTTCGGCGGTGGCGGCGCCGACACCCTCTCCTACGCGCTCGCGGTCGAGGAGCTGGCCCGGATCGACTCCTCGGTCTGCATCACGATGGCCGCCCACACCTCGCTGGGGACGATGCCGATCCACCTCTGGGGGTCGGAGGAGCAGAAGTCCGAGTGGCTGCCGGAGCTCTGCAGCGGCCGCCGGCTGGCCGCCTTCGGGCTGACCGAGCCCGAAGCCGGCTCCGACGCCGGAAACGTCCGCACGACGGCGAGGCTCGACGACGGCGAATGGGTGATCGACGGCGCCAAGCAGTTCATCACCAACTCGGGCACGAAGATCTCGGGCTGCGTCTCGATCACCGCGGTCACCGGCGAGGCCGATGGCCGCAGGGAGATCTCGAACCTGATCGTGCCGACCGGGACGCCGGGCTACGAGGCCGGCGAGCCCTACCGAAAGATGGGCTGGAACGCGTCCGACACCCGGCCCCTGTCCTTCGACGGCTGCCGCGTGCCCGAGTCCAACCTGCTGGGCCGGCGCGGCGACGGCTTCAAGAACTTCCTCCACATCCTCGACGGAGGGCGGATCGGGGTCGCGGCGATGGGCGTCGGGCTCGCCCAGGGCGCACTCGACGAGGCGATCTCCTACGCCAAGGAGCGCCGGGCGTTCGGGCAGCCGATCTCCAAGTTCCAGTCGATCCAGGCGAAGATCGCCGACCTCTCGGCGCAGATAGAGGCGGCCCGCCTGCTCACCTGGCGCGCCGCCCTGGAGAAGGACGCCGGCGACTCGTTCACGCTGACGGCGGCCCAGGCGAAGCTGATCACAGGCCGCCTCGCGGTCAGGGCCACCGAGGAGGCCGTGCAGATCCACGGCGGCTACGGCTACATCGAGGAGTACCCGGTCTGCCGCTTCTACCGTGACGCCAAGATCCTCACGATCGGCGAGGGCACCGACGAGGTGCAGCAGATGGTGATCGCCCGCCAGCTCGGCTGCTAGCGCCTACTGGGCGGCGTGCAGGGTGAAGCGGACCCGCGTCCCGGGAGCGGCGCCCTCCAGCCAGATGCGGCCGCCGTGGGCCTCGACGATGGCCCGGGAGATCGCCAGGCCGAGCCCTGCGCCGTCGCCGCCGCGCGACTCCTCGCCGCGGTAGAAGGCGTCGAAGACGCGACTCCCCTCCTCGGGCGAGATCCCCTCCCCGTCGTCGACGACCTCGACCTCGACGCCACCGGCGGCGCTGCGCGCCCGCACGGTGACGCTGCCGTCGGCCGGAGTGTGGCGGATCGCGTTCTGGATCAGGTTGAAGAGGACCCGCTGCACCTTCTCGGCGTTGGCGCTGGCAAGCACCTCGTGCGGCGGCAGCTCGGCGGCCAGGGCCACGCCCCTGGCCTCGGCGGGCGCCCGCATCGCGGCGACGGTGTCGTCGATCAGCTCGCGCAGCTCGACCTGCTGCATCGTCCAGCTGATCTCGCCGGCCTCGATCCGCGAGAGCTCGAAGAGGTCGTCGATCAGCGCCGTCAGGACCTCGACGTGGGTGCGCATCTCGCCCAGATAGCGATCGCGGGTCTCCCCGGTCGCGACCCCGTCGTCGATCGACTCGACCAGCAGCCGCAGGGAGGCGAGCGGCGTGCGCAGGTCGTGCGACACCGAGGCGACGAGCTGCCGGCGCGCACGCTCGATCTGGCGCCGCGAGCGCTCCTCGGCGATCAGCCGGGTGGCCAGCCAGGCGGCCAGGGCCCCGCCGGCGATCGCCAGGGCGACGAGGGCGATCTGCCCCCAGCCCATCCGGTGCGGGACGGTGACCGCGGCGGCGCCGGCGAGGAAGGAGGCGACGGCGATCGCGATCGCGCGCTTCATGCGGCGGCCCCCCGCCTCATGGCCGCAACCTGTAGCCGACGCCCCAGACCGTCTCGATGAAGCGCGGCGCCGAGGGGTCCTCGCGCAGCTTGGCGCGCAGGCGGCGGACGTGGACGGTGACGGTGCTGGTGTCCCTGAAGTAGGCCGAGTCCCAGACCGCCTCCATCAGCTGATCGCGTGAGAAGACGCGGCCGGGATGGGCGGCGAGGTGGGCGAGCAGGTCGAACTCGAGCATGGTCAGCGAGATCTCCTCGCCGTCGAGGGTGACGCTCCGCATCGCCGGGTCGATCCGCAGCGGGCCGACCTCGATCGGCGGGGCCTCCTCGACCGCCGGCGGCGGTGAGACGCGTCGCAGGACGGCGCCCACCCGGGCGACGAGCTCGGCCGGAGAGAAGGGCTTGACGACATAGTCGTCGGCGCCCCGCCGCAGGCCGACGAGGCGGTCCGACTCCTCTCCTCGGGCGGTGAGCAGGATCACCGGGACGGGATCGCCGGAGAGCTCGTGCAGGCGCTTCATCACCTCGATCCCGTCGATTCCCGGCAGCATCACGTCGAGAACGACGAGATCGGGGCGGCTCTCCTCGGCGAGGCGCAGCGCCTCGAATCCGTCGGCGGCTTCGAGCGTCTCGAACCCGGCCCGCTGCATGTAGCGGCCGACCACCTCGACGATCGTCGGCTCGTCGTCGACGACCAGCACGGTTCCACCCGGGGCCTGATCCATCGCCTCGATTGTCCCCCCTGAGCTAGCCAAACGTGAAGGCATACCCCGTCACCCCGTCTTCGGGAAAGAGCTCGAGCAGATGGTTGCCGACGCCGGGCAGGTCGACCAAATCGTAGAGGCGCTGCGAGGAGACGTTCACGACCCCGCCCGTGACGTCGGACCCGGCGAGGTCGGCCGGGATCGGCTCGCCGTCGAGCTGCACCCGCACCTGCCTCGTGCGGCCCGGCGACCCGAGCACGAGGTAGACGCGCCGGGCGCCGAAGTTCAGCTCCAGGGAGCCACCCTCGGCGGTCGCCGAGTCGAGCGCGATCTTCCACCGACCGCGGAAGGCGAAGTTGTCGCGTGGAGGCGTGGGAGGTTCGCCGAAGTCGTGGCTTCCTGGCGAGAGCATCGGGTTGACGAAGCGTTCGGCGCGGGCGGCGCCGAGGTAGGTCTCGGGGGTGGTGACGCCGGCGGAGGCGGTGATCCCCTGCGCCTTGGACTCGCGGGCGGCGACCGGCCGCCCGGCTTCCGCCAGCAGCTCCCGGATCACCTCCTCCTTCTTGTCGTAGTCGCCCTCGCCGAAGTGGGTGTACCGCACCCTCCCCCTCGCGTCGACGAAGTACTCGGCGGGCCAGTACTGGTTGGCGTAGGCGCTCCACGTGGCCAGGTCGTTGTCCTGGGCGACCGGGTACTCGATGTCGTTGCGCTGGATCGCGTCCTCGACGTTGCCGGCGTCTTTCTCGAACGGGAACTCAGGCGAGTGGACGCCGACGATCGTCAGGCCGTCCCTGCGGTAGGTCCTGTCCCACGCGGTCAGGTAGGGAAGGGTGCGCAGGCAGTTGATGCAGCTGTAGGTCCAGAAGTCGACGAGGACGACGCGGCCGCGCAGCCCCTTCAGGGTGAGTGGCCTGTCGCCGGGGGTGTTGAACCAGGCCTGGTTGCCGACGAATTCGGGAGCCGTGCCCAGCACCGGCAGGTCCGACTTCCCCCCGCTCCCACCGCCGCCCTGGTCGGGCTCGGAGGCCGCGGCTTCGCCGGCCCGGGCGCCGATGCCGTCCGACTGGCCCCGCACGTCGTCGAGCGCGCTGCGAGCCGAGGCCGTGCCCTCGAGGCTTTCGGTGGGGTTGACCAGGAAGCTCGGCAGCGAGCTGGCGATCGTGTTTTGGAACTTGATGTCGTAGTCGGCCGCCATCGCCAGCGCGACGACGACCATCACCGCGCCCATCGCCACCTGCAGGCCGACGCCCCTGCGCGCCAGTGGCGCCGTCAGGCGCCGGCCGCCGAGCATCAGGAAGTAGAGGACGACCGCGGAGCCGATCCCGTAGCTGAGGGCGACCGCGAGGCGGCCGGCGGTGAACGGCTGCGAGGCGGAGACGGTGATCACGCCGGCGAGGATCGGGCCGGCGCACGGGGCGTAGACGAGGCCGAGGCTGGCGCCGACGGCCGTGCCCGACCAGAAGCCGTCGCCGCCGCCCCCGGCGACCCCGGCACGCCCGGCGAAGCGGCTTATCGTCGCCTCGACCCGGGCGGCCAGCGGCGGGATCATCAGGGTGATCCCGAAGGCGAGCAGGACGGCGATCGCCAGGTTGCGGAGCAGGTCGTCGGGCAGCCCCAGGGCGGAGATCACGTAGACGAGGGCGACCGTCGCGAACGTGAACGAGAGCGCCAGGCCGGCGACTATCCCCAGCGGCCGCCGCCTGCCTCCCGTCGCGCCCGCGGAGAGCGCGATCGGGAGCACCGGCAGCACGCAGGGCGAGAGCGCGGTTCCCGCCCCCGCAACGAAGCCGAACAGCATCAGGACGACCATCGCTCAACCCTGGCAGCTCGACCTTACAAATGGGTGACGTCTCAGCCCTCGCCCTTCATCGCGTCTTCGTGCTTCATCGAGTCGCCCTCGTCCTTCATCGCTTCGTCGTCCTTCATCGCTTCGTCGTTCTTCATCGCTTCGTCGTTCTTCATCGCTTCGTCGTCCTTCATCGCTTCGTCGTCCTTCATCGCTTCGTCGTCCTTCATGGCGTCGCCCTCGTCCTTCATGGCGTCGCCCTCGTCCTTCATCGCTTCGTCGTTCTTCATCGCCTCGTCCTCGGTGGTCGCGGCCGCGTTCTGCGACTGCGCGGCGGTCTCGTCGTCGGACGAGCTTCCGCAACCGCCGATCGCGATTCCGCCGGCGACCGCGAGGATCGCCACACCCGGTATCGCCAAGGTTCGCTTCCAGTGCATCGCTTCTCCCTTCGTAGAGGACCGGACGGCCCACGCTAGGAGGAAAATGTGACGAGGAAATGACAGCTACGGGCCGGGCCTGGAGGTGACCTCGCCCTGCCCCCGACCGGCGACCTCGGCCGCCCGGCCGACCCCCGCGCCGACGCCGAAGTGCTCGCAGATCGTCAGCTCGTGCTCGCGCAGAAGGGGCCGGGTCGGGTCGACGGCGGGCGCCGAGCGCAACGCCTCGCGCCCCTGGGCGACCCAGACGCGGCCGGCGGCCGCGGCCGTCTCCGCGATCGGCACCGCGACGAGCTTCGGGCGCCGCCGGCCGAGGGCGACGATCAGCCAGGTCGGCTCGCCGCCGCCGGCGTCGACGAAGGTCCCGCGCACGGTGCCCACCCTGCCGCCGCCGGCGTCGTCGACCTCGAAGCCGATCGGCAGCGGCTCGTCAGCCATCCGCCGTCTGCCTCTCGAGCAGCTCCGAGGCGGCGCTGGCGGGATCGAGCTGGCGTCGAACGACCCGGTCGAGCAGCTCCTGCGTCCTGGGGTCGGCCGCGGCGGTCGCGTCGAGGCGGCGGCGCATCCGCGAGGCGGCGATGCCGAGCACCTCGCTGCGCAGGTTGCGGGCGCGCCGCTGCTCGAGCGTGCCCTCGGCCTCGATGTGGCGGCGATGCTCGTCGATCTTGGCCGCGAGCTCCTCGACCCCCTCTCCCCGGGCCGCCTCGGTGCGCAGGATCGGCACCGTCCAGCCCTCCGGGTCCTGCGAGAGGGCCAGCACCCCCCGCACCTCGCGAACCATCGTTTCGGTCATCGGGTGGTCGGCCTTGTTGACGACGATGATGTCGGGGATCTCCATCACCCCCGCCTTCAGCGCCTGGATCGAGTCGCCGGACCCCGGCATCAGGGCGAGCACGATCGTGTCGGCGTGATCGACGATGTCGATCTCCGCCTGGCCGACGCCGACGGTCTCGATCAGCACGTCGTCCCTGCCGGCGGCGTCCATCGCAAGGGCGACCTGGAGTGCCGCCTCCGAGAGGCCGCCGAGCGCCCCGCGCGAGGCCATCGAGCGGATGAAGACGCCTGGGTCGAGGAAGTGGTCGGAGAGCCGGATCCGGTCGCCGAGCAGGGCACCGCGCGTGAACGGGCTCGAGGGGTCGATCGAGAGCACCGCGACCTGGCGGTCCTGCTTGCGCAGCTCCGCCGTGAGGGCGCCGATCAGCGTGCTCTTGCCGACCCCCGGCGGGCCCGTGAAGCCGACGATGCGCGCCTTCCCCGTTCGGGGGTAGACCTCGCGGACCAGGTCCCAGCCGGCGGGGTCGTCCGACTCGATCAGGGTTATCGCCCGGGCGAGCGCCCGCTTGTCGCCGGCGACCAGCCGCTCGGCGAGCGACGCGGACTCTGCGGATCTGGCGATGTCCGACATGGCCGGCTGAGTCTAAAGTCCAGCCGCCGTGATCCGCACGATCCGCTTCTGCGCCCGCAACGGGATGCTGACACCGCGCTACGCGCGGTTGCTGGCCCGCTACCTGCGGCGCCGGCTGCTGACCGTCGCCGGATACCGCTGGCGGACCGACGGGATGGTCTTCTTCGGGCGGCGGCTGGCGCTGCAGATCGCCCGCCGCGGCCGGGTTGAGTTCGGCCGTCTGGTCTGGATCGGAGACGGCACGAAGATCCGCTGCCACGAGGGCGTCGTCGAGATCGGCGCGAAGACGGTGCTGGGACAGGAGTGCACGATCTCCGCCTACCGGCGGGTGCGGATCGGTGAGCAGTGCGTGATCGCCGACCGGGCGATGTTCATCGACTTCGACCACGGCGTGGTCGAGGTCGAGCGCCCGATCCGCGAGCAGGGCATCTACAAGCGCGAGGTCGACGTCGGCTCCAACGTCTGGATCGGCTACGGGGCATGCATCCTGCGCGGGGTCAGGGTCGGCGACAACTCGATCGTCGGCACCAACTCGGTGGTCACCAGGGACGTGCCGGCCAATGCGGTCGTGGCCGGGATCCCGGCCCGCGTGATCCGCATGCGCGAGGCGCCGGCGGAGCTGCGCTGGCCGCACCCCGTCGAGCCCGACCCCGCGGCCGAGACGACCCTGCCTCAGCCCGAGTAGCCGGGGCCCGGCTGCAGGCCGCTGGCGCCGACCAGCTCGGCGTAGACGGCGGCGGTCCGCTCGGCGACGTCGGCCCAGTCGAAGCGGCGCAGGTGCTCATAGGCTTCGGCCACCAGGCGCCGTCCCAGATCGTCGTCGCTAAGGACGCGGAGGGCGACGTCGGCGAGGGCTTCCGGGTCGTGGGCGGTGAAGCGCAGACCGGCTTCCTCGTGGGGGACGACCTCGCGCAGGCCGCCGGTGTCGGCGACGATGCAGGGGCAGCCAGAGGCCATCGCCTCGAGCGCGACCAGCCCGAAGGGCTCGTAGATCGAGGGCACCACGGTCAGGTCGGCGATCTTGTAGAGCGAGTGCAGGACGTCGTCGCCGATCCAGCCGACGAAGGTTCCGTGGTCCATCAGCCCGAGCTCCCTCGCCTGCTTGTGGAGCTCGGCCTCGTGGGTGCCGGAGCCGGCGACCAGGAAGCGGGTGCCCGGTGCCTCCGCGATCACCCGCGGCATCGCCTCCAGCGCCAGCTGGAATCCCTTCTCATACACGAGGCGGCCGATCAGCAGCACGAGTTTCTCCTCGGCGGCGGCGAACTCCGAGCGCAGGCGCCGCAGCTCGTCGGGGTCCTGGGGCTGCAGGTCGTCGGGGTCGATCCCGTTGGGAATCACCGTCACCCGCTCCTCCTCGACGCCGAAGATGTCCGCGATCTGCTCGCGCATGTAGTGCGAGCAGGCGATCACCCGCTCCGAGCGATTGGTGATCCAGCGCTCGACGCCGTGGATGTAGGTCTGCGGGTGCTTGTCGACCCAGCCCTGGTGGCGGCCGTGCTCGGTCGCGTGGATCGTCGTCACCAGCGGCGCGTCGAAGCGCTTGGCGAGGTGGTCGCAGGCGTTGGCGACGAGCCAGTCGTGGCCGTGGACGACGTCGAAGTCGAGGCGGTCCCCGAGCTCGACGCCGGCGGCCAGCATGTCGGAGTTCATGCGCTCGACCCAGGCGACGAACTCGCCCAGGTCGGTCGGTCGCGTCGGCTCGCGGATGCGGTGGATCGCGACCCCTCCGCTGCGCTCCTCGGCCGGCGACTCCTCCCCTCCGCGGGTCAGCACGTGCACCTCGACCCCCTGCTCGATCAGCCCCTCGGAGAGCTTGCGCACGTGCCTGGCGAGGCCGCCCTCGATCAGCGGCGGGTACTCCCAGGAGAGGATCAGCACGCGGGTCATCGCTCGGGCTAGGGCGCCATCAGGGGGGCGAGACTCAGGTCCGGGGCGAGCGAGCGCATACGCGGGTCGGTGCTGGCCGGCGATTCTATGGCCTCGAGGGCCGCCTCGGCGTGCGCCGTGGCTCGCTGGTAGGCGTAGTCGCCGGCCTCTCCGCGCCCGTCGAGGAAGGCCCAGTCGCTCGCCTGCACGGCGAGCAGCTCGCGGGCGGCGCGGGCGGCGGCGGCGGCGGGAAGGCCGCGGGAGGTCGCCCGCAGCAGGCGCAGCTCGAGTCGCCTCGCGGCCCAGGCGAGGTCGGCGACGGCCGGCGAGTCCCAGGTCCGCAGGTCCTTGCCCTCGCCCCAGGTCGAGGCCGCCAGGGGCCGGTCCCGGGCCTCGTGCCCGGCCAGCGCCCGCGGGACGGTGGTCAGCCGCACCCCCGCAGAGCGGGCCGCGCCGATCACCTCCTCGAGCCAGACCACCCCCTCCGACCACCAGTGCCCGAGCAGCTCCGTGTCGATCGCGAAGACGAGCAGGCCGCGCCCGCCGCTCGCGGCGGCGAAGCCGCGCAGCCGCTCGGCGACCGCGGCGAGGAACTCGCGCGCCTGCCGGCGCGCCGCCTCGGCGGCCGCGACCGGGTCGTAGGCGCCGCCTCCCACCTTCCAGATCCGCATGCCGCGCATGGACTTGCCGGCGAACTGCGCGTGAGCGGGGTCGGAGGGGTAGCCGTCGGACGACCAGAGCCAGCCGACCGCCTCCCAGTCGATCGGCAGCGCCGCCGGCCCGGCCGCGGTGGCGACCGGGGCGAGCGCCTCCAGGGGCTCGTCGTGGGCGCTCTGGTCGACGCAGAACCAGCTCACGCCCTGCTCCGCCAGGTCCCACTCGAGGCCGGGCTCGAAGGCGCACTCGGGTAGCCAGAAGCCGCCGTCCCAGCCGAAGCGCCTGCGGTGCGAGCGGATCCCCGCGTCGATCTGCAGGCGCAGGCCCTCGCGGGAGGCGAGCAGCGGCAGGACCGCGTGGGTCGCCGAGGAGGCGGCGAGCGAGACCCTCCCCTCCCGCTCGGCGTCGCCGAAGAGCCGCAGCGGGTCGCCGCCCGCCTCGTCGAGCAGATCGAGCGCCCGCCGGTAGCGCTCCAGCTCCGCCTCGCAGGCCACGCGGCACTCGGGCGGCACCTCGGCGAGGTCGGCCTCCGCGGCCCCGACCCGCCAATCGACCAGGAAGCGCCGCAGCCGCTCGCGCACCCCCACATCCTCGAGCTGGTCCGCCAGCACGGGGGTGACCGTCAGGGTCACGTCGCGGGCCAGCGCGAGGAGCGGCAGGTAGGAGCGGATCACCGCGTCGAAGAGCCACTCCTCCCCGAACGGGTAGGTCCCGAAGCCCTCGACGTAGGGCATGTGCGAGTGAAGGACGATCGCCAGGTCGCCGGCGACGGCTGCGTCCGGGCCGTCGCGGCCGGACAGCTCAGCCACGGCAGACGGCGAGGAAGTCGAGGGCCCGGTCGAGGCCGTCGCTCGCCAGGCGGAAGTCGGAGGCCGCGATCGCCGGCGTGAAGCGGTCGTAGAAGCGCTTGGTCAGGCCGAGCCGCCGGTGGACGGCGTCCCAGCCCAGCCGGATCGCGATCTCATGGGCGCGCAGCCTACGAGCGTGGAAGAGGCCGAGCAGCTCGACCTCGTCGAAGTGCTCCTCGCAGAGCCGCCTGAACTCCTCCTCGCGGTACTCCCTGACGTGCCACGGGTTGTCCGACTTCTCGGCGCCGGGCGGCGCCAGCGTCAGCAGGTTCGGGGTCGAGACGTAGACCGTCCCGCCCGGCTCGAGCATCGACCTGAAGTGCTCGAGGATCGCGCCGGGGTCCTCGACGTGCTCGATCGTCTGCAGGAATACGACCGCGTCGCAGGGCTCGGCGAAGGACTCGACCAGGTCGCGCTCGAAGCGCAGGTTGGGTCGCACGTAGCGCAGCCGCGCGTGCTCGTGGGTGTCGGGGTTGGCGTCGACGCCGACGACGCCGGCCGCCCCCCGAGCGGCGATCAGGTCGGAGCCGTATCCCTCGCCACAGGCCATGTCGACGACGCGGCGTCCGGCGACCCGATCGGCAATCCATTCGTAGACGCCGAGGTGGCGCCGGTACCAGTAGTTCTCCTCGGGCACGTCGGGAAGGGTCCGCTCGCCGGTCAGCGGCAGCGGCGGCACCCCCGGGGGCTGGTTTTCCTGGACGAACTCTGCTTCCACCGACCGAACCGTATTCTGGACGCAGTTCGTCCCGCATACCGGGACGAACTGCGTCCAGGAGCGTTTTTCGGGGCCGGACTGGCGAGGGCCGACGAGAGGACGCGACCTTTGCGCCGTTCCGCGTAGAGTTCCGCGCCGAATGCCGGCCTCCCCGACCGCGACAGCGGACCACATCAAGGACGCCAACACCCGCTATCACGACGCCGCCGCCGACGAATACGACGCCAAGTGGGGAATCGACTTCGGCGCCACCGGCCAGGAGCAGGTGCGGCTGAAGCTGGACAAGACGCTGGGCGGGCTCGACGGGCACGGCTTCGGCGACGGGCTCGAGATCGGCTCCGGAACCGGTTACTTCTCGCTCAACCTCCTGCAACTCGGGGTGATCGAGCGGCTCACCGCGACCGACATCTCGCCCGGGATGCTGGCCCGGCTCTCGTCCACCGCCGCCGGCCTCGGCCTCGAGGCGGAGACCGTCGCCACCGAGGCCGAGGAGCTGCCCTTCGAGGACGAGAGCTTCGACATCGTCTTCGGCCACGCCGTCCTCCACCACATCCCCGATCTGGAGCGGGCCTTCTCGGAGTTCCGGCGCGTCCTGCGTCCCGGCGGCGCGATCGCCTTCGCCGGCGAGCCCTCGCGCTACGGAGACAGGCTGGCGGCGCTGCCGAAGCGGGCGGGCTCCGTCCTCGCCCCCGCCTGGCGCCGCGCGATCGGCGCCCGCCGCCGCCTCGTGCCCGAGGCCGAGCAGTCCAACGGCCACGCGCTCGAGGGCGAGGTCGACGTGCACGCCTTCGCACCGGCCGACCTGCGCCGCCTGCTGGCCGGGACGGGCTTCGAGTCCACGCGGGTCGGCGGCGAGGAGCTGCTCGCCAATGCCTGGGGCTGGGGGCTGCGCACGGTCGAGGCGAGCGCCGAGCCCGAATCGGTCTCCTGGCGGTGGCGCGAGTTCGCCTTCCGCAGCTACATGGCGCTGCAGCGAGTCGACACCCGCGTGCTCGAGCCCCACCTGCCCGCGGAGCTCTTCTACAACCTGCTGGTCTCCGGCCGCAGGCCCGTCTAGGCGCCGTCGCGCCGCCGGCGGGCGCGGAACAGCTTGACCCCGGAGTCGATGCCCTTGAGGCTCCGCTCGCCGGCGTAGGAGTAGGTGAAGGCGCCATCGACCGCGCCCTTGGTCGCGGCGTCGACCAGGACGCTGCCCGGCCTCGCGACGCCGGTGATCCGGCTGGCGAGGTTCACGGCGCGCCCGTAGTAGTCGCCGGCCTGGGCGAGGGTCGTCCCGAATGCCAGGCCGGCGCGCACATAGGGAAACTCGTCCCCTTCTTCGTCGGCGGCCTCGATCAGGCGCAGAGACGCCTCCAGCATCGCCCGCGGCTCTGTTGAGACCAGCATCGCTGCGTCGCCGATCATCTTCACCAGCCGCACCGGGGGCTCGGCCACGGCGCTCGCCATCTCCTCGAAGCGACCGGCCACCCCGCCCAGCTCCTCGGGCGCGATCTCCTCACCGAGGCGGGTGAACTCGACCAGGTCCGCGAAGCAGACGCAGAGCTCGGCGGTGCCCCGGATCTCTCCGGAGGCGAGATCGGCGGTGCCGATCACGTCGCGGCGAATCTGCTCGAGCAGGTGGGCCTGGAACGCGTAGAGCAGGATCGGGCCGACCAGCGGCAGCATGTGCTCGGCGGCGGCCGTGAAGCGGTGGGCGAGGTCGCGCTCGGTGTCGCCGGGCTGCATCAGGGTGCGGACGATGATCTCCCGATTGGTTTCGGCGATCCGCGCCATCCCCATCCCGATCGTCCGCGCCACCTGGAGCATCCCGTCCTCGGGCAGGCCGGCATCGCGAAACGCCTGCATCAGCCGCGCGGCCTCGACGTCGTGATCGGCGAGGGTGGGTTCGTCGGGGTCCGTGTAGGGGACGCCGAGGGCGGCGCTGAAGCGCTGCAGCAGCTCGAGGTCGAGGCCCGCCATGCCCGCGACCTCCCGCGGCGAGTGGCGCTCGCCGGCGCCGGCGAGCGCCCGCTCCACGGGCAGCAATGTCAGTCGCCCGGCGGCGACGGCGTCCTTCATTTCCCGCAGGCCGGCTCCGTCGGCGGCGAGCTCCTCGAGCAGCCGCAGGCGCGCCGCCCGCGCCTCGCCCTGGACCCCCTCGAGCAGGCCCTCGGCCTCGAAGTCGATCGCGCCATCCGCGGCCATCGGGGCGCATTCTTGCCGGTTTCAGCCGACGGCGACCGCGCCCCCGCGGCGCGGGTCCCCGCCGCCGCTCGGCCCGCCGCCGGCCGGCTCGCGGGCAACGGCCTGAACGCCGCCGAAGAAGAGGTTGATCGCCGGCCTGCGGGCGACCGGCAGGCCCGACGCCTCGAGCCGGGCGAGCGCCTCCTCGTCGATGCCCGGCTCGGCCTGGACGAGGCCCTGCTCGAAGTGCAGGCGCGGCGCCCGCACGGCGTCGCCGGCGCTCATCCCCTGCTCGACGACCCGAACGATCGTCTGCAGGATGGCGGAGCGGATCCGGTTCGAGCCGGCGCTGCCGAGCCCGAGCTCGATCTCGCCGTCGCGGAGGACGACGGTCGGCGCCATCATCGAGGAGACCCGGCGCCCCGGCGGGATGCGATGGAAGCCGAGCGGGTTCAGGTCCTCCTCGCCGAGCATGTTGTTGAGGATCACCCCCGTGCCGGGCACCAGGACCCCGGAGCCCGAGCCGTTCGAGCAGGTCACGCTGGCGCACATCCCGTCGCCGTCGAGGACCGAGATGTGGGTCGTCGAGCCGAGCAGGTCGGCGGCCGCGAGGTCGAGCCCCGCGGGGTCGAGCAGGCTCGCGTCGAGGCCCTCGGCGTGGAGGGCCTCGGCAAAGCCCTCGCCGCGGACGGCGTTGGCGGCGCCCATCGCCGCGACCAGCTGCTCGGGCCCGCTGCGCTCCCCGATCCGCTCCAGCAGTCCGAGGCAGTAGGCGATCAGGACGCCGCCCGAGGAAGGCGGCGGGTTGGTCAGCACCTCGGTGCCGCGGAAGCGAACCCGGATCGGCGCCCGCGAGATCGCGTCGTAGGCCGCGAGGTCCGCCGGGCCGAGGGTCCCGCCGTGCTCGATGACGTGCTCGCCGATCGCCGCCGCGACCTCACCGCGGCAGAACGGCTCCGCCCCTTCGGCGCCGAAGCGTTCAAGCGCCTCGGCCAGCTCGGGGAAGCGGAACTCGTCGCCCTCGCGCAGCGGCCGCCCGCCGGGCGCGTAGAGCTCGCGCGTGCCCTCCAGGCGGGCGTGGATCGGCTCGAGTATGTCGAGGATGTAGGCCTGCTCGGCGTTCACCGGAGCGCCCTCGCGGGCGAGCCTCACCGCCGGCGCGGCCAGCTCGCCGAGCGCCGCCGAGCCGAATCGCTCGAGCGCCCGCTCGAGCCCGGCCGCCGTCCCCGGCACGCCGCAGGAGGCCGGGCCGACGTAGAAGGTCTGGGTCGTCTCCTCGTCGAAGTGGACCGGGACGGGGACCAGCTCGGCCCGCCGCTCCACTCCGTCCAGCCCCGGGGCCGAGACGAAGAAGTCGATCAGGACGGGCTCGGCCGCGTCCCCGTGGACCATCATGAAGCCGCCCGCCCCGAAGCCCGTCAACGGGCTCTCGACCGCGAACGAGGCGAGCACCGCGGCGACGGCCGCATCGACGGCGTTGCCTCCCTCCCGCAGCACCTCGGCGCCGGCCTCGGCGCTGAGCGGGTGGCCGGCGGCGACGACGCCTCGATTCATGCGCCGCAACCGTGGGGGCTAGCCGGGAAGGAACTCCGGGACTTCGATGCCGAGCTCGTCCGAGCGGCCGGAGCGTCGACCACCACGACCGGGGTCCTGCTTGGTGCGGGTGATCGTCGGCTCCTCGGCGCGCCGCGGAGGAGGCGTCCGGCCGTCGAATCGGGTGGCGACGACGGTCACCCAGACCTGATCGCTGAGCGCCGCGTCGACGTTGGCGCCGAAGATGATGTTGGCGTCCGGGTGGGCGGCTTCGCCGACCAGCTTCGCCGCCTCGCTGACCTCGACCAGGGAGAGGTCGTCACCGCCGGTGATCGAGAGCAGGATCGAGCGGGCGCCCTCCATCGAGGTCTCGAGCAGCGGTGAGGAAATCGCTTTCTCGGCCGCCAGCATCGCCCTGCCCTCCCCCGTTCCCATGCCGATACCGAGCAGGGCCCGTCCGGCCTCGGACATGATCGTCCGCACGTCGGCGAAGTCGAGGTTGATCACCGCGGGCAGGGTGACGAGGTCGGAGATCCCCTGCACGCCCTGGCGCAGGACGTCGTCGGCGACCTGGAAGGCTTCGACCATCGAGGTCTGCTGGTCGAGCACCTCCAGCAGGCGGTCGTTGGGGACGACGATCAGCGTGTCCACCTCGGCCGCCAGCGCGTCGATCCCCCTGCCGGCCTGGTCGCCTCGACGGCTGCCCTCGAAGCTGAACGGCTTGGTGACGATGCCGACGGTCAGCGCGCCCACCTCGCGGGCGAGCCGGGCGACGACCGGCGCCGCGCCGGAGCCCGTGCCGCCGCCCGCACCGGCGGCGACGAAGACCATGTCGGAGCCCTTGAGCAGGCGCTTGATCTTGTCCTGCTCCTCGAAGGCGGAGCGGTGGCCGACCTCGGGGTCGGCGCCGGCGCCGAGCCCGCGGGTCTGCTCCTCCCCGATGTGGACGGTGACGTCGGCGACGCAGACCTGCAGGGACTGGAGGTCCGTGTTGACGGCCATGAACTCGACCCCGGGGATACGAGCCTCGACCATGCGGTTGATCGCGTTGACGCCGGCGCCGCCGACGCCGACGACCCGGATCACGGGAGTGTGGGGCTCGCCGCTCCCGGGGGGCGCGTACTCGGGGTCCTCGCGACCGTAGCGCGGCGCTTCGACGATCGGCTCGATCTCGCGCCGAGCCTGAGGCTGCTCGGAGAAGACACGCTGCAGACGCTCCGGAGCGGACTCGACACCGGCCTCCGAGCCCTCGGATGCGGGCTCCCCGCTCGCGCGCTCCGCCGGATCGTGGCGGCCGTAGCGCGGCTCCGCGGGCCCGTCGGGCCCGGGCCGCTCCCCCGCGGGTGGCGAGGGGGTCGAGGGGGTCGAGGACGGCTTGGCCCGCAGCGCCCCCCCGGCATCCTCGTCAGGACCCGCGGTCGAGCCGCCGGAGGCCTCGGGTGGATCGGCGGGAGGGTCGTCGGATGTCGAGCGGAAGAGATCGGCGAGGGGGCCCTCGCGCATGCTCGCCCGCTTACGCCGACTCATTCGCCAAGACCTCCTTCGCAAGCTCCCGGTAGTAGTTGGCGGCACTGCTGTCAGAATCGTACTTGAGGACGCTGGCGCCCTTGACCGGGGCCTCGGCGAACTTGATCGCCTTGCGGATCCGCGACTTGAAGACGAGGTCGCCGAAGTTCTCTTCGAGGATCTCGACCGCCTCCTTGGCGTGCACCGTGCGGGCGTCGAGCATCGTCGGCAGGATGCCCTCGATGCGGACGTCCGGGTTGAGGTTCTCCTGGATCATCTTCAGCGTGTTCTGGAGCTGGACCAGCCCGCGCATCGACAGATACTCGCACTGGACGGGGACGATCACCTTGGTCGCCGCGGTCAGCGCGTTGATCGTCAGCAGGCCGAGGCTGGGCGGCGTGTCGATGCAGACGAAGTCGTAGTCGCCGGAGACCTCCTTCAGCGCCTTCTCGAGCGAGCGCTCGCGGCCGATCTTGGTGCTCATCGCGATCTCGGCACCGGCCAGGTCGATCGAGGCGACGGCGATGTCGATCTCGCGGTGCTGGATGATCTCGCTGATCGGCATGTCGTTGACGAGCACGTCGTAGAGGCTTTTCTCGACCTTGTCGGGGTCGATCCCCTGGCTCATGGTCAGGTTGCCCTGTGGGTCGAGGTCGATGCAGAGGACCCTGTGGCCGGTCTCGGCGAAGGCGACCGCCAGGTTCAGGGTGGTCGTCGTCTTCGCGACCCCGCCCTTCTGGTTGGCGAAGGCGATCACGTCGGCGTGCTTTGTCGCAACCTCCTCCTCGGGCTCCTCCTGCGGCTGCTCGTGCCGCGACGGAGCGATCAGGTCCCTGGCCTTGAGGCGCTCGGGCCCGCCATCCGCCCCATCGGCCTCGTCCTCGGGGGCGGCCGGCTCCTCGCCGGTTTTCGACGCCCCTTCCGCGGGCGGCGCGGATGTCGGGGGGGTCGAGGACAGCTCGGCCCGCAGCGCCCCCTCGGCATCCGCGTCAGGACCCGCGGCCGAGGGGCTGGAATCCTGCGAAGGCACCGCCCGCTCCATCTGCTCGAGCTCCTCCTCCATCGGGTGGGGCTCGTCGATAACGGGCGCGGACTTGTTTTTGCGGCTTAGGAATCCCATTGCGCGGGTATTCGCATGGCCCACCGCTTTTCCTGCCGCCTGCCGGAATTGCTAGGAATTGCCCGATCCCCGAGCTACTCGACAAGCGGTTGGTCTTCGTGACCGGCAAGGGTGGCGTTGGCAAGACCACCGTCGCGGTCGCGCTCGGGCTGCGGGCAGCGCAGGAGGGCAAGCGCACGATCGTCTGCGAGGTCGCCTCGCAGGAGAACGCGTCGCGGTTCTTCGACCATACGGAGGTGGGCTTCCACGAGGTCGAGATGGAGGAGAACCTCTGGTCGATCTCGATCGACCCGGACGAGTCGATGCGCGAGTACGTCCTGCTTCAGCTCAAGGTCCGGGCGATGCGCGACATGCTCTTCCGCAGCCGCATCTTCAACTACCTCGCAGCCGCGACGCCCGGCCTCAAGGAGCTGGTCACGATCGGCAAGATCTGGGAGCTCGCCCAGCTCGACCGCAAGGTCAAGCAGGGGCGCAAGTACGACCTCGTGATCGTCGACGCCCCGGCGACCGGGCACGGCATCGGCTTCCTGCAGACGCCGCGCACCTTCGCCGCGATCGCCCGCGTCGGGCCGATCCACTCGCAGGCGCAGCAACTCGACCGCCTGATCACCGACCAGGAGCACACCGGGGCGGCGATCGTCTCCCTGCCCGAGGAGATGCCGGTGAACGAGTCGGCAGCACTCGAGCGCGACCTGCGGTCCGAGGTCGGCGTCGCGGTCGACCGCGTCTACATGAACGGCCTCTACCCGGAGCGCTTCTCCAAACAGGAGGCGGCCCGACTCGAGGACCTCGCCCGCGAGGACGGCGGGGCGTTGCGGGCGGCCGCGCGCGCCGCCGTCTCCGAGCACAACCGCGCCCGCTCCCAGCGCGCCCAGCTCGCCCGCCTGCGCCGCCGCGTGGAGGCCCCGGTCAAGACCCTGCCGTTCCTCTTCGAGCCGCAGCTCGACGTCGAGGCGGCGCGCTCGCTCGCCAGGCGGGTGTCCTGATGGCGGCCGTCGACGAGGTTCTCGCGGGCAAGGACATCTGCATCTGCGCGGGGTCGGGCGGGGTCGGCAAGACGACGACCTCGGCGGCGATCGCGGCCGGGATGGCGGCGCGCGGCCTCAAGGTCTGCGTGCTGACCATCGACCCCGCCAAGCGGCTCGCCGACTCGCTCGGCCTGAAGGAGCTCGGCAACGAGGCGAGGCGGGTCGACCCGAAGCTCCTCGAGGCGCAGGGAGTGGAGATCACCGGCGAGCTCTGGGCGATGATGCTCGACGCGAAGGCGACCTTCGACGAGCTCGTCGCCCGCCACGCCGAGGACGAGGAGTCACGCGACCGGGTCCTCGAAAACCGCATCTACCAGCAGATCTCCAACGCCCTGGCCGGCTCGCAGGAGTACATGGCGATGGAGAAGCTGTTCGAGCTGCACAGCGAGGGCCGCTTCGACCTGCTCGTCCTCGACACGCCGCCGACCCGCAACGCGCTCGACTTCCTCGACGCCCCCAAGCGCCTCACCCAGTTCATCGAGGGCCGCTCGCTGCGCGTGTTCATGAGGCCCACGGGCCTTGCCGCACGGGTCGCCGGCCGCGGCGCCTCGGTCGCCCTCGGGGTGCTGAAGCGGATCGTCGGCTTCGACCTGATCGCCGACCTGGCCGAGTTCTTCAACGCCTTCAGCGGCATGGTCGACGGCTTCCAGGCGCGGGCGAAGCGGGTCAACAGCCTGCTCGCCGACTCCCGCACCTGCTTCCTGGTCGTCTGCGGGCCGCAGGGCGAGCCGATCGACGAGGCCGTCTACTTCCACCGCAAGCTGGTCGAGGCGAAGCTCCCCTTCGGCGGCGTCATCGTCAACAAGGTCCACTACCCGGCAAACGTGCTGCGCGAGAGCGCCATCGAGAGCCCGGACGAGCTGGCAGAGCGGCTCGGGGACGAGGGGCTGGCGCGACGGGTGATCGACAACTTCGCCGACTACCAGGCCCTGGCCGAGCGCGACGCCGACAACATCGAGCGGCTGACCCGGGAGCTGCGCAGCAAGGTCGTGATCCGGGTCCCCTACCTGGACGAGGACGTCCACGACCTCGCCGGCCTGGCCGAGATCAACCGCTATCTGTTCGCGAGCGGCGAGGAGAGGGCGAGGCTGGCCGCCGGGCTCGGAACCGCCTAGCCGGCGCGCCGGCTGTAGTGGTCGTAGTCGAGCTCGCGGACCTCCCAGTCCGCGTCCTCGGGAACCTGGAAGAGGTGGCGGACCCGGGGGGTGTCGAGCGGCTCGCGGTCGCCGATCCCCTCGCTCCTGGCCGCGGTCCACTCCATTGTGCCCTCCTCGACCGAGACCTCGTCGAGCCAGGGGGTCGCCCTGATCCGGATCTCGTCCTCGGCCGGCACCGGCTCCATGATCCGGGTCTCGTCGTCCATCGTCCGGCTGTCCTCGTCCATCGGGTCCTCCTCTGAGGGATTGGCGCTTTCGGCGGGTGCTTCCTGGGAGGCCTGGGCGGGGTCGGGTGCGACGCTGACGGAGATCTCGGCGTCGCCCCCTTCGAGGCCGGCGGAGATCAGGGTCTCCTCGGCGGCGGCGCCGAGGTCCATGCCGATCTCGCCGAGCGCAGCTTCGCGCAGGACGCGGCGGGCCCCGTCCTCGATCCAGGCGGCCAGCTCGAGGCCTCCATGGGTCATGGCGCCGTTCATCAGGGCGCGCTCGAGCTCCATCGCGCCCTCGATCCTGCCGCGGGCCTCGATGCGGTCGCAGGAGTCGTCCGAGATCAGCACCGAGGCGCGCATCGGCAGGGAGGCGCCGACCGGGCCGTGCCCGTCGAGGACCGCCCGCAGGGCGAGAAGATGGTCGCTGAGCCCCTCCAGCGGGCTGCTCCGCACGCAGCCCATCTCGAAGCGGGCGACCGCCCAGGAGAGGGCGCCCTCGGGATCGGGCCGGGCCGCGAGCGTGACGGCGAGGTCGGCGAGGCGCTCGGCGTCCTCCTGGCTGAGCAGATAGCCGCCCGGGCGGGTGGCCGGTGCGCCGGTCGGGATCCGGCTCCAGTGGCCGGCCCCGGTCGGCGCGAAGGCGTAGGGGCCGAGGCCGAGGCCGCCCGCCTTGAAGAGGCGCATCACGCTGATCAGCTCGTGCAGCTGGTGCATCGCCGAGGCGGCGGAGTCCGGGGCCTCGTCCTGCTCGGCGACCGCCAGGTACTGCGGCTCCCAGGCCGCGCGGCCCATGCCCTCGCTGCGCATCGCCTCGATCGGCGCCTCGATCGCGTCAGCGCGGATCAGGCGCACTCCGTGCGGGAGCTGAAGGTTGGGGGGCGCCATCCTCAGGCCGATCACGGGAGCGATCAGGACCTCGGCGTCGTCGGCCTCCCGAGCTTCGGCGTCGAGCACGGCGAGCGCCGCGTCGAGCCGGCGCCGGTCGAGGGAGAACTCGGTGCAGCCCTCCCAGAGCGAGGAGAGGAAGACGACCAGCATCCTGGCGGCACGCTCGCGCGGGTCGGCGGGGACCGTCTCCCCGCAGCGCTCGAGGTAGGGCGCCGCCACGCCGGCCGCGTCGACCGCGTCGCGGGCCGGGACGAAGGCCGGAAGCGCGCGAAGCTCTTCCTCGCGCTCGAGGACGAAGCGCGAGGTTTGGGGCTCATAGAGGTAGAAGGCGGACTCGGGCCCGTCCTCTTCGGCGACGTCGAAGGGGATCTGGTCGCCGCCGGCGACGAGGGCGCTGAGCCTGACGGCGGCGTCGGCCGCCAGTCGCTTCAGCGCCTCGGTGAGGAGGAAGTCGCGCACGCTTCCGGCTTCCGCCCCGCGCGAGGGGCTCCTGCGCCTGCACGCTGCCTTGCAGAATCGGCCGGGCGCCTGCCTAGACGCCGACCGGGACGCGCTCGGCGTCGTCGGCGAGCCAGCGCCGCCCGTAGCGCCGCATGTCCTCGATCAGGGGGGCCAGCGCCTCGCCTTTCTCGGTGAGCGCGTACTCGACCCGCGGCGGGACCTCGGGGAAGGTGTGGCGGGCGACGATGCCCTCCGCTTCCAGGGCCCGCAGGCGCAGCGAGAGCGTGCGCGGGCTGATCCCCTCCAGCGAGCGCTCGAGCTCGCAGAAGCGACTGGAGCCCTCGGCCAGGTCGCGGATCACCAGCAGCGTCCACTTCCCGCAGACGACATCGGCGGTCCGGCAGACGGGGCAACGGGAGTTGGAGTCGGCGCTCATCGCAAAAACGCGGCAAATCGCATTGAAAAGCCTCTCCCGCGAGTGTAGCGGACCTCGCTTCAGTAACTGAAGCTTTGGGCTATCCGGCGCGCGAGCCGGCCTTGCCGGCAGACACGGGCCTGACGTCGAGCAGGGTCAGCTTGTAGCGCACGCCGCTGCCGGCGTGGACGAAGGTGACCGGCAGGCCGGTCTCGACCTCGAGCAGCTGGCACGCTTCCGAGCCTGAGAGACAGTGGCCTTCGCCGTAGACGGCGCCGACCTCGTCGGAGATCAGCAGCAGCGGCTTGTGTGACTTCGGGCTGATCCCCATATAGGTCACGAGCGGCTGCTTCTCGCCGGGCAAGGCGGTCGCCGGCAGCACCCGGCTGCGCGTGCTCTTCTCCTTCTCCTTGCCGCCGCCGGGCTTGGTCTCGGTGCGGACGATCTTCACGTCGACCGCGAAGCTGTACAGGGTCACTCCCGGCTCACCCCCGCCGGAGCTGCCGGTGTCGGACGTCTTGGTGTCGGACGTCTTGGTGTCGGATGTCTTGGTGGTCTCGCCGGTGGTGGTCTTCGTCGTTGTGGGGGTCGTGCCGCTGCCGCCGGAAGAGCCTTCTCCCTTGGGGCCGAGCTCGGAGCCGTCGAGGACCGGCGCCGTGTAGCGCTGCTCGAAGGGGTCGGTCGGCCGCCGCTCGTGCAACCGCTTGCGGTAGTCGCGCAGGCCGGGCTTGGACTCCACCACCGCGAGCTCCGCCGAGCCCGTGGTGACCCGGCCGAGCGCCGCGCCGATGTCTGCCGGGGCCGCCGGCTCGTCCTCCGAGCCGCCGCCGAGCAGGAAGGGGACGGCGGCGATCGCGACGATCACCAGCGCCACCAGCGGCAGTAGGCGCCGATCGCGCAGGTCCCAGTAGAGGTTGACGAGGAAGGCGGGGGCCTTCAGACCGCCTCCGCCGAAGCTCGGCAGCTTCACGTCCGGACCCTTGTTCAGCCAGTTCATGGTGCCCCTCCGGTCGTCGTCGCGGCGGGCGTCAGCGCCGGGCTTTCGGGGCTGGCCCCGGCCGTGACCCCCTGGCTCGGCGGCGACAGGTAGGTGGTGACCGAGAAGGTCGCAGTCAACGCCGGGAATCCGGCGTTGGGAGCCGCCGCCAGGGCGAAGCCGTCGATCGTCATCAGCCGCCCGTCGACCGCGACCCTGCCGTTGCCGGTCCCGACCATGGCGTCGAGGCCCTT
This sequence comes from uncultured Solirubrobacterales bacterium, assembly GCA_963762205.1. Classification (GTDB taxonomy): domain Bacteria; phylum Actinomycetota; class Thermoleophilia; order Solirubrobacterales; family 70-9; genus VRUE01. The sequence goes on from CAVXJZ010000006.1 coordinate 288,702, forward strand.
GATGAAGTCGGCGATCCTGAAGAAGTCGCCGTCGAAGGTGAGCGTGTACGGCATCACCGCCAGGCCGGCCGGCCCGATCCCCGCGCCCAGCGGCAGCAGCGAGGCGCTGGCCTCGGTCGCCGAGACCGGCTCGCTGCCGGAGCGCCGCCGATGCTCCGGCTCGCTGCCGGGAGCGTCGGGCGGCGGCGCTTCTTCGCCGCTCGGGGCCTCGTTGAGCTGCAGGTCGCGGAAGCTGACCCCGGCGTGCTTCGCGATCCTGTTGACCTGGACCAGCAGCGAGGCGGTGTCGTCGTCGCCGGGAACGGCCTTGCCGAGCACGACCAGCTTGCGATAGTCGGCCGAGAAGCTCGCCCGCGCCTCTTCGGCCGCGGCGGCGTCGGCTTCATGCTGGGCGAGCGATCCTTCCAGCCGCTCGATCTGATTGCCGAGCTTGGTCGCCTCTTCGCGCTTCGGCCCCAGGGCGAGTATCCAGAAGGCGGTGGCGACCGCCGCGGTGACCAGCATCGCGCCGATCATCAGGTTCGTGTTCGATCCCTTCAGCTTCATCTCAGCCGCCTTCCGGTTCCTCGCCCGAGGCTTCCGAGCTGTCGGCGGAGGCGGTCTGCGCCTCTTCTTCGGCAGGGGGCGCCGGCGCTTCGCCACCGACTCCGGCGGTGATCGGCACCGGGGCGGCGTCGAAGGCGACGACGATCTCGAACTTGGCGATGAAGGCGCGGGTCCGGCAGTCGTCGCCCCCGCCGCCGCCGTCGCCGACGACACCGGCTCCGCTCTCCTGGGTGGGCAGTTGCGAGGACTGCACGCCGACCCGGGTGACACCGTCGATGTCCTTCAGCGCGGTGACGAAGCCGGCCACTGCTACCTGACCCGCGGCGCAGCCGCTGAGCTGCAGGGCGGGGCCGAGGGTGGCCCCACGCAGGCCGCCGCCCGATCCACCGCCCCCCGAGTCGGCGGTGGGGGTGGCGCTCGCTGTGAGGCTCACGAGCCATACGTCGCCGGGCAGGACCAGCGAGAGTTCCCGCATCACCCGCTCCCAGTCGAAGCGGCTGTCGGCGAGGCTGGTGACCGTGGCGATTCGCTGTTCACTGACCAGCTGGAACTGGGTGTAGGGAGCGAGCCGCTCGGCCCGCGCCTTGGCAGCCGCGTCTTCGCGCCGCAGCTCGACCACTTCGGCTTCGCGCTCGGAGACCTGGTTGCCGACCAGGACCAGAGCCGTGACCCCGACGAGGGCGGCGACCAGCGCGCCGAGAACGAGGTAGGCGAACGGGCCGGTGCGCAGCGGAGCATGGCTGCCGCGACGGTCCTCGGGCGGGATCAGGTTGACCGGGCGCATCGCGCTCAGCCCTCCAGGGCGAGGCCGTAGGGAAGGGTCAGACGGGCCGCCGAGGCCGGGTCGAGCCCGGCGAGGGCCTCGGGGCTGGCGGTCGAAATCGGCAGCGCCACGGCGGCCTCCATCCGCTCGGCAAGGCCCTCGATCGCGCTGCCGGGGCCGCAGAGCACGATCCTCTCCACCGGCAGGGCGCTCTCCTGGGCCCCGTAGTAGTCGAGCGAGAGGCGCAGCTCGTCGAGCAGGGCGGCGACGCCCTCCTCGAGCGCGGCGCGAGCCTCCGCCACGGTCTCGGGGTCGCCCTCGATCGCCTCCAGGGGCCGCTCCAGGCCGACGTGCATCAGCCACTGGGTGCCGTGCTCGGCGCTGAGGCCGCGGGTGGTGCCAAGGCGGGAGGCGACCTGCTCGATGCCCGCGTGGGAGACGCGCGTGAAGAGGCAGGCGCGGCCGCGGGCGACGGCGAGGTTGGTGACGTCGCCGATGCTGCAGTAGAGGACGGCCGCGGCGGGGCGCTCGTCGGCGCCGTCCCCGGCGATTGAGCCCGGCTCCGCGAGGGCGCGGATCATGCCGAAGGCGGAGAGGTCGACGCCGACCGGCTCCAGGCCGGCGCGGCGCAGCGGCTCGACGAAGGAGGCCACCATGTCGCGGCGGGCGGCGACGACGACGACGTCGAGCTGCGGCGTGGTGCCCTCGCCGGCCGGCACGCCGCCGACCACCTGGTGCTCGAGCACGGCCTGATCGAGCGGCATCGGGATCTGCTCCTGGGCCTGGAAGCGGATCGCCGCGTCCATCTCCTTGGGGTCCTCGATCGCGGGCAGGCGCACGGTGCGCACCACGACCCGTTGGTTGCCGACGCCGAGCCGCACCTGCTTGGAGAGCTTGTGCTCGGAGAACAGCGTCTTCAGCGCCTCGGCGATGCCGTCGGAGTCGAGCACCTCGCCCTCGTGGAAGATGCCGGGGGCCAGCGGCGCTATCGCCGAGGCCGTCACCTGTACCGAGCCGTTGGCCTGCACTTCGGTCGCAGCGATGCTGCCGGCCTCGATGTCGAGCCCGACCAGTCCACCTTTCTTCTTCCGAGTCAGCTTCATGGCTGGAGCACGGAGGCGCCGGGGGCGCGTCCGCTTACTCCTGCATCGACACACGACGCCATACCTTTCGCCCTGCAAGTACTCATTTTTAGGAGAACTGGACGGAACTACTAAAAGGTGCCCAGGTACCAGTCGACCATCTGGTCGCCGGCGAGCAGCCCGGCGACCCCGCCGAGGGCGAGAAAGGGACCGAAGGGAATCGCCCGCTTGCGCGCCGCGGCCCCCTGGGTGGCGATCATCGCCAGGCCGACGAGCGAGCCGGCGAGCAGGGCGACGAGGATCGCCGGCGCCACGTTGCGGCCGAGGAAGAGGCCCATCGTCGCGGCAAGCTTGACGTCGCCCATCCCCATCCCCCGGGGGTAGGCGAGGGCGGCGGCGAAGAGAACGCCCCCGGCGGCGGCCGCGGCGGCGAGGCGCTCGGGCAGGCTGGCCGGATCGGACACGGCGGCGATCGCCAGCGCCAGGACGGCGGCGACGATCAGCACCTTGTTGGGGATGATGCGGCGCTCGAGGTCGGTCAGCGTCACCACCGTGAGGACGGAAACGAAGACGAGGCCGATCGCGACCTCGCCCGGTTCGTCCCACAGGACCACGACCGTCGCCGCCCAGAGCAGGCCGAGGCCCAGCTCCGTCAGTGGGTAGCGCGGCGAGATCGGCGCCCCGCAACAGCGCGCCCGGCCGCGCAGGACGAGCCAGGAGACGACCGGAACGTTGTCGTAGGCGGCGATCTGGGCGCCGCACTCCGGGCAGCGGGAGCGCGGCCCGACGATCGACTCGCCGCGCGGCACCCGGTGGGCGACCACGGTGACGAAGCTGCCGGCGATCAGCCCCCCGAGGAAGGCCAGCGCCGCGGCGGCGACCACCGCCTAGGTCCCTTCGATCGGCGTGTTGGTGTCGACCTCGAGCCGCGTCGGGTGGTTGGGGTGGTCGTACATGATGGGGATCGCGTCGGCGGGCGTATTTGCCGGGTCGACGCTGAGCGCCACTCCCAACCGATCCCCGGCGTCAATCGTGCGGGGGGCATTCTGGAAGTTCATCGTCAACCGCACCTTGGTCCAGGCATTTCGCGGCCAGTAGCCGTTTCCCTCCGGCGTGTAGGTCCAGTAGGCCGTGCTGCCGGCGGTATTGGTCAGCTGGGTATCGGTGCCGACGACCGGTTCGCCTTCCTCGTGGCGGTCGAAGAGGTAGACGCAGAGGGTCCCGGTGTAGAGGGCGTCGTTGAGGGTCCGGGTGTAGAACTCGATCGTCACCTGCCCTTCCATCGAGAATGCCAGTTCCATCGGGTCGGTCACCCAGCGGTGCACCTGTGACTCGGGATAGGTGGTCCCCGTCGGCACGTAGTGGCAGCCGCTGGTGTCGTCGCGGGCGATCTGCACTCCCTTGTCGGTGTCCGGCGTCGGCTCCAGGTAGCTGTCGTCGGCGTAGTCGTAGAGCGGCGGGTTGGCCGGGTCGGCCGGGGCGGGGTCGGGAGGACCGCCCGGCAGCAGGCTGTCGGGCGCCCCCTGGGCGCCGCCGGTCTGCGGCCCGTCGGCGCAGACCCCGAGCGTGTTGTGGAGCAGGTGGTCGGAGGTGATTTCTTCACGTTCGGTGCTCCCGCCCGCGGCGCACGGGGTGTCGGAGAGGAAGAACTGCTGGGCGGTCACGACGCCGCCGTTGGGCCCGGGGGCCGGGTCGTTCGCGGCACTGTCCGTGGCGTCGACGAAATCCGACTGCACTTCGACGTAGCCGCGCTCGCCGACCTGGCTGGCGGGCGTGTCGAGCTTTACCGCGACGACGATTCCCTTGTAGTCCTGGGTGCCGGGGCAGGCTTCTTCGGAGCAGCTTTCGTCGTTGCGCCAGACCAGATAGCGATAGACGTCGCCGCTCACGTCGCCGCTTTCGAAGTGGGTCGGGCCGGGATCGACGACTCCGCCGGAGATCACCCCTTCTTCGCCGCTTCCCCCGTACAGTTCGCCGCCGTTGACGACCAGCTTCCGGTAGTCGGCCGGAGGTTCGCGCTGGAGCGCGAACGTCGCGCTCGAGGCGTTGACCCGGTAGTTGGGGTTGAGCGGGTTCAGCGAGTGCGGTGGCGTCGCCGTGAGGGCCCGTTCCTGGACGGTCAGGCTGCGCAGCGCCTCGACCTCCTGCTGGGCGCGGTTCAGCGCCACCTGGGTGGCCTTCGCCCGCTGCGTGTTCTTCGTAGCCGCGCCCAGCAGCCCGAAGGTGGCGAGGGCGCCGAGGACGAGGATTATCGCCGCCACCATCACCTCGATCAGCGTGAATCCGTCCTCTCGCCTCGCCGTCGCCCCCACGTCAGTTCTCCAGCGTCGCGTTGCGCAGGCTGGCGCCGTCGGAGACGGTCAGGTCAGCCGGCCCACTCGGGTTGGGGATGTGCAGGGTGATGCCGACGTAGGTCGGTTCTTCGGTGTTCGGCGCGTAGCTGAAGACGCTGCTGTCATCGATGCCCCTGAAGATCGTCGTCGCCGTGCCCGCTTCCGCCGATTTGGGATCGGCCTCGGCCCGCGAACAGACGGTGGCCGTGCACGAGTAGGTCACCTTGCATTCGATCGCGGGTGTGCTGCTCGGCGGCGCTTCCGCCGAGCCGCAGGTCGTGTGGCGGACGTAGGTGCGGAACGAGACTTCGCTGGGGCTCGCGGTCTCGACGACCACGCCGCTGCGCAGCTCGCGGGTGAGCCGCTCGAGCACCCAGCGGGCGCTCGAGATGTTCTGCGCCCGCCCACTCACCTCGGGCTGTCCGTGCATGGCCGCGACCACCATCGAGCCGACCGCGCCGAGCAGGATGACGCCGATCGCCGAGGCCACCAGCAGCTCGATCAGGGTGAGGCCCTCCTCCTCCCCGGCCCTTCGCGGCAGCCGCCTCATCGGTGGCCCCGCTGCGCACGGCGGTGCTTGCGGCTACTTCCCCGGCCACCTACCACCTTGAAGCGCCGCCTGCTCGGCTTCGCCTCCCAGACGCCGATCGCGTTGCGGGCCTTGACCCTGAACAGGTGGCGGCCCCGGCGGAGGCGCCTCAGCTTCAGCGGCGAGCCGCAGGAGCGCCAGCGGTGCCGGTCGACCCGGCAGATGAAGCTCGACCCGGGCTGCTCGGTGCTGTCGGTGAAGCGGAACACCGGTCGCGCCTGCGTGTCTTGGAGCTTGGCCCGAAGGTGATGCGGGTCTGCGGGGCCACGTAGAGGATGCCGTGCGGCCCCACCCTCGGCCCGGCGCCGCCCGTCCCGGTCGCCCGTCCCGGTTTCCGATTCCGTTTCGGGTCCGGGCGGTGGCGGAGGCGGAGGAGGGTGGCGGTGGCGGTGGCGGTGGCGGTGGCGGTGGCGGTGGAGGTGGAGGGTTTCCTGCATATAGGTGACCGCGGTCGAGCAGCTGGAGGTGTCGCCGTTTTCGTCGGTCGCGGTCGCCCGGAAGCTGGTCGTCGAGCCGGCCGCGACGCTGACGAGGAGACCGGCGCCGCCGAGCTGGGCCGCGCCGCCGGTTGCGACCGGGGCGCCGGAGCAGTCCGCCGTGGCGTAGACCTTGATCTCGGTGTTGGGATCCGCCTGGCCGAGAATCGCCGGGGTGGTCGATTCGCCGGGCGAGGTGGGGTCGGTGCCGGTCAGCACCGGCGTCGCCGGCCCGAGGACCGCCGAGTTGCCGGCGGAGACGAGCCGGGTTTCGTCGGCGGAGCGCTCGTAGACGTCGTTGTCGGAGTCGACGTCCTCGACCGTCAGCCGCTCGTCGGTCTGGAAGAAGACGTGCGACCCGTCGGTCGAGACGCCGCCGAAGACCACGTCGCAGCCTTCCTCGGGGAAGGGGCAGACGCCGGGCGGGCTGAACAGCGCGGTCCCCGAGCCCGTCAGGTGACCGTAGACGTCGGCGTCCGAGTCGAAGTCCGCCGGGGCCAGCGATTCGTCGCTGGTGAAGAAGACGGCCGAGCCGTCGGCTGAGATCGCGTTGAATTTCGCCGGCGAGGCGCCGTTGCCGCAGCCGGGCGCACAGGGGGACGCGCCGTCGGAGGCCAGTGCCGGCGTGCCCGACGCGAGTTCCTCGGCGTAGATGTCGGTGCTCGCGTCTTCGTCGCCGGCGGCGAGGGCCTCGTTGGTCGAGTAGACGACCGTCGAGCCGTCGGCGGTGAGCGCGTTGAAGGTCGAGCCGCAGCAGCTGCCCGAGGTGACCAGTTCGGGCCCGCCGCCCGCCCACCGGTAGACGTCGGTGGCGCCGTTCACGTCGGCTGCGTCGAGCGACTCGGTGGTCGTGAACAGGACGCTGGCGCCGTCCGCCGCCGCCGCCGCGAAGTTGGCGGTCAGGAGTTGCGCTTCGCCGGCCGAGACGAGCGCGGTGGGGCCGCCGGGGAGGTCCCGGGCGTAGACGTCGGTCGCGGCGTCTTCGTCGGCTGCGGCGAGCTGCTCGTCGGTGGTGAAGAAGGCGCGCGAGCCATCGGCGGAGCTGCCTCGGAAGACCGGCACCGCGCCGCTGTTGCCGCACCCTGAGCAGTCGCCGCGGCTGACGAGCACCGTCTGCGGGCCGGCCAGGTCGCGGGCATAGATGTCGGCGGCCGCGTCTTCGTCGGCTGCGACGAGCTGCTCGGTGGTGGTGAAGAAGGCGTGCGAGCCATCCGCCGACACTCCCCAGAAGCTCGCCGTCGGCCCGCCGTTGCCACAGCCGGGCGCGCAGGCCGAGGAGCCGGCCGAGACCAGGGTCGTCGCGGTGCCTTCCGGGTTCCGCACGTAGACGTCGACGACCGCATCGCTGTCGTCCCCGTTGAGCTGCTCTTCGCTGACCAGGAAGACCTTGCCGCCGTCCGGGGTCGCGCCCGCGAAGCCGGCGTCGATGCCCGCGTTGCCGCAGACCGGAGCGCAGGCCGCGTCGCCCGCCGAGACGAGGGTCGTGGTCCCATTGTCCAGATCGCGCATATAGACGTCGGCCGCGCCGTCGGTGTCGGTGGCGACGAGGCGCTCTTTGGTCGAGAAGAAGACCCTGGTGCCGTCGGCGGAGTTGCGCTCGAAGACCGCGTCGAAGGCGTCGTTGCCGCCGATCGGCCCGACCGAGACCAGCCGCGTCACGTAATCGCCCGCTTCGCCGACCGTTTCGTCGAAGAAGCGCGCGTACACGTCCTGGCGGCTGTCGGTGTCGCCGGTGACCAGCTGTTCGGTGGTGGTGAAGAAGGCGACCGATCCGTCGGCGGCGGCGGCCCTGTAGTTGGCCGGCGCGGCGAAGGCCGGCTGCGCCGCGAGGGCGGCGAGCAGGGCCGTGAGCGCCAGGGCAAGCAGAGCGCACAGGGAGCGTCCCCCGGCGCTGGCGAACGGGCGGAGACCTGGTTGCGGCTGTTGGGCCGGCATCGTCGATCTATCGGCAGGCATGGACGTTTGGCTTAGCGGTGCGCGCCGGCCTGGCCGAACGAGCGAGGGGCGGGCCGAATCGGCCCGCCCCTCGGCAACATTCACGCTTGGCTAGGCCAAAGCGATGGACCTGGAACAGTTAGTTCCAGTCCCCACCGGTCGGACAGCCACCGTTGCCGCCAACATCACATTTGAATGTCAGCACGCCGGCGACGTTTTTGATCCTGAATTTCTGACCGGCCGTATCCGATGCCACCTCTATCTCGTAGGAGTTCTGGGTAGCGACACTCGGGAAGCTGACAGGAGCACCCGTCAGCGTCGGCTCGATTTTGTCCAGCACACCGGCGAGAACATCGCACCCCACATAGGTGCCTTTGTCGGTGAAGCAGGTCTCCATCGCGACCTGTGCCGAGTGAGCGGTCTCCTTGGCCTTGGCGTCGCCGGCCTTGTCCTTCTGGTTGAAGAACGCGGGCAGCGCAATCGCGGCCAGGATTCCGAGGATGAGCATGACGACGAGCAGCTCGATCAGCGTGAAGCCGCCCTCGCTGTCGCCGTTGAGTCGGGCACCAACCTTGGCCCGGAGATTCTGGAGAAACATCAGGGACCTCCTAGGTTCCTATCGATTTCGCCAGAGCCCCGTCGCGTCTCAGCCACGTGGTGTCTGTCGACCCCGGTGGTAGCCCGGCCGACTCCGTTGGAGTCCCGCAAGCTTTGCGCCCTCGCCTCGCAGCGAGGTTGCCTTTTGCACCGAGGCACTGGCAGATTCATCACACTCCAGTGATCGACCGTCGGGGCGAGCACTTGATCCCCGAAACTTGGTTTTCATACCCCCAAAACTTGGCCCCCGGGCACGAGCGCGGGATAATCGGTCAACCGCACCCGAAGGTCCGTGGACCGGGCCCGCCGCTCAGCGGATCTTGTCGTAGAGGGTGAAGATCGGCAGGTACATGGAGATCACGATGAAGCCGACGACACCGCCGACGAAGACGATCATCAGCGGCTCGATCAGCGCGGTGAGCGCCTTGACCTTGGCGTCGACCTCGGCCTCGTAGAAGTCGGCGATCTTGCTCAGCATGTGTTCCAGCTGGCCGGTCTCCTCGCCGACCGCGACCATGTGGCCGACCATCGGCGGGAAGATCGGTGTCCGCTCGATCGGGCCCGCCAGCGAGCCACCGCGCTTGACCGACGCGTAGACCTCCTCCATCGCGTTCTCGACCACGACGTTGCCCGCCGTTTCGCCGGTCAGCTTGATCGCCTGCAGCATCGGCACGCCCGCCGAGACCGAGCCGGCGAAGGTGCGCGACCAGCGGGCCAGGGCGACCTTCTGGATCACGTCGCCGATCTTGAACGGGATGCGGAGCAGAAAACGGTCCCATATTTCTTTGCCGGTTTCCGTCCGCTTCCAACGGAAGAACGCGACGAACGAGGCGATGATCGCCGGGATCAGGATGAACCAGTAGCCGGTGATCGCGTCCGAGGCCAGCACGCACATCTGGGTCGGAATCGGCAGTTCCGCCTTTTCGCCGGGGTTGTCTTCCGCGATCTCTTCGAAGATGCCGACGAAGACCGGGATGATGAAGGCGACCACGGCAACCAGGACGACGACGGCGACGCCGAAGACCAGCGCCGGATACATCAGGGCGGATTTCACCTGACGCCGCAGGGCGTCGGTCTTCTCGACCTGGAACGCGACCCGGTCGAGGGCGTCCTCGAGGCGGCCGGACTCCTCACCGGAGCGGACCATCGCCCGGTAGAGGCGGTCGAAGACTTCCGGGTGGCGCTCCATCGCCTGCTCCAGGGTCGAGCCTGCCTCGATGTCCGCCCGCACGCCGGAGACCGCCTCCCTGATCCGGTCGTCCTGGGTCTGCTCTTCGAGCGTGTACAGGGTGCGAAGCATCGGCATCCCCGAGGAGACCAGGGTCGCGAACTGGCGCGAGAGGACGGCGAGCTCGCGCCTGTCGACGCCCTTCCAGGTGCGCCAGACCTGCTCGATCTTGAACGGCTCGCTCTTCTCGGATACGTCGAGCACGATCAGGCCGCGCTGGCGCAGCTGCTCGGTGACCTGGGCCTTGGACTCGGCCTCGAGCTCACCGGCCGTCGCCGCGCCCGCGACATCCATCGCCCGGAAGGCGAAGGTGCTCGCCCCGGCCATCGCCTAGCCCCCCTGCGGGTAGGCGGGCGGCGAGGCGGCGACCGGAGGCGGTGCCGAGGCGGGGGGTGGCGCCTGGGGCACGGCGGCAGGTGGCGGCGTGCCGGCGCCGCGCTCGGCCACCGGGGCGGCGGCCGGCGTCGGCGCCGACTCGCCGTCGAGCAGCCGCTTCAGCTCCTCGGGCACCGAAGCGCGCTGCGTGGCCAGCGAGCGGCTGATCGTGCCGGCCCGCACCAGGCGCACCAGATCGGCGTCCATCGTCTGCATGCCGACCGCACCGGAGGTCTGCACCGCGGCATAGATCTGGTGGGTCTTGCCCTCGCGGATCAGGTTGCGGATCGCCGGGGTCGGCACCAGCACCTCGCAGGCGACGATGCGACCCCTCCCGTCCGCCGTCGGCAGCAGTTGCTGGGTGACGATCCCCTGCAGGGCGATCGAGAGCTGGGTCCGCACCTGGCTCTGCTGCTCGGGCGGGAAGACGTCGATGATCCGGTCGACCGTCTGCGCGGTCGACTGGGTGTGCAGTGTGGCGAAGACGAGGTGTCCGGTCTCGGCGGCGGTCAGCGCCGTGGAGATCGTCTCCAGGTCGCGCATCTCGCCGACGAGGATGACGTCCGGGTCCTCTCGCAGGGCGGCGCGCAGACCGAGGGCGAAGTCCTCCGCGTCGGCGCCGATCTCGCGCTGGTTGACGATCGAGCGCTTGTGCTGGTGCAGGAACTCGATCGGGTCCTCGATGGTGAGGATGTGGTCCTGGTTCTCGCGGTTGATCACGTCGAGCATCGCCGCCAGGGTCGTGCTCTTGCCCGAGCCGGTCGGGCCGGTGACGAGGACGAAGCCGCGCGGTTTGGCGGCAAGCTCGCGCAGCACCTGCGGCACCCCGAGCGAGTCGAGCGCCGGGATGTCCTGCGGCACGAGGCGGAAGGCGGCGCTGACCGAGCCGCGCTGGAAGAAGCAGTTGACGCGGAAGCGAGCGACGTTGGGGATCGCGTAGGCGAAGTCGAGCTGCTTGTGGTTCTCGAAGCGTTTGCGCTGGTCGTCGTTGAGGATGCTGTAGACGACCTCGCGGGTGTGCTGCGCGGTCAGCACCGGGAAGCCCTGCATCGGCTCGATCTTGCCCTTTTCGCGGATCGCCGGCGGGAAGCCGGGCGTCAGGTGCACGTCGGAGGCACTGACCTCGACCATGTGGTGCAGCACTTTGGAGAAATCGAAGTCCATGGTCCCTAGATCGTCTCCCCGGCCGGAATCCTCGATACCTGAAATCGACTATGCGGTGACACGGATGACCTCCTCGAGGCTGGTAAGGCCGGCGCGGACCTTGCCGACGCCGTCCTCGCGCAGGGTGAACATGCCCTCCTCGCGCGCCACCGCGGCGATCTCGGCCTCGGGCTCCTGAGCGACCGTCATCTCTTTGATCCGCTCGCTCATCTCCATCACCGAGTAGATCCCGACCCGCCCGCGGTAGCCGCTCTGGTTGCAGCGCGAGCAGCCGACCGGCTCGTAGGCCTCGATCTCGGCGCCAACCCGAACCTCCGCTTCCGCCAGGGCCTGCTGAGGGATGATCGTGCGCCGCTTGCAGTGCGTGCACAGCTTGCGCGCCAGGCGCTGGGCGACGACGCAGTCGACCGAGGAGGCGGTGAGGAAGGCCTCGATTCCCATCTTGGTCAGCCGGGTGATCGCGCCGGGGGCGTCGTTGGTGTGCAGCGTGCTGAGCATCATGTGCCCGGTGAGCGCCGCCTCGATCGCGATCCGCGCCGTCTCGCCGTCGCGGATCTCGCCGACCATGACGATGTCGGGGTCGGCGCGCAGGATCGAGCGCAGCCCGGTGGCGAAGTCGAGCCCTGCCTTGCGGTTGACGTTGATCTGGTTGATCCCCGCCAGGCGGTACTCGACCGGGTCCTCGATCGTGATGATGTTCTTCTCGACCTGGTTCATCTCCTGCAGCGCCGCGTAGAGCGTCGTCGACTTACCGGAGCCGGTCGGGCCGGTGACCAGCACCGCGCCGTAGGCCTGGTGGAAGGAGTCCTCGAAGCGGGCGCGGGCCGAGCCCTCCATGCCCAGTTCGTCGAGCGTGCGCTGGGCGTTGTCCTTGTCGAGGATGCGAATCGTCGCGCCCTCCCCCCGTTGCGTCGGCAGTGTGGTGACACGAAGGTCGACGCGCCGATCCTCGACCGTGACGCTGACCCGGCCGTCCTGGGGGACCCGTTTCTCGGCGATGTTGAGGTCGCTCATGATCTTCACCCGCGAGATCACCGCGTTGACCATCCGTTTCGGCACGTGCGCGGCCGCGCGCAGGACCCCGTCGACGCGGAAGCGGACCCGCATCTCGCTCTCTTCGGGTTCGAAGTGGACGTCGGACGCCCCCTCCCCCACCGCCTGGCCGAGGATGCTGTAGACGAGCTTGATCACCGGCGCGTCCTCGGCGCTGACTTCGATGTCGCTGACCGCGGCGAGCTCGTCCTCGGCTTCGGCCTCGTCTTCGGTGACCGCCTCGCTGACCGCGCTCTGCAGCGTGTTGAGGCGCCCGATCAGCGCTTCGATGTCCTCCTCGGCGGCGACCGCGACGCGGCAGTCGAGGGCGGTGGCGATCTGGATGTCGTCGACGGCGAGCACGTTGGTCGGATCGGCCATCGCCACCAGCAGGGTCTGCTTGCCTGCATAGCCGACCGGTAGCGCCCCGTAGCGGCGCGCGGTGTTGACCGGGATCAGGTTGGCGGCGGCCATGTCGACCTGGTAGGAAGAGAGGTCGAGGTGATCGAGGCCATAGCGCTCGGCGACGGCGCGTGAGAGCTGGTCGGCGCTGATCGTGCCCTGCTCGAACAGCAGCCGCTCGGGAGAGCGGCCCGCGGTGCGGGCCTCTTCGATCGCCTGACGGGCCCGCCCTTCGTCGACGAAGCCGAGGTCGACGAGGACGTCGGTGACGAAGCCGCTGGAGCGGCCGCGAGCCACGGGCGGCGTGAGGCCGGGCGTGCCGGGGGCCTCGGCCTCCAGCGCCGGCGCTGTCGAGTCGCCGGATTCCGGGACCGGTCGCAGGTGGGGAGGGAAGTCCCGCGAGTCCATCGCGCTCACGGGTGGTAGTCGACTGTGGGTCCCTCGTAGCCCGCGTCGATCACTGCCTGGAGCACGCTCTGCGGGCTCTGGAAGCCGTAGCTGACCGAGGCGGTGGTGACGCCCTCGCGGACGCGCTTGGGACGGATCACGACCAGTGCCGGAACGCGGTCGACGCCGACGCCCTCGGTGATCGCCGCGTAGCGGGAGATCCTGGTGGCGGAAACGACGAAGGGGGTGACGCCGGGGAGTGCCGCGAGTCGATCGACGGCTCCCTCGACAAGCCGGTCGTCGATGCCGCCGTCGTGGACGAAGAGCAGGGCCACGGTGGCGCCCGACTGGTAGGCGTCGACGACCTGAGCGGGCGGCGGCGCGGTCGGAATCTGCGTGACGGTGGCCGTCACCGGCGCCGCCGTGGGCCCGGCTTCGAGCGATTCGACCCCGCCTTCGACCGCTTCGCCCGGCGTCGACCCGGTGGCTGTGGCGCCGTTCACGGTCGCCGTCACCGAGCTGCCGCCCGCCTCTTCTTCTTCCCCCCCACCCCCATCGTCGAGAGGACGAAAAAGCCGGTGGCAAGCAGCAGGACGCCGATCACGGCGACCTGGGCGACGGGGTTGCTGTTCAGCTTTTCCCTCATACGTTCGCTTATCTAATTCGACAGCCGGCGCCCCGATCTTGAGCTTCGAAGGCGCCGCGATCGACGACTGGGCGACATCCTGCGCGGCCGCTCAGCAGCTGGCGTCGGGGGGAGAGGCGCTCGCGCCGACGCACTCGACGAAGTGCGAGCGTTCCCAGAGGCCGGAGAAGAAGATGGCGGGCGGGTCCATGCCGGGATCCGATTCGACCGTCGGCGTTCCGTGCAGCCGCACCGACTTGCCGGCGATCATCCCGATCCAGGTCGCGCTGCCGCCGATGTCGATGTCGACGTAGGGGCCGTAGAGGGTGAGCTCGTTGGTGCCCGAGCCGCCGCCCAGCTCGACCGTCGTCGGAATCGCGGCCGAGCCGAGCAGGTAGAAGCCGGGGACGTCGAAGTTGCCCGCCGACGGGTTGTAGCCGGTGGAGACGACGTTTCCGTTGCCGCCCACCCGGAGGCGGGTTTCGCCCGCCGAGATCCCGCAGTTCTCGGGGGTGTCGAAGAAGATCCTCACGTTCGATCCCTCGGCCATGATCAGTTCGCCGTTGTCGACGTACAGCCGGCAGACGAAGTAGTCCTGCCCGCCCATCGTCAGCCGCGCGTTCGAGGTGATCGTGATCGTCCTGGTGACCGGGTCCCAGGGCGTGGTCGAGGTGCGATGCTTGGTGTAGGTGTCGACCTCGGTCGGGTTTTCGCAGGTGGCTCCGAGCCGGCAGTTGGAGTTGCTCGTCGCGATGCCTTCCGGCGCAGTCACTTCCGGCAGCGACCTGTTGCCTTCCGCAACTTCGCCGTCGCAGTCCGGGTCGGGTGCGGTTTTCCCGACGCCGTGGCGGATGTCGCCGCAGATCGTGCCGCTGCCGTCGCTTTCGATGTCGCCGTTGGTGCCGATGTTGGTGCGGATGTCGGGCGTGCCTTCAAGCGTGATGTTGTCCTCCCCGATCACCCGCTCGTCGGCGAAGACGTTTTCGCCGCCGCGGGAGAGGAGGCCGACCTCGATCCGGCGGCTGACGTCGCCGGAGGTGCCGACGGCGATGACGGTCAGGTCGCCGCCTTTCTGAAAAACGCTGACCATGTACTGGAAGGAGGCGTCGCCGACGCTCTCCGTCGCCGTGGCCGGGCACCAGCCGCTGCTCGGGGTCTGTTCTTCGCCACCCGGCCCGATGCAGGGCCGGGCTTCGGAGAGGCTGCCCTGGAAGCGGTTGAGCCGCAGCAGTGCCACCCCGGCCCCCGCGTCGGCGGCAGCGATCGCGCTCTTCGCATCGCGGTCCCGCGCGGTCCCCTGCTGGGCATCGACGGAGGAGAGAATCGCGGCGCTCGCCAAGCCCATGCTTGCGATCATCGCGAAGAGGGCTGTCGGCAGCGCCATGCCGTGCTCGCCGTGGACCAGCATCCACAGGCGGGAGCGGATTGCGGCAAGCATGGCCATTGTCATGCAGATCGGCTCTCGCCTGTCCCCGCTTGAGCCGGCGCGGTGCGCGGCCTCCGGAGACCGGACGCTTGTACTACTGCGCGGGCTCCCCGGCGAGCTGCTCGATGCCGCTGGCGCGCTGGCCGCCGGCCGAGAGCATCAGCTTGAAATCGTGCGGGCTGGAGGCGTAGTCGAGCGCCACGTCCTCGGCCACCTTGCCCTCCATCACGTAGCCGAGCAGGGACTGGTCGAACGTGCGCATCCCGTAGTACTCGCCCTCGGCGATGACCTCGGTGATCTTGCCGGTTTCCTCGGGGTTCATGATCAGGTCCTGGACCCGGCCGGTGACGACCAGCACCTCCGAGGCGGGGACCCGGCCCTCGCCGCTGATGTCGGGGACGAGGCGTTGGGCGATCGCCCCCTTCAGCGTCGCGGACAGCATCACCCGCGCCTGGTGCTGGAGATGGGGCGGGAAGAAGTCGATGATGCGGTTGATCGTCTCGGTCGCGTCCAGAGTGTGGACGGTCGAGAGCACGAGGTGCCCGGTCTCCGCCGCCGACAGAGCCGTGCGCACCGTCTCCTCGTCGCGCATCTCGCCGATCAGGATCACGTCCGGGTCCTGGCGCAGCACCCTGCGCATCGCCCTGCCGAAGCTCTCGGTGTCGGAGCCGACTTCGCGCTGGTTGACGATCGACCGTTTGTCTTCGTGCAGGTACTCGATCGGGTCCTCGAGCGTGATGATGTGGTGCGAGCGGCTCCGGTTGATGTGGTCGATCATCGCGGCCAGCGTCGTGCTCTTGCCCGAGCCGGTGGTGCCGGTGACGAGGATGATCCCGCGCTGCTCCTCGGCCAGGGTGGTGACCACCGGCGGCAGTCCCAGCTCCTCGACCGAGCGGATACTGAAGGGGATCGCGCGGCAGACGATCGAGATCGAGCCGCGCTGTTTGAAGGTGTTGACCCGGAAGCGGGAGAGGCCGGGGATCGCGTAGGAGAAATCCGCCTCGCCCGCGTCCTCGAACTCGGTCAGCGAGCGCACCTCGGCGATGTCGTGGAAAGCCTTCTCGGTGTCCGCCTCGGTCAGCTCCTCATAGCCGTCCAGGTAGACCAGCTCGCCGTGCTGGCGGATGATCGGCTTCGAAGCGACCTTGACGTGCAGGTCGGAGCCCTCGCGCTCGATCAGCGTGCGCAGCGCTTTGTCGATCTCGAACATCCCGGCCTGTATCGGCCGTTCGCCCGGCGCCTTTAGCTTGTCTCAGGTCACTTCGCGCAGTTTCTGCGCTTCACCGAGCTGCTGCAACTTCTTCAGGCTTTGGTTCTCGATCTGCCTGATCCGCTCACGGGTGACGTTGAAGGTGCGGCCGACCTCGTCGAGGGTGCGGGGATGCTCGCCGCCGAGCCCATAGCGGAGCTCGAGCACGCGGCGCTCGCGGTAGGAGAGGTTCTCCAGCGCCTCCTTGAGCGCCTCTTTGGTGAGCAGGTCGGCGGCCCGGTCGAAGGGCGACTCGGCCTTCTCGTCGGCGATGAACTGGCCGAACTCCGACTCCTCCTCGTCGCCCACCGGCTTCTCGAGCGAGACGGGGGCCTGAGCGGAGCGCTTGATCGAGTCGACCTCCTCGGGGTCGATGCCGGTTACATCGGCGATCTCCTCGGGCGTCGGCTCGCGGCCGAGCTCGGTGACCAGCTTGCGCTCGGCGCGGCCGATCTTGTTGAGCTTCTCGACGACGTGGACCGGGATGCGGATCGTGCGCGCCTTGTCGGCGAGGGCGCGGGCGATCGCCTGGCGGATCCACCAGGTCGCGTAGGTGGAGAACTTGAACCCCTTGCGGTAGTCGAACTTCTCCGCCGCCCGCACCAGCCCCAGCGTCCCCTCCTGGATCAGGTCGAGGAACGGCAGGCCCTGGTTGCGGTAGTTCTTGGCGATCGAGACGACCAGGCGCAGGTTCGACTCGACCATTTTCTGCTTCGCGTCGAGGTCGCCGCGCTCGATGCGCTTGGCGAGTTCGACCTCCTCCTGCGCGGTCAGCAGGCGGACCTTGCCGATGTCCTTGAGGAACAGCTGGAGGCTGTCCGTGGTCATGTCCGGTTTCAGGTCCAGCGCCTGTTTCTGGCGGCGCCGGCCTTTTTTGCCTGCCGGCTCGGGCATCGCGTCGGCGGCGGCTTTCTGCGCCGGGTCCATGTCCTCGACGAGCTCGATCCCGGACTTCTCGAGGTGGCCGTAGAGGTCCTCGACGTCGGACTCGTCGAGATCGACCTCGGATACCGCCGAGGCGATGTCGCCGAAGGTCAGCACCCCGAGCTGCTGCCCACGGGTGATCAGCCCTTTGACCTCCTCAAGCTCCTGAAGCTCTGCAACTAGCATTCGTCCACTCGTCCTTGCTCTCTTAAGTTTTCACTGTCGGCCCTAGAAGGCCGCAGCAGGCTGAAAGTCGCGAAAAAACGGACCGGTGTTCCGGTCCGCGAAGGCAACTAGTCTGCGCCACTAGGGTCCGTTCCGGGCGCCTGGGCTGCACTCAAACGCCTGTTCGCATTCTAGCGCTTCACTTTTTGAAGTCAATGCCAAATCCCGTGCGAAAACCCCGCCCATGGCTGCGTGCCTTCTGGCGCCGCGCCTACGAGGGAAACGTCACCGGGCTATCGGCGATGGTCGCCTACAACCTGATGCTGGCGGTCTTCCCCTTTGCCCTGATCATCCTCTTCGTCTTCGGCCAGGTGCTGAAGATCGGCGGTGTGGAGGGCAGTGTGCTCGACGACCTCCAGCGGCTCTTCCCGAACGTCGAGCAGACGCAGCTGACCGACGTGCTCAACCGCATCGAGGACAACTCGACGACGATCGGCATCGCGGCCTTCTTCGGCTCGCTGTGGATCGGGGCGTCCTTCTGGGGCGCGATGGACACCGCTTTCTGCCGCATCTACCACGTCGAGTGCCGCGGCTGGGTCGAGCAGAAGCGCTTTTCCTTCGCGATGCTCGGCGTCGTCGTCCTGCTGATCGCGGCGAGCATCTTCCTGCCGACGGTCGAGAGCGCGCTCGTCTCGAGCACGAACAAGCTGCCCTTCGGCCTCTCGGACATCAAGGCGATCGACACGATCCTGCTGCTCGGCGCGGCTCTGCTGATCGTCTTCGCGATCTGCTCGGTGATCTTCTGGGCGGTGCCGAAGGACCACATGCCCTGGCGGGACGTGTGGCCGGGGGCCGGTTTCGTGACTGTCGTCGTCGGCATCGCCAACTGGGCGTTCCCCTTCTATCTCTCCAACGTCTCCAGCCTCTCCCGCTTCGGCTCGACCCTCGGCTTCGTGCTCATCGCCCTGGTCTGGTTCTACGCCCTCAGCCTCGCCCTGCTCGCCGGCGCCGTGATCAACAGCCTTCGCCACGAGCTGCACGAAACCGGCGAGATGCCCTACGCCGACCACGAGATTGCAAAGCAGCCGTGCGACTGCGAAGAGGGGGCGCATGACTGAGGCGGTCGCGTCAAGCAGCTCGGTGGACGCAGGAAGCGGGAAGAGAGGAGCGCACTCCGGTGCGTGACCCGATGAGCGCGACCGAGGACGCCGAGATGCGCCGGCGCGAGCGCCTCAGCCGTAGCGCTCGCCGATGATCTGGCGCAGCTTCGAGCGGTCGTGCTGGGCGTGGACGCGGCGCACCGTGCCGGAGCGGGAGCGCATCACGAGCGACTCCGTGGTCGCCCCGGGGCCGCGATAGCGGACGCCCTGGAGGACGTCGCCGTCGGTGACGCCGGTGGCTGAGAAGAAGACGTCCTCGCCCGAGCAGAGGTCGTCGGCGCTCAGCACCCGGTCGAGATCGTAGCCGGCGTCGAGCGCGGCGCGGCGCTCGTCGTCGTCGCGCGGCCAGAGGCGACCGAGAAGCTGGCCGCCCATCGACTTCAGGGCGGCGGCCGAGAGGACTCCCTCAGGCGTGCCCCCGATGCCCCAGAGCAGGTCGACCGGGGAGCGTTCGCTGACCGCCAGCAGTGCGGCGGACACGTCGCCGTCGGAGATCAGGCGGATCCGGGCGCCCGCCTCGCGGACCTCGCGCATCGCGTCCTCGTGGCGCGGCCGGTCGAGCATGACGACGATCACGTCCCCGACGCTGCCGCCCTTGCGCTCGGCGATCAGCTTCAGCGTCTCCGGCAGCGGCCGGTCGAGGTCGAGCAGGTCGGCGATCTCCTCCCCGCCGGCGATCTTCTCCATGTAGACGCATGGGCCGGGATCGAACATGGTGCCGCGCTCGGCGAGGGCGATCACCGCCAGGGCGCTGGGCATGCCGCGCGCGCAGAGGGTCGTCCCCTCGAGCGGGTCGACGGCGATGTCGACCTGGGGCGGGCTGCCGTCGCCGATCCGCTCGCCGTTGAAGAGCATCGGCGCTTCGTCCTTCTCCCCCTCGCCGATCACCACGACGCCGTCCATCGAGACCGAGTCGAGCACGAAGCGCATCGCGTCGACGGCCGCCCCGTCGGCGGCCAGCTTGTCGCCGCGGCCGACCCAGCGGGCGGCGGCGAGTGCCGCCGCCTCGGTGACGCGGACGAGCTCGAGCGCGATGTTGCGATCGGGCTTGGTCGGCGAGCTCCCTTCCATGGGCGCCGCAGCCTATAAGGTCGCCGAATGGCCCAGCGTTGGGGACTGACACTGCCGCTGCCGGGAACGCCGCTCGGTGCCAGCGAGAAGCTCGTCAAGCGCGCCGAGGCGGCCGGCTACACGGACCTCTGGAGCGGTGAGACCAACGGGCCGGACGGCTTCACGCCGCTGGCGCTGAGCGCCGCCTGGACCGAGCGGGCGCGGCTCGGGACCGGGATCGTGGGCGTCTTCCAGCGCGGTCCGGCGCTGCTCGCCCAGGAGGCCGCCGCCCTCGCCGACGCCTCCGGCGGCCGCTTCGTGCTCGGCATCGGCTCCTCCTCGGATCGGATAGTCGAAGGCTGGAACGGCATTCCCTTCGAGAAGCCGCTGACCCGGGTGCGCGAGACCCTCGAGTTCCTGCGCACCGCGCTCGATGGCGAGCGCACCGAGAGCGGCTTCAAGCTGGAGACGGCGCCGGCGCAGCGGGTGCCGATCGTGCTCGCCGCCCTGCGCGGCAAGATGCTCGAGCTGGCGGTCGAGCGCGGCGACGGCGCCTTCACGAACTTCCTCCCGCTCGGCGGCCTGCCCAAGGTCACGGCCCAGCTCGGCGACGCCCCGGAGGGCTTCGAGCTGCTCTGCCGCTTCTTCTGCATTCCCGGCGAGCGCGAGGCGGTCGAGCCAGTGGCGCGCTTCATGTTCTCGTCCTACATAACGGTCCCGGTCTACGCAGCCTTCTACCGCTGGCTCGGCTATGGCGAGGAGATCGACGCGATGATCTCCGCCTGGGAGTCGGGCGACCGCCAGGGGGCGGCGGCGGCCGCGCCCTGGGAGCTGATCGAGGAGATGTTCGTCTTCGGCGCCCCCGAGGCGATGAAGGAGCGGGTCGGGGCCTTCGTCGAGGGCGGCGTGACCCTGCCGATCCTCACCCCGATAGCGACGCCCGACCAGCTCGGCGGGTTGATCGACGCGCTGGGCCCGGGCTAGGCGCGGCGCGCCAGGCTGAGCGCGTAGTCGGCGCCCGCGTCCGTGAACCAGCCGGCGAGCGCCAGGCCGGCGTCGGCGTAGATCCGCTCGAGCCCCTCGTGGGTGAACTTCGTCGAGATCTCGGTGCGCATCTCCTCCCCCGCCGTGAACTCGACGTCCAGGTCGAGCTCCGCCACCCGCACCGCCTGGTCCGCGAGCGAGCGCAGGCGGATGTCCATACGCCCCCGCTCGGCGTCGTAGGCGGCTACGTGCTCGAAGGCGTCGAGGTCGAAGTCGGCGTCGAGCTCGCGGTTGAGGACGGAGAGGACGTTCTTGTTGAACTCGGCGGTGACCCCGGCGGAGTCGTCGTAGGCGGCCTCCAGGCGCGCCCGGTCCTTGACCAGGTCGGTGCCCAGCAGCAGCCGGTCGTCGGGCCCGAGCATCGCCGCCAGCCGGGCGAGGAACTCGCGACGGGGTTCCGGGTAGAGGTTCCCGATCGTGCCGCCGAGGAAGGCGATGATCCGTCCGCCGTCGCGGTCCGGGATGCGCTCCAGGTGGTGCTCGAAGTCGCAGACGAGGCCGTGGATCTCGAGGCCGGGGTACTCCTCGACCAGGCACTCGGCCGTCTCGTGGGTGATCTCCTCGGAGATGTCGACGGGGACGTAGGTCCGCAGGCAGGCGGCCTCGCGCATAGCGCTGAGCAGATGGCGCGTCTTCGCCGCCGAGCCCGAGCCGAGCTCGACCAGGGTCGCGGGGGTGCCGGCGGCGGCCACGATCTCGCCGGAGCGCTCGACAAGGATCTCGCGCTCGACCCGCGTCGGGTAGTACTCGGGCAGCTCGGTGATCTGCTCGAAGAGCTGTGAGCCGCGCTCGTCGTAGAAGTACTTGGGGGCGAGCTCCTTGCGCGGCCCGGACAACCCGCGGCGCACGTCGCGTGCCATCGCCGCGGCGGAGTCCTCGTCGAGGTGGACGTCCACGGTGATCATCCCGGCAGCCTCGCGTGCCGCATTCAGGCGTCCCTCGCGCAGCGGATGCCGGAAAAGATCTGGCGCCGCTGGGGCAGGTCCCAGTTGCGGAAGCTGGGCCGCATGACGCTTGGATGGGTCGCCCATGAGCCGCCGCGCAGCACCCGGTACTCGTCGCCGAAGAAGACCTCCGAGTACTCGGGATAGGGAAACGCCTCGAAGCCCGGGTAGGAGAGGAAGTCGGACGAGGTCCACTCCCAGACCGCCCCGACGCGATCGAGGCGGTCGTGGGCCGCCTCCCACTCCTGCTCGGTCGGCAACCGCTTTCCGGCCCAACGGGCGAAGGCGTCGGCCTCGTGCCAGGAGACGTGGATCACCGGCAGGTCGGGGGCGAGCGGCTCGCGGCGTCCCATCGCCGCCCGCACCCAGCCGTCGCCGTCGCGCTTCCAGTACATCGGCGGCTCGGCGCCGGTCTCCTCGACGAAGCGAGCGTAGGCGGCGTTGTCGACCGGCAGGCGGTCGATCTCGAAGGCGGGGAGCTCGACGGTGTGGCGGCAGCGCTCGTTGTCGTAGGCAAAGCCGCCGGGCGGGGCGCCGATCGCGTGCTCGCCGGCCGCGACCGAGATCGCCTCGGGGCCGTCCGGAGGCGGGTCGGCGGAGGCCCCGACCCCGGCGGGCGCCTCGTAGTCATCGACCATCTGCAGCAGCTGCAGCATCGTCTCGCAGTGCTGGTGCTCGTGCGCGAGCAGCATCTCGTAGACGAAGCCCCCGTGCAGCAGCGGGTCCTCGGCGTCGTCGCCCAGATCGCCGATCTCGTCGAGCACCTCGAGCGTGCGCTCGCGGACGTCGGCCAGGTAGGCGCGCAGCTCGGCGTCACGGAGGATCGGCAGCTCGCCGCGGGTCCGGCGCGGGTTCTCGATCGCGTCGTAGAAGCGCCCGAGGTCGCCGTGCAGCGGTTCGCGATCGCCGATCGTCTGCACCAGCCAGAGCTCCTCGAAGTTGGCGATATGGCCCAGGTCCCAGGCAAGCGGGCTGAGCAGCGGCGAGTAGACGCGGTTGAGCTGCGCGTCGTCGAGCGGCTCGATCAGGGACAGGGTCCGCCATCGCGCCTCGCCGAGGCGTCCTGCGATCGCTTCCTTGATGCTGGCCCTCACCTCGGTGGAGATGCGAAGACCCTATACAGGTCGGATTACACGCCTGTGAAATCGTCGTTTCGACACCTGACCATGCCTGGGCACGGTCAGGTGTCGGAGCGGCCGATACGCTGCGCGCCGATGCGGATCGAGGGGACATCGGCCCTGGTCGCGGGCGGCGCGTCCGGGCTCGGCGAAGCGACCGCGCGGGCGCTCGTCGAGGCCGGGGCGACGGTGACGATCGCCGACCTCAACGTCGAGAAGGGCGAGGCCCTGGCGGTCGAGCTCGGCGGGGCGGCCGCCTTCGTCGAGGCCGACGTGACCGACGCGGAGGCCGTCGCCGAGGCGATCGGCAGGGCCGCCGCCACGGACGGCGGCCTGCGGGTCTCGGTCTGCTGCGCCGGTGTCGGCTGGGCCGAGCGGGTCGCCCACAAGGGAGGGCCGCACAATCTCGAGATGTTCTCGAAGGTGATCTCGATCAACCTGATCGGCACCTTCAATGTGCTCAGCCAGGCCACGGCCGCGATGAGCGGCAACGAGGCCGATGAGGAGGGCGAGCGCGGCGTCTGCGTCAACACGGCTTCGATCGCCGCCTTCGACGGGCAGATCGGGCAGGTCGCCTACTCGGCCTCGAAGGGCGGCATCGTCGGCATGACCCTGCCTGCCGCCCGCGACATGGCCTCGCGCGGGGTCCGCGTCGTGACGATCGCCCCGGGCCTGTTCGACACGCCGTTGCTGGCGGCGCTGCCCGAGGATGCGCGCCAGGCGCTCGGCGAGGGGATCCCCTATCCGTCGCGGCTCGGCCGTCCCGAGGAGTACGCGCGGCTGGTCCTCGAGATCGCCGCCAACACGATGCTGAACGGCGAGACGATCCGCCTCGACGGCGCCCTGCGCATGCCGCCGCGCTGAGATGCGCGGCTGGGCTGAGCCGACTCACTCGGTTCCCTCCGCCTCCGGGTCGCGCCAGACGCGCTTGCGCCAGGGCGGGGAGATCGCGAACCCGGCCCGGGAGCTGGCGGCGATCGGCTCAAGGGGGACGAGGCGGACCGCGGACGCGGGGGTGAAGCGGCCGCCGGGGTCGTCGCCGAGGTTGCCGGCGTGGCTGCCGCCGGAGACGAGCAGGACACGGGTCTCCGGCCCCCAGCCGTTCTCGGTGCGGACCCCGACCGTTTCCTCGACCTCGCGGAGCGGGCCGAAGCCGGCATCCGAGACCCAGTTCGCCGCGCTGCGCCGGTAGTTGTAGCCGTGGTGGGAGGAGGCGCGCTGGTCGACCCGGCCCTCGGCGCCGATCCGAACCTGGACGGACTCCCAGTCGTCATGGTGGTATCCCATCCCGGCCGCGATCGGGACGCCGCGGAAGGTCGCGGAATCGGCGTAGTAGAGCCAGTACTGGATGTAGAGCGCGCCTTCGGGGCGGCGGTCGACGACGTGGACGAAGGCGGTGACGGGCAGGCCGCCACGGGCGTGCAGCACCGGCCCCTCCCCCGGCCCGTCGCCGCAGGCGCTGCTGCGGCACCGGCGCCAGTCGACCGGTAGGCCGTGCGATCCGTCCTCGAAGGCGAGGACGGGGGCGTGCTTGCGGACGAGCCGACCGACCTCGTCTCCGTATGCGGCGATCAGCACAGGCTCCCCACAGGAGTCGAGCGATGGTCGTCGCGCAGAGGATGCGACCCGCGATCGCCTCGGCCAGCCAGGCGCCCGGGACCCGCACGCCCGCGGCAAGCAACCCGACCGTCAGCACGGCGACAAGAGCGAGCAGGCCGACCCACTCGACCGTGGATTGGCCGCGCTCCGATCTCCGTTGCTCGAGGATCGATCCCCGCACATGGCGGGTAAGGAGTCAGGGGCGCCGCCTCTCCCCCGGGCCGCGGCGAGCTAGAGGTTCTCGATCTCCGCCGCGATCTCGGCCGCCGCCTGCTTGGCGTCGGCGAAGAGCATCGAGGTGTTGGGCTCGTAGAAGAGGTCGTTGTCGATGCCGGCGAACCCGGGGCTGAGCGAGCGCTTGATCACGATCACCTGCTGCGCCTCCGAGACCTCGATGATCGGCATCCCGGCGATCGGGCTGTCGGGGTCGTTCTTCGCCGCCGGGTTGGTGACGTCGTTGGCGCCGACCACCACGGCGACGTCGGTGCGCGACATCTCCGGGTTGATCTCCTCCATCTCCCTGAGCTGCTCGTAGGGCACGTCGGCCTCGGCGAGCAGGACGTTCATGTGCCCCGGCATGCGTCCCGCGACGGGATGGATCGCGTAGTTGACGCTGACGCCGCGCTTCTCCAGCTGGTCGGCGACCTCCTTGATCGCGTGCTGGGCCTGGGCGACCGCGAGGCCATAGCCGGGCACGATCACGACCGAGTCGGCGTAGGCGAGCTTGATCGCCGCGTCCTGGGCGCCGATCGAGGTGTGCGGCCGCTCCTCGGTCGCGGCGGCCCCACCCGACGGGGCGCCGCCGAAGCCGGCGAAGAGCACGTTGCCGACCGAGCGGTTCATCGCCGTCGCCATCTCCATCGTCAGGATCGTTCCCGAGGAGCCGACGAGGGTGCCGGCGACGATCAGGACGACGTTGTCGAGGGCGAAGCCGGCGGCGGCGGCGGAGAGGCCGGTGAAGGCGTTCAGCAGCGAGATCACGACCGGCATGTCGGCGCCGCCGATCGGCAGCACGACGAGGTTGCCGAGCAACCCGGCGGCGAGAAGGATCGCGATGAAGATCGCCTGCGAGGGGTCGTCGTTGTTGACCGCGATCGAGATGCAGCAGGCGAGGATCCCGAGCAGCAGCAGGGCGTTGATCACCTGCTGGCCGGGCACCGCGAGGGGCCGGGTCGGGATCAGGTCCTGGAGCTTGGCGAAGGCGATGTTCGAGCCCCAGAAGGAGACGGAGCCGACGACCGCGGCGAAGAGGATCGGGATCAGCTCGTCGAGGGGGATCGTCTCACCGACAGAGATCCCGTGGCGGATCTCCGACCAGGCGATCAGGGCGACGGCGCCGCCGCCGACGCCGTTGTAGAGGGCGACCATCTGCGGCATCTCGGTCATCTGCACGCGGATCGAGGCGACCACGCCGACCGTGGTGCCGACGCCGAGGCCGACGAAGATCAGGCCCCAGTTGCCGATCCCATCGAGCAGCAGCGTGGTGACGACGGCGACCGCCATGCCGCCCGCGGCGATCAGGTTCCCGCGTTTGGCCGTGGTCGGGTGGGTGCCCTGTTTGACGCCGATGATGAAGAGCGAGAAGGCGACGATGTAGAGCGCGGTGGCCCCATCCCCACCCGGTTGTAGGACGGCGAGGCTCACGAGCCTCCCTTCCCCTCGGTGTCGGCCTTCGGCTTCGGCTTTTTGGAGAACATGCCGAGCATCCGGTCGGTGACCAGGAAGCCGCCGACGATGTTGATCGTGCCGAAGGCGACCGCGATCGTGCCGATCACGTACTCGAGGCCGTCGTCGGCGAAGCCGAGGACGATCAGGCCGCCGAGCATGACGATGCCGTGGATCGCGTTGGTCTGCGACATCAGCGGCGTGTGCAGCGTGGTCGGCACCTTCGAGATCACCTCGAAGCCGACGAAGGCGGCGAGCACGAAGATCGTGATCTCGGTCATCAAGCTCATGAGGCGCCTTCGGCCCTTTGAATATCGCGTTCACACGCAAATCGCCACGGAGTCGAATCACCGGAGATCACCGTGCCGATTTGCGCGTTCACTGGGCGGTCCTCTCTCCGCGGATCTCACCCTGGTGGGCGATGCAGGCGGCGTCGACGATGTCGTCCTCGAAGTCGATCCTCAGCTCGCCCTCCTCGCCGACCAGGAGCCCGAGCAGGTTCTCGAGGTTCTTCGCGTAGAGCTGCGAGGCGTCGGCCGCCATGTCGCTGACCAGATTGTCCGGCCCGATCACCTTGACGCCGCCGACGTCGACGGTCTCTCCCGGCCTCGACGGCTCGGCGTTTCCGCCCGAGTCGGCAGCGAGGTCGACGATCACCGAGCCCGGCGCCATGCCGCGCACGGCCTCGTCGGTGAGCAGCAGCGGGGCGTCCCGGCCCGGGATCTGGGCAGTGGTGACGATCACGTCCTGCTTCGCGGCGGCCTCGGTCAGCGCTTCGCGGACCTGCTCGTTCTCCTCCTCGGTGAGTGGCCGCGCGTAGCCCCCCTCGCCCTCGGCGTCGGGGATGAAGTCGAGCTCCAGGGGCCGGCCGCCGAGCGAGGCGATCTGCTCCCAGGCCGCGCGACGGATGTCGAAGCCGGTGACGATCGCGCCGAGGCGCTTGGCCGTGGCGATCGCCTGCAGCCCGGCGACGCCCGCACCGAGCACCATCACCTTGGCCGGGGCGACCGTGCCGGCCGCGGTGGTCATCATCGGAAAGAGCTGGCCCGCCTCCCGCGCCGCGAGCAGGACGGCGGCGTAGCCGGCGAGGTTGGCCTGCGAAGAGAGCGCATCCATCGCCTGCGCGCGCGTCGTCCGTGGAATCGCCTCCATCGCGAACGCGGTGACGCCCGCGGACGCGAGTGCCCGATTCGACTCGGCCGCGGTGAGCGGCGACAGGTGGCTGACGAACACCTGGCTCTCGCTCAGCTTCGCGATCTCCTCGACGCTCGGCGGCCGCACATGGAGGACGACGTCGGCGCCCCAGGCAACGTCGGGGTCGACGACCTCGGCGCCCGCCTCCTCGTAGTGGGAATCGGGATGGCCGGCACCCTCGCCGGCTCCGCGCCCGACCGCGACCGAGAGCTTCTCGTTCTTCTTCAACGAGGCAACGGCGTCGGGAACGAGCGCCACCCGGCGCTCTCCGCCTGCCGTCTCTTTCGGGACTCCGATCTTCATCTCGAGATTTCTCTTTGGCGTCGCTCGGGGCTAAGTACGGCGCGGGAGACTACGACAACCGGTCAGGCGGGTGTTCCGACGCCCGCCATCGCGGCCAGGCGGTCGAGCGTGTGAAGCTGCTGCTCGCGCTCGACGTGGACCGGGGAGACGATCAGGCGGTCGATGCCGGCCTCGCGAAAGCGCTCGACCCGCTCGGCGACCTCGGCCTCGCTGCCGACCAGGGAGGTCGCCTCGACGATCTCGTCCGGCATCGCCTCGAAGGCGCCGGCCCGGTCGCCGTCCTGGTAGCGGCTCTGCACCTCGTCGGCGACCTCGCCGAACCCGAAGCGGTGGGCGAGGTCGACGTAGAAGTTGGTCTTGCGGCTGCCCATGCCACCGAAGTAGAGGACGAGGCCGGCCTTGACCACGCTCTTGGCGGCCTCCTGGTCGCCGTCGATCGCGACCTGGAGCGAGGGCGAGACCTCGAGGTCGGAGCGCTGCCTGCCGCCCTTCGCGAAGCCCGCCTCCAGGTGCTCCCCCCAGGTCTCCTGGAAGGCGTCGACGCTGAAGAAGATCGGAATCCAGCCGTCGCAGATCTCGGCCGCCATCTCGACCGATTTGCGCCCGATCGCCCCGACGAAGACCGGGATCCGGTTGCGCTCGGGGTGGAAGTTGAGCTTCAGCGCCTTGCCCTCGCCGCCGGGCAGCGGCAGCTTGTAGTGCTCGCCGTCGTGCTCGACCGGGCCCTCGCGGGCGATGATCTCGCGGACGACTTCGATGTACTCGCGGGTGCGGCCCCAGGGCTTCGCGTAGGGGACGCCGTACCAGCCTTCCGACACCTGCGGCCCGGAGGGGCCGAAGCCGAACAGGAAGCGGCCGCCGGAGAGCTTGTCGATCGTGGCGCCGGCCATCGCCGCGGCCGCCGGGGGCCGGGCGGGGACCTGGAGGATCGCGGCGCCGAGCTTGATCGTCTCGGTTTGCGGAGCGAGCCAGGCGAGGACGCTGACCACGTCGGAGCCGTAGGACTCGGCCGCCCAGACCGACTCGAAGCCGGCCCTCTCCGCCGCCTGGACGACCTCGACCGCGTCCTGGCCGGCGGGGCCGATGCCCCAGTAGCCGAGGTTGAGGCCCAGCTTCAGATCGCTCGCCATCGGGCAAGAACCTACTACTGAACGACCACTGCTGCCGGGCCAGCCGGTAAACATGGAGCCGTGATCGACGCCGCGGCCGAGCAGGGACTCTCATACGACGAAGCGGCGCGGCGCCTGCGCAAGCTCGGCCAGCCACCCGAGACCTCGTCGCGCTCGACCTCGAGCATCGTCGCCGGCAACGTCTTCACCCTCTTCAACGCGATCATCGGCGGCTTCTTCGTACTGATCCTCTCGCTCGGCCTCTTCGCCGACGCCGTCTTCGGCTTCGTCGCCCTGGTCAACTCCTACATCGGGATCCGTCAGGAGCTGAAGGCGAAGCGCACCCTCGACGAGCTCGCGGTCCTGGTCGCCCCGCACGCGAAGGTCCTCCGCGACGGCGAAATCGTCTCCCTGCGCGCCGAGGAGATCGTGCCCGGCGACGTCGTCGCGGTCGAGCCCGGCGACCAGCTCGTCGCCGACGGCGACGTGATCGCCAGCCGCGGCATGACCCTCGACGAGTCGATGCTCACCGGCGAGGCCGACGGCATCGGCAAGGCGAGCGGCGAGCGCGCCCTCTCGGGCTCCTTCTGCATCTCGGGCTCCGGCCGCTACCTGGTCGATGCGGTCCGCGAGGAGAGCTACGCGGGCCGCCTCGCCGGCGAGGCGCGCGCCTTCCGCCATCCCCCCTCGCCCCTGCAGAGCGAGGTCAACCAGGTGATCGTCGCCTGCACGTGGATGATGCTGCCGCTCGCGGTGCTGCTCCTGATCACCTTCCAACTGCGCTCCGTCGACCTGATCGAAGCGGCGCAGACCGCGACGGCGGGGCTGGTGACGCTGATCCCGGAGGGCCTGGTGCTGTTGATGAGCGTGACCTTCGCCTTCGCCGCGGTTCGGCTGGCGCATCGGCAGACCCTGGTCCAGCAGATGAGCGCGACCGAGAGCCTGGCCTCGGTCGACACGATCTGCGTCGACAAGACCGGGACGCTGACCGACGGCGAGCTGCGGCTGCTTGAGGTCGACGTCGCAGAGGGCATCGAGGAGGCCGACGCCGTGGCGGCGCTGGGCGGCTTCGCGGCAAACGCCGGCGACCGCAACCGCACCCTGGAAGCGGTCGCCGCGCGCTTCCCCGGCAAGGCCGGCCGGGTCGCCGGCGAGGTCCCGTTCTCCTCGGAGTGGAAGTGGAGCGGCCTGCGGTTCGGCGGTCGCAGCTACGTGATGGGCGCCCCCGACGTGCTCGAGCGCGGGGGGGCGCTGACCCTGCCCGCCGGACTCCGCGGCGTGCTCGAGCGTGAGACGGCCAAGGGGCGGCGGGTGGTCGCCTTCGGCGACTCCGCCGAGCATGCTGCCCGCCTCGCCCGCCGACGGCCCGCCGCCGCTGCGCGCCCTTGCCCTGGTCGTACTCGAAGAGACGCTGCGAGCCGACGCCAGGGAGACGATCGCCTTCATGCGGGACCAGGAGGTCGACCTGAAGCTGATCTCCGGCGACGCCCGCTCGACGGTTACGGCCGTCGCCGGCGCCGTCGGGGTGCCGGCCGGCGCGGGCGTGGTCGAGGGACCGGACCTGCCCGACGACCCGGCGGCGCTGGCCGAGGTCGCCGAGGCGAACACGATCTTCTGCCGGATCGCGCCCGAGCAGAAGAGGGAGCTGGTCGGCGCCCTGCGCGAGTCCGGCCGCTACACGGCGATGATCGGCGACGGCGTCAACGACGTCCCCGCCCTGAAGCAGGCGCGCCTCGCCGTGGCGATGGGCTCGGGCACCCAGGTGACGAAAGGGGTCGCCGACGTCGTCCTGCTCGAGGACGAGTTCTCGCGCCTGCCGGAAGCGGTCGCCGAAGGACGGCGGATCGCCCGCAACATCCACCGCCTCGGCCGCCTCTACCTGACCAAGACCGTCTACGCCGCGACGCTGATCCTGCTCGTCGCCGTGCCCGGCTTCGCCTTCCCGTTCCTGCCCAGGCACCTGACCCTGGCCGCCTTCCTGACGATCGGGATCCCGTCCTTCGTGCTGGCCCTCGCCCCCTCCGACGGGCCTCTGTACCGGGGCCGCCTGCTGCGGGCGCTGGCCGCCTTCTCGGTGCCCGCCGGCGTCGCGACCGCGCTCGGCTCGATCCTCTCGTTCTTCCTCGTCGACACCGTGTTCGGAGGCTCGCTGGAGGCGGGCAGGACCGCGGCGACGACGACCTTGATCATCCTCGGCCTCGCCTTCGTCCTCCTGCTCGAGCGCGGGCCGGGACGCGAGCACATCGCGATCCAGAGCTACATGCTGGCGATGCTGTTCGGGCTCGGGGCGCTCTTCGCCCTGATCCTCGCCGCCGCGCCGGTGCGCGACTTCTTCGAGATGGAGCTGCTAACCGCCACCGACTGGTTCCTGGCGATGCTCTCCGCGGCTGCCGGCCTGACCGTGGCGAGCGCCCTCTGGCGCCTGCCGCAGATCGAACGGCTGGAAAGGCCGCTGGACCCGGGCGAGAGCGCGCCCTGGACGAGCCCGATGGAGACGGCGCCCGCCGGCCCTGCCGACGACGCCTGACCCTCGATTCCCGCCTCTAGTCCTGCGGAGCCAGGATGAACTGGGAGACGATCAGGTTCGCGGCGAGGCGCGGCTCGGCGCCCTCGCGCCGGCGCTCCATTCGCACCTCGATCACGACCGTGCTCTTGCCGGTGTGGAGGGGCTCGGCGACGGCGACGATCTCGTCGCCGAGCAGGCCGGCGGCGAACACGTTCAGCTTCAGCTCGATCGTCGTGAAGTTGTGCTCGGGCGGGATGCTGCGGAAGGTCGCCCAGGCCGCGACAGTGTCGCCGAGCGCGGTCCAGACGCCCCCGTGGACGAAGCCGCCGGGATGCAGGTGGCGCCTGTCGACGACGATCCTGCCGCGCGCGTGGGTGTCCTCGACCTCGAGCGGCTCGATACCGAGGTCGCCCGGAAAGCTTCCGGGCTGGAACGCCCTGACGCTCTCGGGGGTGATCAGGCTGCTGGGGTGATGGGCCTGGTCGCCCTCGCCGCTCATCGGGAGATCTCCTGCCCCATCGCGGCGGGACCCTACCCGAGGACGGAGGGCTCGCGCACCTGACCGGCGAGCTCGTATGCGCCCGGCTCGAGCTGCGCGGTGCGGCGGCGATAGCTGGTCCACAGCCACGGCCACTGGCTCGGGTCGTTGCCGTTCTCGTCGACGTACCAGTTCGTGCAGCCGCTGTGCCAGACCGTGCCGGCAAGCGCCGCGCGCAGCTCGCGGTCGAAGCGCTGCGCGGCCTGGCTGCGCACCTCGATCCGCGCGGCGTCGGCGCGATCCATCTCACGCAACGCCGCGATCACGTGGCCCATGCCCGCCTCGATCGTGTAGATGACCGAACCGGTGCCTCCGTTCGTGTTCGGGCCGTAGAGCAGGAACATATTGGGGAAGCCGGGGACGCTGAGGCCGAGGTAGGCGCGCGCGACCTCCCCCCACTCCTGCGCCAGGGTGCGTCCGCCGCGGCCGACCACCTCCATCGGCGCGACGAAGCCGTGCGTCGCGAAGCCGGTCGCGAGGACGAGCACGTCCACGTCCCGCTCGCGACCGCTCTCGGTGCGGATCCCGCTCGGCGTGATCTCACCGATCGGTTCGGCCACCAGACTCACATTCGGCTTGGCCAGGGTCGGATACCACTCGTCGGTCAGCATGACCCGCTTGCAGCCGACCTCGTCGCTGGGGGTGACCTTGCGGCGCAACTCGGGGTCCACGATCGCCTTCGTGATCTGTCGGCGCCCGACGGCGCGGATCGGCGGGAGCAGCCAGCGGTGGCGGGTCATCGCGGCGGCCCCGATGTCCATCGTCGCGAGGATCACGGCGCGGTCGAGTCGCTGTAGGAGTGGGAAGCGCGTGAACAGCCGCTGCGCCCGCGCCGAATAGGGGTGGTCGTTCTTTGGCATCGTCCATCCCGGTGAGCGCTGATAGACGTCGACCCGCTCGACGATCGGCTGGATCGCCGGCACGACCTGGATCGCGCTGCAGCCGGTTCCCACCACCGCCACACGCTTGCCCTCGAGGTCGATTTCCTCGGGCCAGTTGGCGGTGTGGAAGGTCGGGCCCCCGAAGCCCTCGAGGCCTCGCAGAGAGGGCACTTTCGGCACCGAGAGCTGGCCGCAGGCGGTCAGCAGCACTTCGGCCTCATGGCTGCCCTCGCTGGTCTCCAGGACCCAGAGGCCCCGCTCCTCTTCCCAGCTGGCACTCCGCACCTCGGTGCCGGTGCGGATCCGGTCGAGCACTCCGTGGCGCCTGGCGACGTCCTCGACATAGGCCTGGATCTCCGCCTGGGGCGCGAAGCGGCGCGACCAGCGGGGGTTTGGGGCGAAGGAGAACTCGTAGAGATGAGAGGGAACGTCGCAGGCCGCGCCCGGATAGGTGTTGAAATTCCACACCCCTCCGACGCGATCGCCGCGCTCGAACACGGTGACGTTTTCGTAGCCGGCACGACGCAGCATCACGACCGCGGCGACCCCGCCGAATCCGGCTCCGACGACGGCGACGGAGCGCTGGCGGCTACTGGACACCGAAGCCCTCCAGCCCATGGTCGCCGAAGGGCTCGTCGCGCTGCCGCACGGCATCCTTGAAGCCGCCCTCGGCGGCGCGGCGGACGAAGCCGTGGCCCTCCTCGGTATGGCGGGCGACGCCGTCGAAGAAGGTCCCCAACAGCTGTGTCTGATGCAAGCCCTGCGCGTAGAGGGACTGGTTGACCAGCATCTTCATCATCACGAGCTGGTTGATCGGCATCCGGGCCACCCGCTCCAGCAGCCGCTCGAAGTGCTCGTCCAGCTCATCCGGCGGCGCCGCCTCTGTTGCCAGCCCCCACTCCGCCGCCTGCTCGCCGGTCAACGAGTCGCCGGTCAGAAGCAGGCGCTTGGCCCGCATCGCGCCGATCCGCGCCGTCCACAGAGCCGTCGTCGGCGAACCCCAGACGCGCGCCGGCGGGTAGCCGATCTTGGCGTCGGAGCCGATCACCAGCAGGTCCGAGCAGAGGGCCATGTCGGTGCCCCCGGCGACGCAGTAGCCGTGGACCTTGCAGAGGACCGGCTTCTCGGAGTGGAAGAGGCTCATGAAGCCGCGCACGTTGCGCCACATGAACTGGAAGTCGGTGACCGGGTCCCAGTTCGACTCGGGCGCGTGGTTGGCGCCGATCGTCGCCGGGTCCAGCGGCGAGCCGGGCGGCGCCTCGACCCCGTCGAGGCCGCTCATGTCGCCCTCGGCCGAGGCGACCAGGTCGTAGCCGCCGCAAAAGCCGGTGCCGCTGCCGGCAAGGGCGATGACGTGGACCCCCGGGTCGAGGTTGGCACGCTCCACGCACTCGGCGATCTCGGCCGGCATCCGCGGCGTGATCCCGTTCCCCCGCTCCGGCCGATCGAGGGTGATCCGCGCGACCCTGCCGTCAGCTTCGTATGTGAGCGTCTGCACGGTGTGGTGACCCTAGCCCGTCTGGGGCGGTCCGGCCAAGCAGCTCACGGATGCAGGGAGTGACGCGTGCTCT
This sequence comes from uncultured Solirubrobacterales bacterium, assembly GCA_963762205.1. GTDB lineage: Bacteria > Actinomycetota > Thermoleophilia > Solirubrobacterales > 70-9 > VRUE01. The sequence continues at coordinate 322,682 of CAVXJZ010000006.1, forward strand.
GCACGCGAACGACCGAAGACACAGAGATGCGCCGCCGGACCGCCTCAGACGCGTTCGACGATCATCGCGTTCCCCTGTCCCCCGGCGACGCACATCGTCTCGAGGCCGACCTCGTGGTCGTCGGTCTCCATCACGTTGAGCAGGGTGCCCATGATCCGGGCGCCGGTCATCCCGAACGGGTGGCCGAGCGCGATCGCCCCGCCGTGGGTGTTGAGCTTCTCCAGCGGGATGTCGCATTCGTCCATGATCGGGATCACCTGGGCGGCGAAGGCCTCGTTGAGCTCGACCGTGCCGACGTCGTCGATCTTCATCCCGGCCCGGTCGAGGGCCTTCTTGATCGCGCCGATCGGGGCGACGCCCATGTACTCGGGCTCGTTCCCCCAGGTCGCGGCGGTGACGATCTTCGCCCTCGGCGTCAGCCCCAGCTCCTCCGCCTTGGTGTCGCTCATCACCAGCACCGCGGCGGCGCCGTCGTTGAGCGGGCAGGAATTGCCGGCCGTCACCCCGCCGCCGCCGAAGGCCTCGGGCAGTTCGCTGAGCTTCTCCAGGGTCGAGGACGCACGCGGGCCGTCGTCCTTGGCGGCCTCGGTCCCGTCGGGCAGCTTCACCGGCACGATCTCGCGGTCGAAGAAGCCGTCCTCCTGCGACTTGACCGCCAGTTCCTGCGAGCGCTGCGCGAACTTGTCCATGTCGGCGCGGCTGACCTCGTATTTGTTGGCGACGTTGACCGCGGTCAGCCCCATCTCTATGTAGGCGTTGGGCTGGCCGTCCTTGCCCTGCAGGTTCTCGTTTTGGTCGGCGGCGCCGGCCGGCTCGGTGCGCTCGTTGTAGCGGCTCACCCACTCGACCCCGGCGGCGACGTAAACGTCGCCCTGCCCCGCCTGGACGGCGTTGCCGGCCTGGCGGATCGCGTCGAGGCTGGAGGAGCAGTAGCGGGCGATGGTCACCCCGTTGACGGTCTGCGGCAGCTTCTCGGAGAGCAGCGCGATGATCCGTCCGATGTTGAACGCCTGCAGGCCCTGGGGCATGCCGCAACCGCAGATCACGTCCTCGACCAAGGCCGGATCCACCTCCGGGTTGCGCTCGAGCAGCTGGTCGACGACGTAGGCGCCGATCTCGTCGGGCCGCAGCTGGGCGAGCGAGCCCTTGAAGGCGCGGCCGATCGGCGTGCGGATGGTGTCGACGATCACTGCATCGGGCATTCGGGTGGTCTCCTTCGGGCTCGGGGGGAAAGTGCGGGCAGCAGGGTAGTGGATTAACGTGTTGACGATGTCGCTCGACGGTGTGCGGGCATGGATCGGAGAGGTCGAGCGCAAGCTCGGCGTACGCACGCGCGTCTTTCTCGTCCTGCTTGCGATATCGATCGGCTCCTCAGGAGCCGCGATCTACCTGGCACTCGAGGCCGACGACGGCGGGGGCGGCGGCACGAGCGGCGCCACGGCCGAGGAAGTGCAGGCGCTACGCGAACAGGTCGAGCTGGGCGGGGCCGACTCCTCGCAGACCTCGGCGCTCGAAGCTCAGATCGTCGAACTGCGAGCAGAGGTGGAGGGTCTGCAGGGGGAATCGGGGTCGTCGGGCGGCAAGCAGGGGGGCGGCCAGTCCCCGAGCGGCGTTCCGGAATCCGAAGCGAAATAGTTCCCGCAATCTGAAGCCGAAAGATCGGTGCTAGTGCCGATTCGCACTTAATCCCACCGCGCCGTCCCCGGTCTCCGTTACATTCGGCGCAATCCACCTCGCGAGCAGTCGCGAGCTTTGCCGCCAGCGGCAGCGAAAGGAGTGCCACCGATGCCCGAGGGCTACTGCGTCAAAGAGCGCAAGAAGGTCGAGATCAAGGACGCCAAACAGGTGACGATGAAAAACGGTCGTCCGGCGATCCAGGGTGTGTGTCCGGACTGCGGCACGAAGATCTTCAAGATCGGAAAACTCTAAGCCGCCCTTATTGAACCCGGCCGGCGTGCGCCGCGTACATCGAGGCGTATGCCGGTCGGTGCTCTGACAAGAGAGCGGGACGTCCGCGAGGCCTACGCGGCGCACGCCGGAGAGCTGTACGGCTTCGCGACCCGCTCGCTTGGCGACGCGGGCCTCGCCGAGGAGGCCGTACAGGAGACCTTCCTGCGCGCCTGGCGGGCCGGCAGCCGCTTCGACCCGGAGATCGGGTCGCTGCGGACCTGGCTGTTCGCGATCCTCCGCAACGTCGTCATCGACCTCGGCCGCGCCCGCGCCGCCAGGCCCGCGGTCGGCGGCCAGGGTGCCGAGCCGTCGGTCGAACCGCTCGAGGAGACGCTGCTGGCCTGGCAGGTGGAGGAGGCGATGCGCCGGATCGGGGACAGGCATCGCGAGATCCTGGTCGAGACCTACTACCGCGGTCGTCCCTACGCGGAGGTGGCCGCCGAGCTGGGTATCCCCGTGGGCACGGTCAAGAGCCGCGTCTACTACGCCCTGCGCGCTCTGCGCATCGCCCTCGAGGAGATGGGCTATGAAGACTGACGGCTGCAGAGAGTGGCGGGAGGCGCTTGGCGCCTACGCGCTGGGGCACCTACCGGCCGATGAGCGGGCCGCGGTCGCAGCCCACCTCGAGGGCTGCGCGAGCTGCCGTGCCGAGCAGGAGGACCTGGCGGCGCTGGTCCACCCGATGTCCCTGGCGGACCCCGCGCGCTTCGAGTCGGCACCCGTGCCGCCACCTTCGCTGGCCGGCCGCGTGGCCGCCGCGATCGGGATCGAGCGCCTCAGGGCACGGCGGCGGCGGCGCCTGCGATTCGGGCTTGCCTTCGGCGGCACGGCGGTCGCCGTGGCGGCCGCCGTGCTCGCGATCTGGGTGCTCCCCGGCGAGGACGCGGCGGGCCCCGAGCAGCACCTCACCTTCGCGGCGCTGCCAGGCAAGATGAAGATCTCCGCGAAGCTGATCCCGAACGCCTTCGGGACGGAGATCCACATGTACGTCAAGGGCGTTTCCTCGGGCACCCTCTGCAGGGTCTATCTGCGCAGCCGCGACGGCCGTCTGCTCTCCGCCGGCACCTTCCGCTACCGCTGGGGAGACGGCAGCTACCCGGTCCTCAGCTCGGCCCTCGATCTCTCCAAGACCGACGCGATGGAGATCAGGGTCGGCGACCGCGCCTTCGTCGCCGCCGTCGGGTCGGGGGTCGATGATGGCGCCAGGCCGGCCACCTAGGGGCCGATGCCCGGCACGGCCGGCGCTCACTCCTGGCTGGCGGGCCCCGGCCGCAGGCCACCGAGGAACATCCCCTCCGATGCCCGCAGCAGGCCGATCGTGATGTGCGGCCGCATGTCGCTGCTCCGCACCCTGAGGTGCGAGCCGTGAGGGCCGAGGACCTCGACGATCGTGCAGACGTCGCCGATCTCGCAGTCGTCTCCGTAGTCGGCTTCGAGCGCTTCCATCTGCTTGGCGACGACGTTCCCCATCTTGCTCTGGTCGAGTCCCATCCCACAATCCCTTTCTTGAACGCGGTTTCGAGCTACCTGGCCGTTCGACACTAGCGTGGGGGCTGTGTGATCAAGTTCACGCAGTTTCCGGCCGCGGGGACGGAGGCTTGTCAGTTCCGGGCCAAGGTGGCGCCCGGGGCGTTGAACCCGGCCATGCTCAATCCGACGATCTAAAGTGTCATCTGTGACGCAGAGGCCTCTGGAGCTGATCCTCGCCCGCAACCTGATGTCGGCCCTGTCGACGCCGGCGTTCCTGGTCGACGAGGGCGGCATCCTGGTCTTCTACAACGAGGCAGCGGGCGCGCTGCTCGGCAAACGCTACGAGGAGCTCGGCACGGTCGGGCCGGAAGAGTGGGGGTCGATATTCGGGCCCTTCGACGGCGACGGCGAGCCGATCCCGTACGACGAGCTGCCGCTGGTGATCGCGGTCCGCAACGGCAGGCCCGCCCACGCCGAGTTCCAGATCCGCTCCACCGACGGCGTCCTCCACACGGTCGAGGCCTCGGCCTTCCCGATCCTCACTGCGCACGGATCGCAGGGTGCGATCGCGGTGTTCTGGCCGAGCGGCTCGCAGAACGGGGGCGGCTGATGCAGGTCAAGCTCTGGGGAACCCGCGGCTCGATCCCATCCCCCGGCCCGGAGACGATCCGCTACGGCGGCAACACGTCGTGCGTCGGCGTCACCCTCTCGGACGGGTCGCTGCTGGCCCTCGACGCCGGAACCGGCATCCGCAACCTCGGCCTCGCGCTCGCCGACGAGCCGGCCCGTCTCCACATCCTCCTCACCCACCTGCACCTCGACCACATCCAGGGGCTGGTCTTCTTCGCCCCCGCCTTCCGGCCACAGACCGAGATCGTGATCTGGGGCCCGGCCTCGCCTGAGGCCTCGCTGCGCGATCGCATCGCCCGATACATCTCGGCGCCGCTCTCGCCGGTCGAGGTTCGCGAGCTTCCCTGTGACGTCTCCTTCCGCCACTGCCCCGGGACGGAGTGGGAGATCGGCCCGGCGCGGATCCGCTCGGCCGCCGTCACCCACCGCGGGCCGACACTCGGCTACCGGATCGAAGACGGCGGCAGCTCGCTCGCCTACATCCCCGACCACGAGCCGGCCCTGGGCGCCGACCTCGAAAGGCTCGATGAGGGATGGATCTCCGGCTTCGAGCTGGCCCGCGACGCGTCTCTGTTGATCCACGACGGACAGTACGCCGACAGCGAGTACCCCGAACACCTCGGCTGGGGCCATTCCGCCCTCTCCCACTCTCTGGCCTTCGCCCGGCGGACCGCCGCCGAGCGCACGATCCTCTTCCACCACGACCCGTTGCACTCCGACGACCGCCTCGACCGCCTCGGCCGGGAAGGGCGCGAACGCTGGGCGGCGATCGGCGGCGACGAGGGCGCCGTCGAGCTCGCGGTCGAGGGCAACGAGTACCTGCTCCCGGTGAGCGCCGGAAGCGCCGCGACGACAGCCTGAGCCCGGGCCCGAGCTAGGCTGGCGCGGTGCCCAACCCGCCCCACATCGAGGCCGTGGCAGACCGGTCGCCCATGATCCGGACGGCGCTGGAGATGGCCCGCAAGGCCCACGCCGGGCAGGTGCGCAACGCGAGCGGGGGCCGCCCCTACATCGACCACGTCATCTCGGTCGCCGAGCACCTGTCCGAGGGCCAGCCGGCGGAAGAGGTCCTCGCCGCGGCCCTCCTGCACGACGTGGTCGAGGACAGCGAGCTGAAAGTCGACGACGTGCGCGAGCGATGCGGCGAGCGGGTCGCCGAGCTCGTCGAGGCATTGACCGACGACGAATCGGTGGAGCCCTACGAGGCGCGAAAGCACGAGCACCGCGACCTGGTCGAGGCGGCGGGCATCGACGCGATCGCAATTTACGCCGCCGACAAGCTCGCCAACGTGAAGATGCTCCGCGACGCCTACGGAGAGCAGGGCGAGGGCGTCGAGGAGGAGCTCAAGGTCTCACTCGACGAGAAGGTCCGCATCTGGGAGAGCGACCTCGAGATGCTCCGCGCGAACCAGGCCGAGAGCCCCGCCCTCGGCGCCCTCGCCTCGAGCCTCGAGGAGCAGCTCAGGGCCCTGGCCGAGGACCGGGCTCGGGGGATCGGCGCATGAGCCGTCCCCGGCGTCGCAGCGGCAGCACATACCAGAGGCCGGCGAACATGACGACCGCGGCCGCCCCGACGACGATCGTCGCCGCGGCGCCGTAGAGGATGTCGGTGATCAGAACCAGGGTCCCGGTCATCGCCAGCGCCAGGAAGCCCAGGCCGGCGATCGCAAGGCGATTGGCGACGAAGACGAGGCGGCCCTTCTGCTGGTAACGGAAGGTGAGCCGGTGGTAGGCGGATGGCGAGATCAGCAGCGCCGCCGAGATCGCGGTGCAGAGCAGGGTCACGAAGAAGGCCGTCCGCTGAAAGCCGGTGATCGAGTTGAAGTTCCGCTGGAACGGCACCGCGAGCAGGAAGGCGAAGAGGACCTGCACGCCGGGCAGGGCGACGCGCAGCTCCTGGAGAAGCTCGCCGAGGTTGCGGTCGAGCCGCTGGTCCTCTGTCTCGTCACGCCCCGACCACCGCTCGGCCATCCATCCACGATAGGCCAACCCGAGCCGCATAGGATCGGCCGATGGGGAGCATCGCCGTCGTCCTGGGCAGCAACGCCACCGGCCCGCACGCCGAGGAGATGCTCGAGGCGGTCACCCGGCCAGGGGTCGAGGTCCTGGAGCGCCACGGCCACGGGGACTACGTGCCTCCCCACCGAATCGACCACGAGGCGAACCTGCGCTCGCTGCGCGAGCGGGGCTGTGACCGGGTGCTGGCAATCTGCTCGGTCGGCTCGCTGAAGGAGGAGATCGCGGTCGGGAGCCTGGTCTGCCCGGACGACTTCATCGCCCTGCAGCTGGGGGTCACGACCTTCGACGACGCCCGTGGCCACATCGCCCCCGGGTTCGACCGCGCGTGGCGCGAGCGGGTCCTCGCCGCCGCGGACGGGGCGCGGGTCGGCGACGGCGGGGTCTATTGGCAGACGATCGGCCCTCGCTTCGAGACACCGGCGGAGATCCGGATGATGGCGTCGCACGCCGACCTGGTCGGAATGACGATGGCCTCCGAGTGCGTCGTCGCCGGCGAGCTGGGCCTCGCCTACGCGGCGATCTGCGTGGTCGACAACCTCGCCAACGGGATCGGCGCGGCGCCCCTCAGCACCGAGGCGCTGGATAGGGACCGCGCGGCGAACGCGGTGCGGCTGGACGGCGCCCTGGGCGCGATTCTCTCGGGGCTCGCCGGGTGAGCGGGAAGCCGGTGGCCCTCCGATGAGCCTCGCGGTCGTCGATGCGACCCACGAGGGCGCGACGGTCGGGCTGCGCTGCCTCGACGGGGAGATCGCCGCGCTCGGGCCCGAGGTCGTCGCCGAGCCCGGCGACGAGACGATCGACGCCGGCGGAGCGATCCTCGTCCCGGCCCTGGTGAACGGGCACACCCACGCCGCGATGACCCTCTTCCGCGGCTACGGCGGCGACCTGCCGCTGATGCGCTGGTTGAAGGAGAGGGTCTGGCCGGTCGAGGAAAAGCTCGAAGCCGAGGATGTCTACTGGGGGACGAGGCTCGCCTGCGTAGAGATGATCCGCACCGGAACCGCCCGCTTCTGGGACATGTATTGGCACCCCGACGCCACCTCCCGCGCCGTGCGCGACGCGGGCCTGCGGGCGACGGTCGGCCATCCCCTGTTCGGCCTGGGCGAAAACCTCTCCGAGATCGAGGCGATCGCCCTCACCAACCTCGAGGCGCAACGGAAGTTCGAGCCTTGGGTCGGGCAGGCTCTGGCCCCACACTCGATCTACACGGCCGGCGAATCGCTCCTGCGCTGGACCGCCGAGACCGCCGCCGAGCTGGGCCTTCCCGTCCACCTGCACCTCTCGGAGACCGAGCAGGAGGTCGAGGACTGCGTCGCCGCCCACGGGGTGCGCCCGGCCGCCTACCTCGACCGCATCGGGCTGCTGGGCGAGAGGACACTCCTCGCCCACGGGGTCTGGCTCGACCGCGAGGAGCTCGAGCTGATCGCGGCGCGCGGCTCGACCGTGGTCTCCAACCCGGTTGCCAACATGAAGCTCGCAGTCGGCGGTGTCTTCCCCTACCCGGCGGCGCGCGAGGCGGGCGTGGCGGTCGGGCTCGGCACCGACGGAGCGGGCTCCAACGACTCGCTCGACCTCTTCGCCGACCTCAAGGTCTTCGCCCTCGCCCAGCGCCACGCCGCGGCCGACGCGGGGGCGATCGGCGCCGGCGAAGCCTGGGGGGTCGCGACCGGCGCCCGGGCTCCGCTCCTCGGCGCCGGCCCGCTCGCGGTCGGCGGCCCGGCGGACTTCCTGCTCTTGCGGCGCGACTCGCCCGAGCTCGGCATCGGCGAGCTCGCATCGGACCTCGTCTACGCCGCCTCCGGCTCGGTGGTCGAGACGACCGTCGTGGCCGGACGGGTGCTGATGAGGGACGGCCGCGTGGAGGGGGCGGAGGAGGTCGTCGCCAAGGCCGCCGAGCGGGCCCACGGGCTCGGCATCGGCTAGCGCCGCGCGTGGGATCGCGGCGCGGATCTGGGTATAGGCTCGGGCACGGTGCCCACGCTGAAGGCCAGCGACGATCCGTCCCCGGAGAGCAGGGCAGCCTCCGCGGTGCGCTACGAGGGGGCCACCAAGCGCTACGGCGACTCGGGGCCGGCCGCCGTCGAGGACCTGACGCTGGAGGCCCCCGCGGGCGAGATCTGCGTCCTCGTCGGCCCCTCCGGATGCGGCAAGACGACCGCGATGCGGCTGGTCAACCGCACGGTCGAGCTGACCGGCGGCGACGTCCTCGTCGGCGATCGCTCGGTCCGCGACCGCGAGCCGGCCGAGCTGCGGCGAGAGATCGGCTACGTGATCCAGCAGATCGGCCTCTTCCCGCACCGGACGATCGCCGAGAACGTCGCCGCGGTGCCGCAGCTGCTGGGCTGGGCCAAGGACCGCTCGCGGGCCCGCAGCGCCGAGCTGCTCGAGCTGGTCGGGCTCGACCCCGACCTGGCCGACCGCTACCCGGCCCAGCTCTCGGGCGGCCAGCAGCAGCGGGTCGGCGTCGCGCGCGCCCTCGCGGCGGACCCGCTGGTGATGCTGATGGACGAGCCCTTCGGCGCGATCGACCCGATCAACCGGGAGCGCCTCCAGAACGAGTTCCTCCGCCTGCAGGCCGAGATCGGCAAGACAGTCCTCTTCGTCACCCACGACATCGACGAGGCGATCAAGATGGGCGATCGGATCGCGGTCATGCGCGAGGGCGGCCGGGTCGCCCAGTACGCGACACCGGCCGAGCTGCTGATGGAACCTGCGGACGGGTTCGTCGAGGACTTCGTCGGCGCCGACCGCGCGCTCAAGCGGCTGGCGCTGATGCGTGTCTCCGACATCGACCTCTGGGAGGCGCCCCTGGCCCACGTCGGCCAGGCCAGCGACGAGGTGCGGGCTAAGCTCGAGGGCGCCGAAGTCCCCTATCCGCTGTTGGTCGACGGCGAACGGCGGCCCCTCGGCTGGCTCTCGGAGCGCGACCTCGCCGCCGCGACCGTCCCCGGCACACCGGACTCTCCGCTCGGCCCGGTGGTCGATCGTGACGACGTCGTCCGCGACGCGCTCGCCGACATCCTCCAGGGAGGCGCCCAGTACGCGGCGGTCACCGACCGCGACGGCAGGATCGACGGCGTCCTCTCGGTGGAGATCATCTCCGAGTTCCTCGTTTCGCCGGCCGCCTCCGAGGGCGGAGCGAGTGAACGGGACCTCGAGGAGAGGTCGGCGTGAGCGGGCGCCGCGGGAGATCCGGTCGCAGAGGAGCGCCATGCACCTTCTGATCGCGGCCGGAGAAGTCCCGGACTCCTTCTTCCAGGAACGCAGCAGCGACACCCTGCCCTGCCAGGCGACCGAGAAGCTGTTCTGCTTCGACTGGGCGAAGGAGAACATCGACCGCTACGGCACGCCGACGGTCCAGCACCTGAAGCTGGTCGTGCTCGCAGTGCTGATCGGCTTCGCGATCGCCTTCGGGCTCGCGCTGCTCGCCCACCGCCGCCGCTGGCTACAGCCGCCCCTGCTGGCCGCGACCGGGGTCCTCTACACGATCCCCAGCGTCGCCTTCTTCTTCCTGCTGCTCCCCTTCACCGGTCGCGGCGTCGACACCGCGGTGATCGCCCTGACGGCGTTCAACCTGCAGATCATCTACCGCAACACGATCGTCGGCCTGGCCAACGTGCCGAGCTCGGTCAGGGACGCCGCCCGGGGAATGGGTCAGACCAACCGCCAGGTCCTCTGGCGGGTCGAGGTGCCGCTGGCCGCCCCCGAGATCATCGCCGGGCTGCGGATCGCCACCGTCTCCACGGTCGCGATCGCGACCCTGGCGACGCTGGCCGGCGGCGGCGGCCTCGGGCAGCCGATCTTCGCCAACGGGATCGACTTCAAGACCAACATCATCATCGCCGGCGGGATCGCGATTCTGATGGCGCTCGCCTTCGACGCCGCCCTCTACGCGCTCCAGCGGGTGCTGACCCCATGGCAGAGGGTGGGGCAGGCATGATCTTCGCGCCGGGGGGTCAGCTGCCGCTCGCCTCGATCGAGGGAGCGGTTGAATTCATCTTCGAGCCGCAAAAGTCAAACGTCACCGGCGGCAAGCTCGTGGGCGGCCTCGACCAGACGCTCGAACTGGCGCTGACCCAGCTCGAGGTGACCGTCTTCGCCCTGCTGCTCTCTCTTTTCGTGGCGCTCCCGGTCGGCCTCTACCTGGGCCACAGGGGAGTCGGGCGAGCTCGTCGCCGTGGGCCTCGGCAACGCGGGACGGGCGATCCCGGAGCTGGCGCTGATCGCCTTCATGGCGGCGGCGATCGGGGTCGGCACCCTCAACCTGACGATCGCTCTGGCCGTGCTCGGAGTCCCGCCGATCCTCACGAACGCCTTCGTCGGCGTCCGCCAGGTCGACCGGGCGGCGGTCGAAGCCGCGCGCGGCATCGGCATGACCGAGCGTGGAATCCTGCTCAGGGTCGAGGTGCCGCTGGCGATCCCGACGATCATGGCGGGGGTGCGGCTGGCGACGATCGCGATCGTGGCGACGGCGACGATCGCGCCCCTGGCCGGCGTCCTCACGCTCGGCGACTACATCATCAACGAAAACGTCTACGGCGAGAACGGCGTCGTCGCCGGGGCGATCGTCGTCGCCCTGATGGCGCTCGCCCTCGAGCTCCTGCTCGCGCTGGTCCAGCGCCGCCTGACTTCGGAGGGGCTGAAGCTCCGCCCCTCCTGAGATGCCCAACAAACACGAGAGAGGAATCCGATGAGGACCATGAAGAAACGGGCCGGCGCGGCGGCTGCATTGCTGCTCGCGCTTCTCCTGACCCTCGGCGTCGTCGCCTGCGGCAGCAGCAACGACGACACGAGCGGGGATTCGACTTCGGCCGAAAGCACGGAAGCGGGCGCCGGCGCGATCGTCTCCAACCCGGACAACGCGGCGGTGAAGCTGACGATCGGATCGAAGAACTTCCCCGAACAGGAAATCCTCGGTGAGATCTATGCGCAGGCGCTGGCCGCCGCCGGGTACACGACCAAGACCGACCTCAACCTCGGCTCCGAAACGGTCGCCCTGAAAACGCTGAAGGCGGGGCAGATCTCCGGCTACCCGGAGTACGCGAGCACGGCGCTCACCTCGTTCTTCGGCCTCGAACCCGAAGAAGTGCCGGCCGACGCGCAGGAAGCGTACGAAAAGGCGAAGGCCGAATTCGAAAAGGAAGGCCTGACGGCGTTCCCGCCGACGCCGTTCGCGAGCGCGAACGCGGTCGGGACCCTGAAGACGACGGCCGAAGAACGCGACCTCGAAACGATCTCCGACCTCGACGGGCAGTCCGAAGAACTGACCCTCTACGGGTCGCCGGAGTGCCGCCAGCGGATCGACTGCCTGGCCGGGCTCGAAAAGCTCTACGGGCTCAAGTTCAAGTCGTTCACGCCGGTCGACATCGGCCTCCGCTACACGGTCCTCGAAAAGGGCCAGGCCGACCTCTCGATCCTGTTCACGACCGACCCGCAGCTGGCGGCGGAGAGCGACAAGTTCGTGATCCTCGAAGACGACAAGGAAGCCTTCCCGGCCGGCAACGTCCTGTTCGTCACCACCGACAAGGTCGCCGAAGAAGCGGGGCCCGACTACGAAGCGACGATCGTCTCGGTCCAGGAAGGCCTGACGCTTCCCGTCGTGCAGGAGCTCGACGCCCGGGTCGAACTCGAAAAGAAGTCGGCCAAGCAGGTGGCCGGCGAATACCTGCAGGAAGCGGGGTACACCGAATAGGCGGATGAGGAGGTGGGGGAATCGCTCGCCGGACGAACGGCATGGAGTGTCCGTCGAGCGACTCCCCCACCGCCCCTCACGCGAATTCGGGTGGCGCCGGGACCTCGTCCCGCCGGCGCAGGCGGTTGAACGAGAGGTGGGCGGCCCAGGCCGCGAATACGCCGGTGACACCGGCCAGCAGCAGCGCCACCCTCGGGTCGTAGGACTGCGAGAGCCAGCCGACCAGAGGCGCGCCGATCGGCGTCGAGCCGAGGAAGACGACCGAGTAGAGGGCCATCACCCGGCCCCGCATCTCGGGCGCGACCGCGAGCTGGAGGGTCGAGTTGATCGTCGCCGCGAAGGTGACCGCGGCGGCGCCGAGGCCGGCCAGCACCGGAAGCTCGAGCGCCAGCGAGGGCATCGTCGCCGAGAGCAGCGCGAGAACGCCGAAGGCGAGCGCCCCGGCGGCGATCAGCCGCGGGCCGGTCCTGCCGTGGGCGCCGTTGACCAACGCTCCGGCGATCGAGCCCACCGCCATCGCCGAGGCGAGGGCCCCGTAGGTCGTCGCCCCGCCGTCGAAGCTGAACTTCGCGAGCAACGGCAGCACGACCTGGAAGTTGAAGCCGAGCGTGCCGACCAACGCCATCAGCGCCAGCGGGACGGCCAACTCCGGCGTGTCGAGGACGTAGCGGAGGCCGGCTCGGATCGCACCCCGCTCCCGGGAGGCGAGCGGGGCGGGATGCAGGCGGCCGGGGTCCATCCCCCAGAGGGCGGCGATCATCGCGACGAAGGTGAGCGCGTTGAGGGCGAAGCAGGGCACGACGCCGAAGCCGGCGATCAGGATGCCGGCGAGCGCCGGGCCGACGATCCGCGCGGCCTGGACGACGACGCTGTTGAGGCTGACGGCGTTGACGACGCGGTCGGCGCCGACCATCTCGATCACGAAGCTCTGGCGGGTCGGGTTGTCGACGGAGTTGATCAGCCCCATCGCGAAGACCGCCAGGTAGACCATCCACGGCTGCGCCACGCCCCCGGCGGTGATCGCGAAGAGGGCGACGGCCGGGATCGCCATCAACCCCTGGGTGGCGATCAGCAGCCTGCGCTTCGACATGCGATCGGCGAGCAGGCCGCCCCAGGCGCCGAAGAGGAGCATCGGCAGGAACTGGAGCGCGGTGGTGAGGCCGACGGCGACCCCGGAGCCGGTCAGGCTGAGGACCAGCCAGATCGCCGCGACGGTCTGCATCCAGGTTCCGGAGAGCGAGATCAGCTGCCCGGCGAAGTAGCGCCGGTAGTTGGGAACCGAGAGGGAGCCGAAGCTGCGGCGGACGGCCGCGCTCAACGAGGCTCCTCCAAGATCCCCTCGAGGATCTCGGCGGCGCGCTCCAGCGTCTCGAGGTCGGCATCGGGAAGGTCGCGCATGCGGCGGGCCAGGTAGGCGTTCTTGCGGCCGCGCAGCCGCCGCAGGCGCTCGCGGCCGGCCGTGTTGACGCTGACCAGGCAGCTGCGCCCGTCGGCAGGGTCGGGTGCCCGGTCGACCAGGCCGGCATCGTCGAGCACGCCCAGCGTGCGCGTCGCCGTCGGCCGCTTGACCCGCTCGATCTCGGCCAGCTCGCTGGGGGTGATGGGGCCGTGGCGCTCGACCGTGGCCAGCGCCGACGCCGAGGTCGGCGTCAGCGCCGTCGCAGCGCCGGCGGCCTCCTGCCGCAGGCGCCGGGCGGTCCGCACGATCGCCAGGCGCAGCCTGGCGGCCGACTCCGTGAGCCTGTTGGGCTGAGTTTGGTCCACGGTCATTAGCGTTGGTAATTAGTCTAGCAAACTAATTACGGCGACGGAGAGGCGCCGCCCTCCCCTGGGCGCCCGTGCGACCGGCCGCTAGTAGCGGTAGTGGTCGGCCTTGTAGGGGCCCTCGGCCGGAATGCCCAGGTAGGCGGCCTGCTCGGGCGTTAGCTCGGTGAGGCGCACGCCCAGCGCGTCGAGGTGCAGGCGAGCGACCTTCTCGTCGAGATGCTTGGGCAGCACCGTGACCGTTTTCGGGGTCATCCCCTCCGGCTGGCCGAAGAGCTCGATCTGGGCAATGACCTGGTTCGTGAACGAGTTCGACATCACGAAGCTGGGGTGGCCCGTGGCGTTGCCGAGATTGAGCAGGCGACCCTCCGAGAGCATCACGATCGAGTGGCCGTCGGGGAAGCGCCACTCGTCCACCTGCGGCTTGATGTTGACCCGCTCGGCGTCGCTCTCTTCGAGCGCGGCGACTTCGATCTCGTTGTCGAAGTGGCCGATGTTGCCGACGATCGCGTTGTGCTTCATCCGCGCCAGGTGGTCAAGCGTGATGATGTCCTTGTTGCCGGTGGCGGTGACGAAGATGTCGGCGGTCTCCACCACTTCGTCCAGCGTGCGCACCTCGTAGCCCTCCATCGCGGCCTGCAGGGCGCAGATCGGGTCGATCTCGGTGACGATCACCCTTGCGCCCTGGCCGCGCAGCGAGGAGGCGCATCCCTTGCCGACGTCGCCGTAGCCGCAGACGACGGCGACCTTGCCGCCGATCATCACGTCGGTGCCGCGGTTGATTCCGTCGACCAGCGAGTGGCGGCAGCCGTAGAGGTTGTCGAACTTCGACTTGGTCACCGAGTCGTTGACGTTGATCGCCGGGAAGAGCAGGTCTCCGGTCTCGGCCAGCTGGTAGAGCCGGTGGACGCCGGTGGTCGTCTCCTCGGTCACGCCCCGGATGCCCTCCGCGACCCGGGTCCAGCGCTGCGGGTCCTCGGCCATCCCGCGCTGCAGGGTCGCGAGCACGATCCGGAACTCCTCGGAGTCCGCCGTCTGCGGATCCGGGACGGCGCCGGCCTTCTCGAACTCGACCCCCTTGTGGACCAGCAGCGTCGCGTCGCCGCCGTCGTCGAGGATCATGTTGGGGCCGCCCTCCTCGGGCCAGAGCAGCGCCTGTTCGGTGCACCACCAGTACTCCTCGAGCGTCTCCCCTTTCCAGGCGAAGACCGGGATCCCGGCCGCCGCGATCGCGGCGGCGGCGTGGTCCTGGGTGGAGAAGATGTTGCAGCTCGCCCAGCGCACCTCGGCACCGAGCGCGACCAGGGTCTCGATCAGGACCGCGGTCTGGACCGTCATGTGCAGCGAGCCGGTGATCCGGGCGCCCTTGAGCGGCTGTTTGGCGCCGTACTCCTCACGCATGCGCATCAGGCCGGGCATCTCGACCTCGGCGAGGGCAATCTCCTTGCGCCCGAAATCGGCGAGGCCGACGTCGGCGACCTTGTGGTCCTTCGTTGCGGTGCTGACGGTCATCGAGTAAGCGTCTCCTGGTCGTTTGATTGCCCGGCCATGGTACGCGAAGGGGGTCCGCGGCTCGCCGTCGAATCAGTCGCGGTGAGCTCTGAGGCCGCAGTTGCGCCCGGGCGGTATCCGCCGGGCATGGACGCGCGCAGCACACGCGTCGCCGAATTCCTCAATACGCCGATGCTGGTGGCCGCCGCTCTGACCCTGCCGATGGTCGCGATCACCGAGTCGAGGCCGGGCGGCACGCTCGAGTCGGTCGCGATCGTCCTCAACTGGGCGACCTGGTCGGCCTTCGCGGTCGAGCTCGTGACGATGCTGATCGTCGTGCCCGACCGCCGGGCCTGGCTGCGCCACAACCCGCTCAGCCCGGTGGTCGTCCTCCTCACCCCGCCCGTCCTCCCCGCCGGCCTGCAGAGCCTCAGGGCGCTCCGTCTGCTGCGACTCCTCCGCCTGCTGCGCCTTGCCCAGCTCTCGCGTCAGGTCTTCTCCCTCCGCGGGCTGCGCTACGCGATGCTGCTCGCCGTGCTGACGGTGGTGGCCGGCGGCGCACTGTTCAAGGCCTTCGAGAAGAACAGCCAGGCGATCGACACCTGGGAAGGGATCTACTGGGCGCTGACGACGATGACCACGCTCGGGTCCGACATCTACCCGACCACCACCGGCGGTGAGATCGTCTCGGCCGCGATCCTTTTCGTGGGGATCGGCTTCGTCGCCCTGCTCACAGGTGCGTTCGCACAGCGCTTCCTCGGCCCGCAGATCGCCGACGTCGAGGGCGAGATCGAGAGCGACCGCCTCAGCGCCGAGGCGATCGCGATGCGCGAACTGAGGACGATCCGCGAGCAGCTCCAGGCGCTCGAGGTCGCCGTCGAAGCCATCGCCGAGCAGCGCCGCGCCTAGAGACAGCATGCCGTCCTCCCATGGCGGCCGACCAAGCCACGGCGAAGGGGGCGAGTCGGCCTCGCCTGGCGACTTCCCAACCGTATGGGTCGGAAAGTCGCCAGTCCGGACCGCGATATCGCCCGAATCGCGGCCCGCCAGCACGGGGTCGTTGCCGTTCGCCAGCTCATGGCCGCCGGCCTGACCGAGCGCGAGGTGCTGGGGCGAGCGCGGATGGGTCGCCTGCACCGGCTCCACCGGGGCGTCTATGCGGTCGGCCATCCCGGCCTGTCGAAGCACGGCATCTGGATGGCGGCCGTCCTCGCCTGCGACGCGGCAGGATGGACGACACGCGCCCCGAACGGGACGGCGGCTGAGCTCAAGGCCGCGGCGCGTGCCGATGCCGCCTTTCTCAGCCATGGGGACGCAGCCGCGCTCTGGGGCCTGCTCGCCGCCGGCGACGGGCCCGTTGACGTGACGGTCCGCGGCACCTCCGGCAGGGCGAGGAGGAGCGGGCTCAGGGTCCACCGCTCGATCACCCTGACGGAGCGGATGACGACCCGCCGCGAAGGAATACCGGTGACGACGCCGGCGCGCACGATTGCGGACCTGAGGAGCGGCGTGGGCGGAGCGGTCTCCCCGCGCCGACTCCGTCGCGCGATCAGGCAGGCCGCCGTGCTGGGATTGCCCTTGGAGGAGCCCGCCGAGCACAGCCGCAGCGACCTCGAGCTCGCCTTCCGGCGGCTCTGTCGCGCCAATCGCCTGCCGCAGCCGGAGATGAACGCGGACGTGGACGGAATCGAGGTCGACTTCCTCTGGCGCCGGAGCGCCGTCGTGGTCGAAACCGACGGCTACCGCTATCACCGCGGCCGCATCGCCTTCGAAGACGACCGCGGTCGCGACCTCGCTCTGCGCGAGCTCGGTTTCGAAGTCGTGCGCCTCTCCGAAACGCAGGTCGAGGAGGAGCCCGTGCGTGTCGCCGCACTCCTTCGGCGCCTGGTCGCGCCCGAGGCCTGAGAGCGTTGGCGACTTTCCGACCGTCAGGGTAGGAAAGTCGCCAAAGCGCTATTCCTCGGTGGCCTGCTCCTCGGCGATCTTCGCCTCCAGCTCCCGCATCACGTCCGGGTCGCGGAGCGTGGTCACATCGCCGAGGGCGCGGCCCTCGGCGATGTCGCGCAGGAGGCGGCGCATGATCTTGCCGGAGCGGGTCTTGGGCAGGTCGTCGGCCCAGATGATCCGCTTCGGGCGGGCGAATTTGCCGATCCGCTCGGCCACCACCTCGAGGATCCCCTCGGCGTGCTCGTCGCCGGGCTCGGTGTTCCCTCTGAGCGTGACGAAGGCGCAGATCGCCTGTCCGGTCTGCTCGTCGGACTGGCCGATGACGGCCGCCTCGGCGACCTTCTCGTGGTGGACGATCGCCGACTCGAGCTCGGCGGTGGAGAGCCGGTGCCCGGAGACGTTGACGACGTCGTCGATGCGGCCGATCACCCAGAAGTAGCCGTCCCCGTCGCGCCGCGCGGCGTCGCCGACCAGGTAGGTCTCGCTGCCGAACCTCTCGAAGTAGGTCTCGACGAAGCGCTCCCGCTCGCGATAGAGGGTGCGCAGCATCGAGGGCCAGGGCGCGGTCAGGACCAGCAGTCCCTGGCCGTTGCCGACCGGCTCGCCGTCGCTCTCCCCGACGACCTCGGCGGCCACCCCGGGGAACGGCGTCGTCGCCGACCCAGGCTTGGTCGCGGTGATGCCGGGAAGCGGCGTGATCATGATCGCCCCCGTCTCGGTCTGCCACCAGGTGTCGACGATCGGGCAGCGCTCGCCGCCGATCACCCTGTGGTACCAGAGCCAGGCCTTGGGGTTGATCGGCTCGCCGACCGACCCGAGCAGCCGCAACGAGGAGAGATCGTGTTCGGCCGGGATCTCGGCGCCCCACTTGATGAAGGTGCGGATCGCGGTCGGCGCCGCGTAGAGGATCGTCGCACCGTAGCGCTCGACCAGCTCCCACCAGATGCCCTTGTGCGGGTAGTCCGGCGCCCCCTCCCACATCACGCTGGTGACCCCGTTGGCGAGCGGCCCGTAGACGATGTAGGAGTGGCCGGTGACCCAGCCGACGTCGGCGGCGCACCAGTAGACGTCCGACTCCGGCCTGATGTCGAAGACGTAGCGGTGGGTTGCGGTGACGCCGGTCATGTAGCCGCCGGTCGTGTGCAGGATCCCCTTTGGCTTCGCGGTCGAGCCGGACGTGTAGAGGATGTAGAGCGGATGCTCGGCGTCCAGCGGCTCGGGCGCGCAGACGGGGTCGGCCGCCTCCAGGAGCTCGTCGTAGAAGCGGTCGCGCCCATCGGTCATCGGGCAATCGACCCCCGTGTGGCGAACGACCACGATCGTCTCCAGCGTCCGCAGGTCCCCCATGTGCTCGTCGACCTGCTCCTTGATCGGCGCCGTCTGGCCCTTGCGACGGGCGCCGTCGACCGTGACCAGTGCCTTGGCGTCCGAGAACTCCATCCGCTCGCGGACGGACTCCGCCGAGAAGCCGCCGAAGACGACGTTGTGGGGGGCGCCGATCCGGGCGCAGGCCAGCATCGCGACGACGACCTCGGGGATCATCGGCAGGTAGATGCCGACCACGTCGCCCTTCTCGATTCCGCAGTCGCGGAGGGCGTTGGCGAAGCGCTGCACGTCGTCGAGCAGCGCCGCGTAGGTGACGTCGCGCTCCTCCCCGTTCTCACCGCGCCAGTGGTAGGCGACGCGCTCGCCCAGGCCGGCCTCGACGTGGCGGTCGAGGCAATTTGCAGAGGCGTTCAGCTTGCCGTCTGCAAACCACTCGTAGAAGGGCGGGTCGGAGTCGTCGAGCCCCCTGGTCGGCTCCTCGACCCAGTCGAGCAGCTCGATCGCCTGCCGCATCCACCATGCCCCGGGGTCGGCGGCCGCCTCCTCGTAGACCGCGGGGTCCGAGAGCCGTGCCCGCTCGCGGAACTCGGCCGGCGGCTCGAAGCGCTCGACCTCGAGCAGCGCGTTCAGCTCCTCCTCCAGGCTCATCGCAGGGGAGCCTAGTGCCCCGGGGATGGCGCCGCGCCTAGAAGCCGGAGGGGTGACGGGCGATGAAGCCTTCGGTCGAGCTGACCGGTTCGGGATGCCAGCGCGGCCCGGCGCCGCCCGAGGTGTCGAATGCGAGGCCGGCGATGATCACCCAGGCGTGACCGGCGTTGGCGTAGACCGTGATCCACTGGCCCGCGCCCGGCTCCCCCCAGGTCGACAGGCCGGTCGAGTCGAGCGGGCTGTCGAGGAAGCCGCCGCCGTGCAGCGCGTAGCTGACCGCCCCCGAGCAGTCGTAGCCGGACGAATCGAAGGACCCGTGGCCCCCGCCCCAGATGTAGGGGGTGGTGGCGATCGCGTTCGCCGCTTCGATCGCCGCCTGCACCTGGGAGGGCGCGGCGGACGGGATGCTGGCCTGGCTTTCGGAGATGAAGTCGGCGCTCTGGCCCGGGGTCAGCGGGGCGGGCGCCGCCGCCGGGGCGGGCGCGCCGCTGCTGGAGAGCTGTTCGGAGATCGCCGCGAGGTTGTCGCCCAGCGCCTGCGAACGGGACTCGAGCTCTTCGAGGGCGCGCCGGCGGGCGGCCTGAGCTGCCTTCAGCTCGCCGAAGCGAGCCTCGGCGGAGGCGCGCGCCTCGGCGACCTGGCGCTCCTTGACGGCGATCGCGTCGCGTGCCTCCCTGATCTGCAGGCGCACCGCCGTCATCCGCCGGACCGCGGCACGCGCCTCGTCACGCAGGTGCTTGACCCGGGCGGCGACCGAGTCGTCGTAGTCCTGGACCCGGCTCAGGTAGTCGGCGCGGGCGGTCACCTCGGACCAGCTCGCCGATTCGAGCACCACGTTGAGCATGTCCGGGCTGCCCGCCTCGTAGATCGCGACGAGGCGGTCGCGGAGGACCTGAAGCGCGCGCCGCAGGCGGGCGCGGACCTCGGCCAGGTGGCGCCTGTCCGCTTCGAGCTTCTCGGTCGCGGCGTCGAGCTCGCCCTGCTTCCGCGCGAGCTCGTCCTCGATCGCCGCCTGGCGCTGGCGCAGGGCGGAGACTTCGCCGAGCAGCGAGTCGATCGCGCGGTTCTGCTCGGCGATCGTGTCGGTCAGCGCGCTTTCGCTGTCGCGCAGATCGGAGAGCTTTCCCTGGGCGTCGTCGTACTTCTGCTGGAGCGTCTCCGCGGGCGCGCTCGACCCGCCTGCGGCCATCGCGCAGGCGATCGTGAGCACGAGCGCCGCGCACAGGCACAGGCGCCTGGGGTTACCCGTCGGAGAGGCGAACATCGGCCGCGCAGGCTAACGAAGTCCCCTAAAGAATGTTAGGAGTTGCTAATAAGCTGCAACTTCGGTTGCAAATCGGCCGCCTTGCAGGAAAAAAGGCCGCCGCGGCGAGGCGCCACGACGGCCTTCTCGTGCCTGCAGAGTGTCTGACTAGGTGAGCAGCTTCGCCTTCGCCCGCTCGAACTCCTCGGAGGAGATCGCGCCCTTTTCCTTCAGGTCGTTGAGCTTGTGCAGCTCGTCCGCCGGCGAACTGTGGGCCTGTTCCTGAATGTAGGAATCCATGTGCTGTTTCGCCTCGGCCTGCGCCTTGATCGTCCTTTCGCGCATGCCGCTGCCGCGGGTGATCAGGTAGATCAGCGCGGTCAGGAACGGGATTCCGACCAGGAACAGGACCCAGGCCGCCTTGGCCCAGCCCGAGGTCTCGTGGTCCCGGAACAGGTCGGTGAGGATCGTGATCAGGATCCAGATCCAGATCACGAAGAAGAAGATCTCGAAAACGAGGAGGAGGGCTTCGCCCAGATCGATGTCTGCGAAGAACAAAGCGGGTCCTTTCGGCGTTGGCAGGTAGTGGCGCGCAACCGAACGGATCGCGCTACGACAAAGCTACCTCAGTGGCGCGAGGCCGAGCCAGAACATCTCAGCGAACGATGACCTTGCCCCGCATGAAGGGGTGGAGGGTGCAGAAGTAGCGATAGGTGCCGCGGCGCTTGAAGCGCACCGAGACGGCCCTGCCCCCGTTGATCACCCCGGTGTCGAAGCTGCCCCGCCTGGTGGCGGTGTGCGGGGCCCGGTCGCGGTTGACCCAGACCACCCGGTCACCGCGCGAGATCCGCAGTGTCGGGGGCTTGAACTTGAAGCTGCGGATCTTGACCCGCACCGAACTGCTCGCCGTCGCCCCGGGGTCGGCGGACGCGGCGGGCCCGCCTACGAGAACGAGCAGCAGGGTCGCGCAGGCCGCGGCGAGCGCCGCGAGCCCGACCGCACGCGTCGATCTTGCCGGATGGCCCTGTGTCGCCCGCATTGCCCCTGACTACGGAGACCTGCCGCGAGAGGTTCAAATCCTCTGCGAGAAAAGCACCGCGGCGACCGAGGTGGCGAGATTCAGGGATGACACGCCCTCCCGCATCGGAATTCGCAGGCGGGCGTCCGCGCGCTCCAGAAACACCTCGCTGAGCCCGTGCCGCTCGGTGCCGAAGGCGAGGATCGCCCGTGCCGGAACCGATCCCGGGCGCAGGTCGTCGCCCTCCGGATCGAGCGCCATCAGCGGCCTGTCGCTGTCGGGGAGCCGGTCGATCGCGACCACCGGGAGTGCGTAGTGCAGCCCCGCGGCGCCGCGCAGCGCGTCGGGATGCCACGGGTCGTTCTCGCCGGTGGCGAGGACGCCGGCCGCGTCGGCCGCCGCCGCGACCCGCACGCAGGCGCCCATGTTCCCCATCGTCCGCGGATCCTCGAGCAGGACCAGCGGCGCCGGTCGCGGGTCGGCCAGCACGGCCCCGAGGTCGGCCTGCGGCCGGCGGGCGATCGCGACGACGCCCGTGCGCGGCGCCTGCGGAACCAGCTGGGCGATTACGTCGTCATCGACCGGAGTCAGCCGCTCGCGCAGCGAGCCGGCGAGGTCGGGGGCGAGGTCCGTCGCCAGCCCCTCGAGCGCCTCGGGGTCCGAGGCGACGGCCTCGGTGACCTCGGCACCGAAGCGCAGGGCATGCTTGAGGGCGTGAAAGCCCTCCAGGACCGCCAGGCTCCGGTCCCGCCTCGCGGCCCGGTAGCGCCGCACCAGCTCGTCGCTCACCGGCGCAGCATGATCGATCCGGAAGCCCACCGGCGCTAGGCTTGCCCGGTCGTGCCCAAATTCCTCCACACCTGCAAGCGGATCGGCGACATCGACCGCTCGGTCGCCTTCTACGAGAAGCTCGGCTTCGAGGAGACCGGCCGGATGCCGATCGGCGACGAGGCGATCAACATCTTCATGAACCTGCCCGGAGAAGAGCCGAGGCTGGAGCTGACCTACAACCACGGCGTCGATTCCTACGAGCTCGGAACCGGCTACAACCACATCGCCCTCGCGGTCGAGGACCTCGACGGCACCCTCGCCGGGCTCGCGGAGCAGGGGATCGAGCCGGAGAAGCCCCCCTACCGGCCCGGCGGCCGAACCGAGGGCCACCGGATCGCCTTCGTCCGCGACCCCGACGGGTACCGCGTCGAGCTGATCGGCGAGTAGCGCCGAGGGGCGGCGGGAGCCTAGCCCGCCGGCGCGGCGACGCCACCGCCGACGCTCTGCGAGGGCGGCGCCGGGGCCGGAGCAGGGGCCGGAGCAGGGGTCGGCGCGGGCTGTGGCGCGGGCGCGTCGCCGCCCTCTTCCTGGCCGCCGCCCTTGTCCTTGCCCTTGTTCTTCTTGTCCTTTTCTTCTTCGTCTTCTTCGGGTTCGACCTCGGGCGCGACCTCCGATGAGGAGCGGGTGTGATCGCTCTTCAGCCCCTTGAGCTCGGGCAGATTGGCGGGGACGTCGAACTCCGGGCAGTTGCCGTTCGCGGCGGCGGACATGAACGAGGCCCAGATCGGGCCGGCGGTCGGGCCGCCGTAGCCGGTCGGTTCGCGCGACTGCGGATGGCCGACCCAGACGGCGGTCGAGAAGAGCGGTGTATAGCCCACGAACCAGGCGTCGGACGCGTCCTCCGAGGTGCCGGTCTTGCCGGCCGCCGCGCTGCAGCCCATGTACGTATAGCCGGCTCCCGTCCCTTCGGTGATCACCCGTTCGAGGATCCGGGTGACTTCGTAGGCCTGGCCCTCGGTCAGAACGCGTTCGCCCGAGTCGGCGTCGACTTCGTCGACGTCGCCATCGGGGAACTCGACCCGGCTGATCGCCGTCGGCGGGTGGTGGATGCCGCCACTGGCCAGGGTCGCGTAGGCGTCTGCCATTTCGAGCGGCGTGACGCCGACCGCGAGCCCGCCGATGCCCTCGGCCGGGACCGATTCGAGGTCCGCTTCGATTCCCATGTCCTGGGCGGTCTCGGTCACGTTCTCGGGTTCCACGTCGAGGTCGAGCTGGGCGAAGATGACGTTGACCGAGTGCACCGTGGCGTCGTCGAGCGACATCACCCCTCCCCCGGGCTCGGCGTTGTTGACCTCCCAGTCGGGGCCGCCGCCGGGCAGCTTCAGCGTCTTCGGCGAGGTCCCGTCGTAGTAGGTCTTGTCGGGGTCCACCCCCTGCTTGATCGCCGTCGAGAGGACGAACGCCTTGAACGAGGACCCGGGCTGGCGGTGGGCCTGCCAGGCGTAGTTGAACTGGTTTTCGGTCGCGTAGCCTTCGGTCGAGGCGAGCGCGACGATCTCGCCGTTCTCGGGATCGACCGAGGCGAGGCCGGCGGCCGGGCCCCCTTCCGAGTAGCAGACGCCGCACGATTCGACCGCTTCCTGGGCCCGTTCCTGAAGCTCCGGGTCGATCGTCGTGTAGGCCTTGAGGCCACCGTTGCGAACGGTGTTGATCCCGTATTTGTCGATCAGCTCCTGCTGGACCAGGTCGAAGAGGAAGGGGTCGCGGATCACCTGGTACTTGCGCCCCGGGTTGAGGCCGAGCCCGCTTTTGCGGGCCTGCTCCAGTTCGGCGCCGCTGATGTAGCCCTCCTCCTCCATCGCGTCGAGCACGTCGTTGCGCCGTTCGGTCGCCGCCCGCGGGTCGAGGAAGGGGTTGTATTCGGAGGGCGCCTGGGGCAGGCCCGCGATCAGCGCCGCCTCGGTCAGCGTCAGGTCCTTGGCCGGCCTGCCGAAGTAGGTCTGGGCGGCGGCCTCGGCGCCGACCGCGGTCTGCCCTTCGACGGTCCCGTAGGGAGCCGTGTTCAGATAGGCGGTGAGGATCCAGGTCTTGCTGTGCGCTTCCTCCTCCTCGACCGCGAGATGGGCTTCGATCAGCTTTCGCTTGATCGTCTCTTCGGGGTGCTGGATGTAGAGGTTGCGGACCAGCTGCTGGGTGATGGTCGAGGCCCCCTGCACGGGCCTGCCCCCGGCGAGCAGGTTCTTCCATGCGGCGCGAACGATCGCCGACGGGTCGATCGCACCGTGGTCGAAGAAGCCGCGGTCCTCGATCGCGACGGTGGCGTCCTTGAGGTCCTGGGGAAGCTGCGCGGTGGAGACCGGCTGGCGGATGTTGCTCGAGCGGATGAAGCCGATCAGGCTGCCGTCGGCGCCGTAGATCGCCGAAGAGCGGCCCTTCTGGACGGGCTGCAGGTTGCTCAGCGGCGGCGCCGAGTTGTAGACGTCGATCGCCCAGGTCCCGGCCGTCGCGCCGGCCACCGCGAGCACGGCGACGAGGACCCCGAGCGGGACCATGGCCTTCTTCCAATGAGAGGTTTGCAACCGGCGTCTCCGCCGCCGCGTTCGGCGCGCCATCGCGAAAAATTGTATTGAGCGAGTATCGGCGCCCAAACCGGCTCGCCGGCCGCGCAACATCGCGTGCGTAGAATCGCGCCGGTGAGCAGGGAGGGCGACCAGCGGGTGCGCGAAAGGCTCGCCGGGCGCAGCCTTCTGCTGACCGGCGCCAGCGGCTTCGTCGGCAAGGCGGTGCTGGCGGCCCTGCTCCGCCACGGCGACGGGCTGCGCCGCCTGGTCGTGCTCCTGCGAGCGCCCGACGCGGCGGACGCGCGCCGCCGCCTGCTCGAGGAGATCCTGGTCGCCGAGCCCTTCGCGGAGCTTCCCGGGGCGGACGTCAGTCGGCGCCTGGACGAGGGACGGATAGAGGTCGTGGCCGCCGACCTCGGGCGGGACGGCGGCCTCGAGGACGGGGGAACCTGGTCCGGCATCGACACGGTCATCCACTGCGCGGCGACGGTCTCCTTCGAGGAGCCCCTCGACGACGCCCTCGAGCTCAACTCCTTCGGGCCGGCGCGCCTCCACGACCGCCTACGGCGCGCCGGCTCCTCGCCACACTTCGTCCACGTCTCTACCGCCTACGTCGCCGAGCGCCGCAGTGGCGAGGTCGGCGAGGACGGACCGCCCCACGCCCCGGTCGCTGCGCTCGACCCCGAGCGGATGCTGGCCGAAGCACGGGAATGGCGCGAGGCGGCCGAGCGCGAGTCGCGGGCAGAGCCCCTCGCGTCGCGCTTCGCGAAGGCGGCGGCCAGGGACGCGGCCCGCCGCGAGGACCTCGAGGCGGACCGGCGCGCCGAGGAGCTGCGCCGCCGCTGGGTGGGCGAACGACTCTCCCGCCGCGGGCGCCGACGCGCAGCGGCGGAGGGGTGGCCGGACACGTACGCGCTCAGCAAGGCGCTCGGCGAACGGCTCCTGACCGAGCGCTCGGAGCTGACCACGATCGTCAGGCCGACGATCATCGAGTCGGCGCTGCGCCAGCCGCACCCCGGCTGGCTGGAGGGGATCAAGGTCGCCGACCCGCTGATCCTCGCCTACGCCGCCCGCGGCCTCACCCACCTGCCGGGACGGGCCTCGAACCGGATCGACATCGTGCCCGTCGACCACGTCGCCAACGCCTGCGTGGTCGCCGCCGCCCATCCGCCGGACGGGCCCCTGCGCGCGATCGCCGTCGCCAGCAGCGCCCGCAACCCCCTTGCGATCGGCGAGCTGGCCGCGCACATCCGCGAATACTTCCGGCGCAACCCGCTCCCCGGGCGGAACGGGAAGCCGATCGAGATCGGCGAGCTCCGGTTCGTCGACCGTGAGGTGGCGCTTCGCAAGACGATGCGCCGCGAGCACCTGGCTTCGGGCCTGGCGCGGCTGGCGATCGCCTCGCCCGTCCGCATTCCCCAGGAACGGCTGCTGCGGAGCAACCGCTCGGCCGCCGGGCGGATGACACGGATGGTCAGGATCTACGGGCCATACACGGAGCTCGATTGTGTCTTCGACGACTCCAACGCCGACAGGCTGGCCGCCTCCCTGCCGCAGGCCGATCGCGCCGAGCTGCCCTTCGACACGGCGGCGATCGACTGGGAGGACTACCTGCAACGCGTCCATCTGCCCCAGGTCCGTAAGCTCGCGACCGGCGAATGAGCAAGGTCGCGGTAGTCACCGGAGCCTCCAGCGGGATCGGCGCCGCCACGGCGCGGGCCCTCGCGGGCGACGGCTACAGCGTGGTCGTCGGCGCCCGCCGGCTGGAGCCGCTCGAGAGCCTCGCCGCCGAGATCGGCGGGCGAGCGGCGCCCCTCGACGTCACCGACCCGGACTCGGTGGCGAAGTTCGCCGCCGGCGTCCCGGCCTGCGACGTGCTCGTCAACAACGCCGGCGGCGCGCTCGGGCTCGAGCCGGTCGCCCAGGCCGACGACGAGAAGTGGCGCTGGATGTACGAGGCGAACGTGCTGGGGACGATGCGGATGACCCGGGCGCTACTGCCGGCCCTGGTCGACTCCGGCGACGGAATTGTCGTCAGCGTCACCAGCATCGCCGCCTTCGAGGCCTATCGCGGCGGCGCCGGCTACATGGCCGCCAAGCACGGCCAGCGGGCGATGCTGCGGGCCCTGCGCCTCGAGCTGCTCGGCGAGCCGGTCCGGGTCGCCGAGATCGCTCCCGGGATGGTCGAGACCGACTTCTCCCTGGTCCGCTTCGGCGGCGATGAGGAGGCGGCGCGGCGCGTCTACGAGGGAATCGAGCCACTGCAGGCCGACGACGTCGCCGAGTGCGTGCGCTGGGTCGTGTCCCGCCCGCCCCACGTCAACGTCGACGAGATCGTGATCCGGCCCCGGGCGCAGGCGAGCGCCACCGAGATCCACCGCTCGCACTAGCCGGGCCGCCTCGGCTCGGGTTAGGCTGCCGCATTCGTACTCGTTGGGACCGAGGAAAGGGAGCCTTGTGAAACTCGTGATTGGAATCGTCCGACCCGAGCGGGCGAACGAAGTACTGGAGTCGCTCTACCGGGCGGAAGTTCGCGGTGTCTCGATGAGCCGCGTGCAGGGGCACGGCGGTGAGCTCGAGCGGGTGGAGACCTACCGTGGGACGACCGTCCAGGTCGGGCTCGAGGACAAGGTCCGCTTCGAGATCGCCGTCTCCGACGACTTCGTCGACCCGACCGTCGAGGCGCTCCGCGAGGGCGCCCGGACCGGCGAGGTGGGCGACGGCAAGATCTTCGTCCTGCCGCTCGAGCGGGCGGTCCGCATCCGCACCGGCGAGACCGACCACGGCGCCGTGACGCCGGTGGGCCGATGAGCGCCCTGCTCGCGGCGACGCCCGCGATCGACACCGGCGACACGGCCTGGATGCTCGCGGCGACGGCGCTGGTCCTGCTGATGACGCCGGCTCTCGGCCTCTTCTACGCGGGGCTGGTGCGCGCCAAGAACACCCTCAACACGTTCATGATGTGCGTCGCCGCGATCGGGATCGCGGGTGTGACCTGGGCGCTGCTCGGTTACTCGCTGGCCTTCGACGGCGAAGGCGCGCTGATCGGCGGCCTGGGGAACTTCGCGCTCGACGGGGTCGGCTTCGAGCCGCGCGCGGAAGGCACGATCCCCGAGCTGCTGTTCATGGCGTTTCAGGGGACCTTCTGCATCATCACCGTCGCCCTGATCGCCGGCGCCGTGGTCGAGCGCATGCGCTTTGGCGCCTTCATGGTCTTCGCGGCGCTCTGGTCGGTGCTGGTCTACGCCGTCCTCGCCCACTGGGCCTTCGGCGGCGGCTGGCTGGCCGCACAGGGAACGCTCGACTTCGCCGGCGGGGTCCCGGTGGAGATGGGCTCGGGCTTCTCGGCGCTGGCCGCGGCGCTGGTCGTCGGGGCCCGCAAGGACTACGGGCGTCAGGCGCTGCTTCCCCACAACGCCGTCTACGTCCTGCTCGGCGCCGGCCTGCTCTGGTTCGGGTGGTTCGGCTTCAACGGCGGCAGCGGGATCGGTGCCGGCCAGCAGAGCGTGCTCGCCTTCGTCAACACGCTGCTCACCCCCGCCTGCGCGCTGATCACCTGGATCGCGATCGACCTGATCCGGGGCAGGAAGGCGACGGCGATCGGCGCCGCGACGGCGATCATCGTCGGCTGCGTGCTGATCACGCCGGCCGGCGGCTTCATCAGCCCCGGCTGGGCGATGGTGCTCGGCGTGCTCGGCGCGCTGCCCTGCTACGCGGTGATCGTCTGGCGCCCGCGGACCCGCGTCGACGAGACGCTGGACGTGCTCGCCGCCCACGGGATCGCCGGCTTCACCGGCATCCTCTTCCTCGGCCTGGTCGCCCAGATCGGCTGGAACGGGGTCGGCGACGGGCTCCTCTACGG
The DNA here is from genome assembly GCA_963762205.1 of uncultured Solirubrobacterales bacterium. Lineage (GTDB taxonomy): Bacteria > Actinomycetota > Thermoleophilia > Solirubrobacterales > 70-9 > VRUE01. The sequence continues at coordinate 351,074 of CAVXJZ010000006.1, forward strand.
CGACGCCGGCCAGTTCTGGTCGCAGGCGCTGGCCGCGGTGGTGACCCCCGCCTATGCCTTCGTCGCCACCTTCGTCCTGCTCAAGCTGGTCGGCGCGGTGATGCCGATACGGGCGAGCGAGCACGACGAGGCCGTCGGCATGGATGTCGTCTACCACGGCGAGGAGGCCTACCCGAGCGGCGAGGGGGCGATTCTCGTCATGCCCGATCCCGAGGGCGAGAAGAGCCTGGTCGCCGAGCCTGGCTAGCGAGGGCCCGCGCTGAGCTCGGCCGAGCGCCGCTCGAGGTAGCGGCGCTCGGCGGGATTGGAGGAGAGCTCGATCGCGCGGCGGAACGCCGCCACCGCCTCCGGCTCGCGGCCGAGCCTGGTCAGGAGGTCGGCCCGGGCCGCGTGCAGCGGCCCGTAGCGGTCGAGGCCCTCGATCTCGTCGATCAGCGCCAGGCCGCGCTCCGGGCCCTCGCTCATCGCCACCGCCGCGGCGCGGTTGAGGGCGACGACCGGGCCCGGCGCGACCAGCTCCAGCCATTCGTAGAGGCGGGCGATCCGCGCCCAGTCGGTCTCCTCGGCGCTAGGGGCCGCCGCGTGGGTGGCAGCGATCCGCGACTGCACCGTGTAGGGCCCGGCCGGGCCGCCGGCCGCGGCGCGCTCGGACAGCGCCGCGCCCTCGGTGATCTGCTCCGCGTCCCAGAGAGCGCGGTCCTGCTCCTCGAGCGGGACCGGGTCGCCCGCCTCGTCGACCCTGGCCCTGCGCCGGGCGTCGGTGAGCAGCATCAGCGCCAGCAGGCCCTGGACCTCGGGCTCGTCCGGAAGCATCGCGGCGAGCGCCCGCGTCAGCCGGATCGCCTCGGAGCTGAGCTCGACCCTGATCAGCCGGTCCGAGCTCGAGCCGAGGTAGCCCTCGTTGAAGATCAGGTAGAGGGTCGCCAGCACCCCGCCCAGCCGCTCCGGCATCTCGGAGGCGTCGGGCACCCGGTAGGGGATCCCCGACCCGGCGATCTTCCGTTTGGCCCGCACGAGGCGCTGCGCCATCGTGCTCTCGGAGACGAGGAAGGCGCGGGCGATCTCGGGGGTCCCGAGGCCGCCGAGGCTGCGCAGCGTGAGGGCGACCCGGGCCTCCATCGCCAGAGCCGGGTGACAGCAGGTGAAGATCAGCCGCAGCCGGTCGTCCCCGATTCCCGGGTCCTCGCGGGCGGCCACCTCCTCCCCGGGCCCGCCGGCCGGCGGCCGCAGAGCCTCGAGCCCTTCGAGGATCGCCTTCTTGTCCCTCAGGGTCCGCTCGCGGCGCAGCCGGTCGATCGCCCGGTTGCGGGCGACGCTGACGATCCACGCCCCCGGGTTGGAGGGGACGCCGTCCCGGGGCCAGCGCTCGAGCGCGGTGACGAAGGCCTCCTGGACCGCCTCTTCGGCCGCGTCGAAGTCGCCCAGGACGCGAATCAGCGTCGCCACCGCCCGCCCGGACTCCTCCCGGAACGCGCGGCCGACGACGCTCTCGCGATCCCCGGCGCTCAAGCGCGGAGCTCCTAGGGGCGCTGGTCGGTGACCCGTTCGAGCAGCTCCTCGCCGCTCATGCTCTCGTTCCCGGGGCTCTCCTCGACCAGCGGGCGGACTTCGACCCTCTCCCCCGCTTCGAGCGGAGCCTTCTTCGTCCAGGACAGGGCCTCGTCGAGGTCGGCCGCTTCGATGATCCAGAAGCCCATCAGCTGCTCCTTGGTCTCGGCGAAGGGGCCGTCGGTGACGGTCGTCTTCCCGTCGCCCTCGAAGGTGACGACCGTCGCGGTCGACCGCTCGCGAAGGCCGTGGCCGAGGAGCATCACGCCGGCCTCCTTCATCTCGTCGTTGAACTTGCCCATCTCGTCGAGCGACTTCTGCATCTCCTCCGGCGAGACTTCCTCCCAGTTCGGCTCCTCACCGATCAGCGAAAGCATGTACTGCATGGCGATTCCTCCTTGGTCGAGGCGGCCTCCTTTGCGCCGCCGTTCACCCTAACGACGAACGGGGGTCGCGAAAATCGACACCGGACGAGACGGCGACCCGAAACGGGTGGCGCCGAGCGGCTCCACTCAGGCGCGCAGCCGGTACCCCGAGGCGAAGAGGCGGAGGTTGACGAGGAAGATCGCCGCGGTCGCCGCGGTCAGGGCCAGCAGCGAGAGCGCGATGCTGACTTCTGTGAAGCCGACGAACCCGTAGCGGACCAGGTTGATCATGTAGAAGATCGGGTTGAAGTGGGTCAGGGTCTGGTACGGCTGCGGCAGCAGCGAGGCCGAGTAGAAGACGCCCCCGAGGAAGATCAGGGGCTGGAGGACGAAGGTCTGGGCGAAGGCGACGTCGTCGAACTGTTCGGCGCGGACGCCGATCAGCACCCCCAGCTGCGAGAAGAAGAAGCCGACCAGGAACAGCGACGGGACCAGCACGAGGACGTGGTCGACCGGCAGGTCGACCAGGAGCGAGGCGGCGACGAAGGTGATCAGGGCGACGATCAGGCCGCGCATGAAGCCGCCGAGCGAGAAGGCGAGCAGCAGCTCGAGCGGCGAGGCGGGCGAGGAGAGCTGGTCCTGGATCGCCCCCTGGAATTTCTGCTGGAGGATCGAGGAGGAGTTGTTCGCGAACGAGTTGATCGAGAAAGCCATCATGATCAGGCCCGGGATCACGAAGACGACGTAGTCGATCCCGTGCAGCTTGTCGATCCGCGAGCCGAGGGCGGCGCCGAACACGGAGATGTAGAGGAACGTTTCCAGCAGCGGCGCGCCGAGGGTCTGTTTCTTGATCTTCATGAAGCGGTTGACCTCGCGGCGCCAGAGCGTCGCGAAGCGGATCTGGGCGGCGCTCACGGGGCGGCCACCTCGACGTGGGAGCGGGAGAGCTCATTGCGGCCGACAAGCGCCAGGTAGGCGTCCTCGAGGTTGGCCACCCCGTAGCGGTCGGCGAGCGCCGAGCTGGTTCCCTCGCCGACGATCCGGCCCTCGTTGATGAAGGCGATCCGATCGCAGAGCTGCTCGGCCTCCTCGATGTAATGGGTGGTGAGCAGGATCGAGGTGCCTTCGTCGTTGATCCGCTGCACGTAGTGCCATAGCTCGAGCCGCAGCTCGACGTCGACGCCGGCGGTCGGCTCGTCGAGGATCAGCATCCTCGGCCGGTGCATCATCGCCCGTGCGAGGACCACCCGTCGTTTCATCCCACCCGACAGAGTCCTGGTCCGTTCGTGGCGCTTCTCGACCAGCGAGAAGGTCTCGAGCAGCTCGCTGGTCCGCTCGCGGCGCTCGCGCCTCGGCATCCCGAAATACCCCGCGTGGTAGTCGAGCGTCTCCTCGACGGTCAGGAACCAGTCGAGGTTGACCTCCTGGGGCGCCAATCCGACCGCCTGCCGGGCCTTGCCGTAGTCGTCGATCGCGTCGTGGCCGAAGACCTCGATCGTGCCGGAGGTCGTCTGAGCGAGGCCCGTCGTGCAGTGGATCAGGGTCGACTTGCCGGCGCCGTTCGGGCCGAGCAGGCCGAAGAGCTCGCCGGGCGCGATCTGCAGCGAGACCCCGCGCAGCGCTTCCACCCCGGTCGGGTAGCGCTTGACCAGATCCTCGATGTGAAGTGCGTCGACGTCTCAAACAACGGCTACTTCGCGCGCACGCGGACGATTCGGAAGCTGCGCCTCGCCGGGGTCGTGTCGACGAGACCGTCGAGCACCGCGCGCACTTCGAACCGGTAGCTGCCCGGGCCGCAGGCGATAGGCCTTCGGCGATCTGCAGGCCCTGAAGCGCGGCCTTCTTCGAGGCCGTCGCCTTCTTCTTCTTGGCGAGCCGGACCAGGCGGCACTGGAACGTCGCCCCGGCGTCGGGCGAGTTGAAGCGGAACTTGACCCTGCGTCGCCTGCCCCTCGTCCTGACCCTGCCCTTGGGGCCGCTCTTGATCCGGGTTCGCGGCCTCGCGACCCCGATCGCGAGCGGCGGCGGTCCGGCGACCGGCGGTTCGAGGCCGGAGATGCGCCCGACCTTGTCGATCATGTCGAGCGTGACCCACAGCGTGTTGCCGGGTCCGGGAGCGATCTGGCGGGGGAAGGATTCTTTGGCGAAGCCGTTGAGCAACGTCAGGGTGCCGTCGGCGGTGAGGCGGGCGACGCCGTCGTTGCCGGACATCGCGAACCAGAAGGCCTGGTCGGAGCCGACCGCGACACCGAAGGGGTCGCCGATGCCACCGGGGGTTTCGATCAGCGGGAACGCGGTCGGCGGTGAGATCAGGCCTACCTGCTCGGGCGCTGTTGGCCTGTTGTGAGAACCCGATCAGGCCGTCGGGTCGGCCCGCGACTCCCTGCGATCCGCCGGGAATCGGATAGTCGACCTCGGTCCCGTCCGTGGTCAGGGTGACGATTCGGGACGGTTCGCCGGCGGAGTCGGCGACGACCAGCAGCGGACCGGCGACATCGATGTCTTTCGGCGCCAGGCCGGCGACCGCGAACGGCGTGACTTTGCTTGGGTCAGATGCCTGGATCCGAAGGATCTTGCCGTCGGTCGCCACCCACATGTTCCCGTCGGGACCGGCGACGATCGAGTGCGAGGTCCCGATTTCGCCGACGGGGGTCGGATCTTTTGTCCCCTCCGGATCTGCGGGGTCGAAGCTGATCACGTCGCCGTTGCGGGTGATCCAGATCCTGCCTTCAGGGCCAACCGCGATTCCGGAGGCGGTGACGGCTTCCAGGTCGTAGGTGGTGACGGCGCCGGCCGGGGTGATCTTGGCGACATCTTTGCCCGCTTCGCTCAGGGTCACCCACATGTTGCCGTCGGGACCCTGGACGATCTTGTCGTTGGTTTCGATGTTCGGCACGTCGAATTCGCCGTCGATCGTCGGGACGGCAGCGCCGGCGGGGCCAGCAGCGCGGCCACGACAACGCCCAACATCAACGAGCGCTTGCCGATCCGCGAGATCACAGGAGCCAAAGTGTAGTGCGCCGGTCCAGGGCTACGCCTAGTCTTCGTCGCCGCCATGGCGGAGAAGATCGTCAGCCCCCGGCCGCTGCTCGTCGTCGACACGCCGTCGATGCTCTTCCGTGCCTTCTACGCGCTGCCGAAATCGATAACCGGGCCCGACGGCGAACCGGTCAACGCCCTGCTCGGGACCGCCAACCTGATCGTGCGTGAGGTGGAGGCTCACGATCCCCGTGCCGTCGTCCTCTGCTTTGGGCCCGACGCCGCCTCCTACCGGACCGAGCTCTACCCCGCCTACCACGCCGACCGGCCCGAGGTGCCCGACCAGCTGGCGCCGCAGTGGGCCGACTGCCGCGACTTCTTCGAGGCCTTCGGCTGGGGCGTCGTCGCCGGCGAGGACCTCGAGGCCGACGACCTGCTCGGCACCTTCGCCCGGCGCGAGGAGGAGGTGGGCGGCCGGGCCCTGATCCTCACCGGCGACCGCGACATGTACCAGTGCGCGACGGACGCGGTCACCGTCCTCTACGTGCGCACGGGTGGCAGGGGCGCCGAGGAGGTCGGCCCCGACGGTGTGCGCGAGCGCTACGGCGTCGATCCCGCTCAGGTGCCGGACTTCATCGCCCTGCGCGGCGACCCCTCCGACGGCCTGCCCGGCGCCAAGGGGGTCGGCGAGAAGACGGCCGCCGAGCTGCTGCGCGTGCACGGCGACCTCGAGACGCTGCTCGATAGTGCCGTCCGCGAGCGTCGCCCGAAGCTCAGGGAGGCGCTGATCGGCCAGCGCGAGGAGCTGCTTGCCTTCAAGGACATCGCCACCCTGCGCGACGCCGGCGTCGACCGCCCGCCGGACCGGCCCACCGACTGGGTCGCCGCCGCCGCCGCGGCCGAGGTCAGGGGGATGGCCAACCTCGCCGAGCGCCTGCTCTCGATGGAGCCCGCGTGACCAGCCCGCGCCCGCGCCGCAAGCTCGCGGTCCTCGCCTGCATGGACGCGCGCATCGACGTCAACGCGCTGCTCGGCCTGGAGCGGGGCGACGCCCACATCGTCCGCAATGCCGGCGGCCTGGTCACCGAGGACGCCCTGCGCTCGCTGAGCGCCTCGCAGCGGCTCCTGGGGACCGAGGAGATCGTCGTCATCATGCACCGCGACTGCGGCATCCATGGCAGGACGGACTTCGGCGGCTTCGACGACCTCGAGCGGACGCTGCTCGACGGCCTGGCGCGGCTGCGCTCCAGCCCCGAGCTCGCCGCCCGCGACCGGGTCCGCGGCCTGATCTACGACCCGGAGGACGACTCGCTGCTCGAGGTCGAGGACGCTTGCTGACGCCGCGCGCGAGCTAGGAGACGGTCCAGGTGTCGCCGGAGCGAAGCAGCTCGTCGACGTCGGCCAGCGAAGCGCCCTCGTGGGCGGCGACCAGTTCGGGCTGTCGACCGGCGCCGTAGACGGGACGCTTGACGTCGCGCAGGACGCCGATCGGCGTCGGCCCGATCGGCGCTTCCGCAAGCCGGGCCAGCGCGGTCGCATAGCTCGGGTCGGCGCGGTGGGAGTCGTGGACGACGATCGCCTCCTCCCCCACGTCGGCGACGTCGGCCACCGCCAGGCTGCCGTCGGCCTCGCGGATCACACCGCGCTCGTTCTCGGCGCCGAAGAGGATCGGCTCGCCGTGCTCGAGGCGGATCTGGTTCGGCCGGCCCTCCTTGCCGCGCACGGCGTCGAAGGCGCCGTCGTTGAAAACGTTGCAGTTCTGGTAGATCTCGACGAAGGCCGAGCCCTCGTGTTCGGCGGCGGCCCGCAGGGTGGCGGCGACGTGCTTCTTCTCGACGTCGATCGTGCGCGCGACGAAGGAGGCCTCGGCGCCGAGCGCCAGCGCCGCCGGGTTGAAAGGGTGGTCCTCGGAGCCGAACGGCGTCGACTTGGTGACCTTGCCCTCCTCGCTGGTGGGCGAGTACTGGCCCTTGGTCAGGCCGTAGATCTGGTTGTTGAAGAGCAGCAGCTTGATCGGGACATTGCGGCGCAGGGCGTGGATCAGGTGGTTGCCGCCGATCGAGAGCGCGTCGCCGTCGCCGCTGACCACCCACACCGAGAGGTCGTCGCGCGAGCCGGCGATGCCGGTGGCGAGGGCCAGAGCCCTGCCGTGGATGCCGTGCATGCCGTAGGTGTCCATGTAGTAGACGAAGCGACCGGCGCAGCCGATCCCCGAGATGAAGACCGTCTTCTCCGGCGGCACGCCGAGCTCGGGCATCAGCGCCTGGACGCTGGCGAGGATCGCGTAGTCGCCGCAGCCCGGGCACCAGCGCGTCTCCTGGTCGGACTGGAAGTCCTTCTTGGTCAGCGTCGGCGGCGCGACGCCGTTGCCGCTTCCGTTCTCACTCATGGCAGCACCTCCAGGATCGCGCCCTCGAGCTCCTCGGCGAAGATCGGCAGGCCCTCCATTTTGTTGTAGCCGACCGCGTCGACCAGGTACTCGCCGCGGATCATGCCGAGCAGCTGGCCGGTGTTGACCTCGGGGATCAGCACCTTGGAGAAGGAGCGGACCACGTCGCCGGTGTTGCGGGGCAACGGGTCGAGGTGGCGGAGGTGGGCCGTGGCGATCGGTATCTCGCGTTCGCGGACCCGCCGCGCCGCCGCCTGCACGACCCCGTAGGTCGAGCCCCAGCCGAGGACCAGCAGCTCGGCGCCCTCGTCGGCCTCGACCTCGAGCTCGGGGATGTCCTCGGCCAGCTTCTCCAGCTTCTGCGCGCGAAGCTCGGTCATCAGGGCGTGATTCTCCGGGTCATAGCTGATGTTGCCGCTGCCGTTTTCCTTCTCGAGGCCGCCGATCCGGTGCTGCAGGCCGGGTGTGCCCGGGATCGCCCAGGGACGTGCGCCGCGCTCGTTGCGCAGGTAGGGCAGGAACTCGTCGCCGGCGTTGGGGCCCGTCGCGAATTCGGGGTCGATCTCGGGGAGGTCGGCCGTGTCTGGGATCCGCCAGGGCTCCGAGGAGTTGGCGAGGAAGGTGTCCGAGAGGAGGATCACGGGGGTCCGGTAGCGGACCGCGACCCGCACGGCCTCGACAGCCGAGTCGAAGCAGTCGGCGGGGGTTGCCGCGGCGATCACCGGCAGCGGCGACTCGCCGTGGCGGCCGTGCAGCGCCATCAGCAGGTCGGTCTGCTCGGTTTTGGTCGGCATCCCGGTCGACGGGCCGGCGCGCTGCACGTCGATGATCAGGAGCGGCAGCTCGAGCATCGCCGCGAGGCCGATCGTCTCCGCCTTCAGGTCCATCCCGGGCCCGCTGGTGGCGGTGATGCCGAGCTGCCCGGCGAAGGCGGCGCCGACGGCCATGTTTACGGCCGCGATCTCGTCCTCGGCCTGCACGGTCCTTACCCCGAAGCGATCGTGGCGCGCGAGGTGGTGCAGGAGCTCGGAGGCGGGGGTGATCGGATAGCTGGCGAAGAACGGCTGCAGCCCGCTCTTGACGCCGGCGGCGATCAGCCCCAGCGCCAGCGCCTGCGTTCCGTCGATGTTGCGGTACTCGCCCGGATCGAGCGGGGCCGGCGCGATTTCGATCGGGGTGACGGCGATCTCGGTCGTCTCGCCGAAGTTGTAGCCGGCTTTGAATGCCGCGACGTTGGCGTCCCGGATCGCCGGCTTCTTGGCGAATTTCGCCTCCAGCCAGGAGATCGAGGGCTCCGCGGGACGGCCGTACATCCAGGAGACGAGGCCGAGGGCGTAGACGTTCTTGGTCCGCTGCGCCTCCGCCGGCTTCAGACCCTCGATCTCCTCGGTCGCCCGCGTCGTCATCGACGTCATCGGCACCCGGAAGACCTGGTATCCGCCGAGGGTGCCGTCGTCGAGCGGGTTCTCCTCGTAGCCGGCCTTGCGCAGGTTGTTGTCGGTGAAGGCGTCCTCGTTGACGATCACCGTCCCCGCGGACTCCAGCGCGCCGAGGTTCGTCTTCAGCGCCGCCGGATTCATCGCGACCAGGGTGTTGGGATGGTCCCCCGGCGTGAGGATGTCCCGGGAGGCGAAGTGGATCTGGAATGCGGAGACCCCGTGCAGGGTCCCGGCCGGCGCGCGTATCTCGGCCGGAAAGTCCGGAAGGGTGGAGAGGTCGTTGCCGACCTGGGCGGTCGCGGCGGTGAAGCGGCCGCCGACCAGCTGCATGCCATCGCCCGAATCGCCGGCGAACCGGACGATGACTCTCTCTAGCTTCTTTCCTGTAGTTGCCACTAAAGGCTCGGCACCTCAGCCGGCCAATACACGACGGTAGCAGTCCACAGGCACGACCACCGCGTCCGGCCGCGCGCGATACCTTCCCTGCCGGCAATGCCCTGGGTAGAGATATTCGCCGTCTTCGTCGTGTCGCATCTGGTCGGGGACTTTCTCCTGCAAACCGACCTGCAGGCTACGCACAAGCGCGGCGGCCTGGGCGGCAACGGCGAAGCGTCGCGCGGGCTCATCTCCCACACGGTCACCTACACCCTCGCCTTCGTGCCGGCTCTGATCTGGCTCTCCACCGACATCGGCGCCTGGGTGTTCGGCGTCGCGCTGCTGATCGCCATCCCGCACATGATCCAGGACGACGGCCGGCTGCTCGACATCTATATGCGGCGTGTCAAGGGCGTCGAGCCGAAGCCGGGCAGCGGCCTGCTGGTCGCCGTCGACCAGGCGTGGCACATGGTGGCGCTCTTCCTGATCGCATTGCTCGCAAGCGGGTGATGCGCTCCCGCCAGGTGCGGCGGGCGCGCCTGCTCGGGCTGCTCTCCGTCGCGATCCTCTCGGTCGGGCTCGGGGTGACCGCGTACGCCACCGATCAGCTGCACACACTCGACCTGAGCACGGTCGACACCCGCTTCGAAATCCGCGGGACGCAGCAGCGGCCCGACGACATCGTCGTGGTGAAAATCGACGACACCACCTTCAGCCAGCTCCAGCTCCAGTGGCCCTTCGCGCGCAGCGTCCACGGCCGGCTGATCGACCGACTGCGCGAAGCCGGCGCCGCGGCGATCGCCTACGACGTGCAGTTCACCGAGCCGACGGTCCCCCGCGAGGACAACGCACTGGTGGATGCGGTCGAACGCGCCGACGGCGTGGTGCTCTCCACCACCGAGGTGAACGGACGGGGCGAAAGCCGGGTCTTCGGCGGCGAAGAGGTCGTCAGGCAGATCGGCGCCCGCGCCGCCAATACCACCGTCCAGGCCGATCCGGGCGGAGTGCTCCGCCGCTTCCCGGTCGCCTTCGACGGCCTGGTCGGCTTCCCGGTCGCCGCCGTCGAAGAGGCGACCGGCCGGCCCGTCGACCATGCCGACGCCGGCGGCCGGTACCCGTGGATCGACTACCGAGGGCCTCCGGGGACGATCGAGTCCTACTCCTTCTCCAAGGTCCTGCGCGGCGAGGTGCCCGACGAGGCGTTCCGCGACAAGATCGTCGTCGTCGGCGCCTCGGCGCCGTCCCTGCAGGACTTCCACGCCACCCCGGTCGGCGAGGGCCACGAAATGCCGGGCGCGGAAGTCCAGGCGAACGCGATCTGGACCGTCCAGCACGACTTCCCGCTGAAGTCCGTCCCGGGCGGCCTCGACGTGCTGCTGATCGTCCTCTTCGGGCTGGTCGGGCCGATCACGCAGTTGAGGCTGCGCCCGATGATCGCCTTTGCGGTGGCCGTCCTGCTCGGGCTGCTCTTCCTCGTCCTCGCCCAGATCGCCTTCGAGGAGGGCTGGATCGTCTCCGTCGCCTACCCGCTGGGGGCGCTGGTCCTCTCCGCCGTCGGCGCGCTCGCCGTCACCACCCTGATCACCGCCTACGAGCGCCAGTGGGTCAGGGACACCTTTGCCCGCTTCGTCCCCGAGTCGGTCGTCAACGACGTGCTCGAGCGGGCCGACGAGGACCTGCGGCTGGTCGGAGTGCGCCGCGAGGGGACAGTCATGTTCAGTGACCTGCGCGGCTTCACCTCGATGGCCGAGACGCTGGCGCCGGATCAGGTGATCGAGATCCTCAACCACTACCTCTCCGAGATGAGCGACGCGATCATGGATCACGGCGGCACGCTGGTCGCCTATATGGGTGACGGGATCATGGCCGTGTTCGGGGCGCCGATCGAGCAGCCCGACCACGCCGACCGGGCCGTCGCCGCCGCCGAGGAGATGATCACCGTGCGGCTCGGGCGCTTCAACGAGTGGATTCGCTCCGAGGGCCTCAGCGAGGGCTTCGAAATGGGGATCGGGATCAACAGCGGCAGCGTCATGTCCGGGCAGGTCGGCTCCGAGCGGCGGATCGAGTACACCGCGGTCGGCGACACGACCAACACGGCGGCGCGCCTCGAGGGCATGACCAAAGGCACCCCCCACCAGGTCTTCGTAGCCGACTCGACCCGGGCCGAGATGGCCGACGGGGAGCGCCTGACCTTCGTCGACGAGTTCCCGGTCCGGGGGCGCACCGCCGGGATCCGGGTCTGGACGCTGCCAGGCGATATCTTGCCGTGATGGAAGGGGTATCCGGGAGGCGGGGGATCGCGGGCACGCTCGCCTCGACGTTCGGGGCACTCGCCGTCGACTTCGGCAACCGTGACCTCGGGCTGCTCGGCATCGCCCGGGTGGGGATCTCCTACGCCAGCTGGTGCCTGGCGATGGCGCTCGGCGTCTACGGCTTCGAGGTGGGCGGCGCCGTCGCGGTCGGAGTGGTCGCGCTCGTGCGCCTGATGCCCGGCGCGCTGGCCTCCCCCTTCGCCGGCCTGCTCGGCGATCGCTTTCCGCGCCGCGACGTCCTGATCGGCAGCGGCATGGCGGTCACCGTCGTGCTCGCCGGAACCGGCGCCGCCGCGGCCCTCGACAGCCCGGCGGCCGTGGTCGCGATCCTCGCCGGCGTCTTCACCGTCGCGGTCAGCGGCTACGTGCCTGCCGAGTCGGCGCTGCTGCCCGCGCTTGCGCGCAGCCCGCAGGAGCTCTCCGCGGCCAACGTCACCCACAGCGCGATGGACAACGTCGGCTTCCTCCTGGCGGCGCTGACGACCGGCGTGCTGCTCGCCGTCTCCGACCCCGCCGCCGTCTTCGCCGTGGGCGCCGCGGTCGCCTTCCTGACCACGATCGGGCTGGCGGCGATCGAGCGCGACGAGCGGCCGAGCTACGTCGCCGAAGCCGAGCTCTCCAGCCTGCTGCGCCAGTCGGCGCTCGGCTTCCGCACCCTGACCGAGCACGCCGGGCTGCGCCTGGTCGGAGCACTGCTGGTCGTCGTCGTCTTCTTCGAGGGCACGGCCGAGGTCCTGGTCGTGATCCTGGCGCTCGACCTGCTCCACCTGGGGCACGGCAGCGTCGGCTATCTGAACGCGGCCTGGGGGATCGGAGCGCTGCTCGGCGGCGCCACCCTCTCCCTGCTGCTCGACCGCGGGCGCCTGGCGGCGGCCCTGGCGGGCGGCGGCGCCGTCGTCGCCCTGGCCACCGCCCTGCCGGCGGTCTGGGTGGTCGGCTTCGCCGCCTACGCCGGGTGGCTCGCGATCGGCCTCGGCTACACGGTCGTCGAGGTCGCCGCCAAGACCCTGCTGCAGCGCCTCGGGTCCGACGAGACCCTGGGCCGCGTGATCGGCTCGCTCGAGTCCGCGCGCCTGACCGCGATGGCGCTCGGCTCGATCAGCGCCTCGGTCATCTTCGAGCTGCTTGGGGTTCGCGGGGCGCTGCTCGCGCTGGCGGCGCTGCTGCCGATCTTCGTCGGCCTCTTCTGGAGCCGCCTGCGGGGCTTCGAGATCGGCGCGCCCGTCGCCGAGGAGCAGTTCCAGCTCCTGCGCGGCAACTCGATCTTCTCGCCCCTGCCGGTGGCGACGCTCGAGCGGATCAGCCACGACCTCGTTCCAGTCCAGGTCTCCGCGGACCACGAGGTGATCACCCAGGGCGACCCCGGCGACCGCTTCTACCTGATCGAGGAGGGGCAGGTCGAGGTGCACGAAAACGGCGAGTTCCGCCGCAACGAGGGGCCCGGCGAAAGCTTCGGCGAGATCGCCCTGCTGCGCGACGTCCCCCGCACCGCCACCGTGCGGACGACGCGGGCGACGACGCTCCTGGCGCTGGAGCGCGACCAGTTCATCACCGCGGTCACCGGCCACCAGCGCAGCCGCCAGGTGGCCCACACGGTCGTCGACGACCGCTGGAGCCCCGAGCGGTCGTGAGCGGCCGCCGCCGTCCTCCCTATTCCCGGTCGACCACTTCGACGGTGCCGTGCATCGTCGGGTGGATTTCGCAGAAGTAGGTGTACGTGCCCGGGTCCTTGAAGGTCTCCGACCTGACCTTGCCCTCCTCGATCGTGCCGGTGTCGAAGCTGCCGTCGTCGGCGGTGGCCGTGTGCGGCGCGGAGTCCATGTTCTTCCAGATCACCTTGCCGCCGGTCTGCACTCGGACGGGCTCGGGGTCGTATGCGAAGTCGACGATCTCGACCGTGGCCGCGCGTTCCAGGCTCGCGTCGGGGGCGGCCGCGACGGATTCGGCCCCCGCGGTCGTCTCCTCTCCACCCCCATCGCCACAGGCGGCGAGCGCCAGCGCGAGAAGGCTGAGGACCGGGATCAGGAGAGCCTTGTTCTTCATCGGACCACGGTACCCAGTCGCCGCATCCTGCAACCTGGGACCCCGGTAGGCTCGCCCTCTGGAGGCCTCATCTACAGTTCGTTTCGCCTGGTGCTGCCTGGTCGCACTGGCCGTCTTCGTCCTCTGGATGGCCGTCGCCCGCAGCGCCCAGGTCGGCGTCTCGTTCTTCTACGGGGTCCCGGTGGCGCTCGCCACCTGGTGGCTCGGCTGGAGGACCGGAATGGCTTTCGCGATCGGCTGCATCGCCCTCTTCGCGATCGGCTCCGCGATCCACCCGATCACCCATTTCGGTGCCTCGCTGCTGGTCCGCGCCGCGGTCCTGGTCGCGGTCGTCGGGGCCGTCGGCGTGGTCAGGGCAAGGGTCCTGCGCCTCGAGGACTCGGCCGAGGAGCTCGAGGCGATCCGCATGGCGCTGACCCCGCCGGCCATGCCGGTCCAGGCCGGCGTCGACGTGGCCGCCGCCTTCATTCCCTCGGAGCTGGGCGTCTCCGGTGACTTCTACCTGCTCACCAACAGCCCGGACAGCTCGACCATCGCCGTGGTCGGCGACGTCGTCGGCCACGGCCCGAAGGCTGCGCGCCTGGCGACCTTCATCCGCGCGCGGCTGGCAACCTTCGCCGCCAACAGCAGCGACCCGAGTGAAATCCTCGACCTCGCCAACGAGGCCCTGCTCGAGCGGCCCGGACGGGGCGAGGAGCTGGTCAGCGCCGTCTGCCTTCGCTTCCACGCTCCGACGCAGAGCCTTTCCTGGGCGATCGCCGGCCACCCGCCGCCGCTGGGATTGCCGGGCCTCGATTCGCTGAGCTCGCCGGGGCCGACCATGCTGCTCGGCGTCGACACCGGCGTCTCCCTGGCGAGTGCCGAGGGACGTCTCGACACGGACTCCGGCGTGCTCGTCTACACCGACGGCGCCACCGACGTGGAGGTGGGCAAGGGCGCGATGCTCGGCCTCGAGGGTCTGCGGGGCGTGGTCGAGCCGGTCGCCCACCTGTCCGCCGAGCCCCTCGTCGGCGAGGTCGAATCGACACTCCTCGACAGGGCGCACGGCTCGATCCGCGACGACATCTGCGTGCTCGTGCTCCGCCCCACCGGGGGCTGATGTCGCCGCGAGCCGTTTGGCGCGACGGCGATCGTGGGTAGCGACTGCTCGATGACCTCGGAGAGCGGATGAGCCGATGCGGTCGGCGCTGAAGCGCGCGCTCGAGCAGTTCAGGGCGGACGGCCTAGCCGACCGGGCGGCGGCGCTCACCTATTACGGGCTGCTCTCGCTGTTCCCGGCGCTGATCGCGCTGGTCTCGATCATCGGGCTCGTCGGAAACCCGGAGACCACGACCGAGAAGGTGCTCGAGGTGATTGAAGAAATCGGCCCCGACTCGGCGACCGACACCTTCTCGGGCCCGGTCGAATCGATCGCCTCGCACCGCGGCGCTGCGGGCCTCGCCTTCGTCGCCGGCCTGGCGGTCGCCGTCTGGTCGGCCTCCGGGTACATCGGCGCCTTCGGACGCGCCTCCGAAGTCGTCTACGGGAAAAGGGACAGGCGCCCCTTCTGGAAGCAACGCCCGCAGCAGCTGGCGATCACGCTGGCGATGCTGGTCCTCGCCGCGCTGCTGACCGTGGGGCTCGTCCTCAGCGGGCCCGTGGTGGATGCGATCGCCGGCCCGATCGGGGTCGGCTCGACCGCGGTCGGGCTATGGGACCTGCTCAAGCTGCCGGCGATGGCGGCGATCTTCATCGCCATGGTCGGGCTCCTCTACTCGACCTCGCTGGAGCCGAGCCTACGTGGCATCCGCTGGTTCTCGCCGGGCAGCATGGTGGCGGTCGCGACCTGGGGGCTTGCCTCGGCGGCCTTCGCCCTCTACCTCGGCAACTTCGGCTCCTACGACCAGACCTACGGCACGCTCGGCGGCGTCGTCGCGCTCCTGGTCTGGCTCTGGATCACGAACCTCGCGATCCTTTTCGGCCACGTCCTCAACGCAGCGCTCGGGCGCGGCGACGGCTGATGCCCGACCTACCAGGCATCGACGAAGCGGCGGCCGGGGGCGCGATCGGGTGAGAGCGACGCGGCCCGCAGGGTCGAGGCGATCAGCGATCGCGTCTCGGCCGGGTCGATCACATCGTCGAGCTCGAACAGCGCCGCGGCGTTGAGCGCCCTCGCGTTCTCCTCCGCTGCCGCGGTCAGGTCGCGCACCCGCTGCTCGCGCTGCTCGTCGTCGGCGATCGCCTCGAGCTCCTTGCGCAGCGCCAGCCTCACCGCGCCCTCCAGGCCCATCGGCCCGAGGTGCGCAGTAGGCCAGGCGAGGGTGAGCAGCGGCTCGTGCAGGCTGCCGCCGACCATCGCCTGCGCGCCCAGGCCGTAGCCGCGGCGCAGGACGACCGCGATCAGCGGCACCCGCAGCGCGGCGCCGGCGACGAGCATCCGGGAGGCATGGCGGACGAGCCCGGTCGCCTCGGCGTCCGGCCCGACCATCATCCCCGGGGTGTCGACGAGCGAGACGATCGGCAGGCCGAATGCGTCGCAGAGCTGCATGAACCGCGCCGCCTTGTCGCCGGCGTCGCTGGTGATCGCGCCCGCCGTGTGCCGGGTGTCGTTGGCGATCAGGCCGAGCGGCCGCCCCTCGATCCGGCCCAGGGCCGTGACCATCTCGGGCGCGAAGCGCTCGCGCAGGAAGGTGACCGAACCCTCGTCGCAGAGGGTCTCGACGATCGGCGCCACGGGGTAGGCGCGGCGCTGCCGCTCCGGCACGAGGTCGCGGAGGCGGTCCTGGTCCGGCGCCGGGCCGGCGGGGGTCGCCCCCTGGAAGTAGCCGAGCAGCCTCCTGGTCATCTCCGTGGCCTCTCGCTCGTCGACGACGACGACGTCGACGACACCGTTGCGCGACTGCATCTCGAGCGGACCGATCTCGTCGGCGTCGACCCGGCCCAGGCCGCCGCCCTCGATCATCGCCGGCCCGCCCATCCCCAGCGACACGTTCTCGGTGGCGACGATCAGGTCGGAGCAGCCGGCGAGGACGGCGTTGCCGGCGAAGCAGCGGCCGGCGACGATCGCGATCCTCGGCACCAGCCCGGAGAGCCTCGCCCAAAGGGCGAAGGCGCGTGCGTCGAGCGCCGAGACGACCGGGTAGTCGGTGTCCCCCGGGCGCCCTCCCCCGCCCTCCGCGAAGAGGACGGCGGGCAGCCGCATCCGCTCGATCAGCTCGAAGAGGCGGTCCTTCTTGCGGTGCCCAAGCGCCCCCTGGGTGCCGGCCAGGACCGTGTAGTCGTAGGAGAGGACGGCGCAGGCCGCCCGCTCGCCGAAGAGCTCGCCGTTGACGCTCGCGGTGCCGCCGATCAGACCGTCGGCCGGCGTCCTCGCGATCAGGTCCTCGACCTCGCGGCGACCGCGTTGGGCCGCTATCGCCAGACGGCCGTACTCGACGAAGGAGCCGGCGTCGACGAGGTCGTCGAGGTTCTCGCGGGCGGTGCGGCCGCCGGCGGCGTGGCGGCGTGCCACGGCCTCGGGGCGGGCGGAGTCCTCTGTGAGTGCCCGGCGGCGCAGGACCTCGGCCAGGTCCCGGCGCTCCCCGCCCCGCCCCTCCTCGTCCTCCGCCGCCATGCGCAAACCATATGTTTCGCGGGACGGATGGCGGACCAAGGAGGAGGCATGGCGGATCTGGCGGCCTACGAGATCGACGAGGGGGTCGCGACGATCACCCTCGACGACGGCAAGGTCAACGCGTTCTCGGTCGAGATGCTGAAGTCGGTGCTCGCGGCACTGGACCGCGCCGAGCGCGACCGGGCGGTGGTCGTCCTCACCGGCCGCGAGCAGTACTTCTCGGCCGGATTCGACCTCAAGGTCTTCTCGGAGCGGCCCGACGAGATCGTCGAGATGCTGACGCTCGGCGGGCGCCTTTCAGAGCGCCTGCTCGGCTTCCCGACCCCGGTGCTCGTCGCCTGCAACGGGCACGCGATCGCGGCCGGGACCTTCCCGGCCCTGGCCGCCGACCTGCGGATCGGCGTCGAAGGCCCCTACAAGCTCGGCCTCAACGAGGTGCGGATCGGGCTCACCGTGCCGCTCTACGTGGTCGAGCTCGCCCGCCAGCGCCTCACGCCCCGCGACTTCAATCGCGCGCTGCTGACGGCGGAGATGTACTCCCCCGAAGAGGCCGTCGCCGCCGGCCTGCTCGACCGGGTCGTCCCCACCGCGGAGCTGCGCGCGACGAGCCTGGAGGCTGCGAAGGAGCTGGCCGGGCTGAACATGGAGGCTCACGCGGCGACCAAGAAGCGCGTCCGCGGCGGCTCGCTGGAAGCCCTGCGCAGGGCGATCGACACCGAGCTGGCCGAACAGCAGGCCGGCTAGGCGTAGCTGCGGCACCGTTGGCGACTTTCCGACCGTATGGGGCGGAAAGTCGCCGGCGCAATTCGTCACGCGGTCGGCGGAGCGAGCACGGAATCGCCGCGAGCCGGGCGGCCCCGCCGGCGATCGCCGGGGTGTGGGACCAACCTTCTAGGGAAGCGTAAGGACGTGGGCCTTTGCGGGGTCGACGCGTCCCTCCAGCACATCCAGCCAGGCATCACGCACGGCGTCGAAGCCCTCGCCCGGGATCGTCTCGAGCCAGCCGCCGATCCACTCGCAGAACGGGTGCCAGGCCTCGGCGACCCGCGACTCGAGGCCGGCACGGCCCCAGTCCTCGGCGCGCTTCGTGACGCGGTCGGGCGCGAAGAAGAACGCCGGCGCCGGCCCGGGCAGCTCGCCGGCGCCCGCTCCCATCTCCTCCCAGTGGGTGGCCCCGACCGCCATGCTGTGGATCAACTCGTCGCCGAGGTGGGTGTGGACGGCCAGCCGCACGTCGCCATCGCCGGACACGTCGACGTAGGTAGCCGGCTGCCGGTCGAGCGAGTCGATCGCGTCGTAGGGGACGGTGCGGTCGTAGATCCCCAGCCCCTCGACGAAGGGGGCGCCGGCCGCCGAGGTGAGCCCGACCACCTCGACGTCCTCGCGCTGGGCCAGCAGGTAGGCGGCCGCTATCGAGGTCTTGCTGGAAGCGCTCGAGACGATCACCGGACCGCGTGTCGCCAGGCCCTCGTCGTCGAGCTGGTCGTCGATCAGGAACGAGGTGAAGAAGAGCGGCCGCAGGAGCATCTGGATAGCCTCGGTCTCGGGCCGGTAGAAGCGATCCTGGCCGCTCGCCAGGTAGCGGTGGTAGGCGGAGGGCAGGGCGGCTTTGTGCGGCGAGCCGTCGACGAATCCCGAGCCGTCGGCGTCGGCCGGCGCCACGACCAGGTGCGATGACGGGGGCAGGTAACCGTAGAGGCGGGTGCCCGGCTCGACCCCCTCGGCCTCGCTGCGCTCGACCTCGGCGAACCCCCAGGTGGGCACCCGGCCCCAGCCGTCCTTCGCGGGGAAGAAGTCCCAGTAGGACATCGCCTCGCCGAAGACGGCGTAGGTGACGTTGTTGGACGTCATGCCGAAGCTGTCGACTCGGAGCAGCGCCTGGCCGGACTCGAGGTCGGGAACGTCCGACTCGGCCACTCTGCACTCACGGAAGTCATCGCGCTTCACCAGGAAATCGGTCATCGGCGTCGCCGATACTCGCCGAGCCGGGGCCGGGTGTCAACGATCGGCGGGGGCGTGCGTAGGATCGGGGTGTGACGGGCTGGCCGCCGATAGCCGAGCCGGAGCTGCTGCAGCGATGGGCGATGGGGAACGGCGAATTCGTCGAGCACCTGCGGGAGCTCGTGGCCGGGCTGCCGGCTCGCCGCTACGAGCCCGAGGCGCTGGCCAGAGCGGTCGGCTACCCGTGGGGGCGCCCCGACGGCTCCTACCGGCTCGCCGGCGGCGAGGTCGAGCCGCTCGCGGAGATGAGCCCGACCGTGCGCGACGACGCGATCGGCGAGTACTCCGCCGGATCCGACGGCCGGCAGCCGCTGCTCGCGATCGGCTCGAACGGCGCCCCGGCCGTGCTCGAGCGCAAGTTCGCCCACCTCGGGGAGGAGAGCGACCGCGCGGCGCTCGTCCTCACCGGGCGCCTGCACGACTTCGACGTCGGCTTCGCGGCGCAGCCCGCCCTCTACGGCTCGCTGCCGGCGACCCTCTTCCCCAGTCCGGGGACGGCGGCCTGGGTGAGCATGCTCTGGGTCACGCCCGCCCAGTTCACCCAGCTGGCCTGGTCCGAGCTCAGCTACCGGCTCGGACGGCTCGAGACCCGCTTCGAGGTCGACGAGGGAGGGGTCGCCTTCGACGAGGTGCTCGTCTTCGTCTCCCGCTTCGGCGCCTTCTGCCCCGCGGGCCGGCCGGCCGCCCTCGCCGCCGTGCCCGCGAACGGGCGCAGCGCGCCGGCGCTGACCCAGGAGCAGGCGCTGGACGCTGCCGCCGCCCTCGCCCTCGGCCCGGACGCGAGGGCGGAGTCGCTCGTCCGCGCCGTCTACGAGGACCTCGGCGGCCTGGCACCGCGGATCGTCGAGACGATCCACGGGCCGGCCCTGCAGTTCTCCTCCGAGCGCTGGACCCCGTTCGACCCGAGTCGGGCCCCCGGGCCGTCCAGGGGGTAGGCTCAGGGCAGTGGCCGATGAGCCAAAGACGGTCCTCGTCACCGGCGGCTCGGGCTTTCTCGGAAGCTGGTGCGCGATCGAGCTGCTGCGCCGAGGGCATCGTGTGCGGACGACCGTGCGTGACCTCGGGCGGGAGGCGGAGGTGCGCGCCGCGATCGGCTCCCAGGTCGATCCGAGCGGGCGGCTCGAGCTCCTTGCCGCCGACCTCGGCGACGACGCCGGCTGGGAGGAGGCGGCCCGTGGCTGCGACCGCGTTCTCCACGTCGCCTCGCCGTTCCCGCCGCAGCAGCCGAAGGACCCCGACGAGCTGATCGTCCCGGCCCGCGACGGCACCCGGCGGGTCCTGCGCGCCGCGCTCGCGGCCGGCGTCGAGCGGGTCGTCCTCACCTCCTCGGTCGCCGCGGTCGGCGGCGGCGCCAAGCCCACTGAGACGCCGCTCGACGAGCGCGACTGGACTGACCTCGCCAACCCCCGGCTCTCGCCCTACGTGAGGTCGAAGACGGTCGCCGAGCGGGCGGCCTGGGAACTGGTCGCCGAGGCGGGCGAGCGGGAGCGCCTCGCGGTCGTCAACCCGGGCGCGATCCTCGGCCCGGCGCTCAGCAGGGACCGCTCGTTCTCGCTCGAGGCGATCGAGAGGCTGCTGAAGGGGATGCCGGGCGTGCCGCGAATCGGCTTCAGCTTCGTCGACGTCCGCGACGTCGCGGACCTCCAGATCCGGGCGATGAGCACGCCGGAGGCCGGCGGCGAGCGCTTCGTCGCGGTCGGCAAGTTCGCCTGGATGGAGGAGGTTGCGGCGATCCTCCGCGAGCGGCTCGGCGAGGACGCCGCCAAGGTGCCGACCCGCAGGGTGCCGAACCTGCTGGTGAGGGCGATGGGGGTCTTCGACCCCGGCGTGCGCTCGATCGTCGGCCAGCTCGGCCAGCGCAGCAACTACTCCAGCGAGAAGGCCAGGGAGAGGCTCGGCTGGCGGACGCGCGGGCTCGAGGAGACGGTCGTCGACACCGCCCGCAGCATGCTCGAGGATTGATGACGGTCACCCGATGCAGGTGACGCAGAGCCCGCTGACCCGAACGGTGATCCCGGACCCGCAGGAGCGGGTCCCGCCCGTCGCCTGGCCGACCGTGGCCCTGTTCTTCGCGAGCCTCGGTCTCGCCGCCGCCTCGACCGCGCTCGGCCTCGATGGAACGCTTCCGGTGCCGGTCTCGGTCTCCCTCAACGCCGTCGCCGCCTACCTCTTCTTCACCGTCTCCCACGACGCCGCCCATCAGGCAGCCTCGTCGAACCCGACCCTGAATCGCTGGATCGGCCGCCTCTCAACGCCCTTCTTCACACCCGCGGCGAGCTTCTCGGCCTGGCGCTTCATCCACATGCAGCACCACCGCTTCACGAACCACGACGACGGCTCGGACCCCGACGACTACACGATGGCCGGGCCGGCCTGGCAGCGGCCACTGCGCTGGGCGACCGTCGACCTCGCCTACCTGTCCTTCTACCTGCGCCGGGTCGGCGAGCGGCCCCGCTCCGAGCTGGTCGAGTGGGCGGCGCAGACGGCGCTCGTGACCGGGCTGCTGGGGCTGGCGATCGCCGGCGGCGCCCTGGGCGACCTCCTCGTCTACGTGGTTCTCCCACAGCGCCTGGCGATCGTCTGGCTCGCCTTCGCCTTCGACTACCTGCCCCACCACGGGCTCCGCCTGCGCCCCTCCGAGGACCGCCTGAAGACGACCCGCAACCGGGTCGGCGGCGAGCGCTGGCTCTCCCCCCTTCTGCTCTACCAGAACTACCACCTGGTCCATCACCTGCATCCGCTGGTCCCCTTCTACCGCTACCTGCGGGTCTGGCGCCGCAACGAGGAGGCCTATCTGGAAGGCGGCCCTGAGCTCTCCACCGTGCGCGGCCGGCGGCTCACGGTGGAGGAGTACCGCGCCCTACGCGACATCGCCGAGCACTAGCGCCAGACCGTCGGCGCGGTGGGACGAACGGGAGGCGAAATCGACGGGTCGGGGACGATGCGGTCCCTTCGGCGGCTTCAAGCAGTCGGGCCTCGGCCGCGAGCTGGGCCGCGAGGGCCTGGAGGCGTTCCAGGGGACCAAGCACGTCAATGAGAGCGCATCGAGCGCAAGGAATGGTGGTACCCCTACCGCGGGTACGGGGTCAGCCGCTGACCCGCGCGCCCGGCCTGCCCTTGGCGACCCACGCGCGCCAGAGGTAGGCGCCGACGCACAGCGAGGCGAGCAGTGCGATCGCCGAGTCGAGCCGGGTCAGGTTGAGGGCGAGCACCAGCGCCACCAGCGCCGCGCCGAGCAGGTTCGCCGCTGCGGCCCGGCGCCTCCCGTCGCCGAGCGAGAGGCGCGCGCAGGCCAGGGTCGCGGCGAGGAAGCTGGCGAACACCGAGACGGCGTAGAAGTGGACCAGGGCCTGCTCGTCCCCGCCCGCGGGAACGATCATCGCCGTCGCGAGGATGAGCACGACAAGGACCCCCCAGTGCGAGACGAGGTTCCGGTTCTCGCGCCGCAGGGGCTCCGGGAGGAGCCCCTGCTCGCCGTCGGAGCCGACCGTCGCGAGCGCCTTCAGCACCCCCGAGCCGGCGAGGAAGGAGGAGGCGGCGGCGGCGAGCAGGAGCAGCGCGCTGAGCAGCTGAAAGCCGCCGAAGGCGGCGCCGTCGCCGAGCGCCCTCCTGGCGATGTCGGCGAGCAGAGTCGAGTCGGCGCCGGGGACGCCGACCCCGAGCCGGATCGTCAGCCCGGCGATCGCCAGGGTCAGCGTCCCGACGATCGCGACCATCAGCCAGAGGGTGCCGCGCCCGAAACGACGGCGGCCGTCCTCGCCGAGCTGCGGCAGCTCGGCGATCGCGTTGGACGGCGCCTCGACGCCGGTGGCCAGGGCCATGCCCAGCGGGAACGCCAGCAGGACGGCGCCCAGCGAGACGTCGGCCAGCAGCGGGCCGCCGCCGGATGCGCTCCCGCCCCCGTTCCCGACGAGCGGCGCCGCCACCGGATCGGCGAACAGGCCGGCGACCACGACCACGGCGGCCATCAGCAGGAAGGCCTGGGTGGCGATCGCGAAACCGACCCTGCCACGGTGGCCGACCAGGACCCCTCCCGCAACCGCGACCGCGAGCCCGAGGGCGATGATCGTGCGGGCGCCGGCCAGCGATGGGACGTAGGCGATCAGCGCGGCGGCGCCCGCCGCGCAGCTGACGGCCACCGTCAGGGTGAAGTCGACGAGCAGGGCGCCGAGCGGCAGGAAGGCCCAGCCCTCGCCGAAGGCGTGCGCGACCGCCTCCGGCCCGCCGCCGCCCTCGGGGAACCTTCCGATCAGCTGGTGGTAGGTGAGCGAGATGACGACGATGACGCCGATGACGACCGCCATCGTCGCGAACAGGCTCGCGGGGTCGCCGTCGAGGGCGCGCAGGGCCGCCTCGATCGCGTAGGCGACCGACGACACGGGGTCGGCCATCACCGTGAAGGCGAAGGCGACGAACAGATGCAGGCGACCGAGCCTCACCCGCCACAGTCTCGCCGCCGGACGGGACGGCCTCGCGCGAGCGGCTCAGGGACTGGGGAGCGCCTCCGGCTCCGCGGCCGGGGCCGCGACCGCATCGCCGTGCCCGAAGCGGACATCGGGCAGGATCCGGTCGAGCCAGGCGGGCAGGTACCAGGCGGCCGCACCGCTCAGGCGCAGGAACACGGGCAGGAGCAGGAGGCGGACCAGGAAGGCGTCGAGCAGGACGGCGATCCCGAGGATCGCGCCCATCTCCTTGGGCGGCAGCGGCCCCGAGAGGGCGAAGGTGAAGAACACGGCCACCATCACGGCGCCGGCGGCGAGGATCACGCGGCCCGAATGGGCCAGCCCACCGACCATCGCCTCGCGGGGGCTGCGCGACGCTTCCCAGTGCTCGCGGGCCGAGGAGAGCAGGAACACCGTGTAGTCCATCGCGATCGCGAAGATCATCGCGAAGAAGAAGACCGGCCCCCAGGCGTCGAGGAAGCCCTGCGATTCGAAGCCGAGCAGGCCGCTCAGATGGCCGTCCTGGAAGATCAGCTTGGCCACCCCGAACGCCGCGCCGGTCGAGAGCAGGTTGGCGAGCACCCCTATGGCGGCGACCAGCGGCGCCTGGAAGGCGACCAGCAGAAGCAGGAACCCGAGCGCGAGGACGACGCCGATCACGAGCGGGGTCTTCGCCGCGAGCGCCGTTTCGAGGTCGTGGTTCTCGACCGCGGGGCCTCCCACCCGCGCCGAGGGCGGCAACTCGGCGCGGAGCCGGTCGACGGTGTCGCCAAGCGCCCTCGACGAGGGCCCGTCGGCCGGGACGGCTTCGATCAGGGCGGCGCCACCCGACCCGATTCGCGGCGGCGCCACCGCGACGATCGACGGGTCCGAGCGCAGCGCGCCGGTCGCCCTCCCCGCCTCGCCGCCGGCGGTCAGCACCTGCAGAGTGCCGGGAGCGCCGGGGCCGAAGGCGGCGCTCACCTGCCGGTAGCCAACCCGGGAGCCGTCGTCGCCAGGCACGACCTTGATCGAGGGCATGCCGGTGCGCAGGCCCAGCACCGGCAGCGCCATCGCCAGCAGGGCGACCAGGGCGATGCCGCCGAACAGGAACGGCCGCCTCCAGAGCAGCTCGCCCCAGCGCGCGAAGCGGGGCGAGCGATGGTCTCCACCGTGCGCCCAGGGAAGCGCCAGCCTGTCGACGGCCGGCCCGAGCTTGGCCAGCACCGCGGGGAGCAGCGTCAGCGTCGCCGCGAGGACGAAGAGGACCGAGATCATGATCCCCAGCGACATCGAGCGGAAGGCAGGGCTGGGGACGAGCATCACCGCGGAGAGCGAGATCAGCACCGTCAGCCCGGAGAACAGAACGGCCTTTCCCGCCGTGTCCATCGTCGTCCCGACTGCGTCGAGGGGGCGCTCGCCGGCGCCGAAGAGGTTGCTGCGAAAGCGCATCACGATGAAGAGGGCGTAGTCGATGCCGAGCGCCAGCGCGAACATCAGCGCGAAGTTCATCGCCCAGATCGAGATCGGCGAGATCAGGGTGCCCAGGTAGAGCACCCCCGCCGAGGCGACCAGGCCGACGATCGTCAGCATCAGCGGCAGCCCCGCGGCGACCAGCGAGCCAAAGGCGAGGACGAGGATCGCCAGGGTCACCGGCCATGAGAAGAGCTCGGACCTCAGCATCGCGTCGCGGTTGGCTTCGTTGAAGTCCGACCACATCCCGGCGGCGCCGGTGAGGTTGGCCTGGACGCCGGGCGCCGCGGCGTCGGCGAGGGGGCCCTTGAGGTCGTCGGCCGCGGCGACCATCCCGTTCGGGCCCTCGGCCGCGGTGCCGACGACGATCGCGGTGTGCCCGTCGCGGGAGATCGAGGCGCCCGGCCGCGGCGGCACGACACGGCGCACCGCCGGATCCGCGGCGAGCAGCCGCTCGGCCCTGGCGATCGTGCGGCGAAAGGCCCGGTCGGAGGCCGACTGGGATGACGAGTGGACGGCGACCTGAAGCGAGTAGGCGCCGGCGCCGGCGAAGCTTCGATCGATTTCCTCCCTGACCTGGACCGACTGCGACCCGTTCGCCTGCCAGCCGGCGCCGGACAACGCGCTCTCGACCCGCGGCGCCAGGAATCCCAGCCCGACGGCGACGATCGCCCAGACGACGAAGACGGAGCGCCGGTGGCCGGCCGAGAAGGCTCCGAGCCGGCCGATCGGGCCGAGGCCGGCGGTGGTTCCCGTCATGGAATTCGCGCCCTCCTATCGAGCGAACTGGCGAACGGACAAAGGACGACCAATAACAATTGCACAAATTAACAGTTGTGAATGGTACACTACCGCCCGTGAAGACCCCCCTCCTCCCCGCGGTGGCAGAGCTCATCGCCCGCCGCTTCCACGCCCTCTCCGACCCGACCCGCCTGCGCATCCTCGATCTCCTGCGCAATCGGGAGGAGGCCTCGGTGGGTGAGATCGCGAGCGCGCTCGACGCCTCGCAGCAGAACGTCTCCAAACACCTCTCCGCCCTGCTCGGCGAGGGCTTCGTCGTCCGCCGCAAGGAGGGCACGAGCTCGCTCTACCGAGTGGCCGACGAGAGCGTGCACGAGCTCTGCGAGAACGTCTGCGCGGGAATCGAAGCTCAGCTGGCGGAGCGAGGCGCCCTGCTCGGCTCCTGAGCACGGCCGGCGACCAGGCCGGCCATCAGGTCGACGGCGTCCCCCTTCGACAGCCCCTGGCCGCGGACCAGCGACCGCCACGTCTCGAAGGCGAGGGCGTGACCGATCGCCCCCTTGGCCAGGCGGCGGCGGCGGCCGCGCTCGGGCCGGCCGCGGACCAGCACCTCCGTGGCGGCGCCGAACCACTGTCCGAACAGCTCCATCGAGGGCCGCAGGGCGGGAACCGTCGCGACGTCACGGGTCGTCTTCTCGAGCATGTACTCGCCCCGCTCGTACCAGGCGTAGAGATCGCCCAGCGCCACGCGCAGGCGCTCCTCGGGGCCGTCTATCCGCGTCCAGACATCGAGGTCGGGGAGCGGGTGCCCGGCCATCCAGTGGGAGGAGCAGGCGTCGAACAGGGTCCGCTCGTCGGGGAAATGGCGGTAGACCGTGGCCCGCTGGACACCGGCGCGCTCGGCGATCGCGCTCACCGTCGTGCGCGCTGGGCCGACCGAGCCGTGCAGCGCGACGGTGGCCTCGGTGATGCGCCGTCGGGTCTCGTCCTCCTGCGCGGCGCGGCGGCGCTTCCGATAGGGGCGCTTCGGTGGGTCTCCAACTTTTGCGGACATCTCTGTTCGATGAAGTTTGACACATGCTCCGGAGGTGTGCTACAAGTCCATTGCACAGCATCGTTCAATGAAATTGAGACCGGAGGAAAAGATGTCGACACAGATCACCGACGCGCTGAGGCGCTTCGACGCATCCCAGGGCCCGCGGAAGCTCGGCCCCACCGACGGCCCGCTCGCCGAGCTCGGCGGATGCCAGGCCCGATTCCTCGTCTGGGGCGAGGAGTCCGGCGGCGGCTTCTCGATGGTCGAACACCCGATTCCCCCACACTCGCTCTGCGCGCCGCTACACCGCCATACGGGCGTCGACGAGTACAGCTTCGTCCTGGAGGGGCGGATGGGCGCGCTGCTCGGCGACGACGTCGTCCACGCCGAGGCCGGGGAGCTCGCCTTCAAGCCCCGTGATCAGTGGCACACCTTCTGGAACGCGGGCGACGAGCCCTGTCGGATCCTCGAGGTGATCTCACCGGGAGGGTTCGAGCACTTCTTCCGTGAGTTCGACGAGACGACCCGGGACGGAACCTTCGACCCCGAGGCGCTCGGCGAGCGGTACGGGATCGAGTTCGACATGGAGAGCGTGCCGCGGATCTGCGCGGAGCACGGCCTCGTCCACCCCCTGCTCGAGCAGGCCGCCTAGCCGGCGGCGGCGTCCGGCGCGCCCCAGCGCGAGTCGACCACCGTTCGCGCCAGCTGATGGCTGCGGCGGTGCCCGGTGACGCCGAAGAGGAACTGCTCGCGCTCGAGGGCGAGCAGCCTGGTCGGCACGGTCGTCCGCACGGTGGCGGTGCGGGCGACGTCGTGGAGCAGAGCGATCTCGCCGAACGACTCGCCGGCGCCCTCGGTGCGTCGGAAGGCGCCGTCTTCGAACACCTCCACCTCGCCCTCGTCGATGATGAAGAAGCGATCCCCGTCTTCTCCCTGGACGATCACGTCGCGGCCCGCGGGCAGCTCGATCGGGACCAGGTCGTGGCTGAGGCGCTCCAGGGTCGCGACCGGCAGGGGGGCGAAGATCGGGTCCTGCCGCAGCCGTCGGAAGGGGCCCTCCGCCACGGGGGCCCCGACCTCGTAGGCGCGCAGCCTCGCCCAGCCGAGAAGGACGAAGAGCGGCATCAGCGCCCCGAGGGCGAGGAGGGCGCCGCGCACGTCCAGGATTTCGACCAGGGCCACGGCGCCGACCGAGCCGAGGGCCATCGCCGCCAGCCGCCCCGCCTCGAGCGTGCCGATCACCCGGCCGAGCGTCTCATCCGACCCCAGGCGCTGCATCAGCGTCTTGGCGGCGACCTCGACGAAGACGAAGCCGATGCCGACGTAGAACCATCCAAAATAGGCGGGCGCACGCTGCGGGGCGATCGCCGGGAGGACCGTCGCCGCGGCGAGCAGCAGGCTGCCGCAGGCGATCGCGATAACCAGCCGGCCCCGGTCGAGGAGCATCGCGAGCGCCATCGCCCCGACCAGAGCCCCGATGCCGGCGGTCGCGTTGAGAAAACCGACGCTCCCCTGGCCGAGGCCGAGCAGCTCGAGCGCCATGACGACGACCAGCACGTCGGCGAACCCCCTGAACAGGAAGAGGGCGATCAGGGTCGCGGTGGCGAGGCGCAGAGCCGGGTGATCGACGAGCGTCCGCAGGCCGACCGTGACCTCCCGCAGCGCACCGGACAGCTCGTCGGCGTCTTCGCCGTATGCGGGCCGGCGATCCCTCCGCACCTGGGTGACGAACACGAAGACCAGGGCCGCGGAGACGGTGGCGACCCCGAAGACGAAGCCCGGGGAGGTCAGGCCGAGGAGGACGCCGGTGCCGAGCGCGGCCATAACGAACCCGGCGTTTTCCATCGCGCTGTGGGAGACGTTGCTCGCCGAGAGCTGCTGTGGCGTGTGCGCCAGCACCGGCGTCAGCGCCGAATGCGCGGGCCCGTAGCCGCAGGAGGCGATCGCGAAGAGCGCCGGAAAGCAGAACACCACTGCGGTCGGCGCGTCGAGCGCGGCGGCGACCGACGCGCCGGCGAGCACGCCCGCGCAGGCGAGGCTGCTGGCGAGCATCACCGCACGGCGCGGGTGGCGGTCGATCAGCAGCCCGGCGAGCGGCGAGGCGAGCGCGCCGGGCAGGAAGCGCACAAGGGCGACGAGGCCGACGCCGACCGCGCCGTGCGCTTCGAAGCCGTAGACGCCGAGGGCGATCGTGAAGCACCATGTCGCGAAGGCCATCAGGACCGTCGCGATGCCCAGGATGCCGAGGTCGCGGTTGGTGAAGTCGATCGCCAGGGCGCCGACGCTGGTCCTCAGGCTGCTCCGGGCGAGCTCGATCACCGAGGCCAAGATACCGCCGCAAACCAGGGCCCCTGCTACGGTGATTGGGTCGAGTCGGCGGTTCCCGCCGCTCGAGAGGTTCCGTTTCCTCGTCGTGCCGCTTCTGGCGCTGGGGTCGCAGGATCTCCCCCAGACGCTCAAAAAGGAGCAACCCGATCAACTCATTTGCCGATCTCGGCATATCCAAGCCTGTGGTGCGCGCGCTCGCGCGCCGCGACATCACCCAGCCCTTCCCGATCCAGGAGCTCGTCATGCGCGATGCGCTCGCCGGACACGACCTGCTCGTCCAGTCACCGACCGGCTCCGGCAAGACGCTCGCCTTCGGCATCCCGATGGTCGAGCGCCTCGAGCCGGATGCCCGCAGGGGCCTGGGCCTGGTCCTCGCCCCGACCCGCGAGCTTGCGGGCCAGATAGTCGACGAGCTGGCCTCGGTGTGCGAGGCGCGCCGCCTGCGCGTCGCCGCCGTGTACGGAGGCGTCGGGTTCGGGCCGCAGAGCAAGGCCGCCCGGCGCGCCGACATCCTCGTCGCCACGCCCGGCCGCCTCGAGGACCTGATCTCGCGCGGCGTCGTCTCCCTCGATGACGTCCGCCTCCTCGTCCTCGACGAGGCCGACAGGATGCTCGACATGGGCTTCAAGCCGGCGGTCGACCGCATCGTCTCCCGCACTCCCTCCGACCGCCAGACGCTCTTCTTCTCGGCGACCCTGAAAGGGGCGACGGGGAAGGTCGCCGCCGCCTTCACGCACGACCCGCGCCGCCACACCCACGAGCCGAGTGGGCGACGGTCCGACATCGAGCATCGCTTCCTCCACGTCGACACCCAGGCCGAGAAGCTGGACCACCTCGTCGATCAGCTCCGCGGCGCCAAGGGCGCGACGCTCGTCTTCGTCCGCACCAAGCGCGGCGCCGACCGGCTCGCGAAGCGACTGCGCGCCCGCGGCGTCGAGGCCGCCGCCATGCACGGCGACAAGAGCCAGAGCCAGCGCGAGCGAGCGCTTGCCCGCTTCGAGCACGGCGAGGTCGACGCCCTGATCGCGACCGACGTCGCGGCGAGGGGCATCGACGTCGAGGGAATCGCCCGGGTGATCAACTTCGACGCCCCGGGAGACCGGGACGCCTACGTGCACCGGATCGGCCGCACCGGCCGGGCCGGGCGGACCGGCACCGGGATCAGCTTCGTGCTCGCCAGCCAGGCCGACGAGGTACGGCGGATGGCCGGCGACCTGGGCCTCAGCCGCCAGTTCGAGCAGGGCCGGCGGGGCGCCGAGCGCTCCGAGGGGTCAGGCCGGCCGCCGGCGCGGCAGCGGCCCCGCCGCCGCAGGAGGGCGGCCAAATGACCGTGACCGCGCCGACCGCCAGCCGCTGGACCTGCGACGGATGCGGGGTCTCGGTGAGCTGGATCGGAGGGCGGCAGGAGCCCCTTCCGGAAAGCTGGGTCCGCTCCGGCGAGGGCCAGTTCTGCCTGAAATGCAGGAGGGAGCGAGCCGCCGAAGCCGCGGTCGACGCCGCCCCCGAGACGAACACCAGGGACGGCCGCGCGAAGCTGCGCCGCGCCTCCCTGATCGAGTTCGAGGTGCGTAGGACGCCCGAGCTGCCCGATAACACGATCGCCAGGGCGTGCCACTCCTCGCCGACCGCCGTGAAGGCCGCGCGGCAGCGCCTCGACGCCGAGTCCACGAGCGCGGCCTAGGCACGTCACCCGCAGTGCTCGGGGTTCCTTTTCCCATCGGCTAGGCTGCGCCGGTGCGCCAGACCCCCTCAGGCGGCCATCGACCCGGACGACGGGCCCGTTCGGCCCGCGAGCGTCGCCGGCGCCTCGGGCCGGGAGCGACGGCCTCGATCCTCGCCGCGGCGCTGTTCCTGCTCGTCGTCGCCCCGGCCATGGCTCTGTTCCTCGGGGAATGGGGCGGCGCCGGCTCCGCGGACGGCCAGTTCAACGGCCCGACCGCGGTGGCGACGAACAGCGCCAGCCAGGTCTACGTGGTCGACTCCGGCAACAACCGCGTGCAGGTCTTCGGCGAAGGGGGCGAATTCCTCGCCAAATGGGGAAGCCTCGGCGCCGGCCCGGGCCAGTTCTCGGCGCCGATCGGGATCGCCATCGACAGCGACGGCTTCGTCTACGTCGCCGACCGCGACAACGGCCGGGTGCAGAAATTCAACGGCAGCGGCGAATTCGTCGGCCAGTGGCGCGGGGCTCCCGGCAGCGAGCTCGGGGCGCCGACCGGGATCGCCGTCGACCTGAGCGGCAACGTCTTCGTCTCCGACCCGGCCCGCAACCGGATCGTCAAGTTCGACCCGGCGGGCGAACCGCTGACCGAATGGGGCGCGGGCGGCGCCGGCCCCGGACAGTTCAACTCGCCCGGGGGAATCGCCACCGACGAAGCCGGTGAGCTCTACGTCGCCGACAGCGGCAACTACCGAGTCCAGAAGTTCAACGGCAGCGGCGAATTCATCACCGCCTGGGGCTCGCCCGGGAACGGGCCAGGGCTGTTCGGGCTCCCGGTGGCGGTGAGCACGGACCCGGTCGGCAAGGTCTACGTCGTCGACTCCGTCAACGACCAGGTGCAGAAATTCAGCCCGACAGGGGAATTCCTCAGCGTCTGGGGCGAGCCGGGCAACAAACCCAACCACTTCGAAGCCCCCGCCGACGTCGCGATCAGCTTCTCCGCGAAGACCTACGTCGTCGATGCCGGCAACAACCGCATCGAGGTCTACGGGAAGATCCCCGACCCGCTCTTCGCCAAGACCGTGAACATCATCCCGTCCGGTGGCAGGGTCAGGTTCAAACCGCCGCATGGCCAGACCTTCCGCCCGATCTACTCGGCGACCCAGATCAAGGTCGGCTCCACCGTCGACACCCGCAGGGGGCGTGTCCAGCTCACCTCGGCGAAGAACCGCGTCGGCCTCACGCAGAACGCCGAGTTCAAGTCCGGCCTCTTCAAGGTGCTTCAGCCGCGCAGGGGCCGGGCGATAACCATCCTCAAGCTGACCGGCGCCCTCGGCTGCGGCAAGGCGACGAAGAAGCGGGGGGCGACCGCGTCCCGCCGCCGGCGGTCCCGTCGTCTCTGGGGCTCGGGCAAGGGCAACTACAGCTCGCGGGGATCGCATGGGTCCGCCACCGTGCGGGGAACGGTCTGGCTGACCCAGGACACCTGCGCCGGCACCCTGTTCCGGGTGAAGCGCGGCGTGATCAAGGTCAGGGACTTCACCCGCCACCGCACCGTCAAGGTCGGCGCCGGGCGCAGCTACTTCGCCCCGGCACCCTAGAAGAGAGCCCCGGCCCCCAACTGCACCGCGCTCAGGTCGCCGCGTAGATCGCCCAGCGCCCGGGAATCCCCTTCAGCTCGTGCTCGCCACGGTCGGAGAAGCTCAGTTCGCTGCCGATGACGAGGTCGCGGACGGTGCCCGAGACGAGGATCTCACCGGCCCCGGCAAGGCTCATGATGCGTGCCGCAAGGTGAACGGCCAGCCCGGCGACGTCGTCGGGGGTGCGCTCGACTTCGCCGGTGTGCAGGCCGGTGCGGACGTCGAGGCCGAGCTCGCGGGCGTCGAGGATGACCTGCTCCGCGCAGCGCACGCCCTGGCCGGGGCCGGTGAAGATCGCGAGCACGCCGTCGCCCGTCGTCTTGATCGTCTCCCCGCCGTGGGCCGCGACCGCCGCGTCGGTGCGATCGAGGTGGCGGTCGAGCACGTCCGACCAGGCTCGGTCCCCCGACTGCGCGGCGCGCCGGGTCGACTCGACCAGGTCGGTGAACAGGACCGTCGCCAGGATGCGGTCGGTCGGTGGAGCCGGTGCGGTCCCCGTGACGAACTCCTCGACGATGTCGGCGAGGAGCTCGACGTCGAGGGCGAAAGGCACGGACGTGTCGCCGGGAATCTCGCGAAAGACGGCGTCGGGGATGAGATCGGTGAACTCGCGCACGGCGTCGGCGGAGACGAGCTCCTGGGCGCGCGGGTGGAGGGCGAGGGTCGGGGTGTGGACGAGAGGAAGCACGTCGCTGATGTCGCTGGTCAGCGACATGCGCAGGAGGCGGGCGCCCTGTCTCGGACTGACGGAGGACTGGAAGTAGCGCATGAGCCGGTCCCTGCGCACCGGCTCGGCAGCCCATTCCGGGGCGTAGAGCGCGATTATCGAGCCGGGCCAGTCGGTCAGGTCCGCAAGGCCCCGCGCGGCCGACTCGGCGAGCTCCGGAGAGCTGGCGGCGCCGCCGCGCGCCGTCGGGGAAAGCGCAACCAGGCCGCCGACGCGCTCCGGGCGGGTGGCGGCAAGCAGCGCCAGGGACCGCGCCCCGTCGAGGGCCCCCATGAGCACCGGCCGCCGGGCGCCGACGGCGTCGATCACCGCCAGGGCGTCGTCCGCGTGCGCTTCGAGGGTCAGGTCGTCCTTGATCGGGTCCGACATCCCCGAGTCGCGGCGGTCGTAGCGGATCACCCGCGCGAACCTGCCCAGCCGATCGAACAGCCGGGCCGCCTCCGGAATGCTCCAGACCGTCTCGATGTTCGAAGCCGTGCCGCCGTTCAGCAGCAGGTCGTGGTCGCCGGAGCCGTGCACCTGGTACGCGATCGCGAGCTCGCCGCTCCGCGCATAGCGGGTCTGCGGTCGATCCATACGGCGACCCTACCTGCGCGAAGGAGTAGCTTTCCGGGGAGCACGTCCGCCGTCGATCCCCTCGCCAGCCCAGGAGGCCCTCCTTGAAGATCCGTAACCGACTCTCCCTCGTGGCCCTCGCCGCCCTGGCCACCGCCGCGCTCGCGCTTCCGAGCGCCGCCGCGGCCGACTCCCACAGAACGTCGAGCTGCTCGTTCAAGAACGTCCAGGGGACCAGGACCGCCAGGGTCAAGGCGACGATCAAGGCACGCGATCTCGAGCAGGGCACCCGCTTCGTCGCCAAGTGCAAGACCGCGCGCAGGCTCGTGCGGACGGCGGTCGCCAAGAGCCCGACCAGGAAGCGCTTCGTCAACTCCGGCTTCAACTGCAGGCCGAAGTGGCTCGGCAGTGGCGGCCTCGACATCCGCTGGACGTGCGTCTACAGGGGTGCCGACAACCCGACCTACTCCCGGATCGCCTTCACCCTGCATCTCCACACCTGACCCGCGCAGGCGGGCCGGCGGCCGCTACGGCCGGGCGCCCGCCCACCCGGCCGGCGGCGAGTGGCCGCCGGTCAGGCAGCGGTGATGACGACCAGCGGGATCGGCCGGTCGGTCTTCTCCTGGTAGGCCGTGTAGCGATCGCCGTTGTTCTCGTTGACGATCCTCCAGAGGCGGTCGTAGTCGGGGTCCGACGGATCGAGGACCCTGCACGTCGCCCGTTGGCGCTGGCGGCCGATCTGGATCTCGACCTCCGGGTTCGCCTTCAGGTTGTGCAGCCAGGCCGGATGCTCGTCGGCGCCGCCCTTGGAGGCGACGACGACGTAGTCCTCGCCGTCGCGGGCGTAGACGAGGCCGTTGGTCCGCGTCACGCCCGAGCGACGCCCAGTGGTCCGCAGCAGCAGGGTCGGAACGCCGATCATCCGGTGCCCGATCCGCCCGTCGGTCGCCTTGTAGAGCGACTCGTGAACCCGGAGTACGTGGCTCAGGAGGCTCATCGCAGACAGACTACGCCGGTAGCCGTCCGGCCGCCCTCATCGGTGCCCGCCGCTAGCCGGGATTGGTTGCGGCGACTATCCAGACGGACCCGGGACCGACGATCGAGCCGTCGGGCCGCTGCCAGGCGGCGTAGTGCTCGGCGAGGGCGTCGGCTATCTCCGCCCGGCGGCTCTCGCCGTGCTCTCCGTTGAGGCGGATCAGCTCCGCTCCCGGGCCGATCGCGAGCAGGGCATCGATCGCCTCGTCCATGTCCCTGCCCATGAAGTAGTCGAAGTCACGCCGGTGCAACTCGACCTCGGCGAACCCGGCGGCCTCGAGAATGCCGCGGGTCGTCTCTGGATTGCCGAGCGAGAACGGGCCGGGACCGCAGGTGTCGGCGTCGTACTCCTCGGGGCGGGAGAGGAAGCGCAGGACGACCTCCTCCGTCTCGGCCCAGAACGGGCTCTCGGCTTTGCGGCGCCAGCAGATCTTGCGGAGGCCGCCGCCGGGCCTCAGGGCTCCCCGGATCGCGCGCATCGCCGGAACGGGCGCGGCGAAGAACTGCGTGCCCATGCGCGAGAAGGCGTAGTCGTAGTCCTGGTCCCATTCGGCCGTCTGCGCATCGGCGGCTTCGAAGCGAACGTTGTCGACGCCCGCCTCGATGGCCTCGCGACCGGCATCCTCGACGAAACGCGGCGAGGAGTCGGTGCCGAGCGCGAAGCCCTCGGGGCCGACGAGCCGGGCGAGCCGCCGGGTCGTGTCGCCGAACCCACAGCCGATGTCGATGCAGCGTCCCCCCTCCGGCGGTGGGAAGAGATCGAAGACCTCCTCGGTGACCCCGTCCAGCGCACCCACGAACACCTCGCGGTTCTTCTTCCAGCGCTCGTAGAGGACCGTGTCCCAGGCCCGCACGGCCTCCTCGTTGCCCATCGCAACCGCGCCCGTGCTCTGAGACTGTGCCATCACCGACAGATTAGGGCTAACCGGGATAAGCCGCCACGACGAGCAGTATCTGGTTCGCGCTCGCTGCGTCCGGCGACTCAATCCGGTGCAGCTCGACCCTCGTCTTCGCACGCCTCGCCGACGGCGGCCTCCGCTCAGCCGGCGGCAGGGTCATGGTGTGATGTCCACCCGCACGCCTGGCGCGATGCGCGCGGCGAGCCAGGCGATGTTGTGATTGGCGAGACGCACGCAACCGTGGGAGACCGCGGTCCCGGGCGTGCCTCCGAGGTTCGCCACCCCGTGCATGGCGATCTGGCCGGGGCCCCCCTCGAATTCCTGAAAGACGTTGGAGCGGGCGCTCAGGGCGAGGGCGAATGGCGCTCCCGCGCTCCCGGTGAGCATGCGCACGCTCTCTTCGACGAAGAATCGCCCGTGCGGCGTGGGTGTCGACGGCTTGCCGACCACCGCCCCGAAGGTGCGCACTCGGCGACCATGCCGGTAGACGAGAACCTTGCGACTGCGGGTTCTGACGACGATCTGCCAACTCGTCGTCGTGGCAACGGTCCCGCGCTGCGCGATCCAGCCCTTGGCGCCGTTGGGCCGGCCGGGAAGCATGACGCGCAACCTGCGAGCCCCTGCCGGGGTAGTGGCGCGGGCGATGACGGGTAGAACCGTCCGCGAGCCGGTGATCGGCCGCAAGGCCCGGACGGCGGTGACCCGCGACGGGTGAGATCGGAGGGAGGAGACCGCCCTGTGGGTCTTGGTCAGCACCACGAGCTCCTGCACCGGCTTCACGACTGGCTTTCGGGGAGCTCCAGCGAGCGCGGTGCCGCCGCCGCCCGCAGTCGTGGCGAGCACCATGAGGCCGGCCAGCGCCATCGTTCCGCGAGTCATCGCCGGCTCATCAGGGGGCTTCGTAGTGGACGTGCCCGGATCCGTCGCGCTGGACGGCAGCGACGAAGGCGCCGACGACCAACGGCGGACCGACACTTCGGTGGGTTCGAGATCGCCTCCTCACGCGAGTTTCTCGATCAATACCGAGGCGTTTGAGTTCGCCTGCGTCCCCCCGACCACGGTCGCCAGGCCGACCGCAGCAGCTGAGGTGTGATTCCTGATCGTGAGAACGTCTCCGGCTCCGACGGTGAGGATCGCCTGCCCGCTGTTCAGCTGAGTCCCTGCGCCAGATCCGTAGATCGAGCCGGGAGCCGGGTTCCCATTGACGAAGATCGCCATCTGATTCGCCTCGGTGCCGGACACCGAGAACGTGACGGCGTAGGTTCCGGCTTCGACGATTTCGATCTCGGCGCTGGCCGGAGTCGTGGCATGAATGATGCCTGGGGTCGTCACCCCGTTCGAGTCGAATGTGATCGCGGCCTCTACCGCCACCGTCTGGGCACCCAGGTTGTAGACGTAGGCGAATTGGGAGAGCCCGTTCGAGCCGGCCGGTCCAGTCGCGCCGGTCGAGCCAGTTGCGCCACTTGCGCCGGTCGGCCCTTGCAGGCCGGTCGGCCCGGTCGACCCTGCGGTTCCCTGCGAGCCGGTTGCGCCCGTCGCGCCGACTCCGCCCGTGACTCCCTGCGAGCCGGTTGGTCCTGTCGGTCCTGCGGCGCCGACTTCGCCCGTGACGCCTTGCAGGCCTTCGGCGCCTTCGGCGCCAGTGGTTCCCGTCGCGCCGGTCGGCCCTTGCAGGCCGGCCGGCCCGGTCGACCCTGCGGTTCCCTGCGAGCCGGTTGCGCCCGTCGCGCCGGCTTCGCCCGTGACTCCCTGCGAGCCGGTTGGTCCTGTCGGTCCTGCGGCGCCGACTTCGCCCGTGACGCCTTGCAGGCCTTCGGCGCCTTCGGCGCCAGTGGTTCCCGTCGCGCCGGTCGGCCCTTGCAGGCCGGTCGGCCCGGTCGACCCTGCGGTTCCCTGCGAGCCGGTTGCGCCCGTCGCGCCGGCTTCGCCCGTGACTCCCTGCGAGCCGGTTGGTCCTGTCGGTCCTGCGGCGCCGACTTCGCCCGTGACGCCTTGCAGGCCTTCGGCGCCTTCGGCGCCAGTGGTTCCCGTCGCGCCGGTCGGCCCTTGCAGGCCGGTCGGCCCGGTCGACCCTGCGGTTCCCTGCGAGCCGGTTGCGCCCGTCGCGCCGGCTTCGCCCGTGACTCCCTGCGAGCCGGTTGGTCCTGTCGGTCCTGCGGCGCCGACTTCGCCCGTGACGCCTTGCAGGCCCTCGGCGCCTTCGGCGCCAGTGGTTCCCGTCGCGCCGGTCGGCCCTGCGGTTCCCTGCGAACCGGCGGTCCCGGTTTGACCCGGGACCCCTGGCAGGCCCTTAGAACCCGGGACGCCTCGCGGACCGCGAGGGCCGGCCGGCCCCTCTTTGCCCGGAAGTCCCCGAGGACCGCGAGGGCCCTTGTGATTGCGGCAGATCTTGGGCGCCGCCTTGTGACCGCATCGCGGAGAGCTGACGCCGGCACGCCCGGTGAACCCGGGAGTGCCGCAGGGCGGCTGAGGATGAGAGGGGGGACAAGCCGCGACGGCCAATCCAGTCGTTCCGAAAAGCGCGAACGAAATCGTTGCGAAGAGCAGAAGCCTTCTGGTGCCAGGAACACGCATGTAGTGATCTGCCTTTCGAGGCTCAAGGCCGCGCTACCGATCTCGAATCCCCAGTTGAGGGCTTGGGGCGGAGGCAAGCTGTCGGCTGATCAGCTACTGCTGAGGTCGGCAAGGGAGCGACCGTCATCTAAGCCATCGGTGAGGGTGCCCGAAATCTTTAGCTCTATGAGTTGATCCGATCGCGCGGGCCACCCCACGTTCGGATCGGCAGGCGCGACTTTCGCTTCACTGGCAAGGCCGATGTCGGCTCGCCAGGACATTCCCCGTGCCGGGGCGACGCTCGGTTGCGCGCAGAGCGGCGACGTACGACTCGTAGACCTTGGACGGGCATCGAAGACCGGTGCCCTTGGACAACTGGCCTATCGGTCAGATGACCTTCTGGGCCTGGCGCTCCGGTGAGATTCGGACCACGTTCCAGGCGAGGCCGAGCTTCTCCATCGTGGAGATGATCAGCGCGGAGGGGTCCAGCTCCCAGCGTCTGAGGCCGTGGACGGCGGAGCGGGGAAAGGCATGGTGGTTGTGGTGCCAGGACTCCCCGAGCGAGGGCAGTGAGAGCCAGAAGACGTTGGTCGACCGATCGTCGGTCTCGAAGCGGCGGCTGCCCAGGAAGTGGCAGACGGAGTTGACGCTCCAGGTGATGTGGTGGACGAAGAAGATCCGCACCAACCCGCCCCACAGAAGTCCCGTCGCGGCGCCGGCCAGGGTGCCGCTGACCAGGTACCCGGCGAGCGCCGGGATGGCCAGGCTGAGGAAGGCGAGCGGCACGAAGCGGCGAGCGATCAGGCGCATCCCGCGGTCCTCGTATAGGTCCGGCGCGTAGCGCTTCCAGTCGGCACGCCCCTGCGTGGACAGCAGCCAGCCTGAGTGCGCATGCCACAGCCCGGCCAGCACACCGCGCACGCCGTCGCCATGGCCGACGTGGGGGCTGTGAGGGTCGCCCTCTTCGTCGGTGTGGGCATGGTGCTTGCGGTGGTCGGCGACCCAGGAGATCACCGGCCCCTGGAGGGCCATCGAGCCGAGCGCGGCCAAGACGTACTCGACCGGCTTCGAGGTCTGGAAGGCGCGATGGGTGAGAAGTCGGTGGAACCCCACGGTGACGCCGATCGCCGTCAGCAGGTACATCACCATCGCTATCCCGAGGTCTGCGGGGCTCACGAGGCTGTCCCAGAGCAGCACGGTCGCGGCGATCGTGGCAACGAAGGGAATGACGACGGCGCCCAGGTTGGCCGCCTTCTCGATTCTGGTCATTTCGCCCACGGCTACAAGTTAGGTGTGTCAGGCCGCTATAAATTAGTCTTGAGGCAACTTTGTTACCCAATTTATTGTCAGCTAGATGATAAATATCGACGCGGAGCCCTGGCGTGGCCTCCCGGCCGCCGTCGCCGACCTGATTGAGCCCGAGCTGACCGTGGTCAGCGAGGAGATCCTCGCCACGATTGGCCGCGAGGTGTCGGAGTACGCGCGGCCGCTGGAGGGAAGCTTCGGCCGCGGCATCCAGACCGGCGTCACCGAGGCGCTGCGTCAGTTCGTTGCCCTGATCCGCGATCCCGACGCGGGCCGCAGGCCCGGCCGCGAGGTCTATCTCGGCCTCGGCCGCGGCGAGTTGCGACAAGGTCGGACGCTCGACTCCCTCCAGGCCGCCTACCGAGTGGGCGCGCGGGTGGCCTGGCGACGGTTCGCGGCCGCCGGTCGCCGGGCCCGGCTGGCCCCCGAGGTCCTGAGCCTGCTCGCCGAGGCGATCTTCGCCTACATCGACGAGCTCTCCGCCGACTCCGTTGAGGGGTACGCCGAAGCGCAGGCCGAGGTCGAGGACCTGCGTCGCCGCCGCCGGCGCGAGCTGGCGACGTTGCTGGTGCGCGAGCCGCCGGCCGTCGAGGCCGACCTGCGCGCGGCGAGTCAGGCCGCCGGTTGGCCCATGCCGCGCACCGTCGCGGCGCTCGCCTGCGCGGAGGCCGACCTGAGCGTCCTCGCTCGCCGCCTCCCAACCGATTCGCTGGTCACGACGCTTGACGACACGGGTTGCACCCTGGTTCCCGACCCGCAGGGCCCCGGCCGTACCAAGAGCCTCGAGCATGCGGCGGCGGGTTTTCGGCTGGCGCTCGGGCCGACCGGCGAACCCTCCCAACTGGCCGTGTCCTGGTCGCTGGCCCGGGCTTTGCTGCGGGCCGCGGAGGCCGGAGCCCTACCGGCCGAGGGGCTGCTCCGAGTCGATGAGCATCTCGGCGACCTGCTCCTCTTCGAGAGTGGCGCCCTGGTCGAGAGGATCGCGGCGCGCCGGCTGGCTCCGCTCTCCCCCCTCACCGCGAAGGCACGGAGCCGGATGCGGGAGACGGCCCTCGCCTACATTCGCCACCGCGGGAACGCAGTCGCGATGGCCGCGGCGCTGCACGTGCACCCCCAGACCGCCCGGTACCGAACGGCGCGCCTGCGCGAGCTGCTCGGTGAGCAGCTCGATGATCCCGACGCGCGGTTTGAGCTGGAGGCGGCGCTGCGAGCCGCCCCGCCCGGCTAGTCGGGCCGCCCATTTCGCGTGGGTTGCGAGCGCGTCGGCGGACGCCGATTGATTGGGGCCCAGCTGTCGCATTCACGCGAAAGCGAAAGAGGGGCACTCCCAGCGGTTAATCGCGCGACGCATTGTTCAGCGCCAATCGCGACCACCATGCGCCACCAGTTTGCCCTGAGGCGTCGTCGTTTCAATGCTGAGGTCGAGCACGGTCAGGGTCCAGGGGAAGAGGGGTTGGGGAAGCCGGTTGCGTCTCTGCGGGCATCTATCCTGGCCCTTCATGTCCGGAATGCTAGATCCGCGCGCGTTCGACTCCTCGCCTCTGGGGAAGGAACTCCTCGAAATCGCCGAGGGCAAGAAGCCCTGGCCTGAAAGCAATGCCAAGCGCCAGCACTACGTGCCCAAGTTCCAGCTCGCCGACTTCACGCTCGACGGCGAAACCCTGCTCCAACTCAAGACTGCCACCGGCGCGCCGCGCAAGACGACGCCGACGCTCGCAGCGTCCAAGAAGTTCTTCTACATCTACCCCGACGCCGAGATTGAGGGCGGGAAGATCAACGTGCTTGAGGGGTTCTTCGCGATGGTGGAGAACCACGCCGCCCCGATCGTGCGGCGGCTCGCCGCCGGCGACGCTTTTTCCGACGAGGAGCGCGCGACGCTCTCATTTTTCTTCGCCCTTCAGTGGGGACGCACGCCCGGCGCGCTCAAGAAGGCCCGGAAGTTCGGTAGTGAAGTCATGGCGTCGTTGCTGGCGTCGAACATGAGTGACAAGCGGAAGTTTGCCGAGACCCGGGAGCGGATGAAGGCCGAAGGGGACGACGACGGTCATTCCGACGAGGAGGCCGAGGAGCTTCGGCAGCGCTCGGTCGAGATGCTGCGCGGCGGCGAGCTGCAGATCGCGGACCCCAGCGGCGGCAACACGATGGGGATGCTGGTCAACAACGCGAGTGAGTTGGCGATGATGATGTTCGGCACGATGAAGTGGACGGTGATCGTCGCTGACGAGCCTGTCTTCGTCACCTCCGATCGAGGCTGCGCCTGTTTCGACCCGACGCCTATGCACCCCTGGTCGGGTCACGCCCCGCTCAGTTCGCCGAACGCAACGACGATCTTCCCGATCAGCAGGACCGCCTGCGTCCTGATGACTCCGAGCGACGACGTGACGATCGAGACCGTCCAGGCCACCGACGACGACGTGGTGACACTGAACCTTCGGACCTACGGCTGGGCGGACAAGCTGATCTTCGGCGCT
The DNA here is from genome assembly GCA_963762205.1 of uncultured Solirubrobacterales bacterium. Lineage (GTDB taxonomy): Bacteria > Actinomycetota > Thermoleophilia > Solirubrobacterales > 70-9 > VRUE01. Next base: position 392,958 of record CAVXJZ010000006.1, read on the forward strand.
ACCCAGGAGGCAGTCGTCCGGGTCCGTAAGGACGCGAAGCGGCACCCCGCGCTTGTCGTGAGGCCGCAGCCGATGAGCAGTGTCGTGCTTATTGAACGGGACCCCGACGACGATACCCTTGCGCGCGAACACGTCGCCCGGGGTTGGGACCCGTACATGGTCCAAGAGGAGCCCGACGGGACCGTACGCTATCTCGACTACATGGTCATCGGCGAGGACGGCAACGCCGTGGAGGCCACTCTCACCGCCGACGAGCTGGTCGAACAACGCGAACGGAAGGCGCACGGCCTCGCGCCCGACTCGCCCGTCGAGTTGGAAGGGGGCATCTCCACCGCCGTAGTCCCGCCGATCTCGATCGGGCCGACCCGAAATCCGGCCTTCCGACAGCAGCGTTTCCGCTGATCCCTACGGCTGGCCGGTGAGGAGGCCGAAGCACAGGGTGGCCCTGGTCGGCGAAGCGAACTCGCCCGCCCCCACCGACGCCAGGGCGAGGCGCGCGATCGCCGAGCCTGGCAAGTCACCGCTGCGATCTGTCTCAGAAGAAGCGCAGCGTGGCGACGTTATCCCGCTCCCCGGTGGAGTCCTCCCATGTGACAACGCACCGGGCCTGATCCGCCACGCCCATGTGCATGAGGAGCGTGTATGCCGCGTCGGCATGCGGAGCCAGTACCTCCAGCTCACCGGGATCATCACTTTGGAGCGGAAGATTGTCGTCAGGATCTTCGGCCTCGAGGCGGCAGCGCAGCGCGTGGGTCCGCCCGGGGCGCTTCGCACAGTCAGCCTCCAGCACCGCCGTCGTCCGCAGCCGCTCGGGCTGTCCGCCGGCCAGCGCCACGAGCGCCGGGCGCACGAGCAGCGTGAAGATGACCATCGCCGAGACCGGGTTGCCCGGCAGCCCGAAGACGAGCGTGTCGTCATGAGTGCCGAACAGGGTTGGCTTGCCCGGCTTCAGCGCCACGCCCCAGAAGCGGCGCTCGACGCCGAGCTCGGCCAGCGCCCGCTTGACGTGGTCGTGTTCGCCGACCGAAACGCCGCCGCAGACGACCACAACGTCGGAGACGGGCGCCCGCTCTATCGCAGCCCGGGTGGCGTTGAGATCGTCGGGCACGGGTGAGGAGACGGCAACCTCCGCCCCGGCCCGCTCGGCCAGGGCCGGAACCGAGTAGGCGTTCGAGTTGCGGACGCCGCCGGGGCGCATCTCCTCGCCGGGCTCGAGCAGCTCATCGCCGCTGGTCAGGACCGAGACGCGCGGGCGGCGACGGCAGTTGACGTCGGCCAGGCCGAGCGAGGCGAGGACGCCCAATTCCGCCGGCCCGATCCCGGCACCTGCCCGCAGCACGGTCTCCCCGGCACGAATGTCCTCTCCGGCTCGCCGGACGTCGCGGCCCAGGTCGACCGCTTCCTCGATCAGCACCCGCCCGTCTTCGACGCGTGTGGCCTCGACCCTGACCACGGCGTCAGCACCGGTCGGGATCACGGCCCCGGTCGAGATCCGCATCGCCTCTCCTGCCCCCAGCGGCGCCGTTGCCGGGAGACCTGCCCGCGACTCGCCGGCCAGGCGCAGGGCGACCGGCGCCTCCGGCCCGCCAACCTGGCCCGCTGGCTCGCCCGCGCGACGCCGAGCGGCCCTTCCCGCCTGCGCATCATCGAGAACACCGGGCGGGAGATTGGACGGGAGCTCGCGCCGGAAAGAACGGAGGACCCCGTCGAGAGCTTCCGGGCGGTCTTCGCCGCGCTCGGCTTCCAACCGATGATCGAGATCGACGACGGCGGCTTCACCTGCACGCTGGAGAACTGCCCCTACCGGGCGTCTGCGCGCGAGAATCCCGACGTGATCTGCACACTGCACCGCGGCCTTTCCGCCGGGCTGCTTTCCAAGCTCGATCCGGACGCGAAGCTGACCCGCTTCGAGCCGCGCGACCCCGACCGCGCCGGGTGCGTGGTCGGGGTCGGAGGAATGGGGGGCAAGTGAAACGGGCAGAGGCCCTCCGCCCGCTGTCGCGCGAGCACCTGCTCGCCCTCCATGCGGCGAAGGTGCTGCGCGAGGGAGACGACCTTGAGGCAGTGGCTGCGGTCTTCTTCGACTTCTGGGAGAACGGCGGGCAGGATCACTTCCGGATCGAGGAGGAGGTGCTGCTTCCCCACTGGGCCAGGTTCGCCGAGGTCGACAGAGCCGGGGTGAGCCGGATGCTCGAGGAGCACCTCGCGATTCGCCGCGAGGCGCTGCGGCTCGAGGCCGGCGAGACCACCCTGGATGAGGCCCGAGAGCTGGGGCAGCTCCTGAACGACCACGTCCGTTTCGAGGAGCGCGAGCTGTTCCCGCTCCTCGAAGCGACCCTGGACGAGGCGAGCCTCGCCCGCCTTGCCGCGGCAATCGAGGAGGCCGAGTCCGCTACACCCGGAGCCTGAAGTGGCCGGCATGATCTCGATGTATTGCCCGCGACCTTCGGGCTATGGGGTGCCCGAAGGGCGTCCTGCTGAGGGCTCCACGGCTCTGCCAAGCGATCTCTGCGCTCCTGGATCAGCTGAGTTTCGCTCAGTTTGGTACCGCGGCCGGTACCACGTGACCCGCCAGAAGGCGCTTTGACGGCCGGGCCCGCTCAGGGGACCTGGTACCTGAACACGCCGATCCGGTGATCGGTGTCTTCCGGGCTCAGATTCGACGCCTTCGAGTTGAAGGCGACGAAGCGCCCGTCGGGGGAGATCGAGGGGCTCGCGGAGGGCGCGTTGGCGACGGCGCCGCCATTGGCCCGTGAGGCAAGGTACAGCCGGCCACTGCGGAGGTCTCTGACGAAGACATCGGGCACGGCGGCGTTGTCGTGGGGCCCAAGGTTGCTGGCGTAGGACTGGAAGGCGACGTAGCGGCCGTCGGCGGAGATCGCCGGGCGCGAGGAATCGCCCGTGCCGGCGGCGCCGTGGCGGCCGGCCGCCCGCGAGACGAGGATCGTACGGTGCTTGCGCAGGTCCCTGACGAAGACGTCTTCGAGCTTGGGACGATCGCCGCGCACCAGGTTGGTCGCGGTCGAGGTGAAGGCGACGTAGCGGCCGGAGGCCGAGAACGCCGGTTCGCTGCAGTCCTTGTTGGCGATCGCGCCGCGGCGGCCGCTCGCCCGCGAGGCGATCACCGTCGCCTCGCGCCGTGTGTTGCGGACACCGATCACGGCCGTCCTGTGGCGGTACCCGTGGCCGAAGAACCAGACGAAGGCGACCATGCGCGCGCCCCTCGAGAGCGTCGGTTCGATCGCCCGGATGGGCCTTCCGTGGGCGCCGTTGCGGCGTGAGGCCAGGGTGGTGCGCTTGGCCTTCAGGTCGCGCACGTAGGCGCCCCCGCCGATGTGCTTGCCCGGCGTCAGGTTGCCCGACTCGGTGCCGAAGGCGACGTAGCGGCCGTCGGGGGAGATCGCCGGCAGGTTGGAGTCGTCGTCGGCAGCGGCGCCGGTGGCGCCGCTGCGTCGCGAGGCCAGGGTGATCGCCGTCGTCACCCGGTCGTAGACGAATATGTCGCGGATCGGGTTGCCGGTCGGTTCGCCCAGCGGCCCGCGGTCGAAGTCGACGTCTTCGTCGCTCAGAGCCGGGTCCTCCGAGGCGAAGACCAGGTAGCGGCCGTCGGCGGAGAGGCCTGGGCTGTCGGCGTCGTAGCCGAGTTCCCCCGGCCGACTCGGTGCGACACTGGAGGCGGCGACGGGGATCGCGCTCGGCGCGGCCATGTTGCGGAGCCAGACCGATGTGCCGTGTGCTGCGTCGTCGGCGATGAAGCCCACGTAGCGTCCGCCTTCGGCGATCGAAGGGATCAGGCCCCGGGCGGCGACCCCGTCGAGGCCGTCGACGTCGGGGTTGGCGACGAGCACGATGTCGCCGCCGGCGGCTGCCGCCGGGCCGGCGCCGAGCAGGGCGGCGGCAGCGAGTGACGCCAGGATCGCAAGCACAGTGCGCAGACGGCCCCTCATCGCGGAACCCGTCCCCAGGTCGGAGCCCCGACGTGGCTGCCATAGCCTTCTTCTTCGGTGCCGCCGCTGTCGAATTCCTTCGAGAAGCCGCGCCCGTCGGCCCGCTTTACCACCAGCTCACTGCTCTCGCTGCCGAACCTGAGGAAGGCGATGTGCTTGCCGTCCGGCGCCCACGAGGGGTTACCGCCACTCCGGCTCCCTCGCAGATACCGTACGTGACGCCCGCTCATCCGCGCGATGAAGATGCCTCCGCGGCCGCGGCTGCTGACGAAAGCGATGCGGCGGCCGTTCGGGGAGATGTCGGGCTCGTACTCGCTGCGGGGGCCGCCGATCAGCAAACGCATGTGGGCGCCGTTGGGGCGCATCGAGAAGACGTTGCTGCGGTCCCGGCGGCCGCTGCTCTTGCGGTTGCTGACGAAAACGATCGCCTTCCCGCTAGGCGTGAAGACGGGGTCATGGTCGCTGCCTTCTTCGTTCGTGATCTGCCGCAGGCCGGTGCCACCCACGTTGACGCTGAAGATGTGGCTGGTCCGGCTCGTCGATAGGGCGCTCCGATCGAAGACCACCACTCGTCCGTTCGGCGAAAAGCTTGGGTTCGAGTCGAAGAAGCCGCCGCTGGTCAGCTGCCTGATTTCGCTCCCGTTGGCGTTCATCAGATAGATATGCGAACCGGGCGCCCCGAACGGCGATGTGGGAGGGACGGGGTCGCGGTTGCCGGCGAAGACGATCTGCCGCCCATTCGGCGAATACGACGGGCTCCTGTCGTTCGGATCGTCGGTCAGCTGCCGAGGCGTTTGATCGCGGCGCGGCCCGTGGGCGAAGAGCCCGCCTTCGCTGCCGCCTTCCTCTGCGCTGTAGCGCGGGTAGACGATCGGGCCGGGGGTGCCCGGGAAGGCCGCCCGGGCTGGAGCCGCGGCGGCGGCGAGGAGCGCTGCAGCCGCCAACAGCATGATCAGTCCGGCAGCATGGGCGGTATTACGGATTCGGATCATGGGTCCACGTTAGGTCGGGGCGCGGTCGCTGTAAAGAGGCAGATATGGCCCGCAGCACCGCCCGCATGTTCGCAGCCCGCGGTCGACCTGCCCGACCGGATCGAGCCCCACGACCCCGCCGAGCAGCCCTCCGCGACCGCCTAGCTCAGGGCGTCAGCGCCCGGACCAGCTCCGCGGCCGGCCGCACGTCGTCGATCCGGCTCACCGTCTCTCCCGCGTAGAGCGCGCCGGCCTCGAGCAGGGCCTCCGGCCCATCGTCGGTCGGAGCAAGCGGCGTCAGCAGCCTGCCATCGGGTCGCTGGCGCCGGGCCATGCGCAGCAGCGCGGCTTCGGGCGCATGGCGCGCGGCGGGGGCGAGCAGGCGGTTGAGCATCCGGCTCCCGCGGGGTCCCCGAGGATCCTTGCCGAGCCGGCGATCGGTGGCGGCGTTCGCGACGACCCGATGGGGCGCCGGCCAGCCGGCGCCGAAGAGCTCGGTGAGGAGCGTGCCGCGGGCCGCGGCGAGGCGCTCCCGGTAGCCGGGGTGCGCGCGGCTCTCCTCCGCCATCAGGAAGCGGGTGCCGGCGACCGCGGCGTCGGCCCCGGCCTCGAGCGCCGCCGCGACGTCATCGCGGCCGGCGACGCCGCCCGCGAGCAGGACGGGGCAGCCCTCCCCGAGCGCCTCCCGGGCCCGCCGGAGCAGTGCGAGCGCCGGCTCCTCCCCGCGGACGTGGCCCCCGGCCTCGACGCCCTGGACGATCACCCCGTCGGCGCCCGCCGCGCGCGCGGCCCGCGCCTCGCCCACCGATCCGCACTGGTGGATCCAGGCGCCGCCCGTGCGGCGTCGGGGGCGGCCCCAGAAGGTGACGACCACGTCGGCCTCCCCCGCAGCGTCGAACCAGTCCCGCCGCGCGAAGGGCAGCAGCACGTTGACGGCCAGCGGCCGGCCCGTCAGCTCCCGCGCCGCGGCCAGCTCGCGCCGGATCGCGCCCGCGCCATTGACGGCGATCGTGCCGAGGCCGCCCGCCTCGGAGACGGCTGCCGCCAGCTCATGGCGGCTCAGGCCACCACCCATCCCCGCCTGGACGACAGGCGCCTCCACCCCGAGCCGCTCGATCAAGCTCACGCGCGCAGTCTAGGGCCGCCTAGCGCCTGACCCTGAACTTCCTCACGGCCGGCCGGGCGTCGGCGCCGAGGATGTTGCGCGCCCGGACCCTCGCGCTGAGTCCGAGGGCGGCGACGAGCGCTCCCGTGAGGAGAAGGCGAGAGCTCCGCAACTGCTGTCGATCGGCTATGGCTCGCTCCCTCGAAGGAGGATGGCGTGCCCCGCGAGCGCCTTGATTCTGCCCATTTCGGTCGCAAGCGGTTGAATGATTGACATGTCACCCGTGCTCGAAGCTGACTACCTGGTGATCGGGGCCGGGGCATCGGGCATGGCATTCGCCGATGCCGTCACCCGCCATGCCGACGTTCAGGTCGCCCTTGTCGATCGGAGGCACGGTCCCGGCGGCCACTGGCTCGATGCGTATCCGTTCGTCCGGCTGCATCAGGCGTCCTCGTTCTACGGCGTCGCCTCGACCCTCCTGGGCTCCGGATCGATCCAACGCGAAGGCCCCGAGGCCGGCCTGCACCAGCGCGCCACCGCCCCCGAAATCTGCGCCTATTACGAGCGGGTGCTGAATGAGCAACTCGTCCCCTCTGGCCGGGTGCAGTTTCACCCGAATTGCGAGTATCTCGGTGACGGCTCGTTCGTCTCTCGCCTCTCCGGAGAGCGTTACGAGGTCGGACGGGATTGCCGGATCGTCGACGCGCGCTACCTCGCCCCCGAGATCCCCGCGACCACCGAGCCGCCGTTCCGCGTCGCCGACGGGGTCCGAGCTCTGCCGGTCAACGATCTACCCAAGTTGCAGACAGCACCGGGCGAATTCGTGATCGTCGGTTCCGGCAAGACGGCCACCGACGCCTGCGTGTGGCTGCTCGCAAACGGAGTCGACCCCGATTCGATTTGCTGGATTCGACCACGTGAGCCGTGGATGTTGAACCGCGCTGTCGTCCAGCCCGACCCCGCAGTGTTCATCGGGATGGCGGCCGACATCATGGAGGCGGCGTGCGAGGCCGCCTCGCCAGACGACCTCTTCCTGCGGATGGAGGCCGCGGGAGTGATGCTTCGCATCGACCGCTCGGTGACGCCGACCATGGCGAAGACGCCGACGCTCGCCCAGTGGGAGCTCGACCTGTTGCGCAGCATCGAGCGAGTGGTACGACTGGGACACATCCGCCGGGTCGAGCCAGGGCGGATCGAGCTGGCCGAGGGCGATACGAAGATCGACAGGAACGCGGCGGTCGTCCACTGCGCCGCGGCCGGCCTGCAATACCCCCGGCTGATACCGATCTGGGGTGAGCGCTCGATCACGATTCAGCCGGTCCGAGCGGGCTTCCCGTGCCTGGCCGCGGCACTGGTCGGCTATGTGGAGGCAACCCGCGAAGACGACGACGAGAAGAACCGGATATGCCCCCCTTCGCCCCTTTCCGACACGCCCGCCGACTGGGCGCTGATGCAGGCCCTGGGCAGCCGTGCGTCACTCGCCTATACCGCCGAGCCCGACATCAAGGAGTGGGCCGACGGCGTGGCCCTGAATCCTTCGCGTGTGCCCCCGGGGCAGCCGGTCGACGGCGATCTGGCAGTCGTGATGGAGCGATTTCGCGCCCTGGCGAGTCCCGGCATCCAGGCGTTGGAGGAGCTTGCGGGCGTCAGGTCGCGAGGCGGTGCCTCGCCATGACGACAACCTGACGGCAAGCGGATCCAGGCGCCAGAACGATAGAAACGACAAAACCCCCGGATCTCGGGGGTTTCTTCGAGTAGCGGGGGCGGGATTCGAACCCGCGACGTTCGGGTTATGAGCTGACGAGTTAGAGGCGCGCCGTCGCAGCCTCAGATGTCCGAGCGTCGTGAAAGGCGATGATGACGACCCGGTCCTCAGTCTCGACGTACATGTAGACGACGATCAGCCAGCCCCACGGACCGATCAGCGCTCGACAATCCCGCCAGACACCGGAGAGTTGCTTGCCGGCCCGCGGAAACTCCTCAAGCGTGAACAGCGAGCTCGATATCCGCTCCCGCGTGTCACCCGGAAGTTTGCGGGTTTCGATCAGCCCACGAAGCTCGTCGCGCGCCTGGCGCGTGACCTCGATCGTCGGCATCGACTACAGCTCGGAGAGCGGCACCGTCTCGCCGCGCCGCGCCTGCTCGATCGACTCCTGCGCCCGCTCCCAAGCGCCAGGAATCCCGTCGAGGATCTCGGTGATCCGCGCAGCCTCGGGGTCGGCTTCGTCGAGCGCGCTGGAGAGAAGTGAGCGAGCCAGAGTTCCCTCCTGGACGTGGGTGCGCTCCGCCAGACTTGCCAACTTCCGCGCGTAATCCGGCTCGAGAGTGACATTGATGCGGCGATTCCGCTCAGCCATCGCCCTAGGGTACACACAAGGGCACATGGCGTACGTCAAACTTGGGACAGCGTTGCGAAGGCTCAGCGGTGAGAAGCCACTCGTCGAGCAACTCAGCGACGCGCTCGGTGCCGTCGCCCTCGGCGCGGATCGCCTCTCCCAGAGCCGGGCCCCGTAACTCCCCAGAACGGCTGGTCGGCCCATACCGCCGCTGGGACAGCAGGCGAGAGCGGGCAGCGATGCAAGAGTTCCGTGCCCGGGCAAGAAGCCAGTAAGGGCGGAGCTGCGTAGCGCAGACTGCGTTTCCAGTTGGGCATGCAGTAGATCGACGATAACCTTCGCGCATGCGTTGGGGTCGCCTGAGCGTGATCGCCGCCGCAGTAGTGGCGACCGCGATCGTGCTGCCCGCCAATGGCACCGCAACCTTCCGCGGCAAGCCTGGGCGGATCGCCTTCTCCTATGAGCGGTCGGCAACCGAGACGTTCGCGGTCGAATCCATCCGACCGAACGGGAACGGCCGCAAGAAGGTCCTCGTCATCGAACCGGCTCACATTCCCACCGGTCCCGCCTACTCCCCGGACGGCCAGGAGATCGCCTTTCAGGCCAACGGAAACCTGCAAATCATCAACGCCGACGGCAGCGGGCTGCGCACGGTGACGAGTGGCGTCTATTTCGATCGCATTGCCTTCTCTCCGAGCGGCGATCGCCTTGTCTTCGCCAAACAGGACGGACCGGCGGCAGGCGACGTTGACATCTACACGATCCGCACCGACGGGACCGGACTGACCAGGCTCACCGAAGCTCCGAGACAGGACAAGGAACCGACCTGGTCACCGGACGGCCGGCTGATCGCCTTCGTGAGCCACCGAACAGGCCGCGCCCACGTCTGGCTGATGCGGCCCGACGGATCACACCAGAGGATGGTTGACCCGAATAACGGGGAGCGCATGCCGGATTTCGCACCGAACGGCCATGAATTGGTCGTCAGCAAGGGCGTATCGATCATGACAATGCGCCTGGACGGCTCTCATAAGCGTTGGCTCACTGCCCGTCCCACGATTGCGCAGGACCCCGTCTATTCACCCGACGGGCGCCAGGTCGCGGCCGTCTACTGGACCCGACGGCGACGCCACAACATCCTCGTCATGAACGCCGACGGCTCGCACAAGCGCATCATCAAGGTCCGTGTCAACGGGCGGGGCACCAGCGGCATGCGAGGGATCTCATGGCAGCCGCTCCCCACGCGGCGCTGAGCTAATTCCGGTGCGTGAGACTCCGCTCCGATCTCATCAGTTGACGACGTCGCGACAGAGCCTCTCGAGCTCGGTCTGCGAGTCCCTTTAGCCGACCCGATCCACGAAAAAGGCCCCATTTCCGGGGCCCTTTCCTATAGCGGGGGCCCGATTCGTCTCTCGCTACCACCCGCGGATAGTCGAAATGGTCAGGTTGAGCCAGTCGGCTTGACCGATACCGGGCCTTCCCGGGTCAGAGCTGGTCTCCGGCCCGGGTCGGCGTCTCGCCGATGGCTAGGGGTGGCCGCCCCCGAACGTGCTTCGCGTACCAGCGGCGACCGAGGATGCGTTGAGTGTTCCAGGCAATGGCGGACATTGATCCCCGCCGATGAAGCCAGAAGCGTTCCGGGACCGGCTCGTCCGGGGCGACGCGGTGCGGATCGACGTCGGCGATGACGAACCCGGAGCCTTCATCCCCACGGCGCCGCACGAGGACCCGGCCGTGGGCGTCCGCGATCTGAGCGCCGCCCTGGAAATTGCCCCGGTAACGGAGAAGCGGGAGCTCCGGCATCGGGCACGAGAACCGGCCGCATATCGCCGCGTGGACGACCGGCGCGCCGACGTAGCGGCCGAACACGGCCGGCGCCCGTGCGGCCGTGGCGGCGTTCGCGGCCTCCGCACGACGCGTGTAGGCCTTCGGCGGCCAGGGGGGAACGCTCCACCAGTTCGAGCCTCCGATCACCAGATCGACACCCCCTCGCAGCCGTCGCGCCGTGGCGCTGCGCATGAACTCCCAGCAGAGCGCCGCGCCGACGGTCAGCTCGCCGGCCTCGATCATCCCCTCGTCCTCGCCGCCTACGTACAGCGCGTTCTCCCACATCGTCGGCAGGTCCTTGTCGTGGCGGCCGAGCAAGCCGTCGGGGCCTGCCAGCAGAAACGCGTTGCGGACCTCCCCGTCTGCATCCCGGCAGAGGAACGACCCGCCGATCAAGACCTCCTCCGCGGCGGCCACTCCGAGCAGCATTTCGGCCGCGGCGCCCTCCGGCGCCAGAGCCGCCTCGGCGAGCTCGGGGAGAAACGCGGCTCCCGTCGTGAAGAACTCGGGCAGCGCGATCGCTTCCGCGCCCGCGGCGGCCGCCTCCCTCGCCAACACCTCGCAGGCGCCGAGATTGGCGCGAACGTCGGCGAGCGACACGTCCAGCTGGACGGCTGCGACTCGCATGCCTCGATCCTAGCCTCGCTGGCGAAATGACAGCCGGTGGCCGATCGCATACGGTTGATGGGTGGGACCGCTCACCGTTTGGGAGGTCACCCGTGACAAGAATCCACGTCTCAGAAGACCGAAAGATCGGGGCGCCCGCCGAGGCCGTCTACTCCTACATCGCCGATCACGAGCAGCACCAGAGGTTCCTGCCGCCGGCCTTCTCGGAGTTCAAGATCGAGTCGGGCGGCGTCGGCGCCGGCACGGTGACCACCTTCAAGGTGAAGGCGGGCGCAGACACCCGCGCCTTCCGGATGCGAGTCGAGGAGCCCGAGCCCGGCCGTGTCCTCACCGAGTCGGACATGAGGACCGCCCTCGTCACCACGTGGACGGTCACACCCGAGGGCGGCGCCTGCAGAGTGGAGATCTCCACGAGGTGGGAGGCCGACGGCGTCGTCGGCTTCTTCGAACGCCTCATCGCGCCACGCCCCATGCGCCGCATCTACGCCGAAGAGCTGCAGTTGCTCGACGCCTACGCGCGCGAGCGCGAGCAGAGCGCCTAGGACACCATCAGCTGCTGCGGCGGGAGCTCCTGATGCCGGCTTCGCCGTTTTCTGCCCGGCGAGAACGGGGGAGAAACTATGTAATCGACCCATAAACTACCTAAGAACTACGCAAAACGGCGGTAAAGGCAGTAAGATATAGCAGTTCTTACATAGTTTATGGTGCCCTTACCCAGATGAGAAGCTTCCAGGATCCAGAGCGGACGTTCGCTGGCCAACCGGCCTCTCTCGGTGTGCTGCTACAGCGCGTCGACGTCGGTCGCGGCCATCAGGGGCTCTACGAGAACCAGCTCCCGCAGCTGCTGCAGCGGCTCGCGCAGCAGACCAAGGTGGAATCAATCAAGGCCTCGAACGCGATCGAGGGCGTCGAGGTCGACCCCGCCCGGGCCGACGCCCTGGCCAGTGACCACCCGCCGCGCTTCCGCAATCGCAGCGAGAAAGAGTTCGCGGGCTACGCGGACGCCCTCGATGGCCTGATGCGCGAGCCGAGCCTCGAGCCCCTGACGGTGGCGCGCCTGCTCGAGTTTCATCGCAAGATGCTGGCGCACACCGACGGGCGCGGCGGCTACCTAAAGCAGGAGGACA